>OZ244112.1:0-4034967 GCA_965215675.1 Dehalococcoidia bacterium | reverse complement strand
TAGGCATGCCGGAGTTTGGCAACGGGTCAGGGCAATCGCGTCTTATTTCTCGGCACACAAAATTGGTCGGAATGGCGGTGGAGATGGGAGTGGCAGTGGCTCCTTCAGTTCCGGGTGCGAGGGTAGACGGGGGTTTGGATTCCCGCCTGCGCGGGAATGACGACAGATAGGGCCTTCGGCATTTTAGACGCGATTGCCCTGGGCAACGGGTTCGGCGTCAGGAGGTCGGTGCGGGAGATTGAGCCCGGAGGAGTCAGAGTGCCTTGTAATGGAGTTTCGACGCTCGTGCTGACTGTGCCGCCTGCGTGAGACTCCCGCGCCCAACTCACTCCCCCGTCTAACTGTCCCGAGGTGGAGAGAGGATTGAAGGACCCCGCTGGCGGCGGCGAGTAGTGGCGTGACAACCCACTCTGCGCTAGTATTTGTTTCAGATTCCCCGGAGGGTTGTTTCCCTATGAAAAACAAGGTGTACGCCACCATGGACGAAGTGGTGGCCGACATCCCCGATGGCTCGACGATCATGTGCCCGGGGTTCTCCGGTGTGGGCGTTCCCCGCAACCTGCTGGCGGCGGTTAACCGGCAGGGCGCCAAGGAACTGACCTGCATCTCCAACAATGCTGGCACTCTGGACGAACTGGTGGACGTTGGCACCCTGGTGGAGGCGGGACAGGTCAAGAAAATGATCTGCGCCTTCACCGCGCCCACGCATCCCTCGATGGTCACGCCGTTCGTCCAGATGTACAACGAGGGACTTGTGGACGCCGAGCTGGTGCCGCAGGGCACGCTGGCCGAGCGCATCCGCATTGCGGCCGCGGGCATCGGCGGCTTCTTCACGCCCACCTCGGTGGGTACCGAATTGGCCGAGGGGAAGGAGCACCGCGAGATCAACGGACGGACCTACGTGCTGGAGTATCCCATCCACGCCGACTACGCGCTGGTGCGGGCCTGGAAGGCCGACAAGTTCGGGAACCTGCAGTTCCGGCTGTCGCAGCGCAACTTCAACCCGATCATGGCCATGGCCGCCAAGACGACCATCGTTGAGGTCGAGAACGACGTCGTTGAGATCGGAGAGATCGATCCGGACCATGTGCACGTCTCCGGGATATACGTCGACCGCATAGTGAAGATTCCCGAGGACGGCATCTGGTCGGGCGCCAAGCCCGGTCTGTAGACCACGGGACTGCAGGGAACGGGATTGTAAGACAACAGGTCTGTAGACGGGACTCCGAGGAGTAGCGAATATGACTGCCGAAAAGACGAAGCTGACCCGCCAGCAGATGTGCGACCGATTGGCCATGGAGTTCCAGGACGGTTGGATAGTGAACCTGGGCGTTGGGATGCCCACACTATGTTCCAACTACGTCGATGACTCGAGGGAGATTATCAACCACTCGGAGAACGGCGTTGTCGGCTATGGGCCGCTGGCCACCGAGGGGAACGAGGACCGGCACCTAGTGAACGCCGGTGGGCAGCATGTGACGCCGATGGCGGGCATGGGCATCGTGCACCACGCCGACTCGTTCATGATGATCCGGGGCGGAATGATCGATGTCACGGTGATGGGGGCCTACGAGGTTGCCGAGAACGGCGACTTCGCCAACTGGCGCATTCCCAATCGCAAGGGCGGCGGCATCGGGGGCGCGATGGACCTGGCGGCCTGTGCCCAGCGGGTGTTCATCGCGATGGAGCACACCACCCGGGAGGGAGGGTCGCGGCTGCTGAAGCGCTGCAAGCTGCCGATCACCGCCCCAGGCGTGGTCAAGATGCTGGTGACCGACCTGGGCCTGTTCGGCATCAGCCCGGAGGGCTTTGAGCTGCTGGAAAATGCCCCCGGCTGGAACCCGGAGGAGATACAGGAACTTACGGAGGCGAAGATCAAGATCTCGCCCGGCCTGAAGGAGTTCAGGTTCAGGGATTAGGGGCCTAAGGTCGCGTTGATGTACCGTTCTCTCAGCATAGAAAACTTCCGTCTATTTGACCGCCTCAAAGTGGAGCCGCTGTCTCGCATCACCCTGATTGCCGGCGAAAACAACGTGGGCAAGACCGCTTTGCTGGAAGCCTTGTGGTTGCTCAGCCGTCCCTCGCACGCATTGGATGCGCCCCTCAGGCGCCGCGGCGTCCGAGGTGGTGAGCAGGAGGGACTGTTCGAAAGCTTGTTTTTCAACTATGAGACCGGCCTGCTAATTGGCTTGGAGGCAGAGAATCAGGCGGGAAATGGTGGCGTGAGCCTTACTATCAAATGCCAGCCAAGAAAGGAGCGGTCCCTTGTTGACTGGTCTAACGAGTCGGATACTGAATTTGAAAACGCGTCCACCAATGTGGTTGATTTCGATAGCGAGTTGGTGTTCCAGCATACAGACGAGTCCGGTCACAATTACCGAACTACCGCCTGGATTGAAGCGGAAACAAAAACGGGGATGCCACAAACCGTTGTAAAGCAAGACACGTTTCCTAGCTCGACTAGCAATCGCCCTTGCGAGTTTGAATCTCCAGGAAAGAGGCACGGCGCCCGCAGCTTGGCCGCCCTCTTTGGCCGAGCACAGATGGGGAATTATGTGCCCCAAATCGAAAAGGCAGTACGTCTACTCGAACCGAGATTGCAGCGACTGGAAGTAATCACCGACCGCCGCGGAACCCCCGAGATTCACGCAGACATTGGCATAGAGAGACCCTTCCCAATTTCGGTCATGGGGGAGGGGACCAAGAGCCTGCTGGCTCTGGTGCTTTCGTTTATGAAGGCCAAGGACGGTCTTTTGCTGGTCGATGAAATCGAAAACGGCATACACTACAGCAAGCTTCCTGAAGTTTGGAACACGATTGAGCGGCTTTCCCGCGAGTTCAATGTGCAGGTATTCGCCACTACCCACAGCTACGAGTGCGTCAAGGCTGCGCATGCTGCATTTAAACATGCCGAACTGGATGATGATTTTTCATTGATGCGATTTTAGCGCAACCGCAGAACCGGACAGATAGAGAGCATCGCTTACGATGACAAGGAGGCGTTGGACTACGCTGTGGAATTCGACTTGGAAGTACGGTAATGACTTCCAGTAATGAATTTCCAACCCCAACAAGACTATTGTTGGTAGAAGGCAAAGACGACAAGCGATTTTTCGAGGCGCTGGCCAGACATTTGGGGGAAACGGGCATCACTGTTGAGATTTATGGCGGCAAACCCAATCTGGGTAATCGCTTGGTGAATCTTGCTGGGCGTCTCAATGACTTCATAGACCCCAGCATCGGAATCGTCCGGGATGCAGACAACAGCTCACAGTCGGCCTTCGATAGTGTTGCCGGCTCGTTGCGAAGGGCCGGGATGCCAACACCTGATGGGCCCATGGCCCTGATAGAACGGGATGGCTTGCGGATTTCGGTGCTTATCCTCCCTCCCGACGATGAGCAGGGCGAGTTGGAGAATGTCTGCCTTCGTTCCGTGGCAGGCTCTCGGGAATTGGAATGTGTCGAAGATTACCTCAACTGCCTGGAGTCCCTGGAACCCGCAATAGCCGCAAATCAAATGGCCAAGGCTAAGCTCCACTCCACTCCTATCTGGCAATAGGCCCAGTTCGTACTACAGATGATGGCAACATCACCAGACGGCGGCCTGCACTGCGCTTGGGAGAGGCCGCCGAAGCCGGTGTGTGGGACTGGACATCTCCTGCTTTTCAGAGGGTCACTGAATTCCTCCTGAATTTGTGAACCAATGCCTCTCCCTCAGAAATAGGCGGTGCCGCCGTTTACGTGGATGGTCTGGCCGGTGATGAAGCCGCAGTCGTCGGTGGCGAGGAATGCGACGGCGCCGGCTATGTCGTCGACGTGGCCGAGGCGGCCCAGAGGGATCTCGGAGGTGTCGGCCATGTTCTGGCCGGGATACCAGGCGAGGTCGCGGCTGGTGTCGATGCGGCCTGGAGAGACCACGTTGACCCTTATGTTGCTGGGAGCGAACTCGGAGGCCAATCCCCGAGCCAGACCCACGACGCCCATCTTGGCGGCGGAGACGTGGGAGCGCTCGGCGGAGCCGTTCCAGGCGCCGTCGCCGGTGAGGAACACGATGCGTCCGAACCCGTTGGCCTGCATGGCCGGGATGGCGTTGCGGGCGCAGTAGAACGCGCCGTCGAGCACCACGCCGCGCACACGCTCCCAGTCTTCCAGGGTCAGTTCGGTGAACGGCTTGTGCGGGCGGATGGCGGCGTTGCTGACCAGCACGTCGACCTTGCCGAACCGCTCGGCGGCGGCGGCGAACATGGCCTCGACCTGCTCGCGATTGGCGACGTCGGCCAGCACGGGCAGGGCATCGACTCCGATGGCCCGGACCTCCTCGGCCACCGACTCGGCCTCCTCGCGGTTGGAGCGGGAGTTGACCACTACGTTGGCGCCTTCGCCAGCGAGCTTGAGGGCGATGGCCCGCCCGATGTTGCGCCCTGATCCGGTGACCAGGGCCGTTCTGCCTTCCAATCGGCTCATACAGCAATCACCTCTTCGGGAATCAGTCCTTGCTATCACGGGACGGAGTGGGCGGACGGAATGACTCCCAACGTTTCTTGTGCCGTAGATTATACTGGCCCCTGCACCCATGCCAGATTACTGGGGATGGGCCAATCCTGATCGAGGAATTGAAATGCTGGTACGCATCTACACCGGCGACGATGGACAGTCGCATTTCGAGGACGTGGGAATGCCGAGCGAGGACGTTCTGCGCATCACCACCAGGTCGGGAGAGGACCTGGTGTTCCGGAAGTCGGCGGAGAACAGCCTGAGCGACTGGCACCATCCCACGCGCCGCCAGTACCTGATCGTGCTGGAGGGGCAGATGGAAGTGACCTGCGGCGACGGCACCACCCGCCAGTTCCAGCCGGGCGACGTGCTGCTGGCCGAGGACATGACCGGCCAGGGCCACCAGACCCGGGCGATTGGGGGAAGCTACCGCAGCGTGAGCATGGGCATCCCGGACTAGTCCCTGCCGTTGGCGTGGCGCGTCGATCGCGCGATGTCGAACAGGACAGAAATTCGATGAGAACGCCCTCTTGGTAGCCGAAGCGCCAGCCTCGTCGACTGCGCCGTCCCACTGGGACCGGATACGAGGTCCGTGGCAGGTGCCCCCCTTCCGCTGGTACTGGGCTGGGTCGCTGGCGCAGGCCATGTCCCAGGGGATGCAGTTCCTGGTCCTGGGGTGGCTGGTGCTGGAGGTCACCGACGACAAGACCCAGCTTGGGCTGACGGTGTCCCTTTACGGCTTGCCCAACATCGCGTTCCTGATGGCTGGCGGAGTCATCGCCGACCGGATGGACCGCAAGCTGCTGCTGATGGTGACGCAGGCATTGGTTGGGGCCTTGATTGGCGTGCTGGCCGTGCTCACCCTCACTGAAAACGTGGCGCTGTGGCACATCTACCTTTCGGCGGCGCTGCTGGGTGTGTTGCAGGCGCTGAATATGCCGGCCAGGCTGGCGATGCTTGCGGACCTGGTGGGCGAGGGCAGGCTGCTGGACGCGGTGGCGCATTTCAACGCGGCGCAGCACGCGGGCAGGATCATCGGCCCGCCCATCGCCGGAGTGATGATCGACCGGTGGGGCATCGGCTTGGTGCTGGTGCTGAACGCTGCGTGCTACGCGGCCAGCGTTCTCCTGCTGGCAATGGTGCGGTGGACCTACAGCCGTTCGGAGACGGCCCGCCAGCCGCTGTTGCGCCACATCGGAGAGGGGCTCTCAGTGATCCGCGATACTCCGATGTTGCTGACAGTTCTGGTGATGACCTGCTTCTTTGGCGGGTTCGGAATGGCGCACCTGCAGGTGATACCCGCTTTTGCCAAGGACCAACTCGGCAGCGGCGCGTCCGAGGTCGGACTGCTGCTGCTGGGTTCAGGCATAGGAGCCCTCGTTGGCAGCATGACGCTGACGTTCATGCACCGGGCCTGGCTGTACCGCTGGCTGCTGTTCTGCCTGGTGACGTTTACCGTGCTGCTGACGCTGTTTGCGTGGAGCGGATCTCTCGATGATCTGACCCGGACATCCTGGGCCGGCTGGTTCTGGGTGACCTGGGTGTTTGCCCTGCTGGTGGGAGTGGTGGCCATCGGCTGGGTGTGGCCGCTGACAACCACAATTACGCAACTGTCGACTCCGGTCGAGCTGCGGGGGCGGGTGATGGGAGTGATCCACCTCGTCCCGGGCTTCCACTTCCTGGGGGCGTGGCCCCTGACCTTGGCTGCCGCAGGGGCCGGCTGGCCGCTGGCTATAACCGGCGCGGCGGGGGTCTGCCTACTGATAACGCTGTCCTACGGCCTGGGGCGCAAGACGGGGCGCGAGCTGGCTGCGCATCCGGCTGCCGCGTGATGGGCCGCCGGTCGCGCACTCGCAGCCCGATGCAGGTACACTGTCAGCGGATTTCCGGTGGGCCGCACAGGTTCGGATACGCCGGATGGCCTGCTTCCACACGATCGACGGAGACGCCCCTGGTGAGAGCCCCGGGTTGGTAGCGAACACATCCCCCACATCTGCGAGGCCATCCTATTGGACTAGGTCAAAGGGGCCGTGGCGCTTCGTCGGGTTCCGATGGTTCTGGCTGGGATCCTTCTCCCAGTCGGTGGCACAGGGGATGCAGTTCCTGGTGCTCGGATGGCTGGTGCTGGAGCTGACCGGGTCCTCCATCCAGCAACTGGGCCTCGTCGTCTTTCTGTACGGAATTCCCAACACCATACTGCTGCCCTTCGGCGGGGTCATAGCCGATCGGGTTGATCGCAAGCTGCTGCTGATGGCCACGCAGTTGGGTGTTGGTGTGCTGATTGCCGTGGTGGCTGTGCTGACCTGGGCGGAGGCTGTCACCCTCTGGCACGTGTACGTCGCCGTGGCACTGCTGGGCGTGCTTCAGGCCCTGAACCAGCCGGCGCGGGTGACGATTCTGTCGGACCTGGTCGGACAGTCCAACCTGCTGGATGCGGTAGCACAGTTCAACGCCGCGGTCCACATCGGCCGGATAATCGGCCCTCCGCTGGCCGGGGTGCTCATCGACGGCCCACCGCTGATCTCGCAGTACGCGGACGTGTGGGGGTTGGGTGCGGGCTTGGCTGCTAACGCCGCCTTTTACGGGTTGAGCGTCCTGTGCATCCTGCCCATCGGCGGCTCATTCAAGGCGGTATCAGCGGCCCGCGAGCCATTGGTGCGGAACTTCGTCAACGGTTTCGCAGCCATCAAGAACACTCCGGTACTGCTGACGGTGATTGTGCTGGCCTGCTCCTTTGGCGGATTCGGGATGTCCCACCTGCAGGTGATTCCTGCCTTCGCCAAGGACCAACTGGGTTCCGATGCCACCCGCGCCGGATTGCTGCTGCTGGCCTCGGGCGTTGGGTCGCTGCTCGGCAACGTGTTCATTACCTTCATGAACCGGGCCTGGCTCTACCGCTGGCTGCTGGTGTGCCTCGTGACCATGGCCGTCTGCCTGATTGCGTTCGGCTGGTCGACATCGTTCTGGGTGGCGTGGGGCCTGTTCGTCGTGGTGGGCGTTGTAAGCCTAGGAACCGTGTGGCCGCTGGCGACAACGATTCTGCAGCTCTCGACGCCGGCGGAGCTTCGCGGGCGGGTGATGGGTGTCTTTCATTTCACCCCAGGTTTCCACTACATAGGCGCACTGCCCCTGTCTTTCGTTGCCGCCCAGATGGGCTGGTCACTGGCCTTGACCATAGCGGCGGGGCTGATGCTGGTGGTGACCTTCTGGTTCGGCTTCGGGCGGCGTGATGGTCGGGAACTGGGGGCGAAACCATCGTCCGCGGCGTAACCGGCAAGCTGGCAACCCGTCCTTGACACCCTGTGGCGCAGTGGGTAGATTGCGGGCAGGCGCGGGTTTGCTGTCGCGAGCCTGCCAGTCCGCTACGCAATCACTCAGGAGCCGCTGACGCATGAAAGACACCATTGAGGTTTTCTGGTTTTCCGAGCAGCCTTATGCTCACATCACCGACGCCGACCTGGAGCAGTACGACTCCGGTCGCCTGGGCTTCCCCAATACATTCTTTGACCCCGAGAAAGCCCACGTGCTGTACAACCAGTACCATGAGCAGTACGCCATGGCCGATGAGGTGGGGTTCGACGGCATCATGTCGAACGAGCACCACGCCTCCTACTGGTGCATGAAGCCAGCGGTGAACCTGGACGCGGCGGTAATCTCCAAGATTACCAAGAACACCAAGATAGCCATCCTCGGCAACGTCATCGCGGTCAATGACCCCATCCGCATGGCCGAGGAAATAGCCATGCTGGACTGCTTCTCCAACGGTCGCATCATCTCCGGCTTCGTTCGCGGCACCGCCGTGGAGAGCCTGGCTGGTGGCATCATCCCGCCCGAGAACCGAGCCCGCTTCGAGGAGGCCCACGACCTGATCATCAAGTGCTGGACGCAGCCTGGGCCCTTCCGCTACGAAGGTCAGTACTATCACTATCGCGCAGTGAACCCGTGGGTGCTGCCGGTGCAGAAACCGCACCCACCCATCTGGTTTCCCGGCCTGTCCAGCGCAGAGAGCGTGGTCTGGGCGGCCCGTCACCAGCATCCGTACATGAACCTGGGCTCGCTGCTGGACTACACCGAAGGCCTGAAGGGCGTCTACATCGACACCGCCAAGGAGGTCGGCTTCGCGCCCGGCCCCGAGCATTTTGGTTACCTGCTGCGGGTGTTCTGCGCCGACACCGACGAGGAAGCCCAGCGGATTGGCGAGACCTTCCTCTGGACGGAGAACCACCGCAACCGTGGGCCGGTGGAGCACAACGACCCGCCCGGGTACCAGTCGCGCGAGGCCGTGCGCATCCAGCGGCAACTCCCCGGCGCTGGCGGTTTCGGACGCCGCATGAGCTACCAAGAGTTGCAGGACGTTGACAACGTAATCGTCGGCAGCCCCGACACCGTTATCCGCAAGCTCTCGCACATCATCGAGCGCCTGAACCCGGGCTACCTGCACATTTACGGGAACGAGGGCAACATGGCCCACGCCGACGTGATGCGCTCGGTGGAGCTGCTGGGGAAGGAAGTCATCCCCGCGCTCCACGAGATACAGCTCCAGCCCTACGAGTAGAGCAAGCCGCTACAAGGCAGCGCAGAGGAGGGTTTCAAAACTTCCCCTGCGAAAGAACAACGCGCAATCAACAGTCAACGGAGGCCCAAATGATCACCAAATTCGACAGCCTTTACGCTGGCCACGTCGATATGACCAACATCGGCTACGGCGGTACCGCGGTCAATGATCGCCTGTTTGACAACGACCATCTGGCCACGGTGTTCGAGAAGACGGAAGCCATCGCCACGACGATGGACAAGAACGGTTACGACACCATGTGGATGGCGGAGCACCACTTCCAGCCCGAGGGCTACGAATGCTTGCCCAACCTGCTGATGGTGAACGTCCACCTAGCCCACATGACCAAGAACCTCAAGTTTGGCTGCGGCTTCAACATCGCTCCGATGTGGAACCCGCTGCGTCTGGCCGAAGACTACGCCACCGCCGACATCCTGACCGGCGGGCGCGTCATATTCGGCGTGGGTCGCGGCTACCACACCCGCGAGGTCGAGAGCTTCGGTTCTCCCCTGCAGGACCAGGACGCCAACCGGGAGCTGTTTGAAGAGCAGGTGGAAATCATCTTCAAGGCGTTCAACGAAGAGTCCTGGTCGCACAAGGGCAAGAACTACACCCTGCCGCCGGAAGTGCCCTATCGCGGCTACACGCTGAAGGAGCTTACCCTGGTGCCCCGCCCGCGCAAGCTGCCCGTCGAGTGCTGGCAGCCAATCCAGGGCGGCACGCAGCGGGCGCTGGACTTCATGGTCAAGCACGGCATAAAGGGCATCATTGGAGGAGGCGTGGCCGAGGGCGGCGCCATGGACAGCGTCATCTACGGCTACAGGGACGCAATGATCCGGGCCGGTCACGAGGACCCACAGCCGGGTGAAGGCATCAGCGTCGGCTTCCACTTCCACCTTGCTCCCAGCGTCGAGCAAGCGATGGAGGAGGCCCAGGGGTTCTTCGAGGAGAATCTCAAGATGTTCGGCCCGCTGCGGCTCAGCCGCCGCCTGTCCGACGAGCAGATTCGCGACATCAGCGATCCGCGCCGCGCTCCCAATGCCGGCTTGCCCAACGATTTCGATATTCCCTCGTGTGACTCAATCCGCTGATTTATTGGCAGATTCCGTGTAGCAATTGAGCCAATGCCAGTAACGAATAACGCTGTCCGATCACGAATAGATGGCGGGGAAAGATCCTTGAATCTCTGCTTTTTGGGTGGGTGAGATCTCTGAGTATCGGGAGCCAGGATGGGATGGTGGGAGGATTTTACCAGCTTACTGAATCTGTGGGGACTTCGGTCTGCGTAGACCGTGACGTCCTAATCGGATGTCGGCTTGGCCATCCGGTACCCAACCCTGGGTTCACTGAGGATGTATGTGGGGCGGCTGGCGTCGTCCCCAAGTTTTTTGCGTAGCTCCTTGATATAGGTGCGAATGATTCGCTCGTCGCTCTCGTAGAGCTGTCCCCAGACCCGTGTCAGCAGTTGTTCGTGGGTCAAAACCCGTCCGGCCGCGATGGAAAGTTCCAAGAGCAGCTTGTACTCGGTCGCTGTCAACTGCACCCTGCGACCGGCGAGGGTCACCAGGCGTTCTGAGTAGTTAATCGACAGGTCGCCCAGCACGAAGAGTTCCGAATCTCTGGTCTGAGAGGGTGCCTGCCGGCTGCGCAGGGCGGCCCTGATTCTCGCCATCAGTTCGGCCGGTGCAAAGGGCTTGATCACACAGTCGGTGGCTCCGAGCTCAAAGGCCCGGTCCATGACCTGAATACCGCCGTTGCCTGACACGAATATGACCGGGGCATCGGAGACCCTGCAGATGCGTTCAAGCAGGTCGAGTCCGCCGTTCCAGGAGGGCTTCGCTCGGAGCAGCACAAGGTCGGGATCTTCCGCCGTGACCAGGTGTTCGATGTCCTGGGGAATACCGGTCGTCACCGGCCTGAAACCTGATTCACAGAGGACATTTCGAATGCCGACAACACCGATTGGCGTCACTGGCACTCGGAAGACTCGGAGTTCGGTCTCTTGACCGACGAACTGCCGGACGCGTGGGAGAACCCGATCCGAAGTGCGGCTGACAAGTGGAGCGACGAGACCGACATAGATATTTCGGAGAACAGTAGCTCCTCAAACATTATCTGGAAAGGGTCTATCCCTTTGGAATGGTGGTCGGACTGTCCCCCAGCCTCCTCCGGCGCCTGTACCTGGATTGAATACACTAACTACCATCTCACCAGATCGCGAATGGTGTTCAACTGGGACCACGATTACAACACGGCTTGGTTCAAGTGCTTTTTAGGCATTGGCCTCGACGTTGAGACTTCTGCCCTCCACGAGTTTGGACACTTCGGAGGGTATCTGAGTCACTCAAGCGATAGCAACGCCGTGATGAATTACGATGTGAGCGACTGCGAGCGTGACCTAAAGGACCACGACATCTATAGCATGGACACGAATTATGGATACTCACACTAGCGAGGGAGCAAATGACACGAACCGTTGGAATCGGAATTTCCCTAGTTGTCGTGCTGGTGGTGGCCGTTGCCGCCTACGCAGTCTATGACAACCAGAAGGATGAAGGCCCGGTCATGGGCACCGGGTTCGGGGGGGAAACCGTTCTCGACATTGACGAGCTAATCCGGAAGTCGGACCTAGTGGCGCTGGGAGAAATGGCGTCAAGCGAGGCTCGCACGAAAACAGTCGAGGACGCCAGCCAACCCGTGGACCGGCGAGGGGACGCCTATTCAATAAATATCAGCGAGATTTCATTTACGGTGGATGAGTACCTCAAGGGGTCGGGAGAGGATGCCATCACCATCACCATTTCGGCAGATGAAAGCAATTTCCATTTGCATGGGCCAGAGACAGCGCCAGCGGACAAACTAGCCGTCGGAACCGAGTATGTCGTGTTCCTGTTCGACCCCAAGCTTATGACTGATAGCGACTTCTGGGGCGACACCTACCTCACGCAAGGAGACCAAGGAATATGGCATGTGACCGGCGACGACGTAGTACGCCAGGTGCCTCCCTTGGTGATGTCGCTGGACGACCTGCGTGATCGGGTCACTGGGGCATCTGAGTAGGCTCAATAGGCCCTGATGATGCCGGCGGCTTCCCATTGAGTCGTGGCAAGGCCCCGCCGGACTCGTATGAGTTCAAGCCGTTGACCGAATGAGACGATCGCGAAATTAAAAATGCGGCCTGCGGCGTGAGCCTTTGACGGATTCCGTCTGCTCTGCACCATGTTGCGCAGTCGTGCGACAGTTTAGCCAGTTTGCACTGATTGAGGCAGCGGTGGCGTTTCCGGTGGCGGAATCGGGGTTCGGGGTTCGCGGCAGACCGGAGCGAGTTGCAGGGCCTCTTGACGGAGAGCCGTAGGGAACGCTTTTGGCTGGGTGGCAGGGTCATATCCGGGAGATTCGCCCTTTGTGTCGAGGCATTGCCTGTCAGCCCTCAGAGTCTACTTGGTGATGATGCAGGGGGGTGTCCCTCCCTGCCTTGTGTTGCCCCGGTGCCAAGAGTATCGTGGTCAGCCCGATTCGGTGTCCCGCAGTGCTGCGGCCATCTGCGCCCGGTTGGTTGCCTTGGCGATGAGGGTTTCCGGCCGATGTTGTGGGTCCTCCTGGCTGTTCAGGCCGTTGCATGTGCTTTGTCTCTGTCCATGGCCTGTTTCAGGAGCTCTTGCACCCTGGGCGTTTGCGGGGATTTCATGAGGTCGCAGGTGTTGCAGGGGTTGTCGAGGATGTCTCCGTCCCACTGGTTCGGGGTCCAGTTCTCTCCGTACCTGCAGACGTACTCTGTCTTGTTGGTGATGTGCCAAGTGTGGAGGATGGAGTGTTGCGTCGGATCTCCCGGCTGTTTCAGGGGTGCTGCCGAGCCTCCCATGAGCGGGTGCAGGGAGTGATAGATGTCCTCGGTCTTGGTTAGTACTACAGTTGCACTATTGAATCCAGCAGTGACAGCCGTCGCCGGTAGTGGCATCGCCGTGCCTGTGCCTGATGGTGCCGTCTCCACAGAGACCATAACAGAACAAGCTCAGTGGGATGATTCTCCGTCCATACCAAGCGGGTGAGCAGTCGGCGCACCTCAGGCACCGTCAGGGGAATCAGCGCTTCATCCGGACCGTAGCAGCCTCCTTTTCCCCCTGTTGCATCGCTTGGTGCCGGATCACCGCCAGATACGCCTGCGCCAGCATCGCCAGGGTGATGTGCCGGTACCAGCCGTCCCACCGGCGCACCTCGTACTGGTCCAGCCCCACCTGACCTTTGGCTTCCTCAAAGCATTCCTCTATGGCCCACCGGGTCCCGGCCACCCTCGCCAGTTCCTCCAGAGCCGTCCCCGCCGGGCCGTAGCACACGTAGTAAGCCAACTCCTCCGGCTTGGCCACGCTGCGCCGGACCAGCAACCAATGGCCTTTGCCAGGCTCCCGCACGGGCCTTATCGCCACGGCAGTCCAGTCGTAGATCCGGGGTCCCTTGGCACCATCGCCGGTGCTGCATCTGACCCAGCCTGTTTCGTCAACCTGCGACGCCAGACGGTCCGCCCGCACCTGACGGGAACCCTTTTCCGTCAAAGCCCACAGCTTCTCGCTGCGTTTGATGGCCAGCACATGTGGTATTCCCTGATGCTCCAGCCACAACCTCAGGTTGCGGTCGTTGCCATAGACCTCATCCCCGGCAACCCAGCGGAAGGGGACTCCCGATTCCAACGCCCGCTCCAGCATGCGCTGCGCCAGCCGGGGCTTGGTCTGAAAGCCAACATCCTCCGGCACCCCGGCCTCCCGCCGCCGTTCCCAGTCCTCCGCCCACACCTGGGGCAGGTACAACTCCCGATCCAGCAGGGTCCTTCCCTTGTCGCTGGCATAGGCCAGGAATACCCCAACCTGACAGTTCTCGATCCGACCCGCTGTGCCGCTGTACTGCCGCTGCACCCCAACCGACTTGTCCCCCCTCTTGAGAAAGCCAGTCTCGTCCACCACCAAGACTGCCTCAGCGTCTCCCAAGTGCTCCATTACGTAGCACTTCAGGTCATCACGGACCAGGCCCGCGTCCCAAAGGTAGCTTGACAGCAGGCGCTGCACCCCGTAGGGAGTGGCGTCGCCCGCCCTCTCGGCCAGTTGCCAGCCGTTCTTGCGCTCCACCGGACTGAGCAGTCCCCGCAGATAGTCCAGCGCCCGGCGGCGCGGCTCCGGCCTCCGGAACCGTCCCCCTATGCACTGGTGTACCTGATCGATGCCCTCGGCCCAACGGGCCACCTCCGCAACCTCATCCCCGCGCTCTGCCACAGCCTCACCTCATCAACACTCAACTGCCGCAATTTTACGTCATCATTAACTGCAACTGTAGTATTAGGGGAAGAGGCGATTAATTTTGTGAGAATTTCATGAACGCGACTTGCGGCGTGCGAGTATTCGGAATGTCTGCACACCCACCAAGATCGATGCTACAAAGACTATCAACTGGAGGACAGTCCTCACGATCTGGCTGTCCATGAGTGGGGAGGAAACCATAGACAAGACCATGAAGGTTAGTATCCCTGCAACTACGGCGAGATAAACACGCCGCACATGAGAGAGGCCGGAGCTCGCGCTCCGGCCTTTGGTTCTGAGGTAGAGTGCGTGGATCGCGAAGTAGAGACCCAGCAGGAGGAACACTCCGAAGATGATCAGCCAGATGAGTAATTCCATTAGTCGGGCTCCCCGGAATCCAGTTCGCATTCGAGTGAGGAACCGATAGGCAGATCGGTGACAGTGCAGACGGCCCTGTCGTGAGTTACCGTGCCCTCAGCCTTCGCGTTGGTCTGGTGGTCGAAGACTCCGCCGACGTTAGGAATGATCCGCCACTCGTACTCACCCTTCAGCCTGATGTGGACGCTGCTGGTGCCATTGTAGTCGAAGGAATTCACGTAGCAATCGTCCACTTGTCGGGCGTGTCGCGCTACGATCTGGTGCAGAGCCGGGCTTACGCTGGTTCCTAATGCCTTTTCGGTCTTTGCCTTGTTCGGTCTAACCTTGCCGGTGCTGTGTCCTCTGGTAGATTGTCATCGTAACCATTTTTTGCGCGTCATGTCCAGCCGATAGTGTCAGCATTTCGTAAATTGGCATTTTGGGTCTGTGGAGCTGGCATCGGGAGATTGGCAGGCTGTCTGCGCGCGGCTGGGCCGAGCTGCGGAATTCGGAATCTGGGAGCGGGTGGTGTTGGGCCTTTGCCGGCCCTCGGGCGGGACTGATCCATGTCGATTTTGCCCCCAGAGCTAATTTCATAATTGTCTCGTATGGGACTGCTGGGCCTGGTCAGTTGCGGTTGTATTCGCTGATGATGGCTTCAAGGCCCTTGGGGGCGGTGCGGGGGCCGCATGGGATGTCTTCGTCGTCGGGCCGGAGTAGGATGATGGCCTTGGCGAACCGGGCGGCGTCCTGCGCTTGGTGCACGAGCTGGAGCGCCTTCCTGCGGTTGCGCTTGCTACGGGGCTTGGTGTTGTTGTCCATCTGATCGATCAGCTGCTGCGCGCGGTTGAGGTTGTCGCCGGCCTCGGCAGTTGCCATCGCCGTGGTCTGGTAGCGGACGGTTCCGTCGGGGTCCAGTTCGTTCATGATTTCCTTGAGGATGGGGATGGGGATGTCGTTGGGACAGACTGGGTTGTTCTTGTCTATGGCGATCATGGGCCTGCTGCAGTTGGGGCAGCGTTGGCCGCTGTGCTGGGTCATTTCTTCCTCGGGTTGGTTTGGTTGGGGATGGCCTCTATGCTGCGGGGGCGAACTCGGGTTCCGGCAGGGGAATGTTTATGTGGTCGGTGGTGCGGTCTAGGTATAGCAGAAGCACGTGGCCGTTGCCTGTTGCGAACCGGTCGGAGACACCAGTCTGGGCCTTGCCATCTGCAAGGGGATAGCGGCACTGACAGCCCCTGCGCGACAGCCTTGGCGAATTACGGATTTCGGATTCCGGGATCGCGCGGATCAGGTCCTCTCAGGCGACGTGGGGGGGGAGCAACGCCGCCGTTCCGGGCCGGGATTTTTAATTTCGCAATCGTCTCAATCCTGGAGCTTGGCCGATTGTCTGTCACACGATCGCCAGGATTATGCTGATGATCAGGGTGAGGGCGCCGGTTGTGGTGGTGAATAGGAACAGGCCAAAGGCGGATTGGGCAGCTATTCTCTTGCGTCTCTCGGTCTCTAGAGCGTCCTCTCCCTGGTGCATGACGGCGTATGTGGCGGCCAGGGCCAACGGGGCGTAGGCTGCAAGGGCGATCATGGCTACGGCGGCAGCCAGGGTGTTAACGCTCGAACTCCTGTCCTCATTATTTTCGGTCCTGTCCGTTAGGTTTGCTTGTGGGGTGGGAGCTGAGTCATTAATATCTTTGGATGATGGCGAGTTGGCGTTTTCCACCTGGCTCTCGGTTTCTTCGGATTCCGAAACTGGGTTGAGGATGGTTGGGACATCTGCCACAAACAGTAAGGCAGCCAGGAGAGCGGTAGCGATTGTCAGGAGTGTAAGCGAAGCGGATTCGTAGGTTCTGCTCCTGCCTGGGTCTCCATTTTCAGGCACTATGGGTTCCTTCCTCTCTTGAACCCTCTTCCCCTTTTGGTTCTCCGCTGCCGGCGTTCAGGCGGTGCAAGACAATGAAGGTCCCTACGAGTATTGAGACCACTGCCAGTGCTGAAAGTGCAAGTATGGCGATCGCGTCCCAGTTGCCGGCTTTCCAGGCGAGGAATGCCGTCGCACCGAGGACGGCTAGGCACGCCAGTGATACGGACGTGACGCTTGATATGACGAGGAAAGAGAAGGCTCCCATGCCTGTCTTTAGCAGGGTTGCTAATGTGAACTTTACATTCGGTATTTTCCAATTCATGCCAATCGTCCCGGTAAGGAAACTCGCGTGGTCAGAGCTTCAGTTGGTTGCAATGGTTAAGCCAGTTGCTGTTGCTGCGCCTGCCGTATTGATCAGATCGTCATTCCGTGCAACCTGAATCCAAGTGCCTGCCTTCAGGAGCAGGCTGGGTGCGATCTCATTATAGAGAACAATAAAAGGCTGGTGGCTGGCTGGCCCGTCTCTGTATGTCCATGCCAACGTAGGCTCATTTTACAGAGCGGGTGTTGTGCTGTCACTCTGGTCTCCATCCTGAGGTGGACCCTGAAAACTGGACAGGTAGGCAAGCGAGAGTCCTGCTCCCAAGATGAGGGCAGCGGTTGCTGTCAGAAAGGAGTGGGAAATGCCGAAAGACCGGAGAAAGCACAGCCCGGCGTTCAAGGCCAAGGTGGCCCTGGAGGCGGTGAGGGCGAGGAGACAGTGGCCCAACTGGCCGGCCGCTACGAGGTCCACCCCAGCCAGATTCAGGCATGGAAGAAGGTACTCGCAGAGGGAGCCACCGGCGTTTTCAGCAACGGTCAGGAGCAGAAGGCCAAAAGCGACGCTGGCCTGATCGCCCGCCTGTACCAAGAGATCGGCCAGCTGAAGATGGAACGGGATTTCTTGGCGGAGAGGTCCGGTCCATGAGCTTGGCGAGGCGGCGTCAGTTGGTAGACCGGGAGCACCCGTCGTTGTCCGTCGCCCGTCAGCGTGTCCTGCTGGGAGTGAGCCGGTCAGGCCTGTACTACCGTCCCAAGGGTGTCGCGGGAGAGGACCTGACCCCGATGCAAGCTATGGACCGGCAATATCTGGAGACCCCCTTCTACGGGTCGAGGCGCATGAAAGCCTGGCTGGTGCGTCAGGGGTGTCAAGTAAGCCGGAAACGGGTGCAACGGCTGATGCGCATCATGGGGCTACGTGCCATCTACCGGCGGCCTCGCACCAGCAGGGCGGCGCCGGATCACCGGGTCTATCCCTACCTGTTGGAAAATGTCAAAGTGGCTGAGCCCAACCAGGTATGGGCGGCGGACATCACCTATCTGCCCATGGCCCGGGGGTTCCTATACCTGGTGCTTTCCACCTGGTGGCCATCATGGACTGGCACAGCCGTTACGTGGTGGCCTGGCGGCTGTCCAACACCTTGGAGGCGGACTTTTGCGTCGAGGCGTTGCAGGAGGCGTTGGGCGGGGGCAGGCCCGGGATATTAAACACCGACCAAGGCAGCCAGTTCACCAGCAGGGAGTTCACCCAAGTGCTGAGGGACCACGGGGTGAGGATCAGCATGGACGGGAAGGGGCGGTACGCGGACAACATCTTCGTGGAGCGGCTGTGGCGCACGGTGAAGTACGAGGAGGTGTACCTGAAAGCCTACGCTGACGCCAGGGAAGCCAGGAGGGAGTTGGGCGCCTACCTCCGGTTCTACAATGACCAAAGACCGCATCAGGCCCTGGGCTGCCGGACGAGGTGTACCACCAAGCCATCAATGTTCAGGAGGTAGATCGGAGGCAAATGACGTGTCCACCGGAATCGGCACTGGTATCATCAGAACGGTCAGCGGGACTCTAGCTTAATTTGGCCTCAACTCTGTCCAACTAACTGGGTCCACCCCAATTGCATTAATTGCCTAGGAAGCAGAAGTTAAAAAACAAAACGTAAGCTATGCCGAACACTATTACTCCTAACACGAGTTTGACAAATCCGTTGACGATGAAATTTGGTTTCTTCCTGTCAGGATCTCCCATGTCAAACTCCTCTTCCACAATCTGCGAACCTGCCGGGGAATCCCGTCCTGCATTCCATACACGCTACCAGGATGTTCTGGCGAGCGGCATGGCTCAAAGCCGATGACATAACTTCTAACCTCCTCAACACCCGGCATCTCCCCGCTGGCGTTGAGCGGCAACACATGCCAAGGGGCGGAATCGCCGTCCATCAGGCGAGTGTGCAACCCACCCAGTCGGAACGGGGGCCCGGCTTCCCGACGCCAAGTCTCAGCTTGTCCGCAGCGAATAAACCTCAACGGCCCCTCCAGTGACACCGGGGCAGAGAAAACCAAGTTGCCATACACTCCCGCCCGCTCCCCTCCGATCGTAAGTACGGCTACATTGTAGAAGTCCCAATCCTCTGGATCCTCATACCCTTCACTCCAATCAAAAGCGGTTAAGAACGCAATAACGGCAGCGCGCAACGCCGCTTCATCATATGCGTTGGCAACCGGGAACTCTGGAGTCAAGGGAAAGCAGTGTAATGTGGATATCACCTGCAACGAAACGGACAAGAGGGTGACCTCGGGAGTGGTTGTCTGGAACTCGGCCCACGGGCCGTACTCAGACAGTTATGCCAACTACCTCTCACGTCATGAGATGGGGCATATCTTCGGCCTGGCGCACGCGCCCTGCCACACCGGGGGCGACAACGGCGAAGGCGCCTACTACAGCGTGATGGCCATCAGCTGTCCCTATGATGCCAAGGACGAGTTGCAGACCCACGACATCAACGACATCGACGCCAAGTACTGACCGCGGCCTGATGCTGAATTTTCAGAGAAAAGAGGTCAAGAAGTGAATAGGAAAATGATGCCCATCAGCATTTTCATTGTCGCAGTGATGGCCCTGCTTTTGGCTGGCTGTCAGATGACACCCACCGAGCAGGGCTCGAGCGCTGTGGCGCCTAAGCCGCAGGGCGGTGGGGAGGACAATGCCGGCGTGAGAACGCTTTCGAGCGGCACAGGAGCGCCGCTCGCGGGCTACTATGTGGCACCGGCGAGCATGCAGGACCTAGTCAACCGCTATGACGTGGCTTTCATCGGAACGATCGGCTCCGTCGGGGAGCCGGTCGAGGAAAAGCCATACGATTGGGATCCGGCCCTTGATGCTCATTTGAGGGAACGCGGACTTCCCCCCTTCCGGGTATGGGTAACCTACTACGACGTAACGCTGGATACCGTGTATCTTGACGACGGCAACTTGGTTGATGACGAAGGGAATCAGGTTACTTCAACCAAGTTGCGCCTGTTCGGAGCTCACAATACCATGCGGCCCCAGGTCGGGGAGAAGTTCTTCTTCACACTGCAGGGCAACCCGGAGGGGGGCGGCTACGGGGTGAATGCCGATTGGAACCTCATTCACTTGGACGGCGGTGCTATCCGCGACTTCGATGGCAAGGAGCCCGGCTACGACGGGGTGACCGACGAGGCGACGCTGAAGTCCGTAGCCCAGACAGCAGCCGACAGCAGGGTTAAACTGCCTGTTGAGGAGTGGCCGGTGCAGGCGCAGTGGCTGGATGACGTTGAAGACGAGGATCAGGCCAACAGTAACTGAGTATCGGGTTGAGAACTACTGCGCGTCGTTCAAGTGAACGTCGTGGCGCACCGACCGGTGGGTATGGTGTCCAGAGTCCACATGGCCAGGTGGAAGAAGGCGCAGTAGCTCTCGGCCAGCTTGCAGTACCTGGTTATTAGGGCCTGTGGACATTTGATTGGCTGACTGCATCGGTCCCCACTTCCCAAGATAGATACAACGACTCCGTTCTGGTGCTCTTTCGGATCGGATATTCCATCTTTAGGTGTATCTGGCGGTCGACACGTCGCCAACCAGCCTCCGTCAATGTGTCAAGGGCGGCCAAGATTCGTCGAAGCCGCTCACCACCACTTTTGCCTGCCTCGCAGGGGAGAGTAGGGTCTCCAACAGTGATTTGGGTTCAACTGGCAAAGCCCGAAACACTGAGTACAATTTGCAGTAGCTCAAGGACGTGTTGTGTGGAGGAACTGGGTTGGAGGTAAGACTGACCCTTACCGATAAGCAGTGGCGGCTTATCGAGCCTGCCTTACCTGGTAGGCCAGGGACACCAGGTCGTAGCGGTAACAACAACCGAATGTCGCTGGAGGGAATGATCTGGATAACCCGGACGGGGGCACCTTGGCGGGACCTGCCCAAGGAGTTCGGAAACTGGAACACCGTGCACCGGCGCTTCCGGCGCTGGGCGCAGTCCGGCGTGTTCCAGCGAATCTTCGACATGATCGAGGAGGACCTCGACCTGAAGGCCGTTATGGTGGACGGGACGTTTGCCAAGGTCCACCAGCACGGCGCTGGCGCAAAAAAAGCGGCTGCCCGCCTGACGAGTCGGCTGATAGACAAGCTATCGGCCGTAGTCGAGGCGGGCTTACCACAAAACTCATGGCCATGGTTGACAAGACCGGACGCCTTGTCAGATTTACGATAAGACCAGGGAACGCCGCCGAGGCGCCTGAGCTGCCCACTCTCCTAGACGGCGTCCTAACAGGCGAACTCATCGCTGACAAAGCCTACGATTCCGACCCCATCAGGCTCGCGCTCGCCTCGGGCGGAATTGTCGCAACCATTCCCCCGCGGGTCAATCGCCGGGTCCAGCATTGGTACGACCCGATCCGCTACCGGACCCGCCACCTTGTCGAGAACTATTTCTGCGACATCAAGCAGTTTCGAGCCGTCGCCACCAGGTACAACAAGCTGGCGGACAGCTACTGCGCCATGGTTAACCTGGCCTCCTGGACCATCGAGACCAGGAGCACCAGGAGAACTGCGAAAGAGCCGGTCTATAAGCAAAGCGACAAATTCCCCGCCTACAACACTCAACTACCCTTGGCTTTGGCCTTGGTGGCCTGATTCGTGATCCTTCTGTAGAGGCTGGAACATCTGAATGTCCATAGGCCCTAGCCACAAGGAATTATTGACGGGGAAAGTGCCGTTCCTCCGGCATGTTCGGCCTACGAAAGGAAAGCCCGAATGAGGTCTCGCATATGCAACCCCCTAAGGCTGATTCTGATTCCTTTACTTGTCGCCCTCGTGGTCGGAGCCTGCTTCTGGATTCTTGACTATGTCAGCGTATATAGACCCGAGGGCGAGCTTTCCTACCTTCCGATTGCCCATGACCGGCCACCGCCCAATGACGAGGAACTGGCTGACGCCATGGCGATTGTGCGTGAAGCGGGCTGGGTGAGAGAGATCGCAGGCGACCAGCAATGGACCCCAACCCGCCGCGAATGGATCAAGGAACCCAGGTGGATTGCTATTCCCAACGCCAAAAAGCTGGGCATAAGGTTCACCGCCGTTTGGCTACAGCCCGTAGAGAGTGACGGGCCGTGGCAAAGTGGACAATGCAAGTTGACGCGCCTAATAAGAGGCTTCACTACGGTCACGAGCATTCGAGCTGTTCGAGCAATCGTGGACATGGACCGGCGGATGCCCTTGACGCGCGTCGCGGTCAGTCCAACAGGAGCACGAGAATCGGCCAGTCCATTCAATGGTTCGGAATTTTCCTCGTGGAACCCACAGCACCATGGCATACCTCCCGGCAGAGAGAAAATAGTGATAAAAGACGCCATAGCCGGCGAAGTAATCTACGAGGGTCACTACAAGGATATCCCAAAGAGCCAAAAGAAATGCCCGTCTGACTTGGACGACGGCTTTCAGTACTAGCTTCCGGAGACCCTTGGTCATTTCTCGTTGTTGGCACGGTCCCAAAACCCGGGACTGGGACCCTGAATGTCCACAGGCCCTAGTCCCCGGGCCTTTGCACGACAAATCTTTTTCATTCTGATTTACTGTGCAAAGGCTCCAAGGCAGGTAACTCGGCTTTGTCGTGCAGTTGATCTGGTAGGTCTCAAACCTTGTTTCGTTCAGGCGATGCAAAGGGCCCAGCTAATGCTGGGCCTCGTTTGGTGAGTGCTGCTGGAGATCTTGATCCCTGGTCAGCAGGTGTCCGAGACGTCAAGCCCGCTGCCGTCAGATACTCAGTGTCCCGTCCGCCAAGCGCGGAGTGGACTGGCGCTTGCCCCTCGTCTTAATCGTACAGCAGACAGCAATGGTCGATCACGTCCCTGCCCAGCAGAGACTGCAGGTTTCTGTTGCCCCTGTCGGGTACTACTACCCCAAGTTCTGTCTGGAATCAGGCATCACGTTCCTCGAGCTCATGATGAGAAAGGCCCAGCTTTAGCTGGGGCCTCCTTCTCGGGGCTTTGCACAATGAATCTTTTTAATTCCGATTCGTTGTGCAGAAGTTGTTTTAATTCGTGTTAATTCCCATTCATTGTGCAAAGCCGCACGGTAGGTTCTTGTTCATTCAAGAGGTCGGTGAAGGCCTCGGTGTTGTGTAGCGTGAGTTTTTTGAGTTCGTTGCGGGTAAGTTCAGTAACTTCTGCGGTAAGACGCTGCAGCTCACCTTGAATGTATTCGCCTTGGAGCCAGATGTAGAGGGCAAGGCGACTGATGCTGGCTTGACGTGTGGCTTAGTCGATGCTGGGCGCGGCGGCGAGGATGGGGAGTGCCGGGACCTTGGGTGCGGATATGTGAAACGGGTGAATCTCCGTTTTATTCCGTCCGGTTGATGGCTGCCCGGCTAGGGTGGGGGTTCCTAGCCGGAAGTGTCGCCTCATGGATGGGGATGATGCCTTCGTGCCCCTACTGCCGCCCTTGGGACTCAGAGCGGTAGGCTCCCTTGCTACTGTTGCCTGAGCTGACGGCTTTCCTAATCCGGCGTCAGCTCGACGGGCATATGCAGCATATTGTCAGGGTCGCCTGCCTTCAGATGACAGAGCACGGTCAGCACGTAGGCCATCCACGACATGGCCACGTGCAGCGTCATCCTCTCCAGGTTCAGGCATTTGTGGGTGTCCAGCAGTCTTGAGCGCTTCCCGCTGCTGAAGTATCTCTCTACGACAGGCCTCATGTTGTACAGCCTGTTCCATTCGAGGCTGCTGCGGTGGATGCTGCCCATGATGCGCAGGATTTTGCCCTCCGGTTTCTCGGAGTGTTCGAAGTCGCAGTACCTGGACCAGTCGATCCTGTGCTTCAGGTGGCATCCTTCCCAATCGCAGGTGAACCAGTGGTCTCCCTCGGAGTCGGTTCCCAGGAACGTCATCGGCTTCCCGCCGATGCAGGTGGGCAGGCCGTCGTTGGTATAGATTCCGAGATGAAGGCGTCTCTGCTTGGTCTTCTTGTCTTTGGGCAGCCTGACCAAGGGGATGATGGGATGGATGCCAAGGGCTGCTGCCGTGTAGTAGTTCCGTTGCGAGTCGTAGCCTTTGTCCGCGATGATATGGCGCGGAGATATGCCGGGGTGCATTTTCAGCGCGGCTTCCAGGTCTGTCTTGAAATGGCGGGACTCGTTTTCGTGGGCAGGCCGTGTTTTCAAGTAGAACGGTATTCCCCAATTGCTGTCCACCACGGTGTGGACTCCGTAGCCCAAGTAAGACTCCATTGGTTTGCCGGCCAAGTCCTCGCCGAGTTCCTCGCTCTCTGGTTGCTGCTTGACCGCCTTGCCTTTCCCGGCCTTCGGGCTCTTGTTTTTAACTGTGCGGTACCCCCAAGTAGCATCCGGGTCGACGCAGGGCTTGAGGTTTTGGTTGGCGTAAGCCTGGACGTCGGTCTTGTCTATTGCCAGGCTCTCGCCCAAGGGTGGCGCATCCTCCGCGACAATGCCTATCCCTCGCAGGCGCTCGATCTGGAGACGGCATTCCTCGACTGCCCCGACGATGATCGCGGTGAGTTGGGATATGCGGTCCGTGAGCTTCCAGTTCTTGAAGTTGCTGTAGACCGATTCGGACGGGGCTTTATTCAAACCAAGGATTTTGAGCAGACGGGGGTCGTTGTTTACTCTGGCGAGGAACTTATTGGCGTGTTGTTCGGCCAGCAGGAACTGCAGGGCATACACTTGGATCATCGACGTTGCGGGGTATCCCGGGTTTCCGCAGTGGGCATGGGCCGAGTCAATCTCGTGAGCCAGTGGGTGAGAGCTTTCCGCAACAAAGTCGCGTATGAACTCTAAATCTTCATACCCGAGCTTTGTGACTTGTTGAGAAAGTTCTGTTGTACTACTATCCGGCAGTGCCACTAGGAAGTTCGTTTTCCCGGTGGTATCAGGGGCCGCCGGAGTCTTCAGCTCTGGCGGCTTCCCATTCCTATGTACAAGAACAATTGTACCATTCTTGTATCTGGGCCGCCACTGCAGAGTGTCAGTGGAGTCGCCGGTTGGGGAGTGTTTATTGAGTTGGCTGGGGCCTTGGTAGGGGTCGAAGTTTCTTATGGGAAGAGAAAAGGGGATTTGAATCGTATTGTTCCGGGGAAGTGGATTTACCGGGGCGGATCTGTCCGGGGCGTGGTTGCCGGGGCGGGTACCTGAAAGCCGGAGCTTGTGGCGGTAAACCGTGGGAGCAGTGGCCGGGGGCAGTGGTCTTGCTCTGGTATTCTCCTATTATACCAGTCCAGATGGCGGTCTTGCAGGCATCCCGCAAGAGGTCAATGTCACCTTCCGGCGGTCAGGTATGGGATCGAGGCGATGTTGTAAAGCGTTGCTGTAACTGCCAGTCAGTACGGTTTTCGTAAGCAACTGCCGGTTACGTTTTCCTGGTATGTCGTGACGATTTCCACTGTGAAGTTCTCGATTCAGGTAATATCGAAATCGTCTCGGTTAATAGCCTGACGGTTGACGGCCAGTTAACTCCCCTGTAGGATAGATTCTGAACCCCCCTATCGCTTACGGCGACTGGGCGCAAGGCCATCTCTTTATGAGGTGGCCATTGCATTTTTGAGCGTCAATGAAAGCCAACGTCTATATTGATGGATTCAACCTGTACTTCGGTTCGCTCAAAGGAACGCGATTCAAGTGGTTGGATCTCTTGTCTATGTGCCAACGGCTCCTTCCGGACCGAGAGATAAACCGAATTCGATATTTTTCAGCCCGAATCTCTCCCTTGCCTCACAATCCTGAGGCGCCGGACAGACAAGATGTATATTTGAGGGCCTTGGAGACCCTTCCAGGCCTGAGCACCCATCTCGGCAGATTCACATCGCGACCCACACACCTCCCCGTTTTTCCTCTCACTTACCCAAGTCAGAATAGTCCAGCCCAGACTGTTCGCGTTCTCAGGACCGTAGAGAAACGATCTGACGTTAATCTGGCAACATTTCTGATGTTGGACTGTGTGGACGATGAGGTTGACGAGGTTGTGGTGATTTCAAATGATTCCGATCTTGTTTTGCCCATTGAACTGTCCGTTAGACGATTCGGGAAAATAGCCGGACTGATTAGCCCGCAACATCGCAGTCAATTCAGCAGGTCGCTGTTTGGAACAGCAACTTGGTCCATCAGGCAGATCAATCGCAGCGTTCTGGCCGCCAGCCAGTTTCCTGATTTGGTCCAGCATCCTCGCGGCCCCATCACCAAGCCAGGGTCTTGGTGAACAGGGTGTCGTCGCGTTGACACCCCTACACCCCCGCCGTACACTCGCAAGCGGCGAGCAAAGGTTAGTCCAGAGACTGTTGCGGGCACTTAACGAATGATATCTACCGAGATTAATGACGCCATTGAGTTGATGTTCGAGGCTGGCTGGACCGACGGGTTGCCCGTGGTGCCGCCGTCGGAAGAGCTGGTGCGACGCTTCGTGGTCCAAACTGGGCGCGGCGGCGATGAGCTCATCGCCGAGCTGCCGCCGCTGGGCGGACGGGCCACCGTGGAGCGCATCGCGGTCAACGCCGTTATGGCCGGGTGCCTCCCCGAGCACATGCCGGTGGTCATTACCGCGCTCGAGGCGATGATGGACGAGCGCTTCAACCTGCGGGGCGTGATGTGCTCCACCGGCATCCACACGCCGCTTCTCATCGTCAACGGGCCGGTTGTGCAGCAGCTTGATATCAATGGCGGCTACAACTGCTTCGGCGCCGGCTGGCGGGCAAACGCCACCATCGGCCGCGCCGTCAAGCTGGCGCTGGTCAACCTCGGCGGCGCCATTCCGGGGGAGACCAACAAGGCCACTTTTGGCCATCCCGGCGCCTACACCTACTGCGTCGCCGAGGACGAGCCGGCCAACCCGTGGATGCCGATGCACGTGGAGATGGGCTACGCCGCAACCGACAGCACGGTAACGGTGTTTCCCGCCGAGGCGCCGCACAACATCATGTATCATGCCTCCAATTCCCGCGACTTCCTGACCGTGCTGGCCGATACCATGTGCACCATGGGCAACGTGCAGATGTACGTTATGGGCGATACGATGGTTGCCATCGGCCCGGAGCACGCCAAGTTCCTGCACGCCGATGGGTGGAACAAGCGGGACATCCGGCAGTTCCTGTTCGAGCATGCCCGCAAGCCGGTGCGGATGCTGAAGCACGGCGGACCGCCCCAGGGCGACTCGCGCCGGGGGCACTTCTGGCCACGGTTCATCGACGCTGAGGACGACGACCAGATGGTGCCGGTGGTGCGTGCGCCCGATCGCATCCACATTTTTGTCGCCGGAGGCGCCGGCGGGCCCCACTCGGTGTATCTGCCGGGCTGGGGTTCCCGGGCTGTGACACGCAAGATCGAGGGTATCTAGGACCGCCCACTTTCGTTGAGTTGGAACAAGGACGGAAGAGATATGACCGTTACCCATGTGGAAGAACGACTGCGACTGATGGGACTTATGAGTCCCATTGATCCCGACGCTGCCAGTCGCTGGCGCCCCGCACCCAGGCTGGACACGCTGCACGGCAAGGTGGGCGGGTTCCTAGGCAACCGCAAGGCCAACGCCAGCCTGCTGCTGTCCAACGTTCGGGAGCTGCTGGACAGGGACCTGGAGCTAGGCGACTCGCTGGCGGTGGACAAATATGTCTACTCCCGCCCCGCTGCTGACGACATCATTGAGGAGCTGGCGACCAGCTGCGACTTTGTGGTGACCGCCATCGCAGATTGAGGGTCCTGCACCGCGTGCAGTGTGCACGACGCGATGACTCTTGAGAACCGGGGAGTTCCGACTGTGGTGCTGTGCACCGACCCGTTCCTGAACTCGGCCTTCCGGCACGCCAACAACTTCGGCCGCCGTGACTTCCGGCCGCTGGGCTTCCCGCACCCGCTGGGCGGCTTGGCGCCCGAGCAGGTGGCGGTTCGGGCCAGCGAGTTGGAGCAGGCGGTCATTGAGACTCTGACAAACTATTAGCGTCCTCCCAGGGAGTCCCCGCTCCTCTTGGAGAGGGCGTTCCTTCTCAATCTGGAACTTACAGGAGGCCCGCCATGGCAACCGTTGGCAAGGGTAAGTATACCTACGAACTGGTGCCAAACTGGGAAAAGCTGCCCGAGGGGTGGGTGCTGGGGCAGACGGCCATCGTGACCGACTCCCAAGACCGGGTGTATCTATTCAATCGTGGCGAGCATCCGCTGATCGTGCTTGACCGCGACGGCAACTTCCTGACGTCCTGGGGCGAGGGGCAGCTTCCCGATGCCCACGGGATGTTCATTGACGCCGACGAGAACCTGTACATGCCGGTGAAGAACAGCCACGTGGTGCTGAAGTACGACCCCAAGGGCAACCTGCTGATGACCATGGGCGAGTGGGACAAGCCTTCGGACACAGGCTGGTCGGGACGGTACAGCGACGTGGTCGAGCGGGCGGCGGGGCCGTTCAACAGCCCCAGCGACATCGCCATCCATCCGTCAGGCGACCTGTACATCTCCGACGGGTACGGCAACGCCCGTGTCCACCGATTCAGCGGCGACGGCAAGCTTATCGAGTCGTGGGGGCAGCCGGGCAAGACCGCTCCTGGCGAGTTCCACGTCCCGCACGGCGTCTGGGTGCACACCGACAGGCGCGTATTCGTGGCGGACCGGGAGAACAACCGCATCCAGATATTTGACGACCGCGGCAATTTCCTGGAGCAGTGGCTGGGCCTCGCCCGCCCCTGCGACATTTACATCGATGCCGACGAGGCTATTTTCGTCCCTGAACTGGACGGGTTCATGGCCATCCTGGACATGGATGGGGACATCCTCGCCCGCTGGGGCAGCCCCGTCGAGGTCGAGCATGGGCAGGGGGCCCACGCTGTGTGGGTGGACTCGCACGGCGACATCTACGCCAACCAGAACCTGGAGGGACACCGGCTGGTCAAGTACCGGCATGTCGGCGAGTAACTTCGTAGCTGGGTTCAATCATCTTGAGGGCGCACTGCTGTGCGCCCTTCTCGTATCATTTTCGTAACCGGGAGAATTCTCATGCGCGTAGGGTACCAGGTCGGGCATGTCGTACAGCGGGACTCCATCGATCACCAGCAGCAGTGGCAGAACCACCTGGCGCAGTTCCGGGCGTCGCGGGACGCCGGGTTTGATATCTACTGCTGGGCCCACCACTACCTGATCGACCCCTTCCAGCACTTCCAACCGTGGCCGGTGCTGGCGCGCCTGGCAGGCGAGGCGGGCGACATGAAGCTGGCGACCTCGGTACTGTTGCTGCCCCTGCTGAACCCGGTGGACGTGGCGGAGCAGGCGGCGACGCTGGACCACATAGCCGAGGGTCGATTCATCATGGGCATCGGCCTGGGCTATCGTCCCGAGGAATGCGAGGCCTTCGGCACCCGTATGTCGGAGCGGGGCGCTCGCTGCACCGAGGCCATGGGCCTGATGCGCCGCCTGTGGAGCGAGGACGAGGTCACCCACCACGGCCGCTACTACAAAGTAACGGAGGCGCGGCCCACGGCCCGTCCCTACCAGCAGCCTTATCCGAAAGTGTGGCAGGCGGCGATGAGCGACCCGGCGGTGCGTCGCGTCGGGCGCGAGGGCGAGATCCTCTACGTTGGCCCGGCCCAGTCCAACGAGTCCATCCGCCACCAGATCGACCTGTATCACCGCACGCTGGAAGAGAACGGGCACGAGAAACCGGACGACATGGTCATTGTGCGCGAGTTCTTCTGCGCTCCGACCCATGAGGAGGCGCTGTCCCGCGCACAAGCCAACTTCGCCAAGAAATACGAGGTCTATGCCCAACACGGCCTGCACGGCTCCGACGGCGAGCTGACCCGCAAGGTGACCGGAGATCTGGAGACGCTGATGGATGATACCTTCCTTGTGGGCAGTCCCGAGGAGTGCGTTGAGCAGATCGCCGCTTATCACGAGATGGGTTTCACCGACGTTGCCATCCGTCTGTTCTACCCGGAGATGGCGCAGTCGGAAGTGCTGGAGCACATCGACCTGGTGGGCAAAGAGGTCATCCCCTCCCTGCACGACCTATAGCCCCAAAGCCTAGAACTGGCCAGGGTTCGAGGGATTGGCTTCGCTCTCCGAGGTTGGGGACTCAGGCCAACCATATTGACTGGTTCGGCTGTTGTACCAATCCAGGGTGGCTTGGTTTACGTGGTACTCCGTTTTGCCATAGCCCCGGGCGTGGATTGGGGGGAACGCGGCTAACGGCTCCAGGTCGACACAAGGCCTGACGAAAAGTTGCAAGTTTCGACCCATATTCGTGCCGATCACGGTAAAAGCTTCGATTAATCTGGCTGTGGCTGTTAGAATTCTCTTTTAGCTTGCTCCAACATTGGTCATTCGATCAGGCGGCGAAGCCGGTTGAGGCTTCTCGCGGCCAAGCCCGCACCAGGCACGTGACGATGCTTGAAATCGCCATCTGGATTGGACTCGTCCTGTGCGGCTTAGCCGTTCTTGGCGCCGTTGAGTACGTTCGCGCCAAGCGGCTGATCAGGATCAATAGCGAGGCAATCAAGTCAGTGCTGCCGGTCGCTGCCCTGATGCTGCTAATGGCCATAGCAGGATCAATGGCGGTCCTGTTCTTTTTCCTCTTCTTCCTCTCTGACCATTGGGAATACGCCCTCGTATTTGGGACTCTTCTATTTGCTTTTCTCGTGGTCAGAATCAGAGGAGAACAGTCCTTCTTCGCCCCCGCTTCGCAGGGTGAAATGGGCAGGCCGGAGCCAGAGGCAAAGAAGGGACCGTTGACCGAAGTCTCCAGCCTGGCGATGCAGGTGGGCACCGCGGCCGCGATACTGGTTATGATGGTGCCGGTCCTGACAGGCGGCTTTCTCGTTTACATGTTTCTGAACTTCATCGCTGGCAAGATTATTGGCGGATGGGTCGTACTTTTTCCGCTGTTGGCTATAATCTCCCTGGCAATTTACTGGAGGATACGCAAGCGTTCATCTCCTCCACCCCTGTAGAAACCTGCCCTGTAGAAACTTGCAAGAGCGAATTCGCCACCCCAATTCACGCGATAGATATCAGGAGAATGCCATGACCACGCCGAGTTCCCTGCTGACCATCGGAGACTACGAAGCCCGCGCCAAGGAGACAATGCCGAAAGCACTGTTCGACCGGCTCTTTGGGGATCTCGACGCGCCGGACTGGACAACGAACACCTCCAACGTCCGGGCCATGGAGGCGGTCAAGCTGCGCCCCCGCGTGCTGGTGGACGTAAGCGAACGGGATATGTCAACGGAGGTGCTGGGCCAGCGCATCAGCCTCCCGGTGATGCTGGCCCCCACCGGCACTCACCAGCGGGCACATCCGGCCGGCGAGCTGGCATCGGCCCGGGCTGCCACTGCTGCCGACACCATCATGGGTCTCAGCACCGCCTCAAGCTACAGCATCGAGGAAGTGGCCCAGGTAGCCAACAATCCCCTGTGGTTCCAGCTCTACTTTTTCCAGGACCGTGAGCTTACCGAGATACTGGTCCGCCGCGCCGAAAACGCCGGTTACACGGCCATGATGCTCACCGTGGACAACCTGGGCGCCAACTCCCGCGAGCGCGAACACCGCTACGCCTACACCCTGGACCAGGAACGTATCCTCAAGAACTTTGACGGTATCGAGTTGCCCAATCTGCCCAACCGGGGAAATTTCGCAGAGAGCTTCGAACACGCTCTCAACTGGCGCGACCTCGAATGGCTGCGGTCGATCAGTTCCATGCCTCTGGTGGTCAAAGGGATCCAGACGGCCGAGGACGCCCGGCTCTGCGTTGAGAACGGCGCCGAGGCTTTGGTGGTTTCCAACCACGGCGGACACGCCCTGCAGGGAACCGATGGTTCCATCGATATGCTGCCCTCCATCGCCGACGCCGTGGGAGACCGGCTGGAGGTCTACTTTGATGGCGGTGTCCGCAAGGGTGCCGACGTACTGAAGGCGCTGGCCCTGGGGGCCAAGGCCACCTTCGTGGGCCGTCCCATTTTCTGGGGACTGTCCGTCGGCGGTGAGGATGGCGTCGCCCACTGCCTGGAGATACTGCGCGAAGAGCTGAGCGTGGCCATGGGACTTTGCGGAGTCACCGACGTCCGCCAGGTCGACCGGTCGGTAGCCCAGGACCCGGCGGCCAACACCACGTCGGTCGTGGGCGACCTGGAGCGCCTCGCTCGCCTGCTGGAGCAGGGCTATCTCACCCGCGAGGAGTTCGAGGCGCAGAAGTCCCGCCTGCTGGAGTAAAATGGTAGCGGGAGGACAGCGATGATCAGGAAAGTGAGGGCCAGGTTTGCCAACGGGGTTTTGACACCCCTGGAGCCGCTGGATCTCGAGGAGGGCGCGGAGGTGGTGCTGAGCCTCGATGCGACTGCCACCTCGGAACAAAAGCATGAGTCAGAAAAAACCAAGTTCCGTGTCATCCCAAACCACAGCGGTTTCCTGCCAGGCATGGACGACCCCAAAAAAATGAAGCAACTGTTGGAAGAAGAGGACATTGAACATTTCCTGAGGGTCCAGGAGTTTGGTAGAGGAACATGATTGTCCCGGACATCAACCTCTTGGTCTATGCCTACAATGACGGAGCCCCACGGTACGAAGTAGCTCGCAATTGGTGGGAAGAATTGCTAAACGGTGATGAAGCCATTGGCTTGCCCTGGGTGGTAACCACCGGCTTTGTTCGATTGATGGCTCACTCTGGATTCGTGATCTCGCCGTTGAGACCGGTTGATGCCGCTGATCACGTCAGGGAGTGGCTTCAATACCATCACGTTGTTCCTCTAGATCCGGGTATTCAACATTTGGCATTTTTTCGGCGATTCCTAAGTGTCCCAGGCAGCGGACCCAATATGGTACCCGACGCGCACATTGCTTCCCTGGCTCTGGAATACGATGCGGAAGTTCATTCTGCTGATTCCGACTTCGGGAGGTTCCCCGGGGTACGCTGGCGCTATCCTTTAGCCTGACTGCAGGCGATCGTAGCTATCTGGCGCAACACATTCCAACACACCGGAGCATACATGGAAATCGGAGTTATATTCCCGCAGACCGAGATTGAGCCCGACGTGGTGGCCATCCGCGATTTCGCGCAGGCTGCCCAGGACATGGGCTACTCCTACCTGTTCATAGCCGACCACGTGCTGGGTGCCGACGCCAGCGCCTACGATCATCCCCTGTTCGGGATGTACAACCACGAGTCGGTGGTGCACGAGTCGCTAACAACCATGGGCTACCTGGCCGCGGTGGCGCCCAATATGGGCCTGATGACTGGCATTCTCATCCTTCCGCAGCGGCAGACAGCGCTGGTTGCCAAGCAGGCCGCCGAGATCGACGTGCTGTGTGGCGGGAAGTTGCGACTTGGCATCGGCGTGGGCTGGAATTTCGTCGAGTTCGAGGCACTGGGCATGAACTTCCAGGACCGTGGTGCCCGCAGCGCCGAGCAGATCGAGGTCATGCGCGAGCTGTGGACCAAGGAGTCGGTGGACTTCCACGGCAAGTGGCATGACATAACCAACGCCGGCATCAACCCGCTGCCGGTGCAGCGGCCCATCCCGGTCTGGCTGGGTGTGGGCAGCCCCCTGGCGCCCATCCCGCCCGACGTGGCCCTGCGCCGTGTGGCGCGCATCGCCGACGGCTGGTGCCCCAACTTTGGGCCAGACGAGTCCGGCTATGCCCTACGGGAGAAGGTCCACAACTATATGGCCGAGTATGGCCGCGACCCCTCTGAATTGGGCTTGGACGGTCGAATGGGTACCGCTGGCTCATCCCCTGAAGATTGGGGCGACAGGGTCGCCGCTTGGCGCGAAATGGGTGCGTCGCACCTATCCATTGAGAACCGCCGCGCGGGCCTGAAGACGGCCGGCGACCACATCGAAATGATGCGCCGGTTCAAAGAGGCCGTCGACTTATAGGCTGTTCATCCCAATGCCCCAGTTTCAGCCTCGAGATCCAGGCTACGCTGACCGCGTTGCCGAGACTTTCCGCAACGAGTCCGCCGCCTCGCGCTGGGGCGGCGAATTCACGTCGGTTTCGCCAGGTGTCGTGGAAATCACTTTGCCTGCCGGAGAAGGGTATTGCAGCTCTGCCGGGTTGATTCACCGCAGCTTTGTCGCGGCCATTCTGGACGACGCCTGCGTTCTTGCAGCCCTCAGCCTCAGCTCCGCTGGCGACACCGTAGGTACCATTGAGTACAAGCTCAATTTCCTGGCGCCAGCATCGGGAGAGAGCTTGGTGGCTCGCGCAGAGGTGGTGCGCCCTGGTCGCAGCGTCAGCGTATGCCGCGCCGACGCCTTCGCTGATGGGCAGCTCGTTGCGAAGATGCTGGCCACGCTGGCGGTATCGCGGCCGGCGTAGCGCAGCCATCAGCGGTTTGCTAAACTCGAACCATCAACGGGTGGGTATCGCCGCCCTGATCAAGCCAAGGAGGCAGCAATGATCGGACAACTTGTTCGCTACGAATTGCAGGAAGGAGTGGCCTTCCTCACGCTAAATAACCCCGGACGCCGTAACGCGCTCTCCACGGAGTTGCTGGGCGAACTGCAGGAGTTGTTCCGCGAATTCGAGGACGATGATGACGTTCGCGTGGTCGTGCTGCGCTCAGAGGGTCCGGTGTTCAGTTCCGGCCACGACCTGAATGAGATGATCGACCGAGACGCCGAGGCCTACACCGCCGTCTTCGCGTTGTGCACCGAGGTAATGGAGGCCATCCGGCTGCTGCCCAAGCCGGTGATCGCGCAGGTGCAGGGCCTCGCCACCGCTGCCGGCTGCCAGCTGGTCGCCACCTGCGACCTGGCTGTCGCCGCCGAGTCAGCGGCCTTTGCCACCCCCGGCGTGCAGATCGGCCTGTTCTGCACCACCCCCGGCGTGGCGCTGGCCCGCTCCGTCGCCACGACCAAGAAGGCCATGGAGATGCTGCTGACCGGGACCCCCGTAAGCGCGTCCGAGGCGCTGGAGATCGGCCTGATCAACCGCGTGGTCCCCGATGGTGAACTGGACGCCAACGTCGCCGCCCTGGCGCGGCAGATAGCCTCCGCCAGCGCCCAGACCCTGGCTGTTGGGAAGCCCGCCTTCTACCGGCAGATCGAACTGGACCGCCCGGCCGCCTACGACATGGCCCAGAAAGTGATGGTCGACAACCTGCTCAAGGAAGACGCCTACGAGGGCATCACCGCCTTCCTCCACAAGCGCGACCCGGAGTGGAAGTACTGAAGGGGGTCAGATAACGACCAAATGGTCTTCGGTTGCTCCCTTCACGGCGATTCGGGGAATGTGAGTATCCAGAGTCACCAGCCGCGCGTCGTGCGTGACCGGCAGGGCGAGCAGGTAGACATCGGTGAGCTGGCGATGTCCCGAAAGCCCCCTGGAGTTTATGCGGGTTCCATCCAGGATGCTGATATCGTCGAGTATAAATTGGTGGTAGTCGTCGGAAACAGCAGTACGTAAATTCCCTATAGCTTCACTGACGCTAAGCGGGTTGGGATAACCAGGTTGTGACAGTAGTCGTATGCACCCGTTTTGCGTGATTGGACAGGTCGCCCACCCGTCAAGAGAATTGGTATCGAACCAATTTGAGGCTATCTCGTGCCTTCCGTGATTTTGGTCTAAAAGAGCGACGAGCACGTTAACATCGAATAGCGAAAGCAAAGATCAAATTCCCAATTGTTCTCGCAATTCGTTCACCATCTCGTTGGTGACCGGGTTTCTCCCTGCTGGTATGGCGAGGAATACTTTTGCGGCCCTTCCCTGAGATGTGCCGGTTTCTTCATCACCGATATTTTGGGGCGAACCGCATAATTCGCGATCAATATGGGTGTTAGGAATGGGCTCCTCAATCGTTCGAATCTCTATCTCCACGCTCTGCCCTTCCTCCAGTCCCAGCGGCTCATCGAACACTATGGTCTGCCCCTTGACTATGCCTCTCTTCTTCATTTCCCCTAACGCTCCTCTCGAAAGCGAATCCGCGGCTATGCCCGGCACCCTTCCCGATGCCTGGTTGCCCAGCGGGAAGGGTGTTCTTCCAGCCACTCCGCGGATCTGTTATTTATCTTACCGCCCCTCGGCGAGTTGCAGAACCCCTAGAACGTGATCACGCTCCGGGCCACGCTGCCCTCTTTCATGTATTCGAAGGCCTCGTTGATGTCTTCGAGGCCAAGGCGGCGGGAGACTAGCTCGTCCAGCTTGAGGCGGCCCTGGAGGTAGAACTCTACGTATTGCGGCATGTCGGTGCGGAAGTGGTTGGAGCCCATGCTGCTGCCCTGGATGCGCTTCTCGCGCAGGAACGAAGGGCCGTCCAGCTCGATCTTGGTGCCCTGGGGGATCATGCCGATGATGGTGGCGGTGCCGCCGGCTCGAAGCATATGGAAGGCCTGCTCGGCGGTCTCCTTCTTGCCAATGGCCTCGAAGGAGTAGTCCACTCCGCCATTGGTCAGGTCCCGCACCTTGCTCACCACGTCGCCGCCGGAGGCGTCGATTACTTCGGTGGCGCCGAATTCCTGGGCCAGGGTCAGCTTGGTCTCCACCGCGTCGATGGCAATGATGCGCAGGGCGCCGGCCAGCGCCGCCCCCTGGATGGCGTTCAGGCCCACGCCGCCGCAACCGATGACCGCCACGGTGCTGCCCGGGCGCACGGCGGCGGTGTTCAGCGCCGCTCCCAAGCCGGTAGTCGCCCCGCAGCCGATGAGGGCCAGTTGCTCGAAGGGCACGTCCCGATCAATCTTGACCACCGCGTTCTCGTGCACCAGCATTTGCTCGGCGTAGGAGGACAGGTTGGCGAACTGGGTGACCTCCTCCCCGTTCTGGCTGAGTCGCGGAGTCTGGTTGGCCGTGCGGTTCAGCCCGGTACGTGAGCACAGCACCGTGCGGCCCTCGGTGCATCGCTCGCAGGTCCCGCAGAACACTGACAGGCAGGTGATGACCCGGTCGCCGGGCCTTACGTATTCAACCTGTTCACCCACCGCCTCGATGGTCCCGGCAGCCTCGTGGCCCAGGATGACGGGCATGGGCGTAGAGTACAGACCCTCGACGAAGTGCAAGTCGCTGTGGCAGACGCCCGATGCGCCGGTGCGTATCAGCACTTCGCGCGGCCCTGGTGACGCGATGTCAATATCCTCGATTTCCAGTGGACGGTTTACTTCCCGCAATACTGCTGCTTTCATAGCTCACCTGTCTCAATAGCCGTTGGGGTGGCTTGCATTTAACCAGCAGTGCAAGTTGGTGTCAAAGCCGAGTGCCAGCTCACAAGTGGAGGGGTCAGGACTTTCCCAGCCCCTCGAGCCAAGGCATCACCAACCTTTCGTTGACGAAAGAGCAGTAGGAGTGGCCCCAGTCCGGCAGTTCCTCATACGTCGCGTTGTAGCCAAGGCGAGTCAACAGCCCGTGCCCGCTGCGTATCGTCTCCACGGAGAAGATGTGGTCCTGGGCCCCGTGGACGATATGGATGGGCAAGTCGATCCCCTGCTTGCGGCGCAGCATGGCGTCCATCATGCCGTGGAAGTCCCCCGCGATGGGCGCGATCCCTGCGAACAGTTCCGGACGGCTCAGTCCCAGCAGGTAAGTGTATGTCCCGCCGTCGGACAGGCCCGAAAGGTACACCCGGCTCCGGCCCACGGCATACTCGTCGCAAACCTCATCCAGCATCGCGGCTACCGACTGAGCGTCCCGCTCCGGCTCAAGGATAGACCAGGTGACATCCAGGGATTTGGGGGCCAGCAAAATATAGCCCCGGCTTTTGGCGGGACGCAGCCACGACCAGATGTAATGGTCCCCGCGCCCGTAGGCTCCATGCAGACTGACGATCAGCGGCCATCTCCGGCTAGGCGAGTAGCCCTCCGGCACGTACAGCGAGTAGTCGGCCAGCGGTGCGGTGCGCCGGCGGTGAATCACCCCGACTGGCGCGTCTGCTTCTTCTGCTAGCGCCTCCCGCGCCTCCCGCTTCACCAACGCATCCGACAGCAGCCAGTACTCCGAAAGCGTTGGGGTGTGCGACCGGATGCTGTACAGCACCTGCAGCCCCCGGCACAGCGACCGGCGCATGTCCATGGCCGTCAGGGAATAGCCGTTTGCGTCGGCGCCGAGAAAGGCAGCGCAGGCGTTGCCGCAATGCCTGGTACCGGCTACGAACAGGTCGTGAAACTGCCGCAGGTCTTCCGCAGGCTCGACCTGCTGGAGCTTGCCGGTCAATTCCGAGAAACCGTCCGGCACCACCTCCCGCAGTTGGGCCTGAAATTCGCCCAACCGCTCGATGCGCATGTCGTTCTGGATCGCCTCGAACGTTCTGAGGAACTCGAGTAGCTGTTGTTCCACCCCTTGAACCAAGAACTGATAATCCTGGCCGGCCATAGTTCCGCCTCTGCCTCGGTTGGCTGTGCTGGAATCGTAGTTGCGGCCATAGATCCGGTCAACCTTTGCCGAGTTCTGGCCCTCACCCCTATAATCGGCATCGACTGGACCCCGAATGCTACGTTCAGGAGGCCCGACCATGGCAACTGCAAAGGTAAATGGCGCGGAACTGTATTACGAGGAGAACGGCAGCGGCCCTCCCATCATCCTGTCGCCCGGCGGGCTGCAGGGCGTGGCCAGCAGCTACTCGCCAGTGGTGGGGGCCCTGTCGCAGGAGCACCGGGTCATCGTCTACGACCGGCGGTTCGGCGGGCAGTCGCGCAGCCCGATGGTCGTGCAGACCTGGGAAATGGTGTGCGACGACGTGTTCGGCCTCATGGACGCGCTGGGTCTCGAGCAGAGTATCCTGGGCGGCGGGTCATTCGGTGCCGCCATCTCCTTCGGCTGCGCCTATCGTCGGCCGGAACGCGTCCGGGCTATCTTCCCGTCCAACATAGCCGGTGGGGTCATCTGCGACGGCTACCTGACGTCCAAGGTGTTCAAGAGCATGGAGATCGCGGCTGCAGATGGCATTGGCGCAGTGATCGACGCTTTCGATGCCGACGACCGCTTCGCCCCCTACAGCCCCGAGATCGCCCAGACCGATGCGGAGTACCGCAAGAACCTGGAGGCGATGGACACCGAGGAGTTCATCCAGGTGATGCGGGACACCGCCCACGCCCTGTTCGGCGGGCCGTTCCCGACGCTGGGCAGCACCAAGGAAATGCTGCGGAGCATCCGTGTCCCCACGATGATCATGCCCGGCTATAACGACGTGCACCCCAGATCCGTGGCCGAGATGGCCCATCGCAATGTCCCCAACAGCCAGTGGGGAGAGTGCAAACCCCACTCCGACGAGCCGGAGAAGTACGCCAAGCGGGTGCTAGAGTTTCTTGCGGAAGTGGAGGCCAACGGGGGTTAGTCGGCGATCTCGCTGACAGGAATTCCTGCGGGTTCAGGAACGAGAGGCTCGATCTGACTCACGTCGGTCGAGCCTCTCGCCTTTTCGAGGTCATACATCTTTTGCAGGTTCATCCAGGACTCCGGCGACATTCGCAAGGCCTTACCAATTCGCAGAGCTGTATCCGCCGAGATTGAGCGCGTACCGTGAACTATCTCGTTGATGCGGCGTGGAGACACCCCAATCGCCGTCGCCAAGCGATATTGGCTAATTTCCAATTCGTCCAGAATCTCAGCCAAGTGTTCGCCGGGATGTATGGGCTGGCTTTCTTCCACGGCCGTTACCTCAAGAGTGGTAGTCAACTACTTCAATTTCCCTGGCGCCCTCGTCAGTCCAAGTGAAGCAAACTCTCCACTGGTTATTGACTCGTATGCTGAATTGGCCTGCCCGGTTGCCTCTCAACATTTCCAGCCGGAATGAGGGAGGAACCAGCAAATCCAACAAGTCGTCAGCGGATACCACTCGCTGGAGCCTCATTCGCGTCCGTCGCCTGATGTCTGGGGGTAACCGGCGAGAGTATTGCCCCCAGAAAGCAAGCTCTGTTTCCCTGTTGGCAAAGGGTTTCAACTGATATTAACACACGACGTTAATAACGCCAACCGTTACCAATTTGTCATATAACTCCTGCAACATGCCTACACCGTAACCCCCGTGAAGTTGAAGCTGGCGAGCTTGACGGCTGGTACGCGGGTGGCGAAGCCTACCTCGTTGAGCACCAGCTTGGCCTCGTCGCCCACGCCCTCTACGCCAGCTAGCGCATCGACGTAGGACTGGGTGAAGCGCAGGTCCTTCACTGGGTGGCGCAGCTCGCCGTCCTCGATCAGGAAGGTGCCGTCGCGGGTCATGCCGGTCATCACGCAGCCCCGGTTGTGGGACAGGCGTGTGTAGAAGAACCGGGTGATGTACAGCCCACGCTCCGTGGAGGCGATGAGCTCCTCCACCGAACTGCTGCCCGGTCGCATGAACAGGTTGGAGGCGATGGGCGGGCCAGTGAAATACTGCTGGTGTCCTGTGGATTGCACTCCATCCTGGGCAGCGGTGTACGTGTTGTGCACCGGGCCGTTTACGACTCCGTTCTCGACCAGTTCCATCCGTTGGCGTGGCACTCCCTCCACATCGAATGGCATGGGCCAGCCATCCAGCGCCCCGCCATCGTCCCAGATGGACACCGGCTGGCTCATTGCCCGTTTGCCCTGGAGGTCGCACATCCAACTGCGGCCCTCCTGCACGGCTTGCGCTCCCATGCCGTACAGGGAAAGCGCCTCCAGAATGTCGTCAACGGCGTAGTGGTCCAGCACCACCGTGTACTCGCCGGGGGTGATTGGCTGCGGATCTCGTCCCCGTACCGCCTTGTCCACCGCCTCGCGTGCCAAGGCCGGGTAGTCGATCTCCTCCAGGCGCCAGGAGCCGCCCTTGGCCCAGCCTGCGGAGGTGTCGCTGCGGGTGGTGATAATCAGCCCGGCGAAGGTGCCGGCGTGGTAGGCGCGGGTGCCCCGGCTGCTCACCACCGCGATCTCGTGCACCCCGGTGCGGCAGGCGCCGGCGGTGTCCAGTCCCTCGGCAGCGCCCTGACGGCAGACTTCGTTCACCATTTGAGCCCGGGTCAGAGGTGAGCAGGTGGCCGCTGATTCATCCCAGCTTGCCACTCGTGGCACCGCCTGCGGCTCAGGTAGTCCGGGGAAGGCGGGGTCTTCGGGCATCAGGAGGGCGTTGCGTCTTGCCGCCTCCATTGCTCGTCGGATGCCATCGTCCGATGTGTCGTTGGTTGTGGCCCGTCCCACCCGCTTCCCCTCTACGGCGCGGATGTTGAGGGTGACGTTGCTGTGGGAAACATTCTGGTGGATGGCGTTGCCTGCGAATCGGGTCAGCCCCAGGTCCTGGCTGCTCAGGTATACGTCGGCCTCCTGCGCTGTGGACAAAGACAGAGCGCGCTCCAACAGGTTGAGGGCCGCATCCTCGCCGATCATCGCATTACCCCCACGCGCACGTTGCGGAAGCGGGCCGGGGCGGCACCATGTCCTGTGTGGCCGATCTGGCCCGGCTGCCCCTTGCCGCAGTTGGGCGTTCCCCACATGGTCCAGTGGTTGGCGTTGCACACGGCGTCGCAGGAGTTCCAGAACTCCGGCGTGATGCCGGTGTAGGTGCAGTTGCGCAGCAGCCGGCCCAGCTTGCCGTTCTTGATTTCGTAGCCCACCTCGGTACCGAACTGGAAGTTGTAGCGCCGGTCGTCAATGGACCAGGAACGGTTCATGTCGACGAAAATGCCGTCGTCGGTGTCGGCGATGAGGTCATCCAGCTCCCACTCGCCGGGCTCCAGACTGACGTTGGTCATGCGGATAAGCGGCAACCGGTTCCAGGACGACGCCCTCATGGTGCCGTTGGACTCAAGCCCCAGGGTGGCGGCCGTTTCCCTTGACATAAGATAGCCGACGAATCGTCCTGCCTCCACCACGGGCGTTGACTGTGCCGGAACGCCCTCGTCGTCCCAGCCAAAGGAGCCGAGGCCGGGCAGGCGGATGCTGTCGGCGGTGATGTTCACCTGCTCCGAGCCGTAACGGAAGTCGCGCAACTTTTCGGTGGTCAGGAATGAAGTGCCAGCGTATGCCGCCTCCGATCCGAGCACGCGGTCCAACTCGATGGCATGGCCGCAGGACTCGTGGATCTGCAGTCCCACCTGTGAGCCGCCGATAATCAGCGTGGTCGTAATGTCTGAAGGGCAGCGGTCGGCGGTGAGCAGGGCGACAGCCTCGCTGGCGACCCGCTCGGCGTTTCCGGTGAGGTCGAAGTCCCGCACATACTCCCAACCAGCGCAACCCTGTTGGCGCCCCATCGACTGGGGGTAAGAGCGGCGTTGCACCTCTCCGCTACCCACCGCGGTGGCCTGGATGCCGCCGCCGGCCTCGTAGATGGTCTGCTCCACGTTGGCGCCCTCGCTGCTGGCGAAGGCCTTGCGCTCGCGGATGAATATCAAGTTGCCCGTTCGTGCGGAGATCCCCTCGACGCGGGCCATCCGTTCGTCGGTGTCCAGCAGCAGCGCCAGCTTTTCCTCGGGTGCGATGCTGAATGGATCGACCTCAACCGGTGTGGTGTAGACCCCCCGGCTGGTTACGGGCGGCCCCAATTCCACCTTCGGCCCGCCGGAGGTGGCTGAAGCCTTGGCTATCTCCACCGCCAGCGCTGCGGCCCGGTCGACAGCCTCCGCAGTCATGGTGTTGGTAGACGCGAATCCCCACGCTCCGTTCACCACGACCCGCACTCCCATGCCCACCGATTCGTCGTTGCTGATCACGTCCACCACGCCGGTCCGAACCGAGTAGCGTTCCTGAGCTGTCTCCACCATCCGCGCGTCGACGTAGGTCGCACCCCGCGCCGCCGCGGTGTCCAACGCACGGGCAATCAGACTGTCCATATCGAGGCTCCCCATAGAAGGCTGTGGCGATTTTGGGCTATCGCACGCAGGGGCGCAAGGGGCGTGGATAGCGTTGCTGTGGTGGTGGAATGTGGGTATGCTTTGGTTACAGAGGAGAATCAAGTCATGGAAATTAATGTCAGCGAAAAATATTTAGACCACATACGTCGTGTAGTAGATTCAGGACGCTACCCATCGGCTGACGCTGTAATCGCCCGGGCGTTAGCACTGCTTGAAGAGCGTGATTTGGCAGACACGGACCCTGCAATCGAAAAGGAACTGGCAGAAATTCGGTCGAAAGTGATGCAGGGTGTGGATGACCTGCGAAATGGCCGCTTTACAAAATATGAAACGGCTGCCGAACTGGTCGCAGACATCAGTCAGTTTGGGCGGGAACGACGGAACCGTGAAGCCGCTCGCAATGAGGCGTTTGTTGGCTGATGGCGTCCTATTTACTGTCTCGAACCGCCCGAAGGGACCTCGCGGACATTTGGAGATATTACGATGATCTCAGCGGTCAACATCTGGCGAACCAAGTCATTGCTCGGCTGCACTACAGGTTTGAGCTTTTAGCGGAATTCCCTCTAATGGGCAGAGAGCGTAGCGAGTATCTGGTTGGAATCCGGAGCTTTATATTACCGAACCCTGCCTACACTATCTTTTATTTTCCTCTGGAAGGCCAAATTGAGATAGCTTATGTTGTCAATAGCAGCCGAGATTTAGAGGGAAAGTTGCTGGAACAATCTCCTTAATCTTCAATCTCCCAGCGGCGGCCTGCGCGAGTGCCAGTCCGTCACCTGCTGGTAGGCGTGGGCTACGCGCATCAGCAGGCCGTCTGCCATTGGCTTTCCCACGATCTGCAGCGACAGCGGTAGGTTGTCCTCCGTGAACCCGCAGGGGATGGACAGCGCGGGCAGATTCGCCACGTTGAACGCCCCGGTGAAGTTCCTCACTCCTGAGATGCGGCTACGTGCGTCATCCTGGCTCTTGATACCCGCCTCCGTTGGCAGCAGCGGTGCTCCCGTGGGCGACGTGGGCAGGACGATGACGTCGACTTCGTCCAGAGCCTCGAGCACCGCCTGTCGAATCAGCGTCCTCACCTTCTGCGCCTTGTAGAGAGCCTGTGCCGGGGTGAGTATGGCCGTGAGCAGCCGCACTCGCGTATTGTGGTCGTACTCGGCGATCCTAGTCTTGAGGCGCTCGTAGTGGACGGCTGCACCGTCCATGTCGGTGATGCACTTGGAAACGGCACCGGCGTTCTCGACGATTGGGATGGAGACTTCCTGCACCGTCGCGCCCAGTTCCCCGAGTTGTGCGACAGCCGACTCGATGACCTGACGCACTTGCGGCTCCAGCCCGCCCTCGGCCACCTTCTCCCGGAGCACGCCGACCCGCATCCCGTCGACGCCTCCCTGTAGTTCCCGTGCGTAGTCAGGTACTGGTCCGCTCCACGAGTACGGATCCTGCGGATCGTGGCCTGCGATGGCCTGGAAGGTCAGGGCGCAGTCCTCGGCGGAGTGCGTAATCGGGCCCACGGTGTCCATGGACCACGACACCCCCGCCACGCCGCGACGGCTTACCAGCCCCCAGGTGGGCCGCAGTCCAGTTAGTCCGCTCCACGCCGCCGGGATCCGCGTGGAGCCGCCGGTGTCCTCGGCGAGCGCCGAGGCGCACAGGAAGGCGGCCGTGGCCGCGGCCGAACCGCTGCTGGAGATGCCGGGATTGCGGGACAGGTCCCACGGGTTGCGCGGCTGCCCCGCCGGGTGATGGAAACTCTCGCCCAGCGCGAACTCCGACAGGTTCAGCTTGCCCAGCAGGACTGCTCCGGCTTCTTTCAGCTTCGCAACCACCACCGCATCCTCATTGGGAACGTGGTCCCACTCCAGGGCCGAGCCGTAGGTGGTGCGTATGCCGGCGGTGTCGAACTGGTCCTTCACCGCCACCGGTATGCCGTGCAGCGGCCCCCGGTACTGCCCGGCGGCGATGGCCTGCTCGGCCTCACGCGCTGCCTGCCTAGCCTCCTCGCGGCATACGGTGATGTAGGAGTTCACCTGCCCGTCAATCCGGTCAATGCGCTCCAGGAAGGCCTCGGTGGCCTCGACTGGAGATACCTCCCCCGTCCGGATCAGCCGCCCCAGTTCTGCCACGCTGAGAAAGGGTAGCTCGCTGCGCTGGATACTAGTCATCGGGAGCACTCCCACGATTGGAATTTACGAAAGAGGCGCTGGGATATTCCCCAGCGCCCCTGCAGTTCACCAGTTGTCCTGACCTAGTCGGCGGGCGCGGCTTCCAGTTCGTAGGGATCGAGGACCGCGCCGGTCTGTCGCATGAACTCGCGGGCTTCCTCGTCGTGCAGGTGCTGGAAGAAGATCTCGATTCGGTTGCCGCTGGGGTCGAAGCAGTAAAAGCTCTTGGTCAGGCCGTGGTCGGCGGTGAAGTCGATGGGCTGGCCAGCGTCCTTTACTCGCGCGTACATCTCCTGCAACTCCGGCTCGCCGCCCTCCAGTTGGAGCGCCGTGTGCGACAGGCCGGGGCTGCCGGTCTCCACGCCCTCGGGTACCTTGATGAGGGCAATGTCATGGTCCGATACGCCGAAGGACAGGAATGCCATGTCCATGCCCTGGTCGTGGTTCATCAGCTCCATGCCCAGCGCGCTGGTGTACCAGTCGATGGCCTCCGTGGTGTCCTTGACGTTCAGCACCACGTGGCCGACTCGTGCGATTTTAGCCATCATTTTCCTCCTCTGGTCTTTGGGTCGGGAAGCTTTGAGGCCAGCATACATGCAAGTTCTGTTGACACGCAAGAGGGAAACCCAATCGAGCAAATTGCATACCTCAACCTAATGTCGGCGGACTAGACGATTGAAAAATTCTATTTCCTCAACGCGACGGACCGACACTCTAGCCATTCGTTCCTCGAACACTTCATTTCTCAGGACAATAAAATCAGAAACTGTCCAGGAGGCTTCCGGCTTTGGGCTAGTCCATTGAATTGTGTAACGGTTGTCGAATAGGTTGCAGCCGAAGCACGCCAACACTGCATTTGTAAACGAGTGATGCCAGTCTCTTGGGATACCCAGCCTAGAGCATTCACTGACTGGTATAACGTGATCAACATTCAGAAGAAGCCAATGATGATATTCGTCTACCAAGCTCACTCCGCAATAAGCGCATCTGTCTTGAAGGGCATTTTTCATCAACCACAGGCCATCTTCGCGCCTAGCATTAGTTCGTCCCATCCTCTTCAGAATGGTGTTACCACCTTCTGGGTAAGCATCAAAAGGCTTCAAAATAACTTCCCATAGAAAGTTTAGCCTCAACCCCGCAGGCGGTAGCGCTGCACCTTGCCGGTCGCAGTTTTGGGCAGGTCCTCGACGAAATTGACCCAGCGAGGGTACTTGTAGCGGGCCAGGCCGTTTCTGCAGTGCTCCAGGAGCTCTTCAGCCAAGGAATCGCTGGCGTCACCAGCCTCTTTCAGCACGACGAATGCCTCGGGCTTTATCAGCTCGTCGGCGTCGGCGCGACCCACGACTGCCGCCTCCAGCACGCGGGGGTGCTCGATGAGTCGCCCCTCGATCTCCACGGGTGAGCACCAGATGCCGCCCACCTTGAGCATGTCGTCACTGCGCCCGCAGTAGACGTAGTAGCCATCGGCATCCTGAAGGTAGGTATCGCCGGTGTTGAGCCAGCCGTCGTCCACCATGGTCTCGGTGGTCCGTTCGGGGTTGTTCCAGTAGTGGGTGGCTGTCGAATCGCCCCGTATGAACAGCCGCCCCGTCTCCCCTGCCAACACGGCGTCGCCTTCCTCGTCCAGGATGCGCGCCTCGTATCCAGGCACCGTCCGCCCACTGGTTCCGGGATGGTAGTCAGCGGTGGTGTTGGAGATGAAGATGTGCAGCGCCTCCGTGGAGCCGATGCCGTCCAGTATCAGAGTGCCGGTGCGCTCCTGCCAGCGGCGGAAGATGTCAGCGGGCAGCGCCTCGCCCGCCGACACGCAGCAGCGCAGCGACGACAGGTCGCGCGGTGTCTCGTCCAGCGCCCGCAGTTGCGCCGCGTACAGCGTCGGCACCCCGAAGAATAGCGTCGGCCGGTGCTCCTCGATAATGTCGAAGGTCATTTCAGGCGTCGGGCGCTGTCCGCTCAGCACCGCAGTGGCCCCGGCCCACAGGGGGAATGTCATGGCGTTGCCCAGCCCGTAGGCGAAGAACAGCTTGGCCGCCGAAAAGCAGATGTCGTCCTCGACCACGCCCAGGGTATTCTCGGCGTAGTGAACGCAGGTGGTTACGATGTCGCGGTGGCGGTGAACGGCGCCCTTGGGACGTCCGGTCGACCCTGACGAGTACAGCCAGAAGCATTCCGAGTCGGGCGAGGTCGCTGCCGGCTCCAGGATGTCCGAGGCCTCTTCCAGCATGTCGGACACTGAACTCGGGCCCTCGGTGCACAGGATGAAGGTCGGCTGATGGTCGGCCCCGGACAGTGCCCGCGTGACCTCCTCCCGGTACTCCGGCGAGTACACCAGCCCGGCGCAGCCCGAGTCCTCGATGATGTGCCGGTAGTCGTCGGCCCGCAGCAGCGTGTTCAGCGGCACCGGTATCAGGCCGGCCTTGATGGCGCCCCAGAACACGTAGAAGAACTCCGGGCAGTCCTTGACCACCATCAACACCCGGCCTTCCGACTCCCACGCCAGCGATTTCATCAGGTTGCCGCAGCGGTTAACGCGCTCCGCCAACTGGCCGTAGGTGACCGTCTCTCCGGTGTCGTCGAGGACGATGGCTGTCTTGCCGCCCCGTACCTCGCCAAGGTGCCGGTCGATGAACGGCACGGCCACGTTGAACACGTCCGAACACTGGATGGCAGTCGGGCTGACGCCGGCGTCAACAATTACGGAATGCTGCTGCATGTCGTCTCTCTCTGTCCTGCTGGTCTACCCGTCACCCGATGCGCACGTACTCGAAGTCCCAGGGCTTGCCGTCGATGCCACGCACAGGGGGCGCGATCCAGCCGGCGATCCTGCCCGGGTCGATCACCCGGCGCATCAGCGAGTCCACGTAGGCCATGTCCTCGCCGGTGGGCAGCCACCGGGACACGTTGGACTCCCACTCCTCATCGCTGATCACCCGTCCGTCGGGGGCGACCCGCAGACCTGCGGCGTTGCCGATCTGCCGGTTGAAGAAGCGGTGCGGCAGTTCCAGCCGGAAGTCCACACTCAGGGATTCCAGCGCCCGGTTCCAACGTTCGAGGCCGCGCTGGCAGTCCTTGATGTAGTCGTCTCGCAGTCGCTCGTTTACGGCGCCCAATGCGTTCATCTGATCCACGGCGATGCGCCCGTCGCGGACGGTGTGCACCGGCCACAGGTCCTCGGTCAGGCGGTGGTCGTCATCCAGCCGCGACTCCAGGTAGCGGCCCTTCAGCCCGCCGGTAAAGTAGTTGGCGGCGTTGGTGGACATCTCCTGCCCGAACAGGTCCACCGACACACTGTAGTGGAAGTTGATGTACTTCTGCACCGTGGGCAGATCAATGACTCCCGCCCCTCGCAGCCGCTCCGGATCGTCTGTACTCAGCTCGTTCATAACCTCGCCGGTGCGCTGCACCACCCGCATCACGCCGGTCTCGCCGACGAACATGTGGTGTGCCTCCTCGGTGAGCATGAAGCGGCAGGTGCGCGACAGCGGATCAAAACCCGATTCGGCCAGGGCGGCGAGCTGGTACTTGCCGTCCCGGTCGGTGAAAAAGGTAAACATCAGGTATGAAAGCCAGTTGGGCGTGGCCTCGTTGAATGCCCCCAGGATGCGTGGTCGATCGGCGTCGCCAGAGTGCCGCTCCAGCATCGCCTCCGCCTCCTCGCGGCCGTCGCGGCCGAAGTAGGCGTGCAGCAGGTACACCATCGCCCACAGGTGGCGTCCCTCCTCCACGTTGATCTGAAACAGGTTGCGCAGGTCGTAGAGCGACGGGCAGGTCAGGCCCAACCGCCGCTGCTGCTCCACCGACGCAGGCTCGGTGTCGCCCTGTGTCACGATCAGCCGACGCAGCGGAGCGCGATACTCGCCCGGCACCTCCTGCCACACCGGCTCGCCTCGGTGGTCGCCGAAGGATATGACCCGGTCGGCATCGGGCTTCGTCAGGAAGATGCCCCAGCGGTACTCTGGCATTTTGACGAAGCCGAAGTTGGCCCAGCCGTCGCTCTCGACGCTAATGGCGGTGCGCAGGTATACGTCGAAGTCGGTGGAGCCGTCGGGGCCCATCTCGTTCCACCACTTCATATAGTTCGGCTGCCATGACTCCAGGGCCCGCTGCAGCCGCCGGTTATCCGACAGTCCCACGTTGTTGGGAATTCGGTCAGTGTAGTTAATGCTCATGGTCTGCCTCTTGATGGAGGTCGGATGGCGGGTGCGCCAAGGGCTCAAATGTAGAGCAGTTGATTCCGCATTTCGTCCGCGGTAATGGTCTCCAGTAGATAGCTCAGCCGGTCTGCGATAAAGTAGGCCCGCTTGCGAAATGCAATGATGATTCCAGCGTGAGCATATCCTGCTTCCATGTAATGGGAATGCAGTTCCTCGAAAGGTCTGCGATTATGCGTAACTATGCACATACTGCGCGCCACAGCGTAGTCAGGCGGTTCCGAATCTGACCTGCGCAGCTGTTGTGCGTCTCGCGCTGTTGCTGCTGTAAACCCTCGCCCGGCTATGAGTTCTGCAATAAGCAGATCTACATCCTCATCCAGGTAGACGCTTATGAACAGTGCGTCCCTCAGAGATGCCTCACGCTGGGATGGATGAGTTCCGGCGGCACTCTGTTCTCTTCAATGTGCCTATTGATCTCCTCTCGGTGGTCGCAGTAATAGCTGAGCGCGTCAAAGACGGCGGCAAGGCTCAAATGGGGCAGCCCGCTGGGAATCTCCTCCGGCGCGTATCCCAGCCGCCACAGCTCCACGATGGCCCGCACGGGGGTGCGGGTGCCCTTGACGATGGGCTCCTCGCCCAGTGTCCCTTTCTTTCTGATGATGTAACAATGTTCAGTGAGAGTAACACCAGATTCTTCAGCCATCGTGCATATCTCCCTTCGGGTTTTGGAGCCTTGGCTGTGGTCACGCCCGGCGCTGGTCGAACTCGGCCCGGGCGCCGGTGCCGTAGGCCTGCAGCGCCCCCTGCGCGCCCGACGCATTGGGGCGCTGGAATATCCAGTTCTGCCAGGCGCTTAGTCGACCGAAGATCTTGCTCTCCAGGGTCTCGGGGCCGCCGAAGCGGAGGTTGGCCTCCATCCCTGTCAGGGCGTCGGGCGAGAAGCTGGCCCGCTCTTCCAGGGCCAGCCGCACCTCTTCATCCCAGTCGATGTCGTCGGGGATAAACGTGACCAACCCCAACTCGTGTGCTTCCTGGGCGTCCAGGTCCCGCCCGATGTGCTCCTCCAGCTCGTCCGTATCCAGGAACCGCCCCTCCGCGCGCGTCAGGCCGTTGACCATGGGCAGTGGGCCGAAGTTCATCCCCGTCAGCCTGATGGTCGGAGCCTCCTGTTTATCCTGGAGGATTCCGTCAAGCATGTAGCTCCTATCGGCGGCCAGTAACAGCTCCAGCATTGTCCCGGTGAAACAGCTCTCCGGCTCGACCAGCGTTACCAGGGATCGGGAGCTGACGTCCAGCCGCTTGAGCGTGCGTTTCAGGTACAGCGTGATCTCGCGGACAAGCCAGTTGTCAGCGTTCGACGTCAGCAGGTCGTCGTAAGCCTGCACCAGATCAGGATTGCCCCTCGTGTGGAACACCCAGGTGCCCACCTCCGGCTCGTTGGTCCGCATATGCAGGATTGCGTGGTCCAGTTCCCGGGCCAGTTTCAGCGGCCAGAAGTCGTCGCCCCGGAGCTGAATGCCTTTGACATCATCCGGCGGAAAAGAGTTGGGCCCAAGGATACAGAAGTCCCCTACTCCCAACTCTCGGTCAATGTTCACTCCAAGGCGCTCGTATAGGACGCCGTCATCGCTGAAATCGACAAACAGCGGCCTCAGCTCGATGCCCTCTCCTGCCGCCGGGCGTTCGCTTTCGGCGGCTAAAGCTGCGGCCCGTTCCGCCACGGCATCGTCGAACCGGGAGCGGGGCGCGAGTTCGTCGACCAGCTGCCACTCCAGCGCACGCTTGCCGCGCAAACCCTCTGACGTTGTGCAGAGGAAGTCGGCGTGGTCGCGCCTCACCCGGCGCTTGTCCACCAGCCGGGTCAGCCCTCCCGTGCCAGGAAGCACGGCCAGCAGCGGCAGTTCGGGCAGGGCAACTGTGCTAGAGCCGTCGTCGATCAGGATGATGTGATCGCAGGCCAGCGCCAGCTCGTAGCCACCGCCCGCCGCCGGCCCGTTGATCGCGCAGATGTAGCGCTGGCCGGAGTGGGCGCTGGCGTCCTCGATGGCGTTTCGTGTCTCGTTTGTGAATTTGCAGAAGTTCACCTTGAACCCGTGATCGGCCTGCGCCAGCATTCGGATGTTGGCGCCGGCGCAGAACACCCGGTCGTGCCCAGACGTCACCACCACCGCGCCGACTTCCGGGTGCTCGAATCTCAGTCGCTGCCCCGCGTCATACAGCTCGATGTCCACACCCAGATCGTAGGAGTTCAGCTTCAGCTCGTAGCCGGGATAGAGTGGCGCGTCTTCCTGCACCTGCATGATCAGCCGTGCCACTGCGCCGTCGACCTCAAGCCGCCAGTGCCGGTACTGCTCCGGCGAGGTGGCGAAGTCGATGCGCTGAGTTCCCCCTGTGTGTTCGAGCAATCCTGTGTCTACCGATGCCATTTCTTCCCCAGCGTCTCCGTAATTCTCTATATCATTGTATCAAATCTGAGTCTGTTGCTCGCCTTATTCATGCACCCGCCGGTAGTCGGGTTCGCGGCCCTCGCGGACGGCTGCCAGCGCTTCCAGGTGGTCCGGGGAGGCCATGGCGATTGCCTGGCGGCGGAGGTACTCATCGAAGAACTGCCCGTGGGTGTATTCCTGGAAGGCCGACAGCATCAGCTTGGTCTGGCGGGCGCCCTCGGAGCTGATGGTCAGGTATCGCTGGACCAGCGCTTCCACCTCTGCGTCGAATTTCACAGGGTCTAAGACGTAGTCCACCAGCCCGATGCGCAGCGCCTCGTCCCCGTCCACGTTCTCGCCCGACAGCGCCATCCGCTTGGCCCGGCCCAGGCCGATGTAGCGCGGCAGCCGGTACGTGCCCAGGCCTGGGATGAAGCCCTCCTTTGCTGCTGGCAGCCCCAGTTGTGCATCCGACGTGGCGATGCGTATGTCACAGGCCAGAGGCAGTTGCAGCCCGCCACCCAGTGCGTAGCCCTGAATGGCGCAAAGCACTAGCTTGTCGGAAAGCTCCAGAAGCCGCAGCGCCCGGTCCCAGTGGTAAAAGTAGGCTTGGGGTGTCTCACCGGCGGTCAGTTCCTTCAGGTCGATGCCGGCGCAGAACGCCCTGCCGGCGCCGCGGATGATGACGGCCCGCGCCGTCGGGTCGTCGTGGATTGCCTGCGCCGCCTCGTGGAGCTCCTGCGTCCCAAGGTAGTTGACGGCATTCAGCGCTTGCGGCCGGTTCAGGGTGAGGCGGATCAGGTCGCCGTCGCTCTCGTAGAGCATCGTTTCGAGGTTCATACTCCCTCACCCCGCATGTCAGATACGACGGTTGTCGACGATCCGGACGGCCTTGCCCTCGCTGCGCGGCAACCCCCGTGGCGCCACGATCTCAACGCGGCACCCCAGCCCCAGCGTGCTCAGCAGCGAGGCGGACAATGTCCGTCCAACGATCGCATAAACGTCCTCGTCCCAGAGCAGCGACTCCGAGGCCTCCACTCGCACGGTTAGCTCGTCCATCCGCGAGTCGCCGCGCGCCAGGTGCAGCTCGTAGTGTGGCTCGAGCCCTTCGATCTGTAGCAGCTCCGCCTCGATCTGCGACGGGAACACGTTCACTCCGCGAATGATCAGCATGTCGTCGGTGCGGCCCACCGGCTTGCTCATACGCACCGTGGTGCGTCCGCAGTCGCACCGGCTCCGGGTGAGCTGCGTCAGATCGCCGGTGCGGTAGCGCAGCAGGGGCAGCGCCTCCTTGGTAACGCAGGTGAGGACCAGTTCGCCTATCTCGTCTTCCTGCAACACCTCGCCGCTGTGCGGATCGATGATTTCCGGGATGAAGTGGTCCTCCGCCAAGTGCAGTCCCTGCTTGGCGGGACATTCCATGGACACAGCCGGACCCATCACCTCCGACAGGCCGTATATGTCGAGGGCGGTGATGTGCAGGCGGGCCTCGATCTCCGACCGCATCTCCTCCGACCACGGCTCTGCCCCGAACACTCCCAGCCGCATCCTGCCGAGGTCCGCTCCGGCCTCCGCCGCCTGCTCCGCGATCAGCAGCGAGTACGACGGGGTGCAGCACAGCACCGTCGCGCCGAAGTCCCGCGCCAGCTCCACCTGCCGCCGCGTGTTGCCCGCAGACACCGGCACCACCGTGGCCCCGAGTCGCTCGGCGCCGTAATGCAATCCCAGCCCGCCGGTGAAAAGTCCGTACCCGTAGGCGACGTGGACGATGTCGCGACGGTCGGCCCCTGCGATGCTGAGGGCCCGGGCGGCGAAGTCGGCCCACATGGCGATGTCGTTGGCCGTGTAGCCCACCACCGTCATCTTGCCCGTGGTGCCGCTGGAGGCGTGGAGCCGCACCACCTCGCTCATCGGCACCGCGAACAGTCCGTAGGGATAGTTGTCCCGCAAGTCCTGCTTGACCGTGAATGGCAGCCGACTGAGGTCGTCCAGCGAGCGCAGGTCTCCCGGCCCGATGCCAGACGCGCCCAGCCTCTCCTGGTACAAGGGCACGTTCACGGAAACGTGGGCCACGCAGTTCCGCAGCCGCTCCACCTGCAGCGCCGCCATCTCGTCGCGCGAAATGGTCTCGACTGGGTCCCAGAATGCTTTATCCAACTCCCTTCTCTCCCCAGAGGTCAGGCCAGTATACTGCTTCTCCATCGGGTAGAATGAAATTGCTCAGCTCGGAGATATCTAAATTCCAGAGTCGAGAGCAGTCTTCCAGAGGCAGCAATGTCGACAACCAGAACACAACTCCCTCCCATCCGCCCGTTCACATCTGAGGAGTGTGAGGCCCTCGTAGCTGCCGGAATTATTGCTGAAGGCGAGAAATCCGCCGTCCTCGCTGGCAAACGCCCGTTCAATGTGGACGAATACCTGGATATGGAAAAGGTGGGCATTCTCCACGAGGACGACCGGATCGAATTGATGGATGGGAAGATTTTCGTTATGGCACCCATCGGGGATTCTCACGTCTTTGGCACTGACTGGCTTACCATGATTTTGGCTCGCCTATTTTTCGGCCGCGCGATGGTTCGAATAGGCGGACCAATATACCTCAACGACCGCAGCGCCCCTCAGCCCGACGTGGCAGTCGTCAGGATATTTCACACGGTTGAGGAAGCCCATACACTTCCCGAAGACGTGTACTTCGTCATTGAAGTCGCCGACAGCTCCCTGCCCTACGACACCGGCGCCAAGCTGTCAAGGTATGCCGCCGCCGGCATCTCGGAGGTGTGGGTCGCCAACCTCCGCGTCCGCGAGGTAACCGCCTACGCTGATCCATCCGGCTCCGATTACGCGACCTCCCGTACCTACCGCCCCGGCGAAAGCATCAGCCCCCGCGCCTTCCCTGATGTTGCAGTGGCCGTTGACGAATTCATGCCCCCCGCCACTCATGGCGGCGACGCAGAAACATCCGTTTGACCACCCCCGTCTCCCAACCCTAGAATAGCCCCCGACTCGAATCCCTACCGACGGCGGTGCCGCCTTGCCCGTTTCGTCTGCCAACTCCAGGGTCATCTACGACGCCCTCAAGGATGCCGGTGTCAGCATCGTCTCGGCCCTGCCCGAGACCTGGCTGGTCCACCTCGTCGGCATGGCCGACGACGACCCCGAGGTCACGCTGGTGCGGCTGAACAAGGAGGAGGAGGGCGTGGGCATCTCCGCCGGTGCTCACCTGGCTGGCAAGAAATCAGCCATGCTGATGCAGAACCACGGCCTCCTCACCTCGATCAACGGCATCGTGTCGCTGGCCCAGCTCTACCGCATCCCGCTGCTGATGCTGGTCAGCTACCGTGGCGAGATGGGCGAGCGTGACCCATGGCAGACCGAAGGCGGGCTGGTCACCGAGCGGGTGCTGGACGCCCTTGGCATCATGTACCGCAAGATGGCCGACCCGGCGCTGGTTGCCCGCGACATCCGGCAGGCCCAGACCCTCGCCGAGAGCTCGCTGCGCCCGGTGGCGCTGCTGCTCACCCGCGATCTGATGTGGGAGGACTGACCATGCTGCGGGAGGACGCGCTGCGGGCTATCTACCCCAAGCTGAAGGACCAGGTGGTAGTCACCATCATGGGCGCGGTGGCCGTCGAGCTGTACAACTGTGGGCACCAACCCAACTTCTTCTACCTTGAGCACGGCATGGGCCTGGCGTCGTCCATGGGCCTAGGTCTCGCCCTGTCCCTCCCCGACCAGCAGGTGACGGTGCTGGACGGTGACGCCTCGCTGCTGATGAATCTCGGCACCCTGAGCACCCTGGCCCGCTACCGTCCGCCCAACCTGACCCACATCGTCTTCGACAATGAGAGCCTGCTTTCAGTGGGCGGTTTCCCCTCGGCCACCGGAACAGGCACCGACCTGGCCGGGGTGGCCCGGGAGGCCGGCGTGCAGCACGTCGCGAGGGCTGACACAGTGGAGGCGCTGCAGGAGGCCTACGCCGCCGCCACCGAACGCGAGGGACTGTCGGTCATACACTCCAAGGTCGACGCCGTCGGCCCCGCATCCTTCGCCATGGACATCGGCCTGCTGGAGAACCGTTTCGAGTTCGCCCGCCACCTGCGCGGCCTGAGCTAAAGCGCCGCCTCCGCCACCCGCTCCAGTTCCTCCAGAGTCGATCGCTCGTCGCGAGTGGTCAGCATGTGGACGATGTGGTCTGCCCCCGCGGCGAAGAAGCGCCGGTTCTGCTCCCTGTCAGGCGGCGCGTCCCACATGGTGATGTTCAGCTGCGACGGGTTGCGCCCCTTGGCCCGGTAAAGGTCTTCGATGTGCCGCCGTGCCTCCGGCAGTCGCGAGGGATCGTGGTAGGCCGAAGTGGTGCGGGCCCGCGGCAGCCAGCCATCGCCGTAGTCCGCCACCCTTTGCGCCGCCCTGGTCAGTTCGCCGCCGATCATCACCGGAGGGTGCGGCTTCTGCACCGGCTTGGGGTTGCAGATTATCGGCGGGAAGTCCACCCATTTGCCGTGATACTCGGAGATCGGGTTGGTCCAGAGTTCCTTCATCGCGTTGACGTATTCCCGCGTCTGGCCCCAGCGATGGGGAAAGTCCGCCCCCAGCACCTCCGCCTCGCCCTGCAGCCAGCCGGCGCCGACGCCAAAAACGAACCGCCCTCCCGACACCAGGTCCAGGGTAGCGACCTCCTTGGCCAGCCGGATCGGATTCCGCTCCGGCACCAGGCAGATGCCCGTCCCCAGCCGGACCGATGTGGTGGCCGCCGCGGCCGCCGCCAGGTACACCAGCGGGTCGATTATCTGGTTGATCCTCCCGTCGGAATACGCGCTGGGCGCCCCGGCTGCGGCCCCCGACGCGCCGACGCTGAAGTCCGCCGGCACGACCCCGTGCTCCGGCGCCCACAGCGACCCGAACCCCAATTCCTCCACCTTGCGCGCCAGCCCCACGATGTCAAAATCGTGATGTGTCATCAACAGGCAAATGCCAACTTCAGCCATTGGACCCCTCGTCTACATCTATTGAGTGATGGATATTCTACTACCTGCCCACTAGCGACAAATCCCGGCCCGTCTGAACGCTCTCCTGCGCAGCAATAACTTGCATGCGCGTGTCGTGCAGGAATCGAGCAGCGATTCCTTCCTCCTGCATCCGCCGCTCGGTCACCTCCCACGCTGCCAGTGCGCTGTCCATTCCAACAAACCGCCGCCTCAGCCGTGCCGCCTCTAGGAGAGTGCTGCCGCTGCCCGAGTAGCAGTCCAGCACTGTGTCCCCCGGCTCCGATGACGTGCTGATGATCCGCTCCAGCATCTTTGCGTTCTTCTGCGTCGGGTAGCTGGGATGCTGCGGGTCCTTGTACACCCACACGTCCTGCGGCAGCTTCCCAGCCGACTGGTCTGCGTAGATTATCTTGCGCGGATTGCCCTTCGAACTCCACACAATCAGCCCAGCGGCGTCCAGTTCCTCCAGCTTGTCCGGGGGATAGCGCCAATGTCGGCCCGCAGGCGGTGGCATTCCTCGCCAGGTGCCGCCCGTCGCGCCGTTGCGCGTCGTGCCGGGCGCGTGCAGAGGGGTGGTCGCATAGCGCCGACCCTCGCCGTCCACCAGCGGGTAGCGCGACACGGCGTCCTCATCAGAAAGAGGTTCTTCCTGCGGGTACCACTTGATCCGGTTGGGATTCACCGAATAGAAGAGGATCGTGTCCTTGATATTGCCGTAGGAATACCGGACGAAGTTCTTGGGGTTGCACTTGATGCGCGTGATGCTGCTGCGGAAATTGCGCGGCCCGAATACCTCGTCCATCAGCAGGCGGACGTGATGCTCCATCTTGACGTCGATGTGAACGTAGATCGAGCCGTCATCTGCCATCACCTCGCGAATCGCCTTGAGGCGAATGCGGAGCTCCTCGAGATAGTCGTCTCCAAGGACTGTGTCGGCATAAGCCAGTTGTCCAGAGGCGCTGATGGAATTCGCGCGACTGGAATCCATAAGGAACTCGTTGTTGGTGGCAAAGGGGGGATCGATGTAGACCAGGTCAACTCTGACCCCCATATCTGCAAGGTGGGTCAGCCCGTCCAGGTTGTCCCCAGCATGAAAAAGGTGCTCCACTGTGGTGCCCCTTCTTTAAGAAAAACAGTTGAATTATTAAAAAAATATAACATTAGTTTGAGAAAACACAAGGCCAGCCAAAGGCAAGCCAGTGTCTCTACGATGGGAGAGTCAGCATAGTAGGAGTCACAGAAAAAGCCCCCCTTTGCAGGCGCAAAGGAGGGCTTGTTTTAGGAGCGCTTGGGCTCTACGGGAAGAGTTGCTCGCCTGTCTCCGCGTCCATCACGCTGATGGCGGCCATCGGGCACTGCTCCGCAGCGTCGAGAATCACTTCCTCGGTATCCGCATCGACGTCTGCTGGAATCGCCTGGCGGTCATCGTTCAGCGTGAGGGCCTTTGTGGCGATGGAGATGCACATCTGGTTGCCAACGCACAGATCATGGTCGACCGCTACTTTCAATTTCCTGGCCATGTCTTCCCCCAAAATTGCGGGATTCGGCTGCCCGGCAGCCTTGCAGTTGTAGGCGGGTCACCGTCCGGCTGGCCCGGATAAGATGGCCGCATTCTAGCAGTGGCCCATGGCATGGTCAACCGCAGAACGGCGGCCGACAGTCTCCTTTGCCGTAGCCCCATCCCGCGTGCTGAGCCTCACCGCTTAACGCGGTCCAAAGGTCCTAATGCAGGCCCGAATTGCCCTAACAAACATCGTGCTGGGTGTCAGAGGCCGCGAATTCCTGACACTTTCCCTTTGCTCAATCCATAGAATGTATGTACTATTAAATGACGACTACGATCATTCCCCTCCACCTCCCCAAGCACGGTGGACAGGACCGAGTGGCGGCAAAGGACGGGAGCTGGCCTGAAAATCAGTAAGTGGGGAGCACACGGCCAGGCCCCCTGCGCGCTCCGCGATTCGGCAGACCTGCAGATGATAGGAAATGAACGGATATGATCGGAAATAACGAAAAATTTAGGGACGCCCAGCTATGACAGTGTGCGGACATGTTTCACCCTTAGCTGCGATGGAAAGCAGGGAAATCGGGTCCGCAAACAAGACGGAAAACGCCGGTGGGACAAATGAGACAAAATGGGACGGGAATCCGAATTTTTGGCCAATTTGAGCATTCCGCAGATACGACGGATCGTGAATTTGGGACACAATGGGACAGCAGTGGGAAAATCCTGTCCCACGGAGCCTCCTCGTTCCCAGGGCAATCGCGTCTTAAACGCTGGGGGCCCTATAAGTCGTCATTCCCGCGCAGGCGGGAATCCAAACCCCCGTCTACCCTCGCACCCGGAACCGAAGGAGGCACTGCCACTCCCATCTCCACCGCCATTCAGACCAATTTTGTGTCCTGAGAAATAAGACGCGATTGCCCTGTCCTCGTTGCCCCTTCGGCGGTCCTCCTCTCGCGGATAGCTGCACTCGGTTCCCTCCTCATCCACGGCATCCCTGAAGCCAGACCCGGCTGTCCAAGAGGGAATGCCTTGATTCGCAGATCAGCCCTCAGGTGAAATGACTACCGTGTACAATGTCGCAAACCTGAAGAGAGGCTGTTCCCATGAAATACGACCACATCGTCGTCGGCGGCGGCACTGCCGGCTGCATAGTCGCGGCGCGCCTGTCCGAGGACCCGGAACGCTCGGTGCTGCTGCTTGAGGCAGGCCCTGACTTCCCCGACTTTTCCCAACTCCCAGAAATGCTCAAGCAGGGCTGGGGCCAGATTAACCTCGAAGCCCGCGCCGCCGGGTCGCCCTACAACTGGTCCTTCACCGGCACCGCTACGCCGGAGCAGGGGCCGATGCCCGTGCCGCGCGGCAAGACCTTGGGGGGCTCCAGCGCCATCAACGGCCAGACCTTCATCCGCGGCGCACCCGAGGACTATGACACCTGGGCCTCCTGGGGCAACGAGGGCTGGTCCTACATCGACTGCCTGCCCTATTTCCGCAAGCTGGAAAACGACGCCGATTTCCACGACGACTTCCATGGCACCGACGGCCCCGTTCCCGTCCGCCATCATCGTCGCGAGACCTGGCCCCCGTTGCAGGAGGCCTTCTTCCAGGCCGCCACGGGCGCCGGCTATCCCTTCCACCCCGACGTGAACCACCCCGAGGCCACCGGCGTCAGCCTCCGTGCCGAGAACAACATCGATGGCGTGCGCATGAGCATGGCCCTGTCCTACATCGACTCGGTGCGCCACCGCCTGAACCTGACCATCCGCGCCAACGTGCAGGCCAACCGCGTGGTGCTGGAGGACGGCCCCAATGGCAAGCGGGCAGTGGGCATCGAGGTCGAGAGTGGCGACGAGACCTTCGTGGTCGAGGGCGGCGACATCATCCTGTGCGCCGGGGCGGTGGCCTCGCCTCAGCTCCTGATGCTCTCGGGGATGGGCCCTGCCTCCCAGTTGCAGCAACTGGGCATCCCAGTGGCGGTGGAACTCCCCGGCGTGGGCCAGAACATGCGCGACCACCCCAACGTGACCGTGCGGTTCAAGGTCAAGGACGATGTCCCCGAGGATCCCATCGCTATGCGGGCCCTGCGCCTGCGCTACACCGCCGCGGGCTCCGACACGCCCAACGACATGATCCTGTCCCCCGCCTCTCTGAATACGGTGGTGCGCGACAACAACCCGGCCCACACTGTCAACTGCGGACTGTACCTGGCGGCGGGTATGGGAGAGCTGTGGCTGATTTCCGCCGACCCCAAGGCCGCCCCGCAGATGGACTACCACTACCTGGAGGATCCGTGGGACCTGGAGCGGCTGCGGGAGGCAGTGCGACTCTGCGTGAGCTTGCTGCAGGGCCCCGAATACGCTCCCTACATCGACGAGATTCTCGCGCCTACAGCAGCCGACATCGAGTCCAACGAGGCCCTCGACGACTGGCTGAAGCGCAACGTAAGCACGTCCTACCACATCTCGGGAACCTGCAAGATGGGCACCACCGACGACCCCATGGCCGTGGTAGACCACCAACTCCGAGTCCGCGGAGTCGCCAACCTCCGCATAGCCGACGCCTCCATAATGCCCGATGTAGTCCGAGCCAACACCAACGTAACCACCATGATGATAGCCGAGCGCCTATCCGACTTCATAAAGTCGGGGAGCTGACCGCCAGGCAGTCCGGAAACGTCAACGAGTAGCAACCAAGGATCCACTGGATGGCGGATACCAATTTGACAGGGGTCGCGTGAAATGGACACTTTCCTGCTCCAGGTAAACGGTACGGCGGGTTACCCGAATATCCGGGACAACCGGCAGTATCAAAACCCGAGCTATGCGACTAAAGGTAGAGACCGGGATCACGGGGAGGTAAAGCCCGGAGATATGCTACTGGTCTACTGCACCGGAAACGCGATAGACAATGGGAGGTGCCTGGCCTTTTCTGTGGATGTCAGGGAAGTGAGTGAAGATCATGTGACATTCCATCTGGACGAACCTCGCTGGTTCCGGTCTCCTCTTCATCGGTCCGATATCTACAGACTGGTGGACGATAGGCAGCTTTCAGACGCCTTTCGAAGCTGTGGCCTTCAAGGGTTCAACATTGCTAGGCTCGATCCTGATGCCGCCAAGCAGGTCCTGAAATACGTCGAACCCGATTCTCCGGAACCAGTGCCGCCCATTTCGCCCCAGGCCCGGCCTGTGGAGCCAAGGCCAAACGGCTCACCAGCCGACCACTTCACGGAAGTCCACCTGGAGGAATGGCTGGTGGAAAACTGGGACCGGGTGAATTTCGGAAGACCTCTCAAGCTCTATGAAGAAGACGGCGAACCAGTGGGGCAGCAGTACGACACTAAGGCTGTCGGACGCATCGACCTGCTTTGCGAGGATACAGACAACGGCGCGCTGGTTGTGGTCGAATTGAAGAAAGGCCGACAATCCGACGCCACGGTAGGCCAGTTGGCGAGATACATGGGCTGGGTCAAGGAACATCTGGCCAAAGACAGACTTGTAGAGGGAGTGGTCTTGACTCCCGCGTATGATGAAAGGCTTCGATATGCCGTCAAAGCCTTCCCCGGTGTACGAGTCCTGCGTTATGAGACTCGTTTCGAGGTCTTTCCCGAGAACTAAGTATTTCCGGGTCTACACCGTTAGGTGGCCTATTTATCAAACCAAAGGCGAATGACACACCCCGCGCGTTCGGCGTTTAACCCAACCCATACAGCCGGGCGCAGTTGTCCCAGAGGAACTTGCGCTTGGCGATGTCCGACAGCGGCAACTCCATAAACCGGTCCACCGACTTTGGGTACTTGGAGTCGGCATGGGGGTAGTCTGTGGAGAACACCACGTTGTCCTCAAGACCGTACCGCGTCACGATCTCGGCCGGCTCCTCGTCGCATTCCACCGACAGGTAGCACTGGCGACGGAAGTACTCGCTGGGTTCCATCTTGAGATCAGGATGGTCATAGGACGCGGACATCTCGTAGTGCTCGTCCAGCCGCCACAGCAGCCAGGGTGCCCACGAGCAGTTCCCCTCCAAAAACGCCACCGTCAGCTCAGGGAAGCGTTCCAGCACCCCGCCGCCCACGATGTCGACCGCGGCCAGCATCATCCCCATCGGGTGGGTGCAGGTGTGGTACAGCATGTGAGTCGTGAAGTTGTCGCCCGGCTGCGGCAGGTTAACCCGCCCGCCCTCGTGAAAGCTGAGAGGCACGCCGAGGTTCTGGATCTCAGCCCACAGCGGGTCGTAGTACGGATCGTGCCAGTTGCGTCCGCTAACGGGATTGGGCCGCACGAACACCGTCCTGAACCCCAGTTCGTTCACCGCTCGCCGGGCCTCGGCCACCGCGCCCTCGATGTCCTGCGGAGGGATCATCCCCGCGCCGAACAACCGCCCCGGGTCGCCGCTGCAGAAGTCAGCCAGCCAGTCGTTGTAGGCTCTCGATATTGCGGTGGCGAAAGCTGGATCAAGGTCGCTGTCGCCCAGCGTAAACAGGCCGCGGCTGGGGAACAGCACAGCCACATCGATGCCCTCGTTGTCCATCGCGGTAACTTGTGAGGCGCTGTCCCAGTCGCGCTGCTCTGAGTCGGCGTATACGTCCTGCTGGCTGGTCATCAGTGGCGTGATGGCGTTATCGTAGCTCCGGTTGGGCAGCGGGTAGACGTTCTCCCCCACCCGCACACCCAGGTCGCGGGGGTGGCGGTTCATGCCTTGCGGAGCACGGTCTCGGAAAGCGGGATCGATATATCGCTCCCACAGGTCCGTCGGTTCCACGATATGCATGTCCGAGTCCATGACCCTGAAACCATTTTTCGCCATTCAGTGCCTCTCCGGTCCTGAGTTTGTCCGCTGATGTCACCCGAAGGCTGCTTACTCCGCGCCCACATCCACGATCACGTTGCCGATGGCGCCGCCCTCGACCGCTCGATGGGCCTGCACCGTTTGCTCCAGGGGGAAGTGAGGGCCGACCAAGTGAGTGAGGGAGCCCGCTTCCAGCCAGGCCGTGATGTCGGCGATGGCGGCGTCCTTGGCTGGCTCAGGCATGTCGTAGACCAGCACGTTGCGCACCACCGTGTTGCTACGGCGGAACTGCAGCGGCACCGGCGGTTGCTGGCCCGTGCCAGCGGCGTAGATCGCCACCACGCCAGAGGACTTCAGAACCTCGCTGGTCACAGGGAAGTTGGCCGCGAAGTCCACCTCCACGATGTGGTCGACGCCCTCCCCGCCGGTGATGTCCATGACCCGTGCCGTTACGTCCTCGGTACGGTAGTTGATGGTGTGGTCGGCGCCGGCCGCGGTGGCGATGCCTGCCTTGTAGTCGGAGCTGATGGTGCTGATCACCGTGGCCCCGGACAGCTTGGCCTCCTGCACCGCGTAGTGCCCCACGGCACCAGCGCCGCCGGGTACCAGCACGACCTTGCCGTCCAGCGGGCCGTCGGCGAACAGGCAGCGGTGGGCGGTCATCGCCGGAACGCCCAGGCAGGCCCCCTGCGCGAAGCTGACGGAGTCGGGCATCCGGACGACGTGCCCCGACGGCTGCACCGTGTACTCTGCCGCCGACCCAAAGGGACGGCCGAACTGCGACTCAAAGAGCCAGACCCGCTCGCCCACCCGCGACTCCGCCACGCCCGGACCGACGCGATCAATGACGCCCGCGCCGTCCTGGTGCGGAATTACTCGCGGGAAGCCGATACGCGCTGTGGTACCTGCCCGCCGCTTCCAGTCCGACGGGTTGACTCCCGAGGAGACGACGCGAACGCGCACCTCCCCGGGCCCGGGTTCCGGATCAGCCATCTCCCCGATCTGCATAATATCGGCTGGGCCGTTCTGCTCGTACCAAATCGCTTTCATGCTTGACTCCGTGCTAGTCGTAGGGGCGCACAGCTGTGCGCCCCTACAGGAATCCTGAATCGAATCGTACCGGACGAGGCTAGTTGGCTCGCCCGGCGTAGTCGGCCTTGGCCCGATCGATGGCGGCGGCCCGGCCCGACTTCAGCGTATCCCGGCGCTCGTACGCCCACTGGTTCGACCCGGCGGTGCTGGCCGTTGTGCCCTGGAATGCGGGCATCACGTAGCGGGCCATCAGTTCGTAGCTGTGCATCACATGCTCCCGCTGCGCCCAGTCAATCGCCTGCACCATGAAGCCGCCGAAACCGCCGCTGCGTTCCTCCAGCTTCTTGATGCCCTCGATGCAGTCGTCCGGGGTGCCTATGATCCAGGAGCCCCTCTCGTCCATCACTTCGATGATGTCTTCCAGCGGCCCGTCGACGATGGCGTCGCGACCCATGGTGTGCTCGAAGTATTCCCGCTGGTAGCGTCCGGCCCCGAGGCGGGCCTGCTTCATTGCATCCTTCTTGGTCTCGGCCAGATGTACCGGCAACACCAGCCGCCAGTCGTCACGGTTCATCGTTTGCCCGTGCTCCGCTGCCGATGTCTCGGCGATTTCCCACAGCGAGCTGAGGTCGGAGTCGGGTGCTCCCGGGTCGCGCGGCACGGTGATGGTCAGCACCGATGCGCCGTACTTGCCCGCCAGCGCCACACCCGACGGCGATTGCACCGAGGCTACGGCGATGGGCATGTGTGGCTTGGTGTAAGGGCGAAGCTGCAGCATCGCCTCGCGCAGGGTGAACCAGTCGCTCTCATAGGAGATGGGCTCTGACTCTGTCATCAACCGCAGCACCATGCCGAGACCCTCATCCATCCGCTGCCGCTGAACCGTCGCGTCGATGCCCATCATGTAGGCGTCTCCGGGCAGCGCGCCGGGTCCAACGCCCAGCATGACCCGCCCGTGGCTCATGTGGTCAAGCTGCACCATGCGGTTGGCGATGTTGAAGGGGTGGTGATAGGGAATGCTGATGACGCCGGTGCCCAGCTTGATATGCTTGGTGCGGTCGGCGGCCACTGCGATGAAAATCTCGGGCGATGAGATGGTCTCCCATCCTGCGCTGTGATGCTCACCGATCCAGGCCTCGTCAAAGCCCAGGTAATCGAGCCACTGCACCAGTTCCAGGTCCCGGTCCAATGCAAGAGTGGGATTCTCGCCGACTCTGTGAAATGGACCCATGAATATTCCGAATTTCAAACGTTCAGGCAAAGGCATAACTCTTTTCTCTCCTGCAGACTCTACTTGCGCTGCCGCAATTATAGCCCCAAGCCCAAACGATGCCAACGAAAGTTACTCAGGAGTGGGGTCTGCCAATTCCAAATGGACGTGCATGTCGGCGTGGGACTACATCCTCATTGGCCGAGCCAGCCCAAGGTTGTCTCGCAGGGTACCGGGCACGTATTCGCGCCGGAACAGCCCCCTCCGCTGCAGTTCGGGCACGACCAGATGTGCGAAGTCCTCGTAGGCCCCTGGCATGTGTGTGGCTGCGAGCACGAACCCGTCGCAGGACTCCGATCCGAACCACGCCTCCATCTGGTCTGCTACCTGCGCCGGTGTGCCGTTGAACGTCGGAAACTCCCGCAGCGTACCCCGGCCCGACCACTTGATGAAATCGTTCAGCGACGGGTTGGGGTTGCCGCTCAGCTGAATCACACGGTCGAGGAACCCGCGCAGCCCGGTCATTGACGCCATGACTTCGTCCGACAGCGGCTCGTCTGGCAGGTGCTGGGCGAAATCATAGTTGAACACCTCCGACAGCAACGCCAGCGAGTCAACGGGCCGGGCCAGGCCGTCTATGTAGGCCAGCTTGTCGGCAGCTTCCTGCTCCGTTTCGCCCACAACCGCATAGACCGCAGGCGCCACCTTTATCGAGTTTGGGTCGCGTCCGACGGCGACCGCCCGGGCCCGCAGGTCGTCCCGGTAGGCCTTGCACCCTTCCGGTGTGGGAAATATGACGAAGAGCATCTCTCCCCAGCGGGCGGCAAATTGGCGGCCTCTCCCGCTCTGACCGGCCTGAATGATTACCGGGTGTCCCTGCGGCGAACGAGGCACGGTCAAAGGCCCTCGGGAGCTCAGGTGTTGGCCCTCATAATCGGCTCGGCGTACCTTGCTTGAGTCCGCGAATCGCTCCTCATCCCGGTCTGCTATGACTGCTCCGTCGTCCCAGGAATCCCAAAGTGCCCCGGCGGCATCCATGAACTCGTCGGCCATGTCATAGCGGTCGTCATGTTCGAGATGCTCCGACACGCCGAAGTTGTGTGCCTCCGAGTCGTTCAGCGAGGTCACCACGTTCCAGGCTGCGCGCCCGCTGGTGAAATGGTCCAGGGAGGCAAACACCCGGGCCACATGGAACGGCGAGTAGTAGGTGGTCGAATACGTCGCGCCCAAACCCAGGTGCGACGTGGCCAGCCCCATCGCCGTAATGACAGGCACGAGGTCCAGCTTGACCGCTCGCACCCCGTGCTCCACCGCCTCGGCGTACGAGTCGCCGTAGCGGCTGGGCATGGCCAGCCGGTCGTCTATGAACGCCATGTGAAATTTGCCCGCCTCCAGCGTCCTGGCAATGTCTTGGTAATACCGCAGGTCCAGAAAGTTCTGTGCGGTCTCAGGGTGCCGCCATGACCCTGTGTAGTTGGAGCAGTTGGACGCCTGCATAAAGGCGACTAGCAGCATTTCGCGCTGCGTCGGTAGCGTCATAATTACTTACCAGGCTAAACCAGAATTACTGTCGTTGGGATGGGCTAGGGTTAAGGAAAAGGTACAGCACGCATCGCCGTATTGGCCGGACGGCGGGCGTACAGAACCAGAAGGCTGCTGGCTGCCACTATCACCGTAAAAACCAGGAAAACCGATGTGTAGCTCCCCCTGAGGTCGAATACTATTCCCGCCAGCAGAGGGCCGGTGGACTGGCCTATCAGCACGCCGATTTCCCCCATTCCCCGAATTTTACCCAAGGATGCCCGCCCAAAGTAGTCTGCATACATCACCGATGGAACGATGTTGCCCCCGGCAGAAACAAGGCCATTGACTGCGGCAGCCACCATCGCCAGCCCGATTCCATTGGCAGCCAATAGGATAAGTATCGAAACGGCCAGCAATGCCAGCAAGACTGAATAAAGCACACGGGCCGATGCCCGCTCCATCAGCCAGCCCCAGCCCACACTTCCCATTGCCGAGACCACCCAGCTCGCCGTTACCACCGACGCTGCGTTGGTCAGAGACAGCCCCTTGTCCCTGAGGTACGCGGCAACGTGAACATTGACGCCGGCGTGGACGAAGAACGTGGCAAACCCGGTAAGCAACAGGATCCAGAAGGCTGCGGATCTGGTGGCCTGCCGCAGCGACAGGGATTCAGGGTCCGGGGCGAGCCTCGCCGCAGGGGATTGCTGCCGGGCGTCCTCATTTCCTACGCTCCGGTCGGGATCCCCATCGGGACGCAACCCCAGTTCCTCAGGTCGTTCCACCACCAGCAGCAGGTTGGGCAGTAGCGAAACGGTCAGGCAGATTACCCCCAGGGAGATCCACGCGGCGCCGACTCCATACTTGTCAATGATAACCGCCGCCGACATGGTGAAGACCATCCCGCCTACGGCTCCGCAAAAGAATGTTGCCCCGATGGCGCGGCCTCGCATCCGGACGAACCATCGTGAAACCACCGTGCTGGCACCGATGGGGGCTGCGGTGTGGAAGACTACCCGCGCAGCGGCGTAGGCCAGGTAAAAGGTGGCGGGTATTGTCGCCCACGCCAGGGAAATCATGGACACGCCCACCGTGAGCACGCCTGACACCAGCACTGGGCGGGACCCGAACCGGTCGATTGCCCAGCCGATCACCGGGGAAAGCACAATGGATGCCAACGCTCCTGCGCTGACCGCCCCGGCTATCAGCGTTCGCGACCAGCCCAGTTCCTGCGACATCGGATAGATGAAGATCGTGAGCGTGGTGATGGCCGGCGCCATCCGTGCGAAGACCGCCGTTCCGGACGCCCCAACTACGACCCAGCCGTAATAAACGGGCAGAATCCGCTGGAGGCTGGCAGCTATCGACAAAACGATTCCAAAAAAATTCCCTCTCCCTCAGGGAGAGGGCCCAGTTGAAATAGACAGACTGGTGGCCTTGTTGGGGAAAAAGGTTCAGGGGCACACGGAGGCGCGCCCCTGAACCCTGAAGTGCTTAGCCCAGATGCTTTCCGAAGAATCCCACTACCTTTTCCCAGCCGTCGGTGGCGGCTTCCACACGGTAGCTGGGCCGGTCCACAGCGAAGAAGCCGTGCCCCGCATCGTCGTAACGGTGGAACTCGTAGTTCTTACCGTGTTTCTTCAGGGCCTCCTCGGTCTCGTCCACATCTGCCGGAGAGGGACGAGGGTCATCGTTGCCGAACAGTCCCAGTAGCGGGCAGTTCAAGCCCTCGGTGAAGTCCACCGGCCACGCGGGCATGGCCGGGGTGAGCTGGTCGTTGCCCTGGGTCACGCCGCCGCCCCAGCAGTCCACTGCGGCGTTGACGCCATCCAGGGTGCAGGCGCCCAGGTAGGTCTGGCGTCCACCGGAGCAGAATCCTATCAGTCCCACCTTGCCGTTCAGATAGGGCAAAGTCCGCAGGTAGGCCATCGCGGCCTCGACGTCTCCCATTGTTCGGACGTCAGGCATCCCGCCTTTCTCCCGGATGCTGGTGCTGTTTTCCTGCGGAGTAGCCTTCCCCTCCCGGAAGTGCAGGTTGGGGGAGATGGTAACTAAGCCGTTGTAAGCCAGCTTGCGGGCCATCTCCTTTGAGGCGTCGTCCCAGCCTGGCATGTGGTGTATCAGGACCACCCCACCATGCGGGCCCCCTCCCAGCGGGCGGGCCAGGTAGGCGTCGATCATGTCGCCTTCGTGTCCTTTCATCAAGACCGTTTCGGCCATCATTCCTTGGTAACTCATTTCGCTGCAGCCTCCACAGATTAGTCCTCCCGTGGCCGTTTCGGCCTCGGAAGGTTGGCAATCGGTTCAGTCCGTCCGTAGCCTACTATCGGCGCAATCTCTAGTCAATCCGCCCGACGCGAGGACGGTATGCTAGACTGTTTTTGACCTCTGGGGGCACTGGTGGCGACAAGAGAAATGGAGGCCCCGGAGGAGCTACGGGGAGGTGCCGCCATGCGTATAGGGCTGTTTGTTGGTGCTCTGGAGCTTATGCGGGATGTGGCGGAACGACTGCACCGCATTTCCGCTGCAGAGCGAGACGGTTTCGACAGCTACTGGCTGCCCCAGCATTTCGGGGCGGACATGCTCACGGTAATTGCCATGGCCGGAATGCAGACTCACCGAATCGAGTTGGGCACCGCTGTGGTGGCCACTTACCCCCGTCATCCTGTTGTGTTGGCTCAGCAGGCTCTTACCGCCCAGGTGGCAGCGGGCGGACGGCTCACACTGGGTATCGGCGTCTCCCATCGCTCCACCATAGAGGATTGGCTGGGTCTGGCCTACTCCCGTCCCGCGAGGCACATGGAGGAGTACATGTCGGTGCTGCGCCCTCTTCTCAACGAAAGCAGCGTCGACTTCTCTGGCCAGGAGTTCCGTGTTGCTGGAGAGCTCCAGATTCCAGATGCCGATATGGTTAGTTGTCCGGTGGTAATGGCCGCTCTGGGCCCGCGCATGCTTGAGATCGCCGGTCGGCTCGCTGACGGAGCGGTTACATGGATGACGGGTCCGGCCACCGTTCGTGACCACGTCGTACCGCGACTCCTGGAGGCAGCTTCTGCTGCGGGTAACCCCAAGCCCCGGGTTTGCGTGGGCGTGCCGATAGCGGTCACCGATCACGAGGAAAGAGCTCGTGCTCGAGCGGACCGGCTGTTCCAGCACTACGCAGCACTCCCAAATTACCGCGCAATGCTGGAGCGTGAGGGCGTCGACAGCCCAGGCGGGATAGCCATCGTGGGCGACGAGGCGGAGGTGGAGGACCAGCTACGGTACCTCGCGGAAATCGGCACCACTGACCTGCTCGCCACTATCTTCCCTGTCGACGGCTCCCAGACTTCCGCCACTCGAACGCGAGCGTTCCTGCAGAGCATGGTCGGAAAGATCTAACCGCCTCCCCTCTGGGGCGGATGCATTTCGATTTCTTGATGACTTTTGCCGCTTGCCAAGTCTCTTGGCGCCCGGATATTATATGATCATGTGTTCCATAAATCACCCTCGATTCCCGTGTTGGTCATGCTGCGTCCGGCCTGGTGCCAGCCGACAGCAGCAGAGACATGGCCTGCCCAAATCGCAGAAAAAGCAGGAATGGGACGGAATGGGACAAAATGGAACGGAAATCAAAAATTTCTGTCCCGCAAGGTCCCCCTCAGATACAAAATAGCGCGATTCAGGGGTCAAAATGGGACATTATGGGACTCCGTGGGACATATTCCGACCCATCATTCCCACTGACACTCCTCATTCCCCCTCAGGTCGGCTCCTCCCGCATAGTTGTACTCGGTTCCCTGCGCAGCCACGGAAAGTCTCCAGCCAGATTGCGATAGCCCTGCTCTCCCCCTTTTGCTCCAGGTTTTGAACAAAGGAGTCAGGGAATTTTCGCGCACCAATATTGGCCTCGCAAATTTGTGATTGTTGGCACATTGTTGACCGTCCGGTAATGCGTAAATAGAATGTTAGTTATCTGATAATTGGATGCAATATCTAGGGTCCAATTTATTCAGGGGGGATAGCTTTTCATTCTTGGAGTTTTCCGAATGTATCAAAACGTGTTGGTGCCGCTGGACCGATCGGCTGAGTCCGAGGGAATTCTTGACGTAGTCCCCAAGTTGGTCAATGACGATGGGACAGCCACTCTGCTGACCGTCATTCCTCCCGGCCGCACTCGTTCCATAGGAGAGTTGGTAATTCTGGGCTCGCAGCAGGAAGAGGAAGATCGAGCCCGGGCCCTTGCCTACCTTAACCGCGTCGCCAACCGCCTGAAAGAGTCCTCGGTCCTGGCGACGACGGCCGTTGTTGTCAACGATTCTGTGCCAGCCGCGATAGTGTCGTACGCCAACCGGAACGCTGTTGACTTGATTTCAATGTTTACGCATGACCGCCGCGGCCTGGCACGACTGGTCAAGGGAAGCGTGGCGCGCGAAGTGGAGCGACGCTCGGTGATGCCGGTGCGGGTGTTCAGACCCGAGGATCTGTCCCCCGGGAGCGATCGTGACGAGTCTGAGCCAGTACAGGAATTCGACTACAGCATGGTCGATATGTTCGCGCGGCTGTCGCGTGAGCAGATCTCCGCAGTGGTCTCGCTGGGGCGCCTGGTCTCCGTAAGAGAAGGTGAAACCTTGGGAGCCGGCGGTGAGGCTGGACAGAACCTGTTCGTTATACAGGAGGGTGAGGCCCAGCTGACCGCCCTCGTTGAGATTGGGCGGATCGCCGTCAGGGTTGCAGGTCCGGGCGAATCTTTTCCTCAGGCAGTTCTGCTGGGTGAGGGTACGTTGATAACCGCAGGTTCCGCACTGACGCCGATGACGCTCCTGCAGATTCCCCGGGCTCCTCTGCTGGACCTCTGCACGCAGGACGCCGCCATCGGCCGTGGTATCTACGCAGCCACGGCGCAGTTGTTCGCCAACCGATACAGCCGGACCCTGATCGAACTGGGTGCGAGCGTCAGCCGTGAATTTGATATGGACAGCGGAGATGCGGAGGGGGAGGAGGACTAGTCCAGTTCGTACATAAACCTTGCCCGGACGGAAACTGCTATGGATAGGCCATCCCGGCGGGTGGTGAACCGCTTGTCCGGTTGGTTGTCATCTCTGCACAAAAGTCTGGAGGTGTGTAATGGTTACGATTCTGGAGCCCAAGGTGGATATCCCGGTAGAGCCCGCCTTACCGCCACGGGAATCGCAGCGGAGGGGTAGGGCAATGGAGTGGCGGTACTCGATGCCATTCGCGGGGGTCAGGTACTACTCCTTCCGGCCGGAGCGGGTGTCCGAGAGCAAGGCTGACGTTACTCCCCTGGCAGTTAAGCTTATCGACGAAAGGGTATTTCTGCTATAGAATCCCAACCCGCGGACCGGAAAACGGCGAACTGATTAAAGGCGTGAAAAATGTACGTACAACTGGCATGGGGAAGGGCGCGTCCGGGCGCCTGGGACAATCTGAGGGAGTTCTATGTCGACAAGGTGATTCCGTTCACCATGGGAATGCCGGGGCAGCAGGAGCGCCAACTCTGGCGCGGCGCGTCGGACCCCGACGAGATGGGCTTCTGGAGCGTATGGGCGTCGCTGCAGGAGCTTCGCAACTACGAGACCAGCGACGCCCGTCGGCAGTTGGCCAGCCAGGCTGAGGATTTCTTCTATCCCATGGCCTATCCCAGAGGCGAGACTTGGATCAAGCACTTTGAAATCGTATCGTCCAGCGGAGAGGGAACCGCAGAGGGAGCTTTCCTGATGATGGCTTGGGGCAAGCTTCGCCTCGGTTCCTGGGACCAGTACGAAGATTACTACCGCAGCCAGGTGGAGCAGACCACTACTTCGGTGGATGGCCTACGCAAACGCCTGCTCCTGCGTAGCACCGAGGACCCCGACGAAGGTCTGAGTCTCAGCGTCTGGGAAAGCGAGGAGGCGCTCCTTCGCTATGAGCGGAGCGACATTCGCCGCAACATGGCGCAGGAAGTCGAAAACCTGTACCGAGGCGAGTTCTGGGTGAAGCACTTCGAGGTCACTGACACCAACCAGTAACGGCAGTTCCCTTTGGCCAGGCGACGAACCTCAACGGGGGCGGGAATTATTCCCGCCCCCGTAGTTTTGCCATTTGAGACGCATTGTCCAGCCCAATTGGAATGGGGATAGGCTTCGCTTAAAACCGCCATTTCCGTACCAGCGTCGTTCAATTCGGAACGGTGAGACAGTCGCTCAGAAACAGAAAGGGCGGGTATCAATACCCGCCCTTGTTCATTGTCCCGTTGGAAGTATGGCTGGGATCAGGTTCTTGCCCCGTAGATTGCATCCGGCAGCCACAGCGCGATGGGAGGGAACATCAGCACCAGTGCAGTGGTAATGGCCATGCAACCCATGAAAGGCAGTACCCCTATCCAAACATCGGCAATGGTGCTTTCCTCCAACACCTCGTTGGCGGCTTCGGCCTGCTCCCTGTCCACGTCCAGACGTACACCGTGGAGCACGTAGAGGTTGATTCCCTCGGGCGGGCTGATCAGGGCTGCTTCCACCAGGAGCACCATGATTACGCCGAACCAGACCAGATCGACACCTGCGCCCTCCAGAGTGGGTAACAGGATGGGCACCGTGGTTACCATCATGGCGAAGCTTTCCATGAAGGTGCCCAGCACCAGGTAGAACACTACCAGAACCAGAACCAACTGCCAGTCGTTCAAACCCAGACCGGAGATCGCTTCGGCAATCTGTTGCGAGATACCCAAACGGGCGAACGCAAACGACATGGTGAAGGCTGCCAGCACTATCAGGAAGATCATTCCTGTGGTACGGACGGTTGAAATGAAGGCATCCTGAACAATGAGGAAGTTACGCCTGAAGATTTGCCTCTGTAGGGCACTATCGGGGAACCGAGCCTGTCTAAGTTGCTCTTGCGGCGCACTGACTAGGAACGGTACCCAACCGGTCCACGGCACGATAACCACTTCGATCAGGAATATTTTCTCACCGACAATGGCGGCCAAAGGAATGTCGGGGTCACCCAGATCGAACCCTCTGAGTGCCCAGCCTATCTGCAGCATGAGATGCAGTAGCAGTATGGCCACCAGTAGGCCCAGCACCCATTTCACCATCGTGGACACGTGTATCAGGCCCAGCGACCGCATCATTCCGCCGAACATCGGAAGCAGAACCTCTTCCGTGTTCAGAATAAACGCAAGGACGAAGGCCCCATACACCCCGAACGCTGCCGCCTCCGAGGGAGTGGCGATACCTCCGTATATGGACCCGATCACCACGATAATCAGTGCGACTATCGGTATGAGAGAAATGGAGCCAACAAGTCGGTTTAACCAACCCTGCACGGTGATGAAGCTGTCGCCATGCTCGCGTGGCGCCAAGCCCTTCCAGACTACCGCCAAGGTCAAAATCATGAGCATGAAACACCCCGTGAGGACCATGCCGGGAACGAACCCGGCCATGTAAAGGCGTCCGATGGACTCCTCCACCAGCACACCGTAAATGATAAGGCTGATGCTGGGGGGAATCAGGATGCCCAAGGTTCCGCCGGCAGCTAGGGAGCCGATCACCATGCGCTCGGAGTAACCGCGCTGCCGGAAACTCGGCAGCGACACCCTGCTGATGGTGGCGGAGGTTGCCACGCTCGAGCCTGAGCAGGCCGCAAAGATTGCGCAGGAGACGATGTTAGTGTGAATCAGCCCGCCGGGCAGCCACCAGATCCATCGGGTGATGCCGGCGTACATGCGCTCACCCATGCCACTGCGGTTCATCAGCTCACCCATCAGGATGAACAGCGGCACAGCCACCAGAATAAAGCTGGTATTACCCTCCCACGACTTGTTCGCCATGATGTTCCACAGGGGAGCATCAGAAAAGAACATCATCATGATCAAGGACAGAGTACCCAGCGCGGCTGCGACATACATCCCCGCCAGGAAGAAGGCCCCCATCAGTCCAAATGCGACGCCAATTGCCACGGCTTAACCTCTCACGCCAAATTAATCGGCAGGGTGGATTGGAGCAGTTGCGGTTGTCGTCCGCTAATCGGCCGCACCAGCAGCCTCTCCGGTAAGGACTTCCAGAGCCTCGATTTCCTCGCCACCCTGGAGACGGTTCACGTTGGTGAGCACGAACTCCGCCACCATTAAATACATCATGTGTATGGCGGTCACGCACAGCAAGGTAAAGCCTAGGGCTACGACGATTTTGGGAATGAACAGCGGTGTGAGCGGATAGTCGTTGGTCACCACACCGCGGGTGTAGTTGTTGGCCACCGTCTCCCACATCTTCCACATCGTTACCCAGCCCAGGAAAAGCACAGCCGCCATGGCCATCCAGTCGGCAGTAGATCGGGTCTTCTGCCCCATATACGGCAGCAGAACGTCAATACGCACGTGGGCGCCGGAGCGGAGTGAGTATGAGAATGCCCAGGTAGCAGCCATTGCCAAAACGTAGCCGCTCATCACGTCTGTACCTGGGGCCTGGATCCAGTCCAGTTTGCGCGCCACCACCTGGTAGGTGATGAAAAACCCCAGTAGCAGCAATTCGAGGCCACAAACGTACCCCAGGATGAAGTAAAGCCTGTCGAAAACCTGGCTGATTGTTCTAGTGAACAGCAAGGCGTCGCGGGCACCCAGAGTCCAAGCGGACAATGGCAGCCACACCAAGAAAAGGATGAATAGCAGAGAGAAGACCGCAGTAATCTCGATAGGCACTGAGATCTTGAGAAGGAAGAGCAATAACACCGCGATGAACACTACCCAACCTAGAAATAGGCCGCCAAGCAATCGTGGAATCGTCAATGCCATAATAGTGATCCTGCCGCCTTAGCTAGTTTTTGGTTGCGATATCAGGTCGCCCGGGCGGTTGCAGTTCCCATATTTACGTTTGGCAATAATACACGAATTTTCCGCCAGCGCAATCCCTCTTGTCCCAATTATTACGTCGCCATTGAGGTGTGCCCTGACCGGAGAGTACTAACGGGCGCCATGGCTGATGAATCTTGGGGCGTACGGCGCTGTGACAGGTCGGGCAGCGTTCAGCGAGGATTCTCAGGAAATGCGTGGACTGTCGTCCATCTTTGGGAAATCGGCGTGCCCGCCAGACGACCAATAGCAGCAATAATCCGATACAGGCGAGATCATAGCGCCCCTCCATGGTGGCCGGAGGGGCGCTGAGTCAATTCGGAGTGGACCCCTACTGTGCGTGCGGGCCCTTGGTGATTGGTGCGGGGCTGACCGTGCCGTCGGCGCCAACGCTCAGGCCGACATAGGGGCCGACGTGCTCGTTGAACATGGCTACGGCCTCTTCACCCTTTTCGGGGTAGCCCACACGGTTGAGCCAACCCGGGATGACGTGCTGAATGACAGCCACATTCAGGCTGTGGTCAGCCAGTTCCGGGGAGAATTCCACCAGTTCCATACCAGCGTCTATGTTCTTCTGGACGCCGGTTACATTCTGAATGGAGGTCAGGCGCAGCTGCTCCAGCTCGGTCTTGGCGCCTTCCTCGATGAAGATCTGCTGCAGGTCCTCGGGGATTTCCTCCCAGACATCAGCGTTAATCACGTTGTTGGTGGAAAGTAGGCTCTTCAGAGGTCCGTTCAGGTATGTGGTGACCTCGTACCAGCGCTGCCCATGGCCGGGTGTGGAACCGGTAACACCGGCGTCAAGGATGCCGCGCTCCAGGGCGGTGTAGACCTCAGAGAAGGCCACGAACTGGGCTTCGGCGCCCATGCCCTGAATCCAGTCGGAAAGAGCGGCGGCGTGGCTGCGGGTCTTCAGCCCCTCAAAGTCTGCAAGAGTTCGCAGGGCCTTCTTGCTGAAGAAGAACTGGTCGTTGCCGGAGTACCAGTTGTGGTTGACGATGATGCCGCCGCCGGTTTCCTCTACGACCAAATCCTCCAGCTGCGGGTGCATATCTGTCAACGACAGGTACATAGTTTCCCAGTCGGGGTAGATGCCCCAGAGAGACTGCACCTCGATGGCGGGCAGCTCGCCTGCGACGTAGCCGGTGTAGATGTTGGCCATGGCGACGGTGCCGTCAGACACCAGTTGCAGTGTGTCCGGCCCGGCCAGGCCCAGCTCCGGGAAGGAGCTTACGGTGATGGTGAGCTGGCCGTTAGTGCGGGCTTCCACGTTGGGAGCCCAATGCTGCTCGATGATCTTGCAGGGCAGCAGGGAGCGGTTGATGCAGACGTGCTGGATGTCAAAGCTCTGCCCGGTGGAGGTAAGGGGCGTGGGGTCGGTGAGCTTCGCCTTTTCTATCAGCGACCAGTAGTAGTCGCTGTTATACAGCCAGAGATGGTCCTCCAGCGCGTCAAGGGGGACGTTACCGTTAAGGTCTCCCAGATCGGTGTCCGGCTTTCCATCCGCTTTCGCCGGGGCCGGGCCGACCAGCTGGTTGATGTCGCCCACATAGATGGCCCCGGGGCCGCCGGCGCTGTCCTCCGCGAATGACTGCAGTGCGTCACTGACGTCCCGCATCATCATGGACGAATCTTCGTCGGCTGATTCAGTCGGCTCTTCGGACATGGCCGTTGGTTCTTCGGTTGGTACTGCCGTAGGTTCTGGGGCGGTTGTGGCAGGGGGTGCCTCGGTGGCTGGCTCTGAAGTTGCTGCTTCGCCGCAGGCCGCGATACCCGCGAACAGCAGCATCGTGAGAATCAGCAGGGCGCCAACCATTAGTCTGGAATGGATCATCCTCTGGGTTACCTCCTATATGTTACCCCGTTTAGGGGCGTGGTCTTGTGTTTGGAACTGGCCTTTGCCTGCCGGTTCTCAGCGGGCACAAAATTGAGTAGGGGCCATATCTACTGGCTGGCCCGAGCCCCCTTGGTTATCGGGACATGTTTGGTTGAACCGTCGCCATTAATCCAAACGCCCGAATATGGACTCGCTTTCTCGTTGTAAATGTCCACTATGTCAGCATTTCTCTCTGGAAATCCGAGCCGCCTAAGCCATCCTGGAATAACATACTCAAGAAGGACCACGGTCTGAATGTGGTCGTAAATCTCTGGGGAAAAGGGAATGGGCTGCATTCCAAGCTGCGTGTTTATCTGAACCGCGGCCACATTCTGGAATGGAGCCAGCCGCAAGCCCTCCAGTTCCGCCTTCGCGCCTTCCTCGATCATGATCTGCTGCAAGTCAGGTGGAATATCGTTCCACACATCCTTGTTGATGACGTTGTTTGTGTAGCCGAATCCAATAATTGGTCCGACATAAAGTCCGTAACTTCGCTCAGCCTCGCGGAAACTGCCAGGAGAGCGCCATAGGCTGCTGCATCCACAATTCCCTGCTGCAGCGACGTGTACAGTTCGGCGATGGAGTAGAAGACTGGTTTTCCGCCCATCCCGGTGATGAAGTCAGACATCGAAGCCGAATTGGTGCGTATCTCGAGGCCGCTGTAATCATCCACGGTTTGGAGCGGTTTGGCACTGTACATCCATTGGTCGGAGCCGGCAAACCAGTTGCGGTTCAGCACCAGGCTGCCGTCCGTGGCATCTTCTATCAGACGGTCGACATCTTCTGCTAACGCCGTGAGGGTCAGGTACGAGGTTTCCCAGTCCGGCGCTGACCCCCAGAGGGACTGCACCTCAAGGGAAGGGACCTCCCCGGCCACATAGCCGGTGAAGATGTTAACCATATCCAGCGTGCCGTCGCTGACCTGTGTCAGCGTGTCTGGTCCCTCTATCGCAAGCTCTGCGAGAGATATCACCGAGATTCTGACCTGTCCGTTGTTCCGTTTTGCCAGATTGGGTGCCATGTAGGCCTGGATCAGGACGCAAGGTGCGAGCTTCCGGTCGAGGCACACATGTTGGATTTCGATGGCCTCTTCGGATGAGACCAATTCCGTAGGACTGGTCAGATTGGCCTTTGCGATCAGTCCTTGGTAGTAGTCACTGGTATATATGAACAAGTGGCTGGGAACCATCAGCTCCGCTGACCCCATCAGCCCCAGACCCGATACCTGGGTGTACGACTCTTCCGGGAACTGGAACATCAGGCCCTCGTGGGGCGGCGGTCCAATCAGGTGCGCGGGGTCGCCAACGAAGATGGCACCGGGCCCATTTGCGTGTTCTGCCGCGTATGTAGTCAGTTTTTCCACGTCGGAAATGTCGGCGGGTGTAGTCGGCACTGATGTAGCAGCGGGCACCGGGGCCCCCGTTGCCGGAGGTCGGGTGGAAGCCGGTTCCTCGGTGGCTGCAGGTTCGGGAGTTGCCGGCTCCGCTTCCTGCGTCTCCGTCTTGGCAGGCGCGCCAGAGGATTCTGTTCCCGGTGGCTGTGTGTCTGTGGGAGCGGGGGCCACAACAGGCGATGACGACGGTGAAGGATCATTGCCTCCACAAGCGGCAAGCCCAACTAGTAGTCCGGCTACAGCGAGTATGGGAACTATCAGTCGAATGCTGGGCAAACTTATGGCAGTTACCTTTTCAGTCCGCATTCCTGATTCCACAAATTGGCCAAGGCTTGGGAATGACTCGAGAGCGCAGGCCATTTTGATGTCGGGAAATGCGTAGGATCAAAAGCACCAGATTTGCAATTGGCGACACTGTGGACTTGTACCAAAAAGAGACTCTGCATGGTCTGCTTCGGATTTCAATGATTCTCTGATGAAATGATCGAAACTGGTCATTGGTGAAACTTTCTGAATATCGGACGGCGCAAAGCGGGAGTGTTCAACGGGCCCCTTTAGCTTGATCCGGCAACCACGTGACTAGCTCAGGGAAAACCATGAGGATACCGATAACCACTGCCATACATACCATGAACGGTAAAACCCCAATGTAAACGTCGTTTATCGTCTCTCCATCGGTTACTCCCCGTACATCTGCCGTCTCCCGGCGGGCGCCGTGCAAAACGTACAGAGAGAGGCCCTGAGGCGGGCTGATCTGCGCCGCCTCCAGAAGTATTATCATGATGATGCCGAACCACAGCAGATCGATTCCGGAGCGGAACAGCGTTTCTATCAATATGGGAAGCGTGGTGGCGAGCATGGAGTAGCTCTCCATGAATGTTCCCAGCAAGAGGTAAAAGACGATCAGGATGCCTACCAGTTCCATTTGGCTCAGGTCCAAGCTAACAACGAGGTCAGCAAGGGCGTGAGATATGCGAAGGTAAGCGAAGGCGAACTGCAGTGTGAACGCAGCCATCAAGATGAACATGATCATGCAAGTGGTGCGCATGGTGGACAGGAATACCTCTCGCATCATTGCAATGTTTCCGCGCATGACCGCGTTGAATTGAACGTATGACGGCATCCGCGTGTCCAGCATTTCCTCTCTCGATACTTCGGCCAGAATGAAGACCCAACCGGCCAGCGGAAGGATCAGCACCTCAAGAAGGAAGATAGCCTCAGCGATGTCTGGCGACACGAATAGAGACTGGTTTGGGAAGAACACCAGGTACACTGTCTGGGCGGTGAGATGCAACACCACGGCGCCCACGGTGATTCCGATTGCAAGGCGGACAAATTCGTAAAAATTGATCAACCCAGTGATGCGAAGAAAGCCTGCAAACACTGGTAGCCAGAGTGCTTTCGAGTTGTACAGAAACGCCAGAACGAACGCCCCATAGACCCCGATGGCAGCGGCCTCGCTGGGAGTTGCTATGCCTCCGTAGATTGATCCGAGCACTGCCAGGATCAGAATTACCACCGGCCCCACTGCAATAGAGCCAGCTATGCGGTCAATCCATCCCTGCCAGCTTAGAAAGGTTTCTCCCTCGGTCCGTGGTGCAACCCTTGGCCAGACAATGGCGGCAAAAGCGATGAACGCCATGAAAGTCAGGGCCATTATTGCCCCCGGGATAAAACCCGCAAGGAACAGGCGGCCGATCGAGGTACCTGTGCTGAGACCATAGATAAGCAGCAGAACGCTGGGCGGTATAAGGATGCCCAGGGTCCCACCCGCAGCTAACGAACCAACCACCAGTCGGTCGTTGTAGCCCCGGGTGTGGAAAGTGGGTAGCGCCACGCGGCTGATCGTGGCGGCTGTGGAAATGCTCGAGCCTGAACAGGCTGCGAAGATCGCACAGGAAACGATGTTCGTGTGCAACAGCCCGCCGGGGATGGGTGCTACCCAGCGATCCAGCGCCCGGTACATTCGGTCTGCTATTCCGCTGCGAAGGACCAGTTCACCCATGAGAATGAACAGTGGGATGGCTACCAGCAGGAACCTGGTGTAGGTCTCCCAAACCCGGTTGGCCATAATGTTGGACAACGGCGCTTGGGAGTAAATCTCCATCAGCAGCAGGGCTAGTGTTCCCAGCGCGCCCGCCACGTACAGGCCCGCCATGAAGAAGACGGTCATCAATATGAATGCTACGGCAATTACCAAATAGGTACGACCTTCATCATTCAGTTAATACCGGAATTGTAGCCGCCAATCCTGCCTCAACAAGCGAGCCGTTTTACAAACAACGGCCCCCGCAGGAGATCGAGGGCCGTAAATGAATAGCACCCTATACCCGTTTCGCACGGAAAACACCGCGTTAACTTATCATTAACCGGCCCCGTTGAAAAGGCCGGTCAAAGGGTGGGGCCTCCTTTCACGCACGAAGGCGAAAGCCGCGCTAGGAAAACACCAACGTCAGTATTCGATCCGGTACACCCGAGCGGCAACGTCGTGGAACATGTCGGCGCGCTCTGAGGCCGAATACTGCGTGGTCAGCCTCTTGAAGGCGTTGTACATCACGGTGTACGAGTAGGAAACCTTGTCCACCGGGAAGTTGCTCTCGAACATGCAGCGGTTGGGGCCGAACTGGTCGATGCAGTAATCGATCAGCGGTTTCATATCAGCTGCAAGTTCCTCAGACCTGGCGGGCTTGGTGCGTGTATGCCAGTCAAAGCCGGTGCGAGGCATACCGATTCCGCCGAGCTTTATTACCACGTTGGGCGCCGATGCGGCGGCCGCAATACCCTTGCGCCACTGATCGAATATCTCATCGTCGCGGCCTGCGTAGGGACCCTCCCGCAGGAGCCCACCGATGTGGTTCAGGATGATAGTGAGGTTCGGCACAGCTCGGGCGAATTCTGCCAACTCCTGCATCTGCGGGAAGTACATCCAGCCTTCCAGAGTCATTCCCATATCCGCCAGCACGTTGGCTCCGGCGCGGAAATTGTCGCTGCTCATCTGGCCCTCGGCCTTGTGTGCCGCGGTGTTTTCCACTTCGGGGTGCGGGTCCCATGTAACCGAGTGCCGAATGCCGCGGAAGCGGTTGGGGCTGGCAGCCTGCAGTGCCTCCAGCACCGGCCGGACGTTTTCGCCCAGATTCAGGTTGGCGTGTCCCACTATGGCTGCAGCAGCCTTGCACTGTCCGTAGAGCCCGGTGTCGCTTGCCGCGGCCAGGCCTTGCACGAACTCTACCTCGCCCACCGGACGCATCTCCTCAGGGCCGCTGGGTCGGTACATGGAGCGTGCTTCCACAAAGACTGTCGATCGAACGTTATGGCCGCCGTTCACGTCGTCGGCCAGTTCGTGGAGCAGGTAGCGCTGGAACGGAATGCGCTCGGTACGGTAGTCCCAGAAATGATGGTGCGGATCGCAGATGGGGATTTCGGGCTCCAGAGCCTCCTCTGGTGTCAAGGCGAGCCAGTCGTTGCCTCCGAAGGGCATGAGCGTGCCTCCTTTTCTTTTGACCAATCTGTATCGTGGATGCGGGCCGGGCAAATAATAGCACAACAAAAATCCCTCTCCGTCTGAGAGAGGGATGACACGCTGATCAACCGCTGCCTTGAAATCCCTGGTCGGGGTGAGTGGATTCGAACCACCGGCCTCTACGTCCCGAACGTAGCGCGCTAGCCACTGCGCTACACCCCGACCCTATTATTTTAGCATACGCCTGCTTATCAAACACCCGGAAATGCAAACTGGCCACGATACCGGCCCACGGTTTTCGCGCCCCTGTTCCGCAAGCACCAGCTACTGCCCGAGCATCTCCTCTCCCTTCTCGATGAGAGTCTCCTTATTCAGTGCGCCGGTCCACTTGTTGTGGATGGAACCGTCAGCGTTGATGAAAACGGTAGTGGGCAGGCCCAGCACCCGGTATTTGGGCAAAATCTGCGAATCCTCGGTGTAGCCCGCAGGGATGTGGACATCCAACTCGGTCAGTAGTTCTCTGCCCTGCTCGGGCGTACCCTGGTTGGTGAACTGGCCTAGGTCAACGCCCAGCACGAGGATGCGGTCGCCGTACTCCTCGTGAAACTCTTGGAACTCTGGTAACTCGGCGCGGCACGGGGGGCATTCCGCCGCCCAGAAGTTGAGCACAACAGGTTTTTCGCCAACCAGTGACGCCATCGCAACTTGGTCACCGCCTAGGATGTCATTTCCTTGCGATACGATGACTTCAAAGTCTGGAGCAAGGTCCTTGGCGCTGTCTCCATTTGATTCAGGAGATGTGGAGGTGGCCGAGTCCTCACCCTGGTCGGCGTTGTCGACGGAAGTGCCTCCCCCGCAGGCCACTGTCAGCATCAACGCCACCAGCAGTGCCGCTGCAATTCCCACGGTCCAGGAAATTCTGATCATCCTTCCGCACTTCCTTGCTCATCGATTTGGGTAAGCCGTGCAAGCGATGGTGCCACGTTTAAACCCTGACGGCGTCTGTGGCTAGCTGACGCATGTTGTCCATGAAGATCTGCAACCGTTCCAGTGTACGAGTAAGACGGGACAGCCACTGGTCTCCCAGGGGACGGAGCGGCATCTGGATCTGGGCGTTGCCCACCTGGGCTGCCGGGCCCAGCGCGCGCTGCAGAGGAGCTTTCGCACCGCCGACCGCATTCCTCAATGTTATTACGATGGACTCGCTGGAACGGATTACCGACTCAGCCCCTGCTGCCCCTGCTATTGCACGAATCTCGGAGACTTTGAGGAGGCTTTCCACCTCTTCTGGGATGGGCCCGAAACGGTCGCGCAGTTCCTCCCGTATCTCGGGTAGTTCGCGGCGCTCGGTCAGTCTGGCCAGCCGCTGATACACCGACAATCGAGTCGGCAGGTGCTTGATGTAGTCCTCCGGGATGCCTGCGTTCAGAGGAAGTTCGATTCTCGTCGACTCCTCCAAAGCTGACTCCGTCCGAGGCGCGTCTGAAGATCCTTGTTCCCTTTCCAACTCGCGGACCGCTTCGTGCAATAGCTGCGTGTAGAGGTCGAGGCCGACCTCTTGGATATGGCCGCTCTGGTCGGCGCCAAGGATGTTGCCCGCGCCCCGAATCTCGAGGTCCCGCATGGCAATGCGGAAACCTGCGCCGAGTTCCGAGGCTTCGAGAATTGCCTGCAGGCGCATCTCGGCGGCTTCGGTTATGCGCCGTCCCCGGGGCGCCAGTAAGTAGGCATAGGCCCGGTGCTGGCCTCGGCCAACGCGACCGCGGAGCTGGTAAAGCTGCGCCAGGCCGAAGCGGTCGGCCCGCTCCACGATCAGCGTGTTGACGTTGGGCATGTCCAGGCCGGACTCGATGATGGTGGTGCAGACCAGCACGTCCCCCTCGCCGTTGGCAAAGTCCATCATCACGTCTTCCAGTTCTGACTCTACCATTTGGCCATGCCCGACCATCACGCGGGCCGTTGGGATCATCTCCCGAATTTCCGCTGCCGTCTGGTGAATGCTCCTGACGCGGTTGTGCAGAAAGAAGACCTGACCTCCCCGCTCCATCTCCCGCAGAATGGCCTCCTTGACAACGTCCTCCGAATACTCGGAGACGAAGGTCTTGACCGGAACGCGCGCTTCCGGCGCCGAGGACATCGAGGAAAGGTCCCGAAGGCCAGATAGAGCCATGTTCAGCGTGCGCGGAATCGGGGTGGCGCTCAGGGTCAGCATATCGACCTGTCGGCGAAGTTGCTTTAAGCGCTCCTTGTGGCTTACGCCGAATCGCTGCTCTTCGTCTACCACGGCCAGTCCGAGGTTCTTGAACTGTACATCCTTTTGCAGCAGGCGGTGGGTGCCTATGACTATGTCCACCTCGCCGGCCTTCAGACCATCGATGACTTGTTGTTGTTCCTTGGGGGTGCGGAATCGGCTGAGCACCTCGACCCGCACCGGAAAAGGACTCAGTCGTTCTGAAAAAGTCGCGTAGTGTTGCTGGGCCAGCACCGTGGTAGGGACCAGAATACCTACCTGCATCCCGTCGCTCACCGTCTTGAAGGCGGCTCTCAGTGCGACCTCGGTCTTGCCGTATCCCACGTCACCACAGATGAGGCGGTCCATCGGGCGAGACCGTTCCATGTCAGTTTTCACGTCGACAATGGCTTGGGCTTGGTCCGGGGTTTCAATGTACGGGAACGAGTCTTCCAGTTCCCGCTGCCAGTTGCTGTCCGGGCTGAACTCGTGGCCCTCCGCAACCTCGCGCGCCGCGTTGATTCTCAGCAGTTCCTGCGCCATTTCCCGGGCGGCGCCCTTGACTCGCTGTTTGATGCGGGTCCAGTCGGCCGCTCCCAGCCGCGTGAGCGACGGCGCGTGTTCCTGCGCGCCCACGTAGGCACTGACGCGGTTCAGGTGGTCGGTGGGGACGTACAGCTTGTCGCTGTCTGCATACTCCAGCACCAGGTATTCCCGTTCGTCGGCGCCATCGCCCATATGTGTAGTGCCGGCAAAACGCGCCACCCCGTGGTCGATGTGGACCACAAACACGCCGGGCTCAAGATCGGCAAGGGTGATGTCCGGCCCGCGCTCGGCACGGCGGGGCCGTCGCTGACGCCGCTCCTTGACTGTGCCAAACAGCTCGACATCGGTCAGCAGGTCCAGCCGGGCCAAAGGTGTCTGAGATGCCCCCCGGCTCCTCCGTCCGCCGGGCTTGACAGAGGCAGGCTGAATCGCCGGCAATTCGATGGTCCATCCATCTCTCAGCGAGCCGGGTATGAGGCATACCTGACCCGGAGATGGGGAATCCTCCAACTCGTCGGCCAGCTTGGTGCTGATTCCCTGCTGTTCCAGGAGTTCGGCAACCCGGCGGGCATGCTGCGTCACCGCAACTGTCGCCGCTGACTCTCCCTGGCGACCCTGGATGTCGGCACACAGCTGCTCCAGCTGGCCATAATATGGGGTTGCAGGTCGAAAGATTCGATCGTCCTCCTCTCCAACCCAGGTCTGCAACTCCACCACGCTGTGGTCGCCAAGGCGGGCGGCGAATTCCTCCCACCCCATGCAGGGTGAGGGGAAGTTACCCGGCAATTCGCCCCGTTCCTCGCGCGCGGTACGCATCCTCCCGAAGCGCTCCTCAAGTTCCGAGGCCTCGGCCTCCACGCGCCCGGCTCTTTCCAGCAACACCGTCGCGCCTGGCCCCAGGTAGTCGAGGAGCGGCGTGCGGTTGATCAGACCACTGTAGAACGAGAGGATTTCCGGATTGGTCTCGGGAGCGCTGGAATCTGTTAGCGCCTGCAGCTCCTCCTCCATTCGCTCTCTGACCGCATCCCCGCACCTGGAAAAGTCCATGGCGGTGACCCTGGTTTTCATTTCGACCTGGGTATCCACGCCAGGCAGTTGCTCGCGCGCCGGAATCGGGCGCACCTTCTCTGCAGAGCCAACTGATCGCTGCGTTAGTGGATCGAACCGGCGAATGGTGTCAATCTCATCGTCGAACAGTTCAATGCGAAGCGGCAACTCGCAGTCGGGAGGGTAGATGTCCAGAATGCCGCCGCGGTGGCTGAATGACCCGGGTGAGTCCACAACAGGCTCGTGCCGGTAGCCCAGCTGCACCCATTGGGAAAGCACCGAGTCAAGTCTCACACGATCCCCGACCTGCCAGACGCTGGAACCACCCGAAGATGGCAATCGGCCTGCCATGAGGTCGGGAGGAGCGGTATAGAGCAGCGCTGAACCGATGGAGCAAACCACTACTACCGGCTGGCAAGCCTCTTCCTCAGGGGTAGCAGACTCGTCAGTATCTCGTGTCGTAGCCAGGGCGGCGAGGGCTGCCAGGCGCTGGTTGCTGGTGTTCGCGTCGACGGACAGCCGCTCGAAGGGCAGCACTTCCGGCTCGGGCAGCAGATGCACCGGAGCGTCATCGCCGAGCCAGCTCAGCAACTGGTCGTGCAGGCGCCGGGCGTCCTCGGGACGAGGGGCCACGACCAGGATCGGTCCCTGCCCGCGTTGGGCCATGGAGGCGATGAACGCCGCCCGCGCGCCCTGCCGTACGGTTACCGTGGCCGATTTGCCGGACGTCGCCTCTTCAAGGGCGCGGCAGTAGTCTGGGTGACGGTCCAGTAGTTTCAGGATTCCGGTCAGCGACATTAAGCGATTCCGTGCACTCGAGTAGGGTCTGATTGATGGCCGGTGGGATAGCCGTACCGAGTATCTGCCGTTAATTCCGAAGGCGAGGAAAACGCCAATTGAGGAGTTGGTACTTTAGCCAACCCCCTAAAAATGCGGCGCTCGCAGCCTGGGTCTATTCCGCCGCTCTGTGTCTTCAGCAAATCCTGTTCAGAGCCCGGGTCAGGCTTGTTGGATGATTGTCAGCTTGCAAGCAGATCCAGGAAATTCCCCAGCCTGGAGGAATCGCCACGGAATATTTCGGTGTATCCGCATTGAGTGCAGGACACAGCAATGAACTTCTTGTTTTGCATATCAAAAAAACGGGAATACTTGCCGGCTGTGCGTATTTCTTCCGTTTCGTACTGGGTGTTGTGACACTTGGAGCAGGAAAATCTGGTTCCAACGTCGGCCATAGCCAACCCTCCACACTCTTGACCTTTCAGCCCGACTAGGGCCTCCTAACCAGCCTAAATCATGCCCAATCACCTTTCAAGCGATCCTTACCTGCACATTGTCCTCTCGAGCCCAAAAGGCAAATAGTCCGGTGGGGTGCGCTTTAAGGACCGGAACGCGCCGAAGGCGGGAATGACTTAATTCGAAACAGCCTATATTATTATAAAGCGTTTTGGCGATTTCAACGATTTTTGTCCTCCACCGCCAAACCTTGAATACCTCCAGGTGCACATTGATGGCCCACTCCAACTCGTGCCTCTCGGCAAGGCAGTCGGCAGATGCCGCGGTTTCTTGCGAATCGCCTCCGTTACTTTACCGGCGCATTGTGATGAAAGCCGGCACCGCCATCCTGTCCGGCGGTGGTGAAGACACCGCGGGCGTAAACCTGACCGTGCTCGGCAGCATCGTGCGGCAGATCTGCCACTTGCGAGAGCAGGGGGCCGAGGTCTTGCTGGTAACTTCGGGCGCCATCGCCGCCGGGCGCGAGGCTCTGGGGCGGCACGGTCCGGTGTCGCGCGATATTCGATCGCGCCAGGTGGCCGCCGCTGTGGGCCAGAGCAGGCTCATGCAGATTTACCAGGAGCAGTTTGCTGCTCGCGGTGTTACCGTGGCTCAGGCGTTGCTTACAATTGGAGATCTGTCCAACCGGCAGTCTTACCTGAACGTGCGGAACACACTGCAGGGACTGCTGGAGCTGGGGGTGGTGCCTCTTTTGAATGAGAACGACGTGGTTGCGGTGGACGAAATCGGAGCGGTTTTTGGTGACAACGACCGGCTGTCGGCCTTGGTCGCAAATCTGGTAGACGCCGACCTGCTCCTGATCCTCACCGACATTGATGGCCTCTACACTGCCGATCCGCGTGTCGATTCGTCGGCGACCCTCATCCCACGGGTGGAGCGGATAGACGACCGCATTGAGGCAATGGCCGGACGCCACCTGCAACCTTGGGCGAGGGGTGGAATGCCCACCAAGCTGGAGGCGGCCCGGCTGGTCACCACATCCGGCATTCCAATGATCATGGCCCACGGGCGGCACGATGGAACCGCTGTTCGGGCCGCGGCGGGGGAGCCTGTCGGGACATTTTTTCAACCCGCCGAAGGAAAGCTGGAAGCCCGCAAGCGCTGGATGCTGACTGGTATCTCCCAACGGGGGAAAGTGGTGGTGGACGATGGCGCTGTCACCGCCTTGCGGGATAACCACCGGAGTCTGCTCCCTGCCGGAGTTCGGCAGACGGACGGTGACTTTGCCAGGGGCGACACCGTGTTCATCAGCGACGGCAGCGGGCAGAGCATAGCCTGCGGTATTGCCAATTATAGTTCGACTGATATCCAGCGCATTCGTGGCCTCAGCTCAGACAAGATAGAGGAAACTCTGGGCTACCAATACGGCCAGGAAGTCGTTCACCGCAACAACCTGGTTCTGCTGTAAACAGTCTTGCTTTTAGTTTGCGCCCCGCCACTAGTTGGAAAATAGAGAACGACATGACTACCAGAACCGTCGAAGATCTCTTAAGCCTCGGTCAGTCTGCCCGCAGCGCGTCCCGGCGGCTGGCTCGGCTGACATCTGGCGTCAAAAACCAGGCTCTGCACAACCTTGCGGAGTTGCTGGAAAGTGATGCCGCCGAGTTGCTGGAGGCCAATGCTGAGGACTGCGCCGAGTCCCGTTCCTTGGGATTGAGCGAGTCAATGATCGACCGCCTGCTGCTCACGCCTGAGCGCTTGCAGGGTACAGCAGCCGAGCAGCGCAAGGTTGCATCCCTCCCGGATCCGGTTGGTGAAACGATCGAGATGAGCATTCTGGCCAACGGTATGTCCGTTGGTCGCCGCCGTATCCCCTTGGGCGTCATCGCCAGCATTTACGAAAGCCGGCCCAACGTCACCGTGGACATATTCGGCCTGTGCTTCAAATCGGGGAACGCCTGCATTCTCCGAGGCGGCAAGGAAGCCCTGCGCTCCAACTCTGCGCTGATTCGCCTCATCCGTCGCGCCTTGGCTGACGCTGGGGCACCCATTGATGCAGTGCAGTTTGTCGACAATCCGGACCGCACGCTTGTCGATGCTTTGCTGAAGATGAATCAGTATATAGACCTGATCGTCCCGCGCGGCGGCGAAGCCTTGGTCCGATACGTGGGTGAGAACGCCACAATGCCCGCAGTCACCGGTGGCGTCGGCGTATGCCACACCTACATTGATCGCGCTGCCGATCTGGAAATGGCGGCCAACGTCACGCTCAACGCCAAGGTGCGCCGACCCTACATCTGCAACGCACTGGACACACTGCTGGTACATTCGTCCGTCGCTGGTGAGGGACTCCCACGCATCGCGGCCGGGTTGGCTGCCTCGGGAGTGGAGCTGCACTGTGACAACCGTGCCCTGACCATCCTTGGGCCAGAGGCAGGCAAATGGGTACAGCCCGCTCATGAAGAAGACTGGGGACGAGAGTTTCTGTCATTGACCGCCGCAGTGAAGGTTGTGGATTCCCTCGACGAGGCTCTGGAGCACATCGAAACATACGGTTCCGGCCATTCCGAGGCCATCATCACCGAGGACTATTCGGCTGCAATGCGCTTCCTGGACGAGGTGGACGCTGCCGCGGTGTACGTCAACGCCAGCACCCAGTTCACCGATGGCGGCCAGTTCGGGCTCGGGGCAGAGGTGGGCATCAGCACCCAGAAGATGCATGCCCGAGGTCCCATGGGCCTCAAGGAACTCACTTCCTATAAGTGGGTGATCATGGGAAACGGCCAAGTGAGGCCCTGACAAAATCCGTATGCGCGAGCCTGTTTAACCATGGCTGATTTCACATTCGAACGGGAAGTCCGTACCCCGTACTCAGAGGCATACAACATTGTCGAGTTCGACCGCACCGTTGGCCGGGTCGACATCCATTTCACCGCAGAAATGGTGCACGTCTCGCTGGCCGTCGACGAGAGCCTTACCCAGCAGGCCATACAGGAAATCATGGATTCGGTGGACGAAGATATAGCCGATGCCGTTGGCATAATTCGCAATAACTTCGTCGTGCATGTTTTCCAGGGACGCGAGACCGCCGTCTACAGTGACAACGAGTTCAGCGACAACGGCCGGGATCACTAGCGAGTCAACGCCGAGGGTTTGATACTTCATGCCCCGGCCTCCGCGTCGAAACATGATAGTAGACGCCCACTGCCACATCCTGCCTCCCTCCTTTGCCGAGCGTCGCGACGAACTGGCCCTCCGCGATACTACCTTTGCAGAAATCCTGGCCGACCCCTCCGCCCGCATCGCCGGGGTATCCGAGTTGCTCTCCGCCATGGATCGTGACGGGATTGACCACGCGGTGGTCATGGGTATGGGGTGGGAGAATTACGGCGTGGCCGTAGAGGCCAACGACTACATCATCGAGGCCGTCAGCGCTTATCCGGACCGCCTGACCGGATTTGCGTCGGTCAATCCAGCCTGGGGCGATGCCGCTGTCGACGAAGCCATACGGTGCGCCGAGGCAGGTTTGCGCGGCTTCGGCGAATTGCACCCAGACACCCAGGGATTCGACGTCTCCGACGCAGCAATCATGTCGCCGCTGATGGACTTTTCCCGCTCAAAGTCGCTGCCTGTCCTTTTTCACTGCTCCGAACCGGTGGGGCACTCTTACCCAGGCAAGGGAAAGACCACGCCCGGGAAGGTTGGTGGTCTCATCGAAAACTTTCCCGACAACGCGATTATTTGTGCCCATTGGGGCGGCGGACTGCCGTTTTACTCCCTGATGCCTGAGGTGAAGCAGGCCTTGGCCAATGTCTACTTCGATTCTGCAGCGTCGCCCTTCCTATACCTCCCCGGAATATATCGCGTGGTCGCCGATCTGGTAGGCGCTGACCACATACTTTTCGCCTCCGACTACCCACTGATGCGGCAGTCGCGACCGCTCGCGGAAGTTCAAGAGGGCGGATTGTCGGACAGAGACCGATTCCTGATCCAGGGGGGCAACGCCGCCCGCCTGCTGGGGCTGAAGAATGGATGACGCAACAGTCTCTGGCTCCGAATGCCAGAACGACATGCGTACACTGCCCGACCTGCTCGCGCCAGGCTTGAAGCTCGTGCTCGTCGGCCTTAACCCGTCGGAATACTCTGCCAGGGAAGGCCACTACTTCGCCAACCCCCGCAACCGATTCTGGCCTGCCTTCAACCGCTCGGACCTGTTGCCCTCCGCCATGGCCCGCGGATGCACTCCAGCGGACGACACGGCGCTGCAGGAGTACGGAATCGGCTTTACCGACGTGGTCAAACGCCCCACGCCGCAGGGCAACGTGCTGAAGGCCGCGGACTACCGTCAATGGGCCCCGCTCCTGCGGGAGAAGCTGGTTCGATATCAGCCCAGCCTCGTTTGCTTCCATGGTCTGATGGCCTACAAGGCGTACCTGCAGTATGCGGAAGGCGAAAAATCCGCCCCGGGTCTGGGTCTGCAACCGCGCAGTATCGGCTCTTCTCCGGTATTCGTTGTCCCCAACCCCAGCCCGGCCAATGCCAGATATTCGCTGGATGACTTGGCGGGATGGTACAACCTGCTTGCCGCAAATTTGCAGGATCAGGCATAGTTGATCCAGACTCAGCTTGACGTAAAATGACGGCGCACCGATTGTGCAGGAGCCGCCGATGCCCGCTCGGCCCATACCGCTGGCCATAATCTACGACTTCGATGGGACGCTTGCCCCCGGCAACATGCAGGAGCGGCAGTTCATCCCCGACATCGGGATGACTGCCGAAGATTTCTGGCGGGATGTGGATGCGCTTGCCGAGGAAAACCACGCCGACGAAATCCTCGCCTACATGTTCGTAATGCTCCAAAAAGCCAGGGCGGCCGGAATGCCGGTCAGGCGGGACGACCTGGTCTCCCGCAGCAATGAGATCAAATTCTTCCCCGGAGTTGAGGGCTGGTTCTCCCGCATGGATGCCTATGGCAGCGAAAGAGGCGTTCAGGTTGAACACTACGTCATTTCCTCGGGCAATTCCGAGATAATAGAGGGCAGTGCCATAGCTGACAGTTTCGCTAGGATCTATGCGTCGAAATTCCTCTACGACGCCGATGGCTTCGCGGTCTGGCCTGCGGTCGCCATTAACTTCACTACGAAGACGCAGTATCTCTTTCGCATCAACAAGGGCGCCCACGACTGGAAGGACAGTTCTATCATCAACAAATTCGTGCCACAGAGTGAGCGGCCCATTCCCTTCGAGAACATGATCTATATTGGTGATGGCGAGACTGACGTGCCCTGTTTCCGTCTGGTAAAGGACCTCGGCGGTCTCTCGATAGCCGTGTATGCTGAGGGATCCCAGGAACAGGCTGAGAAATACCAGAGCGAAGGCCGTGTGAACTGCTTCGCTCCGGCTGTCTACAACGAGAATAGCGGACTGGATTGCACGGTGAAGTCCTACATCGATCTAGTTGCCGCCCGTTTCAGGCTGAAACAAGCCCTCGGGCGGGAAGCGGCGCTGTCGTGACCGGCCCTGCTGACACTGTTCGTGTCTTCGTCGCCGTTGGCCTGTCCCCTGAGGCGCGTCAACAGCTGATCGACGTCGTCGCTCGCATCCGCCGAGAGATTCCAGACGGAATCCAGTGGGCCGATCCCAGCGGGATGCATCTGACCCTCAAGTTCCTGGGCAACATCCCATCGTCGAATGTCCCCCCTCTGGCGGAATGCGTCGAACGGTTCGTTGGGGAGTACGGGCCATTCTCCCTGGCCCTGTCAGGCCTCGGGATGTTCCCCAACCGTCGCGCTCCCCGGGTACTGTGGGCGGCAGTTGAGAGCGACCTGGACGCTCTTTCTCAACTGCAACTGGCCGCGGAAGGCTCCATCACTGCCCTGGGTTACCCGCCGGAAGAACGCCCCTTTCGACCTCACATTACACTGGGGCGGCCTCGCCGTACCATCTCCGATGGACAGCGAGCTCGTATCGCCGAGGTGATGTCTGCCGTGCAGCCACCCGAACCGGTTTCGTGGCAGGTGGAATCGGTCGAGGTGATGCGCAGCGAGCTGCATCCATCGGGCGCCAGGTACACGGTCCTCAGCTCTGCGCCCTTGTTGGCCGGCTGACCATGGCTGCGAGCACGCTCGCCTTCTGTTTCCATCCACTTCCCCCTTTCGACTTTGAGCTGACCGCCGGTTACCACACCTATTTTCAGGCTCGAAGCGGCGCTGACAGCATGGGCGACGGCGTCTACCAGCGTCTCCTCGACCTTGACGGCCGACTCGCCCTCGCCTCCGTGTACTCCAACGGGTCCGTTGACTCCCCAGAGCTTCGAGTGGAGTTGCGCGGCGAGGGGTTGAGAGAGGCAGATGGGCAAATGGCAGCCTCGCAGATCGAATGGATGCTGGGACTCCAGCAGGACATGGTCCCGTTCTATCAGATGTCTGAGAGCGACCCGGCGATGTTAGGGTTGGCGCAGCAGTTCCGGGGACTGCACCTGCCGCGTACCGCAACACTGTTCGAGTCGCTGACGCTGGCGATCCTTGGGCAGCAGATCTCCGCCAGTGTGGCCCGAATGATGCGGACGCTGATTATCGAGCGATTTGGGCAGAGCGAAGAATTCGACGGTGCAACCTATTACGCCTTTCCCCGGCCCGAGGCGATCCTGGCGTCGTCGCCCGAGGAGCTGCGGACCCTCAAGCTGACGCAGCGCAAGGCCGAGTACATTCACGGCTTGGCCGCTGCGGCTATGCAGCCCGATTGGCCGGATCTTGTCGAACTGCCCGATGACGAATTCGTTAGGACACTCATTAAACTGCGCGGCATCGGCGCCTGGACGGCGCAGTGGGCGCTGGTCCGGGGGTTGGCTCGCCCGGATGCGCTCCCCCTGGGGGACCTGGCACTCCGGCGCGGCGTCTCCCGGCTGCTGCGCGATGGTGAGGCGGTCACCGACGCTGAGGTGGAGCAACTGGCTGAGCGCTGGCGCCCCTGGCGCAGCTACGCCACCGCCTACCTGTTCGCCGCCATGCGCTCGGGAATGGTGTAGAGGCAAAGGTTCCCGCGCGACCTGAAAGACCAGTCGAGCGATTGCCCTTACCGGCTGAACATCTTCATCAGGTTGGCAGGATTGCGGGAGCGGGACATCTGGCGGACCAGTTTCTGGGTTTGCTTGAACTGGTTGAGTAGCTGGTTGATGTCCTGTGGCGTAGTGCCGCTGCCCCGGGAAATCCGGCGACGGCGGCTGCCGTTGATGATGTCCGGGCGCTGTCGCTCGTCGGGCGTCATCGAGTGGATTATCGCCTCTATCCGCCGCAACTTGGACTCGTCGAGATCGCCGGCCATCATCTTTCGAGTGGAACTCCCCATTCCCGGGATCATATCGATCAGCTGGTCCATTGAGCCCATTTTCTTGACGCTCTGAAGCTGGTCCAGGAAGTCGTTCAGGTCGAAGCTGGCCTGGCGGATCTTCCGCTCCATTTCCTTGGCCTTATTCTCATCGACGGCCTCCTGTGCCCGCTCGATCAGCGTCAACACGTCGCCCATGGCCAGGATACGAGAGGCCAGCCGGTCCGGGTGGAAAACCTCCAGCCCATCTGGACGCTCTCCCACACCCATGTATTTGATGGGCACGCCGGTTACCCGTGTTATGGACAGCGCTGCCCCGCCGCGGGCGTCGCCGTCCATCTTGCTCATAATCAGGCCGGTGAGCCCCACCTTCTGGTGAAAGCCCTCGGCGGTGTTGACCGCGTCCTGGCCGGTCATTGCGTCCACAACCAGCAGCGTTTCGTGCGGACTGACGGCGTCCCGGATCTCTTCCAGTTCCTCCATCAGTTCGTCGTCAATCTGCAGGCGGCCACCGGTATCCACGATGGCCCAGTTGACGCCCAGCTCAGCGGCTCTGGCCAGTCCATTGCGGGCTACCCGGACGGCGTTGGACGATCCTGGATCCTCCGAGTAGACCGGAATGTCCAGTTGCTTGCCCAGCGTCTCCAGCTGCTGGATGGCTGCGGGCCGGCGCAGGTCGGCAGCGATGAGAAGAGAGCGGTGCCCCTGCTTGCGCTGTTCGAGGGCCAGCTTGGCTGCCGTGGTGGTCTTGCCCGAGCCCTGCAGCCCCACCAGCATCAGGGCCGAGACGGGCTGGCTGGACAGGGTGATTCCGGGACGTCCCGAGCCAGCCGATCCTCCGCCCAGGAGATCGGTGAGTTCCTCGTGGACGATCTTGACCACCTGCTGTCCCGGCGTCAGGCTTTCCAGCACCTCGGCGCCCTGGGCTCGCTCTTTGATTCGGGCCACAAAGTCGCGGGCAACGCGGAAGTTGACGTCGGCTTCCAGCAGCGACCGCCGCACCAGCGACAGCGCCTCGTCGATGTCCTTGTCCGTCAGCCGCCCCTTGCTGGACAGCCGGTTGAATATGCCGGTAAGCCGTTCCGTCAGATTGTCAAACATTTCGCGACCCTATGCGCCGAATCGATTCGCTCTCTGTTCTAGTGTATGGTTGGCCAATTGCAAGGGTCAAGGAACCGCGCGGGGGCTGACATGGAAATCGCATTGGGCGCCGGGGCATTTGCAACGGTGCGCCCACCTGAGGGACGTACCTGGAACCGGGATCCCGCAGTGTAGTTTGCGGAAGGACCCATGCGGGAATGATGGGACTGAATTTGTCCCACTGAGTCCCATTTTGTCCCATCCTGTCCCATTTCCGGTTAGATAAGTGCCGGAATTAAAGCTGAAATCCCGCTTTCAGGGTGTCGCGAGACAGAAATTTTCAAAATCCGTCCCATTCCGTCCCATTGCATCCCACCCTCGAGTATTGCCTTGTTGGCAGACTGCCAGATGGCCTCAAAATCTACCAGGAACGTTGTTGCCAGCATCAGGCCCTGAGAATATGGTACGGAGTCGTTACGAGGCTTGGCAAGCGGCAAACGTCACCAAAACGCGAATGCCCTGGGGGTTTCCCATCTATCTGCGTTGAACCCGTCAGCCTGCTAAACTACCCGCATGGCTGCCGACATCCGCATCCGCAGGGCCGTCTCCGCCGACGCCGCGTTCATCGTCGAGTCCAACATTGCCATGGCCTTCGAGACTGAGGCGATGGCCCTCGATCCCGAGATCGTGCGCCCAGGGGTGGCCGCTGTTTTGGCCGATGACGCCCTCGGTTTCTATTTGGTGGCCGAAATTGAAGGGCGGTCCGCCGGACAGTTGATGGTCACATTCGAGTGGAGCGACTGGCGAAACGGCCTGTGGTGGTGGATCCAGAGCGTCTACGTGCGCCCGGAGTTCCGGAGGCAGGGCGTCTACACCGCGCTGCATCGCCACACGTCCCGGGCCTCCCAGGATGCGAGCGGCGTCTGCGGCCTTCGCCTCTACGTCGAACAGGAAAACACCACCGCCCAGCGGGTTTACGAGTCGCTGGACATGCACCCCACCCGCTACCACATGTACGAGGTGGAATTCTGAGACCCCCGCGATGGGATATAGCCGCCAAGGGCAAAGCTGGAGGAATGTGATGCTACCCAACAACGTGCGCGAATTCTGCACCAACAACCACCGTGGAGTGCTTACGGCCTTCCGGCGCAACGGAGCGGCTCAGATGAGTATCATAACCTGTGGCGCCTACGCCGACGGGGTGGCCTTCACCGTCACTGAGACACGGGCCAAGCTTCACATCCTGCGCCGCAACCCCAACTGCTCGCTGCTGGTCTCCGCCGAAGAATGGCGGCCCTTTGTGGTGCTGGAGGGACAGGCACGCATCCTGTCGGCCAACAACACCGCCGCCGACGAATTGCGAATGGCCCTGCGCGACGTCTACCGCGCCGCCGCTGGCGAGGAGCATTCCAACTGGGACGAATATGACGCGGCTATGCTCACCGACCGCCGCTCGGCTATCGTTGTGGTGCCTACCCACATCTACGGCACGGCGCTGTAAACCCAACAGGGCCAGCACATAGGCAACAGGAATCTGTCATTGGTGGTGTCCTATGCCCAAGACGGCAATGGTTCGCGCTCAAGTCGAACCGGAGTTGAAGAAGCAGGACGAGGCCCGTTTGCTGGAATGGGGAATGACGGTGGATGAGGCAATCATGCTGTTTTATGAGCGGGTGACCGGAATATGCAGCGACCCGTTCTCCCCGCACATCCCCAACGCCGAAACAATTGAGGCGATGAATGAGGGGGACAGCGGTAGAGAAGGTTTGAAAAGGTATGCCAGTTTTGAAGAGTTCAAGGCGGAATTCAGTTAGCCAATGCGGTTACAGACCACAAGGCAGTGAAATCGCGTCTTAAACGCCGGAGGCCCTATCTGTCGTCATTCCCGCGCAGGCGGGAATCCAAACCCCCGTCTACCCTCGCACCCGGACCCAAAGGAGGCACTGCCACTCGCATATACACCGACACTAGACCAATTATGTGTGCTGAGTTAAGACGCGATTGCCCTGACCGCAAGGCAGTTTGAGAGAGGCCTAAGACGCGCAATTAGGTGTATAAAGGACCCTGAGAAACTGTGAGCCATCGTCGAAAAACTGCTGGCAGAGCAGCCGCCTTTATCGGCTAACCGGCAACTGGATCGGCCATTGGGAGTGCCATATTGAACTGGATTGGCTGCTGGTCTGGGAATAAGGCGAAGATTTTCTGATTCTCACGAGAACCGGAACTCACTCCGATATATTCGGCCGAAAGCACTACGCCGCTCGCTCTAAACTTGGCACCCCTGGCAGAACCATGTCCCCCGCGCCCGTATGCGGGTTGATGTAATCTCGCCTCCGCAGTTGGGGCAGGGAGTACCGGCGTCGCGGGGATGGCTCCAGGTGCCCATGGGCTCTGGTGGCTCGGGCCAGCGGAGGTCCCGGGCGCGGTCGTAGACGGCGAACCCGGCGTTTAAGCAGTCGATGATCCCCTGGCGCAGCCGCACCATCTCGTCCGCCGATAATTCAGATGCCGGACGGTCGGGCCGGATGCCGGACAGGAACAACGCCTCATCGGCGTAGATGTTGCCAATCCCGGCGGCGATGGACTGATCCAGCAGCAGCGCCTTGACCGGCGCATTGCGTTTTGCCAGTGAGTCCGCCAGCCATTCGGTCGTGAACTCGTCTCCCAGCGGCTCGGGGCCCAGCGGCGGCAGGATCTTGCCGAGATCGTCGGCCAGCCACAGTTTGCCGAACTTGCGTCCGTCGACAAAGCGCAGCTCCCGTCCGTCGTCCAGCGCGAAGACATGGCGCGTCATCGGGTGCTGTTCTTGTTCGCCGGGCTGCACTACCAGGTTGCCGGTCATCCCCAGGTGCGCTACGAATGTGGCTTCCGGCTGACCCGCCAGTGGAAACAGCAGGTACTTGGCGCGTCGCCCGACGTCCTCGACCGTGCGCCCTGCCAGCGACGCGGCGAACTCATCCGCCGACGGATGCTTGACCGTCTTGGCCCATCCAATCTCGGCGCTGGTTATCGTGCGCCCAGCGAGACCGGACCGCAACAGGCTGCGCCGAACGCTCTCTACTTCGGGCAGCTCGGGCACGATGTATGTGGCCTATACCCGTCGGACGGCGAGGGTGATTTCCTGTCCCTCGATCTTGGCAGTCTCGGACTTGGCACCTTCGGGTGGAGGGCCAGCCAACACCGAGTCGCTGAGCGTTTCCTCGCGGATGTAGTCAGAGAAATTGCCGCGCATTACCTGTGACAGTTCTTCAGGCGCCTCGTACCAAGTCTGAATGTGGTCGGTGACCTCAAAGTTGGCGCCCCGGCGCAGGCCCTGGATGCGGTGTACCAGCTCGCGGGCCATGCCCTCTTCCGCCAATTCCGGAGTGATCTCTCCGTTCATTGCCACCAGGTACCCTGCCTCCAGCGACGCGGTGTAGTGCCCGACTGATACAACAGTCTCGGGCTCACCGCCCGCCTGCTCCTGCGCCTGCTGGACCAAAGCAGAGTCGTCGTCCAGAAGCTCGATGTCCTTGATGTTCAGCTCATCGAGAATCTGTGGGCGAACCTGCGCGACGAATGCCCGCTCCGATGGGGTGCGCGTCCTGATTGCCGCCGAGGCCAGGGGCTGGCGCACTTTGAGGCCGGACTTGGAGCGCGCGGCCCTGCCCATGCTGGAAATCCGCATGGCCAGCCGTGTTGCCTCCATCAGGTCGTCGTCCACCAGCGAATCGTCGGCGACGGGGTAGTCAGCGAGGTGGACACTGTCCGGAGCGTCCGGGTCGACGGAGCACACCAAGTTCTGGTAGATCTCCTCGGACACGAAGGGTGCCAGCGGCGCCATCAGCTTGGCCACGGTCACCAGGCAGGTGTGCAGCGTGTAGTAGCCCGACAGCTTGTCGGCGTCGCCCTCGTCGCTGCGCCAGAAGCGCCGTCGGCTGCGGCGCACGTACCAGTTGGATAGCCGGTCAACGAACTCCTGGATGCGTCGGCCTGCATTGGTGGGGTCGTAGTTCTCCATGCAGCGGTCGACCTCGGCCACCAGCTCGTTGAGCTCCGAGAGCACCCAGCGGTCCAGCTCGTTTTCCGGCTTCCAGCCAGCGGGCTTCTGCGACGGGTCGAACTTGTCGATGGTCGCATAGCCGGTGAAGAAGGAGTAGATGTTCCACAGGGTGAGCAGCACCTGCCGCAGCGTCTGGTTGACCAGCCGCGACGAGAAGCGGCGAGCCTCGCCGGGCTGCGATGCGGTGAACAGGTACCAGCGCAGTGCGTCGGCGCCGTGCTCGTCCAGCAGCGGCAGCGGCTCCACCACGTTGCCCACGCGCTTGCTCATCTTGCGCCCGCGCTCGTCCAGGATCAGGCCCAGGCAGATGACGTTCTTGTATGACGGCTCGCCTTTCAGCAGTGTCGATAGCGCGTGCAGGCTGTAGAACCATCCGCGGGTCTGGTCCACTGCCTCGCAAATGTAGTCGGCCGGGAACAGCCCTTCCTTTTCCATCTCCGGGTTCTCGAAGGGGTAATGGGACTGGGCAAAGGGCATAGCCCCCGAGTCGAACCAGCAGTCCATCACTTCAGGAACGCGTGACATGACACCGTCGCACTGGTCGCAGGGGAAAGTGATGTCGTCGACATAAGGGCGGTGCAGGTCCAGGCTGTCAACGGTGCTGGCGCTCGGCCCCAGCCGTTCCTTCAGCTCGTCCCGGCCACCGACGCAGGCTTGGTTGCTGCAACTGTCGCACTGCCAGATTGGGATGGGCGTTCCCCAATAGCGCTCGCGGGAGATGGCCCAGTCCACGTTGTTGCGGAGCCACTCGCCGAATCGCCCCTCCCTGATGTGGTCGGGATACCAGTTGATGCGGCTGTTTTGCTCGACGAGGTCGTCTTTCAGCGCCGAGGTGCGTATGTACCACGAGCTCTTGGCGTAGTAGAGCAGCGGCGTGTCGCAGCGCCAGCAGAACGGATAGGTATGGCGGTACACGTCGCTGTGATGCAGCAGGCCGCGCTCCTTGAGATCTGCCATGATCTCAGGGTCTGCGTCCTTCACGAACTTCCCAGCGAAGGGGTAGTCCCCGGTGACGATGCCCTGCAGGTCCACGGGCTGCACGAAGTTCAGTCCCTTCTCGCGGCCCAGTCCCAGGTCCTCGTCACCGAAGGCTGGCGCAATATGGACGATGCCCGTGCCGTCTTCCATCGAGACGAAGTCTGCGGCCACCACCTCGGGCGAGAAGTCATCAGTGCCCTCTGTGGCAGACAGAATGCCGGAATCAAACCTGCTGATTCTCGAACCGTACTTGCTCGGGGAATACAACGGCGCGTACCCCAGGCCAACCAGCTCGCTCCCCGGCAGCGTCCCGACGACGGTATGCTCCTGCCGTATGTTGTCCTCCACCAGGGCGGTGGCCAGAGCCAATCGTTCAATGCCGTTTTCGCCCTCCAACTCGACGACGGAATACTCGGATTCAGGATCAACGGCAAGGGCCGTATTTCCGGGGAGGGTCCACGGAGTGGTCGTCCACGCCAGCAGGAACGCCGGTATGCTGGTTGAGTCCAATGACTCCGGGATTGATGAGCGAGAGCCAGCCGAATCAACCCTGAACTTGACGAACACCGACGGGTCGGGCGTGTCCTCCTGGTAGCCCAGCGCCAGCTCGTGTGAGCTCAGGCTGGTCACGCATCGCGGGCAGTGCGGCGTCCCCCGCATACCCTGATAGAGCAACCCCCGGTCCCACAGCGTCTTGAGGATCCACCAGCCCGACTCGATGTAGTCGTTCTCCAGCGTGACGTAGGGGTCGTCCATGTCCACCCAGAAGCCGATGCGGTCGGTCATCTCCTCCCACTCGCGGACGTAGCGGAAGACACTCTCGCGGCACCTCTGGTTGAACTCCTCGATCCCGTACTCTTCAATGTCGCGCTTGCTGGTGAGGCCCAGTTCCTGCTCGACTCCCAGCTCCACGGGCAGGCCGTGGGTGTCCCAACCGCCCTTGCGCAACACCTGGTAGCCCTTCATGGTGCGGTAGCGGCAGATCACGTCCTTGAAAATGCGGGCCAGCACGTGATGAATCCCCGGGCTTCCGTTGGCAGTTGGGGGCCCGTCGTAAAGCATGAACTTGGGAGCGCCCTCCCGCTCCGTGCCGGCACGGCGGAACACGTCTCGTTCCTTCCAGTGCTCCAGGACACGGGCGTCCAGTTCGGGAAAGCTGACACGGCTGGTTACAGGATTGAACATCGGCCACGACCATCAACGCAAGGCTTTGGAAACAACAGCACCCCCAGAGGGGGCGCCAAGCAGAAGTCAGATTCAATTATAGCGTAGCAGCCCGAATGTTTTTAAACCTTTGCTGTCTACGCTACTGGAATCGATTCCACCGGTCTCACCGGTCGGCGCCGTTGCCGCTCCCGCTCCCCATCTGCACGGATTCCCGGTCGGGCGTGTCGCCGGACGGGTCGTTTTCAGCAAGGAACCCCACTGCAACCGCTGACAGGGTCTCGAAGTGCAGCCCGGCGCGGACCCCGAACTCGGCAGACAACCTTGCCACCGCCTCGTTTTCGTCGGCCAGCACCATGGTGATGAAGTCGTAGTGGCCCAGCACCGCGTACTGTCCCAGGATCTTCGCCCCATCTACCTCCAGCGTCGCGGCCGTGTCCGATACGAGGTCAGGGTTGCCATGCAGCATACGCTGTCCCTCGTCGCTCAATTTTCCAAGGAGAAAATAGATTGCCATTAGCCAATCCTCCGTAGATGTTCCGTTTCTATCTTCAACAAAACGGGGGCGATTTGCAAATCGCCCCCGGGATTCCTTGCCAACCTTGGTTTGCTGGAAACTAAGCCTTCTGGTAGATCTTGCCTCCCGACTGGCGGAACTCCTGTGACTTCTCTTCCATACCGGCATCGAAGGCCGTCTCCACCTCCACGCCGCGGTCCCTGGCGTATTCTCGGACGTCCTGGGTGATCTTCATCGCGCAGAACTTGGGGCCGCACATGGAGCAGAAGTGGGCCACCTTGGCGCCCGTGGCCGGCAGCGTCTCGTCGTGGTAGTCGCGGGCCGTGTCCGGGTCCAGGGCCAGGTTGAACTGGTCATCCCAGCGGAACTCGAACCGGGCCTTCGACAGCGCATCGTCCCACTGCTGGGCCATCGGGTGGCCCTTGGCCACGTCGGCGGCGTGGGCAGCGATCTTGTAGGTGATCACGCCGGTCTTGACGTCCTCCCGGTGGGGCAGCCCCAGGTGTTCCTTGGGAGTGACGTAGCACAGCATGGCGGTGCCGAACATTCCGATCATGGCCGCGCCGATGCCGGAGGTAATGTGGTCGTAGGCCGGTGCGATGTCGGTGACCAACGGGCCGAGCGTGTAGAAGGGCGCCTCGTGGCACACTTCCAGTTGCTTGTCCATGTTCTCCTTGATCTTGTGCATGGGAACATGGCCCGGTCCCTCGATCATCACCTGCACGTCGTGTTCCCAGGCGACTTTGGTCAGTTCGCCCAGGGTCTCCAGCTCACTGAACTGCGCCTCGTCGTTGGCGTCGGCGATGCAGCCGGGGCGGAGGCCGTCACCCAGCGAGAAGGAAATGTCGTAGGCCCGCATGATTTCGCAGATCTCTTCAAAGTGCACGTAGAGGAAGTTCTCCTCGTGGTGGGCCAGGCACCAGCCGGCCATGATCGAGCCGCCGCGGGAGACGATGCCCGTGATGCGGTTGGCGGTCATCGGCACGTAACGCAGCCGTACGCCGGCGTGGATGGTGAAGTAGTCCACTCCCTGCTCCGCTTGCTCGATCAGGGTGTCGCGGTACAGCTCCCACGTGAGTTCCGCGGGATCGTCGCCAACTTTCTCCAGCGCCTGGTAGATCGGTACGGTGCCAATGGGGACGGGCGCGTTGCGCAGAATCCACTCGCGGGTTGTGTGGATGTCGCGGCCGGTCGACAGGTCCATCACCGTGTCGGCGCCCCACTTGGTGGCCCACAGCATCTTTTCCACTTCCTCTTCAATGGAGGAGGTGATGGCTGAGTTACCGATGTTGGCGTTGACCTTGACCAGGAAATTGCGCCCGATAATCATCGGCTCGGATTCCGGGTGGTTGATGTTGGAGGGGATGATGGCCCGGCCCCGGGCAATTTCGTCCCTCACATACTCGGGGTCGATGCCCTCGCGTATGCCGATGAATTCCATCTCGGGAGTGACAACACCCTCTCGAGCGTAGCGAATCTGGGTCGGAGCCATCCCAGCCTTGCCACGCAGCGGCCTGCGGGTCAGGCCCGGGAAGGGCTGGGCTACGTTCTTCCCCCGCAACGGCACACCGTAACCCTCATACTCCTCCACGTCCCCCCGTGCCACGATCCATTCCCGGCGAAGGGCCGGCAGGCCCTGCCCCAGGTCGAAGGACATGGTAGCGTCGGAGTAAGGGCCGCTGGTGTCGTAGATTCCGAAGGGTGCATTGTCCTCTTGGCCGAACCGGCCTGTGGTGGGAGTGAGGGTTACCTGGCGGAAGGGCACCCTGATGGACGGCTGTGAACCTTCCTTGTATACCTTCTGGCTGGCTGGGAAGCTGGACTTGCCTTGGAATTGGCTTGTGTATTCCGTCTGGACCATGGCGATCCTCCACCGTTTTTTGTGAAACTCCAGTAACCGTGCATGTAAAAGGGGCCGCCAGCAGTTAAAAAGCTGGCGGCCCGCAAATTCTATGCGCCCCTACCGCTGATTCCCTACGCTGGCATTACCCAGATCAGGTTCGCAAGGGTCGGTGGCATTCGGCCACCCTCTCAGCCCGGCTCATCCGAGCTCCCCTACGTGCCCAGAGACATTCTATTGTCTTAAGGCTGCCACGCTTGGGATTGCAATGCTGGCAGCTTTGGTTAAGCGGATTATAGGAGCGGGCGTTGGAGAGTGTCAACCGGAGCAGAGGATCGCGGAAGGAAAACCAATGGGTTAGCGCTCCATTTTAGGCGGTTTGCCGGCCTGTTTTCCGTCAATGCCGCGAAATGCCTCCCTTCGGCCCGATTGGGGAAACGTCATCCTCGCGGAGGCGGGGCGGTAATTCAGAACGGTATGCCTCTGACGACAAAGGCGCTGCCCGCGGGCCGAAAAGATGGTTTACCAGCCGACGAATTCCTGCCAATCCGGCTGGTGCTATTTCCAACTGAGCGAATTGGTGTTAATGTTCCGCTCGAAAAGATTGAGGGTCGGAATTGTGAAGGATTTATGAACGCAATTTCACAAATCCTTCATACTCAGGCATGGCAAGTCAGGAACGTTGAGGCTACTATGCGGGCCAACTGTTGATTATGTAATCGTGGCCTTGGTGAAATTGAACCTTGAAATCGCAACTTCAGTTTATGGGGGTCTGTTATGCCTAAGCCCAATCCTCTGATTTGGGTGGCGGTCCTGGGAGTTTTGACGTTGATCTTGGTCATGGCGGCCTGTGCCGGCTCTGACGAACCAGAGCTTCCGGATACGACCTCCGCATCTTTGCTGGCTTACTTGGAAGAAGTCGACTACCAGAACAACGAGGACTGGCAGCTGTTCCCTGGTTCGACAGAGAAATATGCGGGAGTCGACCCCCACGGCATGCTGCTCACCACTTACGTCAACACGGCAGCCTTCGAGGCGATTGAGGCCGGCGAAACTAGTCCGTCCGGCTCAATACTCGTCAAGGAGAACTACACCCCGGAGGGGGTGCTTGCGGCGACCACGACGATGTACAAGAGCGAGGGTTACAACCCGGAGCATAACGACTGGTACTGGCTGAAGGAGTTGGCCGACGGCACCATCGAAAAGGAAGGCATGGTCAAGGGTTGCCAGGACTGCCATATCGATGTCAGGGACTACATCTTCGGCCCACAGCCCGAGAGTTAGCGTCAGTTCATCTGGTACTCGTTCTTGAGAGAGGCGGAGAGAAAGACCCGCCTCTCTCTTTTGTGTCCTGATTCTCGGCGGCATGGCGTTCCATCTCTGGTGGTTCGCCGCCATGCAATCCGTCACTCCCGCCTCTTCCGTCACTCCCGCCCCCAATCGTCATTCCCGCCTGTTCCGTCATTCCCGCGGAAGCGGGAATCCAACCCCCCGGCACCCCCACAAAAGCAGAGGCGCGGCCGGAACTCACGGTCCCAAAACCGCCGGACTCGCCAGTAAAACTGAGGGGCGGGCTTCAAACCCACCCCACCATCAGCGCTCATCCGTCATCCCGCATCGCCTCCAATCGTCATTCCCGCGAAAGCGAGAATCCAGTGCCCATCCGTCACTCCAGCCCCTAACCGTAGCTCTCCCGCCGGCTAACCGTCATTCCCGCCCCCCATCGTCACCACCAGCGCCCATCCGTCCTTCCCGCCTGTTCCGTCATTCCCGCGAAAGCGGGAATCCAAACCCCCGTCGCTCCCACAAAAGCAGGGGCGGAGGCCGGAATCCACGGCCCCAAGCCTCCGAGCAAGCCCGCCCCTAAAATTGCTGACACTTGCCCCTTTACAAGCCTCATGACACATCTCTAGCCTGAATATATGGAAATACAACCCGCCGCCGCAGGCCAAATCCCAATGAGGAGTCGCGAGCAACTCCCAAGGGCAAAAGGCAAAAATGATCGGAAATGATCGGGTTTGATCGGAAATAAGCGAATTATCCAAATTTTCGGAAACCATCAGGAGGCTGAACCATGTCGTCGAGCCGTATGTCGTTGCGCCAGATCAGAAACGCCGTCGAAGCCCTCAAACGCAAATTCGCCCCCGAACTCGCCATCATCCGGCTCAGCCGCGTCGGGAATGAGATCACCGAGCTCTGGCACATCTCCATTGCCAACAAGCAGCCCAAGCCCGACCCCTACGCCTGCGTCCGCAAGGTGGCCGGCGCCGGTTTCCGCCTTCAAACCTATATGGCTTTCGAGAAATACCTCCAGCGGTGCATCGACGACGACAGACGTCCTGTAATAAGGGGAATCATCACCACCCTGCTCCCTTGGTCCGCCAATGGTCCTTGGCTGAACAACCTGGAACGGAATATCCCCGGCACCGCCTGATCCCTCGCACCCGCGACTGTTCCAGGGCCGCAAAGTACCGCAAATTACCGTAAAAACCAGAAGTTCCAGGCTGATCAAATGATGCGATGGCAGGGAAGCACAACCCGTAGGGGCGCACAGACGTGCGCCCACCCGTGAGCCTGAGGCAACCCCCCAAACTTCGGTGCCCTCGGCGTTCAACCCCGTCCGTCACCCCGGCGTAGGCAGAGGCCCCGATCTGATTGGGGACCAGGGGTATACCGGGGGCGTCCCCGCGATTGACAGCCAGCCAGCGACAACCCTACAATCGCGACAATCCGGCGGCTTGTGCGCCGCCTGTTGGCTTGGTTAACGATCACCACACCCGCCCAAATGAGGAGGCCCATATGCCCAGCTATCCGAAAGTCATGTATAAAGAGGAGGGGATGCGCGAAGGGATGCAGATTGAGGACGCCAACATTGCTGTTGACGATAAAATTGAACTCCTCGACCAGCTTTCCGACTCCGGCCTGAAGAACATCGTGGTCGGCTCCTTCGTCAGCCCCAAGTGGACCCCGCAGATGGAGCGCATTGACGAGATCGTCACCCGCTTCACCCCCAAGCCTGGTGTCACCTACACTGCGCTGGCCCTGAATTCCCGCGGCGTCGAGCGCGCCCGCGCCTACTCGCCGCCCCTGACCATAGAGCGCGACTCCTATCCGCGCCTGTCGTGCCACATGTGCGACGTGTTTACCCGCCGCAACACCAACCGCAGCCAGATGGCGGAAATGGAGCGCTGGCCCCAGATCGTGGCCCAGGCCCAGGAACTCAACATCAAGGAAGCGGGCATCGGCTGCAACGCAAGCTGGGGCTCCAACTTCCTGGGCGAGTTCCCGGTGGACAGCTTGATGACTCTGCTGGAAAAAGAACACAACATGTGGGACGAGGTGGGCATCAACGTCCGCAGTGTCTCCATGGGCGACCCGATGAGCCACTGCACCCCGGCCAAGGTCGAGGAGAGCTTGGTTCGGGTCAAGGAGCGCTGGCCGGAGATTGACCACTTCCGTCTGCACCTGCACAACGGGCGCAACATGGCCATCGCCTCCGCCTACGCCGCCATGCGCACTCTCGGCCCCGACGACACGCTGGAGCTGGACGGCACCATCGGCGGTTTCGGCGGCTGTCCCTACTGCGGCAACGGCCGCGCCACCGGCATGGCCCCCACCGAAGACCTGCTGCACATGATGGACGACATGGGCATCGAGACCGGCGTGGACATCGACAAGCTCATTGACTGCGTCTGGACCGCAGAGCGTATCATCGGGCGCGAGCTCTATGGCCACGTCTCCAAGGCCGGCCCCCGGCCCAAGACCGTGGACCAGCTCTACGACATAAACGCCCCGTTCATCGAGACCCTGGAAGAAGCCAGGCACTTCAAGAAGGGCCCCGAGGTCTACGAGGGCGGCATCTACCCCTACAACGAGCCCATCACCAGCCCTTACCGAGACCGGCTCGAGCAGGGCCTCCCGGCCTTCGACTCCGCCGAGGGAGACTTCCCCTGGAAGCAGGACTGGTTCCCCTCCAAAGAGGACTAGGTCCCTGCTCCATCTCAGGAACAATTACGCCGCCGCACTCTCTGCGGCGGCGTTCACCATTTGACCGATGGCGAGTACAATGGGTGCCGCATAGACCCTTCATCGTCGTGCAGTATGAAGAGCCTCAACGCATGCACCTGATCTTCGGCAGCCGCGCCACACCGCTCTCCGCCTTCTTCGAGGGAATGGTGCGCGTCTTCGACTGGGGGATTCTTCTGCTCATGATGCGCCGGAAGCAACGGCGTGCGTTGTTCGAGAACGGGGACCTGCAGCGAGGCCGTCGGGTGGTCGACAGGTATATCAATGAGGCCGTTGCCGATTTCGAATCCGAGGAGGCCGACAGCCTTTCAGAGGTCCCGTTCATTCCCCGCAGGGGATGTGCCATCGCCGACATTGTCCTCGGACCTCTACCTACCGACGAGGTGATGGTTCGCTACGAGCAGATCGTTCCAGGCGCAGTCGACAGGATAATAGGACGGGCCTCCGACCGCCTGAAAGACGACTCGGAGGCCGAAATCAGGCACTTCGACAATCTCTGCAGGCAAGGGTCAAGGGGCATGGTTGTCGGCTTGGTGATCACCTTGTTGTTTGCCGCCATCGCCCTTGTCCTCGTTTACTCCAACCTCTTGTGGGCCGGGTTGGTGCTGGTGGGAATCAATATCGCCCTTGGTCTGGCAGCTACGGTTTACGTGACCAAGGCCGGTCTGCGCCGCAAATGGTTCACAGGGGAATTCTTTCCCAGGCTGTTTTTCAGCAAAAGCGGGTACCCCGTAGAGAAAATAGCAAGACAGGGAGCTGACTCATGACTTCTGCAAACCCAATTGACCCAAACACCATCCGCCTGACCGGCGAGAATTCCTTCATTCGCCTGGTGGAGGGAGAGGAGCAAACAACCCGGTCCAGTCACTGGAGGGTCCTCTATTCCCCCGCCGGTGCTGGCCACGTTCTGTTCATCAAGAGCGACCTGGTGGACGGCGTACGCGTTTACGCCGACAACATCGCCCTCGCCCGTTGGCTCCAGGAAGAGATCGAGAGCCTGCTGTTCCCGGAGTTCGCCGACCAGTCTCTCCAGGTACTAGAGGCGGAGTTCACAAAGAAGGGCGACACCTACACTTTCTGGACTGAAACCATAGAGAGCGACGACGACCAGATCACGCTGACCTGGTACAACTTCCTGGAGCCGTTCATGCTCACGGTTCCTGCTGGCAGTGCTCCCGGCCGGCCCCATGGCGTGTACAGCTGCTTCATCCCATGCCAATCAGGCCGCATCACCGTGAATGGTGAGGACGCGGATGGCGAGGTGGCCCTGGAAATGCGCGGCGAGAAGCAGAGCAGCACCGCCTGCCTGGCCTGGTCGGAGACCTGGGTCCGCCCGTAGTGTCAGCAAGATAGGGGAGTTGGCTGTCCTGCGGCGCAGCATCAAAGTCGTCATGGCGATTTGGGGCCAAGCCGCCGCAGTTTCACTCAACACTTCATATCATGCTTTGGACGTCCTCCCAGTGGCCTTTTCTTATTCGTTAGCTTCACCAGACTGCTGGCGGGACTATTTCGTTTTCCGGTTCAGGAATACAGATTTCCTCCGTGTCCGGAAAGCGGGAATCCAGAGCAGCGTCCTCTACCCGTTATTTACTGCAACTACTACTGTGTTTGCCCCGTGGAAGCCGCTATCGTGTTCAGGCTCTTTGCAGGAATGATGGCGGCGCTCATGGCTGTCATCATCTTCCGGCTCCTCAGAGTCAAGCATATGCCCAGCGTGAGCGCCCATCCCTTCCACAACTTCCGCCCGCTCTATCCTCAGATCAGCGAGTTCAGCGACCACCTCATCGGGAGTCGTCAGTGAATCCAGGTCTTCCTGCGCCCACCCGGAGGGTGGTGACGATCGATCATGGCTTACGAAGAGGAGCCTGCCGCCCGGAGACAAGGCTTCAACGGTGCTGGAGAGCATCTGCGCCCGCTGCTCTGGGCTTAGCTGTATGTAGAAGGACGTGATCAGGTCATACTGACCATTGGGCCGATACGCAGTCACGTCCGAAACAATGAACTCCACTTCAACTCGCCTGTCAGCAGCCCGGACCTTCGCCTTTTCAAGGGCAACGCCAGAGAAGTCAATCGCAGTAACCTGCCAACCGCGCTCTGCCAGCCATACGGCGTTTCCGCCCAAGCCGCATCCCAGATCGAGTGCGCGCCCCGGCTTAAGGCCCTGGGCATACTCTGCCAGTAGTCCGTCAAAATCGGCGAAAGTATGGCCCGCAGTGGACCAGATGTCGTTCCAGAATTCCACGGTATCTGATTTCATTGATTGGTTCCTGAATGACTGCAATGCGCCTTCGACGTGGCCCCGTTTTTCAGCCTTTTTGTCCGTAGATAACGGCTGCATCGTGACTGGGGGAGTCTCGAATCGGAAGGCGCCGGACTCAAAGTCTCAGGCCCGCGCTGCGGGATTACGTGCTGACACCGGAATCGAAGTAGTAGAAGGCATTGAGCCGAGTGTGGCCTCCGCGCCTGTCCGCTACCACCCCGGCGCACCCGGCGGCAAGCCCAGAGTCACGCGGCCGCCCTGCTCGAAGTTTGTGAGCAGGCCGCCAGCGTGCATCATTGCCGCGTGGACGTCCCGGAAGTAGCGCTCGAGCAGGTTGCTGCTGCGCACGGCGTTGGTCCCGGAGGCGTGGTATAGCATATCGATGGCGCGTACCGATTCATGCACCGCATGGGTAATCGAAAGCCTGGCCTGAAACACCTCGTCGCCCAGGTCCCCTTTACCCGCCTGGATTGCCTCCCACATCGCGCCCACCGAGTCCAGTACGTAGGCGCGCGCACCGCTGATGATCGCCTCGGCCCGGCCCACCACCTCCTGCACCGGCGGACGGTCGCGGAGCAGGTTCATGTTCATTGTCGTGGCCCTGGCTCCGGCCAGATCCTTGAACGCGTCCAGGGCTCCCCGCGCCATGCCCAGCGTGTTACCGGCCAGCGGCGTAAAGGTGACCGCCATCGCAGACCGGAAGGTGCACAGCGGAGCAGTGTCCACGGGGTGGTCGGTGAGGGCGAAGGTACGGTTCTCGGGCACGAACAGATCCGAGACTGCCACGTCGTTGCTGCCTGTGCCGTGCAGACCGATGACGGACCAGTTGTCGACGATCCTGCCCTCTTCTATGGGCACGGACATCATCCGCAGTTGCGGAAGCCCATCCAGCGGGCCTCCGACGTTGAGACGGGGGCCGTTGTCATCGGCGACGACGCAGTTCAGGAAGAGCCAGTTGGCATGGTTGCAGCCACTGGCGAAGTCCCACTGGCCGGTGGCAATGTAGCCGCCGTCGGTGATTCGCGCGGTCCCCAGGGGGCGGAAGGAGCCAGCACCCCGCAGGGTGGACGGGTAGCCGAACAACTCGCGGGCCACTCCGGTTTCGAGCCAGCCGGAATACATCCCGATTGAGCCGGCGATGAAACAGCACCAGCCCGCCGAGCCATCAGCCATCGAGACCTGTTCCACCGCCCGGAAGGCGGTAAGCGGATCGAGTTCCGCGCCGCCAAGAGAGCGGGGCACGAAGGGTCGGAACAGGCCGGCCTCGTCCATCGCCGACGCCAGCGAAGGCGGCAGACGATGGTGCCGGTCCATCTCGTCCCGTGATGCAACTATTTGTGGCCGCAGCGCCTTTGCTGCGGCCACAATATCTTGCTGGGATGCGGTCGTCATGTGTACGCCCTCACCCTGATCCCTCTCCCGGGGGAGAGGGATTCAAAAGTCTTACTCCCTCAAACAGGAGAGGGAGATTGATCGGCCCTACACCGTGGTGCAGGCTATGGCCTTGACGTTGGCGGCCATACCCGGTAGGTCGTGCCCCTGCCAGGAGGAGCCGCCGTCGTGGGTGCCGAAGACCTGGCCCTTGCGGGTGCAGAAGTACACGGTACTCGGGTCGCGCTCGTTGACTGCGATGCCGAAGGTGGTGCTGGACGGTTCTACGCCCTGGTCGAACCGGCTCCAGGTATCTCCGGCGTCGGTGGAGCGCAGTATGCCGCCCTCTTCGCTTCCGAAGTTCAGGCCAATGCAGGCGTAGAGGGTGCTGGGGTCGTTGGGTGCGACCTCGACGCCGCGGGAGTAGCGGATGTTGGAGAAGTTGTCGAACTGGAGGTCGTCCCAGGTCTGGCCCCGGTCGCGGGTGCGCCAGACGCCGGTGCGGTTGGAGATGAACACCTGCTCGCTGGCGCCCACGGTCACGCCGTGCAGGTCCAGCAGGTCGACGTCGCCTTCAAACACGCTGTTGACGATGGTCCAGGTCTTGCCGCCGTCGGAGCTGTGCGCCGCGCCGCCGACTTCCAGCGCCGCGTACATCTGGTTGGTGTCGCCGCTTTCGATGCCGATGCCCAGGATGCGGGTGGCGAATGCCATCTGCACTGCGTCGGGATTGGCGACGGTGGACATGTACTGCCAGTTCTCGCCGCCGTCGGTGCTCTTGAAGACCTCGGCGCCCTCGGTGCCCGCGAACATGATGCTCGAGTCATGGGGATGGAACTTGATGGACCAGACGATGCGGCCATCGGTCATGTTCATGCGCGTGAAGCTGTCGCCGCCGTCCTGCGAGCGGTACACGCCGCGCTGGGTGCCGACGAAGATGGTTTGCGGGTCGTTGGGATGCACCACGATGGCCCGCACCTGCGGGGAGGGCGGCATGCCCTTGGCCAGCTTTTCCCATCGAGTGTCGTTGGCTTCCTTGCGATAGAGCCCGTCGGCCTCGGCGCCGACGTAGATCAGAGTCTTGCCTGCCATAACGCTCTCCTCCATACCTTTCATTCTGTACGGTGATACGCCAATTTGAGCAGACACACCCTGCATTGTCAATTCCGCAATCCTGGAAGGCAGGGCAATCGCGTATTAATCGCTGAAGGTCCTATAAGTCGTCATTCCCGCGCAAGCGGGAATCCAAACCCCCGTCAACCCTCGCACCCGGAACCGAAGGAGGCACTGCCACTGCCACTCCCATATCCACCGCCATTCAGGCCAATTTTGTGTGCTTAGAAATAAGACGCGATTGCCCTGTCCAGGAAGGCTGGCGGTCCGACTGAGGCGATTAAGCTATCTACCCGTGCGGGGGAGTTGCCTTGGCGGTGACCGCCGCACGGCCCAGCATTCCTGCTCCCCGGTCCGACCACGAAGGGGGCCCTCATTTCCTCGAGGAACAGACTGTTCCAATGAGGAGTGAGCCCGGTGATTTCGAATCAGCGGCCGATCCCGGACAGGAAATGTAGCCAGGCCACCCACACAGGAATGCCCTCTTGCTGACACAGGGCAATCGCGTCTTAAACGCCGGAGGCCCTGTCAGTCGTCTTTCCCGCCCAGGCGAGAATCCAAACCCCCGTCTACCCTCGCACCCAGACCCGAAGGAGGCACTGGCACTGCCATTCAGACAATTTTTTGTGCTGGGAATTAAGACGCGATTGCCCTGCTTGCTGACACTGGACCGTTGCAAACTATCTTGCGTCCCCGTATTATTAATACATATGTTCCATATAAATTTCGCCTGCGAAGACATGGGCAAAGTCCCTCGCAGTGTCATCCTGAGCCGCGCAAAGGATCTCGACTCCGCAGGTGGCATCCTCGCTATGCCCAAAACGGAAAGTCGCTCCTGCCACTTTGCAGTCGCCCCGTTTCTGCCTGTGCGTAGCCTTTCCAACGCCAGTCGGGTGCTGCAAGCCTCACCGGAATTGAGCGGAATTGGACGGAAAGGAACGAAACATCGAAATTCCTCATGGACACAGATGGCGTTCCAGCATCTCCCTTGGGGCGCCAGGTGCCGTACGCCATTCTGGGCCCGAAGACCCCACCATTTCAAAAATGGCAGGGAATGGCAGGAAATGGCAGTGTTTTCGTGGGGGTCTCCGGCGCGGTAGGAACCCGGCGAGCTTCCTCCGCAACCCCGGCGCACCCCCGTCTACGACCGTCGAGAGCAGGAAGGAGATTGGCAGAGGTACTGCTACGCGTCGCGGGCTAGGGTCAAGGCGTAGACCTTTAACGCTCCGGCGTCCTTCAAAACCGAGGCGCATTCCGACAACGTGCTCCCCGTGGTGGCGACGTCATCAAGGAGCAGCACAGTCAGGCCGGACAGGTCGGCGTCGCAGGCGAAGTTTCCGGACACGTTGGTGCGGCGTTCTACCTGAGTTTGGGTCTCGACCTGCGGACGGGCGTTCCGGACTCGAACCAGGACGTCCTCACGAACCGGCAGATGCAGGCTCTTTCCGATGTGCCTGGCCAGCAGGGCGGACTGGTTGTAACCCCGGCTGCGGAGACGACTGGGGTGCAGCGGCACTGGGACAAGCATATCGTTCCGGACTGCATTGCGTTTGAGGTGCTGGGTCATCAATCCGCCCAGAGTCTCCGACGCTGCCCGCACGCCCCGGTACTTCAAGGCATGAATAGCATCGCGAACCGGTCCCTCAAACCGGTATGGAGACCGCAGAGATTCAAACTCCCTTGGGTTCTCAAGACACCAGCGGCATATGCCGTCAACTCCGGGGGCAGCACAGACGCGACAATAAGGAGGCGACAGTTGCTTCAGATCGTCCACGCAGAGGTGGCAGATGATGCCTCCTTCGCGCCCGCACTCTGCACAGTAGATGGGGAATACCAGTTCAACGATTGAACGCAGTGCCTTCGACAACAGGAGCGCCAAGGCGTGTTCCTAGTCTCCCTGGGAATCGATCGAGGCTATTCCTCGCCAGAGGGCAAGAATTTCCGTGTCGCGGCTGAAGGCCAGTTCCGGGAGTGCGTCGAGGGGAAAGAAATCCGTCTCCAGCGCCTCGGGTCCGGGCGCCAGTGTGCCACCGGTCTCCTGTGCGGTGAAAGCCGCGACGATGACCGGGTCGCCAGGCAAAGAGAACAGCCCCAGCAGCCCGTCGACGGCAACTTCGAGCCCCGTCTCCTCCCAGGCTTCGCGGGCCGCTGCCGACTCCACGACCTCGCCGCGATCGACGAAGCCGCCCGGCAGGCTCCATAGACCGTAGCCGAGATCAGTGCCACGGCGGATCATCAGCACTTTGCCGTCGCGGGCGATGACGCAGACCGCTGCCACCTTGGGGTCGTAAAACACCACGCGTCCGCATTCCGGGCATGCGGGGCGTTCTGTTCCAAAGATTTCCCGCTGCTCGAGGGGTGTGGCGCAGGAGGCGCAGTACTTGTCGCGTGGTGTGGTCAAAGTGTTCTTTGGCTCATTGCAGGAAGATCATCGCGGAACGGGCCGCAATTATAATGATTCAGATGATAGAGGTGCTTTCAATACCGGCCGCGGAATGGCAATTATGCGCGAAATGGCAATGAAGCTTGGCGAGTGGGCCGGTCGCCCTCAGGTTCATATCGTCGGGCTTTTCGTGTCCTTGATGGTACTCATTGCCGTGGTGGCATACTCCATTGGCACCTTGGAGTATACCAAGCCGCGGGGCAAGCTGATGCTCACCGCGATTCTCGTGGCGGGCTATTTCTTGACCATGCTCGTCGCGACAAGAGTCCCTGGCGATGGGACCACTCCACGCCTGCGGGAGGCGGCGCAGGTGGTGGCCACGGCGGCCTTGTTCCTACTGATGCTTGGGTTGTGGGGAACTCCGGACTCTGACGCATACTGGAAGGCGGCCGCCATCGCCACCCTGCTGGCAATGGGTCTCGTCCTGACGGGGATGGCTTTTCGGTTGGAGCGTTCCGGCAAAGCGAAGACGACTCTTTCATTGGGCTGCGCAGGCTCATCACTGGTTTTGACAGTTCTCGCATCATTTGCCATCGCGCTGGAGATCAAGGCGGAGCCGTACTGGTGGGCCTTCGGAGTGTTTTTTCTGTGCTGGCTTGCTTTCGCCATCCCGCTAGTGGCGGTGCGGTTCCGGAGAGGGGGGAACACGCCTGAATAATTTCGCAAGAACGAGCGCCATCACCTTCCAAGGAACGCTACCACCTCAGCGCGGGTCGGCATGGAGTCCTGCGCCCCAGTGGTGGTGACTGCGAGTGCGCCGGCGGCGCAGGCCAGCATCACCGCCCGCTCCAGCGATCTCCCTTCCGCCAGGCAAACTGCCAGCGCACCGTTGAACGCGTCGCCGGCGGCAACTGTGTCTACTGCCTCCACGGGAAAGGCCGTCTGGTGGCCCAGGAACTCCACCGCGAAGACACTGGTGTCGCCCTGCCAGCCCGTGGCGAAAATTGCGCCCTGCGATCCCAGTTTTATGATGGCGGTTCTGGCCCCCCGTCGCAGCAATTCCTCTGCAGCCCGCTCCGCCGCCCCGTGGCCGTCGACCGGAAACCCTACGAGAGCCGCAGCCTCGGTTTCGTTGGGCGTTATCACATCGGCCAGCTCAATCAGTTCCTCTGGAATTGGACGGACGGGCCCCGGGTCCAGGATGACTGTCTTCCCCATGGCGTTGGCCTTCCTGGCCGAGGCCAGTGACACTTCGATTGGCACCTCCAGCTGCAGCATCAGTGTGCTGGCGTCAGTCAAGGCCGAGGCGACTGCTTCGGCCTGGGCTGCGCCGCAAGTCGAATTGGCGCCCAGCACCTGCACTATGCGATTCTGCGCTGAGCCATCGACGCCGATGACTGCGATGCCCGAGGTCTCTCCCCCGTCAATGGCTATGCCTGAAACGTCAACGCCCGCCTCTCGCAGCCCGTCCAGCAACTGCGGACCGAACAAGTCACCCCCGACCTGCCCCACCATTGACGTGCGACCGCCCATCCGTGCCGCCGCCACCGCCTGGTTGGCGCCCTTGCCACCGGCGTAGGTCAGGAACCGGTGGCCGACAACTGTCTCGCCAGGGCTGGGGAACCGGTCGGAGTAGGTGACCAGATCCATGTTGATTCCGCCCAGCACGACTATCCCCGGCGCACCGTCCATGACCATTTCCCGCTCCTCATGGCAGCTTGAAAACGGGGTAAACCTAGCATTACCCAGCGGACGGGTCAAACCGAAATCCAACACTCTGCGTGCTATAATCGGCAGGTTGTGAAAATATTTACAAGCTGAATCTCAACGGAGAATTGAGAAATGGCTGGCGCACTGGATGACATCAAGGTTGTCGACCTGACCCGGACGCTTGCGGGTCCATTCTGCACCATGCTGCTGGGCGATATGGGCGCCGACGTGGTCAAGATCGAGGAGCCTTCCCTTGGGGACGAAATACGCCACTGGACCCCTTTTTGGAACGGCGAAAGCACCCAGTTTGTCACCTTCAACCGCAACAAACGCAGCATCACCGTCAACCTGAAGGAGCCGGAGGGTGTCGAACTCGTGCGGCGCCTGGCTGCCGACGCTGACGTGATGATCGAGAGCTTCCGCGCCGGGACCCTTGAGCGGATGGGCCTGGGATACGACGACATCAGCGCCATCAACCCCGGTGTCGTCTACTGTTCCATATCCGGGTATGGCCGCACTGGCCCTATGGCAGATATGCCAGGCTACGACCTGATCATCCAGGCATACAGCGGCCTGATGCACCTTACCGGCGAACCCGACGGGCTGCCGCAGAGGGTGGGTTTCTCCTTGGTGGATCTATTCACCGGGATGATGGCCTACGGAACCGTCGTTACCGCCCTGAGACAGCGCGACCAGACCGGCAAAGGGCAGTGGGTGGAGGCCGCGCTGTTGGACGGGCAGGTCGCTGCCCTTAGCTACCACGCGACCCGCTACCTCGGTACCGGTGAGGACCCGGAGCGCATGGGTTCCGGACACCCCAGCCTGGTGCCGTACCAGAGTTTCGCGTCGTCCGACGGCTACTTCATACTCGGTTGTGCCAACCAGGGTCTGTGGGAGCGGACGTGCCGGGCCATCGGGCGCGACGACCTGCTGGAGGACCCGCGCTTCGCCACCAATACCGATCGGGTAGCCCACCGCAAAGAATGCGTCGATACCCTGATGGAGATGTTCAAGCACAAGAACACCGACCACTGGGTCAAGGTGATCAATGGGGCCGGTGTGCCGTGTGGGCCCATCAACAGGGTGTCCGAGGTGGTCAGCAACCCGCAGGTGTTGGCCCGCAACATGATTGCCGAGATGGAGCATCCCAACGTCCCTGAACTGAAGACGCCTGGCTCGCCACTCAAGCTCACAGATTCGCCCGCATCCATCCGCCGCCCACCGCCGCTGCTTGGGCAGCACAACGACGAGGTGCTGGAGGAGCAGGGTTTCACGGCCGAGCAGATCGCCGATCTGAGAGAACGCGGCGTTATCGGCGCAAACTAGGTCCGGAAGCACCCGGATGCACAAGGTAAACATCTACAGCAGGAGCAGCATCGCCCAATGAGGAAACTCCGTTTAATCCACACTTCCGATACCCACCTTGGCGACCCCATGGGCCATCCACGAGCGGAGGAGGTGCTGTCGTCGGTGGTGGACGCGGTAGAGCGACTGGAAGGCGATGCACTGTTGCTGGCTGGCGACGTTTTTGACAACGAGCGGGTTACCGACGAGGTGATCGAGCGCTTTGTCGCCGAGATGGCGAGGCTGAAGACTCCGGTTGTCGTATTGCCCGGAAATCACGACCTGGCACACCAGAGCTCTGTGTACCTCCGCCCGCCATTTGACGAGGCACCCGTCAACCTGCAGGTAATTCGCGATCCGGCCGGTGAGACCCTTGCCTTCCCCGATCTGGAGTTGGAGTTGTGGGGCCGTGCAATGCTGTCCCACACGCCAAATTTTCGTCCCCTTGACGGTATGCCTGAACCCACGGAAGGAAACTGGCTGGTAGGCATGGCCCACGGGCACTTCCATTTCGAGGACGACCGGGACCAGCGCTCCTCGCCCATCTACCCTGATGATGTGGCGGCGTCTGGATGCCATTACCTGGCGCTGGGCCACTGGGACCGCCACGTCGACGTGTCCCGATCCGACACCACCGCCGTTTACTCAGGATGCCCCTACGGGCCGATCGGGTCGCCGGAGCAAGGGGCGGTCTGCGTTGTTGACCTGGACCCGGACAAGGGTGTCAGCTACCGCCTTGAGTTGTTGAATAGACAGGTGTGCTAGTCTTCGAAAGAGCAAGGAGGAGGCTCCCATGAAACGGCTCACCCGCGATCACAAGATCTATGTGCTAGACCCGACCAACCCGCCTGCCATCACCATTGACTCCGGTGAGGAGTTGATCGTCGAGACGTGGGATGCGTTCGAGGGCATCCGCGATCCGAAAGCACTGGATGAGAAGCAGCTGAAGGGCCCGGCCATCGGCCCGATCTACGTCAATGGCGCGGAGCCGGGCGACGCGCTCCGGGTCGACTTCATCAGCGTAACGCCGCGGGCCAGCGAGGGCGCTGCGCACATGGTCTCACCGGGGCGAGGCTTCCTGGAGCAGGAGTTCGACCGCGCATATCCCACGGTGATGACCATTGAGGATGGCCACGTCGTGCTGCCAAGCGGCATCAGGCTTCCGCTGAATCCGTCCATGGGTCTGGTTGCTACTACGCCCACCTACCCGCAACAGACCGCCAGCGACAGCGGCCCGTACGGCGGCGACATCGACATCAAGGAGCTTATCGAGGGCAGTACGTTGTACCTGCCGGTGTTCGTGGAGGGTGGACTGCTGGCAATGGGCGACTGCCATGCCGTGGTAGGCGATGGCGCGGTGGGCGGCACCGGCGCTGAGTGTGCTGCAGACAGCCACATCCGCGTCACCGTCGAGAAGGGGATGGGAATCGAGTGTCCGCAGGCCATGACACCAGACTACTTCGTGGTGCTGTACTACGGCGAGGAGCTGGGCCCGGCCATGAAGGGTGCAGTGCGCAGCATGGTGGACTTCCTGGTGCGCGAGAAGGGGATGGAGCCCTACGACGCCTACACGCTGCTCAGCCTTGCGGGCGATGTGCGAATGTCCCGTACCTTCCGGCCCATCAGCCCGGTGAAGATGATGCTGGACCGCCGCGCCTTGGAGCAGTTGGGCTAACCTCACCCGCACCCTTACCGCCCCCGCCGATGGGCAGGGAGTGGTTCGAGAGGCAATTCCAACTACCAGCGTCGGGTCACTCTCAGTGAGTATGGCTTGGGCGCAATGGCCAAGCCGAACACTTCGTCCTCTGTCAGCGGCTCACTATCGGGCGTCTCGAAACGCAGGCGGTGCATCATGCGCGTGATGTGTAGCCAGACAGTGGTCTCGGCTAGGCGGCGGCCGGGGCAGCGGCGATGGCCAGTGCCGAAGGGCAGGTAGGCCTGACTGGTCAGCGCTGCCGACATCGGCTCGTCCTCCTGTGGCAGGAAACGCTCGGGGATGAACTCGTGGGGCGAGTCCCAGTATCGCGGGTCATGGTGTATGGAGTATATGTTGCCCAGCACCTGCGTTCCCGACGGAATCCTGTAGCCGCCGATTTCCGTGTCTTCCGAAGCCTTGTGAGGCAGTCCCAGCGGGCCGATGGTGCGGTAGCGCATCGACTCGGCCAGGCAGGCGAAGACATAGGGAAGGCGAGTCCGGTCTTCAACGGTGGGTACGGCGTCCCTCCCGATTACCCGGTCCATCTCCTCATGCACCCTGGCCTGGATCTCGGGCCGGTTGGCCAGCAACAGCAGAAACCAGTTGACCGTTTGCGCCGAGGTGTCGGTGCCCGCTATCAACAGGTCCATGCAAAGGTCGCAGGTCATCACGTCGGTTATTTCGCCCGCCTCTTCCCTGGCCAGCATCACCTCGACCAGGCAGGTAGGGGACGAAAGATCAAGATTCGGACGATTGCGAGCAGCATCCACAAGCGCGCGGATGATGGCCCCGCCAATCTTGGCCTGTAAAGCGGCTTCCTTCAGGGCGTTGTTGGGCAGGAAACGGAGCCAGGGAATGTAGTCAGCCAGGTTGGTAGCGGTGGCGCTGCTGAATATCCAGCTGATGTATTCCAACAACCTGTCACGGTGCTGAAGGAATTCGTCGGTGGCGTTCTCCGGCTGCCCGAACAAGCTGCGGAACATAAGAGTGGCGTTACTGAGGGCTGTCATCGCGGGTGGTGAAACCAGTTCTCCGGCGACACCCATTTCACCCATTCGTTCGACCAGGTCGTTGACGACGGTCTCGATGTGTCTTTCACGAACGTTGTCCACGTTGCGGGCACTGAGCAACTCGCGGTTCGCGAATCGTTGCATCTGCCGCCAGTGCTCGCCATACGGAGCCAGCACGAGGTCCTTCTGTCCGCTTAGGGTGTCCATGATTTCGCTTACCCAGCGATCGGCCAGCTCGGCCTTGCCGAAGGCCTCGTGCAACAGGTCCGCGTCGCTGATGATTACGGTCGGCACGCTGCCGAAGCGAAGCAAACAGATGTCTCCGTAGCGCTTTACCAAGCGGTCAATGGAGAGGTGTGTATCGTGGCGGATGTCCAGTAGCGAACCGAATATCGGTAGTCCGCGAGGGCCGGGAGGCAGCTTCTTTGGCAGGTCGGATGTCGCGACACTCACTTGTGCCACCTCCTATGGGAGCATTGGCCAACAATAATGAAGCCCTCCCCTTCAACTTTAGCAAAGGAGAGGGCCCAGGAACAGAACGGGTTTTCAATAGGACTACCCGTTCACCATAGCCAACAGTGATAGCGGGCTGGATTCTCCGACGTTAAGCACCCTTAATGATATCGGCCATTCGCTCGGCAATCATGATGGTGGTGCAGTTGGTGTTGGCGCGAATGCAGTCGGGCATGACCGACGCGTCGATGACGCGCAGGTTCTCCAGGCCCTTGATCCGGCACTGCTGGTCCACCACCGCCATGGGGTCGTTGTCCGGCCCCATCTTGCAGGTGCCTGAAATGTGCTGCGAGGTGGACACGGTGCGCATCAGCCAGTTGTCCAGCGCATCGTCGGATTCGAGGTCTCCTTGTGTGGGTTCGATAATTTCCTTAACGATGTTGGCGTAGTCGGGGTGGTCGACGAACCCCACGCACAGCCGTACCGCCTCCCGCATGCGGGCCAAGTCCCGGGGGTCGTCGGCGAAGTAGTTGTAGTTCAGCTCAGGCTGCACGTTCGGGTCGGTGGACGTGATGGTCAGGTGGCCCTTGCCGTAGGCCAACTCGAGGATGCAGGTGAACCGGATGCCCTCGGCCTCCAGCGGGTCGCCGGAGATGGGCGAAGAGAAGGACGAGGCCATGACCTGGATATCGTTGCGCAATTCGGAGCCGGTGGCGGTGTAGCGCAGCGCCACCTGGGTGCGCGGGTCCTGCGGGTTGAGCGGAAAGTCTTCCTTTACCTCGATGGGCACCCGGATATTGGGATGGTCGCGCAGGTTCTGGCCCACTCCTGGAGTGTCCTGCACGATGGGGATCCCGAACTTGTCCAACGTCTCCCTTGGTCCCACGCCAGACAGCATAAGGATCTGCGGCGAGGCGATGGCACCGGAGCAGAGGATTATATCCTCGCCCTCTACGGTAAAGGTCTCGCCGCCGCTTTCAACCTGGGCGCCGATGGCCCGGTTGCCGTCGAACAGGACGCGGTGGACGATGACGTTGGCCTTCACGGTCAGGTTCAGGCGGTGGCGTGCCGCGCCGAGGAACGTCAGGGAGGTGCTCATCCGCACGCCGTTGGGATTGTTCATAGGGATTGGCCCGACCCCGCCCGACTCCGGGTGGTTCATGTCGGGGTCGTCGGGGAACCCGGCGGTGCGGGCGGCGTTATAGAAAGCCTGCTGAGCTGGCAGCCAAGTCTCCTTCGCGAAGCGGCGCACCGGGATGAAACCTTCAGAGTTGTGGAAATCGTCGGCACCGAAGTCCATGTCGCTTTCCAGCTTGCGCAGATAGGGCAGGACGCTGGTGAAGCCCCACTGGTCGTTTCCCAGTGCGGCCCAGGCATCATAGTCTTCGGGGACGCCCCTGAGCAGTACCTGGCCGTTGATGGCGCTGGAACCGCCGACCACGCGGCCGCGGGGCACCGGCATGGGCTCGGTTGCCAATGGCGTGGTGTTGCCTTGGAAGGACCAGTTGTGAGGAGCGTCGATTGCCGAGGCAGTCTGATCGTAACCGAACTTCAGATCGTCTGGGTAGCTCTCAAAATCGGGATAGTCCGGCCCAGCCTCCAGCAGCAGCACGCTTTTGGTCGGGTCCTCCGACAGCCGGCTGGCCATGGTGCAGCCCGCTGACCCAGCCCCCAGGATGACATAGTCGTATTTCATTTCACTCTCCTTACTGGTGTTATGCCATTGGTCTGTGGCAAATCCGGGTCAAACTCGTTATCGCATCAGATGGTTCGTGAAGAATTCAACGGTCCGCGGCCACGACGCCTCTGACGCCTCCTGATGGTGTCGCAGGCCGGTGTAGTCCATGAAGGCGTGGTCGGCTCCGGGGTAGGTGTGGAACTCATGCGTTATCCCCAGGCGCGTCAACTCGGCGTCAATCCTTTCCCGGTCCGCCGGGGATGGATTCTCGTCGATTTCGCCGAAATGGAACAGCACGGGGCATTGGATGCCGGAGGCCAACTGGAAGGGTGTATTGTCCCCTGAGCCCCAGGTTACGAATAGATTGCCCCCATAGTAGGGAACGCAGGCCTTGATGTGCCGGTTGGTGGCCGCTCCCAGCCAAGCAACCCGACCGCCCATGCAGAAGCCGGTAATGCCGATATGGTCGCCCTGAATGGCTGGGTGGGCGCGCAGCCATTCAACCGTTGATCCGATGTCCGCAACGATTTCAGGGTCGCTCAGGTGCTGGATGCGCCCGGTGCGGTTGTCCAGTTGCTCCTCGGTGAAGCGGTGGAACAAGTTCGGCGCGACAGCGGCAAACCCCGCCTCGGCCAGCCTATCGGCCATGTCCCTGATGAACTGGTCCACGCCGCCACCGTGCTGGCTGACGATCACAGGGGGGAACGGTCCGCCGCCCCTCCCGCTGGGAATGCTGGCATAGACGTGCATGTCCCTATCGCCTACCTGTATCGTTTCCCAAAATGAAGCCATGTTGCCCTCCGTTAAGCCATCATATCTCTAGTCGTAATTATCGCATACCCCCGCTGCGGTTCAGTCGTGATTGCAGGTATGGGCAGGCACCAATATGAGCGCCTGAGAATGAAGATCAGACGCAACACCCGGGAACTCCACCCTGCGGCGGCGCTTGATCAGGTCATAGCCACTGACCGATTATAGCGGAGGCAGATTGCCGCAACAAAACAGCCGTCATATGCCGTTTACGGCCTTCCCGTGGTAGGATACCCGCAACATTTGGAAAGGGAGGAAAGCGGTATGGCCATGGACGTTCAGGTCTATACCCAGCCTGGTTGATTCAGTTGCCGGACTCTGGAAGAGTTCCTCAAGTCCAACGGCATTGAGTACGAACATCACGACCTGCTGAGCGAACCCGCTGCGGTGGAGCATCTGCGCAGCCGGGGCATCAAATCATTGCCGGTCACCATCATCGACGACACAGAAGTCGTCATCGGCTACTACCCCAAGAAGCTGATCCCAGCCCTGAAGCTGGATGTTTCAGTCGACCTGTCGGGCAAGACGGCCTGGCTTGCCGAGAAGTATGACGCCATCCTTAGTGCGGCGGTGCGGGCCAACAACCAGTTCAGCCAGGAACAGTTGGACACCATCGTGCCCTGGCGGCCCTGGAGCCTGCGCGACACAGTCCTGCACATCCTGGCATTCCCGGAGATTGCCTACCTGTCGCACGAGGTGGGCAGCATGAGCTGGGACGACATGCAGGCGCAGGACAAGCGACTCGAGGGTGTCACCACTGCTTCACAGATCGCTGAGTACGGTCTGAAGGTGCGCGATGACATCATCGCGTTCCTGAACAGCGGCAACGCCGAGGGCTTCGAACGGGAGGTGCCGGCCCACTACGGCGGTGAGGTCACCGTGCTGGAGCTGCTCAACATCGTGCTCAGCCACAGTACGCACCACCTGAAGCAGGTCTACCACTACATGACCACCGACCTCGGCATAACGCTGGAGAACCCGGCCACCGACGCCGACCTTGACGGTATCCAGACGCCGGACGCGCTGATTTAGATTCTTTCATTCCCTCTCCCTCCGGGAGAGTGTAAGGGTGAGGGTGGCTATCGAAAATGGATTGCCCTCACCCTTCCCGATTTACAACGAAGGCGGAGTGCAAATAAGCAGACAGCGAGGAGTATTGTATGAAATATGACTATATAGTGATTGGCGCCGGTTCCGCCGGCTCCATCATCGCCACGAGGCTGACCGAGGACCCCAATGTGTCGGTCCTGTTGCTGGAGGCAGGGCCGGACTACCCTGACTTCGAGCAGTTGCCGGAAGAGGTCAAGTTCGGTTACTCCACCGAGATCGACATCATGGTCAGCGACCACAACTGGCAGTTCACCGGCAAGGCCACCGAGAGCGCACCGCCGATGATGGTGCCGAGGGGCAAGGTCACCGGCGGCTCCAGCGCCATCAACGGCCAGGTCTTTTTGCGCGGGGTACCCGAAGACTATGACACCTGGGCCGAGATGGGCAACGATGAGTGGAAGTACACCGACTGTCTGCCGTTCTTCCGCAAGTTGGAGACGGACACCGACTTCTCCGACGACTTTCACGGCACCGATGGCCCCATAGTCTGCCACCGCTTCAAGCCGGACACCTGGCACCCGGCACAGCACGCTTTCTACGCAGCCTGCCGCGAGGCCGGGTTCCCCGACAGCCCCGACCACAACAACCCGGACTCCACTGGCGTCGGCCCCACGCCCTTCAACAACCCTGGCGGCGTGCGCATGAGCACCGCCCTGGGTTACCTGGACCAGACTCGCCATCGCTTGAACCTGACCATTCGCGCCAACTGCCACGTTCAGAAGATCCTGTTTCAGGGGAACCGAGCGGTGGGCGCGCGAGTGGAAAGCGGGGGCGAGACGTTCACCGTTGAGGGCGAGGAGATCATCCTGAGTTCCGGAGCCATCGGCTCGCCCCACATCCTGCTGCTTTCGGGTATTGGCCCAGCGGCCCAGTTGCAGGAGTTTGGCATCCCCGTAGTGGCTGATTTGCCGGGTGTGGGCCAGAACATGCGCGACCACCCGAACGTCTGGGTGACCTGGCGCACCAAGCCGGAGATTCCGCTGGACGGACTGGCCCCCCGGATGCAGGTGACGCTGCGCTATACTGCCGATGGATCGCCCCTGCGCAACGATATGAAGATGTCGATGCAGTCCTTCGCCACCGAGCGTATCAACAAGGGCGGCGATCGCATGGAGCCGGTGGGTATCCGCATCACCAGCGGCATCCAGCTTGCGGCGGGAGCCGGTGAACTGCGTCTGCAATCGGCTGACCCGGCGGAGCAGCCTTTCCTCGACTACCGCTACTTGGAGGACCCCTTCGACCTGGAGCGGCTGCGGGACACGGTGCGCCTCTGCGTCAGGCTGGGCGAGAGTGATGCCTTCAACGACATCATCCAGGAGCGTATCGAGCCCACCGACGCCGAGTTGGCCACCGACGAGGCCCTGGACGAGTACCTGTTCCGCGAGGTAACCACCTCGCAACACATATCCTGCACCGCCAAGATGGGACCCTCCGATGACCCCATGGCCGTGGTAAGCCAGTACGGCATGGTGCACGGTCTGGAGGGCCTGCGCGTGGCCGACGCCTCCATAATGCCCGACTGCATCCGCGCCAACACCAACGTAACCACGATGATGATCGGAGAGCGGATCGCCGAGTTCATCAAGGCCGGGATGTAGAGGAAAGAGATATTCTCATTTCTGCCCCTTTATTCCAACAAGCAAGGGGTCAACAGAGAAACCGCACCCAATGGTGAGGTAGGCATGTCCCTTTTTCTGATTTCGGCCCTGTCGTTCTTGTATCACAAAGCGTTGAGGAGGCGCACCGCTTCTCCTCCTCTGCACTGTCGGCACCACCTCAGCCATCAGCCAGTAAAGATGGTGGACTAACCGGGATAGGCAGAATGAGAGAATAACCAACCTTCCGACTAGAGCGGTTGCGCGAGGGCCGCTGAGGATATTTCCTCGGCGGCCCTCCTCTTTTTGGTAAGCTGCCTGGTCAGGCCCGAGGGGTCATCAGCCAGTCCTGGCTCCTTGCAGCCAAGCTCATCCACTGGGAGTGGGACTCCTGCCGGCCCTCGGGCGGCTCCACACCCAAGCTGTCAGCCAGCCGTGTCATGAAGTTGAAGGTGCAGGTGATGAGCACGGTGGATAGTATCTGCTCGTCGCTGAGACCGTGATTGCGCAGACGCCGTACGTCTGCCTCCGTCATATCCGCGGGCGTGCGGGTCAGCTTTGCCGCGAAGTCCAGCATCGCTCTGGTCTGCGGCTCGAGTTTGGCCTGGGTGTAGTCGTGCATCGCGTGGCTGGCTAGCTCAGCGTCGCCGGAATGTTCACGGAGGAACCCTCCGTGGGCCATGGTTCAATAGCGGCAGTGGTTGGTTGCAGACACCACCGTGGCGATTGCCTCCTCTTGTACCCTCGTCAAGGCCGACCCGCCGAAGGTAACGGCCGCATTCAGCCGTTGCACCGCCTCCATCGCCTGCGGCAGGATGGACATCACGCTGATTACTGGCGACAGATCTGTTTTCTCTTCACGTATCCAGGACATCAGGACACTCCCTAATTGACTGAACTGCCAAAAACGCCATTATTCTCTGTGTTGAACATGGGGAATATTGCGACGGCAGCCCTACGCTCTGCCGAACCAGTCGGGGTGGACGGCCTGCAGGCCCAGTTGCGGCCAGGCGGCGGGGGCGCTGCACTTTTCGAGGCGCTCCTCAAGGGGCAGGGAGTCGTCCCAGTGGTAGGCGATGATGCGACGTCCGTTCCAGTGGCTGGCGTCGTCGGAGGCAATCCAGACGGCCGGCGACTGCATCGCCTCGGGCTGGATCAGTGCATCGGCAGTGGCCCCCTCGGGCGGCAGCACCATGTTGGTGGCCGTCGCGCCGCCGGGTGTCAGCACATTGGCGGTGACGCCGGTGCCTCCCAGGTCCTGGGCCATGATGGCCACCAGCGCCTCGTGCCCTGCCTTTGACGGGCCGTAGGGGGCCCCGCCCTTGCGCCACATGGTGTCCATGCTGGTCGTGACGCCGATGATGCGCCCGAACCCCTGCTCGACCATATGGGGGGTAACAGCGTGGGACATCAGGAACGGGCCGCTCAGGTTCACGGAGATCACCCGCAGCCAAGCATCGGGCTCGAGGGTCCAGAAGTCGTTCTGGCTTCCGGCGGCCCGCGCCCCGAATCCCCCTGTGCGGGCGTTGATGCCGGCGTTGTTTACCAGGATGTGCAGACCGCCCATTTCGTTGATGGTGCGCTGCACGGCGTTCTCCACCGACTCCGGATCGGTGACATCGGCGACGATGGGCAGCACAGCGTCATCTCCGCCGATTTCTCGCAGGTCGTTGGCCGACTGGTCCAGCCAGTCCTGATTGACGTCCAGCATCGCCACCCGCGCCCCGGCTCGCACGAGTCCGGTGGTTATGGAGCGGCCCATGCCTATGGGGCTGGCTGCGCCGGTTACGATGGCGACTCTGCCTTCCAGTGTGTTTGATGGCATGGTCATTTCTTACCTCGAATTCCCTTTGCTAGAAAATTGCCAACGGGTTGACCGGGGAGCCGGTGGCGTTCTTGAAGCGCAGCGGCGCCACGTTGAACATGAACTCGTAGCGCCCCAGTCGCTCGCACACTGCGGCCAATTCCTCGCAGTTGCCCGCGTCGATGAGCCACAGGCCCATGCCCACTATGCCCACCTTGTGCACCGGCAACCCGATCCCGGGATAGCCACTGGGCTCGGCGTCCTGGGAGGCGTCGCCGCCCAGGAGGGCCACGCCGCGCTCCTTGAGCCACGGCAGGGTCTCGGCGTGCAGTCCGGGCCGTCCGGCAGCGGGCGGTCCGAGCTCCAGGCGGCGCTTGTACCATCCGAGGCGCAGCATCAACGCGTCGCCCTCTTCCACGCGAACGCCCTGGGCCTCTTCCGCGGCCTCAAGGTCGTCGGTGTACACGAACTCGCCGGCTTCCAGCCAGTCTTTGCCCTTGACCTTGGTGATGTCCAGCATCACGCCACGGGTAACGATGCCGTTCTGGACCTTGTCGATGTCCAGGCTGTTGGCCTTGGTCTCGGAGTTAATGTCTGAGGCGGGGCGGCCATTGTACATCTTGCCGTTCCAGACCTGGTGGCAGAGGCTGTCAAGGTGAGTGATGGTCAGACCGTGGAAGGAAAAGCCGATGAAATCGGAGGTACCGCCCGGCCCCTCATCAGGGCAGCTGTCGCCGGCCCGGAGCATGTAGTGCAGCGGCGGGATGGAGGTGACGTCGGGTGCACCCTCAGGCACGATCAGCCGCGAACAGGTCACGCTGATCCCCTCCTTGACCAGGGAGGCGGCCTGGGCCCGCTTGGCGTCGGTGATCAGGTTGACCGTGCCCAACTGGTCGTCGTCGCCCCAGCGACCCCAGTTGCTCAGAGAATCGAGCCATTCGACAACTTGTTCCTCGGTAGGAATCTGGCGGGTGGTCATTTGCATCCTCCGTCCGGATGTTGAGTTATTCGGCAATCTTAATACGCCAAATGGGACGCTCCGTCAAATGGAGGGGTGAATTCAGGGCAATCGCGTCTTATTTCTCAGCACACAGAATTGGTCTGAATGGCGGTGGAGATGGGAGTGGCGGTGCCTCCTTCAGTTCCTGGTGCGAGGGTAGACGGGGGTTTGGATTCCCGCCTGCGCGGGAATGACGACTTATAGGGCCTCCGGCGTTTAAGACTCGATTGCCCTGTCGATGCAGGTCTGTTGCCACTGGCTGGAGAGATTCCGCGGCTGCACAGGAATCGAGTACGGCCATCCGAGAGCGTCGGGCTTGCGGAGGGCAATTCGATGTCTCCACGGGACAGAATTTTCCCACTGCTGTCCCGTTTTGTCCCATATTGTCCCAAATTCGCGCTCCGCCGTAGTTGGAGTTTCCCCAAATTGGCCAAAAATCGCGATTCCCGTCCCGTATTGTCCCATTCTGTCCCATCCGGTCTTTTCCCCCTGTTTTCGGAGCGCATATGGAGAGGGATCTCGTCCAGAAACAACCTCTGATCCGGGTTTCGTGAACGCTATTTACGAACATATATACGTAATAATAATACAACAGCGCCGCAGAGGCTGGCAAGGGAGAAGACTCACTCGGCAGGGCAATCGCGTCTTATTTGTCAGCACACAAAATTGGTCTAATGTCGGTGGATATGGGAGAGGGAGTGGCAGTGCCTCCTTCGGTTCCGGGTGCGAGGGTATACGGGGGTTTGGATTCCCGCCTGCGCGGGAATGACGACTTATAGGGCCTCCGGCGTTTAAGACGCGATTGCCCTGGGGGTGAATTCTGCAAGAGCTATCCCGATTGGCTGGAGAGGTCCCGCAGTTGCAAGGCGCACCGGGCGTCATTATTCAAACGGGATAGCTTCGGGAGGAGGATACAGTTTGGGAATCCAAGGGCCGATGGGACAATTTTGTTTTTCCTCTCAAACCGTCTCATTTTGTCTAATTCAGGCTCCCCAAGCTTGGTCGCAGAGAGTGTGTCGACGTGTCACTCGGAGGGACAAAAGCCATTTACCCTTTTGTCTGGCATGCAATTCAGAACAAATATTCAATGACATTGTATGGAGGCGCCATGAGGCTTGGCAAAGGCCAGTTGTCATCAGATCGTCGAAATGAGATTGGCATGGGAGTTACGCAGTGTATGTAAGTTAGAAGGGGAGTCGGCCAAGCAGAATCCAGAAGTCATCTTGCGCCGAGCTGTCCAATCGTTCCGTCAATGTAGAGGATTTCGATGGTACGGGAAATCGCGGCCTCGAGCTGCGCCCTGGTTGGCTGGTCGAGGCCCGGCCCCAGGCGGTCGACGAGGCCCGAAACTGAAGTCTGCCCGTCGATCTTGGATACCAGCGCAGCTACCAGTTCGCTGCACGGCATCCCTTCGGGCTGGGACACTGCGCTGAGGCTGTAGCCCCAGACGAACTCGCCCTCGCCCAGCACCGGTCTCCGAGCTATACGGACTCCTTCGGCGAGCTGGGGAACTGCGTTCAGGATCTGGTTGCGCTGGGGGTCTGAGCGAAGGCCTGTGACGCGGTTTATCCGTCCCCCCCGCTCGCCCTCCACGGTGCGGACACTGGCCACGAAATCGGCTGGAGCCTCTCCCCGGTCCAGCACCACACGCTCGTATCCCCGGGGTGGCTGGCCGGCGACCGCCTGGATGAAGCTCTGGCGGGGCGTGTACTCACTCTCGCCAGTGATGCGCCGGGCCTCCCAGAAATAGGAGTCAGAGGTGAGGTTGCTGGCATAGAAAAGCCGGGCCATTTCCCTGAACTGGTTGTACTCCTTGTAGTAAAGCTCCTGGTAGACCTCCCCTGCCAGGTCACGCAGTTGCTCGTCACCGCCCTCGCTCGCCTTGAGCGCTGTGGTGGCGTAGGCGGCGGCCATCACGCCGGACATGAGCGCCAGGTGCACCCCCGATGAAAAGAGGGGGTCAACGAAGCAGGCAGAGTCGCCGGTCATAACGAATCCCGGTCCGGTGATGCGTTGCGACGAATATGACCAGTCGCGTACTACGTTGGGTCCAGCGGCCCATCGCGCGTTCCGGAGCATGGCCTTCGTGTGCGGGGCCTGCGCTATCTGCCCAAAGAGGAATTCCCGCGCTCCCAGCCGTTGGATGCCCTCCTGGCCAGTGCGATTGTCCACCACAGCTCCTACGCTGCTCCAGCCAGTTTCTCCAGCCTTGACCGGCGCTGAACTGCCCAGGGGAATGGTCCAGAACCAGCCGTGCTCGAAGGCCTCGATAAAGATGTTGTTTTCATCCGGGGACGGAAGCGGATCTACGCCCTCGAAGTAGGCGTATACCGCAAGGTTCTGGAAGAACGAATCCCAGCGACGGGTTCCCGCCTGCTGCGCCAGCAACGCCGTCTGCCCACTGGCGTCCACCACGAACCGGGCTGATAGCTCATTTTGCCCAGTGGTGTCGGAGACATACCGGAGGGTGGTCATTAAGTTGTGGTCCGCCCATATCACGCTGTTGACGCGGCAACCCTCACGAACGTCTACTCCAGCAGCGCGAGCGTTGGCCAGCAGGATGTGGTCGAATGTTGGACGCCATACCTGGTAGGCGTGGGGATATTGGACGCTGGTCTCGCTAAAGTGCCAGCTCCATGGTTCGGGGTCGCGGCCCCAGACCATGGTCGCGCCGTACTTGGGCAAGAAGCCTGCCGCCTGAACGGCCTCCATTGCGCCCAGTTCCTCCAGCACAGGCATGGATGCGGGCAGCAGCGACTCGCCGACGTGCTCACGGGGGAAGCGCTCGCGTTCCAGCAGTACTACCCGCCAGCCCTGCCGAGCCAGCATCGTGGCCGCAGCGCTTCCGGCGGGCCCTCCACCGATGACTGCAATGTCTGCGGTCGATTGCTGTGCCATCAACGACAACTCCATTTGGGAGTCTGCAAGTAGGGGCGGGTTATTTAACCCGCCCCTGAAAAGTCTATTATGGTAGGGCGTAGATTCGCCCTGCCGTAAGGTGCCTTTAGCTAATCGGCGTTGTGACCGCCCTCGGCGCTGGCGGTGGCCGCCACGTCGGACTCCTCCGGGTAGGGCTTGCCAGTGGACGGGTTGACCTCGAAGGAGCTGGGAAGCTCCAGTTCCTTGGCGATCTCCTTGACTGCCGGGATCACTTCCTCGCCCATCAGGCGCAGGCTGCGCATGGCGTCGTCGTGGGTCATGGCGCCATCGCCGTCCCAGAAGAAGACGCTGCCGGGACGCAGGAACTCCAGCACGTGGCGGATCTTGGGAATGACCGTCTTCGGCGTGCCGCAGATGATGGTGTAGTCGGCGATCTGCTGCTCATATGCGCGGCCCAAGACGCCCGCTGGGCCGGCGGGGCCGCCGCGGGCCGCAGTGGCGCTGCCCTGTGTCGGCAGAACGCGTCGGCGGGAGGTGAGGCCGGGCAGGTTGACCAGCGCCGGGTTGGTCGTGCCTTCGTTGCCCGCCAGGAAGGGGTTGCTCGGACCCTGCACGAACTTGCGCCCGGCCTGCTCGGCCAGTTCCTCGGTCTCGTCGACGTGGACCTTCCACAGGTACCCGAGGTTCTGCGGGCCAGACTGGTATCCCAACTCGGCGGCAGTGTCATGGTACAACTGGAACGCGGCCTTGGTCGGCTCTAGCTCAGTGGACAGCATGATGTAGGGGATCCGCTTTTCAGCGGCCCACATCAGCGAGTCCCGGCTGATGACACCGGGCAACCAGACCTGCGGGTGGGGCTTCTGGAAGGGCCGCGCCCACGGGTTAACGTGCCGGTACTGGTAGTGTTTGCCCTCCCAGCGGAACGGGCCGGGGGTGGTCCAGGCCTTGACGATGAACTCGTGGGCCTCCTGGAAGCGTTCCCAGTTGTATGGCGGCGGCGCGTTATGCGCTACGCTCTCGCGCCCGGTACCCCGGACCCAGCCGGAGACCAGCCGTCCGCGGGAGATCATGTCGATCATCGACAACTGCTCTACCAGCCACAGAGGGTCGTCCCAGATGGGAATGATGTTGCCCAGCAGCACGATCTTGGCCCGTTTGGTAATGCGGGCAAGGATCGACGCCTCCACATTCATGGCACCGCCCATGCAGAAGGGCGTGCCGTGATGTTCGTTGAGCATCAGGCCGTCGAAGCCCATCTCTTCCGCGTAGATCTTCTCGTCCAGATAGCGGTTGTACAGCTCGGCACCCAGCTTCGGGTCATATATCTCGTTACTGACGGTCAAGTCCATGATGGGCTTGCCGGTGGCGCCGAAGTACCCGGAATCCGGGTCCTGGTAAGGCCGCTCTGTGAAATATCCGATGTGCATGGTCTTCTCCCTTTCATCGGCTTTGCCCGCCAGGGAACTCGCGTGCCGGTGGCGGGAATTGCGGGCATTATAGCATCAGTTTAAACGTAGTTGCAGAGTGGCAATTGGACGTCCGGTGGTGCTAGGGAAACCGGAAGATATCGGAGAGTGGTAAAGAATATCCCGGCAGCCGCTCCTCGTCGAAAATCTCGTCGTCGCCGGTGCGCGTGATGGTGGTGCCGTCAGCGCGATGGACTGCACCCTTTTGCTGGACGGGCATGTCACCCAATCACGTTGCGAACCTGCGGCGAGGTATTCGCCAACCTTGCGTTCCGTCTCCACCGTAGTGTTGGAGGGCGAAAACACCTCAACAGCTATGTCCGGCGCGCCCGAGGCGAATCTGTCGCCAAGGTTCTCCCATTCGTCCTTACCAGAATGTACAAAAGACGGATCGGGGCCACGTACCGTATCGGATGTGCTGTGCAGTCGGTAGCCCGTATCGACGGACGCGCCGCAAACGCCACTTTGCCGGGCATATAGATTAAAGCAGAGCCCAATATTCAATGCGGCGGCACCGTGCCGTTCGTTGACCGGAGCGATTTCCACCGCTGCGTATTCCACCAGTTCGCACCCGCCGTCCTTGTGGCCGTAGAGGTGGAAGAATTCGTTGGCGATCAGTATGGATCTTTGCCTCGACATCCGCCCCTGTCCTCTCGGGAAGCTGATTGCTTGACGTAATTATCGTCTAAGGCAGGGTTAGGTTATGAGTCTGGTGCCCATCGATGGGGAGTCGACGCCAGGCGACCGAATCCCAGGTCCTCGCAAAGCGCTTCGTATTCTCCTCGGCGCACCCCATCCCACTGTAGATCACGGGTGTTCGCGCTGATAGGTACGTCGCGGCGGAGGGTGGCCAACTCGCGGTACAGAAGTGCGCTTTCGTACTCCTCCGACAGAATGGTCTGGAGTGCTGTGGCCCCGCGCACAGGCACGTCCCAGGGCCCGCTGGTCGGTATGTCCTCAAGGTGGCTATAGCTTGCCAGCACCGTGCTTGAAGTCTTGGACCCCCAGCGAGGCAGGCCCGGGATGCCGTCAGCGGAGTCGCCAGTCAGGGCCAGGAGGTCCGGGATTGACTCAGGCAAAACGCCAAATTTGTCAAGCACTCCCTCTTCGTCGATGACCTCTCTCCGCCGCCTGTCCAGGCACACAATCCGCTCACCTTCCACCATCTGGGCGAGGTCTTTGTCAGGGGAGCAGATGATGATGCGCTGAACGGAAGGGTCGCCACGTAACCTGCTCACTGCTGTCGCAATGGCGTCGTCGGCTTCGAACTCGACCATGGGCCACACGGGTATGCCCAGCGATGCGACGGCCTGCTCCGCCAAGGGGAATTGCTCCAGCAAGTCCGGAGGAGTTCCTTCGCCCGTTTTGTAGCCGTGGAACATGTCGTTGCGGAACGACCGGATTACGCTGTCGAAGGCACAGGCAATATGAGTGACCTGGTTTTCACGTAGCAGGCTGAGCATACTCTGCACGAGTCCTCGAACCGCGCCAACGGGCATCCCGTCTGGAGATTCCAGCTTGGGCAAGGCGAAGTAGGCGCGAAACAGCTCGTAGGTTCCGTCAACCAGGTAGATTTCCAATTGCCAACCCCTCTCTGTCGCTGCCGGATGAATTCAGGTGGCGGGAGGTTTATTATGCAGCGGAAGATACCACAAAGGGGCAGGAATGCGTCCTGCCCCTTTTCATGTGCGCTCATTCTATGAAGTGGACGAACCTTAATCTGGGGATCACAAGTGGTGTCAGGGGCAGTCCCTTGATATAGGGTTTGATGATGTAGCTTTCCCCGTTGGAGTGCCATAGTGGGGCCCAAGGTGCTTGATCGATGATCAATTGCTCAGCCTGGTTGTAGAGCGCAAACCGTGCTTCCTGATCCTGCTCTACCCTGGCCTTCTCCAGTATGGCGTCCAGTTCCGGATTGCTGAAGGCGGTGTGATTGTTGTCGCTTTCACTATGGAACAGTACGTCGAGAAAATTCTCCGGGTCAAGGTAGTCGGCGACCCAGCCCAAACCTCCGAAGATCTGGAACCGCCGGTCCCGGAGGTCCTGCAGATATGTGGCCCACTCGGTCTGCTGCAGGTCCATCGCGATTCCCAGTTGTTCCTCCCAGGTGGCGAGAATGGCTTCCATGGTGGGGCTGACCGGCGAACCGAAAGACCCCGGGATAGTAAGGGTGATGCGGGGATACGTTGACGTGTCGCTACCGTACTTGGACTCCGCCAACAGGCGTTTTGCCTTTTCGATGTCGTACTCGTATCCATCCAGGTCCGGGCTGTAGCTTGGGAAGCCCGGCGGCAGGATGCCACTGGCAGGCGTTACGACGTTATTCAACAGAACGTCGGCCAGGGTGTCCCGGTCTATGGCGTAGTTCAGCGCTTGGCGCACCTTTGCGTCATCGAACGGAGGCTCCTCGGAGTTCATCCCGAAATAGGACACGTCGAAATCTGCCGGGCCCAGGTGCAGCTCACTACGCAGCGGATGCGAGGGGTCTTCCAGTGATTCGATGAGCGCGAGACCGGCGCGTCCCCAGTGGATCTCATCGTTCTCGTACATCAGCAGTCCGTCGCCGCCGGCGAGATTAAATTCCACTGCGTCGAGATATGCGGGTTCCAAATGGTAGTCCTCGAACCGTTCGAGTCGCATGATCACGCCCGGCTCGTATTCGGCGAGGACGAACGGGCCGGTGCCGTTGGGAGACCTGATCCAGTCCCGTCCTGTCTCCACGTTGTTCCTGTCCACCACGAAAGAGGTTGGGTATGTCAACTTGGCCAGCAAGTATGGCTTCGGGGCATCTATGTCTATTCGGATGGTAGAGTCGTCAATGATGTTGATGCCCGAGACCGAATCTGACTCACCATTGAGCTTTTCCGAAGCACCAATGATGTCTCCCAGGAAAACATCCGCGGCCGGAGCTTCTGTGACAGGGTCCGCCGCCCGCTCGATGGACCATTTGAAGTCGGCCGCCGTAACGGACCGTCCATCGTGAAACCGCGCGTCAGGATTTAGGGTGAAGACGTAGCCCATTCCATCAGCATCGATGGTCCAGTCCCTGGCCAAGTCAGGAACGATGGCCAGGTTAGGGTCGATGGAGAGCAGCCCACCAAACACCTCCAGTATGTAGCGAGACGAAGTCACGTCCCCCGTCTGGTGGGGATCCAGAGTTGGAGGATCGCTGCCAAGGACATTCAGCACACCGCCCAGCACCAGCTCTCCTTCCGACTCCGTGTTTGACGAAGCCCCGCTTCCGGCTCCAGCCAGGGGGTGCGGGGTAGGAGCTACCTGCGCGCTGGTAGTGGGGGGTCTGACCTCCGTCGGGGTGGCTGCGGGAGCCGCCGCCGTTGTCGGAGCCGAAGTGGGAATCGATGGCGATGAGGCTGGCACCGGGGTCGCCGTTGCCTGCGGATTCACAGCAGGATCCGATGTTGGGGCTTCGTCAGAGCCGCAGGCCACCAGAACGCTGCCAAGCAGCAATGCCGTCAGCAACAGGATAACTCTCATTTGAATACCTCCTGCGGATACTTCCAGCGGCGTCTTAAAGTTGCCGCAAGTTTTCGAATTTCGAGAAAGTCAGTGGGTTTATACAGAGAGGCGCCGGCCGAAAGTGTTACGTTCAGACCTGTCGCAAGATCCCAGTCTGGAAAGCTTGAATCAGAATATCAGTGCAATTCCCAAGTTGCCACTCAATTGTAAATGGGTTGTGAGATATAATCGCCGACGCAAAGGAATCCTCGACGCTCCGCCAATTCCCTCCATAAATTTTGGCAGTCCGAGCGAGATAGCAAGGAGGCCCCCCGTGAAAGAGATAATGCTGGACTATTCGAAGCAGTGCGGCGACGAGCCGGAAAAGGGGCACAATCGCTGGCATCCTGACATCCCGCCCGCGGTGCGCGCCGACGAGGGCGAGGAAGTAGTGATGCAGACGCGCAATGCCTTCGATGGACAGATTACGCCCAACACCCAGGCGCCGGATTTATTGCGGACGGATCTGGGTCTGGTTCACCCTCTTACCGGCCCTGTCTATGTAAACGGCGCCGAACCTGGCGACCTGCTGGAAATCAACATACTTAACATCGAGCCAGCATCGTGGGGCTTTACTACCATCCTGCCCGGCTTCGGATTTCTCCGCGACCTCTACACCGAACCATTTATCTGTCACTGGGAAATGCGCGACGGCTACGCCCAGTCCGAACAGTTGCCCGGTGTCCGGGTCCCTGAGGCGTCGTTCATGGGCACTATCGGCGTGGCACCCTCACGGGCGTTGCGGCAGGAAATACTGCTGCGGGAAGACGAGCTGCTGCGGAGGGGTGGCGCCGTGGTCGGCCCGACGCCAGCCGGAGCGGTACCGGCACAGGAACCATTTGCATCCGAAGGGCTCCGCACCATCCCGCCCCGGGAGCATGGGGGCAACGTGGACATCAAGCAACTGACAGCGGGCACGCGCCTGATGCTGCCGGTGTTCACCGAGGGGGCGCTGTTCTCGGCGGGCGACGCTCACTACGCCCAGGGCGACTCCGAGTGCTGCGGGACGGCGATAGAGATGGACTGCACGCTGCACGTGAGCTTCACGGTGCGAAAGGGTGAGGCAGCCAGCCGCGGCATCAACTTCCCTTACTTTGAGCGGGACGACTATTTCACGACTCCCGAGATGGCGGCGCCACGCCGGTTTATTGCCTCTACGGGTATGTGCATCGCCGACGGCGTCAACGAGTCGGAGAATGGCACTCTGGCCTCCCGCCAGGCACTGCTGAACATGATTCACCTGCTTATGGAGCGGGGCTGGAGCCGTGAGCAGGCCTACTGCATCTGCAGCGTGGCCGTTGACCTTAAGGTAAGCGAGGTGGTGGACGTCCCCAACTTCGTCGTCTCAGCGTTCCTGCCGCTGGACATCTTCACTGACTAGGGTGACGTTTGGAGCCACTGCCGGGAACTACCAGATGGATTGAAAGAAAAGTCCTCTCGACAGTGCCGAGACCTGATTTGATGAATTGTTCTTGCTGTGGCCTACTTACCCCGCTCCAACGGACATAAGGTATACTTCCCGCAGTTTCGCTCAGTAACATTACCCAAGTCTTTTGAAGGGAAAGGAGCATACTTATGCAGTTTGGCCTTTTATACGAAATGCAGCGCCCCTATGACGACGAAATCGACTGGCACGCACTCTACCAGGAGACCCTGGCGCAGTGCGAGCTTGCCGACCAGGTCGGGTTCGACAACCTCTGGTTTGTTGAACACCACTTCCTGTATGGCTTCTCCGGCTCCCCGTGCCCGGAGGTGATGTTCGGCGCGCTTTCGCAGCGCACCAAGAACATCCGAATAGGGTTCGGTGTGTCCATTCTGCCCAACCATCACCCGGTCAGGATCGCAGAGCGGGCCGCGATGGTCGACCAGCTCACCCACGGCCGCGTGGAGTTCGGCACCGGCCGCTCCAACGCCTACGAGCAGTTGGGCCAGGGCATCGACCCCCGCGAGACCCGCGACCGGTGGGACGAGGCCATCAACATGATCCCGCAGATCTGGCAGACATCCGGCGAGTTCTCTTGGGAGGGCAACTTCTGGAACGTTCCGCCCCGCCGGGTTTTGCCCCAGCCCTACCAGAAGCCTCACCCCAGGATGTACCTGGCCTGCACCCAGACTGAGAGCTTCCGTCTAGCCGCCCAGAAGGGCATCGGCGTGCTGTCGTCGGCCTCCTACGCCGTGGACGTGCTGGCCGAACACGTCAAGGTGTATCGCGACGCCATCAAGGACGCCGACCCGGTGGGCGCCGAAATCAACGACTTCTGGGGCAATAACGTCCATTCCTTCTGCGCCAAGGATGACCAGGCAGCGAAGGAACTGTGCGCCGAGTCCATGAAGACCTTCTTTGGCCCTGACAAGCCCTACATCGCGGGCAGGATCAATGCCTACGAGGAACTGCTGGAGGCGTGGGGCGGTGTGCCGGATCACCTGCAGGCCGACTTCGGACGCTGGCTCCGCCAGTCCGACGAGCAACACCAGGCCCAGGCCGCCGAGGCGGGCATATCCCTGGACAGCGGCCCCGGCGCCGCCCGTGCCGCTGTGGCCCAGCTCGATGCCAACATCCTCGCCGACCGCGGTGTCATCATCGCCGGCGACCCGGAGAGCTGCATCAAGACCATCAAGACCTATGAAGACATAGGCGTCGACCAGGTGATGCTGATCATGCAGACGGAAACCATCCCTCACGACAAGGTGATGGAATCCATCGAACTGTATGGGAAGGAAGTCATCCCCGCCTTCCGCAACGGCGGCAACGGCAAGTAAGCCCGGCTTTCCGATACCAGAATCGCGTAGGGGCGCACTGCTGTGCGCCCCTACCTTTTAGCATGACGTTGACATAACGAATGACTCTCCCCACTACGGCCAGTTCTCCCTGGATTTCTACCGCGAGCGCGCCAATGAATACGCGGCGTTGCGACAGGTCTTCGCCAACCGCTCTCACCCGGATTTCCGTGAGGACCGCGACCTGTATTGTAGACTGGCGGAACTTGCTAGACCCGGGCCGGGTCTGGATGCGGGATGCGGCGCAGGGGCGCTGGAAATGTCGTATCTCGCTCAGCTGGGATTCGAGATGTACGGGTTGGACGCCGTGGTGGAGAACATTGAGGTCGCCCGCGCGATCCGTCCCGAGTTGGCAGACCGCCTGCAGGTTGCCGACCTCCAGGGCCCATTGCCTTTCGACGAATCCAGCTTTGAGATAGTGATTTGCAACGCCGTCATCCAGCACGTTCCCAGTGAGGTGGCGTTTGACCGGGTACTGCCGGAGTTCGCCCGTGTGCTGCGGCCCGGCGGTGTGCTGCAACTGATGTTCAAGCCCGGCCATGGCGTCGCAACGGCGATCGATGGGGCCTACGGTACTGACGGAGTGGCCCGCAGTTTCCAGTTGTATGACGAGCAGGAACTGCTGGAGGCACTGTCAGTCCTCGGCCTGCATCTTATCGAGGAAGGGGATGACGGGAAGATGGGCGGTCTGGTCTATTTCGACGATAACAAGCCCATGCGCCATTGCATCTTCTGGGCCCGGAAGGGCTGATCGCCCTTCAAGACACCCACGCGCTAAATCTGTGGCTCTCCTCTATCCACCCTTGGCTCCGGCAATGTCACGGCGAAGGAACATGAAAATGGCGGCGGCTGCGAGCAATGCTATGTAGACGGTGGTGACGATGAAGCCGTGCGCCATATCCGATATGCCACCTATGGTGGCTATTTCGCTACCGGGAGGGGCCCCGCCCTCAATGTTCTGCCAGGCATCGACACTGGTGCCAAGCAAGTAGGCGAAGACCTGGTCGGACCAGTCGAATATGGAGAGGATAGGAACCAGGATGACTGACTCAGCTATGAAGTAGCCCAAAGACAGCCCGATGCCAACCCCGTTGGAGGTGGTCAGCACCACCAGGAACAGTGCCAGCATGATGTAGGGTACGAAACCGTAAACCACCCTGCCGAACAGTGCCAGTAGGTTTACCCACGAAATTGCCCCGTACCCCTCGACCTGGGGGTCGGCGGTGAGAACCGCCTCGGCGATGAAGCCGCTGATCATGACCGTTACGGACAGTATGAGCAGAATGGCGACAGTTACCAGCACCACCACAGCGGCTTTGGATGCCAGGAACGGCCAGCGCCCGGCTCCCCTGCTAAGCACAGGACGCAATGTACCCCAGCCGTATTCCCCGCCCAGCACGGCCGCCGCCAGAATGACGGCGATGAACGGGCCTAAGAAGGACGAGAAACCCAGGCCGTTGGCGATATTCTCGGCCGGCGACTGATAGGACACCTCGTCGCCGAGTGTTGCGACCAGCCAGAACAGGAGCTGTGCGATCACCAGCACGAAGCCAAGCAGTATCCACGGCACCCATCGACGTTGCAGTTTGAACCATTCCCAGCGGGTCAGAAGGGCAACCTGCATCACCATAGCCATCACGGGTCCCCTTCCGTTACGTCCAGGAAGTACTGCTCCAGCGACATCTGGGCTGGTGCCATCTCTGCCACATAGACCTCGTTGCGGCTGAGCGCAGCGGTTATCTCCCACGAGCGGTCCGCTTCCACGCTGGCAACCAGGTAGCCGTTGTCCGCACTGATGCCGTCTACCCAGGCAAGTGCGGTCAGGATCTCCCATGCTTTGCCGTCGTTGGTAGTGCGCAAACGCACCTGCGGCCTGCCCCGCTCTTGCAGCAGATCGGCGACGTCGCCCTGGGCGATGAGCCGTCCGTGGGACAGGATGGCCACGCTGTCGCAGACCTGCTCCACCTCGTTCAGCAGATGGCTGGACAGGATGACAGAGCGGTTTTCGCTGGCCAAGCCGCGAATCAGGTCCCGTACCTCGGCCATGCCCGCCGGGTCCATGCCGTTGGTCGGCTCGTCCAGCACCAGCAGTTCCGGGTCGCCCAGCAGGGTGTAGGCCAGGCCCAACCGCTGCTTCATGCCCAGGGAGTAGGTCTGGAATTTGTCACCGCCGCGCCCGCCCAATCCCACCTGTTCCAGCAAGAGGTCGAGCTCCTGCGGATTGCCGCGGCCCGAAATGCCCTGAAAGTAAGCAAGATTGTTGCGCCCGGACAGGTAGGGATAGAAGGTGGGGGTCTCTATGAGAGCGCCGATGCGGTGCAGCTCCCTGTCCAGCCCGCCTTTCTCCAGCAAATTGCCAAAAAGTGAGAAACTACCAGCCGTGGGCCGTACCAGGCCAAGCAGCATGCTCATCAGCGTCGTCTTGCCCGATCCGTTGGGACCCAGAAGACCAAAAATGCGGCCCCTAGATACGTCCAGTGACAGCCCGTCCACCGCCAGAACGTGCCCATACCTCTTGGTCAGGCCGTCAGTCCTGATTACCGAGTCATCCATGGGAACTCCCGCCATTGTCGCCATAAGAGCATACTTTAGTGACGGATTTCGAACAAGGGGAGTCAGACTGGAGGTTGCCAATGCAGGGCCCTCTCGAGGTTCGAGAGGTATTCGGTGAATGCAATGCGCCCGGCCGGAGTCGCCTCCACCCATGTTCGGGGTTTGGAGTCGACGAATTCCTTGGCAATTGACAGAAAACCGGCATCCCCCAGCTTGCGAAGGTGAGTGGTCAGGTTGCCGCCGGTGAGACCAAGGGTCTGCTGGATGAACCCGTAGGCCAGCCGCCCACCGTCCGGTTGGGAGACCAGCATGGTCATTACCCGCAGCCTGGTGGGCTGGTGGATGGTCTCGTCCAGGAAGATGTCCCCGGTGCTCACGGCTGACCGCTCCGGTGGATCCAAGCCGCGCCGAGCACCGTCACGGCCAGCATCCCTGCACCTGTGCCCAGGGCCGAGAAATCACCGGCAAAGTAGGCGGGCAGGTAGAAAGCCGCTGCCATCCCCACACCAACCAACGCCAGTGCCGGGAGGTGCATGATGCCGAACAGCACATAGCCTAGAGATATGATCCCGATGGTGACATGGGGTATTTTCTCCGCCCCCTCCGCCGACCATAGTCCAGCGGTGCCGGATACAAGAAATGCTGCAGCAACCACCGCCATCCAGAAAGCAAACACCCTGAGCCCTGCTGCGCGAGCGGTGGCATAGTCTGCGTATCGCGAGAGTTCGCGACGTCCGATCAGGGCGCTGCCGATCATGCCGGGGGTGCCGATGATTCCCCAGAGCGGGCCTCGGTACCAGGGGTAGCTGGCCTCGAAACCCGGAGCAAGTTGTCCAATGGCGAACAGAGCGAAGAAATAGATCGACACGATGGCGCCCCAGAGGAGCAGTATGTACGCTGTTCCTGCGAGATATAGGGAACTTTGCGCCTGGGCCAGGGTGGCGTGTATTGTGCGCCAGCTCTCCTCCGGTGTGATATCGCTCCTGCCGCCTTCCACCCGTTGCATCTCGTGCCTCCTCGTTTCATCCTGATTCCATCCTGACAGGGCGAGAATATACTACAAACTATTTCGTATCACAAACTATAATCCCATTGATTTTGGCTCCAAGCGTCTGCACGGGATGCACTGCGTTGAAAACGGCGATCGGCAATCTATAATGCAGTACCAGAATCAGGAGAACAAATCAGGAGGCCATCATGCAACTGGGAGCCATCTTTCCGCAGACCGAGATCGGGGCCGACCCCGCTGGGGTGCGCGATTTCGCTCAGGCCGCCGAGGACCTGGGCTACGAACACCTGCTGGTGTTCGACCACGTGCTGGGCGCCGACGCCAGCAAGCGAGATTCGTGGGAGCGACCCTACAGTTCGGTGGATACGTTCCACGAACCCTTCGTTCTCTTTGGATACCTTGGAGCCATCACCCAGAAGCTGGAGTTCGTTACCGGCGTGCTGATACTGAGTCAGCGTCAGACCGCCCTGGTTGCCAAGCAGGCCGCCGAGGTGGACGTGCTGACAGGTGGCCGCCTGCGCCTCGGCATCGGCGTCGGCTGGAATGACGTTGAGTACGAGGGGCTTAACGAGGACTTCAGCAACCGGGGGCGCCGCTCCGCCGAGCAGATCGAGGTCATGCGCCAGCTGTGGACCCAGGACGTCGTGGACTTCCACGGCCGTTACCACAACATCACCCACGCCGGGATCAACCCCCGGCCAGCGAAGTCTATCCCCGTCTGGTTTGGCGGTGGGGCGCCCCAGGTGGTGCGGCGCATCGGCCGGATGGGCGATGGCTGGTTCCCCCAGTTCCAGCCCGACGGCGAGGGCGCCGAGCGCATCGCTGAGATGCGACAGATCGCGGTGAACGCGGGCCGCAACCCGGCGGACATTGGCATCGAGGGCCGCGTCGGCATCGCAACCGACGAACAGGACAACTGGGGCAAGCTGGCTGAATCGTGGGCCGAAGTAGGCGCCACGCACCTGTCGGTCAACACCATGCGTGCCGGCCTGAAGGGCCCTGACCAGCACATCGAGGCCATCCGCCGTTTCAAGGAGACGGTCTCCGGGTAGGGCCGACACAGGTTTCCCGAAGACACAGGCAGGGCGTGGATGAAAGCATCCGCGCCCTGCCTGCTTACGGAACCAGACTTCAGGACAAGGGCAGCGCGCTGTTGCTCTTCCCGCCGCCTATCGCGATAACCCCTGTGGCGTTGAAACCTGCGATGGCAACCACGCCGATGGCGTTCACCCCGCCTATGGCAACCAGTCATGGCATTGACGCCCCCGATGGCAACCAGGCCCATGGAGTTGATCGGGCCGAAGGACACCAGTCCCATGGCATTGAGGAGGCTGAGTGCCGCAATCCCGAAAGAGTTGTAGAGACCCGCTGCAACGATTCCGACGGCGTTCTGGCCAACTGCAATGATGCCAACGTCGGCCCAACCGAGGGCAGGAAGCCTCTTCTGGGATGTGGTTTCCTCCATGCTAACTCCCGTATGGTACGTCCAGATTTCTGCGGCGCTATGCCCGGAACATCTGCACGACCCGGTCCAGGATCCGGTTGCCGACCTCGTACTTGGTCAGCAGCGGCAGCTCGTCGATGTTCATATCCCGATCGATGAGCGTGACTCGGTTGGTGTCGGTGCCGAAGCCGCTGCCCTCGCTGGTGATGTCGTTGGCGGCGATCAGGTCCAGGGACTTGGAGGCCACCTTGGCCCGGGCGTTCTCGACCAGGTTTTCGCTCTCGGCGGCAAATCCCACGCGAACGAAGTCACCCCGGGCCGTTGCAAGGATGTCGACGGTCTTGGCTAGCGCGATGCTCAGATCGTCGTCGGTCTTTTTGATCTTCTGGTCGGCGGCTGAGAGGGGCCGGTAGTCGGCAACGGCGGCGGCCATGATCAGGGCGTCGGCGTCTTCGGTACGGGCGAGCACCGCGTCGCACATCTGCTGCGCCGTGCTGACAGGCACCACGTCCACCAGCGGCGGGTTGGGCAACCCCTTGGCGGCGGACACCAGCACCACCCTCGCGCCCCGGTCGCGGGCAGCCTCGGCCACGGCGTAGCCCATTTTGCCCGAAGAGTGGTTGGTGATCACCCGCACCGGGTCGATGGGCTCGGCGGTGCCCCCCGCGCTCACCACAATGGTGCGGCCCTTGAGGTCGCCGTTACGGCCCAGCGTATAGGCGATATAGCCCAGAAGCTCAGGCGTTTCCAGCAGCCGCCCCCAGCCGACTAGACCGGAGGCCAGCCGTCCCTGTCCTGGCCCGGCGATGACCGCGCCGCGCTGCCGCAGTCGTTCCAGGTTCTCCTGGGTGGCCGGATGCTCGAACATATCGGCATCCATCGCAGGCGCCATCATCAGCGGAGCCTTGGAGGCCACAACAGTTGTTGTGAGTGGGTCATCGGCCATTCCCATCGCCAGCTTGGCGATGGTGTGGACCGTTGCCGGGGCGACAACAATGACATCTGCCTGCCTGGCCAGTTCCACGTGCTCCACAGCGTATTCAGAGCCGGAGTCAAAGGCGTCGGTAACCACTGGCCGGTGAGTTAGGCTGCGAAAGGCAAGTGGGGTGACGAACTGCGTCGCACCGTGGGTCATGATCGTATCGACGAGCGCCCCCGCCTGCGTCAGCTTGCTGGCCAGGTCGAGGGCCTTGTAGCAGGCGATGCTTCCTGTGACTCCCAGTACAACCCGCTTTCCGCTTAACACGCTGTACCCCCGCTGGCCTAGTCCGGGTTCTTGTTCAGTTCAAAGATCTGCTGCAGCCCGATGAGCGTCAGGTTGGGATTGATGTGGTCGAAAATGCCGGTCTCCCGGGAGATAATATTGGCCAACCCACCAGTGGCGACCACGGTGGCAGCGCCGCCCAATTCACCGGTGATGCGTCCGACGAGGCCCTTGACCAGTTCGGCGTAGCCCAGCACCAGACCGGCCTGCAGCGCCGCGGTGGTGTTCTGGCCGATGGCAGATGTGGGGGGCGTCAGCTCGATGCGGCGCAGTTGCGAGGTGTTGAGGAACAAGGCCTCTGCGGCCACGCTGATTCCGGGCGCGATGGCGCCGCCCAAGTACACCCCTTCCGCCGATATTGCATCGAACACCGTGGCTGTGCCGAAGTCCACGATTATCGTGGGGTATCCATACAGGCTCTTCGCTGCTACCGCGTCGGCGATGCGGTCAGCCCCCACGTCGCGGGGGTTGTCGTAGGCGATCTGAAGACCGGTCCGAATCGCGCCCGTTACTGTCAGGGGCCGGACGCCAAAGTAACTTGACGCCACCTCCTCGAACACTCCGGTCAGCGGCGGCACCACACTGCACATAGAGACCTCGGTGATCTCTTCCCGCTGCACGCCGTTGAGTTGCAGGAGGCTGGTCAGCAGCAGGCCGTACTCATCGGTCGAGCGACGGGAATCCGTGGCGGCCCGCATAGTGGAAACCAGCCCGGAATCGCCGAAAACGCCGATGGTGACCATGGTATTTCCGATGTCGAGAGCGAGGAGCATGAACTGCATTCCGATTACGAAGTGAGGCTAAGCGCGAATAGACAAGGGTGCCCGCAGGTCCGCTACGCCTGCGAATCGTGAGGATTATATGCCTACGCGGAAAAGGGGGGCAAACAGGGCCCAAATCGGGGCCGAATGCCTCAACACATCAAGACTCTATTATCGTATGTAACTTATTTTTGACGTTGACTTACCAGGCAATCACAATGCCGGGTAGGAGACATCGAGATGGAGGGACTAGAATCGCTTGGGCGTGAAACGTGGGAGGATCCCAGTGAAGGTCCTTTACGATCTTTTGGTCATTCCAGGTCAATGCATATAGCTGGCACGGTCGGCTCGTCGAAGGCTGGAACGATAGGCGCCTGGACGGCATGTCGGTATGGATGTCCTCGGGGAACGCGTGTCAGACATTGCTGCAAATCTGCAACCTTTCCCTCTCCTCTGGCTCCATCACGCACAGCTTGAAAGGCACCTGCTACTTCACATGGATCTCAGCGTGCATCGGGTAGCGGGCGATAACGTGGGAGTAGACGTAGCTCCGGCCGCCGTCGGCGTTGTGATCCAAAGTCCACTCTCGGGACGGGTTCGGATGTTCTCTGAATGGGAGGCCGTGCCAAAAGACGACAATGGGCCCGGAGAAGGACATGGACGCTTCTGTCACTCTCACTTGTCTGGAGAATCTATTTGCGCATCGGCGATCTGCCCCCGTAGAAGTAGAATAACCTGACTTGAGCTTGGGTGCTCCATAGCGGCCAGCAATTCATCGCGGACCCCAAATATGTCAGTCCGTATTCGTTCTCCCATCTCGCTGGAAATCCTGGTCTCCGGGTCATACTTTTCGGCCCAGCCGGTCACCGCCAGCAGCACCGGCAGCAGGTCCTTTCCCTTTTCCGTCAATTCATACAGGACCTGCCGCCCGTTGGCCGGGTCCTTTCGACGGCTGATGATCTGCTGCGCTTCCAGTCGGCTCAGGCGGTCGGACAAGACATTCGTCGAAATGCCTTCGCCGGCATCCAGGAAGTCCTGGAACCGGGTGAAGCTACGGAACATCATGTCGCGGATGATTAACAGGGACCAGCGGTCCCCGAATACACCCAGCCCAAACCGGATCGGGCATTGATTGGGCTCGTAGATCATACGCCTAGCATACCGATCTTGGAATTTCCTTGCAAATAACAAGTGTTCCTGTAAAATTGCTTGCAAAATACAAGTGATAGCAAGGGTTCCGGGAGTCACCACGATGAACCGTTCGATCACACTGGCAGACTGGGGCCTGCTCCTTGGGGCATCGGTGCTCGTCGGCAGCACTTTCCTGTTCATAAACATCGCTGTCAAGGAAATCTCGCCGTTGGCCATCGCGACGCTCCGGGCGCTGATCTCGGCGCTCATATGCTGGGTCGTGATGCGGGCCTACGGAGTACGCCTGCCACGCACCCGACGGGGATGGACTTCTCTGTTCTGGCTGGGCTTGCTGACGTGCGCGATCCCCTTCAGCACGGTCGCCTGGGGGCAGCAGCATATCGAGAGCGGCATGGGCGGCATACTGTTCGGCACCATGCCCATACTGGCAGTGGTACTGGCGCCCCTGTTCCTCGCCGAGGAAACCTTCACCCGCAGGGCGCTGGTGGGCGGTGTGGTCGGGTTCGCCGGTATCATCCTGCTGATGGGTCCGTCGGTGCTGGCCAACGCCGGCAACCAGATCCTGGGCATCGTCATTACTTTTCTCGGCCCCGTAAGCCACACGATGGGTGCGATCTATGCCCGCCGGCAGACCGACCTGAACCCGCGGGCAATGGTCACCGGCTCCATGATCTTCGGCAGCGTCGTCCTGGTGCCACTGGCGTTTGCGGTGGAGGCTCCCCTCACGCTGGACCCCGGTGTGGGAGCGATCGCCGCCATAATCGCCACCGGGGTCTTTACCGGGACGGGTTTCTGCCTGTACTTCCTGGTAATCAGCCGGGTTGGGGCCATGCGCAGTTCGCTGGTGCCGCTGTTCTTTCCTGTGGTCGCCGTGGTTCTGGGCACGCTGGTGCTGGGCGAGCGGCTGCCGCTCGAGGCCTTCCTCGGTCTGGCGCTGATCATGGCAGGCGCGCTTGCTGTCAGCAGCCGTGCGCCGGCCAAGCCGCCCGCACCTGCAGTGCCCAGCCCGCAGCCCCAGAACTAGCGGCGTCCATGCGACCAAGAGTCGAGTGTACGCAGGCGTGATGCAAACGGCCTCGCCTGGGGCCAGCGGGCCCGACAGCCGAACGGTCCTTTACCATCGTCCGCGACTGCATCGCAGCCCAGTTTCCAGTTGAAAGGGGAAAAGCAAAATCGACACTCAAGTACTGCAGACAAGGGCAAGAGAAGTAAACAAGACGCTGTTTCTTGCGGGCCTTTTCGTGGCCGTCTTCGGCGCCATGAACTCTACCTTGATGATCTCCGCTCTACTGGTCGAGATTTCGGATGATCTGCAAATCTCAGTGGCGGCCGCCGGGCAGTTGGCTACCGCCACCTTTGCCGCCTGGGGTATCTCGGTCTTTTCCGTGGGCCCGTTGTCCGATTCCTTCGGCCGTCGCCCCATTGCCTTGGCCGGTATGCTGGTGGTCGCCGGGTCCCTGATAGGAGGTGCGTTCGCGCCCAACTTCGAGACGCTGCTGGCCCTCAGGGTCCTCACCGGCCTGGGTGGAGGAATGTTGCCTCCCACCTTGGTGGGCGCTATTTCCGATGTTATTTCCCCGGAAAGGCGGGCTCGGGCGGTCGGCTCACTGCTGGCCGTTGGCATGCTGTCAACGGTGGTCAGTGTCCCGGCAGTGGCTGTGCTGGCTGACTGGGGCGGTTGGCAGTCCGCTTTCATCTTATCGGGCCTGCTGAGCGCTGCGGGCCTGGTTGCCAACTGGGCCTGGTTGCCAAAGGACAGCGGTGCGCGGGTTCGCGACCTCGTCATTTTCTCCCGGTACTGGTCCCTCATCCGCCTGGGTTTCTTCCAAGTGGCCCTGACGGTCAATCTCGCCCACCGCATCGCCTTCTGGGCCATCGTCAGTTTCTTCGCCGCATACATGATCCATACCTACGACGTGAGCCTGCGGTTCGTGGCTCTGCCTCTGGTAGTAATAGCCATAGGCCAGGTGATAGGAACCTACGCCGGCGGGGTTGTGACAGGGAGCAGGCACCGCCCCATCCTCATTGCCGCCCTCTGTGCCGCCGGAGGGGCCTGCGGGTTCCTTTTCTTCGCTATCGATCTGCAACTCTGGGTGGCTGTTGCCGTGGCAACGCTGGCAACGGGATTGCTGAGCGTCAATTTCCCTGCCCTGGTGGCTGCCAGCACCGAGCATTCGGGCGAATCAAAGTCCACCGGCGTGGGCATGATGGGCCTGACCAACCAGTTGGGGGGCGTATTCGGCGCCGCGATTTCCGGCGGCCTCCTGGCAAGCACGGGCTACGGGGGAGTAGCGTACCTGTGTCTGGGAACAACAGTCGTAAGCGTCCTCGCGGCAGTCCTGTTCGCCAAACAGCTGCGCCTGGGCAACGTCTGAAATACCACACTCGCAGGGGTGCCGTCGCTCCAGTCAGGGATTAGGCAGTCGTCATTGCTCTTCCGTGGGGGGCACCTTCTCCCCTCACACCCGCCATGGAGTATAATCAGCGGCAGCGCGTCCCGACCGGGTACGCAGTCTGAATGACCGATGGGATATTACTGGAATGAGTAGCAAGTTTCTGGACCGCCTGGAGGAAATCAGGGAGGGCGCGACGCCGCGCTTGGGATTCGGGACGACGCGCCCCCCCAAACTGCCCGGCCTGGGCCTGATCATCACCGCCGACGGAGGGAAGAATGGAGCATCGGCTGCCGGAGGTCTGGCCCCCGACGCAGTGGTCATTTCCGGGTCTCCTGTGGTGCAGGCAGGCGAGATTGCGGAGGCAGCTGCGAGCGTCAATTGGGGCGTCCGTGCCGACGGTTTGACCTCCGCCGATGCAGCTTCATGGAGAGAGGCCGGAGCCGACCTTCTGGTCTTCTCACTGTCCGGCACTGCTCTGGGAGCGGTTACGTCGAAGGATGCGGCACGTGTGCTGGCCGTGAATTCCGACTCCTCTCCCGAGGAGCTGCGGGACATTAACCCTCTGCCCGTGGACGCCGTGCTGGTATCGCTGCCCGGGGATCCGGCCGGATGGACACTGCAGGACCTGGCGGGACTTGCCAGGGTCAGCGGCCGCGTTGGGAAATACCTCTTGGCCGAAATCTCGGGCGCGCCCGACGGCGATACGCTGGAAGCGCTTCGCAACGCTGGAGTCGCGGGTTTGGTCATGGACCTGTCAGCGGGGGAAGACACCATCAAGGGCCTGAAAGAATCCTTATTGGAAATGCCCCGGCCCGGCTCCGACGGCCGTTCCCGCTCCAACGCGATCTTGCCCGGCTCGGTATATGCCGACCGGCGTCCCGCTCAGGCAGATCCGGAACCGGACGACGACGACGATTAGCGAGGCGCCAGATGACCGAAGCGCAGCAGCCAGACGGTGAGCCCGGCTCGGAACATGGCCAGCACGAGCATGTCCATGAACCGCACGAGCACTATGGAGTGCTCCCGCCCAATGGCGTGGAGGACCTGACCGACAAGCTAACTGGTTTCATGAACGAAATCGAGTTGGGCGGCCTGTCGGATATATTGGGCCAGGTGTTGGACGATTTCCTGGACCAGTGCGGCGGAATGCCGGAAGATCTCACCGCCCGCGACGCCTTCGAGCAGATTTCCCGAGGCCAGCTTGCAGTCACGTTGGCCTACCAGCTGGGACGGCTGGAGGGGCGATCGCCTCAGTTGGTTGAAAATCTGGTAGCCCGCGCCGTCGAGTCCTACGGATTCTTGCCCCTGGACGAGTCGGATGAGATAACGGACGCTGACATGGAGAACCCCAAGGTGCAGGTGTATCCCAGGATGCGCCGTATGGAATACGTCGAGCCGCAGATTCTCCAGATCCAGGGTTTGGGAGACGCCCCCGCTGACGGCGGTGGGCCGCCTTCGGAATAAGTGGCCGGAACCACCGCTGGTTCAACATTTCCTTCGAGGGATGACTAATGACGACTTCCGCAGCCACCTATGACCTGCTGCTGACCGGCGGCACCCTGCTAGACCCAGCCCAGGGCATCAACGGCCGGCGCGACGTGGCTTTCAAGGATGGCCTCGTAGCCGCCGTTGCCGAGCGAATCGACGCAGCGCAGGCGACCGCAACGGTGGATGTGTCGGGAAAGCTGGTAACGCCGGGTCTGATCGATCTGCACGGTCACTTCTACCACGGCGGCAACCCCACGTCGGTCAATCCCGATGAGATCTGCCTGTCATCTGGCACCACCACCGGCATCGATGCGGGAAGCGCCGGTTTCCTTAACTACCAGGCCATGCGGGACTACGTGTTCCCAGCCCACCGCACGAGGCTTCTGGCCTTTCTGCACGTAGGCGCCGTGGGCCTGGCGGTCAACCGTGTGCTCGGTGGCGGTCTGCACGATATGCGGGTCATAGATGTTGACGAGACCTCGGAGCATATCAAACAGAACCCCGGATTCTGCTTCGGCGTGAAGGTGCGGATGCACGTCAACGCCGTAGCCTACTGGAACGCCCACGAGGCCATGAAAGCGGCCCGCGAGGTCGCCGACAAGTCGGGCACGCGCCTGATGGTGCATGTCAGTGGCACACCCATTCCGCTGCCGGACGTGCTGGAGTTCCTCGGCCCCGGAGACATCTCCACTCACGCTTTCAACGGCCACCCCGAGAATATGTTGGACCGCAACATGAAGATACGGCCAGAGGTAAAAGCGGCTGTGGACCGCGGCGTGATCATGGACCTAGCCCACGCCGGAGTGCACTGCGACGTGGAGGTAACTCGGGCGGCGCTGGAACAGGGGCTTGCTCCTCACACCATCAGCACCGATATCCACGTGCCGCCGCCGGAACGCACCGTGTACCAGATGAACGACCTGGTCAGCAAGATGAACGCGATGGGGATGCCTCTGGCCGACGCCATCGCAGCATCCACCAGCACCCCTGCGGGAGTCCTGGGTCTACAGGACACCATCGGCTCGCTGGCTCCGGGTATGTGCGGCGATGCCGCCGTGTTCGACCAGCGCGAGGGCGCCTTTGTATGGATGGACTCTGTGGGCAACCTGCAGCGGGGCACCATGCGCTTGGACACCTTCGCCGCGATACGAGGCGGCCAGATGGCTTGGCGTGAGGGCCAATTGGTCGAAATGGGCAACTGCTAGAAATATTCGGCCAATTTTCGGACGCCCGTTGAGGGCGGTGAACACAGCGGCGCCACGCTCAATTGGGCGTGTCGTTAAGCGTGATGGAAGGGTGCCCGGCCAGTTTGAATATGAATTCCACTGTCTCATCTGACGGGAACAGCGAGCGTTCCACTGCCACCATCGTCATTGGGGCGTACAGGTAGGCGTACTCGCGACCCTGAGCGTCTTGGTTCAGGTCCAGTTGCACAACAGCTTTGTTTCCGTCCACAACGACGTCGGCCACTGCTAGCGGGTCCCCCTTGACAGGGCGCCAGAGGTAGTAAGCAGCCAGCAGGACAGAAGTCTCGAAATCGATTCTTCCCAGGGATGTTGGATTGCCCCGGGTAGCCTTGCTGATGTAGCTGGTCTGAAAGGTGTCCAATTCCTCTTGGCTGACGATGACGAAGGCTCGCAACTCGTCGGCAAAGGGCCCCGCTACCTGAGAATCCTGGGGCGAAATCCAGCCGCTGTTGACATACCGGAAGCTGGGCTGCGACGAATAGGCAGCCGCGGCCGTTTCTCCCCAGTTTCTCCCAACAGTCGATACAACCGCCAGCAGGGCGGCCAGCACTAATACCGCTGCCGTCAGTCGCAGCGACGGCAGCGGTTCGCGTATGGCAGCAGTGGTGTCCTCTACCTCGATCACTTCCATGAATCGGTGTTAATCATACCAAAACTGCGTCCGCCTTAATTGTGTTGAAACGCCCGTGATTACGTAGAAAAGAGAAACGGCCCCACTGCTGGGGCCGCTCGTCAACTTCAGCGCTCGGTCTCGTTTATACGCCGATGCCTACCCGGGGTTGTATTTGAGCACCAACTCGGACACGCGGGGATCGATGTTGCCGATATCCACACCACCGTCCAGCCGGGCCACACCCAGATGGGCGTCGCGCTGGATTTCTTCCCAGTCGGGCTCAAGCTCGAATTGGTCGCGAAGATCGTCGAAAAGAGTGTCTAGCGAGTCTTTGTCAAACATGGCAGTCTGAAAATTCCCTCCTCATTGAGAATGCCAATTGGACCTATCCCGGAACCGAAAATCCGGGTTGCCCGATGTCTATTGCCGGCAGGGACTTCGCTTCATCGGGGATTTGCGGGGGCATAAATCACCACCGATAAAGCGCTTGTTAGTCTACTCAATCTCTCGCCTGCTGACAAGTCTGCCAAGAACCGTTGCAGCTGCCATTGGGCAAGGTTATGGAAGTGGCGTCCCGCCACGCCGTTGCTGGTAAAGGTAAAACAGACCTATGGCAATTGGAACCGCGATAATTATCGCTCCTGTCATCCCAACCATCGCCCAAGGGCCGACGCCGAAGATTTCGTCCATCCGCTCTTTGAGCCAGTGAATCAATTCCGGGTCGGCTGCATCTCCCTGGTGAAGCAGTATGGAACCCAGAATTTGTCCGGGACTAGGCATCGGTCACTCACACCGTCTGCGGCTGGGGTTGCTGGTATCGCGCGGAGTACTTGCGCTCGCGGATGGTGAACGCCGACAGAGCCGCCGGGACGAGCAGGGATCCCACAATGGCAAAGGGCACGGTGTAGGACCCGGTAACGTCATACAGCCAACCGGCCAGCGTTACGCTGACGAATCCGCCTATCTGGTGGAACATAAAAGTGATCCCGGAGATGGTGCCCATGGCACGCAGCCCGTAGACCTCGGCCGTGAGCGACGACGTCAGCGGCAGAGTGGCGATCCAGGAGAACCCGGCGACGCAGGCAAAAATCCACAGGCCGGCAATGTTCATACCTGGGATGAAAGGCGTGATCAACAACAGCAGATAGGCCAGTCCCCGCACGGAGTAGACCAAGGTCAACCAGTTCTTCGTGCCGCCAATTTTGTCTGACAAATATCCCGCAGAAGTGGCCCCCACGATGTTGAGACCGCTCATCACGGCGAAAATCAGCGCTGCGGTGCCACGATCCACCCCACGATCCTCGGCGTAGGGGATGAAATGGATCGACAGGATGAAGGTGGTCGCGCCACAAACAAAATAGGCCCCGGACATCTGCCAGAAGGGCCACGAACTCAGGGAGTCCCGCCAGGACGCTGCCTCCAGCGGCCCCGGAGTGCGCTCCGGGCGACGGAGGATGGCTTCCTCCGACTGCTCATCATCGCCATCGGGACGCAGGTTCATCTGTGCCGGATTCTCGCGAATGAACAACCAGGTTACTGGCAGGGACAGGAGCACTACGCCGCCCAATCCGATCCAGGCGATACGCCAGCCTGCGGCGTCCATTAGGTAGACGGCGAAAGGCACCATCACGAGGCCGCCGATCGACAGCGCTGTCGAGTTGATGCCGATGACAGTGCCCCGCATTCTGACGAACCACCGGGACAGCAGTGCGGAAGTGTTGGTCAGGGACAGCCCACTCTGCGCCACCGATGCCAGGATGCCGAACACGAAAATGAAGAACAGGAAGTTGAAAGTCCAGTACAGAGATATGGTTATCAGCCCCAGCGCCAGCACCGAGGCCAAGATGAGCTTTCGACCGCCGGTGCGGTCGAAAACCTGGCCCATAAAGGGCTGAATGAAACCGTTCAGCAGAATTCCCAGACCTGCCGCAAAGGAAATGGTAAGCCTGTTCCAGCCGAACTCGTCGGTCATCGGGGTAATGAAGGCGCCGAACCCGTTGCGGGCCCCCACGGCGGCAAAGCCGACAAACACCGCCGCCGCCACTACGTACCAACCAAAAAACACCGGGCGACGCGTTGGACTACTCGCGCTCATAGATCTGCACCATTGCCTGAGGCTGTGGACGGTTCCATTCGAATTCGCAGTCCATGATACCACCGCGAGGGCCAGGTTGCGTGACTGGAGATGATTGACCCGCCGGGCAGGCAGTATCTACACTTGCGCCAGACTGACCAGGTTTTGGAGGTGATGCGTATGGCGTTCAAGCTGGTGATCTGCCCTCCCAACTACCAGGAACACTGGCCGGACCTGCTCCGCCGGGAGATCCCCGATATCGACGTTCACCTCTGCCCCACAGTTGGCGAAGCAATGGAAGTCATTGGTGACGCCGACGCCGCGTTTGGCGACATTGTGCCGGAATTGCTGGAACGGGCCGAGAAGCTTCGCTGGGTCGCCTGCCCCCAGGCCGGGCCGAGGGCCGGGTACTATACCCAGGCGCTTGTCGATAGCGATGTAGTGGTCACCAACACGCGGGAAATCTACAACGATCATATCAGCGCCCACATCATGGCATTCCTGCTCGCCTTCGCCCGGGGATTGCAGGTCTACATACCGCAGCAGGTGGAGGGCGTCTGGCGGCAGGGCTACCAGACCACCTATCTGCCCGAGGCTACCGCGGTGGTCGTCGGCGTCGGTGGTATCGGTGGTGAGACCGCCCGGTTGTGCTCCGAATTCGGTATGACCGTGCTGGGGGTCGACCCACGGCTGGAAGAACTCAGTCCCGGACTCGCGGAGCTGCACCGCCCCGAGGACCTGCTCGAGGTGCTGCCCCGCGCTGATTTCGTCCTGCTTACCGTACCTGAGACCCCGGAAACGCAGGGCATGTTCACACGAGAGAAGTTTCGGGCGATGAAGGACACGGCCTTCTTTATCAACATCGGCCGCGGCGCGACGGTGGTGCTGGATGACCTGGTCGAGGCGTTGCGGGCCGGCGAAATTGCGGGAGCAGGCCTTGACGTATTCCAGACAGAGCCGCTTCCCATCGGCCACCCGCTCTGGACCACGCCGGGTGTGCTCATCACTCCCCACGTCGCCGGAGTCGGGCCATACCTCGAAGACCGCCGCACCGACCTGTTCATCGACAACTGCAAGCGGTTCAACGAGGGCCTCCCGCTCCGCAACGTCGTCGACAAGGCCAACTGGTTCTAATTCCCTTCCAACCTGGGGGCCTGACTCCAAGCTCCGCCTGTGCTGGCAGTCCATGGTCCAGCGGGCGAGGACTTAGAGGGTGTGTGAAAGCCTTCTTTCCTTTCGGGAGGGTGTTTGGGTAAGGGAGCCCCACTGGCTTCGCTGAAAGACGAGGGCAATCCGACCTTGGATCAGGGCGGTTGGAATAGGTTTAGACCGCGCCTTCTTGGATCATGACTTCGCGATGTCGCAGGTGATTCTTGGCCTATGGTGGGCCACGTTCGCTACTCTTCAACCCTCGTGAAAATAGTCCTGATGGCTACCGGCTGGTCAGCGCTGAGTTCCAGTGATTCCTGCTGTGCCGGACGCCCGGCACAGCAGGATGGATGTCGTAGCCTTCCAAAACGTGCCGTCCGCTAGTCGCGCAGGGCGGCGGCGTCCCGAGCGGCGCTGTTGCCGGCGAGGCGGCCGAAGACCATGCCCGCGCTGAGACCGGAGCCGCCGGGGTAGTTGTGATAGAACAGCCCGCCGACCATCTCGCCCGCCGCATAGAGGCCCGGCAACGGTTCGAGGCTGGTGTCCAGCACCCGGCCCCTGTTGTCGATGCGGACACCACCGAAGGTAAACGAAATGCCGCAGGTGACGGCGTAGCCGAGGTAGGGCGGCGTGTCGATGGTCTGCGCCCAGTTGGTCTTGTTGGGACTGAGACCGACCGTGCCGCGCCCGTCCTTCACTGTCGGGTTGTACGGTACGTCGGTCTGCACCGCGGCGTTGTATTCCTTGATTTCCGCAGTGAGACCATCGGGGTCGATGTCGAGTCGACGGGCCAATTCCTCGATTGTGTCGGCCTGCGCCATGGTGACCTGCGGGATGTGGTACTCGTCCCGCAGCAGGTGCTTCACCTTGTCGTCGAAGATCTGGAAGGCCACGCCTTGGGGCTGGGTCAGCAAAGCCCGCCCGTAGGTGACGTAGGTATAGTTGCGGAAGTCATACCCCTCGTCCAGGAAGCGCTCGCCGTCCAGGTTTACGATCAGGCCAAATGGGTATGAGTGCTTCTGGAACAGCTCGGTGATAGTGCGGTCTCCGTACGCCGGGGCGTTCAGATCCCAGGCAACGGCGTGACAGCTGCTCCAGTGGCCGTGGGGCATCGCGCCCGCGTCCAGTGCCATGCGGATGCCGTCGCCGGTGTTGTAGGGGATGCCGCGCACCTTGACCAGCTCCCAGCCGGCCCCCAGGTAACGGCAGCGCATCTCGGCGTTGGCCTCGAATCCGCCGGCAGCCAGTACCACGGAGCTGGCGTACAGATCCTCAAAGCCCTCCGGTCCCAACACCCGCAGGCCGTTAATCCTGCCAGTGTTGTCGCGGAGCAGTTCCGTTCCCTGGGTGGAGTAGCGCACCTCGATATCCTGGGCACGGCAAACGTCGAACTGCTGGTCCGACAGCCCCTTGCCGGCGCCCACGGCCTCCACGAGCAGACCCCCCCAGAAGCGGTACTTGCCGATCGCCTCGTCGCGAAAGGCCTGCCGCCCGTAAGACAGCACGAATCGGACGCCCTTGGTGCGCATCCACTGCATGGTGGGCAGCGACTGGCTGACCAGAATCTGGGCAAGCTCGGGGTCGCTGTTGCCTTGAGTGACGCGCATCATGTCATCGTAGAACTGGTCCTCCGTGTAGCTGCCGACCTCCACCGACTCCTCCTCTGTGGGAGACATGTCGGGGATTACGGTCTTGATGTCCTCCAGTCCTTCGAAGGCGAAACGGATTATGCCACCGGTGAAATAGGTGTTGCCGCCCCGGAAATACTCAGGTGCCTTTTCCACCACGATGACTGACTGGCAGGTCTCCCTGGCGGCGATGGCGGCGGACAGCGCCGCGTTGCCAGCGCCGACTACGATGACGTCATATTCCTTGGGCATTGGTGATGGCCTCCTGCGATTCTTTGGAACTGTTCCGAAAAGCTTGTCTTATAATAAGCCCGCCGTTGGAAGTTGTGAATTGACGAGCTGCAAGATACCCAGGACTATCGCATTTGGCTGGAGAGATTCCATGTCCCCGCAGGGAATCGAGTACAGGCATTCATTGAGAAGCGAACCTGCGGGGGAATGAGGAGTCTCAGTGGGAGGAATAGGACGGGATTCTTCCCGCGCCAGTCTCATTTCGAGCCTAAAATCGAGCTATTTCCTGTCTGCGGTATGCCGTGCGAGACAGATATTTTCAATTCCTGACCCATTGTGTCCCATTGTGTCCCATTCTTGGGTTTTGCCGTTTTGGGCGTGCCAGGCCCTTGCGGTTGTAAGCAGAGTGTTCCGGACATGTATCGAGTTGAGCACATGCTCGCATAATGTCGATGGGTCAAAGGGCTTGGCAAGAGGTAAATGTCATCAGGATATCCAAATGCGATTGCCTTAAAATGGTAGGCATGAAGACCCCCGGAATGCGTAGTGCAAATTTCCGATGAGACCTTTCGCATTAGTGTTCTTGGCTCTGCCACTCTTGCTGTCCCTCGCCTGCGCTTCTGAGACTGGCTCACCTGGGTCGGTCGGCACGCCGGACTTGGGGGCGACTGTGCAGGCCGCGGTGAATGCGGCACTTCCGACGGTAACGCCCACGCCGAATACCAACGCGACAATAATTGCGAGCATAATCGCCACTGAGGATGCTGAGTACAACTCTGCTCTAACGCCAGCGCCAACCCCAACCCCGAACATTGACGCGACGGTGGAAGCGCGAACGGCGGCCACAATCGTCGCGATGTCTGCCCTTGCACCCACCGACATTCAGGCCGAGACTCGCGCCCCGACGCCCACTCCTGCCCCGACCGCGATGCCGACCGCCGTCCCCACTCCACTGCCCACACCGACGCGTCAACCGTCCCCGACGCCCCTCCCCACCTTTACCCCGCGTCCGACCCCAACCCCAACCCCCGTTCCGACCAGGGTTGCGGGGCCGTCTCTGAGCGAGATGGTCAAGAACGTGCGGCCCGCGGTGGTAAGGATTCAAACCGGCAGGGGAGGGGGATCGGGCGTCATTTTCGAAACCCAGGGTCAGACTGGATACGTCATCACCAACCATCACGTAGTGGAGGGATACTCCCAGGTCAACGTGGTAGTCAACGATTCGTCAACCTATCGCGGCACGGTGCAGGGCTCCGACCGTGTGCGCGACCTGGCGGTGGTGAGCATCTGCTGCGACAGATTTCGCGCGTTGCCCTTCGGCGACGCATCACGTCTGGAGCCCGGCGACGAGGTGGTCGCCATCGGATACGCGCTGGGGCTCTCTGGACAGGCCAGCATAACCCGCGGCATTGTGTCAGCCATGCGCTACGACAACCGACGGCAGAGCAACGTAATTCAGACCGACGCCGCCATCAATCCGGGCAACAGCGGGGGGCCGATGCTCTCGATGACCGGTGAGATCCTCGGCATCAATACCTTTCGAATCGACGAATCGGATTCGGGGAGGGCTGCGGAGGGCCTGGGGTTTGCCGTATCGGAGACGACGGTGCGGCAGCGCCTCCCGGCATTGAAGACCGCCCGGGCGGCTCCAACCTCCACGCCAACGCGCCGCCCCGCTCCCACGAGCTCATTCGGCGCATACGGTTTCGGCCCGACCAGCGGGGAGCTGTGGCACGACCCATCCGACGGGTTGATCAAGACCGAGTTCGCCGATGTCTTTGTTTCCGATCTGTTGGTGTGGGCTACTTTCGTGAATCCCTACTCTGCCGCATCTCACGGTTGGGATTATGGATTCATCATTCGAGGGACTGGTGCGGGGGTGTCCGCCGAAATGGTTCAAATCGTGGTAACCAGCCGTGGACGGTGGGAACTCTCCTCTCGCCAGGGAGCAAGTTCAGGTAGCAGGGTGATTGCGCGAGGGACGCTCAATTCCTTTGACACGAGTGCCGGAGGGCGAAACCGGCTTTGGGTTGCCGCCCTTGGTGGGAGAGGTTTGCTCTTCGTCAACGGAGAGTTCATATCCTCGCTGGACCTGTCCCAGATAACAGGAGCAGGCGATGTTGCCATAATCACAGGGGCGTTCACTGGAAATGAGGTTGCCGGAGCCGTCACCCGGTTCGAAGACTTCCAGGTCTCACATTTGCGTAAGAGCTACGGCCCGGCGAGCGGAACTCTGCAGGGGGAGCCTGAATTTATCGCAACCCATTCCAGTGGCGTATGGACCAGAAATTTGGTAGCTGAAGCGACTTTCACCAGTCCGCGAGGCAATGACTGGGACTATGGATTCACAATCCGGAACCCGGAATCAAGCCGCCTCGAGGCCGTCGGAATAGACGGTTTGGGACGCTGGTTCCACAAGTCGCGGGACGTAGGTGACGCAGTATATCAGGATATTTCGAGCGGCCTTCTGCGCGCTCACGGTGTAACTCTCGGTGGTCGCAACCACTTGGTCCTGGTCGCACTTGAAGATGTGGGATTGTTTTTCGTGAACGATAGGTTTGTCGCTAGGCTCGACCTGTCCCACAATCTGGACTACGGCGAAACCAGTGCCATGGGAGACTTCTATGTAAGCCATCAAAGTTCGCCTCATTTCGAGGACTACAACGTCTGGACACCATAATTGAGCCAGCGTGTTATTCCTGGTTCGAAAAACAAATGGATTTCGATGGCGGTCGCTCCAAGCTTGAAAGTGCTGTTCTTCCCGGCCCTGCTCGTGGCGTTTCTTTTCGCCGTCGCCTGCACCCTTCAGGGCCCGTCACCTTTGCCTGTTGAGCAGCCAACATCCCCTCCTGACCTGGAGGCGACCGTTCAGGCTGCGGTATCAGCCGCCTTGCCAACCGTGCCCCCGACCCTCGAGCCGGACATCGACGCGACGGTGGCTGCGGTAATCGCGGCCACGCGGGCAGCTGAGCCGACTCCGACGCCGGTGTCATCTCCTACCCCGGACATCGACGCCACCGTCGAGGCCCGAATGGCCGCCACCATTGCCGCGAGTCCCCCGCCGACTGCATCCCCTGCGCCAGCCTCACTGGAATCGGCGGGTTCCACTCCAGCGGTAGCTCCCACTCCAATACCGACGGGCACCCCTGCCCCAAGGCCGACGAGCACGCCTTTTCCAGCGAGCCGCGATTCCATGACGTTGAGCGACATGGTCAACCAGGTGCGCCCTGCGGTGGTGCGAATTGGCACGACTACGAGCGTAGGCACCGGCGTCATATTCGAAGCCACCGGTCAAACTGCCTATGTCATTACCAACGAGCACGTAGTTGCCGGCCACCGGCAGGTGACCGTGGTGGTCAACGACTCAGACACCTACAGGGGCACCGTACTGGGCGATGACCCTGTAAGGGACCTAGCTGTTGTCAGCATTTGCTGTGGCAATTTTCACCCGCTGCCCTTTGGTGACGCCTCAGGGCTTCGCGCGGGGGATGAGGTAATTGCTATTGGTTATGCCCTTGGCCTATCGGGCCAGGCCTCGATCACGAGGGGCATCGTTTCCGCGATCAGATATGACTCCGGCCACCTCAGCGATGTGATTCAGACCGACGCCGCCATAAATCCCGGGAACAGCGGCGGGCCCATGCTGTCGATGTCGGGGGAAATCCTGGGCATAAATACCTTCAGCATCGAGCAGTCCAGGTCAGGAAGGCCCGCTGAGGGGCTGGGATTCGCGGTCTCCGGGTCCACCGTGCAGGCCCGGATTCCCCGGCTCCGTACGGCGGCGGCCAACCCCACTCCCACGCCTAACCGTCGTCCTCAGCCTACCAGGACACCCAGCCCCCGGCCGAGTACGCCAGGAGACGATGCTTTCATATTCGGTCCGGTGAGCGGAGATTTGCGGCACGATCCGCGGAACGGGAATGTGGAGTCTTTCAACGCCGGTGTCTCCATGCTGGATGTCGCCGTCAGTGGGACATTCACCAATCCGTACCCGCCATCGTCCGGCTCCTGGGATTATGGATTCCTGATACGAAGTGAGAGTGGCCGACCCTCTCTGCGAGCGCTGATTACCAGTTCAGGACGTTGGGAGATCTCAGATGGAGACGGTACCTCCAAGGAATCAAAAAAGGAGGGGAGACTTCCGGAGTTTCATTCCGGCGCTGGCCAGCGGAACAGTCTGGTTCTCTTCGCTGTGGGAGGGAAGGGACTGCTCTTCGTCAACGGCGAATTCGTCGCAGCGCTTGACCTTTCTCAAGCTACGCGGGCAGGGGATGTCGCTGTCATCACAGGCGTATTCTCAGGGAATGAATCATCTGGAGCGACGACGAAGTACGAGAGCTTCCAGGCCATTGAGCTTGTAAAGCGATACGGCCCCGCAACGGGTAGACTTGAAGCAGTTCCCAACAGGATCACGGAGCATAAGACCGGCCAATGGACTCGCGACCTTGTTATCGAGGCTGAGTTTGACAATCCCAGCGGCTCCAACTGGGATTACGGCTTTGTTTTTCGCAACCCCAGCTTAGACCAACTGGAGGCAGTTGGCCTGACCGACAGCGGGGAGTGGTTTCATACCGCGCGCAGTCCCAGCAGTAGCCGCTACGTGGATGTTGTGGAAGCCAGGCTGTCAGATTCCGGTGCTCCTTTCCTCGCGAGGAATCACCTGATGCTACTGGCGTTCGGGGATTCCGGCCTGTTTATCGTGAACGGCCAGTTGGTTGGAAGACTTGACCTGTCTGACAATCGGAGCCGGGGGAACGTTATAGTTATCGCCAATCTCAATAGCGGGCACCTTGGCTCACCAAGTTTCTCCAACCTGAACGTCTGGACGCCTTAGATATGACAATACGTTGCTCATGGGCCACCACGCCCCTCGGAATCTCCTACCACGATGCCGAATGGGGCGTGCCGTTGCACGACGACCAGCAGTTGTTCGAGTTCCTGATTCTCGAGGGCGCACAAGCCGGGCTCTCGTGGGAGCTCATCCTGCAGAAGCGCGACGCATACCGGGAGGCGTTTGACGCCTTCGATCCCGAGAAAGTCGCAGCCTACGGCGACGCCAAGGTAGCCGAACTCCTGGCCAACGCCGGCATTGTGCGCAACCGCCAGAAAATCGCCGCGTCCATCGGCAACGCACGCGCCTTGTTGGAAACCCAGCAGGAGTTCGGTAGTTTCGACGCCTACGTCTGGGCCTTCGTCGGCGGCAGTCCGGTCACCAATGCCTGGCAGTCCATGGCCGATGTGCCCGCCACGACGCCGCTGTCTGAGACGATGAGCAAGGAGATGCGAAAACGAGGATTTCGGTTCGTCGGTCCCACCATCTGTTACTCCTTAATGCAGGCCGTCGGAATGGTCAACGACCATACCGTCGACTGCTTCCGCTACGCAGAGGTGGGGTGAATCTCGAACAGTAACTGGTGTGATTTGAAGAACTCCCTGAATCTGTGGTTCGATTTTTCGAAGAGGAATCCCCTACTCAGGCTTTTCGAAAAACACTGGGCCGCACTGGCCCTCTCAGGCGATTCCGTCTGCGTTGGAATCGGATGTGGGCATGCACAACACTGTATCCGGCCACCCAGTTGACGGATAACGTTTCAAACCAGGCGGTCTTACGCCGGTGCCGACAGCATTCTCGCTAGGCGGGAAGCCAGGCCCACGTACTGTCAGTCTGGAAATGTAACTCGACCACCCGATTCGGAACACTGTCTTGTGACGCTCACGCCTTCCAAACTAGTACTCGGTCAAGTCAGGAATTGATGGGGTATAGGCGATGGAGTTTGGTTCTGGCGTCTTGGATGCTGAAGCGCCAGTTGATGCGGGCTTGAGCATCGTTTCGCTCCAGTTCCAGGGCGCGGACCTCCCGGCAGAGGGATTCCTCGTCCGGGAGACGCTGCCTGAGGCAACTGCGGGAGAAGATGCTGAACTCGATCTCCGCCATATTGAGCCAACTGCCGTGCTTGGGCGTGTAGTGAAATTCCAGCCGCTTGGCAATGCGCCGGGCCTCGTCAGCTGGGAACGCCTCATAGAGGGACGCCTTGCAATGGGTGTTCAGATTGTCCAAGACCACTCGAACCACCGCGATATCCGGATAGGCCTCATCCACCAGCCAGCGCATCTGGTGGGCAAAGTCCTCCTTGGTGCGCCGCTGGGTTACCTCTACGTGCCGCCAGCCTGCCAAGGGTTCGCAGGCCAAGAACAGGTTGCGGGTGCCCTCCCGCCGGTACTCGTAGTCCTCACGTCTGGGCTGTCCGGGTGCCGCCGGGATGGGCGGCCGGGCGTCGGCCAGCATCTGGGTGGATGTCTCATCGAAGCAGACCACCGGCCTTTCGGGGTCATAGGGTTCGGCATAGAGGTCCAGGACATCCTCCATGTGGGCCACGAAGTCGGCACTCACCTTGGGAATGCACCACTGTTTCTTCTGCCACGGCTTGAGGATGTTTTTTTCAGATGCAGACGCACCGTCTCGTGGGACAGGGAGTCAACCACGCCCAGTTCAACCATCCGGTCCGCCAAAAGGCGCAGGTTCCAGTGGTCGTGGCCTTCGGGGGCCGGGCTGCAGGCCAGGGCAATCAGGTGGGCTTCGCCACGGTCATCCAGCTTGCGGTACCGGTGGGGCTGGGGTCCGGTCCCTGAGCGCCCCGTCCAACCCATCCTCGGCGAAGCGCCGCTTGAGGCGGAACACCGTGCCCTCGGACACATCCAGGGTTTGGGCTACTCTGGGAGCCGACCAGCCCTCGTCGGTCTTGAGCAGGATGCGGCCCCGGGTCGTAACCCTGGCCGGACTCTTCCCTGCCCGGACCATGTGCTCCAGTTGGTCGCGTTCCTCCGACGTCAGCCGAACTATAAATTTCTCTCTGACCACACCGCCACCTCACAACAACATCTTCCATGACTCAGAATATCAGCGACATCCATGCCTCTGAGTCTACCTATCGGACCAAGTTTGACCGAGTACTAGGTTCCGCTTCCATATAATCAAACAAACGTTCTTTAAACGTTCTGGCTTGAGCATGCATCCCCACCATACGGCAGAATCCGCAAATGCCGATACAAAGGAGCGGAAATTCCTGAATTTTCATCTCGAGAACCGCTGTCGCGGCATCTCCCACAGCGGACCCTGCAGGGAGGGATGGATCCCTTATTGAGACTAGGGGTCGTGGAAAATGCACAAAATGGCACACTTTTCCGGAGGTACCCTGTCGGGCGCCTCCCCGTATTGATACACCCCTCTGACACCTTGCCGGCGCGGGCCTTGCCCTCGGACTGGTCCGGTGCCAGGGCATAAGGATTGTGAATTCGGCTCCCCCAGGCAACGCCGGATAGTATGGCACCATCCTTAGACAATTCGACCAACTCAATCGTAACGCTACAGAGTTGACGTAATGTATTGCCGTTGGTGCTTCCCGACCTGTAATATAGCCAAAACGAAACGCAACAGTCCGTCGTGTGCGGCAGTATCTTAACCAGGGAGAATCGGTCCAATGAAAGCGGCCAGACTCATCGGCCCTAAGCTCTTCGAACTTTTGGAAGCGGAAACGCCCTCGGCACAGGACGGGGAATGCCTGGTCCGGCTGGAGCGCGTCTCCGTCTGCGGCAGTGATATTCGCCATGGGTTCGCCATCAACCCGGAGGAATACTATCCGGCTCCCATCGGGCACCCTTGCCACGAGTTGGCTGGCACCATCGTCGAGAGCCGCACCGATGCTTACCACGAAGGGCAGCGCGTCATTGTCATTCCGCCGCGTGGGTCCGCCGGGTTGGTGGAATACATGGTGTCTGACCCGGGCCGCATGATTTTGCTTCCCGATGAGGGCTCGCTTGACGACTGGATCATGTGCCAGCCTTCGGGCACGGTGCTGTATTCCTGCCAGCAGATGCCCAACCTGCTGGGCAAGAACGTGGTCGTGATGGGGCAGGGAAGCATCGGTCTCAGCTTTACCATGATCACCTCCCGCATCGGAGCCCGGAACGTCATCGGGGTTGACCTGCTCGACAACAGGCTGGAAGCCTCAAAGACGTTTGGTTCCACCTACCAGCTCAATCCTGATAGGGATAACCTGGAGGAGGCGGTGGCCGAGATCACCGGCGGCGTTGGAGCCGACGTGGTTGTGGAAGCGGCGGGCTACGCCGACACTTTCAACATGTGCTTCCGGCTGGTCCGCCAGAACGGGACCTGCATCATTTTCGGTATCCAGGAGGAGGAATTCATTCCCCTGGAACATAACTGGCTTATGGACAAGCAGCCGCGAATCATCCCGACGACCGGAGCTCGCAGCGGCGATCCAATCAGCCACATTCAGGAAATCGTGGCGCTGCGCCAGCGAGGATGGTGCGACCCTGCCCCGCTGGTCACCCACCAAATGGGCTTCTCCGATGTTCAGAAGGCCTACGATATGTACGATCAACGGACGGACAACATCATCAAGGTGGTGATGAACCTCAGCAATTAGCTGGCTGGGCTCAGGGAGCCTCGCAGCGAGCTTTTTCGAATTGACAAATGAGGGACCCCAAGACCCCTGTCTCTAATTCCTGGAGGCGGTGCCGGGTGGTGGCGTGTGAAACCAGGGGAAGAAATCAGGCTGGTAAGAGAGAATCTGGCATTCTGTGTCGCACTGTGGAAAGGTGCGTCAGCAGGTAGAGTGCCGCCGCATTCTCTGGTCCGGCCGTCCAGCGATGCCCCCCCTTTCAATCAGCAGGCCGGAAGCGGCCACCGCTCTGATCCAGAGTTGGCTGCCGAATTGGTCAGGGGCGCGGCCAACCAGATGAGGTCCGCTTTTGCCATCTCCGCCCTGCAGGTCCAGCGAAGTCTGGAAACCGCTTTCCCCGGTGAGCCCATCCGGGAAGAATGGCCGGAGTTGCGCGCTGCCCGGTCTGCGATGTATCTCATTGGCAGGGCGGTGGAGCGGTCCATCCTGCAGCCGGTTTGGGAATGCCCGCCGCCATATCGAAAGTTGTTCCACATCAGGCGTTTCGCCTTCACGTTGAACGCTACTGGCCTGGAGGGCCGGGCGCTCAGCTGGGACGACTTTGGTGGGCTGGAAAAATATCTCGGGTTGCTTGAGTACCTCGGCGCCAGCGCAAATGCCGTGGTGGCAGGCGGCACCGCGGCCGCCTCGCGAACTCTCCCCAAGAATCCGGGGTCGACCACAACAGCGTTTGGCGGCGTCATTGGCTCCCCCTCCTTGTCGGAGGATGGCGAAGAATCGACTCCGGCTGTTCCGCCCCGGGGTTATCCGGGAGATCCTCCGGATCGGCGCCTCGCCCCTGGCGCTCCTCCATTCTTGCCGCCGAGGGTACCGGATCCGATGGAGGACGCCGATAGCTGGGACGTCGCCATCAGGGAACGGTCGGGTCTTTGGCACAGGGAACAGGAGCCAGCCGGCACGTCCTCGTACGCCAATGGGGGCCGGGGTTCCAACGGCAGCCACGGAAGTCGTCTGGAGGCCATTCCGGCAGGTGGGCTGATTCGCCGCTTTATCGCCGAACGATGCGAGACAGGGGATGAGCGAAGGGCTCTTGCCGGAGAACTGTACACGGGATTCCTGCATTGGTGTAACGACCTCGGCCACCAGCCGTTATCGCAACGAGCCTTCGGTATGAGGCTCACCAGCCTTGGACTGAGGCGCAAGCGGCGTGGCCATGGAAAGCATTGGTGGGAGGGAATCCGACTGGCCGTTTGATGCGGTGGGGGGAGTGGTGTAGCGCCGGACATCCTGCAGGGTCGGAGTCGCGGCGCTTGGTCAATGGCGACAGGTAGCAAAATAATCCTTTTCTTGGTGGTCGCGGCCGTCTTTGCTTGGCCCGGCTATAGGACCGTATCGTCAATCGTTTCCCCTGTTGACGACACTGTCGCTTCTGCGTCTCAAACCGGGCCGTCTTCCCGGCCCGTGAGCGACTCAACCAATGTCCCTGCTCCAACGCCCGCTCGACCGACGTCAATCCCGCCATCTACAAGAATTGCGCGGGCCGCGTCTTCAGTAATCTCACGAGCGGCGGCTATCGTTCAACCGGACCCCACCGCTATACCCTCCCTCACCGCAACCCCCGCGCCGACGCAAACGCGGCCACCGCAGCCTTCACCTACGCCGGTCGCGCCTCAGTACGCGTTGATGCTGCAACTGATAAACGAGGCAAGGGTTGCAGTGGGAGTGCCAGCGGTTCAGTTGAGCGACAATCGGGCGGCGCAAATCCACGCTGCGAACTCCCTCAGAGACTGCGTCGCTGCCCATTGGGGGATTGACGGACTGAAACCCTATATGCGCTACAGCCTGGCCGGCGGGTATCAGTCGAACGCCGAGAACTGGTACGGCGCGAATTACTGCATCGCGGCGTCGGATGGCTATCGTGCGATAGCGAGCGTTTCCAGCGAGATCCGGAGGGCAATGCAGGAATGGATGGACAGCCCGGGCCACAGGGACAACATCCTTGATCCATCCCACAGAAAAGTCAACGTGGGGATGGCGTGGGACGAATTTAATTTCGTGGCCTACCAGCATTTTGAGGGCGACTACGTCGATTACTCCGCCCTACCCGAGATCAACGGCGGCAGGTTGACGTTTGAGGGGCGGGTGAAGAACGGGGCAAGGTTCGGTGAGGGCCGAATCTTTCCGGTAAGAATTGACTACGACCCTCCTCCGCAACAGCTCACACGCGGTCAGGTGGCGAGGACTTACTGCTACGGACCCGGCCATCCGGCAGTTTACCTGCGAGAGCTCCTGCCCCTGATCAGCTACGTGCCGGAGGAATACAAGCCCGACGAATACTTGCCCGATGAACCAATCCGTACGGAATACGAGTCCTGCACCGATCCCTATGACGTTGCCATTGACGCTCCCGCTCCTTCGTCCCACGAGGAGGCACGTCAGCTATGGCAGGAGGCTCGATCCCAGAACCAGCAGCCCCTCCGTCAAACCATATCGGTGCCAACAAAATCGGTATTTCGATGGCAGGTCAGGGGAGACAGTTTCTCGGTAGGCGCCGACTTGAGAGACATACTGGAAACTCACGGCCCTGGGGTCTATACGGTGGTGCTTCTGGGCATATTGGCAGGGGAAGCGGAGGCAATTTCATCATACTCCGTCTTCCATGAGATTCCACGACCCGTCGGCTATGGTTCACAATGAGCCTGGAGGCCGAACCATGTCCTTGAAAACTCAGAACAATCGTGGATGGCAGCGCGACCGCTTGCGGCATCATCCTCCTTCCTGCTCTTGTTACCTCTGTAACGACGACAAGGGGAGCCAGCAAGCGGAGCGCCAGAGGGCGGACGGGGACTTTACCCGGTCAACTGAGGCCGTACGTCAAACGGGGGATAGTCGCGGGGACGTGCGGGTGAGCGAAAGGCCCGTTTCGCCGCGCTCGGCACCAACTCGGCGCAGGCGCCCGCGGGAGGGAGGCCTTTTCAGGGCGTTTTGGCTGGTAACTTTTATGGCGGTGCTGTATGCCTTTGGCCTGCACGCCTTGGTGCTGCTCGGGCTGGTTACCTACACGATCAGCCAAGAAGGCTTCCTTGGGATTATTCCCATGCTGTCCGATGCTGGCGATGCCTATCTCGGGTCCTGGGGCGTCGGTAATCCAGGTGGTTAAGCAATTGGCAGCGGACAATGGGGATAAGTCCGCGGCGATTGCGAAATAGCTAGCTTCGCCTCTTGCTATCTCTCGCTCAGCATTCGTGTGAATGCCCGGAGTGATGATGGTGGCCGCCGCCCGGCGGCTCAACCTCCCGCAGTCAACACCCCGGCTGCCCGTAGTTCCCGCAACACCCGCGCACTCTTCGCAGCTTGGTCCAATTGTTGTCTGCGATGAGCTTCAGCTTGCGCTTCAGAACCATGGGTACGAGCAAGTTGGCGATATAGGCGAATTTGAGTTGCCGCTTGCCGGACATAACGTGCTCAATTATGCTGATTACAGATGGGAAAGGCAATCGGCCAGGCAACTGCGAGACAAGCCCGCCCGGCCGTCGATTACCGCAATTGGCGGTAAGGAGGCACCATGCCCGATCGGCCCGAATACCTGGAACGACTTGCGGAGTTCGTCTGCGAGCTCAACTTGGACAAACTTGGCCCCGAGACTACGGAGGCGGCCCGCACTGTCGTCCTGGACACCATCGGTGCCATGCTGGCCGGCAGCAGGCTGCCCGAGAACCGCAAGCTGGCCGAACTGGCGGTCAGGATGAGCGGCACCGGTACCTCCAGCATTGTCGGCCATCCGAACCAGGCGGGCCCAATGCTTGCCTCGCTGGTGAACGGTACTTCCGGGGTCGCGCTGGAGATGGACGAAGGCAACCGCCTTGGCGGTGGGCACGCTGCCATCCACGTGATCCCGCCGGCCCTGGCCGTTGCGGAAGAGGCGCAGGCTACGGGTAGGCAGTTCCTCGAAAGCGTCATCGCCGCCTACGAGGTTACATCCCGCGTTGGCACCGGAACGGCAGTGAAGCCGGATGTCCACTCCCACGGCACCTGGGGCACCATCGGCGCTGCGGTCGCCGCCGCCAAGCTGATGGATTTGAGCAAGGGTGAGGTCCGCGAGGCCATCAACATCGCCGCGTCCATGAGCCCGGCCAATACCTGGACGCCCTGCATCGAAGGGGCCACCGTCCGCAACCTGTATCCGGGCCGTTCAGCAATGCAGGGAATCATGGCGGCCAATGTCGTGCAGTGCGGATTCACCGGCCTGAAGGACGGCCCTGCCGACTTGTATGGGTCGCTGCTCGGTATGGGATTCGATGCCGAGGCGGCGGTCGACGGCCTGGGAGAGCCGGGACCGCTGCGAATCCAGCAGAACTACTTCAAGCTCCACGCCTGCTGCCTCTACAACCACCACGCGCTGGACGGGTTGCAGCACATACTGCGGAGGGGAGAATTCGGCGCGAGCGACGTCAAGAGCATCGACGTGATCGCCCCGCCTTTGGCCACCATAATGACCGACCCGGCCCCGCCAAATATGCTTGCCGCCAAGTTCTCCCTGCCATATGCCCTGGCGGCCTCGGTGACTCTTGGCGCCACCGACGTGACGGCGTTCTATCCGGACAGGCTGATGGACGAGGAGACGCTGGCCCTCTCGCAGCGGGTTTTCGTGTCCGCCGATCCCGAGATGGACCTGCGCCGGTACGACTATCCCGCCGCCAGGGTCACGGTATCGCTCAACGACGGGAGGATTCTCAGCGAGTCGGTGGTGGCACACCACGGGGACCACCGCAACCCGGCGCAGCCAGATGAATTACGAGGAAAGTTCTCCTACCTTGCGTCGGATACTCTCGGTGAGCACGGCGTGCGCGACGTGGTTGAAGCCGTGGGACGGCTGGAGACCCTGGCCGACATCCGGGATCTGACGGCGCTGCTGCGCGGCGGCTAGGAGCTCTGGTTACGTGCCGTGCTCCACGGCCACCTTGGTGTGCAGTCCGCCGCGAATCTTGTAGTCCAGGGTGATCTTCATCCGGCGCGGCTGACAGCATTTCACGAGGTCGTTGAGTATCCGGTTTGCGGCGTGCTCCTGCACGATTCCCACATCCCTGTAGGACAGCAGGTAGAACTTCAGAGACTTCAATTCAATGCAACTGTTTGACGGCACGTAGCTGATGATCAGTTCGCCGGTGTCGGGCAGGCCCGTCCAAGGACAGACGGCGGTGAACTCGTCGGTGTCGATGACTACCTCGGTGTCCCGCTCCGGGTATTCGTATTCGAAGGTCAGCAGAGACTCCGCTTCGATGGCCTCCTCGCCTTTAGTCGGAAGCTGCCGGTCCAGACCTTCGTACTGCTCTTTCAGTTCAGGAATCGTGACCATATTTCGCTCCGTTGAAAACTTCTCTTCAAACCATCTTACGTTCGTTTTTCGAGAGGTGTCAAAGCGGGGCTAACGCATTTGGCCGGCGAGATTCCGTGGCTCCGCAGGGAATTGAGCACAGCCATCCGGGGGTAGCGGACCCGCGGAGGGTGACAGGGTGTCCTGGTGGGACTGAAATTTCCCACTGGTGTCCCATTTTGTCCCAAAATCACGTTCCGTCCTATCTGGAACCTCCCCGAATTGCCGAAAAATCGCGATTCCAGTCCCATTCTGTCCCATCTTGTCCCACCCGGCTTTCCAGCCTGTACACGGGTAATATTACAGGCCATGGCGTAATCCGAAGAACGCACAGGGAGCAGCGGGAAGCAGTAGGCATACCAAGATATGGTAGGGAGGCGCCATGAGGCTTGGCAAGGGGCAACTGTCATCAAAAGTATCAAATGCGATTGTATTGGACATGAAAAGGGAATAGAAACTCAGGGCAATCGCGTCTTGTTACTCAGCACACAAAATTGGTCTAATGTCGGTGGATATGGGAGAGGGAGTGGCAGTGCCTCCTTCGGTTCCGGGTGCGAGGGTATACGGGGGTTTGGATTCCCGCCTGCGCGGGAATGACGACTTATAGGGCCTCCGGCGTTTAAGACGCGATTGCCCTGAATAGAAACTGCCAGCCTTGCGTGGCTCAACGGCAAGGGTCTAATATAGGCCATCGTTCGAGCTTGCACTTTCGTCCGTACGGAAATCCGATTCGATACGAGGAAACTCCCCAATGACCCAGACTCGACAGGCTGGCCTCACTCTCGCCGACCTCGATTCGTTGAGCATTGAGGAGGCGCAGGCGCTGCCTTTCGACGAACGAGACCGGCTCCTTGACCTCATCATCGCCGATGGCAGGCACTATGCCACCGGCTCCGTTTCCTACCGCACGGGTATGTACAGCGACTATTTCGAAGAAGACCTGACCCGGATGCTCAAGGTGCGGGCGGTAAAGGTCTACTGCCGGGGCACCACTTCATCGAACTTCGAGGGTGTGGTCGTCGGCGACACCTATACGGATCAATACCGCGCCTGCCTGCAGCATGTCGAGACCATCCTGACCGCTGCCCGAACCGGCTATGGTCGGGTGATCAAGCTCATCGTATTCCTGACCAACATGGACCTCTGGGACGAGTTCAACAAGGTGTATCGCGAATTCATTCCGAACCCGCCCTGCAGGGCAGTCATCGGCACCACCGGCCTTGCTCAGAAGCCCCTGGCGATAGAGGTGGTCGAGTGCGTCGCCTATCGGGTGGCTGACTAGCCCAAGAGACCAGGAATCGCCGCGAATCCGCTAAAGGAGAGGAGGGAAACATGGCTGAACTGACCCTGGCCTATAAGGCCAAGAGCTACAGTACCGGCACCCTGGGCCGTGCCATCTGCAACGCCCGCAACCACCACTGGGTCGCTGATGACCCAGGAGGCGATGAGGTCGGGGCGGGAGAGCTGTTCTTCTCCGGGATCACCGCCTGTGCCGTTAACATGGTGGAGCGCATCGCCAACGCCGAGGACATACTCCTCGACTGGATGGAAGTGGACGTCGAGTCCTACCGCGATCCGGATAAGGCTCCTGGCGACATCACCCTGTACGATGCTATACGCGTCCATTTTACGATGTGGGGAGTGGACGACGATCAGGCCCACGAGCTGGTGGAGACCTGGAAACGCCGTTGACCCCTCTACGGTTCGGTCGCCGTGGCGACCGCTGATACCACCGTCGGTCTGACCTCTCATGCGGAAAAGAAGCGCTAGGCCGATTCACACAGGTACATCCGCAGGCCGCAGAGGATTCGGATTCATTGTTCGAAACCCTCTGCGGTCTTGCCTTTTCTGATTCCTGGCGTACCATTGTTTTCAAGTGAGCCATTACTACCCGATGAGAAGGTTTGGAATGAACATCTGCTCGTTTTTGCCCAGCGCCACCGAAATGGTTTACCAGCTCGGGCTGGCGGACAGCCTCAAGGGTGTGACCCACGAGTGCGACTATCCGCCCGAGGCCCGCGACAAGCCGTGGGTGGTGCGCAGCGTGTTCAGTGGCCAGCAGCCCACCAGCGGCGAAATCAGCCGCGTCATTGCCGAGCGGCTGGAGCAGGGCCTGGGAATCTACGAGATAGATGAGGCAGTGCTGATCGCCGCACAACCCGACCTGCTCATCACTCAAGCAATCTGCGAGGTTTGAGCCATCTCCTCTCGGCAGGTTGCCGAGGTGAGCATGATCCTGGACAAGAAGCCCGAGGTAATTTCCCTCGACCCACAGCTATTGGGCGACATCATTGAGAATGTACGGCTGCTGGGCCGCGCCACCGGCACCGAGCAGAAGGCCGACGAAATCGCCTCCGATATGCAGAGCCGCATCGAGGCGGTGTCTGCCCGCGCGGCTGACGCCGACACACATCCCAGTGTGCTGCACGTGGAGTGGGCCGACCCGTTGATGTGCGGGGGCCACTGGGTGCCTGAGATGGTGGATATCGCCGGGGGCTCCAACACCTTCGGAGACAAGGACACCGGCACATTCAAACTGGAGTGGGACGAGGTCGTCGAACGCCAGCCTGAAGTGATCGTGATGATGCCATGCGGCTTCGACGTGAAGCGCGGCTTGGAGGACGTGCCGATACTGGCGCAGCTGGATGGGTGGAAGGACCTCCCCGCCGTCCGCAACGACCGGGTTTACGTGGTTGACGCCAGCGCCTACACCAGCCGCTCCGGCCCACGCCTGGTAACCGGCCTGGAAATCATGGCGGAAATGATTCACCCAGAGTTGTTCAGCGGATTCATCCCGGAGTCAGGCGCCCTGCGGCTCTTTAACGCCTAGACGGGATAAAAGGGTTGAGAAGCGAAACGCCGGAGCGAAAGTGCTCCGGCGTTCTCTTTGCAGCTAGTTCAGCCGGGGCCCTTTGAAGGGGTTCTGGCGGGCGATCTCTTCCTCAAGGGCGTGGTTGCGGCGCTTGAGCAGGGGAACCAGCCGGTTCAACCGGTCGGCTGCGGTGGGAACCTCCAGCAGTTCCTGCCTCACCGGAATCGGCGCGTCCAAGTTGGCCGCGATCGTATAGGACAATTCCACTGGATCCTCGGGAATTTCCACCTGCGAGGTGTATCCGCCGGTGAGCGATATCAGGTTCCGCATCAGCTTGGAGAATTCCTCGGTCAGTTCCGACGACACTCCCGTGAATCCCTCTCCCACCGGCTCATCCAGCAGCCTGACCAGGGCGGCCACATGCGGTTCCTGCTGGGTGACCTCGATGATCTCGAAGCGGCGGTCACCCTTTGTGATGATATTCATCCGCCCTTCTTCCAGCAGCTGGGAACGGAGCACCCGCGTCGTCGTGCCTATGCGCTGCGGGTCTGCGGGGGAGCCCACTTCCTGCCCCGCCCGAATGAGCGGTACACCGAACGGCGTGTTGTAGCGCATGCAGTCGCCGATCATGGCTTTGTAGCGTTCTTCGAAGATATGCAACGGCAGCGGCATACCCGGAAACAACACCAAATTCAGCGGAAAGAGGGGTATTTCCGTCAATTCATCGTTGGGACTTGCCATAACCCCGCGATTATAGCACAGGCATCGCGTCGGGTTGACACTGCATCGCGGGCGTTCTCATAATTACGCAATTCAAAAATAGGTGAGCCAATAGCTATGGTCAACTTGATTTCTGACGCCGAACTGGACGCCCTGTTGCAGGGCGACAAACCCTTTGCCCTGATCGATGTCCGCGAGTCGGGCGAGTACAACAGCTCCCACATTCCTGGGGCTGCCCTCATACCCAGACGCCGCATAGAGTTCATCATAGAGGATTCCGTCCCGACCAGGGGCGTGCAGGTGGTCGTATGCGACGATGACGGTCGCCGCGGTCCGCTGGCTGCTGCTACGCTCGAGCGGTTGGGTTACACCAACGTCGCCGTCCTCGACGGCGGGGTCAACCGCTGGTCGGCGCGCGACTACCCCACCGAGTGGGGCGTCAACGTTCCCAGCAAGGACTTCGGCGAAAAGCTGGAAGTCGTGCACCACGTTCCTGAAATATCCGCCGAAGACCTGCACGAGCGCATCGAGCGGGGCGACAAGCTGGTCATCCTCGACACCCGGACCCCCGAGGAGTACCAGCGCTTCTGCATACCGGGCGGTCGCAGCATGCCGGGCGGAGAATTGGCGCTGCGCATCACCGATATAACCAAGGAACTGGACGAGGACACCACCGTCATCCTCAACTGCGCCGGCCGCACCCGCAGCATCACCGGCACGCGCGTTCTGCAACGCATGGGCATCCAGGCCCTGGGTCTCAAGAACGGGACGTCGGGCTGGCTGCTGGCCGGTTACGAACTGGAGAACGGCGGCGACCGCGTCGAGCTTCCCGAAGTTTCGGAAGAAGGCAAAGCCGCAGCCGAAGAGTACGCCGCCCGCCTGGCCGAAGAGGATGGCGTACGGTACCTCTCGCCCGACGCCCTGGCGGACCTGATCGCCCGGCGCGACTCTGAGGCCGTGTACCTGGTCGACGTCCGCACCGATGAGGAATTCACTGACGGACACATCCCGGGCTTTCGCTGGTGGCCGGGCGGCCAAGCGGTGCAGCGGGCCGACGATCTTGCCGTCGTCCAGAACTCCACCCTCGTCTTCTGCTGCGACGGACGCACGCGCGCCACGGTTACCGGTTCCTTCTATCGCCAGATGGGACATAAGGAAGTCTACGTCGTGGACGGCGGCGCTCCCGCCTGGGCGGCTTCCGGCCGGGAGCTGGCAACTGGAGTGGAGCGCGCCTCGGTTGCCGGGCTGGGCGATGCCTTCCGCAGCGCTACCCTGGTCTCGGCTCAGGAACTCCACGACAACCCTCCGCAGGTGGTGCTGTTCGTGGATACCAGCCAGGACTTTTCCGCCGGACACACGCCCGGCGCCAAGTGGCTGTCCCGCAGCTGGCTGGAGATCGAGATTGGTGGCATGGTCTCCGGCAAGAGTGACTCAATCACTGTGACGTGCAGCTCCGGACGCAACTCTGCCCTCGCCGCCGTTACCCTTGGCGAGCTGGGCTACAGCAACGTGTCAGTGCTGGAGGGAGGCATGGGTGCGTGGCGCCAGGCCGGCTTGCCGGTAGAGCAGGGCCTCACGGGCATTGTCCGCCCGCCTGCCGACATCAACTACCTTGGCGTGGACCGCAGCTACGGCGAGATGATGAACTATCTGCGCTGGGAGACCGAGCTGGGATTCAAGTACGCCACCAGCTAGGGTTTCCGGATAAATCTTGCGGGGGTGCATGGCTATGCGCCCCTGTGGCTTGTACTGGATACGGACATCGACATTTCACCAGGGAGGCAAACGGATGACTACCCGCGAAGAAGGGGCGGTACCCGATTTTCTGAGAATGGACGAAGTTATTGGCTCTGATATGGCCAACAGCGGACTCACGGGCGACTGGTACGGCTGGCCGTCCAAGGAGGTCAACCCGGTTACGCTTCTGGACGACGAGGGCCGGACGGTGCGAATCCGCACGCCAGTGATGGACCTCGAGGGTCTGATCACGCCCACCAACCTGCACTACACCGTGCAGCACTTTGATGTTCCGCCAATGATCTCGGCCGCAGACTGGTCCCTGACCATTGACGGTGAGGTCAAGAATCAGTTGACGCTGTCATTTGATGACCTGCGCCGTATTTCGGGCCGGTCCGTGCGCACGGTGATGGAGTGCTCCGGGTCAGACGCCACCTTCTTCGAGTTCTTGAAGGGTGAGGGGCCTCGCCCTTCCCGCACCTCCGAGGCCATGATCCTCAGCGCCAGCGAGTGGACCGGCGTGCCGCTGTACGCCGTGTTGCAGGAAGCGGGGCTGACCGACAAGTCGCTGTACATCCGGGCAGAAGGATGGGACATCGGCGTTCCCGCAACGGCCGAGCCTGGAACCGAGGCCTTTTTCTACGACAAGGGCCTGCCGGTGCAGAAGGCCCTGCATCCCGACACCATCTTGGCGTGGGCGCAGAACGGCGCGCTGTTGGAGCACCTTCACGGCGCTCCGGTGCGGCTGCTGGTGCCGGGCTGGTCGGGCAACTGGTCGGTGAAGTGGCTCCGTCGCCTGCAGGTGATGGACCACATGCCTGACTGTTGGTATCACTACCAGTTCTACTACTACGCCGATTCCGCCGATTCCCCTGACAAGGAATTGATTACCACCATCGGCGTGAAGTCCATCGTCACCAGGCCCAACGACAACACCAAGGTCCTGAACTCGGGCGAGCACATGGTCCGCGGCTATGCCTGGAGCGGCGCCGGCGCCATCACCAACGTCGAAGTGAGCGTTGACGATGGCGAGACTTGGAATGTGGCCCACATCGAGGCTCCCCGCGACCGGTTCATGTGGGTGCGCTGGTCCTACAAGTGGGACGCCAAGCCCGGCGACTACACCATCATGTCCCGCGCCACCGACGAGGTCGGACGGGTGCAGTCCCGTGAGCCGCGCTACAACAACATGCGCAAGAATTTCAGCGCCATCGTGGGATACCCTGTCACAGTAGAGTAACGCAGCAACGAAAACCTGGGCGGTATGTGTTCCTGGGCCGCTGCGCCGGCTCCATCCTCAGAGTAGCCTCAATGTCCGTTCGTCCCTCTGCTCTCTCGGGACGAACGGATGGCCCTTTTTTCAAGGGCGCTGGGATGTATCCAATCGGGGAGGTGCGCCACGGACTTCCCACGGCGACCTGGGGTAAAATGCGTTTGCCGCGCCGCAGTGGTAAAATGCGGCGTCGTATGGGAGCGAAAATGCCTTACATTGACCATTCCGACATTCGGATGCCCGCAGCGACTGACCGCTCGAGTGAGCGCTACTTTGTATCCAGCGCCCAGGGAGCGGAGTCCTTGACCATCAAGGAAGTGCAGCTGAATCCCGGATGGGAAGGACGGATGCACGTCCACAACACCGATGTGTCCATACAGGTGACGTCGGGCGCGGTGCAGGCCATCATTGGCGATGAGGTGCGTACCGTGCGCGCCGGGACCACGCTGCTGGCGCCCCCGGGAACGCCCCACAAGCTGGTAAATCATCTCTGGACGCCGGTTGTGTTGCTTGTTACCTATCCAACCAACGAGCCGCAGACCAGCTACCTGGAATAACTGCCTGGAATAAAGGCACACATTCAGAAACACAGAGGCGCAAGCCACTAGAGCATAGGAGGACAGAATGGCCCTACCGAATATTGGCACCCGTGCAGAACCGCAGATCATCCCGACCAACGCGGGCTTGCGCACTTTTGCCGCGCCGCCCTCCGCGCTGCAGGAAAACATCGTCCCCAATGATCTTTTCTATGTGCGTAACCACTGGACGGACTGTCCGGAGATCGACGTCAACTCCTTCCGGCTGAAGGTCGACGGTCAGGTCGAAAAGGAACTGTCCCTGTCCCTGGAAGATCTGAAGAAGCTGCCGCAGAAGCGCTTCCAGGTCACCTTTGAGTGCTGCGGCAACAGCCCGGTGCCGGAATACTACACCAAGGCCCTCCGCATCAGTTCCGTGATGGAACAGATCAAGGGCCACGGCATCATGGGCAACGCAGAGTGGGCCGGTGTCTCCCTTCGGGACGTGCTGGAACTGGCCGGAGTGAAAGACAACGCCGTCGAGGTGATGTTCCAGGGCGCCGACCACGGGCCGGACGAAGTTGTCAGCGACCCGGCCGAAGTCACCTATGAGCGCAGCCTGCCCATTTCCAAGGCCCTGCATCCCGACACGCTGCTGGCCTACGAGATGAACGGCGAGCCTCTCCCCTTGATGCACGGCCGTCCGCTCCGTCTCTTGGTGTCGGGCTGGTACGGCATGAACTCGGTCAAGTGGCTGGTCGGCATTCATGTCCTGGACCACAAGTTCGAGGGCTTCTACATGACCGAGCGCTACATGACCCAGAATGAGCCCGGCTCGCCCATACCCTACAACTACTACACCAAGTTGAAGGTCAAATCCATCATCACCAACCCAGTGCCGGGTGAAGTCATTCCGGTGAGCGGCTACCAACTGGCCGGGGCCGCCTGGTCCGGCGAGCAGGAGATCACCAAGGTCGAGTTCAGCGAGGACGGAGGCGAGAGCTGGGTGCCAGTCGACACACTGCACCCGCGGGTAGGCTACTCTTGGAACCGCTGGGAACATCGCTGGCAGCCGCCCGCTGAGGGCAATTACACTATCATGTGCCGCGCCACCAACAACCTGGGCGAGACCCAGCCCATAGAGTTCCCCAACAAATGGGACGGCCGCGGCTACGGTAACAACATGGTGTTCCCCGTCGAAGTGGAGGTCGGGAGCTGACTCTCTTACGCTACATGCCGGCGCCATTCGTCTTCGTGGCAGTTATCGTCGCGACGATGGCGCTGAGCATCTTCTTCGGAGCCTGGGCCGTGGCGTCTGACGCCGAGGGCAGGGAGTTTACCTTTGGTCTCTCTCCGACGTCCCTGGAAGACTCCGAAACCGCGAATACCGAAGGCGGCGAGCAGGGTCCAATCGCCTTCGGCGCTGCTCCAATAGGCGAGACCTCCGGGGGAGCCGCCGAATCGTGGTGGGGCCAGGGCTTCCTGAGAGCCTGTCCTCTACATTGAACCCGAACTAATTTCCTTTACTTCTTTCCTTTATTTCTTTCGTGGCAAAGTAAGGTGATATGGCACAGCTAGCAGCAAAAGCCCCTTTCCGAATCCACCGCGCCTGGACAATCTTGGCCATTCTGATTGTGGTGCAGGTCATCGGGCAGGCCATCAGTATGTCCGCCGGGATCATGGTCGCCCCGCTCAACGACGAGGAAGGCGGCTTTGGCTGGAGCATTGCCATTATCGGCGGGGCAATTGCGGTTTACTACCTGGTCGGGGCTCTGATGTCTCCGGTTGCAGGCATGTTAGGAGACAGGTTCGGCGCCCGCCCTATCATGCTCGGCTGCGGTGTGCTGTATCTGGTCAGTATGTCCATGGTGGGAATGGTCAGTGAGATCTGGCACTTCTTCATTGCCTTCGGTGTTTTTCTGGCGATAACCCAGGCCTTTACTTTCGTACCTCTCCAGGCGTCCATTGGTGGCTGGTTCCGGCGACGCCTGGGGCTGGCAACAGGTCTGTTGCAGGGGGCAGGCGGCATAGGATCGGCCGTCATCGCGCCGGGCATCGCGGAGTTGCTGGGGTCTGCGGGCTGGCAGGACACTTTCCTGATCATCGGCTTTGTGGGTGGCGGACTGATAATCGCCTGTAGTTTCTTTTTCCGTTCCAGTCCGGTCCACGCGGATACCAGGCCTTATGGAACCCTGTCCAGCGATCCCCCTGACCCTATCATTCCTAAAGACATTCTGGCCCTGCGTCTCAAGGTCTTTGGCCAGGCAACGCGCCGGACGCGAGCCTTCTGGAATTTGCCCACCATTCACGGTCTCGGCTGCGCAGGCCACGGCATCGTCCTGATCTACGCCATCCCTTTCGGAAAAGAGCTGGGATTCGGACTAACCCAGGCGGCTTTCATACTTTCGTTCATCTCGATTTTCAGCATCATCGGCAGGTTTATCGTACCGATCCTGGCTGAACGCTTTGGCGGCAAACCCATCATGGTTGTAGCCCTGTTTTTGCAGGGTGTAACCGTTCTTGTGCTGTTCTGGGCCCAGGACGTGTGGGCGTTCTACCTGTTTGGTGCCGCATTCGGTCTTGGTTTTGGCGGGGAGATGTCGGCCTACCTCGTGGTGAACCGGCAATACTTCGGCCAAGGCCCTCTTGCGACGCTCTACGGCTACCAGATCATGGGAGCTATGATGGGACATGCCGTCGCTACCTTCCTGGGCGGCATGGTCTATGAGTTGAGCGGTTCGTTTATGCCAGTGTTTGTCTTGTCCATGGGCTTCAGCCTGGTTGGCGTCCTGGCCATACTGACCCTGGAATCCACCAAGCAGGTACTTATCCCCGACTGGGAGAAATCCCTGCCACCGGAGGCCCGCACCGACGCAATAGCCAGACTCAGGCCCGAGCCACGGCCCGCGCCGCCTTCGGGAGCGTTACCCGAAGCGACGCCTGGCGACTGAACTCCGATAGTCCCCTCCCCCTGCGGGGGGAGGTTTAGGGTGGGGGGAGTAATTCCTCATGGTACGACTTGTAGATCTGACCCTGACCCTCGGCAGCGAGCGCGTGAGCGAGATTCCGGGACTTATGGGCGTGGAAACCTCCCCACTGATGACCCATGAGACCCACGCCCGCTCCAACCAGCGCTTGTGCCTGGCCACCCACATAGGCACCCATGTCGACGCGCCCTACCATTTCGTTCCCGGCGCGGCCACGGTGGACGAGATGCCGCTGGAGAAGTACATGGGCCCGGCAGTGTTGCTGGACCTGCGCGGAGTTGCCCGTGGGCTCGAGCCCCTGACTATCGACCAGATCAAGGACGCCGGTGGTGCCCCTGAGACCCTGCCGGGTAAGATCGCCGTGCTGTTTACCGCTTGGGCTGAGAACGAATCCGGCGGTCCACGTTTTTATGGTCACGGCCCGTATCTCGGCACCGATACCGCCGCCTACCTCGCTGACAACGGCGTCAACGCCGTGGCCGTCGATTTCCCCATCGACAAGCACCCCCCGACACCACTGTCCACCATCAACGACTTTCCCGTGCACCGCCTGCTGCTGGGGCAAGGCATCCCCCTCATCGAAAACCTGATCAACCTGCACCAGCTGGTTGGAGAGGAGTTCGAGCTCTGGGCGCTCCCCCTCAAGCTGAAGGGCGGCGACGGAGCGGCGACGAGGGCGGTCGCACGCATCGCCTAGTGCCATAGATGGCGCCCACCCCTATCCTGCTGGCCACGGGTAACCCGGACAAGCAGGAACAGTTTCGCGACATCTTGGCAGGTCTCCCGCTTTCGCCGGTCACACCGCATGACCTTGGCCTGCAAGCCGTCCAAGAGGAAGTCGGAGACACCCACGAGGCCATCGCTCGCGACAAGGCGGCGCAGTGGTCGTCTGCTGCGTCAATGCTCGCCATCGCATCTGATGGCGGGCTGGTTATTCCGGCATTGGGACCCCGGTGGGAAAGCCGCTACACCCACCGATTCGCTGGCCACGCCGCTGACAACGACGCCCGCCTGGCCCGCCTCCTCGAACTCTTGCGCTCATATTCCGGTGAGGACAGGCAGGCGTCGTGGGTGGAGGCGTTAGCCATCGCCCATTGCGGTCGCGTGCTGGTGTCGTGGGAACTGAGCGGAGGCGTTGGATACCTGGACGAAGGGGCGCCTCGAGGGCCGCTGCCGGAGTTCTGGGTGTTCAGCGTGTGGCGTTTCCCCCAGTTCGGTGCAACGTACAGCCAACTCAACGTTAGGCAGAAGGACTCCATTGACGACCACTGGGGCCGCCTGGGCCGCCTGGTGCGCCACTATTTCAGGTCTGTCTTCGTTCCACTCCCCGAAGCCTGAGTATGCGTCGCGGGACTCAGACTCATGGCAGTCCGATTTCGGATACAATGCTTTCAAACGCACCCTTGGAGAGCCATCCTTTGACTTCAACCGCGACCACAACCCCTGAATCCATTGAGAGCGTCCAAGAGCTTCTGCGCGGCCAGGGTTACGTCGCCGACCGGTCGCTGGCCGTGCCGATTTTCCTGGCCCTGCGCCTGCAGCGCCCCCTTTTCCTGGAGGGTGAGGCCGGGGTGGGCAAAACAGAGATCGCCCGCGCCTTGTCCGTTGCCCTCGACACCCCGCTGATTCGCCTGCAGTGCTACGAGGGCCTTGACATCAGCCAGGCCGTCTACGAGTGGAACCACCCCCGCCAACTCCTGGAAATCCGGTTGCTCGAGGCCAGCGGCGACGTTGACCGGGACAGTGCCACCGCCGGACTGTTTTCTGAGCGGTTCCTGATCAAGCGCCCCCTGCTCCAGGCCATAGACGCCGCACACGAGCGCGCTCCGGTGCTGCTGATCGACGAGCTGGATCGCGCCGACGAGGAGTTCGAGGGGTTCCTGCTGGAGATGCTGTCCGACTTCCAGATAACCATTCCGGAACTGGGAGTCTTCAAGGCCGAGCACCCGCCGGTGGTGATCATCACCTCCAACCGCACCCGCGAGGTGCACGACGCGCTCAAGCGCCGCTGCCTCTACTACTGGATCGACTACCCGGACTTCCAGAAGGAGATGCAGATCATCTCCTCCCGCTTGCCCGATGCGCCCCGACGCCTCGCCGAGCAAGTCACGGGCTTTGTCCAGGAGCTGCGCGAGACTGAGCTATACAAGATTCCAGGCATCTCCGAAACGCTGGACTGGACGTCGGCCCTGATGGCCCTGAACCAGCGGGAATTGGAGCCCGAGGTCATTGATGACACACTGGGCCTGATGCTCAAGTACCAGGACGATATCGAGCAGGTGCGGGGCGAGCCCGTGCGCGCCATGCTCGAGCGCTCCCGCAACCGCGGCTCCCGGCGAGGCGGTCGGCGCTCCTGAGTCTGTCGAGGGGTAATCGCCCATGACCACTAACCTCTACGCCCTGAATCGCGACGGAGGCGAACCTGGCGGCCACATCCTGCCCAACCTGCTCCGCTTCGCCGAGGTGCTGCGGCGGGTGGGTCTGGACGCTGGCCCAGCGAGCGTGATGGACATGGTGCGCGCCACGGAGCATGTCCACATCGGCCGGCGCGCCGAGTTTTACCAGGCCGCCCGCAGCATATTCGTCCACCGCAAGCAGGACCTGCCCGTCTTCGACGAGGCCTTCAACGTATTCTGGCGAAAGCCCAACACCGCCCGCAGCGGCATGGATTTGCGCTCCATGGGGGAGCAGCGGCGCTTTCGCAAGCCCCAGGTGTCGGCGGGGCACGACGAGCCAATGGACGACGCGCTGGCCCTAGACGGGGATCCCGACGACGATTCGGTGTCCAACATTGACCTCACCCGAACCTACAGCGCCCGCGAGGTCCTGCGCGAGAAGGACTTCGCCCAATTCGCCGGCCACGAAGTCGCCGAGGCTCGCCGGATGATGGCCTCGCTGCGCTGGGACCTTGGCAACCGGCGCACCCGGCGAATGGTTCCCGGCGATGGCTCCGGTCTCGATATGCGTCGCACCCTGCGCCGCAGCCTGCAACACGGCGGCGAGATGCTGGAACTGGCCCACCGCGGCCCAAAGAGCCGTCCCCGCTCCCTGGCCCTGATCTGCGACGTCAGCGGCTCCATGGAGCGCTACACCAGGATGCTGCTGCACTTCATCCACACCATCGCCGTCGGCCAGCCCATAGAGGCCTTCCTGTTCGCCACGCGACTCACCCGCATCACCCGGCAACTGCGCTACCGCAGCATCGACCAGGCCATCACCGAGGTCTCCCGCGCCGTCCCTGACTGGGCCGGTGGCACCCGAATCGGGGAGGCGGTCAAGACGTTCAACTACCAGTGGCTTCGCCGCACGCTGCGCGGCCAGTCCATCGTGATGATCATCTCCGACGGCTGGGACCGGGGGGAGCCAGAACTGCTGGCCCGCGAGACCTCCCGCCTGCAACGTAGCTGTCACCGGCTGATCTGGCTGAACCCTCTGCTTGGGTCCCCCAGCTACCAGCCGCTGACACAGGGAATGCAGGCCGCGCTGCCTTACGTCGACGATTTCCTGCCCGTACACAACATGAACAGCCTGCAGGCCCTCGCCGACCGGCTGAGCGACATCGGCCCGGAACGCGGCGCCGTCCGCGCCTACCGTCCGACGCCCGAGGAGCCGGAAGTGGAACCATTGCCCGAGCCGGAAGAGCGCCCCATAGATCGTATACTCCCGCGCCCCACGTTCCGCCACCAGATGTGGGGCAAAGAGCGGTAGCCACAGCCCTGGGGCGTCAAATCGCTTGGCTGTTCCGCCATCCTGGCCAGATTCGCAGATTGCAGGCACAACCGGAGTGGAGCATCCCCCGGACCAGTGACGATCGCCGATCGCTGGCTCGCTGCTTTATAAGAGCCGGCGGCGTGGCCGGAGCAGAATCCTCTTTCCTGGACTTCTGACACTTGCCCCTTGCCAAGCCTCATGACAACTCTCTACCATAATCTTGTGCTTGACGCCCTCAGCTCATCCGGACCCTCGCATAACCCTGCCGGTTCTCGGAAGGGGGCAGAACGGAACACAACTCGATAGGCGGTAGAAGATTCTTGCAAGACATCCTCCCGATTCCCCCTGTTCGTGTCGAAAGGCCGGCAATCGCCTTACTCGCCAAAATGAGCGGAAATGAGCGGAAAATCAACAAATTCAGGTCAGCCGGGCTGCCATAGGAGGTAAGGACATGTATTCGAGCAAGATCAAATACGGCGCCGATGTCCTGCAACATAATATACCTCACCTCCTGACCGGTGTCGGGACTGGGGCCGCAGTTGGCTAAAAAATCAGGCGCAATTCATTGCTAATACTCTATATCCGCATTCAAAATGTTATATAATTGATGTGCTGGAAACGTAATGGGGGTTACGGAAATGAACATTCTCGAGCACATGAATGCCGAAGGCCATGAACAGGTGGCGATGTTCTCCGACCCCGCTTCGGGCCTGAAGGCGATAATCGCCGTCCACGATACAACCCTGGGTCCGGCATGCGGCGGAACCAGGATGTGGCCCTACGAGAGCGAGGCCGAGGCGCTGACGGACGCATTGCGCCTCTCCCAGGCCATGACCTACAAATCCGCTGCGGCTGGGCTGCATTTCGGTGGTGGCAAGGGCGTCATCATTGGCGACCCGCACAAGGTCAAGTCCGAGGCCTTGATGCGTGCCTACGGACGGTCCGTCGATACGCTGGGCGGACGTTATCTCACAACTACCGACGTCGGCACGACGGCACGCGACCTCGAGTTCATGAGGCAGGAGACCAGGCACGTAACCGGCCTCCCTGTCAGCCTCGGAGGCAGCGGCGACACTTCCATAATGACCGGACTCGGCCTGTACATGGGAATGAAGGCGTGTGCAGAGGAGGTGTGGGGCAACGGCGGCCTGCGTGGCAAGACCGTGGCCGTTCAGGGGTTCGGCAAGGTCGCCAGCCATCTGTGCGAGCACCTGATGGAGGAGGACACCCGCATAGTCGTCACCGACGTATTTGAGGATGCCCTCGACCGCGCCCGAGACTGGGGCCTGGAAGTGACGTCGCCCAATAGCATCATGACCACCGACTGCGACATCTTTGCTCCCTGCGCCCTGGGAGGTGTTCTGAATTCGCAGACAATCCCCCAGTTGAAGTGCCGAGTGGTGGCTGGCGGGGCCAACAACCAGTTGCTCAGCGATGACGATGGTGAGGAGTTGCATCGCCGTGGCATCCTGTACGCCCCGGACTACATCATCAACGCAGGCGGCATCATCAACGTCGAGGCCGAGATGGGCGATGCAGGTTACAGCCCAGAGCGGGCGCGCGAGAAGACGGAGCGAATCCACGAGATCATGGGCAGCGTCATCCGGACCTCTCAGGCCGAGGAGATCTCCACCGCAGTCGCTGCGGCCCATCTGGCAGAGGAGCGCCTCGACAGCGTACGCCGCATCCGTTCCATGCGACGGAGCTGCCAGTAACACTGACTTGGAGGCCCGAGGCTCCGCCTGCTTGGGGCAGCCATTGGTAACTATCTCACGACGTGGCGAGACACCCTACAGGGATTCCCGCCAAAGCGGGAATCCCTGGCCCCATTGGACAAATGGCGGGAATTAAATGAAATCAGTGCGGCTTGAGCCAGTTGCTTGGCGACACTTGAAGCTATCCCACTTCATGTGAAGTGGACATGCGCATCGCGACCCGTGGCAGCCAGTTGCGCGGACGATCTGGTAGCGGTTCCCGCACTACCTGGAACCCGGCACGCCTGAATAGCGGTTCGGTGCCGATAAAGGCGTTGTCGTCTCTGGTACGTATTCCGTCCGCCCTTGGATAGGCCTCCACCGCCGGAGCACCATGCTCCCCGGCATAGGATACCGCTGTCCGAATCAGGGCCACTGCGATGCCTCTACCCCGGTATGCCTTACGTACCGTTATGCACGGTATTATCCACACTGGTTCGTCGTCGACGGGGGGTGTGGTGCGTGATCGGACGATTCGAGTCAGCTCGCCCCTGGGGCAACGGCGATCCAGCCCACGGGTTGATCGCCATCGAAGGCCAGCAGGCCGGGAGCCGGACCGCGAGCAGCCAGTTGCGTCATTGCCTCCCTGCGGCGCGGACCCGCTGGCCCGTCCCCGGGAAGCTCGCGCATTTGCGCCTCCGTTACCCGCGGGTACATGCACCAGCATGTCGACCCCCAACTCCCGCGCAGGACTATTCCCATCGAGTCCATCAGGTCCGGAGTCAGCGGTGTGATGTCAAGTCCGTTTGGTGATTCTGAGTTCAACAGTGCCTCTGCGTTTGGAGAATGAAATTGGGGCGCCCTTTCAAGCGCCCCTGCGTTGCTACAACCAGATTCGGGAAGGGAGTTAGCGAGCCTGAGACTCTCCCTGGAACCCTCCGTCTCGATGTGCGCCGTCGCAGAAAGGCTTTTCAGACGACAGCCCGCAACGGCACAGGCTTACCCAGCGCCCCTCGGGAATGGTGTAGTTGGCGCCACTGGTGTCAACGATTTCGATCGGCCCGGAGACGCGGTTGGGCCCGTTTTCCCTCACTTCGATCTTGACGTCTGCCACGGTTTCTCCTCCGCCTGTTCTTTGTTTGCCGGGGTTGAAGCTAGTGTAGCAACCGCCTCTGACCTTGTCCAACTGGCCACGTATCGTGCCTAGTCCGCGGGCGCATCTGCCGGCTCCACGGCCGACGGGGCGGTCCGTACAGGGCGCTTCCGCTCTCCCCGAATGAGAACCAAGACCATACCCATTCCCAGCATCGCTACCATCAGTAGGAACGCCCACTTGAGCCCCGCAACGAATGCGTCAGCCACCGATGGAGAGACCGCGTCCAGGCTGGGCTCCACTCCGTAGGTCGCCATTGTCACCACGACGATGGTCGTCGCGACTGCGATGCTCGTCACGTTGGCGGAATTGCGCACCAACTGGGTCAGACTGGAAACCACCCCATACTGGCTCCTGTCTACCGCGCCCAGCACCGAACTGTTGTTAGGGGAGTTAAAGAGGGCCATGCCACAGCTCTGCAGCATCATCATGAGAACGATGAACAGCACCGATGACGACTCGGTGAGATTGATTGCAAAGAATAGGGCCCCGGCTGCGGAGCAACCCAACCCGGATAGTGTCAGCACTCTCCATCCAAAGCGGTCAGACAACCGTCCGCTGACTGGCCCAAGCAGGACCATGCAAATGGCCGGCGGTATCATTAGCAGCCCGACGTCCCTGGGGCTCAGTTCCAGTAGCCGCTGGAGATAGAACGGCATCATAAACCGTGTGGCCTGGCTGCCCAGGAACGACAGCCAGCTCGCCCCGATGCCAATTGCCACCAGCTTGCGCTTGAACAGCCGCAGGTCGAGCATAGGAGAGGCAACCCGCAGCTCCCACCAGATGAATGCGCCAAAAGCCGCTGCGGTAGCCGCTGTACCCAGTAGTATTGCGGGCGAGGTCCAGCCCAGGCGGTACCCGTTGCCCACCACCAGCAGGAAGCCAAGCAACGTCAGCCCCGACAGGGTTGCTCCCAGCCAGTCGAAGCTGTCGCCTGCCCGATCTGAATTCTCTTCCGTCCTGCGTGGCTGCTGCAGGATATACATCGATGCCAGGATAGTTAGAATGCCTATTGGGATATTGACGAAGAAGACCGATCGCCACCCGAAGGCCGCAACCAGGAGCCCGCCGACGGCAGGTCCCGCAACCGCGCCGCTGCCGACGACGCTCATGTGTGTGCCCAGGGCCTTACCCCGCTCTGCACCGCTGAAGGCGGTGATAACGGTGGCCATGCCGTTGCCCTGAATCATCGCTGAGCCTGCGCCCTGGAACACCTTGGCCGCGATTACCCAAGGCAGGTTCGCGGCCACCCCGGCAAGCGCCGAACCGGCAACGAATATGACCAGTCCGCCGATGTAGACCCATTTGCGCCCGACTATGTCGCCCAGCCTGCCCATGGGCAGGATCAGCACACTGATGGCCAGGGCATTCCCCACCACGACCCACTGCACCGCCGGCAGGTCGGCGTGAAAGTGCGCCGCGATTTCTGGCAGGGCAATGAGAACCGACCCCGTATCGATCACTGACACGAAGGTGCCGATCGCGATGGTCGCGAACACCAGCCACTTGTAGGAGGGTTCGTTGGCTATGCGGCGAAGCAAACTGGGAACATACTGGAATCCTGTGCTGACGGCTGTCTACGGTCGAATAGGCCATGCGATGGTTGTCGATTTCCGTAACATCAGATTATAGACGATTTATAGAACCAGGTGATTTATGGAACCAGGTAAGGAAAAGAATACGCACTTGGGGCGATCGCATCAGGACGGCCTGGTTCCAAGCAGATGGCACCGGTCGCAAAACACCGCGAACACTGGCGGGAACGTAACACGGGACGGAATGAATCGCGTCTGGAGAGATTCCGTCCCACTGCAGGAAACCGGGCTTCGCCGTTTCCTGGCTGGGTCGTCCTTTATGGACACCCATACCTGACTTGTTTGGCAATTGGAGCAAATCTTTAGCCAAGCGGGACGTCCTCAAGGGAGTGGCTGAGGCCGCCCCGCCACCTCGCGCTTGACCGTGGTCTTGGCGCTGGGTTAAATTTCAGGCAGACAATACTTCCATTGGAGCAGTTCTATGCCTATCTATGAATATCACTGCCCCACCTGCAGCCACAAGTTCGAGAAGCTGCAGCCCATGAGTGCCAGCGGTGCCGACTGCCCGAACTGCGAACAGCCGGCCAAGCGGTCCATCTCGGTGTTCGCCAGGGTCGGCAACGCCGGCGAGGAGCCGTCCTTCAATCCCGGGCCATTGCCCCCGCTCGGTGGAGGCGGGTGCTGTGGCGGAGGCTGCGGCTGCGGCCACTAGGCGGCACCAGAGTTTGCCACTTAACCCACCGAGTTCAACCGGGCGCAGAGCATGGATTCACTCTGCGCCCTTTTCATTCCCCAGACGTCCAACGGGATCAGTTGGCCTGGCGCTCGCTCCACCGGCGCCACGTGAGGTAGCCCACTCCCGCCGCTGCCAGGATCAGCCCTCCCGCGAGCGCCCGGAGAGCCACCCATAGGGTGGCGTCGAACCAGAACTGTTGCGGGAAAAGCAGGACGAGGTAGTCGGTGCGGGGGTCCAGTTGCCAGAAATCGTTGGCAAAGCTGACCCTGTGAAACAGCAGGAACAGCGCGTCAAATCCCACGGATGCGACTATTCCAAACAGTATCAGCAACCCGACCGTCAGCCCTCCCCCCCATGCCCAGTGCCTTGCCATCGTTGGCAAATAAGCCCGTCTCCTCCGCAGGAATCCCGCTGCTACCAGTCCAGCCAGTACAGCCGCCGATACCGCAAAGACCACATACACTCCCCATAGCAGCCTCTTCACGTCGCGCATGTGGTGGACTTCCTTTTCGTTGAACAGTTCCTGCTCCAGTCCGAAGATCCGAGTGCGTATGCTCAAGGGTTCACTGCCGCTGTTGAAGTACGACCTCAAGTCCAGCGCAACCTGCCGCAAATCCTCTCTCGTGATGCCGCTGGCCAGCGATATGCGGTATTTGTCGAATCCGCCCTCATAGAGCCCGACGTTGTTGAACGCCCACGTCAGGCAACCGGTTACAAGGAACACCGGAACCGCGATCACGAACACTGCCGCTGGCAGCCAGCGCAGGCGTTGCGCTGTACGTAGAAATGGGCCGTCGGGTTGAGTCAGCGATTGAAACATGGGCAGCACTGATTATAATCGGCCTATGACTGATTTCGAATCGAACGGAAAGATCACGGAATTTCAGACGCTGGTCGACATTGTGGCCCTGCTGCGGGCGCCCGGGGGCTGTCCCTGGGACCGGGAGCAGACCCACGATTCGCTGAAGCGCAATCTCCTCGAAGAGGCCCACGAGGTCCTTGAGGCCATCGACCGGGACGATGCCTCGGTGTTGACTGAAGAGCTGGGCGACCTGCTGGTGCAGATAGCCTTCCACGCCGACATCGCCAGGGAGGCTGGGCACTTCGAAATGGGGGACGTGGTGGAGCGCATCAACCGCAAGCTGATCCGCCGCCATCCCCATGTGTTCGCTGGCGAGAGCGTCTCGGACGCGCGCGAGGTTGAGCGAAACTGGGAGCGCATCAAGGCCCAGGAACGGGCTGCATCAGGGACGCGCAAGTCTCCCGTCGACGGCATTCCCGCGAGTCTCCCTGCCCTCGCGGCGGCCCAACTGATGCAGGACCGCGTGGCCCGCGCCGGATTCGAGTGGGACGACATCTCCGGGGTGCTGGACAAGCTCAACGAGGAATTGGAGGAGCTTCGCAACGCCGAAACCCAAGCGGAGAAGGTCCACGAGCTGGGCGACGTATTGTTCGTCCTGGTCAACCTGTCCCGCTGGATGGATACCCACGCCGAAGACGTGCTGAGACAGGCCAACGACAGGTTCCGGTCGCGATACCTGGGCATGGAGGAGCTTGCCGCCGAGAAGGGTCTGGACTTTGAGGCCCTGCCGCTTGAGGAGAAAGAGGCCCTCTGGCAGGAAGTCAAACGAAATCGACAGGGCGCCTGATGCCCGCCCTGCGAGTTCAGTTCTCAGCGGTCCAGCCGGCCAGGTATGCTGGGTCTATGTAGTAGACTCCCCCACCGAGCAACCGCAGCAGGCCATCGGTAAGCCCACCCATCGCGGTTGTCTGTGTAGTGGGCCGCCCCATCAGGCGTTGCGAAAGGGTGCGCCGGGGTTGCAGCAGCTTGGCGTTCGGCTTTGTTCCACCCGCACTGGCTGCTGCCTCCAGCGCGTCGATGTAATCGCCGACCTGGTCTACCAAACCGGCTGTTACGGCTCGCTGCCCAGTCATGACCTCGCCGGTGGCCAAGTCCCGCACAGTCTCTTCCGGAAGGGACCGGCCATCGGCCACAACCCTAACGAAGTTGTCGTAAATTTCGTCGATCAATTCCTGGAACCGGTCCGATTCCTCGGACGTGGGGCTTCTCCAAAAGCCGGTCATGTCCTTGTACTTTCCGGCCTTGAATATGGAAAACTCGACCCCGACGCGGCCCAACAACTGTTCCAGCACCGGGCGGAGGTAGATAACGCCGATCGATCCCACCTGGGCGGTGGGGAGGGAAAAGACCTGGTTGGCGGCGCAGCACAGGTAGTAACCGCCAGAAGCGCCGATGCCACGCACATATGCCACCACCGGCTTGTTCTCGGCCACTCGCTTTATGCTGAGGTACAGCGCCTCTGAACCGGCGGCGGACCCGCCTGGCGAATCAATGTCCAGAAGCAGGGCACGGTAGGACTTGTTCCTGGCGACGGACTCAAGGACACGACTGTATGAGGCGGGGCGAATCTGGCTTCCGATTACCCCGTGAATTTCCACTACGGCGACGCCCGAACCCCGACCAATACCAAACGGCATATCTCCCCCCGCTCTTTATGCCCTCTACATTGTAACCCAGCGACGTGGTGGAAATTCCGAGGCTTCCAACGTAACGAAAAGGCCCCGCTTAACGAAAAGGCCCCGACTCTCATCAGGGCCAAGGTGAGCTGACAGGTATTTGCGACGTGAATCAGGCGGCGTTCACGTCGATGGGGCACTCCGGGGTCCCCTGATCCGACTTTCGGAACTGCGGAATCACGTACTTACCAAACATCTCTATGGATTCCATCACCTTCTTGTGGGGGACGGTCTCCGTGGCCATCAGGAACTGCAACTGGTCGACGCCGGTGGCTTCGTGCAGCCGCGCCGCCTTGATGCAGGACTCCGGGTCGCCCGCAACGATAATGCCCCTTTCAGCCATAGTGGCGGCGTCGAATTCCTCCCAGACCTTCTGCGCCAACGCGCTGCCGCCGGAGAGGTCCAAAGCCGACCCACCGTTGCCGCCCTGGGTCGGAACGTCGACGTAGCGGGAAAAATTCTGCGCCAGGTGTTCGGGAACTCCACCCCACTGATCCAGCAGCCGGGCGTAGATATCCTTCTGGTCCTGAACATAGGGACGGCCCGGACCAAAGAACGCCTTGAGCGATTGTGCCGACAGTTCCTTGGTTGCCCCGTCATCCTCGCCGCACAGGCCGAAGCAGGAGGAAAGCCACTTGTTGTTGGCGAAGGCGCCCACGGGGTTCGATTCCTTTATTGCCGTCTTGTATTCGCGAATGGAAGGCTCCAGAACCGACGGAGCATTCACGCCCAGCGCCATTGATCCGATGCCCTTCTGAGCAGCCAACTGGTAGGTGGCGGGCTGGAGGGCGGCGACCCATATGGGCGGATGGGGTTTCTGGTACGGCTTGGGCAGCACCTGCCGGGGCGGGACCGTCCAGAACTTGCCTTCCCACTCGAAATAATCCGACTCCCAAATCTTGGGAATCATGGACAGGGACTCTTCCCACATTTCCCGCGTGTCGCGGGGGTCGACGCCCATCCCCAACTGTTCGTAGGGTGCCGAACGCCCGGTGCCGAATTCAACGCGCCCGTGGGAAAGGTGGTCCACCATGGCCACACGCTCGGCCACCCGGACGGGATGATGGTAGGGCAGGATCACCACGCCGAAGCCGAGGCGGATCCGCTTGGTCAGCCGCGACAGGGCGCCAAATATCACCTCGGGGCAGGGTGACTCGGAGAATGTGGTCAGGAAATGATGCTCTACGAACCACACTGCGTCGAAACCCATCTCGTCGGCCAGAATGCACTGCTCCAGGGTCTCCTCGATGACAGCGTGGTCGTCCAGCATGGGACGCTGCATCTCGTAAGCCAGCGAAAACTCCATCACAAACCTTCTTTACATAGGCTACGCGTCGCTGGCAATTCTACTGGCAGTATCATATTGAGGCAACAGAACCGCTCCCAGCCTGAGCGGTTACGGTTGAAATGGCCGGCAAACGTCATTAGAGATCCGACTTCTGACAGAACCGATATCCCCCACTCGCCGTGCAGGGGTATTGAAATCCCTGACATTTCCTGACATACCCTGCCATTTCAGGAATATCGGGGCCGTTTCAGGTGGATCTGAAATTTCCAAAAACCCGGTAATTTCCGGTACTCTTCGTGATCTTGGCGGATGACGCAGGGACGGTCAGGTTCCATTGACCATCGTACATATGTTCGTAACATGTAATAATTATCATACAAAGGTCTTTGGAGAATGGCAATAGAATGAGCGTCATCAATGCGACGAGCGCGCAGGGTGGTGCACCCCGCTATGCGGGAGTAATCGCACGCCACCGGATGGTTCGTAACCGAGCTGGTGGTGTTCTCAGTCGGAAGAGAGGCAGCTGAGAGAGTCCGAATGTGACAGCATCGCCCCTGCTACCCCATCAGCACGACTTCGCGCTGCACCGGCGAACTGGGGTAAGGCCCGTTCTCCGACATGAACACGTCGATCTCAGAGCGAACGCCGAACTCCGGCAGGTAGATACCCGGCTCCACGGAGAAGCAGACTCCGGGGATGATGCGACGGGTGTCGTGAGTCTCGAATCCGTCGAGATTGACAGCCTCGCTGTGGACCTCGAAGCCGATGCTGTGGCCAAGACGATGGGTGAACCACTGCCCGTAGCCGCGAGCCTCAATGAAGTCGCGGGCCACGCGGTCAGCCTGCCAGCCCTGCACTGCGTCGCCCTTGCGGTGCGACTCCTGAAGATACTCGACAGCAGCGTCCCGTGCGCCGACCACGATGTCAAAAATCTCCTGCTGCCTTGCTGGCACCTTGTCCCCGGCGTAGGCGCACCAAGTGATGTCCGCAAATACGCTGCCTAGGGCGGTTCCCTTGGCCCACAGATCGATCAGCAGCCAATCGCCCGGGCGGATGGGGCTGTGAACCTCTGCTGAGGGCTCGTAGTGAGGGTCGGAGGCGTTGGCATTGACGGCAACTATAGGGCCATCAGGCGAGGCAATCGATTCGTCGACAAACCGCTGGCGGATGAATTCGGCCACGTCGTGTTCGGTCACGCCGCTGCTCAGTCGCTCGCCAGCGTGGGCGAAGGCCTCGTTTACGATGCGGCCCAGCTTGAGGGCGGTCGTGTGGTGGTCGGCATACTGCTCGGGCGTCCACCGGTGGGTCGCCGCCTGCATCAGATCTGCCGACGACACCACCTCCACGCCCAGGCTGCGCACCAGTTCGACCGTTCCGGCATCCACTCGGGATACTCGGGGCAGTTCGTTCATCGGAGAATATTCCATTGCCAGACGGTCGGCGCCGGTAAGCACATCGCGCAGCGCGGAGACCATTGTGTCGCGATTGCTGTAAACGACGGACTCAACGCCCGAGTCGGCAAATTTGCCAGCGTCAACATGGTGTGTGAGCAGCCGGGGGGCTCCCTGCGCCGGAAGGTAGAAATAGCAGGGACGGGTGACGTGTCCCGAGGGCTGAATCACCTGCCGAAAAATCGGGTTGGACCCCCGGTAATCGAACACCAGCCAGCCCGGAATATCGTCCTGGGCCATGAATTCCTGTGCTGCCTGGTACACGTTCTGAAAGTGCGTTGTTAGCCCGTCCATATTCACCCCGATAGGCGTCCGGCGACTGGGCCGGACAGGTTGCAGGTAACAGCCGGTGTGCCGGTTGGATCAGCGAATGTCCTGGCGCATTCCCCCGTCCAGCACGATATTGGCGCCGGTCAAATAGGACGCGCGCTCTGAACACAGATAGACGGCCAGGTCGGCGACCTCTTCTGGTTTGCCAAGCCGTCCCATGGGTACTAGAGCAGCGGCCTCCTGCTCCAACTGTTTCAGAGTTCGGCCGTCGGCGAGGCTGCGCTCCTCCAGCACTGCACTAAGGGCGTCTCCTTCCACAGGCCCGTGGATCAGGTTATTCACGGTGATGTTGAAGGGAGCGAGTTCATTCGCCAGGCTCTTGGTATACCCGGCAATGGCCATGCGGTTGGCAGTGTTCAGGGCGCTTTCGTCGGTCGCCTTGGTGGTTCCCACCGGGATGGAATGCAGGGAGAACTCGGGGAGCATATTCAGAATGCGACCCCAGCGCTGCTGCTTCATATAGGGTACGGATTCGCGGGCGAACCGGACCGATCCGAGGAAACTTTCATCCAGGGCAGAGGAGATTATTTCGTCGTCCAGTTCTGAGGCTCTTGCGGGCGCCCCGTCCTCTACCCTGGAAGCCATGTGAGTCACGAGGATGTTTATCTGGCCGAAGCGGCTTACCGTGTCGCGAACCACTCGGCGAATGTCGGGCTCCCGCGTGAGGTCGGCTGGAATGGCGAGCACATGCTGTTGGGAGGTGGCGCGGGCCAACTCAATCTCCGTGCGCCGGAGATCGGCTTCCGTTCGGGCACAGATGGTGACGTTGGCGCCCTCGTGGGCAAAGGCAAGGGCAATTGCCCGTCCCATGCCCCGACTTGAACCGCCTACGATGGCCACACGGTCTCTAAGGCCTAGGTCCATCGCTCACCCCGGTTGGAAAAACTGAAATGCGAAGAGTAGAAGATGTGCGCTTTTCCTGGTGGAGGTCGTTATGGCACAGTGGCTAGATGATGTCCCGCTGTTTCAGCGACACGATGTCGCTGTCGCTGAAGCCCAGGTCGGCCAGGATCTCGCCGTTGTGCTGCCCCAACAGGGGCGGAGGCAGGTCCAGACCGCCGGGGGTGGCCGAGAACTTGATGGGGATCCCGGTCTGCTTGATCTTGCCCGCTGTGGGGTGGACCATCTCCTGCAGCATATCGCGCGCTTCGATCTGCGGGTCTGCGAACACATCGGCCAGGTCGTTGATGGGCCCGCAGGGCACGCTGACTTTCTGTAGCGACTCAACCCAATCGGCCACCGGTCTGGTCAGGAAAACCTGCTGCAGGTACGGTACCAGCACCGACCGGTTGGTGACCCGATCTCCGTTGGTTGCGTACTCGGGCTTACCCAGTTCCTCGAGTTCCATGGCATCGCAGAATCGTTCCCAGATGCGTTCAGAGCCCACGGCGACATTGATGTACTTGCCGTCCTGGCACATGAAAGCCTGGTAGGGGCACAGATTCGGGTGGGCTGCGCCCAGCCGGGCCGGCGGCTTGCCGTTGGCAAACAGTGTGGCAGCTTGATACGTCAGCCAGGCCACCTGTCCGTCGAGCATGGAAATGTCGATGTACTGACCCTCGCCGTGCTTGGCACGATGGTGTACGGCTGACATTACCGCGAATGCGGCCCACATGCCGGCGCCGATGTCCGAGACTGCGATGCCAACCTTCTGGGGGTCCCCGTCAGGTTCGCCGGTCAGGCTCATAAGCCCGCTGATGCCCTGCATGATCTGGTCGTAGGCCGGCAGGCGCCGATACGGGCCATCCTGCCCGAAGCCGGATATGGAGGTGTAGATGATTCTCGGATTGACCGATTTGACTACGTCGTAGCCCAGACCAAAACGCTCCATGACCCCCGGCGTGAAGTTCTCGACGATGACGTCGGCATCGGCGGACAGCTTGAGGAAAATCTCCTTGGCCTCATCTTCTTTGAAGTTGAGGGTCAGGCTGCGCTTGTTGCGGTTGATGGACATGAAGTAGGCGCTTTCGCCTTCGATGAAAGGCGGCCCCCAGTGCCGGGTGTCGTCCCCGCTGCCTGGGATCTCGATCTTGACGACATCGGCGCCATGGTCGCCCAGCATCAGGGTGCAGAACGGTCCGGCAAGAGCCCTGGTCAAGTCGAGCACCTTCAGCCCTTCCAGTGCCTTCATTCCCGTCTTTCTCCTAATTCCCCAAGCGGCGCTCTCGCCGGGCTGCTGCAAGGCCAGATTTCAGGCTCATTCGGCAGCTTTGGAGGCTGACATTCTACCGCTGAACAGTTACCGGAATCTTACCACAGTAGAACTCACGGGACTTGTGGACGCCTCAGCCAACCGGCCGGTTGCGAGGGTCGTTCACCGCAGCGTGGCGGCGTCGGTCAGGTGCACCCGGCACCCGCCGATGTCAGCAGGGTCAAGGTAGATCAGCCGGTAGCCCATGAAGTTGGTGAAAGGCTCCTCGGTCAGGAACCTGTACCCTCGGTCCCGGTGTTCTGCAACCACGCGGTCTAGGTCCTCGACGGCATATGCCACGTGGTGGATGGTCCACGCACCGCCACTGTCGTTCAGTGCCGCAGCCTCCTCGGGCTGGATGAATTCCACCTCAACACTCCCCACCTGCAGGAAGACCACCTCGCCAAGGTTGGGCACGGGTCCACGGCCGGTGACCACGGCTCCCAGGGATTCGGCGTAAGACTGGATGGCTGCGTCCAGGTCGGGGACCAGGTAGCTGATGTGGTGTATGTCGGAAAACATGGCTTCTCCCGGTATTTGTTAAGTTCCTTTTACATACATCGTTTACATATTTTATATGCCGCCCGGTTGCCGGAAGCGGAAGCGGCGCATATCATATATTTCCGCTGCGAGAGAACCAAACCCACGGCTCGCAGGTGTGATTGGAGAGGAAAATGCCGGTAGGAAGCACTTACAAGGTCCTTGAGCTGGTGGGCTCATCCAGCGAGAGCATACAGCAGGCCATTGATGGGGCCGTCTCCCGGGCCGCCCAGACGATTCGCAACCTGGACTGGTTCGAGGTCCGCGAGATCCGCGGCACCATCGACGGCGACAGCGCCAACTGGTACCAGGTGAAACTCGGCATCGGGTTCCGTGTCGACACTGGCGACGATATCGGCCAGGGCTAGGTTCGCCAAGTGGCCGGCCCGTTCTTGATAGGCCGCAATCGCGCAGTCATAGACGCGCCGGCCCAACAGGTATTTGAGTACCTGTCGGATTTGTCGCAATACAGCGAATGGAATGACGAGCCCTACTTCATGGTTACGGTTCTTTCGGATGGTCCGGCGGGAGTGGGGTCTCAGTTCCGCCGGGAGCGCACCGGGGAGATGCTGGGGCCCCTCATTCTGCGCGGCGGAATGGGAGAAAGCAGCGTTACTCTGATCAAGGCGACCACTATTACGGTGTTTGAACCGAATTCCGCGCTGGTGTTCGAGACACGGAATGTCTATAACGGCCTGCTCCATAGCATCGATAGAATGTCCTTCAACCTCCGCGAGGAGACGGCCTCCACGGACGTCACAATGATTTCAGAGGTTGAGCCCCTGGTGCCCAGCGCCTTTATCGGCCCGGTCTATGCTATTCGCGCCGCACGGGGCTTTTTCGACCGCCTGCTGGGACAGAGACTCTCGAGGCTCTCACCTGGAATGGCGGTCGGTCCTCACCTGGCCCGGATCAAGAAGAAAACAGAGGCCGATTAAGCCACCGCCAACTCCTTGAGTTGGGGCTCACGTGAGCGGACCTGTTCCCCACCAACTTTCTTCAGTTATGTGCCTGTCTACATGAGGGACGCATGGGTGAACAGCCGGGACGTGAGGTTACGCCCACTCTTCCCGCTGCACCAGGTGTACCAGCCACCCCCCGAGGCTTGCCGGATGGATGAATCCGATCTGGGAACGGCGCCCGCCGGGACGTCCCGCATGGTCGATCAGCGTCAGGCCTGACTTGTACAGCCGCGAAAGCAGCCCATTGATGTCCTTCACTTTGAAGCCGGTGTGGTGCAGGCCCGGACCGCGCGATTCTATGTAGCGGCTGATGGCCCCCTGGTCTTGCCGTGTGCTGCCCGAGCGGCCGTAGTCCACCATACCCAGCGAGCGTGGGTCGACGTTCTGGAGAAGCTCCAACTCGAGGTCTCCCACGGTGATGAATGAGACCCGCAGGCCGCCGATGAATTCCGGCTGGTGGTTGCGATAGACGACGCCGTACTTGTCGGAGGTGAACGCCTCTGTCTTGGTGGAGATTTCCACATCGGTCTGAGTGCTCTCTACTGGCCAGTCCATCCTGCGAGCGAAAACCTCCGTTGCCTCGACGTTGTCCGCGCTGGCTACACCCAGGTGGTCTATGCGCTCCACCTCGCCATCTGTCGTTGCCTGAACCGGCAGGGACAAAGGATCTGACAGGAACGTAATGGTTCCGCAGGTGGCTGAAGGGTCCAGCAGAATGCGCCGTGAGCCGCCCAGGCCCGCCTCCGGCACGGTTGACACAACCGGCAGCCCGATTCCGGCCGCCTCCTGCACCGCTCCCTCCAGTCCGTCGACCGCCACCGCCATGTGATGCAGTCCGGTTTTCTCAGCACCGCCCACAAATTGGTCTCCCAGTTCGAACAGCGCCAGGGCCGTCTCTCCTACCGGAAACACGGGAGCGAGCCGGCCGCTGTCCCCGATGCCACAATCGGCGCGAGGCAGTTCAAAGTCCCGCTCCAGGATTTCGGCCACTGCCGGAACATCGCGCACTACCACACCAACATAGGACAGCCCCTTTCCAAACATAGACAATCTCCATCAGGAAATTTCGTATCGAATAGCCATCTCATCCGAAATAGTTGCGAATGTATTTTGCGAATGTATTTAATGAGTCCAGATTGGCGGCACTATAGAGGAAACTTCGGCTGATATTAGCCGCGAGTGACTCGCAATTACCCACCAGTGATCAGGAACAGGGCCCCAAAGGCCGCCACAATCACGTTGATGCCTGTGGAGAAGTACTTGTCGGGAACTCGCCTGAGCAGTTGCGCCCCGAAGTAGGCACCACCGATGGCAACTACCCCCAGCGTCAGTCCGAGTCCCGTCACCAGCGGAGTCAGCAGGGCTCCACCCCCTCCATAGATTGCCAGCTTCGGGAGCTGGATCAGCAACATACCCATCGAAAACGTGGCTATGTACTCACGGGAGCTCATGCCGTAGGCCAGGAAGAACACCGGGGCGAAGGGTCCCGGAATCCCAAATACAGAGGCCAGGAATCCGGCACTGGCACCCAACGGTACAAACCCCCAAAGCCTCATCCGCGCCCGCTTTGACCACGGCAGCTGTGTGAGCACGACCAGCGCAATCATCCCGCCGCCCATTATGCGGGTCAACAGCTCCGTGTTCACGCTGATAAACAGAAAGCTGCCGAGAATGGCGAAGGGAAGGGAGCCGGCGGCGAACCAGGCAACAACTTTCCAGTTCAGGAACTCCCGGTTGATCCACACACGGGAGCAGGTACCGAAGAGCTGGAATATCGCCACCACCGGCACCGCCACGTCTGGGCCATAAAACCAGACCAACACGGGCAGTATCAGCACGCCACCGCCGAACCCGGCCACGCCCGAAAGCGACAGGCCAAAGGCTGCGGTAACGAAAATGACCGCGAGCTGCCAGACTACTATGTCTTCCAGAACCTGATCCCCTGCTCTCGGACTGGCGCCGAATTATATAGATTTTCAACCGGCTTCGAGAGGCGGAGTGCAAGGGCCGATTCCTCTGCCCAGGGCAATCGCGTCTCAAACGCCGAAGGTCCTATCAGTCGTCATTCCCGCCTGCGCGGGAATCCAAACCCCCGTCTACCCTCGCACCCGGAACCGAAGGAGGCACTGCCACTCCCATCTCCACCGCCATTCAGACCAATTTTATGTGCTGAGTAATAAGGCGCGATTGCCCTGTTCATCTGCCACTCCCGTCGTATTGCTAATCTCCTTGCCGTTGTAAAATATCCGCCAAACGTATATGGCGAATTTCATTGGCCAAACATCCAAGCATGGGAGGATCATGACCAACCTGACAAACACCCAACGCATCGGCGCCCTGGTCCCAGCGACCAACCCCGTCGTAGAACCCGACTTCTACCGGGTGGTACCGCCGGAGATCACTGTCCACTTCGAGCGTATGTGGAACGGCACCTGGGGGAGCCAGCCCGAGCAGCCTGCCGATACGGGACACCGCCTGAGTATGTCCAGCGGCGAGGCCGACGAGACCGATTGGGCCCTGTTCGGATTCGACGTTAACAAGATGAACGACGACGTGGCGAGGGGAGCCAGCTCCCTGTCCAACATCGGGCCCGACGTACTGGTTTATGCCTGCACCTCGGGAACGTGGCACAAGGGCTACATGGCCTTCGATCAGAGGATGGCGGAAACAATGGAAGAGGCCAGCGGCATTCCGTCCATCACTGCCGTAACCTCCTGCATCGCTGCCATGCAGCACATGGGCAGCCGGATGCTGAGCATCGCAGGACCCTATCGCAACTACCACCTGCGCAACCGACTCAAGCCGTTGATGGAAGAGGCGGGTTTCGAGGTGCTGAGCGCGGACGGAGAGCCGTGGATGCAGGACTCGATGAACCCCCGGGAGATCGATGCGGAGCCGCCTCAGACCATCATCGATTTCGTGCCAACGGTTGCCCACGAGGATGCCGATACCATTTTCCTGCCCGGCACGGCCTGGCGGGCCCTTGATGCTGCGGAAGAACTTGAGCAGACCCTTGGCAAGAAGGTGATAACTGTCAACCAGGCGACCATCTGGCTGGCCCTGAAGCGCCTGGGTTGGACGAAGCCGATACCAGGCTTTGGCAGCCTGTTGCGGAGTTTCGAGTAACGGGGCGTCCACGGGTCGATGTAGAGGTCGATGGTGCCGGGAGTGGGGGTCGAACCCACACACCGATTAAGGTAGCGAATTTTAAGTCCGCCGCGTCTGCCTTTCCGCCATCCCGGCATTGGATATCTGCCTGAGAATACACCCATATTTGTTTGTGCCAGCAGACGTCGCAAAAGTCAAGGGCGGCGACAACCGAGCAGGGCAATCGCGTCTTAAACGCCGGAGGCCTTATAAGAGACTATCTCAAAAGGCAGTCGGCGAGGCCCGTCTGAGTAATAGACAAGGAACCGGGGTTTGGATTCCCGCTTTCGCGGGAAAGACGGGGGATTGCGGTCGGTTTTGAGATAGTTACTAAGTCGTCATTCCCGCGCAGGCGGGAATCCAAACCCCCGTCTACCCTCGCACCCGGAACCGAAGGAGGGACTGCCACTCCCATCTCCACCGCCATTCAGACCAATTTTGTGTGCTGACAAATAAGACGCGATTGCCCTGACAACCGAGCCTTTCCCAGGCACCATTAGAATCCGACAACTGCAGCAGCCTTCTGGTTTTTCTTGGTTTCCTTGATGAACTTGCGAAGCGATGGTTGTTCTGTCAGGCGGTCTACCGGGCAGTGCTGCTGCCTGCAAGCTGGATGGCTTGCAGAGCAGGATCGCGGCCACCGCGAACGCCCCGCGTTGACATTGCCCTCTGGCCCTCTCTACACTCGTGGCAACCCCGGATTCAGAGGTTAACATGAGGCGTTTCGAGTACTTGGAGGCGCGCACCCTGCGGCAGGCTATCAGAATGCTGCAACAGCACGGCCCGCAGGCGAGGATCGTGGCGGGCAGCACCGATTTCCTGGTCCGGTGGCGCGCCGGGTTCTGGCATCCCGACTACGTCGTGAACATACAGCATATCCCTGGCCTCAGCCGCGTTACCTACAGCCGGCGGAGCGGACTGCGGCTCGGCGCGCTGGCAACCATTCAGGCGCTGGAGCAGCATCCCGCAATCCGCCAGCACTACCCGGCACTGGCGGCGGCTGCAGCCTCGTTCGCGGGCGTTCAGGTCCGTAACCTTGCCACGGTGGGCGGCAACATCTGCAATGCCTCACCCTCGGGCGACACCCTGCCAGCCCTGATCGCATACGGTGCCGAGTGCCGCTTGTCGGGCCCCGACGGCCATCGTCAGGTCGCGCTGGACCAGCTCTTCACCGGGCCGGGCCGGACGGTATTGGCTCAGGACGAGATCCTGACCGAAATCACCCTGCCCCCGACGTCTGCCAACACCGGATCACTGTACATAAAGCACAGCCCCCGGGGAGCCATGGACATCGCCACCGTGGGCGTGGCCTCGGCGCTGACGTTGGCTCGTTCCGGTGAGTGTACGGACGCTCGCATCGCTCTCGGAGCGGTCGCGCCGATACCTTTGCGGGCCCGCGCCGCTGAGGATACGCTGCGGGGACAGAAGCTTGACCCGGAACTGCTGCAGGCCGCTGCAGATCAGGCGATGGCCGAGGCCACCCCCATCGACGACGTGCGGGGTACTGCGGGCTACCGGCGCCAGATGGTCGGGGTGCTGACCCGACGCACCCTTGAACGCGCCGTCGCGGAGGCCACGGGCAGCCCCATCCCCTACGAAGACCACCGCCGGCTCGCCATCCAGGTAGCCGTCTGACAGATCCGGCAATCTCAGGCCTTGCTACGAATAAGAACACTCAACAGGATGCCAGCATGAAGAAAGTTGTCCAGATAACCGTCAACGGAGTTGACCGTACCATCCTGGTAGAACCGTACTACTCGCTGCTGGACATGCTGCGGGACGAGTTGCACCTCACCGGCACCAAGAAAGGCTGCGACGAGGGCGACTGTGGAGCCTGTACCGTGCTGCTGAACGGCCAGCCGGTCACATCTTGCCTGGTGCTGGCTCACAGCGCCCACGACGCCGATGTGACCACAGTCGAGGGACTGGCGGCGGGCGGCGAACTGCACCCGGTGCAGCGCAGCTTTGCCGAGAACGGTGGGCTGCAGTGCGGCTACTGCACTCCCGGACTGATCATTGCTACGGTGGGCTTGCTGAACAGCAATCCCGACCCCACTGAAGAAGAAGTAAAGTTCGGCCTCGGCGGCAACCTGTGCCGTTGCACCGGCTATTCCAAGGTGATCGAGGCGGTGATGGCCGCCGTGGAGAGCTCGAAGGAAGCGGAGTAGAGAGATGGCTGAGTTCAAGGTTCTCGGCAAGAATCACGTTCGCGTTGATGCGCTGGACAAGGTGACTGGCCACGCCACGTACGCCGGCGACGTCTACCTGCCCGAAATGCTGATGTGCAAGGTGCTGACCAGCCCTCGCAGCCACGCCCGCATCGTCAGTATCGACACCTCCGAGGCCGAGGCCCTGCCCGGCGTCAGAGGCGTCATCACCGGCAGGGACTTCCCCGATGTATTCTTCGGCTCCGGCGCCCTGCGCGATCGCCGGGTCATGGCCCGCGACGAGGTCTTCTACATCGGCGAGCCGGTGGCAGCGGTGGCCGCTGATGACGAGGTGACGGCCGCTGAGGCTATCACCCTGATCAAGGTCGAATACGAAGACCTTGATCGGATCGTCGACCCGGTTGCCTCCCTGACGGGTAGCGATACCGTTGTTCACCCTGACCTGGAAAGCTTCGAGGGCTTCGGCTTCGCCCTCGGCGGCAACAACTGCACCATGCTGGACGCCGACCGTGGCGAAGTGGATGCGGCTTTTGCGGAGGCCGACCACATCATAGAAGAGACCTACCACACCCAGCCGATCAATCAGGGCTTCCTGGAGCCGATGGCCTGCGTCGCCAACGTGGAGGCCAACGGCCGCCTGACGGTCTGGGCCTCCACGCAGGGGCCGTACCAGGTGCGGCAGCAGCTGGCCTCGGTGCTGGACATGTCCATCGGCAACATCAAGATCATCGCCATGGAGATGGGCGGGGGTTTCGGCGCCAAGCTGCGGCTGGCCCTCGAGGCGTTTCCGGCCCTCCTGTCCATGAAGACCCACCAGCCGGTGAAGCTGGTCAACACCCGCGAGGAGACCTTCACCCTCAACGGCCCGCGACTCGAGACTAACATCTACCTGAAAACCGCCGTCACCAGCGACGGCAAGATCACCGCCCGCGAGGCCCGCAGCGTGTTCGATGTCGGCGCCTACCTGGGAGCGGGCCCCAACTCCGGCGTGGGCCACGGCCTTGGCGCCTACGACATCCCCAACTTCCGGCTGCGGTCCTACGGCGTCTACACCAACAAGGTTTACGTTGGCTCCTACCGCGCGTCGGGCGTCGCCGACATGACCTTCGCCGTCGAGTCCCATATGGACGAAATCGCCCACAAGCTCGGCCTCGACCCGCTGGAGTTCCGTCGCCGCAACGCCCTTAAGGAGGGCGACGTCAGCGTCAGCGGCGCCCGCATTCCCCGCCATGGCCTCGCCGAGGTGATGGACGCGCTGAAGGAAAAGATGGAACGGCCCCGGTCCGCTTCTGATTCCAACGGGAATACGGAGCCGGGGAATGGACGCATGGCCCGTGGAGTGGGTATAGCCGTCGGCGAGTGGCGCAGCGGCAGCGGGCCGTCAACCGCCTCCATCAGCGTCAACGAGGACGGCACCGTGGGCCTGCTCACGGGCTCGGTGGACATCTCCGGCAGCGATACCTCTCTGGCACAGATCGCCGCCGAGGTGCTGGGCATTGAGCTGGAGCAGGTGATTGTCGCCAAGCGGGACACCGATCTCGCCCCGTTTACCGGCCCCAGCGGGGGCAGCCGCATCGTTTACAGCCAGGGTAAGGCGGTGGAAATGGCCGCCGGTGATGCTCGCGACAAGCTGATGGCGCTGGCTGCCGACCGCCTGGGAGTCCAGCCCGACGCGTTGCAGTGCGAAGACGGCGTGGTCTACGTCCTGGACAACCCGCCCCAGTCAATGGGACTGGGCCAGCTGGCGAGGATGAGCCTTTCGTCGCGCGGCGGCCCCATAGTCGGGACGGCGTCGCTGTCCAGCATGCCCTACAACCCGGTGTTCAACGCCCAGGGCGCCGAGGTGCTCGTTGACCGGGAGACCGGGCAGGTCAAGGTCACCCGTTTCGTGCAGGCCCAGGACGTGGGGCTGGCAGTGAACCCCATGGGCGTCGAAGGGCAGCTCGAAGGCGGCGCGGTGCAGGGCATCGGCCGGGCGCTCAGCGAGGAAATCCTCATTGATCGCGACACCGGCCAGGTGCGCAACGCGTCTCTGGCCACCTACCTGATGCCCTTGGCCATCGACATGCCGGAGATCGAGAATGTTCTGGTGGAGGTGCCCAGCGAGGATGGCCCCTTTGGCCTCCGTGCCGTGGCCGAGCCGCCGGGATTCGGCCCGCCTGCCGCCATCGCCAACGCCATCTACGACGCGGTCGGCGTGCGCATCCGTACCCTGCCCCTCAGCCCCGAGCGAGTGCTGGCCGCCATGCAGGGGCTGGAACCTGAGGACTACGGCTTGGACGCCGAGGCTCTCCGGGCTGCCGAGGCATAGCGCCAGCCACTCGAATATCAAGCGCCATCCAGGGTAAAGGCAAAAGCGGACCCCGCGAAGGAGGAATCCTCTCGCGGGGTCTTTGGCTTTCCAGGGAGTTGTAGTCGCACTCTCTAGTGTTGCCCGATGAACTCCAGCACCAGTCCGTTCCACACCTCGGGCCGCTCCCAGAACCCGGCATGCCCAGCATCCGGCAGGGAGATAAGCCTGGACGTCGGGACGTGTGCCGCCAGCATTCGCATCAGCGCTGGTGGAGATAGCAGATCAGCCTCCCCGGAGATGACCAGGGTTGGAACCTGCATTGTCTGCAGCCGCGCATAGGTGATTGGTTCCCGAAGAGGCTGCGAAGGTACGGCCCCGCCCGGCCTGCTGGACTCTTCGATTTCCAGCCAGCGGGCCGCCCCTGCCGCGTTGGTTCCCCGGTAAGAGGGTCCCAGTTCGCGCAATTCTACTGGCAGGTTCTGGATCTCGGCGGGCCTTAGCCGCTGCTGTACTTCCCGGTACTCCGGGTCCTGCACACCTCCGATGGTGTTGGCCACTACCACGCTGCGGACCCGCTCCGGATGCGTGAGCGCGTAGTCCAGCGAGGGAATTCCACCGGCTGCCGTACCGACTAGGTGGACTTGGTCGAGGGCCAGGCTCTCTATCAGGGAGTGCAGGTCCTCGCCGACAAAGCCCGGCTGCTGCCCGGGATCGGTCGCTCTCGAACGCCCCCACGTGCGCCGGTCGTAGGTGATGCAACGGTAGCCGGCGGTCGTGAACACTGGCAGTTGATAGACCCAGCACTCGCAGGTGCCGGAGGCGGCGTGCAGGAAAATCACCGGAGCGCCCTCGCCGCCGGTGTCCTCGAACCACAGATCAACTCCGGGCAAATTCAGGAAAGGCAAGACTCTCTGACCCCTTGGCAATTAATCTGGGAAAGGGAAAGACACTGTGAACTGGAATCTCGAGAGATGCGGACGGCCAATAAAAAGGCGCTGACCGATGCACGGCCGAGCACCAAGAGGTACGGGAGGGGACAACTTGTCGGGAGGGGATTTTTTGGAGGCGACGGGCGGATTCGAACCGCCGCATAGAGGTTTTGCAGACCTCCGCCTTAACCGCTTGGCTACGTCGCCTTGTATGTCCCGTTCCTGGAGGTTGAGAAACGGGCCGCCTGGCCGTTTTGTGGTGCCGAGGGCGGGATTTGAACCCACACAGGCGCACGCCCACTGCCCCCTCAAGACAGCGTGTCTACCAATTCCACCACCTCGGCCGGGCCAGTAAGGCTGTATTATAGCACCCCTGTTTAACCCTGCAACACCCACACCGTGCTCGCATCGCAGGACAATTCCAAAGCCTCTCGAATTCAATCTAGTCAGAATCAGGCCCCACCCGACCAACGCATCGGCCAAATCGAAGAACATCCTGGAAATCCAAAAATCCCGTAAATCCTGATTCAGACAACCCCTGACACCCACCCCTTGCCAAGTCACTAGAATATATGTACTATTAAAACTGTCCCGCCCTTAAGCCGGCCGCCCCAGCGGCGGCCGGGCCAATCTGGGACGGCCACTGAGGCCCTTGCTGACACGAGCACAAAACCCCAGTTTTAGGCCGTTGCACCGTGCTCGCCGTGGCCACCTGCCGCCCCTCCCTCGCTCCCTCCCACAGGGCCAAAATGAGCGGAAATGAGAGGAAGTGAGCGGGAAAAACGAAAAATTTGCCAGATGTCATCAGGAGCAACCATGTCATTCAGCCGCATCCGCAACCGCATCGAGTCCCTCGAGCGCAAGCTCGCGCTGCCCCTCGCTGTCGTAAGGCTCCGGCCTCTGGTCGAGGAGTTCTGCTGGCAGTGGCAAGTCGCCACCGTCGAGAGGAAGTCCCTCCCTGACCCTCATTCCCTCATTCAGAAGATCGCCAGCAAGGGCCTGTACTTCAGCACCTTTGGCTATCTGCGAGCCCACCTCGATCGCCAATGCGAAAAGGGTGAGGAGCCGGATCCGCAGGATATGATCAAGGTTCTCCTGCCCATGGCCTACAGGCGGAGCATCATCTGGAACGTCTTTTCCTCCGATGCCCCCGCCGAGGCCTGAACGTCTTCAGAACCCTGTTGAACGGTCCAATCGCCCCGGAATCAACAGGGCAATCGCGTCTTAAACGCGGGAGGCCCTAAAAGTCGTCATTCCCGCGCCTGCGGGAATCCAAACCCCCGTCTACCCTCGCACCCGGAACTGAAGGAGGCACTGCCACACTCATCTCCACCGCATCAAGGGGAACCAGCCCCAAGTGCTGTCGGCATTGGCAGAGGGATTTGCCGGGGAGGAACCGGTGGAACCCGAGGCGCAGAGCGTGGGGGGAAAGCGGGTGTGATTGAGAAACGGCGCATCTGGACTGATGAGGCATTGGCCAGCTATATCCGGGATGAGTTGGGCTTTCCCAGGGCGAGGCAGCGAGTGATGTTGGAGAAGGAGAGGGTGGACATATCCACTGGTGAGCTGAGCCGGGAGCCCTGGCATCTGCTGACCAGCCTGAGTCCAGGGAGGTGCCCACCCAAAGGCCCGTTATTCCAATACTGCGACAGACGCATCGAGCAGTTCCCTGCCCGCTGCCCAGCCACGGCTCCTCTGCAACTCCCCCGAATCCCCGGAAATGCACAAAAGTGCACCCATTTGACCCCCATGACCTGAATCCAAGCCAGCTTGCGACCCCCAGTCGCCGCCGATTACCATCGACACATTCCCGTATGATGACCGCCTGTTGCTGATATAATCCAGCCGCCAAATTGCCATTTCCTCTTTGAATTGACGGAGTATCATCATGCCCCCTATCGACAAGAACTCCATCCGTGCCATCACCTTCGACCTGTACGGCACCCTGCTCGACCTCGAGGCCACGTTCGCGCCCGCTTTCGATGGTTTCCTGCGGGAGCGGGGGCATGACCTCAATGCAGCCGAGCTGGTGCGGATGTGGGAGTGGGTTTACCTCCACGAGGGGATGGTGGACACGTTTCTTGGCGGGCCTCGAACTCCCTTCGAGCAACTGCGCCGCACCACTCTCTCGCAGTTCTTCTCTCGCATCGGCGTCCAACACAGCCGGGACGACATCGAAGACTTGCTGACCAACCGTGTAACTCCCACCCTGTTCCCCGACGTCGTGGATTCGCTGAACGCCATTCGGGGGCGGTACACCCTGTCGGTGCTCTCCAACGGCGACCTGGCCGTGCTGGAGCGGATAGTTGCCACGCTGAACATACCCGTGCATCGCACCATCTCGGTGGAGCAGGCCGGATGCTACAAGCCGGACCAGCGGGTTTACCGCAAGGCCATCGAGTTGCTCGGAGAGGATTCTGGAAACGTCCTGCACGTTGCCGCTCACGCGTGGGATATCCGCGCCGCCAAGGTGGCCGGAATGCGGGGCGCCTACATTGACCGCCACGCCACCCCCTACGCCCCCTTTACAGACGAGAGCCCCGACATCGAAACAGCAAACCTGCCGGAGTTGGCAGCCATCCTGGTTTAAGAACTCTCTTCCGGTCGCCACCACTCTTCCACCCGCAAAAACGACACAACCACGCTGGGCGTGAAACCCACCTTGGAGACGTTCGATGAGCATCCGCTACGGAATCGATCTGGTGCTGCAGCCTTCCTTCACGGCAAAGGTCTACCAGGCTCGACAAATAGTCTGCGGACAATACTCGTCTTGGGCCGCCGAGATGCAGATGTTGCGGATGTCTCTCACCCCGTTCTTCCCCTGCCCCGATGACCGGCTGGCCGCCCTCTCCTCGGAGTTGGAAAGCATCGCCCGCGAGACGGGGTCCCAGGAACCGTACACGCTCAGCCGAAAGGACATCGTGGCCGATCCTTCCATCAATGGCGTGGTCATGCCGTTCGATGCGCCGCCCCCGTTGCTGGAGTTGCAGCAGAGGTCATTTGCGGCAGCCCGGAACAACTCGCCGGGCCTGAATGCGTCAGAGCTCTTCAGCCCTCGCATCATCCTCTTGGAATACGGTGTGTTCCCGGAGGCGATACTGCCCGACACCGTGCAGTTCGCTGAGGGAGTTGCCTCAGGCCTAGAGATGACAGGTATGGCCCTGCCGTGGCGTCTGTTGCTGACCCGTTACTCCTCCGACGCCGCAGGAGACGACTGGAGCAACGGTCGCTGGGCCGCCGACCTGTCGTGGCAGCAGTTGGCCAGCCATCCGCTTTACTCCGAGGTAACTTAGCATCTGGAATTCCTCGACCCCCTGAATGGGCAGCAGCCAGCGAACATGGGCGAACGCCGCGGAGGTTTAGGCCGATTCTTCGGACGGGCATAGGCGCTGCATTCGCAGGGCAATCGCGTCTTAAACGCCGAAGGTCCTATAAGTCGTCATTCCCGCGAAAGCGGGAATCCAAACCCCCGTCTACCCTCGCACCCGAAACCGAAGAAGGCACTCCCACTCCCATATCCACCCACATTAGACCAATTTTTGTGCTGACAAATAAGACGCGATTGCCCTGGCTGCATTCGCCTCCGGTTAGCGCCCAGCCACTGGCTGCGTTATCATTCAGCCACCATCCCAGATAGGCAGGAGAACGCCCGATGAAAGCTACCACCAAGCTTAGACAGATGCTCAACTCCAATGACATGGTCGTCGCCCCGTTCGTCCTCAACGCCCTGCATGCCAAGATAGCCGAGTCCGTTGGGTTCCAAGCGGTCTACATGACCGGTGCCGGTACCGCCGCTGAAAGAGGCTTTCCCGACGTGGGCCTGCTCACCATGACCGAGATGGTCGCCAACGCCAAGTACATCGCAAACGCGGTCGACATCCCCGTGATCTGCGACTCCGACACCGGCTACGGCAACCCGCTGAACGTGATGCGCTCGGTGCAGGAATACGAAGCTGCCGGCGTGGCCGCCATCCACCTCGAGGACCAGGTCTTCCCCAAGAAATGCGGCTTCTTTGAAGGCAAGCAGGTCACACCTGTCGAGGACCACGTGCAGAAAATTCGAGCCGCTCTCGATGCCCGCAAGGACCCTGACTTTGTCATCATCGCTCGCTGCGATGCCTACGCTGTAACTGGCTGGGAGGACACCATCCGGCGCTGCAAGGCCTACGTGGAGGCGGGCGCCGACGTGGTATTCGTTGACGGCATCAAGAGCGATGAGGACATTCGCAACTACGCCAAGGACATGGCCGACCTGCCCCGAATGTACAACGGCGACCTGATGAACACCAACGATTTGAACGATCTGGGCTACAAGATCACCATCTGCGGCAGCACCATCTGGCTCATTTACCAGCAGGTCAAGGAGTCCTTCGAGGAACTCAAGGCCACCGGCGCTGTCGACCCGAAGCGCTTCGCCACTCGCTGGGACGTCGCGTCCCTCCTGGGGCTCGGCGAAATATACGAACTCGAGCGCAAGTACGGCGTCAGCGACACCGTCCCAACCAATGTGTAGGGCCCGCCGACGATAAGGATCGGAGGCTCTGCGGAACAAATGAGAATCCGTTCATCCATCGAGAATTGAGGATGAACGGATTCTGTTTGGAGCCATGCCAGTCACCGCTGGCGACAGCGCGATGGTTACCTTTACTCCTGGTCCCTAGTGCCCGCGGTGCTGCTGAAACTCCCGCTCGGTGGTCTCCGCCTCCACCTGCTGGTACTCCGGCAGGCTGATGAGTGCCTCAACCTCGGCGCGCATTTCGGCCACCTGCGGCGCGTTGATCCCGATGTGCCCGGTGTCGCGCAGGCTCTCGTAGATGCGCCGGATTCCGTTCACCGCCGCGATGATCGATGACGTGGCATAGATCAGGAACTGGCAACCCAGGTCCCGGTACTCCTCCACCGTAATGTCGTCGGCCCCCGCGATCACCATCAGCGGGATGTCGGGCACTCCCCGCCGGAACGTGGCCAGATCCTCCCGGCTGCGAACGCCCCGTGGCATCACCAGGTCCACGCCCAGGTCTTTGAGGGCGTTGCCACGGCGGATGGCCTCGTCCATGTCGCCCTCGACAGCCGTGAAGGCGTCGGTGCGGCCCACAATCAGGAAGTCGGGGTCGGTGCGGGCCCGCAGTGCATATCCTATCTTCTGGAGAAACTCGTCCATGGGTATGACGTGCTCCAGTCCAGCGTGGTACGAGGCCCGCTTGGGGAAGAACTGGTCTTCAATGTGGATGCCGGCAATGTTCGCTTTCTCAAAAGAACGCACCGTGTGCATGGCATGCACCGGCTCACCGTAACCCGCATCGGCATCGCAGATTACCGGCAGCGGCACTGCTCGCACTACCCTTTCGGCCACTGACAGCTGCTCGGTCATCGTCATCAATGGCTCGGTGACTGCCAGGTGAGCCCCGGAGATGTAGCCGCCGCAGTAGACCGCATTGAAACCCAGCGACTGCACCAACCGAGCCGATATGGGATCGTAGGCTCCGGGGGCCACGATCTGCTCCCCGGAGTTGATCCTGGCCCTGAGGTCAGTTCGGACTGACATAGCACTTGCCTCCGATAGCAATCTCAACCGTGGGAGGAGGTTTCGCAGGGGATCCAGGTTGGACACCGTGCCTCCCTGCGGTTCCGGGTACAAGGCACTGGTTAGCCCTGCGGAATGAGCGGCACCACCTCGCGGGCGAACTGTTCCAGGTTTTCCTGCAGTGAGGCCACGGTGTCTCCGGCGGGGAAGCCGATGATGAAGTTGGAGACGCCCAGGTCCATGTACTGACGGAGGTCGGCGGCGATCTGTTCCGGACGGCCGTTCATCCAGGGCCGGGAGCCGTCGGCGGCGTTATTGAACCGCACGTCGGTGCTGAAGGTCAGGTCTACGGCATTCTCGTCGCGGCCGGCCTGCACTGTGAGGCGGCGCAGGCGGGCGATGAGACCGGAAAGCTCCTCGGGTTCAAGGATGGCCGGAGGTCGATGTCCGATGGGCATCCAGCCGTCCCCGTACTTGGCCGCGCGGCGGATCGCAGGCCCGGTGTGTCCGCCAATCCAGATTGGTGGATGAGGTTTCTGTACTGGCTTGGGAGAGAAGCCGCTGCCCGAAATCTGGTAAAACTCTCCGTCAAAGGATGGGTTGTCCTTGGTCCATAGTTCCTTGTACAGCTCGATGAACTCGTCGGTAACGGCCCCGCGTTTTGCGTAGGTGTCCAGGCCCATGGCCTCGAACTCCTCCTCCATCCAGCCCACACCCGCTCCGAGAATCACCCGCCCGCCGGACAGAACGTCCAGGGTGGAGAGCATCTTGGCGGCGAGTACAGGGTTGCGATATGGCAGGATCAGCACGTGAGTGCCTAACCGCACCCGTTGCGTGCAACCTGCCAGGAAGTTCAAGGCCGCCAGCGGTTCATAATAAGGCTGGTCTGGCACAAAGGTTGCCACGCCGTCGGAGGCGTAGGGATAGAATGAACTGACCTCGCGTGGCAGGATGACGTGGTCGCTGACCCAGATGTGGTCATATCCCAGGTCATCTGCCCGCTGGGCAAGCGAGCGCAACTCGTCGGGCCCTGCCAGTGGCCCTCTGGTTGGTACGGATGTGCCGAAAGTGACGGCCATAGTTTCCTCCGGTGGCGGGCGTTCTTGCGCCCCGCAGATTTGTCGGTTGCTGAAAAGTGTAGCAGATACCTGCGCGTTGCGAACTAAAAGAATCCGCCCGGTGTCTTTGCGCCGCCCTGCTTGCGGACTACGTAGCTGCTGCTGAGGTGGTCGTGGGGGCCGCGTTTCCGGGAGTCAAAATTTATCCAGATGTACAGAAGTCCAAGCGGAAACAGTGCCAGCAGGATCACTCCTCGCAGCAACTCGCGTAGCACGGCTTTGTGCAATGGTGGAATGTTGCCAGTTGCATCCACAACTTGGATCTTCAGCAACATCTTGCCCAGAGTCTGACCCCGCCAGACCGTAAAAATAACCCCGTGGACCGTTCCGATGGCGGAAAAGAGCAGCAGGAAACTGTAGTTGAAATTCGCCAGGGTTATCTTGACGTCTTCCAATGCAACGGGTTCGACATCGCCTGAGGTCAGGGAGATCCCGATTATCGCGGCCACCAGCGCAGCGACGAGGTAGGCTGCAACCCAGTCAACAATGAATGCCGCCAGCCGCTGCAGAAACCCAGCGTATTCCTCCCCCCGAATGGCACTGGACTGTCCTCGTCCGCAATTTGGGCAGAAGTCGGTCATCGGGGTGATGCCCGCTCCGCACCCACCGCAGCGCAGTCCGCCTGCCTCAATGGTATTCCGGGATGGCGGCGCGCCTGCGCAGTCGAGGCAGAGTCCTTCCGCTGTTTGGAAGTGCAGCGCGCAAAGTGGCGACACACCACAGCGGCTGCAAGAGTGCCCCTCCCCCCAGGGAACGCCTATGCCGCAGCCGCGACAATAGGGGATGTAGTCCGCCGGAGGATCGTTGAACGCCTCGTACGACTGTTCGCTAGCCGCTGGCGAGGAATCGAGCGGATGGCCGCACGTGCCGCAAATTCTGCTGTCAGGGTCTACGGGGGTGCCGCAGTTCCCACAAAAAGATGGTCTTGAATCGGGGCCCGAATCACTGGCCATTGGACATATAGTCTCCCCGCCGGATATTGACGCGACAAGCATACCCCGCCAGAAGTCACTGCTCAAGATTTCACGCGGCTATTCAATTAGTGTGAATGTACCCGGATGTACTTTGTTGGCATAGCTAATATAATTTCTGGAGGTTCTTGGCTCTCGTACTCAATGAGCCGATAGTTGAAGCGTGTTAGGGAAAGGTGGTGTTGCTTCCCAAGCTGAATGGCGTATCAGATTCATCCGTTTCGGCTCCTTCCGCAAGAATTCCCCTTGGACGGGCGCGCCTGGCGTTGGCACTCTCGAGGGTGGCCCCGTTCCTGCTCCTTTCCGGCGTCCTATTTTCTCTTGCTGCCGTTGGTTGCGAAGCTGTCCAGGAGCGAGTCTCTCCGTCCACTCCGACGAGCAAGGCGGCTACGCCAACCGCTCCTCTTGGCACCCAGGCAACCCCTGCGGGGTCTGCGGTGTCACCCTCTGCCACATATACCCAGCCAGGCAATACTGCTGCTCAATCAGACCTTGTGCTTTCGGTGTCCATCGCCAGCCATCCGCCAGGCATGGCCGAATACGACCGCCGCACGTGGCAGCACTGGACTGATGAGGACAAGGATTGCCAGAACGCCAGGCAGGAAGTACTGATCGCAGAGTCTACCGTGGCCGTAACCTACCAGTCCGAGGACGAATGTCGAGTGTCTTCCGGGCTTTGGCAAGGACCGTACACCGGCAAAATTGTGGACGATCCCGGCGCTCTTGACGTGGATCACATGGTGCCGCTGGAGAACGCTCATCGTTCCGGGGCCTGGGGTTGGGACAAGGAACGCAAGCGGGAATTTGCCAACTACCTGGGGTACGACAACCATCTCATCGCCACTACCAGCGGCGCCAACCGCTCCAAGGGATCCAGGGGTCCCGAGGAATGGCGGCCTCCCTTGCAGGACTATTGGTGCCTCTACGCCACGGACTGGGTTGCCATCAAGAATGAGTGGGGGCTCACCGTCACCCAACCTGAGTATGTCGCCCTCTTGGAGATGCTGGCCTCTTGCGAAACCACCGTGCTGCTGGAGTCGCAAGGAGAAGCATCGCCAGCGCGACCTACACCTTCCATTCCGCCCACGCGACCCACGCCCGCCATTTCACCTTCCTTGCCAACGGATCTTCGATACGATCCCTTCGGGCCCGACCGGGACTGCGGAGAATTCGACGCATATGAAGAGGCTCTGGCATTCTTCCTTGCCGCCGGTGGTCCGGAAGCTGATCCCCACAAGCTGGATGTGAACGGTGATGGCGAGCCCTGTGAGGGCCTCCCTGGTGGGCCTTCCGCCAAGGAATCCCCAGCGCCGCCGGGTGGTTCAACGGCATTGTCGCAAGGTCCGGGACCGCTCCCCGCCGCGCATCACCCTGGCTGCGCCGCCACGGGATCACCGGACAGCGCCGATAGTTATTTAACTGCCGCTTTGTCGGGCAATTCTCCGGGATTGGACTGTATCTCAACGCTTGCTCCAATTGCGACAGTTGCTCAACTCCCGGCCACCACACTTTCGCCAACGACTGCTCCCTCTCCGACTCCGGCGCCACCACCTGCGCCCGCTCCAACGCCGGTACCGACTAGCCCTCTCCGAAATCCTGTCCCTGAAGTTGGCTGCTCGAGTTTTTCGGACTGGAAGGAGGCCCAGGATTTCTTTCTGTCCAAAGGTGGCCCTGTGGACGACCAATACGGACTCGACGGGAATCGGGACGGAATTGCCTGCCAGTCACTTCCCGGCGCGCCGGCAGTTGCAGCCGAACTCCCCGCCACACCCACCCCCACGCCGACCGTTGTGCCTGAGCCAACCCCGGTCTCGCCGGCGTATGTGGGTTTGCCATTTGAACCGGCGGGTCCCGACCGAAATTGCGGCGACTTTGCCTCGTGGTGGGACGCCCAGAACTTCTACTTGGCCGCTGGAGGTCCGTACATCGACCCTCATGGTCTCGACCGCAACGGTGACGGCACGGCATGCGAATCACTGGTTGGCGCTCCGAAAGATGACCCGGCTCCTCTGGCCCCCCAGTACGAACCAACACCGGATCACGACAGCTTCGAGGACCGCAACTGCTCTGATTTTTCGACTTGGAGAGAGGCCCAGGATTTCTTCGAGTCGGAGGGAGGACCTGAGAAGGACCCCCATCGCCTTGACGGCAACAAGGACGGCGAAGCCTGTGAGTCCCTCACGGGTGCGCCAAAATAGCGGGGCCATTGTTGTGTCGCATTATTCGGGTATGCTAGGCTGAATTCGAGGTTTTTCGTGTCTTTGAATGAAGGTTTGTCATCCGGGCGGGTCGTCGTCGCTATGAGCGGAGGCGTCGATTCCTCTGTCGCTGCCCTGCTGCTGCATCGCGCCGGCTGGGATGTGATTGGCGTCACTCTGAAGCTGTACAGCTTGGATGAGTCCGAATTGCCCGCCGACCACCAGGGCTGTTGTACTCTGGACGATGTCGAAGATGCACGCTCGGTCTGTCGCAGGCTGGGAATACCTCACTACGTGTTGAACATGGAGCGCGAGTTCCGTGACCAGGTGATGGACTACTTTGTCTCCGAATACCGCCGCGGCCGTACTCCCCATCCTTGTATCGCATGCAACGACAAGATCAAATTCAGTCAGTTGATGTCCCGCGCCGATGCTCTGGGAGCCCAATATGTGGCTACGGGCCACTACGCCCGTGTTGAACGCGAGAACGGCACAGCCGTTCTGAACAAGGGCATAGACCACGGCAAGGATCAGTCCTACGTCCTCTTCGGCATGACGCAGGCACAATTGTCCCGCACGCTGCTGCCCGTTGGCGTCTACCGCAAGGCTGAAATTCGCCAATTGGCCCTTGAAGCCGGGTTAATCACCGCCGACAAGCCCGAAAGCCAGGACATCTGCTTTATCCCGCTGGGGGACTACAGGGAGTTCCTGCGGCAGCAGGCATCCGGGATTCCGGGGGAGATTGTCGAGCTCGATGGATCAGTGCTCGGAACTCACCAGGGGGTCGAGTACTTTACTGTGGGCCAGAGGCGCGGGCTTGGATTGCCAGTGGCCTCGGGAGAGCCACGCTACGTCGTCCGAGTGGAGGCTGATTCCAATCGCGTTGTAGTGGGCCCCGAGAGCGCTCTTTACGCGGAGGAAGCGTGGGTTTCCGGCGTTAACTACGTGAGTGGCGAGGTACCTGTCGACGGGACCCCGGTTTCGGTCAAGATACGCTACAAGTCGTATGAGGCCCCGGGTACGCTGCATCCGGGCCCCAACGGCGCCCTCGTGCGTTTCCAGGAGCCGCAGCGAGCCGTGACGCCCGGCCAGGCCGCTGTGTTCTACGATGGCGATGCCCTGCTAGGCGGCGGAACCATAGAGCCAGCAGACGAATACGGGGCTGCGGCTATTGATGCTGGTCGCACAGAAATGGGGTTCGCAGCAGGGTTGCCCCGATGACCGGGCCAACAGGGAATCTGTTCACTGCCACTAATAATGCCCGACCTGTCACTTGAACTGGAACTGTTGCAGCGCGGAGTGAGTCCCATTGCCGGAACTGACGAAGCCGGGCGGGGGCCTCTGGCCGGGCCGGTTGTAGCGGCTGCCGTCATCTTGCCGCCTGACCTCACTGGCCGCGAGGATTGGCTGCAACTCCTCGACGACTCCAAGCGCCTTAATCAGCATCGCCGCGAGCTGGCGTTTCAGGCAGTTAAGGAACATGCTCTGGCATGGGCCGTGGCCTCCATTGGCGCAGACGAAATCGACCGCATTGGCATCGGCGTAGCCGCGCTCAGGGCCATGCTGCTGGCAGTCGACCAGCTCAGTTTGCGGCCCGCCCACCTATTGATGGACTACATCCCGGTGAGAGACTGCCATTACCCATACGATACCTTGGTCAAGGGAGACAGCCGCAGTTACAGCATCGCCGCCGCCTCCAACGTTGCGAAGGTAGCGCGAGACCACATGATGGGCGAATTTGACTCTGCCTTTCCGGGTTACGGATTCGCCCGCCACAAGGGTTACGCGACTAGGCTGCACCTAGACCGCCTGCAGGAAATCGGCCCCTGCGACATTCATCGCCGATCTTTTGCTCCCGTGGCGCAGCTCACCCTGAACCTGCCTGGCCAGACGCCCCGATGAGCACCCCATCTGGTCGGCTTGGGCAATGGGGCGAACGGCAGGCGCTGTTGCACCTGGAGGCCGAGGGCTACGAAATCATCGCCACCAATTTCCGCTGCCGCGCCGGCGAGATTGATATCGTTGCGCAGCAAGGAAAGGAGTTCGTGTTCGTCGAGGTGAAGACCAGGCGGGGAGAGAAGTACGGCCGTGCAGTGGAATCGATTAGTCCGGTCAGGGCTGAACGGCTGGCCACGGTGGCCGAGGAATTCCTGCAATCGCACTACGCTGACGGGTACGGGTCTGGTACCGAGTGGAGAATAGACCTTGTATGCATAAACCTGAATCGCGGCGGCAGCCTCGAATCAATTAATCACATCCCCAATGCAGTCGAATTCTAGACGCATGGGAAGGGAGCCAGTGTAGTTTCGACCCGTCGGCCATTTCTCTCCTGGGCTAAAACGTAATGAACAGTCTGCCAAGCATTCCACACGACACAAACAGCAGCGTGGCAAGCAGGGCGATAACGAGGCAGCCATTTCGGAGGTTCAGCAACTTTAAGGGAATTCGGACAAGGCCAAGAATAACTCGTGTCAAGGGTGGGGCTGCTCCTGTTCCAGGACCGGACGGTTGATCTGCGCCGCCAGGTATCCCGCGCCGAAGCCGTTGTCAATATTCACCACCGCCACCCCCGGAGCGCAGCTGTTTAGCATCGAGAGCAAGGCAGCCAGCCCCTCAAAACTGGCGCCGTAGCCCGCGCTTGTGGGCACGGCGATGACGGGCGCGGAAACCAGGCCCGCTACCACCGATGGCAGCGCAGCATCCATACCTGCGATCACGATGATGGTCCGCGCCTTCCGAATTTCCGGCAGTTTGTCGAGCAGGCGATGAAGGCCGGCGACGCCTACATCGGCGATAAGCGAGGCGTCCTGGCCCATCAACTCGGCGGTCAGTTTAGCTTCCAGGGCAACAGGCAGGTCTGCGGTGCCGGCCGTTATTATAAGAGTTCCAGGGTATTTCGGCGTCTCTTGTCGTGCGGGAATGACGATCGCCCCGGCCAGTTCATGAAACTCGGCTTCGGGGATCAATTGCAACACCGCGGCATGGGCGTCCCTGTCGGTCTTGGTGACCAGGACGGGATGGCCGCGCCCGCACAATGCCGACACAATGCCCGCCACCTGCCCCGGAGTCTTGCCCTTGCCCAATACCACCTCCGGCGACCCGGTGCGGAGAGGTCGATGGTGATCAATGCGGGCGTAGCCAAGGTCCTGGTAGGGCAGGTCCCGCAGTTGCGCCAGAGCCTGCTCGACGGATACATCGCCGTCGCGGATCTGATCCAGGAGTCGCCGGAGATCGCTGTCCCTCGTATTGAGACTACCTGACATAATTTCAGGCCAGGAGCTGTCTGCGGGCAGTCTCGGAAACCCGCTGGTAGACTTCCTGGAACGGAAGGCCCGTCTCTATGGCGATTCGGCGACAGTCGTCCGGCTCGGGAGCAGCCCCAACCGGGGTGCCGTCCAGCGATTTGACCTTTACGCTTACAGCGCCGAACTCGGTGTCTACCAAAACGCTGTTACGGTGGGCCACGTATCGGTCCACCCTGCGGGAGCGGATGCCTAGAGTTGGTGTCTCTTTCAGTATCAGATCCACGGCCGCCTGCTCCAAGTGCGGAGGCACCAGCACAGAAAGCACCGCACCTGGCCGGTTCTTTTTCATCTGCACTGGAGTGTGCCAGACGTCCAGCGCCCCGAGCGCAAACAGCCGCTCTTGGGCGTACCCCAGTACCAGTCCGGCAGCGTCGTCGAGGTTGGTCTCCAACAACACTACGCTGCCCGGTTGAAATATGGCGGCGACACCGTCGATTTCCGGGTTGCGTTCTGCTTTGGGTTCCTCAACCGTCTCGCCGAGCCATAATCTTAGAGCGTTTGGGAATCCCGCCGGGTCCTTGGTTCCCAGTCCGACTCCCACCTGCTTAACGGAAAGAGCCGGGCGCCGGAATTCGGCCAGCGAAGCGATCAGAGCGGCACCGGTCGGAGTGGTGAGCTCACCCACTCCTGCGTGAACCGGGTTATCGGCGGCCACCGGTGCACCCGAGGCTGCGATCAACTCCAGCGTGGCAGGTGCGGGGTTGGAATATCCCCCCGGCCATCGGGGTGGCGACGACTCACCCAGAACCAGCGGCGCCGCGTACACTCCGTCGATTCCCAGATCCTGTACACCGATGCAGAACCCTACCACGTCCACCAGCGTATCCACGCTCCCCAGCTCTTCCAGCTCCAACTCTCCCTCGGGCTGGCCATGAACCCTCGCCTCAGCCTGCCACAGCGCGCGCAGTACCACTGCGGCCTTATTTTTCACGGCAGGGTCGATACTGCTTTTTTCGACGGCCTGTAGAAGCGCGGCGGGGGAGTGACGAGTGCGTTCCTCGAGATGCACTTTCAGGTGCGTGCCGCGGACCTCACATCGGGTTTCCTCGGAGGCCTCTATCCTGTAGCCGGAAATGGGAAGCTTGGCCAGTTCTGCCTGAAGTGTCGGCAGTGGAAATCCAGCGTCAACCAAGGCTCCCAGCAGCATGTCGCCGCTGGCTCCACCGATGGACTGGATGTAGGCGATTTTCATAGAGCACCAGCCGCGGGGATTGAGAGCGGGGTGGTCATCACCCTCCTCGTCGAATGAGCTAGACCGAGGGAGTCCCCTTGCCTTGTGGTTTCAGGACCTCATTCAGGCTGCCTGAACGGAGGCCGGTCAGGTCAAGTGAAACCCACAGGTAGCCCACTTTTTTCAATCCTGCGACAATCTCTTCGCGGCGCCTGAATGCCAGATCCATATCGTCCTCGGACGCCTCAACCCGGCACAGCTTGTCGTGATGGCGCGCCCGGAACTCCCGCAACCCCAATCCTCTCAGAAAGTCCTCGGCGCGTTCGATCTTTGACAGCGTCTCGATCGTAACAGGCGTCCCGTACGGAACGCGCGACGAAAGGCATGGTTGGGCGGGTTTGTCCCACACGGGAATGTTGAGCCGCAGTGCGATGGCCCGCACCGTCGCCTTATCCAGCCCAGCCTCCAGCAGCGGGCTGCGGGCCCGGTGCTCCGCCGCGGCCTTCATCCCGGGCCGGTAGTCGCCTTGGTCATCGGTGTTCGCTCCGTTGGCCACCCAGGCGTAGTTCTCGGCCTCAGTCAGCGCGGTGAGGTGGGTATACAGCTCGGTCTTGCAGAAGTAGCAGCGTTGCGGTGAGTTCTGGGTGTAGCCTTCGCGTTCCATTTCGTTGGTGCGGATAACGCGGTGAGCAAATCCGAACTGCCGCGCCAGTTGTTCGGCTATTTCCAGTTCCCGGGCAGCCAGAGCAGGGGACACCGCCGTAACCGCCAGGGAGTTCGCGCCCAGCGTTTCGTGGGCTGCCACCGCTACTAGCGCACTATCCACCCCGCCGGAGAAAGCGGTCACCACCGACCCCATCTCTCGGAGAATGCGCCGCAGTTCCTCGATCTGTTTGTCCAACTGTTCAGTTCCCAAAGCGATATCCGTCAGGGGCTGAATCTTGTAGCTTCAACTGAGGAATGCTGCCACGGCGTTGGCGAATGCTTCGGGCTGCTCCAGCATCAGCAGGTGCCCGGCGTTGGCCACCGTCCCAGTTTGCGACCGGGTTATCATTTTCCGGAAATCGTCGACATAGGATGGGGGATTGATGCGGTCCTGCTCTCCCCAGAGGATGAGGGTTGAAGCCTTGATGCGGTATGCACGGCGGTTCAGTCCCTTGTCAGGGAGAGGCCACAGGAACTTGCCGGCGGCAGCGATGTCCTGCATGCGGTCCCTGTCCAACTCCGCAGCCACGCCATCCAGCGATGCGGCAACGCCTGGCGTTGCCGCCAGACGTTCTGAGAGTTCGTTGGCGTTCAGCGCAAGCAGGTCAGCCACTGGCTCTTCATCGCGCCACACTCCCGCTGGGGATACCAGCACCAGGCGGTCGATTGACGATGGAGAAAAAGCAGCCATCTCAGATGCGATCATCCCTCCCAGGAAATGCCCGACAACGTGAGCGCGTGTTACGCCCAGCTCATGCAACAATTCCAGGTGATACAGCGTCAGGTCGGTCAGGTCGGCCAAGTGCTCCAGTCCTGTGGCCGAACCGTACCCGGGCGTAAGAGGCGCATAAACAGTGAATCTCTGGGAAAGCAGATCCAGGAATGGCGCCCATCCCTTCTGTCCCACAGCTCCGTGCAGGTAAAGCAGGGGAGCTCCCTTGCCGGCCGTGGCAACTTCGGCATGAAAGTCGCCGCCCCGCAATTCCAAGTTGATGGTTTCAGGCATCGTCGCTCCGAGGAAAAGTTACTTATTCTCAGTGTAATTGATTCACAACCCCGCGTACCATTCTGCGATGGCAGCGCCGATTTCGTGCGGCGAGTCCTCCTGGATGAAGTGGACACCTGGTACGGTTACCTCACGCTGGTTGGCGAAGGTTCGGCAGAACTCTCGCTGCGGGCCTGTCAGGATTGCGCCCGGTTCGGCGTTGACGAACAGCTTGGGGATGGGTGTCTGCGAGAGCCATTCAGCATATTCAGCGACGAGGGCTACCACGTCCGCCGGCTCCCCCTCGATGGGGATCTCGCGGGGCCAGGACAGCGTAGGTCTCCGCGACTCGCCCGGTTCGGCATAGCGGCGGCGATAAACTTCCATCGCCTCGTCGCTAATGCCGTGTATTGTGCTGCCGGGAAGTACGCGCTCAACGAAGATGTTGCGTTCCAGCACCATGGTCTCGCCAGCGTCCGAGCGAAATCCCTGGAACACCTGCCGCGCCGCCTCCGGCCACTCGTCCCAGGTCACCGGACGCACGATGGCCTCCATGTATACCAGCCCCTTCACACGCTCCGGATGCCGCTTGGCCCAGTGAAAACCCAAGGCCGATCCCCAGTCGTGTACAACCAGCGTTACCGGGCCCTCTGGCAACACGGCATCGAACCATGCATCGAGGTATCGGCTGTGGTCAAAGAAGCGGTACGAGCCATTCGGGGTCCCGTCTGACTCGCCCATCCCCATCAGGTCAGGGGCCAGGCACCGGGACAGCGGCGATACGTGGGGGATGATGTTGCGCCAAAGGTAAGAGGACGTGGGATTGCCATGCAAGAACACCACAACTCCGCCGTCTCCACTGCTAGTATCAACGTACGCCATCTCGACCCCGCCCACATCGGCGCGCAAGCGGGGCTGGAGGTCCTGTGCTGATATGTCGCTTGTGGTCAACCTATCATCCTCGTAGGTGCTCGCCTCAATTAAAGGCGTCCCAATTGAAGGGACGCCCTCTCAAGCGAAATTCACTTGCCAGTGGTGGGCTTACACCATCACCGGCGCAATCGCGTTGGGGTTGGAAACACCCTCCGGCCACCAGCGGGTTTCGTACTCAGACCAGATGTCGCGGACGTAGGGCATTACCTCGCGGGCGAACAGCTCGGTGTTCTTCATCGCGAGTTCCTTGGGCATGTCCCCAAACTGGAGGAGCAGCATCAGGTTGCCGACCCGAAGCTCCTTGATGGCATGTGCCAGGTGCTCCCTCACGGTCTCCGGCCCCCCGACGATGACGTTCCCTGCCTCCAAGTAGTCCTTCCAGGTGAACTCCTTGATCTGGTCTTCCCGCGACTGGGTAGTGGAGTTGGCCACCTGCGAGTTGTTGCTGCGCACCGAGCGGTAGCCCGGCGGGTTCCCGAAGCCAGAGTGAATGTGCAGGCACTTCTTGAAGAAGTACTCAATGGAGTCCTTGTATTCCTCGGCCTGCTCGTCGGTTTCGGACACCGCCACCAGTTGCAGGAACCCGGCGTGGTAAGGGTTGAACTCCTTGCCCTGCCGGTCCATTTCCTCCCAGAAGCCGTCCAGAACTGTCTTGCCCACCTTGTAGCCTGAGTAGGACAGGTAGCAGTAAACGTAGTCGTTGCGGATGGTCCAGTCCCACGTCTCCAGGCTGCCGCTGCCGGGTACCCAGATGGGCGGGCGCGGCTGCTGGTAGGGACGGGGCCAAATGTTTACATAACGCTGCTGGTTGTACTTGCCGTTGAATGAGAACGGCTCCCGCTCGGTCCAGGCCTTGACCACGAGGTCGTGGGCCTCCTGGTACTTCTCTCGCAGGGTGATGGGCACCTGGCCGTAGCCAAATATGGTGTCCATCGCAGTGCCCAACGGGAAGCCTGCAATGAGCCGCCCGCCACTGAGGCAGTCCAGCATGGCGAATTCCTCCGCCACGCGGATGGGTGGGTTGTAGAGTGCCAGGCTGTTGCCCAGCACCACGATGGCGGCGTGGGACGTGCCGCGGGCCATGGCCGAGGCCATGATATTGGGAGACGGCATCAGGCCGTAGGCGTTGGCGTGATGCTCGTTGACGCAGATTCCATCAAACCCCATTTTCTCGGCGAACTCCAGCTCGTCGAGGTAATCGCCGTAGAGGCGGTGGCCCTGTTTGGGGTCAAAGAGCGAATTGGGCACATCGACCCACACACTGTGGTAATCTTTCTCAAAGTTCTCGGGCAGTCCCTGGTAGGGCATCAGGTGGAAGAAGCACATTTTCATGGTTAACAATCCTGAGGGGGGCGTTTCGGTGATTCTACAACGAATCCCCTACGCCCTGCCACCAAATGGGTTTCTGTCAAGAGTCGGAGGAGAGGGCAAAAGGGGAGATTGGGCGATTAGGCGAACGCCTCGGAGTATTGGACTTCAGGTCCTCGTTTTAATCGTTCCAGCTGAGACACTCCCACCGGGAGAGGCTTAACGGCGACAACAGATCGCCAGCCTGCAGTCCGTTTGTGTTGGAACACTGCCGGTGTCGTTGCCCCTGGTCTGGGAAGACGGCTTACGGTTTGTTCCATTTAGTATTTCCAATGAATACCAGACCCTGCGGAGGACCGAGAAATGAGTAGCATCGAGTCCCAGATCGAACTGGCAAAAACCCTTGCATCCAGCATCAGCGCCCGCGCCGGTTCCCTCACACCGGAACAGTTGGCCCTGCCCAGTGCCTGCTCGGAATGGCAGGTGCAGGATGTCATCAGCCACCTGGTTGGCGGCGCAGAACGACAGATCGATAGCATGCGCCGGGGAAAGGCCGGAGATTCCGGCCCTCCCGAGGGCTTCGTCCCCTTGGAAAGCACCGCGATGTCGTCCACCAACGCCCAGCGCGACATCAGTCGCCGCGAGCAGCTCGGTGGCAGGCTTGTTTCGGCCTTCGACGAGCACTACGAACGGCTGTACGAAGAGATGGACGGATTCGCCCCTGATGGCTGGGGCACACTCTGCTGGCACCTGCGTCGAGGCGCCATGCCCGCCGCGGACTACGTGGAGCTCCGGATTCAGGAACTGGCGATTCACGACTGGGACCTACGCAAGGCGCTTGAACCTGAGCCTTCTCTCCACCCAGACAGCATTGGCTCCCTCCTCAGCATGGCTCCCAAGTGGCTGGGCATGTGTTTCCGCCCAGGCGAGAAACTGGATACGCCGGTGGTGTACGAGTTCGACTTGGCGCCACCCCACGAGACCACCATTATCGTTCGCGTCTCGGGAGACAGTTTCGACACGCCCACGGCGGAAGAGGCCCCAGAGCGCTGGACGGTATGCGGGGAGGCCCCGGCATTCCTCCTTTTCATCTACGGACGCATCACCGGCCAGGAGGCCATCGCTGCTAACGAGTTTGCCATATCCGGCGACATCGGCCCCTTGGAACAGTTTGAAGCCTGGTTCAAGGGCGTCTAGGCTCGAACCGACGAGCCTCACCGTCAAAACGACAATCGATTTGCGGAGTCATTTGCGTTGAGTACAGACACCAGGGATGTTGTGGTCATTGGCGCTGGGATAGTTGGCAGCATGACCAGCTACCTCTTGTGTCGCCGGGGTCTGAGCGTGACCATGATGGAGGCAGACACTCTCGGCACTCACGCCTCCGGATTGGCCTTTGGTGGTCTCGACCCGCTGCACGGCATCGGAGTACCGGAGCCGCTGCTAGATTTCAGTTTGTTCTGTTTCGGCCGCCACTGGTCCATAGCCAGGGAGTTCCAGGGCGCCACTGGACTCGATCCCCAGTTTCGCTCCCGCGACCGGTTGTTTCTCGCTTTCGATGAGGACGATGTCGAAAAAGAGCAACTCGACGAGGCTTGGATGAGAACCCTCCCCGGCTTCGAGGTCAGGTGGATGAGCCGGGACGATGTCAGGCGGCTGGAGCCCAAGGTAAATCCGGAGTGCCTGGGAGGCTTGTTCATTGGCGGTTTGGCCTCCGTGGACGCTTATCACATGTCCATGGCAGCACTGCGTTCTGCCGAGCGGTTCGGCACCAGGCTCGTAATGCAGAAGGCGACCGGACTGGAGCACAGCGGCGGCCACGCCTTCTCGGTTACGTACGAAGGTGGAAAGATCGAGACAGGCACAGTTGTCATTGCCATGGGGCCCTGGTCCAGCCTGGTAACCGAGTGGTGCGGTGCGCTTGCCCCCGTCGAGCCCCTCAAGGGCCAGATACTCAGGCTGCGGTATGACGGCCCTCCATTCAACGTTTCCCTGAATTATCGAGGCAACTACGTGGACTCGAAAGCGGACGGCCTCGTTTGGGCAGGGTCCACCGAGGAAGAGGCAGGATTCGACGGCCACCCTAACTCAAGGGGACGCGACAGCATTCTTGGCGACCTTGCCCACATGGCACCGTCAGTGGTGTCAGCTCCGATTGTGAACCACACCGCCTGCCTGCGCCCCGTAACACCGGACGGTATCCCCGTCGTGGGCAGGCTGCCCGGTTGGGACAACCTATACCTGGCATCCGGCGCCGGCCGCAAGGGCATACTCTGGAGCGTCGGCATGAGCCAAGTGGCAGCCGACCTGATCACGCAGGGGCAGACCGAGGTCGCAGGCGCTGAATTCCTGGTCCCCGACAGGTTCATCGCCGATTAGGCCCAAGGCGCCTGCGGCCGTTCCAACCGTGATGACCATTGGCGCTGGTGCGAGTAGACTTGGGTCTCCGCTAGCTGAAGCTCTCTTTCCTGGCTACCAGCAGCCCGTCCTCGCGTGTAATCCTCATCGCAAATTGGTAACGGTCCAGCTCCATGGCCAGGTCCACGTCCTCGGGGTGGAATTGCGGCTGCTCCGGATCGAAGAACTTCTGCGTTGCTCCGCCCGTCATGATCAGCGATCGGACGGACGCGAACTCTGGCTTGCGGACTTCCATGATGTTGCGGAGGTAGATGCCGCACTGCTCGTCCTCGTCTGAGCGCACCCGGCCCTGGTCTCCCATGGCGATGATGGATACCACGTCGGGTTCCTGACAACGGATGGCATCGACTGTCGCCTGCGCTACCACGAATGACCCCAGGTAGATCGTGTCAGCGTTCTCCGCGGCCGCCACGCCCACCGTACCCGCCCGCGTCGACTGCACCAGGCTCTTGCCCGCTACATCAGCCTGAGAGATTTCGAAAGGCGAGTTGCCGAAGTCAAATCCGTCGGGCCTTCTGCCTTCCACTTCGCCCATCAGCAGGTCGCCAACTCCGCTCCGGTGCAGTTGCAGCGCATCGTCCGCCTCTGCCACCAGCGTGATCTGCGTCGCTCCCCGATCAAAGGCAATAGCAGCCGTAGTGAACGCCCGGAACACGTCGATGATGATGGCGGTTCCAGCGGCCTCACGGGCGTCTCTGACCAGGCTGCCCATCCGAATTTCCATAGAGAGTCTCCCTGAATGGTAGCAAGTGCGCGAATAACGCCGAGCCCCCGCATTGGTGAGGGAACTCGGCGTTCGCCGCAAACCAGACTTATAGGATGATCTACCCCAGCTTGGTCAATTTCTGCAGCGAGCGAACCTCGCGCGGCGGGTTCAGGTGGCTGCCGGTGTGCGTCCACGAGACCTCGCCAACGAAAATGTCCCCTCTGGAGTTGATGCATACGCCGTGGGGCGCGATGAAATGGCCCGGCTCCTCGCTTTCCGGCGCATCGCCCAGCCGCGCCAGCACGTTGCCCTTCACGTCGTGAATGCCGACGCGCGGGCCGAGGCCGTAGGCCTGCGAGTTGGGGCCGATGGCGACGCCCAGCTCGCCGACGTATACCTTCTGGTCGCCGCTCTGGTCGATGTACAGGCCGCAGGGACGGGCCATGTTCTTCCACTGGGTCTCGAACTTTCCGTTCTTGTCGAACACCTGGATGCGCTGGTTCTCCCGGTCGGCCACGTAGACCCAGCCGTCCTTGTCGGTGCAGACGTTGTGGGCGATGTTGAACTGTCCCTCGCCGGTGCCGGACTCGCCCCACGAGAATAGCAGCTGGCCGTCGGGAGTGTACTTGTGGACGCGGGCGTTCCCGTATCCGTCCGACACGTAGAACTCGGCCGTATGCGGGTCGATGGCGACGTGGGTGCAGCGGTTGAACGGGTCGCCGCTCATGAACGGGGCAGGTGTGCCTGGAATGCCCAGGGTGAACAGCACGGTCCCATCGAGGTTGCACTTGCGGACGGTATGGTCGCCGTCGTCGCTGCAGAATATGGTGTCGTCAGGACTCATGGTAATGCCGTGGGCCCTGGGGTAAAGCCCCTCGCCCCACGACCGCAGGAAATTCCCGTCAGCGTCGAACACTATCATCGGGTGCTCGCCCCGGTTGAACACGTAAACATTGTCGTTGGCGTCGCAGCCCACCGCCGCGCACTCCTTGAATGACCAGCCGTCCGGAAGCTTGCCCCAGCCTTCGGCAACCTCATACCGGTATTCGCCTTCCCCCAGTGTCACCATATTGCAGCCTCTCAAGACTCAGAATTCGGAATCGGGGTTTAGTGTTCTCGCACGCGTATGACTTTGGTGTTGCTGCGAATCGCGCCTGGGTCACAATTCACGGAAGGTTGTGAAACCTGCCGACCCCAGGGCGTCGGGCTTGTCGTCGTCAGGCCCCGTGGGCCCGCCCCGCCGGGCTTTGGCGCTCCACTCCTCAATCTGCACCTCCACCAGCGCAGTAACGCCAAGGTCGGCAACGGGCGGCGGGTTGTAGTCGCGTTCCAGGAGCCTGTCTGGGAAGTAGCGCTGTACCATCTGGTCGAATAGCGCGAACTTCTCGTCGTGGTCCGTTACCTCACGGCCGGTGCCGAACAGAACAACGCTCCGGTAATTCATCGAGTGGTTCATCGCCTTGCGGGAATAGACCAGCCCGTCAGTCAACGTTACGGTTACGCACACCGGGGCGCCAGTGGCAAGCAACTCCATGGCTCGGCTGCGTATGGAACCGTGCAGGTAGAGCCGATCGGGGTTCTGACCGTCGTAGTGATAGGAAAGCGGAATCACATACGGCAGGCCGTCCTCGATGAATCCCACGTGGGCCACCAGCCCGTTGCTCAGGATTTCGGCCGCCTCTTCCGGGACCGCTCGTTCTGGATGATTCTTGATTCGGCTGCGTTCGCTAATCTGCAATCTGGTCTCCGGCTTTTTTAATGGTGCCGCCGGGCTATTACCCAAGCGCCGCAAGAAGGTCCAATATCAAATAATGTTCCGGTTGATTTTATCACGGCTCCTCACGGGGACAGGTGTACCGGCGTTTGCCACCAGGGCAATCGCGCCTTATTACTCAGCACACAAAATTGGCCTGAATGGTGGTGGAGATGGCAGTGCCAGTGCCTCCCCTTCGGTTCCTGATGTGAGGGTAGACGGGGGTTTGGATTCCCGCCTGCGCGGGAATGACGACTTATGGGGCCTTCGGCGTTTAAGACGCGATTGCCCTGCCCCCATCCCCGCTTTCGCGAGTGTAGGCTGCTACCCTCCCCCGGAGGGAGATGGAATTCTTAAGAGACGTGTGGCCTGGCCTTCGCTGAGGAAAGGGACCTGTGCCGACAAAAACCCGGATTTTCCACTCATTTCCGATCATTTCCGCCGATTGCGGGGTGCGAGGGATCAGGCGGTGCCGGGGATATTCCGTTCCAGGTTGTTCAGCCAGGAACCATTGGCGGCCCAGGGGAGGAGGGTGGTGATGATGCCCCTTATTACGGGACGCCTATCGTCGTCGATGCACCGCTGGAGGTATTTCTCGAAGGCCATATAGGTCTGGAGTCGGAAGCCGGCGTCGGCCACCTTGCGGACGCAGGCGTAGGGGTCGGGTTTGGGCTGCTTGTTGGCAATGGCCAGGTGCCAGAGCTCGGTGATCTCATTTGCGACGCGGCTGAGTCGGATGATGGCGAGCTCGGGGGCAAATTTGCGCTTGAGGGCCTCGACGCCGTTCCTGATCTGGCGCAACGACATATGGCGCGACGACATGATTCAGCCTCCTGATGGTTTCCGAAAATTTGGATAATCCGCTCATTTCCGATCAAACCCGAGCATTTCCGATCATTTATGCCTTTTGCCCTTGGGAGTTGCGCGCGACTCCGTGCTGGGATCCGGCCTGCGGCAGCGGGTTGTATTTCTATGTATTCAGGCTAGAGATGTGTCATGAGGCTTGTAAAGGGGCAACTGTCAGCAAATTTGGCGGGCTCGTCTTGAGGCTCGGTGCCGTGGATTACGGGACCGGCCCTTGCTCTTGCGGGTGTGACGGGGGTTTGGATTCTCATTCCCGCTTGCGCGGGAATGACGACTTATAGGGCCTCCGGCGTTTAAGACGCGATTGCCCTGCGTTTGCCACCCTTGGGGCCGCATTGCTAATATGGCGTGAAATACAAGATTAGGCGGGAAACTATGCCGCATCACGAGGAACAGCAGACAAGGCGCGACTTCGTCAAGTATTCCCTGTTCAAAATCGACCCCAAGTGGCGGGGCACTCCCGCGGAGGAACGTAGGGTCGGAAAGCAGGAATTCACGGCCGTTCTTGACGAATTCTCGGAGAGGGTGTCTATCTCCAGCTACAGCATGGTCGGTACCAGGGGAGACGCCGACATGATGCTGTGGATGGTCAGTCCTACACTGGAGGCCATTAACGAACTCTCGGCTCAGATCAACCGTACGGCTATGGCCCCATACCTGACGATGCCGTATTCCTACTTGGCGATGACCCGCCGCTCGCCCTACGTGGTAAGCCACCGACACGAGGGTCAGGAAGGAACCTCCTCAACCATGCGCATCGTCGGCCGCAAGTACCTGTTCGTCTACCCCTTCGTCAAGACACACGAGTGGTACCAGCTACCCAGGGAGGAGCGACAGGAGCTGATGAACGAGCATTTCGTTATCGGCCACAAATACCCCGACGTAAAGATCAGCACGGCATATTCATTTGGTCTCGACGACCAGGAATTCGTTCTGGGGTTCGAGACCGATGACCCGTCCAATTTCCTGGACTTGGTCATGGACTTGCGTGAGTCCAAGGCCCGCCCCTACACGTTGCTGGATACGCCGATATTCTCCTGCATCGGCAAGCCAATAGAGGCCTGCCTGGACGACCTAGGATAGCGCTCTCTTCAGAACCTTCAGGCATTCTGGGAATTCCAAACAGAGAAAAGGGCCTGTCATCTTACAGGCCCTTTTTGATGCCAGTGGAAGTAAACGGGTAGTTGCGGGTTATTTCCGCTTCAACTCAGCAGGGTCGGTATTCTTGAAGTAGTCGTAGTTTTTGGCGATGTACTCCTGCCACTCCGCGGGAACCGAGTCCTCGGCGAAGATGGCGGTTACCGGGCAGACAGGCTCACAGGCGGCGCAGTCGATGCACTCGTCCGGGCTGATGTAGTATTGGTCGTCCTCGTCGCGGGTATAGATGCAGTCTACCGGGCAGACATCGACACAGGCGGAGTCTTTCAGGCCAACGCAGGGCTCAGCGATGATGTAGGTCATTGCGGTCGGCTCTCTTACAATGATTGAAGGTACGACCTGATTGTCGTGGGGCGTGCCAGGCCGTTCGTAGCCATTTTAGCACAGTGAAGGGGGTTTGCAATAATCCATCCCGCAATGCCGCGGTGCCCTATTAGCGAAGAAGAAACCTGTCCTTCGAGCTAAAATGAGGCGCCACCACGGCGGCAACTGCTAGAGGACTAGGCCATAGGTCCGTTTCTTGATCGACAGGTTTACGAACGTCTCGGTTCGCTGCACGCCGTCCACCACCCCTACCTTGGTGCGCAGGAAATTACCCAGGTTCTCTGCTGATTCCAGCCCGGCCCAGATGAACACGTCGAAGGCGCCCGTGGTTATGGCGACATAGTGCGCCTCGTCCAGCGATGCAATCGCCTCGGCAACGGAATCCGACTTTCCGGGCCCGGTTTGCAGCCCGATCAGCGCAGTGGTCGCATAGCCCAGCTTTTCCAGGTTGGGCACCGCGACTACCTTGACCACGTCGTCCTTGATCAGTCGGCGCAGCCGGCGGCGTACTGTGCCTTCGCTTACTCCCACTTCTCGCGCGATCTTGGCGTTCGAGGCCCTGCCATCCAACTGCAACAAGGCTATAATTTTGCGGTCCAGTTCATCCATTGTGATACGCTCCCTTAGTTTGCCTGTGGCAGTAAACCACGGCGCGTCCGCCACTTGGCTCGGACTCACCCTGCCACGGCGGAATATCTTAATTTCCTCCATTTGAGAGTGTCAATAGCGAAATCTTCCTTTACCATGCTTATTATAGCCCAAAATCGGCGCAAGTTGGGCGGTTGTTTCATACAAACTGACTAATCTCTTGGCGACTTTGACTAGCCGGCTGTTGATGTCCCGGAGGCCCGCCTGTTCTCCACCCTTGTCATGAACGCTATTTTCAGGTCTGCTGCACTACTGCCCCAGAGCCAAATGAAGCAAGGCGTCTCCCCTGTGCAGGGAGTCCGTGCCGCGTTGACATGCAGGGGCGCTACTGATAAATTCTACTAGTTGCCGATTAGTAAATGCCCGGGTGAAGTGCTAGATACTTATCTACCCCCGGGTGGTTTAGCGCTAGGAGATGATGGATGCCTCGATACGATTACCGCTGCGTCGGGTGTGATAACGAGTTCGAGTTGAGGCAGAGCTTTAGCGAAGCTGGCAAAGGTACCTGCCCACAGTGCTCCGGAGAGGGTCAGCGCGTCTACCATGCTGTTCCGGTGATCTACAAGGGCAGTGGGTTCTACACTACTGACTACGGTCGCCCCAAGCCTCCAGTTGAAAATGGCTCGAGCAAGGCCGACAGTGAATCGGCTAAGACCAGCAGCGACAGCAAGCCCGCCGAGTCTCCCTCCAGCGGCGACAGTTCCAGCGATTCTTCTGGCAGCGAGTCCACCTCGACTCCCGCCAGCGCTGCTGCCTCCAGCTGACCTTCCCGCACGTTCCCAGATGCGTTTGTAAGAGAGCCGGTCGCGCCAGGGCGTACCGGCTCCTTTAATTTGATCACCAAGCAAAGAGACCTTCATCTATGAGAGCCCTGGTACAGCGGGTAGCCGAAGCGTCGGTGGAAATCGACGGCGCTGAAGTTGGAGGCATCGGGCCTGGCCTGCTGGTCCTCTTGGGGGTATCTGCTGATGACGATGAAGCGGACGCCGCTTACCTGGTGGCCAAGATAGTCAACCTGCGGGTATTTGCCGACGATGCCAATCGCTTCAATCTGTCCGCACTGGACGCGGGCGCGGAGGTGCTGGTAGTCAGCCAGTTCACTCTATATGCCGACACCCGGCGAGGCCGCCGCCCCGACTTCACCCTTGCTGCGCCTCCCGACTTGGCAGAGAAACTTTACGAACGCACGGTGGCGTTGCTGCGCGATACTGGCCTGACCGTAGCCACCGGTCGATTCCAGGCCTACATGCAGGTAAAGTCCCAGAACGATGGCCCGGTAACCATTATGCTGGACAGCGCCGATCGCCATCGCTCGAGGCACTGACGCCGTCAATGGGCCCCGGACCGTCCCAGACGGTCGGCTCGTTGAATGCCCAATCTGGTCGCGCTCCGGAGTGGCTACCAAAGCGAGCGCTCTGCTAACGGTGCCAGCCCATACCCTGGTACAGACCACGCAGGTACGCTATCTGCCCGCCATGGGCCAGGTTGTCCCACATAACCTGTCCAAAGCACGCGGCGAGGCTTCTCGGCTCGGGAAGCGGCGGCAGCACGATCTCCCTGGCCAGTTCCTCCTCCGTGACTTGGGCCAGGTAAGCCTGTGTGGCAGCCTTCACGGCAAGGTAGTAACCCTCCTGCACCTCTCGCGAAGGCGGGGTCCACGCCGCCACCTGCTCCGCGGTCCAACCAACTCCCCTGTCTTCGATGCCCGGCTGCACGCTGAATTGCTCCACCCACCCGTCCTTTGTCCACAGCTGCTCTGCATCCTGGAGCCGCAAGTGGACGAACATGTCCATTACGCGGGTCAAATGCCACAGTATCCAGGCTGCCGAGTTGCACTCGTTGGCGGGCGCGCGAGTGAGCATATCGTCGTCCATGCCCGCCAGAGTCAATTCGATCATGTCCCAGTTTCGTTCCAGGCAGTTGATAATGGGGTCGGTCGTTTTGGCCATGAGTAATTACCTCGGGCACGTTTCGCAAAAATCTGGACGCCCCTGCAACCAGCAGAGGCGTCCTGCGAGAATTCTAAGGGTGAGAAATTTACGAGTTGTACCTGGAGCTATTCAAATTCAAGATCCAGGCTGATATCCAGTGCGGGTGGCGAGTGGGTCAGCTCGCCGATGGATATGAGATGAACGCCCGTACTGGCTACATCGCGAACGGTGTTGAAGTTGATACCGCCGGACGCCTCTACAACCGCTTGGTCGCCGATGAAGCCCATGGCTTCCCGCATCATCTCCACCGGCATGTTGTCCAGCATAATGATATGCGCCCCGGCGTCCAGCGCCTCCTGCGCATCCTCCAGCGTCTCCACCTCGACCTCGACCCGTATGGTGTGCGACGCGCGCTCCAGCGCCAGTTCGATTACCTGCCGCAGACCCATCTCACGGAACCGGTTCGCCTCGATGTGGTTGTCCTTGATAAGGATGCCGTCGGCCAGATTATATCGGTGGTTGTAGCCTCCACCGGCCCTTACTGAATATTTGTCCAAGTAGCGGTGGCCGGGCGCGGTCTTGCGGGTGTCCACAATCCGCGACCGGGATCCTTCGATAGCCCTTACATAGCGGTTCGTCAGGCTCGCGATGCCGCTCATTCGCTGCATGAAATTCAGCGCGATTCGCTCGGCCCGTAAAATACCGCCCGCAGGTCCAGCGACCCGAGCAATGTCATCCCCAGGTGCCAGCGTGGCCCCGTCAGCCATCAACGCATCAAGCTCCAGCTCAGGCTCCACCCGCCGGAACACGGCCATTCCTACTTCCACGCCCGCCAGCACCCCGGCTGCCTTCGCCCGCAGTATCCCCACGCCCCGGATCTGCGGCGGCACCAGCGCGGCGGTCGTCGGGTCGTTGAAAGTCTGGTCCTCGGCAATTGCCGCGTCGATCAGTCTGTAAACTTCTGGCGGAAACTCAGGCAACGAACCGCTCCTTGATGCTCAGACTATACCTTAAATCAACTACCGCAACTGCAGCATCCGGTCCAGGGCCACCCGCGCCTCCCTACGAATGTCCTCCGACACGGTGATCTCGTTCATCACGTGTCCCTCAAGTAGCGACTCCATCACCCACAGCACGTAGGCCGGATGTATGCGGTACATCGTGGAGCATGGACAGGTGACCGGGTCAAGGCAGAATACCGTCTTGTCAGGGTTGTTGATGGCCAGCCGGTTCACCAAGCTGATCTCGGTGCCAACTGCCCAGACGCTTCCAGCTGGGGCATTGTTGATCTGGTTGCGGATGAACTCCGTTGAGCCCACCAGGTCGGCAGCCTGCACTGTCTCCATCACGCACTCGGGATGCACCAGCACGTTGACGTCTGGGAATCGCTGGCGGGCCATCTCGATCTGCCTGACCGTGAAGCGGGTATGCACCGAGCAGTGGCCCTGCCACAGCACCATCTTGGCGCGGCGCAGCTGCTCTGGTGTGTTGCCGCCCATGGATCGGAACGGGTTCCATACCACCATCTCGTCCAGCGGCACACCCATCTTCAGTGCGGTGTTGCGGCCCAGGTGCTGGTCCGGCAGGAACAGCACCCGTTTGCCCTGTTCAAACGCCCACTTCAGCACCGCGTCTGCGTTGGAAGAGGTGCAGACCGCTCCGTCGTTGCGTCCACAAAGGGCCTTGATGCCGGCGATGGAGTTCATGTAGGTGACCGGGACGATTTCCCCTTCTCCTAAGACCTCCATCAGGTCTTCCCAGGCGTCATCCACATCCTCCATCGGCGCCATGTCGGCCATCGAGCAGCCGGCGGTGATGTTGGGCAGGATCACCCGTTGGTGCTCCCCAGCCAGTATGCACGCGGTCTCGGCCATGAAGTGCACGCCGCAGAAGATGATGAAGTCGGCCTCCGGCTTGCTGGCCGCCTGCTGGGAAAGAAGGAACGAGTCTCCCTGGAAATCGGCGTACTTGATCACTTCTTCCCGTTGGTAGTGGTGGCCCAGGACTGTGACCGACGTACCCAGCTTCTGCCGGACCGTGTGTATGCGTTCATCCAGCTCGTCGGCGGTGTAGTGAAGGTATTCGGTGGGAATCTGTTGCCAGCGAACATTGACGCTGAGTTCCTCGGCCAGGGGCTTTGCAGGCAGTTCGTCCTCGGTCTTGCAGAAGGCCGAGTGTTCCAGTTCCGTTATGGGTGCGATGGGACGGCGGCGGGTTGTCATCTTTGATCCCCTCTCAAGACTGTTTCGAAATGCGGAGACCTGAGTAGGGCAGCCCCACCCGGGAAAGTGCCGCAATTCGCGTTGCTAGGACGGTTGTCCTTGGAGAGACCACGGCCCGGCGCGTTCAACCCGCACGTTCACTAATTCTCCCAGCCGGTTGCCGTCGTCTTCGGTTATCGGGAAAAATACCAGTTTGTTGGATCGTGTGCGCCCCTGCCACTTGCCCTTATTGCGTGCCTCTACCAGCACCTCGAATTCGCTGCCGACCAGGTCCGCGTTGACTTCGGTCAAAATGCTCTGCTGCAGGGCGTCAATCCTCTCCCGGCGGCTTACCTTCACCTCGTGAGGGATGTCATCCTCCATGTTTCGGTCCGCGATGGTGCCTGGTCGCGTTGAGTATGCGGCACAGTGAACTTTGTCCATCCGTAGCTGCTCAATCAGGCCCAAGGTGCGCTCGAACTGCTCCTCGCTCTCGCCCGGAAAGCCCACGATGATGTCGGTGCTGAGCGATGCACCCGGCACGGTGTCCCGTATCTCATCCACTAGGGAGATGTACTCGTTGCGGGTGTAGTTTCGGCGCATCCGGGCCAGAACCTCGTCGTCTCCGGCCTGCACTGGTAGGTTGATGTGCTCGCAAACCTTGGGCAGCTCGGCCACTGCTTCGATGATGCTGCGGCTCATATAGTTCGGATGCGAAGTCAGGAACCGGATGCGGTCCAGTCCGTCCACCTCGTTGAGCCGAGCCAGCAACGTGGCCAGATCCGGGCGCCCACCGTCCTGTTCCGCCAGATCGTGGCCGTAGGCGTCCACCGTCTGCCCCAGCACCGTTACTTCCCTCACGCCGCGTGATACCAGCAGTTCCACCTCGCGCGCTATCTCGTCCACCGGGCGGCTGACCTGCCGGCCCCTGCGGTACGGGATAATGCAGAAGGTGCACATCAGGTCGCAGCCGTGGATGATCGGAACGTGGCAGGCGACATCCGGGCGGGTGGGCGCCAATGTGCCGACGCACCCCTCCCAGTCGAGGCTGAGCCTTTCGCCCACCATGTCCAGCAGCGGCTCAAACTGCTGCGGCCGCATGAAGACGTCGACGTATGGAAACCGGCGGGCAAGTTGGTCCGACTTGGGGCCCACCATGCATCCCATGAGCGCGATCACCGTGTCCGGGTTCTCCCTCTTCAGCCGCGAGAACGCGCCCAGGTTCCCCACCACTTTTTCTTCAGCCGACTGCCGTACCACACAGGAGTTCAGGACGACCAGGTCGGCATCCTTGGCGCTTTCAGCCGACTCCAGCCCCATTTGCTCCAGGGCGGAAGCGAGGCGCTCCGAGTCCGCCGTGTTCATCTGACAGCCGATGGTCCAGATGTGATAACTGTTCATAACACCAAAGGGCGAGAGCCTCACCGACTATGAAGAATCAGGACAGGGCCAGTGGAATGATGAGCGATTTCAGGGCGTTGAAGCCACCAGTTCTTGGGCGAAGGCTATGCACGATGATCGGTAATCCCGGACGTGCAGTCCGGTGCCGGAAAGGTGCCCCCGACTGTTCCTCACAAGCTTTGTATAACCGTTGATTGTATAGTTCGTAGTGGGTGTTATCAAGACCGGTCAAACGCCGACCCGGGGCAATTGCATTTGGATATTGTTATGACAGTTGCCACTTGCCAAGCCTCATGGCGCCTCCGTAACATATATTCGTATGCCTTCTGCCCACTGTTCCCATGCCAATTCTCTGCCTGGGCTTTTGCCGTCAGGCCGCCCGAAAACAGGACGGAAAGGGTGGGTGGGACGGAATGGGACAGAATGGGGCGGGAATCGCGATTTTCCGGCAATTTGGGAGAAATCCAGATACGACGGACCGTAAATTTGGGACACGGTGGGACAAAATGGGACAGGAGTGGGAAATTGCTGTCCCACAGGAGCAGCGCATTCCCTTTGGCAAGCCTTACCTTTTTTACATCCGCGATAGTTTCCCTGTGTAGCCACGGAATCCGATCAGCGAAATGCGATAGCCCTGAACGCCGACCTCGCGGTTCCGAGTCAATTAGCCCTAATGCGGTGATATCACGGTTCCAATTCCGGTGGCCTCAGTATCGTAGGGGCGGACTTCAAACCCGCCCCGATGCCACGTCAGGATGGCTTTTCGGGTCTGGACACCTGAAAGTGAATGCAAACTCGACGATTTATGACGGCATTTCGACGTCTTGCAAGGTTGACAACGTTACCTATGCAACGTATCGTGCTAGGCACTCCAATTTGTGCTTTTATTGGGAAAGGGCGAACCTTTCGAAGAGGTGTACTTTATGGCCACGGTACAAAACCGCACTTCTTACTGGGAACGGGCCAAGGAGCAAGGATTCGACCTTTCCTGGTTGAGTCAGCTTGAGGAAAGCGTTACCGGTAAGGATGTTGACGAGGTATCCAGGAACGATACAGGCCGGGTCGAAGGTTCCATACCCCGCAACAATGTTCCTCGGTTCGGAGCCTACACCTTCCGGACCAAGAGCGAGGTTTGGGCACATAACCTGACCAAGCTCTACCACGAGTTTGTCACCCGCCAGTGGAGTTCCGCCACAGACATCCCTTGGGATACCATCCAGGAACTGCCCGATGACGTAGAGGCTGCTCAATGTCAGTTGGCTACATTCTTCGCCCAGGTGGAGTTTGTCGCCTCCGATGTCCCGGGTCGGTTCATTTCCTCAATGTCCCCCGACTACCACGAGGTCCGGCTGGCTCTGCTGGCACAGGTTATGGACGAGTCCCGCCATCTGGACGTTTTCCGGAAGCGTGCCTTGGCCAACGGTGGCGGCCTGATGCGAATGATCGACACCGTCAGCGATGTCGTCGGTGGCAGCACGGATAACGCCCGCGAATTCACCGAGCTTTCGTCCCGCCTTCACATCACTGGTGAAGGTAACGTATTGACCCTCTTCCGGCTCGGCGAACTCATGGCCTACAACGAGGCGGAAAAGGCGATCTACCGGCGTTGCGCCCAGGACGAGGCGCGCCATGTGGCCATCGGCGTGCTTCACCTCCGCTACATGAACGAATTCGCCCCTGACCGGCGCGAAGAGATTCACGGCTACCTGGATGAGGGTGAAGCCCGACAGGCCACCGGAGCCGGTGGCGAGAATCCGGCAGGGGTCAACACGCTCACCAGCGAGGCCTTGGCCGTTCTGCTCGGTGGCGGCAAGGACAAGGTTGAAGAGGGCCAGAAGATCCTGATGGCCATCCGGCAACGGCAGGTCAAGGAGTACTTCCAGCGCCTCAAGTCCGCCGGTTTCGACGACCGGATCCACAACGGCCGGGTCAATCCCGCCTTGCTCGAGACCTACCAAGCGGCTGCGTAGCCGAATCGTTGCTCAGTTTCGAGATCTCCCCCGAGCCATCGAGGGAGGTCTCGTTTTATACAGGCCGGACCAGTATTATCACCACAGGATCCCCCGAGGACTGTGATGTCGTTAAACGAAGAGAACAAGCCGGATTCGCCTGAGGAGCAGGATTCCCCGGCGGCATCCGAAGAGACGGCTGAACCGCCCGCCTCACGGGCCGCCTCCTTGGCATGGATGAATGACACGTTGGAGTGGGGAGTCAAAGCGGTGCCGGGTAAGCATGGGTTGACCATGCGCGGCATTAACATCGGCAGCTACGCTGAAGTCCCAGACTCCAGCACCGACATGAGTCGGCGGCCTCGTGGCGCCTCTCCGGTGTCGGGAGTTCCCAGGACCGACTTTTACGCCCTCAGTTCCAAGGTGGACATCTGGGCCGACAACGCCGTGGACCTCTACGAGGAGGCCATCCAGCGGCGGTGGATGGCCCATGCCGACGTCCCTTGGGACGAACTGACCGAGCTCCCTCACGAAGTGGAACTGGCCATGCGCCAGCTGTGCACCGAGTTGGCTCAGCAGGCATCCATCGAGACCGACACGATAGGCAACTGGCTCCACAAGATGAACTACGCCTATCACGAGGTAAAGACCTTCCTGGCCTCCGAGGTCTTCGATACCGGCCGCCACTACTCGGTTTTCCGGCAGCGCGCCCTCGCCAATGACGGCTCCCTGGGCTTGGAGAGTTCCGGACACATCAACCGCCGCCTGGTTGAGGTGCGGGCTGGGTGGACCGAAGCCGCCCTCTACCTGTACATCATTCGCGGCCCGCTCACCCTGCTGCTCTACCGATTCGGCGAGGCCTACGCCAGCAACCCGGCGGACAAATACCTGTTCCGGCGCTGCATGGAAGACAAGGCCCGACATATGGCCTACGGCATGGCTCACATCAAGTACGCCGTTGAGCACCAAGAAGAGGGTTTTGCCAAGGGGCTAAGCAACCTGATGCAGGGCGTTGAACACGACATCGGCCTCGAACTCAAGGACCCAGTGCTCTGGGAGGCGCTTGCAATCATCTTCGGTGGAGGATTGGCCAACATCTCCGCGGGGATGGCGGTGGTCCGGGATCTGCAGCAGAGATACATCGAGGAATACTTGGCTCGATTGGAATGGGTGGGCGTCCCCAAGACCGAGGCTAACCTGTCACCGGCCCTGGCTTCGTACCTGCGCCGGGAAGAAACCAGCCCGGCCTAGGAATCCGTCATGCCGATTTATGAATACCGGTGCCAGGACTGCCAGTCGGTGAACAGCGCATTCCTGCGATCTTTCAGTTCGCCGGCTCCCTCCAGCTGCCAGTTCTGCGCCAGCGACCAGCTGCAGCGGATAATGTCCCGGATAGCATACGTACGTTCCGAGGCCGACAAGTTCGCCCAGTTGGATTCCAAGTACGTCAGGATGGTCGATCAGGCTTTGGGCAAGGCGCCCGCCAACTCGGACCCCGATTTCCACATGAACAAAATGGTCCCCTTCAGCCAAGCCAAGGAAGCCGGAGAGCCCTACTTCAAGGAATAGGGCTCAATAACGCTCCTGGAAGGTCTTTCACCTCGACACACGGCAACAGTTATCAGGAGGAAACGGATGAGCGCCCAAGGGGCGAAGACGTTGGTGTTCCCGTCAATAGAATGGTTCCAGGGTCTGCAGGAACTGGTCAATAACGACCCGGAATTCAGGCATCTGGGCAGTGTAGACGCGGTCATGGGCGTGTCGGTCGGAGAGCGGGTATTCTTGATTACTTTCGAAGCCTTCGAATGCGTTGAGGTAAAAGAAGGAACGGAATACGATCTGATCGACGCCGATTTCTTTCTCAATATGAGCGTTGAGAAGTGGCAGGAACTGATCGTCAACACCAGGGAAAACGGCGGAGCAGACCTCAGCCACACGCTGAACACACTGGACCTGATGACCGAGGGCGGTATTAGCGACAACGCCACCGGCGATCAGCTCAGGGCCGACATATTCTTCCGGGTAAACCAAAGCCTCCAGCACTTCTTCGACAGTGCGGCGCAATTGGAAACGGTCTTTGAACAGGGATAGCGGCTACGCACCTCCGGTCTGAAAATCAGCGGCGTCTATCGGACAAGCACTTGGGCAAGTCCCGGGAACGAAAATCTACAGGCGCCAAAGTCCGGCAACCCGGGACAGCGAGGGGCCTGAGTCATTGATTTCCAGAGTGGGTTGTTCCATCAAAAGCATGGCGATTTCAAAAGATTGTCGAGGCAAGTAAATGGAATATCGTCAATTCGGCCCTACCGACATGACCACATCGGTCTTGGGGTTCGGATGCTGGGAGATGGGTGGAGGATACGGCGACATCAGTGAATCAGAGGTCATCGACGCGGTGCACCGGGCCATCGACCTTGGCATCAACTGCTTTGACACTGCACCGGCCTATGGCCGCGGCGAGTCCGAGACCATGCTGGCAAGAGCGCTGGGGCCCAGGAGAAAGGATGTCTTGGTGGTCACCAAGTGCGGGGTGGGGTATGAGGGTCGGCCGAAGGGGCGGGACAGCCGGCTGGTAACCGTCATGGAATCCGTTGAACAGAGCCTTCAGAATCTCCAAACAGACTATTTGGATGTCCTGTTAATTCACTGGCCCGATGTCAACACCCCCTTCGAAGAGACGATGACCGCTCTGGACAACATAGTCCAGCAGGGCAAGGCCAGGGCGATCGGGTTGTCAAATTTCACCCTCCAACAGATAGAGGAATGCGCAGAGACCCGGCAGATAGACGTTCTGCAATACGGCCTGAATATGTTTGATCGCCGGGTAGAGCAGGAAATATCGCCCTACTGCCTCGATCAGGGTGCAGGTCTCATGGTCTATGGCCCATTGGCTTTCGGCCTGCTGACAGGCGCTTTCACCTCCGACACTGCCTTTGGAACCAACGACTGGCGGTCCACCGGGGGGCGGCCGGGCTGGAACGTGGGCGTCTTTGCCGAAGAGAACTTCCAGCGCAACGTGCGAGTGGTGGAGGAACTGGCCCCTGTGGCCACGAGACGCGGCAAAAAGATGCCGCAACTGGCTCTGCGTTGGGTTCTGTCCAACCCTGCGGTTAGCGTTGCCTTGGTTGGCACCCGCACCATCCGGGAAGTCGAAGACAACATGGGTGTCATGGACTGGGCCCTCTCCGCCGCGGATCTGGCGGAAATCGATCAAGTGTTTGAACGCTATGGAGTCGACACCTCCCCGAACATAATTATCGACCCCGACGAATAATACCTGCTTGGGATCTGGTCTGACTCACCCTATTGTCGAATGCGATTCCTGGTCCAACTTCCTTTCAAGGGACACCCCGGAAGGTCAGCAGGATCTCGTAGATGCCAAAGTGCTCATGGCTGAGGCCGGCATTCCCGGCCGCTCTGAAGTCCCGTACACCGCGCGCGTAGGTGGGAAGCTCCCCTGCCCAGTGCTAGGTTGTCACGCGGTAGTTGGAAGTTGCCCTGGGCATCACCGGTCACGTCCAAACTCTGCTCAGCGCAGCCGGATATGCCATGTGCGGGCGCTTCTCGTGCCGCCAATCCAATCCCAGTCCTATCGGGTGGACTCAGCATCCCTAGTGAAGCGCACCTTCGATTCCGCTCATCGTGCTCGACCGGATCACGGAATTGCAAAAACTTACGGATTTCGGTTTGGGTAGTTGTGCTCACCTGTGTTATTCTTCAGCAACTTAGCAAGGTGTTAATCCAAATCGGTGTTCTGGAGGCTGGCTGTGCCGGTTCAGAGATTTCCAAACATGTCCAAGGACTACCCCACCTTTGACTGCGACGCCCACATAACGGAACCGCCGGAGATTTGGGAGCGGGCCAACGACAACCTCACCAGTCAGGAACTGGAGGCGCTCAGGTCCACCATGTGGTATGACCCTGAGAGCAGGCAACTGATCGTCAACGGCAAGGCGGGCGTTGGCATCGGCTCCCAGCGCCGCGGCGGAATCCCGGGTACGATGCGGGTCATCACCAACGCTGGACCCGGCGTAAAGCACGACATCCAGAGGGCGCTCAATGTGCGCAACCTTGATCCGTCGACCTCCCTGACCCAGGAGCAGGTGGAGTACCTGGACCACGATGGCGCCTACGAGCCTGCCCCGCGCCTGCGCGACATGGATATGCAGGGCATCGACCAGGTCATGATCATCCCCTCCGATATCGATACTTACCCGTGGCTGCAGAACGCCTTGGGCGCCAGGGCTGCTTGCAAGGCCTATAACGACTGGGCCTATGAATACACCCTGGAAAACCCGGACAGGCTCTTCTTTGCCGCCTTGCTGCCCCTGCAGAATCCCCTCTACGCCGCGGAGGAAATCTACCGCGTGGCGGAGCGGGGTTGCCGAGTTGGGCTGATTAGGCCCATGGATGCTTGGGGTAACTACCCGGTGCAGCCAAAGTACGAGCCGGTCTGGAACGCGCTGGAAGAAACTGGTCTGGTGTACGGCATGCACCCCTTCCCGGCCAGCGGCGGCCTCAAGCCCATGGGGTACAGTGAGCAGTACTCCGGCGCCGAACTGATCCGCCGCACCATTTCCACGTCCGGCATCCCTCATTCCTTCCTGTCCAACGTGCAGAATTTCCAGGCCGAGGCCGCGCTCTGGGTCAGCATGGTGCTGATGTCCGGGTTCTTTGAAAAGCATCCGAAGATCAACGCCGCCGTTTTCGAAGCGTCGTCTACCTGGCTCAGCTTTGTGCTGGACGAGTGCGACAAGGCCTACAAGCTGTATCGCAACGAACGCCAGATGGCGCCTCTCTCAAGGCTCCCCAGCGAGACCTTCTTCGAGCATTGCATGACGGGGTTCGAGGGCGATGAGGCTCCGCCGTCCCGCTTCCCCGAGTTCTACCGGGACATCCTGATCTGGGCCTCCGACGTCTACCATCACGACGGCGACGACGTCTGGCGGGCCATCGACACCATGCAGCAGTGCGAGCTGCCCGTTGCCGATCAGGCCCTGTTCCTGGGTGGCAACGCTCGGCGTCTATACAGGGTTGACCCACCCAAGGACATCATCCGTCAGCGGGTTACCGAGATCGACAGGCCCGATTGGTGGCCAACTGAAGAAGAGATCGACAAGGCTCTCCTTCCAGAGTCCAGCCTGCTCAGGCGCTAGCCCCGGAGAACACATCCGAATGCAAGAGGCCCCTCAGATTGGGGCCTTTTGCTTACGAGCGTCCCAATGCGGGTCCGCTGATTTGGGAGGATTGAAAGAATGACGACACAGAAGCGTTTCACGGTGTTTGATGGAGACTCCCACGTGGTCGAACCCCGGGAGTTGTGGGAGCAATACCTTGACCCCGAATACAGGGTCCTCGGCAAATCAGCCCTGTGGCGGGAGCACGGGAGGACCAACGCTTACCTTAAGGTGAACGGCAAGGTGTTCCGGGACTCGTCCAACCCCAATATCCCGCGGCATGCAATCTGGAAGCCCGGTATGACTTGGGAAGACGTCGGGGGCTTGGATCCAAACGTGAGGCATCCGGAAACGGCGGGGGCATCGGACCCGCAGGCCAGGCTCGCCGACATGGACGCCATGGGGATAGACCAGGCATTCCTCTATCCCACCTGGTTCGCCGAGGGTTTTCACTTGGTGGAGGACCCGGATGTGGCCTACGCCCTGGCGCGGGCCTACAACGACTGGATCGCCGACTTCTGCAAGGCAGCCCCCGACCGGCTATTCGCTGCGGCCATGGTGCCCCTGCAGGACATGGACATGGCTATTGATGAGTTGCACAGGGTCAAGGGAATGTCCTGTTTCCGAGGTGCTTTCATCCGACCAATGTTCCGCGAGGGCCACTACTTCACCCACCCGTACTATGATCCTCTTTGGGCGACGCTCGAGGAACTCAATCTGACAGCCGCCGTGCATCCCACTCCGGGACTCTGGAATCCCGAATGGACGTCCCACGGGCAGTTCATCGAGAAGGTAAAGGATCGCCTCAACCTCATACCCTTTGATAACGGCGGTGGCGGCGGTCCCTTTGCCGGCGGAGGTACCGGGGAGAGCCGTCCCTTCCTGTCAGCTGGAAATCCCCTCGGACATCCCCTGGCTCCGGTGATCTCCAATTGGCTCGACAACCATATGTTCGTTGCCTCGGCCCTGATCGGGTTCACGGTGATGCAGCGTTACCCGCAGATGAAGGTCGTGGTGGCCCACGGCAAGGCTTCCTGGATGGAGGAAGTGCTGGAGAAAATGGAGGCGTCAACCAGGGTCATACCGTTGCTGCACTATTACCCCGTGCGCACCGACCCCGAGGAGATGTGGGAGGAAGGCCAGGTAATGCTGGGCTTCGACGCCGAGGAGCGCCTCATACAGAAGCTGCCTCACCTGTTCACCGAAAAGATTGTCTGGGGCTCCCGGTACCCCCACCAAGATGCCACCAGCGCCTGGGACGCCATCGATATGCTCCGCAAGGCAGACATCAACGATGACACCATTGCTCGCATGCTGGGCCGCAACGCCGCCGAACAGTTCGGCATCAACCTGGTGGAAGTGGTGAGTGCATAGGACGACCGCAACAGATTTCAAGGCTCGAATTTAGGCGAAGTTGACGGTGAAAACCTGTTGCCCTGGGCTCGAAACTGGTATGGAGCCTACGTCTGCGCCAAAAGTTTAGAATTCATCGGTGTATAGGGCAGGTGCCTCAATAGATGCATTCCAGTTCAGGCCGCGGCAATGCAAATCGAGGAGCAGAATAAGAACTTTGGCTGGTAACGAAGGTCGGTATGGGAGGTTGAGTTGAACTCTTTCAAAGCTAAGTCTGGTCGATATGGACCGCAGTAGTAAAGCGAGCGGTTCGATGGGAACGTGTTGGGACCACACTGTGGAGTGCACTAAGGTAACCATGGCGCTCGGTCTCGCTGGGGCGCCTCATGTGTTCTCCCTCGCCGAGTAGAAACTCCAGCGAACGACGACGCGGCTACCGACGATACAGGTCTCGGTTCAAATACAGTGATGTCTTGTGTTGATGGTCTACGTTGCGGTATGCCCGACTCTACGCTTTGCGCAAATGTGCCATTGTTCAGGCCAAAAGGAATCATTTCGGCTTTTTCAGACTGATATGGTAGGAAATACCCCTTGTAGCGTAACGTGGGGTGAATACTCCTCGTTCTCGGGCGATGATTCCAAATTGCGGGCGGTTCCGAATTGCGCGGAGCCGCCCGGTCTTTAGCCGAGACATTGAGGATCTGCGGCGTTCAGTTTCAGCGAACCAGCCCAATTAAGCTTGTAAGCTACTCACGGGTTGTCGTTGTGCGACATACCGGAGCCGGGTGTTGTCCCTAGGCAGGGCAGGCTTGCTCACTTGGGTCGCAGCTGCGGCACTTCGGGGTTCCGGACTCGCGGGTCCGGGACGATTGGCCGCGGGAAAAGACTTTGCCATACGGTAGCCGACACCGTGCTCGGTGAAGATGTACGAAGGATTCCGCGCATTGTCACCAAGTTTCTGGCGCAGAGACTTAATATAGGAGCGCAAAAGTTGGGGCTCGCCCGAATACTCCGGCCCCCAAACTCTCTGAAGTAACACGTCTTGAATGAGAACCTTGCCTGCGGAATTGGAGAGTTCGGTGAGCAGCTTATACTCAGTAGCCGTTAGTTGAACCGGTTGGCGTGACACGTAGACGATTCGCTCATCGTAATTGATCAGCACTTCACCCAATTGGAACGTCTTGTTGTCGGCGATTTCCCCGCTGCCGGTCAACCTTCGAAGGGTCGCTTTAATCCTCGCGATCAGTTCGGAAGGTGAGAAGGGTTTCACCATATAGCCGTCCGCCCCCATCTCGAAAGCGCGCACGACATATTCCTCATCGTCCCTGTCGCAGAGCACAATTGCCGGAAGATTCAGCGAATTCCCTGCGCGCCGCATTGTGCGAAAGCATTCTTCTTCTCTGCCGGCGATGTCCAAGAGGAACAGTTTCGCCTTTACCGACGAGGCAAGTTGCTCAACCTCGTCCAAGCTGGATGTTGCTAGAGCGCTGTAGCCCGCGTTAACCAGGACTTTGCGAACCGTGGCCAGCAATTTGGGATCTTTAATTGAGACGAGGATCTGAGTCTGCTCCGCGGGAACCGGCAATTGCTCTGTTGCAATCTCCCCTATGTCGGGGATCAGGATTTCGTCCTGGTCTCCCGCTGACAGCAGATTGAAGGTCAGAGTCAAGTTGCCTTCCTGCTCATCCATATCCGTTTTGATGCGGCCTCCGTGTGCCTCAACAATTCCGCGGCAGAAGGCCAGCGCCAGCCCCTCGCCCTGTGAAGACAATTCAAATGCTTTGGTGTGGGCCTGTGAAAGTTTCTTGAATAGCAGAGGAGTTTCCAATGTATTGAGAGGCGTATAAGCATCGTTGGGATGAGAAAATGAGCCGTCCACTGAGACCGAGACGGCGACGTGTATATCTGTAAAGGAAGCAGATACCTTGACTGGCGACGACTCGTTCGAGTGTTTGGCTGCTTGGCGGAGGAAATTGTGCAATACTTGGCTTATTCGGTGCTTGTCAGCCATCACTTTCGGAAGCCCTTCCGGTATATCCAATTGGATGGCTATCGCGGCGCAGTCTCTCAGATATTCCCCGCAGGACCGTTCTATCAGTCCCGCTACATCCGTTGACTCGGTGACCACCGATAACGTTCCCGTCTCAATTTGGGTCAGTTCAATGAGGCTGTTCAGCTGGCTGCGCATCAGGTCTGCCTGCTGGTCAATGATGCGCAGTAGCTGCATTGACTCGTTTGTGTTCAGAGGCTCAACTATGGTCTTTAGAGCGGCGGCAGAACCCTTGATGGTTGAAACAGGCGTTCGTAATTCTTCACTGACCAACCCCAGGAATTCCCCCCTTTGTCGCTCCAGATCTTCAAGGGGAGTCATGTCTTGCATAACGGACATCACTGACACTATTTCCCCTGATTCAGAGAAGAGAGGAGCGCAATTTACTAAGGTGGTTATTGTATTCCCGTTCGGTAGATGGACGACGACTTCTTCGGCCTTCACAGTCTCTCCGCTCTGAAGCGCCCTTGTGCCAGGAAGGTCTTCGAATGCGATTTCTCTCCCGTCAGATCGGGTTAGTGTTACGGAGTCATAGATGTTGTCAAACTCCTCGTCTGGAATCCCAAATTCACCCAGAAGTCGGCGAGATTCCTGATTCATATAGGTTATTTCCCCAATCCGTGCGTCGAAAACGGAGACTGCCACGGGAGAGATGTCCATTAGGGTTTCCCGTTCCACATTTGCCCGGCGCTCCGCTTCATATCTTCGGGTGTTGGAGATTACCGATGCCGCTTGGGCGGCAAACATCGCTGCGATGTTTTCATCTTCCTGTGTAAATTCCTGTCCTCCCTCCTTTTCCGTGAGATATAGGTTTCCGACATGTTGGCTGCGATGGTAAATCGGCATTCCCAAAAAGGACTTCATGGGCGGGTGGTTTTCTGGAAGCCCCACGGCTTCAGGGTGGGTAGCCATATCCTTTAACCTGACCGGACCCTTGGCCCTGCTTATGTGTCCCAAAAGGCCAAGTCCTTGGGGTGATTGTGTCATTCTTACGCGTTCTTCCTGCGAGAGGCCAAAAGTGTAGAAGTCGCGAATACCGCCCGAAGGTTGGAAGGTCAGGAGCGCACCGTACCGGGCGCCCGTCAGCTTTCAAACGCTATTGATAACTTCTTGGAGAACGGATTCGGCATCCGGGTTTTCGAAGATGCTAATGCTGGCTTCGGTCAGACTGGCAAGCCGTTCCTTCAAGGAGTCATTTTCTTTGCTGAGTACCTCTGCTCCGGTGATTGCGGCATTAGCTTGTAAAAGGCTCATTGTCTACCTCGTTACTTTGTGAGTTTTGTGAAGCGGCCCACCCAACTGCATCACTTTTTCACATTACCCTGCTGAGACTTCTCAGAATATGTCGACCGGGCAATTCCCCAAGGCAAACTAGCTCAGGAGCGCCCTTTAGGTCGGAACTCGCAGGGCTGGGGATCGGTGGGTGACTCATAGTACCAATGGATAACGTGAGAAATATACTGGTAATACGTGTTTCCGGCAGGTTTCTCACAATATTTTCATAACTGTGTTTTCCACTTTCACAAAATCTATACAACCGTCTCCTTTGACGACACTGCCTGGTAGCCTGTAGCTGCAGATTGAGAAAAGGTAGAAGTGAGGGAGTTGAGGGTTGATAAGTTGAAAGATGAGGTGGTGGAGTGGCTCGGTGGCCGAAGGCATTGGCCGGGTGCATGGGTGCATCGCGGGTCTGTTCCGGCGTCTGGAGCCGAGTCGGCGGGCTTTTTAGTACCTGCGGGAACTGTTCAGTCCCATGGAACGCAAGAGCGGCTAAAAACTGACTGTGATGTGCGTATCGAAGGGAGGCTGGCGGTGCCACTACCGATGGGGTGCGGCGCATGTGTCAAGGGCGATCTGCGGCAACTCCTCGAGCGCCGGAATATAACGGCTTACATTCTCATCCATCCCTTACAGGAATCCAACATGGTTTCCACCGGGGGCTTCGACTACCGGGGCCATCATCTTGTGTGTCCGCAGGGCAAAATCCTGAACCGGGGCAGGTTTCACAACCGGAACGGCGTCTATCAATAGGATGCCCGCCAGAAGGACTGTCAGGCATGCCCGGTCAAGGCGGGTTGCCTCCCTCCAGGACAAAAAGCCGGTACATCGGTCTGACCATGTATCACCCACTGCACCTGAGAGCCAGGGAACGGAACCGGACCGCCGTCTATCGCCGGGATCAGAAAGGCCGCCGTATCATCTCCGTAGGAACATTTGCATCTCTGGACAGACTGGGCTGGGTCAGGTCCCGGCTGCGAGGATTGTGGCGAGTCGAAGGCGAGGGATATATGGCCGCTCTGGCCCACAACGTGCTCAAGGCCGTGCGACGGTTGCGCCAAATCACCGGACCCCCGGTTCCATTGGAACCCAGGGCAGCAGCAGACGGAGTCCCGGCAACGCCAAATGCCTGTGGGGAGTCGACCACCTTTGGAGGGCCTCCATGCTCCAGGTCTACTGGATTCCTGATGACGAGCGTCGTGGCCTTATTGTGGCACCCTGTCCCTCCGTCGGAACCCACTTTTCAACAAGCCCCCCTCGGAGCCATTGACGGGTTGGACTGCTATTCCTGGACCGTTGCCCGTGACCGTCACTTCGTACGGACTCCATTGTCCGAGCCACCAATTAGCTGATTGCAGGTCCCGCTCGGCGGTTGCGCGGTATCCCGTGTGGTCATGGATCCACGCACGGAGCCTGTAGGCTTGGGTGTCGTGCCCTGGGCACAGCTCCGGGTCGTGAACGGCGGGGCTGTCAAGGCCGCCGCGCCCTGGCGGTGCTGTGTGCTTATATTACGGTATAGCGGTTGGCAAGGGCCGTCTTGGCCTTTTCCTGGTCATCGGTGGTGATGGCCGCGGTCGCGTAGTCATCCCGGCGCTCGATGATGTGGAAAGTCCTGATGCTGAGGCCGGCGTCCTTGAGTTCGCCGGCAAGGTTGGCCAGGGCTCCGGCCTGGTCCGCCAGCTGGACCAGCACAGCCTCGTCAGCGACTGCTTTGAAACCGGCTTGGTTGAGGATCGCAAGGGCGTGGTCCGTCCGGTCGGTGGTGATGATCACGACTCCGTGCTGTCCCTCATTCTCGGTCGCGATGCTGTTGAGGTTCACTCCGCCCTCGGCCAGAGTGCCGGCAATCCGGGCAACGGTCCCGATGCGGTTTTCCGCCATGATCACGATGCGCTGCATCGTTGTTGCGTGAGCGCGCTCCGTCTCCCGCTCTTGAGGCAGAAGGACAGTTTCCACTGGCTGGAGATCGTGTTCCCGCGGCGGTTCGGAATGCGGGCTGATGCAGTCCTCGACCAATCGGTCGATGGTGTGGAAGTCCACGTGGGGCATGGTGATGATGTGGGCCACGTCGCCCTCGGGGGCAATCTGCCACCTGTCGAAGACTTCCTGCGAGGGTCGGTCGAAAACAACGGTGGGAGAGTTCCGGTGTCGCCAGGCGTTGATGCCGTGTTCATTGAACCGATTAACGGCGTACTCGGCAGTGTCGAGCATGCCGCCGACGGTTTCTCTCCATTCGTGTGCGCCGTAACGGTTGATGGCGTACCAGAGCATGAGCGGGGTCAGGCCGTTGCGGGAACCGGACAGGGTGGTGTCGTTGACGCCGACGAGTTCTACGGCCCTGCCCAGGGTTTCGACCAGGTGTTTGCGGGTGAGAACGATACCGCAGGGCAGGGGTGCGCCGATGAGTTTGTGGCCGCTGATGGAGATGCTGTCGATGCCGGCGTCGAACCCGAAAGGCTGTGGGTCATCCACGTAGGGCAGGATCATGCCGCTGAGCGCTGCGTCGGCGTGAATGTAGTTTTCTCCGATGTTCAGATCGTCAATGATCTGTAGGATCGCGGGGATGTCGTCCACGGCACCCCGCATGGTGGTGCCGATGGTGGCCAGGATGATGGCGGGCCGCCCCCGATGGACGGTCAGCATGTCCCTGAGGTCGTCATAGTCGATCTCGCCGTCGGCCCGTCTTTTGACGGTGGTGTGAGGCATATTGAGGACGCGGGCAATCTTGAGGATGGAGTAGTGGGCTTCCTCGGAGAAGTACAGCATGCCTTCGGGATGGAGTTCCCGGGCTAGGTAGAGGCCGTACATGTTGCCCTCGGTGCCGCCCGATGTGACGTAGCCCCAGGCGTCGTCGGGATCCAGTCCGGTGAGTTGGGCGAAGTGGAGTATGACCTCTCGTTCGAACTGGTGGGTGTTGCCCCGGTAGTGGGTCTGGTGGAAGGGGTCTCCGATGTTGTTGAGGCAGTGGCTGAGGAATGGGATGAGGGGGGAGTAGTCGAAGTTCTGATTGCCGGGGTAGCCCACCTGCCATTGGTCCCCGTCCTTGATTTCCTTGAGGAGTTCGGCCAGGCGGGTTTCGATGTCGTTCTGTGCGTTCATGTTTGATGCGACCTCGGCGTGCTCGAGCGAACAGTATCCTGGATGGTGTCCGGTGATGGTGTCCGGTGTCGGAGGTGTTGGCAATTATACGCACTGTGCCGCCCTTAGCGGGGGCGGCACAGTGCGTTTCTCCGGACCGGGGTCTTCGTCGGCAATTACGGCTGATGCACCTTGATTCAGCCACATGTTGCGAACTCGGCGCCAAGTCCTCAAAGGCTCAAGGAAAAAGACGACCGCACGGTTGGTCGAGCCGGCCGGCGTTGCCGTTGGTCAGCCACAGTTCAATCATGCCAGCGGCGGATGCTTCCACGCCACAGCCAGATGTTACTATTTTTTATCCGAGGTAAAACCTGTCTCGCAACGTGGGACGCTTTGGTCCTGCATCGAGGCTTGACCAATTGTGATCCACTTCTGATTTGCTCCCCGGAGGTTGCTCAGCGCGGAATGCGAGTTTTTTCGGAGACTGGATCACACTGGACATACACCCCTTCGTCCCTTATTCCCGTCCGTTTTGATCTCCAGCCTGACACTTTCCGTAATTGGGACTGGCGGGGACTCTTGCAGTAATATCTAACTCGATCCCGATTACATTCCCGCTGGGGCTGTACCCACTTGGCGCATCCATCGTCAGCTGACCCATCTAAGGGCTGCCCCGGCGCTCTCTCCCCGGGCATATCTGGCAACTGTATCAGCCCTTCACCACTCTCCCTGCTTCATGGTCAAATTAACGGGCGCCCCGTTGTCCGTCATGGTACGAGCAAGTCCCACCCGGCCCGAGTGTCCGCTGTAGCACTCTCCCAAACCGGCGTTTTCGGCTGCATGTTTAATTCTCCGGAAAATCTGTCTCTATTAGAGGGTGTGTGACAAAGTGCAATCAGGTTGGTTTGAGCTTTTTGAGCATCAGGTGGACCATCGCTATATGAACCCAGGTCTCACCGGTTTCTGGCAGTTCCTCGTAGTCCTTACTGAGCCGACGGCACCGGCTGAGCCAGGCCAGCGTGCGTTCAACCACCCATCTGCGAGGCAACACCTCGAACTGGTGGCTGTCCGGTCTCCGGCGCACCACCTTCAGCAACCATCCTCCATTCTCCCAAGCCCACGCCACCAGCCGACCGACATAGGCCGCATCGGCCCAGATGACTTGAAGCCTGGGGAACCGGCCCAGCAGCTTGGCCAGCACCAGCCTGGCCCCGTCCCGGTCCTGGATGTTGGCGGCGTGAATGGCCACGGCCAAGAGCAGCCCGGTGGTGTCCACTACGATGTGGCGCTTGCGCCCGGACACCTTTTTGCCGGCGTCGTAGCCGCGAGGCCCCCTTTTTCCGTGGTCCTCACCGATTGCCTGTCGATGATTGCCCCGCTGGGAGTAGCATCCCGTCCCTCGCTCTCCCGGACCACGGGACGCAGTGCCTCCAAAACCCGCTCCCAAGTGCCGTCCTTGTCTACAAAGGAGGTATGCAGGCCCCACCTTGCCAGCCGTTCCCGCCACAGGAGTGCCGTGCCGTGGTAGAGATCCTGCGGGGCGATCACGTGGTCACCCATTGCCAAGGACTGGAAAACGGCGGCCAGGGCCGCGGCGCCGGAGGAGAACCCGGCGGCTACTTTCCTACCCTCTAGGTCCCTTAAGCATTTCTCGAGGAGGGCTCGTGTTGGGTTGCTGGAACGTCCGTATGCGAACCCTTTGGGATACGTGCAGTCGGCTTCGCGCTCAAATGTTGTCGACATGTGTATCGGCGGAGTGACCGCGCCGGTGGCGGGGTCGACGCTTCGACCGCTGTGTACGGCAGGGGTCTCGATTCTCACGGTTCCTCCAACTCGTAAATACATGGCTGACGAGGCCATTGTAGTCGATGCCTGCTGGTCGATGCCTGCTGGTCGATGCCTGCTGAATGGGTGTTGTTGGTCCCCTCGTTTACTCTCTTGAGCCTTAATTCAGGTGCGGGAGTTGTTCACCATGACGGGTGCGGCGTCCGGCGGCCCCGCGCACTTGCAGAGCCGTCGCAGATACGACTCCACCAGCCGGGCCAGTTCCAGGTCTGACAGGGGTGGTCCACCACCCGGTCATCCTGGATTCGACGTCCCCAGCTACCGCACCGGAGTGGCCCAGCAGAGGGGTCAGAAACAGGAGGTGAACCAGCAAAAGTAGTTGACGCATGTCCACGGCAGGTAAAAGCGTGATGTTCCTGGTGGCGCTGGGGAAGCTAGCCAGGCGTAGGCTAGTCACCCTCGACACCAGTCGGCTGAGGCAACAGCCCAACTTGTAAAGGGCACGCCACTTAAGGGTCTTGACCATCGCCGAGGAGTTGCCATACTTGGAGAGAGAACACACCTCTCCGAGACCAAGCGAGCAAATTTTAGAAGTAGAGACTATCAAGGTCCCAAAACCGTCAAGCTAGAAACCGGAGTCGAGGAGTGCTTTGCATGAGAGTGTATTGGCGAAAGGTAAAAAGGGGAGAGAACCTGATTCTCAGTGACGAAAACGACGGTCATGAAGAGGAGCTTGGAGGGTTCCGAGAAACCAAACGGGGCATCGACGCGTTGGCGAAGACTTTTAGCTACGACCCGAGCCACTCCCGGAAGGGGTTCGCATCTATCGAAGAAGCCAAGGATTTCGTGGAGTCCTTCAGGCCTTGGGAGCTATTCGGTACCCAGGGCGTTACTGTCGACCCTGGGGTTAGGCCCGCCCTAGATTCGGCCACAACAGACACAACGGGCACAACAGACACAGCGGGCACGCCAGACCAGCCGGCGTAGTCGATGGTGGCGGACCTGCGATCAACGAGAGGATGGTGGCAGTTCTGGAAGAAGAGTTAGACGCTCCATAACCCTCCCGCCAGAGACCCGCGCCAGCAGATGCCACTTGGCCTTGGTTTAGTTTCCCATGCTCGCACGGGCAGATATTAAGCTGTTTCAATCGCCAAAGGGACTTCCTTTCGATGGGCGGACGCGGCAACTCTCCGGAACCGTTAACCCAAGAACCAGATGGCTTTTGCTATCATAGTTGGGGAAAGGGAGTGACGAATATAGCGGAACGAAAGCCAGGGCCGTTTTAATCCAGGTCGCATTACAAAAAGGAGAGGTAGCCATGTAGGTCATCAGAAGAATCGCCAAAGCGCAGCCGGGGAAGGTATGGCAGGTTGCCAACCTGCTGATAAAAATATGCGCCGCCTACGAGGAGAATGGTCGGCCCAAGGCACAAGTGTAGGTGTCCCAGGGCCTGCCGGGAACTCCAAACGTGGCCTATGCTGAGTGGACCCAGGCGACCATTGAGCTCAACTGGCCTTCCCAGGCCCCATTCAGTATCGCCGCGGGAAATGTGCCAGACCCGGAGTTGCAACACCCCAACGATGGCATCGTGAAGATCACTTCCTCTTGTATCTGTGGCTCGGACTTGCACATGTACGAGGGGCGGACGGCAACGCTGCCCAGCAACGCGTCCAGGCCGAGTAGGTGAACCGGCAAATATAGTTGACTCGGGACAAAGGGGGCCGGTCCGCAAATCCGAAGGGGCCGCAGACTCAATTTGACGGTCACTTCCGTAGGAATCTGGTCACATAGTCAACGTCGACTGCTGGCATTTCCAGACCGATTTCCGACAATGCTTCGGAGAACCGGCTGATGTCGTAGACGCTGGTGTCGGACAGGTACGGCTCGACTGATTCCAGGGACCGGATCAGAATTTTCAACTCCATGTCATCATCCCGGTCGGCCATCATTCCCAATCTTGATTTCCAGTCCCCCAATTGAGCGCGGTCCCCCACGTATCCGTGGTTCTCCATATATGCAAAAACTTGATCGGCGGGTACGGGGGCCTGTTGAACCACGTTGTATACCTTCCCCAGGTGACTGGGATCGTCGGACATTTTTGTTATAGCTTTGACCAGAAAGTCGACAGGAGTCATTTCGAAGAACCAGTTCGGCACCAACGGGGCACACCCCAGACGTGCGCAGGCCTTGATTATCAACGACAGGAAGTCATTCGGGTTGGCCGTACCGGTACCACTGTGGTGGCCAATATTGCCCGGGCGGAAAACGCATACCGGCAGTCCACGGGAAACAGCCGACCAGACAAGCCGCTCCGCAACCCATTTGGCCTGATTGTAGCCCCCCTCCATCCTGTCGACAAAGCCGTCGATGGCGTTGTTCTCCAAGTAGGGGAAGTCGTCTCCTCCCGGGAAGATGCCGTTGGATGAAATGAACTGAATCGGTTTGGTTACATCGGTGCAGGCGAACTTGAGCACCTCCAATGTCCCTCCGACGGTGTGGGGCTTGGCCGCAGAATAAGGGTAGGCGTAGTTGACCGATGCGGCGCAATGGAAAATCAGGCCGATCTCTTTCGCCAGCCGCCGGTAATCCTCATTGTCCAGTCCCATCCTGGGTTGGGTGAGGTCTCCAGCCACCGGGACAATCCGTTCTCCCGCGGAATGACCGGCCAACCCGTAAAACCTCAGAGTGTCCAGCACGCGGTTGGTGGACTCACCCTGTCCTGAGTCCCTGTCCCTTACCAGGCAGTAGAACCGGGTGTCCTGTCCAGCGGCACGCACCAGTTCGTCGAGCAAGAAGGCTCCAAGGAATCCGGTTGTTCCCGTCACAAGGACCGAGGAGGCCTCGCTGATACGCGTAATTCTCGGGGCGCCTCCTGGTGCAATCTCCGGATCCAGAATCGAGTCCTCGGCCAGCGAAATCCCAGATTCCATATTCGGCCCTCTTTTTTCCAAGTACGCGCCCAGCTCACTTATTGTGGGGTACTCGTAAATCTCCGTGCCCCTGAGTTCAATCCCAAACTGCTGTTCGATCCCTAGAGTGAGGCCCAGGCCCGTCAGGGAGTGGCCGCCGAGATCAAAGAAGTTCCAATCATCTTCCAGTGATTCAGTGTCGACATCCAGGGCTTCGCTCCAAAGCTCCCGCAAGACCCTGCGACGCTCGGCTGCGGTTGCGTGCTTGGACAGCGGGGTGCGCTGCTTAACCGCAGGCCTCCTTTCTCGCAATGAGGGCAATGCTTTGCGCTCCAGTTTGCCCGTCTGTTGATTTATCGGGAGCGTCTCCAGTTCCATGAAGTGGCTGGGCACCATGTAGAGCGGCAGATGCCGTTCCAGTTGAGCACGCAGGTCTCTGCTCGTCCCGCTCCTCCCATCGACCTTCCACGCCGCTCGCGGGCCCCGAACCACGTAGGCCACGAGCCGCTTGTTGACTTCGTCCTCGTTCTCGGCCAGCACCGCTGCATCCGCCGCGTCACAGTGCTTGCGGAGGGTCTCCTCTATGGCGCTCAGGTAAACGGTGTAGCCCCTGATCTTGACCATCGAATCATTTCGGCCGATGATCGTCGTCATACCCCGCGCATCAACCTCGGCTAGGTCGCCGGTGGAGTAATACCTCTCGCCGTCCCATCTGACGAACCTCTCGGAATCCAGGTCGGGCCTCTTCAGATAGCCGCGGGCCAGTCCGCGACCGCCAATCAAGAGCTCCCCGGCCCCGCTGGAAGCCAGCTCGGACTGCCCTTCCGGGAGCACTCGGAGTGTCACCCCGTCCATTGCGTAACCCACGGGGCAGGCATCCCTGCCGCCCAGGCTCAAGTCCGTCAGTTCAATGGAGCAAACGTCGTGGGCTTCACTGATGCTGTAGGTGTTGAACACCCGCGCAGACTTGGGCAGAACGTCCAGGACCAGCTTCAGCAGGCTGGTTGGCACCACCTCGCCGTTCAGCCATACCACTCGCAGTGAGGACAGGCGGGCGCGCAATCGTTCTGGGCTTGCCGAATTCAAGATCCCCTGCAGCAGGGACGGAGTGAAGAGCACCTCGGTAATCTGGTGTTTCGCTATGAACCCGGTTAGCGCGCGAGGCACGAACACCGCATCATCGGGGATAACGTATACCGTTCCTCCCTTCAACAGCGGACGGAGGAACTCCCAGGGAAAGAAGATGTTGCAGGCGACCCTGTCCCCGACATTGTAAGAACTGAACCTGTACCTGGCCAAGTAGGATGAAATCAGGGCGCCGCTGGTCTGCATCACCCCTTTTGGCTGTCCTGTCGTGCCTGAGGTGTAGGGGAGGAAGGCCAGATTGCCGGTGTCAACGCGAATTTCGTCGCTTGGCGGATCGAACTCTCTCCAGGACTGGTCGGAGTCAACGGCCAATAGACGAGGCCCAGTGAATCTACTCAGCCTCGGCAGGTGCCTCGCCTTGGTAATCACCACCTTGGGTTGGGACTCGGACACCAATGCGCCAAGAAGGGAAGCGGGGAGATCCAGGGCCACGGGCATGAAGGCCGCGCCGGCCTTCAGTGTTCCGATGGTCGCGGCGATATACTCCGGGCAGGTTTCCATGTATATGCCCACCGGATCATCGGTTAATACGCCGCAACGTCGAAGGTAGGCTCCCAAGGCATCCGTCGCCTGGTCCAGTTGTGCATAGGATGTCTGTTCGGCGCCGAAGGCTATTGCCGGAGTGTCTGGAGTCGCCGTCGCTTGAGCCTTGAAAAGCTGATGTAAACCACTCTCTGCGGAATTCATTTCTCCATCTCAACCATCCCCAAACGCAATCAAGCGACACGGACATTTATTCTATATTATTAAAGGATAATAGCTTAGTGTACAAAACATGGAGCCTGAAATTCATTGCAAATCCATATTAAGAGTAATTTCTAATGGTAACGTAATCCGACGTCTTCAAGGGTGTCCATATGCAATTCGACTCACTGGACTTCTAAAGTGAACACGCCCGGAGATATTCCCAGCTTTCCCACGAGTTCACCCACTCGGTGTATACCGGTTCCTCTCACCCTGCGTTGGCAGGGGACACGGACCTGCTCAATCGAATTGTCGAGCTGGCGCGGGAGAATGGTGGTCTGGACGCAGGTTGCGGAGCGGGAGCCCGGGATGTTCACCTGCTGCACGCGTGGGTCCTGTTGCCTCATTGAGAAATGTTACCGAAACTTCAGCACCTAGGGTCCCGCCCCAACCAGCGCTAATTCCGGCATTGCAGGGAGTTCCGACACAGGCTCATCGACCGCAGCGTAGACCAGCTCTTTGGCCATGATGCCGCGCCACCGCTGTACTCTGCGTTGCAGCGTGCGCAAGTGAGTGTCGCTGAACCGGTCGGGATGGGCGGACTTCAGCCGGTTCAGCAGGGCGATGGCCTTGGCGTCCGGGTCCTCCTGCAACCAGGACAGCACGTCGCACCGTACTCCCTCGCAAGGGTCCGGCCGAGTGCGCAGGTGCGGGGTGGTTGCACCCGCCGCTCCCGTGAGGTATGCGCTGCATCCTGCCGCCACAAGTCAGGCAACTTGGCCAGGAACTGTTCCAGACTCTCACCGCTGGGAGTGGGCCGGATTTCGGGAGACGTAACCGCCGCCAGGGCCTCCCGGATGGCGTGCAGCGGCGCCACCGGGTCTAACTTGACCCGATACTCTCTCAGCGCCTCCTTCACCTCCTCCACGCTGACCGCGTCGTGCCGCATCAGCCGGTCGCAGGGCGTGGCTGGCGGGCTGTACCGCTTCACCACTCTGGAGCCGTGCCGCGTTTTCTCCACCAACTTGAACGACTGCTGGAAGTAATTCACATACCGTCGCACCGCTCCATACAGGTGGGCGATAGTTTGTCCGGCCACCGGGCCGGAGTAGCGGTCATGCCCGGTGAAGTGGCGGACCACGGCCCCGTTCTTTTGCTCGATCCAGGCCTGGTCGTTCTTGCGGTATGGCCGGGAACGAGTGAACTCGATGCCCCGCCCGGCGCAGTACTGTGTGAGAGTATCGTTGATGAATACGCTGTCGTTGTCCGAGTCAATCCCTTTGGCGGGGAAGGGCAGTTGCCCTCTGATGGCCTTTAGTCCTGCGACTATCATGGACTGCTCCCGGGCCAGCAGCGGCACCGCTTCAGTCCAGCCGGTGCAAATATCGGCGGCCACCAGGCTGTGGATCATGGAATTCCACAAAGAGCCGCCGTGGTGGACCACCAGGTCAATCTCCAGGAATCCCGGTGGCGCCTGTTGCCTCACCAGATTATGTTACCGACAGTCTAGCTGCTGATTCCTGTTACGACCAAAGCTGATTCGCCCCTGTTACGCTGTTCCGCTGCACACTCATCGTAAGAGCCGTAGACCCGTCTCCTGGCCATGACGCTACGCCAGCCCTTCACCCTGCGCTGCAGGGTCTGCAGCTGGGCGTCGCTGCACCGCCCTGGATGGGCTGACCGAAGCCGTGCCAGCAGATCCTTGGCGTTGACGTTGACGTTGGTATGGGGGTCCTTCTGAGGCCAGAACAACACGTCGCACCACACGCCTTCGAGGGGATCCTCCTGTTGCCTCATTGAGAAATGTTACCGAAACTTTGGCACCTGGGGTCCCGCCCCACCCAGCGCTAATTCCGGCATAGACTCAACGACCGTAGCGTAGACCAGCTGCTTATAGTTCCTAGTACTACAACGACGAGTTGTCTGGTAGGATGGCTGGACAGATGATGTTGGGTGGTTTGGGTGATGGATGCGGAGAGCTTCGAGCGGGTCTACGACAGCCTTCAGGAATTCCAGGCCTTCTTTGCGGCCTCCTTCGGCCGCAAGCAGTGGCGGGAGCACAGCGGGAATTACCTTCAGGCGCTGCTGGTGCAGGACCAGGAGCGGCGCAACGCCGAGAATCTCTCGGAATCGGTGGGCATCTCGGCCCGGGCGATGCAGCGCTTTCTCACCGAGGCCCGGTGGTCCGATGAGACAGTCATAGGGCGGTTGCAGGAATACTTGGCCCCCAGGCTGGGACACCCGGAGGCGGTGTGGGTGTTCGATGGCAGCGACTTCCCCAAGCAGGGCAGGAAATCGGCGGGAGTGGCCCGGCAGTACTGCGGCAGGCTGGGCAAGGTGGCCAACTGCCAGGGTGGGATGTTCCTGGCCTACGTCAGCCCGCTGGGCCGGGCGTTGGTGGACAAACGGCTGTATCTGCCCAAGAGTTGGACCTCCGACCAGGACCGGTGTGCTGCGGCGGGTGTGCCGGAGGACCGGCGGAACTACCGGTCAAAGACGGAGTTGGCCCTGGAGCTGCTGGAGCGGGTCCTGGAGCTGGGCTACCTCAGGGCCGAGTGGGTTGCCGGAGACGACGCCTTCGGGATGTCGCCGACCTTCCGGGAGGGACTGGCGGCCCTGGGGATGCGCTACGTGTTGGACGTTCCGGGCGGCACCACGGTCTGGCCATTGGACCCGGCTTGGACCAGTACGGAATATCCAGGTTTCGGGCGCCCCCGCAAACCCAAGCTGCGGGATGGGCAGCGCCGGACCATGGAGCAGCGCGGTGATGAACTGCCGGATGAGGCTTGGCGGGAGATAACGGTGGCCCAGGGAAGCCAGGGGCCGCGCACCTACCGGTTCAGTGCCCAGCGGGTGCGGGCCACCAAGAGGCGCAAGCCCGGCGAGGAGCTGTGGGCCGTCTGGCGCCGGAACCTGGACGGCAGCGAGCCTCGCTACTACCTGTCCAACGCTCCTGAGGACACAACCTTGGAGACTCTGGCCTACGTGGGTGGGTCTAGGTGGCGCATTGAAACGGAGTTCGAGACTGAGAAGGGCGACGTGGGGCTGGACGAATACGAGACCCGCAGCTGGGCAGGGTGGCATCACCACATAGCCATGTGCCTGCTGGGAGGAGCGTTCCTGCTGGGCCTGCAGCAGGATTGGGGGGAAAAAGATGCCCCGGATCACGAGACCGCAGGTGTACCGGGTGGTGCGTGAGATGCTACCCCGGGAGCAGTTCGGGCCCGATCAATTGCTGTTGTGGCTGGAGGATACGCAGCTACGCAACGAACGGGCTCGCCGTTCCCACGAGAGACGCCGCTCCACCCGCCGCGATGGCAGGATGGAGCCGCCACCCTAAAGCCGTCGTTGTAGTACTAGTCCAGTGCTCTCCGGTTTGCACGTGGTCCTTCCGGACGCTCTTGCAGACGTTCAGGGCGAACTCCGCCCTGGGAAATCCCCCGGCGGTCCTGATCACCGCCCCTCCCCGTCGCCCCCCGGGGCTGAAGGTCTCCCGTGGACCTCCGTGGTGAGAAACCCCTGCAGCCCCCGGCTTGAGTGGATGATGCCCCGGTACAGGACCGGAACTGTCAGGACCTGCAGTTCCTCTGCCAGCCGCTCCGCTTTGGAGAAGGCGTCGAATGTGTCGGAATCACGCATGCTGGCGAAGACCCACAGGGGTTCCCACTCGCCCATCTCGCCGCACTCGATGGAGTGGACCCCGTAGAGGTGCTCTCCGTAGACCAGCAAGTGCTCCCGTCCCTCGCCGGTCAGCTTCCAGGCGTGGTGCCCTCTGACCATCGCCAGCCTCGAATGGCTCTGGCCGGCCCGCCCGACGTCGACCGAGTGTACACCTCGCCCTGGTGGAGCAACACGTTGGCCCGTCCAGCCTCTCGGTGATGACGACCTCGGTTCCGATGAACCTGTCCGGGTCCGGAGCGATGCGGTGGTCGATTCCCACTGACCGCGACCCCGGCCAGTAGGGGTTCTGCGGTAGTTGGGGGGAGCGTCACTCATCCACTTCGGAAGACCCAGGCAGGATTGCCATTGGTCCCGTCTCATCAGCTTGTTGGGGTATTCTGGTGTATAATGAAACATCACACACGAATCCCATTACCTGAATAACTATTCACATACAGGTTTTCAGAAAATCGGTTGATAGGACTTGCTGACATGCCGGGGTGGGACTTCATTACCAACCACGGCGGTGTGCTGGTGGCCGTGTTCCGGCAACCGAGGATCACCGCCAGAGAGATTTCGCGGCAACTGGGGATTACCGAAAGGACCGTGCTCAAAATCGTCTCCGACTTGGACGAAGCGGGGTATATAACCAGGTCCCGACAAGGGCGAACCAATACCTATACGGTGAACCAAGACCGTCCCCTCCATGGACCGATATTGAAGGATATAGACGTAGGGGATTTGCTGAATATCCTCAAGGCAGGTTCCATGGAGATTGGAACAGAAAGCTAATTTCGCGACGTTCGGAAAATTTCGGGAATTTCACATAAGGATGGTAGTCAATGAATGTAATGTTCTGGAAAGCCTCAAAGCCCCGGGTGGTGACGCAGGCAATCAACCGGCACTTGACCTCCCAGTTTGGTCTGGGGTCTGAATTACTGGCTAAATTCTGGATGTTGGAAAAGAACGGGAAATTCTCCGATCGAAAGGTGAGGATGGTCAGGGTATACGATCCTGAACTTGTCTCCACCGGTGAGGCATCCACACTGAAATACGACGACCTCAAGGGGTCCGGAAACGAGAAGGCTCTTCGATTTGAAGGGCGCTTCGAAAAGGACGGGACGCTCTTTTTGTCTGACCGGCGGCCAGAGGCGGTCAGCCCAGTCGCCGACTCCCGTTAGAGGGCGCCGCTGCCCGGATTGCCGGGGCCGCTCTGGTGGGCCGACGGCTCCGGACCGCGTTGGTACCCATCAGTACGGCTGACTGTTGTCGCTGTTCAGGGAAAATGGCCATTCGAGTGGTCAGTAACCGCCGGCACCGACGCAACCCGGGAACACCCCCACACGCAGGACAGGCCACAACCGCGAACCATCCACTAACAAGGCCTGGCCTGGACGCTCGTCAGGGCCGAACCAAGCCCTGCCGGCGGGCAGAAAAATCAAAGAGTGATGAAATGACTGAGATGCAGATCTACCTGAACCTGAGACATTACTGGGAGACGGTGCCCATGGAGGAAATCAAGCAGTCATTTCAGGATTGGTTCGACAGGGGAGCCTCGGAGGACTACGAGACGAGGATCGGTCACGGCCTCATGGACCTAGCCGACTTCACCGGCAGCGCGGGGAACGTGGCAGAATCGGACGAGAACGTATTTCTGAGCGCATCCCTGTACCGGCTCCGCAGCAGCGGCAATGCCCCCAACGTGCTGGTGCGCGACAGGGAAGACCCATTCTGTGAGATTATCGCGAAATTCCCCAGGGGCATAGGGGAAGGGGATACATGCGAGCGCCTGCAGCTCAATCGCCGTTGAGAACAAGATTCCCTGGCATCGTCCAACCAGGCGCCCACCACCGGAGGAAAATCACGCCCCGGGCGTTTAGCTTTCGGTTTCAAGCGAGGGGGTAAAACTCTCGCACAATCCCCAAGACAACGCTTCACTCAGGCATCCACCTAAGCCCGAATCCACCGAAGGACGGCTGTCAAGGGCGGCGGCAAGATGTACGTCTACTGCAACCGCCATGCCTAGTATTACAACGACGCTTCCTCAATTCGCTCGATTTTGCACGGAAATGATCTCGCGGGAGGCAAGGCCACAAAGCTGTCAAGCGCATAGACAGGTCGCCAAGAAGGGGCGTTCAGGGTCCCTTTTTTGCTAAGCGTCGTTGTAATACTAGGAGAGATGGCCGGACTGCCGGGGCAGCAACGCACGGCAGTACCCACCACTGGTGGACCGGCGTTGGTGGAGTCTCCCGTCACCTGGAAATTGGCTCGTGGACTTTGACCGCCTCATCAAACTGCCAAAAATCAGCCCCACCCGCTGTGGCAGCATGGCCACTCGCCCTGTCCCTCACGGGCTGATTCCAACACCCACAGGGCCAGTGTGTTGATGACGGTCTTCGCGGCCACTGTCTGCTCCTTCTTGCGCCTGTGTGCGCCCTTTGTCTGCGCTGGTCTGTTTCAGTCGTTGGAGTCTTGTCCGAGGCTCCCGCCTCGCTCACGCTCTTGGGCTGGAGAACCCCGCCGCTGCCGCGTGTCCGCCGCCGCCCTGCTTCCGGGCTATGTTGGCTACGTCCGACCGTCCGCCTGAGCGCAGGCTGTACCTGGTGATGTCGTTGCCGTCTTGGTCGACGCTGTGGTGGAACACCGCCACGAACGGCGCTTGGGGATGTAGTACCAGGAGCCGCTCGGCGATCTCCGACGCGAGCGCGTCAGCCTCCACCGCCGGGACAGTGTAATCCCCTACCTGCACCTCGCAGGCGCTCTCCAGCAGCTCTTCGATCCTCCGGTTGTTCCGGTCGACCACGAGCTGCCCCTGCGTCCTGAGTTCATCGATCTCGAGCTTGGACCAGACCTCGAAGTCCATGGGCGCGGCCTCGATGGCCGCGTTCACGGCGCGGGAGTCTGGCAGCTCCCAACGCCACAGGTCCCGGTCCTGAACGTAGGCCAATAGCTCCGGCATCCTCTCGAAGGGTTTGAAATAGCCCCAGGCGATGGCCGCGCCTGAGCGGTCCATGTCGAAGTAGCAGCCCGGCAGCTGGCCTTGGAGTTCCTCCATGGCGCTCTTATGGTGGTCCAGCAGGGTGATGCGGCCACCGTGGCAGTGGTGGAGTTCGGTCATGGTCTCCAGGTTGTAGGAGAAATCCAGTATGTAGACCACTCCCTCCGGGTCCATATCCGGGGGCCTCTGGCCGAACTTGCTGGGTATGTAATGAACCGGGCTGCCGTTACCGGTTGTGTATCCCAGCGCTTGGAACGCTGCCCAGGCGGCCCCGAACCCGTCCGGGCACTGGTCGTGGTAGATGACGTACACGGGTCTTATAAATTCTCTAAGAGGGTGTGTGACAATTCTCGAAACTTGCATTGGAACAGCTTGGTGTGGTTTGCGGGTAGTCTGTAAATTTGGGGTATGGATCGAAGAGCGTATCCCACTGATTTGACCGATGCCCAATGGGGCTTGCTGGAACCCCTGTTGCCCCCGGCTTCGCCCAGGGGACATCCTCGAACCGTGCACCTGCGGGAGGTTATGAACGGCATCTTGTACGTGTTGCGTGGCGGTATTTCCTGGCGAATGATGCCCCACGACCTGCCTCCATGGGGCACGGTCTGGTGGTACTTCCGGAAATGGCGCAGGGACGGCACTTGGGAGCGGGTTTTGGACGCACTGCGTCCCATGGTCCGGGAGAGCGAGGAACGGGATGCCACTCCCAGCGGGGCAATCATCGACAGCCAGTCGGTAAGGACCACGGAAAAAGGGGGCCTCGCGGCTACGACGCCGGCAAAAAGGTGTCCGGGCGCAAGCGCCACATCGTAGTGGACACCACCGGGCTGCTCTTGGCCGTGGTGATTCACGCCGCCAACATCCAAGACCGGGACGGGGCCAGACTGGTGCTGGCCAAGCTGCTGGGCCGGTTCCCCAGGCTCCAAGTCATCTGGGCGGATGCGGCCTATGCCGGTCGGCTGGTTGCGTGGGCTTGGGAGACTGGAGGATGGTTGCTGAAGGTGGTGCGCCGGAGACCGGACAGCCACCAGTTCGAGGTGCTGCCTCGCAGATGGGTGGTTGAACGCACGCTGGCCTGGCTCAGCCGGTGCCGACGGCTCAGCAAGGACTACGAGGAACTGCCAGAAACCGGTGAGACTTGGGTTCATATAGCGATGGTCCACCTGATGCTCAAAAGGCTCAAGCCAACCTGATTGCACTTTGCCACACACCCTTCTAGTACTACAACGACGGGTTCAGGGTGGAGGGTCCATTCTGCCTTCACAGCGGGCGGAGCGGCGTCTCTCGTGGGAGCGGCGCGCCCGTTCGTTGCGTAGCTGCGTATCCTCCAGCCACAACAGCAATTGATCGGGCCCGAACCGCTCCCGGGGCAGCATCTCACGCACCACCCGGTACACCTGCGGGCGGGTGATCCGGGGCATCTTTTTCCCCCCAATCCTGCTGCAGGCCCAGCAGGAACGCTCCGCCCAGCAGGCACATGGCTATGTGGTGATGCCAGCCTGCCCAGCTCCGGGTCTCGTATTCGTCCAGCCCAACGTCGCCCTTTTCAGTCTCGAACTCCGTTTCTATGCGCCACCTGGAACCGCCCACGTATGCCAGAGTCTCCAAAGTTGTGTCCTCGGGTGCGTTGGACAGGTAGTAGCGAGGTTCGCTGCCGTCCAGGTTCCGGCGGTAGACCGCCCAGTGGATTTCGCCGGGCTTGCGCCTCCGCCGGGCTTGCGCCACCTGGTAACCCGCACCCGCTGGGCGCTGAACCGGTAGGTGCGCGGCCCTTGGCTTCCCTCTGCCACCGTTATCTCCCGCCAGGCCTCCTCCGGCAACTCATCACTGCGCTGCTCCTGCCCTGCTCCATGGTCCGGCGCTGCCCATCCCGCAGCCTGGGTTTGCGGGGGCGCCCGAACCCTGGATGTGAATTGCCTGGATATTCCGGACTGGTCCAAGCCGGCTCCAAAGGCCAAGCCGTGGTGCCGCCCGGAACGTCCAGCACGTACCGCATACCCAAGGCCGCCAGTCCCTCCCGGAATGACGGCGACATCCCGAAGGCGTCATCTCCGGCAACCCACCCGGCCTCCAGATGGCCCAGTTCCATGGCCTGCGCCAGCATCTCCAAGGCCAACTCCGTCTTCGAACGGTAGCTGCGTCTCTCCGCCGGCACACCCGCCGCCTGACACCGGGCATCGTCCGAAGCCCAAACCTGGGGCAGGTACAGCCGTTTGTCCACCAACGCCCGGCCCAGCGGGCTGACATAGGCCAGGAACATCCCGGCCTGGCAGTTGGCCACCTTCCCCAGCCTGCCGCAGTACTGCCGGGCCACTCCCACCGATTTCCTCCCCTGCTTGGGAAAGTCGCTGCCGTCGAACACCCACACGGCCTCGGGATGCTCCAGCCTGGGGGCCAGGTATTCCTGCAACCGCCCTATTACTGCGTCATCGGACCACCGGGCCTCGGTGAGAAAACGCTGCATCGCCCGGGCGGAGATGCCCACCGATTCGGAGAGATTCTCGGCGTTGCGCCGCTCCCCGGCCTGCACCAGCAGGGCTTGAAGATAGTTCCGGCTGTGCTCCCGCCACTGCTTGCGTCCGAAGGAGTCCGCAAAAAAGGCGTGAAATTCCTGAAAGCTGTCGTAGACCCGCTTGAAGCTCGCCGCATCCATCACCCAAACCGCCCATCATCATCTGGCCAGCTATCCTACCAAATAACTCGTCGTTGTAGTATTATCAGCACGAGAAGAAAGACCCAGAACTCGTCCTCCACCCGTTTTAATACCTTCTGGCCCCACTCGGTCATGCCTCTTAACGGCCGCATCCTGCTCGCCTCTGCTCAGTCTGGCGAGCATCTTAGCTGAAGGCTCCCTTGGGCGCCACGCGGCTGGCAATAAATTGTGTCGGTAACCGAATCCGTTCAAAGCAACCGCACCTCTGATTTCTCTTCCCGATATCCGACCGATTATGATCGCAGCGGTGATGGTCGCGGCGGAGTAAGCAGCCGCCGCGACCGCGCCATCTAAGCAATTCCCCGGTTAGACAAGCAAAACCCTAGCGCAGGAGGTACCAGATGACGCCCCAAACATGGGCTGTGTTTTGGACCGCAGTGTCTGTGGTCGCCCTGATCATCGTCGCTGTCTAGCGACAGCCCGGCGGCGCAGTCTCACGACGCGGCGGCTTTGCCGCCGGCCAGTGTAGGGAATTTCTGCTCGAGTCACAACTTAGTTCCCTAGCAAGCAACTCCCCTCCCCCTCCCCCATTCTGGAGCGCCAGATGGGGACTCTGGATGGGAAGGCCGGAAGCTGAGGAAGCCGCCGTTGTCTCCAGGAGAGCAATGAGGCCTCCACCAGAAAGGTGGGGGCCTCGGCTCGTGCGGAATCCTTTATAGTCCCCGATTGCAAAAGTCCCGCGCCTCCCCGTTTCCTCCTGTGGCCCCGTCCACCACCCCCGGCGACCGATTGCAAAAGTCCCCAAGGCCTCCGTGGTAACATGCTGGTGTCCTCGCGGCACACTGCCCTAGGCAGTCTCAATTACCCATTGGGGTCCATGGGGTGCGGATCTCGCCTCTGATCGGGCTTTGTGTACCGCACCCGTGGGGGTGTCATTGTCGTGCGTCATGGGGTTGTGATCTGACTACCATGCGGTGCTGGGTGATACAATCGGTGGCTTGGGGTGGAGTTTGTGACTGGATTCGTTATTGAGACTCAGGGCGACTTTTGCAATAGCCTCCATATTAAGAGTCACTTTTAATAGTAACGTAATCCGACGTCTTCAAGGGTGTCCATATGCAATTCGACTCACTGGACTTCTAAAGTGAACGCGCCCGGAGATATTCCCAGCTTTCCCACGAGTTCACCCACTCGGTGTATACCGGTTCCTCTCACCCTGCGTTGGCAGGGGACATGGACCTGCTCAATCGAATTGTCGAGCTGGCGTGGGATAATGGTGGTCTGGACGCAGGTTGCGGAGCGGGAGCCCGGGACGTTCACCTGCTGCAGGCGTGGGGATACGACATTTACGGAATTGACGCGGTGGAGGAGAACATCAGCCTGGGTAGAGAGTTGCACGCGGAAATCGCGGACAAGCCAAGTGTGGCGGATCTCCGGGATCTCCTATCCTTTGAGTCAGGTTTCTTCGATTTCGTATTGTGCAACGCCGTAATACAGCATCTGTCGCCCGAGGCCACCGAAACCACGGCGATCCCCGAATTGGCCAGAGTCTCGGCCCCGGGAGGAATCCTTCAGATGATGTTCAAGACCGGCTCGGGAGTGGCTACCGTCAGTGACGGGGCCGATGGAGTGGACGGCGTGGCCAGGTGTTTCAACTTTACGACGAGCACCGTTTGCTGGGCATCCTGGAGGACTGCGGTGCTCTCTGGTGAACCCCGGAGAGAGCAAGGACTTGGGTTGTGTCAAGGCCGATGGGAAGGGGCGTTGAAAGAGCCCAACCGAGGGCTAGCGGCAAGTATTACCACGACGCTTCGCAGGAAAGGGACCTTGATCAACTCTTCATGGCGACCTGCCCACGCGCTAGACAGCTTTGTGGCCTTGCCTTCCGCGAAGCGATTTTCGGCCAAAAACTGACCACATTGAGGAAGCGTCGTTGTAAAACCAGCGTCCTGTATCCGTAGTTCGCCATACTATTCGAAGGCTTCCCGAAAGGACAGGTGACCGGACTCTTGCTCGATCAGTAGTAACGGTTCAGCGTATATTGCCCATTCATTTACAGATGAACTACGGATACACCACGCTAGCGATGGCAGCGCTGCGACAAAGTTCTTCCGCCGGTCCATGCCTCCTAAGGGGCTTATCAGGTGGGTTCGGCCAGCGAACGCATCAAGCTGGGACAGGACCGGGAAATGTCTGGCGGGAAACGGATCGGGCGGCCACTCCAGGGCTGACCCGGAACAGGTGGAGCAGTGCCGGCGGATGGCCGAGCAAGGACTCTGTGCAGGACAACAAAGCACCCTGATCCGCCTGTCTTTGAGATTGGTGGAGGTGGGCGGCGATGGCCGGGCAGGTGCGGTCGTTCAGCGCCGGAGTCCCAAATCACTGCGTGCTAAAATTTGTGCCAACACCGACGATTGTTTGATCTCGTTCGCTGTCATTGTCCAGCGATCCTGTCGGGCCAAATTGGTCAGCAACCCTGTCAGCCGGCGCAGTTGCCGTTAAAACCCTCCAGAGACTCCCGGCATCCTGGCTCAGATGATTTCGGACCGGGAATGTAACGTCCTGAGACCGGAAGTGAACGAAACCCAATCACACGTAACCGAACGTCCAATCCCCCTCCCCGCAGAGGCGTTGGGGATTTCAGCCACATCGGCCACGTGCCTGCGCAATTTGGCCCAAAGGCCGCACGAGTCTTATGCAACGAACTGAGAGCCAGGATGGCGGATCAACCAGCAGTCTATCCGCCGCGAGCAGGTAATTGGAGCAGCGAAGATGAATGTCATCTGGATAGTTGCCGACACCTTTCGCAGGGACCACATGGGCGCATACGGCAATCCGACGATTCGAACGCCTTCCCTGGATGCGCTGGCGGCCAGGTCGGTCCGGTTCGACGGGCACTATGCCGCCGGATTCCCGACCATGCCCACCCGCGCGGACCACCTCACCGGCCGATGGACGATGTCATTCATGGGATGGGAGCTTCTGCCTGCAGGAGTGACCACCTTGGCGGAGATGCTGGCTGAGCACGGCCTGCACACGGCGGCATCGGTGGACACCCCCTACTACCTGAGGAACGGGATGAACTACGACCGGGGGTTCCAGTCATTCTTCATGAACCCGGGCCAGGATACCATGTGGTCGCTGATTCCCCAGCCTGGCTATCACAACGAGGCCTTGGATTTCCGGGCGGCGTGGTAAAGCGAAGGGGACCGCAATGCCCCTCGAACCTTCAGGACCGCCATTGAGTGGTTGGAACATCACTACAAAGAGGACTTTTTCCTATACATCGACACCTGGGACCCCCATGAACCCTGGGACGCTCCGGCCTACTACACCGAGCTCTACTGGCCGGAATACGACGGCGAGGTGGTGCTGCCGGTGTACGGGAACTGGCACGACGTCCCGGGCTACACTGAAGAGAGGCTCCGGAAGAGTCATGCGACCTACTGCGGCGAGATCACCATGGTCGACACGTGGCTGGGTTTCCTGATGAAATCCGTCGAGAACATGGGCCTTATGGAGAAGACCGCCATCATCTTCACCACAGACCACGCTTTCCACTTCGGGGAGCACGGCGGCCTCTTCGGCAAGATGAACTCGGACAAGCTCCCGGATGGAAGCCTCCGGCCCTACGGCGATCCGGGATCGAAGTGGACCTACTCTCCGCTCTTCGAGGAACTGATCCACCTCCCGCTTCTGATTCAGGCGCCCGAAGTGGCGCCGGGGGTATTTAAAGGCCTGAGTTCAGCGGTGGATGTCATGCCGACCGTGCTTGACCTGCTGGGGCTGGATATCCCGGCCTTCGTCCAGGGCAGGTCTCTGGCACCCGGGATGCGGGACAACTCCCTGCCGGGGCGGGAGTACGTGATCAGCAGCATACCCTTCGCCAACCCCGGCGACCCGGTCCAATCCGTGGACAGCCTGCTCCGTACCCTCACAGATCCTCCGGTCCCCACTGTAACTGCGGCAGAATGGAGCTTGCTCTACAGCTCCCAGGGTGGTCTGTCGGAGTTGTACAATCTGAATGCCGATCCGAACCAGGTTAAGAACGTGATGGGAGCGCACACCGGCGAGGCCAGGGAACTACACCGGCTGCTGGTGCAGTTCATGCGTGAAACCAAGGTGCCGGAGCGTTTACTGCAACCCCGGTTGGAACTGCGTTTCTAGATCCGCTGAAAATTGCCCCCGGCGGGTGCGAAAAACAGGGGCACCCGGACACCGTCGTCCCGGCGGTCGCGAAGGCTTTGCCGGACACCGGGGCCGCATTGCAGCGGAGGTGATAATCCGGGCTGCTTTATATTCTGCGGCTGCACATACCCATGCTCACATCAGGGTTCTCCAAGATCACAGTCTATACAGGGACGTTTCAGTGATGAGTCAAAACCCAGATTTTTCCGAGGGCTTCTACAGGAGTCACGCGCAGCGCTATGCCGAGGTGAGCCACGGCTTCGTTCAGTCCATATATCTCAAGGCCTCACACCCGGGGCTCAAGGGCGATACGGACCTGATGGACCGGCTCCAGGAGCTGTTCCCCGCCGGCTACCGGGGGCTGGATGCCGGCTGCGGGGCAGGCGCCCGCGACGTCTTCTTCTACTGGCAGAAGGGTTACGACGTCTATGGGGTTGACTCCATAGATGAGAATGTTGAGGAGGCACGCAGGCTTCATCCGGAGATCGCTCAGCGGGTGTCCGTCGCTGACCTCCGCAAGCCCCTTGGCCATCCGGACGCCTCCTTCGACTTCGTTCTATGCAATGCGGTCATCCAGCACATCGCCCCGGACATAGTCCTGGGGGTAACCCTGCCGGAGCTGGCCAGATTGCTCAGGGCCGGGGGCGTGCTCCAGCTCATGTTCAAGGTCGGAACGGGAATCGCAACGGTCTACGACAGGGACTACGGCGCGGACAGGACATTCCAGCTCTACAGTGAAAGTGAGGTGCTGGGGGTACTGGCAAACCACGGCTTGAGCGTGATTCCGGCGGAGGGAGAGAAGCTGGGGGGAGTCATGTACTTTACCGACCCCAAGCCAATGGAACACTGCGTCCTGTTCGCACGCAAGGCTGGCTGAATGGGAAGGCCCGCTGTTTCAGGACCGGATGCGTATTCCATTGGGACGGGTATGACCGGTTCGACGGTTCCTAAAAATCTCATGGAGATTACCCCCTCCTGGTTGACCGGGGCGCTTCATAGCAAGGATGCCTCCGGCAGCGCTTCCGTTACCGGATACTCTGCTGAGCCCATTGCCGAGGGGAAGGGGTTTCTGAACCAGGTGTTTCGCCTGAGGCTCCACTACGACGATGACCCCCTGGACCTGCCGCGTACCATCATAGTCAAGCTCCCCTCGGCAGACCCTGCATTGAGGATGGTCTCAGACAGGCTGGGACAGGACCGGCGCGAGGTCAGGTTTTATCAGGAAGTGGCGGCCAGCGGTCCCCTTCAAACCCCTCACAGCTACTACTGTGGACTGGACCCAGAGACCGGGAACACCATTCTGCTGCTGGAGGACGTGAACGCCGCCCGCCAGGGCGACAGCGTGGCCGGATGTTCCTTGGCCGAAGCCCGGCGTTCAATCGTGAAACTGGCTGAATTCCAGGCCTCATGGTGGGACAGCCCGCGGCTGGACCGGTTGGAGTGGATGCCGTTGAAGGACGACGAGACCGGCGTCTACCAGGAGATTTACGCCGGTGCCTGGGAGTCCCTCATAAAGAAGGCTCCGGAAGCAATGCCCCGAGGTCTGCGGCTGCTGGGAGACCGCCTGATCATTGAGATTCCAAGGATAAAGGCCAAACTCACGGAACCTCCCCGAACGATTATTCATGGAGATTACCGCCTCGACAATTGCTTCTTCCCTGCGAATGCCACGGCGCGACCATTGGTCGTTTTCGACTGGGAGTTCTGCGCGCGCGGCAAGGGGGTCTGCGATGTTGCCGCGTTCATCACTGAGGCATTCCCCCCGCAGCAACGAAGGCAAGGGGAGATGGGTCTCCTGCGCGCGTACCACTCCACCCTTGTGAGCAACGGGGTAAGCGGCTACCCGTTTGAAGAGTGCCTGTCCGATTACCGGCTTTCTATGCTGGAGGGCTTGGTCTTTTGGATCGTCACGGGAGGCCACTGCGATTTCGATGGTGAGCGGGCCTCAGCGTATCTGCGCAACTCGCTGGAGCGCTTCGACGCCGCCATATCCGATCTCGCCTGCACCGAGCTGCTTTCGGGCTAACGCCATGAGCGGGGCGACGATCCAGACAGCGGCACCTGAGACAACACAGACTTGAGCACGGTCTACGCCGGCATGACGCACCCCAAAGGCATCTCCGGCCCTGGTCAGCATCTTCGGAATAGGGTCCGACACCGCGGCAGCCCTGCTGGTCACGGCTGGAAGCAATCCAGAACGACTCCACTCCGAGGCTGCTTTCGCCGCCCTGTGCGGAGTAAGTCCGATACCTGCGTCCTCCGGCAAGATCAACCGGCACCGCCTGAACCGCGGTGGGGACCGCCAAGCCAATGCGGCCCTCCACCGCATTGTCGTTGTCAGGCTCCGTTACGACAAAAGGACCCAGGAATACATGCGCCAACGAACCGGAAAGGTACTGAGCAAGACTGAGGTCATTCGTTGCCTCAAACGCTATGTTGCTCGAGAAGTCTTTTCCATCCTACAGAAACCAGTGGCGACGGCTCGGTGCGCAGGTTGACATGTATAGGAGCATCATTTTCGCTGAACAGTTAACTACGGACCGAATCGTAGACCAACAACAGACCTAACCCCCTAATGTGTCCCATTTTCGCTGACGGTCTACAGTGGATTCTCAATTGCTCCTCGGGAGAGCGTTGAGCATCTCGACCCGCACCTCCATTGCTCTGGGATATAGCGCCGGGCCAAACTGGTTGAACATCGCCACGTCGGCCGCATCGCGCCCATAGGCGACGGCAACTCGCCCTCCACGTGGAACGGCCTGCGTTGCATCGAAGGTGTACCAACGGCCACCTACATACGCCTCGAACCAAGCGTGAAAATCCATCGGCTCGAGTGCGTGCTGATAGCCTACAACGATACGCGCTGGGATACAGAGACTGCGGGATAATGCGATGCCCAAATGAGTGAGCTCGCGGCATACGCCCTCGCGCTGCTGGTTGACCTCGACTGCCGACATCTGAAAATTGCTGGAATCTGGATTGAAGCGCACGGAGGTGCGGATCCACTCTACAATCCTAGCCACTTGATCGTAGCCGGGCTCAGCGCCGTCTACGAGTTCCCTGCCGAGGTCCATAAACCGGTCGGACTCGCAATAACGGCTGGGAAGAAGATAGGTGAGAACCCCGTCCGGTAGATTGTGAACCTCGTCAAATGGCGCGCCAGGCGATACGTCAAAGCCGTCTGCGGTTGAAACCTCCGCAGACCTACGGATGGAAAACTCACCCGGGGGTGCTATCAATCGCTCGCACAGGTTGCCGTAACTGTCTGCATACTCTGTAACCGGTACGCTTGGCGTCAACGTGCAGTCTTCATGCGCCACCCGCTGACTTGCTCCGCTTCGAGGGCGGAGCATCAGGATTAAAGGCGTAGGGACGCTCACATCAAAGGTAATATCACAACTTGTGCGAAGCCACATTTCGATTCCCTCTTGTCAAAACCACGCTATCAGCTGGCTATGGTCCGGTGTTACGGGGCGCTCGGGTGAAAGATCCGAAGGTGATGCATGTGACCTGTGTTGTTGTCCAGCGATAATGTCCGTTTAGGCCGGTGTTCCCGTCTCAGGTTGTAGTGTCGTCGCTGCGCTCTTGATCTTTCTCAGTGGCGGGCTTTCGGCCAGGGCGTACTTGCGGACGGTGTTTCTGTGGATGCCCAGCTCGCGGGCGGTCGCCCTGAAGGAGTGTCCCTCGAGCTTGGCCTGCTGCACAGTCTCCCACAGAGTCCTCTGGCGAGCAGTGGGTATTTGCCCTTCGGAAGTAACGTTTTTGCCCTCGGTCGTCAAGAGTTGGCAGAAGGGCCCGTTCTGTCCCCCGGGTTACGTCCGGCAGTCAGAAGACCGGTTGTGCGAACCGGCGTTGTGCGTGGAGAAGCTCCCAGGAGCTTAATTTTACAGCTGACCCCCACCGGGCGGAAAACGCCCCTTTCCCGCCCAGCGGCGGGATTGCTGACAGGTGCGCCTTGCCCTGCGGGCAGCAGGTTGAAACCGGCTGGTGCGCATCTACCTTCAGGGCAGGTTAATCAAGCTCCACATCCGTCAGCCTGTTTGCTGGACGCACCTACCCCGGAACAACACCCGGGAACAACACCCGTTGAACGCGGTGTTTTGGTTCGGTTTCGCATGGGAATCGTGGGCACCCTGCTTTCGGCACGCAGCCATGTCGTCAACACTTACGCCGAATGGTCTGTCAGTCCTTCCGTTGCCACAGGGTCAGCAATTTTCACGATGCGGCCTGTGCTTGTTGAAAGCCTCGCGGGACTTGTACGCAGGTCGAAGGTCAGAATGATGCCTCACCGCCCGGAGGTTCTAAATGCCCATCCTGTCCACGCTGTTCAGTTTTAGAGGCAGAATCAACCGCAAGACGTTCTGGTTGGGAGGCATATTGCCGATGTACGTCATCGGCCTCGCACGTGGAGCGTTTTTGCCGTATGTGGTGTTATCGAAAGCCAACGACGTAGCATCAGGATTGATGCTTCGAGTACTGGTTTTGGCGTTGCTGGCTCTGTACGTCTACATGTGGTATGCGGTACTTGCCAAGCGGTGCCACGATGTCGGAAAGTCGGGTTGGTTGTCCCTGCTTACACTGATACCGATAGTAGGTTTCGTTTTCTTCCTTTGGCTGGGTTGTCCAGAGGCGAGCCATACGCTAATCCGCACGGTACCTCACCAAGCCTGACGCGTTTGCCGGAGTCCGCCGACGTGCCAGAATAACTGCGACAAAGACTAATACTCAATTCCTGGACCACCCTGGCCGCTCACGCGTTGCAAAACGGCGCCCCATGACCAGGCGCCGGGCCGCCTGGTACGACAAACCGTCGCCGACCTTCGTGGACGCCATTGCTCCGGTGCGCCGCCACCTTTGGCTGGCGTCGGTGCGGTTTTTCAACATCGATCGCCGACCCTGATATTCAGGAACTCCCGGTCATTCTGTACCACCGACTTGTAGATTCCCTCGCCTACGCCGCTTGAAATGCGCAAAGTCCAGGCAAGGACACCGATCGGCTGCGTGGTTTGGTCCAGCGGTTGCGGAGCATGAACTGGGCTGGCACGGGGCCGTTCACTTGGGAACGACAGGTCCGGAAGCGATGCGCTGTGTCATGACTACGGTACGCAGAACCCTTCAACCGCAGGCCGCTCCCCCGGTGAAGGGGAGCGGCGCGATTGAGCGAAGGTCGGCGGGCTGAAGGGTCCTCGTCACTCGCGAACTAGCGGGACCACCGATTGCCGGTTGCACCTCCGAAAGCCGCCGGCGGCCTCCGGGGTCGCAACCAGCGGACATTAGTCAGTCGGCGGCGGATCGGCGCTCCAGTCACTTATGCGCAGCCGATAGGCCCCTTTCCTTACGGGGGAACCGTCGGTCTCGTCGTAATTGACCACCCTGATCAGGTATTCACCGTCCGTTTTCACCGAGAACTCCACGAGCGCTGAGTCACGCGCCACTGCCCAGGGAAGACCTCTCTTGCTCGCTTCGTCTTCCTCAGAACCATCCCGTGGGAACTTGTGGAAGTAGTCGAGTATCGACCCATCAGTCTCGGTAGACGTGAAGCAACCCCTGGAATTACACACTCCATCAATATTGTTCACCTGGCTCCACTGGAACGTCTCGGTGCTGCCACCTGCTAGCTTAGTTGCCAAGATGGTATACCTGCGATCGGCCTTGAGATGGACCCGATACACATCTTGATCATACGATGAGTTGTAGAACGATAGGTACCATTCCTCCAGCGGCAGCGTGACATTGGTCCGCGAGCCATCTGGAACGTCCACTTCCTCTGCAACAAGAACATACATGCCGGAGCCTTGGGCGGACCCGCTCTGCACGCCGATGTAGTAGTCACCGCCAACGCTGCCCGTGTAGATGTCCAGATAGGTGGTCCGGCCGCGGGTCCAGGGAATGATCATGCCATCCGGGCCGGCCAGACCGACGAAGTCTGGGCTGGCGAGGTCGCGCCAATCGAACCCGGCGTGCAGGGAGAAGGCATACGTCTTGTTGGCGTCTAGTGAAATGACAAACCAGTCCTGGTCACCGGGGGCAATCCCGCCAAAGGTGTGGTCATCGTATCTAGTGGAATTGTCGCGTCCCCCGAGGTGCCGGCTATGGAGCCGGAGTCGGTGCAACGCCGATGGCCCATCCGGATGGTCGTCCATCTTCTCGATCCTGATGTGGTATCTCATGCCGGGTGCGAGGGCGCCGATCCGCAGTGTGTGGTCACCAGCGCTGTCAGGCTGAAACACAAACGCCAGCGACGAGCCTTCAGCGTTCAGTAATGAAAAGTCATACACCCTGCCACCGGCCGGATCAAAACCAATTGGCGGTTCAGAGGTTTCATAACGTATCCCGCGTCCCTCCGGTCCACCAACGGTGATGCTGTCCATTCTGACGTGATAGTCGTACGGCCTACCGTGAGATACCCCGTGATTGAAATCAGCAAACAAATAGTTGCTATCGAGGTCAGTGCTGAAGTCAGAAAGGTCGACCGTCGGGCCGGAGCTGCCCTGCAGATGGTGTTCGAAGTGTTCGATGTCCCATATCAACACTCGGTAGACCGCGTTGGCCTCGAGGTTGACGGAGTATAGGATATGGTTCCTGGATCCTCGCTGCGCCACTGGTGCCGGTAGTTTGAGCCTTGTTCGCTCATCGGGAGGAGATACTCGCCGCGCGAATTCTTAGGCAGGCTGTCCAGTGCATCCGACTGCTTGGGAGCTGGATCTCCGAGAAGAGTACGAGCTTGCACATGTTCGGATGCGTCGCCCATCGTATCGGTGGCTTGGCCTTTCGCGCTGCGCGGCGCGTTGTTGGCGCTCCTCGTGGCGGTGGTATCGGCAGAATCGCTGCCGAAGATCGGCTGAACGGAGTAGGTGTACGTGGTTCCCTCTCCGACCAGATCATCGACGTATTCGGAGTCGGTGGTCGCCGTGTCTGCGACGTGGACGACTATCACCTCCGACTCGGTACTGCGCATGATCCGGTAGCCGCTGACGCCCTGCCGCGCGGGTTCATCCTAGCGCAACGTCACCCGATCGTGGGACACCTCGGCCAGCAGATCGGAAATCGCCTGGGGTTCCTGTCCGCCCGCACTGCCGGCACGCGCCGTCTCCGTGCTGCTTTCCGAGCTGGTAGTTTCAGGCGCCGACTCTTCTTCCGTCTCTACGGTCAGTTCACCGGTGCCGTGCGTTGATCTGGCTGGGTCTCGGGAGATTGACACCTCCTGATCGAAGTGAGCAGTGAATGTGAGTCCCGGATTGATCCAGAAGACCATGAACTGTGGCCGGTTGGTCGCGATTTCCGCGGCCATACCTTGATCGAAGTAGAAGCGTTTTTCGCCGACCCGGAGCACCCATCCTTCGGGAACTGCACGGTCAAAGGTATGGAAGTCGAGTGCCGATCGGTGCGATCCGCCTTCGTGCCTGCGGAAGCCATTCGTCCTGGCGATCTTGACGATCTCGTATTCGGCGCTGTCATAGGTGAAGGAATTGTCGTCCAGACGGCCAAGTCTGCTTTCATTCGGGCGCCGATCAAAGCCCCAGTATCCCTGCGTGTTCCTGTTGTTCCATCTACCAACGTTCATCAGTGAATCCCAGATCGCGGTCGTGCCCATGCCGTATTCCGACCAGGGACCGGCCTGCGTGTCGTCCTGCGAGCGGACCCTCACCTGATAGTTGACATCGGGCTGCAGGTTCGTGATCGTCGTGGACGTGCTCTGGACACCCTGCGGGCCGTCAGTCCAGGGGGTCTCATCGATTGTGCGGTATTGCAGGTCATATGCGCTGACCGTCGAATCGGAATCGGTGGGCGCCGGCCAGCGCACGGTCAACGCGGTTTGGCCCGCGTCGAACACCGTCGGAGTCCCGGGAGCCGGAGGCGCGCCGCTCTGCTCGTCAATGTCAGTCAGCGTCACCGTGATGTCGGCCGAGGTGTAGTTCACGCCGTCGCTGACCTGCACGGTGATGTCGTAGATACCATCCGCGCCGTCGTCGTCGGGCGCTTCAAAGTCTTTCGCCTGCGTCAACGCCAGTGCGCCGTTCGAGCTCACACTGAAGTGGGACTGGTCGGCGCCGCCGGTCAGCGTCCAGGTCAGGTCTGCAGAATCGGTGTCAGAATCGGTGGCGGAAAGATTGAACACGCCGACGATTCCCTCAGCAACTGTGAGGGCATTTGCGGTGTTGATCTGCGGGACCGTGCTGTCTTGCACGGTCGCTGTTTCCGGATCGGTTACGGGTTCGGTGGGGGTTGGCTCTTCCGTGGCCGTCGGCTCTTCCGTGGCCGGTAGGTCATCTGCGGGTGGTGAATCGCTGGCCGGTCGGGTAAGCGCGAGTATGAAACGGTCGTCCTGAACGAAGTCGGTGAGGACGTACCGGCTGGACGTGGGCACGTTGAAGTTGATGTAGCTGTTGCCAACCGATTGAACGTCGTTGGCTGGAAAGCTGACTGTGGCCACGTCGGTCTGTATCCAGACGGTGAGGTCATGTCCGGAACCCGACGCGTCGATGTAGTCGCGGAAGACGAGGGAACCGTTGTGGTTGAGACGTAGAAGTGACCCGTCTGTATTGGGCACCATGATGCGGCTGATGCTGGTATCTTCGGAAAGGGCGATGTCGCCACTGACGAGGCTGCCGGATTGTCCCCACCGGCTGTTGGGGTCTGAGTAGAGAGTCTCGCTGCCGCCGGCCTCGAACAGGGCGAGTACCTCGACTTCCAGGCCGCTTTGTTCGAAGTCGGTCAGCGAAAGGGCGTTGTCCTGTGCGGTGAGACTGCTGACCGGGATTGCGAGTAAAGCGGACACTACGATGATGAGTGCCGTGATCAGAAAGGCGAACCGCCATCGGTCCTGTTGTATGTTGCTCATATCGGTCTCCTTTGGGGTTGGGAACGCTGTGGGGCCGGAAGATCGATGTGTACGTCCTTGTAGTGACACTTACCCCTTCAGTGATGCGCCAGGTGAATATGGAATATTCGCCTTTGTCTTTTTTCATTAATGAGAGAGCACTTTTCCTAGTCCAACTGTTGCACCGCGCTCTGGCAGCCCCTGAGCAACAGATGCAAGTTGTCCGCGGCAAGCACCGCGGGATTGCGCGGCTGTAGGCGGAGGCAGTCGATCTGTGATGGCAAAGCGCATCCCGACGGGTGACTCCGTACCGGGAGGCCCGGGCCTGCTGAGGGCCGGCGTGGGGGCCATACAGCAGTGGGTTACGCCTGGAGCCCTGTCCGACCCGGACGTGGCCCTGTATTACGTGACTGCGTCCGGGTCCATCAGGATGCCCGGCGTAACCCGCTGCCGCATTGTTTCAGCGACAGCCCTCAGTAAGTCCGGCCGTTCCAGCCATTCCCGATACCGGCATACCCGAGTCCTTGATGACGACTCTCATCGAAGAGATCACGGGCAAATCTCCCCAACCATTAATCCTGCCGACAACCACGGCTCCTGCCTAGATTTGTTTGTACACTGTTGAGTTTGAGTTCCAGGGCTCTGTTGTGACATTCACGATTTAGCTCTTTGTACATAGTTGGGTATAAAGAGCTATCTATAGGTCCACCCAAGATGTACACATTCCGGTCTGGAATCGCTGCAAATGAGGCGATATATTCGACTCGGAGGCTCGTGCAAACCAATAGTCGCCAGTTGTGCGCCTGTGCGTCTGCGCCCACAGGGATGGCTGCCCTGGAGCGACTCACGGGGCGTCGCAGGTGCCGCGGCGCAGGTTGAGGCGGAGAGTCGGCTGCCGGAAGTCCTGATGACGCACGTACACACCATGGGGAGGATGGCGCAGTGGTTCGCCTTGGCCGACGCCGATGTGGCGCTCTACGCCGCGAAGGTCACGGTCTGGGGGCGATGGATCGTCTGGTTCTTCGCCGCCGTTTTGCTGGCCTACCGTCCGGGTCTCTGGTATCCCGAGGACATTGGATACGCCCTCTTGAATGTGATGCTGGCAACGCTCAATGGTGTATTCCACTACCGGCTCCTGACGAACAGGCCGGTGACCTGGCGCTGGATGGTTGGCCTCAGCGCCATGGACATTGCGCTGATTACAGCCAACATCGCCGTCAGCGGCAGATTCGACAACTACATCTTTCTCACCTACTACCCGGCTCTTGGCGCCATTGCCGTGATCTTCACGTCCTTTCGGGTCAACATGGCCTGGGCCACGGCGGCCGTCGCCGCGCACACCGCCGTGAGCTTGGGGGTGGGCTCCGGTCTGGACCTCGGCGCGGGCGACGAGCGGGCGCTGGCCGCCAGGGTGGCGGCGATGTATCTCATCGTTGTGGGCGTCAACCTCATCGTCCGGTTCGAACGCATCAGGAGGCAGGCCGCGATGGCAGGGGAGCGGCAGGCGCAGCAGGAACGCATAGAGCTCTCCCAGGCGATTCACGACACCACCGCACAGACCGCCTACATGATCGGCCTGGGTATAGACGGCGCCATGAAGCTGGCCGGCGACTCGAACCCGAAGCTGACGGAGAGGCTCGAGGCGACGGCCGCGCTGTCCAAATCGGCCATGTGGGAACTGAGGAGGCCAATCGACATGGGCCGCATCTTCGAGGGACGGGACCTGGCGCGCGTGCTTGGCTCACACACCGCGACGTTCGCGAAGATCACCTCCGTCCCCGCCGGGATGGTGCAGTCCGGGGAGGAGCCGCAGCTCACCACCGAGGTCCGGACCGGCCTCTTCTCCATCGCGCACAACGCCCTGGCCAACGCCTTCCTGCACGCCCAAGCCGGAAGGGTCGAGGTCAGGCTCGACTTCCAGGCCGACGGCACACGCCTGTCCGTCTCCGACGATGGGGTGGGCCTACCGGAGGACTACGCTGAGCGGGGCCGCGGCTTCAGCGGCATGGAGCGGGAGGCGGAGCGAATGGACGGCCGGCTTGTCGTGGAAACGGGCGGCCCGGAAGGGGGGACGACCATCGCCTGCGTGGTCCCCCATGAGTCAGCTGCAAGAGGAGACTGAGATGTCATCGTCCAATCGGATCAGGGTGATGCTGGTGGACGACCATCCCATCGTGATGAGGGGACTGCGGTACGTCCTGGAGGATTCGGGAGCGTTCGACGTTGTGGGGCAGGCGGCGGACGGGGTGGAGGCCGTCAGGACGGCGCAGGAGTTGCGGCCCGATGTCATCGTCATGGACGTGATGATGCCGAAGAAGGATGGTGTGGAGGCCTGCCGGGATATCCTGGATCTGCTGCCGGAGGCGAAGGTGCTGATGCTGACGGCCTCCACGGAGGAGGACGCCGTGATAGAGGCAATTGCCGCCGGGGCCACGGGCTTCGTCCAGAAGTACTCGGGCAGCGACGAACTGGTGGACACCCTCCGGCAGGTGGCGGAGGGGCGATTGATGATCCCGGACGACGCGGTGCGGCGGGTCTTCAAGCTGTTGCGCGGAGGGACTGGACTGATGCCCGGGCCGAGGGTGCTGACGGTAAGGGAACGGGAGGTCCTCACGCACTTCGCCCAGGGCAAGCCATATGCGCGAATAGCAGATGCCCTGGCAGTCAGCACGGCGACGGTCAGGAACGCCATCTATCGCATACAGGACAAGCTGGGGGTCGAGTCCAAGCAGGAGATCGTGGTCTGGGCCGTGCAGAACGGACTGCTGGACGACGTCGTGGTGGACGTTGCCTCACAGCCGGAATCGGAGGGACAGTGACCTCGACCAGCTGCCGCGACTGGTCAGGGGGCAAGATCAATCAACCGGATCGGGCCGTGTGCGAGCCACCGTCAGGAGGCTGCGCCCCAACGCGGGCGACGACGGCGAGGGGCAGGGGCTGGCCGGACGGGAGGAAGCTTGATGGCTCGAGTTGAGCGATGGATGACGCAATATCAATTCGATGCTTTCCGCTGGGTGCGACGACTGGCCGGAGCAATTGACAGAATTCTCGCCTACGAGAATTCATGGAACAACGTCCTTCGGAAACGCCGCATGCAAGTCAAGGTAGTAGAAGTCGACGACGCCATCGAGCAGTCCGTGTTCGAAGTCTATGCGGCCCTGCATCTGAAAACTACTCGTGATCACTGTGGTTACGACGACTTCTAGAACCATTGATGGAGCAGGGTCTGCTGCTAGCGCCAACAACTACGAGTCGGGACTGAGGATCTCCCTGTCCGACTAAAGCTGTTCGCTGAAGTGGATTTTAGGTAAATGCGCTGCCGTCGTGCTCGCCGGGCTTCTCGGAGAACGAAGCGATGAACGCCGCCCGTACCACGGTGACCGAGACAGTTTCCGGGATTGGCCGGTCGCCGCTCAAGGTGAGCTGCACGGTGAACGCCGACGAACCGTCGTGCGAGCTCGGCACGCTCTCGAGCTCAACGGTCAGCGCGTAGGCGTCGAGCGGCCGCGCCCCCCGGGTTACGTCCGGCGGTCAGAAGACCGGTTGTACGAACCGCGGTCTCGGCATCCAAGAGACCTCTTTAAAATCCTCTTTCGTAACTGTCTGGACCACACTCTTCTATCACCAGCCGCACGGTCCACGGTGCCCAGTTAGATTCCTCGTCGCCATATGACTCAAAGAACGAGCTATCATCAGCAACAGACAGTAAATCCAGTGCCCTATACAGGAGGTCGGCGCGGGCTTTGTAGTCTTTAAACCGCACCACCGGTTCCACTCCTGCAGGTACAGCGGACATTCCTTAGTTACGTTCGGCAGTATCGTTTCATAGAATAAGAAAGTTCGCCCTCGCAAGTCGTACACCGGAGTACCACCCTCAGGACATCTCCAGGTCCGAAGCTCATAAGACGTTCCTGTGTCACATTTTTACTCCAGAACGGGCCAGGACAGCCCTTGTGAGAATCGCCATTTCCACTTCTGGGCCACGGTGGAATCACCCCGTTTGCAAGCACCCTCTCATAAGGTGCAACAGTTGGCATTCCCGCCGTGGCGAAGAGGGGGCTGTTTCCAGCCGTGGCGGACGGATGGGTCTGACCCGGGCTGGCGTTCCGGCCTCGGCGATCATGCGGCAGAGCGGAATGGGCTTGTCAGTTTTCCGGTTTAGCGGGTAAGAGATCCCGGTAATCTACACACGGCAATCCGGCCCACGTCTCGGAATCCTATCCCAGGGACTGGAATCCAAATCAAAGGCGGTACTAAACTGGTGCTTACCTCACCCTGGAGAGCTGGAGGGAACACCGATGGCCAGAAAGGAAACCAGAGACAACATAGATAGGCGTTGGCAAATGTTGCAACCGGGCTGGGGACGCGACGACTTCAAGGGCGAGCGCAGAATGCTGTACGAAGCCATCGTGGAGGGCAACAACGTCGAGCACCTTTTCGGATGCAGTTGGGGCAGCGACAACTCGAACCATGACCGGGGCATCGTCGCCGCCACGGAGCGGGGGCTGGTCTTGCTCAACCGCGGCCGTCTCAGCAAGAACGTGGAACTAATCCCGTACCTGGCTATCCGGGAAGTACGGGAGCAGGAGCCGGGCACACTGACCGTCGTAGCGCCCAGGCAAGACTACTCGATCACCCTGGATACAGGCGCCGCCAAGTTGGCCGATTACATCCGGGGCCGCTTGCACTCCGATGCAGCGTCCCTGGAGGACAGGTTGTCGGGCATTCTGATGGGAGGGGAACGAATTGACCACTGGGCACACTGCACGGTAGGCGAGCAAAAGGTGTATGAAGCGGGGGGTAACACCCAGGGGGGCGGCGGTAGTTATGACATCAATACCACTACTCTTGCGGATTCCTCGGCCCTAGCCGTGGCGACCGACCGGCGCATCCTGTTCTGCACCCTGGGGTTTAATTATGACCGCGAGCGGGCTAGCTGGCCTCACGGGAGCATCCTGTCGGTGGAGTACTGGGGGGGCACGAGCGTCAGGTTCGTAGACGTCGACGCCCGAACCCACGCCCTAGGGTTCCGGGAGGATGGCGACGCAACTCAGTTTGTAAAGCCGATGAGGGAGCATGTTGGAACTGCGGCGCGGCGGTTGTCTGCGGAGGCCAGGATTTCCGCAGAGTGGAAACTGCAACACCCGCTTTGGGACCATAGGAAAAACCATGGCGGCGAGCGCCGCAAGCTCGTAGAAATCATGGATGACGACGAGCATATCGAAGCCCTGGCATGGGGCGATTACGGGCAGAAGGGGGCGAAGGAGGAACTCTACGGAGGCATCATAGCCGCCACCGGTCGCCGGCTCCTGTTGGTGAGCGACGGCGTGCTGGAGCAGAATGTCAGCCAGTTATCTTACGATGGGATAGATGACGTCGCCTTGAAAGGCGGTGAATTAATCATCACGGCCAAGTCGGGACATAGCGGGTATGAGATATCGAGCATAGACAACATGGATCCTCACGATTCCCGAAAGAAGGGATACCGCGGAGTATTTGCATCACGTCTTCAGGCGCTGGCCGGAACCGCTCATCGGCAGGCAGCAGCACCATGAGCACATTCAAGTGTGGGACATCCTGCGGTGGGGCACTCCTCTGTTCCAGAAGCGATGGGACTGCTCCGCGTTCGCGGTCAGCCGGAGTATCCGTGGGGATATGGGCACCTAGCGCATTGCCTCAATAAATTCGTTACCTTTTTGGAAGTGATTGCCTCAAATGGAAGGCGACCGAATATTTGGGGACGACCGCCGCGGCCCACCGACCCTCCCGGTCATTTTGACCCAGCATCCCGGCCGCTGATCAAGGGCGACGCTGAAGCGGCTGGTCAGTGAGCACCGCAGACCTCAGAAGCAGGCGACGGGCCTGACCAGGGGATGCCCTGGCCGCCGTCAGGACCACGGCGCGGTTCCTGAGGAGCCATCAAGGCAAGCGTCGGCTTACACAGATCAGTCGAAGGCCATTATCCCAGATGCACAGGAGCACTTTCTTACCCATTCAAACCGCTGTAAAGGGCGGAGGTAAATTGTCCCGTGCGGGCGGGTAATCTCTGACAAACGGCGGTTGCAAATTGGACCGTCCGCCGCCATTCATAGGCTTGAAGTCGAGCTCATGGGTGGTGCGATGGATGTACAGAGTGGACGTATATCTGCGGGTTCGCCGGGCGGTGATGGTGGAGGGCAAGAGCATTCGGGAGGTCTCCAGAGAGTTTGGGTTGCACCGGGACACGGTGCGCAAGATGCTGACCTACTCCGTGCCTCCTGGGTACCGGCGACAGACTCCTCCTCGAGGGCCCAAGCTTGAGCCTTTCACCGGCGTCATCGACCGGATCCTGGAGGATGACCTCGCGCGCCCCAGGAAGCAGCGCCACACGGCCAAGCGCATCTTCGAGCGGCTCAGGGACGAACATGGCTACGACGGCGGATACACCACGGTCAAGGACTACGTCAGGGAGAATCGCCTCCAGACCAGGGAGATGTTTGTCCCGTTGTCCCATCCGCCGGGACACGCGCAGTGCGACTTCGGCGAGGCCCTGGTGGTCATCGGCGGTGTGGAGCGGAAGGCCCACTGCTTCGTCATCGACCTGCCCCACAGCGACGGCTGCTTCGTCAAGGCCTATCCCGCGGAGACCACCGAGGCCTTCCTGGACGGGCACGTATCAGCCTTCGCCTTTCTGGGCGGAGTGCCCCAGAGCATCCTCTACGACAACACCCGGCTGGCCGTGGCGACCCGGCTGGCCGTGGCGAAGATATTGGGAGACGGCCCACCCAAACACCACCGGAACCCATACCGGCGCCCTCGGCAGGGATGCCGAGTTAACCGTGAAGGAATGGGGCGCCGCGCCTGCTGTCAAACAGATTTTCCTGGTTGCCCTCCGAAGCGTCCCGGTTGGAGCTGAAGAGCAGCGGCCCGCCGAGTGGCCGGGCAGGCTGACCTGCCTCTTGCCATCGCACCCCGTCACGCGGATTTCGTTACTGCTCCCGGGTTGACCGCCATACATGGGGTTTCTACAATTGCGCCAACTGTTGCAGTCGCCATGGTTGGCGCTTGGAGGATATATGTCCGACTTCGCCTTGAAAGTGGGGGACGTTGAGATAGTCGCCTTATCCGATATGAACCTGCCTTTCCCCATGCCACTCAGCCAATTGTTTCCCACCGCTCCGGTGGACGCATGGATGCCCTACAAAGAGCGCTATCCCGACGCCTTCGAGCAGGATCATATGCTTATCGAAATCGGGTGCTATCTGGTGCGGTCCCAAGGAGAGACCATCCTCATCGACACCGGGTACGGCGCCGGCCCCATCGAGGCCATAGGCGGGCGGAGGGGCGAGCTTATGGACGACCTGGTCGCCAAAGGCATCACTCCCGAAGAGGTTAACACCGTATTCCTCTCTCACCTTCATTCCGACCATGTGGGATGGAACGTGGTGGAGCAGGACGGAAAGCTGACGCCAGCCTTCCCCAATGCCCGGTACGTGGTCCACCATGCAGACTTGGAGCACTTCCGCAGGCCGGAAGTGCAGGCGGCTTCGACCTTTCCCTTTATGGACAGGTGCGTTGAATCCGTGGCCAGTCTGGGCCTCCTTGATACTCTGACTGAGGACACCGACCTTACCGGGGAAGTGCGGGCGCTGCACACCCCCGGCCACACTCCGGGCCACATGAGCATTTTGGTCGCATCCCAAGGTGAGGAAGCCCTGATTCAAGGGGACGTGCTGGTGCATCCGGCGCAAGTGACCGAAGATGACTGGAACTGCCACTTCGATAACGACTGGCCGCGGTCCACCGAGACCCGCAGGAAAATGCTGGCCCAGGTGGAGGCCCAAGGAACCCCGGTCATCTCATGCCACTTCCCCGCCCCAGGGTTCGGGACGGTTAGCCGGCATGAGGGCAGACGTTACTGGCAAGTGGGACTCGGTGGTAAATAATGCGCCCCACCCCCTGCTTTCGCAGGGGCAGGCTCTAACCCCTCTCCCCGCAGGAGAGGAAATTTGGGGACGCCTTATGAGGTGAGACGTGGACGCAGACGTAACTGAAACGATACTGGGCAGCATCGACCCGGAGGAGATGCTGCGCCTGGCTCAAGACCTTATCAGAATCCCCAGCTTCAAGACCGAAGAAAGCGACGTGGCCCGCTTCCTGGGCGATTACTTGGAGCCGCGCGGCTACGAAGTGCAGTTACAGGAAGTGGAGCCGGGACGTTTCCAAACCGTTGCCACCCTGAGGGGCAGCGGCGAGGGCAAGTCCCTGATGCTCAACGGCCACATCGACATCGATCCCTTGGCCATGGGCTGGAGCCGAGACCCGTGGACGCCCCACATTGAAGGCGACCTTATCTTCGGCGCCGGCATCCGCAACATGAAGAGCGGCGTGTCCTCCATGATTACGGCAGCCGAAGCCATACGAAAGTCGGGAACTTCCTTGAACGGCGACCTGGTGCTGGCCTGTGTGGTTGGGGAGTTGCAGGGTGGCGTGGGCACTAGCTACCTCTGCCGGAACGGCCCGCTCACCGACATGGCGGTTGTCCCTGAACCCTTCGGGGCCAACAATATCCTTACGGTACACGCAGGCGTGCTGGAGATGGCGGTTCATGTCCTGGGCAACTCCCGGCACATCAGCCGCAAGGAGGAGGCCGTTGACGCCATCGCCAAGATGTGCAGGGCCGTTCCCGCCATCGACGGCGTGAAATTCACCTACACCCCGCGCGATGACCTACCCGGTCTCCCGCGGATAAACGTCGGCGCGATTATCGGGGGCCGGGGGCGGGACTACGACCTGCGCGGCCCGAACTTCGTCTCCGACTTCTGCACCGTGCTGGTGGACGTCCGTTTCCTGCCGGGCATGACCTCCGCGTCGGTCAAAGCGGACATCGAAAACGCTCTCGACCAAATCAAGGCGGATGACCCCGACTTCCAATACGAGATTGAGATGCCACCCGACCCGAAACACCGGGTATTCACCGTCGTGATGGAGCCTTTCGACCTGCCCAAAGACGAGTACATCCTGGACGCCGTCTTGAGGCAGTACCGCACGGTTACAGGGCGAGAACCCGACGGCGTGGGAACGGTACTGCCCGGCTCCTACACCGGCGACGATACCTGCCATCTGTGGCGGGCCGGCGTCCCCTGCCTGCTGTATGGCCCAGGCGGCGGCTCGGAATCGGCTACCATCCCCGACGAATATAGCCGTATCAGCGACATGGAGCAGGTCGCCAAAGTTCTGGCCCTTACCGCCCTGGACGTTTGCAGCCTGCCCAAGTAGGGTTTACCGGGGCCGGTTCGTGTTGTTGTACGAGCCATCCGGCATCGCTCAGAGCTTTGGGTGATTACATGGGCTTTTGCGTCAGGGGAGGTTTCCGTTCGCTTTTGACTGATTGCGGTTTTGGGGGAACCGCGCAGTACCATAGGTATCAATCAGGAACGAACGGAACCTAGAAAAGTGGTCAGCCCGATACCGGCGCCGCCAAGGGGCGGGAACCGGGGAGGCGTTCGTAGGGGCCGGGCAGTCCCAGTTCGTCGGCGATGCTGCGCATGGCGGGCAGCACCTCGTCGCCCAGCAGCCGGATGCTGGTCATTCGGTCTTCGTGGCTGACCGGGCCGTGGTGGTGCCACAGGGAGAATATGCCGGGGCGGACCGTTTCCAATATATGCCGAATTTTGGGGATAACGGTATCCGGCGTGCCGCAGATGAGTTGCAAGTTGTCCTGCTCGGCTTGGAACCGTCCGTAAATCTGGTTCCGGTTGGCTTCTATTCCTTCCGGAGTATCAGCGGGCTTCAGGACCAGCGCTTCATCGCCGCTGTTGGGATCTACTGAGACCCGGGCCAGTCGGCGGGTGGCAGCTTTCGAGTTATAGCCCGGCGGGAACATCCACTCGGGCCGGGCGAAGGCGTTGATGCCGCCGCCGTACATGAAGGCGCGGCCCAATTCCTGGGCCTTCTCCTCGGTCTCGGCCACCACTACCCGCTGCAAGTAACCGAAATTCTCCGGCCCGGACTCGTATCCCTCCTCGGCAGCCGTATCCCGGTACAGCTTCACCATCTCCAGGGTCGGCTCCAGGAAAGTGCCCAAGGCCAGGTAGGGATAGCGGTGGCGGGCGCACCAGACCACCGTCTCCTGACTGACCAACCCCGGTATCCACATCTGGGGATGGGGCTTCTGCACCGGCAGCACCCACGGGTTTACGTGGCGGTAGTGGTAGTGCTTGCCCTCGAAGCGGAAGGGGCCGGGGGTAGTCCACGCCTTGATTACAAAATCGTGGGCCTCGTTGAAAAGCTCCCGGTTGTAGGCGGGATTGGCGTTGTTGTAAATCGACTCGCTGCCCGCGCCCCTGACCCAGCCGGGCACCAGCCGCCCGCCGGAAATCATGTCTATCATCGCCAGCTCTTCGGCAAGGCGCAGCGGATCGGCCACCGGCAGCGGGTTGCCCAACAGCACAATCTTGACTCGCTCGGTAATCCGGGCCAGCACCGCCGCCTCAATGTTCATCACGGCGCCCATGCAGAAGGGCGTGCCATGGTGCTCGTTGAGCATCACGCCGTCGAAGCCCTTCTCTTCAGCGTAGACGGCCTCATCGAAATAGGAATTGTAGAGTTGGCCGCCTACTTCCGGGTTGAAATGTTCGTTGGGGATGCCGAAATAGCTGGCGTTCTTGATAATCTCGTCTTCGGGAACGTCGTAGTAGGGGCGCTCGGTGAACATCATGATGTGCATGGCGATGCCTCCTGCGTCTTACTCTTGCGCTAGGAATCCTCGAAGCCGGCTGACGAAGTGCTCCGTTTGCTCAATCTCCGGCCGGTGTCCGCAATCGTCAAACACTGCCAGTTCGGAGCCTGCGATGGCCCTGCTGTACGCTTGGCCCGCCGAGAGCGGGACAATCCGGTCGTCGCGCCCCCAGACAATCAGAGTGGGCAGTCCCTGCACGCCTTGCAGCAGACTGGGCAGGCTGGGATTGTGCATATATGGCTTCCAGGCCAGACGGGCCGACTCAGCCCGCGCGTCCTCCCAAGCCTCGAACTGTTCCGGCGTCTCCTCCCTGCCGTAGAGGGATGCAAACTCCGGCGTGGCCGAGGCGTCGTGGACGCTGGCGTCCAGATACGCTCGCGCTGTGACCACGAACAGGTCCATAATCTCGCCTTCCCCCGGCCTCAGACCAGTGGGGGCCACCAGCACCATGCGGCGGAACTGGCCGGAGTTGGCCGCCGCCATCTCGGCGGCAATCCACCCGCCCAGAGAGAAGCCGATTACGCCCACCGGCCCGAGGGCCATCTCCCGCAGCATCCGCGAATAGAAACCGGCCAGATCTCGGACGCTGCTAATCCAGTCGGCCCGGGGGAGCGGACCGAATCCCGGATGCACCGGCACCAGCAGTGAATGGTCCTGGGCTAGGTCGTCGTGCCAAGAGAGCCAGCCGGGGTGTCCCAGCTCCTCGTGTAGCACCAGCACCGGTCGGCCCGAACCGCCCCGAAGCAAGGCGACGCCGGTGCCGCCGACGTGAATCGTACTTTCGGTGTATCCATTGGAGGAAATTGTCATTGTCCGACGCCTCCCCGGCAATGTTGGCGAAATTCGACTTTACTATATTAAACCAGCACCACATTCTTGAACGGGCCCAAGAAAGTGTCAAGACGAACCGCTTATCAGGAGTTCATCGCGGTAATCGGGCATCACCACAAACATGGAATTCGACTGCTGAGGCAATCTGGCGATGACGGTGAGATGTTGCCCGCGGTAGTGGGCCAGCGCATTTATGGTGAGGCAACAAGGGTAAAGGGATACGTGGACCAGGTGGTCATCAGCTGCGGAACCGAGGTCATCGCCCGGCACATCCGTTCCTACGAGCGGGACGACTTCGTCCACCATCCAACCCACTACCTGCCGCTCTTGGAACGGAAGCCGGGAGCCCTGGATCAGGCCGCTCCGCTGCACGGATGGGACCTCCCCGAGGAGTTCGGGACGCTGCGCCGTCTGCTGGAACCCCGCATGGGACGCAGGGGCAAGCGTGAGTATGTACAGGTGCTCAGGCTGCTGGAGACTTTCTCTCTTGAAGAGGCGCACACAGCCGTCGGGGTGTTCCCGGGGAGGAGTCAGGTGTCGATCCGGGCGAAGTTGGACACATCACTCAGGCCGTGAGCGTTCTTAGCCTTGACGTGGTACCGGTACCTGGCATTCAGGTCGGTACCGGTGTCCGTATAGGTGGTCGCGGTGTTGCCCATCTCGGAGACGTAAATGATGAGAGTTTCCTCGCCCTCCTTGGGCCTGCGCAACAGGACATGGTAGCCGGTTACTGAGCCGTCATCGGGCGCAGACCAAGTGAGGATGATCGAGCCGTCCGAGTTGAGGGTTGCTGTCAGACCCGGGGCCAGCATGTGAGAGGCGTTCGGCAATCCAATGCCGCACTGTCCCCTCGACGCCGGTTCATCGCCGCGTCATCGGCTGACAGCTGAACTCAGAGGTCTCCTCAACTGGATGACCAAGGACCCGGCAGGGTGTCCGAAGTGTTCCAACACCCGGCGGGCGCGCCCGGCGATCAGGGCCCCTGTCCCATGGCAGGAGGCGAAAATGCCCGTGTCCCCGATGGGCCGGGGCCGGTTCAGTTCCCCGGGCGCCCTGGAGAAGTGGGGCAGCTTCCTGCCCCGTATTTCAAGAATTCTCTCGAAGTCCTCGGGGTGGCTGTCATGCATCATCAGGCAGACTTCCACCAGCAGGCCGGACCAGGACGTGACCGTCCTCGTCTCAGAATCCAGGGTGAACGAGGACGGTGTCGAGCGGAGGCCGCCGCCCGGGGCCGGACGCCGCGGCGCCTTCGGCGCCCGGTGCCAGCAGCGCGGCGCGGTTCTCCGCCAGTACCCGGCGGACCAGCCGGTTGTCGGGACGGTGGCCGGCCCTCTGCTCTGCAGCGGTGGCGACCAGCCCGATCAGACCCTCGTCAAGACCGCCGACCACTTGGCGCCAGCCTTGGAGTATGGCCCGCCTGCCCACCGTTTCCCGGTTGCTGTCCCGCAGCGCCCTTTCCGCCGATCTGGCGGCCTGCCCGTTGCACACCCTGTCCTTGGTCAGGTACCGGTTGACGTCCTCCGCCGCGGCCTCCGGGTCTCCCCTGAGGTCGATTTCACAGAAGCGCCTTTCCATCCGGCCGCCCCCGGGCGACCACAGGAAGAGCAGCCAGCGCAACCCGTTGGTCAGCGCCGCCAGGGATACCTCCTCCCGGGCGCAGTGGACCAGCAGTTGCCGCTCCAGCTGGGGACTCTCGATGTTTTCGCCCGGCGTCCTCACGTCAATGAACACCCTGGGCGAGACTGCTCCTCTGGGCCGGCCTGGCGCAGGCGGCATCAGGGCGAAGTCGACGCTGCTGTTTCCGGTGACGTATCCCGGCATTACCTGCGAGAGGTCGAAGACGTCCCACCCGGCGGCGGCCAGCAGCCTGAGCACTACGGCCTGCGCGATGGCCGCCTTGCTCCGCTCCTCCAATGATGGCATGTCTCTGATCCCGGAAACCGCCTGGGCGATGGACTCACTGTAATCGGATCTCAGCATCTGATGAATTCTCTTGTCTGAGGGCTGTATGAGTGCGTAACGAAAACTTACCGAGCTTAATATAGGCTTGACGGCGCTCTGCTGCATAGGCACAGCAACGGAGTGGATATCGGACGGAGTCCGATTATCGGCCTTACCGGTTTCGCGTTCACCGCGGGCGTGCCAATGGCAGCCCCCATAGTGCATCCCGCCCTTCAGCAGTGGATGAAATCGCTTGGCAGTGCGAATTGCCACCGGCCCGGCCCATCACTCCCCGGCCTGCGGATTTTGGATGCTGTCCGTGATGTAGAGCCGCCGGCGGCCTATGCGAGGGTCTCTGGATTGCAGGAAATGTTCCCTCCCCCACCGGGAGAAAGGACATTAAAAGCCCTGGGTGCGTTAGACCCCGGTTTACACTACGGAGCCGTTTGATGCTATACGACACCCCGGAGCCAGCTTTGCCGCGGCGGTGAAAGACGGGCTCTTCGGGGGTGTCGTTAGACAGGCGCCCGTTTGCGACACCCCCGCCAACCCACGGGAGCAGACTATGACGACTTATGGTTACGCCCGCGTGCCCGCGGCAAAGACGACGGAACGGACACCCTGCAGAACCAGCGGATGCGGCGCACTAACACTGGTGTCGCCGCCGCCCATATCCACCAGGACATTATCACAGGGACCGTGATGCATAGACCCGGACTGAATGGTCTGGTGAACGTTTGACAGACCGGAGATGTCTTGGTAGTAACCGCGCTGGACCGGCTGGACCGGCTGGACCGGCTGGACCGGCTGGACCGGGACACGCTGGGTCTCTTGGAGCTGATCAACCGGCGCTTCCGGGTCCCCCCGCAATATCCTGAGTCCGCATACCGGCCTCTGGGCTCTGATCTGTCCCTGGAGCAGGTCCTGTGCTTCAAGCACCGCAGGAAGATGGCCAAGGACATACGGTGGGGTTCCAGCTGCCTACCCTGCAGTTGCTGCCAAGCCCGGAACGATCCAGCTATGCCGGGGCGGTTGTCGAGGTCCTGGAAGGACTGGACGGCCGGTTCAGGGTGCGCCATGAGGGACGCATCATCGCCCCCCAGGAGGCGCCGCCCAGCCCAGCCCAGCATTCCTCCGCAAGGGCCATGGAGATTCCGCGACTCCTCTTGCCTCAACCTCCGGAGCCAACCACTTGGGCCAGCGCTGGGCAGCGGCCCTCAAACCTCTGGATTCAAGGGCAGCGGATGAGGAGGATCAAGCGGGCATAACCGGCGTTGCGTCCGCTGCCTTGACGCCCGCAACTGCCTCCCGCGCAAACCAACCTTCCTGCAGGAGGAGAGATGGAAGGCAATTCAAAAACCCAGGCGCAAGGGAATGTCGCTGCGGGCGATCGAGAGGGAGCTGGGGATCCACAGAGCAACCATCAAGAAATACATGGATGCCGACGGTCCTCCGGGGCGGCGGTTCCGGCCTGTTCTCACTGCGTCAACATCCGATACAGTGGCGCCATAACAAAGTGACATTTATGCTGAACACCTAGCCGGACATTGTATCTGGGAATGTATGGGACAATGGCATCATCATGATCGGTTCAGAGTGCGGCAGACCGACCGGACATTGGTCATATTAGGCCGTCATAAAGCGAGGGTCGCCGCACTCATCCTCAGCGGAGCTCGAACAGTTGCCCGGGCTGACCAAGCCCGTATCTTGCAAGGCCGAGCCAGTATCATGGGGAGGTGAACATGAAAAAGCAGCCCACCTATGTAGGCATTGACGTCGCCAAGAACCGGGTGGATATATTCATACGGCCCACGGCCCACGGCCCACGGCCCACGGCCCACGGCCCACGGCCCACGGCCCACGGCCCACGGCCCACGGCCCACGGCCCACGGCCCACGGCCCACGGGCCACGGTTGGAGCGTGAACTACATCGAAGCCGAGGTGGATGAGCTTGTCGCCAAACTACAGACCATTGAGCCTACTGATGCGATCGTGGAGGCTACAGGTGGCTTGGAGCTTCCCTTGGTGACAGCACTGGCCGCGGCGTCGCTGCCAGTGGCGGTGGTCAATCCACGCCAGGTAAGGGACTTCGCCAAGTCCACCGGCCAGCTGGCCAAGAATGACCTACGGGACGCCCGAATCCTGGCACACTCCGGTGAGGCCGTCCAGCCAACGGTGCGACCTCTGAGGGACGCCGAAGCCCAGGCCCTGAGTGCTACGTTGTCGCGCCGCCGCCAGATTGTGGCGATGCTGACGGCCGAGAGGAACCGGCGCGGACGGGCCATTCCGGAGGTATGCAATCGCATCCAGACCCACATCACCTGGCTTGAGGGGGAACTGAAAGATCTGGATGACGAACTTCGGGGGATCGTCCAAAGCAGCCCAGTATGGCGGGAGAAGGACGTGCTCCTTCGCAGCGTTCCCGGTGGAGGACGGCAGGTATCAATAACACTCTTGGCTGATCTGCCGGAACTGGGCACATTGGGCCGGAAGCAAATTGCCGCCCTGGTAGGAGTGGCACCGTTCAGCCGGGACAGTGGACCCCACCGAGGAAAGCGTAGCGTGTGGGGAGGTAGGGCTAGAGTCCGCGCCGCGTTGTACATGGGCGCGTTGGTGGCCACCCGGTGTAATCCGGTGATAGGGGAGTTTTACCAACGGTTGCTGGCGGCGGGGAAACCGAAAAAGCTGGCGCTCACTGCGTGCATGCGAAAATTGCTGACTGTACTCAACAGCATGGCAAAGGCCGCAAGGCCTTGGGATCCCGCTGTCGTATCTTGATGATCTTCAAGACAGTTGCTTTATGCTGGCCTTCGACACCACGGTGGTACACTCTTCCGCCGCTGGTGACACACGGGAGTTACCCAGCTGATTAGTTCCTTCGTGCCAATTGCCCAGGTGGCCAGAAGCAATGAAGAGATGATCCGGGACATGGAGGATTTGCCCGACTGGGTGTGGCCCAGGGTGTGCCACTGTACACGTCGGGGCGCCCGACCGGTCTGGCAAGTCCGAATGCAGGAAAGCGCTAGTTCGGGGCGAAAGCGTCGATGATTTCACGAATGTTGGGGGTAAGCGAGCAGAGCACCGGGTAAGACGCCCCGGCGTCCACGTATTCCTGCACTCGTGCCCGGCACATGTCCGGGGTACCGGCCGCGCTGAGGAGGCCCACGATGTCGTCGCTCACCAGTGACATTGCCTCCTCGATTCCGCCTTCTCTTGGAGGCCAGCCGCCCATGGCGTCATGGACGCTTTGAATGACCTCCCCGGGCACTCCGCTGGCCTTGCCGATGTGAGGCTGCTGCCCCAGGTACATGGTCACGTCGTGCCGGGCGACGTTCCTGGCGTACTCGGCATCGTTGGACATGGCCACAGCCAGCATCTGGGGCATGTCGATATCGTCCATGGACCGGCCGGCCCGCGCCGCTCCAGCCTCAAGTCGCTTCAGGGACTGCTGCAGGTAACTTGTCGATGTAAAGAAGTTGTGAAAAACGCCGTCACTATCTCTCCTGCCAGTTCCAGCATTCTGGGGCCGGTGGCACCGATGTATATCGGAACGTTAATCGGCTCCCTGGGCATCCCGTCTCCCAGGTCGGGGCGGAGGTCCTGCATCTTGACCACCTCGCCGTCCAGGTTCACGGTTTCCATGTTTAGCAGGCGCCTGACCACCGTTACATACTCCCGCATAGCGGCCAGGTGCCTCCGGCGGCGAATTCCTTGGTTTCGGGCCAGCGGGTCCCAGTAAGCTCCGATCCCGAGGGTCACCCTCCCGCCCGACAATTCATGCAGCGTGGCCAGGGTCATCGCCATCAGGCCGGTGGTGCGGGTCCAGTTGTTGACCACCCCGGTGGCCAGCCGGATGCGGCTGGTGGCCTGGGCGAAAGCCGCCAGGGGCGTCATGGCGTCGCGGGCAAGCCGGGTCTCGCAGGCCCAAGCGGATTCGAACCCGCGCTCCTCGGCGTACCTCACCAACTCGACCTGCTCTCCAAGGGACGGACGGTCCAGGAAAATGAGCCCGACTCTTTGCATGTCTGCTCCTTGGGTCACGCTGACCTCACATCGTTATTGCGTGCTGCGCCGGAGAAAACGCCCACCTGCCGGGATGCCGGCGGGCTGACCATCCTCGACCAGTACGCGCCCGTTGACGATTACCGTCTCGGGCACGCCCTTCACCCTCATCCCTTCGTACAGGTTGTAGTCCACGTTCATGTGATGTGTCTGGGCACTGATCACCGTCTCCGCGTCGGGGTCGAACACCACTATGTCGGCATCGCTGCCCACGGCGATGGTGCCCTTGCGAGGGAAGAGGCCGAAGAGCTTGGCCGGATTCGTCGAGAACAACTCCACCATTCGGTTAAGGTCCATAAGCCCGGAGTCGACTCCGTGGGTATAGAGCAGGCTGAGACGGTTCTCGATCCCAGGCCCGCCGTTGGGAATCTTGGAAAAGTCGTTGAGTCCCAGGGTCTTCTGGTCGCCGAACCGGAAGGCGCAGTGGTCCGTGGACACCACCTGCAGGTCGTTGCGACGCAACCCCTTCCAGAGTTCGTCCTGGTGCCCCTTGTTGCGCAACGGCGGGGTGAGTACGTACTTGGCCCCCTCGAAACCCTCCTGGTCGTACATGCTGTCGTCCAGGGTCAGGTAGTGGGGGCAGGTCTCGGCATAGACGTAGTTCTGCCGGGAGCGGGCCGCCTGCACCTGCTCAAGTGCCTCGGTGCAGCTCAGGTGCACGAAGTAGACCGGAGCACCGGCGATCTCTGCCATGCGTATCGCCCGGTGTGTGGCCTCCGCCTCGGTCACCGGCGGGCGGGTGCTGGCGTGGAACCTGGGGGCCGTATTGCCCTGGGCCAGGGCCTGCTGCACCAGAACGTCGATCATGTGCCCGTGTTCCGCGTGTAGGCAGATCAGCGCCCCGTTGTCCGAAGCCCGGACCATTGCCTTGAAGATGGTGTCGTCGTCCACCATCACCGCGCCGCGGTAGGCCATGAACATCTTGAAGCTGGTGACGCCCTGCCTGACCATCTCGTCCATCTCGGATAGCCGGTGGTCGGGCAGGTCCTGAACGATCATGTGGAAGCCATAGTCGATGGCAGCCCGGCCCTCGGCCTTCTGATGCCAGATTTCCAGTGCCTCTGTCAAAGCCTGGCCGCGCTGTTGCACTACAAAATCCACAATGCTGGTGGTGCCGCCCACCGCCGCTGCGATGGTTCCGGTGCTGAAGTCGTCGGAGGACACGGTACCGCCGAAGGGAAAGTCCAGGTGCGTATGTGGGTCGATGCCTCCGGGAATGACATACTTGCCGGTGGCGTCGATTGTCTTCTCCGCGTCGGCCGTGAGGTCAATCCCGATGGTGCGGACTTTTCCCTCGTCCACCAGGATGTCGGCCAGGTAGTTGTCCACCGCGGTGAAGATGTGCCCGTTTTTGATCAGGACGCTCATGCCGGCCTCCTCGGGGGTGACTGGGGAACCCTGATTTTAGTCATTCGGAAACTCAATAGCGAGACTGCATTGGATCATCTTGGATCGTTCAGCAGTCGGGTGCTTCCAAAACAAGGCCGCACGCTATTTGCTGGATCGGCCTGACCTGCCTGCGGCTTCCAGCTGGGGAGGGGATGCTATGAAAAGTCTGCCAGGTGACTCAGAACGAGGCGCTCGTTTAGCCCATTATTCGGCTGAAAAACGCCAGCACGTTGGCTCCCGCGATCTTCTTCACGTCCCCGTCGGAGTAACCCTGGCTATGAGGCCGCGGATGATGTTCTTGCCGTCGGCCGGCGACTCCAGGCCGTTCAGGTATGGCGCCGGAGCGGGGCCCGTCCGTCCCAGCATCACTCGGCTGATCTCGACCATGTCGCCGATGCTGGCGTCGGTGCCGATGGCCACGTGGTCCACGCCGACCAGCTTCACCAAGTAGTCGTAGTGGTCCAGCACGCACTCGATGCTCTGCTCCGGGTCGTTGCTGAGCCGGTTGGGCACGGCGGTGATGCCGATCACGCCGCCCTTCCGGGCGGAGGCCAGCAGTTCTTCGTCCTTTCTCAGCCGGCGAGACTGGAGGCTGTCGCTGGCAAGGGTGTAGGAGCCGTCGTGGCTGAAGGTAACCGGCGACTCGGACGCCTCGATGGCGTCCATGGCAGTACGGAACGATGCGTGAGAAACGTCGACCACCATCCCCAGTTCGTTCATCCGACGCACGACCTCCACGCCGAACTCGCTGAGGCCCCCGTCATTGCGCTCGAAGATGCCGTCGCCGATGTAGGCCTTTCGGCTGTAGGTCAGGCCCGCCAGCCGTATCCCGGCGTTGTAGAGCACGTCCACCCGGTCCAGCTCGTTGCCTATCGCCAGGTGCTCCACCGTGGGCAGGAAACCCACCTTGTCCCGCTGCTTTGCCGCCTCTATCTCGGCGGCGCTGCCGACCTGCACGACGTCCTCATGCCGCGAGATGTCCGAAATCATTATGCTGATCTCGTCCAGCAGGTCGGAAAATCGAATGAAGGACATCTCGTTGGTGTTCAGCATGCCGCGAAAGACGTTTGCCGTCCCGACGGCGGTGAAGCCCCCTTCCCGGACCGCGTCATAGCCCCAGACGTAGTCGTCGCTGCGCAGGTAGTCCCAGTATTGGGTGAAGTCATCGGGCATGACCATGGGGTGCTGGTGGAGGTCGATCATGACCGACTCTTCCATCAGGCGTTGGAACCTGCTTTCCTGCCGCGCGTCCAGCGGCACGGTCATGGATGGAACGCGCCCCGCCTGACTGGCGAGGCTGAATCGTCCGGGCGTCATGGCTCACACTCCCTTTCGCGTTTCGGATCGGATTGCCTTCCTACCCGTCCAGCGCGCCCTCCAGGTACGAGCGGAAAGCTCCGGGGTCATTGATCAGGGCCTGCAACTCCATGGACGGCAGGCGGTGCGGGTCGGTGTGCTCGGTGATGTACCTGGTGCTGTTGGGCGGCCCTCCGTCGGCCTCATCGGGTCCCGACGAACCGGCCAGCTCCGCATAGCGGATGGGCTTGCCGTCGGCCTCGTATTCCGACCCTACGACCCACAGCCTGCCGAAGCGGTACCTCTTCCTGACCTCTGCCTCGGCGGCGCTGCTCCAGCTGGTGCCAGTGAAGGCAAAGTCTTGAGGCACGAAGCCCATGTTCTCCTCGATGACCTGGTTGCACCGGTCCAGTTCCTCCCGCAGCACCTCGCCGTCCGTGTCCTCAGCGGCCAGATTTGAGAGGTTGGGATGGCTGACTGTGTGGGCGCCGATATGCCAGCCCAACTCCCTAAGCTCCCGGATCTCCGACCATGGCATGTGTTCCGGCACCTGGGCCAGCGCCAGCGGGCGGGGATATTCCGGATCGTAGGGGGAGGTGTAGATGAACAGGTTCCCCTGGAATCCGTACCGCTCCAGCGTCTGAAACACCTCCCGCCGCATCGACACCACCGGGTGGTCGAAGTCGATCATGATCGGCCGTTCCGGCAGTGAGCCCGTTCCGTCCCGCCACGCCGCCAACTGGTCGTAGTTGATCGACTGAAACCCCATATCCGCCGCGATTCCCATAAGCGCGTTGAATCGTTCCTCGGTCAAGGGATGGCGCAGGGCACCCGCAGCGATGGGCCTGATTCCGTGGCACATGGTAATGGGGATTCTCATAGCGTCCTCCACAATTTCACCGGGTCTGCAGGCACTGTACCCGGACGGGAAGGGTGCCCACTCAGGCAGACAGGAGTTCGTCCACCAAGTGTCTTCTCAAAGTTGTATATAGCCGTCCGTTCCTCGGTGTCTCCAACCCGATCAGCTTTGTTTCCGGAGATCATTCAGCAATCACTAGCCGGTAGCCAAGGTCGAGTTCCGTCAGCTCACGCAGGTATCCGAAACGGGCGTCCCACTCCCCTGACTCCAGGTCTTGACGCAACTTTTGGGCGCAACGTTCTGCCACCTCGGGCGGCAGCTGGGCCAGGCTCGAGATTCCCGCCCGCACTGACGGGTCCAGGTACCGCTCGGGCCGACACCAATATGCTCCCGCGAATCCATCAATGCAGTCCGCCGGCACTGGCACGGGCAGGACGGTCTGGATGTCCAGGTACGGACGCAGGTCGTCGATGTTCGGCGCCCTTTTCTCCGAGGGAAGCGAAAGGCATTCCGGAAAGTACTCGACCAGCCAGAATTGCCAGGAAACCCACGGTTCAAAGATCAAGATCACCTGGCGCCTCGCCACCCGGCGCAGTTCTGAAAGCCCACCCGCGAGGTTCCTCCAGTGATGGAGGGTGAGAATGGCCAGAGCCGCATCGAACGAGTGATCACCGAAAGGCAAGGCCTCAGCCACTGCGCGAACCGCAGGCGCGGCTCCGGGTTTTCTTTGGGCGATCATGGCAGGCGACGGTTCGACTGCGCATACACGGAGGGTTGCAGGTTCGTAGTTGCCGGTGCCAGCTCCAACGTTGATGACGCTCCCGGCATCACCCAGGGCGGTGAGGACCAGCCGTTGAATTCGGGGGTCCGGCCGGCGGGGCCCCGAATAACTGTTGCCGATGCTCTGGTATAGCCTGATGCCCGTCGGTCGACGCCAAGGGAGTGCTTCCTGCCCCTTTCCCCTTTGTGCATGGTGCTCTCCAATGGTTGCATAGTAACCGACTGCGTCTACCGACCTCCACTCTTGTGTTATGACTGTCGGACTGGGTTTATTGGAACCCCCGATGTCCCTCTGTTCCAGTATTCATGAGGGGTCGCCCACTTTCAGGAGGCGGGAAGGGCGGACGCAACGGGATCATTGGTATGGCGGGTTTCGTCCCTGTGCCCGTCGCAAGTGGGATGCAATCCGCCGGGGTTTCATCTGCTGACCTGCTCACAGAAGCCAAATATTGATTGCGGAGGGACTTTCGGGAGAACTTCTATGCAGTTGGAGGCCGCCTTGTTGGGGTGCTCGTGATCAGGGGCGCCTTATCGCCCCATGAATCGCGGCCCTGGCACACCGTCCAGCCGGCTGAACCCTGAAATTTGTCGAACGTGGCAATACGGTTCCGGGGGCATTGGCGGGTTGTCATTCAGCATTAGACCAGTCAATTGTGAGTAATGGAGCATCTCAAGAAGGTGGTAAAGCGATCGAGTCTGATCTCCTCCCAACTGCCAAGGAGCCAGGACAGCGATTACTCGCAGAACGGACCTCCCCCGGATCTGCGCCAACGGGAGTCGGTGCCGGTGTTGCACAACGACCTGTCCTTGATCTGTCGGCCCGTTGCCATTTCTGAGTTTCCGGGCCGGCGGTCCTCAGTAACTTTCGGCGGCTTCGGCTCGGTCCTTCGGCTGCTATCATGGCAGGAAAAGGGCGGCGAGGAGGAGCTCGTGACTGCAGAAGTGGCGAACATGGTCGGCAAGGTAATGACCGTCCGGGGGCCAATAGATCCGGACGAACTGGGTCCCACGCTGATGCACGAGCATTTGTTCATCGCACTTTACAAGGGTGTGGCTCCGGACGACTACACTCCGGCCACTGAATGGTGCCTGTGGGACCAGGAGTTAACCATCAACCTGCTGGACCAGACCAGGGACCGCAAGCCGATCCGGGACAACTGGGTCCTGCTGGACGAGAAGACTGCGATGGACGAGGCCATGGAGTTCCGTTATCACGGGGGCGGTACCATCGTCGAGGTCACCAGCATCGGCATCCGTCGGGACCCGCTGGCAATGTCCCGGGTGTCCCAGGCCACAGGCCTGAACGTGGTGATGGGCGCGGGCTGGTACCAGAAGCTTTATCATCCTTCCGACATGGACCGCCGGACTGTCGAGGACATGACGGAGGAGATAGTCCGGGACATTACCGTCGGGGTGGGGAACACCGGCATCCGATCGGGCATTATCGGAGAAGTCGGGATAGAAGGTAACCCAATCACGGAGAACGAGGTCAAGAGCATCCGGGCCTCGGGCCGCGCTAGCCGTATCACCGGAGCCCCTGTTTCATTCCACCGTGGCGGTGTTGGCAGGGAGCGGCTGGAGGTGGTTGGCATACTGGGTGAGGAGGGCACGGACCTGTCCCGTGTGATCTTCGGCCATAGCGATTTGATCTCCGCGAACTATGACCTGATGCTGGAGTTGCTGGACCACGGGGTCTACATCCAGTTTGACCTGCTGGGCAGGGTGGGAGTGCCGCTGCGGTTTGCGCCAGCGGAGGACGACCTCAGGATGTTCATGACCAGCGCGGGTACTGCGATGGTAGCGGAAGCGATACCCAGGCTGATAGAGGCGGGTTACGCGGACCGGATTCTGCTGTCCCAGGACGTGTGCACGAAGATGCAGCTGAAGAAGTACGGCGGAACGGGTTACTCCTTCATCGTAGAGAAGTTCCTGCCGGAGTTGCGTCGCCTTGGCGTTTCTGAGGAGCATGTCCGGATGATGATGGTTGAGAATCCTAAGCGCATCCTGGCTTTCGTGGAGCCTCTGGATTAGGCACTGCTGAGGGGCGGGCCTGCTAGTCGTGCAGATATTTGTACGCGGAGCGTCATGGCATTGGATTAACCCTTCAACCAGACCCAGGACAACCTGGCAATTGGACGCAGGCGAAAGTTTCAACCGGCCGAAGGAGTCAAGGCCGCCTTACTCACTGTAGGCGTGATCCTGCCCCATTCTTAATGCCAGCCATAGTGCCATTTTGCAGTTCGTTGGTCCTAAACAGTGGATCTTACATACTGTCGCGGAAGGCTTGGCAATCTGGGTTGACACCCCTCGCTAATATTCACGGTGTGGCGTGCGTAACGTCCATCAAGGCGGCCGGAGGTAGAAGGTGGTTTACGATATCATCGTGATTGGAGCCGGGTCGTCAGGCAGCGTGCTGGCCGCTCGGCTTTCTGAGGACCCGGACCGCTCCGTGTTGTTGCTGGAGGCTGGGCCGGACTACCCGGAGCTGGGCCTTCTGCCCGATGACTTGAAGCGGGGAAATAATTTCTTGAAGTCCGCCTTCGGGTCGCACAGTTGGGAGTACTTGGGCAACATTACCGAGCGGCAGACCGCCGCGATACCCATCCCGCGAGGGAAGGTGGTGGGTGGGTCCGGCGCGGTCAATGGCCAAGTGTTTCTGCGGGGGATACCCGAGGACTACGACGGCTGGGCAGACCAGGGCAACGATGAATGGGCGTTCGCCAAGATGCTGCCTTACTTCCGAAAGATGGAGAGCGACCAGGACTTCCGGGGCGATTTCCACGGTTCCGACGGGCCTATCCCGGTGCGGCGTTACCAGAGGGCGGACATGGCCCCGTTTGCCCGGGCCTTCTATGAAGCCTGCCTGGCTGAGGGATTCCCGGAGTCGCTGGACGAAAACAGCCCCGACGCTACCGGGATAGGTCCTGCACCTCTGAACCACAGGGATGGCGTTCGCATGAGCATGTCCTTGGCCTACCTCTCGCAGGCTCGGCACCGGCTGAATCTGACCATTCGCGCCAACGCGCCTGTCAGGCGGATAATGTTCGACGGCGCGCGGGCGGTCGGAGTGGAGGTGGAAAGCGACGGGGAGCGGATGACGGTGCTGGGGAACGAGATCATCGTGAGCTCCGGCGCCATTGCGACGCCACAGCTGCTGATGCTCTCCGGCGTGGGGCCCGCCGGCCACTTGGCGGACCTGGGTATCGACGTAGTCCACGACCTGGCCGGCGTCGGCCGGAATCTGCGCGATCATCCGATGGCCCTGGCCCTTTACGAGTACCAAGGTGAGTTGGAGGACGAGACGGAGGCGATGCTTCAAGCGCTGCTCCGCTACACCACGGAGGGGTCAACCACCCGGGACGACATGCAGCTGGGCATACTTTCACTGGACCCGGCCCACGTGCCGGAGGGGCTGCCACTGGATATTGAGGGCAACTGCATTACCATTTTCTCCAGTGTACAGAACGCCCTCAGCGCCGGGGAATTGAGACTGCGGTCAACCAACCCGGACGACCCGCGGGTTATGGACTTCAAGTACATGGGCGACCCCTGGGACTTGCAGCGCACCCGGGAGGGTGTACGTCTGGCGGTGCGGCTCGGCGACCACCCGGCATTCCGGGGCTTGATCACCCGCCGGATTTTCCCCGCCGCCGCCGACCTGGTTTCCGATGAGGCCCTGGATGCGTGGTTGTTGGACAACATCGGCACCCAATACCACACATCCGGGACTTGAAAAATGGGACCGGCCACCGATGAGATGGCGGTGGTGGACCAGTATTGCAGGGTGCACGGGATCGAGGGCCTGCGGGTTGCGGACACCTCGGTGATGCCCGACGTGATCCGGGCCAACACCAACTGCACTGCCGTCCTTATCGCCGAGAGGGTGGCGGACTGGATCAAAGTGTACAGGTAGAGACGACGAGGTTGAACGTGGAGGATGAAAATGGAAGTTGAATGGATGAACCATACGGGGTTCGTGGTCAGCGACATGGGGCGGTCGCTGGATTTTTACCAAGACTTGCTGGGACTCAAACAGGAGCGGAACCAGATCCTTGAAGGGGAGTTTATCTCCGAGCTGGTGGGGTATCCCGACGCCAGGCTGCACATCGTCTACTTGGGAACTGGCGACTTGCGGCATTCCGTGGAGTTGATCCAGTACCTGAACCCTGCGGGGACGGCGGCTCCCATGCCAGAGCGGCACCAGGTGGGGGCTTCGCACCTGGGCGTAATAGTGAACGATCTGGACGCCTTCTACGCGGAGCTTTCAAGCCGGGGGGTGAGGTTCGTAAGCCCGCCAGCCATACGCCCCGGAGCGGTATACCCCATGGCCAGCAAAGGCTGTTACATGCAGGACCCTGACGGCAACTGGCTGGAGTTGCTGGAACGGCCGCCTGCGCCGGAGGGCACCACGCAGGCCTGACGCCCTGCGGCCGGTTCAGGTATTCTGGGTTTCGCGCCTTACTTACCAAGAAACTATCTTTAGAACGCGCCTCTGCCCACAATTCGGCATTCTCACGAACCTAGTCCCTGTAAAAACGGTGAGCGGGAATCCAGTTGCTTGGACTGTTTCCCAGCCAAAGGTGCCGAAATTAGATTGTTTCGAGATAGTTTCAAAATACCGGCGCGGCGGCCGCTGCTGGTCAAGCCAGATAAGTACGTGTTGCTATTGTGGGCAGGGAGCATCGGCAGGAATAAGGCCTTCGTGGCGTAGCTCCTGCCACAGCGCGGCTGGGATGGGATGCGACATCATCCGGAAATTCTCTTCCGCCTCCGCCACAGACCCCGGGCCTGGTATCACTGCGGCAACGGCGGGATGGCCAAAAACGAACTGAAGAGCGGCGGCCTTCAGTGGAACCGAATGCCGGTCGCAGACTGCTTCGCAACGCCTTGCTTGCTCCAGGACTTTGGCTGAGGCAGGCAGGTAGTTGAAGGTCGCAGTTTCCGTCAGATCCGAGGCCAGAATGCCGCTGTTGTACGGGCCCCCGATGATTACGCTGATGTTTTTCTCCTGGCAAAGGGGCAGGAATTCGGAGAGCGCCGCATGGTCGAGGAGGGTGTACCGCCCTGCCAGAAGAAAGCAATCGAAATCTCCCTCGCGTGCCAGCCGGGCCTCCATTTTCCACTGGTTCATGCCGGCGCCTATCGCCGAAATCACCCGCTGCGAACGCAATTCTGCAAGGGCTTTGTAAGCCCCCTCCATCGCCTGATCGAAATGGTTGTCCGGGTCATGGATCAGGAGAATGTCGACGTGGTCTAAGTTCAGCCGTTTCAAGCTCCCCTCGAATACCCGCATGACCGTATCGTAGTCGTATATGTGGCGCATGTCTCTGGAGGCGTCCGGTCCTATTACCGCACCCACCGGGGCGGGCGGCTCGGGTTCCAGCAACCTGCCCACCTTGGTGGATATGGTGAAACTGGAACGTGGAATTTCAGAGAGAATTCTGCCGTAGCGTTGCTCGCTGACCCCTCCGCCATAGACCGGGGCCGTGTCAAAGTAGCTGACACCCAGTTCGACGCACTTGCTGAGAATCTCAGCGGCTTCATCATCGGTTGTAGACCGGCCCAACGCCACGCCACCGACCCCCAGCCTAGATACTCTCAACCCGGTGTTTCCGATTTCGGCCAACTCCAACGGGTCCATATCCTACTCCTTCCGGGCTGCGGCGCCGAGTTTTCCCGATGATACATACGGGCTATTTTGGCGTCAAATTGGGTTCAGGAGACCTCGAAGCCGGCGGCGCTGACCTCACCCCAGTTTGTCCAGAATCCTAACATCGATCCAGGATCGATTTCCGGGGGCAGGTCACCGTGTCCTATCCTGCCATCTCGCCCGCTACAGCCACTGCAGGCCGCCACCGGTGCCCCCAAAAGCGCCTGGGGACCGCCCGCCAACCTCCCGTCTACCCGAATTCGAGCCCGGATCATCGCGCCTGTAACTCCCTGACTCCCCCTTCCACTGTCCATCGCGCCGTCCATCGGTGGATTCGGGCTTAAACGCGGTTGACTAGGACGGCAATGACCGGTCGGGGATTAAGGTGGGTCCTGAATAGGAGCCGCGACTGACAATTTCGGCGACCGCATTGGCCCCACGGTGCGAGGTGGTTGACCAAATCACCCCCATCGTGGATGCCCTTGAAGACGCGGGCAACCAAACGGAGCGACATTAATCACCCAATGTGCCCCGGTGGTCTCCAAGTCGGCCCCCTACTCGGTTGACTTCCCGCAGCCTTGCGGCTTATGTTGGCGATCCGAACCTTCCTGCTGAAGTGAGCGCCCTCGCACGGCAGTTACGGAAGAAGTAGCTCAAATAGCCAGTAGAATTGGACGTAAATCAACGAGGGGCAACCCTTTGTCTCCACTTTCCAACATTCCTGTCCTAGTGGTCCTGCAAAACCCTGACTTCCGCCTGATGTGGGCGGCTCGGTGGGTTCACGAAATCTCCCGCCGCATGGAACTGCTGGTGCTGGGATACCTCATTTACGAACTGACCGACTCGGCCTTTCAAGTCGGATTGATTTCCGTTTTCCTGAATGGTCCGCGCCCGCCCTTGTCGTTGGTAGCCGGAATGCTGGCCGACCGGCTGGACCGGTGGCGGATTCTGGCCGGTATCCACACCTTCTATTTGCTTGTCGCCTTGGGACTGCTGGCGCTCTTGATTCTGGGCCTTATTCATCCCTGGTATGTTTTCCTTGCCATACTCTTGCAGGGCACGGCCAAGGTTTTGGACGACCCAGCCAGGCGGGCGGCGCTTTTCGACCTGGCCGGAGAAGGCCGAATCACCCACGCCATGTCCCTGGAGACCATCACCAACAACATAGGCAAGATTTTGGGGCCGTTGGCCGGCGGGCTGTTGATTGCCTTTTACGGTTATACCGGGGCTTTCATAGTAGTCGTGACCATGGACCTGATAGCGGCCTGCCTGATGTTCAAGATGCGGCTGCCGAAAGCGGCGTTGGTGGTGGGCAGGGACAGGGTGTTCGCGCAGGGAATCAAGTCAGGCATCGGGCATTCCTTCTCAAGCAAGTTTGTTCTGGGGGTGCTTTGCATATCGTTGGTGATGAATGGCATGGTGCTGCCACTGCAATACTTCATACCGATCATCGCCACCGATTTATTGAAGGTGGGGCCCGCGCTGGGGGGCGTAATAGGCTCGGCGGAAGGTGTTGGCACGCTCATGGGGGCGATATTCATAGCTACTCGTCGCAACTACACCTTTCACGGACGGTACTACGTGATAGGGGCCATGATTGTGGCGGTGTGCGTAGCTGCAGTGGCCTGGTCGCCCTGGTTCCTGATTTCCTTCCTGTTGCTCTTTGGATCCGGTATTGGTCAATCAGGATTCAGCACCATGCAGAGCACCATCCTGCTGCTTGCGTCACCGGCTGAAATGCGAGGGCGGATAATGGGGTCCCAAGGGTTGGTCAACGGCCTGGGCCACCTGGTCGGCGGAGCGGAAATCGGGGTTATAGCCCAAGCATTCGGCATCTCACTGGCCATAGGCATTAACGCCGGCGCTGGCCTGCTCTTGATGCTGCCTGTCGTCTTGTTGACGCCGTTGGTGTGGCGGCCGGTGGAGTCGTACTACAATACGGCCAGCGTTGACGCCGCTACGGCGGGTCTCAGGACTGACCAGCGGCCCGGCCAAGCAGGTTAGGGCCGCGGACTCCGGGATAGCAGACACGCCTCAACTCATGTCTTGCACGACTACTAAACCAAAGCCAAAGTGGGATTTGCATTTGCCTGAGGCGGGGAATCCGGCTGGAAGTCTCGGAGGAGTGCTTCAGCCCTTGATTGCAGGACTGTCTGGCCAAGTTGCCGCTCGGTCAGGGGAGCGCGGGTACTGAAGACGGATCCCTTCGTTAGCCGTTGGTCAACGGGTCGTTGCCCCAGGTGAACAAGGGCTCCGATCCTCCCTCCTTGACCAAGAACACTTCCTCGATCCAGCAGCGTTCTCTCTCATCGCCCGGACACAGAAGGTGAGCGGCTATCACCATGTCCTCTTCCAACATCCAGTTGGGATCGGACCCGTCCTCCACCAAAGCCAGCACATCCGCATGACTCAGCCCCAGGCCATGGAAGTAGGTCAGCACCGACTCGTGTTGCGGCACTCCCAACCGTTGAAACGTTCGACGGCTCTTTTCCTGCAGGTCGCCGATCCGGGCTCCGGGGCGCATTGCATCGTGAATCTCGTTCATCGCTTCGGCGGTAGCCCGACCGATGCGGCGGGCTATTTCCGAGCCGTAGTCCTCCACGACCCAGGTTTTGCCGCCGTCCCAGCAATACTGGTTCTTGGTCCCATGGCAGTCGAACATGATGTTGGTCCCCGGCTGGACCACGAAGTCCTCGGAGTCGACACGCAGTCGCACGGCGGGGTCGCCGTCCAGCGGGTTGGCGAAAAAGACTCCGCCCGGGTCGCAGACCCACCCGCCCAGCGCGGAGATCTCTGCATGATAGGTATTCACCAGCTCCTTCCAGAGCATACCTCGACTCCAAGACTGCACCGTCCGTTCTATGGCAACCTGGTTTACCCGGGTGGCTTCCCGGAGCCATTCGATTTCCTGGGCGCTCTTCCTCTCTCGAATTAACATCATCAAGTCATATGCGTCAAAAACGTCCGCCAGGGAGCCTGTAACCTTGGCGCCCACTCTCAGGTCATCGTAGCCGATGCGTCCGTGGGTGAGGCCCAGGTCCTGCACAGCATCACGGATCCCCTCGGTGAAGCTACCAGCGAGCCGGTCACCAGCGTTCTTGACCCAGCCGGAGTCCTGCCGGGAGGCCGGCATAAACCGGAAAAACTCAGACCGGTCGGTGGATGCGCCCACCGGAAGGAGGACGCTTCGGTGGGGACGGATGTCTTCGATCCATATGGGCTCATACAGGAAAGGCGATACAAATATGTCAGGCCCAACCAGGATGGGGTGCCGCAGGTCATGGCGGGAAAGGACCACAGCGACTCCTGGCGGCTCGTCGGCTTTGGGCGCTGTGGGATTGTGCCCCGAAAGGTAGGTCACGTTCAGGGGCGTTGTAATCACCAGGCCGTCTATGCCACGGGCTTCCATCGCCCCGGTCAACCGTTCAGGATCGAATACAGGAGCCGGAGTTCCGTTCATGTCACTGGCCACGATCAACTCCTTCTACGGTGGACTTGAGCCGTTTCCTACCTTGGAGGCTCCCCTCACCCTACTACCCGGACCTGGATCCTACAGGGGGGTATTGTAACTTGATGGTCGGTGCGACAGGAAGAAACGACCGGTCAACAGGGTGGCCGGACGGTCGGGAAGGCAAAGTTGCCGCTGTTAAGCTTGGTCTATCCACGCGGGCGCGGGGCAAACTCAGTCTCAGTTTTTTTCCGGCGCCGCCTACGACAGACGTAAAGGTCTATACCCGCCAGTGGAGAGCACGGGCGGTCGCGAACATCCTTGGGATGAATCGTGATCTGAAGCTGGTCAGAACCATGGCGATCCTGGCAGGGTCCGCAGCTACAGGTCTTGTGACCGCTGTGGGCCACCTGTCCTCGGCATTGTCCGGAGGCGACTGCAGTACCAAGCAGTCAGTGTCGGGTTCTAACTCCCGATATTCTCCAATCCGCGGGGCGCTATCTGGAACGGTGGCGGGAGGTTTGGAATGGGCACCTCGATGACCACCGGGAGATTGGCCCTCAGGGCGTCACGGAGAGCGTCCCCCAGACCCTCGTGGCTGTCCAACCTGACGCCCACGGCACCGTATGCCTCGGCCAGTTGGGCGAAGTCAGGGTTGTGGAGCCGGGTACCGATGACCCTGCCGCCGAAACGCTGTTGCTGGTCGTGGTGCGACGCCCCGAGCATCTCGTTGTTGAACACCAGAGTCACCACATTTATCCCCTCCTGTACAGCGGTGGCCAGTTCACCGGAGGCGTACCCGAACCCGCCATCCCCCGTTGTGGCAACGACCTGCCTGCCGGGGTTGCCGACTTTGGCGCCCAGGGCCGTGGGGAAGGCATACCCCAGGGTGGCGAAGTAGGAGGAGGTGAGGTAGGAACGCGGGGCCAGCACCGGGTAGGCCAGATGACTCCAGTAACCGATGTCAGTGGTCCCGGCGACCATGATTGCGTCGTCGTCCAGTTCGTGGCGTATCGTCTCGATGATCTCCACCTGGAGAGGAGCCATCTCCCGGATTTCCAGATCGGCCTGTCGGCGAATGGCCGTGATCTCGGTCTCGGTCCACTGGCTGACCCGTGTCCGGCCTCCCAATTCCGCCAGCAACGCCTGTACCCCCAGGCGGGCATCGGCGGCGATTCCCACTGTGGCGGGGATATTGCGGCCAAGTTCCTCGGGGTCGGCGTCGATTTGGACAACCCTCTGGTGGGGCTGGATTCCCCAAGGCACGTTGGGCGTGAACATCATCCGACTGCCGACGGCCAGGATGACGTCGGCCTGCGGGAGGGCGATATGGCCGGGCCCGTGGGCGTAGTAGAAACTGCCCAGGGACAGCGGACTGTTTTCAGGGATTGCGCCCTTACCCTCTGGCGTGGTTATAACCGGGGAGTTCAGGGCTTCGGCTAGATCCATAAGCTCGGAGGAGACGGCAGCGTCCCTTGTGCCGCCGCCAGCCCAGATCAGGGGGCGGCTGGCCCCTGCAAGCAGCTGGGCTGCCTCTCTGATCAGGGCGGGCTCGGGCTGCTGCTTGACTGGACCTTCGGGTTCCGGGAGTTCGGTTTCATCAGTCATTGAGAGAACGTCCCAGGGGATCTCTATCTCCACCGGCCTGGGCCGGCCAGAGGACATCTCCTGGAAAGCGTTCCGGACCATTCCCGGGATTTCATTCACCTTGTCTGACCGCCCACACCACTTGGTCAGGTGTTTGAAGACGTCCAACTGCTCGCCGATCTCGTGGAGCGCGCCCCGGTTCTTGCCGAGGTTATAGCTCTCTATCTGCCCCGACACCAGCAGAACCGGGGACGATGTGGCATAGGCGGTGCCGAGTCCCGCCGTTGCGTTGAGGGCCCCAGGGCCAGGCACCACCAGCGCAACGCCGGGCTTGCCGGTGGTCCGGGCGTAGCCATCGGCCATGTAGGTGGTCGCCTGCTCGTGCCGGGTCAGGACCATGCGGATGCCGGGTTCGTCGTAAAGGGCATCGAATACGTCCATAATCTGTACGCCGGGAAGCCCGAACACTACCTCGACGCCGTGCCTGGCCAAGGAACGCACCAGCGCCTGTGCTCCGCTCATCACTAGCATTGCTCACCTCCCGTCGTGCTACTCTTTCGGATACCCGAGGATTTTACCACTGCCTTCTCGCGGCCACCGGATGGGAAAAATAGATGGCATGGACAACATTGGCGTGGGGAGGGCTGGTTTCAACCAGATGTTCCCACGCTAAGGAACTATCTCAAAACGGAGTGGGTTGAAGGGGAGGGCGCAAGTTAGATTCGATTGGGATAGGCAAAAACCGGGTGATGGTGGACGATGACGGCAAAGAGCGAGCCTCTGTCGACTATCCGGGAAATTTCAGACGATATTTGGGAGCAGATTCACCCTGTCATTCAGCGAAGGGGTACCGCCGGATTGCATCGCGCACTGGCCTGTTTCGCAACACGGTCCGCAAGTACCCGAGCGCGCCGAAGGCCTCGGCATCGCCAAGGACGGACCCTCTCCAGTGATGATCAGCTCAGTCGCCTGGCGACCATCGGACAGCCTGGACCGCGTCAGACGGAGACCCCCAACGAGGACCCGTTAGCCCCTTGGGCCGACCCGATCTACCAGTGGCTCACCGGCGATCGGCTGCAGGTTACCCGCATCCACGAGTTGCAACTGGGCCGTGGATGCCCGGTGTCCTACCAGTCGCCGCGGGGCTTCATCCAGAAACGAAACTGGAGCAGGCCCAGCAGGACCGTGGGGCGGCTGGAGGACAGCCCGCCCGGGAAAGTGGCCGAGCTAGACTTCGGGCAGTTGGGCCTGATCCATGAACCCGAGACGGGCCGCCGCCGCACGGCCGGGCGCTGGTCCTGGTGCTGGGCTATTCCAGCCACTGCTTCCTCTGGCCCGCCTTCGGTGAGACGTTGGGAGACGTGATAACCGGGCTTGGGCCTCCTGAGGATGAGACAGTGGGCCTTCTGATCCACTCCCCCGATGACCACTAGGGCCCCGTCGAAGTCGCACTGGGCATGCCCCGGCGGATGAGCCAGAGGCACGAACATTTCTCTGGTCCGGCAGCGGTGCTCGCGAACGTATTCCTTGACGATGGTGTACCCACCTGGGAAGTCATACTCGTCTCTGAGCCTTTCGAAGATGTGCTTTGCGGCGAGGCGCAGCTTTCCGGGAAGCTTGAGATCCTCCTCGAAGATGCGGTCGATGACCCCGGTCTCCCTACCGCCGTGGCGACGGCCCCAAGTGCGAACCCGCGTCCACCAGGATAGTCTCACCGGTAACGTGTTCCGCACCCTCCAGTAGCCACACCACCGGGTCTGCCACCATCGCGGTGGTACCGGCTGACTTAAGCGGGGCAGATTCTGCGTACCGGTCTATGAATGCCTCGTAGCCGTCGCCGAGGCCGTCCCGCCACCACCGCGTCTGCATCACGCCCGGACACACCGCGTTGACCCGTATCTCTGGCGCGAGGGCGCGCGCCAGCGAGTACGTCATCACGTTCAGCGCCGCCTTGGACGCAGCGTAGGCGATGGAACTGCCCGAACCGCTGAACCCGGAGCCGGACGACACGTTGACGATGGCCCCTTTGCCTTGTTCCTGCATGGCCGGTGTAACCGCCCGCGCCATCTGGAATGCGCCCACCACGTTGACATCAAGGACGCGCCGGAAGTCCTCCGAAGCCAGCCCCTCGAGGTCGTGGTGCGGCACGATTACCGACGTGGCGGCGTTGTTCACCAGCCCGTCAATGCGGCCCCACTGATCCATCGCGGCTGCTGCCATCCGTCGGCACTCCTCATCCACCGACACGTCGGCCTGGCACAGGATGGCCTCGCCGCCTGCCGCGCGGCACGCCTCCGCCGATGCTTTGGCCTCAGCCTCGCTCCTGGTGTAGTTGATCACCACACGGCCACCTTTTGCAGCGAGTTGCCGAGCCACCTCCGCTCCCAACCCGGTCGCTGAACCCGTGATTATGAACACGCCACTTTGAATTTCCATGATCGTTCCCCAGCTGTAGTAGCAATCTGCGGATTATAGCGGACGTCCCATCACTGTCCACGGTTGTAAACGGCGGAGCTGTCAATTGCGCCGAGAAGACGGACCACTGTGGAGGAGTAACCGTGTACTACTAATGACATGATGACTGGCGGCAGTTGTTCAGACAGAGTGGCGACGTTATGGGAGCGGGGAGAAAAGGCGTCGAGGGTGCTGACTATTCGTCGTCGCAGCCGTCCAGATCCTGGAAATGAACGGCGAGAGCTACATGCTGAGGCACAGCGGGGAGAACCCTTCCTCGCAAGCACCTGTCCATCCGGAAGAAGAATAGACCGCACCGTCAACTCCCTCTCTTCTTGCTCCTGCAACCTAGTACTCGGTCAAACTTGGTCCGATAGGTAGACTCAGAGGCATGGATGTCGCTGATATTCTGAGTCATGGAAGATGTTGTTGTGAGGTGGCGGTGTGGTCAGAGAGAAATTTATAGTTCGGCTGACGTCGGAGGAACGCGACCAACTGGAGCACATGGTCCGGGCAGGGAAGAGTCCGGCCAGGGTTACGACCCGGGGCCGCATCCTGCTCAAGACCGACGAGGGCTGGTCGGCTCCCAGAGTAGCCCAAACCCTGGATGTGTCCGAGGGCACGGTGTTCCGCCTCAAGCGGCGCTTCGCCGAGGATGGGTTGGACGGGGCGCTCAGGGACCGGACCCAGCCCCACCGGTACCGCAAGCTGGATGACCGTGGCGAAGCCCACCTGATTGCCCTGGCCTGCAGCCCGGCCCCCGAAGGCCACGACCACTGGAACCTGCGCCTTTTGGCGGACCGGATGGTTGAACTGGGCGTGGTTGACTCCCTGTCCCACGAGACGGTGCGTCTGCATCTGAAAAAAACATCCTCAAGCCGTGGCAGAAGAAACAGTGGTGCATTCCCAAGGTGAGTGCCGACTTCGTGGCCCACATGGAGGATGTCCTGGACCTCTATGCCGAACCCTATGACCCCGAAAGGCCGGTGGTCTGCTTCGATGAGACATCCACCCAGATGCTGGCCGACGCCCGGCCGCCCATCCCGGCGGCACCCGGACAGCCCAGACGTGAGGACTACGAGTACCGGCGGGAGGGCACCCGCAACCTGTTCTTGGCCTGCGAACCCTTGGCAGGCTGGCGGCACGTAGAGGTAACCCAGCGGCGCACCAAGGAGGACTTTGCCCACCAGATGCGCTGGCTGGTGGATGAGGCCTATCCGGATATCGCGGTGGTTCGAGTGGTCTTGGACAATCTGAACACCCATTGCAAGGCGTCCCTCTATGAGGCGTTCCCAGCTGACGAGGCCCGGCGCATTGCCAAGCGGCTGGAATTTCACTACACGCCCAAGCACGGCAGTTGGCTCAATATGGCGGAGATCGAGTTCAGCATCTTCTCCCGCAGTTGCCTCAGGCAGCGTCTCCCGGACGAGGAATCCCTCTGCCGGGAGGTCCGCGCCCTGGAACTGGAGCGAAACGATGCTCAAGCCCGCATCAACTGGCGCTTCAGCATCCAAGACGCCAGAACCAAACTCCATCGCCTATACCCCATCAATTCCTGACTTGACCGAGTACTAGTACTACAACGACGCGTTTAAGGTGGTGGCTCCATCCTGCCTTCACGGTGGGCGGAGCGGCGTCTCTGGTGGGAGCGGCGCGCCCGCTCGTTGCGTAGCTGCGTATCCTCCAGCCACAGCAGCAACTCCTCCGGTCCGAACCGTTCCCGGGGCAGCATTTCCCGCACCACCCGGTACACCTGGGGACGGGTGATCCGGGGCATCTTTTTCCCCCCAGTCCTGCTGCAGGCCCAGCAGGAACGCTCCACCCAGCAGGCACATGGCTATGTGGTGATGCCAGCCGGACCAGCTACGGGTCTCGTATTCGTCCAGGCCCACGTCGCCCTTTTCCGTCTCGAACTCCGTTTCAATGGGCCACCTGGAACCGCCCACATAGGCCAAGGTCTCCAGGGGAGTATCCTCGGCAGCGTTGGACAGGTAGTAGCGAGGCTCGCTGCCGTCCAGGTTTCGGCGGTAGACGGCCCATGCCTCCTGGCCCGGCTTGCCCTTCCGGGTTACCCGCACCCGCTGGGCGCTGAACATATAGCTCCGCGGTCCCTGGCTTCCCTGGGCCACCGTTATCTCCCGCCAAGCCTTATCCGGCAACTCGCCACTGCGCTGCTCCATGGTACGACGCTGCCCGTCCCTGAGCCTGGGCTTGCGGGGGCGCCCGGACCCCTGAGACCCCGGACTGGTCCAAGCCAACTCCAGGGGCCAGACCGGAGTGCTGCCCGGAACGTCCAGCACGTAGCGCATCCCCAGGCCCGCCAGGGACTCCCGAAAGGACGGCGACATCCCGAAGGCGTCGTCCCCGGCAACCCATCCGGCCTTGAGGTGGCCCAACCCCAGGGCCCGCTCCAGCAGCTCCAAGGCCAACTCCGTCTTCGACCGGTAGCTCAGCCGCTCCTCGGGCACACCCGCCGCCGCACACCGGTCCTGGTCGGAGATCCAACTCTCGGGCAGATACAGCCCCTTGTCCACCAATGCCTGTCCCAGCGGGCTGACGTAGGCCAGGAACATCCCCGCCTGGCAGTTGGCCACCTTCCCCAGCCTGCCGCAGTACTGCCGGGCTACCCCCACCGACTTCCGTCCCTGCTTGGGAAAGTCGCTGCCGTCCAACACCCACACCGCCTCGGGGTGAGCCAGCCTGGGGGCCAGGTATTCCTGCAGCCGACCGATGACCGCGGCATCGTCCCACCGGGCCTCGGTGAGAAAACGCTGCATCGCCCGGGCCGAGATGCCCACCGATTCCGACAGGTTCTCGGCGTTGCGCCGCTCCCCAGCCTGCACCAGCAGCCCCTGAAGATAGTTCCGGCTGTGCTCCCGCCACTGCTTGCGGCCGAAGGAGGCCGCGAAGAAGGCGTGAAAGTCCTGAAAGTTGTCGTAAACCCGCTCGAAACTCGCCCCATCCATCACCCAAACCACCCACTATCATCTTGACAACTATCCTACCAAACAACCCGTCGTTGTAGTACTAGTGGCCCAACTGCTTTGATATGATGACTTGAAGAGTATCGGTCTTTTCGAAGAGCACCATCGGCAGAGTATCGCCGGGTGCTCCGGCCAATATTGTCCACTCATCAGTTCAAAGATTTCGTACTACTAGCCACTCTGACTGAACAACTGCCGCCTGTCATCACGACAGTGGTACACGATCACGCCGCCCCGGTGGCCCATTATCTCGGCGCCCTTGATGTTGATGGTCTACGATTTAGTCCGTAGTTAACTGTTCAGCGAAAATGTCCATCCATGAAGGATGTGACATTGAAACAGAGAGAATTAGCGAGACTGCACGTGCTCAACAACATCCTGGAATACCAGATCCCTATCGTCCAAGCCGCCGAGATTCTCGGGATGAGTGAGCGCCACACCAGGAGGCTCCTGAATGCCTACCGAAAGGACGGAGCCGCCGCCTTGGCCCATGGCAACCGGGGCCGACGACCCCACAACGCTATCCCGGAGTCCCAATCCTCAGAAGTGGTGAAACTGGCCAGCACTCACTACGCGGGAACAAACCACACTCACCTCACCGAACTCCTGCGAGATCAAGAAGGTATTGATCTGAGCCGTCCCACCGTGCGCCGCATTCTAGTCAGGGCTGGCATCGGCAGCCCGCGCAGCCGTCGGCCTCAACAGCACAGGGTACGCTGGCGGCGTATGCCCCAAGAGGGGATGCTCTTGCAGATCGACGGCAGCCACCACCAGTGGCTGGGTGAGAAATGTTCCAGGTTTACGCTGCTGCTGACAGTGGACGATGCCACCGGTACCGTGCCCGGCGCCCTGTTCTCCCAAGAGGAGGATACCCGGAGCTACCTCCTGCTCATGAGCGGCCTGATCAGAGAATATGGAATACCCTTGGCCCTCTACAGCGACCGCCACGCGGTCTTCAAGTTCACCGGCGATCTCAGCGAGTACCCAGCGGGTCCCACCCAGTTCGCCCGCGCCATGGAGGAACTGGGAATTCAGCATATTTTCGCCAGATCACCCCAGGCCAAGGGCCGGGTCGAACGCGCCGCGGGCACCTTCCAGGACCGTCTGGTAACCGAGTTCAGGCTGTCCGGAGCAGCACCATCGATGAGGCCAATGAGGTCCTGCGCAGCTTCCTGTCCCGCTTCAATCAGAAATTCGGAGTGCAGGCAGAGGAATCGACTCCAGCCTATCGTCCCCTGGACCCGTCTCTGTCCTTGGAGCATGTCCTTTGCTTCAAGCACTCCCGCAAGGTGGCCAGAGACAACACCGTCAAGTACAACACGCGAACGCTCCAATTGTTGCCTGGTACGGATCGCCCCAGCTACGCCGGATTGCAGGTGGAAATACACGAGAACCTGGAAGACCTGATATCCGTGCAATATTTGGGGCAGGTCATCCCCACCCAGGAGGCACCGCCGCGACCGGGTCTGCTCAGGGCAGTTGCCGCCCGTGCGCAAGGAGGCGACGAGGGCCAATGGAGCAGGGCAGTCAACGGCCGCTGGCAAGAGAGCCTGGCAACTCTGGAAACAGGAAATGTCGACCGGCCCCGGAGGACACACAAATCCAGAGCGAAACTGGACAGACAGCCCACCCCTCGTCAGAGGACCATATGGAAATCCGTTCAGGAGGCTAAACTCAGGGGCCTGTCCCTTCGGGCAATCGCCCGGGAACTGGGCATCCACAGGGAGACCGCCAAAAAATATGCCCTGGCCGACAGCCCGCCGGAGAGGCGCACAGCCACCGCGACCCTGGCACAGCAGCCCGATCGCGTGCCGACCGCCTAATCGGACATTTTCGCTGACCATTTGGGCGGACATTTTCGCTGGACATCAACACCATTGACATCCATCGGTGTCCTTCGGTGGATTCGGGCTAAGGAATCCAGGCTCTCCAGACTGCCTCGTTGGCATCGACCCACTGTTGCGCGGCCTTGCGTACGGTCAGGTCGTTTTCGGTAAGGTTGAGGACGATCTCGTTCTGCTGATCGTTGGTCATCTGGAATCTGGAGAGGAACTCGTATGCCTCAGGAAACTCGTCCTTGAGACCCGGCCAAGCCAGCTTGGCAACGACGTCGGTTGGGAAACCGCAGTTGTAATCACTTCCGCCGGGATAGCAGTCGGAAGTCCACTCGGGCATCTCGATCTGAACCAGGTTGTACTTGGCGTGCGCCCAGTGGGGCTCCCATAGGTATGTGAGGACGGGTTCACCCCTTTGGAAGGCGGCATCAACTTGAGCCAGGCCTGCGCCCTCGGACCCGGCGAACACCACCTGGTAGTCGGCGCCGAAGGCCTCCAGCCGTTCCTCGGGCTTCGTGTCCCACGCCGCAGTGAACTCGAGTAGTCTACCCTGGGCGCCGGTGTCGCTGGTGGCGAAGACGGGCTTGTACTGGTTCAGGTCGCTAACAGAGCGGAGGTCGGGCGCAACGGCGTCGATGCCGCGCTCGGAGTCGCCATTGATAACATAGGAAGGAACGTACCAGCCCGTCTCACCCGTGATGCCCACTGGCCCCATGCGCTCAACCTTGGCGTCCTCGGCATTCACGTATTCATCGAGTAGGGCGGCGCTGTAGGAGGGCCAGTTGCAGCAGGCGAAATGGAGGTCGCCCCTTTCGAGGCCGATGAAGAGCGGAGCCGAGTCGGCGGGCGCGAACTTGGTCGCGACAGTGTGGTCCATCTCCTGCTCCAACAGGATCTGTGCCACAGCCGTCGTGACGAGCTGGCCGTTCCAGTCCTGGTCGACGAGATACAGAGTGCCCCTGGTATCCGACTCATCGGCGCCTCCGCCACAGGCCAATCCCACTGCAAGGACCATGATGAGCGCCGCAATAAACGAGAGACCAATCCACCTATTCTTCACTGTTTTCATTTCCTTTTCCTTTCTGGGCTGGAAGTGCGTTCGACAAACCTGACAGATCGCCGCATGCGCTATCTTTTCATGGGCATCCCCCTATGCGGCCCGCGAGCTTTGGGCCGGATTCTCGCTACCTCAACGCGCCAAAGGGAATTGCGGGGCCGCGTTTGCCTTGGGTCATGCGGTCGAGCACCATCGCCATAAAGACGATGACCATTCCTGCAATCAGGCCATGGCCCATCCTGAGCCAGATGGAGTTTATGAAGACTTCCTGTCCCAGGCCGCCGCCGCCCACAAGTCCGGCGATGATAACCATGGCCAACACCATGATAATGGTCTGGTTGACGCCCATCATTATCGTTGGGAAGGCCAGGGGTATCTTGACCTGGAGCATGGTTTGAAGGGCCGTCGAGCCGTGGGACTGGGCCGTTTCGATCACTTGGGACGGTACTTCCTTGATACCCAGGCTGGTCATGCGGATCACCGGAGGCAGCGCGTAAACTGAGGTGGCTATGATGCCGACCAGCGGCCCAACACCCCAGAGCATTATGACCGGGATCAGGTAAACAAAGATCGGCATGGTCTGCATGGTGTCCAGGATAGGCCGCAGGGCCAACTCGAAGGCTCTGCTCTGGGAGGCGAGGACGCCCAGCGAGACACCCACGACCACGGTGAATACCCCAGCGGTCAGGACTTGGCTCAGGGTATCCATGGTCACGTCCCAAACCCCACCGGCGCCGGCAAAGGCCAGCCCTACCAGCGCGAGAAGCGCCACGCGCCAGCCCGCAGTGAATTGGGCCAACCCTGCCGCAATGACCATCGAGGCCGGCCAGGGGAGCCAGAGAAGCAGCGTGTGAATGGGTGAGTAACCAAGCTGCCGGAACAGAATGTCTCGTACCCAACTTGTGATGAAGTGCAGGTTGACAGCCATCCAATCGAAGACGCTGTTCACGGGCCCCGCCATTGAGAAGGTCAATGCGTCCGGAAAGTCTCTCAGGGGCCCGATCAGGGCCCCAAGGATCAGCAGGAAGGCCGTTACAACCACGCCCGCGACGGGAAGAGCGTGGCGGGTGGCCATGTTCCGAAGGCTTTGGCCGGCCGCCTCCACGGCCTGCGGACTGATGGGCGGTAGGGATGCAGAGGAGTCGGGATCCGACTTCACGAGGGCGTAGCTAAACCTGTCCAGCATGATGGCCAGGAGCACGATGGCGATGCCGCTCTCCAGACCCTCCCCAGCGTTCACCTCCCTCAACGAGAGCCATACGTCCCTGCCGAGTCCCTCCACTCCCACCAGCGCGGTTATGATCACCATGGAAACTGCCATCATTATGGTCTGGTTGATGCCCATCATGATCGAACTCTTTGCCAATGGCAGTTGTACCTGAAACAGCGTTTGGGACGTGGTCGATCCGTGCGAGTGAGCCGTCTCCATGACTCCCTGGGGGACCTGGCGGATCCCCAGGTTGGTGAGTCTGATGACGGGCGGGATGGAGTAGACCACCGTAAGGAATACCCCCTGGGTACCGCTCACTCCGAAGAGGACCAGGGCGGGAATGAGGTACACAAAGGCGGGCAGGACCTGCATGGTGTCGAGAATCGGGCGGACGCCTCGCTCGAAGCGATTGCTGAAGGCAGCGGATATGCCGATCGGTACACCAAGTCCTACGGCGATGATCACTGAAACTCCCACTATGCTCAAAGTGAGCATGGCGGAGTCCCAGAACCCGATGAAGCCGATGAACAGGGTTGCCGCACCGCAGAGCAGCCCCAGCCACCTCCCGCCGAGCCTGAACCCCAACAACGATGCCGCCGCCACTACAAAAGGCCAGGGGAGCCAAAGCAGGAACGTGTCTATCCCAGCGAGGCCCGTGTCTATGACCTTGGAGATTGGGTTGAAGAACCAAGCAAAGGTGTCGGCCGTCCACTCAAAGATGTCGTCGATCGGCTTCTGAATGGGAGGCTCCCAGCTCTTGGGCCAGTCTCCGAATTCGGTGCCCGCATTGGTGGTCGCCAGTGAATAGGCCAAGAGGTACGTCGCGGCGGCCACTGCCGCCCACAGAATACCCCTGTACCTGGGTTCCCGGAGAAAGCGGACCTGGAGAGCCTCCGCGCGGTTCACGTCGCTACACCTTCATCGCTCACTAAGGCAGCGATTGCCGCCTCGGGTCTGATGGTGCCGATGCATCGACCGTTTTCTAAGATAGCGATAGGGCCATCGCCGGAGATGGCGAGGGGAATGAGGTGTTCGAGGCGGGTACCCGGCTCCGCGACGGGGCAGGAGTCCCGCATGACGGAGGCGACACTGGGGTGCGCCCCACCAGTATTGGACACATCCGCCAAATGCGCGAATCCGATGAAGCGACCTTGCTCGTCGACTACCACCGCGCTTTCACATTCTTGCGCGGCCAACTTATTCTCTAAGTCGGCTAGTCCCTCATCTGCGGTGACGTGGACTCGGGGCGGGGTCATAACAGAACGTGCGGTCAGCACCTTGGACCTGGGCACGTCCCGCGTAAAGTCCCGCACATAGTCGTTGACTGGGTTGGAGACCAGCTCCTCCGGCGATCCGATCTGAACGAACTCGCCGTCTTTCATTATGGCCACTCGATCCCCGACCTTTAGAGCCTCGAGGAAATCGTGAGTTATGAAGACCATCGTCTTCCGGACCATTTGTTGGAGCCCAATCAACTGGTCCTGCATCTCTCGCCGGATGAGGGGATCAAGGGCGCTGAAAGGCTCGTCGAAGAGGAGGATCTCCGGGTCGACAGCGAGTGCACGGGCTAGCCCAACCCGCTGCTGCATTCCGCCACTCAGCTCATGCGGGTATCGTTCCTCCCATCCCGACAGTCCCACCAGCTCAATGACCTCGGCCGCGCGCCTGCGTTGGGTGGTCTTATCAATGCCCTGGACCTGGAGACCGTAGACCACGTTATCCAAAACCCGTTTGTGGGGAAAGTTGCCGAAGTGCTGGAACACCATGCCCATTTTGTGGCGGCGAATGTCCCGCAACTGATGCTTGCTCATCGCGAGCAGGTCCTCGCCGTCTATGTGAACTTGCCCGCGCGTCGGTTCGATGAGACGGCCGAGACAACGGACCAGTGTTGACTTGCCGCTACCGGAAAGGCCCATGATGACGAAGGTCTCTCCTTCGCGCACATGGAACGACACATCCCTGACGGCGAGTACGCAGCCTGTTTGGGCCAAAACCTCTTCCCTGGATAGGGCGGGGTCAACGGAGTCAACAAGGTCCGGGCCGCCGTCCCCAAACACCTTCCACAAGTTTCGGCACACAAGCCTTGTGCCCGCCTCTACGCCGGATTGACGGGTCGGTCCAGAATGATTTGCGGCGTCGTATTCTCTCGACATGTGTCGTTGTCCAGCGAAAATGTCCGCCTAACTGGTCTGCGATATTGTCCGTTTAGGCGGGTGTTCCCGTCTCAGGTTGTAGTGTCGTCGCTGCGCTCCTGATCTTTCTCAGTGACGGGCTTTCGGCCAGGGCGTACTTGCGGACAGTGTTTCTGTGAATGCCCAGCTCGCGAGCGGTCGCCCTGAAGGAGAGTCCCTTGAGCTTGGCCTGCTGCACATTCTCCCACAGAGTCCTCTGGCGAGCAGTGGGTATTTGCCCTTCGGAAGTAGCGTTGTCGCAGTCGGTAGTCAACAGCTAGGAGACGGGGCCCGTTCTGTCCCCCGGGTTACGTCGGGCAGTCAGAACACCGGTTGTGCGAACCGCGATATTGTCGCTTGGACCTCCGGCAGCAGCGCGAACGTCAGCCCCGGTTGGGGGCGAGTCAAACCCTTGAGTAAAGCTCGTGACAATCGGGAACCATATCGAATTCTACCCAAACAGCAGAGGCCCAGCACTCGAAGCACCGGGCCACTCCCATCAGATAGCCATCGTTGAATTTTCTATGCCTCCTCTGCATGTAACCGGCGGAGGTAAAGTTGACTCTGAACACTCTGCGCGCCTGCCCGAAACCCCCTCCTAGTACTACAACGACGGGTTCAGGGTGGAGGGTCCATTCTGCCTTCACAGCGGGCGGAGCGGCGTCTCTCGTGGGAGCGGCGCGCCCGTTCGTTGCGTAGCTGCGTATCCTCCAGCCACAACAGCAATTGATCGGGCCCGAACCGCTCCCGGGGCAGCATCTCACGCACCACCCGGTACACCTGCGGGCGGGTGATCCGGGGCATCTTTTTCCCCCCAATCCTGCTGCAGGCCCAGCAGGAACGCTCCGCCCAGCAGGCACATGGCTATGTGGTGATGCCAGCCTGCCCAGCTCCGGGTCTCGTATTCGTCCAGCCCAACGTCGCCCTTTTCAGTCTCGAACTCCGTTTCTATGCGCCACCTGGAACCGCCCACGTATGCCAGAGTCTCCAAAGTTGTGTCCTCGGGTGCGTTGGACAGGTAGTAGCGAGGTTCGCTGCCGTCCAGGTTCCGGCGGTAGACCGCCCAGTGGATTTCGCCGGGCTTGCGCCTCCGCCGGGCTTGCGCCACCTGGTAACCCGCACCCGCTGGGCGCTGAACCGGTAGGTGCGCGGCCCTTGGCTTCCCTCTGCCACCGTTATCTCCCGCCAGGCCTCCTCCGGCAACTCATCACTGCGCTGCTCCTGCCCTGCTCCATGGTCCGGCGCTGCCCATCCCGCAGCCTGGGTTTGCGGGGGCGCCCGAACCCTGGATGTGAATTGCCTGGATATTCCGGACTGGTCCAAGCCGGCTCCAAAGGCCAAGCCGTGGTGCCGCCCGGAACGTCCAGCACGTACCGCATACCCAAGGCCGCCAGTCCCTCCCGGAATGACGGCGACATCCCGAAGGCGTCATCTCCGGCAACCCACCCGGCCTCCAGATGGCCCAGTTCCATGGCCTGCGCCAGCATCTCCAAGGCCAACTCCGTCTTCGAACGGTAGCTGCGTCTCTCCGCCGGCACACCCGCCGCCTGACACCGGGCATCGTCCGAAGCCCAAACCTGGGGCAGGTACAGCCGTTTGTCCACCAACGCCCGGCCCAGCGGGCTGACATAGGCCAGGAACATCCCGGCCTGGCAGTTGGCCACCTTCCCCAGCCTGCCGCAGTACTGCCGGGCCACTCCCACCGATTTCCTCCCCTGCTTGGGAAAGTCGCTGCCGTCGAACACCCACACGGCCTCGGGATGCTCCAGCCTGGGGGCCAGGTATTCCTGCAACCGCCCTATTACTGCGTCATCGGACCACCGGGCCTCGGTGAGAAAACGCTGCATCGCCCGGGCGGAGATGCCCACCGATTCGGAGAGATTCTCGGCGTTGCGCCGCTCCCCGGCTGCACCAGCAGGGCTTGAAGATAGTTCCGGCTGTGCTCCCGCCACTGCTTGCGTCCGAAGGAGTCCGCAAAAAAGGCGTGAAATTCCTGAAAGCTGTCGTAGACCCGCTTGAAGCTCGCCGCATCCATCACCCAAACCGCCCATCATCATCTGGCCAGCTATCCTACCAAACAACTCGTCGTTGTAGTACTAGAGCAGTCGTTGTAATATTAGGGAAATGCCCAGAAAAGTCCCGGTCAAATGCGCCATTCCCGGCTGCCACCGCCGGATCAAGATGACCCTCACCGAACGCGAAGGACTGAGGCAGGAGGGACGCGAGAACAACGCTACAGCAGGCCTCGTCTGCCTCGCCCACGTGAAGGCCGCCTTCAACTTCGAATTCGACGAAATAGACATCGATGTCCCGCTGGGGGAAATCCTGGTCGAGGCGTCCAAGGAAAATCCCCGTTGGCGCGTAATATTGACCCCGCTGCCCGGGACGGCGGGCGAGCCGGACAGCCAGTCCACGCCAGGGCGGGGAGGCAGGGTTATTTAGTTCACCTGCACTGGCTTGCAACTCCCGGGAGGATTCAGACGTGTTCCGGAGAAGCTCCAGGGATGGCCAGCTTCTCTGTCCCACTGCCGGGGACATGTTAATGCTGCTCAGGCCGGCGATGACCGCCGCCGCAGGGCACAGCATATCCCCGCTCCTGCTGAGTGCAGGAGTCTGGGATGTTCCAGCTACTGCAAACGTGTAGGTATCCGCGCCGGTCAGGGATGGTTGCCGTTGGCTGGTCCCAGCTGAATCCCTACTGGTCGGCCATTCTCCGGACGGGCTGCTCGTCGCTGTGAGCGCCTCCCTGGCGGGACATGCGGGCGGGACGCGCCGGCCACCGCAAGGAACGCCGGTTTTCACGCGGCCAGGTCCACCGGTGTCCAGCCGGCGCCCAGCGCCCATTGGGCCACGTCCATGGGAAACTCGCTCACGGGCTTGACCTCGGCGTAGGCTTCGCCGCCGTTCAGGTCGAGCCGAAAGTCGGGGGTACAGCCGTTTGGTGCGGTTTTTAGCTACGGATTGGTCCCTTATGCTAGCAGCGTGTCCGAGGATTAGATTTTGGAGACGAAAAGCGCCACTGACTAATCTCATTGGTGACTAATGGGCTCTAATAAAACGGTTACCGGAATAATTAACTTTGTAGATGCCGAGATTCGTTTAGAACATTGTTTCTCAGACAGACTGCTAGTAGTACGAAATCTTTGAACTGATGAGTGGACAATATTGGCCGGAGCACCCGGCGATTGTTTCTCAGACAGACTGCTAGGTAGTAACCACAGCTGATTAACGACAATAAGGAATGCCGGTAGCGTCAACTATTATTGCCGGTCGAGATGAGGTAAACCCTCCGGCACGGAGGTGCCGGATTGCTCAAAGACCGACAAGTCAGGCTACTGAGGCAGAGACTTATGAAAGGAAAAACTCAGGAGACGGCGGCGGCCGTGGCTGGGATGAGCGTGCGATCGGCGCGCAAGTGGCAGAGCGGCCCGTTGCCGTCGGAGACCAGCCAGGATCGCTGGTGGCGCACCCGGCCCGACCCCTTCGACGGGATTTGGGAGGAGGATATTGAGCCCCTGTTGCAAGGTGATCCAGCGGGCAGGCTGAAAGCAACGACAATTATCGAATGGTTGGAGGAGCGGCATCCCGGCCGGTTCAGCGCCTCGCAACTGCGTACCCTGCAACGACGATTACAGGACTGGCGAGCGCTGAACGGTCCCGATCAGGAGGTGTACTTCCCCCAGGAGCATCCGCCGGGTCGGGAAGCCCAATTCGACTTCACTCACTGCAATGCCCTGGGCGTGACCGTTGCTGGCCAGATCTATCCCCACCAGCTGTTCCAGATGATTCTCAGCCACTCGGGGTGGCGTTACGCAGAGGTCGCCACCGGCGAGACCTTCCTGGCATTGCAGCAGGGACTGCAGGCCGCCCTCTGGGCTTTGGGCGGTGTCCCGGAGGTGGTGCGCAGCGACAATACGTCTGCCGCCACCCACGAGATGCGCCGCAGCCGCGGCCGCGCACTAAACGACAATTACGCCGCCCTCCTGGACCACTACGGCCTGCGCTCCACCCGCATCAATCGTGGCCAGAGCCATGAAAACGGCGTCGCCGAGCAGGGACACTATCGCCTCAAGGATGCCGTGGATCAGGCCCTCATCCTGCGTGGCAGCCGCGACTTCCACACCGCCGACGATTACGCCGGCTTCGTCCAGCAGATGGTCGAGAAGCGCAATCGCCTGGTGAGGGGGAAGCTGGAGCAGGAAATGGCTTGCCTACGGCCCCTGCCACCAGCTCCCATGCCGGAATACGTCAACTACCAGTCCAAGGTGCGCAAGTGGAGCACCATCCAGGTAGCGGGACATAGCTACAGCGTCCCCTCCCGTCTCATCGGAAAAGAAGTGCAGATCCGTCTGTACTCCGACTGGATGGAAGTGTACTACAAGGGCCATCTGGTGGAGGGTATGGCGCGGGTGCGTGGCGAAGGGGAGGCCAACGTCAATTACCGCCACGTCATCGGCTCGCTGGTGCGCAAGCCCGGAGCCTTCGCTCGCTACCGCTTCCGGGAGCAGCTGTTTCCCACCATGCCCTTCCGGCTGACCTACGACGCGCTAAAGGAGTGGCGCGGCGAGCGTGCCGACGTGGAGTACGTGCGGATCCTGCACCTTGCGGCCACGACCATGGAGGCCACGGTGGACAGCGCGCTGTCGTTGCTGCTGGAGGCAGGTGAGCCCTTCGACTACACCCAGGTCCGGGACCTGGCCGAGCCCAAGCCTCCCGAGGCCCCGGCGCTGGCTTGGTCTGGGAAGCCGGACCTGAAAATCTACGACGGCCTGCTCACCAGCAGTCTGGCAGTGGCGGCGGTGTGTGGATGACCAACACCGACACCAGAGTCGTGCAGGAACGCATCGGCCAGCTGTGCCACCAATTCAAGCTGCCCACGGTGGCGGCGGAAACCGCTTCGCGTTTCACCGAGGCAGGCCACGGCGACGCCCTGCCCACCCTGCTTGAGGTGCTGGAGCAGGAGGCCGAGGATCGCCGCCAGCGACGCATCATCCGGCTGCTTCGGGAATCCAGGCTGCCTTTGGGCAAGACCTGGGAGACCTTCGAGCACCACCGGATGCCCTTGGCGCTGCGCCAGAAACTGGACCATCTGGCCCAGGGCAGTTTCGTGGAGCACGGCGTCAACGTCCTGGCCTTCGGACTGCCCGGCACTGGCAAAACCCACGCCCTGTGCGCCCTGGGGCACCGGCTGGTGGAATCCGGCCACTCCGTCCTCTTTGCCCCAGCCTACCGCTTGGTGCAGGAACTCCTCGCCGCCAAGCGAGACCTGGACCTGCCCCGCCGGCTCCGCAGGCTGGACAACTTCGACTTCCTGCTCCTGGACGACCTGGGCTATCTGCCCCAGGGGGCTGAGGAGTCCGAGGTGCTCTTCACCCTCATTGCCGAACGCTACGAACGGAGGTCCCTGGGCATAACGTCAAACCTGGTTTTCTCCGAGTGGGAGCGCATCTTTGCCAACCCCATGGCCACCGCCGCGGCCATCGACCGGGTGGTGCACCACTCCGTCATCCTCGAGTTTGACGTCCCCAGCTATCGGACTGATGCTGCCCAGCAACGAGGCCAGGCCGAGGAGGTGAACCGGCAAAACTAATCGACGACTTTCCGGCAAGAATAGTTGACGCGGGACAACACTCGTTACGACTCGACTTGGCTGCTGTATCAGTTTCAGACGTCGCTCTCAGTCGATATTACTGCCTCGCTTCGCTCTGGGAGTCATGGCCCGTAGGGTAGCTGGAGGGGTTGAAGGTGTTGTTGGTGATGGGCCTTGGGGGTTCATTTCTCGGTGGGCCTCTCCGTGAAGCCGTCCATCATCTGGAGACGGATCGTCTTCCATGGCCAGGTGGCCGAGGCAGATGGGGACTGTCTGGGGTTCGGCGGGCATTGATTGCCGGCCGGTGAGGAGAGTCCACTCGCAGAAGTGGTGCCATGACGTTTGGTAGCCGCGGCGGGAGTTGGCGGCCTGGGCGTCGCGGAGCCCATCGGAGACGGCCTGGGCCGCATAATGGTCGCGACTCGGCAGCTCGAGGTCTTTCTGGAGGTGGGCGGTAGTGACGAGAAAGGAGCTGAGGGTGTCCTCTGCGTCCATGGGCTCGGGGACTCCATAAGTTCGTGACGACACTACATTTTCGCGGGCCCGGGCCTCTATCCCGGACCCGCACTGGCCTGCCTCTTTCACCTCCCTAGGGAGGGTGGACGCTGAGCGGCTCGGTCGGGCACTTGCCCGAGTGCCGGCCGCCGCACCTGCTGCAATGGCTCAGGTGCCCCTCGAGCTCGTGCCTCCGGAGGGCGCGGCGGTCCTCGTATGATTCCTTGCACACCCAGCAGCTGAACATCAGCTCTCCCTCCTTGCCCGGGAGCAGGAGCATGAGCTGGCCAACGGCGGGGCCAGCTCCTCGCTCCGGTCGGCGTCTACCAGCCACTCCGCCCGCAGTGTGGGCATGGCCTACGGACCACTCGCTGCCACTCGCCGCCGCTCTGGGCGGAGATCTCCTCCCGGCAGTGGAGGCAGTTCGCCCACTGCTCGTTGTGGTCGTCCGGGCCCTCGGCAGCCAGCTCCAGGCAGTCGCCGCAACCGGACACCAGCGCCGGGTCGTCGGTGTGGACCGCGGTCATGCTCTCGCCGCCGCACAGCGGCCGGTCTTCTGGGGCGTAGTGGACCGTGTCAGTCGTGGCAGTCATTCCCGAACTCGCTTGGTCATGGCGCAAACGTCATATGAGTGTCTTTATACGACACTAGCAGTCAGACCCACCTATAAGTCGTATAAGTGCCGTTATATTTCATTTGGTCCGCTCCTTTAAATGCGTTTTGAATTTCTGGTCCCTCAGCCGCCCTGCATCCCCTTCCCACAGGAGGGGCAGCGCCAGCCCCTGTGTCCCATCGGCCCGTAGCGGCCGCAGTGCGGACACTCGGCGGGCATTTCCCCTCCTCCGTGCCCCTCGATTGGGTTGCGCTTTGTGGTCACATGACTTCTCTCAGCGTCAATTTCGAAGCTGTCCGCCCCTTGCTGTAAAAGCCGCTCTCTGACGGGTTACAGCTGGGCCATATTGCCGGCCGTTCAGGACGCGGCAGGTTCGGTGGCGCTCAACAGCCTGACCCCTGCCTCCTCGAGCTGGTTCCTGTACCGGATGAGGTCGGAGGGGCTCGTGGAGAACCTTGCGAAGTCGTGGACGATGATGGTGCCGAAGGGCTTTTCGGGCGACAGGGCGGCGGCGATCATTCGCTGGAACCCGGGCCGGTTATCCGCGGCTCCGTTGTGTCCTTCGTCCTCGTACTCCCGGGCCACTTCGAGGCCCTGTTCATCCGCGAACTTGCGGATCGTTTCGAGTTGCGCCATGACGGAATGTTGTTCATTCGAGGAAACCCGGGCGTAGGAAGCTGCTGTGCTCTGGCTCATCTCAATCTCCTGGAACAGTTTTCTGACGGTGCGCGTCTGGGTTATCCGGGTTCCTGTCCCGCTTGCTACGCCTCTTCTCCCTGTGCTGGTTCATCTTCGAGTTCACCGCCGTGGGCCCCGAGGTCCGAGTACCGGAGGATGTGCTGACCATGACCGGGTCGTGTGATGCCAATTCGACTTATTACCGTCTGATCAACAGATTCAGGACGACGTTGTGGCACTGCAGCATCATGGCTTCGATCTCCACGATGAGATGGTGCCGCCACCGACGACCCCGAACGGGGCTCGGCGCCCGGTGGGATTCGTCCGCTGCAAGTGAATCGAAAAGCCCGTCCCCGGGGTCACTGCGGGGATATGACGACCTGTATCGTGGCTGACGAGACGTCGCCCAGTGCGTCCTTGTCGATGTAGACGCTCTGGATGACACTGCCATCCTTGGTGCCGCAGACCACCTTGTGCTTGGTCTCCTTGGACTTGTGCAGGATCAGGGTCAGGGTTTCCATTCGTTTTAGACTCCTTCTGTCCGGCTTGCCTGTCCGTTCTGCCTGTCCGGTTCTGCCTGGAAGTCGCCGGTGCCCTTTCTTCCTGGGGGGAATCCCTCACCACACGGCCGGGGCAGTCCGCGGCGGTGATCTCCTCGTCCGGGAACGGCTGGCTGGAGCAGAGGGTGGCTTGGTCATGTGAGGCTGTTGAGGGCATGAGCCGGGTACCTTGAGGAACGCCGGGTACCTTGAGGAACGCCGAGGAACGCCGGTCCGGGCCAGCATATGCGTGGCGTTCGGCAATCCAATGCCGCACTGTCCCCTTGACGCCGGTTCATCGCCGCGTCATCGGCTGACAGCTGGATTCGGACGTCATCTTAACTGGATGACGAGGGACCCTGCAGGGTGTCCGAAGTGTTCCACCACCCGCCGGGCGCGCCCTGCGATCAGGGCCCCCGCCCCCTGGCAGGAGTCGAAAATGCCCGTGTCGCCGATGGGCCGGGGCAGGCTCAGTTCCCCGGCCGCCCTGGAGAAGTGGGGCAGCTTCCTGCCCCGTATTTCCAGAATTCTCTCGAAGTCCCAGGGGTGGCTGTCACGCATCACCAGGCAGACCCCCAGCAGCAGACCGGACCAGGACGTGACCGTCCTCGTCTCAGAATCCAGGGTGAAGGAGGACGGCGTTGAGCGGAGGCCGCCGCCCGGTCTGGACGCCGCGGCGCCCCCGGCGCCCGGTGCCAGCAGCGCGGCGCGGTTCTCCGCCAGTACCCGGCGGACCAGCCGGTTGTCGGGACGGTGGCCGGCCCTCTGTTCTGCAGCGGTGGCGACCAATTCGATCAGACCCTCGTCAAGACCGACGACGACTTGGCGCCAGCCTTGGATTACGGCCCGCCTGCCCACCGTTTCCCGGTTGCTGTCCCGCAGCGCCCTTTCCGCTGACCTGGCGGCCTGCCAGTTGCACACCCTGTCCTTGGTCAGGTACCGGTTGACGTCCACCGCCGAGGCCTCCGGGTCCCCCCTCAGGTCGATTTCACAGAAGCGCCTTTCCATCCGGCCTCCCTCGGGCGACCACGGGAAGAGCAGCCAGCGCAACCCGTTGGTCAGCGCCGCCAGGGGTACCTCTTCCCGGGCGCAGTGGGCCAGCAGTTGCCGCTCCAGCTGGGGGCTCTCGATGTTTTCGCCCGGCGTTCTCACGTCAATGAACACCCTGGGCGAGACTGCTCCTCTGGGCCGGCCTGGCGCAGGCGGCATCAGGGCGAAGTCGACGCTGCTGTTTCCGGTGACGTATCCCGGCATTACCTGCGAGAGGTCGAAGACGTCCCATCCGGCGGCGGTCAGCAGCCTGAGCACTACAGCCTGTGCGATGGCCGCCTTGCTCCGCTCCTCCAATGACGGTATGTCTCTGATCCCGGAAATCGCCTGGGAAATGGACTCCCTGTAATCGGCTCTCAGCATCTGATGAAGTCTCTTGTCTGAGGGCTGTATGAGTGCGTAACGAAAACTTACCGGGCTTAATATAGGCTGGACAGCGCTCTGCTGAATAGTCATAGCAACGGAGCAGGTATCGGACGGTGTCCTGTTACCGGACTTACCAGGTCCGCGCTCACCGCGGGCGTGGCAGTGGCAGCCCCGATAGTGCATCCCGCCCTTCAGCAGTGTAAATCGCTTGGCAGTGCGAATTGTCGCCGGCCCTGCCCGCCACTCCCCGGCACGCTCGCCGGACCGGAGCGCCGCGGGTCGAAGCGCCTGTCCCTGAAGGCCGCCGGAGGCTGACGCTCCCCGGTCAACATACCCCGGAGCCATTCGCTTCGGGGTCGGCGTCTTGGTAACGGGACCGGATGGCCTCGTTTTCGGCCAGGCTGCGGACGTGGACTCCCCGGCCGGTGGATTTTGGATGCTGTCCATGGTGCAGGGCCGCCGGCGGCCTGTGCGAGGGTCTCCAAATTGTCGGGAATGGCCCCTCTCCCCGTGGGAGCAAGGGACATTACAAGTCCCGGGGGTGTCCTTAGACGCCCGTTTGCGTCACCTCCGCCCACACAGGGGAGCAGACTATTACGACCTATGACTACGCCCGCGTGTCCCGCGGCAGGGATAACGGACCCGATTCCACCAGCTCCTCGAAGAACCGCTCAACGGTGGTGAGATCCACCTCAATCTCCATATTTCGGGGATCATGTCGAGCAGCATGTCAGAGGCTATGGAGACATTGATCGGCACCCCGCTTGCCCAGGATCAAGCCGGACAGCGCGGGCCTATTCATAGGTCCAGAAATCGAAGTTGAGGTTAACCCATGTACCTTTGGAATCCACTAGTACCGAGTCAAACTGGTAATGTCAGACAGGTATTTTGCTAAAAGGTGATGCTATCGTTGGAAGGGAAACTATGTTGGGTGAGGTGTGGTGTACATGGTTCAGCAAAAGTATGAGGTTCGGCTATCCTCGCAGGAGAAGGGGCAGTTACGGAGAATGATCCGGTCGGGCAGGAGTTCGGCCCAGGCGATCACCCGGGCCCGCATTCTGCTCAAGACAGACGAGGGCTGGTCCGCTGCCCAAGTAGCCGCCGCTCTGGACGTCTCGGAGCGCACGGTGTTCCGCGCCAAGCGGCGGTACGCCGAGGAGGGATTGGACGAGGTGCTGCGGCGGCGCAACCAGGTCAACCGTTACCGGAAGCTGGATGACCGGGGCGAGGCGCACCTGATAGCCTTGGCCTGCACCCCGGCTCCCGAGGGCCACGACCACTGGACTTTGCGCGCCCTGGCAGGCAAGACGGTTGAACTGGGTCTGGTGGAGTCTTTGTCCCACGAGACGGTGCGGCTGCGGCTGAAAAAAGGCTCTCAAGCCGTGGCGCAGGAAGCAGTGGTGCATCCCGAAGGTAAGCGCCGACTTCGTGGCCCACATGGAGGATGTGCTGGAGCCATACGCCGAGCCCTACGACCCTCAGAGACCGGTGGTCTGTTTCGATGAGACCTCCACCCAGTTGCTGGCCGACGTACGTCCATCCATTCCGCCAGCCCCGGGACGTCCCAAGCGGGAGGACTACGAGTACCAGAGGGGCGGAACCCGTAATCTGTTTCTCACCTGCGAGCCCCTGAGGGGCTGGCGCCATGTGCAGGTAGCCCGGCAGCGCACCATGCAGGACTTTGCCCACCAGATGCGATGGCTGGTGGACGAGGCATATCCCGATGTCCCTGTGATCCGAATCGTCCTGGACAATTTGAACACCCACAGAATGGCGTCTCTGTATGAGAGCTTCCCGCCGGCAGAGGCCAGGCGGATTGCCAAACGGCTGGAGTTCCATCACACGCCCAAGCACGGGAGTTGGCTGAATATGGCGGAGATCGAGTTCAGCGTGCTGGCCCGGGCCTGCCTCAAGGGTCGAAACCCCCACGAGGAGGCGCTGCAGAGGAACATCAGCGTCTACGAGGGGGAGCGCAACGCGGCAGCAGCTACCATCAACTGGCGTTTCACCGCCAAAGACGCCAGAGCCAAACTCCGCCGTCTATATCCTGACACTTCAGCTTTGACTTAGTACTAGGGCCGAAACCGTCATTTCGTTTGGAACAACCTCGGAAATTCCATTGCCGTACAACTCCGTCTAATTTTGGCGCCAATGCGAGGAGTACACTGTTACGATTCCTGCTTGAATAAACCGCTAACTATTTTATTATTGTTACGTCTTTTGCTATATTAGCGGAATTATCGTATCAAAACGAAATATTGTATTGCGAAAAAGGGAAAGTAGAAGGGACATCGAGACCATTGACGAGTGCGAGTTGCCCAACAAGATTATCCGCGACCGGATGATCGGGATTCACCACCCGGCTTGGTGGCGCGGCGAAGACTAAATCCGGGCAGCCCTTGAGCCGGCGTTGTCGATGACGCGCCGAGAGCCTGATCGCCCTGAAGACACGCACGGACACGTCGAGCAAAGAGTTCGAAGTTCTCGACAGCGGCCCCACCACACGGGAGGCGGTGAGCTAGGCATGGCTTTATGCAGCGATTTCCTGTACCTCCGAAAAAACGTCTGGGCTCCCGCTACCCTCTTCATCAGCACACATGTCCAGCGTGTGGGAATCCATCGAGACCCTAGCCGGGGCAGACGTGGAGCGGCCGAACACCGCCCGCATGATGGTAGGGAACGCCGGGGAGCAGATCGGCCTGAGTCAATTCGCCCTTAGTGAAAGGGTAGGCTCTCCCGCTGAGCACCAACGCGCTCTGAAACCCCGCCTGTCATGGTAAGGCAATCGGACAGGCCGGCCCTTCTTTACTGGAACCGGCCAAGGTTATTTGCCGGAGACGTTGCAAAGGGAAAGGAGGACAATATGTCCAACGAGTCCGGCCATACGGAAAAACTGGGAATCGACGACTGTACTGTGCCGGAGACCAGTGTCAGCGTCTATGAGGCTCTTTACCGCAGGCGCATGGCGTGGGACTTCCGCAATCAGCCGGTCCCCAGGGATGCGCTGGACCGTATGCTGGCCACTGCCGTCTGGGCGCCGAACCATCGGCTGACCGAGCCTTGGCGGTTCTTTATCATAGAAAAGGGGAGCGCAGCGTCGGAAAAGGTTGCCGGGCTGGCTTATGATTTCGCGCTGCAGCGCAGCGGCGGCGAACAGCGGGCAGCGGCAACCCGAGACTCACTGCTCAAGACGCCGGTGCTCATCTACGCATATTCCACCCCGGGACGTGACGAGGAAGGCACGAAGGAGAATTACGCCTCGGTGTGCTGTGCTGCCCACAACATGGCCCTGGCCGGTGTGGCCGAGGGCTTGGCCGTGACCTGGGAGACGGGCGGCCCCACCCGCCATCCCGACCTCGCCGAAGCTCTGGGCGCCGAGGCCGACTGGACCCTCACCACCATGCTGTCCGTCGGCTACCCGGCCGAAAACCCCCGATCGGAACGTACCCCGGTAGCCAACTTCGTTCGCTGGCTGGACTAGCCGGGCCTTCCCCAACTTTTTATCCGTCGACTATCTGTACCTCGCGGCAATAGTTTCTCCGCGCGGATACTGGCGTTTCACTGGCGCAACATTCAACACTGACAGGAGGAGTCATGCCCATCATCAGGACGAGTGACCGGAACAGGAACGAGTCGATCTCGGAGGGGCTGGAATCCTTCAGCATCGTGGACGCCGCCCTGGGGAGCGATGCGCTGAGGGTGGGAGAGCTGACCATTGCCCCCATGACCCGTGTTCCCCGGCACGCCCACACCAACACGGAAGAGGCGATGGTGCTGTTGGAAGGAACCCTTGAGGCGCAGGTTGGCTCGCAGCGAATGGCCATAGAGGCGGGCGACCTGGTGCTTGCTCCGGCAGGGTCGGTACACGGATTCCTCAACCGCACGGACACGCCGGCCCGGCTGTTGTACGTGTTCCCGAGGCACGACCCCGACCGCGTCTGGTCCACCCCGCCCGACGCTCCGCCGTCGGGATTCCCGTCGGAACAGGGGCTTTCAGGATTCAGCTCACCCCACGACCGCCCACTGGAGAATGAGTCCTGAAGGCTTGACGGGTGGAATGCTATTCGGTACTGTGAGACAAGTTGCTAAATACTACAAAGCTGAAGGAGAGTCATGGCGGATTTCGACAAAATTATTCGTAACGGTACGATTGTCGATGGCACAGGCGGGACCCCGGCATTCCGAGGCGACATTGCCATAAAGAACGGCAAGATCGCCATGATCAGCGGTAACATCAAGGGCTCGGCCACAGAGGAGCTGGACGCCACTGGCTGCATCGTCGCTCCCGGGGCCATTGACCTGCACACCCACTATGACCTGCAGCTCAACTGGGAACCCTATGCCACCATGTCCGGCTGGCACGGCGTCACGTCGGTGACCATCGGCCAGTGCGGCTTCGGCTTCGCTCCGTGCAAGCCCGAGGACCGCGACGCGGCGATGCGCCTCATGACGAGGATTGAGGCAATCCCCCTGCGGACGATGGAACTGGGCCTCCGCTGGGACTGGGAGACATTCCCACAGTGGATGGACAGCCTGGACAGCCATCCTCTCGGGGTCAACGTGGGGGCGCTGGTGCCGTTCAACACCCTGCGGATGTACGTAATGGGACTGGAGGAATCCCGCACGGTGGTACGAGCTTCCGACGAGCAGATCCAGCACATGGAGGAGCTCCAGCGCGAGGCCATGCGCGCCGGCGCCTTCGGCTGGTCGGCCATGAAGACCTTGGCCAACCGGCCCGACGACGGGCGATTCATTCCGAGCCAGGTCGCCCACAATGACGAGTTCCTGGCGCTGGCCAGGGTGCTGAACGAGTTCGGCGTCGGGCACATTGGCTGGACCCGCGGACCCGCCGAGCGTCCGCTGCCCCCCGGCGAGCCGGACCTCATCGGCGGCGGAGACCCCGGTGCGGTTGTGGCCGCCGTAACCGGCCAGTCGGCCATCCTGATGGACGCGGTGGAGGGGGACGCCCCGGGCCGCGGCCGCGAGGACTTCCTCATCGAGATGTGCCTGGCTTCGGGCCGTCCCATCCAGTGGGGCGCGGTATCCTTCAACGAGAACGCTCCCGGCCGCTACAGGGAGCAGCTGGCCTTCCTGGAAAGGGCTCGACAAGAGGGTGCGCCGATGTTCGCCCAGACGACATCCTATTCGCCGTCGCCGGTGTTCGAGCTGGCCGAATACAACGGCTTCGACGCCATGCCCAACTGGATTGACCCGTTCGTTGGCACCCCCGAGGAGCGGATCGCCAAGCTGAACATCCCGGAGAACCGGGACAAGATGCGCCAGGACGTTGGCGCCTACGCCGGCCAGGGCGGCGCGGCCGACGCGGCCTCCGAGTGGACCAAGATGCGGGTGGTCGAGGTCAGGGAGGACCGCAACCTGAAGTACGAGGGCAAGAACATCGCCGAGCTGGCCGAGATGATGGGCACACATCCCATGGACGCCATGCTCGACCTCGCCATCGACGAGGGGTTACGCACCGAGTTCACGTTCGACTCGGCCCAAGGCACCGACAAGAAGGCAGTGTCCGAAATCCTGAACCACCCCTACACCCACCCGTGCGTCTCGGACGGCGGCGCCCACACCAGGTACCAGACCCTCGGCACCTGGCCGGTCAACATGATCGCGGACCGGGTCAGGGACCAGGGCATGATGAGCCTGGAGAAGGCCCACTACAAGATGAGCAGCCTCCCGGCCTCGATCGCCGGCTTCACCGATCGCGGCATCCTCAAGGAGGGCTTCGCGGCCGACATCATGGTCTACGACCTGGACAAGCTGGGCCTCCAGTTTGACAGCCCGGTCTACGACACAGATTTCCCCGGTGGCGAGCGGCGCATCATCCAGAAGGCCAACGGAATCCGCTTCACCATCGTCAACGGCGAAGTCACCTTCACCGAGGGCACTGTGTGCACCGGAGCGACCCCTGGGAAGCTGCTGCGCAGCTATGACATGGTAAACCGCTAACCCTCCGAGGGTTCGGACTGTTTCCGGGTTGCTTGATGTGCGCCCAATCGAAGGACCCCCCTTTGGGGGTCCTTCGCCGTTACCTGCCGGACAGTCCGGGTGGAAACATTGGGAGGAATTCGATGAATTCAGCTATTCAAGGAAGTAACGGGTAAGCCAATTTAGAAAATGGTCTGTACTATTTTTCACCCGAGCGGCATAGGCCGCACCAGCGCTGGGCAGTGATCTGAGGTTTCCCTACACCGCCTCCCTAGGCTTGCCAATGATCTTTTCCGATGTGCGCAGGGCCTTTAAATTCTTCCCTCTTCCTTGAGAGTGCGGGCTTGGGTGAGGGTGAAATTCGGGGATGACACCATGTTTCCGCACCAGCCGGGACGCCCTCACCCTACCCATGCGAGTAGGGACAGCAATTCATCCCAAGAAAACTCCAAGCCCCCAACCGGGCCCGCTCATCAGTAGCAGTGCGGCACACCCCTTCCACAGCCATCGGCTACAATGGCTCCGCCAGCCATATATTCTCGAGTTGGAGGGGCCGTGAGAATCGAGACCCTTGCTGTTCATAGTGGTCGAAACGTCGACCCGACCACCGGCGCGGTCACTCCGCCTATACACATGTCCACAACCTTCGAGCGAGAGCCCGACGGCACATATCCAACCGGCTTCGTATACGGGCGCTCCGGCAACCCCACCCGCGCTCTCTTGGAGGAGTGCGTCAGGGACCTGGAAGGGGGAGAGGTAGCCGCCGCGTTTTCATCCGGCGCTGCCGCCTTGGCGGCCGTGTTCCAGTCCCTGGGAACTGGAGACCAGGTGATCGCCCCGCTGGACCTCTACCACGGGACAGCGCTACTGTTGCAGGAGCGGCTGGCGAGGTGGGGCCTGCACACTTCCTTTGTGGACATGACTGATATTGATGCCGTCAGGGAGGCAGTAACCCCGGCTACCAGGCTCATACTGGTGGAGACTCCATCCAACCCCTTGCTGAAGATCACGGACATAGTCGTGGTGGCGGAACTGGCCCACGAGAGGGGAATTACCTGCGTCTGCGACAACACCTTGGCCACTCCGGTCCTGCAGCGCTGCCTCGAACTGGGGGCGGACATGGTCGTCCACTCGACAACCAAGTACTTGGGGGGCCACGGAGATGTGACCGGAGGAGCGGTAGTCAGCGCCACCGACAGCCCCATGTTCCAGGAGATTCGCGCCATTCAACGGGACGTAGGCGCTGTTCCGTCGCCCTTTGACTGCTGGCTGGTACTCCGGGGAATCCGGACGCTGCCCTACCGGATGCGGGCCCACTCGGAGAACGCCGTCAGGGTGGCAACTTTCCTTGATGACCACCCGGAGGTCCTCGAGGTCTTCTACCCAGGGCTTCCAGGGCACGGCGGACACGAAATCGCCCGGCGGCAGATGAGCATGTTCGGCGGTATGCTTTCCGTCCGGATCCGGGGCGGCAGGGAGGCGGCGTTCAGGGTTGCGGCCCGTACGTCGCTGTTCACCCGGGCAACGAGCTTGGGCAGCTACGAGAGCCTGATCGAGCACCGGGCCTCCATCGAGGGCCATGGCAGCTCCTCTCCAAGTGCCACCCCTGAGGACCTGCTGCGAGTGTCCGTGGGCCTGGAAAATGCTGATGACCTCATAGCAGACCTCGACCGGGCTTTGGGAGCGTGAGGAACAAAAAACCGGGGGCACAAACCGCCATCAAGGGCACATCAAAGACGGGCTGCAATTGCTGCGCTGGCGATTAATTCTGTGTTAGTCATCCTGGCAGCCTGCTGGGGGAACAGGTCAGTACGTCAGTGAAGCCACCGGTCGCAACAGGACCGACGGCGACCGCCGCAAACTCATCGACTGCCCAGACAATGAGGACTACATCGCCCACTGCTGAATCAACAGCGACGCCAGGCAAGCCGCCATTGACAAATGGGTCTGAACCCACAAGCCTCCTCCTGGCCCGGGACTCTGGCACACCCCATGGGCAAACAATCCTCCGGCCAACTGTGCCGTATGCCACGGAGCAGGCGGCGAAGGCCAACCCGGCTGGCACGTAAGGAAGCCAGATGGGATGCTGCCCGCACCGCCCCTTAACGGGGACGGACACACTTGGCACCACGGCGACGGGACCCTCTACACTTACGTGAGCCGGGGGGGGGGGGGAGTTCTACGACTCCCCCGGCATCCCATCTTTCAAGAGCGGATTGCCCAGCTGCGGAGAGATTCTCTCCCGTGAGGAGATCGTCACGGTATTCAAGTACCTGAAGAGCCTGTGGGGCGACAAGATGGCAGAGGGATTTTGGCTGATGAAGAGGGAATCTCAGGCCCTGGCCAACGAGAATGACCCGTTTCCGCCAGCGGCTCCTTAGGGCAGGGCTGATGCAATATAAGTAAGTAGTTGCTAGGGGCTTTGGTTACCGATAGCCTCTACGTACAACGAATATAGTGACTGGCTACAGGTCATAAACAGGCGGTTCTTTTTGACACCGCCGAAGCACAGGTTTGAGCAGGGTTCCGGCAGGACAATCCGGCCGATTAATTCACCGTCAGGCGTCAAGCAGTGCACGCCGTCCGCTCCAAGTCCGGCCCAGCCTACGCTGGACCACAGGTTGCCGTCGCGGTCAGTCCCCATGCCATCGGCAAATCCGGGGGACATATCGGCGAAAACCTGGCCACCACGCAGCTTCCGACCCTCCACGACCTCGAAAACCCGGATGTGCCCCGGTCCATCGGGGTCGTGGGAGATGGCGCTGTCGGAAATGTACAGCCGCAACTCGTCCGGGGAAAAGCACAGCCCGTTGGGCCTGACCAGATCGTCGGCTGCCACCGTTACCTCGCCGGTTACAGTATCCAGCCGGTAGACCCGCGTGGGCAACTCGGCCCCGGCTCGCTGACCCTCGTATCCCACCAGAATTCCATAGCCAGGGTCAGTGAACCAAACGGCTCCGTCGGAATGAACAACCACGTCGTTCGGGGCGTTCAGAGGTTTCCCGTCGAAGCGGTCCAACAACACGGTGAGCCTCCCGTCGTACTCGGTGCGGGTAATCCGGCGTGTCAGGTGCTCGCAAGTTATCAGACGCCCTTGCCGGTCTCGGGTGTTGCCGTTGCTGTAGTTGGATGGCTGACGAAACAACGCGACCTCTCCGGTCACCTCGCAGTATCGCAGCATCCGGTTGTTGGGTATATCGCTGAAAACCAGGGACCTGGAGTCGCCAAACCATACCGGACCCTCAGCCCAACGCGCTCCGGTGTACAGTCGCTCTATGGCTGTGTTCCCGATTCGGTAGGAGCGGAAGCGTGGGTCCAGGACCTCCACCGCCGGATCCGGATAACGAGCTATTCCCTGATCCCAGCGTCGGCTGAGTTCAGGAGTCCATTGTGAATTACCAACCATTGGGCACTCCCTTATTTCACGGCCCTGTACCTGATGGAACAGTCAATTCCCAGACTTCCCTCCCCTATGGCAGGCCGCGCCTGACGCTACTGAACCCGCGTTATTCGAACTGCAAAGTTGCGGACATCGGGCGCAAAGTCGCGCGCGGCGTTGACGACTTTTGCGAGTACCCACCCTGCAGCGCTCGCCGTCCACTCGGGCAGCGTGACCGACACGCCGAGACCGGAGTGGGCAGGGGAGATGGAGCGGAACGGCTGTTCCTCAACCTCGATCGAGTACTGCTCAGGCACGGCCACCACCGGTCCGAACTCGAACGATCCAGTACTCCGTCGCCGGAGACTGGCGACCATCTCCGCCTCGGTATGGCCCCCGAGAAAGCCTTGGTCGAAGGCGATGATGGCATCTGCTCTCGCCTGCTGGGAGACAATGTCGAACCAATAGGGAGCATAGGCGAGATGGCCACCGCGGGGTCCCACGCCGGTATCCAAGTCCGCGTTATGGCAAGTTACCTGTAGCCCGGACAACTCGACGGCACCAAAGCGGCGGAGTGCGTCATCGAAGCACTGGACCAAGGCCGGCAGCGCCACAGCTATTTTGACCGTCGCGACGTTGAATCTCTTAATGTCTTCATCGCTGATCGCAGCCCAACATGCAATCGCTCCTTCCGGAATCGGCGGCCGTTCACTTAGCCTCGGCAGGTCCACCAGCTCCGGCATTGCCTTGTTCAGATCAACCAAATTGGACAGTTCAACATACACCCATCCGATCCGGGATGCGTCGATCCCGGCGGTCAACTCTGCCTCGTACGTACCCCATAGCAGCGGGAGGCGATCTCTGGACCATACGGTTGACCAGTTCATCAATTCAGCGCGCGCGTCGAAAACCTTAAGGAAATCCTGCTCCTCGAAAGCAATGCCCGTAAGGTTCGCGTCCGGTGAAAGCTGTCCGAAAGCCTCAAGGGTAAGCGTTGGCGGCATAGCACTTCCCTCCGTTATCGCAGGTGCGGCAGCAGTTCCTCGGAGATGAGCTGCAGGTACTCCAGCCTGGCGGGGAACTCCCTGGGCAGATTCAGGCTGGCCAGCCCGAAATCCATCGTGGTGTTCTCCTGCATGTTGAAGGAGCTGTACATGCCGGCTTTCTTTGCGGCCATTTCCCTGGCCTCGGTGATGGCCGTTTCGCGGTCTTTGGCTATGGCGATGGAGCGGTGGACGCCGATTCGTCCCGTGGGATCCCTGCCCAGCTCTTCCAGGGCATCCTTGTACTGGCGGGTCAGGAGGCTGATGTCCTGCCATCCGGGCTGCGGGCCGAGGATGATCCGGTCGGCGAGGGCGGCGGCGCGGCGCACCGCGCCACGGCTCTGCGCCGCGATCCAGATGGGAGGATGCGGCTCCTGTACGGGAGTCAGTGCCAGCCTGGCGTCATGTACCTGCCAGTGCCTCCCGTCGTAGTTGACCTCCTCCCCGCTCCACAGCAGCTTCATCAGCTCTATGGACTCTTCGAACCGGCTCACCCGGTCTCTCCGGTTGGTCCCGAACGCAGACAGCTCCGCCTGCCGGTAACCCAACCCCACTCCGAGGATGAACCGCCCGTTGCTGATGTGGTCCAGCGTTACCGTCTGCTCGGCGATGTCGACCGGGTTGTGGTAGGGGAGCAATAGGATGCCGGTCAGGAGCTGTAGGCCCTGGGCGTCGGGAGCCAGACGGGCCAGTGTCTGCATTGGCTGCATCCAGACGGTGGGATGGGATATGTAGTGCTGGGGCATGTATATGACCGAGAACCCCAGCGAATTGGCTCGGCGGCATACCTCGGCGGCCTCTTCCACCTGCTGGTACATGGGGCGGTCGGGGTCTTCCATGTAGTCCCGGATATAAAGCCCTACTTCCATGGGTCTCCACCTATTTCTTGATGTTAACCTGTGTTGAATGCCCACCCAAAATCAGGGATTTGCGTCAGCGGATGACTCTGGCCCCCACCCCCCTAGCAGCGCGTCCGAGGATTAGATTTTGGAGACGAAAAGCGCCACTGCCTAATCTCATTGGTGACTAATAGGCTCCAATAAAACGGTTGTCGGAATAGTTAACTTTGTTGATGACGAGATGATTTAGAACATTATCTCTCAGGCAGGCTGCTAGTATTACAACGACGCTTCAAGGAGGGATGTCTGGGGATGGGCGCACGGCGGCGCGGCGCTTGGCGTGCGAGCGACTGGCCCGTTCGTTACTGTCCTGCGTATCCTCCAGCCACCGCAGCAACTCATCCGGCCCGAACCGTTCCCGTGGCAGCATTTCCCGCACCACCCGGTACACCTGCGGCCTCGTGATTCGGGGCATCTTTTTCCCCCCAAGCCTGTTGCAGGCCCAACAGAAAAGCTCCGCTCAACAGGCACAGGGCCACGTGGTGATGCCAGCCAGCCCAGGTGCGGGTCTCATACTCGTCCAGCCCCACGTCGCTTTTCTCCGTCTCGAACTCGGTTTCGATGCGCCACCGGGAGCCTCCCACGTATGCCAGGGTCTCCAACGGGGTATCCTCTGCAGCGTTGGACAGATAGTAGCGGGGTTCGCTGCCGTCCAGGTTCCGGCGGTAGACGCCCCAGTGGATTTCGCCGGGCTTGCGCCTGCTGGTCGGCCGCACCCGCTGGGCGCTGAAAAGGTAGCTGCGTGGTCCTTGGCTTCCCTCGGCCACCGTAATCTCACGCCAAGCCTCCGCCGGCAATTCAGCGCTGCGCTCCTGCATTGTCCGCCGCTGCCCGCTCACCAGCCTGGGTTTGCGGGGTGCCCCCCGGCCCTGGTATGCCGGACTGGTCCGCTTGGGCTCCGGCGGCCACACTGTAAAACCAGCCGGAACGTCCAGGACGTAGCGGATCCCCAGGGTCGCCAGGCCGTCGCGGAATGACGGCGACATCCCGAAGGCATCGTCCGCAGCGACCCATCCAGCCCTCAGATGGCCCCGCGCCAAGGCCAGCTGCAGCATCTCCAGCGCCAACTCCGTCTTCGACCGGTAGCCCTGCCTATCCTCCGGCACACCCGCCGCCTCACACCGGTCTTTGTCCGAGGTCCAACTCTCCGGCAGATACAGCCGTTTGTCCACCAAGGCACGTCCCAACGGGCTGACATAGGCCAAGAACATTCCGGCCTGGCAGTTGGCCACCTTCCCCAGCCTCCCGCAATACTGCCGGGCCACTCCCGCCGACTTCCGTCCCTGCTTGGGAAAGTCGCTGCCGTCCAGCACCCACACCCCTTCCGGATGCTCTAGCCGCGTTCCCAAGTACTCCTGCAGCCGTCCTATAATCGCCTCATCGTCCCAAGGAGAATCAGTGAGAAACCGCTGCATCCCCCAGGCTGACCCAGGAACCGTCTCCGACAGGTTCTCAGCGTTGCGCCGCTCCCCGGACTGCACCAGCAGGGCCTGAATGTAATGACCGCTGTGGTCTCGAGTCTCCCGGCGGCCAAACAGCGGCGCGAAGTAAGCGTGAAAATCCCCAAAGGCCCCGTACACCTGCTCGAAAGCTACCGCGTCCATCTCCCCGCCTCACTTCCCCAACTACTCCATCATCTTATCAGACCAACCGTCGTTGTAATACTAGTAGAGCAACAGCATTGAAATGATGGGATGAACGCCCTCGCCCTAACCCTCTCCCTACGGGAGAGGGCTAATGAGTGAAAGACCCTGGGTGAGTCACGCGAATCTCGCCTACTCCTCATTTCAAAGATGTTCAACTACTAGTAGCCAAGAACGGAGCGGCCTGCGAATACAAATGGGACACCATCAATCGGATGCTGCGAGACCCGAAGACGTTTGCCACTGCCTGGAAGAATCGAAGAAAGTGACCACTCTGGCGCAATATGCGAGAAGTTATGAATTCAGTACGCCATGGCCGAAAAAAGTGGGCCGGGATTGACTTGAACCATCGACCTCGGTCTTATCAGGACAACGGTCTCCGGCGTGGAACAAACCTTTGCATTTTGAACTGCTCCCACGGTGGCGGTGGATGCACTCTTCTCCGTTTATCAGGTTCAGTCTCAGACAGGTTGCTCTCCCGGTCTGCTACATAGTCAGCCCATCTCTGCATCAGCTCGATTCGGGCATTGAAGAAGTCTGTCCTCTTATAGGCCTGCCTAGTCTTGCTTTTCTCCTTGTGGGCCAGAGCGGCGTCTGCCGCCGACGAATACCCTTCCAGAAGTTCCTCAGCCCAGTCCGTGAACGAGCTTCGGAATCCATGAGGAACCGCAGGTATCCCCACCCGTCTCATCATCATGTTGTACGTCATGTCGGAGACCACGCCGCCTCCAGGCTCGGAAGGAAATATCAGCCCGTCCGGCCCGGTTACCGGCCATGCTTCGTGCAGAATTTCCATCGCCCTGTCTGAAAGAGGCACCCTGTGAAAACGGCGGGCTTTCATCTTGATGTGGGGGATTTCCCACGTGCGCTGGTCCCACAGGATCTCTCCCCAGTTGGCCTTCCTTACTTCTCCCGAACGCGCCGCGGTCAGCACGAGGAACTCGAGGGCCAGCTTTGTCAGAAGGTTGGAAGTTGACCCCCGCACCTTGGCCAGGGCCCAGCCCACCTGGCTGTAGTGCAGGGCCGGATGGTGATTTGGTTCCCTGTTAACTTGGGGCTGGACCTTGAGGAGGGACTTTCCAGCCGGGTTATCGAGGCGGTGTCCGTGGGTAACCACCCAGTCCATGACTGTTTCAACTCGCTGCTTGACCCTGCTGGCCCTTTCGGGCTTGGTGGTCCAGATGGGTTCCAGCACTGCCAGCACGTCTTCCGAAGTAATCTCGTCGACTGCCGTCTCACCGATGAACGGGAAGACGTAAGTTGCCAGCGTGCTTTCCCACTGTGCGGCATGTTTCGGGTTGCTCCATGCGGGCCGGCGGAACTCAATCACGCGGACGGCGGTCTCGGCGAAGGTGGGGACGGATGGGACGGATGGGACGGATGGGACGGATGGGACGGATGGGACGGATGGGGTTGCGAGCGGCTTCCTTGACGGCCTGCCTTTCGGCCAAGGGGTCCCGCCCTTCGGAGACGGCGGTGCGGTTGGAGGCCGCCATTGTTCGTGCCTGTACCAGGCTGACGGTGGAGTAGGAACCGAGGCCTATGTCACGGCGCCGTCCGTCGATTACTATCCGCTGGACCCAGGACTTGGAGCCCGAGGGGGCGATGTGCAGGTAGAGACCATCGCCGTCGCCGTATCGGCCTGGCTCACGGAACGCCTTTGCCGAGAGTACGGTAGCTTGCCCATGTCCGCACCTTCCCACATATTTTCCCACACGATGTGTGGGACTTGCTGGCATTTTACGATGCCTAATGGGAAGGTTCAAGGAGCGAATATCAGTGAATCAAATACAACATTGGGAAAATGAGACTGTATGGGACTGGGTGGGAAGGTAAAGTGGCGGAGGGAATGGGATTCGAACCCATGATACAGTCGCCTGCATAACGGTTTTCAAGACCGCCGCCATCGTCCACTCGGCCATCCCTCCGCAGCAGTGGGCGGCACATCTATTGTAGCCCTTATTCCGCCGTCCGCGAAACCGATGGTTGGTCGAGGTCTGCCCCTGGCAGGCTCACGGCGGATCTGGTGTCCCCTGATCCGTGGTGGACGGCCTATCATTCCAGATTGGTCGTACCCGCTGGCACCCTGCGCACTGCCTGGCCTGCTCCCACGCTTGGGACAGTTTTATCGGATGATGAAAAAAGGCCGTTTCATGCTTGAAACAGCCATCATCCGAGCAAGAGGCCGATGGGGAAATTGAGCCGGTGGCGGAGGGAATGGGATTCGAACCCATGAACCCGTTATAGCAGGTTAAGCGCTTAGCAGGCGCCCGCACTAGACCACTATGCGATCCCTCCGGCAGAATTCATGCTAGCAAAAGCCCCCTGCCTCGGCAAGGGCAGGGAGGCTCAGTGTGCATGCTTCAGGCCACTGAAGTCGAGCCCGAGACCTACTGCGACAGGCTGTTCGCGGTCTTGGGCCGGGTAGCGGCTACTATCGGTTGCGGCGGTTCTGGCGACGGCGGCGGCGTGCCGCTCGCTGCGCGGCCAAGCGCTCCTTCTGCGCCTTCGACCGGAAGAACCGGCGGTCCTTGAGCTCTCGCAGGATTCCAGAGTGCTGGACCGACGCCCGGAAGCGGTTAACCAGGCTCTCGGGCCCTTCGCCCTCGCGGGGCGTGACGTAAGCCATGCAAATCTCCCTAGTATTGTATCGACCGGTTCAATATTGCCGGTAATTTACCACAGGCCCCACTGACCGGCAATGAATATTCAAACACCAAAGGGGCGAAATCCGGCCTCTGAGCGATGGTCAGGAGGGTCGGGGATGGTTGGAGCGGGCGATGGGATTCGAACCCACGACGTCTTGCTTGGGAAGCAAGCACTCTGCCACTGAGTTACGCCCGCTCGCAGTAGTGGGTCAACCCTTACTATAAAACAGAGGACCTCTTAAGGCAAAGTCCATTGCGATCAGCGCAATCGCGTCTTATTTCTCAGCACACAAAATTGGTCTGAATGGCAGAGGCTGGCAAGTGAGAAGACTCACTAGACGACCCAGGCATCATCGCCCCTGAGAGACGCCAGCCCCGCCGCCAGAGGCCGCACTCTACCCCTCCGCCTCCAGTTCAGCCATCCGGTCGGCGTGTACGTCCGCCCAGTAGACGGCCCACTGCTCTCTCGTCGCCTTTTCCGTCGTCTCCGGAGTGTAGGCCGGAGAGATCAGCGGCAGCGCCCGGTCCACCTTCAGCAGCACGTAGGACCGCGCCGGCAGCTGCACCTTGTGCACCCCTCGCGTGCCGGTGTCGAAGGCGTTACAGATCTCGTCGAACAGCGCCTCGCCCTTCTCGACGATGCTGACCGTTCCCTTGAACCTGTACCCCTTGCGCGAATACACGTCCACCACGTTCAGCTCCAGCGCCGGGTTGTGCCGCAGGTTCGCCATAGTCGTCGGCGACGCCAGGTCGGCGAACACCAGGTGGTCGTCACCCCACACCGCCGTGGTCCCCTTCGGCGAGAGATTCGGCGTCCCGTCCGGGCAGACAGTCGCGATAAACCCAAACCGCTGTTGCCGCACCACCCGCTTCATGTCGTCGTTCAGAATTCCCATGTTTGCTTCCTTCCTGAATGCCCTGAATGCCGGTCCACCGGCTCTTGGCTACGGTCTATTTTCGAGTATCGCGGGGCACTGCCCCCCTCAGAACCACACCGCCGCGCGCTCCGCGATCATGATCGCCGTCGCGTTCGTGTTTGCCCGCACCACGTTCGGTGCCACCGACAGGTCAACCACCCGCAGGCCCTCGACGCCGCGCACCCGGCAATGCTGGTCAACCACCGCCATGGCGTCCCCGTCCGGACCCATCCGGGCCGATCCGCAGGAGTGGAAGGTCGTCCCGATGTTCGCGTGAATCCACGCGTCCAGCGCCTCGTCCGACTCCAGGTCGGCCGGTCCGGGCGCCGCCAGACCGCTGACCAGCGGCTGGAACTTCTCATGCTCGGCCAGCCGCGCGCACAGCCGGATGGCCTCCCGCATTCGCTGGACGTCGAACTCGTCCTCGAGGTAGCGGTAGTCGATATTCGGCCCCACGGCTGGGTCGGTCGACGCCAGTGTCAGCTCCCCCGAGCTCTCGGCCAGCTCCAGGATCACGGTGAAGTGCAGCGTCTTCCCGTTCCGGCTCCGGCTCGCCCCGGCGATGGGATCGCCGCCGCCCACCCCGGCGTACGACGTAAGCGTGATCTGCATGTCGCTGCGCAGGTGCGACCCCTCGGCGGTGTAGCGTAGACCGGTCTGGATGCGCGGCACGTCCTCCGATAGCGCCACGCCCTCCCGCGGCTCCAGGTCCACCAGCGCCATCGGGTGGTCGCGAAGGTTCTTGCCGACCCCCGGCGAGTCCAGCACCACCGGGATCCCCATCTCCCGCAGGTGCTCCGCTGGGCCCACGCCCGACAGCAGCAGCAGCTGCGGCGACGCCAGTCCGCCGGCGCACAGCGCGATCTCCTCGCCCTCGACGGTGAACACCTCGCCGCCGCTCTCAACCTCGACGCCCACCGCTCGCGTTCCCTCGAACACCACCCGCCGCGCCTGCACGCCACCGCGCACCGTCAGGTTCAGCCGGTGCCGCGCCGGGTTCAGGTACGACAGCGCCGCGCTCATCCGGATGTTGCCCGGATTGTTCATGGGCACCGCGCCCGTGCCGGATGTCTCCGGGTTGTTCATGTCGGGATCGTAGGGAAACCCCTCATCCAGCGTCGATTGGTGGAAGGCCTCGTACACTGGCAGCCACTCCTGCCGAGGCACCCGGCGCACCGGGATCGGACCCTCCGTCCCGTGGAAGTCGTCCCGCACGTCCATGTCCGTCTCCTGCTTCCGGAAGAACGGCAGCACGTTGACATAGCTCCACTCGGTGTTGCCCTGCTCGGCCCACGAGTCGTAGTCCTCGGGCAGCCCCCGCAGGAACACCTGCCCGTTCACCGACCCCGACCCGCCGATCACCTTGCCCCGCGCGATGTTCATGGGCTGCGACTGCTGCGCGCTGCCCCGGGCGGTGTACGACCAGTTGAACGGCGAGTCGATCTCCGACGCCCCGTTGTTGTAGCCGTACTTGATCTCGTCGGGCAGATACTCGAAGTCCGGATAGTCCGGCCCGGCCTCCAGCAGCAGCACCGAGCGGTTGGGATCCTCCGACAGCCGCGCCGCCAGCGTGCACCCCGCCGACCCGCCGCCAACGATTACCACGTCGTATTTCATGGTTTTCTCCGAGCCCCGGGGACTTCTCCCGGCAATAGTGTCCTGAACGTTGCGCCCATATTATGAGCGCAGCGTGGCATTGGCAAACGGTCGGAACAATCGTGTACCCTCAGTGTGCCGCCAATACCGTGCCACATCCGTGAATAGTTTGATGACAGTTCCCCCTTGCCAAGCCTCATGACACCTCTTTACCATAATTCCTGTATGCCTGCGCAAAGCACACGACTATTCGCCGGAATCTTGGCTGGGGATTGCCCAAAAGTCCTCCCGAGGCCACGCTCACAGGAAAAATGTCAGAGAATGTCAGGAAATGTCAGGGAAAATAGGGGGGTGACAACAGGGCAATCTCGTCTTGAACCGCAGGGGGCCCTATGAGTCGTCATTCCCGCGCAGGCGGAATCCAAACCCCCATCTACCCGCGCACCGGGAACCGCAGGAGGCCCTATGAGTCGTCATTCCCGCGCAGGCGGGAATCCAAACCCCCGTCTACCCTCGCACCGGGAACCGCAGGAGGCCCTATGAGTCGTCATTCCCGCGCAGGCGGGAATCCAAACCCCCGTCTACCCTCGCACCGGGAACCGCAGGAGGCCCTGTAAGTCGTCATTCCCGCGCAGGCAGGAATCCAAACCCCCGTCTACCCTCGCACCGGGAACCGCCGGGGGCCCTATGAGTCGTCATTCCCGCGCAGGCGGGAATCCAAACCCCCGTCTACCCTCGCACCGGGAACCGCCGGAGGCCCTATGAGTCGTCATTCCCGCGCAGGCGGGAATCCAAACCCCCGTCTACCCTCGCACCGGGAACCGCCGGGGGCCCTATGAGTCGTCATTCCCGCGCAGGCGGGAATCCAAACCCCCGCAAACTGGTAACTTAGGATTAAGTAACTATCTCAAAACCGACGGCAGACCTCCCGTCATTCCCGCGCAGGCGGGAATCCAAACCCCCGTTTCCTTGCTTATTCCGCAGACGGGCCTCGTCGAACGCCTTTTGAGATAATTTCTAAGAGGTCTTCCATTGCAGCCCCACGAATTCATAGCCAAGTGGCAGAACACCCCTTTCAGCGAGAGCCAGGCGGCGCAGTCTTTCTTTGATGATATTTGCGTCCTGGTGGAGCATCCCAAGGTGGCCGACTACGCCAACCCGGATGCTTTCACCTTCGAGAAGAAGGCCGGTGCCGGTAAGGCCGATGCCTATCTGGAAGGCCACTTCGGCTGGGAGTTCAAGGGCAGCGACTCAGACCTTGACGACGCCCTGAACCAGCTCCTCAGGTACCAGGTCCACCTCAAGACACCGCCGCTGCTCATCGTGTCCTCTTTCCAGACCATCCGCATCCAGACCAATTTCCCCGGTATGGCAACGGAACAGCACGTCATACCGGTCGCCGCCCTGGGCCAGAAGGAGCAACTCGACAAGCTGAGATGGGCCTTCCACGCCCCTGCCGAGTTCCGTCCCGATCGGACGCTGGATGAAGCCACCAAGGAGACCGCAAATCTCTTCTACTCCATCGTGCAGGACATGGAGCAACACAGCGCCGACTCCGAAAAGCTCGCCCGCTACCTGAACCAGATCATGTTTTGCCTCTATGCCGAGGACGCCGGCCTGTTGCCCAACAGCCTTTTCACTCAGATCGTCCGCCAGCACTTTCACAATCCCAAGATGTTCGACCAGGCGACGCAGAACCTGTTCGGTCAGATGGCCGGCGGCGGCCTCTTTGGAGCCGACCAAGTGGCCCACTTCAACGGCGACCTCTTCAGATCGGTCGACACCGTCGAGTTTACGCTGACCGCCCTGTATTACCTGGAGCAGGCTACCCAGAAAGACTGGCGCAATATCGAGCCGTCCATCTTCGGCACCCTCTTCGAGCGCGCCCTCGACGCCTCCAAGCGCTCCCAGCTCGGCGCCCACTACACCGGCGCCGCCGACATCGAGCTTGTCGTCGAGCCCGTGGTGATGGACCCGCTCCGTCGTGAGTGGGACACCGCCCAGCAGGAGGTCAACACCCTCGCCGACTCCGGCAACGAGATCGCCGCCCGCACCCGCCTCGAGGCGTTCCAGTACCGTTTGGCCTCCGTGAAGGTTCTCGACCCCGCCTGCGGTAGCGGCAATTTCCTCTACACCGCCCTCCGTTCTCTGCTGGACCTGGAAAAGCGGGTCATCGATTTCAACGACGCTAGAAGCTGGGACGAAATGATCCCCAGGGTGCAACCCAACCAGATGCTGGGCCTCGAAATCAACCCCTACGCCACCGAGCTCGCCCGCACCGCACTGTGGATCGGCTACATCCAGTGGCACCTTTCCAATGGCGTCCACTACCGTCAGACACCCATCCTCACTCCCATGGACACCATCCAGCAGACCGACGCCATCCTCGACCTCTCCGACCCGGAGAGCCCCGCCGAGCCCGAATGGCCCGCCGCCGAGTTCATCATCGGCAACCCACCGTTCCTCGGCGGGAAACTACTCCGTAAGAACCTTGGCGACGAATACGTTGACGCCATGTTCTCCGCCTATAAGGACCACGTTCCCGCTGAAGCGGACATCGTTTGCTACTGGTTCGAAAACGCGCGGAAGATGCTGGAGAAAGGCAGAGCCAAACGCGCAGGTTTGCTTGCGACCCAGGGAATTCGGGGCGGTGCCAATCGCCGAGTCCTGCAACGCATCAAGGAGTCCGGTGACATATTCATGGCATGGTCAGACCAGCCTTGGATTCTTGACGGTGCGGCGGTTCACGTCTCCATCGTGGGATTCGACGAGGGCTCCGAATCTCAACGCGCAGTTGACGGAACGCCTGTGCAATCGATTAATGCCAACCTGACTATCGGTGCCGATTTAACCGCTGCACAACGGCTAAAGGACAATCTAGCCACGGCCTTTATGGGCGATACCAAGGGTGGTCCTTTTGACATTCCCGGATCGCTCGCACAGGAAATGCTCAGCAACCCAAATCCTCATAACAAAACCAATGCCGAAGTTGTTAAGCCCTGGATCAATGGGCGGGACATCGCTGATCGTTCCCGCAATATGTGGATCATAGATTTCGGAGATATGACTGAGGAAGAAGCCGCACTATACGAGTCGCCATATGAACATGTGAAAACGAACGTCAAACCGGCTCGGATCAAGAATAAGCGTCCGCTTTACGCCAAGTACTGGTGGCATCATATGGAGCCTCGGCCCGGCTTGAGAATGGCTGTTAAGGATCTCACTAGGATTATAGTGACGCCAAGGGTTTCCAAGTATCGACTATTCGTTTGGGTGACGCCAGAAACGTTGCCCGACAGTGCAACCATCGCAATCGCCAGCGACGACGATTACTTTTTCGGCGTCCTGCACTCCCGCGTTCACGAGCTTTGGGCACTGGCAATGGGAACCCAACTGGAAAGCCGCCCGCGCTACACTCCCACAACCTGCTTTGAGACTTTCCCATTCGCCGAACCCGACGACGCCCAGCGCGAGGCCATCGCAACCGCCGCCGCACGCCTTAACGAACTGCGCGAGGGTTGGCTGAACCCGCCCCGACGCAACGGAAGCCGAGCTGAAGAAGCGCACCCTCACCAACCTTTACAACCAGCGGCCCACCTGGCTCGCCAACGCCCACGCCACCCTTGACGCCGCAGTCGCCGACGCCTACGGCTGGCCCGCCGACCTCACCGACGCAGAAATCCTGGAGCGCCTGCTCGCCCTCAACCTGGCCAGGGCCGCCGCGGAAAACGAGTAGTGCTGTCCAACCCAAAAGAGAGGGGCGCCCCTCGGCGCCCCAGCACGTATCCAGCCTGTCAGCGACGGCTCTACCCCTGCGCGCCCGCTGCTTGCCCCAGCATCCGCAGCGTCCGGTCCACCGACGCCGCCGCGTCGTTCCCGGCGCTGATCGGCGACGCCAGCACCTCCGTCGCGCCCAGGTCGAACAGGCGCTGCACGCCTTCGGCGCACTTCTCCTCGTCGCCCCAGATCACCGCGCCGTCGATCATCCCGTCGCTCCAGGTGCCCTCGGTGGCCTCCGGGTAGCCCGCGTCCACCAGCATCCGCTGGTAGAAGGGCAGCCGTGGGTTCATCACCTGCGCCCGCACCGCCGACCGCACCTCGTCGGCGTTGTCGTGCACGCACACCGGCGCGTGGGCGATCAGCGGCGGAGTCTCCCGCCCGGCCCGCTGCGCCCCGGCCTGCATCGCCGGCAGGGCCACGTCGCGCAGGTAGTTGAATGGGCAGATCCAGCTTATCGCGCCGTCCGACTCCGCGCCGCACAGCTCGAACGAACCCTTGCGGAGCGCCGAGCCCATGATCTCGATGTCCAGCGGCTCCGCGAGTCCGTCGTGGGCCGTGTAGTGCTCGCCGTCGAAGTCCACCCGCCCCTCCTGCATGATCGCCTTCAGGATCTGCAGGTACTCTTTCAGGTGCCCCAGCGGTGCGTTGAACTCGATGCCCATGGCCTCGATGGTGGGACGATGGCTCGGGCCCACGCCCAGCCGGAACCGACCCGGCGCCAGTTGCGCCACGATCTGCGCCTGCTGCACCATCACCAGCGGATGCCGCGGGTAGGTCGGCACGATCGACGTCCCCAGCTTGATCCGCTCCGTCAGCCCGGCCGTCGCCGCGAACGCGGTGATGCTGTCCGGACGCGCCCCGCCGGTCGTCATCCACGCCGCGTGGATGCCCAGCTCCTCCGCCCGCAGGATCATCGCCTGTATCTCCCGGATCGTCGGACCGCTAACTGCAACTCCAACCTGCTTCTCAGCCATGGCTGCCCTCCTCTGAATGCGTCTGCTGACTACTCCCTATGCAGCCAAAGAAAAACACGCCCCAACAGGCGTGTCAAGCAACCGACGACGTCCAGGGGTTTGAATCAGGCCGGGCCTCGCCTCAACGGACATCCCATCCTGTATATCCTGTCCATCAATGTCAGCTAAACCAACTCGTGATCTGATTAATCACGGTTCAGACTCCTCCTCATCCTCGCCCACCGCACCGAGGAACACTTGCGTCAGGATGTCCGACTCGCGGATGTCGTCCGGCGTCCCCTCGAACACCACCCGCCCCTTGTCCAGCACGTACCCCCGGTCGGCGATGCTCAGCACGCCCCGGATGTTGTGCTCGACGACCATGATCGTGGTGCCCAGCGAGTCGCTGATCTCCGACACTTTCTCGAACACCTCTTTCACGATGATCGGAGCCAGCCCCAGCGTCGGCTCGTCCAGCAGCAGGACGTCAGGGTTCGCCATCAGGCCGCGACCCAGCGCCAGCATCTGCTGCTGGCCGCCCGACATCTGGCTGCCCAGGTCGCGCCGCTTGTCGTACAGGACCGGAAACAGATCCATCACCGACTCCAGCCGGCGTTGCTTCTCCACGCGGTCGCCCAGGTGCAGGCATCCCATCTCCAGGTTCTCGGCGATGGTCAGGTGCGTGAACACCCGCCGGCCCTGCGGCACGAAGGAAATGCCCTCCCGCACGATCTCGTGTGTCGCCGCGTGGAGTGGCCGCTGCCGCCACCAGACCTGCCCATCCACCACCGGCGCCAGCCCCATGATCGCCTTGAGCACCGTCGACTTCCCCGCGCCGTTGGGTCCCATCACCGCCACCGTCTCCCGCGGCGCCACGCCCAGCGACACCTCGCTCAGCGCCGCCACCACGCCGTACCGCACCGACACATCGGTCAGCTCCAGCAGGCTGTCCTCCGGGATGTAGTGAGCGCTCGTCGTTGTCTCCATATCCTGCATCCTACCGTGCTGAACCTTGGGATGCCCTGCCGTGCCGCTCGGGCGCACACACCCCATTCATCACGCCCCCAGGTAGGCCTCGATCACTTCCTGCCTGCTCAACACCTCGTCGGGTTCGCCCTCACCCAGCAGCCTGCCGCTGTCAAGCACGATCAGGTGGTCCGACATCTCGCGCACAATGTCCATGTTGTGCGAAACGAAGATGATCTTGTACCCGTCCTCTCGCATTTGCTTCAGGATCGCGAGCACCCGGTCCAACATCCGGGGGAACAGCCCCGCGAACGGCTCGTCGAACAGGTAGGTCTGCACGTCCAGCGACATTGCCCGCCCGATCTCCAGCAGCTTCCGCTGCCCGTACGAAAGGTTCATCGCCAGCTCGCGCCGCTTGTCCCACAGGCCCACGGTCTCGAGGATGCTCTGCGCCCTCTGGCGGTGCGCCGGACGCACCCGCTCCAGCAGCGCAGGCAGAAGGCCCCGGGCCGTCAGCACCACCATGATGTTGTCCCACACCGTGATCTGCTCGAACAGCCGCACCTCCTGGAACGTCCGCGTGATGTTGTGCTCGGGGTTCTCGTACGCCTTGACCACCCTCAACCCCACCCCGTCGATGATGACCATCCCGCCGTCCAGGGGCAGCACGCCGCTCAGCAGGTTCACCAGCGTAGACTTCCCGGACCCGTTCGGCCCGACGATGCTGGTCATTCCCTCTTTGGGAATGGACAGCGACAACTCGTCAACCGCCCGCACTCCTGCGAACAGCTTGGTGATGTCTACCGTCTCGATGGATGGTTGCGCCCTTGCCTCGGCCGGATCTGCGCTCATAGCTTGAACCTGCCGACCAGCCCTTGCGGACGGAACAGCATCAGCAGCACCAGCATCACGCCCAGCACAACCAGCCGCGCCTGCCCCACGTATTCGACGGGCAGGAAGGGAATGAACCGCATCCCCTCTTCCAGCAGCACGAACGCCATCGCCCCCAGCAGCGACCCCCAGATCGTAGCCAGCCCGCCCAGGATCACAATGGCCACCAGCAGCATTGACTCCAGCAGGACGAAGGAGTTCGGGTCGACAAACGTGGTCCAACTCGAGAACAGTCCGCCCGCCAGTCCGGCCATCATCGCCGATATTGTCCACACCGCCAGCTTGTAGTGCGTCGCCCGGTAGCCGAACACCTCGATGGCCTGCTCGTCCTCCCGGATGGCCGTCAGTACCCTGCCGAACGAAGAGGTGACAATGAACCACGAGATTCCCAGCACGATCACCAGGAAACCTATCACCAGCCCGAGGAACTCCAGTTCCCCCGTCAGCACGTTCGACCCCACCGCGGGCCGGGCTATTTCATGTATCCCGAAGGCGCCCCGCGTAACGCTTCTCCAGTTGAGGAACACGTTGAACGAGATGATGGTGAACCCGAACGACACCAGCACGTAGATATCATCGCGGAACCGGTTGAACACCACTCCCACCACCACCGCCACCAACCCCGCCAGCACCACCCCCACCGGCAGGGCGGCAAAGAACGGCCAGCCGAACGTCGGGATGGCTTCGGTCCGCAACTGCTCGTAGGGCGCGTTCGACGTGAGAATGGCCACAGCGTAGGCGCCAATGCCGAAGAAGCCGATGTGCCCCACCGAAAGCAGACCGGTAAACCCCACCACCAGGTTCAGGCTGATGGCCAGTATGGCCCAGATGCCGAACACGGTGGCGATGGTAATGGCGAATCCCGCGCCCTGCCACAACATGAACCCGATGGCCCACGACAGGATCAGCAGGTTCGCCCACAACTCGATATTGCTGCGAACCATCGCCAGCAGCCCCTGCGGATCACGGGCCGCTCTCAACCGTTCTGCCAAGCCTCTTGCGTCTATCTGCATACCGCTACGTCTGTCCCGCTACTTCCCGAGCCCTATTTTCTGGCCCTATTTTCTGGGCAGGATGCCCCGAGGCCAGAAGGAGAGGAACAGGATGAGCAGCACAAAGGAAATTACGTCCTTCCACTCACCCGCCAGGTCCCAGATGCCGAACTGCTCGATCATTCCCAGCGCGAACCCGCCGACGATGGCCCCGTACAGGTTGCCCATACCGCCCACCACCGATGCGATCCACCCTTTCAGCAACAGGAGCAGCCCCATCCTCGGCTGTATCGCCGTGTCGTGCCCGCTCAGTATCCCGGCCATGGCGGCAAACATCGCTCCGATGAAGAACACCGCCGCGATGATCACGGTGGTGTTGATCCCCACCACCTTCGACACTTCTTCGTCGTCCCCAATGGCCCGCACGGCCTTGCCGAACGTCGTCATCCGCAGCAACAGGAGCAGCCCCACGAACCCTGCCAGCGCCACCCCGATGGTGAACACGTTGAAGCCCTTGATGTTGGCCCCGCCCACCGTCCACGGCGAACTTCCGAATGCGTCCGGGAGCGGACGGGGCGCGCTCTGGAAAACGATGGTCGTTGCGGCGGTGATTGCCAGCAGTACCCCCAGCGAGGCCACCAGCATGACCAGCGGCGACCGGGAACGCTGGCGCATGTAGAAGTACAGCCCGCGGTACAGCGCGAGGCCCACGATACCGGCCAGAAGGCACGATACCGCCCAGCTCAGGAACAGCTTCGAACCGGGCTCGCCCGACACCAGGAACCCGCACCAAGCCCCCAGTACACCGGTAAGGACGCCGGAGATGACAAGCCACGCCGTCGAGCTTGCGACGCCGGTTGCTTTTTCGTAGATCCGCCGCACCGCCCAAAACGATAGCACGGCAACCGCCATGCCCACCGCCGGAGCAAATAGCACGTTCAGATTGCCCGGAAACGTGAGCACAAAGCCCATGTAGGCGCCTGCGCCACCTCCCAGCAATCCGATCCCGGTAAGAGGCACTACCGGCCCGAATCGTGCCCTCAGTCGAGTGTAGGCGCTCGTGTGCAGCGCCCACGCCACCACCCCTGCCGTTAACACAGCGAAGCCGACGTTCACCGCCGCCTCGTTGACCTCGTAGCGTCCGCCCAGCGTCTCCGACGACCTCATGTAAAAGACGCTGTACGCCCCGATGGCTGCCGCCGCCCCGTAATACAGGTCGAAGAACCACACCGTGCTGTAGACCATCGTGAAGCCCATGGCCAGCAGGGCATAGACCGCCCCGACGGACAGGCCGTTGAAGGCGAACTGCAGCGACTGGGTGGGAGACTCGCTGATCTTCCAGCCCAAGTAGGCCACGGCGACCAGGGTCAGGATGATGGCCAGCACCCGGGCCGCATTGAGTTTGGATAATGAAGTGAGGCGGCTTTCGCCGGCGGACTGACCAAACAAAACGTTACTCGCGAAACGATTTCAGGTCACAAGGCGTTCAGATAATACCACAGCGCCCGTTTGCCAATCCCAAGAGCAAGGGGCCGGTCTCATCAATTCAGACCGGCCCCAGTTCGTTTACCCTGTATCGCGGCTGAAATCTATGGAGTGGGCGCGGGACCCAATCGCCGCTTGCCCAGATTCTCATCCGTTCGCTCGGCTACGGGAAGCACCTCGACGACCACGTTGGACAGTCCTGCAACGTCCCCGTATTCGTCAAAGCTGTAATTGTCCCCGATGGCGCCGCTGAAGGTCAGGTTACTCAGGCAATCGCGGAAACCGTCGGCATCCTGGTCGTCGCCCGTCTGCCTCAGGCATTCGGCTGCGATGTATACGTCATCATACGCCGACCCCTGGAACCACCGCAGTGGCGCTACGTTGCCGAACCGCGCCTCGAAATTGGCCAGGAAGTCCTTGCCCGTGTTCGTCTGCAGGTCCTCGTCAGGAACCACGGCCTTCAGCCCTGTCGCTGCGTCTCCGGCGATGTCCAGGGAGTCAGGTTGGGTGGGGACGACCTCAGAGTACATGGGGCCCGTGTAGCCCAGTTCCCGCGCCTGCTTCAAGATGGTGCCGCCGGACCCCTCGCCTTGGGCCGCAAGGAGAATCGCGTCCGGATTCTCGTTAATCAGCTTGGTCAATTGACTGCGAAAGTCTATGGTGTCCGTGGCGTAGGCTTCCGCCGCCGCCACCGTTCCGCCCAGCTCCTCGAACCGCGCCACCGAAGTGCGCCGCGCGCCCTCGGCGTAGTCCGTGGATTCGGTTATCGTCGCCAGCTTGCGCACACCGTCCACCCACAGGGTGTTGCCTATGTCGATGCCCAGCTGCAGGTCATTGATGGCCGTGCGGAAGATGTAGTCGCCCGCGTTGGCGATGTCCGGGCTGGTGGCCGATGCCGAGAGAAGGATGACCCCTTCCTGCTCCGCAATAGGAGCCGCCCCCAGCATCGCCCCGCTGCAGGTGGTGCCCAGGATGATCTTCACGCCGTCCACGTCGGTCAGCTTGTTGTACGCAGTGATGGCGTCAGCAGCGGCGCACTTGGAGTCTTCGAAGACGATTTCCAGCATCCGCCCGTTGATCCCGCCCGCGGCGTTGATTTCCTCAACCGCCAGAAGCTTGGCCTGCTGGATCGGATTGCCGTAGGACTCCGCCACGCCTGTCAGGGCATCCATCGCGCCAATCACGAACGGCTCGTCCGAGACCGGGGCAGCGGCGCCCATGGCCATTGCCTCGCTGGGAGCCGGGCCCATCACCCGGTAGCCCTGGTTGTCGTCGTTCCGCTCGCCAGTGGGAAGCACCTCGATGACCACGTTGGACAGGCCCACAACCTCGCCGTTCCCGTCGAAGCTGTAATTGTCGCCGATGGCTCCGCTCCAAGAAATGTCATAGAGGCAGTCGCGGAAGCCGTCGGCATCCTGGTCGTCATTGGTCTGCTTGAGACACTCGGCTGTGATGTAAACGTCGTCGTACGCCGAGCCCACGTACCAGGCCAGCGTCAGATAGTCGTATCGTTCGCGGAAGTTGGTCAGGACCTCCTGACCCTTGGCATTGGCCGGGTCGATGTCGGCCAGAATGGCCTTGACGCCGGTGGCGGCGTCCCCGGCAATCTCCAGGGCAGTGGTCCCTACCGGAACGATCTCAGAGTAGATTGGGCCGTCGTAACCGAGTTCCCGGAGCTGCTTGATGATGGTGCCGCCGGTGAACTCGGACTGCGATGCAATGTGCAGTGCGTCCGGGTTGGCGCCAACCAGCTTGGTCAGTTGCGTCCTGAAGTCGGTGATGTCAGAGGCGTATCGTTCCTCGGCCACCACTCTCCCGCCCAGCTTCTCGAACTGCGCCACCGAAGTCCGGCGGACGCCCTCGGCGTAGTCCGTGGCCTCGGTGATGGTGGAGATGGTGCGGGCGCCGTCGGCCCACATTACGTTGCCGGTGTCGATGCCCACCTGCTGGTCGCTCATCGCCGTGCGGAAGATGTAGTCCCCAGCGTTGGCGATGTCCGGGTTCGTGGCCAGTCCGGAGAACAGCACCACGCCGTCCGCCTCGGCCAGCGGGGCCGCTCCCAGCATCGCGCCGCTGCACGAGGTGCCCAGGATGATCTTCACCCCGTCCACGTCCGTCAGCTTGTTATAGGCGGTGATGGCGTCCTGGGCGGCGCACTTTGAGTCCTCGACGACGAGCTTCAGCTCACGCCCGTTGATGCCGCCCGCTGCGTTGATTTCGTCTACCGCCATCTCCTTGGCCTGGACCGACACGTTGCCGTAGGTCTCGCCGGGGCCGGTGATGGACTCCATCACGCCGATGACGAAGAGATCGTCGGAACTGGGCTGCATGGCCGTCGGTGCCGGCTGGTCCGTCGTTGCGGGCTCCGTCGTTGCCTCCTCGTCCCCACCACAGGCCACAGCCAGCAACAGCACAGGAACGATCAACAGAAGAGTCAGTAATATCAGTCTCCACGATGTGAGTTGCACGGTTCACCCCCCCCCCGGTTTTGTCAACATAATTGGCGAGGACAATAAAAATATAATAAATCAGTGGCCGCCATAAGTTCAATGCGAATGTGCCATTGGCACGTCGAAAATCGTTAGGATTGCCAAAAAAACTGAAGTGCCGCAGAACATCCCATGGGACGCGTCTCAATCCGCTATACTTCGGCCCACCAAATCGGATACGGGAGCGCGCACCAGATGCCGGAGCAGGAACTCAGGCCGGTTGCCCCAGACGAGTTTCTCCAGTGGTTGCGGGCCGAGTCGCGGGCCCACAGCAACCGCTTGGATCACGACCCAGAGGATCTGCGTCCGCATTTTGACCTCTCCCGTTCCCTCGCCGTATTCGAGGGCAGCAACATCATCGGCGGCTGCCAGTGCCACGAGCTTGAGATGTCCATCCCCGGCGGCACCTCGGCGGTCGGCGGCGTTTCCAATGTCGCCGTGCAGCCCACCCACACCCGGCAGGGCGTGATGTCCCGGATGATGCGCCGCCAGTTTGACGACATGCACGAGTGGGGCGAGCCCCTGGCCGCCCTCTTCGCCTCTGAGGGCGCAATCTACGGGCGCTTCGGCTACGGCGTGGGCACCCAGTTCGAAAGCTGGCGCATCGAGCGGCCTTACAACTCCTACGCCCGCAAGATCGAGACCCCCGGCCGCATCGTCTTCGTCGACCCCGATGACATCATCCGCGACCTCCCCGAGGTATACCGCCGCAGCAGCGCCGGCCGCCCGGGTGTCTTCCCCAAGCCTCCGCACAAGTGGGATGAGGAGTCCCGCGCCCCGGATGCCCGCGATCCCCAGCCCCGCGTCAGGGGCCGCGGCCGTGGCGGCCTGTTCTACGCCGCCTACGAGGGAAACGGCAACATCGACGGGTACGTTTCCTACCGCTCCAACCGTCCGACCATTACCGTCAACGAATTGATGGCGGTTACCAGGGAAGCCTACGCCGCCCTCTGGCGCTTCTGCTTTGACATCGACCTGATGGGCGTTACCGAGGCCATCAAGCGCCCCCTCGACGACCCGCTCCCCTGGATGCTGGTCGACCCCCGCCGCCTGCAGCGCACCATCCGCGACGGTGTGTGGATCCGCGTCGTTGACGCCGCTGCCGCTTTGGCCCAGCGCCGCTACGCCGAGCCGGGGTCGCTGACCCTGGAAGTCCGCGACACCCTCTGCTCCTGGAACAACGGTTGTTTCAAGCTGGAGGGCGACCCCGAAGGCGCCAGTTGTACCGCGGCTGCCGGATCCCCCGACATAACCATCGACATCGCAGCCCTCGCGTCCGTCTATCTCGGGACCGTCAGCTTTTCCAGCATGCACGCGGCGGGCCTCGCCGACGAGCACACCGCCCACGCCCTTCGCCGCGCCGACCGCATGTTTGCCGTCCCCCTCCAGCCCTGGACCCCCTTCAACTTCTGAGGGACCGCTAGCCTCGCCATCTGGGGATGCGCCAGGGCTGTGAGCTTCAGGCGCTCCGGCGTTTTGACGAAACCCCTCAGCCAGGGAGCTTGGGCGGATTCACCAACCGGTGATTGAAGATCCTTCTCAGCTCGGCGGCCACGTACAGACAGTTGACCAATCGGCCGCCCGGGACACGGTATTCGACCTCGTCGATTACCAGCGTGCCTTCGGGAACCTCCTCGAAAATGTGGCTGTGGACCCACTGACTGTAGGGGCCTCTCCTCTGCGTGTCCTGGAACCGGAAGGGTGGGTCCCATTGCGTGATTTCGCTGTCCCACCTGATGGGTATGCCGTGTACCCGGATGCGGTACTGAATGAGAGTTCCGGTTTTCATTTCTATCGGTGGCGGGGTCAGGATGGAAAATCGCACCCACGGAGGGGTTAGGAAGTTCAGGTTCTCCGCCTGAGAGAAGAACTCGAAGACCTGCTCCCGGGGGTGTTGTAGTATTACTTGCGAATTGAAGCGAAAATCCCGCATGCAGCCATAATATCCTGTATCGGAAATCCCGCCACCCGCATAATCCGTCGAATCCAGGTCCCAAGAAGAGGCAAATGGAAATCGAAGTAGAACTCAGCCCCGTGGTCTCCATCGACGAACTGCTCAGTCTCGCCCGCATCGTAGATGGTACAGGCGTGAACCGGCTGGGCATATCCGATGTTGCCCTGCTCCGGGACTCGTATCAGCTTCAGGCCCTGTGTGCTTCGGTGACTACCAATGTCAGCATCGGGAGTCTGGTCACCAACCCCTACGTTCGGCATCCCGCCATCGTCGCCGCGGCTCTTGGAACTCTGAACGAAGTCTCCCACGGCCGCGCCTACATGGGCATTGGCGTGGGCTCCGGCCTGACCCGCATTGGCATCGATCAGTCAGGTCCCGTCCGTCGGCTTGAGGAATTCATCAACGCCGTAAAAGAACTCCTGTCCGGCGGACGGGTCAACCTGAACGGCCAGGCCTACCGGATAAACGGCGCGGGGTTGCAGGCAGACATAGCCAGCCCCGTCCCGGTAATCATCGGCACCCGCAGCAGGCAGATCTGCAGGCTGGCCGGTCGGGTTGCTGACGGCGTGGTGGTCGGTGCCCGGGAGCTGCCGGAAAGCGCCCTCATGCGCTACCAGGACTGGGTGAGGGAGGGAGCAGAGGAAGCAGGCCGCGACCCCGGCGAGGTGGACATCGCTCCCCGAATGACCGTCTGCATATCCCACGACGGCGAGCAGGCCCGCCGAAGCGTGGTCCTCTACGCCGCCCACTACCTTTCACTGGGAGGGCTGGAGGCATCCCGTCTGCCCGCCGCCGAGTTCGAGCGCATCAGCAGCCTCGTGGCCCAGGCCACGGCCTGGTATTTCGAGGCCGATGTTTCCTATCCCAGCGAACTCGACGACATTGTCGGCCCCGAAATCATCGACCGCTTCGCCATCGCCGGCACCCCAACCGAGTGCCTGCCCAAGCTGCGGAGCCTCGGCGAAATGGGCTTCCGCACCGTCAGCATTGGCCTCGCCGCCGTAAGGCGTCCCGACACCACAATGTACGATGGCCTGAAGGAATCCCTGCAGGGCCTCGCCGAGATCATCCCCCAAATCCGCGCCCTGTAGACGCTCATTAAATGCGAGTGGCTGTCGAAGCACTGCCGAAACCCGGAATCCGAGCGGGTCGATCGCAGCACCCTACCACCTATCCCTTGCCAGTCTCCCACGCCACGATGCACGGCCGCGCCGGCTGCGACCCCTTGATCTGCCACGTCCCGTCCACCTCGACCAGCGACTCCTCCAGCGCCCCGTCCAGCCGTTCCATCTCCTCGGTATCCGGCTTCACATAAAGCCGCCGTGTCAGCATCTCCCTGGCCTCTTTGAAGCTCTCGAACCCGTGCTGTGGCCGCGCATCCAGCTCCGATGCCTCTGCCCGAATCCCCAGCTCCTCCAGCACTGGAAGGAACTCCGGCAGGCAGGGCAGGCGAAGACGCTCCTCGCCGTGGACCTTTTCCCACAAACCAGACATCTGCGCTTGGGGCGGAGACTGGAACACCACGCACAGCACCAACCGCTGGGCGTGGCTCTCCATCTTCCGTACGAACGGCTCTATCTCCTGGATGACATAAACCACGTGGCTGCACAGCACCACGCCAGCGGGCTCAACGGAGGCCTCCTCCCAGCCCGCCTGGGTCACCGACACGTTCTGGATGGCGAACTCCGCAGCGGTTTCCCGCAGCACGTTGCCCATGCTTGGCGATGGCTCGACCGCATACACCCAGCGGCAGACCAGGGCTAACGGCAGCGCCAGCCGCCCGCCTCCAGCCCCCACATCTATCACCGTATCCTCGGGCCGCACGCGCCCCTTCAGGTGGTCCAGCATCTCGTCGCCGGTGCGATGAGGGTCATCTTTGAACAGCGGTGCATACCGCGTCCAGTGGTCGGTCGGACGCGGCCCGCGAATCCGGTCCGTCTGCGCGTGTTCCCGGATGATCATCTGCCGCCAGTGGTCAACAGCGCTCATAAAAGCCTCTTGTGTCTGGAATGTTGGACCGGGTAGTTCTAGCGATACCGGTTGTCCGGCGTCCGCCACCGCATGCGCGCCCCGATGTTCTCGAACCCCGCCCGCTCGTAGAACTCGATCTGCCGGTCGCCGTTGCGCGGCGTACCCAGCTCCACCACCTCGCAGCCGCTGGCCATCGCATGCTGCAGGGCGAAGTCGACGACCGCCGCGCCCACTCCCGAGCTGCGTGATTCCGGCTCCACGAACATCTCCTGCAGTATGCAGTACTTGCCGGCCGTGCGAATCGCGTACAGGAACGACGCCGTGCAGACAGCCTTGGCCTTGCCGTCCTCCTCCGCAATCACCGCGAACCCTGCTCCATTTTCGGCCACAAGCGCATCGAACACGCCGTAGAGATCCTCCGCCGGCGCCGGATTGCCGCCCAACTCGATCAGCAGCCCTCTCACCAGCCGCAGCACTTCGTCCAGGTCCGCTGGAGTGGCGAGTCTGACGTTCAACACGTCTGCATCCTCCCACACAGCTTTGATTCCGCCAAAAAACGATGCCCGATGGATATTATATCCTCGTCCGTAACTATCAGCGGAGTTTAGGCTCGACAGTGTGCAATACTTTAAGCATGGCCGGAATACTGACAGTCCTGATTGTACTCATGACCGCCCTCGGCACTGCTTGTGGCAGCGGCACACCCACGCCAACCTCAGCGGTGTCCGCACCTTCCACACCCAGCGCGCCAAGTCTGAAATCCCTGCGGTTGGAGCGAGTGCATATCCCCCTCGAGTTGCAGTCTCCGACCAACATGATCCAGGCAGCTGCCGGCCATCTGCTGGTTTCCGAGCAGTCAGGCCGTCTCTGGGTCTTCGAGGAGGAGAACCTGGCCGCCGAGCACGTCTTCATTCGCGAACCCCTCGACATTCGCGATCAGGTGAACAGCCGCGGCTCCGAGGAGGGCCTGCTGGGCCTAACCCTCGACCCTGCTGACAACTTGCACGTTTACCTTTACTATTCGGCGGCCAACCCCCGACGCTCCGTGGTTTCCAGGTTCGACTACCACTGGGGCAGTGGCGAGGTAGACGCCGACACCGAGCTGGTCATCCTCGAGGTCGAGCAGCCCTACCAGAACCACAACGGCGGGCAGATAGCCTTCGGCCCCGACGGCTATCTCTACATCGGCCTCGGCGACGGCGGAGCGGCCGGCGACCCCTTGGGCAGCGGCCAGGACACCTCAACGCTCCTCGGCTCCATCCTCCGCATCGGCGTCTCCGAGTCCACCCCGCAGCAGCCCTACGTCATCCCGCCCGACAACCCCTTCGTCAACGGCGGCGGCCGCCCCGAGATATGGGCCTACGGTCTGCGCAATCCCTGGCGATTCTCCTTCGACCGCGAGACCGGCGAACTCTGGGCCGGCGACGTCGGCCAGAACGAGTGGGAGGAAATCGACATAATCGAAAACGGCGGCAACTACGGCTGGAACATCCTAGAGGGCAACCACTGCTTCCGCCCCCGCGACAACTGCAACCGCGATGGCACCATCCCGCCAGTCTGGGAATACTCCCTGGACGGCCAACCCTGCTCCGTAATAGGAGGCTACGTCTACCGAGGCAACGCCATCCCATGGCTCCGCGGAGCCTACATCTACGGCGACTTCTGCTCCGGCAAAATCCACGGCCTCCGCCACCAGAACGGCCAAGTCACCGAGCACAAGGAGCTAGCCGACACCAGCCTGCGCATAACGTCCTTCGCCGAAGACAACAGCGGCGAGCTGTACCTGCAATCGCAGAGCAAGGGGGTGTACCGGTTGGTGGCGGGGCGATAAGACCGGACAATCGTGTGCGAAGTAATGTATGAACGCACCCTCACAGATTCAGAGGGTAAACAGTGGAGCGGTTCAATTTTATCCGCTACGGTATTGCGTTATGCCTGCTAAAGCGGCCGTTTACAGAAACAGTAAATACTGCGCCACTCGATCTTCCACTCTGAGAAACTATCTCGGGCCACACTTTAACGATATTCCAAGCCCGATCCCAAAAGCCAATATTCCCCCAACCTTTGGCGAAAATGAACCATGTGAATCCACTCCCCTGTACGGCATCCTTCTCATGCCTCATTCGATCCATTGTGAGGATTACCCAATCTTGATGGGAATCCATAAGAACCTTGATCCAATGTTCGTCTGGAGTTCCCCTGAATCCGCAGTCTGCCGTGGAACCGATTTGATCCCCCGGATGACTGGGGGTATGTAGGGAGCGTATAGCTCTCGCTATTGACGGGGCAAAGTTTTCGTCAAAAAAGTAATTCACACGTTATTGGCTGCGTTTCGGACAATCAGTTCTTCTTCAAATGAGATGGCATTCTGCACTGACGTTAGCGGGATTTCATAGTTCGCTGCGACAGAGAGAAGATTTTTTTCTTCGGCCTTGTAGCTCAAATACAGTACTTCGGTTGGAATATTGTAATTAACAATTACCGGTGTGCCAAAGGCTATCCTAGGGTCCACCATCACTCCTTTCCCGACATCGGCTACACTCCATTCTTGAGCCGGATACCAACATACCGGCTCATTGTTCCAGTAGTCTACCGGGTCAAAGAGGTAGTCGCTCAAAAGTTGCTTGAAGGCCATTTGCCCCTGTAAGGACACTTGCTCCAATTCAACACCAGCGTCAGAAAAAATGTGGACTCCATCAGTCTTGAATCGCAAATCCGAAAAAGGGTAATTGGACTCAAATCGTTCCTTCGCATATCTCGCAGTCCTGACTATGCGCTGCCAAGTTACCCCTGCAGAATTAAAGGATGCGATGTGCCTAATCTCAATCAGGTCTCGAAATGTAAGGAATGCACCTCTGGATAGCTCTTGAAATTCACCTCCCCAGAGGCCGTAGCTGCCTTTATAGGATTTTACGAAGCGTCGGCTGATGCTTTCCGGGACCCCCGAAAGTCGACGGACCTCTCCGACCGAGTAAAATCCACCTGTCAGGCGATCGAGAACTTCATTTTGTTGGTTCATTAATACTTACTCTCGGGAAAGCGGCTGTGAAATGAAGGGCTGATAGAGATAGCCGCAAGCTAACACGGGCTGGAAAGATGCCGTTTAGGGTGGGACAGACGACACTTCCTAATAGTCGCCTGTTCGAGGCACTACCATAGCAAATCACCTTATGTTGTCAAGCTCATTGTTCAATTAGTTTAGCACAAATATTCTTGAGATCAGTTACAAAGAACTGCTGATCAGAGGTTTCCCAAAACCGTAGGGGCGCACAGCCGCACGCCCCCGCTCTCCGGTCAGCGACCCTCAGCCCCCAACCCCCTACGCCAAGTGCTTCCCGTAAAACTCCAGCACCCGGTGCCACATGTCCTGCGCCGGCGCCGCGCGGTAGCTCGGACGGTAGTCCGCGAAAAACGCATGCCCTGCGTTGTCGTACATCACCCACTCGTACGTCTTGCCGTGCTTGTCCAGCTCTGCCCTCAGCCGCTCCGCCTGCTCCGGCGTGGGATTCTGGTCCTCAATGCCGAACAGCGCCAGCAGCGGGCACGACAGGTCGGCGATCATGTCAATCGGATTCACCGGCCGGACATCCGTAATCTCCTGGTCCGCTATATGCCCGCCCGCCGAGTCCACCGCCGCGTTGATGTTGCTGCTGTGGCACGCCATCATCAGCGTGTACCGCCCGCCCGAGCAGAACCCGATGATGCCCACCTTGCCGTTGCTGTGGGCCTGCGACATCAGGAACACCGCCGCCCCGTCCAGGTCGTCCATCGCCTGCGAATCGGGGCTCGCGAACAGCGTCGCCAGCACGTTCTCCGGCTCCGGCGTTCCCTCCCGGGTGTACAGGTCCGGCGCGATGGCCAGGAACCCCCGGCCCGCGAACCGCACCGCGATGTCCTTGTGATGGTCCATCAGCCCCATTCCTTCCATTGTCACGATCACGGCGGGATAGTTGCCCGGCTCCGCCGGACGGCTGTACAGCGCATCGATCATCGTCCCGTCGCGGCTGGCATACTGGATCATCCCCGTCTCAAGCTGCTGACCTGCCAGTACCATAATTCCACCTCTAGCAATTTCCGAATCTCGGTTCAGGCCAGATTGTAGCACCCAAATCCTGTTTTCTTGGGAAATCATCGCCCATGCCGAACAACAAGAACTCTCAGTACTTAGTCGCCTTCAGGTCGAGAAAGGCTTGCTCCCAGAGTTCTCATTTCAAACCTGCCTTACTGTCTGCCAGCGCCAACTCGACTAGTAAGGAAGCCTGCAAATCTGCCTGAATGAAAGAGGCCCCGAAATTTTCGGGGCCCCTGCGTTGGACAGGAATTTGGCTAGTCGGTGAGGGGCTGAAGGATGTTTAGCATTAACCCCACGTCGTCCAGGTCTGCTCTGATTTCCTCGGGATCCAGGAAAATCTTTCGCTGGTAATAATTCTTGTACAGCGCCTCTGCCGAATACCCCAGCGTCCGAAGCCGCTCGTCCCGCGACCATTGTCGAGCATTTCGACCGCGGTCCGAAACTGGTCGTGCATTTCGTATTCCCAGCCCCTCGCAGCGGCAACTGCCTACATCATGTGAGCCGCTGCGCCCCATCCTTTTTCCGAGGCCAGGTGCAGGTCGCCGTCAGCCAGGTATTGCCTGCTCTTCGCAAGGAAATCCCAAGCTTGAATGCGATAGTCTCCAGCCCCGTCGGTACTCATAAAGCCTCCCGGGCATAGAGCCGATGCCTGAAAACCAGCATAGTGGCGAGGGAGAATTCTAGTCAACAATTCTGGCCAGTCTTTCAACTCGCCACCAGCCCCGAGTGGAGCGAAAGTCGAAAATTCGATTCGCAAATCTCTCGAACGCCTAGGGCATAGCCTATTTCTCTCCCACGGACGCGTTGTCCAAGTCCGCTGACCACTCGGATACTGAGCCGGTACTTACGTCTACTTCCAAGTCGATAGGTAGCCTTGCCGCGTAAGTCTTCGAGCCAATTAGCGGAAAGTCCAACGTTGCCTGGGCCGATACTGTAGCGGAGACTGTGTAAAGGTTTTCTGTCGTCTTCACGGGCTCCGAATAGTTCCACGCCAATTGTTCGACTATCTGTTCAGCTATGACCCCGCTGAGGAGATACGCTCCGGGCACATCATTTGTCACTAGGGTCACGATTTCAGCAATTACCAATTCTGTGTTCTCAGTGGTCTCCTCGGCCCAACTTTGAGCAGCGTTCAACGCCTGTGTCTTTCTCTCCTCCTCGCTGTCTCCGCATCCAAGAATGCCTACGACCAGTATGCAGGTCAGTAGTGCAACCATTCGCGCTATCGGCATTTCCCATCTCACCATTTTGTTGACCACTACTTCCTATATTGAGATGACGGTCAGCGGGAGGGATGTGGTGATGGTCTCGGCTTTCAAAGGAGCCAACGGCCTGCATCAGCCGGCAACCTAATCCTGACCATCACAACCTCAAAAAAGCACAGTTCAGACAACCCTGCTACCGCGAGCCCTCCACCCGCACCGTCACGATGTCCACCCCGTGATACTTCTGATGGTTCACCGACGACGCGTAGTGCAGCAGCAACCGGAACGACACCTCCCGCTCGTCCGGCACCGGCGGCAGCGCGCTCAGGTACGCCAGGTGGTCCTCCACGTTCTCCCCCTCCAGCGACGTCACGAACTCCATCTCCGCAGCGTGGTCCTCGGGACGCACCGACACCCACAGCCGCAGTGGCGCGTCGGCATCCCGGTGCTCCTGCAGCAGCACCGCCAGAGTCTCCTCCCCTGCCGAAGCCAGCCGTTCCGTTGATGGCTCGTTCCAACCGGCCCGCTGCGCGAACTGCCGCAGGAACTTGTCCACGTCGGCCAGCGATTCGTTCTTCAGCGGGATGGTCAACCGCTTGTTCCTCGGCGATGTCCCCTCAAGGAACAGCACCATCAGCACCGCAACGATGGCCCCCGCCGTCATCCCGTTGCCCAGCAGCACGGCCAGGAAGCCGTCCCCCAGCTTGTCCGCGAAGATCCACCCGTTCTGGAATCCCACTCCTACCCAGAACGTAACCCCCGCGATGGTCGCCTTCCGGTGGTCCATCCCGTCGGCGATGACGATCCGCATCCCCTGTGCGAACAGGATTCCGAGGAAGACAGTGCCGTGAGCTGCAACCACGGGACCTGGTATCGCGATCAGCAACGCCGCAACCTTGGGAAAGAGGGCCAGCACCATTATGGTGACGCCGATGACCACGCCCACCCGCCGCGCCGCAACCCCGGTGACCTCGGTGAGCGAGATGCTGGTGGAGTAGGTCGTGTTGGGCAGCGTACCCGCAATCCCCGACAGGAGGTTGCCCAGCCCGTCGGCGTTCAGGCATCCCTGCACCACCCGGAAGTCCGTCGCCTGCGGCCGCCGCCGCGACACCCGCTGGATCGCCACCCCGTCGCCCACGGTCTCGATCGCCCCCACGATGGTCACCGCGATGAACGCCGGCAGCAGCGCCCAGAACTCGTGTCCCGGCGTAACGTCCACCCCCGGCCACGACCCGATCGGCACTCCGACCCACGGCGCGTCGATGATCGTCTGGACGTCGTAGATCCCGAACGGCGCAGACACCGCGCACCCCACGACCAGTCCGGCTATCGGTGCCCACAGCCGCAATGCCGGCCCCCCTCGCAGCACCAGCCCCACCACCACGGCCAGCGTTACCCCGGCGACCAGCGGCGCCGCGAACGAGGCTGTCCCCTCGGGCACGTCGTCCACCATGAAGAAGATGATCGGCATCACCGTGCCAGCGATCAGCATGATCACCGATCCCGCGACCACCGGCGTGAAGATCCGCCGCAACAGCGACAGCTTGGCCGCCAGCAGGAACTGGAACAGCGACGACACCACGATCAGGCTCGCCATCAGGGCCGGACCGCCCTGGACAATGGCCGCGATGCACACCGCGAAGAACGCCCCCGACGTGCCCATGATCAGTACGTGCCCGGAGCCGATGCGTCCGAACCGCACCGCCTGGACCACGGTGGTGAGTCCGCTGATGAAAAGCGCCGCAAATGCCGCCCAGGCTAGGTAGCTGTCGGAGGTATCGACCGCCCGCATGACGATAAGGACGCCGATGATGATCGGCGCCACCGTCACCACCGCCGCCTGCACGCCCAGCCCAACGGTTATTGGACCCGGAGGGCTCTCCTCCGGCTCATACCGGACGTTCTGGTTGACCTCAGCCGCTGCCACTGTCTACCCCTAGGGAGAAAAGCTGGAAAGAAAAACTCCCAGGCATCAGCCCAGGAGCCAAAATCCCCTTCAACGAGACCCCTCAGCCGCCACCGCTCGCCATTCTACCGCCGAACTCGGTACAATGCTACCAACATTGGCGTCGCTCCACCAGGACCCTCTGGGATGCTGGGACCCTCAGATGGCTGCTTCCCGCTCAATACAGAGGAAGAGAAAGTCCCTGCATTGAGACCACAGGTGCGTTGAGCGAATGCTAATCGTGAATTGTCCCGCGAATGCTCTGCAGGCTTATAGATGCTTCACAGTTTTCTCACATAATTTTCACAAGTCCTGGCCGTTCCCCCGCTACAATTTCCCGCGCCGTGGCACGTGCGGCTGTGGATCCACCCCCAGCGATCGCCCCTGCCCAGGCGCCATCGGCGACACGCCGTCTGCTGCTCGGCAAGTATGTTCTCCGGAGAGGTCCCTGACCATGCGTTCCTGTCTCATCCCCACCCGCTGGACGGCAATAGCCGCTGCCACTCTCGCGCTCGTCCTGCTCCTGGCCGCCTGCGGGTCCGACCCCGAACCGACCGCAACCCAGGCGCCAGCACCAACCGCAGCGCCGACGTCCGCCCCAGACCCCACCACGGCCCCCGAGCCCACGGCGGTCCCCGAACCCACCGCAACCGCCGCGCCAGACCCAACGTCCCCACCGGAGCCCACGCCAGCTCCGGAACCGACGGCCGCCCCCACGCCCGAACCCACGCCGGCACCCCAGGCCATGATGTCGCTGGAGAACTTCGTCATCACCCAGCAGACCACCGGCGGCGATCTGATGGGCCTCCTCTCCGAGGCCGAGGCATCCTGCGTGCGGGCCGGTATCGGCGACGCCCTCTATCATCTCATCCTCGGCACCCCCGTCGTCCTGATGGCGGCCGGCGACATCTCCCAAACGGCTCCACTCTTCAACTGCCTCGCCGAGGAAAACGTCGTGTACCTCGCCGTCGCCTTCCTCGATCTCCAGGCTGGCGGGTGGACCGAGGAGAGCCGCAGGTGCATCACGGAAGTCGGCCTCGGCCACCCCGACGCGGTCTACGTCAGGCTCGGCCTCGACTTGGGCACCGGCCCCATCGACCCCGCCGAGACCCTGGACCAGAATATTGGCATCTACGAATGCCTGAGCAACGAGGAGAAGAAGGCGTTTACCGTCGGACTCTGGACGGCCCTCGACAGGCACACCGGTGCCACCGGTGCCGACATCTTCGCCCTGCTTTCCGAGTCCGAGGCAGCCTGCGTCAGCGATGAGCTCTCCCCGGAACAGTTGGCTGCCGTAGCGGTCGCCCACCCCATGGAGGCAGTCTCCATAGCCACCTCCGCGTCCCCCTGCATCGACCCGGAAACAAACATCAACATATTCGCCAACGTCGTCCAGTGGGCCATCGGCGGGGTGTCTGAAGGCTCTTTCAGTTGCCTCACCGACTTCGGCCGGGACAACCCGGACTTCGTCGCGCTCCTCTCCTCGGGCCTGGACGGCATAATGGCCATGCCCGCCGACGAGTTCGTCCAGCTCAGCGATCAGGGCCAAGCCCAATACGATTGCATGACCGACGAGGAGTTGATGCGAGTCCAGCTATCCGCCACCGCCGCCCTCGCCGCCCCATAAGGAACCACCAGCAGCCACGACCACGAAACACCGCAAGGGGCGCACAACCGTGCGCCCCACCTTCATTCCACCTCTACGTCCCCGACTGCGACGCCGTCTACGCCCAGGCCATCGCCGCCGGCGCCACCTCCCTAGCCGAGCCCGCCGACCGGTTCTACGGCGACCGCCTCGCCCGCATCACCGACCCCCACAACAACCAGTGGTCCATCTCCACCCACATAGAAGACCTAACCCCCGACCAGATCGCCGACCGCCTCGCGGCGATGGGCGAGGGTTAGCCAAGGAGCCAAAAAGAACAGCGGCAGCGTCCCCACTGCCGCCCGCACATTGAGCCCACGAATCTAGCGCGGCTACACAGTGCCGGTCCTCTCTACCACGAAATCTTGCGGAGAGAGGATGGCGACACCCCTAAACGGATGTAGCGACAGCAGGTCGTCGTCTCCACTGATGACGTGAGTGGCGGCGCCGCTCAACGCCAGTTCCAGAAACTTGTCATCCCTGGGATCGCGGCACACGGTCACCGCCGCGGTCACTCCCACCAGTTCCGATTCTCTTGCAACCGTCGCCAAGAATTCCAGGCGCTCCTCCTCCCTCAGATACCGATCGAACCGGGGCCGGCGAAGTACCTCGTTTAGTTCGCCCAGTGTGGCGAGAGAGACGAGCAAGGTACCTTGCTCGAGGACTTGGTCAAACGCCCGTCGTGGCGTTGACCGTGGCAACAACACCGCACTGACCGCGACGTTGGTATCCACCACGGCCCGAACACTACTCGTCACGCAGGAGAGTCTTCAAAACCTCCGGCGTCAGCCCACGAGCCTCGGCCGCCCGGCCGATCTCGTCCATGACCGTTTGCAGCGACTTGCCATCAGTCGACGTGAGCTCCTGCAGACGCAGATTCAGCAGAAGCTGCAGCTTCTGTTTCTCGCCCGGAGAAGCCTCGGCAAACGCCCTCGCCGCCGCCCCGTCCACTTCTATGGTGATGTTTTCAGTTCCCACGATTTTCCCTCTCGATAGTCTGCCCTACCGGAGGATTATCTCAAACCGGCCCACCCAACGCCACCCAACGTGGGGGCGCCCTCCATTGAACACGTCAATTGCCGACCCCGCCGACTAGTTCTACGGCGACCCCCCTAGCCAGAATCACCGACCCCCACAACAACCAATGGTCCATCTCCACCCACACCGAAGACCTGACCCCCGACCAGGTGGCTGAGCGCATGACCGAGTTGGGGGAGGGGCTAAACCGCGATCTTTATCCATTCTCAGGAGCGAACCCTAGTTCTCGGGCCTTGGCAAAGTCAAATTCTGCATCAGCGAAATTTCCTAGTGAATGATGCGAGACTCCCCGGTCATAGTGAACCATTGCGTCATTCGACATAAGAGAGACGGCCCGATCAAAATTCTCCATCGCTTGGATATGTTGTCCCTTGCGCCTGAATGCCATTGCTTTGTGGTAGTGAACTTCACCGAGGTTAGGGTCTAGATCGATCGCCTTATCGTAATCCAAGATTGCCCTGTAGTGCTCTCCCTCGCAGGAATAAGCGAATCCTCGATAGCAATAAGCCTCCGCGTGATTTGGATTCAACTTAATGGCGCGAGTAAAGTCCTCGATCGCCGCTCTATAATCTCCGCTATCTAGGAAAGCGATGCCCCTGATCTCGAGGCCCGCCGTGTCAGTCTGTGCTAGGTCAATAAGGAGATCTTCAGCGTTGCTAGACGTAGCGTTCTTCACTTTAAGAAGGTTGGCAATCGCTCTGTTACTGTAGGCTATGACCTCTCCCGGATCCTCCTCAATCGCATGTTCAAAATCGGCAATAGCAGTGTCGTAATCCTTTTTGTCCACCCTTGATATACCCCTGTTGTTATATATGGAAGCGACGTCCATTCCAAGGTTTATAGCCAGATCGTAGTCTGATATTGCTAGGTCATATTCCTCAACTATGGCCCACATATCTCCCCGTGAATAGTAGGCCACTGCATTGTTGCCTGCTAGTTCAATGGCTATACTATAGTTGTCAATTGCAAGGCCGTACTCGTCTTTCCCCGCATACACCATGCCTCGAATGCAGTATATGTTAGAATGGCTGGGATTCCCCTGGATATATGTAGCGCAATCTGCAAGGGCTGAGTCATAATCGCCGTTGTGGAGGAAGGCATCGGCTCGCAAGAAGTATATGAATTCGTACTTTGGGGAAAGTTCTATGATTTTACTGTATTCCTCAATCGCTAATTGGTATTCGTATTTGTGGAAATATGCAGCGCCTCGTACGCGATAAGCATGGACGTCTTCGGAATTGATTTCGATGGATTTTGTGCAATCTGCGATTGCCAAATCATACTGACCAATCCTAGTATAGACTTGACCTCTAATATGATAGGCGTGTTCATCTTCAGGAGCGAATTCAATGACTCTGCTATAGTCAGCAATCGCAAGATCGTAAGTGCCTTGTTCGGCATATACATTCCCTCTAGCGCTGTAAATATTCGCATCCTCGGGATTGAGAAGGAGAGCCCTATTAAAGTCCTCTATCGCCCTGTCATAGTTCCCTTGTCGACTATGAACTGATCCACGAACTTTGTATGAATATACATCGTCAGGGTCAAATTCGATAGCCTTACTAAAATCTTCGATCGCTAAGCCTTGATCGCCATTTGCGATGTAAGCCCGTCCCCGATGGTGATATGAGTGTATATTGTCCGGTTCCAAACGGATGGCCTCGCAGAAGTCCGAAATCGCGAGGTTGTACTCGCCTTTGTCCATGAGGGTTCGCCCGCGGATCCGATAAGCAAGTGCATTTTGTGTTTCAAACTCAATTGCTTCGTTGAGATAAACTAGAGCAGTGTCGTGATCGCCCTTCCGAGCATAGACCCCGCCGAGTGCGATCTTAGTTCTTATACTGCTAGGATCAAGTTCAATTGCTTTGTTAAAATCAGAAATTGCTTGGTGAAACGCCATCTGCCTAGCATAAACGCTTCCACGAGCGTGATATCCTCTTGGCTCGGCGGGATAAAGTTCAATCGCGACTGTAAGAGTTGCAATTGCTTCTTCGTAGTTGCTTTCCCTAAAAAATCTTTGGCCACGACGGATATATCCGTCTAGGTCGGCTGGCTCGTCCAACTCATCTAGGTCCGAGTTAGAAGGAGTAACGGTACCTTCGTCGGAGGACGCAATCTCCTCTGGTGAAACTAAAGGGATGGTTCTACGCAAGATGTCAGCCACATCGTCGCCACCCATACCCTCTGGCAGAGATAGAATTATTTGATTTGGGTTGTCGGCATTTGTGTTTAACGGCTGCCCATAGATTAAGCGACCAATTGCTACGTGCAACTTCCCTAGCTCGTCTACTTGCTCATTTGCCTCGATTGCTCTGAGAAGGCGCAACATCACTCCGACGTAGTGATGAATGTCGTCGTCGCTGTAAGTGCCCTGATGCGCCCATGAATCGTTCCTAACCCTATAAAGATCCCACGCCCAATTTCGTTCGCTGTGGCCAAGCTCTGTGAAACATCTGTCCCAGGTGCCGCTTGAAACCATTTTACGAAGAATGTCATAGACGTCCCGCGTTCCGCGTAACGCTTGATCGCCGGTTCTCTTGAAAACAAATGGCCCAAACCTTCTCCAAGAAGCCGCCAAGCCTCGGAAAAGTAACCTTCAGCCATTACGTGAGCGTCAGGGTATCTCGTGCTCATGAAAGCATAAGCTCCAGAATCGTTAGTCTCTGCGGTCAACTGAGTCCGAAATAATAGCTCAACCTTGGCATCGGCGAAACGTCGTCTGCCCTACTACATATTCGCCTTTCAGCCCACACCATCCCGTACTCCCCTCTGCCAAATCAACAACGGCGCGATGAGAATCTATCACCTAACACCCCCTAACAACAACGCCCCAACCCCAGTCACCCCCTCACACATACGTGTGCGTAATAACCTCCCACACATGCCCGTTCTCGCACTCGAAGTAGAACCCGCGTCCCCCGTGGTTGTAGTTGATCTCCCCGTCCGTCCGCGACCGCGGCCCGCTCCCGTAGACGACTCCCTCGTCCTTCACCCGCTGCAGGACCCCGTCGAACTCCTCGTCCGAGGCCAGGAAGGCGTAGTGATTGGAGCGCGGGTTGTCCGAGTCGTCGAAGTCTAGCGTCAGTATGTCGTTGACCTTGACCGGCGCGAAGTGCCCCCAGGGCCCCTCGTACTTCAGCCCGAACAGCCGGGCGATGAACTCCGCCGACTTCACCTTGTCGTAGGCCGGCACGATTGTGTGATCTAGCTGCAAAGGCATGGCGGTCCCCCTCCGGTAAGCATCGTTCGCTTGGAAAAATGAGGGTGGGAAGTGGGCCCGGCTGGGATCGAACCAGCCACCAGTCGGTTATGAGCCGACTGCTCTACCACTGAGCTACGGGCCCTCACAATTAGATTATGCCCTCATATTCTACGGCGTCAAGAAACCTCGCGCCTCGCCTCCAGGCGCCCCGCCTGCCATCGCCCATCCCCCATTCGCGACACCAGGATCACGGCCATTCCTCGATCAGGCAAACCACGGTCCGGACAACTGCTGACACCTCCCGGTTGACGCCGCCCCCTCTCCGACGTTACCCTTTTATTAAGCCATACGAACAAATGAACTATCAAATGCGTCTTGCCACTGTCGGGAGGGCCGCCCAGGGCCAGTGGGCTCGACAAACCGCTTGCCCGGCATCCACGCGAACTCCGGGAGGGAATTGGACAGAATTGGACACTCTTGGAAAGATATTGTCGCCTCTGCACTGGGCTAAAAGTCCGCAATTGTCCGGGAATGACCGGGAAAATATAAAATCGCGGCCGTCGCCGACATCCGGTGCGGGGCGTCTTCGCCATCTCGAAAGCGCAGTAGCTCCTCGGCAGCAGTCAAGAATGAGCGGAAATGCTCGGAAATGCTCGGAAATGAGCGGAAAAACAAAAAAATTTTGCGGCCGACCCTGCTGCAATCTCGGAGGCATCGTCACCCTCTCGATCGCGCACCAACCCTTCGGCAGCAGTCAAGAATGAGCGGAAATGCTCGGAAATGCTCGGAAATGAGCGGAAAAACAAAAGTTTTTCGGCCGCCGCCTGAGTAGGCCCCGAAAGGCTCCCGCCGCTGCCCTAACGCGGCTTGACCGCCGTCCCGTAGGCCAGGATCTCCGACACTCCCAGGGCAATCGCGTCTTAAACGCTGGAGGCCCTATTAGTCGTCATTCCCGCGAAAGCGGGAATCCAAACCCCCGTCTACCCTCGCATCCGGAACCGAAGGAGGCACTGCCACTCCCATCTCCCCCGCCATTCAGACCAATCTTGTGTGCTGAGTAATAAGACGCGATTGCCCTGCCGACATGCCCTGGCTGATGGCGCTGGTGGTGTAGCGCACGTTCACCACGGCGTCGGCGTTCAGTCCACCGGCTTCGTCGATCATCAGCCGCGTAGCCTCGGCCCGGGCCTCGGCCAGCATCTCGGAGTAGACGCCCACCTTCCCGCCGACCACGCTACGCAGACCAGCCTGGATGTCCCGGCCTATGTTCCGAGCCTGCACGATGTCCCCGGTAACGACCCCCAGGATCTCGGCAACCTAGCGCCCAGGCACGCTCTCGGTGGTGCTGACGATCATCGTCCTACTCCCCCAGCCCCAGCCGCTCGCGGTAGTCCGGGTCCCACGCCGCGATGATCCCCCGAGCCAGCGCCTCCGACTGCGGTGTAACCGGCGACGGCTCCCCCGAAGTCGGCACCGTGGTGATCACCACGTCCTCCACCAGTTGCTGGTAGGTCTCCTCGGAGACGCCCAGCAGCTCCTTGAGGGCCGGCCCGTTGTGCTCCCCGAAGGCCGGCGACGGACCCTGGATGTGCAGCGGACTCTTGGAGAATTTGTAAGGACGGCTCAGGAACAGCCGCTCGCCCAGCTTGCGCTCCGGGGGGTACTGCGCCCGCTCCAGGAAGTTCCGGCTCTTGAAGTGTGGGTCGTAGTGGATGTCCCGCCCCGTCAGCACCGGCCCTGACGGGATGCCCTCCGCCTGTAGCGCATGCATCGTGTCGTACCGGTCCCGCCCCGAAGTCCACGTCGCAATGATCTCGTCCAGCGCGTCATGGTTCGACCGGCGCCCGCCAACGGTGTTGAACCGCGGGTCCGAGGCCAGCTCCGGCTGCCCCATCACCCGGCAGAAGGCCTGCCACTGAGAGTCGTCGCCCACCGAAAGCGTGATCCACTGGTCGTCGCCCGCCGCCGGGTAGCAGCCCTGGGGCGCCCGCCACGGGTGCCGGTTTCCGATGCGCTCGCCCTCGCGCCCGTTGGCCGTGGCGTCCAGGATGTACTCCGACAGGAACATCACCCCTGCCTGGTACATACCCATGTCCACCCACTGACCCAGCCCGGTCTTGGCCCGGTATCGCAGCGCCGCCCCGATGGCGAACAGCGCCGTCCAGGTTGACAGGAAGTCCACGAACGAGGCCCCGGCCTTGGCCGGCCCCTCGCCCGGGTAGCCGGTGACCCAGCAGTGCCCGTGGGTAGCTTCCTGCGTAGTCGCCTGCGCCGGGTACCCCGAGTACGGCCCGCCGCCGTGCCCGTAGCCCGTGTTCGACACCAGTATCACGTCCGGCCGCAGCTTGCGCAGGTTCGGGTAGTCAAGACCCCAGCTCCGCATAACCCGAGGCGTGAAGTTCTCCATCACCACGTCGGAGACCGTCACCAGCTCCTTGAAGAGCTCCCGGCCCCGCTCGTCGGTCATGTCCAGCGTGATCGACTGCTTGCCCCGGTGGATCAGGTTGTAAGTCGATGGACGGTTCCACCAGTCCTCGCCTATCTCGTTCTCCGCGAACACCCCCGAGTACCCGCCCGTCCGCGTGACGTCCGGACGCCCCGGCCCTTCGACCTTGATGACCTCAGCGCCCATGTCCGCCAGCAGCCCGCCCGCGTACGGCAGCGCGAACACGTACGTCGAGTCCAGCACCCGTATCCCTTCCAGGGGCAGCTTGCCGCTAACCTTGGCCATCAGATCGAGTCCGTCTGCCGCAGTACCGACAGATCCTTCATCGTGTATCCCAGTCCATCAACGTAGATCTCCCGGTTGTGCTGCCCCAGCGTGGGCGCCGGCATCAGGTACTGGTACGGCGTCAATGACAGGTTGAACAACGCCGCCGGCACCCTGATCTTGCCTATAACCGGATGGTCTACCTCGCGGTAGAAGTCCCGCGACTCCAGCTGCGGGCACTCCGCCAGCTCGGAAGGCGTCTGCACCAGCCCGAACAGCATCCGTGAGTTGGCCGCCTCGGTGAACAGCTCCCACTTGCCTCGCTCGCTGATCGACTCCAGCACAATGCGGTCCAACTCCTCCCCGTTCCGGTTCCGCTCGGCGGTGTCGGTGAACCGCTCCTCGTGCAGCCTCGGGTCCCGGAAGAAGTTGGCGATGGTCTCCCACGTAGCCCCGCCGCCGGTCTGCACGATGATCCACCCGTCCTCGCAGGCCATCGGATGCCCGAAGTTGCTCCCCGATGGTCGACGTCGCGGCTGCGTCGCTCCGATGAACGGATACATCGTCTGCGTCGCCATCATGGTCGAGGCCACGCACTCGGTGATCGACACGTCGATGTGCTGCCCCTCGCCGGTGTTGCCCTGCATGAACAGCGCCATCGCCGTCGCCGCCGCGCCGTTCAGCCCGCCCTCGTATTGCGCCTGGAACCCCCCGTGCTTCAGCGGCTCGCGGTCCTGCCGCCCGCTGATGCTCATGATCAGCCCCATGGCATAGTTGACGATCTCCTCTCCCGCGTACTGGCTGTACGGTCCCGTCTGCCCGAACGGCGTGATCGAGGTCAGCACCAGCCCCGGATTGATCGTCTCCAGTGCCTCGTATCCCAGCCCCAGGTCCGCCAAGTACCCCGGCCTGTAGGTCTCCACCACCACATCCACGTGCGGGATCAGCTCCCGGAACAGCGCCTGCCCGGCGCCGGTCTTCAGGTTGATCGTCACACCCTTCTTGTTCAGGTTCATCGCGAGGAAGAACAGGCTCTTCTCTGGGTGCGGGTCGTCCCCGAAGAACGGCGGCATACGTCGCAGTGCCGCCCCGGCGGGTGGCTCCAGCTTGAGCACCTCTGCCCCATAGTCGGCCAGCAAGCGGGCGCAAAAGGACCCGGCGATGTCCTCGCTCAGGTCAAGGACCTTTACGCCGTCCAGCGGCCCGTGCGGCATCGGCGGAGGGAAGGTGGCATCAGAGGTCATTGGAACGTCTCAATCCTCGGCAGTGGCAGGCGGTCCGCGAACCGCCCCGCAGATTGTAGCGAAAGCCGTGGCGCCCAGCAACGACCTTTGGAGACTCGTGTGAAGACGATGAGGTATCGGGCAAAACGGGACGGCTTGGTCCAGCCGGCTACTCCCTGAAGGCCTCTCGCAACTTCGACTCAAACTCTTCAAAGGAGTAGCGGTAGTTCTGGGTGCCTTCCACTTGTACTGCGTAGTAGCCGCACACTGCGCCCATCTGCACCGCTCGCTTGATGCCAACGCCGCTGGCCAGGCCCTTGATCAGCCCACCCCGGAACGCGTCTCCTGCTCCCGTTGGATCGATCGCCGAGTCTGTGGGCACCACAGGTACCCTCTCTGTTGCTCCATTCGACCGGAACTCCGCGCCTTCCGCTCCCAGAGTGACCACCAGGTGCTCTACCATCCCGGCAAGGTCTCCCGTGGATAGGCCGGTACTGTTGGAGATCATGCCCAGCTCGTATTCGTTGCAGATGAGCACTCCGGACTGACCGATACAGCGCGACAGAGACTCTGCCTCCCAGATCGGCAGCGATTGCCCCGGATCGAAGATGCCGTAGATCCCCAGTTCATGGTTCTTTGCAGTGAACTCCATCATGTCTTCCAGGTTGCCCGGCCCCACGATGGCGATTGTGTCGGACGCCGTGATCCCTTCGTAGCTGAAGCCCGCCTGGTGTTTCATCGCCCCAGGATTGAACCCTGTGAACTGGTTGGAGTCTATGTCGGTAGTGATGTAGGCGCCTGCCGTCAACTCGTCGTCTACCACGCGGATGTCATCCGTGCCTATGCCGCAGGTCATCAGCCATGCGAAATACCGGTGATAGTCCCTGCCCATGGACGCCAGGATTCTGGGCTTCTCCCCCAGCAACGACAGCGAGTAGGCGATATTTCCCGCCGTGCCGCCAATGTGCTCTGTGAGACTGTCCACGCCGAAGCTTATATTGATGTTGTCCAGTTGGTCTGCCAGGATGTGGTCTCTGAAACGGCCCCCGAACTTCATTATGCGGTCGTAGGCCATCGACCCTGATACCAGAATGTCCATGTTTGTTCACTGTCCTCTATCGGTAATTGGCCGCCCGCCCTCAGCAGCCATGCTTTCCTTCGATGGCACCTCGGAACTCGACTGGATCGCCCGGCTGCAGGCCATTGCGCGCTGCCTCTCCCGCATGCACCTCAAGTACGTACCGAGCCGGAGACGGCGACTGCGCCCTGGGAATCTCCTCGTTGCTGGCATTGGGCGGCGGCATCGGTACCTCCGCCGCAACCTCAAGCAGGCGGCACTGGCTATCAATCCAGATGATGTCCAGCGGAAATCTCATTTCCTTCATCCAGAAATAGAGTTGCCGCTCCTCCTCGAACACGAACAGCATCCCCTCGTCTTGGGCCATGTGTTCACGCCCAGACAGTCCCTGCTGCCGCTCATCGGGCAATACGGCTAGATCCACCGTGTATGAGGCGTTGCCGATATGCACAACCGCGCTCTCCGGAGCCCCATTGGGAGGAGTGGTCTCGGTTGCAGACTGTGATGCCACGCAACCGAAGGTGGTCAGCAGGCCCCATAACAGCAGCAGTTGCAGCATCGCTAGCGGACGTACCATCTTTCGTGTACTGACACCCCGCACTCCAACTGCACTTGCCTGTTAGCACCTTTGAGACTCTGAATCCAGATACACCATAAACGGGCCTGAATGTTATCGCAACGCCGGATGTCTCATCAACCTCAGTTACGTTTTAATGCCCACGAGGGAGAGTAGCAGCGTTCCCATTGAGGAGATTTGCTCCCCTGCGCTAGCCATCCCGCTACACCCACTAAGGCATGTCCTGGCAGAGGCTTGGGTAGGAATCTATGACCCCAAGCCTCTTGCGAACTACAGCAAGCATTGATTGCCATTGTTGGGAGTCCATATAGTTGGGAGTCCATATAACAGTAGTGCGGGTTACCAAGTGAACCAATCGACAAAATATCCAATTCCTGGAACACGCGCCCGCCTTTAGCCGTCGGTCGCAGGTGGCAGAAATTGGCTGCGGACGGTCGGGGATTAGATTTTTTCTGAGGATCGACTATTTGTAAGCAAACGCCTCCCACCGAGAGCAGGGCAATCGCGTCTTAAACGCAGGAGGCCCAATAAGTCGTCATTCCCGCCAAAGAACGTCACCCTCGCGGAAGCGGGGGCGGGAATCCAAACCCCCGTCTACCCTCGCACCCGGAACCGAAGGAGGCACTGCCACTCCCTCTCCCATATCTACCGAAATTAGACCAATTTTGTGTGCTGACAAATAAGACGCGATTGCCCTGCGAGTGAGTCTTCTCCCTTGCCAGCCTCTACGGCGCTGTTGTATTATTATTCCGTATATATGTTCGAAAATAGCGTTCGCAAGACTTGGAGCAGAGGTGGTTTTTGGACGAAGGCCCTGCCCGTATGTGCTCCAAAGACAGTGGGAAAAGACCGGGTGGGACAGAATGGGACAATATGGGGCGGGAATCGCGATTTTTGGCCAATTTGGGGAAACTTCAGCTACGGGGGAGCGCGAATTTGGGACAAAATGGGACAGCGGTGGGAAAATTCTGTCCCGTGGAGACATCGAATTGCCCTCCGCAAGCCCGACGCTCTCGGATAGCCGTACTCGATTCCTGCGCAGCCGCGGAATCTCTCCAGCCAGAGGCGACAGCCCTGCATCGCAACGGCAATCGCGGGTTAAACGCTGGAGGCCCTATAAGTCGCCATTCCCGCGCCTGCGGGAATCCAAACCCCCGTCTACCCTCGCACCAGGAACTGAAGGAGGAACCGCCACTCCCATCTCCACCGCCATTCAGACCAATTTTGTGTGCTGAGAAATTTGACGCGATTGCCCTGCACCGAAAGTGCGCCTCTTGCCAACATTTGCTGGCGCTGGCAAACTAACTTAATGCGAATCGGAGATTTCGAGCTCGACGAACCCCTGCCAGAGTTGAAGGATCCCCATGTTCTGGCGGTCCTTAGACCGTGGATTGACGTTGGCCGTGTGGGAACTCTCAGCTTGCGCCGCATCGAAAGGTATCTGGGCGCCAAAGAGATCGGACGGCTGGTTCGCCCTGGTCGCTACTACGACTTCACTCGCTACCGCCCCAAGACGGCGATTCGCCGGGGAAAGCGGGAATACACAATCCCGTCCACCACCGTCAAGGTGGCCGTACGGGAGAATGGGCCGGATCTGGTGACTCTCCATCTGCTAGAGCCTCACGCTTACGGCGAGGATTTCACCGACTCCGTTATCGAAATGCTCGATAAGCTGGGCGTCAAGCGCTACTCGATGATCGGCGCAATGTACGACATGGTTCCTCACACGCGCCCTCTCCTCGTTTCAGGCGGTTCCGTCGATGCCACCAATGAGGCCGAATACCGGCTGGTGGAGGTAAAGCCCAGCGATTACGAAGGACCGACCACAATCACCCAGGTCATTTTCCAGCACGCCGAGGCCTCGAACATCGACACCCGAATCTTCGTGGTGCATCTGCCGCAGTACTTCCAGGTGGAGGAAGACTTCACGGGCATTGCGCGGCTTACTGGTATCCTTTGTCGGATCTATGGCCTGCCCAGTCGCCTCGAAGATAGGGAGCGGGGGGTCCAACAGTATTCCTCGCTGCAGAACATCGTCTCCGACACCTCCGAAGTATCCAAGCTGCTCGAGCGTCTCGAAGAGCGCTACGACCGCGAGAACGCCCCATCCTCGCCCGACGCCGGACCAGTGACGCCTCTCTCGCCCCAGATTGAGGAGTTCCTGCAGGGCCTTGACTTTGGCAGTGACCTGGGACCATTGCCGGATCACGACGACGACCCCGACGATGAGTAACTACTGCCCTCGTAGTTGATGGGCGCGTAATTGATGGGCGATAGAACACTATTCGTGCTGCATTTGGGCATGCGCTTCAATCAATGCTTGCAGTATTCCCTGCTTTTCTCCAAATGGGAAAAGAGGAGTTCTTTGGTGGGGAAATCCACGCCCGATGGCCGGCGACTTCGTTGACTGGGGTGCGTGCGTGTGGTAGCTTGGGATATGCCCATCTGGAAAGTGTGGGGCATAATACATTGGAGGTAAGCCAGCATAGCCAGACAGTATAGGGTCAACGAACGTATTACCAGCCCTCAAGTCCGGGTTATCGGAGGCGACGGTTCGCAGTTGGGGGTGATGGACACTCGGCGTGCCCTCCAGATGGCTCGGGACGCTGAAGTGGATCTGGTGGAGGTTGCGCCCAATTCCGACCCGCCTGTGTGCCGACTGCTGGACTACGGCAAGCTCCTTTATCTGTCCTCCAAGAAAGAGAAGGAGTCCAAGAAAGGTCAGAAGAGTACCGAGCAGAAGGAAGTGCGCTTCCGTCCCAATATCGGGATTCACGACCTTAACGCCAAGCTCCGCAAGGTGCGGGAATTCATCGATGACGGCTCCAAGGTGAAGCTCACCGTGCGCTTCCGGGGACGCGAAGCCGCGCATCAGCAGTTGGGTCTCGCCGTTTTGCGCCGGGTGGCAGATGAGTTGAAGGACGAGGTACGGCTGGAGCGTGCGCCTGCCATGGAGGGGCGTTCTCTCTCAATGGTTCTCATACCTTCCCTCCAGAAGGGCGAAGAACAGAAATTGCAGCGAGCCCCGTCCAACAGGAACCAGGGTGACAAACCAGGAAATAACGACTCCGGCGACAGTCAGCCGGAACAGGTAGAAGAACTGGCCGATGCCAAAACTTAAGACACATAAAGGCGCCAAAGCTCGCATACACGTTACCGGATCGGGAAAGCTGCTCCGTCGAAAGCGCATGAGCAGCCACCTGCGGCGGAAGAAGCCCACAAAGGTGACCCGAAAGTATTCCGATAAATTGGTGGTTGATGCCGCTGACGTTCCCCGTCTCAAGCGGCTGATTCCCTACGGCTAGCTGGCAAGCGCCTACTACGGAGACCGTTCTGTGGCAAGAATAAAGCGCGGCGTCACCAAGCGCCGTCGACACAAGAAGATACTTGATGCGGCCAAGGGCTTTCAGGGCTCTTCCCATCGCAACTACAAATGGGCCAAAGAGTCCGTTATGCACGCTTGGTCCTACGCCTACCGGCACCGCCGGGAGCGCAAGGGCGAGTTTCGCAGCCTTTGGATCGTGCGAATCAGTGCTGCCTGCCGGGCCGCTGGCATGCCATACAACCAGTTCATACATGGTCTGAAGCTGGCGGAGATAGAACTGGATCGCAAGATTCTGGCTGACATGGCCGTGCGGGACCCGGAAGGATTCTCACAGTTGATAGAAACGGCGCGGGGCGAGCTCGCCGCAGCGACAGCGTAGCCCTTCCCGCGAATCTTCCTTCTCTGCAATAGAAGCGCCGGGCACGATTGATGCCCGGCGGCTTTTTGCGTTCCCGTTCTGTCTTTCCGGCTACACTTCAGCAAATCCGTAGTAAACGTCCGTCTCCAATACCCGGCGCAGCAGCGACTCCTCAATGGAAATCGGTCGGAGGGCGTTGCTCCAGCGTCCGGTCAACTCGTGGTGTAGATCGGTTAGCGCAATCGGTTCGTTCCCACGGATAAGGAACGTCCGAAATACGATCTCCTTGATGGGCATGTCGTACCGGATGAAGTCGTTCGACTCACCGTGGAAATCTCTGATCTCGCGTATGAGATCCCCCACGTTCAATTCATGAATCGGTTTCTCGAATGATGGACAATCCTCTGTGAGGCGGCTCGCAATGAGATGAACTGCGGATCGGTTCAGCTGCTTCAGCCGGGCCAGGCTGACATGATAAAGTCCGCTACCTTGATCCCTGTCATCTTGTGATCCCCCAGTCTCCAGCCCGGCGATGGTCATAGATCCACCTCTTCATTCCAGTCCAGCATGATAATGCGCACCTGCTCGCCCGCCTGTTTGGCCGTCAGGTCTTCGGGGCATATCGCCAGCCCGTTTGCCCGTGACATCGACGTCAGAATATTAGAACCCTGCGGACCGGTGGGAGTCGCGTAATAGACTCCATCGCGCTTCTCAACCTCGACGCGCGCGTAAACGCGGCGGCCGTCGTAGTTGCGGATCGGGCCGGTCAGCACTCCGTCCACCGATGGGCGGGGACGCACCGGACGTCCCAGCATACAGCGGATCGCTGGCCGGGCAAACATCTCGAACGCCACCATCGCGCTGACCGGGTTACCGGGCAAGCCCAGCAGCGGCACGTCCCTGCCGCCGTCATCCCGAAGGTGCCCGAAGGCCAGTGGCTTCGCCGGCCGCATGCGAACCGACCAGAAATTCATCTTCCCCCGCTGCTCAAGCACGTCCTTAACGATGTCGTAGTCACCCTTGGACACTCCCGCTGAGGTGATCACCAGATCGGAACCGGCAGTTGCAGCCAGCTTGGCATTGAGATCGTCCAGGTTATCGCGGGCGATTCCCAGCAGCCTGGGTATCCCTCCGCTGGCGACCACTGAGGCGGCGACGCTGAAGCTATTGCTGTCGTAGATCTTTCCGCCTGACAGGGCCGCCCCGGCGGATTCCAGTTCATCTCCCGTCGCCAGCACCGACACGACAGGCCTGCGTACGACCCTCACCCGATCCAGTCCCAACGATGCAAGGACACCCACCTCGGCCGCTCGCACAACGGTTCCTGCTTCCAGCACTAGTTCGCCCTGCCGGATGTCCTCCCCAGCCGGTCGTACATTCGACCCGACCGCCATTTCAGAGAAGACGGCCACCTCGTCCAGCGGCCGGCCCTCTTGCTTTCTTTTCACCTCGTCCGTTTCTTCGAAAGGTACGACCGTGTCGGCGCCGTCGGGAACAGGTGCGCCGGTCATAATTCGCATGGCCGTGCCAGACTCGACAGCCCTTTCCGGCAGTTGTCCTGCCGCGACTATGCCGATCACAGGGAGGCGTCGAGGCGAGTCCGCAGACGCACCCGCGATGTCCGCTCCTTTCAGGGCATATCCGTCCATTCCGGAGTTGGCCAGCGGTGGCAAAGCAAGTGGGGAAGTGATGTCCTCGGCCAGCGTCTGCCCCAGGCATTCAAGCAGCGGCAATTCCAGCGCCTCCAGCGGCGCGAAGCTGGCCATCACCCGCTCGTAGGCCTCCTCGACGCTGAGCATGTCTTCCCCGGCGTGGCTGTGCCCATGATGATGGGGTGCCTCGTCGTGATTGCCGTGTTGGTGGCGGTGTCGTGTTGCCATGGTGTCCCTCCCGGATCAGGAGTGGGGAAACGAGTGTAGGGTAGTTTTAGGCGTAAGGTATCGCACCGCTCCGCAATTCCGCGCAGTTGGATCCCCTCACCCCTGACTCCTTAGAGTGGCACCAACCTCCCGCTCCAGGTTTCTGAGAAGTCCGTCCACAGACTTGTCGACCTCTTCGTTGGTCAAAGTGCGATCCGCGGCCTGCAGATGGACGTGAAAGGCCAGCGACTTGGTTCCCGGCGCCAGGTTGTCCCCTGAATAAATGTCGAACAGCTCCGCCCTCTGTATCAGCCTGTTGCGCAGGATCAACTCGGTAACACGTCCCGCGGGTACATCCACCGGCAGGACCAGTGCCAGGTCTCTGGTTGCCACCGGGAAACGGGGCAGCGATTCAAACCGCCGCTCTGACTCAGGCAGGGCACTCAGCAGGGCCCGCAGGTCTAATTCGAAGCCTGCCACGCCCCCGGAATTCAGGTCGAATCTCTCTTTGATCGAGGGATGAATCTCCCCAACGTATCCCAGCACAGTGCTGCCAGACTTCACAACCGCGCACCGGCCGGGCTGATACACCGGATGTTCGCCCAGTTCCCACGAAGCGCCAATGTCCCACCGGTCCAGCAGCAACTCGACAATACCTTTGGCATCGTAGAAGTCCATATCGCCGTCGCTGCCGGGGTCCGCGAGCCACGACACGCCGCCCCGTCGGCCGGCCAGTACTCCTGCCACGGTCTCCGCTTCGTCAGGAAGATCGCCGCTCCTGGGCAGAAAGACGCGTCCAGCCTCGAACAGACGGAAGGGACCCGTTCCGTTCGACTGGTTGGCAGCCAGTATTGTTAGCAGCCCGGCCTGCAGGGTCGGTCGCAGGAACTCGTGGGTCGAGCTCATTGGGTTAGCAATGCGCATCGCTGGGGCCGCTGAATCGTTTAGTCCGATACGTTCCAACAATTCGGAGGAGGCCAGTGGATAGTTGATGATTTCCTGCATTCCTCCGGCGACCAGCAGGTCTTTGATGTCATCGCGGAGCGTAATTGCCTGGGTACGGCTGTGAAATGGGATGGGGGTGGAAAGCATCACGGTCGGAACCGCATCGTATCCAATGACCCGGATTACCTCTTCCACCAGGTCGTCTTCGATGTTCACATCGTTACGCCACCAAGGAATAGTCACCACCAGCGAGTCTGGAGTCGTGGTGCAGGCGAAACCCAGCAAGTCAAGTGCTGACTGAGCCTGTTCCAATCCGACATCCATTCCCAGGGACTGCTTCAGCCTTCTTGTAGTCAGAGTGACTGTTGGAGGCGAATCCGGCGGCTCGGGATAAACGTCTATGAAGCCGGGCGCAACAGTTCCTCCGGCTACTTCCTGGATCAGCGCGGTGGCGCGACGCAGGGCCATGGGCGCCAACTCTGGACGCAACCCCTTTTCGAAGCGCAGCGTGGCCTCTGTGCGCAGTCCCATTGAAGTGGCCGTTTCTCTGTTGTTGGAGGCGTTGAAGTTGGCCGACTCCAACAGCACCGTGCTGGTATACGAGCCGATCTCGCTGTTGGCTCCTCCAATTACTCCACCCAATCCGATGGGGTCATTGGCGTCGGCTATCACCAGGTTATCGGTGGTCAGGTCGCGATCCACTCCGTCGAGGGTGGTTAGTTTTTCGCCTGGCCCGGCGCGCCGCACGATCACCGTGGCTTCCTTGACAGTGTCGAGATCAAAGGCGTGGAGGGGCTGGTTGTATTCCAGCATCACGAAGTTGGTGACGTCCACCACATTACTGATGGGCCTCAGTCCGGCGCGAGTCAGCCTGTCCTGCAGCCACTGCGGCGAAGGGCCGATGCGAACACCATCAATGACAGTGGCCGTATAGCGATGGCACAGGTCGGGATGTGCGATGGATATGCTGACCCGTTCACCTACGGGGGGGCCGCTTTCCGCATACTGGATTTCCGGTTCCCTGACTTTGCCTCCAGTGAGAGCCGCGACCTCATGTGCCACACCAAGCATCGAAAGGCAGTCCAGTCGGTTGGGAGTCAGCTCGAGGTCAAGTATCGTGTCTCCTAGGTAGTCTGACAGGGGCTCCCCCAGCGGGGCATCCTCCGGTAGGACTATGATCCCGGTGTGGTCTTCGCCAAGCCCCAGCTCCAGCTCAGAGCAGATCATCCCCTGCGACTCAACCCCGCGTATGCTCGCAGCCGCCAGGGTTTCCTGCCTCCGGCTGTGGGCGTTGTACAGGTATGCCCCCACGCGGGCAAAGCAGATCTTTTGTCCCTCGGCAACGTTGGGGGCCCCGCAGACCACCTCCATCGCATCTGTGCCCGTTGTAATGGTGCACAGTCTGAGCCGGTCGGCATTTGGGTGTGGTCGGACGCTGGTTACGCTCCCAACGTACACCTCGCTCCAGCCGCCCGTCTCCTCGACCTCTCCTACTTCCACACCGGCCATCGTCAGTCGGTGGGCCAGTTCAGAAGCAGCAATATTGACGTCCACGTATTGCCGGAGCCAGCTTAGGGGTACTTTCATTCAGACCCTGTCATTGAGTTATTGATCGCCGCGCCTTAGAACTGCCGTAGGAACCTCAGATCGTTTGCGTAGAAGTGACGGATGTCATCGATGCCGTATTTAAGCATGGCTATGCGCTCTGGGCCCATGCCGAAGGCAAAGCCGGTGTACTTGTCCGGGTCATAGCCAACGCCGGCCAGCACTCGGGGGTGCACCATGCCGGCTCCCATTATCTCGATCCACCCGCTGTCTCGGCAGATGCGGCAGCCCTCCCGGTGACCGTCGCAGGCGAAACAGTCGATGGACATGTCCACGCCCGGTTCCACAAACGGGAAGTAGTCGCACCGGAAGCGTATCTGCCGTTCCTCTCCGAACAGCCTGCGGGCGAACTCGTAGAGGGTTCCTTTCAGGTTGGCGAAGGTGATTCCCTCGTCCACCGCAAGGCCTTCCACTTGGTAAAAGTGCCATTCGTGGGTCGCGTCTGTAGCCTCGTATCGATAGCACTTGCCCGGCACTATCACTCGCACCGGCGGCCGCTGGTTTTCCATAACCCGCGCCTGCATGGGCGAGGTATGCGTTCTGAGCAGCATGGGGTGCTCCCCGGCTTCGTTGGTGTAGTCCACCCACAGGGTGTTCCACATATCCCGCGCGGGGTGTCCCTTGGGAATGTTGAGCATCTCGAAGTTGTAATGATCCCATTCAACTTCAGGTCCCTCAACGACGCTGAAGCCCATGCCCACGAACGCTGCGCAGATCTCTCGGACAATCTGGGTCGTGGGATGAAGCCTTCCCTCTGAGAGCAGCCTTCCCGGAAGAGTAACGTCCAGACGATCTTCCTGCGCGGCCCTCAATAGCGCCGCCTCGTTGATCTCCCGCGTGCGCCCCTCCAGACCGCTCTCCAGCGATTCCTTGGCCTGGTTCGCCAGGGCGCCAATGCGACGGCGCTCCTCGATGTCAAGACCGGAAAGCCCGCGCAGCACCAAGGTAAGACTGCCGCGCCTGCCAAGGTAGGCAATGCGCCACTGCTCCAGTGCCTCCAGGCTATTCAACGCCGAAAGTTCGGCTAGGGCCGCGCCGGTCAGGTCTTCAATGTTCTGGGGATTAGCTTGGACCAATCGCTTCTCGTACCTGCACCGGGCTGCCGGATCGCGGAGCGCCCGTAATTATCCTGATATGAAATTATAGAAACCGCCCACTATCAGGTCAAGGAGCGACACTCTTCGGAAGCCTCGTTCTTGCGTCAATATTTGAACTGCTCGAAATCCGGCAACTTCGCTAGCTTGTCCTGCTGGGAGTTCAGACCCACGCATTTCACCCCGACCTCTCCTATCGCACCCCTACGCGGCCTCTGCACACCCTGCATCAAGTTCCCACGTCTTTCCGCTGCTGTCAGAGGACCCATGCCAATCTTCAAGGCAGATCTCTACCACCAAAAACCCCGGGTCTCCGCCCTCTCGGGATCCCGGAGTTTACCTGCCGGTCTGATAAATTACTCGGCCGCCTGAGTCGGAATGGTCTTATTCTGACATCACAACGTTTAAAAGAAGGAGGTGGTATGACGCCGGTGCTGCCGTCATACCCGCGATGGCGGAAGGCCAGGTCCAGTGCTAGCTGACTGGACGTGTAACTCGACCAACCGATTAGGACCACTGTCTTCTGACACTCGCACCTTCCAAAACAGGTTCAGCTCCCATATAATCAAACAAATGTTCGTTAGCGTTTTTGGCGTTTAATTAAAACTGCACCATCCAGCGGAATCCGAAAAAGCCGATACAAAACAGAGGGAAATAGTGGGAATTCAGGAATTCTCATCTCGGCAACCGCTGTAACAACATCTGCCCCCAGGGCGCCCTGCGCGGACGGCAAGATCCCGTGTTGAGACACAGGCTCGTGGAAAATGCACACTTCTCTGGGGGTTCCATGTCCGGTACCATCCCGCATTGAGACACCCCTCTGGCAGCTGGGCACCGCGAGCCCTGACTTTGCACTGGTCCGGAACCACGGCGCGCGGATGGTGAAATCGGCGCCCCGAGGCAACGCCGAAGAGAATTGCAGTACCCTGAGACATTTCGAACACCTGAATCGCAACGCTCCCGGCGCAAGGTCCTTTCTGGACAATGCTTGGGGGCGGGGCTAGACTTATGGCGGTTTTCTTGACTCACCCACCTCCCGTAAGCAAGTACCGCTAGAGGTTACGAAATGCCCGTATTTTCTCCTGAATACCTGCACAAAGCGGCCTACCACATCTATCGCGCCAAGGGCACGCCCGAGGCCGAAGCGGAAGTGGTCGCCGCTCACTTGGTCAAGGCCAACCTGTGCGGCCACGATTCCCACGGCGTGATACAGATTCCCACCTACGCTGAGCGCATCGACGTGGGCCACATAGTGCCCGGCGCCCCCTTCGTGGTGGAGCGTGAGGCTCCCTGTACCGCCGTAATCAACGGGAACTGGGGTTTCGGTTTTGTGGTCACCGAACGGGCAATGCGTATGGCTATCGACAAGGCCCGGACCCACGGCGTAGCCGCCATCACCGTCCACAGTCAGAGCCACATCGGACGTTTGGGCGACTACCCAACCATGGCCGCCGCCGAAGGCATGATCGGCATGATCACCGCTGACTCCGGCGCGGCCCCCAAGCACGTCGCCCCCTTCGGCGGACGGGCTCGCAAACTCGGCACCAACCCCATCTGCATAGGTATGCCCAGCGATCTCGATGGCCCGGTGCTGATGGACATGGCCTCCAGTACCGTTGCCCTCGGCAAGATCGCCCTGGCCCGCAATCGCCGCGAGTCCATCCCCCTCGGCTGGATCGTAGACCGCGACGGCAACCAGACCACCGACCCCAACGACTACTTCTCCGGCGGCGCCATCTTGCCCGTCGGCGTCGATCAGGGCCACAAGGGCTACGCTTTGTCCTTTATGGTCGAGGTATTCTCCGGTCTGCTGACCGGTCTCGGCTTCGGCATCGACCCCGAGGGTCGCCACAACGACGGGTGTTTCATTGCTGCCTTCAACCTTGAGCATTTCCGTCCGCTGGACGAGTTCAAGAAGGACATGGGCGAATTTGTCGAATTCATCAAGGACTCGCCCCCTGCTGCCGGCTTCAGCGAGATTCTCTACCCCGGCGAAATCGAGTACCGCACCGAGCAGCGTCGCCGTCAGGAAGGTATCTTCGTCGAAGACGACACCTGGGGCCAGATAAGCGGCCTGATGAAGTCGCTGGAAGTGGAGAACTTGGTCGGTGAACCTTAATTTCCGCGCTGCCCAATCGCCATCGGAATGGAGGCCACGTGAGTTCCCAAAGTAGTTTCGGCGAAAAGATCAAGGAAGCATACTTGGAATCCGCCGAGTTCTTCGCCAAGCTGGTCGACGGCGTGGACATTGACGCCTGGGAAGAGCACGCGCTGGGCCAGTGGACGCTTCGCGACTTGGCCGGCCACACCTACCGTTCCATCAGCACCGTTGTTGGCTACTCCGAGAAGCCCGCGCTACAGGTGGACGTCGAGTCCACGACTCAGTGGATTCTGAATGTCAGGCAGAACGCGAATCCCGACCGGGTTGCCGAGCTGGGCCGGTCAGCTGGTCTGGAAATCATGGACAGCCCGACGATGATGGTGCGCGGATTCCTGAACATGGCAAAGGAGAGGGTCAACGACCTGGATGATGACTTCATACTTGCCACGCCCCAGGGTGGAATGAGGTTAATCGACTACCTCCAGCTTCGCACCATGGAACTGGTCATCCACGGCGGCGACTTCGCACGGGCATTGGGCGTCGAGGCAACGCCCCCGCATAGCGGAATGCAGGTCGCCCTGCAGGTGCTAGCTGGAGTCGCGGTCGCCGAAGGCCGCGGCCCCGCCCTCGCCAGCGCCCTCACCGGCCGGACGGTGCTCCCGGCGGGCTACAACCTGCTCATCTGATCATGACCTTGTCTAATCCCAAGTTCCCGTGGCGGTTCTGATACTCGACTACCGCACCGCCGGGGTCTTTCTGCTCCTGACCGCACTGGCGACTGCTATATCCGTCCCGGCCCGCCTGATGGTCGGTGCGGACGGTACCCCGTTTACGGATGCATTGGCCCAATCGCAAAGCTTGGACGCGGCGGAAGTCGCTCAGCTTGCGATGGCGGAGAAACTCGCGGCAATTGGAGAATCCCGAACCGCCTATGCTATCGGAGGCGCGGCACGGCTGGTTGGCGGTTTGACCTTGCTGGTTGCCGGTTTGGCCCTCTGGCGCTCGATGAGCGCTGTCGATCCCGTTGCCATGGGTGCTGCTGCGGCTCTCCTGGTGGCATCAGGACTCGCATCCGCCGCTTCCGGCGCATCCGCGGTCGCATTGTCTGTGCTGGCATCAGAGGCGCAGCGGACAGTTGCGCTGACGCCCGGTTCCTCGATTGTCGGCGGCGCTGAGGACGCTCTGTTCACTGTTCGCTGGGCCGCCGGGGCGCTGGGATTTGCGCTGGTCGGCCTCGCTTTGGTGGCCATGGCGGCAGTTCAGTGGAGGATGTCAGGGTCCCTTAGAGCTGCAGCGGTTGTTGAAGGCATTCTGGGAGTCGCGATGCTGTTCATCTGGGTCGACGCCGCCACGGTGGTCCACCGTATCTCAGGCATAGCATTCTTGGTCTTGCTGATCGCGGCCGGACTGCCACTGGCCACCGGGTGGCTGAGGCCGGAAACCCCATCCAATGCTGTCCGGGGAACACCGGACAGGATTTAAGGGCGGGGTCAACTCTGGAGATGCTCCGAGGTGGCATTATCTTGTTGCAATCATCCGATTTCACCCGGTCGACGGCTGCAGCTTTTTCAACAGCGGAATTTGCCGGATCTTGGCCGGAGTCAGGTCGTCCCAGTAAATGCCCGTCGGTCTCGGGATATCGCCGCTGCACTCGATGACCTCGTCGCTGGTCACCACGTAGTCCAGAAAGACGTCGTGGCGAGTGTATGGGAGGTCCTCGTCCAGCACCTGCATCTGGTGTACCGTGCTGACCACCGGCGTCTCGGGCGACACGATGCCGGCGGCGATGGCGAGGCCGTACTCCAGGTCGGCGAAGCCGCCACCCTTGCCCACCCGCGTTCCCATACGATTGACCGCAACAGAACCCGAGATCACCAAGTCCACTTGCCGCATCTCCTCCACATACACCGGCCGTCCCCAACGGAAGGCCCCCGCGATGGTGGATGTCTCGGCTGGCGAAGCTCCCATCGACGCGGGGTCAAGTTCCACGAAGCACTGTTCCTGCCGGAGGCGAGGCACCGCCATATATAGCGTCTTGCCCTCTTCGAGGGCCTTCAGCCTCAAGGGACGCTGCGCCTTGTCCGGGTTTCCCTTGATGACACGCGCGGCCTGCCACACCCTTAGTTCGCCAACCTTCTCGGCGGCGGCCTCGCAGCCGCGGAAGTGGGGGATCCTGTCGCGGAGCTTGCGGGTATGGGCAGCACGGGCCGCCTCCATAGCCGCCCACACCGCCTCTCGTACCTCGTCCTTGCTACGCATGTTCATCCTGGCTCCGTCAGCGTCGAGATCGATTGCCACGCATTGTATATCAGGAGTAGAACGCGTTTCTCTCACCAGCCATAGCTAATCGGGCGCGACCCATGTGCCCATTCGAGGAGAAATTGGAAGCGAATGAATGGCATACGCATGCACCTGCGGATGTTGGACATGACCCGCTGGGCGACGAATTCCGATTGACTGTTATGGCTGGTTGTGATAACTTTCTGTCGCTAAAATTCCCCCTTACCCCTACTCTGATCTTCCTCCGAGAGATTGCATGGAATCGTTAATTGTTGCCCTTGCCGCAGGCGCGCTTGCCCTGATTTTTGCCGGATTCACGGCTATGCGAGTTCTTCGCGCCGAAGCCGGCAATGAACTCATGCGCAGCATCGGTGACTCCATTCGAGAGGGGGCTGGGGCCTTTCTGCGCCGCGAATATATGTCACTGCTTCCCTTTGTCATAGTGGTTGCCGTGGTGCTGGGCGTGCTGGACTACACTATCTTTGACCACGACCTGCCCGTACCCGCGACGGCCATTTCGTACCTGGTGGGCAGCATCTGCTCCGGCACCGCCGGGTTCATTGGTATGAGCGTGGCTGTGCGGGCCAACGTCCGAACCGCCGCGGCCGCCATGACTGGGCTGAATCCGGCTCTGCGGGTTGCCTTCTCCAGTGGCACGGTTATGGGCGTTACGGTGGTGGGCATTGGTCTGCTGGGCGTTTCCATTCTCTACCTGATTTTCCAGAACATCAGCGTCGTTGCCGGATTCGGGTTCGGCGCCAGTTCCATCGCCCTGTTTGCCCGCGTGGGCGGTGGCATCTTCACCAAGGCCGCTGACGTAGGTTCCGACCTCGTGGGCAAGGTGGAGGCGGGCATCCCTGAAGACGACCCCCGCAACCCCGGCGTGATAGCCGACAACGTGGGCGACAACGTGGGGGACGTGGCGGGAATGGGCGCCGACCTGTTCGAGTCCTACGTCAGTTCCATCATCTCCACCATAGCTCTGTCCGCCGCAGCCGTGGTATTTGCCACCGGCGGCTCCAATGAATTCGACTATACCGACCCGCAGTCGGTGTTCCCGTTGCTCTTGGCCGGTGCCGGCATCGTTGCGGCCATACTGGGCACCTTCGTTGTCCGCAGCGGCGAGCAGGCAAATTTCGAGAAGTTGTTGTGGTCGCTACGCTACGGCATTTTCGCGGCGGGCGGCTTGCTGATAATTTTCGCCGCGGTCCTGACGATCACTCTCACCGACAACTGGTGGTGGTTCGGCTGCGTGGTCGCAGGGTTGGTGGCGGGGACGATTATCGGCCTGGGCACCGAATATTATACTTCCTACAGTTACAAGCCGACGCAGAGAGTTTCTGCCGCCTCTGAGACCGGCGCCGCCACGGTGATAATCCAGGGCATCGCCAGCGGTATGTTGAGCACTCTCATTCCCGTGATATGCGTGTCCATCGCCATCCTGATAGCCTACTGGTTCGCCGGGTTCTACGGCGTGGCTCTCGCCGGCGTGGGGCTGCTGTCCACCCTGGGTATCACGCTGGCCACCGACGCCTACGGGCCTGTCGCCGACAACGCCGGCGGAATCGCCGAGCAGGCGAACCTTGACCCCGAAGTCCGCGAGCGCACCGACGCGCTGGACGCCCTGGGCAACACCACCGCCGCAACCGGCAAGGGTTTCGCCATCGGCTCCGCGGCCCTGACCGCCCTGGCCCTGCTGGCCGCCTACTCAGTGAGCGCCAACCTTCTCGAAATCGGGGAAGACGGCAAGCTAGTGGCAGGAGGCGTGGGCATCAATCTGTTGCAGCCGGAAATCCTGGTGGGGCTGGTCATTGGCGCCATGTTGCCCTTCATTTTCTCGGCCCTGACTATGCAGGCCGTGGGCCGCGCCGCGCAGGGCATCGTGGACGAGGTGCGTCGCCAGTTCCGCGAGATTCCCGGCCTGATGGAGGGGACCGGTACTCCTGACTCTGCCCGCTGCGTGGACATCAGCACCCGCGCCGCGCTGCGGGAGATGATTGTCCCCGGCCTGATGGCGGTCATCGCTCCCATCGCCGCCGGATTCATCCTCGGCCCAGCGGCACTGGGCGGCCTGCTCATTGGCTCGGTAGCATCGGGGTTCATGCTGGCCATCATGATGGCCTCCGCAGGCGGCACGTGGGACAACGCCAAGAAGTATGTGGAGCTGGGCAACTACGGCGGTAAGGGTTCCGAGGCCCACAAGGCGGCGGTCGAGGGCGACGTGGTTGGCGACCCGTTCAAGGACACTTCGGGCCCTTCCCTTAACATCCTGCTCAAGCTGATGGCCGTGGTGTCGTTGGTATTTGCCCCGGTGTTCCTGGAAGTGTCGCCGCTGATCAACCTGGCCTAAAGCATCATATTCGCGGGAAAGAGGATCGAAAGCACATGAGCGCGACTGTTGGCTTAACCCTGCGCGAGATCCTTGAGGAATGTCGCGACGGCAACAATGGAGGGGCTTTCAATGAGGTGGTGGTGATGCTGGAAAGCACCGCAGCCTCTGCCGAGGTCTACATGGACTTCGACGATCTGAGGTTCACTCCGGACGGCCGCGTGGTCACACTTATGGTTCCCGGTGGGACACATATGCACCTGGATATGTCCAAGATCCGGGAGGCGGAGTTCGTCCAAACCACCAACGACCGGGGTCTTCCCTCTTACCAACTGTGGATGCGGGACGCCGACGGCAACCCGGCGATGCGTATCTACCTGCGCAAGTCTGACAACGACTCCAGCAATCCGCTGCGTCACGAATTCTTCATGGCCTTGCTGGAGAAGTACCCCGGCCCCATAGCCTTGCCTGAGGACGCCTACAGACCCGCTGGCGGACATCCGTAACACATCAGGGTCTCACCAGTCTCCAGATCTGTGATACGGGCTGTCGCCTCGCCGCCGGCGATTTCCAGCATCCCTACGGTACCCAGGCTGCCCCTCTTGTGACGCCGACCCGGATAGGTAGGACTGCCCGGATTAACTATTAACGTTCCATCCCAAGTGCAGGCCAACTCCTCGTGGGTGTCTCCGAAGAGGACCACATCCACGGTTTTTCCGAACTTGGCGGTTAATAGGTCGGAGGCACGGCCCCCTGGAAGCACCAGTTCCGTACCATCGCCATTCGTTGCAATTTTCGGCCCCGGCCACTGGATGTCGTGGATCATACCGATGGATATGCCGCCTGCTTCGACCACCCTCGTGGCGTTGGCCAGCCGGCCTCCATTCTCAACCGGGTCCTCATATCCTCGCACTGCCAGCACCGGCGCAACCGTTTCCAAGTAGTCAAGCACGCCGATACATTCGAGGTCGCCGCAGTGCAGGATAAGGTCGACGCCCGTGAGTGCGTCGAGGACCCTGTCGGGAAGATCCCGTCCGCTTCCGGCGCTGTGAGTGTCGGAAATCAGCCCTATGCGAGTGAATCGCTCCATGTCGGCGGATGCCATCAGTTCAGGTTGTCCCAAAGAGTGAAGTAGTCTGGCGACTCGCCACGAATGGCTTCCGCCAGTTCCTGTCGGCTCAAATGCTGCGTGATCTCCGATTCCCGGGTGATCATATCGGTCAGCTTGCCTTCCCACTGCTGCAGCGACTCACCGGAATCGGCGCTTTCCAGAAGTTCGCGAAGGGCCCCCAGCACTACTTCCGAATGGGCACCTGCTGCGTTTCCGGAAATGACATAAACCACCACGCCCGGAATGTCGGCAGGGTCAATTTCGGTGCCGGGTTCCGCGTGCAGTCGAACTCCCAGCCGGTCCAATATGAATGACATGGCCACCTCGCGAACCGTCTCCTCGAAGTGCATGGTCAGGTTCATAAGATGGGAAAAAGGGAACTCTCCCGTGTGTCTGAGCGCATGGGAGAATTCCGCTTCTACTGCGCCAAAGAACTCGTCGCCGAGTACATCGTCGGTGGCAAGCAGCCGAACGTGCGGTTCGCCGGGACGGGAGTCGAAGACCATGAACTCTCGAAGGTGAGGAAAGATGCACAGTTGGATATCGGGAAACCCGCCCTCGAAGGGTCCTGGATTGAATAATTGTTCCATACCACCTATCTAACCCTCTTCCCCTGAACATTCCAGCGTGGTGGTGTTTTCACCTGCCACGAGGTCTGCCTTTCGGAACTCCTCAATTGGGAGAGGCGACCCAAAGTGTGGCGCCTAAAGCAAGGCGGCAATGTCCTGCATCTGCCTGCAGATCCAGTCGTCGTTGTCCTGCATGGAAACCGAGCTATACAGCAGAGAAGCGCGCCGCCGCCGTTCCGCAGCCGGCATCGTAACGGCCTTATGAAGGGCCTCGGCAGTCCCCACAATATCGGTAGGAGCCACACTCAAGGCGCCCTCGGCCAATTGCCGGTACGCCCCGCTGCTCTGAGAAAGCACCAGTACGCCGTCCCGCTTGTTGACCACAGGCCCCTCTTTGGCCACTAGGTTCATCCCCTCCATCAGCGTGTTTACCAAGAGTGCGTCGTACAACTTCATTCCGGCGACGGCCTGAGCGTAGTTGTTCTCCATGTACGGAACAATGGGTTGCCAGCGTTCTGTGGCGTGTGCGTTGTTTACCTGCTGGATGACTTGCTGCACCTCGTCCATGTAGCGCTGATACTGGCGTAGGTGGGTGCGGGACGGCACCAGGAAAGCGAGGAACTTGACCTTGCCCTTGAGCTCAGGATGTTCGTTTAGCAGCAGGTCGTAGGCGCGGAATCCTCTGACTACATTCTTGTTAGGCTCGGCGCGGTCGATGCGAACGATAGTTGCTTCCCCGCTCTCGCGTTTCAGTCGAGCCTCGTATTCCAAGGTTCGGGGTGCATTGGCGATGTGCTGCACCTCTTCGACATTAATGGAACCCGGATAGACTCTGGCATAACAGACTTGCGAATCCAGCTCCACCGTGTTCGACAGAAGATCGACGCGACACTCAGGTACAAATTCCTCAACCGTGTCTAGGAAACTGCGGCGGTCCTGAGTGGTCTGGAAACCGACGAGGTCGGCGGCGCACAGCGACTCGCAGATGCGACGAACGATATGGCGGGGTATCAAGGCCCAGTAAGTGGGCGTCGGCCAGGGCACATGGACATAGTGCTGGATGATCGCGCACGGCAGGTCGCGCCTTACGAACTCGGGAAGCAGGTACAGGTGATAGTCGTGGCCCAGGACGACAGGTTGACTATCTCCCGACCGGGCCTCGCTTACCACGGCCTTGGCGAAGGCCTCGTTGACCGCCACATATCCGGTTTCCCACGCGTCGTGGACGTTCGCGTCTACCGTCGGGTTGTGGGGTGGATTCCACATGTAGTGCTGCAGGAACCAGAGCAACGGATTGCAGATAACGTTGTAGTACTTATGGTAGGCACGCCTCGGAGTTGTTACGTAACGGAGACTTATCCGGTGACCGGGTAAGGGGGATTTTACTGAGTGGCCTGCTCCGCCGTCGGAAACTGTACGGTCTCCCTCGCTCATCGCGCTGGAGAGCCAAGTGAATTCATGCTTTTGAGCGAGGGGGCCGAAAGACGTGACCACGCTGCCGCTGCCCCTTCGCGGTTCAGGCCGCCCATCCGTCATCTGGTGTTCGACGGGTCCCCGATTGCTCACCAGAATCAGGCGGCGCTGCGAGAGGATATGGCCGCAAAGATCGTTGAGATCTGCAGTGCCCTCGTCCGATCGGTCGCCCAGCTCGTAGTTCTCCATCCGCATGGATGTCGCTTCCGCCTTGGCGAATCAGTTCCCTTTCCCGTGGGGGAGGGGAGAAATCTATTGAATGTCGCGCCGGATTATTTCCTAACCCAGGCCGCAGATCCGCTGGATCGCCGGTACTACCTCGGCCAGACTTTCGACGGTTTCGTCCGGCTCGGTGGCCGGATCCGCGGGGTCATCCCGGTCGCTGAATCCAGTGATCCAGACCGTCTTCAGACCGCACAGCTTGGCCCCAGCCACATCGTTCCGCACACTGTCTCCGATATGCACGGTCTCCTCTGGAACGGCGTTCATGGCCCGGAGGGTTAGCAGAAAAATTTCCTTGGCCGGTTTCGCCATTTTCACTTCATCTGAGAATGTCAGCGCGTCGAAATAGCCCAGCATCCCTGTATTTTCCAGGTACGTACGAAAGGTTGTTCCCGGAGTCATGCCGGTGTTTGATATCATTCCGATCCGGAGTCCCATTGCGCGAACGCTCCTGAGCACGTCCAGTGCGGCCGAGTGAGCAGGCGGCGGGAACTCCAGGAATGAGTCAGCGTACACCCGTGTGATCTCGGACAGGGCTAGCGGACTTAGCCTGAGGCCGAGTCCCGGGCTTATGCCTTCTACGAAAATCTTGATCTGCTCCGGAAAGCTGACGTCCCGCAATTCTTCACGAATGGCCGCGCATTGCCGGTAGCATTCCCGGTAAGCCTCGCTGATGTGCTCCAGCCCAAACTCCTCGCCGCAGTCCGCAAGAATACGGCGCACTCCCTCCAGACGGGCGTCTGAGCGGCGAAGCCCGAGATCCCGGTCATCGATGAGCAGCGTTTGCCAAAGGTCAAAGGTTACTGTGGTAATTGCAGGCAACTTGAATGACCCTATCCTCGCAGACACCGGCCTTTGGAGACACCGACTCTCGGTACGTGGTAACAATTCATTTTACACGATAGATAGGGCCGCCGTCGGTTTAGCCGTTGACCCCGAGGCGTCCTCTGGCAACGAGGAAATTTTGGCCCGGACAGCTAACGTCTTACACCGGCGGTCGTCTGGTATGCCAGTCCGTCGATTGCTCAAACGCCTGCGCCGCACGCAGCACTGTCTCCTCGTCGAAGGGACGGCCCGCCAGTTGCAGTCCGATGGGCATCCCATCGACGGAAATTCCGCAAGGGACGGATATAGCCGGAAAGCCCGTGATGTTATATGGCCTCGTGTATTGCGTAAGTGCCGCCACGGTGCCGATCTCCACCTCTCCCGCCAGCACTTGTTGCTGTAGCAGCGGCGGTGCTGTGACCGGCTCCGTCGGGCCGGCCAACAGGTCCACGTCATCCAGCAGGCGGCGGGCGGCGTGGTCGAATACGGCCCGCCCCTGCTGCGCACGCAGGTAGTCCGCAGCACTGATGAACAGCCCCGCCTCCAGCCGCAGCCGCACGGGCTCGTACATGCGCGAGCCGTCGCTGGCCAACAGGTCCCGGAAACAGGCAGTCGCCTCGGCCATTAGCATGGTGGTGGAAATCGCAGCGGCGTCGTTGAACTCTGGGAAGTCCACTTCCTGAACGTCAGCTCCCAGCGTCTCCAGCTGTTTCATTGAGTCATCGAAGTGCCGTCGCACCTCGGGGTCCAGCGGCGCTTCAAGATACTGCCGGGGAACGCCTATACGCAGACCCTGTATATCACCAGTAAGGGCAGCCGTGTAGTCGGGCACAGGCAGGTTGACCGAAGCCACATCCTGAGGGTCGTGACCGGCGATAACGTTCATGGCGATGGCTGCGTCCTCCACCGTTCGCACCATCGGGCCCGGGTGGTCCATGGACCAGGCTAGGGGCGTCAGGCCATGGCGGCTGACCCGACCGTAGGTTGGCTTCAGCCCCACAATGCCGCAGAGGGCCGCAGGGATACGGATGGACCCTCCGGTGTCGCTGCCGGTGGTGATGGTACATTGCCCTGCTGCCGTAGCCGACCCTGACCCCCCGCTGGAGCCGCCGCTGACCATATCCGGGTTCCACGGGTTGTGCATGTGCCCGTAGTCCGGGTTCTCTCCCGTGGGGCCATAGGCGAACTGGTGCATGTTCAGTTTGCCCAAAAGGATGGCTCCGGCATCGCGGAACCTGGCCGCAACTGTGCAGTCCTGTGCGGGAACGTAGTTATCGAAGATGCGCGACCCCGATGTGGTCCGCACTCCGCCCGTGTTGAACAGGTCTTTCAGCCCGACGGGAATGCCGTGTAGCGGACCTCGATAGCGCCCCGCTCGAATGTCCCGCTCAGCTTGGCGCGCCGCCGCCAGCGCCTCGTCCGGCAGGAGAGTGATGAACGAGTTGAGCACCGGCTCCGTGGCCCTTATGCGCGAAAAATGGGCCCCAATGACCTCCACCGGCGAAAGCTCGCCATTCCGGAGCAGCGGGGCCAGTTGACCAGCGCTCATGTAACAGATCTCAAGTTCGTCCATCAGCGAATCCTCCGTAAAAGGTGCCGTGCAACGTAGCAATCATTCCGTTCGTAGCCCTCCTCGGGGATCGAAGGCCATGTCGGGTTCGGTGTCGGACACATCGATAGCCAGCAACGATTCCGTGCCTTTCAGCACACCCTGCACTTGGCGAAACAGCTCGTCCATATGGTCCTGCGACCCTGAAATACCGAACCGCGCGGCGGCCTCATCAAATGATTCTTTAGAAAAGGATGTGCTGTCGGTCATTGATGAAGCGCTCCTCAAGTAGGGGACCGGGGTCCACACGATCCCTCGAAATTGGCGAGAATGCGGGCCATTATGGGCCAGCCATAAGAGCGTTGCAAACGGCTTTGCGTCCGCTATTTTGCTCCAGCGGGGGCAGGACCTCCCTTGCCAGTATTTCCGAATGCCCGTATTTTGTGACGGTTGCTGGTGGCATCTATGACGAACCACGAACTGCACTGTCCCTATTGCGGCTTGCCGGCGACTCGCAACTCCGGCTTTTGCGCCGCTTGCGGAAAGGAGCTGGCCTTGGCGCTTCCTTATGAGGTTACCGGGGACGAGGCCCATCGCCCGACCCTAGTCTCTTGGAATATCAGCCACATCGCTCTGGCCCTCTTCCTGTTCATTGCGGTCCTGTTCGCAGCCGCTTTCGCTGCCCGCGCCATAGGACCGCTGCTCCCCAAATACGAGACCGCACTGGAGACGTGGGTGGCTGTTCACCTTCTCGCGGTCGGCATCGGGCTTGTCGTGTGGTTCGGCGGGCTGCGCCGGGCATCTCGCCCCCTCGGTGCGCTGGGCATGGTCAGCCCCAGGACATCCTGGGGTGTAACCGCGCTGCTTGCGGTGGGCGCCTTGGGAATCAGCATAGTCGCAACATTCGTCTACGGCTTTGTAATCGACCAGCTGGGATTTGAGTCGCTTCGCCCACCCGAAATCGACACCGATGCGTTTTTTCCGGGTGTGGGATTCCTCCTCACGATTCAAGCGCTCGCCTTGGTAACGCCCATCAGTGAGGAGGTTCTATTTCGTGGATACGTTCTCAGGGGTCTGTTGCATCAAGTAGGCGCCGGTCCCGCTGTGGTGTCCACCGCCCTGGTTTTTAGTGCGCTCCACTTCGACGCGGGGACGATAGTCCCGATTTTCTTCACCGGCCTTGCGCTGGGTTGGCTCTACGTCAAGACAGGCTCGCTATGGCCCTGTATCGCTGCCCACGCCGGTCAGAATGCGATAGCACTGTTCGCAGTCAGGGCTGGATTATAGCCTCCGCCCCGACCACTGTTTGGGAGTTCGCGAAGACAGTTACGAAGACAGTACTGGCAGTAACGTACCGAATTGGGTGGTCGCAGCCTTTAGGCCGATCGTTGCCGTGAAGCATGTTGTTCTGGAGCGTGCCATCGAGGAAGCGGAAAATGGCGACCCGGACTGCGGTTATTCGGCTTTTCCATTGCAACACTTCCGTCTCGCCTCTTGGCTCTCTCTTTGATTTGTGGCTTAAGCCCTTTGCCAAGCCTCATGACACTCACGTACCATCGAATACAGCGGCCTCAATGGCCCGCGATTCCAATACCGCGACCGACGCACTGAGCAGTTATATGCCCACTTCCCAGGTTTCGGCCAACCCGGCCCGGCTCCTCTTCAGTACCCTCGAAGCCCCGGAAGTGCACAGAATTGCACGCATTTGACCCCCTCCGACCTGACTAGCTGTCGGCTCGCGGGACTCCCCACCATCTCCGCCCAACTGCCGTGATACACCGCGATTGGAAGTCCAGGACCGTGCGGCAAGGACGCTACAATGGTAAGGCCTACGGTAAAAAAGGTGGGTCGACTACCTGAAACGGCGCGCCACTCGGTCAAACGAAGGGGCTGGACAGTCACGGGTCTGTGGGTTACATTTGGCCCGTTGGTTTACTGATTCCGATAGGGTCCAAGGTTTCTTTTCATCACATGGGAAAAGAGCGCATCGAGAGGATGTTTGGTAGGGTCCGGGAGCGCGAACGCCCCGGACTTATTGTATTTTTGACCGCCGGATTCCCCGACATGGAGACCACACTCGAGCTGGTGCCAGCCTTGGTCGCTGCCGGCGCAGATGCGGTGGAGTTGGGCGTTCCCTTTAGCGACCCGCTGGCCGAAGGTCCCACCATTCAGCAGTCCAGCTTTCTGGCCCTCCAGAATGGCGTGACTACCGCTGATTGCCTTGATGCGGCAGAGGCTCTGCGAGAGCAGATCCTCGACACGCCGTTGATCCTGATGGGCTATTTCAACCCCATCCATTCCTTCGGGGTAACTCGCTATGCCCAGGAATGCCAGCGCATTGGCCTCGACGGCCTGATCGTTGTTGACTTGCCTGGCACCGAGTCGGCCCCGTTGGCCGCTGAATGCGAGAACCGCGGAATTTCCCTCATTCCTCTGCTGGCTCCCACTAGCACCGAGGAAAGCATCGCTGAATCTTGCCGGCACGCCAGCGGGTTCGTTTATTGCGTCAGCGTCACTGGCGTTACCGGAGCAAGGAGCGAGGTTTCCAACCGCGGTATCGAGCTGGTGAGCAGGGTGCGCCGCCACACCGACCTCCCGCTCGCCGTTGGATTCGGAATTTCGACCCCGGAACACGTTGCGCGGGTCGGCGATACGGCCGAGGCTGCAGTCGTGGGCAGCGCCTTGGTGAGAGTCACCTTGGAGTCTCCTAGGGAAGAAGTGGTGCAGCGGGCCAGCGCATTTGTTGCCTCGCTGGCCGGCCGCCCGTCTCCCGTGGACGGAGCGCGCCGATGACCGTTTGCCGGGGGCTACGAGGGGCCACCGTCGCCGAGGCCAACACCGGTGAGGCCATACACGGGGCAACTACGGAGTTGCTCAAAGAGCTCATCGAAAAGAATCAAATTCAGGAAGGCGACGTGGCGTCGGTGATCTTCACCATGACGCCCGACCTTAACGCCGTTTTTCCCGCTGCTGCCGCCCGCCGGCTGGGTTGGAATAGCACCGCCCTTCTCGGAGCCGTCGAAACCGACGTGCCTGGCAGCTTGAACCGCTGCATCAGGGTACTTATACTTGTCAATACCGATAAGCAACCTGGGGAGTTGGTAAACGTTTATTTGCGAGGAACCGATACCCTCAGGTCGTAAATTGGGTTTCTGATTAGGTCATACGCCCGCGGAGGTATGGAGCCGGGACCGCACGGCGATCCGCATTGCCGGATGCCGTCGACCCGGCGCATATTTTATTTGGCGCCATAGGCGCGGTACCCTTGAGAATGACTCATGACTCCACATAAAGAGACCGGATGGTGAAGCGAAAATGATAGTGGCAATGGCTGCCGGTAGTACCCAGAAAAACGTCGACGAAGTGCAGAGGCGCATTGAAGCTCGTGGCTTAACTGCTGCCATATCCTATGGAGTAGATCGGGCCGTCGTTGGCGTGCTCGGCTCCATTCCCCCGGATTTCAAGGATGAACTGGAACTTCTTCCCGGAGTTATGCAGGTTTTGGTGGTTTCCAAGCCCTACAAGTTGGCCAGTCGTGAATTCCATCCCACGCCGACCACCATCAAGATCGGTGACGCAGTGGTGGGTGGCGACACTCCAGTCATCATGGCCGGCCCCTGCTCCGTGGAAGACGAGGAGCAGATGGTCTCGACTGCGAAAGCGGTCAAGGCAGCCGGTGCCACGGTCCTCCGCGGAGGGGCCTACAAGCCTCGCACCTCTCCCTATAGCTTCCGCGGCATGGGCATAGACGGCCTCAAGTTGCTACAACTGGCCAAGCAGGAGACTGGCCTCCCCATCATCACCGAGGTGATGTCTCCTACGGACGTGGACACCGTAGCCCAGTACGCCGACATCCTTCAGGTCGGTGCACGGAACATGCAGAACTACAGCCTGTTGGACGAGGTGGGCCAGACTCGCAAGCCTGTAATGGTGAAGCGCGGCTTGGCGGCATCTTACGAGGAATGGCTGTTGGCTGCCGAGTACGTGATGTCCCATGGCAATGAGCAGGTGATGCTCTGCGAGCGGGGCATACGAGGCTTCGAACAGTTTACCCGGTTCACTTTGGATGTCGCTGCTATCCCCGTGATCCAGCGCCTTTCTCACCTGCCCATCGTCGCCGACCCCAGCCACAGCACGGGCAGGTGGTACCTTGTAACGCCGGTGGCGTTGGCTGCTGTGGCCGCCGGGGCACACGGACTGCTCATTGAGGTGCACCCCAATCCAGACCTTGCCAAGTGCGACGGCCCTCAGTCGCTGACATTTGATAACTTCCGGCTGCTCATGGACCAGGTCAAAGCCCTGAACTCCGTCCGTCAGGTAGCCCCCGTTCCGGCCTAGCCTCGGAAGCAGTACGGCTGAGAAAGCAGAAAGCGGTGGCGAAACTTACAAGCCACCGCTTTTCTAATCTCGCCTGCCATCCAGCCAACTAGAGTCCTGCCTTCACCGCCGATTCCCGCATGCTATCCAGGTAAGCCACACTGGACGTCTGAATCAGGCTGTTAACGTTGCCGTGGAAGTACTGGACCCCGAGGTCTAGAAACTTGGGCACCAGGTTGTCGGGGCAACTGACCCCAGCCACCCTACCGGCCTTGACGATGACGTCCACTCCCCGCACCATCTGCGCCTGCACATCCGGGTGCGTCTGCTGCCCCGGGAACCCCATTGACTGGGATAGGTCCCCTGATCCTATGAAGAAGACATCGACGCCATCCACCTGCACCATCGACTCCAGGTTTTCGATGGCCTCGACCTCCTCGAGCATCAGGCAGACCAGCGTGTTTCGGTTCGCCTCGGCCACGTAGTCGCCTGTAGTACCGCTGAATCCGTAGCCCGCTGGACGGCTACGGCTGAATATGCCCCTGTGGCCCTCTGGGTAATACTTGACGGCGTCAACTGCAGCGCGAGCCTCGTCTGCCGTGTTTACGTGTGGGACCTGCACTCCCCAGGCACCCCGGTCTAGGAACGGAGCAATGATCTCCGGCTTGTTGGCGACTGGCCTCACTATGGGAGCGATACCGGACAGTTCAGCTGCCCGCACGAGGTCCTCTGAATTGTCCACCGTAATGGAACCGTGCTCGTTGTCGATCAGGACCCAGTCGAACCCAAGGCATCCCAACATCTCCACCACCGGGGCCGAGGGGAAGGTGATCATCACGCCGAAAACAGCTTTTCCCTCTTTCAGGGTGGCCTTTAGTGTGTTCTCTCGCATACTACCTCTCTGTTTCCTGGCATCCGTTTGGATCGTTGCAGTCCATCCGCTATTGTTCGCAAGTATACTACCTGCCCTTTTCCGTAAAGCAGGTCGCTCCAACCCTGTGCACACGTTTACGGCGTGAAAATGGCGTAGATTGGGCCAGGGCCATCGCATTTTGATAATTTGATGACATTTGCCGCTTGCCAAGCCTTGTGACGCCTCCGTACCATGCCTTCGTATGCATGCCGCCTTCTACACTGTCCCAGTGTATTCAAAGTCGACGAAATGGCCGTCAGGTCATTCGCAAACAGGCCGGAAAGACCAGTGGGACAAAATGGGACGGGGATCAAAAATTTCTGTCCCACAGGGCGCGAATTAGATAGGAAATAACGAAAAATTTGCGCCAAAGTGGGACGGAATGGGACAAAATGGGACAGCAGTGGGAAATTCCTGTCCCATTCCTTATCTGATGGAAACATCGTATCCATCTCCGCAGGTCGGTTCCCTCAGACGGTTGCATTTCATCCCCTATGCGGCCACGGAATCTCTCCGGCCAAATGCGAAAGCCCTGTGGATTTGGGCTGTCAGGCATTGCTATGGAACAAAACTTGATATAATGTATGCAAACTTTTGCTGGGAAAGTGACTGGCGGGCGCTCAAAAGCCCGCCGATGATCATCGCTTAGGGAGGGGGTGCAATATGTTCCCACAAGTGTCTCTAAATACGCCCACAAAGGAAGACGTGGGGCGTCTGTTGGAGTGGCTCAAAGACGAAGAGGTAAATTCATCCTGGTACGGATTGGGGGATGACGGGCAGCCGCTTCACGCGGGCTACTTACCGTCCAGCGTTCTTGGGGGAGGCGAAAGGGAGTGGGGGCGCATATTCAACGACGACAACAGGAAGGTGTTCGCTGTGCACAGCGGCGAGGGCGAGCACATCGGTGAGGCCCAGCTCGTAATCGACTGGCCTCTGCTTGAAGCTCAGGCCTATATCCTGATTGGCCGCAAAGATCTGTGGCATCACCATTACGGAACCATGGCGATGGTCAGCCTGCTGGACCACGCCTTCGAGTCAATGGGTCTTCACCGAATCTGGGTTGATGTTCCAGAGTACAACAGGCCGGCGCTCACAATGGTCGAGCACATCGGGTTCGTGATGGAAGGGCATTTCCGCAAGGCCCACCGGCGAGGCGACCAGTGGTTTGACTCCTACGCCCTGGGGCTTCTCGCCGACGAGTATGGGCGCCGCCGCTCCAGGCTCTTGGAGAGCGGCCTTTGACCTGACAACTGTCCGGCCTGAACCCGGACCAGTTGCGGCAGCAATTAACTCAGGGAGGTAGTAGTGATGGCAATCATAACGATCAACGGTCCACTCGGCGCTGGTGCTGTGAGCATCGGACAAATGGTGGCTCAGAGCCTGGTGATTAACTTCTACGACCGCCTGGTATTTACGCAGGCCGCCCGGCTCATAGGTTCTCCGGTAGCTGCCCTTATAGCCAAGGAACAGCGGGTAGACCGGTTTCGTGACCGGCTGGGTCGCTTCCTGCAGACCATGCTGGAGCGGTCGGCCATGTCGGGTGTTAGCGGTGAACCGTATTTTGGCAGAGGGATTGAAAACCTGCCGCCGGAGACATTCATGGAAATGATGGGTGAGGGGAACTCTCCCAACAGGCCCATTGATGACAAGACCTTCCTAGAGGCCACCGGAAAGGTGGTGAATGACATTTACGATTCCGGAAACGCTGTCATCATCGGCCGTGGCGCCAACGCCATCCTGGCTGACCGTCCCGACACTTACCACGTCGGGCTAATTGCCCCTTTGGAGGTTCGCGTCCAGACTCTGATGCAGCGCGAGAATTACACTAGGGAAGAGGCGGAAAGCTACGGTGCTGAGCTTGAGCGCGCTCACGAAAACTATTTCCGTCGCTTTTTCGACTATAACCCCAGCGACCCTACCCACTACCATATGATGCTGAACATGGGGCTGATGGAGCCCAGAGCGGCAGCCGACGCCATTGTCCACGCCACCAGCCACATAGTTTCCGGCGTCGCTGCTCCGACCGCGACGTGACAATCGCTTACGGCGTACCTTCATCAGGGCGGGACCGGTATTAGGGAAACCGAATCGTGTTTCCTTTTTCAGATGCCGGTGCCCGCCACCGCTCTCTTGCCCCGGTAACTGTTGGCCTGATTGGCTTTAACTGCCTCGTATTCCTCTACGAACTCCAGACTGGCGGCTTGGGCCTTCTTTCGGGTGGCGGCAGTTTCGATATAAGCATCTTTTTCTACAAGTGGGGTTTTATCCCTTCTGAGCTGGCAGAGGGGCGAAACTACCAGTTTCACTTTACCAGGGTCAGTATTGCGTCGCCCATTCCCACTTGGGCCACCATCTTCTCCTCAATGTTCATCCACGGTGGTTTTCTTCACTTGGCTGGCAACATGTTGTTCCTTTGGGTGTTCGGTTCCAGCGTGGAACACCACCAAGGTCCCTTGCGGTTTCTGCTGTTGTACCTCGCTACAGGCGTAGCAGCCACCCTGTCCCATCTGGCTATCGACCCGCAGTCGCAGACGCCACTGATAGGGGCCAGCGGGGCGGTATCCGGCGTACTTGGCGCATATCTGCTGACCTATCCCTACAACCGCATACGTGCCTTAATAGTGATGATCCTTATCACGGTCATTGAGGTTCGGGCAATATGGTTGCTGGGCGGCTGGTTCATTTGGCAACTGTTACAGGGACTGACCTCGCTGGGCCTATCCAGTACAGTCAGCGTGGCCTTCTTTGCGCACGTAGGCGGCTTTGTTGCTGGGATCCTCGCGGTCGCCGCCGCACGAGTCATCACTCGCCGTCCCCTCCTGCCCCGGCGTCAACCCGCTTGGCAAAGCTGGGCGGAAGACGACTACTAGAAACGAAACGCTCCAACAAAAGGGCGCCCTCTTGTCGGATGAGGTATTGGGGCTGTGATTTACTGGGTAATCAGCTTGCGATAGGGCCGCGTCATCAACTGCCAGGAGTCGGCATTGCGGTCGTAGCGTGAGTTCACGAACACCCGCCAGTTCGCATCGTCAAGGTCGGGGAAGTCCGAACGGTAGTAGTACCCCGGCCACCGTGTTTCCTCGCGGTGCAGCAGGTGGCGCAGGTGTGCCTCGCCCACCCACGCGCGATGAGTGACCTCCCAGCAGCGCATAAGCTCATGCGGGTTGCGGGCCGCAAGGTGGGACAGGTCCTCACGCAGCATCTCGATGAGCGCGATTCCCCGTTCCAGAGTGTGACGGTTGGTGGTGTACCAAGCCGAGGCTCCGGCGGCGTACTCATCCATGATCTTCTGCAGTCGCACCAGCCCTTGCTTGGGGGTAAGGTAATTGGGGTTGATCTCTTCTGCCGTGGACGCGCCCTTGTGCTGGTTGAAAGTCGACAGCGGGCCAAGGATTGTATTCCTCATTCCCTGGGCCTGCGTATCTGACACAGCAGGGCGTCCGGGGTTGTCCGTCAGGTAGTTGACTGCGGCCTTTGCGGCGATTCGGCCCTCGGTGAAAGACCCGGACGAGAATTTGTGCGGGGCAGCTCCCACGCCGTCCCCTGCGGCGAACAGACCACGGACGGTGGTCATGCGGTTGTAGCCCCAGTTGTAGTTGTCGGTGGCGATGTCCTCTGGGCCGCTGACCCATGCTCCCGCCTCGCCAGAGTGGGAGCCCATGATGTACGGTTCAGCGAGCACGACTTCGGAAGGAGTCTCCTCCGGAGCGATGTTTTGTGCCGCCCACGTGAGGGCCTGCGAGATGGTCATGTCCAGGAAGTCTTCCCAGGCCTCATTCCGTACCGCGTCCATTTTTGCCGGGTCTCCGCCTGCAAGCGCCTGCATTGCCTGGTCGGTTCGCATATACATCGGACCGTATCCGTCGCGAATGTCCAGATACATCTGGTGATTCCGCAGGGGGGTCGGAGTCGGGATGGCCGAACCGTACGGCTCGTACTTCTTGAGTTCGTCGGCTCTGGTGACAGTGTAGTCCTCGCCATTGGAGTTAAGCACCTTGGCGTGGAAATACTGGAACCACATCCCGACGGGTCCGTATCCGTCTTTGAATCGGGTTGGGACGAAGCGGTGCTCCATCTGTGTCATCTCGACACCGGCGGGAATCATCAGCCCATAGGCTGAGCCAGTGGCGAAGACCGAATACCACGTGCGTCCCAGTCCCTCGCCGACGGAGCGCGGCCGGAAAACGTTGGACGCTCCGCCGCAGGTAATTATCACCACCGGCGAGCGAAAGATGTAGAACTTGTTGTCCCTCACCGAGAACCCTACCGCACCGGCGATCTTGTCAGGGTCGTCGTCGTCTTTCAACAGGTGGGTGACAGCAACACGCTCGTAGATGTTCTCGGGCCCCAAGGCGGTGCGGGCGGGCTCGGCAGCGATTGGCTTGATGGACTCGCCGTGAATGGGTATCTGCCAGCGGCCGATACGCTCATATTGCCCGTTTTCCTGCTTCCAGATGGGCAGCCCCCACTCTTCCAGCAGATGCACGGAGTTGTCCACATGTCGCCCCACGTCATAGACCAGGTCCTCGCGGGCCAGTCCCATCATGTCATTGACGACGTAGTTCACAAAGTCCTCGGGGGTGTTCCATCCGTAGCGCTGGCCCATGTAGCAATTGATGGCCGAGAGGCCCTCGCCTGTGGCTCCGCTGCGCTCGATCGCGGCCTTCTCGACCAGCACAACTCGCTTGTCACCGGCCCAGTATTTTGCCTCGAATGCGGCCCCGCAGCCCGACATCCCACCGCCGATGATCAGTATGTCGCAATCCACTGTTTCTGTTGTTTCGAATGCCACGGCTTGAACCTCCGAGTTTCGAGATGCGTCCGGATTCAGCGACGCATAGAGCCCTTGAGTGGCTATAGCAGATGGGGAATAGGCTTACGTCTTTACTTGGATGCTGGTACGGGCAGCTTGTCCACCCCGAGCCAGTTGGAGTCTCCTGCCAAGTTCTGGTTGCGAAGGTCGGCTGTGCGGTCCTCAGTGAACCCTTCGTACGGCACCACCGATCCGGCTGAACGGGTACGCGATTGGTAGGTGAATTCGAAGCGACGTCCGTCGCGGAACACTACCTCCCATTGCAGGCCGTCATCGGTGCGGTGGGGCTGAACGATTGCGCCCATGGGCACAAAGTCGGCATAGCCGCGCACGTGGATGGCCTCTTGTGGGCAAAGCTTGACGCACGCGTAGCACTCCGAGCACATGTCGGGTTCCTGGTTGAGGCCCTTGTTGGCATCTATGTCCAAGACCATGAGGTCGTTTGGGCAGATGTAGACGCATAGCGGTCCCTGGTGCTCCGTGGCACAGGCGTCGCATGCATTGGGGTTTACGAAAGTAGGCATGGCTTACCCCCGAAATCCGATTCTTTTCAGCCGGCTCTGGCTGCCTGGAATTGCAGCAAAGCAAAACCCCCCTACATCAGGTGTGAGGGGGTTGCGAAGGACACAACTTATTTAGGCTGGTGCTCCGGACAGGTGCAACAGGCCATCTCCGGCACCGTGATTACCGGTGTACGATTCTCCAGATATTCTGATGTGACGAAAGGAGAACCCATTCCGTATTTCTCAGCGCAGTGACGCACGGCCTCCAACACCTGTGGCCTCAACGTAGTGACTGCGGGTCCCACTCCGCCGCTTATGATGCTGCGAATCAATGTTCCTGCCAAATCCTGCTTGCTGTCCCTGTGGCCGCAGATTCCCTCGTATGCGACGCTCTCGCAGACTGGACAATACCACCACTCCAGCGTGAGCACGGACTTTATACCAAGGTCGGGAAGTGTGTCAAAGACTTCGTGAGCAGCGTATCGACCATAGTGGTTGCCCACGCCTGCATGGTCGCGGCCGAACATGTGGTGCGTGCAACCGAGATTCTTGCGCACAATGGCGTGAAAGACGGCCTCACGCGGACCGGCGTAACGCATGTCCCACATCAGAGTCGAGGTCTCGTGTATTTCAGGCAGGAAGAACCCTTCATCCCGAAGGAGGGCGTGAGTGAGCACGATGGCTTCGTCGATGTAGTCGCCCGGTTTTTTCTCCCCGATTACGGCGCTCACGAGAATCCCGTCCGCCCCGGATGCCAGGTACGCGCCCTTCATCATCATTTCGTGCCCTGCGTGAGGCACATTGCGTGTCTGGTGCGCCACCGCGTACTTCCAGCCCAACTCGTCCAGACGGGAACGAAGCTGCTCTGGCGTCTTCCAGAACTGGTCAAAAGGCGGGTTGACTCGTGGTGGGTTGACCAAGGTTACCTTACCGGCTACAAACGTGTCCTCCAGGGCCATTGTTCGGGCCACGCCGGGATGTTCCGGATCGTTGGTGCCAAAGACATGCTGGGCCATAAAAGCCCTGTCGTAGGAATAGACCTCGGAAACGTCCAGTACTGCCAAGGGCTGATCTTGGTGATTCAGCAGGACGCGACTGCCGATTACTCCGCCCAGGGCTGCCCATTCCCTAGAGGATACATCGAGGATGATGGGTATGCTCCACACCAACCCGCTGGACAACCGCATCTTTCTCACTACTGAGTCCAAGTCTGAACGGCCCATAAAGCCATCCAGCGGGGAGAAGGCGCCGTAGGCGAGGTTGATGATCTCGCGAGCGATTTGCTCGTTAACCGCGAGGCCTGGCAACCCGGCAACGAGGTGTGGCGCCTCTGATGAAGGCGCCACCGATAATTTCAGTTTGCCGCCATGGGGCGAGAGACTATTGTCGGCAGCCATATCCAAGCCCGAGTGAATGGAGAATCGGTCGACCCGACCGGAAGGTAGACCCGTGTCGCAACAAGTTCCCAGCGTCGCCTTACTCGGCCGACACTGCTGCCCCGCCCTCCGCTGGGCTGCTCCCCTGGACTCTGCAGCCGTGGCTTGCCACAGTTGATAGGAGTATCAGCCCGACCGCGGCCAGTGCCACGATCACCCGGCCGACGCGCCTGCCCGGTATACGCATCCTAGTTGTTCTCTCCACACGAATATTGCCCGCACATCCCGGCTGAATCACTACCAGGCAGCGTGGCCACAGAAGTTGTCGATTGCCGCAGGCAGTATATCGTAAGCCCCGAATCGCGGCTAGTGCTGAGGCAGAAAGGCCGGTAGTACAGTCCCAGTGGTCGAGTTCCTAGTTTTCCTGAGTATGTTGCCATTGGCTTAAGTTGTCCCACGTTACTTGATTGCCTAGCAGAGTGCTCGGGACCCGACGAGGTCGAGAACCGGCTCTGCGACGAGAGGTCCTCTGACACCCCCACGAAAACCCTGACATTTACTGCCATTTCCCGTAATCATTGTCTCCGTGAGCGACTCTGCCGAAGCTGCCAAGGGCCAGACGGGAGACCCGGTAGCACCGCCGGCCTGATGAAAATTCCCACTATTCCGCTCATTTTCGCTAATTTCAGTTCATCCCTCAGGGCAATCGCGTCTTATTACTCAGCACACAAAATTGGTTTGAATGGCGGTGGAGATGGGAGTGGCAGTGCCTCCTTCGGTTCCGGGTGCGAGGGTAGACGGGGGTTTGGATTCCCGCTTTCGCGGGAATGACGACCAATAGGGCCTCCAGCGTTTAAGACGTGATTGCCCTGGTTCATCCCTTGTCTTCCCCGGCTTCGTTTACAGAGCCCTGCTGATGTTGGAAGGGCAAGAATCTATCTCCAAACAATCATGTCAATCATGTTCGGTTTCCGTTGCACCATTGGAGGCAAGAGCCACTGGATTCCCGCGAAAGCGGGAATGACTATGGGCACTGGGATGATGATTTGGGCTTCCGAGAGTTCTGAGATGGTTTCTAAATCAATGGCAGATCGTGCAAAGAATATATGTTCGATAATAGTGATATGTAGCCCAGAATGCAAGGAGTGAGAGTCAGAAGGCAGGGCAATCGCGTCTTATTACTCAGCACACAAAATAGGTCTGAATGGCGATGGAGATGGGAGTGGCAGTGCCTCCTTCGGTTCCGGGTGCGAGGGTAGACGGGGGTTTGGATTCCCGCCTGCGCGGGAATGACGACCTATAGGGCCTCCGGCGTTTAAGACGCGATTGCCCTGAGTCAGAAGGGCAGCGTTTCGAATGAGGTGTTTTGATTGATGGGGCCCCCTTGGTGCAGGGTGGCAGGTTGTGGGGGCGAACAGGCGGTGCGCATCCTTTCCCGCCTGCGCGGGAATGACGACTTATAGGGCCTCCGGCGTTTAAGACGCGATTGCCCTGGTTCAGAAGGGCAGCGTTTCGAATGAGGTGTTTTGATTGATGGGCCCCCTTGGAGCAGGGCGCCAGGTTGTGGGGGCGAACAGGCGGTGGGCATCCTTCCCCGCCTGCGGCACTCACGGTTGCGGCGTTACACATGGGAAGCGGTCCTGAATCTCTCTCTGGTTCTCTCCTGATCAAGGTAGGCGGGAGGAGTTCGTTCTCTACCTCTGCCGGTTCCCAAGCCCGGGTAATTTTCTTGGCCACCTTTCCAAATGCAGAAAGTAATAGGGTTCAAGAGAAAGCGATCCGCTTTGTCACCCTGGTACTTACGGACGTCAATACTGGAGGGCGCCGGGGTCAATAGAGCAGCGTTGATGGAGAATGAAAATGATGCAAACAATTCATTGGGGCTTGGGGTCGCGGTGCTGACTTGATTGCCACGTTTGTTCCGGAAAACTTGTCGTGTGATACTATGTTCTGCATAGAATCGGGTGCTCGATACCAGTCAATGTCAGGAGACGCAAATGCTGGAATACAAGCCTAATATAGTTCTCTCAAACGAAGAATTTAATGTCGTCGGCACGAGGCCCATACGGCCCGACGGCGCCGAGAAAGTCACCGGGCGGGCGCGATACGGCGCCGACCAGAACCTGCCTGGGCTGCTTTTCGGCAAGATACTGCGAAGTCCTCACTCCCACGCAAACATCAAGTCGATTGATACGAGCGCGGCCGAGGCATATCCGGGAGTCCACGCCGTTGTCACATCCGCCGACTGGCCGGAGACCTCTGGACGGCTGGCGGACCTAGCCGAGGGCGCCATTCAGAACCTGGGCTTTCTCAGCATGAACGTGCTGGCCCGGGGCAAGGCGCTGTACAAGGGCCACGCCATCGCGGCCGTGGCCGCTGCCAGCCCGCACGTGGCCGAGCAGGCGCTGGATTTGATCAAGGTGGACTATGAAGTCCTCACCCCGGTGCTCAGCGCCGATGCCGCCATGAAGCCCGACGCGCCGACGGTACACGAGAAGCTGGCCAGCCTGTCCAATCCGGCGCTACGCCCCGGCGGTCTGCTCAGCGACGACGACGACGCCAAGGGCAGCAACATCGCCAACCACTTCGAGTTCCGCCTCGGGGACGTTGAGGAGGGCTTCAAGCAAGCCGACGTGGTTGTCGAGAAGGAGACCGAGACCGTGCCGGTGCACCAGGGCTACATCGAGCCCCACGCCGGCACCGCCCAGTGGGGAGCCGATGGCAAGCTGACCATCTGGTCCAGCAGCCAGGGCCAGTTCACCGTCCGCGACCACACCGCCCGGTTCCTGGGCATCCCGGTAGCCGACGTCAAGGCCATACCGCTGGAGATCGGGGGCGGTTTCGGAGCCAAGACCGTGCTCTATGTGGAACCCGTAGCAGCCCTGCTGTCCCGGAAGACCGGCCACCCGGTGAAGGTGCAAATGTCCGCAAGGAGGTCTTCGAGGCCACGGGCCCGACCTCCGGCACCAAGATCAGTGTGAAGCTGGGCGCTACCAAAGAGGGCAAGCTGGTCGCCGCCGAGTCCACCTTGATATACGAGGCGGGCGCCTTCCCCGGTTCGCCCGTATCCCCGGGCGCCCAGTGCATGATGGGACAGTACGACGTTCCCAACGCTCACCTCGTGGCCTATGACGTCGTTATCAACCGGCCCAAGTCTGCGGCCTACCGTGCCCCCGGAGCGCCGGCCTCGGCATTCTGCATGGAGACTGCTCTCGACGAGTTGGCCGAGAAGCTGGGCATGGACCCGCTGGAATTGCGCCTGTTGAACAGCTCCAAGGAAGGAGTGCGCCGGGTCACTGGCCCAATGACGCCCAAGGTCGGCTACATAGAGACCCTGCAGGCCCTCAAGGACCACCCGCACTACAACACGCCTATCGACGGCAAGACTGACGGCAGCAACGGCCATATCAAGCGGGGTCGAGGTGTCGGCAGCGGATTCTGGGGCAACAACACCGGCCCGGCCAGCGCCCTCGCCGTGGTCAACTCCGACGGTTCTGTCAGCCTGACCGAGGGCTCGCCGGACATCGGCGGCAGCCGCGCCGCGGTGTCCCAGCACATTGCCGAGGTTCTGGGCATACCGGTGGAGGACATCAAGCCGCAGGTCGGCGACACCGACAGCATCGGCTTCACCTCCAACACCGGTGGCAGCAGCGCCACATTCAAGTCCGGCTGGGCCGCCTATGAGGCGGGACAGGACGTGAAGCGGCAGATGCGCGAGCGCGCCGCCCGCATCTGGGACATTCCCGTTGACGACGTGGAGTTCAGCGACGGCGTGCTGCAGCACAAGTCGGACTCCGAGCTTCGACTGACCTTCAAGCAGCTTGCCGCCCGGCAGGTCGGGACCGGCGGCCCCATCGTGGGGCGGGCCGGCGTGAATCCTCCCGGAGCCGGCCCCTCCATCGGCGTGCACCTGGTGGACGTTGAAGTGGACACTGAGACGGGCAAGGTGGATGTGCTGCGCTACACGGCCGTTCAGGATGCTGGCAAGGCCATTCACCCCAGCTATGTTGAGGGACAGATCCAGGGTGGTGTCGTGCAGGGTATCGGCTGGGCGCTTAACGAGGAGTACCGGTTTGATGACCAGGGAGGAATGCTGAACAGCAGCTTCCTGGACTACCGGATGCCCATCAGCCTCGACCTCCCGATGATTGACACGGTTATAGTCGAAATCGCGAATCCGGCCCATCCCTACGGACTGCGCGGAGTGGGCGAGGTGCCCCTCGTGCCGCCGCTGGCCGCCCTCTCCAACGCCATCTACGACGCCATCGGGGTACGCCTGAACTCGCTGCCCATGTCGCCGGACAAGGTGCTGGAAGGGCTCTGGAGCCAGAACGGCCAGAGCTAACCCTGACCCCACGCTGGCGCTCAACCGGAGAAAGGCATTACGATGCAGGGGCTGGTCCAATACCCGCCCCTGCGGTGTTAATAGCCAGTTACCAGAAATAGGCCAATGACAAGAGGTGGCGCAATGCCGGAAGTATGGCTCCCGCCGCGTTTACAGTCCCTGACTGGAGGCCGCCAGCAGGTGGTGGTTCCCGGCGCGACAGTCCGACAGGTGATCAATAACCTAGAGCGTGAGTATCCCGGCACTCGCGATCTCATCATGGACATGGAGGAGGATAACATTCTCCCGGGACTGGCCGTAGTGGTGGACGGCGAGACCAGCCTCCTCGGACTACTCGAACGGGTCCAGGAAACCAGCGAAGTCCACTTCCTGCCAGCTATCGGCGGTGGGTAGAGCTATTAGCTTAACCATGACACCGTCGACGAAACCCCCAAGCCCCCAGGCCCAGCGCGAAGTCCGGCGGGATACGCCACTCCGCCGCGCCCGGACCTGCTACGGTCACTTGGCAGGCGTCGCAGGTGTGGAGCTGATGGACGAATTGCTTGGCAGAGGATGGCTGGAGTTATTGTCTCCTAATTTTGGCGCCTCGCGCATCCACTACGTCCCTACGGCGAATGGACAGGTGGCCCTTGCCGAACGAGGTGTTGCAATCCCGGCGGCCAAGGGACGCAGCCCCGCTGCCTTCTCCTGCATGGACTGGACGGAACGCCGCCCCCACCTCGGCGGCGCGCTAGGACGCGCCCTCGTCGCCGCTCTGGCCGCGGCTGGATACGTGGAGCAGACGCCGGGTTCCCGCGTCGTTTCAGTAACCGGCGAGCTTCGGAACTGGGTCAACGGCTGAACTACCCCATACCCTGTGGTCTCTCCTTCCCGTCGCAATCCGTCGCAATTTTCCGTCGCCAGCTATTCCTCAGGAATTACCCTATGCCTATAATCCCGGCGAGGTTGGACGCTACTATGACGTTGCGCTAGAATACCGCCTCAAGAGCGAACGCGTCCGAATTGGCTACAAAAATCGCGAATGGGAGGAGGCTCATGACCCAGGAACTCACCCCCTCGCAACGCAAGTGGTACGACTTGGCAGCCAGCCACGCCGACACCTTTGCCCAACGGGCCGCCGAATATGACCTGGAAGGAAAATTCCCTTTCGAAAACTACGCGGAAATGAAGGAGTCGGGTTACAGTTCCATGCCCATCCCGGCGGACTGCAACGGCGGCGGCGCCGACCTGCTGGATATCTGCATCGCCCAGAACCGCCTGGCGCAGGGCGACGGCGCCACGGCCCTGGCGGTGAACATGCACTTCGGCCTCCCCTTCGTGATGACCGACCTGATCGCTCTCGGCGATGATGGCCCCAAGGAGCTGCTCACCAAGATCGCCGACGAGCAGCTCATCGTGTTCGGCGCCATTACAGACCCGCAGGTCGACAGCTACAAGGGCATCACCGGTCTTGGATACACCACTGTTGAGGCAGTGAAGGAGGGCGACAAGTTCCGAGTCAACGGACGCAAGGGATTCGGGACCAACAGCCCCATCGGCGACCTTTTCGGCTGTACGGCGGTGTACGACGACCCCGACGACGGTGAGGTCGGCCTGATATTTGTGCTGCCATCGGACACCGAGGGCCTGGTCTGCCTGAACGACTGGGACACCATGGGGATGCGGGCCAGCCAAAGTCACAGCTGGCGTCTTGAGGACGTCTTCGTCGAGGAAGACCACGTTTTCAAACACAACCTCTGGGAGTGGGACAAGTTTGCCAGGGGCCTGTGGGCCTGGCACGGCGGCACCTTCGGCTCCGTCTACCTGGGAATCGCGAAAGCGGCGCGGGATTTTGCCATCAACCAGACCAGGGACCGCACCCGTCTGCCCTTCAAGCACCCCGAAAGCTACTACCCAGGCCACCAGTTCCTGGCTGCAGAGATGGACATCGCCCTGCATGCGGGCTGGACCTGGCAGAAGAGCATCGCCGAGCGCCTGATGGACATAAATAACCGCGACGACGGCACCATCGTCGAGGCCGTGGCCATGCAGTATTTCTGCATGCGGTCTGCTATGGACGTAGTCAGCAAGGCGGTGGACATGGTGGGTGGCGCGGCGCTTGCACGGAGGCTGCCCCTGGAGCGCTACTATCGCGACGTGCGGGCAGGCCCCATCCACCCCATCAGCGGGTTCGATGCGCTGGAACTGATTGGCAAGCACGCCTTCGGTCTGCCGCGGGACGTAGAGCCGCGGTACGTGTAGCTGCTAGGCAATTCCATTAAAGCGGGAGTGGTGTTCGACGCCGCTCCTGCTTTTCGTTTTGGTACCCAGCCAATTTCCTGGAAGCCCGGAATCCGATGTTTGATTGCAGGGCCAGTCGGTGCTAGGCTCATTTGTGGATATTGAATCATACGAATCATCCCCTGACTGGAGGGTCTTGACCGATGGCAGGCTACATGATTGGCAACATCACCATTACTGACCCGGATACATTTGCCGAGTACGGGAAAAGAGTCCCCGAGACTGTGGCTCGATTTGGCGGAACTTACGTTGTGCGCGGTGGCACACCGGAGAGAATTGAAGGCGAATACGAGCCTGTGCGCATTGTCGTCTTGCAGTTCGAAAGTGTTGAGAAGGCCAAGGAGTGGTATTACTCGGACGTATACGCGCCACTGAAGGAAATGCGAATGAAGGCCTCCACCGGCGACCTCTATTTCGTCGAGGGTGTTTAGCACTGTCCGCGACCGCGATGCAGGCTTGCATGTAACGGGTCCATGGCAACCGAAGTAAGAGAACCGGAAGCTGTTTCCACCTCCCTGAACATTGGAGGGATGACCTGCGCTGCCTGCGTATACCACGTTGAGCGCGCGCTGAGCGGTGTGCCGGGTGTCGTGAATGCGACCGTCAACCTCGGCGTGGAAAGGGCCACAGTCGAGTACTCCCCCAGCCTGGCAGGGCTGGAGGAGTTGCGCCGCGCCGTGGAAGACGCGGGGTACACGGTTGAGCCCGTCGGCGACCGCGAGCACGAACTGGAACGGCTGTCCAAGGTCCGCGAGGTGCGCGCCCTGCGAGATCGCCTGGCTTTCGCAGCTACGGGAGCCATCCTCCTTTTCCTGGGCGCTTTCGGCGGGTTTCCCTGGGTCTCCGGATGGATGGACTTGGCCTTTTACCCCTTCATCCTCTGGGCGCTGGCCAGCGCCGTGCTATTGTGGGCAGGTGCTCCGTTTTACCGATCCGGCCTAGCTGCGGTCAGGCATGGGTCTGCCAATATGCATACCCTCATCGCCTTGGGAACGGCCACTGCTTATGGCTACAGCGCTGCCGTGGTCCTGCTGGAAGCTTTCGTTCCATCGGTGCTACTGAACGCGGGGATCGACGGCAAAGTATTCTTTGAGACAGCAGCCGTAATCATCGCCCTTGTGTTGCTCGGGCGATACCTCGAGGCCAGGGCTCGCGGCCAGACCTCGGAAGCCATCCGTCGGCTCATCGAGCTGCGACCCACCATGGCCAGAGTGGTCCGCGATGACGTAGAAATCGAAGTCCCCGTTGAACAGGTGGCATTTGGAGACCTGCTGCTGGTACGGCCCGGTGAATACATTCCGGTTGACGGCGAGGTTACTGGCGGTTATTCCGCCGTCAACGAGTCCATGCTGACCGGCGAAAGCATGCCAGTTGAAAAGTCTCCAGGAGACCAGGTATATGGTGCCACCCTGAACCAGCAGGGCGCCCTGTTTTGTCGCGCAACCCGCGTTGGTGAGGAAACGGCGCTGGCCCAGATCATCCGTCTGGTGCAGGATGCCCAGGCTACGAGGGCCCCCATACAGCGCCTGGCCGACCAGGTCTCTGCCTACTTTGTGCCGTCTGTAGTTGCTGTGGCGGCTGCTACTTTCCTACTATGGCTATTCATCGGACCGGCTCCTGCTTTGACATTCGCCATATTGGTGTTTGTAGCGGTGCTTATAATAGCCTGCCCCTGTGCCCTGGGGCTGGCGACCCCGACCGCACTGATAGTCGGTATAGGGAGGGGCGCAGAACAGGGAGTGCTGGTCAAGCAGGCCGAGACCCTCGAGGCCGCTCATAAAGTGGATACGGTTATTCTCGACAAGACGGGAACCCTGACGACCGGTAAGCCAGTAGTAACTGCACTCTCCGCAATTGGCATGGAGGAGAACCAGTTATTGGCGCTGGCCGCCTCGGCGGAGCGAGGTTCCGAGCACCCATTGGCGGAGGCCATTGTCGGGGAGGCGCAGAGTCGGGGTTTGGTCCTGGAGTCCATGACGGGCTTGAATAACATACCGGGACAGGGAATTGAGGCGCAGGTCGGTGGCGAGACAGTTTTGCTGGGCAACCGCCGGCTGATGGAAGAATGTGGAGTCGTCCTGGACGGTTTGTTGCCAGAAGCAAACTCCATGGCCGGGCAGGGTATGACTACCATGTTCCTTGCGTCCAGTGGCGAGGCCAGGGGTGTCATTGCCGTTGCTGACACTCTGAAGCCTGGGGCCAAAGAAGGGGTTGCACGGCTGCGTGATATGGGCCTCACTGTGGTGATGCTCACCGGCGACAACGCGTCGACGGCCTACAACATCGCTCGACAGGTCGGTATCGAGCGCGTGGAGGCTGAAGTGCTCCCCGGGGACAAGGCGGAAATCGTACGAGGCTTACAAAGAGACGGGCACGTGGTCGCCATGGTCGGCGACGGGATCAATGATTCCCCGGCTTTGGCCCAAGCCAACGTGGGGATGGCCATAGGTGGCGGCGCCGACATTGCTGCGGAATCAGCGGATATCACCTTGATGCGCGGAGACGTGGCCAGCGTCGCAACCTCAATAGCCCTCAGCCGGCAGACCATACGCACCATCAAGCAGAACCTGTTCTGGGCCTTCTTTTACAATGTGATGCTTGTTCCGGTGGCCGCAGGAGCGTTATACCCGCTCTTCCAGGCAATCGGCGGAGTTCCAGGATCGCTGGATTTCTTCTTCGGGACCCAGGGTTTCCTGAACCCGGTGCTCGCTGCCGTAGCAATGGCCTTTAGCTCGGTCACCGTGATCGGCAATTCTCTCAGGCTGCGCGGTTTCAGAATGAAGACGCAGCTATCTTGAGGAGGTGGATGGATGGCCACAGCAATTGATCCGGTATGCCTGATGGAAGTCGATACCGGCAACCCGCCTGGCGGCCAGAGCGATTACGAGGGAACCCAGTATTACTTCTGTGGGCCAGGCTGCAAGGTGGCCTTTGACAGGGATCCCGTCCACGTACTGTCCGGCGAGGGTGTGGTGCCCATGGAGCACGGCCACTCGGATTCCCCTCCCAAGCGAGGCGGGATCATGGGCTTTCTCCGTGGACTCTTTGGCGGCAAGTCCCTCTCGGATTGATGAGTCAGCCCCGAATGATGGGCAGGTCCTGCCCTTAAACCAATCAATCGAGGCCGTGGATCTCCCAGTCCGCCTTCTCCGAGACCAGGGTGACGTACATGCCTAGGCTGCCTTGCCGCAGCACCTCTTGTACTTGCGGCCGCTTCCGCACGGACAGCTGGCGTTACGTCCCACCTTGGCGCCCCCCGCAGGCTGCGCGTTGCGATTGGGCCCGCTCACCGCCCGCATAGGACTTCCTGTCGACCTGCTTCGGCGGGATGAGCCGTTGCCGCCCATTTGCGAAGCCATCTGAGCCGGGTCCACCGCGACATGGAACAGCGTGCGGACTACGTCCCTCTGTATACGATCCTGCAGGTCGTGGAACATTTTCTGCCCTTCGCTGCGATACATTACCAGCGGGTCTCGCTGGCCATACGCATGCAGGCCGATGCCCGTCCGCAGATTTTCCATGGCCGTCAGGTGCTGGATCCAGTGGGAGTCGATCGCCCGCATCAGCAGAAACCGCTCGGTGAGCCGCATCTGCTCTGATCCAATGGATTCCTCTCGCTCAGCATAGGTCGCTTCAGCGTGAGCCGAGAGTATGCTCATGATATGGTCCAAGGTGTACTGGAATACCTTCTCTTCTTCGTCCAGCTCCTTAGGCACCGGCCCGATCTGGCCCAACTCGTCTATCAGACCACCGGGATTCCAGTCGTCCGAGTGGCGGCCTGGCAGATGCTGGCCCACCAGGCGGGTGTATGACTGACGGAGCATGTCCAGCGTTTTCTCTCGCAGATCGCCGCCGTCCAGAGCCTGGTGCCGGTCCCCGTAGATCACTTCGCGCTGCTTGTTAAGAACGTCGTCGAATTCAAGCAAGTGCTTGCGCATGTCAAAGTGATAGCCCTCCACCTTGACCTGCGCGCCACTGATCGACTTGGTGACCAGTTTGTTCTCTACCGGTGTGTCCTCTTCCAGACCGGTCCAGCCCATGACTGTCTTGATGCGATCGCCGCCGAAGCGCTGCATGAGCTCATCCTCCAGCGACACGTAGAACTGAGAGCTGCCCGGGTCGCCCTGCCTGCCGGCGCGTCCCCGCAGCTGGTTGTCGATGCGGCGGGCGTCGTGATGCTCGGTTCCGAGGACGTAGAGGCCCCCAAGCTCCACCACGTGGTCGTGTTCCTGCTGCCAGTCCTCACGGGTGGTGTCGGCACCGCCGAGGACGATGTCGGTTCCTCGCCCAGCCATGTTGGTGGAAACAGTTACCGCGCCCAACCGACCGGCCTGGGAGATGATACTCGCCTCTCCCTCGTGGTTCTTGGCGTTCAACACCTGATGGCGGACGCCAAGACGACGCAGCCGCTCGCTGAGGAACTCCGAGTCTTCGATTGAGGTGGTCCCGATGAGCAGAGGTTGTTGCGTCTCGTGCAGTTCTACGATCTTGTCGGCGACCGCCTTCCACTTCCCTTCACCGGACTGGTAAACCAAGTCCGACAGGTCCTGCCGCTGCATCGACTGGTTCGTGGGCACCTCTACGACTTCCAGGCCGTAGATGCGGAAAAACTCGTCTGCCTCGGTGGCGGCCGTTCCTGTCATCCCCGCCAGCTTCTCGTACATCCTGAAGTAGTTCTGCAGCGTTACGGTCGCGTATGTGATGCTCTCACGCTGGATCCGCAGGCCTTCCTTGGCCTCCACCGCCTGGTGCAGGCCGTCGGACCAGCGGCGGCCCGGCTGGAGCCTGCCGGTGAACTCGTCTACGATCACGACCTCGCCGTCCCGCAAGACATAATCCTTGTCCCGCTGCTTCATCACGTAGGCGGTGAGGGCGTTTTCCATGTAGTGGACCAGGTGAAAATTCTCGGGATCGTACAAGTTGGACGTGTTGGTCCACTGCTCCATTTTTGCGATGCCATCCTGGGTCAACGAAATGGCCTGGGAGCGGTCATCGATGGTGTAGTCCTCGGCAGGGTCCAGGCGGGGAACCAGCCGGGCGAAGCTCTGGTAGAGCTGGACTGGTTCCTCGGCAGGTCCGCTGATTATGAGTGGGGTGCGGGCCTCGTCAATGAGTATGTTGTCCACCTCGTCGACGATCGCGTAATTCAACTCGCGCTGTACCCGCCGGTCTGCGGAAAGGGCCATGTTGTCTCGCAGGTAGTCGAAACCAAACTCGTTGTTGGTTCCATACGTGATATCCGCGAGGTACGCTTCCTCTCGCGAAACTTGCCGCAGCCATGGAAGTTTGCCGCCCGACTCGTTGGGGTCGTATACGAACCCCGTGTCGTGTTGCAGGCATCCCACCGTGAGCCCCAGGGCGTGATACACCGGCCCCATCCACACCGGATCGCGCCGGGCGAGATAGTCGTTGACCGTTACGACGTGGACTCCGCGCCCTGGCAGCGCATTGGCATAGACCGCCAGTGTTGCAACCAGCGTCTTCCCTTCTCCGGTCCGCATCTCGGCGATCTTACCCTCGTGAAGGGCTGTTCCGCCTATGATCTGGACGTCGTAATGTCGCTGTCCCAAGTTCCTGCGGGCGGATTCCCTGACTGTGGCGAAGGCCTCGGCCAACAGGTCATCCAAGCCCTCCCGCCCCTGCAACCTCTGACGGAATTCGTCAGTTTTTGATCGCAATTGTTCGTCAGTGAGACTCTGAAACTCGTGCTCCAGGGCGTTCACCCTGCCCTTGATGGAGCCCAGCTTTTTAAGAGCCTTTTCGTTTGGGTCGCCTAGAATTTTCTGAAGAACAGAGACCATGGTCCACTATCCTGAAAATGAATTTCCGGGTGGGAATAGACCCGCCCGGAAAAATTGGGCGGAGCCGCGCCCTTAATTTACCATTTCCCTTGCGGGGAGGCGATGTTAAATCTTGCTGACTGTTTCCGGATGGCCGGCGCCCCGCAGTTCGGCCAGGCTGGCTATGTTGTTGTCAGCCATGTAGTTCTGCAGCCCATCCAATACACGCCAAGGCGCATCCAGACTTATAAGGTTGGCGCTACCTACTTGTACGGCAGTCGCCCCCGCGAGGATGTATTCCAGAGCATGTTCGGCATCAAAAATGCCTCCCACTCCTATGATGGGTACATTAACGGCCTGCGCGCACTGGTAGACCAAGGCCAATGACACTGGCCGCAATCCCATACCAGACAGGCCGCCGGTGATGTTTCCCAGTACCGGGCGGCGGCTTTCGAGATCGATTTTCATCGCCGGAAGCGTGTTGCAAATGGTCAGCGCATCGGCTCCTCCATCCACGGCGGCCCTGGCGATTTCCGTGATGTCTGGCACGTTCGGGGAGAGTTTAGCCAGAACAGGAAGGTCGCTGTTGGCCTTGACGGCCGCCACCGCATCGTGGGTCAGGGCCGAACTGTAGCTGAACATTGCTCCGTTCTCGATGTTGGGGCAGCTGAGATTCAGTTCCAGTGCGCTGATGCCAACTGCTTCCTCCGTCATCGCGGCCATCTCGCCGAACTCTCCGACACTATGAGCGGCGAAGCTGAAGAATACAGTCGCGTTCCACTGCACCCATTCCCGCGTCCACTCCCTCACCGCGGTCTCTATACCGGGGTTGATCAGGCCGATGGCATTCAGAAACAGGTGATCACCTGACTCCCACGCTTCCCGGTATGATTCCGGAAACCAGCGAGGCTCCGGATTGCCCTCCCGCGGCCACCGCGTAACCGTTTTGGGGATCACCGCCCCAAGTTTGTGCAGAGGGTGGTTGCCTATGAGACCCCGACCATACCCGTCGTATCCCAAGGTCCCGGAGGCAATCATCACCGGATTCCGCAAGCGCAGTCCAGAGGGATGGCGAGGGGCCAAGTCTACTGACAGTCCCGCGTCACAGAAATATGTAGATTCTGCCATCTGGTCGCCCCTCACCTGTGTTCCCTCGTATTTTGCTGATTACCCATAGTCAAGACGAAATCTAAAACCTGAGTTCTTCCTGCGGCTTTTAGCTTCTGCTGTTCCCTGGTTATTCCTGTGGGTTTTCGGCGACCTCTTCTACCGCCGCGACAGTCTGTTCCCCGCTTTCGCTGGAAACTTCCTCCTCGTCATCATCGTCATCGTCGTCAATGATATCTTCGAGTTCGTCGTCCTCCTCGCCTTCGGAGGCATATCTCCGGGCCGCCTGCGCCAGCCGAGCAAAATCATCGTCCAATCCGAGGATTTCGATGTCATCAGCGCCTTGTTCCTCGGAAGCTGCCGGGCCGCGAAGCCAGGTGCTTGGGCCCATCGCGGCCATGTCCAGCGCCGGTTGAGGACGCAGCAACTCTTCCATCCCGGGTATTTCCACCTGGGCTGGGATGAGTCGCCCGATGATCACGTTTTCCTTCAGCCCAAGCAGATAATCCTGCTGGCCCTTTACCGCTGCTTCGGTGAGCACCCTCGTGGTCTCCTGGAAGGAGGCGGCGGACAGGAAGCTGTCGGTCCGCAGCGAGGCGCGGGTTATTCCCAGCAGCACCTGTTCGGCGGTGGCGGGCTCACCACCCTCGGCCAGTACTTTCGCCACCTGCTCCTGGAACGCAAACTTGTCGGCAACCTCGCCCGGAATGAGTTCGGTGTCTCCGGGTTCGGTAACCTGCACCCTGCGCAGCATCTGGCGCAGGATAATCTCGATGTGCTTGTCGTGGATGGTCACGCCCTGCGACTGGTAGACCGCCTGGACCTGATCCACGATGTACGATTGCAGGGCTTCTTTGCCCCGGATTCGCAATATGTCGTGGGGGTTCAGTGGGCCCGAAGTCAACGGGTCGCCTGCATTGATCTTGTCTCCGTCCCTGACCATCAGGTAGGCCGAGGTCGGGATGACGTGCTCCCTGATTTCCATATCCTCCCAGATGACCGTGATGTATTCGTCCGACAACTCGACTCGACCGCCTACAGTAGCCTCGACCGATCCGCCGTCGGAGATCACCGCGAGCCCATGCTCGGAAACTTCCACGCGGCCGCCAGCTCTTGCCGTGGGGACCTGCGCCGCTTCCTCGGCATCCTGGGTCTCCGGCAAGGAGGCCAGCACCATACCTTCGGTGACCTCTTCCCCGTCATCCACCAGTACTTCGGCGCCTTCGGGTAGGACGTATTGTTCTACAGCAGGTACGTCAGCAAGGACATCGCCTGCGTCTACCATGTCGCCATCGCCCACAAGGATCCTGGCGCCCTCTGGCAGCGGAAATTCCTCCCGTACTTCCTCGCGGAAGACCACGCGAAGCACGTTGTTTTCCTCGTCTGTCTCCACCTCCACCTCGCCGTCTATATCGGAGAGTATGGCGGCGCTCTTGGGCACACGGGCCTCGAAGATCTCTTCCACCTGCGGAAGTCCACCGGTGATGTCGAGGTTCTGGGCCTCCACGTCCTGGCGGATCACGTCGGCTTCCCGCTGCAGGTCGTAGCTGTGCCGGTTGGAACTTCCAAGAATCCGGTTAAGTTCGGAGGCCACTCGGAAGTAATCGTCGTCAGAGGTGCCGGCTTGAACCACCCGGCCGACCGCCTCCTCCAGTTCTTTCGCCTCGCTGGACCGACGCAGTTCGTCCAAGATGCGCTCGATTACGACCAGCAACCTCCCTTGCAGGCGGGCGTCGGCTCCTGGAATCTCCTCTATCATCCGGGTGATTTCGTCAATGACCTTCCGAAGCTCGGGGACTACCGCCGTGGCGTCCACCCGCACGCGGGTAACCGCCTCCTGCAGATCTGCCGCAGGAATTTGGCGCACCTCCTCGAGGATCAAGTCAATCTGGTCTGGTAACTCTCTGGCCATTAGCCTCAGCCGGTTCATGGTGTCCCGGCGCTGGTCGCGACGCTGTCCCGCCGACCCCAGCTGCGAGTCGATTCCGGCGTTGAGAACGTCAACGTCGCGGCGGATCTGCGAGACCAGGTCCCTGGCCTGCGAGAGAGAATTGATTTCGCCAAGACGGCTGAGATCGTCGCGAATCCAGTTGATCTGGCCGCGCTGGTTTCTGGCTTCGTTGGTCTGTTCCAAGTACCCCAGGGCTTCCGTCATCCTGGTGGCGATGGTCTGTCGGTCGCTGGACACGTTGAGGCTGAGCTCTTCCTTGTCCTCCCAGATTTTACCGACAGAGGGCATATCCCTGCGGAACTGGGCTAGCTGCTCGCGAATCTCCACCGGCACTGCCTGCAGCTCACGGGCGCGGGTCAGCACCGCTTCGTCCAGTTCACTGTTGCGACGGCGTACGCCGCCCGTGTGGAACACGCGCATGGTGAGCTGGGTGCCCGGCTCGCCGATGCTCTGGGCCGCGATAATGCCCACCGCCTGGCCTTCCAGAACCGGCTGGTCGGTGGCGGCAAGGTCGCCATAGCACATTCGGCACACCCCGCGATGGGCCTCGCAAGTGAGCGGCGAGCGGATCGGGATTTCGGTGATTCCCGCGGCTACCAGCTGATTGGCCTTATCCAGCGTGATGGTCTCATTGCGGTTGATCAGGATTTCACCGGTCTCCGGGTGGGCCAATGTGTAGGCAGCCAGACGCCCGGTTACACGGTACTGAAGGGTGATGTTGCTGTGGGGGGCCGGCCGCTGGGGTGCCCAGCCGTCCAGCGTGCCGCAGTCCTCGCCCTGCACTATCACTTCCTGGGCGACGTCGATCAGCCTGCGGGTGAGATACCCGCTGCTGGCGGTATTCAGCGCCGTGTCGGTCAGACCCTTGCGGGCGCCGTGCGTGGACAGGAAGTATTCGAGGGCGGTCAGTCCTTCGCGGAAGTTCGATTTGACAGGCAACTCGATTACGTCGGTGCTGCCTGCCCGGCGCACCAGACCGCGCATTCCCGCCATCTGGTTGATCTGCGAAATGTTACCCTTGGTGCCCGAGAGGGCCATAATGCCGATGCCGCCGTAGTTGGTCAGGTCGCTGCCCACCAGGTCTGCTGTCTCGAACGAGGCCTGGTTCCAGGCGTCAACGATCTTGGCGTGACGTTCCTCCTCCGAAATCAGCCCTACCTCATATTCGGTTTTGTACTGGTCAACCCTTTCCTCGGTGTCGGCCATCACCTGGGCCTTTTCCGGGGACACCTGGATGTCATTGATGGCGATGGTGATGCCCGAGGTCGTGGCGTACCGGAAGCCCAGGTCCTTGATTCTGTCAAGAACTTCGGCGGTCTCGTCATTGGTCAGCAGACGGTAAAGGTTGGCCGTCAGGGCGTTAAGGGCGCTCCGGTCGATGAGCTTGTTCTGGATACGCGCGGCCTCCGGCAGATTCTCATCGAAAACGAATTTGTCCGGGAGGATGGAGTTGAACTCCAAGCGACCCAAAGTTGTCGAGTAATAGCCACCCGGGTTCTCGCCGCCCCGGATGCGCCTGACGTATATGGGGGCCCGAAGGTCAATTTCACTGGAACCGTACGCATCTCGGGCCTCCGAGATGTCCTGGAATTGTCGCCCGGCGCCCTTCACGTCGGGCCGTTTTTCGGGCGTATCGATGTCGGTCAGGTAGTAGCAGCCCATCACCATGTCCAGCGTGGGAGCCACCAGCGGATCGCCCGACGCCGGCGACAGCATGTTATGGGTGCTGAGCATGGCCTCCTGGGCCTCCAGGACCGCCATGCGCGACAGCGGAACGTGTACTGCCATCTGGTCGCCGTCGAAGTCGGCGTTAAAGGCCGAGCAGACCAGCGGGTGAATCTGGATGGCATGTCCATCAATAAGCACCGGCATGAACGCTTGAATGCCGAGACGGTGCAGGGTGGGTGCGCGGTTCAGCAGAACCGGGCGGTTCTTGATCACATCTTCGAGAATGTCCCACACCTCGCCACGGGCCCGCTCCACCATCCGCTTGGCGTTCTTGATGTTCGGAGCGATTCCCAGCATCACCAAGCGGTGCATGACGAAGGGCTTGAACAGCTCGAGTGCCATCCGCCGGGGCAGGCCGCACTCGTTCATCTTCAGTTCTGGGCCGACCACGATCACGGACCGGCCGCTGTAGTCCACACGCTTGCCCAGCAGGTTCTGCCGGAAGCGCCCCTGCTTGCCACGCAACAGGTCGGAAAGGCTCTTGAGCTTGTGGTTGTGGCTCCCCTGTATGGGCCGGCCACGGCGCCCGTTGTCGATCAGGGCGTCTACCGCCTCCTGCAGCATGCGCTTTTCGTTGCGAATAATGATTTCTGGTGCACCCAGGGTCATCAGGCGCTTCAGGCGGTTGTTGCGGTTGATTACGCGGCGGTACAGGTCATTGAGGTCGCTGGTGGCAAACCGCCCGCCGTCCAGCTGCACCATTGGGCGCAGTTCAGGTGGCAGCACTGGCATAACAGTGAGGATCATGTCCTCAACGCGAGTCCCGTCGCTTGAGCTGCCGTCGGAGCGGCTGCCGCTCTGGCGGAATGCCTCCACTACCCGGAGCCGCTTGATCGCCTTTTGGCGGCGCTGGCCTGAGGTGGACTGCATGTCGTTGATTAGCTGGTCCCGCAGCGTCTCCAGGTTGACGGCGCGCAGGATAGCCAGAATGGCCTCGGCGCCCATGCCGGCTTCAAAAGTGCCAGGGTACCTGTCCTTTAATTCCCGGTAGCGCGACTCTGCCAGCAGCTTCATCTTTTGCAGGTCGTTAAGTTCGTCCAGCGTCACCTTCAGCTGAGCCGCCAGATCGCTCAGCTCAGTGGACAGTTGATTATTGATGGCATCGATCTGCCGCTGGAGCTCCAGCAGTTCGGCAACAGGGGCGCCGCCTTCGGGAGCGAATTCGGTGGCGGGGTCCTTGGTTTCCGGCTCAACACCGCCGGTGTAGCTCAGGACCAGACGGTTCAGCTCTTCCAGCTCGTCGGCCGCATTGCTGCGGCGCCGTTCGACCTCCAACTCGTGCTTCAGTTGCTCCGCCTCAATCGTCTCCTTGCGGAGGTCCTCATCAACAGAAACGACGATGTGTTGGGCGAAGTAGAGCACCCGCTCCAAGTTGCGAGGCGAAAGGTCGAGCAGCAGACCCAGCCTGCTGGGGTTGGTCTTGCTGAACCAGATGTGCGCCACTGGTGCAGCCAGCCGGATGTGCCCCATGCGTTCCCGACGCACCTTGGCCCGGGTCACTTCGACACCGCAGCGGTCGCAGACGACGCCCCGGTATCTGATCCGCTTGTACTTTCCGCAGAAGCACTCCCAGTCCTTGGTGGGACCGAATAGCCGCTCGCAGAAAAGGCCGTCTTTTTCAGGCCGCAGCGTGCGATAGTTGATGGTCTCCGGCTTGGTGACTTCGCCGTGCGACCAGCTGAGAATCTGCTCGGGCGATGCTATGGAGATGCGTATGGCGTTGAAATCAGTCGCCGTGGTCTCCGTCCTGTCTGCCATTCTGACCATTATTAAATCGTCTCCAGAGGAAATAGCTCCGTATCACCCTCGCTGGCTCGTCCAAAGCTCTGGCCAAGTTCTGTAGCGAAGTCTTTCCCGTTTTCGGTTGTGGTCGCCGGCCGCTGGTCCTCGCTTAACAGTTGCACCCTGAGCCCCAGGCTTTGCAACTCCTTCATCAGTACGTTGAACGATTCAGGGACGCCGGGCTGCCCGATGGGCTCGCCTTTGACGACGGCCTCGTATGTCTTCACACGGCCGGCAACGTCGTCAGACTTGACGGTGAGCACCTCCTGCAGGTTGTAGGCAGCGCTGTAAGCCTCCAGGGCCCACACTTCCATCTCACCGAAGCGCTGGCCACCAAACTGGGCTTTCCCGCCCAGGGGCTGCTGGGTGATCATGGAGTACGGCCCAGTGGAACGGGCGTGAATCTTGTCCTCAACCAAGTGAATGAGCTTGAGAATGTAGATGCTGCCCACAGTCACCAGTTGGTCGAACTCCTCTCCGGTGCGCCCATCGAACAACTGGAACTTGCCAAACGTGGGCGGAGCGATGAGCCTCTCGCGGTGAACCTTCAGCGCCTCTTGGTGCATCTGGTAGAAGTCCATGCCGGTGGTGTCCCGTCCGGCCACATTCTCCAGCCATAACCGGAGGCAGGTCTCGCGGGCTAGGCCCAGCTTGGATTCGTCAAATATCTCATAGGGGTCGCAGCCCCTTTCTGACAGCCACCGGTACACCACTTCCGTTTCGTCGAGATGGTGCCCGTTGCCATTCTTGTGCCCGTTGCCGTTCTCGTTCCCGTTCCCGTTGTACGCCGCGGTGGCCTGTTCCCGGAACCAGATCCTGGCGAGAGAGTCCTCGATGGCCTCGTCGGTCGCTCCATCGAACACCGGAGTCTTGGCCTGGAACCCCAACCGGTCTGCGGCCATACCGAGGTGCGTTTCCAGCACCTGGCCCAAGTTCATCCGGGACGGCACGCCGATGGGATTGAGGATGATGTCGACAGGTGTCCCGTCTTCCAGGTAGGGCATATCCTCTTCGGGAAGGATGCGGGCAACGACGCCCTTGTTGCCGTGGCGTCCCGCCATCTTGTCCCCGACGGAGATTTTGCGAGTCTGGGCGATCCACACCCGGACCGCTTCTTTGACGCCGGGATTCAGGTCGTCCTTGTTTTCCCGGCTCAGCACCTTCACGTCAATGACCTTGCCGCGCTCCCCGTGCGGCACACGGAGGGAGGTGTCTTTAACGTCGCGGGATTTTTCGCCGAAAATCGCCCTGAGCAGCTTTTCCTCTGCTGTGAGCTCGGTCTCGCCCTTCGGAGTAACCTTGCCGACCAGGATGTCGCCCGGTGTAACGTCCGCGCCCACGCGGATGATGCCCCGCTCGTCCAGATCTCGCAGGCTGGCCTCACCCACGTTGGGGATATCTCGAGTGATTTCCTCGGGGCCCAGCTTGGTCTCCCGGGCCTCCATCTCGTGCCGCTCTATGTGGATCGAGGTGAAGTAGTCGTCCCTGTATAGCCGCTCGCTGACGATGATCGCGTCCTCGTAGTTGTAGCCTTCCCACGACATGAACGCCACCAACACGTTCTGGCCCAGGGCCAACTCCCCGTTCTCAGTGGAGGAGCTATCCGCCAGCACGGTGCCCACCTGGACCACGTCACCACGAGTAGCTATCGGACGCTGGTCGAAACACGTTCCCTGGTTGGTGCGGGAGAACTTGATCAGCGGGTGGATGTGCTCGACGCCTTCCACGTCTGTGATCACGATCTTGCGGCCGTTTACCGAGGTAACCACCCCGTTCACACGGGACGTGACCAACTGGCCGCTGTCGCGGGCCACTCGTTCCTCAATGCCGGTGCCTACAGTGGGCGACTGGGGCCGCAGCAGGGGCACTGCCTGCCTCTGCATGTTGGAGCCCATCAAGGCACGGTTTGCATCGTCGTGCTCCAAGAACGGTATCAGCGCCGCAGACACGCTCATGATCTGCATCGGCGAAACGTCCATCAGGTGCGCTTCGCTCGGCGAGCCCTGGGTGTACTGATCGCCCACTCGGATCTCGATCCGGTCCTCTACAAACTGGTTCAGATAGTCCAGTTTCGCGTTGGCCTGGGCAATCCTGAATTCTTCTTCCTTGTCGGCCGACAACCAGATGATGGAATCCTCGGGCCTCGGCGCCGACGCTTCCAACACGAAGGGTCGCACCTTGATCATGGTGCCCGCGGGCAGACGCCGTAGGGCAGCAATTCTGTTGGCGCCAATTGCGACGTCCTCGTTCACGATCACGTGCCCGTTTTCAGGATTCACAACCGACTCGGCGACTATTCGCCCTCGAAGGTCGGGCGAGTCCTTGGACAGCTCGTGGCACACCACCCGGTAAGGCGATTCGATGAAGCCGAACTCATTGACGCGGGCATAGGAAGCCAGCGAGCTGAGGAGGCCGATGTTGGGGCCCTCCGGTGTCTCGATGGGGCAGATGCGCCCATAATGCGAGAAGTGCACGTCGCGGACGTCGAAGCCAGCCCGTTCCCTGGAAAGGCCTCCGGGGCCGAGAGCGGATAGCCGCCGCTTGTGAGTCAGTTCAGCCAGCGGGTTGGTCTGGTCCATAAACTGCGACAGCTGCGAACCACCGAAGAACTCGCGTACCGCCGCCACAACTGGCCGGATGTTGACCAGTCCTTGGGGCGCCGCGGTTTCGGGATCCACCAGCGTCATCTTTTCCTTGACCATGCGTTCCATGCGGAGCAGACCCACGCGCACCTGGTTCTGCACCAACTCTCCCACGGCCCGAACGCGGCGGTTGCCCAGGTGGTCAATGTCGTCCACCTGTCCCTCGCCCTGGTTGATGACGATCATCATGCGAATGACCGAGATGATGTCGCCACGGGTCAGGGTCATTGGCCCCTTGTCCTCCGTCATTCCGAGGCGGCGGTTGAACTTGTACCTTCCCACGCGCCCGAGGTCGTACCGCCTGGGCTCGAAGAACAGGTTGTTGATCAGGTTACGGGAGTTTTCCAAGCTGGGCGGCTCACCGGGCCGCAGGCGCCGGTAAAACTCGATCTGCGCTCCGGCAATCCGCTGTGCCGCTTCCTCGTCGTATTCCTCGCCCTCGTGCAGCCAGTCCCAAAGTGAATGGAGGTCCTCCTCGCGAAAAGACACGCTGCCCGGTTCGGCGGCGGGGTCGCTGCGAAGTGTGGCCTGCATGTAGCGGCGCGTTTCGTCGGTGTCGACCTCGTCAAACAGCGCCGTAATCTGGTCGTCGTAGGCCACGCCAAGGGCACGAAGGAACGTGCTGGCCGAGACCTTGCGCTTCCGGTCGACTTTGACTGAGAGCACGTCCTTGTTGCTGGTTTCGAATTCGAGCCAGGCGCCCCTTGATGGGATCAGCTTGGCCATGCACAGCCCGCGATTGCTGCTCGGGCTTCGCTCGGTTACGAAATAGATCCCCGGAGAACGGACCAACTGGCTCACCACGACGCGCTCGGCGCCGTTGATGATGAACGTGCCGTTATCGGTCATCATGGGGAAGTCCCCCATGAATATTTCCTGCTCCTTGATCTCGCCCGTTTCTTTCATTACCAGGCGAGTTCTCACATACAGAGGCTGGGAGAAGGTTATCTCCCTTTCCTTGCATTCTTGCGGGGAATACTTGGCAGGACGGAATTCGTGCTCCTGGAAGTGAAGCTCATACTTCTTGTTGGTGTAGTCCAATATGGGCGAAACTTCGCGGAATACATCCTCCAGTCCCTGCTCGTTGAACCAGGCATAAGACTGGATTTGGCTCTGGATCAGGTTGGGGACATCGAGAACTTGGGGTATACGGGCATAAGAACGGACATCCTGCATTTGAAGCGAGTGCCCATTACGAACAGCGGGCAAAGCCATTCCGAATCTCCTTACCGAGATTAACTGCGACGGACAGGCGAGCGCTCAGGGCGCAAAGGGGATGAGGCCGAAAACAAGCAGGTATAGGGGTGGTGTAAGAGGTTGTTTGAGTGAAGACCTTATCCGAGGCATAAGTCAGTAACCTACAAGTATACGCTGATAGGGATTTTTGTCAATACCAACCTCGATGCCGACTGTACAACGGCAACGCCTCTGCCAAACTGCTTAAGGTGATCCCGTCTAACCATAATTGGCTGCGAACGCAGCGGCTCGAACGGTCCTCCCGTGACAAGATCCAAATAAACCAACACCAATGGGCGGAGTCCCTTTGCAACCGCCCAGGATTGCTGACAGTTGCTCATTGCCAAGCCTCATGACACTCCTTTAGCATCGATAGTGGCTGGTCCGGCAACCCGGGCGCCGCCCTATTTAAATCCAGCTCCGCGTCTGGGACCTAGACGTGCCGATTGCCTAGAAGGAAGCCCGGAGAGACTGCACTTTCGGGAACTGAGCGGTGCTGATTGCGCTCTCGGACCAGCGAGGATTGCAGATATGGGGCAAGGTGGAACGGCTTAGGACGGGAATTCAAAAAATTCTGTCCCACCGGCGATTGACAGAGGATGCGGCGTATCTAAACCGGCCAAGACGCAGGGTGAAAATGGGGCAAAGTGAGAACAATTGGGACCGAATGGGACGGGGATTTAGTATTTCTATCCTACCAGCCCCTGATAAGGAGCCCTGCATCTTCCTTGACCCACTTTCCGGTTCGGGCAGCGGTAATAAGTGTGATGTGCACTATGACGCTATTTCCAAACTTGTCACAAGCTCCCTGGCCGACCGTCTCGCGGAAGTCGCAGACGCCGGCGTAGCTTGGCATGGATCGGTGGAAATGATCGGAAATGATCGGATTGCAGGAATTTCCGAACTCACCTTCCGCCCTGAGTCCGTCCCCCACTCTAAGCTGCGGCCAACTCAACGACCCAGCCAGCCCGAGACTCGGAAGTTGCCGAGTGCGCCCTGCGCCGCTGGTTTTCCGTTCCCGTCCTTCGCGGGGACATGAACGGTATCCGATGTGAATTCACGGACCTTCCTCGCTTAGGATGATCGAGGCGAGTATTGCCTCCCATTGCCTGCGGACTTGGATACGCCACCCGCTTGGCCTTGTCCGATGAGCTATAATTCCGGTTTACTCGTAATCCCCCGGTTCCGAAGGCTGTTGCCAATGAGCAGTTCCCCCAGGTATTCATTTAGACCCGACAACCTCGCAATCGCCGGGCATCAGATACATTACGCTTGGGTTATCGTCAGTGTCGCCGCGGTGATGCGTCTCTTCAGTTCCTCATTCCGTTCTTCCTCCAGCATTCTCATACCGCGTCTCGTCGACTCCTTCGGCTGGAGTTACGGTGCGGTGGGCCTCGGCTTCGCGCTGCAGTGGGTGGTCTCGGGAATGCTTGGCCCATCGGCAGGATGGATGGGTGACCGCTACGGAGCCCGATGGACCATGACCATCGGGGCCCTGCTCTTTATCGCAGGCATGGTTCTCACAGGGTTTATGACAAGCCTCTGGCAGTTTTACTTGTTCTTCGGCGTGATCCTGAGCGCCTCAATGGGGATATTCCAGGTCCCTCTCACCGCCTCGGTGACGATGTGGTTCAAGAAGCATCTGGGCACCGGAATGGGCCTGTTGCAGTCGGCCCAGGGTATTGGCCCTCTTGTGGCCGTTCCCATCATGCTCTTGGTCATCGTGGCTTTCGGCGGCGGACTCTCGGGTCTGCGTGCCGCCTTCTGGGTACCGGGCATTATCGGGGGAGTGGCCATTCTCGGACTGGTCAGACTCTTCTACAACGAGCCGGCCCAGGTCGGTATGCGCCCATTGGGTGCGTCCGAAGACGAGCCCGTCAGGCTGGTCCAGAGGGGCGAAGTCGCCAGGATTCGTACCCGAGTCTTTTTCAGGCAGGCTCAGCGCACTCTGGCTTTCTGGAACCTCATCGGCATCCACTTCTGGGGCTGCGCCGGCCATGCCATAGTTTTGGTTTACCTGGTGGCCATCGCCGAGTCAGAGGGCGTGTCACCAGGGCTCGCGGCGGGAGCTTTCGTTACGATGTCAGTAACCAGCACCGTTACCAGGTTTGCGGTCCCGGTGCTGGCCGACCACCTGGGCAGCAAGGGAGTCATGGCCGTCTGCTTCTTCCTGCAGACCCTGCCGATAGTGCTGCTCTTCTTTTCCACTGAAACCTGGCAGTTCTACCTGTTTGCCGTCTTGTTTGGCATCGGTTTTGGGGGAGAGATGAGCGCCTTCCCCATAATCAACCGCCAATACTACGGCAGCGCTCCCATCGGAACCACCTACGGCTGGCAGATGATGGGCGCCGGCATCGGCATGGCGACTGGCTCCCTCATCGGTGGTTGGCTCCGCGACCTTACTGGCAATTTCGACGCCACCATGGGCCTGTCCCTCGTACTCAGCTTGGTTGGGGTGTTCTGCATAGTGGTATTGCCTACCACACGCCATCACCAACTCCCCGACTGGGAAGAACACCTGCCGCCCGAAGCGCAGACTCCGCCGACCCGATCGGTGGCCCCCGCGCAGCAAGGTACCCAAACGCAACCTGCGGCCGGAGATTAGACTGCATCTGCCAAGTTGAAGCGTAGGCCTGATATGCGCCCCCTGGACTTAGCTGTGTGCTAAACTGCCGTGAAATTGCGGCGGTTGCGCCAGATTAGAACAGGGGGCTTTCTTATGCTGGACTTGATCATCCGGGGCGGGCAGGTGGTCACCCCCATGGGTGTCGGTGACTGGGATGTGGCAGTGCAGGGCGAAAGAATCGCGGCGGTCGCCGCTGCCGGCGCCCTTGGCGATGAGGCCGGCCGCATAATTGACGCGACGGGCAAGATCGTGGTGCCGGGTGGCATAGAACCCCACGCCCACATATCTGCTCCCATCATGGGCCATGGAGACCTGAAGACCGCTCCACCGGAGGAAGTCAGCCGCTCTGCTCTCTTCGGGGGGACAACCACTCTGATGGACTTCGCCATCCAGTACCCAGGTATCGACATCCCACAGGCTGTCGCCGAGCGTACCGGCGTTTGGCAGGGCCAGTCCTATGCCGACTACTCACATCACCTGATGCTGCTGGGGCAAATTCCTCAGGAGATACTGGGCTCAGTGCATGAGGCGGTGGAGGACGGGTTGGCCAGCATCAAGATATTCACCACCAACATACGCCCGCCCGCAACCACCGGCGAGCCACGTATGGTCGGCACCGGCCATCTGCATGACCTGATGACCGAGATCCAGCGCTTGAGCGCCATGCTCCTTGTCCACGCCGAGGACGACGACATGGTGCAACACATGTACCAGAAGCTAACCCGTGAGGAGCGCACACACTGGTCCCACATGTCAGAGGTGCATAGCGCGGAGTCAGAGGATGTTTCCTTCACCCGGACCCTGCGCGTCGCCGAGTGGACCGGCGCTCCCATCTATTTCGTCCATGTCAGCGCCAAGCAGGGCGTTCAGAACATAATGGAAGCCCGTGCCAATGGCCGCCCAATCTACGGCGAGACGTTGCACAACTACTGCTGCTTCAACGAGGAGAACTACAAGGAAGATAACGGGATGCGGTACCACACCTACCCTTCGCTGAAGTCGGAAGCCGACCGGCAGATGTTGTGGGACGGCATCATCAAAGGCGGACTGCAGACCATGGCCACCGACGAATACTGCACGTCCTGGGAGACCAAGATCTCCGGTCGCACCATCTCCGATGTAACAGGCGGCCACAACGGCGCCGAAGCGCGTATGGGCATAACCTACAGCGAGGGAGTATCCAAGCAGGGAATGACCCTGCAGCGGTTTGTAGATGTAACTTCGGCCAATGCCGCAAAGATCATGGGTCTGTGGCCGCGAAAGGGAGTGCTGGCGCCTGGCAGCGACGCGGATATCTGCCTCATCGACCCCAGCATAAAGAAAGCCCTGACTATGGATGACTTCCACATCTCCGACTACAGCATCTGGGAAGGCCGAGAAATCGAAGGCTGGCCAGTAACCACCATCCTGCGTGGCAAGGTGGTAGTGGAAAACGGCAACTTCTCCGGCACCCTAGGCGACGGCCAGTTCCTCCGCCGAAAGGTTGACCCTGCCGTGGCCGACCGCCCGGTCGTCTAGGGATCGCGACCCAAGCACATTTACGCGGGGGACACAGTGGAAAGTTCTGTCCCCTGTGACGAGCGAGGACAAAGGCATGGCGCGCATCAAGCTGGTCCCCACAGAGCAGCTGACGCCCGGGATGCAGAAAATTGCCAAGGCAGCCGCGGCTCACAAGCTGAACCCTCGTATTTTCCAGGCTGCAGGCAACCTGCCCGAGGCCTACGAAGCATTCTGGGCCTTTTACGGCCCACTGAAGCTGGAGGGGCTGCTTGATGCCCGTCTGAAGGAGCTTGTCCGCCTCAAGATTGCGGAACTGAACGAGTGCGCCACTTGAAAACTGGGTAGAGCTGTACCGGCGGTGCAGCAAGGAATGACCGAGGAGATGGTGGCCTCGCTAACCCACTTCGAGGACACTGACCTTCCTTACCGGGATAAGCTGGCCGTGCGTTTTGCTGAGAAGATGGCGATCGACCATCAGAGCGTCGACGACGAATTCTTCGCCAAGCTACGCCGCGAATTCACCGACCCTGAAATTTTCGAACTGGGGATGATCACAGGCATGTTTCTCGGCTATGGCCGCCTCTTGGCAATGCTCGACCTTGAAAACCCCGACGAACCTGAGGACTAGCCCACCTTCCGGACTATTGTTGGCCGAAGACAGACGAGGGGCCTCAGCGGCCCCTCAGCTTTTTCTTTGGATTTCGTGTAACTCCGGGAATATTCTGTGGCTACTTGAACACCCCGTGGCGCTCCAGGATTCGCGCAAATTCGGCGACCCCAGCGTAGTTCTCTTCCGGAGTGGGGTATCCGAAGCAGAGGCGGGCGGAGTTCTTGCCGCCGCCGTCGGGTGAAAACAGGACGCCGGAATAGTATCCCACACCTTCCTGGAACGCCTGCTCCTGGATCGCATCCAGATCGGTGCCCTCAGGCAACGTCAGCCAAATGTACAGGCCTCCCTCCGGACGGGTCCACGAGGCGGAGTCGCCGAAGTTCTCACCCAGCGATGCCAGCATCGCGTCGCGCTTGATTCGCAGCGATTCGTTCTGGTCGCGAACGTGGCCCTCCAGGTCGCCGCTATTGATGTACTCGGCTATTGTCAGGGCGGCGAAGTGGTTGACCGCCCCGCCCATCTTGAAAGCCCAGGCTCGGCTGATCACTTCGGGTGGGGCTACGAGATAGCCCATACGCATCCCGGGAGCGATGGTCTTGGAGAATGACCCAACGTAGATTACCTGCCCGGTGTTATCCAGTGAGTGGAAGGACGCCACGTCCTCGCCCTCGAACCGAAGGTCGATATAACAGTCGTCCTCGAACACAGGCACGCCATGCCGCCGGGTGACATCCAGCACTTTCCTGCGCCGCTCCAGCGTCATGGTCCAGCCGAGCGGGTTCTGGAAGGTGGGGATGGTGTACAGGTATTTGACCCGCCGCCCTTCGCTCTTCAGTCTTTGTATGGTCGCGTCCAGATCCTCGGGGATAATGCCGTCCTCGTCGCACTTGACGCCAACAACATTCGCCTTGTACCGGCGTAGCGAACGCAGTGTGCCCAGGTAAAGGAACTCCTCTGTCAGCACCGTATCGCCCGGGTCCGTGAGGGCTTGTATCACCATCGATATGGCCTCCCCCGACCCGCCGGTTAGCACCAACCCGTCGGGGTCGACCTGCATGCTGCGGCTACGGGCCAGGCGTTCCGACACCAACCGGCGAAGCTCCGGGTATCCGGCTGCATCGGTGTAGTAAGCCAGATCGCGACCCTCCCGGGACAGCACGCTTCTCACGGCGTTGGCCAGGCCGTCCAGCGGCAACGTGTCTGGGTCTGGATATGCTACGGCGAAATCGTACTTGGCGTGGCGGGTCTTTCCCAAGGTCAACTCAGGCACCCCTGCAGCGAACAGACCCTCGTAACTGAACTTTTCTGGCATCTCAATCGCTCCCTGTGGACTAGAGTGGCGGCGGATAGAGGACAAGAATTTCGTTTACATCGATAAAGACATCAAGTGAAAACGCCCCAACCCAAGGGTCAAGAGCATAACTGGTCTGCGACCCCTGTCGCACTCCCAGGAACACCTCCTGAAGGCGAATGGCAGCACGCCACTCGGCCTCGGTCGCTGGCCCGATCATGTCCCGGTCGTTGATCAGGAACAAATTCACCAGATAAGCGTCGTGGCCATTGATCTCCCGCATCCAGTACAGGTGGGCCAGACGGTTGGCGTACTGGTAGAAGCTGGTCGACCAGTCCACCGGCGCCCTTGAATTGACAAACGTCTTCACCCTGCCCAGGCTCTCTTGGATTTTCAGTAGCGCCGATTCTCCCCGCGCCTGAGTGGGTGCAGTCACCATCTCGGGAATGTGGGCTTTGGCTTCCACCAACAGAACCTGCCCCCTATCGGTGACCGCCAAGCCGTCCCACTGAGGACCGAATCTAGGCCAGAAATCTAATAAGTCCTGTTGTCGTTGCACCGGTGGACGGTAATACATGGAGTCTGCCAATCTGTCCATGACCGATTGGTCCCGGTATTCGGCGTAGTGGTCCTCGAACAACGGCGATCGCCAGTCGATATCCTCCGGAAGCTCGGCCAAACGCTGGGCGATGGTGTCGTTCAGCAGTTCCGGACGGCAGTTGACCAACACCTGCAACCATTTCCGGCTGCCCCGATTTGCTGCTGGCGGATCTGTTATCGAACGGGTCATTGATATCCTTTGGAGGTGGGCTGCCCAAGAATCCGGAATTAGTAGTACCGAGAGAACACCGGCTCTTCGCGGGTCATGATCTCCAGCACCACCGGCTGCCCGCCCGACGCGATGTCCTGGGCACGGGACAGTGCAGGGGCAATGTCTCCGGGCTGGGTGATAGTCTCGGCGTGGCAGCCCAAGCTGTCCGCCATCTTGGTGTAGTCGCCGGTCAGGAATTTGGAACCGTACTTTTCCACGGCAATGGGAATGTTCTTTTCGTAGCCGCCCATTGCTCCGTTGTTGATGATCACCGTGATCGTCCCGATCTTGTTGCGGCTGGCAGTCTCAAAGTCCGTTCCGCACATTCCCACGGCGGTGTCCCCCATCAGATTGACCACTGTCTTTTCCGGAGCTGCTAACTTTGCCCCCATGGCGAATCCCAGTCCTGCGCCCAGCTGCGTCGAGTTGCCCCAGCCCAGATACCCGCGGGGGGTCGTAGCCTCGTAGAAGGGCACAATCTGGTCTCGGGGATTGCCGGAGTCGTGGGTAACGATGCTGTTGGTCTTATCCAGCCCGTTATTCAGTTCCCAGACCACGCGGTAGGGGCTGATCGGGATGTCATTGGAGGTGAGACGAGGCATCCATTCTGCCAACCACTCCGCCTTGATTGCCGCGATCTCCGCTGCTACCGACCCGTCGCTCCGGCGCCCGTCGTCTCCGAGTGAGCTCTTGACCTCGTCTATCAGCTGGCGCAGAACCAGACGGGAGTCACCGAGCAGCATGTCCTCAAGCCCGTACTCGCCATTCAGGTCGCGGTCGTCCACGGTGGACTGGATTATGGCTTTCCCCACCGGTATTGGCGCGGAAGCCAGTGTCTTGTTGAAGCTGGTGCCGATGCCGAATACCAAGTCGGCCCTGCGCAGAAACTCGCCTACAGCCCGTGTGCCGCTGTTGCCGCCAGTTCCCAACGACAGCGGATGATTCTCCGGAAACCCGCTCTTACCCAGGGTCGTTGTCATCACCGGAGCGTTGAGTAGCTCTGAGAGTTCCACCAGCTCGGGAGTTGCTTCGGCATATAGCACGCCCTGCCCGGCATAGATGACCGGACGTGAGGCATTCATCAGGCGGCGGGCCACCCGTGCCGCGTCCACTGGGTCGGCGGCAGTGCGGCGCTTGGTGATCGCCGAATAGAAGAACAGGGACTCGTCAATCTCGCCGTTCAACACATCTGATGGCGTCTCCAAGACTACCGGGCCCGGCGCACCTGCCCGCAACTGGGTGTAGGCCCGCCGCAGCATCTGGGGTACGCGCTCTGGCGCGTTGATCATCCCGGACCACTTTGTGATGCCATCGTAGTTACGGGTGGCGGAGAAGTCGGAAGTCATGCCAGTGCGGCTTGAACCTTCGTGCCCGGGCAGCATCAGAATCGGCGTGTTGTCCGCGAAGGCCTGCGCCACGCCCGGGAAGGCGTTTTCGATGCCTGGGCCTGCCTGCACTATGCAGACGCCTGTCTTGTTGCCGTTGTTGACCCGGCTATAGGCGTCCGCCATATTCACGGCCCCGCGCTCCATACGAGCGATAATCGGGCGGATGCCGGCCGCGGCGATGGCGTCGATCAGCGGATTGTTGGGGAAGCAGAATGCGAACTCCACACCTTCCTGCTTCAGTATGTTCGCGATGGCGGTCTTACCCTGCATGGTTCCTCCAAGAATAGTTACGCCGGTAGATTGTACTACTCAATCGAAAAGAAGACCGAATACGGAAACGACGCCGGGACGATCGATAGTTCTGCACAGGAATGTATGCCGGTGGTGTTCAGTAGAGGTCTTCGTCAGAAAAGAAGGGCTTGCCCGCATCCGGGTTGATCTGTCCCATCAATCGGTCGGTGTAGAGCAGGCAGGCACGGCGGTACAGCACAAGAATGGCTTGATCAACCAGGAGTTGCGGTTTGTTGATGGTCCTTCCGTGTTTGTGAGCCAGCCAGGCGGAATGTCCGGCCGCAAAATATTGCTCCAAAAAGTCCGTCGGCTCTACCTCAACTCCGCAAGCCTCCAGGATCTCCTCCGGTGCCTCAGCGCAAAGGAGGTCCGGCTGTTCTACGGTCATGCGGAGGAAGTGCTGTTCGCGGTCAGGGTCCATATGCTGCCACCCGTCTTGATACTTCTGGATAAATATTCATAGCCTATGCCTTGGTGGTATAGACTGTCAGGGTGTTAACTCAGCCTACAGTGTACCTGAGAGGGCAGCTAAGACAACTGCAAAGCGTGAGAAATTCTCCAGCCAGGTAGATCCTGAATTGTTGGCGGGGATTCGGAGGATCGCCATCGACGACGGTCGGCAGTTTCAGGCAGTGCTTGAGGATGCTTTTCGTGCATACATCGAGGGTCGTTCCCAAAGGAAAGTTCGCCCCGAAGTTATGGCTCACGCTCGGGCCAGCATGGAGCGGAACCGGGAACTGCTTGAGCTACTGGCTCAGTGAACCACGAGTTCCCCACCCTCGAAGAAGTCATCGCCATCCACGACCTGCTAATTGCTGAGATGGGCGGTGCCTACGGCCTTCGCGATGAGGGTGCCCTTGCATCTGCAATCTGGCGTCCTCAGATGGGGTATTACAACAGCCTCATCGAGGAAGCAGCAACTCTGATGGAAAGTTTGTTTCAAAATCACCCATTTGTCGATGGGAATGAGCGTGTTGCATTCGTAATCACGGACGCATTTTTGCGAATGAACGGATCTTACATAGACTGTGGAAAGGATGTTGCCTACGCCTTCATTATGGGATTGTACGAATCAAACTCGTTCAGGTTCGCAAACTTGATTCCCTGGCTTGAAGAGCACATGAAGTCTTTGCCTTAAGGCGACTTGCCACAGGCGAAACCCCAGGCTGTCCCAATGAGCAAGCCCGCCAGTTGAATCGGCGGGCTTGCTTTTGTGTTTTGCGTCGTGCCGGCTTTAGCCGTGGGATCAGAGGTTCAGCTGCGGGACCAAGTAGCGGCTCAGCTTGCTGTAAATCTGGATGCGGCTGCGCTGGGTGTCCGCCACAATCAGCCGGTTATTCTCCGTGTCGAATTCGACGGCAGTGGGCTGGGCGAAGGTCCATTCGGGCTCGGTGGTGCGGACCTCGCGGCGGCGCTTGGCGTAGTCAGCGTTGGCGTCCACCGTCATCTGTGCCCAGTGAGAGAGCTGCTGGGCGTCGCCGACGAGGCTGGTCAGGAACCTGCCGCTGGCGTCGAATATGTGCACACGGCCCCGGTTCCAGCGGTTCTCGCTCCAGTCACATACGTAGACGTCGCCCTCTGGGTCGACGGCAACGTCCGACGGGTAATTGAGGTCGCCTTTCCTGTTACCGGGCTTTCCAAACTGGGCGGCGAACTCGCCATCCTGGGTCAGCTTCTGTACCCGGTGATTGCCAGAGTCCGCCACGTACACGAAGCCATCCTTGCCGATGGCGATACCCCATGGAGAGTTGAACTCGCCCTCGCCGGAACCTTGACTGCCGAAGGATCCCAAGTACGTCCCGCCGGTGGTGAATTTGCGAACGCGGTGGCTGCGCCCGTCGGTGATGAACAGTTCATGGTCGGCGGAGATCGCGATTCCGCAACTTCCGTTGACCTCGGGATCGTCGGGCTGGACGATTGAGAAGTGGCGCTGATAGCCACCTTCAGCGTCGAACACCGAGACGCGGTTTAGCCATTCGTCAGCCACATAGAGGCTGCCGTCGTCACCGACTACGATGCCGGCGGGCCAAATGAGCTGCCCGTCGTTGCTGCCGTAGCGGCTGAACTCGCCGATATACTCTTCCTCGCCCCAGGTGGTGCCGAGGTTGACCTTTGAAATACGTTGGCCCACGCCGGTGCGGTTCCAGCCCACGTTGCTGATGGACTCGCTGCCGCGGTTGGCGACGTACACCATTCCGTTCGGCCCAATGGTCATGGCCACGGGAGTGTTGAATCCCATGCCTGTCTGCGCGCCGCGGCCAACGTTGTGGCTGTAATCGAAGGTGCGGCCGGCCACTGTTTCGGTTAGCATTCTGAATTTCCTCCCTGATCAGGGTGGTCGTTGGTTAAGGCAGGGGCGGGTTGAAAGACCCGCCCCTTGTTTCGGTTTCCTACCGTTTATAGCTGGGCTAGGCCAAAATCGGGAGCTTCTCGTAGAGCCCGCCAACCAGTGGCTTGGCGTCCAGACCCATCCAGTCTTCAAGGACAGTGGAGTACAGGCCGCGGTAGTCATTGTTGGGGACCACATCGCCCTGTTCCAGATCCTTTTCTTCCAAGGAGGGGAATTCGCTGTACTGTCCGCCCTTGACGCCGGTGCCGAACATGAAGGCACCCCCGCCGGCCCCGTGGTCGGTGCCGGAGCCATTGTCGTGGGTGCGGCGGCCGAACTCGGTGAACACCAGCACCACGACGTTGTCATCCACATTGTGTTCCTTCAGGTCGTCCAGGAAGGCGTCCATAGCGTGGGAGACGTCGTACCACAGCCGGTCGTGCATTCCAATCTGGTTCGAGTGGCTGTCGAAGCTGCCGTGGTCCACGTAGAAGACGCGGGTGCCGAGGTCGGCCATGTGCACCTGGGCGATGCCCTTCAGCTTCTTGGCGATTGATGTGTCCGGGTACTCGACGTCTGACGAGTACATCCTGGGGGCTTCCTTCAGAATGTCGGCGCCCTCCAGGGTGTCCAGTCCGGTCTGGCCCATGTAATCCATGACCGCGCCAGTACCGATGGCCGGCGAATACATGCGGGCGAAGCGGTCCAACACCTTGTTGCGCTGCTCGCCCGCGATGTTGGGCAGCAGGCCGTAGTTGTCCAGGTCATCGACGACCGCCACCGGCACGCCGGGCAAGGCCAGCGCGCGGAACAACGAGGGACCGAAGCTGACCGTGGTCAGGACGTTTTCCTTGTTGGGGTCGATGTCGCGGGTGGCGCGCCCCAGCCAACCCTCTGTTCCCAGCTTGTCCGGCTCGCAGGTGTGCCAGATGTCCATTGAGCGGAAGTGAGATCGCGGGGAGTTGGCATAGCCTATGCCGTGAATGATGGCCATGTCGCCACGGTCATAGACGTGCTTCAGAGGGGCCATCTCGGGGTGGAAGCCCATCTTGTCGTCGATTTTGATTATGCGCTCTTCAGGGACCCCCACCGTGGGACGATTGTCCCGGTACAACGGGTCGCTGTAGGGGATGATGGTGTTCAGGTAGTCGTTGGCTCCGGTTAGCTGGAACACTACCAAGACCGGGTCTTTCTTGGTGCTGGTCATTTCAGGTTTTCCTCCTGCCGGTCGCTGCGGCCTGGTGATTGATTCACAGGTTCGGTGGAGTGCGGGATTCAGCACCCGCACTCCTGTATTCCAACTCGATTACACGTACTGGTATTCCCGGAGGGATACGATGAGCTGAAGCAGTTCCGACACGCGGCGGGTGGACTCTGCAACTTCGGACTCGGAGTTCCAGGAGAAGTCTCCACCCTCGCCGACGAACCCGATGAGCTCGTCGCGGCTCTCTTTGGTCACTTCCAGCGGGCCCATCAGGTCCAGACAACCGTCAACGACTCCCGCCGCGTCGCTGACACCACTGGCCTGGAGGCGGTTGACCATGTCGCGGATGCCAGGTCGGGAGACATCGCCCACCAGTTCGGCGGTGAAGTTAACGCGGCGCATAAGCGAGCCGCTGTTGATCCATTCGGCGCCGGTGTGCCAGCCTTCCACGCTGGGGGGGTTGAGCAGGTCCTGGCCCATGTAGGAGGGCTGCCTGGAGAGGTCGCCGATGCCCGGAGCCGGGAACTCAGCGCCGCCAACCATGCGCAGGGTACCCACCACCACCTCGGTGGGGTTCTTCAGCCGGGTGAAGCGGGCATTCTTGAAGAAATCAGAGTTGAACAGAACCCTCAGGGTGGCCCGCATCTCAAAATTGTTATCGCGCAAAGCGTTGGCCAGAGTCTCAACGGCCTCTGGGTCGCTGGGCGGAGTTACCGACCAAGCCGGGACCTGGGCTTCATCAGCCACGAAGAAGTTGTACAGGTGGCGGGCGATGAAACGCGCACTGGCGGGATGCTCGCTGATAAGGCGAACAATGTCATCGCCGTTGAGGTTGCCAGTTTGGCCCAAGAAAGTTTTCTCGGTGTCGTCGTGGTCCTCAGGGCGGTACTCGAAGAACCAGTCGTGGCGGCCGATGGGTCCACGGGGCAGTTTAGGCTCGATAGTCCAGCCGGTGAAGGCGCGGGAGCATTCCCGAACGTCGACCTCGGTGTAGTTGCCGACGCCCATGCTGAATAGCTCGAGCAACTCGCGGCCCCAGTTCTCGTTGACCGCATCGGCGTGGTTCTCGCAGTTGTCCAGCCAGTAGATCATGGCCGGATCCTTGGCCATTTCCACCAGCAATTCGCGGAAGTCGCCCATGCCCTTCTCGCGGAACTTGAAGATCATGTCCATAACGTCGTCGTAGTGGTCGACCTTGGAGACGCCCGTGGCGAAAATGCCGTGCCAGAAGAGGGCCATTTTTTCTTCCAGCGGGCGCTTGGTGTTGACCATGTCGTGGAGCCACTCTGCGGCGCCCATGCCAGGGAGAGTGCCGGGCCGCCAAGTCCAAGGGTGATACCGCATCATCTCGTTGCGGTCCAGGTCGGATTGGTCGTCGGGGTTGAGCAGTTCTTCGACAGTAGCCTCGTAGCCCTTAGCTACCCTGGCTTCCAACTCCTTCCTGGTGGCGCCAAACCCAGCGCGGCGCATCAGGTGAGCCATCAATGCGATGTCCTGGTCGCCCATGGTTCTCCTCCCTTGTATAAGGTTGCTTTCAGGATCTTTCCAGCCTGCACGCCACTGCTGCGTCAGTTGCCCAGAAGCAATGCAGAATTGGAGATATATTATTCGTGACGCCTGCCTGTTGTCAACGAATTGAAGCTGCAGCAGCGCTGCCGTCATAGGTGGGTATTGACGAGGGCGCGAATCGAATTTCAAATACAGTGGCCTATGCGGATTTAAGGGGTATTGCTCCACGGGACCGCAACCCAAAATGCCATCGGCACGGCCTGTAGACACCTGCCGCTGCCCGCGATTGCGACCGGTGCAGACTTTGATTGACCAGCGAAGCGCCGCGCGACTACACTGCCGATGCGATCCTGAGGGTTGAAACTGATAGCCTGATTACCAGATCACAAGCGAGGGAAATGATGCGACTGGAAGGAAAAGTTGCGCTGATAACCGGTGGAGCCAGGGGCCAGGGCGCGGCGGAGGCCCGCATGTTTGCCCGCGAAGGCGCCAAGGTGGTCATCGCTGACGTGCTGGACCCCGACGGCATGGCTGTGGCCGCCGAGATCAACGAACTGGGCGGCGATGCCACCTACGTTCACCTCGACGTGTCCAGCGAGGATGACTGGCAGCAGGCGATCGCGGAAGCGGTGTCGGCGTACGGCAAGCTGGACGTTCTGGTGAACAACGCCGCCATCTGGCGCGGGGGCCTTATCCTGGAAACCAGCAGCGAGCAGTGGGACACAGTGCTGGACGTCAATGCCAAGGGTGTGTTCCTGGGTACCAAGCAGGCCATCCCCGAAATGCGGAAAGCGGGCGGTGGCTCCATCATCAACATATCCTCCGTCGCCGGCCTGGTGGGCAGCCGCACCAGCAGCGCATACAGCGCGTCCAAGGGTGCGGTTCGCCTGTTCACCAAGTCTACTGCGGTGCAGTATGGGGCCGAAAACATCCGGGCCAACTCGATCCATCCTGGACCTATAGACACCGCAATGGGTGACCAGGTATGGCCGGACGCGGGGACCAGAGAGGAGGCCATAGGCCGCACGGTGCTGAAACGTATTGGAACGCCGGAGGACATTGCCAACGGAGCGCTGTTCCTGGCTTCCGATGAGTCATCGTTTATGACCGGATCCGAGCTGGTCATTGATGGCGGGTCGACGGCGCAGTAGCTCCAAAAATCCCGCGTAATTTGAGGGCCGGCTCGAAATCTTGAGCCGGCCCTTTCTGGTAGCACCCGAACGATTGCAATTAACCCCCCAGCAATTCTGCCAGCGGGCCTACGGGGCCGACGTCTTCCAGGCCGTCCAGCATCGTCAGCGCCTGTGCGGCGGCCTCTTCGTTCAGGGCTACGGAGGCGCAGTCAAGAAACTTGACCCGCACATCGTCGCGGGACACGCCGCGGAGCGCTCCAGTGGTGGCACGGTCGGCCCGTTCGGTTATCACCCGCCCGTCCTTCAGATGCACCTCGACGCGATTGTGGGCTTCGGTCCAGCTGGTCTGTCCCTCAAATCCGGCATGGCGGCGCATCTCGATGCGCGGGATCAGGTCTTGCGCCTCGGCGCGCATCACCTGCTCGTCGGTGAAGGTTGCCAGGCCGATCTGACCGTCGATGATCTCGGCGGCGAGGCAGTACTGCATGCTGAACTTGCCCTCCAGACCGCCGGTGGGACGAGAGTGGATCAGGGAGCGGGGTGGGTCGAAGTCGACTAGTACGTCAATGCGGTCAACGTCTCCTGCCGAAAACTCTTCTCGCCGCAGTAGCTGTGAAGTGGCATCCAGGGCCAGATGGGCGCTGCCGCAGCACGGGTACTTCTTGATCTCGATGCCTGACTCCACCATGAAGCAGCGGGTTCCCAGCGACGCGGCGGCGCGGTCCGGGTCGTAGCCGTCGCCACCGGAGAAGGCCCGCATGAATCCGAAGCGGCCCTCCAGTGCGTCGTACGATGCGGTGAAACCGGCCTGCACCAGCTTGGCGGCATTGACGCCGGCGCGGCAGGCGGCGCCGGCGTGGTAGGGCTTGGTCATGGTGCCGAAGTTCTGGCGCAGTCCCGAGGCCTGGGAGGCGGCCAGCGAGATCGCCATGGCCGTCTGCCCGGGGTCCAGGCGCAGAAGCCGGGCCGCTGCCGCGGCTGCGCCCAGCGTTCCCAAGGGTCCCGTGGGGTGCCAGCCCAGGTCGTCGAAATATGCCGGGCTGATGGCGTCGCCGACGGCGCAGGCTACCTCGAATCCCAGCAGGTACGACAGCAGCAAGTCGCCACCGTTGGACCCGACTTCCTCGGCCAGCGGCAGCGCTCCGGGGATCAGCGCGGCGCTGGGGTGCGTCTTGGTTATGAATGTGACGTCGTCGTAATCCAGAGCGTGGGACATCGCTCCGTTAACCAGCGCCGCTTCGAGTGAACTGGTCTTGAATCCCCGGCCGATGACGGTCGCGGCGGGTTTGCCTCCCAGCTCGGTTATGTAGTCGCACAGCACGTCGGCCAGTGGCTCCCTTGACCCGGCAAGGGCGCAGCCCAGACAGTCGATGATTGCGGCTTTGGCTGCGTCGATGGCGTCGGGCGGAAAGTCCTCCAGCCCGGTGGTGTTGATGTACTCGGCAATTCGGTTGGTCAGGCTCATGGCAACTCCGGCAGCGTCGGCCCTTGATATCTGGCGGGTATATGGCGGTCAGTAAACCATGGCGGTTGCCTTCTTGCAATTCACCGAAAGAGAGCCACAGAGCAACTACATCCTATATTTAAGGCTTCCGGCCAATGTTGCCATCCCGTGGGGCTGGAACAGCAGGGTGCCTACCCCAGCCAGAGGGCCGGGTCGTAGAGGGTGCATCCCTGGATTCTGTTCTTTAGCTGTGATGGAACGGGTGAGGTGCCACGCGGCTTGTCCTCGATTTCACAGGGGCAGGCTTGCACTGCTGCTGCAGGTGAGGGGCCCCTTGGTGATGATGCCTTGATCTGGCCCCGATATTTAAAGAGCGATCAATAGCCATCCGCAGGTTTAAGGTCGTGGAAGGGGGTCAAATGAGTGAAATTCCGGGGCATCGGCCGCGTCCCCCGATGAGGTTGGGGGCAGGCTCTGCGCAGGGGTGATTTGCAGGGATTGGAGGCTCCTCGGAATTTGTCCCTGGGCATGGAAATGCTCGAATTGTCATTCACGGTTTGGACTTGGGGGCGACGTGGCCCGCCGCATTCGATGGTAGAAGAGTGTCATGAGGATTGGCAATGGGCAAGTGTCAGTAATCCCGGGGCTGTATCCGCGCCTCTCGCACTGGGTACGGGCTTTGGGCGGTGACTTGGCCTGCAGGCGTTTTTAGGAGAACAGACCAACTTATGGATTGCCGGTTACCGCTAGGGTGAAGGGTTTCGGAAATGCCAGTGCCCCTGCAGACAGTCGGGGCAGGCGCCGGATTGGTCAGTGGATGATTCCACAGAACTTCGTGGATAACTCTCTCAGCCGGTGGATAACTTTTCGGGAAATAGTGCGGCTTAACATATTGTTCCTCTCACACTTATATCCCTGTACTGGCTATGAAATTCGGGGTCTCTCGAAATAAGATAGAGAAACTCGCATCTGCTGCACTGGTTTATTTGAATCCAGCCTGATTACTATCGTAAGTGTAAATAAGTGCCAGTATTACCGTTCCATTAGACAGTTGCACGGAACGCGGACGTTCAAAGTAACCGGTAGTTGCTGGCCCAACGAAAATCCGCGGGAAACGCAGATTGATGATATCTCCAGCGATCAGGGCCTTCGGCATCGCGCTGCTATTGGCGTCAGTGGTGGTGGCCGTACTGCTTCTTCCCGCGCTGTCTTCTCCGTCGGACGTGGGTGCACACGAATGCGACTCTTCCGTGAGTCCGATGGACGAGCACGAGGACTTCCACGAAATTGCCTGCACCGAAGCCGGCCACGATGACCCTCACGAGAATGTTATTGAGGTAAACGGTGGGCGAGACAACGAGATGGTGTTCCGGGTTTATCCGCCCAGTAGCCGCGACTATTTAGGTGCTGGCGATCAAATCAAGATCACACTCACTGACTTTCGCCTTGCTGGTGCTGTGTTTCATGCTGACGGTAGCAATAACGGCAACTATGACCTCATAGGGATAACTGACAGTAGTTCGTCGACCACGACTGTCCGCCCTGAAAATGCAGAGGTAGATCCCAATGCCCCTGAAACACTGGTTCTTAATTTACCTCCTTCATTGGAATCATTGGAATTGGCTGATGGTGAGGGCGAGCACCTGATAATTACCATCGAAGCAGGTACCGGCATCCTTGCTCCTGAAGCACCCAAGGGCTTCCACGATCCCACTAGGCGGGATCAAGGAGACGGATATCCGGTCGAGATTATCTTTATTGACACTCAAAACAATGCTGGTCCCCAAACTTTCCCAGCTGAAGACGAAAATTTTGTTATTGTCAAGAACCCGGTAAACTCGACCGAGCCAGGCGCCACTGTGCGTATTGACCTCGTAACTTACGCCAGTGACGAGATAGGCAGCAACGAGGAAATCATAGTTGACTTTTCCGGTCCCTCCGAAGATACGCACTTTATCCTGCCATCCACCATCTCCACCTCGCGAATTAAAATCCGGTCAGATGAGACCTTTGATCCGGCCGATGTGCTCGTTCAGGGAGAGCGGGTGATCTTGACCATTCCTGAGACGAGGAGGTGCTGGAAGGCGATTTCACCATCAGCTTCAGCCAGTTGGCCCGAATCAAGAACCCATTCGTTGCTGGCAACAGGGTTATCACTGTTTCGTCTTTTGCGCCCGGCTTTCGGGACGATGAAATCACGGCGGTTATAAGAAGGACCACCACGATAGACCCATCGGAAGGCCTAAGGGGCACTGAATTCACCCTCGAGGGCAAGGGCTACCAGTTGGGTACAGTGACCGTTTTTGAGGGCCCAGACGACGTCATCAATGCAGGAGAGACCCTGGCTTCTGTCAAAACAACCAGGGGGGCATTCTCAGTCAAGCTCAACGCCGCCGGAGAATATGGCGACCCCCGGTATACAGTCAATACGAGGGACAGCTATGGCGTGGCTGATCAGGTTGACTTCTCAATCAAGAGTTCGATTTATTTTGAGCCAGCCTCCGTCAACGTTGGCTCCAAATTGAGAGTAACCATCTTTGACTGGGAGGATGACTACAACGAGGTGGTCGCCGTTCGCATTGCCGGTCAGGCAGCACACTTGCCTAAGGCCGTTTCGGAATTCGACAATTGCTACGATTATGCGGGCGTATACCGACCCAATAGTATAGGAATGGTATCGCTGGAGGTCACGGTTCCGACGGGTGTTCCGCCGGGGGAACAGACGGTGTCGGTCTACGGTCAGGAGCAACTGGACCACCGTTATGACGATGGTACCAACGTTCCCGATCCCGATAAAGGGCCTTGCGCCAACTTGCCGGACGCTGAAATGAAAGGGAGCGCCACTGGCAGAAAGGTGATCGTCCGGCTGAAGAACGATCCCAACCCCATAGTCACCGCAACCATTGAAGTAGAGTCCGAGCCTCTCGTGTTATCTCCGAGCACAGCGGCCCGCGGGCAGCGAATCACCATTATCGGGTCAGGGTTTTTGCGGGCTTCCAGCGGTAGTGGTGACTTTACCGATGTTTACATCGACGGTTGGCCGGTGGAGGAAGACCCCTCGCGATTCGAGGTGGGAACCGACGGCGACTTCCCATTGACGGTCAGGGTTCCGCTGGAGGTCAGGAACGGTGGCAACGAGGTGCGGGTCGTAGGGCATGACAACACCGTAGCGCAGGCGATTCTCACGATTCCCAAGGCGACCATTGCCCTTGACCCCGCACAGAGCGGAAGAGGCTCGGAAGTGAAGGTTTCCGGCTCTGGTTTCATAGTCGGGAGGGCGGTCAAGTTCAGCTATGGTGACGGGACGGGACTGGAAACGGGGGACGATATCGTGGGTGTGGCAGTGGCGGACGCGGAGGGCCGCATTTCAGGCACTCTCGGAGTTCCTTATACTGCCGCCGTTGGCAAGGTGCACGTGGTCACCGCTCTCTCGGCTCACGATGGTGATTCTCTACCCTTTGTCATTGAGGCGGAGGCCGAGCATACGGCCGTGGATGCCACTGTCACCACATTGCCGCCTGAGGTGTCCCACGGCGATGTGATCAAGGTGCGAGGGGCAAACCTGCCTGCCTTTACCCTCGTTGGACCCGTGGAACTGGGGGGAATAGGGATTGCCCCGAGGGCGGAGACCACTACCGACGAAAACGGGTCCTTCGAGGCCGAAGTGCGGGTCCCGCAACTGGAGCTGGGTGACCAGGTGCTGAAGGTGCGGGTGGGCAGCGAGGTGGTCATCGGTGTGGTCAAGATAGTCCCGCCTCCCCTGAGCGGACATCCGGCCGAGGTGTTCAAGGAGCTGATCCGGGAAGGAATTCTTGCCCGGATCTGGCACCTTGAGAGCGCCACCCAGAGCTGGACCTTTTTCGATCCCAGACCCGAGTTTATCGAGTTCAGCACTTTGACCTCAGTAAGTAGCGGTGACATCCTCTGGGTGCACCTGTATGCGCCCAGCGTGTTCCAGGGGGACCAGTTGGTCGGCGCCTGGAACTACATCGCGCTGCGGTAGCGGATTTTTCACGGCACTTCCGGAAAGGGCATCGCCCTCACCTCAGCCCGTTGCTCCGGGGGAATACCCGAGTGGAGCAACGGCCCCCCCTATTTAAGGAAGATTTCTTACTCTCCCCAATACGCCGGTACAGGCCGCGGTCATGGCCAAACCAATTCCTCCCAGGGCGAGGATGGCGATAGAGGCGGAGGTGGCGTCGGCCAGCATCCCCACAAGAATGCTGGACGCGGTGAGGAATCCGCGCTCGTAGGCAAGCACGCTGAACGTCCGCGCCCGGAACTCGTCGGGCACGATGGTCAGCACGACTATCCCCTGGGCGGTGCGATAGTGGGACTGCCAAAGGGACATCAGGGCCAGGAAGACGAAGGCGGCAGGCAGCCAAGAGGAAAAGGCGAAGGCCATGGTGGTGATGGAGCTGGCGGCAGCCGTCATCAGCAACAGGTAGCCCCGCCTGGACGGCAGCCCGAACGACGCGATGATCAGACTCGACATGAATCCGCCCACTCCCGTTATCGCCAGTAAGTAGCCGCCCATGTCTGCGTTCGCGTGCAGTACCTGGGCTGTGAACAGGGGCAGGAGGAACCAGACCGGGTGCAGGATGGTATTGGGCACCAACGATATAACCATCAACTGCAGGACTTCCCGCTGCCGCTTCCACAGGTGAACGATCGCCTCGACGAAGTCGCCAACCGGCGAAAATCGCCTTCTGATTCCCGAGACGGTTGACTCCGTGTAGCGAAGCCGTACGAACAGCAGGAGTATGACCACTCCCAGGTAGAGAAAGCCCTCAAGGGCAAAGTTCCAGAAGTAGCCCAGGAACACTATCAACAGCCCGCCGACGAATGGCCCGAAGATGCGGGTGCCAGTGATCGTGAGCACGTTCAGGGCATAGGCATTGCCTACAAGCTCCCTGGGCACACTGTTGGCTACCATCACCTGCTGCAGAGGCTGAGTGACGGCAAGAAAGGTTCCGGATAGCAGGACGTAGGCGAAAGCATGCCAGAAGTTGACCAGGTCACTGTCGGCCAGGAAGGCAAATCCAAAGGCCAGAACGGTACCCAAGGAATGCATGACGATGACCAGTTTCCGACGGTCCAGCCGGTCGCCCAGCACGCCGCTGACGGGATTCATCAACAGCGAGGGCAGGGTATTGATGGCGCCTACGGATGCGACGAGCAGGCCGCCGATGTGCGAACCAGCGGACAGGTCCTTGACCAGCCATCCCACGGTGAGCAACTGCACCCACATTGCGGTGTTGGCACAAAAATTGGCGAACCAGAGGAAGCGGAAGTCCCGGTAGTTGAACCAGGCGTCCAGAGCTCTTGGCCGGGGTATGCTGCGTGGTTGTTGTATGGCGTTGGCCTTTTCAGGAACAGTGTCTGACAGTTCGGCGATGAATATGGGGAGAGCGGGGCAATTGGCTGGAGGTCAACTCACCTCTGCTCAAGGCGCACAATGATAACCAATACAAATGCGAATTGCCATTCCGTCGGCCCAATTGTCGGGACGGGAGGCTGATTGCGAGTGAGTTGACGCCGGGGCCGGAATCCCAAAGGACGAGGCGCGCCCGGACGGCCGAACGCGCCTCGATGGTTGCCGAATCCCCATTTGTCGTTCGAAGTGGGATTTGTCGCTGCAGCAGGAGCTACTGCTTCGCCATCCGGTAACCAATGCCGTGTTCAGTGAAAATATAGGTTGGGTTCCTGGCGTTGTCCCCCAGTTTCTGTCGCAGGGACTTTACGTACGAGCGAAGCAACTGGGGTTCTCCTGTGTACTCCGGCCCCCAGACGCGATGGAGCAGTTCATCCTGGGTAAGTACGCGACCGGCGTTTCCGGAAAGTTCGAAGAGCAGCTTGAACTCTGTGGCCGTCAACTGCACGGTAGTCCCTGAGACGGTGAGCGTGCGACCGGCGAAATCGAGGGACACTTCTCCCAACGAATACCCGGACGACACATCCGGCCCTCTCTGGTAAGCGGAATGTTTCCTGAGTGACGACTTGATTCTCGCGACCAGTTCAGTGGGTGAGAATGGTTTTACGAGGTAGTCGTCCGCTCCCATTTCGAAGGCACGAGCGACGTTGTTGTCTTCGCCCTTCTCGGACAGAACAATGACGGGGACGTTCAGATCACGGGATAGCCGTTGCGTTAGGCGCATCCCTGCCTGTTCTGACTTTGAAAGGTCCAAAAGCACAATGTTCGGCTTCTCCTGCTCGAAGAGGCGGTCGATTTCGCCAAGTTCAGAAGCCGCTATGGTGGAGAAGTCTGCATCTGAGAGTGTCCGGCGCACGGTTCCCAAGGTTCGTCCGTCGGGCACGACCAAAAGGATCGTTGCCCTGTCCGTTGGCTGATTTCCCGGTTCACCGTTATAGGACGCGGCCTCCTCCGTCGTTTGCCGGGTCGGCTCCATTGACTCGTCGGCGGCTGGCAGGGTGAAGGTGTATACCATTCCGAAGCCCCGTTCGCCCCGCTCCGCCCGTATCCTTCCGCCGTGCGCCTCCACGATTCCCCTGCAGAAGGCGAAGGCCAGATCCGGACCAGCGTTGTCCGGAATAGCGCGGTCTACTCCGCTTACCGAGGAGTGGATTGAGCGCCCGACGAATGTCTCTCCCGGAGCGGTCTTGCTGTCGAATGACACGGTGATCGCAACGTAGATATCGAGCGACGCAGCGGAAACCTGGACCTTGGAGGAAGTGGGTGAAGATCTGGAAATCTCTGAAAACAGGTTCTTCATAACCAGGGATATTCGCTCGCGATCGGCTATTACCAGCGGCATTCCAGAAGGGATGCGGGCATCGACGACCGCTCCAGCATGGCTTCGCTGGAACTCCCCGGCCGCCAATGCCACTAGGTCAGACACGTTTGCCAGTTCAGTGGAGATCGACAGGGTCCCCGCTTCTATGTTGGTCAATTCGATCAGACTGTTGATCTGCGACCGCATCAGGTCGGCCTGCTGGTCTATGATCCGCAAGAATTGGAGCGATTCGGTAGCATTCGGCGGATGGAGAATTTCGAGGAGCGCAGCCGTTGAACCCTTGATTGTGACCAGAGGCGCACGAAGTTCCTCACTGACCAAGCCTAGAAACTGGGATCGAACTTTTTCTAGATCCTCCAGTGGGGCCATATCCTGCACAGCCACCACGACCGACGCGATCTCTCCGTTCTCGGCAAAAATTGGTGCCGCATTGACCAGGGTCGTAGTTGATCGCCCGTCGGGGAACTCGACTATGATCTCTTCTGCCCGAACCGTCTCCCCGGTCATCATGACGTGAGCGACTGGGGTTTCGGGAAGGGGAATAGGGCGACCGTCGGGCCTTCGGAAGGAAAGCAATTGCATGAGGGGTTCGATGTCGTTGACAGTCAAATCGACATCTTCGCCGACGATACGCCGCATTTCCTGGTTGTAGGAAACCATTACGCCGGATTTTGCATCGTAGACACCCACGCCCATGGGAGAGATGTCGATCAGCGTCTCCATGTCCGTCTTTGCTAGGTTGACCTCCTGGTACCGGCGAGCGTTAGAAATGGCCTGGGCCACCAGTGAGGCGAACATTACGAGGATTTCTTCGTCCCCAGAGGTAAACTCGGTGCTCTCCAGTTTCTCGGTGAGGAACAGGTTGCCGATGTGCTCTCCCTGGTGCGATATGTTCATGCCCAAGAAGGTGGTCATTGGAGGGTGGTTTTGAGGGAAACCTATGGACATTGGGTGAGCTGAAATGTCGGCTATCCTTACCGGGCCATTGACCTCATTCAAGTAACCCAAGAGTCCGAGACCCACCGGGGAATTCCCGATGCTGTTTATCTGTTCGGGGGAGATCCCGGAGGTCACGGCACTATTCACATTCCCGGAGCTGTCATAGGTCAGAAGGACGGCATATCTGGCGCCAGTCAAGGCGCGCGCGCTTTCGACAATCTCCTGGAAAAGAGAATCGAGATCGGGTCCTTGAATTATCCTGTAGCTGGCCTCGCTCAACTTGGTGAGCTGGCTTCTCAAGGACTGATTTTCACGCTGGAGCTTGTCGATTTCCGCGAGATGCTGGCCTCCGGAGTACCCTGCGTTTAATGGTGGCTCGGGGGGAGTTCCCTCTCCAAGTGTTGGATCATGCTGCATTGGTACTCCAAGGCCTGACAATGGCCTCATCGATAATCGCTTGTCGATGAGCCTCTCTACATAATGTTTTTATTTACACGCGAAGGCCTCTAAGGCTACCGCCTCGAGAGGTCTTGTTGCGTAGGTCTGGAGAGGCAGATAATGGTACCATGGTACCCTAGTCCGAGCAAGAATATGCAAGGATATTTCCAAGGTTTAACAGGTGCGTTGCGCAATCGCCAAAGTGAATTTGGGGATGATAATGGTCGGGTAGCTTTCAGGCGAAATTGCACCGTCGCCGCGGGCCAGGAGCTTGGCACGTCCTTGGTTTCACGTGTTCACAGAGCGGCGGATCCTCTCTCATCGTGTGTGCCTGCCAGGGTGTTGTCGCTCGACCATTTCCCAGCTGATGCAGCCGCGCAGGCTGGGGAGAGGAATCAAATGGCCGTGCCGCCCGTGCGCTCGGCCATTGGTTTACTTCCACGGCAGCCCGTGGGATGAGTGCCCGTCGAAGAGCCTCTTGGGCCCAATGGCGCGCCCGGCGGGTTGCCGCTCTCATGGCTGCGCAGTATGATAGCCTTCGCGGTCAAAAGACGACCGCTGATTTCTCCTGACGCGACTGCAAATAACGGAGGCGGTATGAGCACCTCTACCAGAGGCAGAGAGTTGAAAGTCGTACACGACGTCGGCTCTCCCGAAACCACGGCCCAAACCCCGGGGATGATTCGCAAGCCCGGAATAGACGGAAACACTGCCGGCGCCGAAAAGATATGGCTGGGGCATGTGGAATGCACTCCAAATACCATGGGGCCGCCGCACAATCACGGCGAGGCAGAGACCGCAGCCTATGTACTCAAGGGCCACATCCGCGTCTACTACGGCGAGGGGTTCAAGGAATACCTGGAGGCGGGCCCCGGAGATTTTATTTTCGTTCCTGCCCACTTTGACCACATAGAGGGCAACCCTTACGATGAGCCCGCCGAAGCGGTGCTGTCCCGCGGCCCAGACAACATCGTAATCAACCTCGACAGCTAGGGTACAACTGACTCAGATCCTTTCCGGCCCGGCGTTTGGCTCCGGGCCGGAATGCTTTTTTCGGCACAAGGGCCTTTGCCAAGAACGATTTCACGGCCATAAGAAACACATTCGGCACAATGCTGGAGGATTGCTCAGTCCTTGCTCGCTTCCCAGGCAAAAAGACTGATTGAACTGCCACAAAGAGTATTCTACGGCTGGTGGATCGTTTCCATTTCCGCCGCTGCCGACGCCCTCAAGCATGGCACTTTCAATCGGGGCTTCACCTTCTACGTCAACCCTCTAAGCAAGGAACTCGGAGTGGGTGTGGCTATCGTGTCCCTGGCGGAAATGCTGGGGCGCCTGGAGGGCGGGCTTCAGGGTCCTCTCATGGGCTGGCTGAACGACAAGTTTGGCCCGCGGTTCATCATGGTGTTGGGCGGCGGCACGTCAGGGTTGGGGTTTATCCTGCTGGGCCTGACCAGCAGCTATGTGTACTTTCTCCTGGTATTCATAGGTTTGCTCTCGCTGGGGTTCCGCGCCGGATACAACAACGCACTGATGCCGGCCATCAATCAATGGTTCCGTCGCCATCGGGCCCTGGCCATGGCGGTCGCCGGGATGGGTAGTCCGCTGGGTGGCATCCTCATCGCGCCGATGGTGGGGCTGCTGGTCTATGAAATCGGATGGCGCAATACGGCCTTCATTTCCGGCGCAGGCATACTGGCTGTGGTCTTGCCCCTGGCCTTCTTCGTGTATCGTTCCCCTGAAGAGAAGGGCCTTCTGCCCGATGGCGTGAAACCGGCCGCTATACCCCCGTATCCTCCCTCAGAAACACCCCAGCCCAAGGTCCATGCTCATACATTCCGGGCATCGCCCGGCGAACCCGACTTCACCGCCCTCGAGGCCATGAAGACACCCGCCTTCTGGTTGCTGGTGTGGGCCGTTGGACTGCGCAACACAGTTCATTCCGGGATGCAGTTTCTACTGGCGCCGGTCATCATTTGGTTCCTGATGGGCTCAGGTCGAATGGAAGACGACAGCGTGCGTCTGGCGGCCCTGCTGGTGGGACTTCTTTCGCTGAGTTCTCTGGTGATGAATCCCATCGTCGGCTGGCTGGGCGACACCTGGTCAAAGCAACGGTTGAGCTCGGTAGCCATGATAGGGGGTGCGCTGTCAGTGCTGATGCTGCTCAATCACAGCGGCGCATTGTGGCAAGCCTCCCTGTTCGTGGTCTTGTTGGCCGTGTCGGAAACCGCCAATCCACTCGCGTGGGCGATAATGGGCGACTTCTTTGGACGCCGCAGCTATGCCACGCTGCGTGGATGGCAACATCTGCCTGATCAGATGATGTCCATGAGCACCCCCGTATGGATGGGATTCATCTACGACAGCACAGGCAGCTATTATTGGGCGCTTGTTCCGCTGGCAGTAATCTACACGATGGCGGCAGTCAGCTATCTGGTGATACCCAAGCCAAGGACGCCGGAGAGGGTGCTGGCAGCGCAGGGCGCTTAGACGGGGGACTCCACGCGCGGAAAAGACGAGTGGGAGCGCACTAAATGCGCTCCCACATTTCTTTCGTCCTGCCTGTAGGTCCTAGGCGGCGACGGCCTTTGCCAGCCCCTCAACGGCGCCTTCCAGCACCCAGTCCTCTACGCAGTAGGAGATGCGGAAGTAACCGGGCGTTCCGAAGCCACGGCCAGGCACGACGAGCACGTTCGACTGAAGCAAGTCCTTGGTAAAGGCAACGTCGTCCTCGATCGGTGCCTTGGGGTACAGGTAGAAGGCACCCTCGGGCTTGACCGTGTCGTAGCCCATTTCCATGAGGGCGGTGTACATAAAGTCCCGCTTGCGCTGGTAGTAGTCCGGGTCGACGCTGACGCCCTGCAGGTTGCGAACGACGTGCTGCATCAGCGCCGGCGCGTTGACGAAGCCGAGGGTGCGGTTGCAGAAGCTGAAGCCGCCGGCGAGCTCCTCTTTCTCGGGGTAGTTGGGATTGATGGCGATGAAGCCGATGCGCTCACCCGGCAGTGCAAGGTCCTTGGCGTGGGAGGTCACGATGATGGAGTTGTCGTAAGACGGCAGAAGCTGTGGAAACTCCATACCGTCGAAGATGATGCGCTTGTACGGTTCATCGCTGATCAGGAATATCTCAGTCCCGTGCTCCGCTTGCTTGCGGTTCAGCAGATCAGACAGGCCGACAATTTCGTCGGCGGAGTAGACCACGCCCGAGGGGTTGTTGGGCGAGTTCACGACGATGGCCCGTGTGCGGGGCGTGATGGCCTGTTCGATGGCCGAAAGGTCGAGCCGGAAACGATCGGTGGTGTTGGCCACGATTGCCACGCCGCCGTGGTTGTCGATGTAAAAAAGGTACTCAAAGAAGTACGGCGCGAGAATGATGACCTCGTCGCCTGGGTTAAGAATGGTCTTGAGCACCACGTTGGCGGCGGCGGCGGCTCCGCAGGTCATCACGATATCGCCACCCTCGAAGGGCAGGCCGCTCTCTTCGGCCAATGTACCGGCCACCGCCTGCCGGGTTTCGAGGTAGCCCGGGTTGGGCATGTAGCGATGCATCCCGGCCATGGGCTCGTTGGCAAGGCGCCGCAGCTCGTCCTTGAACTCGGCCGGTGGTTCGATCACCGGGTTGCCGAGGGAGAGGTCGAATACGTTTTCGGCGCCGATCTGGGCCTTGAGGGCCAGCCCCTCCTCGAAGACCCGGCGTATCCATCCGCCCTCCGCCATGTACTGCCGAATCTTCTGTGATACCGCCATGGGATGGCCTCCAGCGATGCGAGTCTGCGGGCGAGTGTAGCAACGGGCCAACGGGAGTGTCAAAAATACGCCCAGGCATCTGGGGGTCTTTGGGAGCATTTCGCCAGAGGTGGAGGCGCGGGCACAGTGCCCCTATTTCCCGGCAGGGCTACACGTCTCCGTTATGCTCTCGTAGCAAGAATTTTGTATATCCGTTCAAATCCGCTCATTTCCGCTCACTTTCGACTGCTCCCAGGGTTGGCGGCGCTGCCCACTTGTCGGGTCGGGGTGGTCGGCCACCGGTTCACTTGATTTGTCCGTTTCCATTTTGGGTCTGCGGGCGTTCTGGCCCACTACAATTGATAGTAGGGATGTGCCATGAGGCTTGGCAAGGGGCTTCTGTCAGAAGATTGGCCAATGGGAATAGGTTGGACTGGGGTATGGACAGTACAAGAGGAACAAAGCGGTAGTCGGATTTCAGCGAAGGTTGTGCGAGTCCGGAGCTGTGGGTTTATTTGGAGTGAACGCTCCTGTTCCATACAGTGCGGACGCATAGTGGGCCTGCTGGCGTCAGGCGATCTACGATACAAATTCCGGCGAACCTTCCACCATTCTCATTCCCATATTGCGAGCAAACCGATAGACGAGGCTGTAGCGGACCGCTTCTGCGTCTGTGTCCTCGCCCAGTTCCACCGCCATCGAGGTTACCGGGCGGTCGGTTATGCCGCAGGGGACGATGTGGCGGTAGTTGGAGAGGTCGGTGTTGATGTTGATGGCGAATCCGTGGAAGGCCACACCCCGGGCGATCTTTACCCCGATGGCGGCAATCTTGCCTCCTGGAGTCCAGACGCCGGTAAGGCCCTGTTCGGTGTGGGCATCGATACCGAAGTCGCCGAGAGTGTCGACGATCACCTGCTCCAGCGTTCGGACGTATTTAAGAGGGCCTCCCCAATCTCGCAGGTTCACGATCGGGTAGCCTACAAGCTGTCCTGGGCCGTGGTAGGTGATCTGGCCACCCCGGTCAGTTTCGTATACGGGGATGCCGCTAGCCGCCAACTCTGCCTCCGAGGAAAGGAGGTGCTCGTCGCGACTCAAACGTCCGCGGGTGTAGACGTGGGGGTGCTCCAGCAACAGCAGGGTCGCGGGCGAGTCGCCATTGTGCACCTGTTCAACCAGGGAATCCTGCAGGGCCCTGGCGGCGAGGTATTCGACCGTCCCCAGCCAGACGAAGCGGCAGAACTCCGGACGAGGCATAAGGCTGGTGACGCCAGCCTAGTAGACGGGCGAGTCTGGGCCGAATGACTCCAGGCGGGTCTTGACCGTCTCCAGGAATGCGCTGGCCTCCGCTCCGTCGTTGATGCGATGGTCGAAGGACAGGCAGATGTTCATCATGGAGCGGATGGCGATGGCGTCGTTTCTGACCACGGCACGCTTTTCGATAGTCTCGGTGGTTATGATGCCCGCCTGCGGGTAGTTGATGATGGGGCCAGAGACCAGCGATCCCCCAAGGGCGCCAGTGTTGTTCAGCGTGAATGTCCCACCCTGGACGTCCCCGACGGCCAAGCGGTTGATGCGGGCGCGCTCGGTGATGTCCTGCACGGCGTGGGCCAGTCCGGCGATGTTGAGGCGGTCGGCGTTGTGGACCACCGGGACGATCAGACCGTTGGGTGCGGCCACCGCGAGGCCAAGGTTGATGCGCCGTTTCAGGATTATCGAGTCGCCACCCCAGGTGGCGTTCATCGATGGCACCTTGCGCAAGGCTTCCACGACCGCCTGAATAACGAAAGGCATGTAGGTGAGGGAAACGCCCTCCTGGCGCTCGAAGTCAGACCGAACGCTCTGACGAAGGGCCACCAGGCCGGTGACGTCGACTTCCTTGATGCTCCAGGCGTGCGGGATTTCGGTGACACTGCGGACCATCGCTTCGGCGATCATCCGACGCACCGGTGTCAGGGGCACCCGCTCATCGTCGGGTCCGGGCTCGACCGAGGGTGCGGGAGCGGCAGTGGGTATGGCGGCAGCGGAGGCAGGAGCCGGGGCAGGGCTGGGTTCCGCCAGGTAGCGCAGAACGTCGTCGCGGGTGATGCGACCGCCGAGGCCGGTGCCGTGGAGCTGGGTCAGGTCAACCGAGTTCTCGCGGGCGAGCCTTCGCACCGCGGGCGAGAGGCGAGGGCGACTGGCGTCAACGGGGGAAACGGACTGCGCGGAAGCTATTGGAGCCACGGCTGCGGGGGCGACCGCAGGTGCAGGCGGCGGTGGTGGTTGGAAAGGAGCGGGTTGCGCCCCTATGCCAACCATGGGTTCTGAGGCTTCGATGGCGGCGCCACCGGTAGGCCCAACGGGGGTGACGTCCCGGAGCAGGTAGCCGGTGGTGCTCACGGGAGGCGCAGCCGCAGGTTCCGCCTGGGGTGCAGGAGCAGCGGAAGTAGACGGAATTTCCGCAGACGGAGTCTCCCCGGGTTCTCCTACCTCGGCGATGGGTGTGCCCATAGGGAGGGTATCTCCCTCGGCGGCTAGGATGCGCAGAAGCTCACCCTCGACGGGGGACGGCACCTCCATGGTCACCTTGTCTGTTACGACCTCCACCAATGGCTCGAAGCGGCGTATGGAGTCGCCCGGCTGTTTCAGCCATTTGCCGATGGTGCCCTCGACCACCGATTCGCCTACGTGAGGAAGTTCTACCGTTACCGACAATTGCTCACCACTCGCCTAAATAAAGTTATCGCTCCAGCGGGGGAGAGGAAAAACCTCGATCAGTAGGCCGCCAGCCGACGCAGAGCTGCAGCGATTTTTGGAGTGTCGGGAATGTAGGCGTCCTCCAGCGTTTGGGCGAAGGGCATGGTCGGAACGTCCGGGCCGCAGACCCTGACGATGGGGCCATCGAGGTACTCGAAGGCTTCATCGGCCACCAGGGCCGCGATTTCAGCCCCGATTCCCCCGGTGACGTTGTCCTCGTGGGCGATGAGGAGCTTTCCCGTCTTTTGAACCGAAGACAGTATTGTTTCCTTGTCCAACGGTGACAGGGTACGAAGGTCCACCACCTCTGCGTCGACACCTTCCGCGGCGACTTCCTGCGCGGCTTCCAAGCAGTAGTGCAGAGTCAGGCCATAGCTGACCACCGTTACGTTGCTGCCTGGCCGCTTGATGTCGGCCTTGCCGATAGGGAGCGTGTACTCGCCATCAGGCACCTCTCCGCGCACCAGGCGGTAGGTCTTTTTGTGCTCTAGGAATACCACCGGATTATTATCGCGGATCGCGCTCTTGAGCAGGCCCTTGGCATCGTATGGGGTGCAGGGAGTGACCACCTTTAGTCCGGGGGTGTGGAAGAAGTGCGTCTCTACGTTCTGGGAGTGGAACAGGCCTCCCCGAATGCCGCCGCCGTAGGGGATGCGAACGGTCATCGGTACCTCGACCGCGCCGTTGGTGCCGTAACAGGTGCGGGCGGCCTCACCGATGAGCTGGTTTATCGAGGGCCACACGAAGTCAGAAAACTGGATTTCGGGCACTGCCCTCTGGCCGCGGAAGGCCGCGCCCAGAGCGATGCCAACGATGGACGCTTCGGCCAAGGGGGTGTCAATAATCCGGTCTTCTCCGAACTCTTCCAGCAGCCCTTGCGTGGCAAGGAATACGCCTCCGCGGGCTCCCACGTCCTCGCCCATGACGAACACGGTGGGGTCGCGTTGCATTTCCTCCCGCAGCGCTTCCCGGACGGCTTCAATGACGCTTTTCACAGCCACGGATCAAGACTCCTCAGTTTTTCGTTTCCCATTGAGGAAAGTTACGCTCGTGGTTTCCCGGGGCAGAAGCGCACTAACCGGAGTAGACCAGGGCATGCAGGGTGGAAACGTCGGGCGGGCTGGCGACGTCGGCGGCGTCCGTTGCGGCATCAACGGCGGCCAGGGCATTGGCCGCAGCTTCGTCGATCTCCTCCTGGGTCATCACACCGTGTTCCATCAGCAGGGCGCCGAAGGTCACCACGGGATCTCGGAGCCTTGCCTGCTCCACCTCATTCGCAGGGCGATAGCGGCGGTCGTCGTCGTCGGTGGTGTGGGACGTGAACCGCTCCACGTTCATTTCCAGCAGCACAGGGCCCTGTTCCCGGGCGCTGCTTATGGCCTCCCGACTGGCTTCGTAACAGCCGATGAAGTCCATGCCATCAATGGTGAAGCCGGGGAATCCGTACCCTGCGGCCCTGCTGGCCACTTCCTCGATGCTCATCTGCTTGCGTTGAGGCACTGAAATGGCGTAGCGATTGTTTTCACAGATGAAGACGACCGGCAACCGGTGCACGCCGGCGAAATTCATGGCCTCGTGGGTCTCTCCCTGGCTTGATGCGCCGTCACCAAAGTAGACCAGCGTTACCGTTCCCTCATCCCGCATCTTGCAGGCCATTGCATAGCCCACCGACTGGGTCAGCCCTGCGGCGACGACGTTGGATATCTGGATTATGTTGTGGGGCAGGTCGGCACCCTGCAGCGGAAACTGGCGACCGTTGCTGTACGGGTCCCCAGCCTTCCCCATGAACGACCGCATGACTTGCTCCGCAGTCAACCCGGCGGCGAACTTCAGCGCCAGGTCCCGATAGTACGGGAACAAAAAGCAGTTGCCGTCCTTTTCGGCGGCCAGCAAGCTGCCCAACTGGGCGGCCTCATGCCCTTGGCTGGAGGCCGCGATGGGGACTTTACCCTGCCGGTTCAGCGCCCAGATACGTTCATCAATGGTGCGGCACAGAACCATGCGCCGATAGAAGTCGGTAAGATCGTCTGCCGTGAGGCCTCCGGGCAATTGGGGGGCGGCCTCCGCGACGGTTGCGCCTCCGTTGTTACTGGCATTGACTCTGGCGCGAGGCTTGCGAGGTGGCATTGCGTCTCCCGTGCTCCGGCCGGGAGGTTGTTCAAGAGGTTCCGGCCGGATAGTCGAGGCATAGATCGAGTGGAAATAATGGAATCGGGGCCATTTCCCGGCCCCTGATGCAACCCAGTCAATTATAGCCAACGCCTTAATGAGCCGCAAATCCGCGTAGCCGGGCACAAGGGTTTTGTGGCGAGGGATTTCGCGTGCATCGGACTGTCCGCAGGAACCAGGCTTGACGGCCATCCGCAAACGATGTCTTGAACAGTCTCTGAAAAGGATCAAATACAGGCTTCATGGAAGTTTAAAATTTGGTCAAAAAACACGAGTGAAATGTTGGAGATTGATGGAGGTTTTTGGGGATATTCCCGTTGACAGCCTTCGACCTATATTGCTACGTTGCGGTCATCGCTTTGATGTGGCAGCTTCGAGATGACCGATATGTAGGCTCTGACAAGACGATTGAGTATGCCGGCGGAGTACTCCGGAATTCCAGCGCAAGGCTGGTTTCGGAGAGATTTGGCCAGCCATAAGTCGACAGGCGCCACGTTACCAAATTCGGTCCCATTTTTTCCTAAGCGGTCTTTTGTCCGAGGAGTATTTTTGCCTTTTTTCGGGCCTCATGGCCCAAATTTGAATCTGAAGTGGTGGGGGATAGAAGTGTTGTCAGGATCTAGAGGCGCATCAGCCAAAGAGGTCTGGCGGGCAGTTCTCGGTGACCTTCAATTGCAAGTACCAAGGCCCACATTCGAGACATGGCTAAAACCAACAGAGGGAGTTGCTGAAGACGGACAGATATTTATAGTAGAAGCGCCCACCACATTTGCCGTGGAGTGGCTGGAAAAGCGAATGTTTCACGCTCTCCAGCGGACCTTGGACAAAGTGGCGGGGCAAACACTGCAGTTGGAATTGCAGGTCCGTTCCCAGGGAATCACCTACGCGGTGGAACGGGCCCAGATGCCGCCAGGCGTGCCGCAGGAGGCGAATCAGCCGCTGTTCGAGTTTCGCTCGCTGAACCCGCGCTACCAGTTCGAGTCGTTCGTGGTGGGGCCCTCCAACCGGCTGGCTTTCAGCGCCGCCCACGCGGTGGCAGAGGCGCCGGGCGTTACCTACAATCCGCTGTTCCTGTATTCCGGAGCTGGACTTGGGAAGACCCACCTGTTGCAGGCAATCGGGCGGACCTGCGCCACGCGGGGCATGTCTGTCCTGTACGTAACCTCCGAGCAGTTCACCAACGAATTCATCGCAGCCATTCGCAGCCGCACTACCGAGGACTTTCGCAAGCGATATCGGTCGGTGCAGATGCTGCTGGTGGACGATGTTCAGTTCCTGAGCGGTAAGGAACAGACGCACGAGGGCTTTTTTCACACATTCAACGACATCCACAATTCGGGCCACCAGGTGGTCGTGTCGTCCGATCGACCGCCGCGCGAGTTGCCGCTGATGGAGGAGAGGCTGCGCTCCCGGTTCGAATGGGGCCTGATCGCCGACATCCAGCCGCCCGACCTTGAGACCCGTATGGCCATCCTGGCCAGCAAGGCGGACGAGATGCACGTTGGCCTTGAGGACGCCGTCCTTGAGCTGATAGCCAAGCGCGTTCAGAGAAACGTGCGGGAATTGGAAGGCAGCCTGAACCGGATGGTTGCTTACTCACAGATGATGAACGTTGATCTGACGCTGGACACCACCGAGCGGCTATTAAACGATTTCAAACCTGACCAAGCCCGGGATTCCATAGATCCGCAGAGAATATTGTCGGAGGTCGCAACCTACTTCGGGATAAAGGTCGACGACCTGCTGGCCCGTAGCCGCAAGCGCACGGTGTCGGTGCCGCGGCAGGTGGCGATGTATCTTCTGATCCACGAGATTGGCCTGCCCCCAACGCAGGTGGGGAGGCTGCTCGGAGGAAGGGATCACTCCACGATCATTCATGGCGCCGGCAAGATCAACGGAGAAATTAACGAGGACACTGAACTCCGGCACGACGTTCAGGCTATCAAAGAGTCGATTTTCGCCTGAGGCGCCCTACTCGTGAATCTTTCGACCCTCTCATTACGGTGAGAGGGTCTTTTGATGCTGAAGAACCGGGCGTACGGAGATCGGCTCTGCGCCTTGCCTCTCCGTTGTGTAAAATGGCTGTGTGAAAACCCACGTCATAGTAAAGACCCACGAGTTGGCGCTGAAGGGCAAGAACCGGCCATGGTTCATGCGTCGCTTGACCGAAAACCTCCGCAATGCCACTCAGGACTCCGGCGTGTCCCGCGTATGGCAAGCACAGCTGATGGTTGGCCTGACGCTGGAGGATGAAGGCGCCTGGCCCGAGGTCAAAAAACGAGTACGGGAATGTTTCGGCGTGGCGAAATTCTTCCTGGCCCGCGAGTTTCCCCAAGACCTGGATATGATCAAGGAAACCCTGCCGGGGTTGTTGGAGAGCCACACATTCAGCTCTTTCCAAATAGAGACCAACCGCGCCGACAAGCGGTTCCCCATGACATCTCCGGAGGTGAACCGGGACCTGGGAAGATTTGTCGAGGAACTGACTGGGGCTCGCGTTGATCTCTCCAATCCTGACCTGACCATTTACCTGGATATCCAGACCCGGGGCATACTTCTCTACTTCGAAGAGGTCCCAGCCCACGGCGGTCTGCCGGTGGGAGCCAGCGGGCGGGTCGCGGTGATGCTGTCGGGCGGGATTGACTCGCCGGTCGCCGCTTGGCATATGATGAAGAGAGGCTGCACGGCCAGCTATATTCATTTCCACAGCTATCCCCTGGTCGACCGAACGTCGATCGAAAAGGCTGGGGAACTGGTGCAGCATCTGGCCCGCCACCAGCGCCGGTCGGACCTGTTGCTGGCCCCCCTGGCGGAGATTCAGAAGCGAATAATCGTGGAGACTCCTCCGTCGTACCGGGTGCTGCTTTATAGGCGGTTCATGGTGCGCATCGCACAAGGGCTGGCGAAACAGGTCGGAGCCAAGGCCTTAATCACCGGTGAGAGTTGCGGACAGGTGAGCTCCCAGACGCTGGAGAACATCGCCGTGGTCGATGATGTAGCCACCATGCCGGTATTGAGGCCCCTTATCGGCCTGAACAAAGAGGAGATCGTCGGAATGGCCCGGGGAATTGGCACCTTTCTCATCTCGATACAGCCTGACCAGGACTGCTGCTCGCTTTTCGTGCCCAAGCATCCCGAAACCCGTGCCCGGCTGGCTACCGTCGAACGGCTTGAGGAGGGCCTCCCCGTGGACGAGATGGTGGAGGAAGCCATAGCGGGTTCTGTCAGGGAACTGGTGCCTTCTCCGTATCAGAGGCTCGTTTAGGAACACTCATGACGGGGCTGAGACAGCATACCCGTCCAGAACCTCGGCATCTCTCCTTATTATCTAGACTTTCAGTCAGCGGGCCCTCTTCCCCTTGGAAAGTGGGAATGCTGGTTGACTGTCCTTCTACTGCACGACTACCCATTTCGGTAGCTTGTCCTTCTTGCTCAGGTTGGTAGTTACGTGAACGACCGCGAACTCCTGGAAGATGTGCTGAAGGGCGTCTCCCGTTCGTTTTACCTCAGCATCCGAATACTGCCGGAGGGTATGCGGGAGCCGGTAGCGGTGGCGTACCTGCTGGCGCGGGCAGCCGATACAATAGCCGATACACGGGCTCTGCCTCCGCACCAGAGGCTGGAGCAATTGTTGTCTTTCCGAGCCCGGGTAGAGGGAATGCCTTCCCCGGACGCGCCTGCCGTTTTCCTTCAGGACGTCGGACAGTACACGCATGGAGTGTCGGAGAAGGAAAGGGACCTTCTGAGCAACGTTGAGCGTTTGTTCGAGATGCTGGAGGTCCTGCCTGAAGAAGACCAGCAAGCGACAAGGCGTGTGGTAGTAACCCTCACCCGCGGCATGGAAATGGACCTCACCACGTTTCCGTCTGAGGACTCGGGACGGCTGGGACACCTGGACAGTCCGCAACAGCTGGACTGCTACACATACCTGGTCGCGGGTTGCGTCGGGGAATTCTGGACTGCGATTGCGATTGCCCACGCTCCACTCTTGTCTAGGTGGCGATCTGACGAGATGAGCGATCTGGGAATTCGCTTCGGCAAGGCGCTGCAGTTGACCAACGTGTTGAGGGACGTGCCGAGGGACCTTCGCTCCGGTCGTTGCTATCTGCCGGAGAGCGACCTTGCAGCTAGCGGGCTGTCGCCCGACGACCTGCTGGAGACCGGCAATTCCCCAGCGGCCCGCGCCGTCCAGTCGCGGTGGATCCGTACCGCCCTTGAGCACTTCGAAGCCGCTGAGGCTTATCTACTCGCAACGCCCCGCCGGAGCATCAGGCTACGCCTGGCGGCTCTGTGGCCAATCCTGCTGGGGCTGGCAACCCTGGAAAAGCTGGCCAGAAACGAGGCCTGGCTTGACCCGTCGCGTCCATCCCGGATCAGGCGTCGATGGGTGTACTGGATGATGATGCGCTCCTTCGTGAGCGCCCCCTCGGACACGATCTTGCGTTTCTGGATTCGGCACTTGCGGCACAAGGTGGAGAACGCCCTGAGTGGAATCTGAATCCCTGTCACCCACGCGCGGTACCTCCGGAACCGGATCGGTTCTGGAAGTATTATGGGTGTTCCTCAGGTTGGGACTTACTTCTTTCGGCGGTCCGGTCGCACACCTGGGCTACTTCCGGCAGGAAATTGTGACGCGGCGAAAGTGGCTGGACGAACCAGCCTACGCCGACCTGGTGGCTCTTTGCCAGTTCCTGCCCGGGCCGGCAAGCAGCCAGGTGGGAATAGCGCTGGGGATTCGGCGCGCTGGGCTGGCTGGGGGGATGGCGGCGTGGCTAGGATTCACTGCCCCGTCGGCGGCCGCGCTGATCGTGTTCGCCTACGGCGTGGCGTTCTATGGTGACCTCGACAGCGCAGGCTGGCTCAGGGGCCTGAAGACTGCGGCCGTTGCGGTGGTGGCGCTGGCAGTGTGGGGGATGGCCGGAAACCTTTGCCCCGACCGCCCTCGCGCCGCCATTGCCGCGACCATCGGCGTACTGGCGTGGTCCACCGGGTGGTCACAGTTGCTGGTCATCGCCCTGGCGGGGGGTGCGGGGTGGGTGTTCCTCCGAACAGACCAGGTTGCTACAGCAGCTGAGCCGCAGTTCAGGGTCAATCGCACAGTCGCCATCATTTGCCTGGGACTGTTTTTCGTCCTCCTCATCGGACTGCCCATCTTTCAGCGCACCCTGGAAGGCGATGCCAGCGCACTGTTGCAGGTCTTTGACAGCTTCTACCGTGCTGGGTCGCTGGTGTTCGGAGGAGGTCACGTTGTCTTGCCGCTATTGCAGGAACTGGTGGTCCCGCCCGGATGGGTCACCAAGGAGGAGTTCATCGCCGGCTATGGGGCCGCTCAGGCAGTGCCCGGGCCGTTATTCACTTTTTCGGCCTACCTGGGAACGACCATAGATGTTGAGGGGGGACTGAAAGGATGGGCAGGCGGGCTTTTCGCGCTGGCAGCCATGTTCCTGCCGTCGTTCTTCCTGGTGATAGGCGCCGCTCCCTTCTGGGACCGGTTGCGCACCTGGCCCAGCTTTGGCGGCGCACTGCGAGGAATCAACGCGGCGGTGGTGGGACTACTGCTGGCTGCATTGTATGACCCGGTATGGACCAGCGCCGTTCACGGCCCCGAGGATTTCGGACTCGCCTTGGCGGCGCTGGCGCTCCTGGCTGTGTGGAAGTGGCCGCCCTGGCTGGTGGTGGTGCTCTCGGCCCTGGCCGGTCAGGCGCTGGTCTTTGTGAGCCTGCCCTTGTGAGCGGGCATTGGATTTCGCTTTCTTGACGGCCTATCGAATTCCTGTACCATAACTCCCGATAAGGACTTTGCATTTGCACGGGAGGAATCATGGCAACTTTTGTCCACGTATACACCGGGGCCGATGGCCACTCGGTGGTCGAGGAACGTGAATTCGAGATGCAGGGTTTCGTGGATTCCGAAGGGGCGCATGGGTTGTCTACGGCCGTGATGAATACCCCGGGAATCAGCTTTCGGGTTTACGAGCCGGGCTACTTCCTCGACTTCCACACCGCGCCGCGACGCCAGTACAGCATCACGCTGACGGGAGATATCGAGGTGGGCACGCCGGACGGTACCGTCAAGCACTACGGCCCCGGCACCGTACTGTTGGCCGAGGACCTCACGGGGACCGGACACTCGACCCGCGTAGTGGGCACCGAGCCACGGTTCGCTATCATCATTCCCCTCTCTGACTAAAAGCGCTCTGCAAATGGAGCACCCCACACACCGAACCCGCGTCGGGAACGAGGGATAGCGGACCCGATCTCCATCCTGAATCGAGGGCAATGGCAATGACCGCATACGACAGCCTGAACGGCGAGTTCAATCCCACGGTCCCCACCCGTGTAATTTTCGGCCAGGGAAAGACGGCCTCGCTGGGGAGCGAGGTCGCAGCCCTCGGCGGGAAGCGGGCGCTGGTGTTGTCGGGCCGCACCGTGGCGGAGCAGACCGACGCCGTGCGCCGGACGCATGAGGCTCTCGGGGATATCGCCGTTGGTGTCTACTCAGGCCTGACCCAACGGGCGCCGCTGGCGACGGCGGTAGAAGCCGCCAACCTCGCGGTGTCCCTCGAGGCGGATACGCTGGTGGGCGTGGGCGGCAGCACAATCTCAGACGCGGCCCGGATGATCGCCGTGCTGATGGCCGAGGGAATCACCACGGTTGAGGAGCTCAGGGAGCAGGGACACCGGCAGGAAATGATGATTCGCCCCGACCTCGACGGCAAACCGCTGCCGCTCCAGGTCTCGATTCCGACCACACTGTCGGCGGGTGAGTTCAACATGGGTGGCGGCAATATCCTCGACGATGGTGCGGGTCACAAGATCCGGGTGGGTCATCCCCGGCTGTATGCCGACCTGATCGTCCTGGATTCGGACATGACTGCCGGCACCCCTGACTGGCTGTGGCTCTCGACGGGCGTCAAGGCGCTGGACCATTGCATCGAGCGTCTGTATTCCCGCGGCAACCAGCCGGCAATTGACGCGCCAGTACTGTCGGCAGCGGAGTTGCTGTTCAATGCGTTGCCGCGCTCCCGTCAGTCCGATGGCGACAGCGAGGCGAGGCAGCAATGCCTGGTGGCGGCCTGGATGTCGATGATGGGGGCGCCCAACTTCGCCGTTGGTCTCAGCCACGCCATAGGCCACATCGTGGGCGTCAAGTACCAGGTGGGCCACGGCTACACATCCTGCGTGTCCCAGCCCTACGTGATGGAATACAACCGCCCCGCCTCGGCTGCCAAACAGGCGTTGCTGGCCAAGGCCGCGGGGCACGACATCGCCGGTATGAGCGACGACGCGGCGGCGGAGCTGGCGGCCCGCACCGTCGACGACTTCATCCTCGGCCTGGGCATGCCGCACCGCCTGCGCGAGCTGGAAATCCCCGAGGATGACCTGCCGGAAATCGCCGAATTGGTGCTGACCGATGGGGGGTGCCGCAACAATGCCATACCCATCACTGAAAAAGAGCAGGTGATGGAAGTACTGCGTCGGGCGTTCTAGCCGCCCGTCCGAGAAACAGGGGTGGTGAGCCGGTGGGGGTATGATGGGGCGGAGCATCAGACGAGCGGAGCGGTCAATGAGCAAGACCTACCTTCCCTACGATCCGGACCAGCAGTTGCTGCTGCCTGCGGCCCTGCAGGAGTGGCTGCCACCGGACCACCTGGCCTATTTCATCTCCGACGTCGTGGACCAGTTGGACCTCTCGGCCATCACCGCCCGCTACGAGGAGGAAAGGCGGGGCGGCCCTCCCTACCATCCACGGATGATGGTCAAGGTGCTGCTCTACGGCTACTGCAACGGGGTGGCATCGTCCCGTCGTATCGCCCGGCGTCTCCACGAGGACATCGCCTTCCGGGTGCTGGCGGCGAACAACACGCCGGACTTCCGCACCATCTCCGACTTCCGAAAGGACCATCTGGAGGCGTTGGGGGAATTGTTCCTGCAGGTGCTGGAGTTGTGCCAGCAGGCAGGACTGGTGAAGCTGGGGCATGTGGCCCTGGACGGCACCAAGGTGAGGGCCAATGCATCAAAGCACAAGGCGATGAGCTACGGGCGGATGAGGGAGAGAGAGGAGCGGTTGCAGGCCGAGGTGGACGAGTTGCTCCGGAAGGCGCAGGAGGTGGACGAGGAGGAGGACCGCCGCTACGGGAGGGACAGGCGTGGGGATGAGTTGCCGGAGGAACTGGCCTTCCGGGAGAGCCGGCTGCGGAGGATAAGGGAGGCCAAGGCGGCGCTGGAGGCTGAGGCACGGGCGGAGGCGGAGCAGGCTGAGTCCGAGGGACGCAATCATCCCGGGGTGCCTGATGACAAGGCGCAGCGGAACTTCACCGACCCGGACTCCCGCATCATGCCCGGCCCGGGAGGGAGGGACTTTCAGCAGTCCTACAACTGCCAGGCGGTGGTGGACAGCGAGCATCAGGTGATCGTGGCGGCCTGTGCCACGAACCAGCCCTCGGACAAGGGTCAGGCCGTGAGCATGATTGAGGAGGCCATCCTGAACGTGGGCACAGTCCCAAAGGAAGTCTCCGCCGACGCCGGGTACTACTCGGCCAAAGAGGTGGATGAACTCTGCGCCTTGGGAGTTGACCCGTTCGTCGCGCCGGAGAAAACCCGCCATGGCTGGGTGCCGCCACCCGCGCCCCGCGGCCGCATACCCAAGGGACTGTCAGCCAGGGACCGGATGCGCCGCAAGCTGCGGACGAAACGGGGCAGGGAACGTTACGCCCTTCGAATGGAGACGGTGGAGCCGGTGTTCGGCCAGATCAAGCAGGGCCGTGGCTTCCGGCAGTTCCTGCTGCGGGGTCTGGCGAAGGTGAACCGGGAGTGGCTGCTGATCTGCGCTGGCCACAACCTGCTGAAGCTGTTCCGGTACGGGGCCGGGATGTCCGGCAAGGTGAGGGGCAAAGGCGCCACCGGGAACAACAGGGAGACGTGCCGGGCCATGGCCAGTGGGATTTTCAAGCGACAATCCGCATGTGGCTAACCGCACCACGCAAGAACTTTTGCCGCAGGGTAATCCCGGCTGACCGACACCGCCAGTTGGTCAATCCTCAGACGGGCTGCTAGGCGCTGCTACGCCCTTTGATAGTCCCACCACTTCCGTTGTTCTGAGGGAAGAACGACGGCGAGGCCGGAATCCACAACCCGATATCCCCCCACTGGGCACAGGAGTGACGATATGAAGTACGGATTTACACTGCCGGGCCGTGGACCCCTGGCGACTCCGGAGACGCTGGGACGGATTGCGCGAACAGGAGAGGATCTGGGCTACGATGCGCTGTTCACCGGCGATCACATCCTGGTGCCACGCAACATCGCCTCACCCTACCCCTACACCGAGGGCGGCGAATTCCCCGGCAGCCCGTCAGGGGAGTCGATGGAGCAGTTGACGCTGCTGGCGTTCCTGGCAGGTCAGACGGCCGCCATCCGGCTGGTGACCAGCGTCATCATCGTGCCGCACCGCAACCCCCTGGTGGCGGCCAAGGCCCTTGCCACGCTGGATGTTCTATCGGGCGGCCGGCTGGTGGTGGGCGTGGGTGTGGGCTGGATGCGCGAGGAGTTCGAGGCCTTGGACCTTCCTCCCTTCGAGGAGCGGGGAGCGGTTACCGACGAGTACATCCGGGCCTTCAAAGAACTCTGGACCAGCGACGACCCTCACTTCGAGGGCAAGTACGTCAATTTCGACAACATCAGCTTCTTGCCCAAACCGGTTCAGAAGCCGCATCCACCCATCTGGGTCGGTGGTGAGAGCCGCCCCGCCCTCCGCCGGACCGCCGAACTGGCCGATGGCTGGTATCCGCTGGGCTCCAATCCCACGTTCCCCATGGGGAGGCCGCAACAACTGGCCGCCGGACTGGAGAGGTTGGCCACCTACGCCCACCGATTTGGACGCGACCCATCGGAAATCGAGACCATCTACCGGACGCATCAGTTCGAGTTGACTGACTCGCCCGCTGGCAGCGACCGACTCCCCTTCGTGGGCAATGCGGAACAGGTCGCCGGAGACATTCGGGAGTACGAAGGTTTGGGCGTAAGCTCGCTGGTGCTGGATTTCCTCCGCCAGACCGAAGACCTCGACGTGATGCTGGGCAGGATGGAGCGTTTCGCCAAGGACGTATGGCCGCTGGTATAGACAAGTACAAGGAACCAACGAAACGCGACTAAACTAAAGCCAAGGTTAAAAGCACATTAACCCTGGGTCAGGAGTTTTGCGCAAATCCTTCTGCCCTTGATTGCAGGAGGGCCCGGCAATATTGCTCAACCTCCGATCTATCGTTGACCAATCCACCGAAGTCGTTGCGGACCGTTCATGCGGCTCACGCCAGGGCAGGCTCCGTACCAAGGCCTTGCCGTCCGGGGATAGTTTCCCAATGACCTGCTCCCAAACCAAAACCCACATCGCTGAAGACTTCCCATGGTTTCTTCACCTTGGCTTAGATATAGTCGAAGACAGGTTGCCAATGAATATCTCGGTTCGACCAAGCAGAGCAGATGGCAATTGCAGCCCTTCAATTGAAGCGTTGCTCATAGACACCGCCAATCACTTAGAGGGTGTGTGACAATTGTCGAAACTTGCAGTGGAACAGCTTGGTGTGGTTTGTGGGTAGTCTGTAACTTTGGAGTATGGATCGAAGAGCGTATCCCACTGATTTGACCGATGCCCAATGGGGCTTGTTGGAACCCCTGTTGCCCCCGGTTTCACCCAGGGGACATCCCCGAACCGTGCACCTGCGGGAGGTTGTGAATGGCATCCTGTACGTGTTGCGTGGCGGTATTTCCTGGCGAATGATGCCCCACGACCTGCCTCCTTGGGGCACGGTCTGGTGGTACTTCCGGAAATGGCGCAGGGACGGCACTTGGGAGCGGGTTTTGGACGCACTGCGTCCCATGGTCCGGGAGAGCGAGGAACGGGATGCCACTCCCAGCGGGGCAATCATCGACAGCCAATCGGTGAGGACCACGGAAAAAGGGGGCCTCGCGGCTACGACGCCGGCAAAAAGGTGTCCGGGCGCAAGCGCCACATCGTAGTGGACACCACCGGGCTGCTCTTGGCCGTGGTGATTCACGCCGCCAACATCCAAGACCGGGACGGGGCCAGGCTGGTGCTGGCCAAGCTGCTGGGCCGGTTCCCCAGGCTCCAAGTCATCTGGGCGGATGCGGCCTATGCCGGTCGGCTGGTGGCGTGGGCTTGGGAGACTGGAGGATGGTTGCTGAAGGTGGTGCGCCGGAGACCGGACAGCCACCAGTTCGAGGTGCTGCCTCGCAGATGGGTGGTTGAACGGACGCTGGCCTGGCTCAGCCGATGCCGACGGCTCAGCAAGGACTACGAGGAACTGCCAGAAACCGGTGAGACCTGGGTTCATATAGCGATGGTCCACCTGATGCTCAAAAGGCTCAAACCAACTTGATTGCACTTTGTCACACACCCTCTTAGAAAAATATCTGGGAATCCCTTTCAGAGGGGCAATCGAAGTACAAATCGCATCAAACGAACCTCAGGCCCCCATAACTCTCAACCGAAATCATCGTGATTTACCCATTCGAGTCCTCCTTAGTGCCCGTCACCAATATTGGTGCCAATACGTATTTCAGTTTGCCCATGAATTTTGTCATGTACTAACCGATTATTATGAGCAATTATTGGGGAATCCAAATGCGTGGTTGCATGAAGCGATCTGCGAGATAGCTTCCATCTTTGCTCTTAAACGCATGGCTTGCCAATGGCGCACTAGCCCAACCATCCCAGGTTGGCAGGACTACGCGAGGCAATTTCAAATCTATTCTGACGAGAGACTTGGACGACAAGAAGTAAAACTTCCTATCGGAATGGATCTCCTTAGCTGGCTAAAATGTCGTGAAGAGGAGCTTCGGTGCTCCGACGTAGCTGCTGGCCATCAGCGAGTGAATCAGTCATTAATTGCATATATTCTCCTCCCAATATTCGAGGAAAACCCCGAAGGATGGAATGCTATTAGGAGGTTCCCAACGTCCACTGGAAATTTGTCAGGGTACTTGTCGGACTGGCACTCGTCAGTAGATTCCGATGACCAATACCTCGTCGCAACCGTGTCAGACGCACTTGGATATAGAGTCGGCAAATAGTGCACGAGTGAGATGTACCTATAGAGCTTGACCGTTAGCAACGAGAGGGATCTCTTCCAAGATGAGGAAGACCTGCACAGAGATACTTCGCCGATTCTCTACGCCACGCAAATGCTCGGCCCTTCTTGTCTTTAATTTTGGTACACGAAGCAATGGGGCGGGATCATCCCGCCCCATTTGCGCATCTCTGCGCTGTTCCGGGATGGCTACCGGAAGTCCTGCTCGTACAACTCCTGTAGTCGCTGCAGGTGCTCTTCCGGGATCGGGGGCAGATCGACGCAAGCGGCGGTTTCTTCTGCCTCCGCTTCGTTCTTGACCCCGGGGACCGTGGAATGGATGTCGCGGTTCATCAGGCTGAAGACCATCGCCGCCTGCGATAGGGTTTCGATTGGCCCGTCCAGCAGGAAGTCCAGCTTGGCCGCCTTTCGGAGGTCGGCTTCCATCAGCGCATCGCCGGGGTTGGGAGGACGGTCCAGCGCCGGAGTCAGGGCCCCGGCGGCGTGGGAGCGGATGCCGATGATGCCCATCCCCTTGGTCTTTGCCAGCGGAATAATCTGCCCGTTGTCGAAGACATCGGCTCCCGAGGGTTTGGGTACCTGGGCCGTTGTGTTCAGCAGGTTGTAGTAGGCCAGGACCGTGTCGTATTCGCCGCTGTTGAGCAGCCGATGCATCGTGGGAACGTGGTGGTCCATGGCGGACAGGCCGATGAACCTCGTCTTGTTGGCCTGCTGCATCTCCTTGTAGGCATCCAGCACAGGCCCCAGCACGTCGTCGCCGGTGATCGAGTCCAAGGCCTCGCCTCGCCGTTCGGTGAACCGGTTGTGTACGTGCAGTACGTCCACTTGGTCTCGCCGCAAGAGGTTCAGGCTACGTTCCACGGAGCGAGATACGGCTCCCGTCACGTCATGCATATCGTCGGCCCTCAGCCTGACTTTGGTGGCGACGACCACCTGCTCGCGCCGGCCGACCAGCGCCTTGCCGAGCGCTTCCTCGGCCTTGCCATCGCCGTAGGAGGGGGCGACGTCAAAGAACGTGATACCGAGATCCAGAGCGCGGTGAACTGACCTGATGGCCTCCGATTCAGTGGTCGCGCCCCAGACCTGTCCGATGCCTCCGCCTCCGAATCCGGCCCGCGACACCCGCAGGCCGGTGCGGCCCAGTATGCTGTATTCCATGATCCGAATCACCTCCCCCAGAAATTCGGGTTTAGTGGGTTGCCTCGCCCTCCGCCAGCTGGAACAGGATGCCGTGAGAACTGTCGGTGTCGATGTTGAGGTTGCGATATCCGAACGGACTGGCGGCCGGCGCGTCTCCCCGCATCTGGTTGCCCTTGGCAACGAGGTCCGAAAAGACCTGGTCGATACCGTCGACGCCGAAGGCAACGTGCATCACCCCAGGGCCCGTGGCCTGTAGCTGCCGGGCCATGGGCGTGTCATCGCGCAGGGGCTCGAAGAAGTCGACATAAGTCTCGCCGATGCGGTACAGGATGGACTTGAAGCCCCGGTCCTCGAACTCGTCCTTGGACAAGGGTGCGAGGGAGAAGTTCCGCTCGATGTAGCTCGCCATGTCGTCGATGCTTTCGACCACAAAGGTTACGTGGTGCACTTTGTTCAGCATGCTTATTCCTCCAGCCAAAATGATTTTGAGAGGTCGGGATCTCCGCTGGCCAATCGCAATTGGACAATTGATGACACTTGCCCATTGCCAAGCCTTATATCGCCTCCGTACCATATATCCAAAGTCTTCTGCTTACCACCCCCGTCTTGGTCTATTTTGACCGACGGTGTGGCAGTCAATCAGTTCGCAAACAGGGCCGAAAGTGAGAGTGGGACAAAATGGGACGGAAATTAAAATTTTATGTCCCACAACATCCGGAGTGCGGCCATTCAGCTTTAATTTCGGCATTTTGTCCGCTGGTGGATGGGAAAAATGGGACAATTAGGGACAAAATGGGACAGGTATGGGAATATTCTGTCCCGTGTGTTGGGGTCGAGAATCCGCAGCGAGTGATACAGGTCCAGCACAGTCCTCCCAATTCAGCATCCGGCGGTAGAAGACCCTTGGCTAGATGCGATTGCCCCGGGGATCTCCACGGCAGAAGGAACTCCAGTGCCTGTAGCTTTGCATACTTGGCCGGAGCTAAATTCGCCAAGACGAGGCGGGACAACCCCAAGACCAACAGGCCTATTCTCGTTCAATGGAGCGACAATGCCAATCTTCGCTACCGACGACAACGTAAACATCCATTACCAGGACGTGGGCAGCGGCTTTCCGCTGTTGTTTGCCCACGAGTTTGCCGGTGACATTACCAGTTGGGAACCGCAGGTCAATTTCTTCGCTCGTCGCTACCGGGTCATCACCTACTGCCATCGGGGATACCCGCCGTCGGGCGTGCCGGAGGACCCGGAGGCGTATTCGCAGGACCGCCTGGTAGCGGACATGCGACAGCTGCTGGAGCACCTGGGCATCGAACAGGCCTACATCGCCGGGCTGTCCATGGGGGCAGCCACCGCGCTCAGCTTTGCCATCGCCCACCCGGACATGTGCCAAGGAGTGGTCGTCGCTGCCACAGGCACCGGCTCGACGGACCGGGAGATGCACATGGAGGCGTGGCGACATAACGCCGAGCGGCTAAAGAACGAGGGGATAGCGGGCTTCGCTGACGAGTATGCCAACGGGCCGACGAGGGTGCAGTTCAAGCGCAAGGACCCGTTGGGGTGGGAGAAATTTTATGCCGGGCTGGTGGCTCATTCCGCCCTTGGATCGGCATTGATCACGCAGGGGATCCAGCTCAAGCGCCCGACGGTGTTCCAACTGGAAGAGGGAATGCGTCAAATGACCGTTCCAACGCTTCTGCTGGTGGGCGACGAAGATGATCCCTGCATCGAGCCGATGCTGTTCATCAAACGATGTGTTGCCACCAGCGGGCTGGTCTTCTTCCCTCAGAGCGGCCACACCATCAACTTGGAAGAGCCGGCGCTGTTCAACCGTACGGTTTTGGATTTCCTGACAGCCGTGGAGTCGGGGGCATGGGCAACGCGCGCCGCCTGAGCGCTCCTACTCCTGGAGCTGGGCGACGATCTTGCGCAACTGCTGCTCGTCGTCCGTGCCGTTGACGTCCATTCCGAAGACCACCTCGTCCAGCAGGCCTTCATACCGCCCCTTGACTGCGGCGGCCACCTCGTCGTATTCGACGGCGACCGCGAATTTGTCGAGGATGTCGTCGGTGATCAGGTTGGTCATTTCATCCCACTGGCCCTTGAGGGACATCTCGTGCAGGCGAACTCCCACATCCTCGAACCCGTGCGTTTCAAGGACCGTGGAATAGGTCCGAGTCGACGCATAAAAGGCAATCTGGCGTCGGACCGGGTACTTTCGCTCCTCGATGACCGATTGGTTGGGGCCGGTGATGATGAATCCTGAGCCGCTCAGGTTGACCACATGGGGCTCTCTTCCGGCGCGGCTGGCGCCGTCGGCGATGTGGGGCAGCACTTTCTCGTTTATGAAATCAGGCGACGTCAGGGGATGCAGGGATATGCCGTCGCACACCTCACCGGCCACGCGGCAGTTGTAAGCGTTGACCGCGCTGATGAATACGGGCGGCTTCGGATGTTCGGAGGGACCAGGGCTGAAGAAGGGCGTCATCAGCGAGAAGTTGTAGTGCTCTCCGTGGTACGAGAGGCGGGTGCCGTTCTGCCAGGCGTCCCAGATGGCGTGGAGGGACTGAATGTATTCCCGTATTCGCGGTCCGGGAGAGGCCCACTCAGTAGAAAAGCGCCGTTCGATATGGCCCTTGACCTGGGTTCCCAGCCCCAGCCTGAACCGGCCGTCGGAAAAATTCTGCAAATCCATCGCAGCGTAGGCAAAGACCATGGGGGAGCGAGGGAAAGCGATGGCAACCCGGGACTCCAGCGAAACCCGCGAGGTCGTTGTCGCCGCCAACAACAGCGGCATAAGAGGGTCGTGCCCCGTCTCCTCCGTGCAGAGGCCATCGTATCCGACGCTCTCTGCCCAGCGGGCCTCTTCGGGAATGCCCTTAATGTTTCCAGTGTTCAAGTGATGCAGGACCCGAAATCCCATCGCTGCCTCCGTCGATTCAACCCTCGCCGTCCCTTGGGATAAGACGGCAAACTACCGCGCCGTGAAACCACCGTCAACGACCAGTTCTGCTCCGGTGATGTAGGATGCGTCGTCTGACGCGAGGAACAGCACGGCGTTGGCGACCTCGATGGTGCGGCCCTCCCGCTGCAGGGGCACGTCGTTGATCAGCCTCTCGCGGCGGGTGTCGCCGCGTTGGAACGAGGTCAGCATCGGGGGCATCATTCCCGGGTGGACCGAATTGATGCGGATGCCGTCCTTGGCGTGTTGCACCGCGGTGGCTTTGGTGAGCAGCCGCACCGCGCCCTTGGAGGCGTTGTAGCCGGGGTGAACCGCTTCCTGACCCACAATTCCCGAAATGGAAGATATGTTGACAATGGATCCGCCGCCGATCTTCTGCATTTCCGTTACGGCGTGCTTGGTGCCAAGGAACACCCCGCGGGCGTTGATGTCGAGCAGGCGGTCCCAGGCCTCGGTGCTGCGGAAGTCTGTTTCTCCGCTGCCGCTGATGCCCGCATTGTTGACCAGCACGTCCAGCCTGCCATATCGCCCGACAACCTGCCCTACCGCAGCGATCCAGGATTCTTCGTCCGACACGTTCAGGTTAACGAACATTGCCTCGCCGCCGGCCTCGGCAATTTCTGCCTCAACGCGGCGGCCGTCTTCCTCCCGGATATCGGCGATGGCCACCCTGGCGCCCTCGCGGGCGAACAGCCTGCATTCGTCGGCGCCCATTCCGTTGGCCCCGCCGGTAACCATTGCTACCTTTCCTTCAAGTCTCATAATCGATCAATGGCCTCTCTTTCAGATACTCAGAGTATTTAACATCTTAATTCTGGCAAATCAACGAGAAACAGGATACCCCAAACGGGTGCTTTCCGCAGTATGCAGCCTGCGGTCAGCCGTGTTCCGCTGCAGGTGGCCCAGCCGCCCTTGCCCGCGGGGCTGCTTTGACCGTCGGCGGCACGCGGCCTGGATGTCCGATCCACGGAAGTGCCTGTGGGGGTTAGTTGCGCCGGCGCCCCAGTCGCGGCGCCCGCGCCGGTGGATGTTCACCGGGGAAAGGGTGTCGACTTGTGGGTTCGACCTTGTCCTCGAGAGTATAATGCCGGCAAGTTCAGGCGTTTGAAACCGCGAGTAGCAAGAGCCAGTCGCATTCCTGTTAACGAGGAATAAATTGCAGCAAACCAGCTGCACTGGGACTGAAAATCCTGTGCAATTCTTGGACTAACGAGGTCGTTGGCTGAGTGGGCGGTGAGGTGTAACCAACAACACTTGGACCAAAACGGAAACGCACCAGTAAGAATTACGACTGACGGGGAGGACCAATATGCGGCTGGAAGGCAAGGTGGCAATCATCAGCGGCGGCGCCAGAGGTCAGGGGGCTGCAGAGGCCCGCCTGTTTGCTCGCGAGGGCGCGGCGGTGGTCATTGGGGACATTCTGGATGAGGAAGGCCTGAGACTCGAGGCGGAGATTCGCGAACTGGGTGGACAGGCAACATACGTCCACCTGGACGTGACCGAGCCCGAGCAATGGGAGAACGCCGTATCGCGGGCTGTCGGCGAATACGGAAAGCTGGACATTTTGGTCAACAACGCCGGGATTGGCAGCACTGAGACCGGTGGTCTGGATGCCCCGAAAATCGACGGAACATCCGCTGAAGTATGGGACCGGATCATGGACGTAAACAGCAAGGGTGTCTTCCTGGGGACCCGGTCCGCTATCCCAGCGATGCGTGCGGCAGGTGGAGGTTCCATAATCAATATCTCTTCCGTCGCCGGACTTGTTGGCATTGCCCCTGGCAGCGGTGCGGGTGCGGCCTACGCATCCTCCAAGGGTTCTGTGCGGCTGCTAACCAAATCCACGGCTGTCCAGTACGGCCCGGAGGGGATCCGCTGCAATTCCGTGCATCCGGGGTACATCGAAACGGCGATGACCCAGAGGGCACTGTCCCAGCCAGGATTCCGGGAACAGGCGGCTGCTGTTGCCCCACTGCAGCGTATCGGGACGGTGGAGGACATTGCCAATGGTGTACTGTTCCTCGCATCAGACGAGTCGTCATTTATGACCGGTAGCGAGATGGTGATCGACGGTGGCTGGACTGCCCAGTAATCAGCACCGGATTTTCACAAAGAAGGGTAGTCAAATCGATGCACAGTGGCTAAACTGTGCGCCGTTGATTGGATAGAGAGGGGCGGACTCGGTCCGCCCCTCTGCTTTGCCATAATCCTAGGAGCAGCCCGGATTGGAAAAGATGAAAGTAACGGTCGTTCTATTTGCCGATGAAGACGGAGGCTATACGGCAGTAATGCCCTATTTCGCGTGCAGCCTGATACCGCAACGTACCTGCCTGACTGCGCAAGGCTGGACCGCACAGGAGGCGCTTGATGAGGCCCGCATCCTTATCGAGGGCTACCTTGACCGGACGGGAGCCGAAGGGCGCTACCAGTTGGAGCACGCCTTGCTGGAGGGTATGGAGGTGAGAGAGATGGAAGTGGATGTAGGAGATTGATCCCGAGAACGATGAGCGCCACCCAAATTAGTTACGTCAAAACAAAGAGCCGGACTATGAAAGTCCGGCTCTTTGTTTTGCGTCTTAACACCTGAGTAGTGGAAGAAAGATTTGGTGATGTTCAAGAGTGGTTATGCAGGTCCCCGGCCTGAGCCGGGGGTTCGGTGGACTTTCTCAGGGGACCTCTCCATCAGCCTGGGAGCGCAAATTAGCACTCGATCGCAGGGCCTTACGGCCACTGGCTTTCAGGAAAGGAACACCCACCGATCGACCTGGGAGTTGGGCCCCGGCCTCACCCCGATAACTCGGGGCAAAGGTCAGAACCATTGTCTCCTTAAAGGAGGTGATCCAGCCGCACCTTCCGGTACAGCTACCTTGTTACGACTTCGTCCCAGTCACCAAGCCCGACCTCGGCACCTGCCTCCCTTACGGGTTAGCTCAGCGACTTCAATCGTTCTCGGCTTCCATGACGTGACGGGCGGTGTGTACAAGGCCCGGGAACGTATTCACCGCAGTATGCTGACCTGCGGTTACTAGCGATTCCGCGTTCATGCAGGCGAGTTGCAGCCTGCAATCCCAACTGGGGCCGGCTTTGGTGGGATTGGCTCCATCTCGCGATTTCGCAGCCCATTGTACCGGCCATTGTAGCGTGTGTGTAGCCCAGGACATAAGGGCCATGATGACTTGACGTCATCCCCACCTTCCTCCTCCTTGTGGGAGGCTGTCTCGCTAGAGAAGATAACTAGCGACAAGGGTTGCGCTCGTTGCGGGACTTAACCCAACACCTCACGGCACGAGCTGACGACAGCCATGCAGCACCTGTGAAAGCTTCCGGAGTTACCCCCGGATCATTACCCTTTCGGGTTCTTACTACAAACATGTCAAGCCCTGGTAAGGTTCTTCGCTTAGCATCGAATTAAACCACACGCTCCACCGCTTGTGCGGGCCCCCGTCAATTCCTTTGAGTTTTAGCCTTGCGGCCGTACTCCCCAGGCGGAATGCTTATCGCGTTAGCTTCGGCACAGGAGGGGTCGATACCCCCTGTACCTAGCATTCATCGTTTAGGGCGTGGACTACCTGGGTATCTAATCCAGTTTGCTCCCCACGCTCTCGCGCCTCAGCGTCAGGCACGGCCCAGAAAGCCGCCTTCGCCACTGGTGTTCCTCCCGATATCTACGCATTTCACCGCTACACCGGGAATTCCGCTTTCCTCTACCGCCCTCAAGCGAGGTAGTATCCCTTGACCTCTCCCAGTTGAGCCGGGAGCTTTCACAAAAGACTTACCAAGCCGCCTACGCGCTCTTTACGCCCAGTAATTCCGGGTAACGCTCGCTCCCTACGTATTACCGCGGCTGCTGGCACGTAGTTAGCCGGAGCTTATTCCCCGGGTACCGTCCTTTCTCTTCCCCGGGAAAAGGGGTTTACAGCCCTAAGGCCTTCATCCCCCACGCGACGTCGCTGGGTCAGGCTTTCGCCCATTGCCCAAAATTCCCTGCTGCTGCCTCCCGTAGGAGTGGGGGCCGTGTCTCAGTCCCCCTCTGGCTGATCGTCCTCTAAGACCAGCTACCCGTCATCGGCTTGGTGAGCTTTTACCTCACCAACTACCTGATAGGACGCGAGCCGCTCCCTCGGCGCCCGAAGGCTTTCATCCGGCAATCAAGACCACCGGATCGTATGCGGGATTACTCTCAGTTTCCCGAGGCTATACCCCACCGAAGGGCACGTTACTCACGCGTTACTCAGCCGTCTGCCACTTGCCCGAAGGCACGTTCGACTTGCATGCATTAAGCGCGCCGCCAGCGTTCACCCTGAGCCAGGATCAAACTCTCTAAAAAAGAACTTACCTAGCTTCCTTCCACTATTCAGTTGTTAAGGTACACGGCCTGTTGGCGGGCAATCCCGCCAGTGCGGCCTAGCTCAGCTATAGTAATTGACCCAACCTTGCTTGTCAACACCGCCAAACCGCGATTTCGGATTTCCTTGGCCCACACTCGCGATTTTCAGGCGGGTGTCGCCCCGATTCCTCCCTCGGTTCGGCTATACTGCCATTGGCAAGGCCATCAGGCTGCCCTATCTGTCAGCCATAAAAGCTGGTAATTCACAGCTACAGGAGGTCTTCAATGAGTGTAGTCAAGATCAACGCCATTACCGTTCCTGAAGGAAGAGGGCAAGAACTGGAGGAGCGGTTCGCCCATAGGGCCGCCGCCGTGGAGAATGCCCCGGGTTTCGAGAGCTTTGAGCTGCTGCGTCCCGTGGAGGGAGAGAACCGCTACTTCGTCTACACCCGATGGGAATCAGAGGAAGCTTTTCAGAATTGGTTCAACAGCCAAGACTTCCAGCGCGGACACGCCCAGGCCAACCAAGAATCCAGGGCGCCGGCACCCGTTGGTACCGCCGCCGACCTGTTGTCCTTCGAAGTGGTGATGAGCGCTGGCCCGAAAGAAGAATAGCCCGAGGTTCAGCACTCGGGACCTGTTCGGAATTCGTATAACGGCAGGAATCCGCTTCCGTCCACCACTGGGTCTTCCTGCTGATAGGGACAATCGTTGCGCAGAACAGCACTTGCACGTAGCTCACGGTGCCCGGCGACTTGGAAACGCGCCCTTGCCCGCCACTGCATTCGTAACGGATGGGAATCTGCTGCGGAAGCGTTCGGCAACCTGAGTTCGGGCGTAAAGACCAGAGCGACATCCGGCTGGGCCTGAACTTCTCTACACAGGTCTATGGTGCGCCAAACTTTTTTTGAGGTGTGTTCGTAATAGCCGTCCAAGACCGTTCTGGAAAATCGAGTTGTCAGCAGCGCCATTTCCAGGGTTGCTCGCCGCACCCGTAAGAACTGCCGAGGGTGCAAAGTGACCGCAAGACGCAAAACGCCGTCGGATTGGTTTTCCGGCGGCGTTATTTCGCTTATTTCGATCCAGAGGTCACCCTGGGGACGGCGAAAACGGTCTCGAATCCAGGGCATCGCCTAGCCGAACATCTTGGAGGGCAGGTAGGTGCTAATTGGTGGCACGGCTATCATGATGATCAGGGCCACGATAGACAGGAAGAAGAAGGGCAGAATCCCCTTGAATATGTCCTCCAGCGTAAGGTCCTTTCCCTCCGGCATCTGCACCGCCACCGAGCGGACGGTGTAAACGTTCAGGCCCACCGGCGGAGTGATAAGCCCAATTTCGATGGACATGATCACCAGCATGGCGAAGTAGACCGGGTCTATCCCCAGCCCAACGATGATGGGATGCACTATGGGCAGTGTGATGGACATCATGGATATGGAGTCCTGGAACATGCCCAGGAACACGTACATCAGCAGGAAGAAGATCATGATAAGCAGTGTTGGTATGTTGGCCTCGTTGACCACCTCGACGAACTCGCCTGGCAGCCCAGTCAGCACCAGGAAGCGGGCGAAAATCATCGCGCCAATGAGGATGAAAAACACTAGCGCCGAGGTCTGCGCCGCTTCTTTCATCGCCTGACTGAACCGCTGCCAGTTCAGGCCCGGCTTTTCCAGCAACATCGCTGCAGGAGGCACTATCGGGATTCCTTCCCCGGCGTCCGAGGCGGATGGGGTGGCGGCAGCTGAGTTGGAAGCCGCCGCCGCAGTCCCTGTGCGGAATACCCACCTTTCAAGGAAGGGGGCAATCAGGGCCAGCACCAAGGCCCCGGCTGCTCCGGCTGCTCCGGCCTCGGTGGGCGTAAAGATGCCCGTGTACATCCCGGTGATGATGCCCAGTACCAGGACCGCTATGCCGACTATGCCCACGGTGGCCTTGAGCCTCTCCATGAAGGGTGGCGCGTAGTCGGCCCTGGGGGCGCGCTCGGGATTTCGGATGGCCACCAGCACAATGCCGGCGGTGAATATGAGGGTCAGCAGAATTCCCGGCCCGACGCCCGCGATGAGCAGCTTGCCAATGGATTGCTCGGTCAGAATCCCGTAGACAATCATCAGCGCACTGGGCGGTATCAGCATCCCCAGCATTCCGGCGGCGGCGATGGTGCCGCAGGCGAAGGCCTTGTCGTAGTTCCTTCGGTGCATCTCGGGCAGGCTGATGCGGGTGAAAACGGCGCAGGCCACCACGCTTGAGCCGGTGCAGGCGGCGAACATGGCGTTGGCCCAGGTGGTGGCGATGGCCATGCCCCCCGGCAGTCTGCCTACCCACTTGTAGGCCGCGTCAAACGCTCTCGCCGACAGGCCCGCGTGCATCGCAAACAGCCCCATGAGGATGAACAGGGGCAGGATGGCGAAGGCGTAGACGTTGGTGGTGGAGTAGGGAGTGGTGGTAAACAGGGCGAGCGCGAGCGACACCTTGCCCGTCATCACGAACATACCGACAAATCCGGTAGTTGCCAGCGCCAGCCCCACATGGATGCCCAGCGACATCAGACCGAGAACCGCTACAAAGCCGATAATGCCCCAGTAGAGATCGTCCATTCCCAAACCTTGCTACAGGCTAAATGACCTTCAACCGTTTATCCTGATCTTGTCAAAAGCGAAAGGTTGCCCCGGACCTGCCTAGTCGGGCGTGGCCGGCTCCCCGACCGGCTCGATGGATAGTGGTTCGGGTTCCGGGACCGCCTCCGCGCTGGGTGTACGGAACATTGCCACCACCTCGGACGCGCGGTTAACCCAGTCGGAAAGAAACTGCAAGGACAGGAGCAGCGCCCCGAAGACCAGGGCGAACTGCGAAGGCCACTTGGGTATGTTGATCAGACCGGCAACGTGCTCCCCGATTTCGAAGGAGTGGTAGGACCACTTGAAAGTCTGGTAGAAAATTGCCCCGTAGATGGCAACTCCCAGGGTGTACGCTAACAGGTCCATGATGGCGCGACCCCTGGGGGACATCCGAAGGGTAAGGAACTCTACCCGGATGTGCGCCCGCTGCCTCTGGCTGTAAGCCAAGCCCATGAATACGATGAAGACCAGCATGAACGCGGCGACTTCGTAGGACATCGGTATTGGCTTGTTCAGCACCTTGCGGCCAAAGATGTCGGAAACAACCAGCGCCATCAGAATGACGACGATGCTGGCCGCCCCGAAAGCGCTGGTGTTAACCACCCAGCCCAGCAGCCAGTTCAGCCAACGGCCTACCGATCGCAAATCCATTTCAATCCTCACCGCAGGGGGTAGGGGCAGGCTTCAGACCTTGCCCCTACTTTCGGAGAGCAATCCACCGGTGCTTACCGATAGTCGGCGGCCCACTCTCTGGGGAACGTGTGCCCCAGTTCTTCCAGTATTTCTATGTAAGTGACCATGACCTCGCTGCCGGGCAGTCCCTTATCTTCCATTTCCTTGATCCAGTCGCCCGGAATGTCATCAAGTGCGTCCGCCCACTGTGACCGGTCCTCATCGGCCATTTCGTGGCGGGTTATGCCCAATTCTTCCCATTCCGCCAAAGCCGCATTGCGCCGATCCAGAATCAGAGTTGCGTTGTACTGCACGGCTTCGTCAGCCACGTCCAGCATAAGCTGCTGAAGGTGAGGAGGCAGGCTGTCCCAAATCTCCCTGTTTACGCCCAGACCCGTCGGCATGGCCGCGCCCATGTTGACCCAGGTTATGTTCTTGTTGAAGTCGTGATACTTGTAGGCGTGAGAGATGTCCCAAGGCAAGAATTCGGCTTCAATGACTCCGGTCTGCAACGCCTGGTACCGGTCCGCCACGGGCATGGCGATGGCCGTCGCCCCGGCGCCTTCCAGAATCTTCGGGTGGTAGGAGCCAATGGATGCAATCTTGATGCCGTCGAAATCCTCAAAGGTGACTATGGGATCCTTCGAGGTCAGGTTGTAGGTGTCAATGACCGACGGCATCAGGAACACTATATTGTAGGCTTCAATTTCGTTACGAAGATCAGGAACCTCTGCATACAACCTCTGGGTTGCTTCCAGGATCACATGCGGGTCGCCGGGGCCGAAGGGGACAGCGTAGGTCCAGTTGCCCAATGGCAGCTTGCCGGGGTAGTACGGGTAAATAACTGCCCCTGCGTCTGCGAGCCCGACCTCAACCGCCTCTAGGGTTTCGCCAGCCTTGGTCAGTGCGCCCGACCAGTAAAAGTCAGTCCACTCGATTTGGCCATTGCTGCGCCGTTCGACCTCGTCGGCCCACCACTTCTGCACCTCGCTCATGAGGAACGGGGGAGGAGAAAGCGGCGAACTGAACTTCAACTCGAAGACCTCGTCGGAGGTGGCTTCAAGGGTTGGTGCCGGCGTGGGTGTTGGGACCCGGGTGGGTTCTTCCGTAGGTTCATCGCTGCCGGAAGTGGAGCTCATCGCCTCCGTCGGCTCAGGTTCCTCTGCCATCGCAGTAGGTTCCATGGCCTCGGTGGTTGCTGGCACCGCAGTCGCCTCAGGGGCGGGTTCTGAGGTGGGGTCCGAACCGCAGGCCACTGCGAGCAAACTCAGCAGCGCCAACACAGACACAAGAGTAATAATCTGGAACAGCCTAACGTTTATCATCCGGTACTTCCCAAAAATCTAAATGACCTTGATAGCGTCGCGGCGTATCCCGTTGCAATGTCTACGAAATTCACAAACATGCTTGCTACGCCGGAGACGATGTCAAATACTAATTAGTTCAGAATCAGATTGTCAACTGCCACCGATCTCAGGGCAATTGCGTTTTGATTACACTTGTTCCTTGCCAAGCCTCATGACACCTCTCTACCATGAACCCTGTGCATGATCCCTGACTTACGTCCCTCAAAGCATCCCATCAGATCCGTCGCCGGGCCGGACAAACCAGATGGGACACAATGGGACAGAATGGGACGGGAAACAAAATTTCAGTCACCCGCGGCCCAATTCGTAGCTGGCGGACAGGTGAAAATGGGACTAAATGGGACAAAAAGGCCAAATCTCCTGTCCCAAAATTCCCACGCGATAGGCCGGCTTATGCCTCCGGACGCCTGGCCAACCGTCCGGTTTGCCCGCAGAATTTGAAAATTCTCACCCTGCCCGAAAGAAAAACCAAACCGTGCAGACCCTTTCTACGGCGATGATGAACCCCTGCATAGCAGGATTCTGCTGAAACGCGATCGCCTTGTTGCCAATTTGTTCTCCGGCACCGATTGCCTGTAATTGCGCCTGGATAACCGCTAATGGGCTATAATCGCAGGACAATGCAGGTGAGAGACATAGGCGAATTCGGGGTCATCGAGCGGCTCAACCGCATGGTTGTCGGGCGTGGTGAGGTGAATGAGGCTGTCCGCAACTTTCCGCTCTTGGTGGACACAGGCGACGACACCGCGGCCTGGCAGGCGGGCGAGGGACGCGAACTGTTCACCACCGACACTGTGGTCGAAAGCATCCACTTCACCCGCCAGACGACTCCATGGCGCGATTTGGGCTGGAAGGCCATAGCCGCTAACATCAGCGACGTCGCGGCCATGGGAGGCCTGCCAACCTACGCCCTGATAACCCTTGGCCTCCCTCCCGAGACCGAGGTAGACGACATCGAGGAAATGTATCGCGGAATGCTGGAAATCGGCGACGCATATGGCATGGCCATCGTCGGCGGCGACATCGTCGGATCGCCTATCCTTTTTGTCACCACCGCCCTGGTCGGAGTGACTCAACGCTCGCCAATGCTGCGCTCCAAGGCCCGCCCTGATGACGCGGTGGCGGTCAGCGGCTACGTGGGCAGCTCCGGTGGCGGGCTCCGGCTCATGCTGGAAGGCTCGGGTTCTACCACGGAGGCTGCGTGCTTTCTGGTGCACTCCCACCGCCGTCCCATTCCGGCAGTGTGGCAGGGACAGCTCCTGGCAGAGGTCGGCATCACCACCGCCATGGATGTCAGCGACGGCCTGGCAGACGACCTGAGGAAGCTTTGCTTTTCGTCAAGAGTTTCCGCGCGCATACAGGCAGACGAAATTCCAGTTCACCGTATGCTGCGACGGCAGTTTCCTCTCGATTACCTCGATCTTGCGTTGGGTGGAGGCGAGGACTACGTGCTTCTGTTTACCGGGCCGTCGGACGCTGTTGAGTCACTGATTCCGCAATTGGGAGAGGGTAGTGGCGTCATTGGGACGATCGAGGCCGTAGGCGACCCCAAGGAAGCTGGGCGGGTAACACTGATGAACGACGACGGTGTTGAGATTCTGCTTTCGGGCAGAGGCTGGGACCACCTCCGGTGACTCAAACCCGAGTGCTTGAGGGGCGCAGAGCTAGAAATGAACTCTGAGGATAGAGAACGTAGTACGCTCATCCTGCAGACGGACAGTCCTGAGGAGACCCAGCTCCTCGGTTACGCCGTAGGGGAGCGTGCCCAACCCGGCGACGTGTTCCTCCTCAGTGGTCCGCTGGGGGCGGGTAAGACTTGCTTCACGCAGGGTCTGGCACGGGGGCTTGGGGTGGAAGGTTACGTCCGGAGCCCGACCTTTGTGCTGATGACACGGCACAAGGGTCGTCTTGTCCTGCATCATATTGATCTCTACCGTATAAGTAGCCCTGAGGAGGCTTGGGATCTCGGCCTGGACGAACAGCTCTTCGATAGTGGGGTCTGCGTCATCGAATGGGCTGAACGAGCGGAGGAACTGTTGCCCGATAACGCAGTCTGGCTGGAATTCGGATATGGGGAAGTCGACGGGAGTCGCCGGATAGTACTCGAAAGCGAGTCCGCCAGATTTGATGAGTTGCTTGCCGAATTGAAATCCGCTCTCGGTTCATTTTTCGCCCACATCGCTTAGCCGGCTTATGCTTCTAGCTATCGATACCTCCACCAGGAACGCCGCGGTTGCCCTGAGCGACGGAACGCAAGTTGTTGCCAGCCGTTCATGGCTGTCAATGGTCAACCATTCCTCTGAGCTTATGCCTGCTTTGATGCAGATTTTAACGAGCCGCGAGATTACTCCTCACTCATTGGATGCAGTGGCGATTGCCCTTGGGCCCGGAGGCTTCAGTGCTTTGCGCGCTGGTCTAAGTGTCGCTAAAGGCCTAGCCATTTCCGCGAAGATTCCGATCATAGGGATTGGCAGCCTGGATCTGGAGGCATTTCCGTATAGAGAGACGGGACTGAATGTATGCGCCCTGGTCGAAGCCGGACGGGGAGAGGCGGCGTCGGCGCTGATTTCTTCAGGTCCGGAACCAACGCGACTACGTGAGGACCGCATTACGGGTCCCGAAGAGTTGCTTGGAGAATTAGAAGGGACAGGAGACGGTGCTACGCTTTTTTGTGGGGAGGGCCTGGCGCCTTGGACGGAAGTGATAAAGAAGCGTCTCGGCGAAAGGGCAGTCCTTTGCCTTGTGCCTCCGTCGGTCAGGGCTGAGTCCTTGGCGATGATGGCCGTGAAAAGACTGGAGAGGGGGGAAACAGACGATCTCGATCAATTGAACCCGTACTACCTACGGATGCCAAGCATCGGGACTCCGAAGAGACGCGACCGCACGCCGCAGGCGTCGGCAAGAATACCGCGCGGCGCCCGTCAACGCACATGAAGCTGACCACTGTTGAGGATGACAGCGGCTCGATTCAAGTCGCCGATGATGTTACAACCGCACGGAGATCCTCTCAATTGCTGAGGTCTCGTGGCTGAGGGAGCTGCTCTTCTATTGGGGTGCGGATCGGTTGGTGTGGCAACCGCCCGACGGTTGGGGCAGGACCTGGCATTCCGGCGTGTCATATCCGTTGACAGGGATGCGCAGAGGGCAGCGGCGGCAGCCGAGGCTTGCGGAGGCAAGGCAGAGTCCGCAAAATTCGAGATTTCGGAAGACTGTCCTCTGGACCGCATCCTGGAAGACGTAGACTTGGTGGTCAACACGATTCAGATGTCGCTGTCCGAGGCGCTCCCATTGATGCGCAGTGTGCTGGAGGCGGGCGTCTCGTACGTCGACGCCTGCAGCGACCCGGAGGCGCTTCAGGCAGTGTTTGACTCTCAGTATCTTGATGCACTGGCGGGATATAGGGCGGTTAGTGCAGTCCCTGGACTGGGGGCTTCTCCGGGCCTAACTAACGCACTCACCAGCTACCTGGGGCAGCGACTGGAGCAGGTCGACGAGGCAAGCTTTTATCTTGCCGATGACCTAGGCTGTCGCAGTTTGCGACAGTGGAGAAACAGGCTTTTTGATTTTGGCGCCACTGCCCTGGTATGGCGCGACAACGACTGGCGGCATGTGGCTCCCTTTTCCGAATTCAAAGAGATCAGCTTCCCCGGTCCGCAAGGCACCGTATTCTGCAGCACCGTGGGCTTGGGTCCAGTTACCCTGCCTGCCAGCATAGCGACCTTGGGCAACGTTTCGAGTCATCGTGGTTTTAGAGATGCCGCGGTCCTGGAAATCGTAAGGAATCTGATCGATTATGGGTTTGGATCGGAGGATCTGGTAGAAACCACTGCTGGTTCCGTGTCCCCACTTGGGTTTGCCTCGGCGCTATTTTCCTTGCCCCGCGATATCTGGTCGGGTGGAGGCGCGGCGACCTCGTTGTTCGGAAACTATGCACCGCAAGGGCCGCGGGTCAGACAGGCGCAGGTTGCCGGAATGCTTCGCGGCCGCAAGATCCGATTTATCATGACCTACTATTTCCCCGGGGAGGAGGATGCCGATAACATTGCGTCGACCCTGGCCGTCGGAGCCAGGATGCTGTTGACGCGTGAAATCCAGGCTCCTGGCGTTCATCCTCCAGAATATCTGGATCCAGCTCCCTTTCTCTGGGATATGGAACGACGCGGAGTTGAGATCCAGTTGAGCAAGACGTTCGAGGACCGATTGGCACCTGGCTAGGAACTTCTCTTCAAGGGGCTGGGGATTGCGAAAAACGGCTGAGATCAGGATGGCTTATGATTAGAGTGGCGTTGGCGATTGTTGCCTTGGCCCTTTACTGTGTGCCGTCTTTCGTAGCTGTAACCAAGAACAAGCGCAACAAGAATGCCATCGTTGCGCTGAACCTGTTATTGGGCTGGACATTTGTTGGCTGGGTAGTCGCCCTTGTCTGGAGCCTGATGCACGAGGATGCTGACCCAAGCCAGAGCCAAAGATGAGTCTGCATATAGATGATATTTTCGAGGACAGGGAGACGATGGAACAAACACTTGTGCTGGTAAAACCCGACGGTGTACAGCGGGGGTTGATCGGACAAATAATCGCCCGCTTGGAGTGCCGGGGCTTGAAGCTGGTGGGCCTCAAGCTGATGCAGGTCGATGAAGGACTAGCCCACCGACACTATGGGGAACACATTAACCGGCCTTTCTTCGCCGGACTGGTCAGCTTTATTACCTCAGGTCCCGTCGTGGCCATGGCATGGGAGGCCAATAACGCAGTGGAGATAGTGCGTAACACTATGGGCACAACGAACCCTGTCAATGCCGCGCCCGGGACAATTCGCGGCGACCTCGGAGTCGACATAGGACGCAACCTGATACATGGCTCGGACAGTCCGGGATCGGCAGAGCGGGAGCTTTCCCTATTCTTCCAGCCTGAAGAAATCCATCCATATACTCGTAGCAACGATGAATGGATCGTGGAATAGAGAACTCCAAAGAAATAGAGCGGGAGGGCTCTCTGAAGTCCCGAAAGCCCGTCGACTAGAGAACCCGTACCACCTGCGGAGCCCGTTGCCACAATCGTTCTAGGTCGTAGAATTCCCGCTCTTCTGGCGAGAAGATGTGGACGATGACGTCGCTGAAGTCGAGCAGCACCCAACCCGAGGAGGGCGTCCCTTCTCTACGGTGCCGAATTACACCAGAGTCCTTTAGGGCCTGAGTTAGGTCTTCTTCCAGAGCCTCTATTTGCCGCGATGACTCTGCTGACATGATCACGAAGTAGTCGGCGAAGGGCGCCAAGCTGCGCAAGTCGAGCAGCAGAATATCCTCGGCAAGCCTGTCTGCCGCGACATCGACGATAAACTGGGCCACTTCCAAAGGTTCCAGTGTGAACTCCTCCGAACGAAATAGTGGCATGCCAGCGGATAGCCAGCTTGTACGCGAGAGTATATGGTTGCCCTCAGGCCGTGGTCAATCGCACACGGCAGTTCAGCCGGACCGGTCGCCTCTCTAATAGACTGAGGTATCTCGGCGGCCTCTCCAATACGATAACTGACAGAGCCCTCCTCCTCGTATACGATGATTAATTGAACCTATTCCGGGAACGGAGCCCCGTATGACCATAATCCGCTTCCTTCGGTCCAGATCTACTCTGGGCGCATTGGCGCTGGCTGCTTTGGTTATTGTTGCCTGCGCTTCGGAACCTACGCCCGAACCCACGCCAACTCCTGAGCCAACTCCCACCCCTACGCCGCTACCGACACCAACCCCCACTCCGGATCCTACGGCGACACCCACGCCCGTCCCGGCCGCTGGTCCGTCCCTGGAATCGCTGATTCCCGAAGGGGCCTCCCTCATCATTGAAGTCGACCCATCTGCAGTTCTTGACTCGCCGGTGCTGGCACCGCTCTTTGAAGTGGTGTTTGATGGTTCGGAAGAGACGGTTTTCAGCCAGTTTGAGAGCGAGACTGGCATAGACCTGAACTCCATTGAGCGGGCCGAAATATACATGGACGTGGAGGCGCTTTTTGCAATAGGTAAGGATCCAGGGTCTGAGGGTACTGTGGATTCTCCTACACTTGGTGTTGCTCTCCATGGTGATCTGGATAAGGAAGGGTTTCTTTCCAAGGTAGAAAGCGCGATGGATGACGACCCCAGCCAGAAATACACAATGGTCGACTACCGGGAGTTCAGAATTTACGTCGACGCCAATAGAAATCCGGAGAACTTCTCATTTGCTTTCGTGGACGCAGATACACTTCTGTTTGGCACCACGCATGGCCTGGAGGCGATGCTTGATGTGGCGTCGGGAGTGGCCAGTCCAGAATCCGGTGAGGGAGTGGCGGCTTTGGAAGCTCTGGGCGACAGGGACTTCGGGATGGTCATCGTGACGCCACCGGAGGCAATTCAGACTGCCATGTCGGAAAGCCCGGACGGCATGGGATTGATGGGTGCCTTGGGCCCCAGCGCTCCGATCTCAGTTATAGGGATACAGTTTGGGAAAGACTCCATGCTAGTGCAATCGAGGCAGTTCTTCGAGGACGAAGCCGATGCCGCTGCGTACAAAGAATATAACGAGGGTCTGATGGCTTTGATGGGGGTTATGTCGGGGTCGCAAGAGATCCAGGGCCTCGTCGCCGGTATAGCCATCACGCAGGATGGCCTCGAAGTCGCTTTGGACATGGAGATTGAAGCCTCGTCCATAAGTTCCATCCTGGAATTCCTATTCCTGATGATGGACGCAGGGGCTCCCCAACCGTAGTCTTACCCGTTGCATCACGAGTTTAACCGTCAGACTCCCCGTTTTGAGCAGAGGAATGGGGAGTTTCTCGTGCCCGTTTCCACCTTCAGACGGCAAGCTATTGTATCGAAGGATTATTGTGATATATTACACAAACGAAGCAGAAGCACGGCTGGGAAGGCGATGTTCCCCCGGCCCGTCTGCGTTTGTGGTAAATCTGCTGAGAGACGAGCGTGCTGCCCCAGCGCTTCAGTTCTCCAGACACAGGAATCGGAAGTATGGACCCGCTGAAAGAATTAGCCAGCAAGGGCCTTTATTCCCCGGAGCTAGAGCACGACGCTTGCGGCGTCGGAGTCGTCGCCGACATAAAAGGGCGCAAGTCACATAGAATCGTGGAAGAGGGGCTTCAGGTCCTAGTGAACCTGGGCCATCGCGGGGCAGCGGGCAGTGATCCGGAGACGGGCGACGGGGCAGGTGTTCTTATCCAGATGCCGCACCGATTGTTCCGGCGCGAAAGCGAGCGGATAGGGTTCGATTTGCCAGCGGATGGCGAATACGGCGTGGGCATGGTATTTCTTCCTCCAGAGGCGGATGAGAAAGGCCGTGAACTTATCGCCAGCGCCATCGTGAACGAGGGTCTGGAGTTGTTGGCTTGGCGGGAAGTTCCTGTCGACTACGACCAGCTTGGACGCGACTCGCGCCGCCGTTGCCCCAGTATCCAGCAGGTATTTGTTGGCCCTGGCAAGAGCGGCCTCAATTTGGCTCAACTAGAGCGCAAGCTTTATGTTGTACGCAAGGTTATAGAACATTCCATGAAGGATAGTGGCCTTTCCGAGGAAGAGGCCGACTACTTTTACGTTTGCAGTCTTTCCTGTAACACCATTGTTTATAAGGGTCTGCTCATGGCCCACCAGATTTCAGGGTTTTACCTTGACCTGCAGGAAGAGGAGTTGGTCAGCGCCTTCGCGCTGGTACATTCCCGCTTTAGCACCAACACCCTCGGTCATTGGCGCCTTGCGCACCCGTATCGGTACCTGGCCCACAACGGTGAGATAAATACCCTTCGCGGTAACCTGAATTGGATGCGTGCCCGCGAGTCCATGTTCGAGTCGTCCCTGTTCGGGGACGACATGAAAAAGATCCCGCCAATCATGAACCCCGGCGACAGTGATACTGCCAGTTTCGACAACGCGCTGGAATTGTTGCTGATGACCGGCCGTGAGCTCGACCACGCCATGCTCATGATGATACCTGAGGCTTGGGACCAACATGAGACCATGCTTCAGGAAAAGAAGGATTTCTACGAGTTTCATTCCGCGTTGATGGAACCGTGGGACGGGCCCGCAATGATCGTCTCGTCGGACGGTCGCAACATCTGTGCTCTGCTGGACCGCAATGGACTCAGGCCTTTCCGTTACCTGGTAACCACCGGGGACAAACTGGTGATGGCCTCTGAGACCGGCGTTCTTGATGTGCCACCTGCAGAGGTAAGGTTCAAGGGACGATTGCAGCCGGGACGGATGTTTTTGGTCAGCTTGGAGCAGGGCCGGATTATCGGCGATGAGGAACTGAAGCGCGACCTTTCGAGCCGTCAGCCCTACGGCCAGTGGCTGAGTGAGAACAGAGTTAGCCTTGAGACCCTGCCGCAGGCCAATCCAGAGGCGCCAATAGAAGCCTCGGAGTTGGTGCGCATGCAGCGTGCTTTTGGGTATAGCGTCGAGGAACTGCGGATGCTCACAGCCCCGATGGCCGAGTCAGGTTACGAAGCAATCGGTTCCATGGGGAACGACGCACCGCTGGCAATACTGTCCGACCAGAACCAGTTGCTGTTTAACTATTTCAAGCAACTGTTTGCCCAAGTTACCAATCCCCCTCTGGACGCCATACGGGAGGAGCTTGTTACCTCATTGGAGGCGTTCATCGGCAGCGAGCAGAACCTGTTTGAAGAGACGCCGCTCCACTGCCGACAATTGAAGCTCCACTCGCCGATCATCGACAACGAGGATGTTGCCCGTATCAAGGCGCTTGATTTGCCGGGACTGCGAACTGCGGTGTTGCCTGCGGTATTCGATCCCTCCGCCGGAATTAAGGCCGCCTTGGACGAACTGAGGCAGCGTGCTTCGCAGGCGATTGACGAAGGCCACTCTATTATTGTCCTGTCCGACCGCAATGTGGGTCTAGGAAGGGCTCCGATTCCAAGCCTGTTGGCAACTGGCGCTGTCCATCATCACCTTAGCCGGGAGGGAACCCGGACACGAGTGGGGTTGGTGGTGGAGACTGGGGAGGCCCGTGAGGTTCATCACTTCGCCCTGCTAATCGGGTATGGCGCTGGGGCTATCAACCCGTACCTGGCGCTTGAGACCGTTCAGGGAATGAGCGAGTCGGGTTTGCTGAATGGCCACGGCCCTGACTACGCCTGCAAGAATTTTATCAAGGCCAATGAGAAGGGTGTGCTGAAGGTGATGTCCAAGATGGGCATCTCCACGGTACAGAGCTATCGGGGCGCCCAGATCTTTGAGGCTGTGGGTCTCGAACAGGGTCTTGTGGACGAATATTTCTCCTGGACCCCGTCCCGTGTTGGCGGAATTGGGCTTGAGGCCATCGAGCATGAGACGGTTCAGCGATACGCCTCTGCCTACGACGACATTCAAGTGCCAGGGAACGGGGAGCTGTCCTTGGGCGGTTTCTACCAGTGGCGCCGTGGCGGGGAGCACCACCAGTGGAACCCTGACACCATCGCCATACTGCAGCACGCGGCCCGTACCGACAATGCGGACGTCTACAAGAAGTTCGCTCGCTTGGTGAACGACCAGAGTAGGCGTATCGCTACCCTGCGTGGTCTTCTTGACTTCAAGAGAGACCGCTCCCCTGTGCCTCTTGACCAAGTGGAGTCCGCCTGGGAAATCGCCAAGCGATTTGCCACAGGCGCAGCGTCACTGGGGTCAATCAGCAAGGAAGCCCACGAAACTATGGCCATTGCCATGAACCGAATCGGCGCCCGAAGCAACACGGGCGAGGGTGGCGAGGACTACCGGCGCTACATCGTCGATGATAACGGAGACAATCGGAGCAGCGCCATTAAGCAGGTAGCCTCCGGCAGATTTGGTGTAACCGCCAACTACCTGATTAACGCAACCGACCTGCAGATCAAAATGGCGCAGGGCTCCAAACCTGGAGAGGGTGGGCAGCTTCCGGGCCATAAGGTTGACGAATACATTGGATGGGTCCGCCGTACCACTCCGGGTGTGGAATTGATCTCGCCGCCGCCCCATCATGACATTTATTCGATTGAAGACTTGGCCCAGTTGATTCACGATCTGAAGAACATCAATCCTGATGCCCGCATTCATGTCAAGCTGGTGGCGGAGGTTGGCGTCGGCACGGTAGCGGCAGGCGTCGCAAAGGGTCACGGAGACGTGGTGCTGATTAGCGGCCACGATGGTGGCACCGGCGCCTCGCCCGAGTCTTCCATAAAGCACGCTGGCCTGCCATGGGAGTTGGGAATCGCTGAGACCCAGCAGGTGCTAGTTGCTAATGGCCTGCGAAGTCGCATTGTTGTGCAGACCGACGGCCAGCTCAAAACTGGGCGAGACGCCGTCATCGCAGCGCTACTAGGCGCAGAGGAATTTGGCTTTGCGACGGCTGCGTTGGTCGTGAGCGGCTGTATTATGCTTCGGAAGTGTCACTTGAACACCTGCTCCGTAGGCATCGCTACGCAGGATCCTGAGTTGCGTTCACGATTCGCAGGTAGGCCGGAGCACTTGGTAAATTACTTCATGTTCATCGCCGAGGAAATGCGGGAGATCATGGCGGAGTTGGGGTTCCGCACCGTCGCCGAGATGGTGGGGCGGGCCGATGCTCTCGATACCCTAGGGGCTATTGAGCACTGGAAGGCACAGGGCATCGATCTTTCCAGGATGCTGCATTACCAGCAGTCAAACAGCCCTTCCGAGACATTGTACTGTTCGGAGGAGCAGGATCACGGCCTAGAGCGAGCGCTGGATCACCAGTTAATTGCCATGTCCGAGCCCGCGCTGAGGCACAGGACGCCCGTTGAAATCAATCTTCCCATAAGCAACTCCAATCGCACAGTGGGTGCGATGCTGAGTGGCCGCATCGCCAAAACCTACGGTGAAGACGGACTGCCTCCGGAAACGATTCGCATTAATTTCAGAGGTTCGGCGGGGCAGAGCTTTGGGGCGTTCCTCGCCCCCGGTGTTGCCCTTAAGTTGGAGGGGGACGCCAACGACTATATGGGCAAGGGAATGTCAGGGGGGATGGTCGTGGTGAAGCCCCATCCCGAATCGACTTTTACTCCCGAGGAGAACATCATCATCGGGAACGTGGCGATGTATGGCTCCACCGGTGGCCGGGCCTTCATCAACGGAGTGGCGGGCGAACGATTTTGCGTCCGCAACAGCGGCGTTCACGCGGTGGTCGAAGCCGTAGGTGATCACGGTTGCGAGTACATGACGGGTGGTGTGGTGGTGGTCCTAGGCCAGACTGGACGCAATTTCGCTGCTGGAATGAGCGGTGGCATTGCTTTTGTGTACGATCCCGATGGCGATTTTCACATCCGATTCAATGATGGGCTTGCTGACTTGGAGCAAGTGGACGACCGCGATGACGTTATGACCCTGAAGGGGCTCGTCGAAGAGCATTACAGCCTTACTGGTAGTGGCCCTGCCGCTCGAATCTTGGCCGACTGGGATTCAGTTCTACCGAAGTTCAAGAAAATAATGCCCCGGGATTATCGCCGAGTCTTGGAAGAGCGAAAGAGACGAGGCATGGAGGACCGGGAACTGGAAGCAGTAGCCCATGGGTAAACCCACTGGATTTATGGAGTCTGGCCGAAGGCCTCCGGAGCGGAGACCGGTCAGCGAGCGTATCAGCGACTACCAAGAGCTTTATACCCGATGGCCCGACGCCATGGCTCGTCAGCAGGGCGGACGGTGCATGGACTGCGCCGTGCCTTTCTGCCATACGGGGTGCCCACTTGGCAATGTGATTCCCGAATTCAATCACTATGTCTATATGGGCGACTGGGAAAGTGCTTTACGCACGTTACTGTCCACCAACAACTTCCCGGAGTTCACCGGGCGGATCTGCCCGGCCCCCTGCGAAGCCAGTTGTGTGCTCAGCATTAATGCCGATCCCGTCACCATAGAATATGTGGAGAAGGAGATAGCGGACAGGGGCTTCGAGAACGGTTGGATACGGCCGCAGCCTCCCGCAGTTCGTACGGGAAAGAAGGTTGCTGTCATCGGCTCGGGCCCAGCTGGGCTGGCAGCCGCCCAGCAACTCAATCGGGCAGGACATTTGGTGACCGTATTTGAGCGCTCGGATTATGTCGGTGGGCTGCTCGCGCTAGGAATCCCTGATTTCAAACTTGACAAGGAAGTCCTCCGCCGGCGCCTCGACATAATGGAACAAGAGGGCATCCAGTTTGAAACGGGCGTGGATGTAGGAGTTGACCTCCCTGCTCAGCAACTGCTGCAGACTTTTGACGCGATTTGTCTAGCCTGCGGGTCCACTATGCCTCGTGATCTGGATGTTCCAGGCAGAGAGTTGGATGGCGTCCACTTTGCCATGGAATACCTCACCCAACAGAATCGCCTCAATGCGGGCGAAGAACTGGACTCGGAGCCCAGGCTCACGGCAGAAGGCAAGCGGGTGGTGATTCTTGGTGGCGGGGACACGGGAGCCGATTGTTTGGGGACGGCCCATCGGCAGGGTGCCGAGATAGTAAACCAATTCGAACTCCTTGCAGAACCACCGATACATCGAAACACTTCAAACCCATGGCCGCAGTGGCCCACGATTCTCCGGTCGTCGGCGGCGCACGAGGAAGGGGGCGTGAGGGACTACGGTATCCTCACCAAGTCCTTCTCGGGCAACGACGGCAAGTTGGAAAAGTTGCACGCAGTGCGGGTGGAATGGAGCCAGCCCGAAAACGGTGGACGCCCTGCTTTGACTGAGGTTCCTGGCAGCGAATTCGAGGTCGAGACAGAGCTGGTGTTGCTGGCAATGGGCTTCCTTCACCCGCAGCATGAGGGTCTGCTCAACCAGTTGGGTGTTGAACTTGACAGTCGGGGCAACGTGAACATAGGCGAGAACCGGATGTCCAGCGTGCCCGGCGTTTTTGCTGCTGGAGACACCGCCCGGGGCCAGTCGCTGGTAGTGTGGGCTATTGCCGAGGGAAGGGAGACGGCTCGCGCGATAGACCTATATCTGATGGGAGAGACTAACCTCCCTAATTCCCTGCCCTCCACTCTCTAGAAGTAGGTCTCAAGTTTCTGCATGATAGATCCCTCTCCTGCAAGGAGAGGGATCGCTGTTTTAGATCAACTACAGAGGCATTTCCACCATCTGCTCTGCGCGACGGCGTCCCACGTTTTCCAGGTACTCGCGAATGCTCAGGACCTGTACTGCGTTCGTGGTTCCCGAAACTCCAGTCAGGAAGCCATGTACGATGGTCACCACGTCATTCTCGCTTACGGCTCCAAGGTCCAAGGCGGACTGAATTACTTGGTACACCAGCTCGGCTACGTCGGGCTGCACTGGTATGACGCCCGTTGGCTGGATTCCCCATCCGAGGCACAGCTTACGCAGAACCGCCGGGTCGTGGGAGAAAGCAAGGATGTCGTTGATAGGACGGAATCGAGCCAGTTCCAGTGCTGCGCGACCGGTGCTAGTCAACACAATGGGCTTGGAGTCGAGAGTCTTTACGAGCCCTGCAGCCGCGGAAGTGATGGCCTGGGTTCGGTCGTGAGTGCCCATGTCCTTGAAATAGGGATACAGGTCTTCCGACTCGGCTTCGTTGATGGTAGAAACAGCAACCCGGAGAGCCTCTACGGGATACTGACCCATCGCCGTTTCGTCCGACAAGAGGATGGAGTCAGTTCCTTCGAGCACCGCGTTGCTGACGTCCGACACCTCGGCCCTGGTCGGCGTGGGTGAGATTACCATGCTCCGCAACATCTGGGTGGCTATAACGACGCCCTTTCCCGCGGCATTGGCCTTGTCGACGATAAGGCGCTGAACTCTCGGCACTCGTTCCATCGGGATTTCAACTCCCAAGTCGCCACGGGCTACCATGACCGAGTCAACTTCAGGGAGGATAGAGTCCAGGTTTTCGATACCTTCACCGCGCTCCAGCTTGGCCATCACAAGAGCTTTGCTGCCCGCCGCGTTGAGATAGCGCCTGGCATAGAGGATATCGTTGGCGGTGCGTACAAATGACACCGCTACCCAGTCCACCTGTTGCTCCACGCCGAAAATCAGATCCCGCTTGTCCTTGTCTGTGAAAACGGGTTGATCAATCGGCACTCCCGGCAGATTGACCCCCTTAAATGAGGACACTACACCGGAACTCAACACCCGGCAGAACGCACGGTCTGGAGTGATCTCTGTTACCTCCAGTTGCACCGTGCCGTCGGCGATAAAAACGAAACTACCGACTTGCAGGTTGCGTATCACACCGGGCTGAGGAAAGGGCAGAATATCCGGCGTAGAGGACTCGTCATCGGCAGTGATGACGACCTCATCTCCCAGATTTAGCTGCCGGGCTTCCGCAAGGCGACCAAGGCGTAGCTTTATGCCTCCCAGATCCTGCAGAATGCCTACTGTTTTGTTTTGTTCCTTGGCCAGTCGGCGGATTCGTTCAATTACCGTCGCGTGCTCATCGTGGGTGCCATGGGAGAAGTTCAGCCGGGCGCAGTCCATCCCGTCTGAGATTAGCCTGCTCAGGGTTTCCTCGTCGTTGGAGGATGGTCCGATAGTCACTATTATTTTTGTCTTGCGCATCGCCTTCGTCTCTCGTCGTCCGGTTGGAATAACGGATCGACACCCGCTTCTGGCAGTGTAATACATAATGTTGACGAAAATACAGGAATTGCGGTCTGCATCTGGGCGAATCCGGAAAATTTATCAGCAGCATCGTACTCCCAAGCTTCCCATCCAGGCGATGCATGGCCCATTTCGTCTAAGCATATTCCCAGTTTTCGTAGTACTTCGCCATTCCGACGCTTAAATGCCCAAAAAGGCCTGTCGAAAAGCGAGGTACGTGAAACCACAATAAGTTTGCTATTGATGCATTATTATCGACTCATATATCTCATATATAACCATTTAGAAATAACATTGAGTAAACCAATTCTGAAGAATATTGAATTGGATACGAGTTAAGGAGTTGAGAATTTCAATCAACACGCGTGTGTGAAAAGGGCGCTCCTGCCCTGCATTTTCGTTGAGAACTTCCTGGCGGCCAACCTGTTTGAACGAGCCAATGGACAGGTGGGGATCCAGATATCGTCCCTCCCTAAGTAGGGAACTGCCGGCCCTGATGTCTTGACACTGGAGGCCGATGGCACCTTCGCAGTGGGCCAAATGTACGGCGGATACGTCGCCTGTGAACTCCTCGCCATTGAGATTGTGACCGTCCCGGGTGTTTACCCGGACAACGAAATCACCTACAAATCGCAGGCTTGGCTGTTGGAGTGTCTGGTGAAATTGATCCTCTCAACCCCGCGGATTGGCAAAAGAACCGCCCCAATTCGGGGCGGTTCTTTTGGCTTTGGTAACCATTTCAAAACGCGCTGATTTTGTTTTAGCCCCACCGATTGTTAGGCGAGGGCCGGGATTCCCGCTTTCGCGAGAATGACGGGTTGAGTGTCTTGTCGCGTCTTGAGATTGTTTCCTTGCCTAACCGGATAGAGGACTGCTAGTTGCTGCTGCGGCTGGCGTCGTAGCGTTCGGTGGCCGCCTTGATGCCTGCGTAGCGATTGGCCTGCAGTACCTCGATGCGCTCGGCCGCCCATTGGTTGGAGGTCTCGATACCGATGAGAGATCCCTGGAACCGAGGCATGACGTAGCGGGCCAGCAGCTCGTAGCTGCGGTGCAGCTTGTCGCGTGGGGCCCAGTCTTCCACGCGAATCATGAACTTGCCGAAGCCGCCGCTGATTTCTTGCAGGCGCTCGATGCCAGCGATGGCGTCGTCGGGGGTGCCGACGATCCACTGGTTGTGCTCCACCATGAAATCCACTATCTGGTCCCGGGGAACGTCCGGGGCGGGATTGCCAAGGGTGCGGGCAAAGTATTCTGTTACCACCCGGGCGCTGCCCTCCCGAATGTCCTCGAGGGCTTGCTTCCTGCTGTCGGCCAGGTGCATGCCCATCACGATGCCCCATTCCTCGCGGTGCATCGTCTTGCCGTGCTCGGCGGCGGTTTCCTCGGCAATGTCCCACAACTCCATAAGGGAGGTACGGCGGATAGTGTCACGAGGCACACTGAGAGAGAGAACGGAAGCGCCGTGCTTTCCTGCGGTGGTCACGCCAGCGGGGGACTCGACGGAGGCCACGGCAACGGGGATGTGGGGACTCTGGTAAGGGCGCAACTGGATGACTGCTTCGTTGAGCTCGAACCAGTCACTCTTATAGGTGATGGGGTCGGTTTCGGTCATCAGCCGCATAATGACCCCAAGAGACTCGTCCATCATTTCGCGCTGCTTCTCTGGCCTGATGCCCAGCATCAGCGCGTCGGAGGCGAGGGCGCCGGGTCCCACGCCCAGAATGACACGTCCGCGGGTAAGATGGTCGAGTTGGACAAACCGGTTGGCCACCATATACGGGTGGTGATAGGGCAGACTGACCACACCAGAACCAAGCTTGATGTTGCGGGTGCGTTCGGCCGCCGTAGCCATGAACACCTCCGGGGAGGCGATGGTTTCCCAGCCTGCACTGTGGTGCTCGCCGATATATGCTTCGTCAAAGCCGAGGGTGTCCAGCCATTGAATGAGTTCCAGGTCGCGTTCCAAGGCCAGCGTGGGGTTCTCTCCCACCCGGTGGAACGGGGCCATGAAGACACCGAATTTCATCTTGTAAGGGACAGTCATTGCTTCTCCTCCCCGATAATTGCCCATCATTCAGCGATAGAATTCATCGCATTCTAACATGGCGACAAGATGCGAGGTGAATCTCCGAACCGCAGAGCAGGGCTATCACGATTGGCTCAAGGAGTTTCGCGGCTGCACCAGAAACTGGGTGTAAATTTAGGAGAAGGATCGCTCGGCGGCACCTCGGTTACACCTGGTTTCAGGTGCCGGCGGGAGGGAAGTTGTAGATTCTCGCTCCCCGCTTTGGCGAGCATGAAGGCAAGGGCAGTGGGATGTCGGCGAGGACATTCGACCCGGCTTCGTCCTTCTGCGGGATGTCAGGCCCAGGGTGACGGGTGATGGGAAGGGCCGCGATTTGGGCTAACACCATGTTGGAGGGGGTCCAATGTGTGCAATTTTGTACAGTTTGCTTAATTTCCGGGGGTTCGTCTCCACCCGTGGGCCCAATCAGGTCGAGGGCAGGCTCCGCGCCGGGGTGAGGCGCGCCGGGGTCAATGTCAGGGCAAGCGGCCATGAAAACACCCGGTGCGTCGGTCGCGGTGTTGGAATCGCGGGCCTTCGGGTCCGCTTTATTCAATGGTAGAGGGGTGTCATGAGGCTTGGCAAGGGGCTTCTGTCAGGAGGCAGCGTCCTACATCGGCTGGTGGCGCATGTTTCCTGATCGAAACTGGCCAGCGCAGGTTTCCGCTCCCCGCCCCCCGGGGACATGCTTCGCGGGATTGATGGATTGTGCGGTGGCAAACCACCTGAATTGGAACCCTTCATTGTCTTAAGGCAATCCAAAATACAATGGCGCTGGCCCGTCTCGGTCTGGTGGGTCTGCAGCTTTCCAGAACAGCACTCCAATATGGCGGCAGCGTTTCAAACGTGGTATCTTTAGCGCACCGAAATCTGCCCTCGCAGATATAATCCGAACCGGAGAGGTAGCGAGATGCCCCAGATCAAGCACATCGCCATCGCCACCAACGATGCAGAGAAAACCGCCAAGTTTTACTCCGAGGTATTCGGGCTTCGCCAAGTTGCGGCCCTGGAAAGCGAAAACGCCAAAGGCTTCATGCTGAGCGACGGCAACGTCAACATGGCGATCCTCGACTTCCAGAACGATGCCGTGGCAGGCGAGCGCGGCAAAGAGTGGGAAGGAATCCATCACATCGGCTTCGAGGTTGAGAGTCTTGAAGAGATCGAGGCGCGCCTAGCCGCCAATGGTTCCAGTGAGATGGCCTCGGTCAACCAAGCCCTGCACGCCGGGAACAGCGGCCCGCGGCACCAGAACGTGGAGACGAAGTACGAGGGCCCGAACGGCGAGATGATCGATGTCTCGCAGGTCGGCTGGGTCGGCACCCGCGGTTTCGACTAGGCTACAATTCGTTAACATACGGCGAAAAAGGAACGCCCGGCCACATCGGCCGGGCGTTCTGCGTTCGCAGGCAAGGGGGTGTGGGCTACATGAACAGCGCGTAGTGCCCGACGATGATTTCCTGCTGAATCTGATCCCAGGCTACGCGTTTTTCGGTAATCATCCGTTCCATGATGCCGGTGTCACCAAGGAAGTGGTCATTCCAGAGAGTATCGCCGAACTGCATGGCCTCCAAGTGCAGAGAGAAGCCGTTGAGAATCATGCCGTTGAGGTTCGCCGTGTCGATGATGGACAGACACACGCCTTCATCGTCTGCTTCGGAGCCATCGACAGGTTCCGCGTATTCGTACACGCGCATTTCTATGCCCTGGGATGCAGGGGCTTGATTGACGAAATAGACGCCCTCTTCGATGCCTTGGGTGTTTGAACTACCCAGCCTCTGCCACTGGCACTCCGCGCCATCAAGGAAACGGTTGAGGTCCGCCACCTCTTTCTGGCTCACCATGCGCGTCAACCAGAAGACCGCCGCTGCTATGACCAAAATAGCGGCAATTACCGCGAGTACGATTCCCAATATCAGCATTTCTTTTCTCCCCACCCTTCCAGCAATTCCAGCCAATCATATGGAACTGCCGGAAAGCTTGCTCCCGGGCTACGCCGGTCTGAACGCTAGCGACGGGCGGTCCGGATCAAGGTCCTCCAAGTCCAGCGCCAAGGGAATCCCGGTGCGAATGGACTGTGGATTGGAGCCGTCCACGCCAGTTATGCGGGCGCTGATTCGTGGGCCTTCTTCCAAGGTTACGATACCGGTGCAGTACGGGTTGTTGCGACCATAGCCCTTCTGCCCCCAGTAGTCCGGGACCACTGAAATGCAGGTGAAGGTGCTGAGGGTTGCATTACCGCTGAAGGGATGCCAAGCCACGTCGAAACTGCGGCAGGCGGCGCACATCGGGCGGGCCTCAGGCGAAACCTGGCCGCAGGAGTTGCAGCGGATGCCGGTCAGCTTGCCGTCTTCAGCAAGGCGCTTGTAGAAATTGGCGGCGTTGAATTCGCTGGCCATGGCGTTACTACTCCATCCGGAGGACGTTGACGACGCAGGTGCCGCCAGTGCCGCCGACATTGTGAGTAAGGCCGACTTCAACCTTTGATTTCTTGGCCTGCCGCTCCCCGGCCTCGCCGCGAAGCTGGTGATAGATCTCAACCACTTGGCCCACTCCGGACGCGCCCACCGGGTGTCCCTTGGACTTGAGTCCGCCAGAGGTGTTGATTGGGCGGTCTCCGTCCAGGGCGGTGCGGCCTTCGTCGACGGCCCGTGGGCCCTCGCCCGGGACGAAGAAGCCCAGATCCTCGGTGGCAACGATTTCAGCGATGGTGAAGCAGTCGTGAACTTCAGCCACATCCACGTCGTCGGCGGTGATGCCCGCCATCTCGTATGCCTGTCGAGATGCTTCCTTGGCGGCCGAGAGCGACGTCAGTTCGTCGGCGTCGTGCAGGGGCTTGCCCGATGCCTGCCCGATGCCTGCCAGGGACACGGGACGGTCGGTAAAGTTGTGGGCGATTTCCGACGACACCAGCAGGATGCAGGAGGCGCCGTCGGTGATGGGGGCGCAGTCGTAGAGGCGCAGGGGCCAAGCGATCCAGGGGTTGGCCTGTTCGTCGTGCAGGAAGTCGAGCTCGGTCTGCCAATCCGGTACGGGCTGGCCGCGCTGCTCAGCCCGAGCCTTGCGACGATCCATCATGTCCTGGATGGTAACGTTGAACTGGGCCTTGGGATTCAGCGCGCCATTGTTATGGTTCTTGATGCCCACTTTGAGCAGGTGGTCCAAGTTGGTCTCGTAGCGGTCCATGTGGGCCTTGGCGATGGCCCCGAAGATCCCGGGGAAGGTTAGGCCGGCCGGCACTTCGTAGAGACCGTCTGCGGCGGAGGCGAGGACGTCGGTAACGCCTTCGGTGGGGAGGTTGGTCATCTTCTCCATCCCGCCAACCAGCACGATGTCGTACATGCCGCTGGCGATGGCCATAGCGCCCTCGCGAAGGGCGCTGCCACTGCTGGCGCAAGCATTCTCGATGCGGGTGATGGGGATGGGGGTCATTCCCAGCCAGTCGGCAACGATGGGCGCAGTATGGCCCTGAGTCTCGAACAAGTCGGACGAGTAGTTGCCGATATAGGCGCACTCTATGTCGTCGATTTCGAAGGGCTTGTCCATCGTCTCCATCATGTCCTGGAAAGCCTCGACGAAGAGGTCGCGGCTGTCCTTGTCGGGGAAGGCGCCAAACTGCGAGAGTCCGGCCCCAACGATGGCGACCTGCCGGCCCAACTGACGCTTGCGTGTAACCGTTGCCATGGTGATTCTCCTTTGTGGGTTGGTTTCAGACAGGCGGGCTACGGCCGCCATACTTCGGGATTTACGCGGTTTGCGTCTCGTCCATTCCGGATGAAGGCACCCCAAGATACCCGGGACGAACCTCTTTCCTGGTAACTATGGGTCAATTAAACAGGCCGTGGGGGCAACTATGACGCTCACTGGCCCATCAAGCATACGTTTTCTTGGTGTTTCGGTCCCCAAAAATTGCCGTCATTCATTATCCTTGTCCTGTCAACGCAGCGTCAACTGAACAGCAGGCCACCAGATCCCTGATCCACGTATACCGTGGTCCCTGCCCTTGACAGGGTAACTGACTGGGAATAGCGGCCGGCTGCGATATCACGCTCCGCCCAATGGGTCTCGGTCACCCATTCGACGTTGTCAGGGCCGGTAAGAAGTGTCTCGAATAGGATGCGGCCGTGCATTGCAGGGTCTTCCGGAAGCCCAAGCAGGTGGAGGACCGTGGGTGCGATGTCGACGTTTCCGGTCGGACTGTCGATGTTGGTCGAACGCCTGAATGCCGGGCCGCTTGCGAAGAAGACGTTTCGGTTCTCGTGGGGACTCATGGAGCCGTGCTGGCCCTGCCCCGGCGCAAGGCTGGTGGAATAGGCGCGGCCTGCGAACCCGGCGCTGTTGGCTGTGGAGTCCCAATGGAAGGACATCGCGATGGAAGGCGCCCTGGGACCTTCCAATCCGATCAAGTGTGACGGCAACGTGCCGGGAATGACTCCAGCCGCCTCGGATGCCAGGAGTGGGCCGCACCATCGTTGTGTCATGAGCCATTCGGCCAGCCTAGCGGACGTGTCCGGGATGTCGCTTGTGGCGTAGAACAGGGCAGACCCGCCGTTGGGGGCAAATGCAACACCGCCGCGTTGGTCAGCAGGTGGGAAACCGGCATCTTGTAGCGCAGAGTCGACGTCTATGACTTCCGATATTGTGGAGTAGCCGTGGTCGGAGGCGACAATCACGTTGGTATCGGCTGTCCTACCTGTTCGATCCAGCCAGTCCAGCAGCCTGCCGAACTGCCGGTCGGCCTCGTGGATGGCGCTGACGGCCTCCGCGGAGCCGACACCGTGGGCGTGTTGAGACGAGTCAGGCTCGGAGAACCACAGAACAGAGGCGGCGGGCTGTCTATCGTTCAGCACGTATTCGGTCAGGATGTCAACGATACGGGCCATCTTGGGCGCGGCGGGCCCTCGGCGGTCAGGCCATGGGCCGAATCGCTCTGTTATCTCTTGGTGCAGGTGTCGGGGCAGCGTGAAATCGGGATGGACCGTGGCGCCGCCACCGGTTTCGGCGTTGGGGTTCTGCAGGTAGGCGTTGCCGGTTGTTCCCGCGCCGACGGCGATGAATTCCCTGCCGTGCTGGTGAAGGATGTCGCCGAGGGTTGGCTTCAGGAGGACTGCGGTCCTGGTCGCCACCTCGGTCAGCACAGGTTCGAGGGCGCCGATTGCCCTGTGCGGGTCAAACTCGGGGATGACCAGCGTGTTGGCTGTCAGCCCGTGGGCTCCGGGGTGGTGGCCGGTAACGATGCTGGCGACGTTGGCGCGGGTGACTGTTGGAAAGACGGCGTGATGATTGCTGCAAGTAACGCCCTCGGCGGCCAGTCGCGACAGGTTGGGCATCAGGTTGGGCGTTACCTGCGCTGGCTGCAGCCCGTCGAAGACCACAATGATGACGGATGTCATCAGCTACCGTCTACGGACATGATGGCGGCGTGGCACATCTCGGCAGCCTGCAGGACTTCGGGGATCAGGGCGGTCTCCCAAGTGGTGTGGAACGACCTGACGCCAATGCCCACTGGCAGGGCAGTTATGCCGCGTTCGATGAACACGTTGGCGTCGGAGCCTCCGCCAGATGCCTCCAACACGGGAGAGAGGCCGAGGTGTTGGAGGGCATTGCCAATGGTGGATATGCTCTCGTGCTGCGGTTCGATGCGAAAGGCCTGGTAGGTGTTGCGGATATCCAGGGAGATGCGGGCATCCGGGTAGCGGGCGGCGGTCTCGTGAAAGACCTTGCGGAACTGCAACTCCAGCCAGGCCAGCTTGTCGTTGCTGCGGCTACGGAACTCTCCGTCCAATTCGGCGCGTTCTGGAACGATGTTGCGCTTGAGGCCCCCCTCCATCCAGCCGATGTTGGCGGTGGTCTCCGCGTCTATGCGGCCCAAAGGGAGGCGGGTTAGGATATCGGCGGTTACCAGCAGGGCCGACAGCCCGTTCTCCGGTTCCAGACCGGCGTGGGCGGCTCGTCCCACAATTTCGGCCGTCACCACGTTTTGTGATGGAGCCGATACTGTGATCCGGTTGGGTGCCCCCTCGCCGTCGAGGACGATACCCGTCTTCGCGGCCAGCAGGCTGAAGTCCATATGGCGGACCCCAACCAGACCGCCTTCCTCGTGGCGGGAGAAGGCCACTTCCACGGCCCGGTGCGGGCCGTTGGACTCGGCGACGCAGGCCAGCGCCTCCAGTACGATGGCCAACCCAGCCTTGCAGTCCCCGCCGAGGATAGTGGTGCCGTCGGAACGGAGGGTGTCGCCGTCCAGCGACGGGTTGATCCCTCGGCCGGGTTCGACCGTGTCGAGGTGCGCCGACAACAGCAGGGGTGAACCCCTGCCTTCCAGCCGGGCGATGATGTTGTTGTACGAGTCGTGCTCCACCGCCAGACCAAGTGCAGACAGGCGGGCGCTGACCTCTGCATCGATGGCGTCTTCCTCCCCGCTGGGGCTGTCTATCTTAATGAGCTTGATAATTGTGTCGATGAGCCTCTGCCGGTCTGCCATGTTCGCACTCCTTAAGCCGGCCATGTTATTCGTAGAGCTGCGGGGCACCCGCGGGGTTGGGGAAGCTGTCATCGTGCCCGAGGGCCCAGTAGACTGCTTTGACCAAAGCGCGGCTGTTGTCGGCGCCGCTGAACCGGTGGTCGCAATCGGGCACCGGACGGCCCACCATTGACCGGGCGGACAGCGGCCCCACGCTGATCACGTAGGCCAGCATCCCAGCAGGCGGGTCCTGGCTGCCGTAGCCCATGAATATGTCGCCGGTGAACAGGGAGATTCCCTCGTAGAAAGGGTCTCCGACGCTGTCGTAGGACGATAGCAACAGCAGTTGCTCTACCAGTGGATACCGGTATGCCACAGCTCCGACGGCCGACCCTCCAGACGAGAACCCGGCCATGCATATTGCGGGCGCCTCGCTGCCGCAAAGCCCGGTCGAACGGTCCAGCGCCCATTCAGCAACGTGGCACACGCTTTCTATGAGGATGCGGTTCCAGCTCGCGCCCCGATAGGAGTAAGCTTCCCATTCCAGTTGCACCTCGAAATCGGGACGCGGGGCGTTGTAGGTTACCGTGGCGCACAGCCCCAGTTCCTGCAGGTGAAGGGCCAGCTTGCGCCAGCGATCGTGGCGCCCGTCCTTCAGCTCCCCAGAACCCGGCGAAATCAGGAGCAACCGACCGGAGTTGCAAGGATAGGCCGACACGGGGATTTCGAAATCAACCGGCCCCCCGCGGTGCGTGACGGTTTGCCGCTGGAGAACAGCGTCGACTACATCCATCGAGGCTTCCGGTACCATCGTTACGGGAGGGCGGCCACGGCTTTGATTTCGACGAGGAACTCCTCGCGGACCAAGCCATCGACCACAAGGAGGGTGTTGGGCGGGTAATCGCCGTTGGGGAAAATCTGTGGGAAGACCTGGTTTCGGCCATCGATGAATCCCTGCACCGAACTGCGTCCCACTACGTATGTGGTGAACTCAACCACGTTGCTAAAGTGGGCACCGGCGGCCTCCAGGATGTGGCCTATATTTTCCAACACCTGGCGGGTCTGTGCCGCCGCGTCTCCCGGTCCTACCAGTGTCCCGCCTGTGTCCACTCCGACCTGCCCAGCCACGTAGAGCAGGCGGCCCGCGTTTACCGACATTCCGACTGAATAGGCGCCGAGGGGTTGTGGAGCTCGCTCGCTGGTTATCGCCGTGCGCTGCAAGTCCGCCATAATTCTCACCTCGCAACAGTGTGACGCGGCCATTATATGCGACGGCGAACCACTTTGCCCTTTGAATGTTTCTTGCCATTTCTTGCCAAGGGAAGCGGTGAGCGTCCACTGGAAAAGGGCACTGAAGCACAATCCGGCCGTGCTATACTCGGCGCCATGGCGGAGGCTGAATCGCGGCCCAGAGTGGGCGTTGGCGTGGTGTTTGTCCGGCAAGGACAGGTGTTCTTGGCCCGTCGTCGAGGCGCATTGGGAGGGGGTTCCTGGGGTTCCGCCGGCGGCCATCTGGAGTTTGGGGAGACGCTGGAGGACTGCGCGCGCCGCGAGGCAATGGAGGAGTTAGGCGTGGAGGTGGGCGACTTGCGCTACCTCTGCGTGAGCAACATCATTGCTTACGGAAGGCACTATCTGGATGTGGAGTTTCTTGGCGATATAGGGGACCAGGAACCACGCTTGATGGAACCGGACGTGTTTGAGGGCTGTGGCTGGTATCCCCTAGTCTCGCCGCCGGAGCCGCTGTTCCAAGCGATGGTATTTGCCATAGACAGCCTGCTGACGGGACGGCAGTATTACACGGGCGGCTGACAATTGGCCTCACCCCAACGCCCTCCGCTTTGAGAGGGAATTTGGAGCAGGGAGTCGATGATGACTGCGAAGAAAGGCGATGGAATGTTGCTGGTCTACAGCGACGTGGCCCCTGAGCACGAAGAGGAATACAACCGTTGGTACAACGATGAACATATCTCGGAGCGCCTTTCTATTTCGGGTGTACTGAGCGCCGCCCGGTACGAGGCCGTACAGGGCGGCCCGAGGTATCTGGCCGTATACGAGTTGGCCAGCCACGAGGCCTGGCACTCCGAAGCCTGGCAGAAGTGGCTCCGTGAGCCGACCGAGTGGTCAAAACGCATGTCGCCAAGCGTCATCGGCACCGAGTACATACGCAATCTGTACCGGCGGGTCCACCCAACGGACGTGCCGGTCGATACTTCCGAGGCCGAAATGTCGCCCGTGCTGCTGGTGGGCCGGATGTCCGTGCCCGATGAGTTGGACGAAAAGTTCAACGAAGCGTACAACAACGAACGGTTGCCCCTGTGCCTCAGCATTCCGGGCTACATCCGCGCTCGCAGGTGGGAGGCAGTGATGGGCTCCCCCCGCTATGCCACGGTCCACGAAATGGAGTCGCTGGAGGTTGCCGAGAGCGAGGGATGGAACAACTGGCGAACCGCTGTCACTCCCATCTGGACCAACGAAGTCCGGCCGAACATGGTCCACGAGACCGGTTCTCCGGGAGTTTATCGCCGGATCTTTCCGGAGTAGTCGGCGGCAAAAATCGGCAGTGCAAAAGGCAAATAGAGGGCGGGTAAAGCACCCGCCCTCTATTTGTTATTGGAGTGCAAAAACGGATAGGTAACCGAACAAAAAGGGCCCGAAACTAAGGTAAATTAGATACGGATGTGCTATACTACAATGGTGTAATTTTGCACAAGCGGGAGTGCGTTTCAAGCCTAAATTCAGGCTCCTCTTGTATAGCCTCCCGAGTTTGAAGTTGGTGGTTTCAGATGCAGCAAACCTTGCCTATAGCGGACGATTCCAATCGCAAAGATATCAATGCCAGCAAAGACTTTCCTGCCTCCGATTATACGGCAGGTGATATCCAAGTACTTGAAGGCCTTGAAGCTGTGCGGGTTCGTCCCGGCATGTACATTGGGACCACCGGGCTGAGCGGTCTGCAGCACTTGATGATCGAGATTCTCGACAATGCAGTGGACGAAGCGATGGCCGGCTACTGCACCAAGGTCGACCTCCATATTTCGGCGGACGGCTTGATAAGCATTTCTGACAATGGGCGCGGCATTCCGACCGATGTTCATCCTACCACTGGCAAGAGCGCACTGGAGACGGTGATGACTACGCTGCACGCCGGCGGCAAGTTCGGCGGCGGTGCGTACAAGGTCACTGGCGGACTGCACGGTGTCGGGGCATCGGTGGTGAATGGCCTGTCAGAGTTCCTGCGGGCGGAAGTTCGCCGCGACGGGGTAATGAACTCCCAGGAATATTCGAGGGGCATCCCAACGACTGAGCTCACCAGAGAGTCCAGGACGCCCGAACATGGAACCACTGTGATGTTCCGACCGGATCCCGAGATATTTGGCGAAATCGACTACGACTTCGATGAACTGACCCGGCACTTCAAGGATATCGCCTACCTGAACAAGGGCCTGGAAATCTGCTTCATCAGCCACTGGCACTACGAGCGCAGGCAGGGAGATGTAGAGCGTACCTACTTTTTCGATGGTGGTATCCCAAATCTCGTGCGGAATGACAACCGCAATCGTCGGGTGCTGCAGTCTATTCCGTTTTACTACGAGAAGACCGTGGATGACACCGCCGTTGAGGTGGCCGTGCAGTACAACGACGGCTATGCCGAGTCGGTTCATTCATATGCCAATTGCATCAAGACGCCGGATGGCGGTACGCACCTGACTGGATTCCGATCCGCCCTGACCCGCGTGATCAACGACTTCGCCCGCAAGCAGGGCCAGCTCAAGGACGACCAGGCCAACCTGATCGGCGACGACGTGCGTGAGGGACTAGCGGCGGCCGTCAGCGTCAAGCTGACCTCTCCGCAGTTCGAAGGGCAGACCAAGCACAAGCTGGGCAACCCAGAGGTGCGCGGTATAGTTGAGTCGGTGGTTGGCGAGGGCCTTGCCCGCTACCTGGAGGAGAACCCCACCGAGGGCCGCCGGGTGGTGGACAAATGCCTGACCTCGCAGAAGGCCCGCGAGGCGGCCAAGCGGGCCCGCGACCTGGTCATCCGCAAGAACGCGCTGGACGGTTCATCCCTGCCGGGAAAGCTGGCCGACTGTGCTGAGAGAGACCCAGCCAAATCGGAACTGTACATTGTCGAGGGAGAGTCGGCCGGCGGTTCGGCCAAGATGGGACGTGACCGGCACTTTCAGGCAATCCTGCCCCTCAAGGGCAAGATCCTAAACGTGGAGCGGGTCCTGCAACAGCCCGACAAGATCCTGGGACACGAAGAAATCCGCGCAATGGTCGCCGCAGTAGGCGCCGGGGAAGGCGAGGACTTCGACCCGTCCAAGGTTCGCTACCACAAGGTCATTATCATGACCGACGCTGACGTGGACGGGTCGCACATCCGCACCCTCATCCTCACATTTCTATACCGGCGGATGCGGAGCCTCATTGACAGTGGGTATCTGTACATCGCGCAGCCGCCACTCTACAGGATCCAGTACGGCCGAAGAGTGGAATACGCCTACACCGAAGAACAGAAAGATGAGCTACTGGCAAAAAATACCAGTCAGCGCAGTCCCACCTTGCAGCGCTATAAAGGCCTCGGCGAGATGAATCCGGAACAGCTGTGGGAAACCACGATGAACCCCGACACCCGGCACATGCTGACGGTTAACGTGGGGGATGACCACGACGCCGAGGACGCATTCACCACGCTGATGGGCGAGGTAGTGGCCCCGCGCAAGAGTTTCATCCAGACCTACGCCCGCAATGTCAAGAATCTGGACGTGTAAGTCAGCGTTACTTTCGAGGCAGCCGAGCCAGCTTTCGGCCCATTGGACACGTTTGGAATTCTTGGATTCGCGGGATTTCCTGGAAGGCATGGGTCGAACGAATTCCTTGGGTTTTTGCTTTAGCCGAGTAATGGTTTATAATGTTCAAGTTCGGGCACTTGGTCCGATTATGCCCCAGAAATAATAACTCGTAATTCAGGAGACACTTCATTGCCCGCCAGAAAAGCAGGGCGCCAGCAAGTTAAACGAGCTCGGCGCAATCGCAGCACGAAGACCGAAACCCGCACCATCCTGGGCCGAGCCAACCGGTCGCTGGAGGCTGGGGATGCTGAAACCGCGGAGTCCGCGGTGTTGCTGGCCGTACGAACTCTCGACCGGGCGGTACGAAGAGGGATTCTCCACAAAAACAATGCCGCCAGGCGCAAGTCCCGGATGATGACCAAGCTGTCCCGGCTAGAGCAGGCTGCCGAAGCCTGAGCTACAGGAAATGCCTGTTAACGAAAGCCGCCCGAGTCAATGGGCGGCTTTCTTGATTTTCGAGTCATTTGAGATTTGCTGACAGTAGTTCGTTGACACCATCGGTTGGCTCTGATAGCCTGCAGATAGAACATTGGTTTTATGTTAGATAAGAGGGAAGTATGGCACCGAGAAAGAAAATGCCGGAACGCCGCCGCCGCATCCTTGGATTCATCCAGGAATTCTACTCTGAGAACGGTATTCCACCCACGGTTCGCGACATACAGCAGGCGTGTGAAATCAGTTCCACGTCGGTTGTCGACTACAATCTGAGGCAACTAGAAGAAGCCGGGTACCTCAACAGGCGTCGGGAGGTTGCCCGGGGCATCGAACTGCTGGACCGGGAGGGCGAACCGGTGTCCAGCGCTCCCAGGATACAGATCGTTGGCTCTATAGCCGCCGGCCAGCCGTTGCCGGTCTTTTCCTCGGAAGGCGCCGCTGCCAGCGAGGAATTCGACACCGTGGAGGTCTCACCGGACCTGCCCCGGCGCCATGGCAAGCTCTTTGCGTTGACTGTCCACGGTACGTCCATGATCGACGCTCTTATAGACGATGGTGATGTGGTGGTGATCAAGCCGGAACAGGAAGCGGCGAACGGTGACATGGTGGTGGCCTGGCTCAGAGAGGAGGAGGAGGCCACGCTGAAGAAGTTTTACCGAGAGGGAGACCGCGTCAAGCTGCAACCAGCCAACCGCACGATGTCTCCAATTTACTGCCAGGCCGAGAACGTCGAGGTCCGAGGCAAAGTAGTGACGGTGCTGCGCAAGTTTAGCTGAACCTAGCGACAAGTGCCGGATAAAGTGGACAGGTGGACGTCAGCGCCTGGCGGCGGTGAGTGCCCCGTAGGTGGCCACCAGAAACGGTACGCAGTAGGTGAGCGGTATCTTCCAGTAAAGGGCGTTGTTCCAGTGGCCTGAAAAGAGGTTGTCGCCCTGATTGAGAGCCGTGAGTATCGTGCCAACCACGATGGCTACAATCGCGGAACGCCGCAACATAGGGGCATGCCGGGAGGCGCACCACAGGCACTTCGTGATGCCCTCGGCCTGCGCTGCGCCCCTTGGCCGGAAGGAGAACGCTCTGCCTGGCCTCAATGTTGCACCGCAGTTGCTGCAGTCAGGGTCGCCTGAGGTTTCGGCGAGATTCAGCAAGTGTCGTCCACCTAGTGAGATCGCAGCGTGGAGAGAACGCCAAGTACAAAGGCCGCATATTGCGGCCTTTTCTCTTGAGCAACGGTGCGTATTCTAGGTGGGGCAGCACGCTCAGTCAACGAGATCCTGTAGCTGGGCGAGTCCCCAGATTTGTTGTTTCGTTTATCTTGGCCTCTTATACTTGCGTCGGCATCCCTACCCCTTCTATGGAGGGCGGGAATTTGCGTCCGGAGGAGTGATGTACGACTTTCACACCCACACTTTTTTGAGCGACGGCGTGCTGTCACCAATAGAACTGATTCGCCGTGCTTACGTCCGGGGATACAAGGCAATGGCGGTGACCGACCACGTGGGTCTGGGCAATGTGGAATACGTCATCAAGACCTTGGTGATAGATTGCGAACTGGCCAGCAGGCGCTGGGATATCCTCGCGCTGCCGGGCGTAGAGATTACGCACGTTCCAAAGGACGACATCGACTTGGTGGCCCGGACGGCAAAGGAAATGGGAGCGAAACTGGTCGCCGTACATGGCGAAACGCCCGTGGAACCGGTGGAACCCGGTACCAACGAGGCTGCGATCCGGTCCCCCTGGGTGGACGTGCTGGCCCACCCAGGCCTGATTACAGACGAGGAAGCTCGGCTTGCGGCAGAGAATGGAGTGAGGCTTGAGGTATCGGCGCGGCGTGGGCACAGCCTGGCGAATGGGCACGTGGTGAAGGTAGCGCGGCTGGCCGGAGCCGCCCTCCTGCTGGATTCCGACGCCCACGCGCCTGAGGACCTGCTGACTCCGGAGCTTTGCCAGAAAGTCGCCAAAGGCGCGGGCCTCAATGACGATGAGATCCACGCCCTATTGCAGGACAATCCAAGGGAGTTGTTGTCGAAGCTGGGCTTGGATTCGTCCGTGCCTGCCTAGTTGCGCTCCAGCGACCGCAACCGGCAGTTGGCTGCAAATCAGGACTTGCCGATACGGAACACCTTGGTGCCGCAGGTAGGGCAGTCTCCTTTGGTGGCTGGCCGCCCGTTTTTCAAAGTCACTTGTTCAGGGTTGTTGATTTCCCTTTTCTCCCGGCATTTCAGGCAATATGCCTCCATGGCGTACCCCCTTTGTCAGATGGCCTCTATGGCGCTGCCTAAGTCTGTGGCTCAACTGGTTATCAATTACAGTTGCCAGATTTCGAAAGAAGGGCTTGGCCGCCCATGGTTGATAAACCAGTGCCGTAGGTCGCCTTAATTAACGTAAAGTCGGCAACAAACTACACATACGGCTAGAGATTGTCAAGGAGCAACGCGCTGCTGGCTGGTATACGGTTGGTCATTCGCGGAGCAGCAATTGCACGAAGGGATCCGGAAATCGCGTCCCGCTGAATTATGCGGATACAGGTGCCAAGGGAGAGCGCACGTCGGCATGAAATACCTTCAGTGGGCGCCAGGAGTTTCCGGCACGGTCGAAGCGCACCAAGGCGAGGAATTGACCGGCCGAATTGTATGCGCGGAACTGCTCCATATACCCGGCTTGGATGTTGGGATTTCCGAGGCTCACTGGCTGGCCGTTCCGAAGAAATCTCTCTGCGGCCGGCCCCACGGTTACGGTTTTGTAATCTCGCACGACCCAGTCCACCGGATGTAGCAGGTGTTGCCAACCGTTCGGCTGCTGGGAGGCTTTCTCCAGATCTTCCAGGGTCACGCTGTTTTCCGAGGGAAAGCCTCCGCATCTGCGGCGTTCCAGGTCGGTTACGTGAGCGCCACAACCGAGTGCCTCGCCCAGGTCGTGGGCCAGGGTCCGCATATACACCCCGCGACCACAGTCAACGTCCAAGGTCAGTTCTGGGAGTTCCAGTCGTGTCAGACGGATGCTGTGAATTTCGACGCTGCGGGCCTGCCGTTCGACTTCAATCCCGGCACGGGCCAGTTTATACAGTCGTTGTCCGTCGACTTTTACCGCGCTGTACATTGGTGGCACCTGGTCGACGTTGCCGATGAAGGGTTCAAGGGAGGATTCTATGTCTGCGCGGGAGATGCCGCTGGCGCTGCGGGTAGCTGTGATTTCCCCTTCTGAGTCGTAAGTAGACGTAGATTGACCAAGCCTGACGTCCATCACGTAGCGTTTGCTACCGCCGACAACGTATTCCATTAGTCGCGTAGCCTGGCCGAAGCAAACTGGCAGCACGCCCCTCGCCAGCGGATCCATTGTGCCTCCGTGGCCGACTTTCTGCCGCTGACCCGTGAAACGCTTGACGCGGCGAAGCGCCTCCATGGAAGTGATGCCAGGTGGCTTGTACAGATTTACGAACCCGTTCACAGCCGGTGGTGTGTGTTTGTTGGACTTGGGCATCGCTATTGGCCTTTGGTTCCATCTGGTGCCCTGACCCTGCGCCTGGGCTCTTTTCTTTCCAAGTAGGCGGCGGCGAATTCTTCAGGAGTGAAGTCGTCCATCAGCCTGAGGATGCGGTCCCCTTCTTCGATGGAGTCGTCCAGGACAAACGTCAAGTGAGGAGTATGTTTGAGATTCACCCGGTCTCGCAATTCCCGCCGCAGGAAAGAAGCAGCTGAACGGATTCCATCCAAGGCAGACTGCCGGTCGGAATGGCGCCCCATCACGCTGACGAACACTCTCGCGCTTCTGAGGTCGTTGGAGGCCACTACTTCCGTGATGCTGATGACACCGGCCACCCGCGGGTCTTTGATTTCCCGGGCGATCAGATGGCTGATTTCGCTGCGTAGCAACTCATTGATTCGGTCGATGCGCCGGGGCATCCTGCACCTCCGACGAAGAGATCACGACTGGTACTGCCGGTAATGAGACCAGCAGTACCTTAGAGGGGAGCCGATAGTGTGGAGCGCTTAGCGACGCGCTCGTTCCTGACGATAGACTTCCACGATATCCCCAGCCTTGTAATCGTTGAATCCCTGCAGGATGATTCCACACTCTGTGCCGGCATTCATCTCGTTGACCTCGTCGCGGAAATGACGAAGGCTGGAGATTGTTGACTGGGCGATGTTCGCTCCCTCCCTGGTCACACGAACCGTCCCGTTCCGAACGATGCGTCCCTCGGTAACGCGGCAACCTGCAATCTGGACGCCCCGCCGGCCACCAAACAACTCTCGAATTTCGGCCCGACCAACGATGACTTCCGTCATTGTCGGCTCCAGCATGCCATGTAGGGCCAACTCTATATCGTCAATCAGTTGGTAAATTATCTCGTAGTTTCGGATCTCCACGCCCATCCTGTCAGAAAGACGTTCCGCGCTGGGCTCGGAACCCACCGAGAAGCTGATGATAACGGCTTCGGATGCGCTGGCAAGCAGCACGTCGGACTCCGTCACTGCACCGACGCCGGTGTGCAGCACCCTGACCTTTGCGTCCTCGTCCACAAGGCGTCCCAGGGAGTGCCTGATGGCTTCAAGGCTGCCTTGGACATCGGCTTTCAGTACAAGGGTCATTTCCTTGATATCGCCTATATCGACCTGCTTGACCACTTCGTCAAGACTGAGGGCGCGGGACTGGAGCGGGCGCGATCCCGGGGCGCGGTCACGGCCGCCGATAAGCGTGCGTGCCTCGCGCTCGTTGGCGACCACCGTCAACTGGTCTCCGGCTTCAGGCAGGGCGCCGAACCCGAGGATCTCGGCAGGGGTGCCTGGAGTCACGCTAAATACAGCCTTGCCCTTGTCGTCAACCATGGCCCGGACCCGACCGGAGACAGCGCCCGCCACAATTAGGTCGCCCACCGATAGCGTGCCATCCGTAACGAGGATGGTGGCGCTGGGGCCACGTTTCCGGTCCAGCTTGGCCTCGATGACAACGCCAGATGCCTGCTTGTCGGGATTGGCCTTCAACTCGGCGATTTCCGCTACGAGTTCCAGGTTTTCGAGCAGATCATTGATGCCTTCACCGGTACGAGCGGAAACGTTGACCGAAACTATGTCACCGCCCCAGTCCTCGACCAGCAGCTCGTTCTCGCTTAGCTGTCTCTTGACACGCTCGGGGTCAGCTCCTGGCAGGTCCATCTTATTGATGGCCACCACGATAGGAACTTCAGCCGCCTTGGCGTGGTTGATGGCCTCGAGGGTCTGCGGCATTATGCCGTCGTCGGCAGCGACTACTAGCACGGCGATGTCAGTTACCCGTGCGCCGCGGGCGCGGATTGCAGTGAATGCAGCGTGGCCTGGCGTATCCAGGAAAGTGATTGGATTGCCGTCCACTTCGACCTGGTATGCGCCGATATGCTGAGTGATGCCCCCGACCTCCCGGTCGGCTACACGGGAGCTCTTGATGTAGTCAAGCAGGGACGTTTTCCCGTGGTCGACGTGCCCCAGCACAACGACAACCGGAGGCCGGGACACCAAGTTCTCCTCGGCCTCTTCCTGAGATGCCGTTGCCGTGCGCGAGGCAGCGGCTGCGGGCTCAGGGGCAATCGAGGTGCGGATGCCCAAGGCAGTGGTAACCAGGGTGGCGACCTGGTAGTCAATAACCTGGTTCATGTTTGCCATGATGCCGTTGCGCATCAACTGCTTGATTACGTCGATCGCCGATTGGTTCAGCACCTCGGCTAGATACTGAACAGTCATTGTCGATGGCAGCACCAATGGGCGGTTCGGCCCGGTGCGCTTTTCTCCTCGGTCGCGCCGAGGCCTTTGACCTCGGCCTGATTCGTCTACGGCTGCTTCAGTAGTCATATTTGTTCACCTGCCAAGCCGGGCTGAAATCACCAAATCCAATTCCCCCCGAGTCATTCAGTGGGAATCAGGCCTGAGGCGTCTCCGCCCGGAGAGTCTCCAGTTCGTTAGGGGACAGATTGTGGCCCAAGCTGCGCGCCAACCGCCCTTTGCCCAAGGACGTATCCCAACAGTCGGGACCACACACATAGGCACCGCGGCCAGGGGCCTTGCCTGAAACATCGACGGACACTATGCCCTGCGGCGACAGCGCTACGCGGACCAGTTCAACCTTGGGCCTTTTGCTGCCGCAGGCGACGCAGGTCCGTTCCGGGATGTGTCGCTTCCTGGGCAATTACATTGCCTCCAGATGGCCCTGCGGCCCGAATGGGTAGTGAGAGGGTGACTACCGCCGGCGAGATCCTCCACCGCCTCCCCGGCGAGCCCTGCCACCGCCCCGCCGCCCGCCGCCACGGATGTCCTCCACAATGTCTTCAGCGAATCGAATCTTGCCTGCGTCAGGAGTGAGGACAGGCATTTCCACCAATTCCTGAGGCTCGTCCTCGACTTCCTCTTCTTCATCATCAACGACGGGCATATGGTCGAGGGTGAAAGAGTCGAGGTCGTCAACGCTGATGCCCACCTCGCTGTCGCCCTGTGCAGGTACGGTCTCGACCTCGGCCTGCTGGAGAAGTTCTTCCTCAAGTATCAGGGCTTCGAGGATACCGTCCTTATCGATATCGTTCTCCGCGACATCAGCCACTGCCTGCGGCTCGGCCGCGGTTTGTGCTAGTTCGGCCTCTGTATCCAGCGCCTCTGACACTCCCTGTACTATGGCCTCTGCCTCGGCCACGACGGCAGCTTCAGCCGGCTCCTCAACTTTGAGTATCTCGGTGGCCTCGGCCACTGCCTCCGCCTGGGCGGCAGGCAGCGATGCGGCTTCTTGGGCGGCCTTGGCCGCAGCCTCGGCAGCGGCATGAAGCCGCGCCTCCCGGATTCCCTCCCATTCAGTCATGCCCTTGATGTCCAGCCGCCATCCGGTAAGCCGGGCGGCAAGGCGTGTGTTCTGCCCTTCCTTGCCGATGGCAAGGGACAACTGCCGATCGGGAACCACTACTACCGCGGTCTGTTCGGAATCCAAGAGTTCCACTTGGACTGGCTCTGAAGGGCTCAAAGACTTGGCAATGAAAGCCTTGGGATCGGGATCCCAGGAGACGATGTCGATTTTTTCTCCCTGCAACTCGTTGACTATGCTCTGGATGCGATTACCGCGAATGCCTATGCATGACCCCACAGGGTCAATGCCGGGCTGGGTAGCGCTCACGGCGACCTTGCTGCGGAAGCCAGCCTCGCGGGCGATGGCCTTGATCTCGACCACGCCGTTGTGGACCTCCGGCACTTCGATTTCAAACAGCCGGCGCAGCATGTTTCTGTGACTGCGGGATACCAGGATTTCCGGCCCCTTGGGGGCGCTTCGGACGCTCAGGATGAACACCTTCACCCGCTGGCCCTTGCGGTAGCGCTCCGAGTTAACCTGCTCGTCGTGAGGTAGAATCGCCTGCGCCCTGCCCAGGTCGAGAGTGATGGTTCGTCCCGGATCAGAGGTTTCGACGATACCCGACATAATGTCGCCCTCGTGCTGGGCGAATTCCTGGAACAGCAGCTCCCGCTCGGCCTCCCTGAGACGCTGGAGAACCACCTGTTTGGCCGTTTGAGCGGCGATGCGGCTGGCGTTGTGAGGCAGGGGCTCGGCGGCAGCCACTTCGTCGCCGATTGCCACGTCTCTCCTGATTTTGGAGGCGTCTAAGAGCGTGATCTCCCGCTCGTCGTCCTCAACACTCTCCACGACTGTCTTCAACGCGTATACGCTGACTTCGCCGCTATTGGGATTTAGCGTAACTGATATGTTCTGCCCCGAGGCAGGATTGTCCTTCTTGAACGCTGATGCCAAGGCAACTTCAATGGCACCCAGCACCTGCTCCATAGGAAGATGGCGCTCAGCTGCCAATTGTTTGAGCGCTACAATAAAATCACTTTTCATAGTTCAGCCCCCCACACCGAATCTGGCCTTAGACGGAATGTTTCCATCAACAAGAAAGCGGGGCGAACCCGCTTACATAAAGGAGGAACCATGTATGCAAAGTATAGCATTGCAGCCGACCATGGGCAACCGTTGATGGCGCGTCATGGCCCACCTTGCGCAATGCGCGGCGGCGATTTTATGACCTGAATTCAGTCGATCTCAGGTGGGGTCAGCCCCGATATTCGATAAAGAAGGTTCATATCAAGGCTCTTTCTGACAGTCTCCGCCAGCTTGTCGTATTCGCCATCCCGGGACAGTTGACCCCCGGTTTCGTCCGTTCTTGGCAGCTCGACTCCCTTCCATTCGGCCAGTTGCTCGAGGATCGTCCGGCGGAGGCTGTAGCTATTGAACAATCCGTGAACATAGGTCCCAAGCGCACGTCCGTCCCCGGACATGGCGCCGTCGCCTGACGCGTCGCGTCCCTGTCCGCTGATTTGGAAGGGGCTGGTCGCCGAGACCACGGGGGTCGAGGAACCCATGTGAATTTCGTAGCCTTCCACAGATGCGCCCCCGGAGCGTGCGAGCAGGCCGGAGTTTGCGGAAACCATCCCGCTGACTCTGTGGGTTTCCTTGACATGCGCGAACGTGGTATCCACCGGCAGCAGTTGCAGCCCTTCCGCCTCTGGATCGGTGGATTCTACACCGTGGGGGTCCAGGATTCGGCGGCCCATCATCTGGTAGCCGCCGCAAATGCCGATGACCGGTGTCCCGGCCCCGGCCTGGCGTTGAATCTCGGCGGCAAATCCTCGTTCGTGGAGCCACCACAGGTCCGCCATTGTCGTCTTGGTGCCCGGCAGTATAATCAAATCGGGGTCTCCCAGGCTGTCCCGGCTTTCAACGTACCTCAGCCTCACCCCCGGTTCGCGGCTCAGCGGGTCGAAGTCATCGAAGTTGGAAATGTGAGGCAGGCCCATTACTGCAATGTCGATGACGAAATCAGTTTGGGACTTCTGTAGTTCGCGGCGCTCCAGCGAGACCGAGTCCTCCTCTGCGATCTCGATATCCCGGTAGTAGGGCACGACCCCCAGCACCGGCTTGCCGGTCCTTTCCTCTAGCCAGACGAGGCCAGGCTCCAGAAGCGACACGTCGCCCCGGAATTTGTTGATGATGAAGGCGTGGACAGCGTCCCGCTCTTTCTGGTCGAGAATTTCCATAGTGCCTACCAGCGAGGCGAAGACGCCGCCGCGGTCGATGTCTCCGGTCAGCAGCACCGGTGCGCCCGAGTGCAGGGCTACCCGCATGTTGACGATTTCATTCTGCTTCAGGTTGATCTCCGCTGGGCTGCCGGCGCCTTCGATTACCACGACGTCGTACTGGGCACGGAGGGTGTCCAGCGACTGCGCTACGTTCTGCCACAGCATGGGCTTGGCGGTGGCAAAGTACTCAGCCGACGCCTTGCCTACGGGCTTGCCCAGGAGAACGACCTGGGACTGGTGGTTAGCCTCGGGCTTTAGCAGGATCGGATTCATTTCGACCTGTGGCTCGACCCCACATGCCTCAGCCTGTACTGCCTGAGCCCGGCCCAGTTCGCCGCCATCCGGCGTCACGAAGGAGTTATTGGACATGTTCTGGGCTTTGAACGGCGCAACGCGGTATCCGTCCTGTCGGAAGATCCGGCACAGCGCGGTCACCAGGACACTCTTGCCAACGTGCGATGCGGTGCCCTGCACCATAATGACCCGGCCCTGCGGCGCGGCGCTCGAACGGTTGACCAAACTTGCCCTCCCGATGCCAGCCAAAATGCAACCAGCCGCCCTTCGGAGGCGACTGGTGAAAGATCAAATTGCGTTTATCGGTGTGCCGAGAGTTTTATACGGCGACAGGTCAGGTAATTGCCCGCAATTACCACCATATCTTGCCTTTGGATTCCTCAAACAGTTGGTCGTAGTCGCGAGTCCACAAGGCGGTGCTCAGGTATTTCCAGCCACCGTCGGCCAGCAAGCAGACGATGGACCCGCGCTCCATCCGCTCGGCTTGGCGAATGGCACCGTAGACGACCGATCCGGAGGACACGCCTGCGAAGATGCCCTCTTCGGTCAACAGGCGCTTGGTGGTCTGGAAAGCCTCAAGGCTTCCCACCAGCATGCGGGAGTCCAGCAGGTTGATGTCCAGAATCGGCGGGATGAATCCATCCTCGAGGCTGCGCAGCCCTGAGATGAAGTCCTCGGGTTCAGGGGCCACGGCTACGATCTTGACCGCCGGGTTGTATTCCTTGAGCCGACGGGCCACACCCATCAGCGTTCCGCCGGTGCCCAGGCCGCCAACGAACATCTCCACATCGGGTACGGCCTCGACAATCTCCGGCCCCGTTGTCTCGTAATGCGCCCCCGGGTTTCCGCTGTTCCCATACTGGTACATCATTATGTAGTCGTGGGGACGTTTCTCTATGAGGTCCTGGGCCACCTCGATGGAACCATTGGTGCCGCGGGTGCCATCGGAGGAGATGATCTCGGCGCCGTAGGCCTCAAGCAGCTGGACCCGCTCAATGCTAACATTCTCCGGCATCACCACGGCGACCTTGTAGCCCTTCATCCGGCCGATCATGGCGAGGGAAATGCCGGTGTTGCCGCTGGTCGGCTCAAGAATGGTACGGGAGCCTCCGAGCTCGCCATCGGCCTCCGCCATCTCGATCATCTTGAGGGCAATGCGGTCTTTGACGCTGCCGGTGGGATTGGAGCCCTCCAGCTTGGCGAATATGCGCACTTCCGGCTTGGGACTCAAGCGCTGCAATTCAACCGTCGGCGTGTTGCCGATGGTGTCCAGAATGCCCTTGTATGTCAGCTTAGCAACCATTTATGACCTGACCAGATGAGGTCCGGATTGCAGACCTCTCCCGCCCTGCGGGTTAGAGAAGGAGAGATCCGGGCTTTTTCCTAGTCGTCCGAAGCGCCTACTGTGGCTGGTTCCTCATGAGGCTCGGCCACGCCGCAGAAGATCTCGTAGTCAATCAGTTCAGTCACAGTGGGGTTGTCGCCGCAAAGCGGGCACTTCGGGTTCCGCTTGAGGCGCACCTCGCGGAAGCTCATGTCCAGAGCATCCACGATCAGCAGTCGGGACACCAGCGACTGACCGATGCCGAGGAAGTGCTTCAGAGCCTCGGTTGCCTGGATGCTGCCCACCAGTCCGGTCATCGACCCAAGCACGCCTGCCTCGGCGCAGTTGGGGACCATTCCGGGGGGAGGCGGCGACGGGAAGAGGCAGCGGTAGCAGCCCTCGCCCGGAATAAACACCGTGGCCTGGCCATCGAAGGTCAGGATGCTGCCATCGACCAGCGGCTTGCCCAGCAGGTAGCAGGCATCGTTGACCAGGTATCGGGTGGCAAAGTTGTCGGCGCCGTTTACAACCAGATCGTATTGGCTGATGATATCCATTGCGTTTTCAGAACTCAGCCAAGTCTCGTGCAAGACGACGTTAACATCCGGGTTGTAGGACTTGATGTTATCGAAGGCTGACTGCACCTTGGGCCGTCCCACGTCGGCGGTGTGGTGGAGAACCTGGCGCTGCAGGTTGGAGAGATCCACAACGTCGAGGTCCACGATGCCGATGGTGCCGACACCGGCGAGGGACAGGTAAATGGCGCTGGGCGAACCGAGGCCGCCGGCGCCGATGATCAGCGCGCTGGACTGCATCAGGGTGCGCTGGCCCTTGGAGCCTACGTCTCCCATGATGATGTGACGGCTGTAGCGTTTGACCTGTTCGGGAGTCAGAGCAAGGGGCTGTGTGGCCATGGCGGTGGTTCCTCCTGCCCGCCGGTCGAAGCGGCGGTGATATGGCGTGCGTGAGGTTGAGGGAAAGTACTTGTGCCCACAGTGGATTACAAAGAAAAAACCTGCCCCTGCCCTCCAGGGGCAACCCCATTCCGGGGCGGGCGCAGGCTACTGGCGATTTGCGAGGACTGCGTGCCCCCTATGTAGGAGGACAAGTACAAGCGCTATCCATAGTGTTATTCAATGAGTCCATTAAAGACGGGATTCTAGCGCGGTAAGCCTCGCATTGTCAAGATTGGAGGCGACGGAGCGTCGCGGCGGGACAGGTTCCCTGATTTGGCTGATAACCTCCACGCTGGAGGCTCAGGCCGGACTGGCGGGGATAAGCCTGCGATGCCGCTCTTCTCTGATGGATCCCATCAGGACTGAAGGAGGGGCTATGGCCCTTTCCAGGGTGCAGTGGGTGAACGAGCCACCAAAACCTTGCCGCAACGACGAGTCACGGGCGTTCGGGACGCCGTTAATCACCCGGCGTACCCTTTCGGCCGTAATGCTGTCGGCGTAGTCTTCGCATTCAACGAGGATAAACCTGCGATTGCCGCCATCTTCATTATTGAGCGCCAGAACTGCGTGGGCGGTGGTTCCGGATCCGGCGAAGGAATCGAGAACGATGTCATCGGGCCCGGGAGCGCCTATCTGCAGCAGGTCCTTTATCAAGGTCACCGCCTTGGGGTATGGGAATGAACGACCCACTTCAGGAAGTACCTCCGCCAGGGACAGACCGCCCGCACGGCTGCTGTATTCAGTCTTGTAAAAGACCGATTTCGGCTTTTCTGTGGGCACATCACTAAACAGCGGGCGTTGCTTGGAATATATAGCGATACTCCCGTCTTTCCTGCGCTTGGCGAATACGTCCGAGGGATTCTCTCGTATTCTGCGCTTGCTCCAACGCCATATCCCGTTGCCATTCCTCATGGCGGGATAGACCGCTGTATAGGGTCCGCCTAGATCGGGTTCCGTATCGTCGTCCGTAACTTCGATCTCGTCGTGAGGCCCCACAAATATCGGGTAGTCCAACGACTCCGAATATGTCAGACCGCCACGGCGGAGCATTTCGGGCTTGTAATATCCCCTGTGGTCCTGTTGCCAGTCGGCCAAGCCTTCCTCATCGACGGGAAATCGGCCCAGCTCCACCGTGCTGCGTTCCTTGGCGTACGCCAGGCAGTATTCGTGGGCTCCGGCAAAACCGAACTGGTCGCTGCTGCCGGACAGGTTTGAGACCACTGCAATGTCGGCAATGAAGTTGCCCTCCCCGAAGATCTCGTCCATCAGCATCCGGAGATGGTGGTGCTCAATGGCGTCGATGGACACGAAGATCACGCCGCTGTCGGACAGCAGCTCCCGGAGCAGGTGTAGACGGGGCCACATCATGCATAGCCACTTGTCGTGCGGTTCCAATTCCTCGGCTTCGACGGGAATCTGCCGGTCCAGCCAATCCCGCATCAGGGGACCGTTCACACCATCGTTGTAGATCCACCCTTGATTGCCGGTGTTGTAGGGAGGGTCAATGTAGACACACTTGACGCGACCCTCGTAAAGAGGCAGCAGTGCCTTCAGGGCGAGGAGGTTGTCGCCCTGAATGATGAGGTTGTCGTCATGGCCGCGCTGGTTCAGAGATTTGCCAGGATCCTGGACGAGCGGGCGATAAGGCACCGCCCTGTGATGGGCGTAGACGATCTGCTTGCCCTTGAACTCCAGCATGGGCATACCACCCCTCCCGTCACAACAACACTCACACGCCCAATCCTACTCGCATGGCCCGTGGTCAAGCCAAGCTTGTGGCAAGCCAAGTTCAAGCAAAAGCGCGACCCCGGCGACTGCCGGGGCCCTGGATAGAATGGTCCTGCGAAGTAGTGAGGGGAACACTAAACCCAGACTGGAAGTTGCAGATCCGCGAACAGAGGTGAGGCCTGGGGTGTACTCTCCACCGTCCGTTATCTGCGGCTGCCCGCTATATGCCGCTGCGACGCAGGATCGCCGGTTTCAGTGTTTCGAGAGGAATGGCGTAAAAATTTGCCCTGCCGTGAGCTTGGTTATGCCGTAGCTTTCCCACCTTTTCCAGGCCCCCACGACCCTCGACCAGCAGCTTGTACCTCACCACGTCCAGCAGGACCCATGCTGCGAAATCGGTTTCATCCTCATTTGCCCAAGCATAGAAATACAGCTGGGCAGCCAGGTAAAACCACTCGCCCTTTGCCTCGTGTTCTCTACCCGCGGCGTTTCTGAATTCTTGGGTGAAATCCCCGTATCTCACCAGGTTCTCGTGCCTTCGAAACTTCTGCTGAGCGGTAATGATTTGCCCGGATTTCAGGCGCAGGACCGCATCGATACCAAAGGACTCATCAAGTTGCCGAAGGCGCTCATCGTCCTGAGCAAATTCCACGTTGCATCCATCAAATATACCCTCGTAAATGCGCTGTGCAGCTGGCCTCAATTTTTGCTCAAATTCCCGGTCTCGCTGGTAAACCATAGTTTCCTGTGTGCAGGGAGGATTGGTAGATTTGCATCAATGGTAGGTGGAATGATCGAGCTGTAATGGCACAGACGGATCCGATAATGGTATCTCAGAATACGACAATGATTCTAATTGAGACAAAACAGAGGTGGACGAGTCGTGCGGATAGTACCATTTTAAAGAATACTACCGATACAGCACGACACAATCCACCCAATGGTCCCCGTGGTTCGGGAAGAAGAAAGGCCCCCGGAGTACTCCGGGGGCCTCTTCGTTGCCTGGTTGCCGCTCAAGCGGCTGGTATTCTAGCCGCGACCGTTGCGGAGCAGGCGCCCGGGGTAGGCGCCAGTGGGCTCGCCGTCCTCGAAGGTGACCTCACCGTTGACGAGGGTGTAGCGGTAGCCATTGGCCTTCTGGATCCGGCGCCACTCGCCGCCGGGCAGGTCTTCCGCCACCTCGCTGGGCAGAACCTCCAGCTTCTGGAGGTCATAGACGATTACGTCGGCCGGGGAGCCCTCGCGCAGGGCGCCGCGGTCCTGGAAGCCGCCGAAGTGGGCGGGCAGGAAGGACAGCTTGTAGTGGGCGTCCTCCAGCGAAATGACCTTCTCGTCGCGCACCAGCCACGTCAGCATGTCCGTCGGGTAGATGCCCGCGGTCAGGAACTTGACGTGAGCGCCGCCGTCGGACACGCCAGCCACGATGTGGTTGGAGTCCAGCACCTCGGCGGTGTACTGGGCCTGGTCGCGGCCCTGGGTGTCGGCGTAGAACTCGGTGGCCAGGTCGTCCTCGACGCACATGTCCAGCAGCGCGTCGATGACGTGCTTGCCCTGCGCGTCGGCAATCTGCTGCACCGTCTGTCCGGCCTGCGGGCTGGAGGCCTCGGTTTCGTCCGGGGCCAGCGCAATCATGCGCCCGTCCACGGCGTTAACCACAAAGGACTTCATACGCAGTTCGGGGTTGGTGATACAGCGCCCGCCGTCGTGCTCGTACTCATAGGCGTGGGTGTCGCAGACGAAGGAGTCGCCCTCGTCGCCGATGGTGCCGCCCAAGTGCGGGCAGATGACCGAGAGCAGCTTGAAGCCGTCGCGCGTGTTGACCAGGAAGTAGTCGGCCCCGCCAACACTGACCTTGGCCGGCATCTTGGTGAAATCGGACTCGGCGCCGATGTCGATTCTGACCTTGCGGGTCATGACCTGGAGGCTGCCTACTGAGCCTTGAACCACCAGGGTGGGGCGGGTGCCGGAGTCCCACTCTTCCTTCAGCTTGCGGCGCATCTCCGGGTCCTGCATCTTGGCCTTTCGGGTGGCCTTGTCACCCAAGGTGACCTCACGCCACATGGGGGTGTCGTCAAACAGGTTCCAGTCCTCGAAGGTCAGCTCGAAGCCACCGCGGCGGGTAGCGCCCTGACCGTAGACACGCAGGCCACGCTCGGCGCAGCTTTCCAGCCAGCGGATGCGCTCGCGGTGCTGCTCGGGGTGGACGGCGTTGGGGGCAACGGCCTGGTACAGCACCGGGCGTCCCGAAACCTCGGCCACACGCTCGAAGAAGTTACGGGTCTCTTCGCCCAGGGGACGGCCATCCTCGCCGGTTTCCTGGTATGCCAACTCAATGAAGCCCTCGTCGCGGTCTCTGAGCACCTGCGCGAAGGAGAGCACCTCATGCTCCGACAGGAGGTCGGTAATCATCGGGCTGCCGTCGTAGTCGCGCTGCACTGATGTTTCGCCGAGGACCTGGGCGGACCAGCCACAGGCGCCGTGGTCCATGGCCTCGTGGATTAGCCGGACCATCTCCTGCAACTCCGCCTCGGTCGGGCGGCGGCTCTTGGCCTCGTCCCAGCCCATTACCCAAGCGTAGAGCGGGGTCAGGGGCACGTAGGTCAGGCAGTTGATGCCTTTGGGGGTGTTCTCCAGGCTGTTGATGAAGTCCGGGAACGTCACCCAGTTCCAGGGCATTCCCTCTTTCATGGCGTCGTAGGGGATGGCCTCGTTGCGAGTCATGCTAAGCATGGCGCGGTCCTGGTCTTCGACGCGGGAGGGCGCGAAACCGAAGCCGCAGTTGCCCAGGGCCACGGAGGTAACGCCGTGCCAGCCGGACAAGGTGCAATAGGGATCCCAGAATATCTGGGCGTCATAGTGGGTATGAAGGTCGATGAAGCCGGGGGCCACGATATTGCCCTTGGCATCGATTTCCCGGTCAGCGGTGCCGCCGTTCAGGCCGCCGATCTTGGCGATACGCCCGTCCTTGATGGCGATATCGCTGATGTAGCGGGGCGCGCGCGTCCCGTCGACAATTGTTCCGCCTCTGATAATGATATCGTAGGTTGCCATTGACCCTTCTCCTCTAGATTGATTAGGGGAAAGCAAGGGAAAAGACGCACTCTGCGGGTTGCTATTGACGAAGTCTAATATTTAGCTTCCGTACTGTCAATGGAAGGGATTTAGCGGCTGAACTCAACTGCAAGGGGCCGATATATTACGAATTGCGTTATACAAATCGTCGCAAAAAGTAAAGAAGTCCTCAAGGCTTAACGCATTCGGGGAGGCGGCATCGCCGGGGAGAAAGCTTTGTGGGGAGCGCCGGAACGGCTAGTGCGTGGCGGCCATGGTCAGCTGGCGGTCGGCCAGGTTTGCCAGCGTGATGTTGCTGAGCACGTCGAGAATGGCCTCTTCGACGGACTTCCAGACCTCCTGCTGGGCGCAGTTATCTGAAAGAACGCAGTCGAGAGGATTGATCAGGCAGTCGAGGGGGGAGCTGTTGGCGTCGAGCTTGGACATCACCATGCTGAGGTTGATGTCGCCTGGGGGCATGGCGAGCATGTGGCCGCCCTTGGGGCCGCGGCGACTGACCACGAATCCGAACTTGTTGAGGGACGCCATAAGCTGGTCGAGATAGGCCTCCGGAATGCCCTGCTTTGCCGCAATTTCCGCGGTCTGAACCGGGCTGTCTCCATATTGGAGGGCCAACTCAACGAGGGCCCGTACCCCATAGTCGACGCGCATGGGGATCTTCATCTCGCTGTTCCTCCGGAGCCTACTGGACGGCCAGTATACACCAGCCCAGTTTCAAATCCAAACCGTGTGGGTGCTGAGGGACAGGGCAATCGCATTTGGAAAACTGATGACACTTGCCGCTTGTCAAGCCTGATAACGCCTCCGTACCATATATCCATAGCCCGCTGCTTGTCACACCGTTCAGGGCAATCGCGTCTTAAACGCTGGAGGCCCTATTGGTCGTCATTCCCGCGCAGGCGGGAATCCAAACCCGCGTCTACCCTCGCACCCGAAACCGAAGGAGGCACTGCCACTCCCATCTCCACCGCCATTCAGGCCAATTTTGTGTGCTGAGTAATAAGACGCGATTGCCCTGCCACACCGTTCTAGGTCCTTCTTGGCTGAAGGCGGGTCCGTCAGGCAGTTCGCAAACAGGGCGGAAAGTGAGGTCAGGCGACAATGGGACAAAATGGGACGGGAATCAGAAATTTTTTGTCCCACGACACATGGAGCGCTGCCCTTCAGCTTTGATTTCGGCATTTTGTCCGCTGGCGGGTGGGGGAAATGGGACAAGCATGGGACAGAATTTTCCCATCGCAAGGCCCCCTGGGCCAATTGTAGTTGCCCTAGTTGCGGACGCCGGATTTCCGCCTCTGCCAATACGGAGTGCCGGTAGTGAAGGCAAAGTGGGTCCCAGACCCCTGTCAGCCTTGCCCCTGTCAGGTGCAGGGCAAGCCCTTCGTGGCGATGACGGGAAGGTGTTGTGAAGGACCAACGCAAGGGCGGGATAAATCGGCTTTCGTGGTCAATCGCCCCCGATGACCAGGAATGTACCCAGTCCTTGGGCAATAAGTCGGCCATCGTCGTGCCTTATTTCTATGTCGCCCACCATCAGTTGTCCGTCGTTACTCACCACCTCGGCGTTGGCGGTGAGGCGTCCGGAATTGGCGCTTTCTAGGAAGTTCACCTTCAGCTCGATGGTTGTAGTGCGCTGACCTGGGCCCAGGAGCGACCGGACGGCCCGGAACATGGCGGTATCGGCCAATACGGCAATCAACCCGCCATGAACCTGCCCTGCTGCCTGCAGATGGTGCGGCTGGACAGAGAGAGACACTCGGCCGGCGCCTCCCTCCGACAGCCCTATTTCCAGGCCCACAAACCTCAGGAAGGGCGAATCATCATCGTAGGGCAGGTCTGTGCCCTGATTGCTCAACAATTCTGCCTCCGGTCACACCGGGAGTAGCTACGGGTTTCGGATATAATGGCCTGTGGATTCTAATACGGGGAAAGTTGTTCTGACGAATGATTAAAGGTCTCTTCGTCGGGTTGGCGATCGTTGTGGTGCTGGCGGTGATTCCGGTCGTGCATTTCGTCGGAGTTCCCGCCGGACCGTTTATCGCCGGCTATTTCGGAATCAACGTGGGCAGGGATCAAACCGGGAACCCTGGCCGAAGGGCGTTGATTTTCGGCATTTGGATGGGCGTCTTTGTTGCCGCCATAACCGCCGTAGCGGCGATGCTTGTTACCCTGGCAGGCAATTTTGCCTATCCGTTACTGCTCTGGGGAGGAGTGGTTGTGGCGACATTCTATTACAGCAGCATGTCGGCCCTGGGAGCGTGGTATTCGGAGCTGAGGGCCTCGGAACAAGCCAACGCCGCAACAGTCCAAGGATCCGCGGTTGACGGCACCCGCCGTTAGTCCGATAGATGCCTGACGCAATTCGCCTGCTCCGCCCGCTGCAGTGGGTCAAGAACGGGCTGGTGCTTCTCCCGTTCCTCTTCGCCGTTGACATCGCGTGGTCCATCGATACCCTTGAGGACGTTCCCTCCCTGCTGGGCCGGCTGGCCTTGGTATTCGTAGGGTTCTGCTTACTTTCCAGCGGTGTTTACGTCTTCAATGATCTGATGGACCGGAACGCCGATCGAGCGCACGTCCGCAAAAGGCACCGGCCCATCGCTTCCGGCAGGGTGGGAGCGCCTGCTGCCATCGCAATGATCGCCCTTCTGACGGCAGTGGGTCTCGCCGCAATGTGGCTGGTGGGCCTGTCGCTCCTCCTCGTCTCCGCGATCTACCTCGCAATCAACGCGGCCTACTGCCTGGGCGGCAAGAATCTGGTGCTGCTGGACGTATTTGCAGTGGCTAGTGGCTACGTTATCAGGGCAGTTTCGGGCGCGCTGGCAATTGATGTCGACCCGTCGCCCTGGCTGTACACCACCACCGGCGCCGGGGCGTTGTTCATAGTGCTGGGGCGCCGCTATGCTGAGGTCCGGCTCGCCGGAGAGGATGCCGACCGGCAGCGTCCGGTGCTGGCCCGATATTCAGGACCGTTCGTATCTCAGTTGCTTACCGTCTCTGCAACGGCGGCATTGCTCAGCTATACTTTGTATACGATTGAGGCGGAGAATCTTCCCGAAAACAACGCAATGCTCTTCACCCTGCCGCTGGTGGCCCTCGGTCTGTTCCGCTACCTGTACCTGCTGAATCACAGTAGCGACGCCGAGGCCCCGGAGCAGTTGATGGTCCGCGATATTCCGCTGCTGGCCACGGTTGTTGCTTGGCTGGCAGTCTCAGCAGCTGTATTGCTGCTCAACGGGTGAAACAAGCCGCAGGCGAAGACAGGGTCCTTTCAAGTTGCCCAGCGACCATAGTAGCGGTGCAGTCGACGCCGCCCAGACAGGAGTGCCGATGCAAGTACAGCCAGCGCCCGCCCACCCTTCTGCGCGGACAGGTCCCTCTGTGGTTGCTGTGGTTGCGACCAAACCGGAAACGGTACAGGACGATATCGCCCGCGCCATGCAACTGGCCGGAGCCGCGGAAGCACTGCCCCCGGGGAACCGGACTCAGCTCAAGGTCAACATTTCGTGGCAGCACTGGTATCCCGGTTGCTCAACAACTCCTTGGCAGATTGAGGGCGTCACCAACGCGCTGAAGGCCATGGGACACCAGGATTTGATCGCGGCTCATAACGGCACGGTTGTGGTGGACTCCTACGAGGGCGAGGAAAACAATAAGCACAAGGTAGCCCAGGACAAGGTTGGACTGCCTTCCATTCACCTCGACAGTCCACCCAACCTCTGGATTGACTACAAGCCCCGCGCGGAGATGCTGGCGTTGGACGACATCTTCCCGGAGGGCATCCAGATTCCGGAGAGTTTCCCAGGGACCAACATCGTGCACCTGCCCACGATGAAGACCCACGTGTTCACCACCATGACCGGAGCGATGAAAAACGCGTTCGGCGGCTTGCTGCATCGCAAGCGGCACTGGACGCACTCCGTTATACACGAAACGCTGGTAGACCTGCTGGCGATACAGCAGGAGATTCACCCCGGGTTGTTCGCGGTGATGGACGGCACTTTTGCGGGAGACGGACCAGGCCCCCGGGCCATGCGCTGGCACATCAAGAATCGCATCCTTGCCAGCTCCGACCAAGTGGCCATCGACGCGGTGGCCGCGAAGATGATGGGCTTTGATCCGATGAGCATACCGTTCATCCGCATAGCTCACGAGCGGGGGCTGGGATGCGGTGAAGTCGCAGAAATAGACGTTCGAGGCGAGGATATCAGCGAGGTCAACTGGCACTTCGCCGGCGCCGAAAACACCTTCGCCAGCCGGGGGCAAAAGCTCATCTACTGGGGGCCGCTCAAGCCCCTGGAGAACATGCTGCTGCGCAGCCCCATCGTCGGCTGGGCTTTCCTGGCCTCCAACCTTTACCACAACGGCTACTGGCTCAAGACCAAGGGCCGACGCCGCATCGAGGCCGCCCTGAAGACCGAATGGGGCCGGCTTTTTCTGTCGTACTGAATCTATTCGTTAAGAATACAGGAGCAATATCCAGGCATGGACATAGCTATCATCGGGCTGCCTCAGAGCGGAAAGACCACAACCTTCAATGCACTCACTGCGGGACATGGGGCAGCCACCGGGGGAGGGAGTGCGGGGCCTGTGCAGATTGGGGTCGTGAAGGTTACCGACCGGCGTCTCACTGTCCTGGAGGGCATGTACAATCCCCGGAAGGTAATATACGCCGAGATAAAATTCTGGGACCTTCCACCCGCCGACCGTGCCAATCGCAGCCAAGGCCTGGCGGGCCGGCATCGCAACATCCTGCAGGGGACGGGAGCCCTTTTGCTGGTGGTTAGGGCTTTCGACAGCGAACTGCAGGGCGCGGCGGAGCCGGCGCAGGAACTATCGGCGATGCTCAGTGAGTTGACACTGTCCGACCTGGAAACTCTGGAACGAGTGGAATCGCGCCTGGCGGACTCCCTCAAGAAGTCGAAGCCTGCCGAGCGGCCTGCCCTCGTACCCCAGGCAGATGCCGTCCGGAAATGCCGGGAGGCACTCGAATCCGGCGTTCGAATTCGGCAGCAGGAACTGACTGCCTCGGAACGTTCGGCGATAGTCGATTACCAGTTGCTGACCGACAAGCCGATCATAGTCGCCTTCAACACTGATGAATCCGGCGAGGCGCCGTCCCTCGCGTCCCTCGAATTGCCGACGGAGATGACCGATGGATTGGGGACGGTCCAGTTGAGCGCAAAGCTGGAGGAGGACCTGGCGGCGATGCCGGAGGATGAAGCGGAGGAGTTTCGCGACGCCCTTGGGCTGACTGACTCAGCCATTGAACGGGTCAAGCAGGTCTGCTACGACACGGTGGGGCTGGTCTCATTCCTTACTGTCGGAGATGATGAGGTGCGGGCCTGGCCGGTGCCGGAGGGCATTCCGGCCCTGGACGCAGCGGGCACGATACACACAGACTTCATCCGGGGCTTTATCCGGGCGGAGGTCATTCACTACGACGACCTGGTGCGGTGCGGCAGTGTGGCGAATGGCCGCAAGGAAGGTGTGCTGCGATCCGAGGGTAAGACCTACCAGGTAAAGGACGGCGACGTCATCAACTTCCTGATCAACGTCTAGTCCCGTAGGAAAGGCAAGCTAAGCCAAGCCAAACGCCATCCTTCGACAGATCCAGGATGACCGACTAGCTCAGGACGAACGGCCCCGCGGCAGTGGTTTTGCGAAGCTCAGTTCGTGGCCGTCGGGGTCGTCGATGTGAAAGTATCGCTCGCCCCACGGGGCGTCGGCGGGCTCGCTGGACGGCTTGAGGCCGAATCCGGTGAGGCGCTGGTAGTGGGCATCCACATCATCAACATGGAGAATTAATCTCCCCCACCACGCGGGCTTTTCGTGGCTCAGTATCAGGTTGACGAAGCCTTCGCCAACCCTGAAGCTGGTGAACGAGGCATCCTCACCCCCATACAGCAATTCCAGGCCGACGTGGTCTCGGTAGAACACCACCGAGCGGGCCATGCCCGTCACGGCTAGGGTGATGGCGCTGATGGTTTCCACGCCCATTGCCGTTCACTGTCCTCGCGCCCTGATCAGCCGCCGCGCCTGCGACGCGGCCGTTGCAGCCCCGGATACGCTCGCTCGGTCAGTACCCAGTCCAGCCGACCCCTAAGGGCCTCAACTTCCGATGGTGAAAGGAGTTCCAACAACTCCTGCAGCCTTTTCGGCATGCTGTTCTGGGGACCATTTAGCCTTGCATTGAATTCGGTCAGGGAATCCAGCAACTCATCGGGAATTGGCTCGCCGCCAAAATCCCAGATCACCGTGCGGATCTTTACGTCAGAGTGGAATGTCAGGCCGTGGTCAATGCTCCAGAGCTTCCCGGCAGGGTCGGTAATCAGGTGATTGGGCTTCCTGTCGGTGCTGTTGGCAACCAAGTCGAAGCAACAGACCATGCGAAGCTGATCGGCGTAGTCAGAGCCGAGGTTGTAGTAGTTCTCTTTGGGGTCGTGCTCAATGAACTCCTGCACCGACCCGATGCCGTAGGGACCGTCACGAATTATAGTGAAGGGGATAAGGTCCCAGCCTAGGATATCGCTAAGCAGGTAGGCGGCGCATTCCCGCTTGTACAGAGTGCCGTTAGGGAAATCCCATAACGGCGCCTCGCCGTCCCGGGGCTTGTAGATGGCATAGGCTTCCAGACCGTCCTGGGCGACATTGACGACGAAGGTGTAGTTGGATCCCAGTCGCGTCAACTGGCAGGACAGGATCTCGCCGTGCCGAAGCACTTCTTGTACTTTGGTGTCGGAGGTCAAACGGCGATATCCGGAGCGTGGGATTGACCCCTATCCGGCCTCAAGTACGGTGTGCCCATTGGCCCTGGGGCATACATGGCCATCGGGGTTGATGGGTTGACCGCAGAGAAAGCAGGTGGGCCGGCCTGCTGCGCAAATACGCAGCGATTCCTCGGCCAAGACGGTGGCCTGATTCAGAGTGATCCAGAAGCTGATAGATTCTGCCTCACCCTCACTCTCACCCTCCTGACGTTCCTCGTCGGTCTCCCTCTCGTGGGCCTGCATGTAGAAGGAGTTAGTCTCTTTGTCATGGCTGAGAAACATCTGACCAGCCTTGAAGTCAATAGACTGCTCCCCGCCGTTCCAGTCGGATTCCTTGGGTGCGCTGCCTCCCTCCTTCTCCTCACTCGACAGTCCGGCGACATAGTCCCGGAGGTAAACGCCCAACTGGAACAGCTGCTCCTTTTCCAGCCAAAGGGAGCAGAATGCTTGCCCGGAGTGTAGGTCCAGCCTGAATGTTCGCCGCCCGGGTTCTCCCAAAGTAACCGGCTCGACACGCGAGAGTGTCCCGAGCTGGTATTTCACTTGCTTTTCTTCCATAGAGCTATGATAGTGGGCCGCGGCCCTAGGTTGCAAGCGGCCCAGGGGGTCGTCTGCAGGGCCGCATTTCCCGGCGCACAAATGGAGACCGCTGGTCGATTCCTCGGTAGCCAATCGACGACTGTGTACCACCCTGCCTCATCCGGTGGCTGCCCGCGCCCGGTATTGCAGGGCCTCCCCCAGATGCGACACTCCGATGACCTCCGCATCGTCCAGGTCGGCAATGGTGCGAGACACCTTGAGCACCCGGTGAAAAGCGCGTGCTGACAAGCTAAGACGCTGGGCGGCCGTCTGTAGGAGGCTGCGTGCTCCGTCTTCCATCTGGCAGTGCTCCCAGACCTCCGCCGGGCCCATCTCCGCGTTGCAGAGGAACCCGTTGTCCCTGAACCGTTCCCGCTGTAAGTCCCGGGCCTTCTCAACTCTTTGGCGCGGCCCGCTGGAGTCCTCGCCTGCGGCGCTTTCCACCAGCTTGTCATATTCGACGGGAGGCACTTCGACAAACACGTCCACCCGATCCATGAGCGGACCGCTGATCTTCTTCTGGTAGCGGGCCACTGTGGACGCACTGCAGGTGCACTCCTTCACTGGGTGATTGTGAAATCCGCATGGACAGGGATTCATTGCGGCGACCATCATGAAACTAGCGGGGTAAGTAACCGAGCCCGAAACGCGGCTGATTGTGACGACCTTGTCCTCCAATGGCTGCCGCAGCGACTCAAGCGCAGAGTGGTTGAACTCCGGCAGCTCGTCAAGGAACAGCACGCCGCGATGGCTGAGCGTGATCTCCCCAGGGCGCAGCGAGCGGCCGCCGCCCACCAGGCCGGCATTCGAGATGGTGTAGTGAGGGGATCGGAACGGTCGCTGCAACATCAATGGGTTTTCGCTATGCAGCGACCCGGTCACGCTGTAAATCTTGGTAACCTCTAGGGCTTCCTGCGGGGCCATTCGGGGCAGAATTGAAGGCAGGCAGCGGGCCAGAAGTGTCTTGCCGCTTCCCGGAGGTCCGCTGAACAACAGGTTGTGGAATCCCGCTGCTGCCACCTCCAGTGCCCGCTTTGCGTGTTCCTGCCCCTTGATGTGCACCAGATCCATCTGGACCTGGGCGCAGGTCTGCGTGGAGCACTGGGCCCACGCATCACCCTTCATTGGCTCCAGAGGGGCCTCGCCACGGATATGCCTTACCACTGAATCGAGTGTGGGCACGGGATAGACTGTGATGTCCTCCACCAGCGAGGCCTCCTCGGCGTCCTCTGCCGGCACAAACACCGATTCAAACCCCTGGTCGCGAGCCACCGACGCCATTGTGAGGATGCCGTTCGTGTGGCGCAGGCTGCCGTCCAAGGACAATTCGCCCAGGAAGACCGCGTCGCCAGGAACGGACTCCAGCTGTCCGGAACTCAGCAGTATTCCAATGGCAATGGGCAGGTCGTAGGCCGGACCCTCCTTTTTCATGTCGGCGGGCGCCAGATTGACTGTGATGCGCCGCATTGGGAACTCGCAGCCACTGTTGCGAAGGGCAGCGCGTACTCGTTCTTTTGCCCTCCTGCACCGCCGTGTCGGGAAGCCCCACCATGTTGAACCTCGGCACACCAGGTGAGAGGTCCACCTCCACCCGAATGATGTATCCCTCCAGTCCGACCATGGCGCATGAATTGGTGCAAGCTAACACGGTGCCCTCCTATGCCGCTCGCCGCCCCGGCAGCAGCTATATGCGATTTGCTCGCAGCTCCTGACGGGCGTCAGTCGAGTCGCAGGTGTGTCCGATCCTCGGATCTATGAAACTATAGTTCTACAATGTGAGTCTGCGCAAGGAGCAAATGTCAGCAATTTTCGGCAGGCTGATGGAAACGTATTCGTAGAAGCACGGCAGTGTTCCCCTTCGGAAGGGGAGGCTTAGAAGAAAGGGGAAATTCGGGGGCTCATGTTCGAGGAACGTTGAATTGCAGCAGGTCGTAGGCGGCACTGATGGGGCCGGAGTAGTGGCGCGCAGCGTCTTCCAGTAGAGGCGCCTGGTCTTGGTGGAAGGCGTCGTCGAGATGTGTCAGGACCAGGAACTTCGCAGATGACTCGGCAGCGACCCTGGCCGCGTCGCCGGACGTCGAGTGCAGGCGGCTGACAGCCATATCATGCCTCTCGTCGGTGGAGAGGGCCTCGTGTATCAGCAGGTCTGCTCCCTGGGCGGCCTCAACGAGGCCGCGGCTGTAGGTGGTGTCGCCCGAAAAGACGACTGCTATGCCTCCCGTCTCAATGCGCCAGCCGACGGAACCGGGAATGTGGTCAACGTCGAAATTCCAAGCCACAGTCTCCGGCCCCAGTTCCAGCTTGTGGCCTGGGAGCGCTTCCTGCCAGCGCATCACTTGGCGACCAACGTGGTTGTAGGCACCGCCGTCGCGGATGTCCGGGACGCGGCCGGCGATTGCGGCCTTGCGCAGGCCCTCGAGACCAAGGGAGCTGCCGTAGATCGACAGGGGTGCCTCGTCCGGAGTCTCGTGGGAACGGCGGCCCTGGACGAACATCAGACCCGACAGGTGGTCCTGATGGTCATGGGACAACAGGACGTGGTCGTAGTCTATTGCCCGGAAACCGGATGCCTCGCCATTTCGCAGTGCCGAATTGCCAGAGCTGCCGTCAAGGAGCAGGGTCGTGCCATCGGCACAGCGGAGGGCGATGGCGGTGTGAGCGCGGGTCGTGGACATTCCCGCCCCGGTGCCCAGGAAGGTAATCTCTAGGCTACTCATTTGATTGTAATCTGGTGCAAGTCGTGGGCGAGGGTGATCGGTCCGGTGTAGTGCTCCGCCGCTTCCTCACCCAATGGCTGAGAGTCTGCATGGTAGACGTCGGTGAGATGTGTGAGCACAAGGGATGCGGCACCGGCCTCCGCGGCGGCCTGGCCTGCTTCGCCGCCGGTGCAGTGGCCCGCGGCCCTCGCGAGGACGCTGTCGGCAACGCAGAAGGCCTCGTGAATCAACAGGTCGACGCCCTGGGCCGCTTTAACCAACTCGGGGCTGTACCTGGTGTCGCCGGAGAACACCACAGTCTTCCCATCGCACTCCACCCGCCAGCCCGACGCGCCGGTGATGTGATCGGCCGGGAAGTGCCAGGCCGTCGTCCGTGGCCCAAACTCGATGACGTGGCCGGACGCAGCCGGTTTCCACTGCAAAAACTCCCGCCCCTCCCAGTTACGGCCGAAATCCCCGGAGACGTCCCAGATGTTAAGGCGGGTTGCGAGGCAGTGGCGTTTCAGCCCTTCCAGAGACTCGTAGGAAGAGTGCACCCGCAGTGGCCCCCGGTCCACCCCTGACAGTGCGCGGTCAAACTGGATGAAGTCGATACCGGACATATGGTCAGGGTGGTCGTGGGATAGCAGCACGTCGTCGAATAACCTGATGTCAATTCCCGCAGCGGCAGCGTGACGTAGCGCGGAGTTGCCGGAACTGGCGTCCAGCAGCAGATTAGTGCCGTCGGGACACTCAAGGGCAATGGCTGAGTGCGCGCGCTGAGACGAGTTACCAGCCCCTGTACCGAGGAAGGTGATCTTCATGGTCGTTTACTTCTGGTTCCCGTCAGGGTGGGCCTGCTCTCGCAGCAGGCTCAGCGCGCGTAGCACCGGTGCCTCGGTGAAGCTGAACAGGACGGCAGGCTCGGTGTCTGATGCGTTGGCGTGCTCGTGGTAGTTCCAGCCTGGGACGCAGAACACATCCTTGTCCTCCCAGTCGATGGCCTGGCCGTTGACCACCGAGCGGCCGCGTCCCTGCACCACGTGGTAGACGGCGCTGGCAGTATGGCGGTGGGCCTTGGTGGCCTCGCCAGGACGCAGCATCTGGATGTGGCAGGCTATGGTCGGCATCACCGGCCCGCCGGTGTTGGGGTTTGTGTACTCCATGATCACGCCGTCATAGGGGCTGCCGTCAACCTCGGGGGCCAGACGTTGCAGCGTCTCCCAAGTCTGCTGCCACGGGTAGTGCATCAGCGGCGAGTGAGCTGCACCGCTGGTTTCCCACGAGGGGCGAAGGGTGCCAGCCCCATAGCGCGTCAGCGACGAGTCGGTCGGTTCGGTGACCGGCTGAACGTCTTCGGGATACGGCTCGTAGTAGACCGCCTCCAACATGTGAACCAGCGGTATGTCCAGCCCGTCCAGCCAGATGATGGGATCATCGGTGTCATTAGCGTGGTCGTGCCAGGTCCAGTTGGGAGTGAGCACTAGGTCACCAGGGTACATGGGGATGCGGTCGCCATTGACCGTTGTGGATCCACCCTGGCTGTCTATGATGAACCGCAATGCAGCAGGTGTGTGCCGGTGGGCTCGGGCGGCTTCGCCGGGCATGACGATCTGCAGTCCGGCGAACATGGAATTGGTGGTGGCCATGCGGTTCAGGCCTGGGTTGAGAAGCATCAGCACCCGGCGTTCGGCGTCGGCGGTGCCGATGAGGTCGCCCGCCCGAAGCGCCTGGGGTTGCAGGTCGCGCCACCGCCACAGGAAGGGCAGAGCCTTGCTCCTGGGTTCGGCAACCAGCGCCTCTTCCTGAACCAACCACAGGGGTGACGTGCTGTAGCCGCACAGGTCTTCGTAAAAGCGGTCCAGGGTCTCTGCCGTTGCTCCCGAACTGGATAGCATTGCTGCCTCCGGAGTGGGTGAATAGTGAACGATATGCCGGTCAGCGGCGGTCGCTCCATTCCCGCCAGGCTGTCAGTTGCGCTTCCAGGGCCCGCTGGCGCAGGGCGATGGTCAGGTCGCCGCGGGTGCGCTCAAGCACGGCGCGCATGGCGTCGGTGGTATGGCGCAGGCCACCCGTGACTGCCTCGGGGAAGTCCACGGTGACCAGTACGCCATAGATTTCGTCCATGACTTCCATAAGCTCCTCGCACCGCCCTATGCTGTCCTTGCGCAGGCCGTCGAGGATGTAGCGGCGCAGTTCTCCGATGACCTCGGCCATCCCATTGAGGTAGGCGGGCGGATCTATGCCCAGGTCCTCGGCGGAAGGTATGTCATTGCCGGAGATGACCGCCAGGGTGATGTTGGCCTCGGTGAACTCCTTGCGGGCGTCGTTCATAAACCCCGCGTTGTAGATGAGCGGACTGTCGGCGCGGATATGCTCTGAGTCCTGCAGGCGTGATTCCGCGGATCCGATAAGTCGTGCGGCCTCGTCGAAGTCGGCGCGATGGACAGCGCGGATGGCGTTGGCGGAAAGGCGGATCACCTCGCGGGATACCGACAGGCCCTCCTCGCGGTCGCGATTGCGACTGGTGAGTTGTTCGATGGCGTGGTTGCCGATGGCGCTCAACTCGGCGCTGTACCTTGATGGCATCAGACCCTCCCTCCGGCGGCCTCTATCGCCGCGGTCATGGCGGCTGCGGCTGCCTCGGGCTCTCCGGCCGATCCCACGGCGGCAGTAACGCAGATAGCGTCAGCGCCGGCCTCGACCACTGGTGCGACGTTGCTCAGGTTGATGCCGCCAATGGCGACCAGGGGCGTGTCTCCGGAGATGCTCTTGGCCTCCCGCACTCGTTCCGGGCCTTGTGGGTTGCGGGCCACGCCTTTGCTGGTGGTGGCGTAGATGGCTCCGAAGGCGACGTGGTCGGCTCCCATTTCCTTGGATTCAACGAGCTGCGCGAACTCGCGATTGGAGCGTCCCAGCACCTGGTGCGGGTTGAGGACCTGCCGGGCTCGCGCGACGGGCAGGTCGGTCTGGCCCACGTGCAGGCCGCCAGAACCGACCGCCGCCGCCACGTCGGCGTGGTCGTTGATGATCAGCAGGGCTCCGGTTCGTATGCAGAGATCCTGCAGTGCGGATGCTAGCGGCAGCGACTCTCCCTTGTCGCGGAGCTTGTCTCGCAGTTGCAGCATGCGCGCTCCGCCGTTTACGGCGGCGACGGCGATGTCGTACGGGTCGCGTCCGCCGGTTACCTGCGGGTCGATGATGACGTAGAGACCGCGCACCTGGTCTGCTTTTGCTCTACGGACTTCGGCACCAACCTGTGCTGACAGCTCGTCTAGAGAGTTACGGATGCGTCCGGCGATTTCCCAAGGGATTGGGCTGGAGGCCTCGTTGGACTCCAGTTGCGACAGCAGCATCTGGGCCGTTGCTATCGCGGCAAGGGTTTGATCGCTGGTTTGGGGCGGGATGCTTCCGCTATCGGCGAGGGCCAGCGGGGAAGGCAGGGACGGGAGCAGATCGTTTAGGCCGCGGAGGGCACCGGTGGCCGACCCAGGGGGAGCGGCGGTCACCGATGAAAGCAGGTGATGGAGCATGGAGTAGTTTGTGTGTCCGGCGTCGCTCACAGATCAAGCCCCTTGGGAGTTTCCCCCGACCGGGCGGCGTCAATGTTGTCGCGCACCGACTGGGGCATCTCCACTCCGTGTTTCTGGAAGGCGGTCTCAACGTTGCGGCCTATGTTCCTTGGATCCTGGTAATACTCCGGAGACCGGTGCTCGCTGCCCGGTCCGAACTGCTCGTGTACTGATCCCGCCGTCTTTCCCATGGCAAAAGAGGACATTCTGCGTTCCATATCTGAACTGCCGCAGTGGGAGCAGACCGCCGTAAGCTCACTACCGATAGAACGGATGAAGAACGAAGAAACCCGGGCGCAGTCCTGGCACCTGAATTCGTAGATTGGCATTTGTTCCAGGCTCCTTAGCCGACCTTGATGGTCGTGACTGGAGGGTCCTGACGAAGTAGGGCGGCTCTAGCTGTCCTTGATTTCCCGCCGCATCCGATCAAAATCTGAGGTGGTCTGCCCACCCATTTCCTTCTTGATGCGGCCCATGTGTTGGTCGATGCTGGCGGGGCTGTTCTCGTCGACGTCGCGGGACGTCTCGCCACTGGGAACCCAGTTCAAGCTGTCTCCCCAGGAGGCCCGGAACGAGAAGGCCGACATCAGCCGTTCCATATCCGTGCCGCCGCACAGCGGGCATTCAATTGCACTATCCGCAGACCAGCTGTAGACCAGCTTGGAACTGACCGAATTGCAGCCGGTGCAACGATACTCATAGATGGGCATAGTAACCGCATTTTAGCACGGGCCAGCGATGTGCCGTAGATATGTGCCGTGCACAAATTTGTGTGCAGGAGTATGGCCAATCGAGGGGCGATGCGTGAGCAAGTCAGGTGAACTCCCTGATGTATAATGCGGCAACCTTAGCCCGCCGCCTTCGAGGTGTCGACATGACCATGTCCATGCCCCTTTTCCCTCCTGAACGACAGCCCCTCCTGATGATCATGGACGGGCATGCGATGGTGCACCGGTCCTTCCGGGCCATTTCGCAGCAGCGCAACCTGACCAGCAGCGCCACCGGCGAGGACACCACCGGCGTATACGGGTTCACCAACGTGTTTTTGAGGGCCCTGCAGGAATGGAACCCGGCCTACTGCGCTATTGCTTTTGACACCTCGACTCCCACGTTCCGGCACCTGCAGTTTGAGGAATACAAGGCGCAGCGCCCGCCAACGCCTCCGGAACTGCGACCCCAGTTCGACCGTGTGAAGCAGCTCATGGCCTCCTTTGGAGTTCCGGTCTTCGAGCTGGAGGGTTGGGAAGCTGATGATGTCATCGGCACCCTGACGCGGCAGGCGGAGGAGGCGGGCATAGATTCAGTGATTTTGACGGGCGACCGCGACACCTTCCAGCTGATTTCTCACCGCGTTCGAGTTGACCTCGCGTCCAGCATTCAGGACAGACGAGTCTACGATGAGGCAGAGTTGGCCGAACGCTACTCAGGCCTGACCGCAGGACAGCAGCCTGACTTCAAGGCTCTGGTCGGCGACTCATCCGACAACATCCCCGGTGTTCCCAAGGTAGGCGAAAAGAGAGCTTCGACGCTCCTGAGCGAGTACGGCAGCCTCGAGGGTATCTACGACAATCTCGAGGCAGTCAAGCCGCCCAGCGTCAAGGCAGCGCTGGGCGAAAACCGGGACCGGGCCTTCGAGAACCGCCGCCTTATGACCATCGACCGGGAAGCGCCGGTCTCACTGGACCTGGAACAGTGTCGCTTCTGGCAATATGACCGCCGCGACGTGGTCTCCCTGCTGACCGAGCTTGAGTTCTACAGCGTCGTGTCGCGGGTCCCCCTCGCCGATGGCTCCAATGCTGCGGATGCCGAGAGCGACAGGAAACCTGACGTTGAGACCGACTACACGGTGGTCCTGAGCTCGGAGCAACTGGACTCAATGATTGCCGCCATCGAGGAGACGGGCACCTTTACCTTCGACACTGAAACGACCAGCCTCGACCCCATGCAAGCCCAGTTGGTGGGGTTCAGCTTCGCGACTGCACCCGGGCGTGCATGGTACGTGCCCGTGGGTCACCGCGAGGGGGCCCAGTTGCCGCTGGAGTCCGTCCTAGCCGCCGTGCGCCCACTGTTCGAGTCCCCGGACATTGCCAAGTGCGCCCACAATGCAAACTACGACATGACGGTGCTGGCCAACCACGGCGTCAGGTTTGAAAACGTCGACTTCGACAGCATGATCGCCGCCCACCTGCTCGGCAAAAGTTACAACCAGCTTGGGCTGAAGGACCTCTCGCTCAACGAATTGGGCCACGAGATGACCAACATCACCGACCTCATAGGACGGGGCCGCAAGCAGGTGACCTTCGACCACGTGGACATTGCCGTAGCCTCAGACTACGCCGCCGCTGATGCCGACATTACCTGGCGGTTGCGCGAAATATTCGAGCCGCAATTGGAGCAGCAGGAACTACGCGGCCTCATGGACGAAACCGAGATGGAGCTGATACCCGTGCTGGTCCGGATGCAGCGACACGGTATCAGGATGGACTCGGGCGTGCTCCACGAGATGTCTGCCGACATGTTCCGACAGCTGGGGGAGATTGAGTCTGGTATCTACGCCTCCGTAGGTCATCAGGTGAACCTCAACTCGCCGGCGCAGCTGAGCGACCTGCTGTTCAAGGAACTGGGGCTGCCCCGGACCAAGCGCACCAAGACGGGCAACTACTCCACCGACGCTAACTCTCTTGAATCGCTCAAAGGGATTCACCCGGTCGTCGATCAGATACTGGAGTACCGCCAGGTGTCGAAGCTGAAATCCACGTACGTTGACGCCCTCCCAGAGATGGTCAATCCGGTCACAGGCCGGGTGCATACCAGCTACAACCAGACGGGATCGGCCACCGGCCGCATCTCCAGCAGCGACCCGAATTTACAAAACATCCCCATCCGCACCGAGCTGGGTCGGCAGGTCCGCCGTGCCTTCGTGGCCGAGGGCGCGCCAGACTGGCAACTCTTCTCCGCCGACTACTCGCAGATCGAGCTTAGGGTCTTGGCCCACATGTCGAAGGACGCGGGGTTGTTGGAGGCATTCAGGCGTGGCGAGGACATCCACTCCGCCACCGCATCGCTTATGTTCGAGGTGCCGCTGAACGAGGTGGACTCGGAGATGCGCCGTATCGCCAAGGTGCTGAACTTTGGAGTGATCTACGGCCTGTCGCCCCATGGCATATCGCAGCAGACGGGCTTCAGCCGGGAGCAGGGCAAGGAGTTCATCGACACCTACTTCGCCAAGTACCCCGGCATCAGCGAGTACCTGGACACGGTGAAGGCCGATGCCCGAGCCAACCAGTACGTTGAGACGCTGATGGGCCGCCGCCGATACCTGCCAGAGATCAACAGCTCCAACTTCAACACCCGGGGTGGAGCAGAGCGGATGGCCATCAATATGCCCATCCAGGGAACCGCCGCTGACATAATGAAGCTGGCCATGGTGCGCGTGCAGCAGCGCCTGGACGCCGAGGAAATGCGCACCAAGATGCTGCTGCAGGTCCACGACGAGCTGGTTTTCGAGACCCCACGGGATGAAATGGAGGCACTTAAGGACCTGGTATTCGACGAAATGCCTGCTGCAATGGACTTGGACGTGACCCTCAAGGTGGATGCCAAGTGGGCTGACAACTGGGGAGACATGGAGTAGTAGTCCGGAATAGGCGGGAACTGACCAAGGAGCATCTCAATGGGAGTGACAATGGTACAGGCGAGGGTATTTGGAGAGTCGGAGACCCGCGAATACACGTTTATGGTCGACACGGGTTCGACCTTTCTGGCCCTGCCCCAGGATGAGATCGATGCTTTGGGGCTCTCCGACACCGAAGGCGTTGTTAAGTTGATGAGCGCGACCGGGATGGTGAACGTTCCAACGTACTTCGCGCGTGGCGAGCTAATGGGATACAGGTTTGGTACTATCCTCGTCCCAGCCGCAACTCCCCTGCTCGGCTACGAGCTACTCCAAAATCTGAGATTAAAAGTGAATCCGGTAAACCACGAAATCGAGAAAGTGCCGGACGACGAAATTCACCCGCCGTACCTGCTGTAAGTGGGAGCTTCTACCTATGGAACTAATCCGCAGTCTGGTCTTCGTCCCCGGCAACCGGGAAAACATGCTGGAGCGCGCCCGCTCATTCGACGCTGACATTATCATGGTCGACTTGGAGGACTCCGTGCCACCGGGCGAGAAGGCCGCCGCCCGCGACATGGCACGAGAGTGGGTACCAGTCCTGCGCGGTGAAGGAAAGCGGGTGATGGTTCGGGTGAACTCTCTGGACACGGGGCTCACCCGCAGCGAGCTGGAAGCGGTCGTCTCGCCAAGTCTCCACGGCATCAGCTTGGGCAAGGTGGAGTCGGTGCGCGACATCCGGACCGTAGATAGCCTGTTGTCCCCGCTGGAGTCGTCCGCAGGAATGCAGGTTGGCTCCCTGAGGATCATCCCTTGGATCGAAACGGCGAAGGCCATGTGGGACGCCCGCGCTATCGCCGAGTCCTCTCCCCGCGTTGTTGCCATCGCCTTCGGCGCCGAGGACTTCACCAACGACATGGGCATCGAGCGCACCGACACCGGTGATGAGGTCAGCGTGCCGCGGGCTATGGTGCCCATCGCAGCCCGTGCCGGCGACGTGGGAGCTCTGGACTCTCCCTTCGTTCGCTTCCGGGACCCTGACGCTCTGCGGGAGGACGCCGGACGGGCGCGACGAATGGGCTACACCGGCAAGTTCGCCATCCACCCGGCCCAGCTTGAGATCATCAACGAGACCTTCAGCCCTTCCGTCGAGGAAATCGAGTACGCCCGTCGCGTGGTCGAGGCCTGGGACGCCGCGGAGGCGGCGGGTCGGGGCTCGCTGGCTCTGGACGGGCGAATGGTCGACGTTCCCGTGGTCAAGCGCGCCCAGAACCTGCTGGCCCTGGCCGACGCCATAGGTCAGGCGAAATAGCGGCGGTGGGGGTGGTTCGTGCCCGACCAGATCTTGCTGCAGGGGATGCAGTTCTATGGTTACCACGGCGTCAATCCTGAGGAGCGGACGCTTGGGCAACGCTACGTCGTGGACCTGACGGCGGAGCTGGACCTGCGGCGGGCTGGCAAGTCTGACAGGCTGGAGGACACGGTAAGCTATTCCCACATATACCACGCCGTGCGTGCCGTCATGGAAGGAGAGCCCCGTAACCTCCTGGAATCGGCGGCCCAGGCTATCGCCGACAGGGTGCTGTCCGAGTTCCCCGTCGAGTCAGTATCAGTTACGGTGAAGAAGCCGAACCCTCCCGTCCGCGGCTCGTCCATTGAATTTGCCGCAGTACAGATACACCGGACCCGCTCATCATAGGAATCGAACTAGGTCAGACAAGGTGGAGCGAATGAAAGTTCACGACTACCACGATGGCAACCTTCAGTTGCAGGAACGCTACGACACCCGCAGACTGGCCGATCGCCTCAAAGAGCGAGTCAGCGACACATTCAACGACGAGGCGCGGGCCATCGTTGAGGAAGCGCGGATGTTCTTCCTGGCCACATGCGACGATCGCGGCCTGCCCACCTGCTCCTACAAGGGAGGCGACCCGGGGTTCGTGCGAATCGTGGACGACAAAACGCTCGCTTTCCCCAACTACGACGGGAACGGCAAATACCAGTCGATGGGGAACTTGCTGAGGAACCCCAATGTGGGCCTGCTGTTCGTCGACTTCGAGGGGAGCCAGCGGCTGAGGGTCCAGGGTGTCGCGCGCATTGAGGAGCACGACGAACTGCTGGCGGAATATGCCGAAGCCCAGTTCATCGTGCGGGTGGAAGTGACCGAGGTCTACAAGAACTGCCCCCGGTACGTCCACAAGTACCGTTTCGTGGAGCCGTCTGAGTACGTACCCCACAAGGGTCAGGAAACACCGCAACCCGCCTGGAAGAGCAGCGAGGAACTGAAGGACGCGCTGCCAAGCAGGTAGACCGCTATCCCTCCCGTCCCGCCTCGCTGAATGGCTCACGTGCGAAGATCCTTCGCACCATGGGCTCGAAGAACTCCAGGGGGAGCGATTCGGAGTCCGGGTCGAAGGATGACTGGTCCCAGCGGTGACAGAAATCCACTGTGTCCTGGTACCAGGGATGGTCGCGGTAAGCGTCACGGGCATTGCGGTCGCCGCCCGAGTGATGAGCGTAGTAGTAGCCTTGGAACAGCCCATGGTGCCGCACGATCCAGTACGTCTTCTCTGAGACATAAGGGCGTAACACTGCTGCGGCAATCTCGCTGTGGTTGTAGGGCGAGAGCAGGTCGCCGATGTCGTGCAGCAGGGCGGCCACCACCATCTCCTCGTCCGCCCCGTCGCGGTATGCGCGGGTCGCGCTCTGGAGGGAATGCTCCAGCCGATCGACCTTGTAGCCCGATAATGACCCTTCCAGCGCCCGCAGTTGATCGAGGACCCGGTCAGCCGTTCCCTCGGCGAACTTGGCCTCCAGACCCTCGAGGAGTTCGTAGTCCTCGCGAGTACCATCGGCCATGCTGGTAAAGGTTACTGTCTGGTTAGCGTCCGCCATGCTGCTGCTCCGTTCTCTCGTTGCTGGAATGGATGACTGGTGTAGTATTTGACCTGATTTTAACATCCCCGGATTGAGTCCGGGGTCTCCACGGAGGCGGCCTGATGGCTGACCGGAAGAGGCTGGACGGGCGTGTTGCCCTGATTACAGGCGGAGGGCGAGGCATCGGACGGGCCATCGCGTTGGCCTATGCCGCCGAGGGCGCGCGCCTGTCGCTGTCGGCCCGCACTGCCTCCGAGCTCGAGGAGACCGCACGGCTGGTATCGGAGAGGTTTGGCGGCGAAGTCATCACCGTTGTGGCCGACGTGTCTGAACAATCCCAGGTGGAGCGCGCCGTAAGCAGCACCCTGGACCACTACGGTGCGATCGACGTGCTGGTCAACAACGCCGGCAACATTGGGCCCGTGGGCCGGGTCTGGGATAACGACCCCCAGGATTGGGCCCGCACCATCGCAGTCCACCTGATGGGCGTGTTCTACGGCTGCCACGCAACAATACCCTCAATGCTGGAGCGGGAGAGCGGCCGCATCGTCAACATGTCGGGCGTCGGAGGGCCCAACACCACGGCTTACGACGCTGCCAAGGTTGCCATCGTCAACTTCACGGAAAACCTGGCCCTGGAGCTCGCCGATACCCCCATAACTGTCAACGCGATTAGCCCAGGCTCCATCCACACCCGGATGTGGGAGGAGACCCGCGATCTTTCCTTGGCCATCGGCGACATGGCTACCTACGAACGCGGCGTGCAGGTGACATCCGGCGAAGGCGCCTCCATTGAGAGAGCGGCCGAGTTGGCCGTCTTCCTCGGCAGCGACGACTGTGGCCTCCTCTCAGGCCGTCTGATCCGCGCCTTTGCCGACCGGTTTGAGGACTTTCCCAGCCACGTTGGCGAGATCATGGAATCGGAAGCCTACCTCCTCCGCCGAGTAGACCCCGACCGTCCTTTCCTCACCTCTCCCTCTTATCCCACCCTGCCCATCATCGACCCCTGAACGTGCGCATTCCCCCGCCGACAGCCTCCCGATTTAGGTAGTATGCACCGTGTGGAGGCGCACAACCGTGCGCTCGCAACCATACCCCAACCACTTGGTTCGGGGCCCCAAATTGCTGACATCTCCTGCTTGCCAAGCCTTATGGCAAGCCCATAAAATGAATGCGTATATAAGTTCTAAATTCCTATACTCCACCATACCCTGATTGGACTTGCGCATTTCATTTAGCCGAATTGACGCCCCCTCGGAAACGGGCCCACGCATCGAAGAATGGGTCGAACGGGGGAAATGGGACAGAATGGGACGAAATGGGACGGGAATCCTAAAATTTTCTCCCCAGGCACCTGTAAAATGCTCTTTTTAGCTTTATTCAGGCCATGCTCAAGCGAAGAAATGGGACAAAGTGGGACAAAATGGGACAGCCATGGGAAATTCCTGTCCCGTCGCCGTCTCTGCGCAGGGCTGTCCGTCCGGCTCTCCTGGGCCGGCACACAGACTACAATCGACCTTGATCAGACTAAAAGGCCGGCCAGTGTCCCAATCGATGTGTCCCTTGCTGCTTCATCGCCACCGAAGCTCTGAGTACAAATCTCACAGAAATCGCCAAAATCCGACAGACAATCGGGAGGTGTCGGATTCTCCAAGGTCGATCAACGGCAATCGTAACTTCCTCGAGCAATCATACCGAGCCCATCGAAATGTCTCATTTTCGCAATTGGAGTTTGCGCCCTTGGCGTGATTGACAGTTTTCCTCTCCCATTTTCCAGTCTCCCTGGAGTTTGCCGAAGCGTCTCCTTGTGGGAGCGGCGAGGGTGTTGTAGTATCTGGCCCGATGGTCTAAGACGAGAATTTTCTCATCGACTTGGGGGTAAACCGTGACTTCTAACGGGTCCGCTGCCAGAGACATCGCCATTGTGGGCGTCGCCGAATCAGATGAAATGGGCAATGTGCCCGGCAAGTCTTCCTTACAACACCACGCCGAGGCTGCGTACAACGCCCTCGACGACGCCGGCCTCAAGATGAGCGACATCGATGGTGTTCTGACCGCCGGCTTTTCCACCATGGCTACTGCCGAGTACTTTGGCATCGAGCCGGTGTTCACCGACAGCACCTATGTCGGCGGATCCTCGTTTGTCATACACGTGGCCCACGCCATAGCCGCCATCCGCGCTGGCTACTGCGAGACCGCGCTCATCACCCACGGCCAGGCCGGACGCTCCACCCGCGTGCGCGTCCCCGCCGACGGTAACCTGCCCGCCGCGCAGTACGAGGCGCCCTATGGCATCATCGGCGCCCCCATAAACTACTCATTGGCCTGCACGCGCTACATGCACGAATACGGTGAAGACCGGACTCGCCAGGGAATGGCCGAAGTCGCAGTAGCGACCCGCAAGTGGGCCAACCTCAACCCTGTGGCCCAGATGCATGACACGCCCATGAGTTTCGATGACTATCACAACTCCCGCTGGGTGTCGTGGCCCTTCCACCTGTTGGATTGTTGCCTGGTCACCGACAGCGGTGCTGCGGTCATCGTCACTACCGCCGAGCGGGCCGCCAGCTGTCGAAAGCAGCCCGTATGGGTCTTGGGAGGAGGGGAGTCTCACGACCATAACATCATCAGCCAGATGCCCTCCTACACCATCACCCCCGCGAGGGAGTCAGGTCCCCGGGCGATGGCCCGCGCCGGCCTGTCCCACGACGACCTGGATCTGGCGATGATCTACGACTCATTCACCTACACCGTGATGGTGACGCTGGAATCGCTGGGCTTCTGTGGTCGTGGCGAGGCAGCGGACTTCGTTGCCAACCAGCGAACCGCTCCTGGCGGCGACTTTCCTCTGAACACCAGCGGGGGCGGTCTGTCCTACACTCATCCGGGAATGTACGGCATTTTCCTGCTGGTGGAGGCGGTGCGCCAGCTTAGGGGCGAGTGTGGTGACCGGCAGGTGATGAGCAAGCGGTCCCCCGGTGAGGCGGTCAAGACGGCAATTGTGAACGGTACTGGAGGGTCGCTGTCCTCCACCGGCACAGTGCTGCTGGCTACTTAGACCATCCTGAGGCAACTGAGTCCCAGTGGAACGCCCCGGCAACAGCCGGGGCGTTCGTTTTCCTCCCTTTGGGTTGACAGAACTCGATTTTGGTCAAATTCCGGTTCATTACCAATAGCAGGGACTCGCGATAGGTATGCTAGTATCACCCCAAGTACTGGACAAGCATCGCCCCATTGATGACTTGTTCATCTGTTTTACGCTACGGCGAAAGGATACGCACTATGGATCGGACTGTGTCTTCTTTTCTTCAACATCTCCTCGTCGAGAAGGGGTTTTCCCAGAACACCTGTTCCGCCTACCGTAATGATCTGTCCCAATTCGCGGAATTTCTGGAACTGAGAGGCATCGGCAAGGTTGGCGAGAACGGGTCCAGCACCTTTGACTGGTCCTTAGTAGATATAGATACTCTCAACCACTACACAACCGACCTGAAGGATCGCAAGGGATACCGCAACGCCACCGCTGCTCGCAAGGTTGCCTCTGTCAAGTCATTCTTCGGCTTCATGTCCGAAAATGGAATCATAACCGAGGATCCCACCGAGTCGTTGGGGACCCCCAAGGTCGGAAGATCCCTCCCCAAATACCTGACGGAAGAGGAGATCGGCAGGCTGCTGGACGAGGGTTACAAGCCCGGAACCAACGAAGGTCAACGCGATGCCGTGATGATGGAGCTGCTCTACGCCACGGGATTGCGCGTCGGCGAATTGGTATCCCTGAATACCGGAGACGTTAACACGGAAGAGTCGTACGTACGCTGCCTCGGGAAGGGTTCCAAAGAACGCATTGTGCACCTGTATCCCAAGGCGCTCCAGGAACTCAGGAACTACATGCGCAACTCCCGTACGATTCTCCTGGGCAAGAAAAAGGACGAACAGGCTCTGTTTGTTAACCACCGCGGCGAGCGCCTGACCCGTCAGTGGGTATGGTCAGTACTGAAAACTTACGCCCAGGCTGCCGGAATCCAGTCAAATATCACACCCCACACGCTGCGCCACAGCTTTGCCACCCACCTGCTCCAGAACGGGGCATCCCTGCGTCATGTTCAGGAACTGCTGGGACACTCCAGCATTTCGACAACGCAGGTCTACACCCACCTCACCAGCCCCTACGTTCGCGAGGAATACGAGAAGAGCCACCCCCGCGCTTAAGAGTCTGCCGCCAGGGTCAGTGGGCCGGAACTGGAAACCCCGCTCTTCAAGCGGGGTCTCGCTCTTTTAGTCAACGAACTGGGTTAGAGCTACCGCGTGGGCCCTCGTGCGGCACAGCGGTTTTTCGGTGTACGTTACAGGTATCGCACTGCCTTTTTCCCAGAATTGCTGATATAGTTTAATGTGATATACAGAATATTGAGTCGGAGCGCCCCGCTGCGAGCGTGAGCGTCCGGCGTCCGCAGCCTCTCGGGAGGTGCATTACTATGGCAGGTAAAGCCCGAAGGGCAGCTGCCCGTCAGGGTGAGCTCAGTCGCAAGAGAAAAAGAGGGCAACGAGGTCCAAGCGGACTCTCCCCCAATGCCCCGCAACCCACGCAGGCGCAACCGGCCAATGGCGGCACCCCCGCGCTTGCAGTTGAAGCTGCCGGATCGGTCGCCGCCACTGCGGCCGTTGAAGCCGAACCCGCTGCCACTCCCTCTCCCGCTCCGCAGCCAGTAGCCCGATCTCGTACCCCGGGCCGCCAGCGAGGTGAGCGCCCCGCGGCGGACAATTACGTGGGCTCCGAGTTGCGGCGTATCGGCGTGTTGGCTACGGTTGCGGTGGCCGCGCTGGTAGCGCTCTCGTTCGTCCTCTGATAACCCAAAACGGCGCGGGCTGAATATGCCGCTACCCCTGATTGTGCAAAGGCTCCAGGCCACCCCTGAGCGGCCCGGCGTCTATCTTATGAAGGACGTCCGGGGCACTGTGCTGTACGTCGGGAAGGCCAGTGTGCTGCGGAACCGGCTGCGCACCTACTTTGGCTCCCCTTCCAGTCAGGCCAACAAGACGCGCCGGATGATGGGTCACGTCCACGACTTCGAATACATCGTGACTGACACGGAGGCGGAGGCGCTGATTCTGGAAAACACCCTGATCAAGCGCTATAGGCCTCGTTACAACGCCCGCCTTAAAGACGACAAGACCTATCCTTACCTTAAGATAGACCTGAACGAGGAATTCCCTCGTGTCTACATTACGCGGCGAGTCGCCAAAGACGGGGCGAGATACTTTGGTCCCTTTGCCACGGCCAACACCGTCCGCAAATCCATGGACCTGGTCAAGCGGCTTTTCCCATATCGCTCCTGCACCAAGAAAATTACCGGAGCCGACCCTCGTCCCTGTCTTGAATACTACATAAACCGGTGCGTGGCTCCCTGCACCGGGTACGCCAGCCGGGAAGACTACGCCAAGGTTATCGACCAGGTCATATTGTTCATGGAGGGAGACACCGATTCCGTGACCAAGGACTTGGAAGAGAATATGAACCTGGCTGCGGAACGCCTGGAGTTTGAGCGGGCCGCAGTGCTGCGCGACCGGATCAAGGCGGTGGAGCGTGTTGCCGAGGAGCGGAGCATCAAGGTCGACTCCAATCCAGCCGCTGGAGGCAATCCGACCTGGCAGGCAGGGATGGATGTGATAGCCGTCGCCCAGGGTTCGGCCGAGGCATGGGTGGAGGTCTTCTTCGTCCGGAAAGGAAAGCTCATAGGACGGGACCACTTTTTCATGGAGGGCACCCAGGACGAAAGCCCGGACCTGATTATCGGCCAGTTCATCAAGCAGTTCTACGGATCTGCCCAGACCATCCCACCTCGCATCGTGACCCAGCACTCGCTCGAGGATCAGGAAGTCATTTCCGAGTGGCTTAGGGGTCTGCGTGGAGGGGCAGTTCACCTGGTGTGGCCCCAGAGAGGCGTCCACAAACAGTTGGTGGAAACAGTGGCCGACAACGCCAGGCAGGGACTGGCCCAGCACCGGATCAAGTGGCTGGACAATCTGGACGTCATCCAGCAGGCGATGTCGGAGCTGGAGGAGGAACTGTCGCTGCCCCTGCCGCTACGGCGGATGGAATGCTACGACATCTCCCACATACAGGGCAGTAATTCCGTCGGTAGCATGGTGGTATTTGAGGACGGACAGCCCAAACGGTCCCAGTACCGCCGCTTCAAGGTCAAGACCGTGGACGGTGTGGACGACTTCGAAAGCATTCGCGAAGTGTTGCGCCGCCGTTTCAAGCGACTGGCTGCTGCTCGAAACACAACGGAGAATGGAGACGCAGAGGCGGCTCCCGACACTGGATGGGCTGCTGTTCCGGACTTGGTACTGATCGACGGAGGCAGGGGCCAGCTTTCGGCGGCGCTGGAGGTGATGCTGGAGTTGGGCCTCGACGACATCCCGCTAGCATCCCTCGCCAAGGAAAACGAATGGCTGTTTGTGCCGCATACGCCGGAGCCTATCATCCTTCCCCGCGACTCGCAGGCGCTATACCTGGTACAGCGGATTCGCGACGAAGCCCACCGCTTCGCCATCACCTATCACCGCAACCTCCGCAGCAAGGGTAGCCTGGGCTCGCCTATAGATCTCGTCAGCGGCATCGGGCCCAAGCGAAAGCGCATGCTTATGCGTCGCTTTGGTTCGCTAAAGGGCATCAAGGAGGCTGCAGTCGACGAAATTGCTGCGGTTCCCGGAATGACCCGGTCACTGGCGATACGCCTCAAGCAAACTATATAGCTGGTCTGGCCATCGGATTACACTTTTAAGATGGCCGGGTCGCAAACGGCACCTGCCTCCTTTCCTTGGTGACCGTGCCATGGTTCACATAATGGGGAAATTAGTAGTATTGTGCATTATGTCTTGACTATTGCCCCACTGGTGGCATATACCCTAGGGGATGGGCAAAGAGTCACACCGGGGTTGTGGGTAGGGCATGGCAAAATTATCCATAACACTCCCCAACAGCACCTTGATCACCCTCGAATGGGAGGAGGCGGGTTCGGTACACGATGTGCTTGGACCGCTGTTGCGTGATATGCTGCCTGAGTCCTCTCAAGGCCATACTCCATCGCCTCCATTTCATGTTGATGAAGTTGGCACAGCGGAAAAAGGTAATGGTGTAACAGCTTCCCCCGGTGTGCAATTGCCGCCAGTCCGCGAGAAGAGGGGTAACGGCGTGAATCCTCCTCGTCCCTCCAATGGGCATCCACAATCATCCAATGGCGCCGAGGCCCACGGTGAGGATGCGGCAATCCTGGCCCTGAACGGCGAATCGGGTAATGGCACCTTTGATCTGGACCGCTACTCCCAGGAGGCCCGGGAGGACTTCACCGCGTTCTGCCAGTCCATCAACCCGACTGGCGATATGCGCCGGGCTGTCGTAGCGGCGGAGGCGTCCAACCGTTTCTTTGGTCTGGATGGAGTTTCTGCCGACGAACTGGGCGAGCTCTTTGACTTGGTCGGCTGGCGCCGGGCAAATAGCTTCACCCAGACCGTCCGGAACGCGGCCCGCGCGAAGTTCGGCTGGCTGGAACGCATCCCCGGTCGCTCCGGACGTTACGCCGCCACCGACTTTGGCCGCGCCATAACTCTTTCGGGGTAGCTCCCTAGAACAGGAATTTTGGAATGATCCAGAACACACAATTCGGGATGTCCGGTCCCGCTGCTCCCGTTCAGGAAATCGCTCCGGATTTTGAAATCCTCTCCACCGCTCCTCGGGTCGCTCTCGCCGTAACTCCGCATCCCGACGACTGCGAGGGCGGTTGTGGTGGTGCCCTGTCCAAATGGGTCAAGGATTTCGGCACTGAAGCTATCGTGGTGATGTGCACCAACGGTAACAAGGGCACCCAGGAGCGAGACCTTTCTCCGGAACGGCTGGCGGCCATCCGGGAGGAGGAGCAACTCGCGGCCTCCGAGATCGTGGGCGCCAAGGAGGTCGTCTTCCTGCGCTACCCCGACGGAGGTCTGGAAGACACCCTGCTGTTCCGTAGCCAGGTGGTGCGGGAGATTCGTCGCCACAAGCCGGACACGATCATGTGTATCGACCCTTTCCGCAGCACCAGCCATACACACCGGGACCACCGGATGAGCGGGCAGGTGGCTCTGGACGCGGCGTTCACCTATGCGTGGAGCTACCAGCATTTCCCTGCGCAGATCACCGAGGAAGGTCTGGAACCCCACATGGTCGAGCAGGCCTATATGTGGGGCAGCGAGTCCCCAGACGTCTTTGTGGAAATCGGGGGCTACCTCGAAGCCAAGACACTGTCGTTGGAGGCCCACGCCAGCCAGATGTCGCCTGTCACCACGGCGGAACGCCTGTCGCGCATCACCAACAACGCCACCCGTTTCAGCGAACTGACCGGCGTTGAGTACACCGAGGGTTTCCGCCGCATCCGGTTCGGCCTTGGCAGCATTGACTGGCAGTTCCTGTATTCCTGAACTAGCCTTCCGCGTTCAGGTGTTCGACGGCCCGGCGATGGCTGTCCAGCAGGCTGGGCACCCTCGTTGGATCGGTTCGTCCCCATCCGCATTCGCTTGCCACGCCAAAGGCGGGCAGGAATTCCCGCGCCGCAGCGATTCGAGCCGCGTCCCCGTCAGGGTCGTTGTGGTGGATGAGCCCAAGGATGATGCTGGTCCCCTCCGGTGATTTCAGGCCCTCCAGGGGATGAAAATAATCGCGGTCGGTGCGGTCCTTCGGCACTGGCAGGTGCAGGAAGTCCATCCTCCGCTGCAGGCGAGACGCCAGCCCATTGCCGATTTCAGCGAGGATCGCCATATTCTTGGGCATCACCAGGTGCTCATCGGCCGGGGAGCCGTAGCACAGATGGTAGCCCAGGTCCACTGTCTCGGGAACCCTCGCCCCCAGCCGGGCCAACTGGTCGAAGACCTGGTCCTTGTAGTCGTCTGGCCGGTACGAGAAGTAGTCCTCGAATAGCAGCACCTCCTGGCAAACGTCCCACTGGATCGAGAGATGCTCGTGGGGAATCGCGCCGAGAATGCCCTCAAGTGCCTCCGTCAGGGCTCGTTCGTACACAGGCAGGTAGGCGTCGCGGGCTGCGGTGCTGACATACATGTACCCGGTGGCCATTGGCGTGGGCAGCGAGACCTGGAAGAGCACATCAGGCTCGATCACTCCTTCCTCGCGCAAACGGGAAAAGGTAGCGTACGACCCTGTCGCTGCCTCTGCGTAACCCGTCGGGAATTGAACGTCGTCAGGATTCACTGATGGCTTGAACCGGAGAAACGGGGACTCCCTCAGGAGCACACCATCCCATTGGTAAACGGCAAACAGGCCCGCGTCCGTATCGATCTCCAGGTCGGGATGATTCATGAGCATCTCTCGCTGGAACCAGATCCACCTGATGCGCTCCCCTGTCTCCCCATCGGGAATCCTTCGCAGATGTGGGCCAAGTGCGCCACTGACTGTGCGGAAAACGGTCTCGGAGTCGGACAGGGGCACCGAACCCACCAGGTGAGCAAAACTGGCGTTGGCAGACATAATGATCACAACTCCCGAAAATCGCTGATGATCCGGCGTAAGTCTCCCTCGTTCACAGGCAAGTCGGAATACAACGTAAAGCTGGCCTCGTCGACGAGCCCACCATAGCGGCGGGCGAACTCTCCCGCAATCTCATCATATTCTCCGGATACGGCGAATGCGTGCAGCATCTCATCGCTGACCAGCTCACCCATCTCGGCCCACTCGCCGCGCAGGGACATTTCATGCAGCCGCTGCCCAATCTCTTCGAATCCATGAGGTGCCAGGACCGAATGATAGGTGCGGGTTGAGGCATAGAAGCGATGCGTCTGCGCACTTCCGCCTGCGCCGCTCGCAACGAGGCCCTGTTTGGTCCGGTTATCAGGAATCCTCCGCCGCTGACCGTTATCTTGTCGGCGTCGCGGCCGGAACGCTTTGCCCCGTCGGCCAGTGCTGGCCGGACCACGTCCCGTACGTATTCTGGCGAAGTCAGGCTGTGCAGCATCAGGCCATCGGCCACCTCCCCCGCTACCCGGCAGTTGTAGGCATTGACCGCTGCTGTGAACACCGGGGGCGCGGGAAACTCGCCGGGGCCGGGACTGAAGAATGGCGTCATCAGGCTGAATTGGTAGTGTTTGCCATTAAAGTTCAGCCGCTCGCCCGTGTCCCAGGCCGACCAGATGGCCTTCAATGCCTGCACATACTCGCGCAGTCGAGGACCGGGCGATTCCCAGGACGTGGAGAATCGCCGCTCGATGTGGCCCTTGACCTGGGTTCCCACGCCCAGCCGGAACCGCCCCTGCGACAGGTCCTGCAGGTCGCGGGCGGTGTAGGCCGTGATCATCGGGGACCTGGGAAATGCAATTGCCACGCTGGTCTGCAGCATGGCACGTGTGGTCGACGTGGCTGCCAGGGTCAGCGGAATGAAGGAGTCGTGGGCAGTCTCGTTCTTGGAAAGCGCGTTATATCCGATTGATTCGGCCCAGGCGGCCTCGGACGGGATTGCTGCCAGTGAATTTGACGCCAGGCGGTGTGTGACTCTCATGGTCTCTTCCCGAAATCAAGAGGTGTGTTGAATTCAGACTGCGCCTATTCCTGGGCTGTCTCTACGGACAGTCCGGCGTAGATTTCATCCGTTTTTGCAGCCATGATGAAATCGTTGCGGTGCAGGTTGCGGATCTTGTGTGTCCACCACGTTACTCGGACACGCCCCCACTCCGTCGTGAGACGGGGATGGTGCCCCTCCTCCTCTGCCAGCGCCCCCACGAGGTTCGTGAAATTCAAGGACTGCTCGAAGTCCCGAAACCGGAACTCTCTGTCCAGTTTCGGCACGTTGTCCGGGTCAATGATCTTCCAGTCCGCCGCCTGGGGATGCAACTGCGCCATCTCCCCCTCGGTAACGCTGGGCGAATCACGCCGGCAGGCCACGCAACGCTCGTGGACTAATTGTGTCATCCTGGAACCTCTTGGAGGGTCGAAATACGAGCGATCTGGTTTGCCTTCAATTCCTTGGCGCTAACTGGACCCGGCTGCGGATAAGGCAATCGAGGGTCAAGCGGAGGCCATGGTCGCCAGCATACCACAGACAGCGATCCGAACTGGGTGGCCTGCAGCCCTGCGATATGTCGTCCCCGTACAGCGTGACCACGGAGGGCACACCCCATTGAATGTGGGAAACGTAAACTCAAACCCGGTAGTCCGGAGTCTCCATATCAGTATCCCAATCTCACCAAATGGTCCTCTCCCCTGACTTATCACAGAAGCCCCTTGCCAAGCCTCATGACACTCATCTACCATCGAATACGGCGGACCCAAAGACCCGCGATTCCAGCACCGCGACCACGCATCGTGCAGTTGCACGCCCATTTCTGACGTACCGGTCAACCCCAGGCCCCGGCTCCTATCAAACAGCGAAGAAGCCCTGGAGATGCTCAAAAATGCACACCTTTGACCCCCTCGGACCTGCTGAATGCCAGCTTGCGTGACCCCACAAGTTCCGCTCCACTGGCGTCGTGCCCGGCGATCGATAGTCCAGGGCCGTGCGCCTGAGACGCTCCAAGGCGAGACCCACGACCAAAATGATGATTCAACCAGCCGAAATGGAACGCTACCTTTACCACAGCGTCCCTTGAGCCTCGAATCAGGCCGCGCTATAGTTGACAGTCGTATGAATGACTTTTCCTCCTACACCGTTTCCATCCATTACGACCGCCGCCTGTTCCGCCAGGACATTGCTGGCTCTGTGGCCCATGCTCGCATGTTGGCAAAGCAGGGCATAATCGAGCACGAGGATGCGGACGCCATCAGGGAGGGGCTGGGTCGGATTCGGCAGGAAATCGAGGCTGGGGACTTTCCGTGGGATGCCTCCCTCGAAGACCTGCACATGAACATAGAGCGAAGACTCCAGCAGCTAATCGGCCCTGCCGCAGGACGCCTGCACACGGGGCGCTCCCGCAACGACCAGATCGCTCTGGACATGCGGCTCTACACTCGTGAAGTGGCTATCGATGCCGTGTCTGGGCTGCGAGACGTCCAGCGGACCCTCGTGGGTCTGGCCAGGCGGTATCAGCGGGTCGTAATGCCGGGCTACACCCACTTGCAGCGCGCTCAGCCGGTTCTGTTCGCCCACCATATGCTGGCCTACTTTGAAATGTTCCAGCGTGACATAAGTCGACTGGAGGACACTCGCCGACGGGCCGACGTTTTGCCCTTGGGCAGCGGCGCACTGGCTGGCGTACCCTACCCCACGGACAGGGAGTTTCTGGCCCGCGAGTTGGGATTTTCAGCCATCAGCGCCAACAGTATGGATGCGGTCTCTGACAGGGACTTTGTGGCGGAGTATATGGCAGCGGCGGCGCTGTGCATGATGCATTTCTCCCGGATGTCCGAGGAGCTGATTCTCTGGTCCAGCGGTGAATTTGGGTTCATACGCCTGTCCGACGAGTTCACCACTGGCAGCAGCATCATGCCGCAGAAGCGGAACCCCGATTTTGCCGAGCTGGCCCGGGGAAAGACCGGGCGTGTCTACGGCAATCTGATGGGACTGTTGACCACGCTGAAAGGCCTGCCGCTTACATATAACCGGGATCTGCAGGAGGACAAAGAGGGTTTCTTCGACACCGTGGACACCCTGCAGACAACCATTGAGGTGTTCACTGCCATGCTCCCGGGGCTAACGCTGCAGACGGACAGGGTGGAGTCGCTGGCTGGCGAGAGCGGCATGCTGGCCACCGACCTGGCCGATTACCTGGTGGTAAAGGGAGTACCCTTCCGCGAAGCACACGGCATCATGCGGGAGTTGTGCCGGGCGTGCGACGAGCGAGGCATCGGACTTCAGCAACTGCCACTTCAGGAATACCACAGGTATTCCCCACTCTTCGAGGCCGACGTTTACGGCATCACAGCGGAGGGTTCTGCAGCCGCCCGCAATATACCCGGTGGCACCGCGCCGGATCGAGTAGCCGAAGCGCTGGCACAAGCGGAACAGGTACTGGAGGCATCGAGCATTGCAACAAGCGGTTAATGAGGCAAGGGTGCTCATCGCTCCGTCGGTGCTGTCGGCCGATTTCGGGCGGCTGGCCGAGCAGGTGCAGGCAGTCACAGAGGCCGGGGCCGACCTGATTCACGTCGACGTCATGGACGGCGTGTTCGTCCCCAACATATCATTCGGAGAGGTGGTCGTGGATGCCATCCGGAAGTCCACGCATCTGCCCCTGAACATCCACCTCATGATCCGCGAACCCGACGCCCTCCTCTCTACATTCATCAAGAGGGAGACCGATCAGGTATTGGTCCATGCCGAGGCGTGCCAGCATCTGCACCGCACCGTTTCCAGCATCAAGGAACAGGGCAACGAGGTCGGCGTCGCCATCAACCCCGGTACCCCGATAGGTGCTGTCGAAGAGGTGTTGCCGCTGTTGGACATCGTGATGGTGATGTCCGTGAACCCAGGATTTGCCGGCCAGTCGTTTATCCCGGAAAGCGTGGAAAAGATCCGGCGCCTGCGAAGCATCATCGACGATGGCGGCCTGTCTGCCCAGGTGGAAGTCGACGGCGGAATCAAGTCCGACTGGACTGCCCAGGAGTCGGTGAAGGCGGGGGCAACGATCCTCGTCGCCGGCAGCGCTATTTTCAACGACCGGGAGACGGTGCCGGAGGCGATGCATGGTATGCGGGGGTGTCTGGCAGGAATCGCCTGGCGCCCCGCGAGTTAAAAAATCAGGGCCGACTGAGCGTCGGCCCTTGTATCTTCTGGGTCAGGAGTACCAGTGAGAAAATTGGGTGGCTTTAGTTGCTCAGCTGCACCAATTGTCTCTGCTGTTGGATGATCCCGGGGTTAAGGAACTTGCTACAAAGCCCTGACTTACTTCAGGGCGGCGAAGGCCTTGCGGACCTTGGGGGACTTGTGCAGCGAGCGGAGGCATCGGCTGCAGATTTTCACGGTGACGGGCGTACCGTCGCGGTCCAGGGTCTGCTTGTGTACGTTGGCCTTGAAGCGTGTCTTGGTGTGCCGGTTGGAGTGGCTCACGTTGTTGCCGCTCATTCCCGACTTCAGGCAAATCTGGCAGCGCATTTTTCAATCCCTCTTGAGCCGCTGCCAGATACCATTGCTGACCAGCGGCGCGATTGTTCAATAGATGTTTCAGGTTAGCACACAGCTATCGCCAAATTCAAGAACGGTTCCCAGCGCCCTTGGGTATTTAGCCGTCGTTGCCCAATGGCCAGTCCCATAATATCGCCGTCAGTGCTGGATTTCGGGGCTGTGGTAGAATTTAGGTTCATATACCTATTTCATTGCTTTACCTAGGATTCCCAGAGGGGCTATGCCGAGCAACTTCTGGATGATAGTGAACAACGAGAGAAACTTCCGGATCACGCAGGATCTTGGTTTCTCCCTGATTGGTCTCAAGGCCCAACACCGACGCAAAGTTCAGCGAATAGCCGACGGCGACCGCATCCTCATGTTTGTGACCCACATTCGCCGTTTCGTCGGCACAGCTACTGCCACGTCCGACTATTTCGAGTCCGACGACCCTGTCTGGGAAAGAGAGGGTAAGGCAAATTTCCCCTATCGCGTCGGGATCCGTTCCGATATCGCGCTAAGGGACGAGCAATTCATGGATGCCAACCAGATCGCGCCGAGGCTGGAGTACGTGAAGCGCTGGGCGCCCGAGGACTGGCATCTGGCATTTCAGGGCAACCTGCACCTGCTTCCGAAGAGTGACTTTCTCCTCATCGAGGAGGAGATGAAGAAGCTGCACTTCGGCAGGGACTACCAGCCCACGCCGATCACTCCTTCCCGTACCCAGCAGCGCCGCCGCCGCTCTGGGCCCCGGCCCAACGGACAGGCTCCGCGCTCGCCTGCCGCGACCGGCCAGAGGTCAGACCCCCGCTAGTTCGTCGAGGGCCGCCTTGATCTCCTCCAGCGCCCCGGAGTCGGTTTCTCGGGCAGCAGCCTGAACCAGGGCGGACGCCGCCGGAGTCCCGCCTATGCGACCCAAGGCCCACGCCGCGTGGCCGCGAACCAACGGTTCGTCGTGCTCGAGAGCCCGGGCCAGCGCAGGAACCGCATCGGTGTCTCCCGCGTTTCCCAGGGCCACGCAGGCGTTTCGCTGCAGCCCAGCCCTTTTCGCCCGCATGACGGAAGTACCGGCGAAGCGCGAACGGAATTCAAACTCTGACATTTCCAGTAGCTCCACCAGGTCCAGCAAAGCCGTCGTCCGTCCTTCCTTATGTTGTGCAACAGGGGTGATGGGCTGGCCCGCCTCCTGTGCCTTGCGGTTGACCGGACAGACGTCCTGGCAGATGTCGCAGCCGAACACCCAGTCCCCAATCAGCGGCCTGAGTTCACTCGGAATCGGGCCACGGTTCTCGATAGTCAGGTAAGAAATGCAGCGAGTGTTGTCCACCACATAGGGAGCGACGATCGCACCCGTTGGGCAGTCCTCGATGCACCGGACGCAGCTACCGCAGGATTTCTTGAGCGGCGCGTCTGGCTCCATGTCCAAGTCGGTTATCACTTGGCCCAGGAACACCCACGAGCCGAAGTCTGGGGTGAGGATGTTGGTATTCTTGCCAAACCATCCGATGCCAGCCCGATTTGCCGCGGCACGGTCCAGCATCGGCCCGTCGTCAACGTACCACCGCGCTGCAACCGAGGAACCCAGCTCCGCCTCCAGGGATCGTACGAAGTCCCGCATGCGCCGCTTCATTACCCGATGGTAATCCCGCACCCAGGCGTACCGCGCCACGCGGCCTTGGCCCCGCCGCTCCTCAGTCTCCGCCGAAACCGCAGCAGGAAGCCCTGGGCTGTCCTCGTTCCAGTAGCTCAACCCGAGGCAGATCACTGATCTCGCCCCAGGCAGCAATTCACTGGGACTGGTGCCGCGCATCACCCGGGACTCGGTGTACCACGGCAGCCCGTCCATCTGCCCATCTCGGATCCGCTCCAGCGCAGCCCGCCGGTCAGCAAAAAAATCGTCGGCCCCCGTGACCCCCACGAGATCGAACCCGCACGCGTGAGCGTGTGCCACGACGGTTCCTTTCAGGTCAGTCAAGGTCATTGACTAAGCATACCCTGGTAGATCAAAGTCTTGGGACTTGGGCCACTGGAGTAATCCAATGCCTACAACCCCTCTCCCTGGTACCGGCCGAGATATCCCTCCGAAGCAGGGGCAATCAACCGAAAGAACACCAGTTGCGCCAGCCTCGCGTTTCTTTGCACCCGAAAACCGGCGGGGTGATGTACGGCGAGCAATGACTGGGAGCGGCCCTGGTAGCCCGCGTCCCACACCGCCGTGTGCAGGGATACCGCGCTGCGAAGCAGGCTGGAACGGGGTCGCCCCAAGGCCATAAGGTCCGTAGGCAGGCTGACAACCTCGTTGAAAGTTACCAGGTACTCCCCTGGCTTGAGTTCCACCCACCCCTCTTCGTCCGTTGCTATCGGCGTTGTGGATGACAGCACGCGATCAGACTCTGATTCACCCATTTGCCCCGGACTTTCGAACTTGGCAACTTCCCTGAGCGAAAGATCGAAGCCGTTGGGCTGCAGCTGTGCCTCCAGGGAAAAATAATCCCTGATCAAAGGATCGTCGCCAGATAGAAGGCGGGCGATTTCGTCCCGGTTTAGAGGGCCACCAGACATTTCGAAAACGGGTAGGGGCGCACAACCGTGCGCCCCTGCTCCTTCTTTGATGTAGCCGTCCGGGTGGTTTCTAGTCGTGCATGAAGTCCTGCATGTCGGCCGGCAGGGGCTTCACCTCAGGTATCTCCGTGATGATGGTCTCGGTGGTCAGCATCATACCAGCGATGCTTCCCGCATTCTCCAAGGCCGAGCGGGTGACCTTCACTGGGTCGATGATGCCGGCCTGGATCAGGTGGGTGTATTCACCTGTCTCTGCGTTAAATCCCCAGTCTCCTTCACCTGTCCGGACCTCTTCGACAACTACGGGTGCTTCATAACCCGCGTTTTCGGAGATCAGGGTTAGCGGTGCTTTCAGAGCCTCCCGTACCAGCCGGGCGCCCAAAGCTGCATCTCCTTCCAGGGACCTGATAACTTCGTCCAGCACGTGGCCGGCCCTAATCAGGGCCACTCCACCACCCGGCACGATACCTTCTTCGATGGCGGCGCGGGTGGCGGAGAGAGCGTCCTCGGTGCGCGACTTGCGCTCGCTCACCTCGGGCTCTGTAGCCCCGCCGACCTTGACCACGGCCACGCCACCCACGAGGGCGGCCATGCGCTCCTGCAGCTTCTCGCGATCGTAGTCCGAAGTGGTCTCCTCGATCTGGACCCGCAATTGGTCGAGTCGGTCCTTGACTCCCTGCTCGGATCCATGCCCCTCGATGATGGTGGTCTCGTCCTTGTTGGCCACAAGCCTGCGGGCGGTGCCCAGGTGCTCGAATTCCGCGGCGTCCAGCTTCAGGCCACGGTCCGCGCTTATGACGGTGCCCCCGGTGACGATGGCTATATCTTCCAGCAGGGCCTTGCGGCGCTCGCCGAAGCCGGGTGCCTTGACGGCCACGCAGTCCAGTATGCCGCGAACCTTGTTGACTACCAGGGTCGAGAGGGCCTCGCCCTCCACATCCTCGGCGATGATGACCAGTGACCGGCGGCCGGCTCCGACCAACTTTTCGAGAAGGGCTATGAGGTCATTGGGCGAACTTACCTTCTGGTCTGTGAGCAGGAAGTGGGGGTTGTCGATGGCCACTTCCATCCGTTGAGTGTCGGTTACGAAGTGGGGTGATAGGTAGCCGCGGTCGACGCGAACGCCCTCAACGAAGTCCAGTTCATCGGTGAGGGACTTGGACTCCTCGATGGTCACCACGCCGTCCCGTCCGACCTTTTCCAGCGCGTTTGCCAACTGTTCGGCGATGGCTTCCTCGTGGGCCGATAGGGCGGCAACACGGGCGATCTGTTCCCGGCCCTCGACCGGAATGGCCATCTCCCGCAACTCGGCGACAACAGCGTCCACGGCCGCCTCAATTCCATCGCGAAGCAACATGCCGTTGGCGCCTGCCGCCACGTTTTTGAACCCTTCGCGCACCATGGCGTCGGCCAGGACCACCGAGGTGGTGGTGCCGTCGCCCACGGCGTCGTTGGTCTTGGAAGCGGCCTCTTTCACCAGCTGCGCTCCCAGGTTTTCGTACGGGTCAGATAGCTCGACTTCCTTGGCGATGGTGACCCCGTCGCTACACACCACCGGGTTGCCGAACATACGGCTCAGCATCACGTTGCGGCCGCTGGGGCCAAGGGTTAGACCTACCACCCGGCGCAACTGCGCCACGCCGCTCAGCAGGCTTACACGTGCTTCGTCTTCGAAAGACAGCTGCTTGTCTGCCATCTTTGGCTCCTTGTTAAATCTACTTTTTACCTACCATAGTAAGCCAAGGCTGGCAAAATCGAATGCGACTACAGCCGGCCGTTGGATTGCACAATAACTCTTAAAATATGCGCCAACCGCATATGATTGTCAACCATAAATTAGCACTCAGGGGTGTTGACTGCTAACCCCGCGTTGCCGATGGCTATCACCCCGTCTCGTCCCTCAGAGCTTCGAGCCAGCTCGGCGATGCTGGTGTCGAGGGAGGGGTGAATCCATTCCGGAGCGAGTTCAGCCAATGGAACCAGAGCAAATGCGCGGAGATGGAGTCTCGGATGCGGTATCTCCAAGTGGGGAAGATCAACCAATTCCGATCCGTAGAGGAGGATGTCCACATCGATCAGCCGCGGCCCCCAGCGCTCCCCCGGTACACGGCCCAGGCGGGCCTCCACGCTCTTGCAGCGGATCAAAAGAGCCTCAGGGTCCAATGCAGAGGAGAATTCAGCGACGCAATTGAGAAATCGAGGCTGATCGGTAACTCCCCAAGGCTCTGTTTCGTATACTCGCGAGCAGCGCAAGAACTGCAATTCCGTCCCATCGGATAGCAGTCTCAGCGCCTCTCCGAGATTTGTAAGCCGATCTCCGAGGTTCGTCCCCAATCCCAGATAGGCAATGCCCTCTTTCACGAGTTAACCTCCCAACCCTCCGGACGCCAGCCGCGAACAACCGCATCCGCTACCCTGCATACCCGCGTCATTGCCTCCACGTCGTGCACTCGAACCAAGTCCACGCCGCCCGCGATGGCGAGGGCAACGGTGGCCGCTGTCCCCTCAAGCCGCTGCTCCGGTGGAAGACCCAGCAATCGCCCAATGGTGGACTTGCGTGAGGTGCCCACAAGTACGGGCAGGTCCAGTTCCTTGAGGCGGCGAAGGTTCTTCAACACTTCCAGGTTCTGGTCTGCGGTTTTGCCGAAACCGATGCCAGGGTCGACCACGAGATTTCTCCGGTGGGCACCGGCCCTCAGCGCCGTATCGACGCTCCAGCGTAGGCTGCCGATGATATCCTCGACAAGATCGTCGTAGCTGTGCCCCCGCTGGTTGTGCATCACGATCAGAGAGGCATCGCTCTCTGCTACCACCCCTGCCATATCAGGGTCGGCCCGGAGCCCCCAGATGTCGTTGATGATGCGGGCGCCGGCTCCCAGGGCAGCCTGCGCCACGCCCGACTTCCACGTATCCACGCTTATTGGGATTGATACCTGTGCAGCTATGGCTTCCAGCGATGGCAGCAGCCGCGCCAACTCTTCGGTTTCTGGCACGGGTTGGTGGCCTGGACGAGTGGACTCAGCGCCGATGTCGAGAAAGTCCGCTCCATCACCCTCGAATCTGAGGGACTGTTCCACTGCGGCCTGAACATCCCCTCCAAGGCCATCGCCGGAAAACGAGTCTGGCGTGAGGTTGATCACGCCCATGACGTATGTTCGCTGGCCCCAGATCAGGGGCTCGCCGTTTGCTACGAGAATTCCCGTCAATGTCGACAGTCCAAAAGCCATTTCTTTCTTCAAACGTTACAGGGTTCACTCAGCCCCTGGTTTGGTTCCTTTTGAATTTTAACACCGCGCATGGCGCGGGGCAGGGATGCAAGATAGAATGCGGACTGCCAATCAGGATGCCGTAACTTTGGCTATTGAAGGTGCTGGCAGCTAGGAGAGGAATCGTGACCGCGGAGCAAAGGCAGATAGACCAGCAGCTGGAAACCCTCGAGGCCATGCGCCGCGAGTCCCGGCTGGGCGGCGGCCAGAATCGAATCGACCAGCAGCACAGCCGGGGTAAGTACACCGCCCGGGAACGGCTCGAACGCCTTATGGACGAGGGTACGTTTCATGAGCTTGACCCGTTCGTAACGCATCGCATCACCGACTTTGGACTGGGCGACAGGAGACCGCTGGGGGATGCAGTTGTCACCGGCTACGGAAAGGTGGAGGGACGGCAGGTGTTCGCCTTCGCCCAGGACTTCACAGTGATGGGCGGTTCCCTTTCTGAGGTCGTCAGCCAGAAGATTTGCAAGGTGATGGACTTGGCCGCCAAAGCGGGATGTCCGGTCGTAGGCCTCAACGACTCTGGTGGCGCCCGGATCCAAGAGGGCGCGTTGAGCCTTGCTGCCTATGGCGACATTTTCCTACTCAATACGCTGTATTCAGGCGTAGTGCCGCAGATTACCGTGATTGTCGGTCCGGCGGCTGGCGGAGCGGTCTATTCCCCGGCCATCACCGATTTCATCTTCATGGTTAAGGAAATCGGCCAGATGTACATCACTGGCCCGGACGTCATACGCGCTGTTACCGGTGAGGAAGTTGGGCACGAGGAGCTGGGCGGCGCGGCAACCCACGCCACTCGCAGTGGAGTTGCACACTTCGTCTGCGAAACGGAAGAGGAATGTATCAACGAGGTCAGGCACCTGCTCAGTTACCTGCCGGGGAACAACGTCGATGACCCTCCGCTTGATCCCGCGGATGACCCGGCGGACCGCCGCGAGCCCGACTTGCGTTACCTGGTGCCTGAGGAGCCAGGGCGCCCATACGATATGCGCGATGTTGTTTACAAGGTGGTCGACCACGAGGAGTTCATGGAAGTCCACCAGAACTTCGCGCCCAACATCATCGTGGGCTTTGCCCGAATGAATGGACGCCCCGTGGGCATAGTGGGCAATCAGCCCGCTTATCTTGCCGGAGTGCTGGATATTGACGCATCGGTTAAAGCGGCGCGATTCGTCCGCTTCTGCGACTGCTTCAACATTCCGCTCGTTACGTTCGTGGACGTGCCGGGATTCCTGCCCGGAGTGACCCAGGAATACGGCGGCATCATCCGTCACGGAGCCAAGCTGATCTTCGCTTACGCCGAGGCCACGGTTCCCAAGGTGTCGGTGATCACGCGTAAGGCCTACGGGGGAGCCTACATCGTGATGAGCAGCAAGCACCTGCGCTCCGACGTCAATCTCGCTTGGCCCGGAGCGGAAATCGCTGTGATGGGTGCCGAAGGCGCAGTGAATATCATCTACCGCGATGAGATTTCCAAGTCAGAGAATCCGGACCAGACCCGCCAGGAGCTGATCGACGACTACAAGGACCGGTTCACAACTCCGTACATAGCAGCCGGCCGAGGTTTCTTGGACGATGTAATCGATCCGGCAGAAACCCGCCCCCAGATAATCCGAGCCCTGGAAATGTTGCAGACCAAGAGCGACACCATGCCACCCAAAAAGCACGGCAACATTCCTTTGTAGGACGTATATCTGCAGGTCACGCTAAACAGGGGCAGGGCAATCGCGTCTTAAACGCCGGAGGCCATATAAGTCGTCATTCCCGCGCAGGCGGGAATCCAAACCCCCGTCTACCCTTGCACCCGGAACCGAAGGAGGCACTGCCACTCCCATCTCCACCGCCATTCAGACCAATTTTGTGTGCTGACAAATAAGACGCGATTACCCTGTAAACAGGGGCGAGTTGTGAAACCCGCCCCTGTTTCGTAGTGTAGAATCGGGGTAGATATTGCCTTTGAGGGACCATCGATGAAATTCGGCGTTTTCTACCAGTTGCCTTGCGCGGAAGACCAGTCCCCGGCTCAGCGCTACCAGGACACCATCGCCCAGGTTCAGTTGGCCGACGAGTTGGGATTCGACGCTGCTTGGCTGGCCGAGCTCCACTTCAACTCACGCTTTTCGGTGATGTCGGCCCCCATGGTCGTCGGAGCAGCCATGGCCCAGACCACCAGCCGCATCCGCATTGGCACCGCCGTTCATCTGGTGCCCTTGCACCAGCCCATACGCCTGGCCGAAGAGGCAGCGGCGCTCGACGTCCTATCCAGTGGCAGGTCTATTTTTGGCATCGGGCGGGGCGCCATCCCCTCCCATTTCCAAGGTTACGCCGTCGACCAGGAAGAAGCTCGCGAGAGGTTCACCGAAGGGCTGGAAATGGTGCTGGGGATGTGGGCCAACGACGACTATAACTACCAAGGCAAATACCATCAGGTTGAGGGCATCAACTTGTCGCCCAAGCCCATCCAGAAGCCTCATCCGCCGGTCTATATTGCGTCCAACAGCCCCGATACCTTTAACCTCGTCGGTCAACTGGGACACAACGTCCTTGTTGCGCCTACTATCGTCTCCTCACAGGGCGCGTTGACTGGGCTGGAAACCTATCGGGCGGAGCTGGAAAGCAACGGCCACGATCCAGCGGACCGCTCCGTGAATGTGACTGTTCACGTCAACGTCGCCGAGGATGAAACGAAGGCCCGCAACGGATTTGAAAAAACCATCAACAACTACTTGGGCACCCTGCGGGGCGGTTCCGGACGAGGCTCGGCCCGTGCCCAGACCTTGGACTACGAGACCGTTCTCGACGAGTACGCCGCGGTAGGCACACCGGAACAGGTCGCCGATAAGCTGGAAAAGTTTAAGGGAATGTATGGCCCCGACGGCTTCATCTGCTGGTTCAACACCGGCGGCATGATCCCCCACGAGGACGTGCAAGCCTCAATGAGTCTATTCGCCGAGAAAGTAATGCCCCAATTTGGCTAAACGCCTGTCATTGGAATTGGGAATCCGCTTCGCCCGGGATGTCGATGACTAGCAGAAAACAAAGCCCCGGCGAGTCACTCTTCGACCGTCAGCGCCGCATGGACGCCGAGCGTAACGCGCCCCTCGCCGATCGGATGCGCCCGCGCACCTTCGAAGAGTATGTCGGACAGGAACAGGTAGTGGGCCGCGACAGGGTGCTGTTCCGGGCCATCGCCGCCGGGCAACTACCGTCCTTCATCCTCTGGGGACCGCCCGGCATCGGCAAGACCACCCTCGCCCGCCTCATCGCCAACGCCACCCAGGCAGCCTTCGAGCCGGTCAGCGCCGTCACGTCTGGCGTGGCCGACCTCCGCAAGATCGTAGCCGCGGCCCGAGACCGCCGCGGAATGCACAGCCAGGCGACCATCCTGTTTGTCGACGAGATCCACCGCTTCAACAAGGCCCAGCAAGACGTCATCCTACCCCACGTCGAGGATGGCACCGTGACGCTGATCGGTGCCACCACCGAAAACCCTTCATTCGAAGTCATCGCCCCGCTGCTGTCCCGCAGCAGAGTCTTCGCCCTGCAGAGTCTCGCTCCCGAAGATGTCGAGGCCATCGTCAACCGGGCCGCCGAAGACCCCGAACGCGGTCTCGGAGGCATGGGAGTCAGCATCGCCCCTGATGCTATGCAGCACCTCGTCAATATCGCCAACGGTGACGCCCGAATCGCCCTCAACGCCCTGGAAACTGCGGCCTATGCCACCCAACCCGACACAGACGGCAACAGGCACCTCGACGGGGGCACCATCGCCGACGCCCTGCAACGTCGCTCACCCATGTACGACAAGGCGGGCGACAACCACTACGACACCATATCCGCGTTCATCAAATCTGTCCGAGGCTCCTCTCCCGACGGAGCCCTCTACTGGCTGGCCCGGATGATCGAGTCCGGAGAAGACCCGATGTTCATCGCGCGCCGCCTCGTCATACTGGCGTCCGAGGACATCGGCCTCGCCGACCCGCAGGCCCTCCCGGTAGCCGTGGCGGCCCAGCAGGCCGTCCACTTAATCGGGATGCCCGAGGGCCGCATCCCGCTGGCCGAGGCCACGGTCTACCTAGCCACTGCCCCCAAGAGCAACACCGCCTACGCCGCCCTCAACGAGGCAATGGCCGACGTCCGCCGCCTGCCCAACGACCCGGTGCCTATCCACCTTCGCAACGCTGTGACCGGCCTGATGCAGAACATGGGCTACGGCCGCGACTACAAGTACTCCCACGACTATGATGGCCACTTCGAGCCTCAGGATTACCTGCCGACCCAGCTCCAGGGCCGCCGCTATTACTATCCCGGAACGGAGGGCGCCGAAAAAGAAATCGCAGAGCGTCTCCGCCGCTGGTGGGAAGTAGAAGATCCCGGTGAGACAATCGACTAGAAATCGGGCGTCTGCCTAGGGTTAACAGCACCTACGCCGCACCGCTCAGGTCGAAGACCTCGCCGTTGCACGCCGCCACGAGGTTCGCGGGGGTGATCATGATCTCCTGGCCCCAGACGCCGGCGCCAACGCCCAACTCCTCCTCGTTCATCAGGCAAGCGTCGATTACGGAGCGGAAACCCGGCGGCTGCCAGTGGAATGGCGGGATGGACCCGATCTCGTATCCGGTTACCGCCTTCACCGTCTCCGGGTCGGCCAACCGTATGTTTCGCGACCCCAGCGCCCGCTTCAGTCGGCCCGAGATGGCGTTCTTGTCGCCACCCAGCATCACCAGGGCTCGCTCGCCCGCTGACGTCTCGAAGATCAGGGTCTTCACCGCCTGGGCCTCGGAGAAGCCCAGTGCGTGGGCAACGTTGGCGGCTCCCTTCTCCGTCTCGGGCGGGAACTCCAGCCGACGATGTGGGATGCCCCTTTCTTCGAGGAACCTGTGTGCGGGCAGGTGCATGCTTTCGCTCTGGCTCTGAGTCGCAGCAGTCATCCCAGGATCGGGGAGGCGTGAAAGACGTGGTCTCTGAGAATGGCGTAGATCACGTGGCCTATGGCGACCGCTAGGGCAAGATAGGCGATGTAACGGGTGCGAATCCTCAGTTTCCCTCTCCGGCCCTCTCCGTTGCCGGAATCACCGGACATCAGCCAGCCAAGGCCGCGATGACGTCCGCCGACTGCACCACCTCCGACTGTCGCGGGAAGAGGCGGCCGGTCAGGAAATCGTGGACTTCCGGGTCGGAGTCTGAGCAGCAGTCCTCAACCACGTACAGGTTGTAGTCCAGGTCGGAGGCATACCGGACGGTGGACAGCACCACTCCGCTCGTGGCATAGCCAAGGATGACCAGCGTGTTGATGTCGTTTGCCCGCAGCGCCACGTCCAGACCCGTGCCGTAGAGCGCGTTGACCCGGTGCTTGCCCACCGCAACTTCGCCCTCTGCTGGGGCAACGGCGGGATGAATGACGTCCAGAGGGTCAAATACCGCAGGCTGGCCCGACGCCTTGCGCTGGCCGAAGGTCTTGTTGCGGGATCCGATCTCCGGGTAGCCGGGCCGGAAAACGGTGGCGCAGTAGCAAACCATCACACCCGCGTCTCGCGCTGCCTTCTGCAGCGCGACGGTCCTCTCCACCACGCCGCGGTCAACGGCATGAGGAATGGTGGTCATCATCGCCTCGTAGAAGTCGGCGATGAGCAGGGCGGTGCGGCTCTTGTCCAGGACGATTTCAGCCATCTCGTTCCCTTCCTACGCGGCTGACCGCAGTTCCCGCACCGCAGCCGACGTGCGCGACAGCGCTTCTTCGATGTCCTCTGGGCTGATGTGCCGATGGGTAACCATGCGAATGGACTGCTTGCCGGGATACGAAACCAGCACACCGTTGCGGTTGAGGGCGGCAATCAGATCGGCGGCAGTTCCCAGGTCCTCATCAACCTCGAAGAATACGATGTTGGTCTGGATGCTCTCGGGATCAACTGTAAGCCCGTCGATGTTGGCGAGCCCGGCGGCCAGCCTCTTTGCGTGTTGGTGGTCCTCTGCCAGCCGGTCGATCATGGTGTCAAGGGCTACGAGTCCGGCGGCCGCCAGAACCCCTGCCTGCCGCATGCCGCCGCCCAGCATCTTGCGCCATCGCTTGGCGTTGTCGATGAAGTCCTGGGACCCCACCAAAACGGAACCTACGGGGCAACTGAGCGACTTGGAGAGGCAGAAGCTGAGGTCGTCTACGTCCCGCGCCAGCTCTGCCGGAGGTACCTCGAGGGCCACTGAGGCGTTGAATATACGGGCGCCGTCCAAGTGGACCGGAACACCGGCCGCATGGGCCACGTCGCCCACCGACTTGGTGTCCTCCGGTGTCAGCACACCGCCGCTGCAGCGGTTATGAGTGTTCTCCAGGCAGATCATGCTGGTGCGAGGAAAGTGCAGGTTGCCCGACGGACGGATGGCCGCAGCAACGTCGTCTGGGTTGATCCGGCCCTGGCTGTCGTTGGGCACCAGCCGGGTCTGCACCCCGCCCAGCGCGGCCTGTCCGGCGCTCTCGTTCCAGAACATGTGGGCCTCCGTGCCCATAATTATCTCGTCCCCGTGGTTGCTCCACGCCAGCGTGGCTATGAGATTGCTCATCGTGCCGCTCGACGTCAGCAGACCGGCCTCCTTCCCCAGCAGGGCCGCCGAGCGTTCCTGCAGCTCGTTGATCGACGGGTCCTCTCCGAATACGTCGTCGCCCACCTCGGCCGTGGCCATGGCGCTCCGCATCTCGTCGGTCGGCTTTGTTACAGTGTCGCTGCGCAGGTCAATTGCAGTCATGCGGCCCTCTATATTTTCATAGAAAATGATGGCTGGCCCAGCGCCAGCCCAAGCTGCGCCTATTCTAGCAGTATTGGATTTCACCCGCATTTACGTCACCCATTCTTCCAGGGCAATCGCGTCTTAAACGCCGAAGGACCAATAAGTCGTCATTCCCGCACAAGCGGGAATCCAAACCCCCGTCTACCCTCGCACCAGGAACCTAAGGAGGCACTGCCACTCCCACATCCCATATCCACCGACATTAGACCAATTTTGTGTGCTGACAAATAAGACGCGATTGCCCTGCCCATTCTTCACCACCGGTACCCTGAACGTCTTTCCCATGACAGCTCCTCCAAATGCGAACGGGGAACGAGAATCCACGACTCAAACGGCCACCGACGAACCCGGATGGGCAACTCCCAAAATTGCTGACAGTTGCCCCTTTACAAGCCTCATGACACATCTCTAGCCTGAATACATTCCTGAATACATTGAAATACAACCCGCCGCCACCGAGGGCCCACCACCATCGCGAAGTCGCGCGCAACATCCAGAGGCAAAAAATGGGCGGAAATGAGTGGAAATGAGCGGAAAAACGATAATTCTTTCTCCTGATCTACTTCGGAACGGAGATGTATTCACTTCTCCGAGCCGCATCAGGAACCGTATCAAGGCCTCTGATCGCAAATTGGCCCTACTTCTTGCCTCTGTCCACCTCCGGCCCATGGCCAGGGAGTTCTGCGATCAATGTAGTGGCCCAGAGCAACCACAAGCCGCTCCCAAAACCCATTCCTTCATCCAGTGAATAGCGGACCGGGGGTTCCGCTTGAACACCTTCGCTATAACGCTAATACCCGGAGTCAGAGGCGAGGAAATCCACAACACCCGATCCAGCCCGGATGGCAGGAAAATGCAGGGAATGTCAGTGTTTTCGGCCCCCTGACATTGCATGGACCCCCACCGTGGCCCCTCCCCTTTTTCTCCACCGCTTTGGCAAAAGCCGGGTCAACCCCCAACTACTCCTTGCAAATGCATCCAACCGAGCCCTAACATGAACCAACAAGACGACAGTCAAACGGGGGTGCCCACCTTGCGTCAAAGTGCCGTTTCCTTTCAGACCGGCGGTCTCAGTTTTGAAGGCGTAGTTGCCCAGCCCGATGCCCAGGGTGGTCCTTGGCCCGGGGTGGTCATTTGCCATCCGCACCCTCTGCACGGCGGCTCGATGCAGAATAACGTGGTACTGGCGCTGGCGTTGGGCCTTGCCGAAGAGGGATTCGTAACCTTGCGTTTCAACTTCCGTGGTGTGGGAGAGAGTGAGGGAGAACACGCCGAGGGAGAGAAGGAATTCGAGGAAGTGCTGGGTGCCCTGGATCTCATCAAGGCCTGGCCCGACACCCGCGGCAAGACCGGAGTGATCGGATACTCCTTCGGCTCGGGCGTGATCCTCCGCCATGATGCCGTCCAGAAAGAGGCAGACGCCGTGGCTCTGGTGTCTCCGGCGCTTCGCTACATCAGCAGCAGCCCTCTCAAGGAACACAAGATTCCCTCCCTGATAGTCGCCGGCGACCGCGATCGGCTCGTGGACTCCGAGAAACTCCCCGAGGAGCTGGACTCCTTTACCAAGAAGCCGGAGAGCCGCATATTCGACGGCGTCGACCACTTCTGGTACGGACACGAAGAAAGGCTAGTTCCCGAGGTCTCCCGTTTCTTCGTCGAACACTTGAAGTAGGGCTGACCTCTTTGACCTCTGCACCCCGTCACGCCGGGCTTGTCTCGGGAGTTTCGCCGCTGTCTGACGTGGCCTCCAGTCATGTCCAATGAATTCCCGCCACGCCAGGGACTGGCTTATTCAATCGGGCAAACCCCCGGAAGGCCGGACCGCGCAACGCACTCCGATATACCGGGACCTCCTGCTGATCCAGCTGGCGGTCTTCATTTTCCTGGCTGACCAGTTTTCCAAATACATGGTCAGGGAATCCCTCGTCCTCTTCGATTCTTACCCCCGAGAGGGGTTCTTTCGCATCACCCACACGTTCAATACCGGCAGCATTTTCGGGCTGTTCCAAGGCTACAACAGTCCGCTGATCCTGGTTTCCTTCATTGGCGTGGCGGTGTTGGTCCTGCTCTACCGGAGCCAACGATACCCCACCGGCCTGCTGCGACTGAGCTTGGGGCTGCAGTTGGGAGGGGCCTTTGGCAACATGATTGACCGGGTGCGCCTTGGGCACGTTATCGACTGGGTGGATGTCGGACCATGGCCGGTGTTCAACATTGCCGATGCCTCGATAGTGACCGGACTCGTCATCCTGGCCTGGCTGTTCGTGATGGCGGAGCGCTCGGAGGGTACCAGACCGGATGGGGATGCTTCGGACTTCTGCCCTGTATGCGATGGAACCATGCGGGCCCTGCCGCAAGGAGGCTGGCGCTGCTCCACATGTGGCGTTCGCGAACGGGTACTGCCGTCGGTTTCCGCTCCGCGAGGAGACCAGGGCCAGTGACAGCAAGTGAACGCAGCAAGGGAGCCGCAACCGTCCACGAAATCAGCGTGGCAGGAGCGGAGAGTCGCTTGGACCAGTACCTGTCCCAAGTTGATCTCGGCCTTACCCGCAGCCGTCTGCGGCAGCTGATCTCCGAGGGCCACGCGGTGGTCAATGGATCGGCCGTTAAGCCCGCGCACCGGGTGCGGCCGGGCGACCGCATCCTGCTAACGGTACCGCCCCCGAGGCCATCGGGCGTGGTGGCGCAGGACATCCCCCTTGCCGTGGTGTACCAGGACGCGGACTTGGTGGTGATCGACAAGCCAGCGGGGCTGTCGGTACACCCTGGGCCGGGCCACCCCGACCAAACGCTGGTCAACGGCCTGTTGGCCCTCTGCCCCGACATCCAGGGTATCGGCGGCGAGATTCGTCCGGGAATCGTCCACCGGCTGGACAAGGACACCTCGGGGCTCCTGATGGTGGCCAAGACGCAGGACTCCCACTATCACCTGTCACAGCAGATAAAGGACCGGGCTGTTGAGAAGGGATATCTTGCGCTGGCTGAAGGTACTCCCTCCCCCGAGGTCGGCCTGATAGACGTTCCTGTCGGGCGCGACCCTCGTCGGCGCACTAGGATGGCTGTCACGCCGGGTGGCCGTGAAAGCCGCACCGGCTATCGTCTGTTGGAGCGGGCAGGCGCATACAGCCTGCTGGAGCTGCGGCTGCACACCGGGCGCACGCACCAGGCCCGGGTGCACCTGGCATGGTTGGGACACCCATTGCTGGGCGATGCGGTATATGGCAGGCGAAGTCCCCTGCTCCCGGGACACTTCCTGCACGCCCATCACTTGGCCTTCGCCCACCCGATAACCGGCGAGCCGCTGGAGTTTCGATCGCCGCTGCCACCCGATTTGCAGAACGCGTTGGAGGCAATGCGGCCAGGATAGATGGGTGTCTCCGAAATAGTAAAAGGGACGGGTGAAACCCCGTCCCTTGGTTAGTGGTCTACTGTAGCGGTAATCCCTGCGGGATTGCCCCTACTTCTCCTCTTTGATCCAGTCGGACCCCCGCTCGGCGATCATGATGGTGGTGCCGTTGGTGTTGGCTCGGATCACGTCCGGCATCACCGAGGCATCTATCACCCGCAGCCCCTCGAGCCCGTGGACCTTGCAATACTGGTCCACCACGGCCATCGGATCGGAAGCGGGGCCCATCTTGCAGGTGCCGGCGATGTGGTGCTGGGTATAGGCATTGCGCAGGATCCAGCTGTCCAGAGCCTCGTCGGAGGCGAAGTCAGCCTCGGTCGGGTTCAGCATCTCGGCAATGTGGGCTGACATGGTCGGGTGCTCAGCGATACGAACTGCCGTAAGCAGAGCCTCGCGCATCCGCTCCCGGTCGTAGGGAGCGGAGAACAGCTGATAGTCCAGCCTCGGCTGAACGTGGGGGTCGGCCGTGGTCAGGGTGATCTCGCCAGCCGAAGTGGCGTTCTGCAGGCCGACGCTCAGGCCCCAGTGGAATTCGTCGCCCTCGTAGCTGACGCTGGCCGGGCGGTGCTCACTGGTCATCAGGGTAGGGGTGATCTGGAAGTCGGCGCGCGTGGGAGATTCCGGCGTGCTGAACCGCAGCCCGACCTGGATCGTGGGAGTCTCAACATCGGCTGGGTCTCCATAGCCGCGGAAAACCATGTACGCCGCCGGGTGGTCGCAGAAGTTCTTGCCGACGCCCGGCAGGTCGTGGACGGAGGCAATGCCATGGGTGGCCAGCTCGTCCTTCGGTCCGACCCCGGAGAGCAGAAGGGCCTGGCAGGACCCGATGGTGCCGCTGCTGAGGATGATTTGCTCGCCCTCGACCGTGAACACCTCCCCGCCGCTCTCGGCCTGTACGCCGATGGCCTTCTTACCGTCGAACAGGACACGGTGCACGGTGACGTCGCCTCGGACGCTGATGTTCAGGCGGTGTCGGGCCTGGGACAGGTAGGTCAGCGCGGTGCTCATTCGCACGCCGTCAATGTTGTTGAGGGGCCGGACGCCGATGCCGTTGGAGTCGGGCGAGTTCTGGTCGGCATCCTCGGGAAAGCCCACGCCGACGCAGGCATCATAGAAGGCGGTGGAGACGGGTATCCATTCCTCCTTCTTGAACCGCCGAATCGGGAGAGGGCCCTCGTCGCCGTGAAAGTCGTCGCCGGGATGGTCCCTGTCGTTCTCCATCTTGCGGAAGTACGGCAGGCAGCTGGTGAAGGCCCACTCGCCATTGCCCCAGGACGCCCAGTTGTCGTAGTCCTCAGGCACTCCGCGGAAGATGACCTGTCCGTTGATGGCGCTGGAGCCCCCGGTGGCCTTGCCCCGGGGGATGACCATCGGCTCGGTCTGGGCCGAGTTGGCAATGCCCCGCAGGTCCCAGCTGTGGGGGCCGTAGGCGGAACGCCATACGTTGTAACCACGCTTCAGGTCGTCGGGCAAATTCTCGAATTCGGGGTAGTCCGGCCCTGCCTCGAGCAGCAGCACCGACTTGTCAGGGTCCTCGGATAGTCGCGTCGCAACGACGCAGCCAGCAGACCCACCGCCAACAACTATATAGTCATACTTCATCAGAAATCACCTCCGCGACTAGCTTCATTAATCATGGACCGCTATCAGGTACGGCGTGAGTGCGGCCTATTATATATGCCATCTGAATAGGCAACCGCAACCAGGCTCCAAGGAAACGAGGTTCCACAGAACCCGGTGCCAATTCGTACATCGGCCGGGATTTCGGGAACCAACTGCGCTCCTAATTCAGACGATACGATCTCCTATACAAAACGATCTCCTATACAAAACGATCTCCCTTTTAGTAATCAGCCCGACAGGCAGAATTGAAGCGGGGCTAGTGCATTCTGTAGGGTACTGTTCTAATTTAAGTGGTACGCATACTGTAGTGGCAGATCTCAAATCCGCCCATTTACCAAGTCAAGATGATCTGATCGGACCAGACCACCGGATTCGAATCGCAACCCTGCTGACAGAAGCCCCTTGCCAAGCCTCATGACACTTGGCTACCGTCGAATTCGGCGGACTCAAAAGCCCGTGATTCCAATACCGCGACCGACGCATTGAGCAGTTCCATGCCCACTTACCGGGCCCCAGTACCGGCTCCTCTCCAACCCCCTCAAAGCGACGGAAATGCACAACAATGCACAGAATTGCACACATGTACCCCCCCAACCGGACTACCTGTCGGCTTACGGGGCTCCCCAGGTTCTCCGCCCCACTGCCGTCATACACCGCGACCAAAAAGTCCAGGGCCGTGTGTCTAGCGACGCTCAAGGGCAAGGGCAAAGCCACGACCAGAATGGGGATTCGGCCACCTGAAACGGAACGCTATGCGTCCGTACGCCTTTGTTGACAAACGTGAATGGGTTGCCTACCGTGATTTGAACTGACACGCTGAATTGGCCTTGATTCCCCACCGGGCGGCCGCTCAACGGGTAGAGAATAAGGATGACTGGAATGGCGACAAATACCGAACAGGCTAGCTTGGAATTTGCGGATCAAACGCTGCTGGGAACTGACGGCGGCGCAGAACAGGGACCTATCATCCGGGTCGATTCTGTGTGGAAGATATTCGGCCGAAATCCGGAAAGAGTGCTGGGATCAGAGCATTCCAGCAAGAGCAAGCCTGAGCTGCAGTCGGAACTGGGAGTAGTTATAGGCCTGAGCGACGTATCGTTCGAAGTGCAGAAGGGAGAGACTTTCGTCATCATGGGATTGTCGGGCAGCGGCAAGTCGACCATGGTGCGCTGCCTCATCCGACTGATCGAGCCAACCTCGGGCAGCATCTTCATCGACGGGCATGACGTAACCGCGATGGACGATAAGCGGCTGATGGAGTTCCGCCGCGACAAGATAGCCATGGTGTTTCAGCACTACGGGCTCATGCCCCATCGCAACGTTCTGGAAAACGCGTCTTGGGGACTGGAGGTACAGGGCGTCTCTGAGGAGGAGCGGCACGCCCGCACCCGCGAGGTGCTCGAAATGGTGGGGCTGGGCGGATGGGAGATGTCCTACCCCCGCCAACTCTCGGGCGGAATGCAGCAGCGCGTCGGCTTGGCCCGTGCCTTGGTGGTGAACACCGATATCCTGCTGATGGATGAGCCGTTCAGCGGCCTCGACCCTCTCATCCGCCGTCAGATGCAGGACGAACTCCTAAGGCTTCAGGAAGAACTACAGAAGACCATAGTGTTCATCACCCACGACTTGAACGAGGCTCTCAAACTCGGGAGTCGCATCGCCATCATGCAGGATGGCCGAGTGGTGCAGATCGGCTCCCCGGAGGACATCGTGCTCCGCCCCGAGGACCAGTACGTCGGTGATTTCACGCAAGATGTCCGGCTGGAGAGCGTGCTCACCGCCAGCCGAGTGATGGTGACTCCAAAGGCCACGGTCCTGGGGCATCAGGGGCCGCGGGCAGCACTGCACACCATCGCAGACAGTGACGGCGACGCCGCGTGGATCGTGGATCGCCGTCAGAGATACATTGGCATTCTCACTATCGCCAAGGCCAACCAGGCGCTGAGGGCGGGTATCAACCGGCTGGACCTGGGGTTGGGATATGTTGACCAGGGTTATGAGACAGTTAGCCCGGATACTACCTTCGACGTGCTGATTCCGCTGGCCATGGCCAGCGATTACCCCGTACCGGTTACCGACCGAGACAACAAGCTCGTTGGTGAGATTCACCGTAGTGCTCTGGCTGAGGCTCTGGCCGAGACTTCAACCGCCGACCAGGATTTCGAGGCAAACGTCGCCGCCAACGCGGCCCTCGCAGCCGAGACCGAGGCGGAACTGGAATACGACAGTGGCTAACCGTGGACGGGCGAACCGGGTTCCAAGTACAGATTGGAGGCTTCTGTGGCGGAAATAACTAGCGACCAATCTGGTGCGCAGTCTGAACCCGCCGGGGCGATGGCCCAGTTGCAGCGGTTAACTCGGTTGCCTGCCATTGTGCGGTGGGCAGCCGTATTGGGTATGTTTTTGGTGGTCCTGATCGTCTGCCTGGTTGCTTGGGGTCCCGACATGGACTTCCCCAGCGAAATTCCGATGGAGAAAGACGGCGTTTCCGAGCCCATGGAAATCAGCCGCGTGATTTCCGATGAAATCAAAGAGGGAACCACCTGGCTGGTGCGCAATTGGGGGTCAATGTTCGACGGCATCGACAAGGCGATAACCTTGACGATGGTCAAGTTGGAGGATGGCCTTCGCTGGATTCCCTGGCCAGCTACCTTCCTGGGAGTCTCGGCCATGGCTGCGGTGGTGGCAGGGTGGCGGCTGGCCCTGTTCGCTATGGGAAGCTTGGTGTTCATCGGCCTGATGAACCGCTGGGACAGTTCTGTTGAGACCATCGCCATCATATTGTTCTCGGTGGTCATCTCCGTTGTGATTGCTCTGCCGCTGGGAATTCTGGGGGCTCGCTCCGACAGGGCGAACACTATGATGCGTCCCATACTGGACGGGATGCAGACGATGCCGAGTTACGTTTACTTGGTGCCCGGGATCCTTTTCTTCGGCCTGGGCTACACCCCGGCGGTCATTGCCACGGTGATCTACGCCGTGCCCCCAGCTATCCGTCTCACCAACCTCGGTATCCGGCAGGTGTCTCCGGCTACGGTTGAGGCCGCCCGTTCCTTCGGGGCCTCGCCCACGCAGATTCTCGCCAAGGTGCAGGTGCCGATGGCCCTGCCCACGATCATGGCCGGCATCAACCAGACAACAATGCTGGCCCTGTCCATGGTGGTCATTGCCTCGTTGGTGGGCGCCAGCGGGTTGGGAGAGGACGTATTCCGCGCGCTCCAGCGCCAGGACCCGGGCAACAGCGTGATTGCAGGTATGTCGATCGTGCTCATAGCCATCGTGTTTGACCGACTCACCCAGGCGGCGGCCCGCAGCAGGCAGGAAGCACTGCAGGAAGGGCACTAGTAGCCGGGCATCGTTGAACTGATGGGTAATGGGGTACCATAAGGCCGGTGGCTAAGGGGAAGTTTGGGACGTGGGGTGTGGATGATGGTGAAGAGGTACAGGGTAGGGCTGGCGGAGGAGGAGCAACAGGAGCTGATGGCGCTGGTGTCCAAGGGACGGGCGGCAGCCTATAAGCAGACCCATGCCCGCATCCTGCTGCTTTGTGACGAAAATCAGGCTGACGGCGGCATGAGGGACGAGGAGATTGCTCAGGCCCTGAAGGTGGGCACCGCCACGGTGGAGCGGGTGCGCCGCCGTTGCGTTGAGGAGGGTCTGGAGGCAGCCTTGGGGCGCAGGCAACAGCTCAACCGGCGGCGGCGGAAGCTGGACGGTGAAGGGGAGGCTCACCTGATTGCCTTGACCTGTTCCCAACCGCCGGAGGGCCGTGCCGGCTGGACCCTGCAACTGCTGGCGGATCAACTGGTTGAATGCGAGATAGTGGACAGCATCAGCACCGAAACGGTGCGCCAGACGCTGAAAAAAACGAACTCAAGCCTTGGTTGAAAGAATGCTGGTGCATCCCGCCGAATGGCAGTGCTGAGTTTGTCTGCGCCATGGAGGATGTGCTGGAGGTCTATCACCGCCAATACCGGGACAACGAGGTCCTGGTGTGCTTGGACGAGACCAGTAAACAGCAGGTGAAGGAGACCCGGCTGGGCCGTCCACCCCGCCCCGGAGCGGCAGCTTCTTATGACTATGAATACGAACGCAACGGTGTGAGCAACCTTTTCATGCTGTTCGCGCCCTTGGAGGGATGGCGGCGGGTGGAGGTTACAGAGCGCCGCACCCGGAGAGATTGGGCCGATGTGGTGCGGAAACTGGTGGACGAGGACTATGCTGACAAGGAGCGGATAGTGCTGGTGATGGACAACCTGAATACGCATCATCCGTCATCACTGTACGAGGCCTTTGAGCCGGCGGAGGCGCGGCGCATCGCGGAGCGGCTGGAGATACATTACACACCCAAGCACGGCAGTTGGCTGAACATGGCAGAGATCGAGATCGGCGTGATGGCCCGGCAATGCCTCGACCGCCGCATCCCGGACCGGAGCGTCCTGCGGAGGGAGGCAGCAGCGTGGCAGGCTCAGCGCAACCGGGACGGCATACGAGTGAACTGGCGCTTCACCACCGAGGATGCCCGAATCAGACTAAAGTCCCTATACCCATCAATACAACACTGACGTAACACTAGGAAGGTACTAAGAGGAGACGTCCACGGTTTGACATGGCGGGCCAACGCTGATATAAATCGGTAACTTTGGCATCCAGCTAGATGGTGCCCCGGACTCTGCCGATGAAGCAACAGAGATCATGCCATATTCAGAGCCCGATACAGGGCGGAGGTTGTTGAATTGTTAACAAGGAACACATTTATCTCTCTGGCAATGTTATTGGCCATAGTGGCCATGCTTGCCGCCGTGGCTTGCGGTTCGACTGAGACGGTCGAAGTCACCAAGCTCGTAGAAGTGGAGAAAGAGATTGAGGTACAAGTAGAGGTTACCAAGGTCGTAACCGAGGTTGTAACCGAGGAAGTCCCGGTGGAGGTCACCAAGATTGTTGAGGTCGAAGTCGAGGCTATGGAGGGCCCGAAAGATACCATCGTCTTCTCCGACCTTAACTGGACCAGCGCTCAGGTTCAAAATCGAGTCGCCCAGTACATCGTCGAGCACGGTTATGGCTACCCCACCGATTTGGTGTTCGGCGGTACTCTGCCTCTGTTTGAGGGCCTGAGGAAAGGCGATACTCATGTCACAATGGAAATCTGGTTGCCGAACCAGGAGATTGGCTGGAACGAGGCTTTGGAACAGGGAACGGTAGTGTCCGTCGGCACCAGCCTGGTCGGTGACTGGCAAAGCACTTTCGTTATCCCCTCATACATCGCAGAGCAGTATCCCGACCTGAAAACCCCCGAAGACTTGAAGAAGCCAGAATTTCAGGAACTGTTCGCGACAGACGAAAGCCGCGGCAAAGCCCGGCTGGTAGCCTGCGTCCCCGGTTGGTCCTGCGAGTTGGTCAACGACGAACAGATCGAAACGTACGGATTGTCTGATTACTTGCACGTAATTAAGCCAGGTTCTCAGGACGCGATGTTTTCCGAGATCTTCGGTTCTTACGAAAGGCAGGAGCCGTGGCTCGGCTACATGTGGGGCACCGGTGATCCAGCGATTCAGCTTGATTTGGTGCTCCTAGAGGAAGAACCCTATTCCGATGAGTGTTGGGCTGCCGACAAGGCGTGCCACTTTGCTGATTCATTGGTGCTTATAGCAGTCCACAATAGCCTGTTGCCCCGCGCTGGTGACGTAGTAGGGTTCCTGCAAAATTGGGACTTCGGTGTTCCCGCCTACAACAAAGTTTTCCTGTGGAGCAGTGAAAACGACGCCACACCCGAGGAAACAGCCATCTATTGGCTTGAAAATAACCGAGACTCTTGGACGTCATGGGTGTCGGACGAAGCCGCAGAAAAGGTGACGGCTGCTTTGGACAGTGGCGTAACCTCTGCCGAAGGCTGGCCCGAAAACTAGTTCACATTTGTGGTGCAGCCAAAGGCGGCCCATCTCAAGATGGGCCGCCTTTCCTTTTGCCTCCGCACGACCAATAATGTGCCTTTGGGTTACAATTGATCCAGGCTAACTGATGATCCAACCAACTCAGCAGCAACGGGCGCGCCTCGCGCGCTACAACGGCCAGAGTGTCCGGCTGCTGCGCGACGCCATGAACGAGGCTCGACAGTCCCGCTGGTTGCGTTGCGAGGAACTGTTGTGGGGCAGCGTCACGCTGGCAGTCAAGAGTGCCGCACTAATTCGTGGGGATGAACTGGACGGCCGCCAGTCGGTTGAGGAGTACGCGCAGGCACTTGGGCGAGAAAACAATGATCGTCGCATAAGGGATGCCTTCACCCGTCTTAGCGGGTTCGCCGATGCCGCTGACCGCGTTCGCGAATCCCGGGGTGGCGCACAGCATCTCATCTCGATTCTCGAGGATGTAACGGCGGCGGTGGAACGGTTGTGGGACATGATCCCTCTAGACGACCTGCCTTACGAAGCGGACCCCGAAAGCCATGCCCGGTGATTCAATCGAACAGGTTACTGTTGAGTTGTCCGGGAGTGAGGCCGCTGAGCGGCGCACGGTAGCCATCCACACCCATGGGTGCAAGCTCAACCAGGCTGACAGCCAGACGCTGGCCCGCCAGTTCCGCGAGGCTGGCTACGTGGTGGTGGGCCCGTCATCGGCCGCTGATGTGGTCGTATTGAATACCTGTACTGTCACTGCAACCGCTGACTCCAAGGCGCGCCAGATCTTGCGCTCCTCTCGCCGACGAAATCCTGACGCCGTGGTTGTTGCCACCGGCTGCTATGCACAGCGTGCTCCCGCGGAACTGGAGAAAATGGACGCTGTTTCCCTGGTCGTCGGCAATACGGCCAAGTCCGACCTTGTGGCTGCAGCCAGCTTGGCCCTGAAAGTTCCGGCTGCGCAGAATGTTCCAGCAGCCCAACCTGGGACCAGGGAAGTAGGCCGTACCCGAGCAATGGTGAAGATACAGGAGGGGTGCGACCAGGTCTGTGCGTATTGCATCGTTCCTAAGGTGCGCGGGCGGGAACGCAGCATTCCATCTGAGACGATAGTTGCCGAGATAAATCGCCGTGCTGCAGAGGGCTGCAGGGAAGTTGCTCTTACCGGAACACAGCTGGGAACCTACGGGTTCGATATCCCTGGGTGGGATCTCGTTCGTCTTCTGGAGCGAGTACTTGGAGAGACCAGCATAGAAAGACTGAGAGTCTCCTCGCTGCAGGCCCACGAAATCACGGAGGGGCTCCTGGGACTCTGGAATAACCCGCGGTTGATGAGGCACTTCCACATTCCGCTCCAGAGTGGGAGCGATTTAATTCTCCGTCGGATGCGTCGCCGATACAGCAGACCGGAGTTTGCGGACGCTGTGTCCTTGGTGCGTTCAAGGTTGCCGGACGCCGGGATTACCACCGACATCATAGTGGGGTTTCCTGGTGAGAGTGCTGACCATTTTGCCGTCAGCCGGGATTTCGCGAATACGATGCGATTTGCCGACATTCACTTGTTTCCCTATTCACCAAGACCGGGGACTTCCGCCTATCATTTTGGCGAGCAGTTGTTGGAGCAGGAAAAGCGCGAGCGAATGGGTGAAATGCTCGCATTGGCGGCTGATTCTCATCGACGATTTCGGAAGTCGCAATTGGGAAGCGTGCGGTCAGTTCTGTGGGAGCATTCATCGAGAGCGGGACGCTGGACCGGCCTGACAGACAGCTACGTCAGGGTCCGTACGGCAAATGAGTCGGACCTTGGTAACCAGATAACCAACGCGATTCTGACCGAACTGGATGGTGAATGGGTTGATGCAGACGTAATAGCCTGAAGGACCGCGTAGCCGAGGTTTCTCGTCTGTTCCAGCAGATGAATCAGCCGCCCCGGTTCAACTAAACCGGGGCGGCTGTGCTGTGCCGTCGAATTGTTCCGGAGAGTGGTCGGCTACAGCCCACCATCCCTCAGGTAGCCCATGCCACCGCGGCGTTCCAGGTACCCCGAGCGAATTTCGTGGCCGTGGGAGAAAACCAGCAGCCAGCCCTCCCGCTCGGCCCGGAACAGCAGTTCCCTCTTCTGTTCCAGGGTCACCTCCGGCGAGTTATCGAATGCGGAGATGGCTACAAGGTTCAGATGATGCGGCGTGGGAACAATGTCGCCTAGAAAGACGACCCGTTCGCCACCGTGGTTGAACATGACCATCTGGTGGCCCCTTGCATGGCCATCGGTCACGATGACGTTCAGACCAGGAAGAATTTCTTTATCTCCGTCCAGCAGTTCAAGCTGGCCACGCTCGTCAATTGGCAGGAAGTTGTCAGTACGGTGCGAATTGTTGGCTCGTTCGTTGGGATTGCAGGCCTCGTGCCAGCAACTTTCTTGCACATAATACTTGGCCTTGGAGAAGGTCGGCACAACGTTTCCGGCCCGGTCCAGCCGGGTGCAACCTCCCGAATGATCGAAGTGAAGATGAGTTAGAACTACTGCGTTGATGTCCTTGGGTGCTAGGCCGACAGACTTGAGGCCCCGTAACAGCCTGCTTGGCACCAGCCCGAGAGATTCCTTGTCCGCGTGCATATCCTTGGAACCAACGCCGGTGTCGATGAGTACGTTTTGTCCGGCTGAATGCAGCAGCAGGCAGTTCAGGCCTAGCGTCATTCGGTTTTTCCTGTCGGTAACAACGCTGTTTTCCCAAGCTACCTTGGGTACAGGGCCAAACATCGAACCACCGTCGACTTTCATCATTCCATCGCTGATTATTTTCACGTCTGTAGACATTTAAATCCACCCCAAACCCTAATCTACCTTGGTTTGTCAAGGTTTTCGTTACTAACCCGCCAAGGCTGAAAGAGCAGCGTGTGGGAATGCCTGTCGTGAGGGGGTTTCCTGTCAGAAAAGCAGGAATAAGAACTTTAAAAATACTGCGTCGGTTGGATGAATACCTGCACTCCCGAAAACTGCGAAGCCCTGCGGAAATTGTGGTTACTCCAGGGGTTACCCTGCCGAAAATGCTCTAAATCAAACCTCCTTTATCTGTGTTCCCGCGTGTATTTTGTGCACCAATTAGGGAGGTGCTTGCTGGGAGGGGAGAATCCGATTCGTTCACATCACCCCGTCCCGCGATCATTGAAATTAAGGCTTTGGACCCTAGTGTCATTAATCTGGCTATTCGAGAATCTCTTCAACGAAGAAGTAATTAATTTCTAAAAATTAAATCAAAATTGAGCAACTGTCAACTTAATATGTCTAGAGGGTTGAGATGGTGAGTCTTGCAGAGTCGTTGGGGTTGGTTCGGTGCTATACTACCGCCAATTGTAAGCTGACTAGTGACAGTCTCCACGACTAGGTAAAACTAAAGGTCAATTGGCCATCGTGAACTGTTCGGTTCGTTGATCTAAGGAGCGGGCGATGACCCAAACGAGTGCCGTGCACCGAGGACAAGCCAGCGAAGAAATGGCGCTGATGGCCCACTTGATGCGTCGGGCTGGATTCGGTGCTACTTACGAGGAGCTGGAGCGCTGTATTGAGGACGGCTATGAAGCTACCGTGGAGCGGCTCCTGCACCCGGAGGAAGCGCCGACCTGGGATGACGCGCTCATTCGTCGATATCACGTCGACCAGAACAGCCTCATGCTCATCGAAAGTTCTCAGTCCTACTGGCTCTACCGGATGATTAACTCGCAGGGGCCTCTCGAGGAAAAGATCGCGCTCTTCTGGCACGGCCTGTTCGCAACGGCGTACGGAAAACTCAACCACGCCAAGGCAGTGGTGAACCAGACCAACACATTCCGCCGCCTCGGTTTGGGGACTTTTCGCAACCTGCTCTCAGAGATGTCCCGCGATCCGGCAATGATTTTCTGGTTGGACAACAAGGATAACCACAAGGACGCTCCCAATGAGAACTACGGCCGGGAATTGCTGGAACTGTTCTCCATGGGTATCGGGACCTATTCAGAGGCAGACGTCAAGGCCGCAGCTAGGGCCTTCACCGGTTGGACTATAGCCAACCAGGACTATATGAGCGTCCGTGCATCCCGGGACTCCATTTGGCCCCACGGGCGTCTCGACTGGCAGTTTGAGTACCGGCCCGAGGATCACGACGACAGCCCCAAGACGTTCCTTAACCAGACGGGCCGGTTCAACGGCGAAGACGTCTTGGACATAATTTGCGGGCATCCTGCCAGCAGCTGGTTCCTAGCCGGCAAGCTTTACGCGTTCTTCGTGTCCGACCAGCCCAACGAAACGGCCTCGCAGATCATCGCAGAGGATCTGCGAAGCACTGGCGGAGACGTGCGGTCTGCCATGCGGACAATATTTACGTCGGAGTTCTTCCGGTCCGAAGAGGTACGATACAGTAAGGTCAAGAGTCCGGCCGAGGTCGTTGCTGGCGTGGCGCACTTGGCCGGAGCATTCAGCACTCCACAGTGGGGCATAGTGAATTTGGCATTGGACGCCAATTTCATGGGGCAGGAAATTCTCAATCCCCCCACGGTTGAGGGCTGGCACACCGGCACAGAGTGGGTAGATACCGGCACTTTGATGGAGCGGGTCAATTCCGGGGCACAAATGATGGGGGATCCCTCTCAGCCGGGCATCCAGTCAGTCATTCGCAGACTCCGGAGCGAGGGTTCCATTTATTCCCCTGATGAGTTGGTGGACGCCTGCCTCACCCTCTGTGGAGGCTTGGAAGTCGCAGAGCCCACCCGTGAGGAACTGGTATCGTTTGTTTCAGAACGGGGCGATCTGCATTTCGAGCCGCAGATTTCCACCGGCTGCATTGAGCAGCGCGTGGCGGATCTGCTGCAGTTGGTTGTCTCCACCCGCGAATTCCAGATTTCCTGATCATCGTGGCCCCGTGTTTTCTACCGTAGCCGTTGGGGTGATTTCCTAGCATGACGACCACAGCAGCCATCCGCTACAGCCACACCGTCGGTTCTCTGTCCAACCAGGGCAGGGGGTTCCAGAACCCGGTGGACGTCGCGCTGGACTCTCAAGGCGCAATGTACGTGCTGAACCGGGCCGGGCCTGAGTTACCCATCCGGCTGCCCTACAAGCGCGTCTCCATGTGCACTGTAGACGAGGAATTCCTGGGGGAATTCGGAACTGGAGGCACTGGGCCCGGTGAATTCTGGTGGCCCAGTTCCCTCGCCTTGGATAGCCAGGACCGGATCTATGTCGCTGATGAGGCCCTGAACCGCATCACCGTTTTCTCCACATACGGCGAATTGCTGGGAGTTTGGGGAGAACCCGGTGCGGGCCCAGGTCAAATCGATCACCCCTCCTACATCGCGCGTGATGCTGACGATAACCTGCTGATCTCCGACAGTGGCAACCACAGGATACAGAAATTCACTGTCGGTGGGCAGTTTATAGAAACTTGGGGCGAATTGGGCAATGCCGAGGGCCAGTTCAATACGCCCTGGGGCATTGCGTTGGACTGCGACGGCTATGTCTACGTGTCTGACTGGGGCAATCACCGAATACAGAAATTCACTCCGGGTGGGGATTTTATGGATCAGCTTCCTCAACCCGGGACTACGCAACCTGAAGGCGACCGCATCAGCCATCCGGCCGGGCTGTGTGTGGGAGGACATGGCAACATCTACGTCGCCGATTGGGGCAATGAACGCGTGCGTGTGTTGTCCCCGGACGGCGCGTTGCTGGCCACCCTGCGCGGTGAGTCGCAGACCCCCACTTGGGCCAACGAGTACTTCCTGGCCAACCCGGAAGAGGGGGCATTGCGGTTGGAATCTAACCTGTCGCCTCTGGTGAATCCCCCGGAACGACATGACAGGGAGGAATCGGCAAATGTGGAGAAGTTATTCTGGGGGCCCACGGCTGTTAAAATTGACGCCAACGGTAACGTACTGGTGGTAGACAGCTGCCGCCACCGGATTCAAGTCTATCGCTGGGACGGCAATTAGGGATCAGGATGGCTCAAGACGGTCAGGCAGTAAGGCAAGTCGACGCCGGAGTTCCGCGGCCCAAGAGGACCTATTACGGCTGGTACGTGGTAGTTTCCGCCATGTTCATCGCTGCGGTGACCACGGGAGCCCGCAACGGTTTTGGGGTCTTCGTTCTCCCGATGAGCGAGGAGTTTGAGTGGAACCGGACCACTATCTCCGTAGCCGCCGGAATAGGCTGGCTGATGAACGGAGTCACTCAGCCGTTTATAGGACATCTGTTCGACAAATTCAACTCCCGCAAAGTCGTCCTGATCAGCCTGTTGATTGCGGGGCTTGCAACCGCAGGATTGAGCCTGACCTTCCACTACCTCTTCCTGGTATTCCTGTTCAGTTTCGTGCTGTCTACAGCGATGAGCGGCGCCTCCATCGGCACCCTTGGGCCGCTGCTGGCCCGCTGGTTCGTAAAGCGTCGGACCTTCGTCCTGGGGCTGGTGGCTTCCGGCACGTCCATTGGCGGCCTGATATTGATTCCCTTCAGCGCTTATCTGGTAGAACTGTTCAGCTGGAGGGCTTCGTGGATTGCCTTGGGTGCCATCGTAATTTTTTTGGCCCTGCCTTTGGGGTTCTTGTTCATTCGTAACAGCCCGGCCCAGATGGGTCTGTTGCCCGACGGAGACCCGGAGCCGCCGACGGACGGAACTGCAGCCCCTCCGGCTCGGCGGCGGGGTATGTTCGAGGTGGACCAGTGGCGGCAGTCTTTCCGCTCACCGCCCATCTGGAACCTCTCCGCGGCCTACACTGTTTGCGGCGTGACGGTAGGCATCATATCCATCCACTTTGTGCCGTACGCCCAGGAACAGGTGGGAGTTTCTCTCAGGATGGCTGGGTTGATCTTTGGCATCCTTACGGGACTGAACGTGATGGGTGCCATAGGCGGTGGGTGGCTCGCCGATCGCTTTGGACGCAAGAACGTGCTGGGGACGGTCTACGCCGTGCGAGGTATTGCCTACCTGGTATTGATTGGCGGCTTGTTATCAATAGACGCGATTTTTCCGGGGGGAGGCGAGGTTGGCTACGGCGGCGTCAGCGCGGCGGCAGACCCTTCGGGGCCCTTCCGTGTGGACAAATTCACCATTCCCTTTATAGGGTCGCCGGGAGTGGCGAGCCTCTGGTTCTTCGCCATTCTCGCGGGCTTTTCCTGGATTGCCAGCGTTCCAATTACAACGTCGCTGACCGCTGAGGTATATGGGTTGCGGGCGCTCGCTACTATTTCGGGAATTTCATTCCTCTGCCACCAGGTCGGCGCCTTCGTCAGCATCATATTGGCGGGACTGCTTTATGACTGGACGGGCTCCTATCTCCTTCCCTTCGCCCTTGCCGGATCACTGCTGGTACCCGCTTCCATCGCAGCGTACACCATCAACGAGAAGAAATACTCAGTGCGATACCAGACTGTTCAAGCGGGAGTGGCGGCGGACTGACGCAGTTGCATTCGCAGTTGAAGCAATGGAGTAAGGGCGGGTTGATATTCCCGCCCTTACTCTTTTTGATCGCCTCGCGCTGAGCTCACGGAACTCGAGACCGTTATGGCCTATCCCTGACGCCGCCGGGCCCAGGAGTCGCGAAGGGCCACGGTGCGGTTGAAGACCAGTGCCGCAGGAGTGGAATCCAGGTCGGCGCAGAAGTAGCCCGTTCGGAGGAATTGGAAACGCTCGCCTGGCCTTGCCTCGGCCAGCAATGGCTCGACCTTGGCCGTGATGGCCCGCAGCGAGCCTGGGTTGAGGTTGTCGGTGAACTCGCCGCCTTCCGGCAAGTCGCCGGGGTCCTCCTGAAGGAAGAGATGATCGTAGATTCGCACTTCGGCGTCTAGGGCGTGCTCCGTTGACACCCAGTGGGACGTGCCACGAACCCTCCGGCCGTCGGAGGAAGTTCCGCCGCGGGTCTCCGGGTCGTAGGTGCACCGGATTTCCACAATCTCTCCAGTGGACTCGTCCTTCACGACGCCGGTGCAGGTAACGTAGAAGGCATCCTTCAGCCGGACTTCCCGTCCTGGCGAGAGGCGGTAGAACCCGCGCGGCGGGTCCTCGGCGAAGTCGTCCCGCTCGATGTACAGGGTTCTGGTGAAGGGCAGCTTGCGGTTGCCAGCGCTGGCATCCTCCGGGTTGATCTCCGACTCGACGAATTCGACCTGTCCGTCTGGATAGTTCTCAATGACCAGCTTCACGGGGTCCAGGACGGCCATTACTCGTGGGGCACGGCGGTTCAGGTCTTCTCTGATCGAATGTTCCAGAAGTGCTATGTCTGTCCAAGTGTCGCGTTTGGCCACACCGATGCGCTCGCAGAAGTCGCGGATGGCCTCAGAGGTGTAGCCACGCCTTCGCAGGCCGGAGAGGGTGGGCATTCGCGGATCGTCCCACCCGTTGACGTAACCGCCTTCCACCAGCTGGATCAGGCGGCGCTTGCTGAGCACGGTATAGGTGAGGTTCAGGCGGGCGAACTCGATCTGCTGCGGGTGATAGATGTCCAACTCGTCCAGGCACCAGTCATAAAGGGCACGGTGCCCCTCGAATTCCAGCGTACATATTGAGTGGGTCACGCCCTCGATGGAATCAGACTGCCCGTGGGCGAAGTCGTACATTGGGTAAATGACCCAGTCGTCGCCCGTCCTGTGGTGCGATGCCTTCAAGATGCGATAAAGCACCGGGTCGCGAAGGTTGAGGTTGGGTGAGGTCATGTCAATCCTGGCCCGCAGCACCCGGCTGCCCTCATCAAATTCCCCGTCGCGCATTCGCTGGAACAGGTCGAGGTTCTCTCCCACGGTGCGGTCGCGGTAGGGGCTTTTGCGTCCCGGCTCTGTCAGCGTACCGCGGTACTCGCGAATCTCGTCGAAGGACAGGTCGTCCACATAAGCCTTGCCCTTCCGGATGAGGTCAACGGCCATCTCGTACAGCTGCAGGAAATAGTCCGAGGCATAGTACAGATTATCTCCCCAGTCCCAGCCCAGCCATCGAATGTCCCGGAGGATGGAGTTGACGTACTCCACGTCCTCGCGGGTTGGATTGGTGTCATCGAAGCGCATGTTGCAGTGCCCGCCGTTTTCGGCAGCGAGGCCGAAGTTGAGGCAGGCGGACTTGGCATGGCCGATGTGCAGATAGCCGTTTGGTTCAGGAGGAAAGCGGGTAACAACATGTCCGCCGAATTTGCCGGTGCGGTTGTCTTCGGCGACTATGGTTCGGATGAAATCATGGCCGGTGGTGGGATCAGACTCAGCCGCTTGCGTCATTCTTGGTCTTCCGAAAAAAATGTAAGGTATGCCAGGCCAGATTGGTGGCCGGATGCTGTCTGGTGCGGTGTCGCCGGCAATCGGGTTGCTAGGCTGCGGCCAGCTTCTGTGCTGCCTGGGCCAGGCGGGTCAGGACACGGTCGCGCCCCATGACCTCCATGGTTTCGAACAATGGTGGCGATACGTTTCGTCCAGTTGCCGCGGTACGCAACAGGCCAAAAAATTGCCTGCGGGACAAGGAAAGGCCGGATCCGACATCCCCCAGCAGAGATTCGAGCTTCTCGTGGCCGAAGTCGTCGTCCGACGTGCTGACTGCCAGGGCATCGACTGTTGCCCTCACCGCGTGCAGGGTTCCTTCAGCGTCCATGCCCTTCTGCACCAGAATCGTTGGGTCGTAGTCCGGGGCCAACTCGCCGAAGAAGTAGGCGGTTGTGTCGTCGGACTCGTCCAGCCTCTTCAGGCGTTCCTGTACCAGCGGCGCGATGTCGGTGAGGTAGTCCTGTTCCTCGTCTTCCAGCTTTCGTGGGATGTAGGCCGCCATCCGCTCCGCCAAGTCATCAGCGCGGATGTCGCGGATGTAGACGCCGTTCATCCATAGCAGCTTGTCCTGATCGAATATGGCAGCGGACTTGGTGATCCGGTCCAGCGTAAAGTTGTCGATGATGTCCTGCAGGGGCACAACCTCGGTATTGCCGTCAAGAGACCAACCCAGAAGGACCATAAAGTTGAGGAGCGCTTCCGGCAGGTAGCCCTGCTCACGGTATTCCCCGATGGCGGTCGCCCCGTGGCGCTTGGACAGCTTAGCGCGGTCGGGGCCGGTGATCATCGGCAGGTGGGCGAACTCGGGCGGCTCGTAACCGAAGGCCTTGTAGAGCTGCAGGTGCCGAGGCGTGCTGGGAAGCCACTCTTCAGCCCGCATCACATGGCTGATTTCCATAATATGGTCGTCAGCCACGACAGCGAGGTGGTAGGTGGGGAAGCCGTCGGACTTCAGAATTACGAAGTCCTCCTGCAATTCGTTCCGCCATTCAACGTCGCCGCGTATCAGGTCGTGAACCTGAGTCATGCCGGACTCGGGCATGGCGAAGCGTATGACTCGATCAGTGTCGTCTACTGGCTGGCCAACTGCCCCGGCCTTTCCCAAGCTTCGGCACCTGCAACCATCGCCGGAGTATGACCCGGACTCGCGGTTAGTGCGCCGTAGCTGTTCCAGTCCCTCGCGGCTGCAGTAGCAGTGGTAGGCGTTTCCTTGGTCCAGCAGTTGCTCAGACAGACGCTGGTAAATCTCCAACCGGTTGGACTGCTCGTAAGGGGCGTGGGGCCCTTGTACTTCCGGGCCCTCGTCCCAGTCGATATCCAACCAGCGCAGTCCGTCGAGAACGGCTTCGACGGCACCGTCAACGAAACGGGTCTGATCGGTGTCCTCAATGCGGACAATGAACTTTCCGCCGTGGTGACGGGCAAAGAGCCAATTGAAGAGGGCGGTGCGGATGTTGCCGATGTGGGGTTGCCCCGTGGGACTGGGGGCGAATCGAACTCGTACGTCGGCGACCAAGTCAGCAACTCCCTCACGATGAAACTGGGGTCATTGTATCACGGCCCAGGATAATGCTTGTATGGAAAATGCCACCTAACAGGGCAATCGCGTCTTATTACTCAGCAGACAAAATTGGTCTGAATGGCGGTGGAGATGGGAGTGGCAGTGCCTCCTTCGGTTCCGGGTGCGAGGGTAGACGGGGGTTTGGATTCCCGCCTGCGCGGGAATGACGACTTCGCGGGCATAACGACTTATAGGGCCTCCGGCGTTTAAGACGCGATTGCCCTGAGAGCTACCGGGCCTGGCAGGAGATTACCCGAGATTGGACTACGAAGCGGGTCTGGCAGTCTGTGCGAATTGCCCCAACAATGGCCAAGCAACGCCGAGCCTGACACTTAACGAAGGCTGAATCTTCAAATTCTGCGGACACACCGGCTGGTTGGTGCATACTTCGGGCTGTGGCTTGGGAACATTGGGACAGAAAATCGGGTCTCGATTCCCATTTTGTCCCATCCTGTCCCATTTTCCTGTCCCATTTTTCCTGTTTTTCGCTGTCCGCCAGCTACGAATTTGGCCGCGCCCACCCAAAAATTCAGATTCCCGCTCCATTCTGTCCCATTTTGTCCCACCAGGTTTGGCCGGCCGGCCGGTCGACGGCGCCTCCATAGTGTTGGGACGGGCAAATATTGGGGAACATGCACAGCGTTCATGGTGTTTATGGTAAGGGTGCTTCATGAGGCTTGGGAAGGGGCAAATGTCATCAAAACGCGATTGCCCTGCCAGGGTTGTCCGGCTCGCTTCGTTCAGACCGTTGTCGTGGTATCCTATGCCAAAATTTGCTTGGAGGATTCTCCGCCATGACCGCCAGCCCCAACGTAAGAATCGAACGCGATTCCATGGGCGAAATGGAGGTACCTGCCGATGCCCTCTATGGCGCCTCCACCATGCGCGCCGTGTTGAACTTTCCCATCAGCGGACTGCGTTTCCCGCGCACATTCATCCGGGCCCTGGGCCTGATCAAGCAGTCGGCGGCGCGCGGCAACATGTCGCTCGGCTTGGTGGACGAACGAATCGGCAATGCCATTGTTGCGGCGGCCCAGGAAGTGATCGACGGGCAGCTGGACCGCCACTTTGTGCTGGATATATTTCAGACGGGCTCGGGGACGTCCACCAACACCAACGCCAACGAGGTGATCGCCAACCGAGCCAGCCAACTGCTGGGTGGAGACCTGGGGTCACGGCTGGTGCACCCCAATGACCACGTAAATATGGGCCAGTCGTCCAACGACGTCATCCCCACCTCGATCCACCTCGCTGCATTGCTGGCGATAAACGAAGACCTGATTCCGGGCCTGGATAATCTTGCGACTGAGCTTGAAAAGAAGTCGGAGGAGTTCTGGCCCATCGTCAAGACGGGCCGCACCCACCTGCAGGACGCAACTCCTGTGCGGTTGGGCCAGGAGTTCCTGGGCTATGCCGGACAGGCACGCTACAGCATCCAGCGCATGCGGAGGGCGCAGGAGGCACTGGCCGAGGTGGCGCTGGGCGGAACGGCGGTCGGCACGGGGGTCAACACTCACCCGGAGTTCTCGGCTCGCACCTGCGCCTTTGTCTCAGAGGTGAGCGGGGTGGAAATCCGAGAGACCGAGAATCATTTCCAAGCCCAAGCGTCGTTGGACGCCCTGGTGGAAGCCAGCGGTGAGCTGAAGACGGTGGCGATCAGCCTGCACAAGATAGCCAACGACATACGCTTCATCGCGTCCGGGCCCCGCGCCGGCCTGGGCGAGATCGCGCTGCCGGAGGTGCAGCCGGGCAGTTCGATAATGCCAGGAAAGATCAACCCGGTTATCGCTGAATCGGTGGTCCAAGTTGTGGCCCAAGTGGTGGGCAACGACGCCTCGGTTACCCTGGCGGGGCAGGGAGGCTACTTCGAGCTGAACACCATGATGCCAGTGGCGGCGCATAACATACTGGAATCGATTTCGCTGCTGGCGGCCTCGGCCAACAACTTCGCCGACCAGTGCGTCGAGGGCATTGAGGCCACGACGGTGGGCCCGGACATGGTGGAGAAGGGCCTGATGCTGGGTACGGCCCTGGCGCCAGCCATCGGGTACGACGCGGCTGCGTCCATCGCCAAGGAGGCGGCGGCCAGGGGAATGACCATCCGCGAGATGGCCAAGGAAAAGACCGAACTGTCCGATGAAGAACTGGACACGCTCCTCAACCCCGAGGGTATGACGGAGCCTGGGGTTAGCATGGCGGGCGGCGGAGGCTAGTCGGCACCCGCCCGCAATTTGATGGATCTCAAACCGTTGGGGCTACCATACAGGTAGCCCCTTGTCATTGCGGTAAATGGCGACTGAGGGATAGTTCGGACTGAAATTCGCGGGGCCTAGTCGTCCCAGAGCGGGAGTTTCTGGCTAACGGCAGCCTGGAGGCACTCGGGGCAGCGCTGGTCTGCCGTATGCCCGTCGGAGGAATACAGGTTCTCTCCCCGCAGTCCGCAGAGGAAGTCGGGCATGATCTCCTCGATGCCAACCTGCAGCAGGTAGTGCACCTTTCCGATCTTGTTGTCGAAGGCCCACCACCAAGGCGTCTGGGCTGCCGCCATATTGTTAAGAAAGGCCTTGAAATCATCTTCCCAGCCGTCGCCGGGGAGCTCGACCAGCCAACGGCCGGTCGATGAATCCGGGTCGCGCTCCGCCTGCAGGGTGCCCCTGCGGATATATTCGCGAACGTCCCGCTGCGAAACGTTCAGGCGGCGGGATGCTTCCTGAATCGTAACCTTATCCATAGTCATCTCCGAAGAAATTCAAGCGCGGAAAGTGCAGAGGTCCAATCAGACGACGATTGCCGGGTCTTCGATAGTGTCGGCGAGGGAGCCGCCCGGTGGCACCATCGGGTAGACGTTGGCCGCCTGGTCCACCACGAATTCTATTAGGAACGGGCCGTCGTAGGCTTTTGCCTGCTTCAGGGCCGCCAGAACGTCCTCCTGCTCAGACACCCTGACCGCGCCCACGCCATAGGCCTCGGCGAGCTTGATGTAGTCCGGTCCCGGCACCGGAACGGCCTTAAGGTGGTTGTCGAAGTACATTTCCTGCCATTGTCGCACCATTCCGAGGTGGCCGTTGTTGATGAGGGCGATTTTCACGGGCAGATGTTCTTCCACCGCCGTTACCAGTTCCTGAAGAGTCATCTGGAATCCACCGTCGCCGGCGATGCTCCAGACGGTGGTACCGGGCCGACCGGCCTGAATGCCGAGGGCAGCGGGCACCTCGAACCCCATGGCGCCCTGACCACCAGACGACACGAACGTGTTGGCCTGGTTGAATCCCAGGAACTGAGCGGCCCACATCTGGTGCTGTCCGACGCCGGTGACAACCGTTGCGCCGGGGTCGTCCCGCAGGACGTCGTTCAACGTAGACAGGACGTGCTGGGTCTGCAGGCTGTCGGAATGCGGAATGGCCAGGGACGGGTGCTCCCGGCGCAACCTGCCGATGCGTTCCATCCAGTCGGGACGCGGCGTGTTCCTGACCATGGGAGTCAACGCGTGCATCACGGCCTTCGCGTCGCCGGGGAGGGAGACCTCCACCGGCACGTTCCGTCCGATCTGGGTAGGCTCGATGTCGACGTGGATGATACGGGCGTGAGGGGCGAAGGTGGCGACCCTGCCGGTAACGCGGTCGTCGAAGCGCATGCCCAAGCCGATAATCAGGTCGGCCTCGTCGACGGCGATGTTGGCCCAGTACATTCCGTGCATCCCCAGCATTCCCATGCTCAGGGGATGGCCGGTTGGAAAGCTGCTCAACCCCAGCAGAGTAGTGATGACGGGAATGCCCGTCGTCTCGGCAAGAGCCTGCAACTGTGCGGTCCCACCGGATGCCAGCACTCCGTGGCCGGCAATGATCAGAGGGCGCTCGGCCTCGTTGATCAGGCGAGCCGCCGCGTGGAGCTGTTCTCTGGTTTCCTCGCTGAGATCAGGCATCTGCAGCGGAGTGACTTCCGGGAAGTCCGGTTCGACCATCTCCAGCTGAACGTCGCGGGGGATGTCAATGAGCACTGGACCGGGGCGCCCCTCCTGCGCGATGACGAAGGCCTCGCGGATGGTGGGAGCCAGGTCCTTGGCCGACATAACCATGAAGCTCTTCTTGGTGCAGGTGGCGGTGATGGAGCAGATGTCGCACTCCTGGAAGGCCTCGGAACCGAGGGCGGTCCGTGCCACCTGCCCGGTGATGGCGATTAGCGGCACCGAGTCGGCCTTTGCGCCCATGATGCCGGTGACCAGGTTAGTTGCGCCCGGCCCGGAGGTGGCGACGCATACGCCCACCTTGCCGCTGACCCGCGAGTAGCCGTCGGCGGCGTGGGCCGCGGCCTGCTCGTGGCGCACCAGGATGTGGCGTAGCTCGGGATACCCCCACAGGGCGTCATAGAAAGGGAGGATGGCTCCCCCGGGGTGCCCGAACAGGACTTCGACTCCCTCCCGGATGAGGCTCTGGCAGATGATTTCCGCGCCCTTGACTTTCTCGTTGGCCAACAAAGCAGCGCCTCCGTTAGTTCTGGCCTTCCGTGCCAGATAAGGGTTCTTCCGGGCTTGTCTGGCGCTCTGCTGCTACGGTCCGCCGCCCGGCAATAGAAAAACCCGCCCCCAGATAGGGACGGGACTTCAATATTCCCGCGGTACCACCCTATTTGCCCCGACATTGTCGGGACCTCTCTTGCAGGCACTATCATGCCCCGTCGTTGCTAACGGGCGACGAACCCCCGGCCATGCCTACTCGATCCCCGGATCTCCAAGGACTTTCAGCCGACAGCTCCGGAGGGATTTTCGATCAGTACCGATGCGCCTGCTTCCACCGTTCCAGGCTCGCTATGCACGGAGTCCTGACCTACTCGTCTCCATCTCAGCCTTTTTAAGAAATTAGCATACTCAATATCCACTGTCAACACCCCATTTGGTCGTGGTTGCGTTTCATTTCTCCTCGAGTAGTAGAATCGGCATTTCGGCAGTAGGCCTTGGCTTGGAGCGTCCATGGGAGCATGTCCCTGGACTTGAGATCGCCGGGCATGATGACAGTGGGCGGAATTGTTGGGGCCCCGCAAGCTGGCATTGGGCAGGTCAAAGGGGGTCAGATGTGTGCATTTTTGTGCGAATCTGCGCATTTCCGGGCCCTCGAGGATGCTGGAGAGGAGCCAGGGTCCGGGGTTGACCGGGGAGTCGGAAATTGGCATGGAACTGCTCGATGCGTCGGTCGCGGTGCCGGAATCGCGGCCCTTTGGGTCCGCCGTATTCGATGGTAGATGAGTGTCATGAGGCTTGGCAAGGGGCTTCTGTCAGGAATCAGGGGCGGATCGGCGAAGAGGCGAGACGGGAATGTTGCCCTCCGAGTCAGTTCCTGCCCCGCTAATACGATGCGCCAGTGCGTGTGCTAGTATGGAAACCGACGGGTCTTGCAGTTATTCCAGATGACAGGCAACAAAGAGACATCCAGCCAACTCGAGGCCGGGCAGAGCGAAAATTCAGCCGGTCACGATGCACATGAATTAGCCTGCTCCCAGGTTCCCGCTCCAATCACTCCTCCGCCTCCGTCCGCGCCCACTGAATTCCTGGAGTCCCAGTGGCTCTTGGTGTCGTCCACCCTCAGTGTTGACGGAGACAATGAAGCCGCTCTCACCCCGCCTCCGCCCTCCGCTCCCTCGGAGTTTCTGTTTGCACAATGGAGTGACGGGGAAGCCACAGATGTGGATATTCGAGAGATTGCGCCTCCGGATTTCGAGGCGGCCATCATGGTCAGCATCCAGAGTCTCGAGCAACTGAAGAAACTGGAGAGCCAACCTGAAACAGCCCGAGAGGAAACGACGGCTGACGAGCTTGAGGCGGTAGAGGCTTCGCCTTTCCGCATTCGTGGTGTGCCGCTCGGCAGGGGCGAGGAAATTTCCAGGGTGTTCCTGCCCAATGAAGGGCTGGTGGACAGTGTGCCTCGTACGGGGCAGGCCCTGATATTGACGAACCAGCGATTGATCGCATTCAGGGGCGTCGAAGGCTACAGGGACACGCACATGGCGATGTCGTCGGAGATTGCCCAGTGCTCGGTTCGCACTGGACAGCGCAATTGGACGGCCATTGCCCAAGGTCTGATGATCATGGTAGGGGGCGCGGTCCTGTACCTCATTGTGGGCTACTGGCTTGCTGGACAGGTCAGCGGGCCCAATGTTCCCGTGTTGAACATTGATATCGCTCCCCTGATCGCCTTGCTGATAGTCCTGGCGGGGGTGTTTATCCTGGCGTCCAACTACTTCACCCGGCCCGCTGGCGCGCTGATTTTCCACGGTGAAGGAATGGAGATCGCCTTCCCGTTCCGGAGTTCACTGGATGTGCAACAAGTTTACGACCTCGTAGACCTTGCACAGTCGCCGCGGAGGAAGACAATTCCTGAGCCGGGAGACAGCAACTCGACCGATCGGGCCCAGGCTAATGGGTAGGCTTCCCACGCTGGTTTGCTGAGTCGGCACCCCAAGTTGATTCAGCCGAGCGGGAGCCCCGGATCCACGTCCAGCTCCATGGGCCACTGCTCCCCGCGCTGGTGCTGGTAGTAGGCGCAGGCGGCGACCATGGCCCCGTTGTCGGTGCAGAGCACCGGTGGGGGTATGATTACCGGCAAGGGAGAACGCCGGACTATCTCCTCTCTCAGCCGGGCGTTGGCAGTGACGCCCCCTCCGAGCACTAGGCCCTTGACCCGGTATTTCCTGGCCATGTCCACCAACTTGCTGGATACGACGTCGACCACTGATTCCTGGAAGGCGGCGGCCAGCTCTCGAACCACCCCGGCGATCGCGGCATCGTCCGGCGGTTGTTCGGTGTCGGCGAGGTAGACGCCGCGGTCCTGCGCCATGTGCAAGAGGGCGGTCTTGAGACCGCTGAAGCTGAAATCGTGAGTATCCCGCATCCAGGCCCGCGGTAGCGACACCTCTCCGGTGGCACCCTGGGACACACGCTGGATTTCCGGCCCGCCTGGGAATCCCAGGCCAAGTATGCGGGCGGCCTTGTCGAAGGCCTCGCCGGCAGCGTCGTCGCGGGTGCGGCCGATGAGCCGGTAGTCGCCGTGTCCCTCCATCAGGATCAAGTCGGTGTGGCCGCCGGAGGCCACGAGGCATGCCAAGGGGAACCCCGGGTCTTCGGCGGGGTTGGACGGTGTCAGCCAGGCGGCATATATGTGAGCCTCAAGATGATTGACGCCAATCAGAGGCTTCCCAAGCGTGTAGGCGATCGCCTTGGCCGCATTGAGGCCTGTGATGAGCGACCCTGCCAGCCCGGGGCCGTAGGTAGCCGCCACGACGTCCATATCCTCCAGTCCCAGACCGTATGATGCCACGGACTGCTCGAGGACGGGAGTCAGGTCGCGCACGTGCTGCCGGGATGCCAGCTCAGGTACAACACCCCCATACTGGGAATGCAAATTGGCCTGCGAGGAAATAATATTGGAACGCAGTATGCGTCCGTTTTCGACCACGCCGGCCGCAGTTTCGTCGCACGAGGTCTCAATGCCAAGAATCTTCAACGTCATTTTAATGACTACCTGCGTTTGTATTACCCGGGTTTAATGCTCTCGTGTCCTGCCTTTCAACTTTACAATAAGTCACCGCCAAACAATAAGTCACTACCAAGTTGCGGCTCTTTGTATACAAAATGACCTAGAAGCGGTTCAACTTTACACCCCTGCATGCCGATGCTATCATCGGATTACAATATGGACTACGTTTCGTAATTATTCATCGTGAATCTGGAGGGGACACTAAAATATGGACGCCGGAGACTCATGGAGATGGGGCATACTTGCCATATTCCTGATTCTTTCAGCCTTCTTCTCGGCATCTGAAACGGCGTTCATTGCCCTGCCCAGGGCGCGCCTGCTCCACTTGGTCAAGACCGGTAAGTCAGGAGCGGGGCGAGTGTCCCGGCTCATACAGCGCCCCGAGCGATTTCTCGCCACGGTACTTCTCAGTAACAACCTGGTCAACACTGCTGCCGCTGCTTTAACCACCATACTTGTCGTGGAGATAATTGGAGACCCGTTAATTTCGGCCCTGGTCTCCACAGTCGCCATCACGCTGATACTGCTCATATTCTGCGAAACCTTGCCCAAGACTATTGCGTGGCGGCGTTCCGAGGGAGTCGCCTTCTTCGCGTCCAGGCCTCTGACCATTGTTGGTTCGGCGCTTTCGCCAGTCGTTTCGGTGCTACAGGGCATCATCACAGTGAGCAGCAAGGCTTTGGGAGTCTCCGATACTTCTCGCCTGGTGAGTGAAGAGGAGATCCGCACTCTGATCGCGGCGGGGGCCCAGACCGGAGCAGTAGAGGCGGATGAGGCCGAACTGCTGGAAAAGGTGTTCAGGTTTGGCGACCGTCAGATGCGTGAGGTAACGACGCCCCGGCCGGAAATTGTCTGGCTGGAAAAGGGTGCGACACTCACTGAATTTCTAGACATTTATCGCCAATACAGCCATACGCGGTTTCCGGTGTATGAAGGATCCACGGAAAACGTGCTGGGGGTCCTGTCGGTAAAAGATGTTCTCACGGCACTAAGTTCAGACCAGATCAAGCCGAATGACGACGTTACAACGCTGTTGCGAGATGCTTACATGGTCCCGGAAACCAAGAACGTGAGCGATACATTTGCCGAGATGCAACAGGGTCGCCACACCGTAGTTCTGACGTTTGATGAGTTTGGTGGCATTGCGGGACTGGCCACTATTAAGCAGCTTCTGGAAGTTATAGTGGGCCAGGTTGGCGACGAAGGTCCAGAGCCCGAGGAAATTATTGTTCCCCTGGGAGAGGAAACATATCGGGTCGATGCCGCTGCCAGTGTTTCGGAAATTAACGACGAACTGGGTCTGGAAATCCCGGAGGGAGACTACCAGACGATGGCGGGATTCGTGCTGGATCAGCTGGGGCGAATACCCGATATAGAAGACAGCCTAGAATATGGTGATCTGACCATAACTGTGAAGGGCATGGACGGTGTGCGCATCGACGAGCTGAGATTGGTGCGGACTCCCGTGGGGGTTGCCGGGGAGCGAGAGTGAGGTTTTACCTTCTCAGGCATGGAGAAACCGAGTGGAACAAACTGGGCAAGTTTCAAGGGCTGACCGACGTTTCCCTGAATGAGCGGGGGTTTTCGCAAGCCCGAGATTCAGCCCGCGCCGCTCTTCAGTGGGACCATGCTGTCATCTATGCCAGCACCCTGACGCGAACCGTGCAGGTGGCCGAAGAGGTGCGCAAGGTTACGGGGGCTCCGGTGGTGACCGACCCCGGTTTGCGGGAACTCAGCCTCGGCGACCTCGAGGGGGTAACCGGAACGGAAATGCGGGCGGGATGGCCGGATGTCTACAGCACTTGGCGGCGTAACCCGGATGAAGTCGAAATGCCCAACGGCGAGACGCTTTCCCAGCTCCAGGAGCGCGCGTGGCAGGTAATATTGGACATTGAGGGGGCCCATCCCGGTGTTCCCGGAGTGGTGGTTGTTTCCCACAACTTCACCATTCGGACCATCATCAGCTCCATATTGGATATTCCGCTCTTCAACTTTCATCGAATGTCCCTGGGCCTCGGTTCATTGTGCACCTTTGACAGCGACGACAACGGCCGACGGCTAATCACCTACAACTGCAACAGCCACCTTTCGATCGACAACCGGTAGATTTCCGCATGTCCACACTGTCCCGGCTCGAGCGGAGTGTCGTCGACAGCCTGCAGCGCGCCGGATTCACCCGCGCTGGCACCATTCTGGTTGTTGCCTGCTCCGGCGGCCCCGACTCCACAGCGCTCCTTCGCTTCCTCCACCGCCTGCGAACCGCTCACGATATTGCCCTGCACGTTGCCCACCTGAATCACGACTTTCGGGGCGCTGAGGCCGATCACGATGCCGCTTTCGTGCAGCAACTCGCGGATCGATTGGGCCTCCCTTGCAGCATCGACAAGCAGGATCCCATCGCTTATCAGCGCGCTCGGGGCATCTCCTCGTTTGAACAGGCCGCCCGCGAGATGCGCTACTCATTCCTGTCGCAGGTTGCCTCAGCGACGGGGGCTGCTGCAGTTGCGTTGGGACATACGACGGACGACCAGGCTGAGACTGTATTGATGCATATTCTCCGCGGCTCTGGACTTCACGGGCTGCGGGGCATGGTTGAGCTGGTTGAATGGCCCTGGCCGCAACCGGAGAAGGGTCCATTGTTGTTTCGCCCGCTGCTGGGAGTCGCGAAGGCAGATACGGCTGCTTACTGCCGCGAACTGGGTCAGACCTACCGTCAGGACTCAGGCAACTACATGTGGCGCTTCACACGCAACAAAGTCCGTCTTGACCTGATGCCGCGCCTTTCGCGGGACTACAACCCTCGAGTACGCGATGCTTTGCTCCGGCTCTCACGCGCCGCTGCCAACGAGGCGGATTTCATCGAGGGAGAGTTGGACCGCCACTGGCCCACTATCGCCCAGGAATTCGATAGTGCGGTACGCCTGAACGCTGACGAATTCAGCAGCCTGCACCCGGCGCTGCAGCACCATGCCTTGCGGAGGGCGTACGCCATCGTTGCGGGCGACGCCCGGTCTCTTGGCGAGGTTCATCTGGAGAACCTGCAGGCCCTGATGAGCCGGGGGCCGGGCAGCCGCGCTCTTGACCTTCCCCGTGGCGTTTGCGCCCGGATGGACTCGGGAACCCTGCGCATTGTTAGAAAAGGGAATTCGCAAACGAATCCTGAATCAGCCGGGGAATACAGCATTGATCTTCCCAGTATGACTGGTGAAGCATTTGAGACGGTCCTGGGCGGTTGGAGGCTCAGGGCTCAGGTCGTAGATTCTCCTGGAATCCAAAGCATCCCTGTGTTGCCTGCCCGAGGCTGCAGCGTGGTGTTGAATCGAGACGCGCTAGGCGAATCTGCTACGGTCCGCTCACGTCGGCCAGGGGACCGTTTTCAGCCTTCTGGGATGACAGGGACCAAGAAGCTTCAGGACTATTTCGTCGACGCCAAGGTTCCCCGGGAGCAACGCGACCACATTCCACTGCTGGCCTGCGATCGAGGAGTCGCGTGGGTTGTCGGCCACCGCGTGGCTGAATGGGCCTTGGCCAGGAATGGTGATGTGTCCGTACGAGTGAGTATCTCTATAGTGGAATAGCCAGGGACAAGAAAGAGACCTTTGACGCATTATCCCGTCTTGGCTCCCGGAGGCCCCTTGACTGGAGTATGTTTTTCCAGGTTGCCACGCATGCGGTCGGTTGGTAGCATGGCGGCAGTCTCTAGCTGGAGGGCGTGTTATGGACCTGGGTGTCAGCGGCAGGGTTGCGGTCATTGGCGGCGGCAGCAAGGGCCTTGGGCGGGCCTGTGCGGACTCGTTGGCCCAAGAGGGAGCGAACCTGGTTATCAACAGCCGTAACGCCGAAGAACTGGAAGCCGCGGCTGGAGAGATCCGTTCGGCAACCGGTGCCGATGTGCTGGCGGTGCCCGGTGACCTGTCCAAGCTGGAGGATATTCAACGCCTCATCCGGTCTGCTGTCGACCACTACGGGCGGCTGGACATCGTCGTGGCCAATTCCGGTGGTCCACCTGCCGGGCGGGCGACGGACACCAGCGAAGAGACATGGAGCCAGTCGATCGATATGGCCCTCTCGTTCTTCATTCGGATGGGACGGGAGGCCGCTCCTCACATGCGAGAACAGAAGTGGGGGCGCATCTGCAACATTCTTGCCTCCACGGTCTACCAGCCGATCGACAACCTGGTAACCTCAGGCGTGACCCGGATGGGTGCCGTGGCCTATGCCAAGAGCCTCGCCGACGAGGTAGGCCGGGACAACATCCTGATCAACAATGTGGCGCCCGGGTTCCTGATGACCGAGCGCATGCGGCACATCTTCGAGAACCGCTCCGAGGAGACGGGCCAAGATCTGGAGACGGTGCTGGAAGCCGGTGCCTCCCGCATTCCCGTTGGCCGTTTTGGTCGACCCGAGGAGCTGGGCGATTTTGTCGCCTACCTATGTTCTGACAAGAACACCTACGTAACTGGCACCACAATCCTGGTCGACGGGGGAGTAGTTCGCTCGGTGATGTAGGAGAGCGACGATATTTGGCCGATGAACAACAGGGGCAGGACTCAGTCCTGCCCCTGTCTTTTGTAGCGCCGTTTGCCAGCCGCAAGTATGCCAAGGGTTACTTGAGGTTCTGGTCGAACCAGGCCATTGCCTTGCCCCACGCGTCCTGCGCTGCCTCCGTGCGATAGCTGCCCCGCGCCTCGCAGTGGAAGCCGTGTCCTGCTCCAGCGTACTGGTGGAACTCGTGGGTCTTGCCGAGGCGGGTCATCTCGGCGTCGATCTCGTTGACAAAGTCCGGCGTAGGATTCGCGTCCTCCTCGCCGAACAACCCCAGTACCGGGCAGCTGATGCTTCCGGTCTGTTCTAGGGGAGTCTGCCCGTCTCCCAGAGCAACGCCGATGTTACCGCCGTAGAATACGACGGACGCTGACAAGTCGGAGACGTTACAGGCTGCGAGGTAGGCGACCCGCCCACCGAAGCAGAATCCCACGATGCCAATCTTGCCGTTTACGAAGTTCTGGCTCTTGAGGTGGCTGACCGCCGCATTCACATCAGACAGGATTCCCGCGTCGTTGCATTGCTGCATCATGCCGACGGCGGTCTGCAGCTCCTCGTGCAGGCCGGCGATCATGCGCCCCTGGCGGTGGAACATGGCGGGTGCCAGCCCGACATAACCCTGAGATGGCAGACGGTCGGTTACTGCCTGGATATGCGAGTTGACGCCCCAGATTTCCTGGATAACCACGACGGCGGGATGACTGCCATCACCCTCGGGTTGGGTCAAATACCCTTCCATGGACGTGCCGTCGCCAACGCTGATATCAACCCAGCTTGCCGGCATAGCTGCTCTCCTGTTCGTAGTTTTTTCCTGAATTATTGGAGTGCCGTGACAAATTTAAGCACGGCCAGGGCACTCATAAGGCGCCTCTCCTGATAGGAGGTGTGCTAACCCTGAAGCACGGGCGGGCGGCGACCCTGGGAAGGGGACACGCCCTCGTAAGACGCCGCAACCTGGAAGAGCAAGTCTTCGCGGAAGCCGGCGGCTATGAACTGCAGGCCGATGGGCAATCCCGCGTGGTTCAGCCCACTCGGGACCGTAATGGCGGGATGGCCGGTGGCGTTCAGCGGACTGGTGTTGCGCGAAACGAGCCCGGACCCGGGCCCGCGGACACGATGCGTCTCGCCCAAGTGTTCAATGTACGGGGCGTCGATGCGCGGTGCACAGAGCGGCGTGGTCGGAGTCACAATGAAGTCCACATCCTGCAGCACGCGAGCGTAATCCTCCTGGATTAGTCGCTGTGCCTTCATGGCCTTGGAGTAGTGATGGCCTAGGACGAACTGGCCGCCCAGGGTGCGGTAGAGAACATCCGGACCGTAGTCGTCTCGGTTGGACCGCAGGAAGGGCTCGTGAGTAACGATGGCGTCGGACATTGCCGCCATCCGCACTGCCCCGATGTACTTCATCATGGGGAGTTCAACCGGAACCGAGATCGCCCCCAGTTCCTCCAAAGCCGCAATTGCCCTCAGGGTGGCTTCCTCCACATCGGGTTCGAGGTCCTCGAAGTAGTAGTTGGAAGGGACGCCCATGCGGAGTCCCCGCACTCCGCGGGCCAGTCCTGCGGAGTAGTCGGACACCGGTACCGGCACTGAACTTGGGTCCAGCGGGTCGTGTCCCGCTATGGCCTGCAGCACGATGGCGCTGTCGGCCACTGAGCGGGTCATCGGGCCGATGTGATCGCCATTAAAGCTGGTGACCAGCAGTCCCCGCTGGCTCACACGTCCGAAGGTCTGTTTCAGTCCGACCACTCCGCAGAATGAGCCGGGGAGCCGTACCGAACCGCCGAGGTCGGTTCCGAGGGACGCGAAGGTCACCTCTGCAGCGACGTTGGCGCCTCCTCCTCCGCTGGAGCCGCCGGGAATGTGGTCCGTTCCCCAAGGATTACGCACGGGTCCGAAGTGGGGGTTGTTGGAGGTGGCGCCAGCGGCGAATTCCTCCATGTTCTCCTTGCCCAGGATAATCGCGCCGGCTGCCCGGCAGCGAATCGCAACCTCCGCGTCCTCGTCAGGGACAAAATCCTGCAGCACCTTGGTGCCGAGAGTTGTCCGGATGCCCGCAGTCGCCAGGTTGTCCTTCAGGCCGATGGGGATGCCCTGCAGGGCCCCCTTGTATTCGCCGCGTGCAATGGCAGCCTCCTCCTCGCGGGCCTGTTCTAGGGCCTGCTCGGGCAAGAGGGTGATGAAAGTGTTCAGGGACGGCTGCATCGCTTCTGCCTGTGCCAGTGCCGCCTCAGTCAGCTCTACGGGCGACACCTCGCCGGAGCGAATGCGAGGGGCGAGCTCCGCGATGGTAGAAGACAGCAATTCGTTGCTGGGCATACTATTCACTCCCTGTATTCCGCGCCGTTGTCTCATCGGCGGCGGGCATTCGCAGCAGGCGACCGGACAAGGTGTCAGAGAGGTCCAGTTCATTCAGTATCGCCAGCTGTTCCAGATAGTAGTCAATCTCGGGGCGGACCAGTTCCAGTTCGGCTGCGGAAAGCGCGAAGCCGGCGTAGTCCCGTATGATTGCCTGCAGGGTTTCGTCGGAAACACTCATGCAACGTCTCCCGCCTTTGAGTTTTCTGTTGCCCGGCTATCCCGGGTTTATCTGTCCGTCCTGTTAATGGGGAAGCCGCGTACTCTCGCGAGTGTAGGACAAGGCAGATGCAAACGCAATTGCTGATGAACATATAGTGGTTAAAGCATTCGAATCAGTACGATTTAATCGCTTTCCTGGCGTGGAAGTATGCAAATAGATGGTGTTGTAACTGTGACTTAAGGCTGTATGATTGAGTAAAGTAAAAGCTTGTGAGAGCCGTGAAATCCTGATTTCCCTGGCGTTTCCTTCGGAGTAACCAGCGGAGGGCAATTTGCGGAACCTGGCCAACTTCCTGGTACATCTTTTTGGACGTTCCGAGGAGACGGGCAGCCCGAGGCTGTCTGTGGTCCATGACCGCTGCCTGTATTGCGAGGAGCCGATTAGCGACTCGCACTCCTACATCACAGCGAGGGTATGCCCTTTCTGCCGATTTCATTACACCATCACTGCCCGTGAGCGAATAGAGCTACTTGCGGACCGGGGCACGTTCAAGGAGACACACAAGTTCCTCAGTTCGGTCGCACCTCTATCCTTCGCCCACCGTGGCCGTTACGGCCAGTTGCTATCGCAGGACCAGAACCGCACTGGGCTTACCGAGGCTGCGGTTACCGGCCGATGCAAGATCGATGACGCCGAGGTCATGCTCATAGTCCTTGATTTCACCTTCATGGGCGGCACCATGGGCAGCGTCGTCGGAGAGAAGGTTGCCTCTGCACTCGAGGCTGCCGCCAAGGGAGAGATCCCGGTCGTAGCAGTGGTTTCTGGAGGAGGAGTACGGGTACAAGAAGGGGTCCTGTCTCTCATGCAGATGGCCAAAACGGTCACTGCGGCCAACCGACTGCGGGACGAGGGAGCGCCATTCATCGTGGTTCTGGCCAACCCGTCCACGGGACAGGCCTACGCGAGCTTCGCCAACCTTGCAGACGTGATTCTGGCGGAGCCCAAGTCTCTCATCGGGCTGTCGCCGCTCCGTACTCTCAGAGAGACGTCAACCATTCCGCTGCCCCTGGACGCTCATACTGCCGAGGCGCACGTGGGCCACGGGCTGCTGGACAACGTGATAGACCGCGAGGCGATGCGCCCGAGGGTTTCGCTCCTACTGCAAATATTGCAGGGGCAGAAGCAGGACAAGGGCAAGCAGGACAAGGCCCTGAGGTCTGACCTGCTCAAAGCCGCAGAAGGGTCCTGCACGCAAGTCGACCCCTGGGACGCCCTTTCCGCCGTCCGACATTCTGAGCGTCCACCCGCCTCCACCTATTTCCGGCAGATGCTGGAGCCGTTCATAGAACTGAGGGGAGACCGGCTCAACAGCGACGACCGCTCGGTGCTGGCGGGGGTTGGCTACCTCGCCGGCCAGCCGGTCGTTGTAATAGGACAGCAGCGGCGTCCCTTGGTGGAGGGTGAGCGCTACCACGTTTATCCCGACGGTTTACGCAAGGCACAGCGGGTCATAGCATTGGCCGCCCGCTTCAGGCTTCCCCTCATAACATTGGTGGACACCCAGGGCGCGGACCCTGGGCTGGAGGCCGAGGAACAGGGAATCGGCAACGCCATCGCCCGCACGCTGTCGTCTATGCTCGATGTCCCCACGCCTATAGTTGCCGTAGTAATCGGGGAGGGAGGCAGCGAAGGAGCCTTGGCGCTGGGGCTGGCGGACTGCATCCTGATGCAGCAATACGCTGTTTACTCGCCCATTTCAATGAACCACAATCTGGCGGGCACCTTTCACGAGCAGTTTGACCGTGAGGCGGCTGACGCTCTGATGCTCACGGCCCACGACTGCGTTGAGCTTGGCGTCGCCGACCAGGTCATTCCGGAGCCGGAGGGGGGGTCTCATCTCGACCCCAAGAATGCGGGGCTGGCCCTACAGGGCAGCATAATGCGTGAGCTGAACCGGCTGAGTAAGATGTCGCAAGGCAAATTGATGAAACGTCGATACGCCAAATTCCGACGCATGGGGGAGGTCAGCGAGTACTCGCAGGAAGCCATGACGAGGGAGGTAGAGTTGCTGATGAGCATTACCGCCGGAGAACGCATGCCGGCGCGAATGTCGAGGCGACGAACCTCGGAGTCTGAGCCGCACGAGGCCTACGGGCTGACCAAAGACTGAGTGGAAAAGTGAATCCCTTTCCGATCAGGAAAGGGATTTAGAATCGGGGTTGCAGAACTATGGCGCGGAACCACAATCCCGCGCTTTTTCTGTTGTTATGCGGCTTCTCGACCGAATTCCTTGAGGCTGCGGCGCAGTTCAGAGGCGATCTGGGAGTATTCCTCCCTGACTTCCTCGTCGGCCAGCACGGTCGGCATTGTGTTGTTGCGGTAAGACGGGCGCAACTCCATGTTTCCCAGATAGGGCGCGTCCACTTCGGCGGCCAAGTCCCGGCCGCCGCCCTGTCCGAATATCTCGCCCGTGTAGTTCTCCACCACACCAACCACATTCAGATTCAGCTTGCGGATCATGTTGATGCAGCGCTTGGCATCCAGCACCGCCAGATCCTGCGGCGTGCTGACCACCACGAAGCCGTCCATGGGCAGGCTCTGCATTACGGTCAAGGGCGAGTCAGACGTACCGGGCGGCAGGTCCACCACTAGGTAGTCCAGTTCATCCCAGTCGGTGTTCTGCAGGAACTGGTTGATTGCATTGTGGATCATAGGGCCGCGCCAGATGATTGCCTCCTCCTGGTTCTCCTGGAAGAACGCCATGGAGACTACCTTGACGCCCCACTGCTCGGCGGGAATGATCTGGCCATCCACGTAGTCGGGCGTGGCCGAGGTGGCCAGGACTTTGGTGACGTTTGGGCAGTCGATGTCAACGTCGAGGATGCCGACCCGGGCGCCTTCCTTAGCCAGCGTGACCGCCAGGTTTACAGCCACGGTCGTCTTGCCGACTCCTCCCTTTCCGCTGTACACGCCGATCTTTGTCTTGATCTTGTCCAGCCGCTCTCCGATCTGGCGTTTCTGCTGCCAACTGCGCTTTATCTGTTCCAATCGCGCATTCTGGGCATTCTGTTGTGGAGTGGTCATAAGCTTCCTTGCCGGCTCACGGCCAAATCGCGGGGCCGCTGCATCAACAGTAGAGAGGAGGGGCTACGCAAGCCCACCCTCTCCAAGACCGGTCGCCGAATAAGGGTGTGCTGTCCGGGCTGTCCGGATTGCTAGATGCCCAGCTGGTTGCGGGCCTCTTCGCTGATAAGGTCGGGAGACCAAGGGGGATCGAAGACCAGTTCTATCTGGACTTCGTCAACGCCGTCCAGTTCCTGGATGGCCCATTCCGCTTGCTGGCCGATGTAGGGACCCATTCCACAGCCGGGGAAGGTCAGCGTCATCTGGACGTAAACGTCTGATTCATTGACTTGGACGTCGTAAATCAGACCGAGGTCAACCACGTTCACCGGAATTTCGGGGTCATATACGGTGCGGAGCGCTTCCAGCACCTCGTCCCTGGACACAACCGCTTCGACCATCTCAGCCTCCTTAAAATGCCACCTTACTTGACAGGATTATAGCAAGAAAACAGTGGGTTCGTTCCGATGATGGAGGGCTGGGGGGTAAAACGGAAGCCGTTTTGCAGACCCCCGCCTCCTGTTTCCGGGCGGACCTTGTTATGGAATCAGCAGCAGCTTGCCAGTCGTCGCGCGGCTCTCGAGGAGGCGGTGCGCCTCGGGAGCCTTCGCCAGCGGAATTTCATGGTCAATGTGCAGCTTGATCTGGCCGGAAGCGACCCAGCCCAGCACGTCGCCGGCGCGTTGCTCGAGCTCGGTCCGGTCAACGGTGTAATCGCCAAGCCCCGGTCGCGTCAGGTAGAGCGAGCCAGCGGCGAAAATGCGTGGGTCTACCGGGTCAGGGTTGCCGCTGGCGGCACCATACAGGGCCATTACGCCCCGGCGACCAAGGCAGCTGACGCTTTGGTTGAAGGTGGTCTTGCCCACCCCGTCGTAGACTACGCGGACACCTTCGCCTCCAGTGGCTTCCTTGACCACCTCGGCAAAGTCTTCCTTGGTGTAATTGATAGCGTGGTCGGCGCCGGCCTGCCGTGACATCTCCGCCTTTTCTTCAGTTGACACGGTGGTGAAGACGTAGCCCCCCAGCATCTTAATCATCTGGGTGAGTATCAGGCCCATGCCACCGGCGCCGGCCTGGACGATTACCCGGTCGCCTGGTTGGACGGCGTAAGTGGAATGGCAGAGATAGTGGGCCGTCATTCCCTGTAGCATTGCGGCTGCTCCGGCCTTGGCGTCCACCTCCGCGGGACGCTTGATCAGCCGCCACGCGGGTACCAGCGCCTGGTCGGCGTAGGAACCGTTGACGCTGCAATAGACCACGTCATCGCCGACGGCGATGTTTGTGACGCCGCTGCCCACGGCCGCCACCACGCCAGCGCCCTCAACGCCGATGGTTCGCGGCAAGGGAGGACCAGGATTAATGCCCGCACGGCTGTACACGTCGGTGTAGTTGACGCCCGCCGCCTGGATCCGCACCAGTGCCTCACCTTCGCCTGGCGTCGGGTCGGCAATGTCCTGGTATTTCATTGCCTCCGGACCGCCGAATTCGTTGATCTGCACCGCCTTCATTTCCTTAACTCCTGCTGCGCTATTGCGTCCATGGCCGTTCGCCGACTGGACTGGCACAAGTATACACCCGCAACTCTCAGAGCCCTCTGGGCAGCCTTGATTGAGGCTGTAAAAAGCCATTCTCAAATTGCCAAGCATTGAGGGAACTGATACTATGCAAAGGCAATTTTCTCAAAACGTGAACATCGGCCTCATCACTCCGGGCCCCGGCGCCTGTCCCGTCACCATTGGCCAAGGAAGTAGACGCCGTGTCGTTTGCAATTCTAGTGAGGAACCTATGGCAGAGAGTTTCTTGGATTTTGTGAAGAGTCTCCCGGAGCAGGGAAATGTTCGTACCGTGAGTATTGATGAATTGGACGCTGAGGCGTTCAAGCACGGGCGAACCACCAGCACGGGCGGCCGCAGCTTTTACTCCAACGTACGGAACCGTAGTGCTGGAGTCGCGGTGATTTTCGGGAGCGACAGGGTTGCCACCTCGACTTTCAACCCTGCCCAACAACGCATCAATGAGAACAAGGACAAGACACTGCAAGAGGTCAGGGAGTACCTTCTCCGAGCCCCCCTGATAAGAGTACAGCGCACAATCGGTGACAACTCAGAATTCAACCCCAAGTGCAATCTCTTCCTCTCGGTCCAGCGCACCGACAACGCCCGCCAAGCCTGCCTCTGGAGCCACACCCTCCGCGACTACGACCCTTCCTCCCCTGGTCCCGAGCTCTACGAAATCTGCATCCCCGAATGGCCCGAGAATGAGCGCCAGGTGCTGGTATTCCCCGAGGAAAACCTCACGGTGATCCTTGGCATCGACTATGTCGGCGAAGTGAAGATGGGTTTCCTCCGTATGGCCATGTGGGACGCCAAAGAGGAAGGGATGCTCAGTCTACACGCCGGTTCAAAGGTAGTGACGGCGCAGCAGCCCAGCGGAGACTCGAAGCGATTTGGGATGCTGTTCTTTGGCCTCTCTGGCACCGGCAAAACAACGCACGCTTGTCACGGCCACGGAATGGATGCGCCGGGCGAGGTGATGGACATCCTCCAGGACGACATCGTCTCTCTTGGGACGGATGGGCGCGCCCTTGGTACTGAGCGGGGCTTCTACCTCAAGACCGAGGGTATGAACTCCCAGACGCAGGAACTGATCTATAACGCGCTCCGTTCCCCGGAGGCCCTTTTCGAAAACGTAATGCTCACCCACGACGGTGATATTGACTACTCCGACCTTTCGCTGGGGGGCAACGGGCGGGCCGTCATACCACGCACCAGCTTTGGCGAATACGTGGGCAGCGATATCAACATGCCCTCGCTGGACCAGTTGGATGGCGTGGTCGTGGCGTTCATCACGCGCCGGATGACCGTACTCCCCCTCGTGTCCCGTCTGACCCCGGAGCAGGCTGCTGCCGCTTTCATGCTGGGCGAGAGCGTGGAGACAACGGCCGGTGACCCCCGGCGCGCCGGTGAGTCGGTGCGAGTGGTGGGAACGAATCCGTTCCTCATTGGTTCAGAAGCCGCCGAGGGCAACTGGTTCTATGATTTTGTGAAGAACAACGAGAACAAAGTCCAGTGCTTCCTGCTCAACACCGGCGGAGTGGGCGAGATCCTGGAACGTGACGAGCAGGGCCGGGCCAGTGTCAAGCAGCCGGTCACGCGGGTCCCGATTCCAGAAATGTCGGCGTTGATCCGCGGTATCCTGCGCAACACGGTCGAGTGGGGAGAGGATCAGTTGTTCGGCACCGAGATCCCCGTTTCGGTCGAGGGTATGGATTTCGGCAAGTATGATTTGTCCAACTTCTACACGGCCGATCAGATAGAGGACTATGCCACCCGGCTGAAGGAGGAGCGCCGGTCGCACTTGGCCAGCTTCCCCGGACTTAATCCCAAGATCCTGGAAGCCACTAACTAGACCGGCAACCCCAAATCAGACCGGCGGAGGTAATCCCGTGCCAACCACCCAATCCAGCCCCAAGGTTTCCGAGGCGCTCAGCCAGTTTGAATCCGACCCCAACAAGAAGGGGAAAAAGGGCGCCCGGGACGGCAGTCAGGAATTGCGGAAGTTCCTTCGATGGAGCGGGGATCGGGAGGTTGGCAGGTTCACCCCCCACGATATGGAGCAATACGCGAAGGAAGTTGGACAGAGCGGCGCAGACTCGGCACAGCAGCGCCTTCTGCCCATCAAGGCTTTCGTTGAATATTGGAAAGTCCAGGGCTGGACTGACAAGAAGCTTGCCACCCACCTGCGTCCGCCCCGCAGCAAGACGCGCACCGCCAGCCGTACCGCCGCCGCCCGTCCTGCTGCCGCCCGTCCTGTTGAAGACGAGACCACCTACCTGTCCCAGGAAGGCTATGACCGTCTGGTTCTACAATTGGCGGAGCTCAAAGAAGATCGGGTGTCAGTCACCCAGGAAATCAGACTGGCCAGGGCAGACAAGGATTTCAGGGAGAACGCCCCCCTGGATGCCGCCAAGGAGCGCCAGAACCGGATCGAAACCCAGATCAGCCAGTTGGAGTCGGCAATATCCAAGGCCGAGATTCTTCCCGGATCCAGCAACGGCGCTGAGATAAGCCGGTCCGCCGTCGGCACCCGGATTACTGTCAAGGACAAGGACTCTGGTGAGGTAATCGACTATACTCTTGTGGATGCCCGTGAGGCCGACATAGGTCTGCGACGAATCTCGATACAGTCCCCTGTGGGACAGGCCCTGCTGGATTTGGGTGCGGGAGAAGAGGTGTCAGTCCCCACTCCGAAGGGAACTTTGATGTACGTCGTCGAGAACGTAACCGCCGCCTGATTTCCGGTACTAATGATACGAAGCGAAGGGGCGCACTAGTGTGCGCCCCTTTTGCTTTGGCAGCCCTGAATCCCAGTAGCCGTCGTAGACAGCTAATCGTTCAGCTTCGCCACTTCGCCGATGATGTCGTTGGGATCGGGCAGCACACCGGGAACATAGGTCTCGCGGAACCGGATGACTCCATCTTTATCCACGATGATGATGGCCCTGTTCCCGGCGCCGCGCTCCTCGTTCCACAGGTCGTAGGCCTTGGTGGCGTCCCCCTTGGGGTGGAAGTCGGAAAGCTCGGGATAGGGCAGACCGCCCATTGCTGTGCTCCACGCCTTGTGCGCGTGCACGGTGTCGCAACTGATGCCCAAGACCTGGGCATTGTTCTCCTCGAACCGGCCGTGAGCCTGCCGGAAGAGGGTGGCCTGACTGGTTCAACCAGATGTGAAATCGAAGACGTGGAAGGACAGCACCACCGTCTTTTCACCGCGATACTGGCTGAGGGTGATTTCTCCGTGTTCCGGAGAGGGTAGCTTGAAATCTGGGGCTGCGTCGCCAACTTGTGCAGGCATAACCATACTCCTATGTATTGACGGCAAGGCAGGCTGCCGACGGTAGGGATTATAACCCACAATCGATCCTGCTGTTACACGCCCCTCACCTGGAAGGATTCATCTGGAAGCGCTGCCCAGAGCGAATGCAGCGGCGTCTTTACCTTTCAGGTACGGCCGGATAGATCATCGGACAAGGGGCGGGAAGGCCGGCTATTCTCCCGGCAGGCGGTAGGTCACTGTCTTGCCGCACGCTTCGTCTATTTCCTCGGGGGTAATCAGCTGGACTGTGTTGATGTTGAGTGCACCCCCGGCGCCGATGGACAGCGAAACGGCTGCCGCGGTCGCCGTATCCGGGAGATCAAAGGTCAAAAACAGATCTGTTCCGCCGAATGCGTAGTAGCAAGACTCCAGAGATCCGCCCTGCTCCTTGGCCATTTCTTCAAAAACACTCCGGCGTGAAGTGCCACCTTCCTTCAACAAGCCCTGGAGACCCTGGGCGGTGTAGTTGGCTTGGAAGAGATACTTGGGCATATCCAACTCCTCCTGGTGTGGCTGGCACCCTGATTTTTCCGGGCACGGCCCCGAAGGCGGCAGGATGTTATACGAGGGCACCGTTCTGCTGCCTTCGAGACAGAGAACCTACGTTACATAAAGATAGGTACATGTTAACCACCTGGCTTATGTCCCGGCAAGGTGCAGAGGCGCCCTGGCTGTTGAGATTAGGGACGAATTTGATTGGCGGAAATGGGACAGCGACATAACCTAAGTGATTCCAATGCTATACTGCCCGACGATGATTGGGACCGACCAAAGCGGCATCGTAAAGGCGGACGCAGCATGGAGGTAGTGTTCGACAAGGGCATATACGTTCCCGAACTCGAACTGTGGCTCGATTCGACGAGAAAGCGTGAGTCAAGCGTTATCTCCCACGCCCACTCCGACCACACAGCACGGCACCGCAGGCCAGTCGTAACCCCCAACACGCTCCTGCTCCTCCGTGACTACCTGAAAAATGCAGACCCGATAATCCTTCCCTACGGCGAACCGTTGGAATCTCCGACTCACACAATCACCCTTCAGCCCGCGGGCCACTGCCTCGGGTCGGCGCAGACGCTGGTGGTGTCGAAGGCCACGGGCCATCGCCTTCTGTACACGGGCGATATCAAGACCCGTACCAGTCCCACTAACGAACCTGCGGTGACGGTCCAAGCGGACACTCTGGTAGTGGAATGCACGTATGGCCGCCCCGAGTACGTGTTCCCGTCCGAGGAGCAAACCCTCGTAACAGCTTCCCGGACCCTGAGGACGTGGTTGGATCGCGGCGAGCGCCCCATAGCCCTGGGCTGGCGGCTGGGGAAGGCACAGGAGATGCTGCACCACCTGTTGTCAGATGGATTCGAGGTTGTGGCCGAATCAGGCATATACCAGGCAGTGGAGGCGTACCGGGAGGCAGGGGTCGAGTTTAACGGCAACGTTTCTGCCTACGATGGCCACTGGCCGGACGGTACGGTAGCGCTGTTCCCTCCCGGCAAGAGCGTGCAGGCTCTCCGGGGATACCGGAACATGAAATCTATGGAACTCACCGGATGGGCCGCGTCCAGCTCACGCCACCACTGGCGCCGGCCTGCCGATGCCAGCCTGCCGTTCAGTGACCATGCTGACTTCAATGACCTGCTCTCTTACGTGGAGGCAGTGAATCCCAGCCGGGTGTACACGGTCTACGGGTTCCCGGAGTTCGCTGCCAAGCTCAGGTCAATGGGCTACCCGGCGGTACACCTGGATGGGAAAACGGCTCCCTCCAACACTGGGTTCCAGATGCGGATGGTGTAACGAAGAAGGGGCGCACCATCGTGCGCCCCTTCTTCGTTTCGGCGTCTGTGCCCCCAGCTTAGTCCGGCGTTGACCCCAGGGCGGGGACGTTGGCGGACTCGTCCGAGGCGAGTTGGCGGTTGACTGCGCTGAGATAGGCCTTTGCGCTGGCCACCACTATGTCCGTGTCGGCACCGCGACCGGTGTAGGTCTTGCCGTCCTTTTCGATGCGGATGGTGACCGTGCCCAGCGAGTCAACGCCCTCGGTCGCCGACTGCACATTGAAATCCACTAGCTTGTTGACGACGCCGATGGCGCGGTCCACAGCGTTGCAGATGGCGTTGACCGGGCCGTTGCCGGTGGCGGCGTCGGTGATTGGGACACCCTCGGGGTCGATCAGCCGCACGGTGGCCGTGGCAATGCCGTGGTCGCCGCCGCTGAACTGCACCTGCTCGAGGGTATAGCTTATGGGCTCGCTGGCCTCACGCGACTCCTCGTCCATCAGGATTTCCAGATCGCGGTCGGTGACCTCGCGCTTGCGGTCTGCCAACACCTTGAACGATTCGAAGATCCGGGAGACCTCCTCGCGGTTCAGGCTGTAGCCAAGGGCCTCGAGGCGGGATTGCAGGCCAGCGCGGCCGCTGAGCTTGCCCAGCACCAGGCTGTTACCCGGAACGCCCACGCGTTCCGGCTGCATCACCTCGTAGGTGGAGCGGTCTTTCAGCACACCGTCCTGGTGGATGCCCGATGCGTGGCGGAAGGCGTTCTCTCCGACCACTGCCTTGTTAGCCTGCACCGCCATACCGGAGATGCGGCTGACCATGCGGCTGGACGGGTAAATCTGGGTGGTATCTATGCCGATGTCCACCCCGAAGTGGTCCTTCCGGGTATCCAGGGCCATGATGATCTCTTCCAGAGAGGCGTTTCCGGCGCGCTCGCCGATGCCATTGATGCAGCCCTCAAGCTGCCGGGCGCCGGACTCAACGGCGGTCAGGCTGTTGGCGACGGCCAAGCCCAGGTCGTTGTGGCAGTGAACACTCATCACCACATTTTCGATGCCCGGCACGTTGGTCTTGATGTCCTGGAGCAACCGTGCAAAGCCAGTGGCCGACGGAATGGCGTAGCCTACGGTGTCAGCGATGTTGATCGTGGTCGCTCCGGCCCGGATGACCTCAGTCAGCATCTGGTACAGGTACTCCGGGTTGGTGCGCGTGGCGTCCATGGGTGAGAACTCGACATCCTCGCAGTAGCCCTTGGCCCGCTCCACCATGGTGACGGCCATTTCCATGACCTCTTCCCGATTCTTGCGTAGCTGGTGCATCTGGTGAATCTCCGAAGAGGAGAGGAACACGTGGATGCGGGGCCTTTCGGAATGCTCCACTGCGCGCCAGGCCTGGTCGACGTCGTTGGGATGGGCCCTGGCCAGGGATGCGATGATCGGGCCCTTGACCTCTTTGGCGATGTTGGACACTGCCTCGAAATCGCCGGGGGAGCTGGCGGCGAAGCCGGCCTCTATGATGTCCACGTTCATCTTCTGAAGCTGCCGGGCAATCTCCATCTTTTCGGCCCCGGTCATCCCGATGCCCGCCGACTGCTCGCCGTCGCGGAGGGTGGTGTCCAGGAGCAAAACTCGTTCGTTAGCCATCTCTTCCTTTACCTCAGTCTTCCTTTCTGATTTTGGTGAGTTGGGTTACCTGGACCGCTAACTGCGGCTATCAGAAAGGCTTCGCAGGGCCACGTAGTCCACCACACCCAGCCCGGCCAGGACCAGCGTGCGACGGTGAACTACACTCAACGTCTCCTGCTGCATAAATTTTCGTTCCTCTTCGGGAGAGATTTCAGGCACGAGAGGGGGATCCCCCCTCTCCCCTGGGGAAAGGAAATTCCGTCGCTACTTCGGGTCCATCCAGGGCATCATGGCGCGCAGTTCTTTGCCAATGCCCTCGATGGGGGCGTTCTGCGCCGCCTCGCGCATGGGGACGAACCGGGGGCGGCCCTCGTCGTTTTCGGCGATCCACTCGCGGGCAAAGGTGCCGTCCTGGATCTCCTTCAGCACTGCCCTCATATTCTCGCGGACGTGCTCGTCGATGATCCGGTCGCGGCGGCTTAGCGAGCCGTACTCGGCAGTGTCGCTGACCGAGAAGTGCATGTAATTGTGGCCGCCCTGGTACATCAGGTCGACGATCATCTTCAGCTCGTGCAGGCACTCGAAGTACGCGATCTCCTGCGGGTACCCCGCCTCGACCAGCGTCTCGAAGGCGGCGTTGACCAGTGCCGTCACGCCACCGCAGAGGATGCTCTGCTCCCCGAACAGGTCGCTTTCGGTCTCGTCCTTGATGGTGGTCTCCAGCACGCCAGCCCCGGTGCATCCGACGCCCTTGGCGTAGGCCAGGCCGATCTGCTTGGCGTTGCCGGTGGCGTCTTGGTGCACTGCCAGCAGGCTGGGTACGCCAACACCCTCCACGAACAGTTCGCGCATGCGGTGGCCGGGAGCCTTGGGCGCGACCATCATCACGTCCATATTGTCGGGGAGCACGATTTCGCGGTAGTGGATACTGAAGCCGTGGGCAACCATGAAGGCACTGCCGGGCTTCAAGTTGGGCTCGATCTGCTCTCGGTAGATCCGGCCCTGAACGTGGTCGGGAATGACCATCATTACAACGTCGGCTTCTTTTGCTACCTCTGGTACCTCAGCCACGCGGAGCCCGGCTGCTTCGGCGACTGCGATGGAAGAGCTACCCGGGTAGAGGCCAACCACCACGTTCTGGCCGTTGTCCTTCAGGTTCAGAGCGTGGGCGTGGCCCTGGCTGCCGTAACCGATGATGCCGATTGTCTTGCCTTGAAGGATCCCCAGGTCGGCGTCCTGATCGTAGTAGACATTTACCATCGTTGACTTTTCCGTCCTTAATTTAAGTTGATGTTGCCAGCTGAATTTGCGTTCTAGATTCCGCTGTCCATGCGCAATACGCTTATCGGGACGCCCAGGTTTTCGGCGTCCATTCCGCTTTCCTGTCCACGGACCATTGCAACAAGTCCGGTGCGGACCATCTCTGTAATGCCAAAGGGGCGAAGCAGGTTTTCCAGGGCGTCTACTTTCTGATCCCCGCCAGTTATTTCTATGACTATGTAGGTGGAGCCGACATCCACTATGTTGGCGCTGAAAAGCTCGGCGAACTGCATGATCTCGCCTCGGGTGGAGGGCGTGGTGGTTACCTTCAGCAGGGCCAACTCGCGGGCGACTACTTGGTGGGTCGAAATGTAGGAGACCTGGATAACGTCGATGAGCTTGTCAAGCTGCCGGGTGACCTGCTGAACTGTTGGGAGATCACCATTGACGACGAAGGTCATCCGCGACATTCCCTGCTTCTCGCTCCGCCCTACGGCTAGGCTGGCGATATTGAAGCCTCGTCGGCGGAACATGCTGGAAACGCGGGTCAGCACCCCCGGCTTGTCTTCCACGAGGGCGATGATGGTGTGCTGGTCCGTCTGGCTGGACTGCACCATCCTAGTAGGGACCTCCCTGGGTCGGCTGTACTTCGATCATCTCGTGGACCGACTCACCGGCCGGGATCCATGGATATACCTGCTCGTCGGCCTTCACCACAAAATCGATGATGACCGGCCCGGAAACCTCCATGGCATGACGCACGGCATCGTCCACCTCGTCCTTGCGGGTCACGCGCATCCCGTCGATGCCGTAGGCCGCGGCCAGCTTGACGAAGTCGGGGTTTCCGGAGTATTCCACCGCGTAATACTCGTGGTCGTAGAACACGTCCTGCATCTGTTTGACCATACCGAGGCTCTGGTTGTTGAGTATGGCGAACTTGATGTCCACGTTGTTCTCTATGGCGGTGGCCAGGTCGCACATGGTCATCTGGAACCCGCCGTCTCCGGCAACCGACCAGACGGTCTTGTCGGGCCGGCCCATTCGGGCGCCCAGCGCTGCGGGCACTTCGTATCCCATAGACCCCAGGCCGCCGGAGGTGATGAGCGTGTTGGGTTCCCTGAACTTGCAGTGCTGCGCCGCCCACATCTGGTGCTGGCCGACACCGGTCACCACGATGCAGTCTCCACCGGACACCTCGGAAAGCCGGTTCAGCACATACTGCGGCAGCAGCTCCTCGGACTCTCTGATGAACAGCGACGGATGCTCGGCTTTTAGTTCCTCCAAGCGGCGGTGCCAGTCGATGTGCACATTGGGCTCGACCAACGGCATCAACTGCTTCAGCACCATTTTGAGGTCCCCGACAACCGGCACGGTCGCCTTGACGTTCTTGTCCAGTTCGGAGGCGTCCACGTCGATATGGACCACCTTGGCATTGGGGGCGAAGTCCCGGAGCCTGCCGGTAACGCGGTCGTCGAAGCGCATTCCCAGGGCAATGAGCAGGTCGGCCTGGTCAATGGCCAGGTTGTTGTACGCCATCCCGTGCATGCCGGGCATTCCCATGTTCAGCACGTGGTCCGTCGGGATGGAACTGATACCCAGCAAGGTGGTAATTACCGGGATCTGGGCCCTTTCGGCCAGTTCAATCAGTTCGTGGTAGGCCTGTGAGATGAGCACGCCGTGGCCGGCCATTATTACCGGCCGCTCAGCCTGGTTGATGAGTTGGGCGGCAAGAGCAACCTGCTTCATAGGGGCTTCGCCCGGGGGATGGTAGCCAGGCAGGTTGGGCTTGTCGGGCCAGACAAACTCCGTCCGCAGGTCCTGTAGCACGTCTTTGGGGATATCCACCAATACCGGTCCGGGGCGGCCGGTTCGGGCGATGTGAAAGGCCTCCTTGATGGCCGGGGCGACATCCTCCACTTCCATTACCAGGAAGTTGTGCTTGGTGATGGGCAGAGTAATGCCGGTAACGTCCGTTTCCTGGAAGGCGTCGCGACCGATGGCCCCGCGGGGCACCTGCCCGGTTATGGCGACCAAAGGCACTGAGTCCATCTGGGCTGTCGCAATTCCGGTCACCAAATTTGTGGCTCCGGGACCGCTGGTGGCCGAGCAGACACCCACGCGACCCGTGGCCCTGGCGTACCCGTCAGCGGCCATGGCGGCCGCCTGCTCGTGCCGTACCAGTACGTGGCGCAGGCCAGGGTACTTTGCCATCGCGCCGTACAGAGGCAGCACCGCCCCGCCGGGAAGCCCGAAGACGATTTCCACTCCCTCTTCCAAGAGGCTCTCGCAGACAATCTCAGCGCCGCTAAGTTTCATTATTCCTGCTTGATGGCCGACTTGCGTTGACAGCCAGCCTTTCTGTTAAGGCTTGCAACTGGGCAATAAAAAACACCCATCCCAACATGAAGGGACGGGTGTGGCCCGCGGTACCACCCTTCTTCCCCGACGCAAAACGACGGCATTATCATCAGCACGCCGCCCTACCCGGGGCTACTTTCAGGACTCTTTAACGGTGTCACCCGCCGCGCCCTGCTCCCCCGACATAGTCGAGGACATCAGGCGGGCCGCTCCCGGGCGAGTTCACGACGCTGCTGCCACCGGCTCGCACCCACCGCCGGCTCTCTGAGACAGGCCATCGCTAATACTCCCGCTCAACGCGGATTTAGCAGGCTAAATGGTATCAGTCGCCCAATCCAGTGTCAACGGTATAAATCCTGTTTCCCACAGGCATATTTCAGAGGCGAAACGGGCTGGCAGCTATTCGGAAGAGCCCTTGAGCATGGCACAGCCCGTTACTCCCAGTGTCAGAGGCAATAGGGTGTCTACCACTGCCCAGATTACCCAGGCCTGATGGTTTCCATCAAGGCTGCTTGCTCCGTTGTAGAGGAAGGAAAACCAGCTGTGGAGAAATAATATCGTGATGCCCGCTGTCAGGAAAAAGGCTGTATTGACCTCCAGGTATCGGCGGCTGATGGGCTCCCCTGGCGACCTTCCATCTTCTCTCCGCTTCCTGTCCCAGTTGAACGCTATAGCTACAGCCAGCCCTATGGGCATGAGGATGTCCAGCACGAACCAGACATCTGCAACGTCCAACGAATTGACAAAGAATGAATTGATGGAGAACCAGACCGCCACAACCGTGGCGACTCCTATCAGGTACATCCCGGACAATTTCTTGATCCCTTCCACGTGACCTCCGGACCGAAATGACTTCACCTCGCCCAAGGTCAAGAGCCTTTGCACCGAGGCTAAAATGAACCTGGACTCATATATTCTGACACTTCCTTATGTTAAAATTGGTGCCTACAGGCCCCCAGTTCCTTGCGATTCTGCGTACTTCTCGCCTCAGTGCGATATGGATTTGCCCAGTGTCTGAGAGCATTCTCGTAGCCGTCGCCTGGCCTTACGCCAACGGTCCCCTGCACCTTGGGCATGTGGCCGGCTGCTACCTGTCCGCTGACATCTTCGCTCGCTACCACCGCCTGAAGGGCAACCGGGTGCTGATGGTCTCAGGCAGCGACACCCACGGCACTCCCATCACCATCCGGGCCGATCAGGAGGGAGTTACGCCCGCCGAGGTCGTCGACCGCTATCATGCACTGTTCCTTGAATCGTGGGAAAAGCTGGGGATCTCCTTCGACCTGTTCACTCACACCAACACTGACAATCACGAGGCCGTAACCCACGACATTTTCAAAACGTTGTTCGACAAGGGCTACATCTACACCGACAACACGCTGCTGGCGTACTGTGGTCAGTGCGTCCGCTTCCTTCCCGATCGCTACGTCGAGGGCACCTGCCCCCACTGCGCGAATACCCGCGCCCGGGGAGACCAGTGCGACGCCTGCGGGCGCACCCTGGACCCCCAGGATCTCGTGGAGCCTCGCTGTGCCCTCAGCGGAGACACGCCGGAATTTCGCGAGTCTGAGCATTTCTTCTTGCGGCTTTCCGCTTTCCAGGAGCCGTTGCTGGAATGGGTAAACAAGCAGTCCCACTGGCGTGCCAACGTCCTCAATTTCACCCGCAGATTTCTCGAGGACGGCCTGCACGACCGGGCTATATCCCGTGACCTGGACTGGGGAGTTTCCATTCCGTTGGAAGGATATGAGTCCAAGAAAATTTACGTGTGGTTCGAGGCGGTGATCGGCTATTTGTCGGCGGCAGTGGAGTGGGCCAAGATTCAAGGAGAACCGGATAGCTGGCAGGATTTCTGGAAAGATCCAAAGAGCCGCTCCTATTACTTTATCGGGAAGGACAATATACCTTTCCACAGCATCATTTGGCCGGCGATGATAATGGCCTACGGAAACGATCTGAATCTGCCCTACGACGTGCCCGCAAATGAGTTCCTGAGCCTGGAGAACCAGAAATTCTCCACCAGCCAGAACTGGGCCGTCTGGGTGCCCGACTACCTTGAGCGCTACGACCCCGACCCGCTGCGGTATCTGCTCTCGGTGAACATGCCCGAGTCGGGGGACTCCGACTTCTCCTGGGGCGAATTCGTCCGCCGGAATAACGAAGAATTGGTGGCGACTTACGGCAATCTCGTCAACAGGGTACTGACCTTCGCTTACCGCAACTTCGACGGCCGCATCCCCACGCCGGGCGTACTGGACGAGACCGATCAGGCTATGCTGGAGGCTGCCCGCGCGGCGATGGCTGAGGTGGACGCGAGCCTCTACGGATGCCGGTTCAAGGCGGCAATATCCCGAATCTTCGCCCTGGCCCAGGATGCCAACCGGTACCTGGACACCAAGGCCCCATGGCGCAGCATCAAGGAGGATCGCGAGTCCGCTGCCACCAGTCTCTGGGTGTCCATCGCAGTCATCAGCTGCCTCAAGACACTCCTGCACCCCTTCATGCCTTTCAGTTCCCAGCGCCTCCACGAATACTTGGGACAGGATGGCCGGGTCGAGGATGGCAGTTGGGATTTCGACGCTGCCGTCGCCGCAGTGGCAGGCGGACGAGAAATGCGCCGTCCTGCTCCTCTGTATAGTAAGCTTGAGCCAGAGGTTATTGATCAGGAAGTCGCCCTCTTGGGCGTTTCTGCCAGTTAGGGACACCGGCGGCTCAATGCTTTACGGACTCGACGAACGCACAGCGTCCATCTACGCCCCTATTCAAGCCGAGCTCGCCATGGTGGACGAAAAGCTCCGCAGCCTCGCACCGGCAGAAGTTGGGCACCTCCGCCCATTGCTGGATTACGTGGCCGAGTCCGGCGGCAAACGGGTCCGTCCTGCGATCACCCTGTTGGCCGGCCATCCCTACCCCCATGATCCCGCCAATCTGGTTTTGATGGCTGGTGCCGTGGAATTGCTGCACCTGGCTACTCTCATTCACGACGACACTGTGGACGACTCGCCGACCCGCCGGGGTAGGGCAACCGTGGGCAGCGTGTGGGGGAACCAGGTGGCGGTGCTTTTCGGTGATTACGTGTTTGCCACCTCGGCCACATTCGTTTGCGACACCGACAATATTCGAATCATGCGCCGCTTCTCAGAAACGATAATGGATCTTGCCAGCGGCGAGCTGATCGAATATTTTGGCGCATTCGATGCCAGCCAGGCCCGCGAGGTCTACAACGACCGCATCTACCGTAAGACGGCATCCCTGTTCTGCACTGCGGGCGAGTCCGGTGCTCTGCTGGCAGGGGCGCCCGAAGACGTTGTTCAGGCCATGCGCCGCTACGGCTACAATATAGGCATGGCCTACCAGGTGGGCGACGACTTGCTGGACTTTGAGGGAGATGCGACCGATTTGGGCAAGCCGGTGGGCTCGGACCTGTTGCACGGGGTCCTGACCCTGCCCACGATTATGCTGGAGGAACGCTACCGGGACGACAGGCCCGTCTCCTCCTTCTTCCAGGACCAAGGCAATCCCGCCAAGCTGCAACGCGTCGTGGATATGATCCACAACTCGTCCATCATCAACGATTGCGAGAACGTGGTGCGCGACTATTGTAGGCGAGCATGCGAGGAGTTGGAGGTGCTTCCGAACGGGGAGGCTCACCGTTCCCTTCAGGATCTGGCCGAGTACGTCTTTAACCGCAGGCGATAACTCAAAGCCAAGTCTCAGCGTGATTTCTCGCGCTTGACGTAATCCGTGGAGCTTGGCTACACTTTCGCCATTCCGGTGCGCCGTTCTTCCTTTGCATTTGCGGCGATATTTACGACCCTTTCGGATTGATTTATGTGCGGCGTCAGCGGCATCCTGCATAAGATAGTGGCATCGGCTAGTGGATTGGCGCCAGTGGGTGAGCAGCTCATCCGTATGCTGGAGCCGATGACCCACCGCGGAATGGACTCCAGCGGAGTCACCATTGTCGGCGAACAGCCCGAAGGCGACCTTCTCGTTCGAATTTGGACCGACAGCGTTCGGAACGCGCCCGACGTGCTCGCCCGAGCTGAGGACACCGTGAGACTAGTAGGGGGAGTTGTCTGCTCCAGCCGACACACGGGACAGTTCATCCGCATTGTGGCCAACTATGAAGGCGAGACTCAGGAACTGGCGGCCGCGCTGCTGGAGACCCCGGGCGTCGCGCTCCATAGCATCGGCTGCACCTCCGAGGTCATCAAGGACGTTGGTACCCCCATGGCCATGGATGAGCGGCACGACATCGGCGCCATTCGTGGCACCCATGGGATTGGACACGTGCGCATGGCCACCGAGAGCATCGTAGACGTCAATCACGCCCACCCCTTCTGGGCCTATCCCTTCCCCGACGTTTCGGTGGTCCACAATGGGCAACTGACCAACTACCACAAGCTGCGCAGGATGTACGAGGACGATGGCCACCATTTCCAGACCGGCAACGACTCGGAGCTGATCGCGGTTTACCTTGCCGACAAGCTGGCCCATGGAGAAGGCTTGGAAGACGCGCTGCGGGCATCCCTCGCTGATCTTGACGGCACGTTCACCTATCTCGTCGCTACCCGCGAGGGGCTGGGATACGCCAAGGACGAATGGTCGGCAAAGCCCCTGGTGACAATGGAGACGGACGATATAATCGCCATAGCGTCGGAAGAGATCGCCCTACGTGGCATCCTGCCCCCCGAAATGGCAGGCGAAGAGATGGGCCGAGTTGAACCTCAGAATAGCGAGGTTAGGACCTGGTTACTATAGACGCCTCCGAACTGGACACCAGGGCATTTAACGTCCATCTCAAAGAGCTGGCAACGTCGGGAAACGAGGTAACCGTCCTGAATCCCAATGCTCGCCACAATCTGGGTGTGGGCATATTCGAGAATTGCAGCATTCGCTTCGCCGGAAGCGTTGGCTACTACGCGGCGAGCCTGCTGGACGGGCCTGAGGTGGTAATCGAGGGAAACGCTGGCTGGGCCGTGGGCGACAACCTGATGAACGGCAAGATCAGCGTCACCCGGGATGCGGGAGCGTCGGCTGGCTCCACCATGCGCGGTGGTGAACTCTTCATCGGAGGGAATGCCGGGGCTAGGGCCGGCATTTCGATGAAGGGCGGCTCCTTGGTGATTGGCGGTAACGCCGGATTTCTCACCGGTTTCATGATGCAGAAAGGGCGGATCATAATCTGCGGCGACGCCGGAGAAGCATTGGGCGACTCGATGTACGAGGGAACCATTTACGTGGCCGGCAACATCGCCTCCCTGGGGGCCGATGCCACGGTTGAGCCGATGAGCGAAGACGAGCTCATTGACGTGCTGGCAATCCTCGAATCGAAGGGAATCACAGACAAGCGCAGCTTTACCAAGGTTGTTTCGGCAAAACGCTTCTACAATTACGACTCCTTGGAGAGACTGGAAAAATCGGCGCTCTAGAGAGCTCACGAGCTTTCCTTTGAGCCTGGAATATGGCGGACGGACGATCACAGCGGGGGGCGGACTTCTTCTATGGTAATGGGCAGCAGTCAGATCTGGTCTCCCTGGATCATGGACGATATCCACGCCAAGGCCGAGTTGGGTCGCTATCGCATACGCGGCTTTTCGTCTTTCCAGAAAGTCACGCATTTTGACGACCTGACATTCCTCTCCACTGGCCTGACCAGATTTCCGCTGGAGGGCTACAAGGAGCGCTGCAACACTCGCACCGTCATCGGTGCCCGCAACGCCGAGAACCCGCTGATTCTGGAGACTCCTATATACATCAGCGGCATGAGCTACGGAGCCCTTTCAGCCAACGCCAAGGTTGCGCTCGGCAAGGCTGCGGCAATGGTCGGGTCGGCAAGCTGCACCGGCGACGGCGGTATGCTGCCGGGGGAGCGGGCCGCCTCAGACAAGCTGATCTACCAGGTCCTGCCCAGCCGTTACGGATTCAACCCCCATCACCTCTTGGACGCCCAGGCTATAGAGATCGTCGTTGGACAGGGCGCCAAACCCGGTACCGGCGGCATGCTGATGGGTGTCAAAGTGCAGGACGACGTGGCCGAGATGCGCGACCTGCCTCTTGGTATCGACCAGCGCAGCCCGGCGCGTCATCCGGACTGGCTTGGGCCCGATGATCTGGCCATCAAGATAGAGCAATTGCGCGAGGCGACAGACTGGCAGGTTCCCGTCCACGTGAAGCTGGGGGCCTGCCGGGTGGACGACGATGTGAAGCTGGCAGCCAAGGCAGGCGCCGACGCTATTGTCATTGACAGCATGCTTGCGGGGACCGGCGCCTCGGCCGAGGTCCTGCTGGAACACAGCGGCATTCCCACCGTTCCTGCTATTGTCATGGCCCGGGAGGCCCTGCGAGAGCTGGGCCTGTACGGCAAGGTGAGCTTGATCGCCTCCGGAGGCATCCGCAGCGGCGCGGACGCCGCCAAGGCCCTCGCCCTTGGGGCCGACGCTGTCGCCATCGGCCTGGGAGCGTTGATTGCACTCAACTGCAACAAGGAGATACCAGAGAGCAATTTCCAGGAGGAAGTCGGCGTCCCGGCTGGGTACTGCCGCTTCTGCCACACGGGCAAATGCCCCGTCGGTATCGCGACCCAGGACCCGTTGCTTATGGCCAGGCTCGACCCGGACGAGGGCGCGGAACGGGTTGCAAACTTCATCAACTCCATGACCATGGAGATGACCTTGCTCACCAGGTCGCTGGGTAAGGGAGACGTCCACAGTCTGGAGCCGGAGGACTTGGCGGCCCTGACCCTGGAGGCCTCGGCCATGGCCCGCGTTCCACTGGTCGGAACCAATAAGGTATTCGGCGAGTAGGCGGTTTGTCGAACCCATGGTAATGCAGTTCTTCAATCCAAACCCGGAGTTGGATCGCTATCGGGGAGCCTTGCTCGGGCTGGCCGCGGGGGATGCCCTTGGGGCGCCCGTTGAATTCATGCGGCCCGGAAGTTTCGAACCGGTAACCGAGATGATGGGTGGCGGGCCTCATGGCCTCATGCCGGGTGAATGGACTGACGACACCTCTATGGCTCTCTGCCTCGCGGAAAGCCTTATAGAATGCCGGGGATTCGATGCCGTAGACCAGTTGCAGAGATACGTCCGCTGGTGGCAGTACGGACACCTCAGCAGCACTGGTCTGTGTTTCGACATCGGCTTCACCACACGGGATGCCTTGGAGGGCTTTCAGGCGACGGGACTGCCCTCAGGCCTGACGTCCCCCGACAGCGCGGGCAATGGCTCGATCATGCGCCTGGCGCCGGTTCCCATGTTCTACGCCCTTAACATGCACGACGCCGTTGAATTCGCGGGACAGAGTTCTGCCACCACCCACGCGGCCGAGGAGGCCGTGAATGCCTGCCGATTCATGTCGGCGGTCATTGTCCGTGCCCTCTTGGGTTCCAGCAAGGAGGATGTGCTCGCCCCGCCCGTTGCCGATGATTTGTCGGACGGGATCAGGAGAGTAGCCTACGGATCGTTCAGAATCTTCAGCCCACCGCAGATCAGGGGCAGCGGCTTCGTGGTCGAATCCTTGGAAGCCGCGCTGTGGGCGTTCCACAACTCCGACAACTTCGCCGACGGCGCTACGTTGGCGGTAAGTCTGGGCGAGGATACGGACACCACAGCGGCAGTCTACGGTCAGATCGCCGGCGCCTACTATGGGGCCAGCCGCATACCGAGAGATTGGGTCAATGCCCTGGCGCGGCGAGATATGATCATCGATTTTGCAGATCAGCTGTACGACTTGAGACCCCTGTCGTATCCGGGTGAATGGGGAACATCGGAACCCGCCTCATAATGCGGGTTCGGGTGCTGTAGGCTACACCCTTGAACGAGGAGCGAGCGGAATGACCGGCAGGAAAGAAATCGCCCAGCGCATGCAGGACGACGGCATCCGCTATCTGTTGACCCAGTTCGTTGACCTCAACGGCTCCCCCAAGGCCAAGATGGTACCGGTGGAGCACTTCGAGGACGTGCTGGACGAAGGCGCCGGTTTTGGTGGCGCCGCCTTGCTCGGCATGGGCCAGGGGCCGCACTCCCACGACATGATGGCCCGCATAGACCTCGATTCCTACACTCCGGTGCCCTGGGACGACGGGCTTGCCCGCTTCGCCAGCGACCTGTTCGTGGATGGCGAGCCGCATCCCTACTGCCCGCGCCAGCACTTCAAGTCAGTGTTAGCCAGCGCCAGGGCCGAGGGCTACGTCTTCAACGTAGGCATCGAGCCGGAGCATTTTTTGGTTACCAGAAACAATGATGGATCGATTCAGGTCTGGGACCCAAACAACATCGACAGCCTGCGCAAACCCTGCTACGACTTCAAGGGCATCGCCAACGTCATGGGTTACTTGCGCGAAATGATGACAGCGATGCGAAAAATCGGTTGGGACGCCTATCAATCGGACCACGAGGACGCCAACGGCCAGTACGAGATCAACTTCCACTACTCCGACGCGCTGACCACCGCTGACCGGTATACCTTCTTCAAGATGATGACCAGCCAGTACGCCCAGAAGCACGGGGCTATAGCCACTCACATGGCCAAGCCGTTCACTGATCGCACTGGCAGCGGCGGCCATATCCACTACCACATAGCCGACTCGGAAACTGGCGAAAACCTGTTCCTCGACGAGAGTGACCGGCGAGGGCTTGGCCTTTCTCAGATGGCCTACAATTTCATCGGTGGCGTGTTCGCCCACGCTCCTGCGCTCTGCAGCGTAATGTCTCCCACGGTGAACTGCTACAAGCGCCTCCAGGTGGGCTCCGCCCTGTTGGGTTCATCCTCTGGATTCCTGTGGACACCTGCCTTCGTGTCCTACGGCGACAACAATCGCACCCAGATGATTCGCACCGCCGGTCCTGGCCATCTGGAAGACCGCACTATGTCCGCAGCCTGCAACCCCTACTTGGCCTTCGGCGCCTACCTGTCCGCCGGACTCGACGGCGTGCGGCGCGGGCTGGACCCTGGTGAGCCCAACCTGGGCAACCTTTACGAACTGGGCTTGGACGAAATACGCCGCCGTGGCGTGCGAATGTTGCCCCAGTCCCTAGCCGAATCGCTGGCCGAACTCAAGGCCGATTCCGTGGTGCAGGAGTCTCTGGGCGTCATCTACGACGAGTTCGTCGATCAGAAAGAGGCTGAGTGGCGGGAATACCACCGCCAGGTCACTCCTTGGGAAATCGAGCGTTACCTGACGATGTTCTAGTGTGAACTAACGCCACTATGTCCTTTCTCCTGCCTTGCCCCAACTGCGGCGATCGCAGCGTCAACGAGTTCCGTTTCGGCGGGGAGGTCGTTTCTCGCCCAACTCCGGACGCTTCGGCGGAGGCGTGGAGCAGCTACTTCTATTTCCGCCCCAACGTCGCGGGTGAACAGCGTGAGTGGTGGAACCACCGCTACGGGTGCCGTCGATGGTTCTACGCTTTGCGAGACACCACGAGCAATGAGATACAGGCTACCTATTGGCCGGGTGAGCAGTCTCCCGCCACAACTTCCTAAGTTTTCATCTCCTGAACTTCTCCCAAGGCGGGGATATGCCCTCAAGTGAAATTCACCGTCGGTCTCGTATCGACCCGCGCCCGGCAGAGGCGATCGACCGCTCGGCGCCCGTGGAGTTTGGGTTTGACGGCAGGCGCATTCTGGGATTCAAGGGTGACACGGTGGCCTCCGCCCTATATGCCGATGGTACCCGCGTCTTCAGTCGCAGCTTCAAGTACCACCGGCCCCGCGGTTTACTCTGCTGCTCCGGCAATTGCCCCAACTGCCTGGTGACGGTCGCCGACGAACCCAATGTTCGCGCCTGCACCCGTCCGATAGAACCAGGACTGGAAGTCAGGAGCCAGAACTCTTGGCCCTCGCTCGGCTTCGATCTAATTTCTCTTCTCGACCGGCTGCACTGGCTGATGCCCGTGGGCTTCTATTACAAGGCCCTGCACAGTCCAAAGCTTCTGTGGCTGCTGGCCCGTCAGCTCATCCGCCGTGTTGGGGGGCTTGGCAGCATCGACATCAACGCCCATCACGAACACCAATACAGCACCCGCAACCTGCACGCCGACGTGGCAGTGGTGGGCGGTGGTCCTGCCGGAATATCCGCGGCCATGGTGGCGGCAAGCCAAGGAGCTCAGGTGGTGCTCATCGACGACCAGCCAGCCCTAGGCGGCCACCTCCGATACAGCAGCCAGGAGGTAACTGCCGCCACCGGAAGCGAACCAAAGCCTGCTGCTCAGGTTGCCGGAGAACTTGGTGACGCAGTAGCCCAAATCCCGAATATCGACCTGCTTTGCGGAGCCACCGCTTTCGGGCTGTACCAGGACAACCTGCTGGCTGTGCTGACCGAGGACGGCGTGGTCAGGATCCGAGCCAGGCACGTGGTTCTGGCTACAGGTGCGCAGGAATCGCCTCTGCTGTTCGATAACAACGACCTCCCCGGAGTGATGCTGTCCTCGGCGGCACGACGCCTGATCTCCCTGTACAGCATTCGGCCTGGTAAGCGGGCCATTGTGGCAACGGAGACGGAGGAGGGCTACCAGGCCGCGCTCGACCTCTTGGACGCGGGCATAGCTGTGGCCGCCGTGGTGGATGCCTCAGAGACGACGTCCGATGAGGTTGTGCAAACAGTGCGAAGCCGGGGCATCGAGGTGCTGACTGGCCATCGTGTGGTGAAGGCCGAGGGTCGAGGTAGAGTCAAAGCTGCACTGGTTGCTCCCGTGGGCGGCTCTGGCTCCGGTTCCACTCGCAAGATTCGCTGCGACGTCCTGTGCATGTCGGGAACCCGGAATCCGGTCGATGCCCTGCTGCACCAGATGGGAGCCTCCCAGGAGGGGGTTACCTTGGCAGGGCAGATCAATGGCGCCACCGGCTTGTTGGAAATTCTCGGCCAGGGCAGGGGTGCCGGCCTGCACGCGGCAGGCTCGGTCGCCGTTCCTCCCGGAAATCCGGTGCAGACCTGCCAAACTACTGAATCTACCATCTACCTGCCCCCGGGCGTGGGCGGACGCACCTACGTTTGCTATTGCGAGGACGTCTCCGCGCACGACATCGAGCAGGCCATCGACGAGGGGTTTGCCGACGTACAGACCCTCAAGCGCTACACCACCGTCACCATGGGCCCCTGCCAAGGCAAAATGTGCGGTCGTGCTCTGGCCGAAATTTGCGCCTCCCACAGCGGCTCCGCATTTGGAATAGGCGGCGGAGACACACGTACCACCTTCCGTCCGCCCTACCAGCCGGTTACCTTGGCGGCTTTGGCCGGTCGGGAACGGATGCCGTTCAAGCGAACGGCCTTGGACCGCGTTCACCGTGACCTCGGCGCCAGGATGGTCGAGTCCGGCCCATGGCTCCGTCCCCACAGCTACGGTTCGCCCGCCGACGAATGCGCCGCCGTGCGAGAACGTGTCGGCATCATCGACGTCGGCACGTTGGGCAAGCTGGAGGTCGTGGGGGACGATTCGGGTCAGCTGCTCGATCGCTTGTACACCCATCGCTTTTCCGACCTTCCCGTCGGGCGCATCCGCTACGGCTTGATGACATCAGACAACGGCGTCATCCTCGATGACGGCACCGTTACCCGTCTGGCCGAAGACCGTTATTTCGTGACCACCACTTCAGGCAACGCCGATGTCATCGAGGAATGGTTCAACTGGTGGAATGCTGGAGGCAACAACTGCGCCCATGTGGTGAACGTGACCGCCGGTTACGGCGCGGTAAACGTGGCGGGACCGAGAGCCCGCGAGACCCTGGCCAAGCTCACGGACGTCGATCTCTCTCCCCGGGCGTTCCGCTACATGCGCTCGGCCCAAGGTGAGGTTGCCGGCGTTCCCTGCTTGCTGTTGCGGATCGGTTTCGTAGGCGAGGCCGGGTGGGAGGTGCACTTCCCCGCTGAATACGGAGAGCACATCTGGAATTCCATAGCGGAAGCGGGGCGTGAGTTCGGTATTGCGCCCTTCGGCTTGGAGGCGCAGCGAATACTGCGGCTCGAGAAGGGTCACGTCATCGTCGGGCAGGACACCGACGCAGTCTCCACCCCAATGGACGTGGGCTCGGATTGGGCTGTTCGCTTTGACAAGCCCGACTTCATCGGACGTGGCGGTCTCGCGGTTGCAACCGAACGCGGGCTGCAGCAACAATTGGTTGGATTCATAATGCCAGGCGCCGTCGCCCCGGACGACGGTACGCCGGTGTTGAGTGGTGCCAGGCCCGTGGGCCGGGTAACCAGCGCGCGCCTCAGCCCGACCATGGGCCGGGGATTCGGCCTGGCATGGGTTCCCCCGTACCTTGCAGTCGAAGGAGAGACCATTGAGGTACTCGTCGCGGATCGCCCAGTGTCGGCGAGGGTGACCCTCGAGCCTGTCTACGACCCTGAGGGCCACAGGCTGCGGAGCTGACGATGGTTGTCGTACCGGAACGGCGTACTGCCATGTACCACAGCCAACTCGCCATGGGCGCCGAAATGGCCGACGCTGACGGTTGGCAGCTGCCCCTGCACTATGGGCATCCTTCGCGAGAGGATGAATGGCTCCGTGAAACAGTGGGTGTGTCCGACGTGAGCCCCATAGGGAAAGTGCGGGTTGTGGGACACGCAGCCAGCCGAGCTGTGGCCACTCTGGTGCCCCCGGCTATAGAGCAGAGTGTTGGCGCGGTGGTCGAGGCAGACTCCACTCTGGAGCGCGGTGGGAAGCTGCTCTCCGTCAGGCTGGCTCACGACGAGTTCCTCGTCCTGACCCCGGCCGGTGTGGCACCGTCGGCCGTGGACGCGATGGTTCTCAACGACCCGGCTTGCTCCCACGTTCTCGACGTAACATCAGGCCTTTGCGGGGTGGCCATCGTTGGTCCTTCCACGCAGGAACTGATGAGCCGCATCACCGAAATCGACACATCCTCCCGCGCCCATCCTGATCTTGCCTGTGTCCAGTCGCGCTTCGCCGACGTCCAGGGCCTGCTTTTGCGCCGCGACGTCAACGGCGTTCCCATGTACCAGCTATACGCCGGCCGCGAGTTCGGCGAATACCTGTGGGAGGTCCTCGTCGAAACCGCTCAGGAGGTCGGCGGTGGCGCCGTCGGCACCCAAGCGTTGTTGGGATTGAGGGGATCGGGTCAGGAGCAAAGCGTCTAGATGTTTCAGCTTTTTAGAAAGAACCGGATGTGGCAGACCCGGCCCCTTAAGGACCACTATCGCGTGGTCATAATAGGCGGCGGCGTTCACGGCCTGTCCACCGCGTACTACCTCACCAAGCTGGGCGTCAAGGACATTGCCGTTCTTGACAGGGGCTACCTCGGCGGCGGGGCCAGTGCGCGCACCACGGCAATCATCCGCTCCAACTACCTGACCGTCGAGGGAATCCCATTTTTCGATCAGAGCGTTAAGCTATACGAAGGTCTTGCCAAAGAACTGAATTTCAACATGCTGTTCAACCAGATGGGGCGGCTGGATCTCGGACACACCGACGCTGCCCTGTACGCGCTGCGTATGCGCACCGAATTCAATCGCGTCCTCGGCGTGGACAGCAAGATGGTCGGCCCCCAGGAGATCAAGCAGCTCGTCCCCTCGATGAGCCTGCGCGAGGGCCTTTCGTACCCCATTCTCGGAGCGCTCTACCACCCGCCCTGTGGCGTGATCCGCCATGACGCGGTGGTCTGGGGGTTCGGACGGGGCGCGGACCGCGGAGGCGCCGAGCTCCACCCCTTTACCGAAGTTACAGCCATCGACCGCGCCAACGGGCGTGTGACCGGCGTCCAGACCACTCGAGGCTTCGTCGGCGCAGAGATCGTGCTCAACGCCACAGCCGGCTGGAGCAGCGAAGTGGCCCGCCTTGCAGGAGTTGACCTTCCCATCACCACGCACCCCCTGCAGGCGATGGTCACCGAGCCGCTGAAGCCTTTCCTGGACAAGACCATTTCCTCGGCCAACCTACACGCCTATGTCTACCAGACCGATCGCGGTGAGGTTGTTATTGGCGGTGGAGTCGACCCGTACCCGTCCTACAGTATGCGTTCGGCGCTCCTGCCCATGGAGCAACTCGCCGGCCACACCCTCGAAATGTTCCCCTGCCTCTCCAAAGTGAAGGTCCTGCGACAATGGGCCGGCCTCTGCGACATGACGCCCGACTATGCCCCCATAATGGGCCCGGTCGACGGCCTGGACGGATTCATTGTCTCCTGCGGCTGGGGAAGCTGGGGCTTCAAGGCTGCGCCCGCCGCCGGCAAGAACATCGCCAGCCTGATCGCCACCGGCGAAACGCCAGACCTGATCAGGCCCTTTCGATTGTCCCGCTTCCACGAGGGCAAGCTGGTCAACGAACGCGCCGCCGCCCCCGCCGCTGCTATCCACTGAGCGACCAAAACCGTGATTTCCATCCGAGTCTGCCGTTCCTGTTCCTCTCGATAGAGGAGGGCAGTGTAGCTCAGGTGGCGCGGGAACCCTGCCGTAATCCAATGACCGGAGGCTATCCATGAGCGAGGAAATCGTCTACGCCGATGCATCCACCCTGGCCCGGCGCATCCGTGACCGGGAGTTGTCTCCCGTAGACGTTGTGCAGGCACACCTGGACCGCATCGAGGCCGTCAACCCCCGGCTCAACGCGCTTATCGCATTCCCAGACGGCGTGATGGAGCGGGCGCGGGAAGCCGAGTCTGCAGCCGCACGCGGCGCATTCTGGGGGCCGCTCCATGGCGTTCCCTTCACTGTAAAGGACTGCGTCGACACTGAGGGCGTGGTCACCACCCGTGGGTCCAGGCTGTTCGAAGACCACGTCCCCTCCGCCGACGCCACAGTGGTCAAGCGCCTCAAGGACGCCGGCGGCATCTTCATCGCCAAGTCCAACATGCCCGAGTTCGCGCTCTGGTGGGAGACCGACAATCTGGTCTACGGTCGGACAGAGAACCCATGGATGATCGGCCGTACTCCCGGCGGCTCCAGCGGCGGAGAGGCCGCAGCCGTCGCCTCGGGCATGTCGCCGCTGGGCATCGGCAGCGACGTGGGCGGTTCCATCCGCGAACCTGCCAACTACTGCGGAATCGTCGGCCTCAAGGCCACTCACGGTCGCATCCCCCTGACGGGGCACTGGCCCGACACTCTGTTGCGGTTCATGCACGTCGGACCCATCGTCCGCAGCGTCGCCGACGCCGCGCTCGCTTTGAGCCTGATGGCCGGGCCCGACGGCATCGACCATTACGCCCTGCCGGTACCGGTGCCGGACGCTTCGAAATTCCAGTCTCCGGCCGGACTGCGGGTCGCGTGGTGCCCGGAGGGTCCCTTTTCTCCAGTGGAGCGGCAGGTGCAGGACACCGTTGCCTCCGCAGCCTCCGCATTGGGTGAGTTGGGTTGCTCAGTGGAAGAAGTGGGGCTGGACGGCTGGGATAGCTGGCCGGGCCAGCAAATCTCCGCCCGCATTTTTGCCGCCGAGGGGAATGTGTTCCTGGCCCCCATTATCGAGGGCCGCGAGGACATGCTCGCCCTCTCCATGCAACGTCGCCTGAACATTCCCGGGCCCACCTACGATGAATACCTGGAGGCGATGGAGCAGGTTGAGCGGCTGCGCGCCGCCTGTATCAAGCTGTTCAACGACTATGACGTTCTGCTTCTCCCCACCGGCCCCGTGGTCGCCCACCCTCATGACACCCGGCGCCACGAGATCGCTGAAGAAACGGCCCCCGCCCGCCACGCCCTGACCTGCACCGTTCCTTTCGATCTCACCGGCTCCCCCGCCCTGTCCGTACCCTTCGGCCGGAGCAGTGACGGCCTGCCCATCGGCGTGCAGATCGTCGGCCGCCATTTCGAGGAGGCCACAATCCTGCGGGCCGGCGCCGCACTGGAGGAACTGCACCGGCCTCGTAGGGGTCACCCTCCACTGTAATTCGGACTGCGCCCAGGATACTGGCAGCTCCTCCAGTCCCTCCGAGGAACGAATGGGATGGGGATGCATTATTGTGTGGTAAACTTCGGCGCATCAGAGCCCACACGTTACGAAACACAGTGGAGGTATAGGAATGCCAGAATACGACCTCGTAATACGCGGCGGTACCGTCGTCGACGGCACCGGCACCCCCCGCGTCCGCGCAGACCTCGGCATCAAGGACGGCCGGGTCGCAATGGTCAGTGGCCGCATCCACGGCCATGGAGCCAGGGAGCTCGACGCCACCGGCTGCATCGTGGCCCCTGGTGCCATCGACCTGCACACCCACTACGACGCCCAGCTCAACTGGGACCCCTACGCCTCCCTCTCCGGTCAGTTCGGCGTCACCTCCCTGACCGTCGGCCAGTGCGGCTTCGGCTTCGCCCCGACCCGGCCGGAGGACCGCGACCTCAACATGCGGATGATGAACCGCATCGAGGCCATTCCTCTTGAATCCATGCGCCAGGGCATGCGCTGGGACTGGGAGACCTTCCCAGAATATATGGACAGCTTGGAGCGCCAGGGCCTCGGCGTGAATGTGGGCTGTGTGGTCCCCTTCTCGCCCCTGCGTGGCTACGTGCTGGGCATGATCCCCGCCCGCGAGCGCACCTCGGTGACCGAGGACGAGCTCAACCAGATGAAACAGATCCTTTACGATGCAATGAAAGCTGGTGCTTTCGGTATCTCCGCCGACAAGAACCTCGAGGACCGCCCCGAGGACGGCAGCTGGCTGCCCAGCCATGTGGCCTCCCGCGAGGAATACCTGGCCCTCGCCCAGGTGCTCGGTCAATTCGGCGTCGGCCACATCGGCTGGACCATCGGCATCTCCGACGACCGCCCGGCCCAGCGCGACATGCTGGCTGAGATGGTACGGATGAGCGGCCGTCCCCTCCACGTCATCCTCGGGGACGCCGAGGGCTACGAGTGGCTCAAGGAAGTCCGTGAGGAAGGCCTCCCTGTCATCGCTCAGGAAACCGCAGTCCCCGTCGTCGCTGAGTTCAAGCTCTCCGAGTACAACCTCTTCGACTACATGCCCCACTGGGTGCAGCCCCTGGTCGGCAGCAAGGAGGAGCGCGTCGCCAAGTTGTCAGAGGACGGCGTTCGCGTTGGCATGAAGCAGGACGTCATCGAGCGCCCCCATGTCCGCACCGACTGGAGTCAGGTACAGGTCGTCGAGGTGGCCTTCGAGCGCAACCTGAAGTACGAAGGTCTCAGCATCGCCGACATCGCCGAGGCAGAGGGCAAACATCCTTTGGACGCATTCTTGGACATCGCGCTGGATGAGGACCTTGAGACCGAATTCGCCCACCCGGCCGGTGGACGTGGCGAGAACGAGTCTCACTACATCACCAGCCCCTACTCCCACATCTCGGTGTCCGACGGTGGCGCCCACACCAGGTTCCTGATCAACAGCACCTGGCCGGTCTACTTTCTGGGCCACTGGATCCGGGAAAAGAACATCATGAGCCTCGAGCAGGCCCACCAGAAGATGAGCGCCATGCCGGCATGGGTCGCCGACATGAAGAACCGTGGCACCATCCGCATCGGCGACTTCGCTGACATAATGGTCTACAACATGGACGAGCTGGGCCTCCTCTACGACAAGCCCCAGTTTGCCACCGACTTCCCCGGCGGCGAAAAGCGCCTGGTCCAGATGCCCACTGGCATACGCTACATCCTGGTCAACGGCACCCTCACGTTCCAGGAGAACGAGTGCACCGGCGCACTGCCCGGCAACCTGCTGCGCAGCTACGACCAGGTCGGCTAGTACTCAGACATACCGGACAACCAGGGGCTCTGCCATTTATGGCAGGGCCCTAATAATTTCGTGCCCTCCCGCCAGCGCGGGGTCGTTTTCTACACACTTCACCACAAAAACGATACCCTGCCCTGCTACCCAGGCAATCGCATTTGGACAATTTGATGACACAGGGCAATCGCGTCTTAAACGTCGGAGGCCCTATAAGTCGTCATTCCCGCGAAAGCGGGAATCCAAACCCCCGTCTACCCTCGCACCCGGAACCGAAGGAGGCACTGCCACTCCCATCTCCATTCAGACCATTTTTTTGTGCTGAGTAAGCGGGACCCACGATTCGGCCTTGATTTCCTGCTTGTGTGGTCCCATTCGAAGAGCTCCCAAGACCCTATCTTCACCCACTCTTGATTGACTATGTTTTGAAGGATATCTTTCGGTAAATTCAGACAGATTGCAACGTTGTTCGACTATTTTGAGTTACCAGCCGTCGGGAATTCGTAGCAGATTGACACTGGTTTGTGCCAAGCCTAAACTGCCTTGAACACATCTGAGAGATCACAAAGTCGACCCTAGGTCTTGGAGGTTTTGCCATGGCGGAATTTGATCTCGTAATCCGCGGCGGCACCGTGGTGGACGGTACCGGCATGCCACGCATCCGCGCCGATCTGGCTATCAAGGATGGCAGGGTGGCCATGATCAGCGGGCGCATACACGGCGCTGGCGCCAAAGAACTCGATGCCACCGGCTGCATCGTGGCCCCCGGCGCTATCGACCTGCACACCCACTACGACGCCCAGCTGAACTGGGACCCCTATGCAACCCTGTCCGGCTGGTTTGGCGTTACTTCTTTGACCGTGGGCCAGTGCGGTTTCGGCTTCGCGCCCACCCGCCCTGATGACCGCGACCTTAACATGCGGATGATGAACCGCATCGAGGCCATCCCCCTAGAATCCATGCGTCAGGGCATGCGCTGGGACTGGGAGACCTTCCCTGAATACATGGATAGCCTCGACCGCCAGGGTCTCGGCGTCAATGTGGGCTGCGTGGTCCCCTTCTCGCCCTTGCGCGGCTATGTGCTGGGCATGATCCCCGCCCGCGAGCGCACCTCCGTCACCGATGCCGAGCTTAACCAGATGAAGCAGATTCTTCACGATGCCATGACGGCTGGAGCTTTCGGCATATCCGCGGACAAGAACCTCGAGGACCGCCCCGAAGATGGTAGCTGGCTCCCCAGCCACGTGGCCTCCCGCGAGGAATTCCTCGCCCTCTCCCAGGTACTCTCCCAGTTTGGCGTCGGCCACCTCGGCTGGACCATCGGCATCTCCGACGACCGCGCTGGACAGCGAGAAATGCTGGCGGAAATGGTGCGGATGAGCGGCCGGCCGCTCCACGTCGTGCTCGGTGACGACGAGGGCTACAACTGGCTGGACGAGGTACAGGCCGAGGGCTTGCCGGTGCTGGCTCAGCTCGGCCCGGTGCCCACCATATCGGAGTTCAAACTCTCCGAGTACAACCTGTTTGACTACATGTCCAACTGGGTGCAGCCTCTGGTTGGTACCAAGGAGGAGCGCATCGCCAAGCTCTCCGAGGACGGTGTCCGCATTGGCATGAAGCAGGATGTCCTTGATCGCCCGCACCCCCGCACCGACTGGACGAGGCTGCAGGTCGTAGAGGTTGCCCACGAGCGTAACCTGAAGTATGAAGGCCTGAGCATTGCCGACATCGCCGAGGCCGAGGGCAAGCACCCGCTGGACGCTTTCCTCGACATTGCCCTTGACGAGGATCTCGAGACCGAATTCGCCCATCCCTCCAACAACCGGGGCGATGACGTCACGGCGGAAAGGCTGAAGAATCCCTTCGTCCACATCTCGGTTTCGGACGGCGGAGCCCACACCCGGTTCTTGGTCAACAGCGTATGGCCGGTTTACTTCCTGGGCCATTGGGTCCGCGACCGTGGGCTGATGTCCCTTGAGCAGGCTCACTACAAGATGAGCGCCCTGCCCGCTTGGTTCTCCGACATGAAGAACCGTGGCACCCTCCGCGTTGGCGACTTCGCTGACGTCATGGTCTACAACATGGACGAGCTGGGCCTGCTCTATGACAAGCCTCAGTTCGCCACCGACTTCCCTGGCGGCGAGCGGCGCTTGGTCCAGAAGCCCACCGGAATGCGCTACATCCTGGTCAACGGCGCGCTAACGTTCCAGGACAACGAGTGCACCGGCGCCCTCCCCGGCAAGCTCCTCCGCAGTTACGACCAGATCGGCTAACTCTCTGCGGCACTTGGAGCAAAAAAGGGGCAGCCTGCTGGCTGCCCCTTTACTATCCTGTTTCTGTGGACCTTTTTTCTTAAAGTGGAGTGTAGTCATCTTGGCCGCCCCGCCCGGAGTAGTGCCAACAACATCTCCGTTCACATCATTATCGGCGGACAATCCTTCACCGGTCTCTCAGGTATTCACACTACCCACCCATCTTTGACCTATGGGTGTTTGTACCATCCTACCAGGGTACAGGACCAAGTTTCCGCTACGCCCTACTCGTCCGGCACCAGTGCGACCAGGCGTCCCTCCTGCTGGGTTACCAGGAACACCTTCATCGTCAGGTCCGGATTGTTGACGCAACGGCCGTCGCCCTTTTCGTACTCGTACCCATGCGTATCGCAGACGAACACGTCCTCGCCTACGTCCTCCACCTCGCCGCCTTGGTGGGGACACAGGGTCGACAGCATGCGGTAGCCCTCGCCGCCCTTGACCAGGAAGTAGTTGGCGTCGCCCACTTTCACCAGCTTGGGAAGGTCGGTGAAGTCTGATTCAGCGCCCAGGTCGACTCGCACCTTCTTGGAGCGGGCTGATCCGCTGATCTGCCGCATCGTGATCCTGTTGACCTGCCTGTCAGTTGCCATCGGCATCACCCTCAAAGCGAATTGCCGCCAAGTATAGCAGACTCCGATTCACCCGCGACCCGCGCTCGTATTCATTGACGCATTTGGTGACTATCCAATCTATATGGCTCATCTAAGTGCCGCCAACCTTTCTTCCACATTTAGCTCACATTAACTGCACATCGTTGTTGTCGCCCCAATCGTAGCCCCCAACGCAGAGCCCGCCCTTGACCAGATCAGCGCCGGAGCCGGCACGCCACACCCAGGAGCCGACCGACCCTAACCGTTATCCCCCGCGCCATCCGTAACCTGGCCGCAGGCCCCCACCCACCACGTATCACCCCCACCGCCAGTCGTCATTCTCGCGAAAGCGGGAATCCTAACCCCCATCACAACCATAAGAGCAGCAGTCGGGCTGGAGCCTACGCCCTCAAAACGACTTCGGGCGGCCCGTCCCCAAAACTGCTGACATTTGCTCCTTTACAAGCCTCATGACAGATCGCTAGCCTGAATACATCGAAAAGCAACCAGCCCGACACCGAGGGCAGGGCAATCGCGTCTTAAATGCCGGAGGCCCTATAAGTCGTCATTTGTATGTTGCGTGAGTCGTGCGGATTGGCCAGTCTGTGCGGCAAGCCCGGAGATGCGTCGTCCGTCATTGGGCAGACCAGACAGGCAAGCGTCCGGTTGTGCCGTGCGGGAGTAGGACACCTCCGGGCCAGTGCCACGGCCCTCCGAACGGATACCGGGGCTTTGGGCCCGCATCAGCAAGTGGGGAGGACCGCCAGGCAATAGTACTGTCAGCTGGGAGGAACAACAATGACTGTGGCAGCGGCTGTTACTGTACCCGGGAGACCTAACAGGCTGGTGGTGGGCATAGACGTGGCCAAGACCCGCTTGGATGCATCGGCTGGCGCTGGCGAGGTTCACTCCTTTGCCAATGATGCGGAGGGGATCGCCGCGATGATGGAATGGCTGGCGGCCCAGGCGGTGGAGTTGGTGGTGTGCGAGCCGACCGGCGGTTACGAGGAACCCATGGTGCGGGGCCTGCGTCAAGGAGGGATCCCGGTCCATATGGCCCATCCCAACAAGGTGCGGGCCTTCGCCCGGGCCAGCGGACGCATGGCCAAGACCGACCGCTTGGACGCCCAGGTGCTCTGTCATTACGGAGAGGTGTTTGCCTCTGCGGAGACTCCTGAGGGGGCAGCATCCGGGGAGGAACCGGAACGGGAGGAACTGCGGGCCTTGCTCCGGCGGCGGCGGCAACTGGTCGACCAGAGAGTACAGGAACGCAACCGCTTGGACCGGGCCTGGAATCCGGGAGTCCGCGCCTCCACCCAGCGCCACATCGACTGGCTGGACCAGGAGATTGCCGCCCTGGACCGGGAATACCGCGAGGCTCTGGAAAGCAGCGAGGAACTGGCCGCCAAGGCTGAGCTTTACCGCAGCGTCCCTGGAATAGGGGCACTGACCGCAGCCACCCTGGTGGCGGATCTGCCCGAACTGGGCCGGGGTGAAAGCAAGGGATTGTGCTCCCTGGTGGGCTTGGCGCCTTGGTCCAGAGACAGCGGCCAGCAACGGGGATACCGGGCGGTGCGCGGCGGACGCAGCGGGGTGCGCCGGGCCCTGTACATGGCGGCCTTGTCCGTGATCCGGAGCCAAGGGGAACTGGCCCGCTTTTACCAGGCCCTGCGAAAACGGGGCAAGGCAGGGAAAGTGGCATTGGTGGCCGTCATGCGCAAACTGCTGCTGCATCTGAACGCCATCGCCCGCCGCGCCACGCCCTGGACGCTCAATCACCCCCAACTCTCCCCTGCGCCAAACCCTTGACAAACAACACAGATACTCCCGCGCAGGCGGGAATGAGAATCCAAACCCCCGTCTACCCTCGCACCCGGAACCGAAGGAGGCACTGCCACTCCCATCTCCATCGCCATTCAGACCAATTTTGTGTGCTGAGTAATAAGACGCGATTGCCCTGCCAATTAGGGCCGTCTCCCAACACGGAGTCGCGCGCAACTCCCAACGGGAAAAGGTAATAGTGAGCGGAAATGAACCGGGAAAATATCCCAAATGACAGCAAATGTCAGGATTTGGCAGGAAAAACAAGGGGTGGCGTTCCGAAGAGCTGAAGCCATGACCCTCTCCGACCCTCTCCCAACTCCGCCGCCGGGTGGATGTCATCACCCGCAAGTACGCCCGCGAGATCGCCATCCATCGCCTGAAGCCCGTCGCCATCTGGATCGCCGATCAGTGGGCCACTGCCCTCGCCAACAGACACCCTGCGCCCAACCCCAGTCCTGCGTCCGCCGGATTGCTGATGCCGGCTTCCGCCTTGAGACCTTCAACATCCTCCCCACATACCTCAGGAACTGCCGGAAATATGACTGGTTTACCGGATGTTCAGGAAATCGTCGAAAGGTTCTTTCTCCCGGCACAAGGTCAACGTGTCCATCGTTCTCCCCGAAATCTACTCCAGGTCTCAGAATGAGGCTGAACAAATCGTCCAGCTCGGCTTGGGCCCAAGTTGGGGCCAGCCCCTCAAAGTACCGAAAACTACCGGAAATTACCGGGAAAATGAAAATAATTCCTACCCAACCGTCATTCCGCGCAGGGCGCAGCCCTCGACCTGATCGGGGGACGGCAGCCCGCACCATACCGACATTACCAGCTATAGGGAATCGGGGCCCGTGCGCCATCGACGGTCAATCGAAACTCCCAGGACCCGAATAAATTGCTCGACCACCTGGAACGGCGCACTACCGACACAGGCAGAGTCATTGATTCGCAGCGTTGGCCGTGGCACAATCAGCAGACAGGAGGCTGTTATGACTACTGAAGCCAACTATGCTGATCGCTACGGGCTCCCACTGACCACCAATTCCCAGACCGCCCTGGCCCACTATGCGGAAGGGCTGGAATTGGCCCTGTCGCAGAACTTTGGGGCTGAGGACGCCTTCGCCAAGGCTATTGAGGCCGATGAAGGATTCGCCTTGGCGCATGCTGCGAAGGCGTTCTTGGAGTTTCTGCGCATAAACGTGCCCGACGCCCGGTCCAGCGCCGAGACAGCTGTCAAACTATCCTCCGGTCTGAGTCGTCGTGAACGGGGATTCGTCGACGTGGTGTCCAAATTCGTTCATGGAGAAAACCACGCAGCGACCGCCGCCGTGCACGAGCATCTGGCCGAATTCCCCCGCGACGCGATGCTTATGCGCTTGGCCCAACGGCTTTACACTCAGGGCTGTGTCGGAATCGGCGCCCCGGACTATCCCCCTAGGTTCTATAAGTTGATGACCGAGGCGGCTCCCCACTACGGTGAGGACTGGGCTTTCATGGGCCAGTACGCTTGGGCTAACCACGAGATAGGCAAGATGGCCGAGGGGATGGACCTTGCCGAGCGCTCGCTGGATCTCAACCCGTCCAATGGCGTGGCTGCTCACTCCGTGGCCCACGTCTACTACGAGATGAGCCAGGACGACGATGGTGCGGCCTTCCTGGGCGGTTGGCTGGAAGACTACGACCGCCGCTCTACCTACCGAGTCCACCTGTCTTGGCATCAGGCGCTCTTCGAATTGGCAATGGGTCGCTACAACCAGGCCTTGGATTGGTATGACCGGGACATTCGGCCTGCGGTGCAGGATCTGAAGTACGCTGCCCTGGCTGACAGCGCCTCCTTGATCTGGCGCATGAAGATCTACGGCGACGTGTCTCCACAGGCTCCTTGGACCGAACTGACAGAGCTGGCGGCTCCAGCCGCTGCCCGGCCCGGCCCATCCTTCCGCGACGCCCATGCCGCTCTGGCCTTCGCCGCCGCCGGCGACGATGAGTCCCTCGGCAAATTGGTCGATGGCCTGCAGGCAATGGCAGACAATGGCGACGCCACGGCCCGTGAGGCTACCCTGCCGCTGATCAGGGGAATCGGTGCCTTTGGACGAGAAGAATACGCAGAGGCCGTGCGCCTTATGGAGCCCGTCTATCCGCAGCTCACCCGTGTCGGTGGCAGCCACGCCCAGCGGTTGGTGTTCGAGGACACGCTGCTGGAGGCCTACCTCCGGGCCGAGGAGTTTGACAAGGCGAAGGGTATGTTGCGGGAGCGGCTGTCGCGCCGCGAGTCCCCTCGCGAACTTTACTGGCTGGCCCGCGCTCAGAAGGGACAGGGCCTCGACGGAGAAGCCAAGGACAACTCGGCTCACGCCAAGGAGATCTGGACCGACGCCGACTCCAACACGCCGGAATACGGACGGTTGACCCAGTTGGCCGCCGACTAGAGAGCAGACAAACATTCGTCAGTCTAGGGGCGAGTTACTAACTCGCCCCTATCTGTTGTCCCAAACTACCGTGCCGCCAACAACCGTCATCAACGGCTTAACGTTCGGAAGTGCCTCATAGTCTATGCTCAGGGGATCGGTATCCACCAAAACGAAGTCAGCCAGTTTGCCGGCGGCCAACGAACCTTTCACTGTCGAAGTGCCTTCCGCCTCAGCCGAGCCCAGTGTGTATGCCCGCAAAGCCTGCCAGACATCAAGAGCTTGCTCCCCGGTGCCTGTGCCGCTCAGAGGCCTCCCGTCTGACGCGCACCTGGTTACAGCGCTGTAAATCCCCGGCCAGGGGTTGGGGTCGATGACAGGAGCGTCCGAACCAAAGGCAATCGTTACGCCGGACCGCGCCAGGGCCCCCGCCGGATACAGGTGCGGCAGCAGCCGTTCCTCAACGTCCACGCGATAGGATGCCCCGCTGTGGTACAGGAACCCCGGTTGAGTAACCACTGTCGCTCCACATTGTCCGATGGCATCGACCAGACCCGGAGCGCCCTCCGCACAGTGCTCGATCCGGTCAAAGAAGTCGGGGTGTCCGTTGTCGCTCAACGTCGCAGCAGCCACCGCGATGGCGGCTTCCTCAATGCAGTGAATAGCCACAGGGAAGCCCGTCCTGTGGGACTCTGAGACAAGCGCCTCCAACTCTGTCGGCGACGGGTGGAGGGAGCCTGAGGACAGGGTCAGCAGGATCTTGGCGTGTCCCAGGCGCAGCCAATGATCCCCAGAACCAAAGACCAAACCTGAAGACACCAACTCATCCAACCGTTCAACTCCGGCAAACATCGTGATCCGGCACGATAGCGCCGCGTCTGCCCGCAGTCTCTGAAGAGTACCCCACCGGTCTACACCGTTGTCGTGGCCAGCGTCCTGTACCGAGGTGATGCCGTAGCCTCGGAGCAATTCACCCGCGGCCCGCATGCTTTCGTCAAACTCCTCGGGGGATCGGGTGCTGCCCAACCGTCCGCGAAGGAAGCCCTGCATTTCATACAGGACCCCGGTCGGTTCACCTGTAGCAGGGTCACGCTCAATGACCCCACCCGGCGGGTCGGGAGTCTCCCCGTCTATGTCCGCCAGCGCCAGCGCTCTGCTGTTCAGTACCGCTGCGTGACCGCTGCGGTGCTCCAGCCAGCATGGGTGGTCAGGTGACGCGATGTCCAGATCGTGGCGGTTGGGATGACGCCGTTCGGCAAGCTGCAGGTCGTAGTATCCAAATCCGCGAATCCAGGCTCCTGTGGCGTAAGTCCGCGCCCTCGCTCGCACCAAATCCTGCAGCCGGGCGATGGACGGGGCGTGTTGCGGCGAACAGTTCAAGTCCTGCAGACGACGGGCCAGCCCGGGAAGGTGGCAATGTGCGTCGTTGAACCCCGGCAACAACGTCAAGCCCTGGCAGTCAATCAGTCTCGTACGGCCGGTGGCCAATAGCCGTATGGATTCATTGCTGCCCACAGCTGCAATGCGATCGCCGCAAATGGCGATCGCCTCGGCCTTCGGATGAGCCGACTCCATGGTAAGCATGTCGGCGTTTACTAGGATGAGACTGGCGATGCCGTTGGGCATGGCTACCGGTCCGGGCTGCAGCGGTTGTGGAAGGGGGAGGTGGGAGCCGCCTGATGCTAGGAGCCGATGGGCAACTGTACAAAGGCCGCGTCGTGCTGCTCGTCGGCGTGGTAAGAGCTGCGTACCAAGGGACCAGAGGCCACGTGTTTGAATCCCATCTCCAGCCCAGCAACACGCAGTTCCTCGAACTCAGTCGGGTGGTAGAAACGGTCAATGGGGATGTGCTTGGCCGATGGGCGTAAATACTGGCCGATGGTCAGCAAGTCGCAGTTCACGCCACGCAGGTCCCGCATTGTTTCCAGCACCTCAGCGGCTGTCTCGCCCATGCCGACGATGATGCCCGACTTGGTGACAGTGGCCGGATCGAGTTCCTTGGCCTTGGCCAGCAACTCCAGCGAGAGGTTGTAATTGCCCTTGGGGCGTACTCGTGGAAAGACCCGAACGGTGGACTCTATGTTGTGGTTCAGCACCGCCGGCCCCGCCTCGATTACTCGTCTCAAGGCATCCCAGTTACCGGCGAAGTCGGGGATTAACACCTCGACACGGCATTCCGGCAGCACATCGCGGATGCGGTCGATGCACGCTGAGAATATGTAGGCGCCGCCGTCGGGGAGGTCGTCCCGGTTTACCGAGGTGATGACGCAGTATTGCAGGTTCATCACCTTGACCGTCTCGGCCAGTCGTTTCGGCTCCTGAAGATCTATGCCAATGGGCCGCCCAGTGGTCACGGCGCAGTAGTGGCATCGCCGCGTGCAGATGTCCCCAAGAATCATGAAGGTGGCTGTCCCGCGTCCCCAGCACTCCCCAATGTTGGGGCAGTGTGCTTCCTCGCAGACCGTGTGCAGCTCCTGGCTGCGCATCAGTTCCTTGAGCTGGATGTACCGCGGGCTGCCCGGCATCTGGACTTTCAGCCACTCGGGCAGGCGGGGCCGCAGTTCCTTCGTGTTATTCGGTTGGGTCATCGGTTACTCTCGAGGGTCTGTTGGAGGCGTTTCGACTCTATTATAGCAACTGGACCATTCGTGGGGTGACGCGGCACTTTTCTGCGGCGATGATGGCGTCGATGTCCAACGCGGCCTGCTCAAGTTGCCCGTCCCGGTTGACGACGCGGTAATCAAAGTGCCTGACCAAGCCCAGTTCCTCCCCTGCCGTGCGCAGCCGCCGTTCCAGTTCCGGCGCCGACTCCGTCATTCTGCCCCTCAGCCGCTGCTGAAGTTCATCCAGCGAGGGCGGGATCAGGAAGATCAGCAACGCCTCGGGGGCCATCCACTTGATCGTCGCCGCTCCCTGCACGTCGATCTTCAGGAAGACATCCTTGCCCGAACGCAGCGCGTCCCGTGCCTGGCTCCTCGGAACTCCGTACCAGCGCCCGTATACCTCCGCGCATTCTAGGAACTCGTCGCGCTCCCGCATCTTGGCGAAGGCATCGAGCTCGAGGAAAATGTAGTCCACTCCATCCCGCTCCCCGGGGCGCATCGGCCGGGTGGTCGCTGTCACGGCGAAGTGCCAGGGGCGATTCAGCTTTCGTAACTCTGAAAGCACCGCGTCCTTCCCTACTCCCGACGGCCCGGACAAGACTACCAATAACGGAGGAGAGGCGTTGGCTTCGGCAATCAGCGGCATCGTTTCCGGCTAACCCCTTGCGTGTCCTGGGGCGAGGAGGTCCAGGTCCTCCCAGAAACTGGGGTAGGAAACCGCGGCGTCCGCGGCGCCGTGAACTTCGACGTCTCCATCCGACAGCAGACCGCAGACCGCCAACGACATCGCAAGTCGGTGGTCTCCGTGTGACTGGCAGGCCGCTCCTGTCAGCTTTCCGGTGCCGCGTATAACCATACCATCCTCTCTCGCCTTGATGTCCGCTCCCAGGCGCGAGAGTTCCTCGACGGTCGTGGCTATGCGGTCCGACTCCTTCACTCGCAGTTCCGCCGCGTCCCGGATGACTGTTTCCCCGCTGGCAAAGCAGGCGGCCACTGCCAGGATAGGTATCTCGTCGAGAAGGCGGGGAATAATGTCACCGCCGATTTCCGTGCCGTGCAAGTCTCCGTGGGTGACCAGCAGGTCGGCAACCGGCTCGCCCCCCTCCGTCCGCTCGTTTACCAGCTTCAGGCTGTTCCCAGCCCCCATGGCTTGCAGCGCGTCGATTAACCCGGTACGGCTGGGGTTCAGGCCCACTCCCTGTACCAGCACCCGGGAATCAGGATGGCACAGGCCGGCCACGATCCAGAAGGCAGCAGAGCTGATGTCGCCTGGCACCGCGATGTCCACCGACTGCAGGGACGCAGGCTTGACGTGTAGGTCCAGTCCATTCTCCTCTACGATTGCGCCCATCGCCGACACCATCCGCTCAGTGTGGTCGCGCGAAAGGGCCGGCTGGTGGATCACCGTATCACCAGCGGCGGACAGGCCGGCCAGCATGATGCATGACTTGACCTGGGCGCTGGCCACGGGCAGTTCATACTCAATTCCGTAAAGAGAGCCGCCCTGGATCACCAGTGGGGCCAGCGACCCGTTCCGGCGTCCCATAACCTGGGCTCCCATCAGTTGCAGCGGTTCAACGATGCGCCGCATCGGACGCGAACGCAAAGAGGCGTCGCCGGTCAGCACCGACAGGAAGGGCTGGGTCGCCAGCAGACCCGATATCAGCCGCATTGAGGTGCCGCTGTTGCCGGCGTCCAGTATGTCCGACGGTTCCTCCAGCACCGGACCGCAGCCCACAACCGTGTACTCTCCCGCTCCTCCTCCCTGGGTGATTTCAACCCCCATACGTTGCAGGCAGTCCATGGTGGACATCACGTCCTCGCCGTTGGACAGTCCTGTGATCCGGGCCGTGCCGAGGGCCATAGCGTTCAGAATCAGGGAGCGATGCGAGATAGACTTGTCCCCGGGCACGGCCAATTCGCCGCCCAAGCTGCCCGGTTTGTTTACCGTTCGAACCGAAATGTTAGCCGTCATTGCCATCCCAAGAATGAAATCTCCCCACTCCCAGCCAAATTGAGCGAGGGTCAGAAGTACTTTTCAGGTGGAGAATTCCAATGAATGGCCGCCTGGACGGCTAACTCCTGCGGCGCTTTTCACGGTCTTTGTCTCCGTCCCCCCGGAATAATCGTCGCTGAGCCTCCATGCCTTTCCGGCCCAGGAACATCTCGCCCATGGATTCTCCGAAGGTGGGAATTTCCGGCGAGCTGCGCTGGGCCTGGCTACCTGGTGTGACTGAGCCGGACAGCCAGCGGGCTCGTTCGTCGTGGGCGGTCTCGAACAATCTCTCAACTTCAGCCGGGTCGGGGCCAGACTCGTCTTTCAGAATGTTCCTGATTTCATAAAGTTCTCGTATGAACGAGTCGATCCAGTTGATTATTGGCTCGCGGTTAGTAATGGAGATATCCCGGTGCATGGTGGTATCGCCAGACGCCAGCCTCGAAAGATCCCGAAAACCGGAAGAAGCCAACTGGGCTATGTCGTCCCAATTGGCGCTCTTTGAAACTGTCTGCATCAGGGCCACCGACATCATAAACGGGAGGTGGCTTACTGCGGCTACGAAGCTGTCGTGTTCCTCTGCGCTGATAAAAAACGGCTTGGCCCCGATCGCCTCGGCCATCGTGGTTACAGTCGATACTGCCTGTTCCCGGGCGTGGGCGCTTGGGACGATACAGTAGGGCTTGCCCGTGAACAGGTCTGCCGTGGCGTGTTCGGGTCCAGGCGTTTCCCGCCCGGCCATGGGGTGTCCACCCACGAACTGGGACCGGTCAGGCAGCACCTCTGAGGCCCACTCGACTACCGTCCGCTTGGAGCTGCCCACATCGGTGACTACCGCGTTTTCCGGCAAATGCGGGCCGATCGATTCCATCAGATCCCGCATGGCCATTACCGGCGTTGCCAGCACCACTACGTCGGCCCCCTCGATGGAGGGAAACAGCCGGTTCTCCACCTTATCAAAGGCCCCGCGCTTCTGGGCCCCTCCACGAGCGCCGTTGTCATAATCGGTGCCGACAAGCTCGAGATTGCGCAGTTCAGACTGACGCAATGCCAGCGCCAACGAAGTGCCGATCAGGCCTGTTCCTACGATGGTGATCTTGGCCAAGAGGGCCTCCTGTGCCGCCCGTAGTCCATGGTCCAACCGGTGCGGCATTAAAAGAGCATTCTACTATATACCGCAGCCGCCAACATCCCGTGGGAAGTGATTAGCTCCAGTTGGTCGAAGTACAGCTTTGATTCAGGGTTTTGCCTTTGGCCCTAATCGGCACAGGGCCCTGGCCTCTAGTCCCCGTGAGGAGCGGCGACGGGGTGATGGATGGGGAGGTCCAAGGACCTCTTTAATGCCCTAAAAAGGGGTGAAAGTGCGCAATTCTGTGCAGATATTCAATTTATGAGGTGGTCGGCAAATACCCTGATCAGGCCGAATCAAGGCCATGCCGGAGGGTGAGGGGTGCCGGGGTCAAGTCTTGCGTAGTTGAACATGGATGCACTCGGTGCGTAGGTCTCGGAGGTAGTTTCGTGGACCCTCGGGTCCACTGTATCTGATGGTAGAGGGTTGTCATGAGGCTTGGCAAGGGGCTTTTGTCAGCAGTCGCGAGAATAGGCAAATTGGTGAGATAGGGCTTCTGGTGGCCATTACCGGACACCTGATTGTGGTCTCCGTCCCCTTTTTCTGCGAGGAAATGCTCCAGTGGGGCTTGGTTCACGGCATCAATGGGCCACAAGCCCGCAGACCGTCCAAGTTGACGCGTTACCTCGGGTACCCGCGATGTCAGAGAGAGGCAACGGCGGCCTCGGCTATGCTGGTGGTCACGACCTTTTCGTAGGGCTGCCGCTCTCGGCACATTCCTGCGGCCAGCAGAATGTCGTGAAGGTTGTCGAACTCGGGCTTGCGAAGAATCGGGTTGACTGGCCACTGTTCCTGCTGCTGGTACCGGGCGATTGAGGCCGACAGCACTTCCCTGGAGGTCTCTGGAAAGAACTCCGCAACGGTCTCTGCGACCTCGTCCGGCTCTGCGGATGACAGCCAGTGCAGCGCTCGCGCGAACCCGACGGTAAAGCGCGCAGCGGTATCCGCTCGGTCCTCCAGAAAGCGATGGGTGGCGGCAAAAGAACTGTAGGCGAGGTGTCCGTTCTCGGGACCGAGAGCAGTAAGCAGGTACCCCGCCCCGTCGGCTATCAGCTGTTGAACCACCGGCTCCGCGACGTGGACGTAATCGGCTTCACCCGCCCTGTATGCGGCCACCGCCCCTGGCAGTGACAGGCCGGTGCGCAGGTCGAGGTCGGACGGCTCGAGACCGTGTCGACGCAGGGCATACTGGAACGAGGCCCAAGGCATGGGCGAGAACCCCACGGGAATTACCTTGGCGCCCCGCAGCGATTCCCAGTCGAATACCTCCTGAGGCTGTCTGCCCAAGATAAAGAATCCGTCGCGAGCGTTTATCTTGGCGAAGTGCAGCGGCACCGTTTCAGCCCCCCAGTCGGAGGAGATGATGGAGCGCATGATGCCGCTCTGTACGATGTCTGCAGCGTCGTGGTGCAGGGCGCTAAGTGGATGCGAGAACTGTGTAGGGCAGGTGCTGAACGTCACGTCCAGCCCTTCCCTCTCCAGAAAGCCTCCAGCCACCGAAACGTAAATAGGGGTGTAAAAGATAGAGCGCCATGTCTCCATCAGCCGCAAAGGTTGTCGTCCCGAGGTTGTCATGGCGTCATGGCTCCTGCACCTTTTCCAGAATTTCTACCAACTGATAACCGGAGACGCCCTGCGACAATTCTTCCCGGTCCGAACAAGCGTCGCAGTTCAATCCAAAAGAAGCCATTAGGACCAGGGATCGAGGTCATCGATTACTGGCTTCCGTTCTGAAACCTAACCCTGGTCCGAGTACTCGGTTCAACGGACCTAGTTACTCAGAAAGGAAGGGCAGCAACGCGCCCAGGAAGGCCTCAGGGTCCTCCACCTGGGGTATGTGACCGATCCCGGGGAGAATGACCTTTCGGGCGTTGACAATGTTGTTGTGCAGCAGTTCCTCACCGTCCCGCAGGCGGTCGATCTCGCCGTACAGCACCATTGTTGATGACGCTTTTATCAAGGGCAGGCGGGACATAATGTCGTACCAAGCCAGCGATTCCATCAGGTTGCGCACCCAGAGTCCCGCCTTGGCACGGCTGTTGTTGTTTTTGTCCAGCCACTCCTCTGTCGGTTCGGCGAAGGTCGTTCCGTCCTTCAGGTCCTGCAGGGTGCGCGGCTTGGGGAGCCCATCGGAGTCATATTGGGCCATTGTATCGGCCAGGCGTTCCTTGGCGGTGAAAGCGTTCCACACCGGTGCTCCAACCAGGGTGAGCTTGTCCACTCGATCGGGAAAGCTCGCTGCCGTCTCCGTAGCCAGCACCGCGCCCACCGAGTTGCCCACGATGTGCGCCCGGTGGATGTTCAGTACCTGGCAGGCCTCATCGAGCGCGTAGGCGTAGTCAGGCAGGTTGAAGTGCCTCTTCGGCTTGTCGGAATCGCCATGCCCAAGCATGTCGAAGGCGTATACCGTGTAGTTCTGGCTGATGGCATCGATCACATACTCCCAGGTCCAGACCGAGGTACCCAAGGGATGCAGCAACACCACTGGGTAGCCGGTGCCCTTCTTGACGAAGTGCATGTTGCCTTCAGGAGTGGGGACGCTGTCGGTGAGATCGCGACGAACAAACAGAGCCATAAAGCCTCCAAAATCGCAGGAAGAGTCGCGGGGCAGGCGGGTGGCGGCGAACCGCCCCAGTTTGGGCAAATGGTACCATGATGAGAACATCCACGCAGCCCGAATTCATTGCAGACCGCCTCGGAAGAACCCCTTGAAAGACTACTACGTAATTCTGGGTGTTTCTCCATCAGCCACCGCCTCGGAAATCCAGCGAGCCTTCCGTAGTCTTGCGCTCAAATATCACCCGGACGTGAGCAGTGAGCCGGATGCCGAGTTGAGATTCCAGGAAATCAACGCCTCACACCGGGTCTTGCGGGACCCCACAAGGCGGACTGAATTCGACGCGGCACGAGACCCCCTTTCGAGGTCTGTTCCCAAGTCGGCGTCAAACAGGCATCGTGAGGCGCGCCGTTACTACTTCCAGCGCCGGGTTCGTGCCGCCACGGACCCCGGTTCGACGTGGAACCATTACGATGTCCTTGGGGTGCCTCACAAGGCCACCGAGGACACCATTGTCAGGGCTTACCAAAGGCTGTATATCGTGTTCCATACTGGAAGAACGGAAGATCCCGGAACAGAGGCCATTCTGCGAGAGATTCTCGAAGCCGTTGATGTCCTGACCGACCCGGCCAAGAAACTTGCGTATGACAGCCTGCCGCCGGACCGCCAGCCACCGGGGCGCCCGCGTGGGCAGCCGTTCTCGGACAGGAACCAAGGGACAATGCGGCAGCATTCCCACGGAGTATCGGGAAGGCGAGCTGGTCGTTTGGTGGTGGTTGTTGGGGGCCCGCTGCTGGCCGTCGCCGTTGGCGCCTTGCTTGTGCTGGCTCCCTAAGGAGTCGGGAGGATAGGTGGTCTGGAAGGGCGGGGCCAAGGGCAATCTCATTTGGAGGACTTGATGATATTTGCCGTTTGCCAAACCCTTTGACCCCCGATAATATGGGATCATATGTACTATAATGGTCCTTGATACCTGTGTAGACCTTGCTGCATCCGGGCTGGTGTCGGACCACAGCGGCATAACCATAGCCTGCCCAAATGGCAGAAAAAGCAGAGACGGGACGGAATGGGACAAAATGGAACCGGAATTAGAAATTTCTGTCCCGCTGGGTCCCCCTCAGATACAAAATAGCGCGAATTACGCGGAAGAATGGGACAATTTGGGAAATAATGGGACTCATTGGGAAATATTCCGACCCATTTCTCCCACGGGGACTTCTCATTCCCCTTCAGGTTCGCTCCTCCCGCCTAGCTCTACTCGATTCATTGCGCAGCCACGGAATCCCTCATGCCAATTGCGATTGCCCTGGTACCGGATTGGTACAGTTTGACCTTTCTATTTCCGCATGCCAGAATCACCTTTAGCTGGGTGGACGAAGGAAGGTTCAGGGGCTGCAGAGGGCGAAGGTGCGAGAACCTGTATGGACCAGGGACCGGTTGCGTCGCTTGGTCAACCGGGAAATCGGCGACTACCGGATCGTCGTTGTGTCCAACCGTCAACCGTACGCCCACGAGCTGGTTGATGGTGAATTGCGGGTAACCACCCCGGCCGGTGGAGTTACCACCGCCATTGACCCTCTAATGCAAGAATGCGCCGGCACCTGGATCGCTCACGGCGGAGGCGCTGGTGATTATCTAGCGGTTGATGAGCGCAACCGGGTCATGGTCCCGCCTGATGATCCGTCCTATACCCTTCGACTGGTCTGGCTGACCGACGAAGAGCAGCGCGGCTACTACTACGGAGTCTCCAACGATGGGCTGTGGCCCCTCTGCCACAACGCGTTTATCGAGCCAACCTTCGATCAGTCAGATTGGGAGACCTACACCGCCGTCAACCGCTCCTTTGCCCGACAGGTGCTCGAGGAAATCGATGGTGGCCCTGCAGCCGTATTTATCCAAGACTATCACCTGGCGCTCCTTCCCCGACTCCTGCGCGAAGTAAACCCGGATGTGATCATCGGCCAGTTCTGGCATATCCCTTGGCCCAACTATGAGGTCTTCCGCATCTGCCCATGGCAGGAGGAACTGCTCGACGGATTGCTGGGCAACGATATGTTGGGCTTTCATCTTGGCGATCACTGTGACAATTTCATGGAGGCGTCTTCTCGTATCCTGGGTGCCCGGGTACATGAGGAATACAGCTTGGTGTACCACCGGGATGACTCCACCTTTGTCCGCCCCGTGCCTATCAGCGTGGATTTCGACCAGTTGGAGAGTGACGCCCAAAGCGCTGAAGTCACAGAGGAAATGGAGCGGCTTGTTGCAGAGTGGGACCTTGGGGACAAGATAGTCGGCCTTGGTATTGATCGCATCGACTATACCAAGGGCATTCCTCACCGGATTCGCGCTATCAATCGCTTCCTGGAACGCAACCCGCAGTACATCGGCAAGGTGGTGTTCATCCAGGCCGGCGTTATGAGTCGAACGAACATCATTGCCTACCAGCAACTGGCAGACCAGATTGATCGCCTGCTCGATGACGTCAACAGCCGGTTTGGCACCGACGACTGGCAACCGATACTGTACATGCCCACCGACCTCCCGAACCTGACACTGATGGCTCTCCGCCGTCTGGCGCGGTTCTGCGTAGTGAGTTCCCTGCATGACGGGATGAACCTGGTGGCGAAAGAATACGTCGCCAGCAGGTTCGATCATGATGGTGTGCTGATCCTCAGCCCCTTCACGGGAGCGGCCCTGGAATTAACCGACGCATTGATCGTGAATCCTTATGACGTGGAGCGGTTTGCAGACTCCATCCGCCAAGCGGTTGAGATGCCGCGCATCGATCGTCAGATGCGCATGGCCAATATGAGGGCGGTGGTGCAAGAGAACAACATATACAAATGGGCAGCCCGCTCCCTCGTTGACATGATGCAGGTCGGTCGCCGGACGCGCCGGCCCATTCGCAGCACCTGATTTCGAGCTTATCGAGAGATTAACCTCGCCGAAGCCCTCTCCACTGGTGGAGAGACTCATTTCAGATGGCTCACTTGCTCAACATCTGGCCCTCCATTCGTGCGCGGCTGCGTGACGCCCATAGAGTGCTCCTGCTTTTCGATTACGATGGCACTCTGACGCCCATTGTTCCGCGCCCCAAGGACGCGCTTTTATCCATTGAGGTCCAGACGCTCCTCCAAGCATTGGCCAGCCGGCCTAGCTACGTCGTTGGCATCGTGAGCGGTCGAAGCTTGGCCGACCTCAAAGCGGTGGCGAACATCCCAGGCCTGATTCATGCCGGAAACCACGGAATGGAGATTCGAGGACCCGGCTTGGATTTCGTCCACCCTGGAGCTGAATCCGCTCGCAAAGTCTTGGACCGAACGGAGAGTGTGCTGGCTGCGGAACTCGCGTATATCCCCGGTGCTTTCGTCGAGCACAAGGGTCTGACATTGACGGTCCACTACCGTGCCGTCGCGAGGGAACACGTGGCTAGAATCGAGCCGGTGGTAACCGCAGCCACCTCTCTTCATGTCGAAAGTGGACTACTCCGCCTCACACGCGGAAAGATGGTGGTTGAAGTCAGGCCGGCCGTTCCTTGGGACAAGGGCAAGGCCATCGAAAAGATCCGGTACGAGTGTGGTGACCACCCTCTGCCAGTCTATTTTGGCGACGACCGCACTGACGAGGATGGCTTCAGGGTGGTACAGAGTATGGGTGGAATTGCGGTCTTCGTGGGAGAGTCCAGGCAAGGAACCGTGGCCCTGCATCAGCTGGAGTCGCCCGTGGAGGTCGAGCAAACGCTGGGTTTGCTGCTTGAGGACATTTAAGGTTTCATAGCCCGATGGGACAGACTGGGCAATGGCCTGCTGCCTGTCAATTGCGACCCCGCTCGATTGCCGACACTTTATCGATTCGCCGCTGGAAGCGGTCCTCCGGCATGTAGCAGGCTCCCACAAAGGCGGCTATGACTTCCTTGGCCGTCTCGATTCCTATGACGCGGCCTCCCAGGCAGATGACATTCATGTTGTTGTGCTCGACGCCTTGCCTGGCTGTGTAGGTGTCGTGGCATAGCGATGCGCGTACGCCGGATACTTTGTTGGAGGCGATGCTGGCGCCCACCCCGCTGCCACAAATCATCACCCCGCGCTCCGCATCATCTGCTGTCAGGGAATGGCCAACCGCAGCGGCGAAATCAGGGAAGTCGTCGGTCGGGTCGAGGTTGTGTGCCCCGACATCGATCACCTGGTGTCCGGACGCTTCCAGCCAGGGAACAATTTGCGACTTGAGGTCAAATCCAGCGTGATCCGCGCCAATAGCTAGCTTCATTGGTGATGGTACCCTGCAAACATTCAATCGGGGATTGCCAACCCCGTCTGTTCAAGAATAAATAAGTACTACCTTGCTGCCAATGCCTAGGAGCGCTAGGCATACCAAGATATGCTCTGCCAAAGGGTGCTGCTCTTTTACCGAAACTACCCCTGGCTAATTGGGTGGGCCGTAGAGTACAGATTTTACCCTAATTTCAACCCCCTCCGTCAATTGGCGAGGTTATTGGGACTCAGGACCCACATCTCCTGTCCCGACGGAAGCATTTGGCTAGGAGACCTCGGGTTGAGGCCCTGGCAGCAAAACCCAGGCAGCGCCTTCCCGCCAAGCTAGGCAATGCCCCGAATTCCTGAGACCCAATCAACCCCCAGTATGTCTGCACAATGACCAGGTGAAGTGGCTTCCGATTCGTGGAAAGGACCCGAATCCTGATTCGCCTCAAAGACATGCTTGCCGATGGTGATTGTCCCAGGTGGGGCATTTCGACTGTTCCAATGGGTGAGACAGTGTGGCCGGACATGTTTTGAGTCTATTCATTTCCGTTCACTTCCGCCTGAATCCGCTGGTTCAAGAAAGAGGGATATGGCGCTGGTTGTGCATGGATATTCTCTGACTTCAGTGGCTGGTTGGGTTTATTCCAAGGTGCTTACATAGGTACCAAAATATTAGTGACGGTGTCAAGAAATGCGGGCGGTGTTGGCAAGGGTTCTTGTTGGTAACCCACTACTGAGAGGGCTGGAGCCCCGCTTCCGCGGGGGTGCCGTTCTACGGAGACGCCAGTGCAACGGGAGGCGTTTAAATTGGACGGCGGGCCAGGGCATTCGCGTCTTAAACGCCGAAGCTCCTATAAGTCGTCTTTAGCGCGTAGGCGGGAATCCAAACCCCTGTCACAGCCACAAAAGCAGGCGCAGGGCCGGAATCCTCGGCCCGGCCGCCACCGGACTAATCAGCCAAAATTGCTGACACTTGCCCCTTTACAAGCCTCATGACACATCTCTAGCCTGAATACATAGAAATACAACCCGCTGCCGCAGGCCGGACCCCAGCACGGTGTCGCGCGCAACTCCCAAGGGCAAAAGGCAAAAATGATCGGAAATGCTCGGTTTTGATCGGAAATAGGCGGATTATCCAAATTTTCGGAAACCCTCAGGAGAACGAATCATGTCGTCGAGCCGTATGTCGTTGCGCCAGATCAGAAACGCTGTCGAAGCCCTCAAACGCAAATTCGCCCCCGAGCTAGCTATCATCCGGGTCAGCCGCGTCGCCAATGAGATCACCGAACTCTGGCACCTGGCCATTGCCAACAAGCAGCCCAAATCCGACCCCTACGCCTGCGTACGAAGGGTTGCCGACGCCGGCTTCCGACTACATACCTATATGGCCTTCGAGAAATACCTCCAGCGTTGTATCGACGACGATAGGCGTCCTGTAATAAGGGGAATCATCACCACCCTGCTCCCTTGGTCCGCCAATGGTCACTACCTGAACAACCTAGAGAAGAATATCCCCGGCACCGCCTGATCCCGTATCTCCCCGCAATCGGCGGAAATGATCGGAAGTGATCGGAAATGAGGGGAAAATCCGGGTTTTTGTCGGCACAGGTCCCTTTCCTCAGCGAAGGCCAGGCCACACGTCTCTTGAGAGTTCCACCTCCCTCCTGGGGGAGGGTAGCAGCCTGCACTCGCGAAAGCGGGAATGGGGGCAGGGCAATCGCGTCTTAAACGCCGGAGGCCCCATAAGTCGTCATTCCCGCGCAGGCGGGAATCCAAACCCCCGTCTACCCTCCTACCCGGACCCAAAGGAGGCACTGCCACTCCCATATCCACCGTCATTCAGGCCAATTTTGTGTGCTGAGTAATAAGGCGCGATTGCCCTGGACGGAGGGCCCTCGCGGGAGCAAAAGATGGCCGACATTCCTGTCGATGTCGGATTATTCTTCGGGATGACGTGATGTTGGGCCGTAATCACCTGATATGGAAACTTGCCTCGCCAAAAGTTCGTTACCTGCCCGCACAGGTAACACTTCTAGGGTCGGACATTTGTCATTCTTGGCTAAGGGACGGGTAATACGAGCGGTGCAAGTTAAGAGGTAGTGGTCAAACATTGTCTTACAAAGTTTGACTTTGCCCCGAGGGGCTTCCACAAGCCGAAGGACAATCGGACGACCGTTTTACCGATCTTTTGACATTAGCGCCTGTGTCCGCGCCGTGATAGACTGGCGTATCTTGCTTTGCCTCACCTCATCTCTGAGAAACTGAATGATCAAGGTAATCACCTTCGATTTCTACAACACCCTCGTCAAGTTCTGGCCGCCTTTGGAGGAAATCCAGACCGCTGCCTGCTTTGCCAAAGGTCTCACGGTTTCGCGCGATGCAATCAGAAGGGGCTATGCCAAGGCCGATATACTGTTCAATCGCGCAAACGAAGAGGACCCGCTTTCACTCCGATCGCCGCAGCGACGGCTGGAGTTTTTTTCCGAGTATGAGCAATTGATCCTCGAGACCGCGGGAGTCCCTGTAACCTTGGCGCTGGCTCGACAGATTTGGGAACTGGCGATTGCCGTCCCCAAGCAGTTCATGCCTTTCGAGGACACTCTCCCCGCACTGAATGAACTGCGAGTCAGGGGCTACCGGCTGGGGGTCATCACGAATCTGCGCGCAGATCTCGGACCGCTCGTAAAGCAAGCGGGCTTGGAGGCTTGCTTGGAGTTTTGTGTTAACTCCACCCTCGCTGGTTCCGAGAAGCCCCATCCGCCCATTTTCCTGGAAGCCCTTCGCCGCGCGAATGTAGCCCCCGAAGAGGTGCTGCACATAGGTGACCAGGTGCGTTCGGACGTTGCGGGAGCACGTTCGATGGGAATGCATGCTGCCCTATTGGACCGGGGAGGCTGGCACGATCCCGTTGAGGACTGTCCCAAGATTTCCCAGCTAGGCGAGGTTATCGGCCTGCTGGAATCCGAAGCAGCGAATTTCCCATGACCCCGCCCAGCTGAGGCGAATAAATCGACCGTCAGGAGGGTCGTAATGGCACAGGAAACTCACAATGGAGACCACGACCATTCCACCGTGCAGGTGGCAGTCTGGTACGACTACATTTGACCATGGTGCTATATCGGCCTGGAGCGGGTCGACAAACTGGCCAAAGAGTTCGATATCGAGATAGAGGGCCGCGCCTACCTATTACGACCTGACACCCCGCGTGAGGGCGCAGAACGCCCGCCCCGCCCTGGCGAGACCGACGACGAACTGTCGGAACCTCTGCGCGGACAAGCGAGTGAGTCCGGTCTCGTCATGCGCCCGCCGCCCAATACGCCCAACACTCTCTATTCCCTCGAAGCAACTGAGTACGCTCAGCAGCAGGGCAAGTTTATGGAGTTTCATCACGCCGCCTACAAGGCTTTCTGGGATGACCGCAAGGATATTGGTCAGATCGAGACGCTGGTGGAGATAGGCAAGGGCGTGGGCCTGGACGGCGATGACATGGGGCGCAGCCTGGAACAGGGAGAGCATTCGCAGACAGTCATTGACCAGTACCGCGAGGCCCTGCAGTACGGCATCAATGGCATTCCCACTTTCCTGGTGGGCAACCTGCTATTCACTGGGGCACATCCTTATCCTATCTTCCAGCAGGCCATGGAGCGCTACAGGCAGAGCCAGCAATAGCCTCGCGCCGCAGGTTGGTCAGCCGGGTATGTTGCTATGGGTCATTGTCGGCCCTGCGGCAGAAAGGCCGGGTTCCGAGGCAATGTGCATAGCGAGTGTCAGTCAGTCCACTAGCCCGGCTGGCACGAAATGGTTGTGATGGCGGGAGGGTTGCGGAATGCACCGCTTTCAACGAGGAAGCGAGGCAACGGGAGTCTCGTGAGCACTGTGCCGTAGCTGCGCCCTTCGATGCGGGTGCTATCTTGGAGCGGGCAGGGCGCGACCGCCGAAGGATCCCTGGACGACAGAATGTTGACCCTGGATGAAAGGGCGGCGCTTATTAATACATGACAGCTGTAGACTTACTCCAACTGACCGAAATACGAAAGGACGGTGCCGATTGTTTAGTCGACGCCGTCCTTGGCAATTCCGGCAGGTCGTAGTCGGGTCAGGCCAAGGCGGGAGAACCAGTCAATGGTATCTCGGTGCTGTGAGAGGCGCGAACCAGTAGAACCGGGCCACCTGACTGCCGCACCACTCGCTCGGCCACGCTCCCAAGGATCATTCTCCCCACCCCCGACCGACCGTGGGTTGTCATTGCCACCAGGCTGTTGGCGCTGGCGGTGGCCAAATCCACAATGCATTCCGCGGGGGAGCCCTGCAGAAGCCTGGCCTCAACATTGGCCACGCCCTGCTGCGTCAGTCTGGTTTTCACATCCGATAAGTATTCTTGGGCCTCGCCCTCCAGCCTGTCAGAGAAGGACTGGAAAGAAGGCAGGGTAGGCGGGAGGACCCTTAGGCCCATGGACATTGCCTGGTAGTACTCGGCCTCGGATATGGTTACCTGCACCAACTCGACGGGAATGGTCAACGCCGACGCAAGGTAGGCTATGTGGGGCAGGACCTCCTCGGCGATTTCCGAGCCGTCGACCGGAACGATCAGGCGTTCGGGGGCGGACTCCTGGCCTGCTCCGTGGTGCGGCTGGGAGCGGACGAGCAACAGAGGGTTGCTGGCCGTATGCAGGACCCTGTCGGCCACGCTGCCCATCCACCATCGAGCCACCCCGGATCGTCCGTGACTCGCCATGGCGATCAGGGTGCCGGGGTCTCTGCCAGCCTCATCTACGATGGTAACCCCGGGTTCGCCACGGGGCACTATGGTGCTGGTGGAAACTCCTGCTCCACCCAGCCTGGCCGCAACCGACGCAAGATAGTTCTCGGCGTGACCGGAGCGGTGAGTTTCCGTCTCGTGAGAATGCAGAAACGGGTTCAGCGCCTGACCTATGCTGGGGTGCCCGGGCTCTATGGCCATGAGCAGCGTAGTGGGCAAGGACAGCCTTGATGCCAGTGCGCGGGCATAGGGCAGGACCTGCTCCGAAAGATCTGACCCGTCCAGGGGAGTTAGTATCCGAGAGTACATTCCGACCGTTCTCACCTCTAGGAGTATTGCGCTGCTTCAGCCGCAGTCGTCAGTCGTCGGCGGGCGTCGCCGCCAGACCTCCGTCCGGCAGCGCCGCGTATGTGTCGCCGTTGCTTTCGATGGTGCCCAATGGCTCCGAAATCAGACCGTAGTTGACCGCATAAAGGCGCTCGTACACGCCTCCCTGGGATAGCAGCTCGTTGTGCGTGCCCATCTCGACCATCCGTCCTTGGCTCAGGACGATAATCTTGTCGGCATTGCGGACTGTGGAAAGCCTGTGGGCGATGACTATGGAGGTGCGGCCCTCCAGTACGCGTTGCAGCGCCCGCTGAATCAGGAGCTCTGTCTGCGTATCGATGTTGGCGGTAGCCTCGTCGAGGATAATGATGCGGGGGTTTCCAATAACGGCGCGGGCAAAGCTCAACAACTGCCTCTGGCCGACGCTCAGGTTGACGCCCCGCTCCGCCAAGATGGAGTCGTAGCCGTTTTCGAGATTGATAATGAAGTCGTGCGCGCCCACTGTTCGGGCCGCGTCCACTACCTCCTGTGAAGAAGCATCCTCATTGTTGTAGCGGATGTTGTCTGCCACGGTGCCTGAGAACAGGTACGGTTCCTGGAGGACCATGCTCATCTGGCCCGCGAGGGACCTGCGGGTAACGTGGCGGATGTCGTGGCCGTCTACCATAATGCGCCCCTGCGTTACGTCGGCGAAACGGGCTATCAAGGTGACCAGCGTGCTCTTGCCTGCGCCAGTGGAGCCAACGATGGCTACGTTCTCTCCGGGTTGGATGCGCAGGTTGACGTCGTGGAGAACGTCGACGCCAGGGACGTAATGGAAGTGGACATCCTCGAATTCGATTTCGCCTTGAATTTCAGGCAGTTCCAGGGCGTCCGGATCGTCCGAAACCTCCGGCTTCAAGTCGAGAACCTCGAATATGCGAACACCGGCGGCCATGGCCCGCTGGAGCATGCTGTACTGCATTGTCAGGTGCCGGATGGGCTCAAAGAACCGTTGGATGTAGAGCGCGAAGGCTACCAGCACTCCCCATTCCAGGGCACCGCCCTTAGCCATCATTCCCCCGGCGAAGACTACCCCGAAACCCATCGCGATTCCAATGAGCATTTCCACAATTGGCTGCAGGGCGCCGGAAAACCGGCTGGCCTCCAAGTTGGCGTTCAGATGTTCCGAGTTAAGATCGTCGAAGTGGGCCATGTTGGCGTCCTGGCGGTTAAGACTCTGCACTACCCGGACACCAGTGATGTTCTGGTTGTATTCCCCGTTGACCATGGCAATGGCGCGACGGATCCGCATGAATGAATGGCGGGCGAACTTCTGCCAGTAGCCTAGTATGAAGAAAAGAGGTGGCACGATGGACAGACAGATTAGAGCCAGTTGCCAGTCTATTATGAGCATCATTGTGACGATACCCAACAGGCTCAGCACGTCGGAAAAGCTCTGTACTATGAGCTCGAAGGTTTCTTGCAACTGCAGCACGTCGCTCTGACTGCGCGACATAATCTGTCCTACGGGAGTGCGGTGGTAGAAGGAGGGAGACAGTTCCTGCAGGTGATTGAACATCTTGGTGCGTAAGGAATAGAGAATTCCCTGTCCAACACGGGGCATGAACACAAACTGCAAGTAGTTGCCGATGAAGTGCAGCACGGCGACCAGCAGGAATGCCGCGCCTACCCAATGAAGGAGAACCAAGTTGCCTTCCCAGATAGCGCTGTCGATTCCCACTTTGACCAAGTAGGGGATGCAGACGTTGGCTGCCGTATAGAGAGCCACGGCCAGCACAGCAAATATCGCGTCGCGCTTGTAAGGGGCGATATAGGACATCAGTCGCATGACGACCCGATAGTCGAATGCCGCGCCCGCTATGGACTCGTCCCTGATATTGTCTGCGTTGGCAGCACGGTCCCCGGCCGCGTTCAAGCCGCGCATGCCGCCCATCATTCCGCCGAAGCCGCCTCCTGGGCCGCCTGCCCGCATGCTAGGCCCGCCCCACGGCGGTTTCGGGAGTAAGGGCAATGTCCAGCATCATTTCCTCCTGTGGCCGGAGCTGCAACTCGAGGATCTCGTGGTAGATTCCTCCTACCGCATCCAGTTGCTCGTGGGAACCCTGCTCCACGATCCGGCCGCGGTCGAGCACAATAATATGGTCAGCATCCCGCACCGTGCTGAGTCTGTGGGCGATGACAAAGGTGGTGCGGCCCTGCATTACGGCTACCATTGCGGCATGAATCAACCGCTCCGTTTCCACATCCACACTCGACGTAGAATCGTCCAAGATGAGGATGGGCGGGTCGATGAGTACGCTGCGGGCGATAGAGAGTCTCTGTCGCTGTCCGCCTGAGAGGGTGGTGCCACGTTCGCCGACCCAGGTGTTGTATCCGTCAGGCAGCGAAACGATGTGGTCATGCAACTGCGCCACTTTGGCGGCCCTGATCACGTCGTCCTGTGTTGCGTTGGTAGCCCCGTATGCGATGTTGTCCCGGAGCGTGGCGCTGAAAAGGAACACGTCCTGTTGAACTATCCCCACGTTTCGCCGGAGAGATCCCAGCGCCATGTCGCGAATGTCGATTCCATCGATGGTAATTCGGCCTTCGTCGACTTCGTAGAAGCGGGGCAACAAATTAACGATGGTACTCTTGCCGCTCCCTGGAGCGCCCAGGATGGCAACGACCTGGTTCTTTTCTGCAGTGATGTTGACGTCGCTAAGGGCAGGGGTGCGGGGATCGTAACTGAAAGAGACATTCTCGAGGCGCACCGTCCCCTCGGCCCGGCCAATATCAATGGCGTTCTCGCGCTCCGACACCGGAGAGCTTGCGTCCAGCACATCGAACAGCCGGCGCCCTGATGAGATGGCCCTAGAGAAGCTGTTGATGATGAACCCTGCCATCCTTACAGGAAAAGTCAACTGGTTCAGGAACAGCATGAACATTCCCAGTTCGCCGGGAGTCAGGTCTCCCCGCAAGACCTCCCATCCGCCGTACCAGAGGATAAGGCCCAACGCAACGGTGAAATAGAAAGACATCCACGCGCTGTTGGTTCCCTGGGTTCGCTCGGACTGGAAGTATTCACCGCGCAATTGCAGCGCTTTGCGTTCGTACTTCCTCTTCTCGTATTCCTCAGATGCGAAGGCCTTGACCACATGCATGCCAACCAGATTTTCCTGGAGTACCGTGACCGTTTCGCCCATGGTTATCTGCACCTGCGTCCACATGGCACGCAGGCGACCCATCACCAGCACTGAGCGGGTTACGATGAAAGGGATGAAGGCAAGGCTGATCAGCGTCAGTTCCCAGTTGATGAAGACCAGGACCGCGAGCAAGGCCACGGCGCGAAGCCCGGCCTCTATGGAACGCACCATACCGATGTTGACGTATCGGCGAATCGCCTCCACATCCGACGTTGCCTTGGACATCAGATCGCCGGTGTGCTCCCTATCGTGATAGGCGAAGCTCATGTGCTGCAGCTTGTTGTAAAACTGGTTGCGCAGCACGTAGCAGACCTTTTGAGACAAGGAGTCCGTGGTGTAGGTGCGGGCAAAGTCGAAGAAGCCCCGGCACAGGCTTGCAGCCAGAAGTCCAACTGCCAACCACAGCAGCGTGGAATTGAGGGGGTCTTTTCCGTAGAAAGTAGATGTGGCCTCGTCAAAGGAGACCAGGGTATCGATGGCCTGGCCGAACAGGTAGGGGATGAACATGGAGAAGCCGACTGCAATGGCAAACGTCACGTATGCCAAGATAAGTCGAGTGCGAAACTGCCAGGCGATTTTATTTATTCGGATGAGTATATCCATCTAGGTGGTCCGTTCACATATCCTTCTCAGTCGTTCGGTAGCCTCGTGTCCTCCCTTAATGCAGTGTTCAATTCCGGGTTGAGCTACATCCGTTCGGGAGCGCTCATGCCCATGAGTTCCAGGGAGCGGCGGAAGACGATCTGCGCCGATTCCACCAACTTAAGACGGGCAAGGGAAACGTCCGCATCTTCGGGGTTGGCAGAAATGACCCGGCAATTTTCGTAAAATCCGTGAAAGGCGGTGGCGAGTTCCATTGTGAAGTGGGCGAGATGGTGTGGTTCCAGTGTCTCGGCCATCTGCTGAACCAGCTCCGGCAGCCGTAGCATATGCCGCACCAGGGCCAGTTCGCTGGGATGGGTGAGGAGCGAGACGTCGCCTCTGCTCCAATCAATATTACGCTCACGGGCGAGGTTCAGGATGCCGGCGTTGCGGGCGTGGGCGTACTGGACGTAATAGACCGGGTTTTCGGACGATTCTTCCTTCGCCAGTTCCAGGTCGAATTCCATTTGCGTCGAGGGTGTTCGGGACAGGAAGAAGAATCGGCAGGCATCGCCTCCCACTTCGTCAGCCAGCTCACTTAGCGTAACGAAGTCGCCAGTGCGCTTGGATGCGCGTACCACTTCTGTGCCGCGCTTGAGGGTGACCATCTGGGCAATCAGGATCGTCAACCGGTCAGGGTTAATCCCCAATCCTTCCACGGCCGCCTTCATTCTCGGCACATGCCCCTGGTGATCGGCACCCCAGATATTGACGACGGAGTCGTAACCGCGGCCGATGAACTTGTTGTGGTGGTATGCAATGTCTGAGGCAAAATAGGTGGGTTCGCCAGAGGACCGCACCACGACATTGTCTTTCTCATCGCCGAGCATGGTCGAATTGAACCAAAGCGCGTCTTCCCGCTGCGAAAGGTAGCCCTGCTCCCGCAGTTGTTCCAGAGCCTGATCGTATTCACCGGTTGTGAACAGGGTTCGTTCGCTAAACCAGTTGTCGAACTCAACGCCGATGTTGCTCAGATCTTGCCGGATGAGGGCGACCATCTTCTCTCGACTCAGGTCGCCAATTCCCCTTATCGCCTGTTCTTCCCCTTGACTCAGGAAACGCTCGCCTTCAGCGAGGGCGATTTCCTTCGCCAAGTCGGAAATGTAGTCCCCCATATACCCATTGGAAGGCATAGGGGATTCCTGACCGTAGCATTGGCGGTACCGTGCCAGCACAGAGCGATAGAAGGCCTCCATCTGGCTGCCCGCGTCATTAACATAATACTCACGGGTTACTTGATAGCCAGCAGCCTCCAGGACATTAGCCAATGCGCTGCCAAGCACCGCGCCCCGAGTATGCCCCACGTGGACCGGTCCGGTGGGGTTTACGCTGACAAACTCCACCATTGTCTTGCGACCGCCGCCGATGTCCAAGTTGCCAAAGGCTGCCCCGGCACGCCTAACTTCCTCGACCTGGTCCTGTAGCCATGTGTCCTTGAGACGAAAATTAATGAACCCGGGAGGGGCTGCCTCTACCTGAGCAATCGGATCGCTTTCCGGCGTACGTGCCACCAGAGCCTGCGCCAGTTCCAGAGGATTTATGCGAGTAGCCCTGGCCAGCCGCAATGGCAGGTTGGTGGAAAAGTCGCCGTGTTCGGGATTTCCAGGGTGCTCCACCTGGATGTCAGGCATGGTTTCCAGGCGGACCACTCCATCGGTCCTTGCGGTCTCCACAGCCTGGGCAACCAGACGCCGAACGCTTTCAATGATCGGGGTAGTCGACATGACCGAGCTTTCCTCGCGTGTGTCGGCGGGTGTTGGTGAATGCGGTTCCCGGCGTTCGCCCGTTTCGTGGATATGCGTGACGCTCAGGAAAGGGTAATTCTAACATATTGACTTGTCGCGAATGGTTATTGAAGCCTTCTCCAAAATTGGCAATTTGCGACGCTCATTCAAGCGTGCCGATTTTGATCAACTTAGAGTTGGTTCATTTTCAGGATTGCAATAGTTCAACCGAGGGTTCAAAGGGTTTACATTGATATGTAGATCCAGGGCCTGTGAGAAAACGCCCGACCCAGTATGGATATGGCCGGGCGTACGGATGCGGTGTTTGCCAGATGATTGACGAAGGGCCTAATTCCTCCTCGACGCAGCCGCTTGCGGCAGAGCCGGGGATTGAGCAGAGAAACGCCCTCCCCGAAGAGTATGCCCGTGATCGTGCCCTGCTCGTCGAGGAGATGATCTATGAGGGCATGCGAGACGGCGTGTGGCACTATTACCTCCAGTTGCATCCTTCTGACCGCGCCGCCGTTCTGACTGAGTTGCCTGGCGGCATCCGGAATACTCTGGGCAGCGAAATGGCACCTGAGACCCTGGCAGGTCTTCTGGAATACCTGGAGCCTCGCGTCTCTGCCCGGATGCTGCGGGATTACGAGACAGAACGATTGGCTGCTGTGCTGGATCTGGCTGACCCGGCCGCAGCGGCGGAGGTGCTAGAGCGGCTTCCGGACGATAAAAGGGCAACCACGCTCGACGCTATGGCATTGTCAACGCCGGTCGAGACCCTGCTCCAGTACGAGGAGGGAACCGCGGGCAGGTTAGTCGACCCGGCGGCGCCTGTATTCAAGGAAAGAATGACCGTTCCCATTGCCCTGGACAGGCTGAGGCTGATGGGCCAAGCAGCAGAGCAGGTGAATTCCTTTCCCGTGGTAGATGATGAAGGGGTGCTGGGGTTGGTTCCCTGAGGCCGCTCCGCTTGGCACTGGCCCGTCCCTACGATGCTGTGGGGCAGATAATGGACCGGGACGTGATCTCAGTCACCACCTCCACCGATGAGAATGTTGCGGCGGGCCTGCTCAGCCGCTTCAACGTAAGCGAGATGCCTGTTGTTGAGGACGATGGGCGGGTGGTTGGGATGATTCATGCCGAGGACGCCGTTGAGATGGTACAAGAAAGTGCCACCGAGGACATGTTTCGAATGGCAAGCATCGGTGAGGAGCGGATAACGGGGCCTCTCACCGAATCAGTTCGCAGCCGTTTCCCGTGGCTGGCGGTGAACCTGGTTACGGTGTTTCTGGCAGCGGTTGTAATCGGTTTGTTTGAGTCGACCATCGTCAGGGTGGTAGCCCTGGCTGCTTTTCTTCCAATCGTTGCTGGACAAGGAGGCATTGGTGGGACACAGACGGTAACGCTGGTGGTCCGCAGCCTCGCGACAGGCGAGTTGCCACGGCAGATGGGCCTGCGCCTTTTGAAGCGGGAGATAACCCTGGGGTTGATTCACGGCCTGGTCCTCGGCGCCATCATTGGAGGAATCGGCTGGGCCTGGAAGGGGAATCCCATCCTGGGAATGGTGCTCGCCCTGGCAATGACGGGGAATATGGTGGTGGCGTCGGTTGCCGGGGCTGGCGTACCATTGTTTCTACGCGGCGGTTGAACATGGATCCGGCGGTGTCGGCGGCGGTGTTCGTAACGACCTTTACCGACGTGATAGGCTTCGCCCTGTTCCTGGGATTGGCGGCCGTGTTCATAGAGTTCCTGGTGTAGGCACGTCCCGCAAGGGCTACCGCGAATGAGCAGTTGCAGCGAGGTTAGGTATGGCTGGAACCATTGTATTGGCCGGCGGTGATGAGTTTCGAGTTGGATGCGAGGAGATGGACCGGGAGGTGATGCAGGCCTCCGGGAAGGATCCAGCGAGCGTCGTCATCATTCCGACGGCGGCCGTTACCGGGCCGGCAAAGGCGGCCAGAGACGGGGTCACGCACTTTGCTGCGCTTGGTGGAACTGCCAGCCAGTTGATGGTGCTGGAGCGAGGACACGCCAACGACCTAAAGCTTATCGAGCCAGTACGGGACGCCGATGTGGTGTACTTCACCGGCGGTAGTCCCGATCACCTGCTGGCCACCCTCGGCGGGTCGGCGCTTCTGTGGGCTTTGAAAGACGGGTTGGCCCGAGGGCTGGTCCTGGGTGGCTCCTCCGCGGGCGCCATGGTTATGGGCTCGCTGATGCGTCGGCCTCCGCTGTATTCGCCCCCGGAGGGAGGCGACAAGGGAGACCGGTGGGTCGAGGGCCTGGGATTCGCACCCAACATCTGTGTGCTGCCCCACCACGAGAGGCGCAACCCAGCCGAGGTGGCGGGGGAACTGCGCTGGTCAGCACCCGATGGCGTGGTCTACCTGGGGATTGACGCCAGGACAGGGGTCGTCGGAGGCCCGGACGACTGGCGAGTAACCGGGTTCGGCAAGGTAGCTGTATACCGGGGCAACGATTACGAGGTATTCGCTTCCGGCGAGCGGCTGCCCTCCGGGTTTTAGCCGTTTCAGGTTTCAGTCGCCGGGTTCTAGCCGCGCCTGTCGCGGAGTTCCTGCCAGACCTGCTCAGGCTTGATGCCGGTCGCCGCCATCAGCACGAGCGTGTGGTACATCAGGTCTGCGATTTCTGAGGGCAGGTGTTCGGTGTCGCCCTGGGCAGCGGCGAGGGCGGTTTCTCCGGCCTCCTCGATGACCTTCTGGGCGATACGTCCGACTCCTTCCTGAAGCAATTGGACGGTGTAGCTGCCCTCCGGCATCTCTCGCTGGCGGTCCTGGACGGTGGCGTACAGTTCGCCCAGGACGCCTGGGCCCCTGTCGGTGTCCTCGTAGCCCTCGGGCAGACCCTCAAGCGGGTTGAAGAAACACGAGGTGTTGCCGGTGTGGCAGGTCGGGCCGTCCGGGTCAACCTTCAGCAGGACGGTGTCGCCGTCGCAGTCCAGCCACGCTTCGCGAAGGTTGAGGTAGTTGCCCGAGACCTCGCCCTTGTGCCACAGGTCCTCCTGGCTGCGGCTGTAAAACCAGACCTGGATGCCCTCGACGGTGCGCTTGATGGAGCCGGGGTTCATGTATCCCAGCATAAGCACGTTGCCGGTGTTGACGTCCTGGGCAATGGCGGGCACGAGGCCCTGTTCGTTCAGCTTTACCTTCATAACAACGCTTCCCCGGTTTGAGTATTCCAGGTGATTGCCTTTCCCTTTATTAACGGAAGGCTTGGCGAGATTAAACTCGGGCTAGATGGTCTCGATCAGTCCTGGGAGTTCCGCCAGGGTGGAGACTCGAAAGGTGGGTGGCGGCAAATCATCGCGCAGGCCGCGATCGTTCCGGTCGATCCAGACGGCATTCAGGCCGACGGCTGAGGCCCCGTGCACATCTTCATAGTGGCGGTCTCCGACGTAGACAGCTTCACTGGGTGAAAGGGAGAGGCGGTCCAGCATCTCGAGGAACAGCTCCGGCTGCGGCTTGTAGCTGCGGGCCATTTCCGATGAGAGGACGGCCTCAAATTCAAGGTCCAGCAATTCAAGATTGGGTAGGAGAAAGCCGTCATCGGCGTTGGAAAGGACTGCAGTGCGATAGGAACGCTGGATTTCCGTCAGCGCCTGCTTCGTTTCCGGGAACGGTTCGCGACGGGAAAGGTCGGAGAAGAAACGCCTGGTCGCGGCATCCTCGTTTCCCGGAACTCCCAGATTCTCGAAGGCTATGCGAAAGCCTCCTGCCCAGGCGTCGAAGTAGGTCTGGAAGGGGAGGGACGGGTCGGTACGGCGCAGGCGGAACTGCTCCTCTGATTCGTGCCAGACCTGCCACAGCTGTTCCGCAGTGATGCCGAGCCCCTGCTCATCGATGATGGTCTTGAAACTCTGGCGCCACTGCCCACTGGGATCCTGCACCAGGGTCTGGTACATGTCGAAGATAACTGCCTTAATATCAGACACTGGCCACCTACAACGTGATAGTAGCGATCAAACTCCGGGGCGAACCGGGATTCCGCGCGCGTTCAGGTAGTCCTTGGCTTCGCCGATGGAGTATTCGCCGAAGTGGAAGATGCTGGCGGCGAGAACTGCGTCGGCTTCGCCTGCTTCGAGGGCCTCGTAGAGATGCTCTAGGTTTCCGGCGCCGCCACTGGCGATTACCGGTACCGGTGTGGCTTGGGACACGGCCCGGGTCAGTTCCAAGTCGTAACCTCTTTTCTGGCCGTCCTCGTCCATGCTGGTGAGGAGTATTTCCCCGGAGCCCAGCTCCACCGCGCGCATTGCCCACTTGACGGCATCGATTCCGGTGGGGGTCCGGCCGCCGCGGGTGAAGACCTCCCAACGTGAGTTGCCGTCCAGGGCCAGGCTCCGGTCGTCAGCAAGGGGGCCGTCCGGTCGCGGGATGCCGGGGTCCACCCTCTTGGCATCGATGGCGACGACGATGCACTGATTGCCGAACTGGAAGGCGCCCTCGGAGATGAGGGGAGGGTTGTTGACCGCAGCGGTGTTCAGCGAGACCTTGTCGGCTCCCGCCTTGAGCATTCTGCGGATGTCCTCCACGGTCCGGATGCCTCCGCCAACGGTCAGGGGGATGAAGACCTCTTCGGAGACACGCTGAACGACATCGACCATGGTGTCGCGGGAGTCCGAACTGGCGGTGATGTCGAGAAAGACCAGCTCATCGCCGCCCTCCCGGTCGTAAACGGAAGCGAGCTCGGCTGGGTCGCCGGCGTCCCTGAGTTCCACGAAGCTGATGCCCTTGACGACACGTCCGGCGTCGACGTCGAGGCAGGGGATTATACGCTTGGTCAGCACGTTGCTTCAGCCGCTCTCGGAGCCAGAAATAAGACCTCGAAGAGTATATCACCGGCGGCGCTTATCGGTGGGGTCGGGTCTTGCCCTTGGCGTAGGGCCGTTTTGGTGTGTCTTACGTCAGCTACGAAAGTCTTTTATATGTCTCAGTTTGTCTCATTTTTGGGTTGGGGGTTTCGAGGCAGGGCCCCGATTTCCGTTTTTGATGCACTTAGTGACGCGGGGTTTGGGTCCCCGCTTTCGCGGTGATGACGATTGGCTTTGCGGTGATGACGGTTGGGTGCTGAGGGCTGTTGGGTGTGATCCTCCTTCCGGTGTGGGTTGCGGTTGGGTTGTCGGGTTGGGGTCTGCTTAGTGTCAGAGGTATGGAAATCGCTGACATTCGCTGACATTTCCTGTCATTGGGTGGGTTATGGGGGTTTGGGTCCCCGCTTTCGCGGGGATGACGAAAGATCGCGGGGATGACGGTTGGGTGCGCGGTGATGGCGGTCGGGTGCCGAAAATTTCGCTATTCCCAGTCATTTCCGATCATTTCCGAGCGTTGAGTGGCGGCTCTGTGGTCCGGCGCAGGCGGAGGGCGAGCTTCTGGAGCATTTGGTGGGCCTCCTTGTTCGGGTTTGGGGTGGGTTACGGTCGTTTTGGGTGGCCCTGGGTGGCATCTGCCGGGGTTACGGGGGTTTGGGTCCCCGCTTTCGCGGGGATGACGAAAGATCGCGGGGATCAGGCGGTGCCGGGGATATTCCGTTCCAGGTTGTTCAGCCAAGGACCATTGGCGGACCAGGGGAGCAGGGTGGTGATGATTCCCCTTATTACAGGACGCCTCTCATCGTCGATGCAACGCTGGAGGTATTTCTCGAAGGCCATATAGGTATGAAGTCGGAAGCCGGCGTCGGCCACTTTGCGGACGCAGGCGTAGGGGTCGGGTTTGGGCTGCTTGTTTGCAATGACCAGGTGCCAGAGCTCAGTGATTTCATTCGCGACGCGGCTGAGCCGGATGATGGCGAGTTCGGGGGCAAATTTGCGCTTAAGGGCCTCGACACCGTTCCTGATCTGGCGCAACGACATATGGCACGACGACATGGTTCAGCCTCCTGGTGGTTCCCGAAAATTTGGATAATCCGCTCATTTCCGATCGAACCCGATCATTTCCGATCATTTTTGCCTTTTGCCCTTGGGAGTTGCGCGCGACTCCGTGCTGGGATCCGGCCTGCGGCAGCGGGTTGTATTTCCATATATTCAGGCTAGAGATGTGTCATGAGGCTTGTAAAGGGGCAACTGTCAGCAATTTTGGGGACTGGCTTGCTCGGAGGCTTGGGGCTTGGGGCCGTGGATTTCGGGACCGGCCCTTGCTCTTGTGGGTGTGACGGGGGTTTGGATTCCCGCTTTCGCGGGAAGGACGGAAAGATGCGGGAATAAGGACGGAAAGATGCGGGAATGACGACCTATGTGACCTTCGGCGTTTAAGACGCGATTGCCCTGCGGACGGAGTGCTGCGATTGGCGGTGGTTCGGCGGGTAGGATAGAATACCGGCGACTCTGAACAATGCAATTTCGATGCCGAGAGGAGGTCTGTTATGGCTCTGACATTGGCCGAGGCGAACCGAGCGGTGGAAGGGGCGGTAGCCGCTGCCACGGAGATGGGAATCAAGATTAACGTTGCAGTAGTTGACGCAGGCGGCCGCCTGCTGGCTTTCAATCGCATGGATGGCGCAATCTGGGGCGGCGCATACGGCTCGCAGGGCAAGGCCGTGGCCAGTGCCGCGTTCGGGCGCTCCAGCGGGGAACTGCAGGAGCGGGCCACCACTCCCATCATCTCAGGCATCCTGGCCGCCGAGGGCGGGCACGGTATTCCCAGCCAGGGCGGCCTGCCGATCATACGCAACGGGATGATCGAAGGGGCTGTCGGCGTGGGCGGAGGCACCAGCCAGCAGGACGAGGACTGCTCCGCTGCCGGTATCGCCAAGCTGTAATCAAGAAAGCGGTGTGACAGGTTATCAGCAAGGGGCGCACAACCGTGCGCCCCTACGTTTTTGCCGTGGCAAGGAGGGCGGTCACTGCCGCCGGGCTGCCGCTCCCTCCGGCGAGCTTCAACGCGCCAATCAGCACCCACGCGCCAACGGGCGGGAGCTGATGGAGGTTGGCGAGGTTTTCGAGGACGATGCGGGGCCGGGAGAGGACCAGCCTGCTGACGGCGAGGCTGCTGTCGATGCCCGGTTCCACGCCCGCCGTATCCGTCCCAAGGCCGGCAACGCCGCGCTCGCTGATCAACAGGGTTGCGGCGTCCAAGCCGAATCCGGGAAAGTGCAGAGTGCCATCGGCGTCCGTGCCAAGATAGGCATCGGGATCGTTCCAGTGCTGGTGCCAGCCGGAATGGAGCAGGACGAGGGAGTCCGGGGGTATTTTCCCGTGTCGCGACTCCCATTGCGCCAGAGCTTCGACGGTCAGGGCGTAGTCTTGATCGGAGCGGCAGCGGTCACGAACGTCGATGACCACGGCCGGTTTGAACAGTTCAGCGGCAGTGTATTGCTCCACGGTCCTTCCGTCCGGGTAATAACTGGCGGGTGCTGTCAGGTGTGTGCCGCCGTGTTCGCTCATCGAGAACCGGCGCAGGTAGTAGCCGTCTCGCTCGAATTCCGACCACGGCTTGAATTCCGTGGGCGGGTCGCCCGGCCAATGCGGCGCGTGAGGGGAGAGGTGGTGGCTCAAGTCCACCGTCCTGAAACGATTGAAGGCCCCGAATTGCTCGGGGCCTTCCTGCTGCGGTTGAGCTACTATTTTCTCAACTCCACCGGTGTACGAGATCCGTTGTTGCAACCTTCGCCGGGCTCGACTGCGCCTGCTAGGCCGACAGAGCCGAGGGGGAGAGCCAACCGGCATCGGCAACCTTCTGCCGAATGACGTCCCGGTCGATCCAACGCATGGCGGAACGAGGACAGTTTTGCAGCGAGACCGTCTCACGTCCGGGCCGAAGCCCCTGCACGGTACAGCCAGGTTCGGGCAATTCCACTTTGTTGATGACATAGCCGCGATAAAAGATTTTCATAGTCCGCCTCGAAAATTAGAAATATTGCTGTCCCGGGATTGTCCCGGTCGGCGGTAGACTCGCCGAAAGATTGATGACGCATATATGTTCTAATAAGTAGGCGGTGCCAGTCAACGGGCAACTGTCAGGAAAATTCAGTTCCGATAATCGCTTGGAGGTACCCGCTTCACCCAAACAGGCTACCCGGCGCAACGCCACTTGAGCCTATGATGACGTGGTACCGGTATATTCTCCAGCGTAGAGCAGGTTAATTTAGACCAGTTTCAGCGAGGAAGTCTGCCAAGGGACGAGATTCCTGGGTCGAAGCGGCCATGTCTCGCACCACCACTTCGCCCTTTTCGATCTCATCGTCTCCCAAGATCAGGGCGTAGGGGATGTTCAGGGCGTTGGCCTGGCGCATCTGGCCGCGCAGGCCGCGGGTGCCGCTGCTCAGGATGGCGCCGACACCGGTGCGCCTGAGGCGGACTGCGAGTTCCAGCGCCGCGGTGCGGGCGTTTTCGCCAACGTTTGCCACGAGGTAGCGCGGGGACGGTTCGTCGGGGACCGGAACGTCGCCCCGCTTGAGGTTAAGGGCGAGGCGTTCGATACCGGTGGCGAAGCCGATGCCCGGGGTGGGCCTTCCGCCGAGTTCGGTGATGAGGCCGTCGTAGCGGCCGCCGCCGACGATGGTGGACTGTCCGCCAACGTCGAGGGGCTGGATCTCGAAGACGGTGCGGGTGTAGTAGTCGAGGCCGCGCACCAACCGATGATCGACGACGTAAGGAAGGGCCATGGCGTCGAGGTAGCCGGACAGCTTTCCCCAGTGCTCGCGGCAATCGTCGCAGAGGTAGTCGGTGGACTGGGGCGCTTCGTCGCCGAGGGCATGGCAGGTCTCTACCTTGCAGTCGAGGAGGCGGAGGGGGTTACGGCCCAGCCGGTCCTTGCAGTCATCGCAGAGGCGGTCGTGGTGGCCGGAGTAGTAGTCGCGCAGACGCTCGATATAGACGGGGCGACATTCACTGTCGCCGATGCTGTTGACCAAGAGCTGGACGTCGCGCAGGCCGAGGCGGCCCATGAGTTCCCAAGCGACCTCGATGACCTCGGCGTCGACGGAGGGGTCGGCGTCGCCGAGGGCTTCGACGCCGAACTGGTGGTGCTGGCGGAAGCGGCCGGCCTGGGGCCGCTCGTAGCGGAATACGGGGCAGAAGTAGTACATGCGCACGGGCTGGGGCAGGTTGTGCATGCCGTGCTCGAGGTAGGCGCGGCACACGGGCGCGGTGCCCTCGGGACGCAGGGTGACGCTGTCGCCGCCGCGGTCTTCGAAGGTGTACATCTCCTTTTCGACGATGTCGGTGCCCTCGCCCACGGAGCGGATGAACAGGTTGGAGTCTTCAAAGGCCGGGGTGTCGATGCGGCCGTAACCGAAGAGGCCGGCGACCTCGACCGCTTTCGACTCGATGTAGCGCCAGTATTTCTGCTCTTCGGGGAGGTGGTCGGCGGTGCCGCGGGGTGCTCTAAAGACCAAGATTTTTCTCCGTGGTGCAGGACGTGAATCAATTATAGGTTGGCGCCTGTCGGATTGAAAACACTCATGCGACAGCGCCGTCCTTCAGGGGCGCGAGGACGGCGTAGATGAAGTCGTTTATGGGAGTGGGGATGCGGGCTTCGGTACCCATCCGGACGACGGTGCCGTTGAGGGCGTCGAGCTCGGTGGGGCGGCCGTTCTCGAAATCGGCGTGCATGGAGTTCTGGAAGTCGGGGAATCCCTTGATGAATTCGACCTGGCTCTCCACCAGACCCTCGGGCAGGTTGACGCCCCTGGCTCGGCCTACGGCGTCGACCTCCCGCATGGCCTCGGTGAAAAGCTCCAGACCTCTCGGGTCCTGAATGAATTCCCGGATGCGGGTGCGGGCGGCGCTAGTGATGCCGGCAAGGGAGCAGAGGACTATGAACTTGGACCAGATGACCTGGAGCGGGTCTGGGGAGAGTTCGGCGTCGATGCCTGCCGACCGGAGCGCGTTGCGGATGGACTCGGAGCGCGCGGACGTACGACCTCTCTCCTCGCCGAAAGAGAGCCGGGGAGTCGGGCCGATGCTGGCAATGACGCCGGGGGACTGGACGCTGGAGGCGGTCCAATAGGCGCCTGGAAGCGCGTGGCCCGGGCCCAGTGACTCACGAAGACGGGGGTGGCATTCCACTCCGTTCTGCAGGGTGAGGACGGCGGTGTCGGGGCCGACGAGGGGGCGGATGGCGGGGATGGCCGCGGCGTTGTGGTAGGTCTTGACGGTGAACAGGACGAGGTTGACGGGGCCGACGTCGCGGGCGTCGCTGGTGGCTGGAACGTTGACGGTGAACTCGGCTTCGTCCTGACGGAGGCGCAGGCCGCTGGAGCGGATGGCGTCGAGGTGGGCGCCACGGGCGATGAGGGTTACGTCGTTGCCGTTGCGGGCGAGCAGCGCGCCGAGGCAGCCGCCGACGCCGCCCGCTCCCATTACTGCGATGCGCATGGGTGGCCTATCCTATACCTTGCCTTCGTCTGCCAATTCTGCGAGGTCGGTCTGGGTCAGGCCGCCGATGGTGCAGAGGATTTCGGCGTTGTTTTCGCCCAGCAGCGGTGGCTGACGGTTGGGGGTGCCGGGTGTGCCCGCGAGGTGGATGGGTGTGTTGACGGTGCGGAAGATGCCGCCCATGTCGTTGCCGCCGTTGATGAACATGCCGCGCGATTCGAGGTGCGGGCAGTTGTCGAGGTCGGCCTGATCCTGGACCATGCCCATAGAGTAGCCGATTTCGATCAGTCGCTGGGTTACCTCGGCCTTGGGGCGCACCCGGGTCCACTCCTCTATGGCGGGCACGAAGTTGTTCATGTAGAACTCACCGCTGATGCCCTCGCCCAGGTAGCGCGAGTCATCGATCAAGTCCTCCCGGTCGATGAGGCGCCAGAGGTCTTTCCATTTCTCGGCGCCGCCCGCTCCGGCCAGCACGACATAACCGTCCTCGGCCTGAAGGCAGAGCTGGGCGCTGAGCATGTTGCCGCGTTCGCGACCTGCCACCTGCCCGGTCGCCTGGTAGAAGGGCATTGTGCTGGTCATGTGGGCGACCATGCAGTCGTACATGGACATGTCGAGGTATTGGCCCCTGCCGGTGCGGTGGCGGCTTTCGATGGCGAACATTATGGCCAAAGCTGTCCAGACTCCGGGCACGGAGTCGCCGATGTTGTCGCCGACCATCTGGGGGCCGCCCTCAGGAGTTCCCGTAACGGTCATCCAGCCGCCCATTCCCTGGACGCATGGGTTGTTGGCGGGCCAGTGGGAGTAGGGTCCCGGGGCTGGGCCCTCGGGATCGCCGTAACCGGTGAGGCTGGCGTAGACGAGACGCGGGTTGATCTCGCTGAGGCGGTCGTAGCCGAGACCGAGACGGCGCAGGGCACCGGGGCCCCAGTTGTCGAGCAGCACGTCGGACTCGGCGACCAAGCGCTCGAAGGCCTGCTTGCAACGGGGGTCGCGGAGGTCGATGGAGACGCTCTTCTTGTTGCGGTTCAGGCCGAGATAGCGGGCACTGACACGCTGGCCGTCGGGGCCATCGATGAAGGGGCCGTTGCTGCGCCCACGTTCGCCAGCGCCGGGTCGCTCGATCTTGATGACCTCGGCGCCCATGTCGCCGAGGATCATGGAACAGAAGGGGCCGGCGACGATGTGGGTGACGTCGAGAACCCGCAGCCCGTCGAGCGGGAGGGGGATTTCTTCGTTGGCGCTCAGGCCACGCGGGCCGCCAGGCTCGGCTGTCATTACTGGGCCTCCCCTTCGCTTGGAGTAACCGGTATCTGCAGGCCCAAGCCGTTGTCGATGAACCGCTTGGCGTTGCGGACGTAGTTGGCGGTGGGGTTCTGCAGCCTGGCCTCCTGGGCCGGGCTGAGGGGGCGGATCTGCCCGGGGACGCCGATGACAAGCGAGTGGGGCGGTACGTAGCCTCGAACGATGGCACCGGCGCCGATAAATACGAAGTCGCTGACGTCGGCATCCTCAAGCAGCACCGCGTTGACGCCGACGAGGACGTTGCTTCCCACCTTGCCGCCGTGGACGACCGCGCCGTGGGTCAGCAAGACGTTGTCGCCCAAATCTAGGTGATCATCGGTGTGCAGAACGCAGTTGTCCTGCAGTGAGCAGTTTTTGCCGATGATGATGTCGCCATAGTCAGCCCGGATCACACATCCGGGCCAGATGCTGGAGCCCTCGCCGATGGTGATGTCGCCCACAATGTAGGCTGCCTCACTGACGAAGACCGATGGGTCGATCTTGGGGAAATTGCCGTCTAGTCCGCGTATCAAGGGAACCTCCATGGCGGTAGCCGAACCGTGATCTGGAACGGGTACAAGGATACAGCGCGTTGGGCGGAGGTGCCACTGTCGCTAGCAGGATTGGCAGTCTGCGGAATTCAGGGGGTAGGCCATTTTGCCGGACCGTGGGCGCTGTCTTTTGAGCGTGTTGCCGCAGTGATCTGGGTTCCCGCTCCCTGCTAGTACTACAACGACGGGTTCAGGGTGGAGGGTCCATTCTGCCTTCACAGCGGGCGGAGCGGCGTCTCTCGTGGGAGCGGCGCGCCCGTTCGTTGCGTAGCTGCGTATCCTCCAGCCACAACAGCAATTGATCGGGCCCGAACCGCTCCCGGGGCAGCATCTCACGCACCACCCGGTACACCTGCGGGCGGGTGATCCGGGGCATCTTTTTCCCCCCAATCCTGCTGCAGGCCCAGCAGGAACGCTCCGCCCAGCAGGCACATGGCTATGTGGTGATGCCAGCCTGCCCAGCTCCGGGTCTCGTATTCGTCCAGCCCAACGTCGCCCTTTTCAGTCTCGAACTCCGTTTCTATGCGCCACCTGGAACCGCCCACGTATGCCAGAGTCTCCAAAGTTGTGTCCTCGGGTGCGTTGGACAGGTAGTAGCGAGGTTCGCTGCCGTCCAGGTTCCGGCGGTAGACCGCCCAGTGGATTTCGCCGGGCTTGCGCCTCCGCCGGGCTTGCGCCACCTGGTAACCCGCACCCGCTGGGCGCTGAACCGGTAGGTGCGCGGCCCTTGGCTTCCCTCTGCCACCGTTATCTCCCGCCAGGCCTCCTCCGGCAACTCATCACTGCGCTGCTCCTGCCCTGCTCCATGGTCCGGCGCTGCCCATCCCGCAGCCTGGGTTTGCGGGGGCGCCCGAACCCTGGATGTGAATTGCCTGGATATTCCGGACTGGTCCAAGCCGGCTCCAAAGGCCAAGCCGTGGTGCCGCCCGGAACGTCCAGCACGTACCGCATACCCAAGGCCGCCAGTCCCTCCCGGAAGGACGGCGACATCCCGAAGGCGTCATCTCCGGCAACCCACCCGGCCTCCAGATGGCCCAGTTCCATGGCCTGCGCCAGCATCTCCAAGGCCAACTCCGTCTTCGAACGGTAGCTGCGTCTCTCCGCCGGCACACCCGCCGCCTGACACCGGGCATCGTCCGAAGCCCAAACCTGGGGCAGGTACAGCCGTTTGTCCACCAACGCCCGGCCCAGCGGGCTGACATAGGCCAGGAACATCCCGGCCTGGCAGTTGGCCACCTTCCCCAGCCTGCCGCAGTACTGCCGGGCCACTCCCACCGATTTCCTCCCCTGCTTGGGAAAGTCGCTGCCGTCGAACACCCACACGGCCTCGGGATGCTCCAGCCTGGGGGCCAGGTATTCCTGCAACCGCCCTATTACTGCGTCATCGGACCACCGGGCCTCGGTGAGAAAACGCTGCATCGCCCGGGCGGAGATGCCCACCGATTCGGAGAGATTCTCGGCGTTGCGCCGCTCCCCGGCTTGCACCAGCAGGGCTTGAAGATAGTTCCGGCTGTGCTCCCGCCACTGCTTGCGTCCGAAGGAGTCCGCAAAAAAGGCGTGAAATTCCTGAAAGCTGTCGTAGACCCGCTTAAAGCTCGCCGCATCCATCACCCAAACCGCCCACCATCATCTGGCCAGCTATCCTACCAAACAACTCGTCCCAAACAACTCGTCGTTGTAGTACTAGCTGGAGTGACGATTTCACAGCAAGCAGGCCAAAATGGTTGCGATGCTATCCGGTGGGTTCTAGTGTTTACGCCGCCCGGGAGTGGCGGGCCTGTTTCCTGCGGTGAGGTGTCAGAGACTGAATGCGTCCTTTAGACCCTGCAAGCTGTAATGGCAGGCGTAGGCGATCATAAAGAACTTGACCTGTTTGCCCATGCCCACAAAAACGAGATAGCGCCACAGGGGATAGCGCAGGGCGCCAGCTGCTATGCCTGCAACGTCGAACAGGGGATTTGGCACAGCCGAAATGATGAACAGAATCAGCCAGCCACGGCGGCGCATCCAGCCTTCCACCCTGTGATAAAAACGGCGGCGTTCCAAAACGCCGCTTCCGCTCAGTCCCAAGAAATAGCCGGTCAACTCTCCCAAGGTACCCGCGATGCCGGCGATTATCGCCACGGCAGCGGGATTCAGGAAGGTTGCTGTTGTGCAGGTGATCGCCAGCGCCGGGACAGGGACCACCAATCCGCCACTGGCCAGGAGAACCGCGCCAGCGACCGCCGGGTAGCTGAGGGTTGCCCAGTCGAGGCGGTCCTGCAGCAGATACGCAGTACCGGAGATAATGACGACAAGACCGACAATCGCCAGTCTACCTGGCCAGGTAGCAGTCAACCTCTCGAGGAGGGATGAGAAGTGAACAAGAGGCGATGTGGGGTGCCGTTCAGGCGAAGATGCATCCTCAACGGTGGCTAGTCCGTCAGGAGATTCGCCATTTTCCCAGTCAGAGCCGCTTTGAGCAGCGTCTGGCGGGATATCAACCTGCTGAGCGATCGTTCAATGCCCTATTCGCACTGGCGAGACAGGCCGTCGGCGGGCACGGCCTCAGATGGAGACGGCCTGGAGAGGAAATCAATGAGAATGCGGTTGAACTCGTCGGGCTTTTCCATGTGTGGCCAATGACCGCACTCGGGCAGGACCTGCACGGTACTGTCGGGAACAACGCGGCGCACGTCGTCTTCCTCAATTGGGGGGATGACCAAGTCATCCTCTCCCCACACAGCCAAAAGTTGCGCCTCAAGTTCGCCCAGCCGGTTCAGAATATGGTGTTCCGGCCTGATGCCCAGCAGATTCACGCCCGAACGCACGGACTGAAGCATTACCTGTGGCCCGTGAGGGAGGCAGCGCACGCGTACCATCTCCGGCATGATTTCGTCCAGAAAGTCGGGAGGCCGGTAGAAAATACGCTTGATCAGGGCATCCTTGCTGATCATCTGGGGCTTGTAGATCAGCTCCCCGACCACTGGTATTGAAATGAGGCGAAGGGGCCAGGAGATGCGTTTCCCCAATCCGGCTGAACCCACCAGAGCAACCTTCTCGACGCGCTGTGGGTGCGCGAGGGCGGTCACACCGGCCACAAGGCCACCGGCGGAGTTTCCTACAAGCGAAAAGCGGTCGATGCCCAATTCGCTGGCAAATTCCACCAGGAAGTCGGCAGCACTCTCAGGAGAGTAGCCGCGGTGATCAGCAAGTCCAGAACCGCCGTAGCCGGGGAGATCCAAGGCTACGGCGGTGAACCCCGCATCGGCAATGGCGCCCATATTACGGCACCAGGTGATCATCGAGGTGGCGAGTCCGTGGATGAGCAGTACCACAGGACCTTCACCAGCAGTGGCGTAGCGGACTTTAATTCCGTCCACGTGCAACTCTTGGATGCTGGCCTGCTGCATTAACGCCGTTGTCATCTGGATAATGCTCGCATTGCTTCGTTGATAGAAGGCCGGGGCCCGTGGGCTCTTGGCCTGCCTAGTTTACACCAGAGCGAGTTCTGCCGTTTCGTTGCTTCTGCCTGCGGGAAGCGTCTGCCTGGTCAGGGTGAGACCCTGCGATCCGGCGTCCACAACTACATGGTCTCCGTCTTCCACCTCACCGGCCAGCACCATGCGGGCCAGTGGGTTTTCCAACTGGCGCTGAATCGCGCGGCGCAGGGGCCTGGCCCCGAATACGGGGTCGAGCCCCTCCCTGGCCAGCCAAAGCTCGGCCTCCCGGGTGAGTTCAAAAGTGATATTCCGCTCGTGTAGACGCTCCTGGACGTCGCTGGTCATAAGCTCAACGATCTGGATGATGTGTTCCTGGTTGAGCGGATGGAAGACGATAGTGTCGTCGATGCGGTTGAGGAACTCGGGACGGAATGCCCGCTTCAGCGCCGAGTCCACCGAATCACTCAGGGCCCGAATCTCGTCCTGCTCTTCCCTGCTGTCAGGTCGGAAACCGAATGGCTGCCGACGCAGTGCCTCCGTACCAAGATTGCTCGTCATTATAATGACGGTGTTCCGGAAATCAACGGTGCGTCCCTGGCCATCGGTCAGCCTTCCGTCCTCCAGAATCTGGAGCAGGATGTTAAAAACGTCCGGGTGTGCCTTTTCGATCTCGTCGAACAAGAGCACCCGGTAGGGGCGACGGCGCACTGCCTCGGTGAGTTGCCCGCCCTCGTCGTAGCCGACATAACCGGGAGGGGCGCCGACGAGGCGGGAAACCGTGTGGCGCTCCATGTATTCGGACATGTCGATGCGGACCATGTTGGCTTCGTCGTCGAACAGGAACTCGGCCAGGGCCTTGGCCAGTTCGGTCTTGCCGACTCCAGTGGGGCCCAGGAAAATAAAGCTGCCGATGGGCCGTCGCGGGTCGCTCAGGCCGGACCGGGAGCGGCGGATGGCCTCGGACACAGCGACGACAGCCTCGTCCTGGCCGATGATCCGCTGGTGGAGATCGGCCTCCATGTGGACCATTCGCTCGCCTTCTCCCTCCAGCAGCCGGCCGGTGGGGATGCCGGTCCAATCCGACACGAGCTGGGCGATGAGTAGCTCGTCCACCACTCCGTCGGTCTGGCGGCCATCCTGCTGTTCCTGTCGTTTGGCGTCGTACTCCTGTTGCAGGCGAAGCCGCTCGGTGCGGAACTCGGCCGCACGCTCGTAGTCGGACCGTTCGGCGGCGGCCATTTCCTGGTCGTTGAGATAGCGGATGCGTTCCTCCCGTTCTTTGAGGGGGGCGGGAAGGATCTGGGCATCGATGCGCAGCTTGCTCGCCGCCTCGTCGATGAAGTCCACCGCCTTGTCGGGCAGCTGCCGACCGGTGATGTACCGGTCGCTGAGTCGGGCGGCGGCAACCAATGCGGCATCGCTGATGTCCACCTTGTGATGGGCTTCGTAGCGAGGCCGCAGTATTTTGAGGATTTCAACGGTTTCGTCTACTGTCGGCTCTTCAAGGTATATCGGCTGGAATCGCCGCTCGAGGGCAGAATCCTTTCGATGTACTTGCGGTACTCGTCCAGCGTGGTGGCCCCGATGCATTGCATTTCGCCCCGAGAAAGGGCTGGCTTCAGCATGTTGCTTGCATCGACGCCTCCCTCGCTGCCACCGGCCCCCACCATGGTGTGGATCTCGTCCAGGAACAAGATGACCTCGCCGCCAGCCTCCTTGACCTCGTCGATGACGGACTTGAGCCGTTCCTCGAACTCGCCACGGAACTTGGATCCGGCGACCATGGCTGGCAGGTCCAGGGCCATGACGCGACGATTCCTGAGGGAGTCAGGCACGTCGTCCGCGGCGACACGCTGGGCGAGTCCCTCGGCGACGGCGGTCTTGCCCACACCGGCCTCGCCGATGATCACCGGGTTGTTCTTGCGGCGGCGGGTGAGGGTTTGCATTACCTGCCGGATTTCGAGGTCGCGGCCAACCACAGGGTCGAGCTTGCCTTCCCGGGCCATCTGGGTGAGGTCGATGCTGAACCTCTCCAGTGAACGGTACCGGCTTTCCGCATCGGGATCGTTGACGCGGTGGCCGCCGCGCACCTGGGTCAATGCCTGGTAAACTCGTTCGCGATCGATGCCGTAGGTCTTCAGCAACCCGGCGGACGGCCCCTCGGGCTCCATGACCGCAGCGACGAAAAGGTGCTCAGCGGCGACGAATTCGTCGTTGAGGCGCGCGGCTTCCCCCTTGGCGTTTTCCATCAGTCGAAGGGCGCGAGGGGTGGGGTAGACCTGGTTGGCTTCATAGGCCAGCTTGGGTGCGGATTCCAGTGTCCAGTGCAGGGCGGCACGGATGTCGTCGGTGGGCGCGCCCAACTCGGCCAGAATACGGGACGGGACACCATCCTCGAGTTCCAGAAGGGCAAAGAGGATGTGTTCTACGTCCCACTGACTGTGACGAAGACGGCGCACGAGTTCCTGCGAATTCTGCAGCACCAGCCGTGCCTGGTTTGTGAAGTTGTCGTTCTGAGATGCCATACCAACCATCAAGTCTTGGAGATTCCGGGACCGTATATTCCATTCAGGTCCCGCGAGTGGTTTGCGGGCGCTGTGACCTGCTGAGGCGGGCAACGGTGTTCCGGAGGTCAACCACCTCCTGCTCCAGTTCTTCCACTTGGGCCATGAGCTTTAGGGCCACTTCGGCGCCAGCGAGATTGACACCCATGTCTTCGGTAAGGGTTCTCACCCTGCGAATGCGTTCGATATCGGCCATGGAGTACATCCGTTGCCGGCCCGATGTGCGGGATGGCCAGATGAGCCCGATACGCTCGTAATGTCTCAGCGTCTGTGCGTGAACCCCGACGATGCGGGCGGCAACGCTGATGACGAAACATGGTTCTTCGCGGAGCCGTCCTTCTTCAACCATTTGAATCCCCTTTGCTTATTACCGAATTATTGGCCTGCCGCAGAACCTGGCGGCTAGGCCTGTTGTGCCTCGGCGGCTGCCGAGCGGTCGTTTCTCATCTCCCTGAGCCGCCGGAACAGTTCGACTTCCTCTAATGACGGGTCGCTGGGAAGGCGCAGCTTGACGGTGACGTACAGGTCGCCACGGCCTTCACTTCCCGACAGCGAGGGCATCCCCAATCCGGAGAGGCGGAAGCGCCGTTCGTTGGGGGTGTTCGGCGGCACAGTCAAAGCGACCTGGCCAGTGAGGGTTGGGGCGAGTATTTCCGTGCCCAGCACCGCGTCGTCGACCTGCAGGTCAACGTCAACGAACAGGTCGCGTCCCTCCCGCCGGAACCTTGGATGCTCAGGAATCGACACGATCAGATAGAAATCGGAGCCGTGCGGTCCGTCGGGCGCAATGTGTACCCTGGACCCATTTTCCACACCAACCGGGATTTTCACTTCCAGGGTGCGTCCGTCCTGGGTGCGCAGGTTGCGGGGCGCTCCGTGGAACGCTTCCTCCAATGTCACGTCGGTGTGGAATTCCGCTGGCGGCGGACGCCACGACCGGCCACGGGACTGTCCGGTGCCAAAGATGTCGCCGAACATTCCGCCTCGACCGCCGAAGGCCGAGAAGGCGTCATCGCCGTCCACGTACGTCCACCGGGCGCCGCCTCCGGGTGAGGCTCCGGCCCGGGTGTACTGGTCGGCCTTCTTCCAGTTGTCGCCGTACCGGTCGTACTTCCTGCGGGAGTCCTCGTCGGACAGGACGCCGTAGGCTTCGTTGATTTCTTTGAATCTATCCTCGGCGGCAGCGTCGTTTTTATTGACGTCCGGGTGGTACTGCCTGGCGAGCCGCCGGTAGGCCTGGCGGATCTCTTTTTCCGAGGCGTCCTTGCCGACACCCAACAATTCGTAGTAATTGCTCATTACAGGTGCACCGATCCGCTACTGTCGAATAAAGGTAGACGCTGATGAAATTGGCTTGATTGGTCGTTGCTCTTGACTACTAATATGCTATTAGTTGATGGCTATACTGTCAACTATATGTATTTCATTGCGTTCAGATAAGGTAAGATCTATGGCTGGGAAGAGGAGGCATCGTGAACGATATCGACGATGCCAGTCGGATAGTTGAGCAACACTGCTGCCGGTGGTAAAATGGTCATCTGCAAGCCCGGCTACTCCGGGTGAACGTACGTGATCCCCGATAGCTCAGCGGTAGAGCGGGCGGCTGTTAACCGCTAGGTCGTAGGTTCGAATCCTACTCGGGGAGCCAAAACCTTCTATTTGTAGCTACGAGTCTCCCTATTTGCCAGTTTCGGTTTCACTTTCACTATCACTGATGAAAGTGCTTGCCGGACCTCTACACTCCCGAGTTCTTCGCTAACACTGTAAATAGTCCAAGGAAGTCCTTTGCGGTATCGGGAGGTGCAATGGCGGCCGAATCATCCAGGAATACCTCGAAGGTTGCAGAATCCCCTGAGCCGTCAGACCAATTCAGCCCATCCAGGAAGATCGACGAGATGATCGCGGACCTGGGCGACTGGAGAGGCGAGTGGCTGGCCGAGATCCGCAGGCTCATCCACGAGGTCGATCCTGAGGTGGTGGAAGACTGGAAGTGGAAGGGCACTCCTGTCTGGTCGCACGAGGGGATGTATGCCAACGCCAACGCCCTCAAGGACAAGGTGAAGGTCACGTTCTTTCACGGAGCCCAGATACCGGACCCGGGCAGCCTCTTCAACGCTGGCCTCGGCGGGAACAAGTGGCGGGCGATAGACATCCGCAGGGAAGACAAAATCGACAAGACCGCGTTCAAAACGTTGCTGAGGGAGGCGATCGCCTACAATGCCAATCATCCAGTCCCGAAGAGCAAGGGCTCCAGGGTCGTGTGACGCGTTTTATATTTGAGGGACGAGCTCCGGATACGATCCCGAGCGACTCTGCGTACAACGCTTCTACCTCTGATGATCTTCGTCGAAAAATCGCTTCATGGCCGGCAAAGTTTCTCCCGTTTCGCAGGTGCTTGAGACGCCTCAACCCGCCGAGTTTACCAGTCAGAAAATCGATTCCACTCTGTGGTAGTCGTAGATAGGTCAAGCAGGTCATACCCGTCGGGTTTGAAAGCGCCTACAGATAGTCGGTCAGCCCCCGGAAATTGCGGTTCCCAAGTAGACTTGAGAGCCGCCGAGTTCTTCGCCGCGGCCTCGTGCCCAATGCATGACGGGTACCCTGAACTAATGAGAGAGTGTGTCTTCGGTGGCCCGTTGGACTGGGTTGAAGATCGCGTCGAGCCTGTTTCCCGACCCTTTTGCCTTCCAGTCTGGAATCGGCGGTGATTGGTTCATGGCGAGCTTTTTCCGACTGCTTGGCCCAGATACCGTCAGCGAAGAAATATCGGGACAGTAGTGACCCTACGGCATTTGCGATGTGCTCCAGTGCCGACGGGTAGTCGCCGGGCTGGAACGCCAACTCCTCGCTCAATCGTTTGACTATAGAGCGGGTCGTGATCCGTGCAGGGGACTCGGGTTCTCTGAATCTGCGCAGTAACCTTTCGAGGTTGTCGTGCGTGAAGGGGACATCGTCTCTTTTGTTGACACTCGATTTGGCCAACCCTAAGATGGCGTGAATGGGCGCTTGGCTTTGGGCTCGATAAACGGAGAGGTGGTAATGCCCCACCAGGAAGACATTCGATTGATGGCCCACTTGATGAGACGCGCGGGCTTCGGTGATACCCGTGAGGAACTGGAGGAGCGTGTCGATAAGGGCTACGAAGCCGTGGTGGAGGACCTTCTGTATCCAGAGCGGCAGCCGGCCATAGACGAAGAACTGCTGTACCGGTACTTCCCGGGTTATGAGGGTGCCGGGGCGCCGCCAATTAACCAGGCTGCTTGGGTTTTCCGGATGATCAACACCAAACGGCCGCTGGAAGAGAAGATGGCCCTCTTCTGGCATCAGTTGTTCGCCACCGGCAATTCCAAGGTGGACAATCCACAGGAGATGACTCGCCAGATTGCCATCTTCCGTGAATTCGGATTGGGTTCTTACCGTGACCTTCTGGTAGAGGTTGCAAAGTCACCTGCCATGATCTTCTGGTTGGACAACCACGGAAATCATGACGGTGCCATAAATGAAAACTGGGGACGGGAGCTGTTGGAGCTTTTCTCCCTCGGAGTCGGGAACTACTCAGAGGATGATATCAGGGAAGCGGCCAGGGCCTTTACCGGATGGACGATTGCTCCCAAGATTCCCCGTAACCCCTTGGGCCGTTTCTACTGGCAATTCGAGTACAAACCCGAGGACCACGACGACCGGGAGAAGACCTTCCTGGGGTATACCGGGAACTTCAATGGCGAAGAAATCATGGACATTATTGTGGATCAGCCGGCTACGGCCCGGTTCCTGGCCCGCCACCTCTACAGGTTCTTCGTCGCTGACGAGCCCCATGTCGCCAGTTGGAACATTACACCACCCATCGATCCTGAAGCCATCGAGTTGTTGGTGGATGCCTACAATGAATCCCGTGGTGACATCCGGTCTATTTTGCGAGCATTGTTCAACTCGGAGTTCTTCAAGAATGCTCGCTTCGCCCGGGTGAAAAGCCCGGCTGAATTGATCGTGGGCACCGTGCGTATGGCGGGCAACTATGACGGTTTCAAGCCAGGATTCAACAATCTGGCGCTGGAGTGTGGTTGGCAGGGACAGGAGCTTCTCAATCCTCCCAGCGTGGAGGGTTGGCACGCAGGCTCCGAATGGATCGACCCTGGCGTTTTGATGCGCCGGGTGAATTTTGCCGCGAGGATATTTGGAGACATCTCCCTACCCGGCGTGCAGGCTATCATCAAACGGGTGTTGGTGAACGCGCAAAGGGATCATTCCCCCCAGGCGATAGTGGCAGCTTGTCTTGATGCGATGGGACCGTTGGAAGTCAGTGAGGCGACCCACTCTGAATTGATGGTCCATGCCGAAAGATGCGGCGATCTGGCCTGGAACACCAGAGAAGAACTCAATGCTACGTTTCGAAATGTGAGCAAGATTTTGACCTTGATCGCCGCCTCACGAGACTATCAGTTTGCCTAGGGAAGTGCTTACAACCAATTAGAAGGATACGAAAATGGCATCAACCCATAAAGACCCCGTGCTGGTCGTATTGGAGCTTACCGGGGCCAACGATTACCTAAATACGATCGTTCCTTATAGCGATCCTCTGTATTGGGATAACCGGCCCAAGGTTCATATCGCAGAAGACCAATTACTGCCCATAGATGACGAACTGGCATTCCGGTCTGATACGGAGCCGTTGAAAGATATCTACGACAAGGGCAACATGGCCATCATTCACGGGATAGGATTTGAAAATTCACCCCGTTCGCACTTTCGTGCCATGGACATCTGGCATACCTGCGAGCCGGAGTCCATCGGGATTAACGGCTGGCTCGCCAAGGTCATCCGGGACCTGGATCCTGCCGGCGAGAACGTGCTAAAGGGAGTGAGCTTTGGCCAGGGTTTGCCCCGGGCGCTGGCGATGAGGGGGGTTCCTGTTACTTCCGTCAACCACCTTCCCACATACGGCGTTCTCTCATCAAACCCGGCAATCGCGTCGGCGCAGGAGCGGACCCAGTTATTGGAGAGCTTCGCCCGCATGTACGCTCCCGCAATCGGCACCGGACCGACCATGGATTATCTGGGTCAGGCGGGACGGGATGCGTTGCGAGGAGCCGACATCATCCGTGTTGCTCCCCAAACGTATTCTTCAAACGTAGAGTACGCCAATAATCCCATCGCGAGGCGCCTCAGAGACGTGGCGCAAGTGCATCTGGCTGGCTTGGGTACCCAGGTCTTTTACACGTCTTACGGGCCCTTCGACACCCACTATGACCAGATGGGATCACACACCAAACTCTGGATGGACGTTTCCGCCGCCATCCACGACTTCCTCGCCGACCTGCGTGAGCACGACGCCTCAGACGAGGTGGTCGTCATGTTGTTCAGCGAGTTTGGACGCCGCGTCCGCGATAATGGCACTGGTACCGATCACGGAGCGGCTGGGGTGGCGTTCGCCATCGGAGACAGGGTAAATGGTGGAATGTACGGCACCTATCCGTCGTTGAAACCGGGTGATCTCACCCAGGGAGACTTGGCGCCCAACTACGATTTCCGTGGCTTCTACTCCACTTTGGCGGGAAAATGGTTGGGACTCGACCCGGTACCTATCGTCGGCGGACACTTCGAGCAAATGTCCTTTGTGTAGCTTTAGAATCCCAAACTCGTTCACGGGAGAGCGGATATGCTGACCACCGTCGCCGCTGGCCGGGTGTATGACTATAGCTACTGCATCGGCATGTACAGTCAGGTCGGCCGGGGATTCTGGGCCCCCCAGGATTTCGTCCTGGGATCGAACGGTCGAATTTATGTGCTGAGCCGCGGTGTGGAACAGCTGGGTCAGCGTGTCAGCAAAATCAACTTCGACCACGAATTTCAAGGCCAGTTCGGCTCCGTAGGCGCGGAAGATGGGCGCTTTGTTTGGCCCCGGTCAATTGATATAGACCGCTACGGACGTGTGTTCGTTTCGGACGAGTATGTTAACCGGATAACCATGTACGATGAAGAGGGTGCTTATCGGTATCACTGGGGCAGGCCCGGCACTGAAGACGGGCAGTTAAACGGACCGTCAGGAATAGCTTTCGATTCCCACGGAGACCTTTGGGTGGTGGACAGCCTGAACCACCGGGTGCAGAGTTTCAGTCAGATCGGTGAGTTTCAGTCCAAGTTTGGAAAGCGAGGTAGCGGCGACGGAGAGCTGGAGATGCCGTGGGGCATCTGCATCGACGGTCAGGACAACATCTACGTTGCGGATTGGGGAAATAACCGGGTGCAAAAGTTCGCCCAGACTGGAGAGTTGCTCGTCAAGTTCGAGGGCTCCAGCAGCGGAGTGGGCTCCCTCAAAGGGCCATCCGGTGTAGCTGTGGACTCAGATGGGGATGTATACGTAACAGATTGGGGGAACCACCGCGTCCAGATCTACGACGCCGAAGGCCAATACATTACGGCGCTGGTCGGTGACGCCCAAGACCCTTCGCCATGGGCCCAGACCTACATCGACGCCAATCCGGATATCGTCAAAGCCAGGCGGCGGACAGATCTGGAGCCTGAATGGCGGTTCCGGCGACCGGTGGCTGTCAACGTTGACGCCGACGACAGGATCATAGTTTTGGAGTCATACCATCACCGGCTCCAAATCTACAACAAGCTGAAGGATTACGAGGAACCCTCAATAAACTTGTAGGGGCCTGTCCGCTTCCACATCTGCGCGCATTCCCAGGGCGCTTTCTCACGATATGGTGTGTCACGAGACTCCACTGGCATGCTTTGACGCCGAGGCGCTTCCTTACGCTGGCAAGGAGGGTATCCAGGTTGACCCTCAGTTCCCAAGGGGAAAGAGGCCGTCCATAAGTTCATTGCCATTGCCACTATGAACTCATCGGCACGGAGGCTTGGAAGTTTGCTCGCGAATGACCAAGCTTCGGCAGGACTGGGCCACCGGCGTTCACTCTCCAGCCCGCGCCGGAACTGGAGACCTGCACTTGGCACTTTGCCGCCTTGTGAGGCATTGCGTGGAAATAGATACCCGCAGTCCCTTGTCGCCTGATGTCGAACAGTGCTATTCGACGAAGCGAAACAGTACCAATCTTCGCCATTTTCCAGTCGCGGCTGCCTCGGAAATTTCCCGGTGAAATCCCAAGAGGTACGCAGCCCCAGCCAGGACGGCCAGCAAAATGGCCAGCGCGACCATAGGCCAGTCGGTGCCTACGACAATTGAGGTAAGACACACGAGCACGTATCCGGCTGCGGCGCCCAGGACCACGTTGCGAAAGAGCAACATAACCAGCGCAACAGGAATGAGACAGAAAGCGGTTATAACCGGGAACAGCCCCAGCGACACTCCCATGAGGACCGCGGCCCCCTTGCCGCCTCGAAATCGCAAGAATACGGGCCAGTTATGCCCTATCAGGACCAGGGGAGCGGTGGCAAATACGGTCCATTCCGGAGCGTTGACCAAGGCTGGGGCCATGACGGCCAGCGCGCCCTTGCCGGCGTCCAGGGCTAACACAGTCAACCCGCCCATCAAGCCCAATCGGTGGTAAGTGTTCAACGTCCCGGCATTACCGCTTCGCGTTCGACGCACATCCTCACCGGTCCTCGACCGCACCAGCAGGTACGACGGCGACACCGACCCCAGCAGGTAGGCACCAACGGCCAGCAGGACTCCGATTGCTGTTTCCAATTTCTCTCCGGTTGGATTTGCGAGAGTCTGCTGGTTGCGACGCCGCCCTGGGCCTGGGCAGACGAGAGGCAAGCGCCTTAAGAGATTGAAGAGCTGTCTGTAACGGAACCCATCATTCCCTGCCTATGTCCCCGTAATGATTGGTCGCCTCGCCCCTGGGCGAAAGGAAGAGCCAATCTTGGAACCCGTCAGAGCGTTGATTACTCTGTCATCCCGCACGGGGAGGATGCCAGCGGCGAGTATTCAAGGCAGAATCAACGGTTAAATACGAACTATAACCAGACTCTTATGACAAGGCTATAACACTCTCAGCATATTGCGTAGTAATGTTATGACGGATTCAAGAGTCTTTGAGCACGGTCCAGGCTGAGGAAGCTGACTCGTCGACAGGCATCAAGAGGCATGCCAGGCCGGACCGCAGGAGACAACTGCAACCGGCGGGCAATGGCGCTTACTTTATTCCAACAAAGCTGGATGGTTATAGACCAAAATAAACAAGTCACTGAGGGTTGACTGCTATTTTAGAGGGCTGGGAACCCCGGTGATTCAGCAAATACATCGCGACATTCTTCGTAGTCAGAGCGCGGGACTGGCCATCTCAACAAGCAGATTGGACGGGACTTGGTCCGGCATTACCCGGCTCGGGCATTCTGTAGCCGACTCCGGGCTCGGTAAATATGTATGTAGGGTTGTCGGCTTCGTCTCCCAGCTTGCGCCTGAGTCTGCGCAGGTGTGTGCGGACCACCTGGGGGTCGCCGGCCGTCGCTACGTGCCAGACTCTACGCAACAGCTGTTCGTGGCTAAGCGCCCTTCCAGAATTGACCGAGAGGACTCGAAGCAAGTCGTACTCGATGGGCGTGAGATGGACCTGTCGGCCAGCCACGTGAACCCGCCGGTGGAAATAGTCGATGGTCAGATTGCCCAGGGTGAAGGGTTCAGGCGGCTCGTCGTGATCAGATCCCGCCTGCTTGCGGAGCGCTGCCTTGATTCTGGCGGTCAGCTCAGTCGGCGAGAAAGGCTTGACCATGTAATCGGCTGCCCCCATGTCGAAGGCCCGCTCTATGTTCTGGTCCCTGCCGTAGGCGGTAAGGAAAATCACCGGCACCTCCGCGATGTCGAGGATATCCTGCATCAGTTCGATGCCGTCGGTATCCGGAAACACCAGGTCCAGCAAAATGAGTTGCGGTCTGTCCGATTCCACTAGCCGTACTGCCTCGTTCGGGTCTGCGGTAACTAAAGGCGTATAGCCCGCCCTGGAGAGGACGTCCCGAACGTGTCTAAGCGTCTGTGGGTCGTCGTCAACCACCAGGATGCGGGCATGTTCGTCTACCTCCTGGCCCCGACGCCCGGTGGTGAATCGCTGCGGGCTGATGGCCTGTCCTGAATCAGGCTGTTCCGCAACCGGCAGCGTGAAAGTGAATCGCGTTCCAAGGCCCTGCCCTTCGCTCTCCGCCCATATGCGCCCGCCGTGGGCTTCTACGATGCCCTTGCTGATGGCCAAGCCCAGGCCTGAACCTTCGATCTGTCGGCCAGCGCTTTCTCCTTCGATCCTGACGTACTTGCGGAATAGATAGGGGAGCCGTTCTGAAGAACCCCCCCTGCCCTCGTCTGCGACCGAGAACGCGACATGCGGGCCCTGCAGCTCGGCCCTCAGTCGTACGGTCGAGAATTCCCTCGAGTACTTGGACGCGTTGGACAGCAGGTTGCCCAAGACCTGCGCGACCCGCTGCCTGTCGGCCATGATGGAGGGTAGGTCGGGCGGAAGGTCTATGTGCAACTCGTTCCTGCCTCCTCCACTGACGAAAGATGTTTTGACTTGGTCCATCAGGACCGCGGCGCTGCATGGTTCGGGACTGACGGAGAGGGTGCCCGTCTCGATGTGGGCCACGTCCAGCAGATCGGTGATCATCCGGCGCATCCGGTCGGCTTGGTCGTTGATGATGCGGTGGAACTGGTGCATTTCCGCCGCGTTCAGGTTCGCTGAATCGTCGAGCAGGGTGGCGGCGCACCCCTTCACCGACGTCAACGGAGCACGGAGCTCGTGGCTCACCATTCCGAGGAATTCCGCCCGAAGCCTTTCCAGTTCCTCGAGTGGAGTCATGTCCTGAAGGGTAACGACCACTGACTCCATTTCGCTGCCGTCATCTGAATAGATGGGCGTGGCGTTGACCAGCGTGGTGACCGACCTTCCGTCGGGCGCCTGTATGACGATCTCCTCGGCACGAATTGTTCGACCGGCGCCGAGCCGGTCCGCCAAGGAAGACTCCTCCAGGGATACCTCCCGACCGTCCATTCTCCGCAGGCTGAGAATTTCCATGATTTGTTCGGGCGGCCTGTCGGGGTCGAAAAGACCCTCGACAATTCGCAACGTCTCACGATTGTGAGACACGGGGACTCCAGTCCTGGCGTCGAAGACCACGACACCCACCGGGGAGGTGTTGATCAGGGCTTCCAGATCGGCCCGCGCCCGCTGCTCGTCCCGGTACCTTCGCGCATTGGCGATCACCAGAGCGGCCTGGGAGGCAAACATGACCAGCGTTTCTTCATCCTCTTGGGTGAACTCCCTGCCCTCCTGTCCCTTGGTCAGGTACAGGGACCCCATCCGTACGCCCCTGTTGCGGATCGGTGCCACCAGAAAGGAGGTAACTGCGACGGGAGGGTTCCAGCCGTCCAGATCCAGAGATCTCAGGAACCCGCCCAAATCGTCGATCCTGAGGGGCTCACTCACTTCGTTCAGGTGCCTGAATAAAGGGACGCTTTCGGGGAGTTCCGCCAGAATACGGTGCTCCTCGACCGTCAACCCGGAAGTCACAAACTGCTCAAACCTCCCCTCGTCGTTCAGGGCGGTCAAACCGCCGTATCTTGAGGCCGTCAGGTCTCGAGCGCTGTCCACGACGTCCTGTAGAACGCTGTCGAAGTCCAGGTTCTCATTGATGCGCAGGCTGGCCTCGCTGAGCCTGGTCAGTCTCTCACGCAATGCGGCTATCTCCTGACACTGTTTCCCCACCGCGTTCATCGCTGACCTCCCCTTGGGTTGCTGGACAAGTCAATCATTGAGCACCCCGGTACGGCGTTAGACCGGCGACTGCTTTAAGGCGCCCCAGTCCGAACAGCCACGATTATAGCCTCGGAGGGAAGGAAACTGTCACTATATTGTCAGTCCAACTGTCTGGATTGTTATGGGGCTGTTATGGGTCGACGAATACAATTCACCGTAATCCATAAGGACTGGAGGTGGACTATGTATGGGGACTGGCACATCGACTGGCTTGCTGTAGCTGCGGTTCTTATGTCGTATTTTGGCGCGCCAATCATCCTGTCGGTGGCGGTGGGCGTAATTGGCGGCCTTTCGTTGCCCAGGATTTCAGTATTCCCGTCGGCTCTCATAGGCTTCGGCATAGGCGTGTTGGGGTCGTTTTTCTACGCCTTCTGGGGACTCTTGTCATTGGTCCTCTTTTTCGACGGTGGCATGGAATATAACGCTGCGCTGGCACTTTTTGTTGCCGGTCTGGTGGCAGCGTCCATCGCCTGCATGTTGCTTACATGGACGACCGCGCGCGGCCGGGCAGATTCCGATGGTGAGGACACGAGGGGCGATTCAGTCGCTATATGCCGCTAGGGACAAATGCCAGCCTGCGTTTCGACGCAGGCGGCGATATGGGAGGAACATGGCCACGCTGTCCAACGGCTCTGCAGGTGCAATGCAAAACCTGGGAGCTGGTTCTCGGAGTAGCAGCCTGATGCATGGAGAACACCCGTGAACTGCCATAACTGTGGTCAACAGGTGGGAGAGGGCGACCGGTTCTGCCCGTGGTGCGGGGAGCCAGCGCCCACTTTATCCGCGCCCGGTTCTACGACGCCCACAGGCGATTCGGGGGTTGCGGACCCAGGGCCCGCGGAACCGTGGCTGACAGACTCGGAAGTCCGCCAACTCCGCGCAGACCTGGACTCCGTTTCAGTCGAGGTTGGGAGGCTGTCGCTGCGATTGGGAATCCTGGAGCGAAGGAGCCGGTCGCAGGCGACTGCACGACCGATAGAGCCCTCGCCGACGTCACCCGCCACTGAAGCTCCGTCCCCACTGGCGTCGCGGCCAGAGAGTGTGCCCACCGCGCCTCCCCTTGCCGCTGCGACGCCTGCGATTCGTCTGCCAGTCGGTGAAGCCGATGCAGCCTTGGGGCGGGTTGGACGTGGTCATGTACGTCATACCCCGTCGGAGAGGTCGACGTTGGCATGGCCGGCGAGGATCGGCGCGCCCAGGTTCCCTTCGATGAACTTCGCCAGTTGGAACTGGGAGTGGCTGGTGGGAGGCAACTGGCTGGCCCGCATCGGGGTGGTCGCGCTGATTTTAGGCGTGGCCTTCTTCATCAGCCTCGCCATAGATCGCGGCTGGCTGGGTGAAGTTGAGCGGGTGCTGCTGGGCCTGGCCGGCGGGATGGCGTTCATCGGCGCCGGCGAATACTGGCGCAGGCGCTACGCCGTCTGGGCGCAGACCGTTGCAGGCGGCGGATTGGCGATTCTGTATCTTTCCGTCTATGGCGCATTCGCCCTCTACGACCTAATCGGGCCTCTGACCGCCTTTGGTGCCTTCTCCCTGATTACGCTGGCCGGGGCTGTTCTGTCCCTGCGCCATGAGTCCGTGGCGGTCGCGGTATTCTCCATATTCGGCGGATTTGCCACTCCACTGCTGCTCCAGGAGCGGCTGCCGGACCAGAGGGTGTTGCTGGGCTACGTGCTGGTGCTGGACGTGGGTGTGCTGGCGCTGGCCAGCTTCCGCAACTGGCGCTGGTTCACGGCGCTGGCCTGGGTAGGATCTATATTCCTCTTCGGATTCTGGAATCAGGAACTGGACCCTCCGGCGGGCTTGGCCCAGATTGGCATCACCGCCATATTCCTGATCTTCGCTGGAGCAACCGTGGTCTTTCACGTGATCCGGCAGCAGTCCTCCGGGACTCTCGACCTGGCGCTGATTACCGTCAATGCGGCGGCCTTCTACGGAATCAGCTACTTGCTGATCTATGACCTCCACCGCCCGTGGATGGGCGGATTCACCGCCTCGGTCGCCGCATTCTACGCCCTGCTGGCTGCGGCCTGCTGGTGGAGGGGCAAGGCCCAGTTCAACCTGACGCTGTTCTCGGCCGGGCTGGCCGTGGTCTTCGCCGTTCTGGCCGTGCCAATACAGCTCGGAGGGCCGTGGATCAGTGTGGCATGGGGAGTCGAGGGGCTCGTACTGCTGTGGATGTCCTTCCCGCTCAAAATGCGCGAACTCCGCTGGGCCGGCTATGCGATGTTCGTGGTGTCGGCGGCGTGGCTGCTGGTGCTGGACACGCCGGGCGCCTTCGCACGCGATTTAACTCCCTTCCTGAACGAGTACATGATCAGCTACGCGGCGGCAGTGATCCTGCCGGCGCTGGCCGGATGGTTGCTGCACCTGCGCCGCGACGCCCTGGAGCCCCGGGAACTGGTGGCGATTCCGGGGTTCGCGCTGCGCTCCGTTACGTTCGCCGCCATGGTCATCCCCATTCAGCTGGATGGCATCTGGATTGCCGTTGCCTGGATGGTGGAGGCGCTGGTATTCATCCGGCTTTCATTCCACTTGAAGATGCGGGAGGTGCGATGGTTCGGGTTCGTCATGGCAGCCGTGTTTTCCGCGTGGCTGCTGGCGGTGGACACGCCAAACGCCCTCCGGGGCGACCTGACGCCGTTTATAAACTGGTATATGTTGGGCTACGCCGCGGCGACCTTCGCCCTGGCATTGTCTTCCTGGCTGGTATGGAGCAAGCGAGGGGAAATGGGACGGCTGGAAGAGCAGGCGCATGTCGTCTTTGCGGTCGCGGCCTGCGCCATCGCCGCCGTCGCCGTCCCAGTACAGTTGGACGGGATCTGGGTCACGGTGGCATGGGCAATAGAGGCAACATTCCTGCTTTGGCTATCCTTCCCTCTCGCATTGCGCGAGGTGCGCTGGTTCGGCTACGTGCTCTTCGCCTCCTTATCCGGCTGGCTGATAGTTTGGGACACGCCCGGCGCGTTCCGGGAAGACCTGAGGCCCTTCCTGAACCTTTACATGCTCAGCTACGTCGTGGTGATCGGGTCGGGAGTCCTTTCCGCCTGGCTGCTCTGGTGGAAGCGAGATAGTTTGCAGGGATACGAGCGGGCGGCCTACCCGGTCTTCATGATCGGTGCCGCCGCCGCCGCGGCAGTTGCCATTCCGATGCAGATCGAATGGCCGTGGATAACCATGGCCTGGGCGGCTGAAGCCCTGCTTTTGATCTGGCTGTCCTTCAGATTGAAGACCCGCGAGATTCGCTGGTTCGGCTATGTGATGTTCGGGGTCTTCTCAGCCTGGCTGCTTGGCTGGGACGCGCCCCGGGCACTGAAGGAGGAATTCACCTTCTTCCTGAATTGGCACAGCCTCAACTACGCAGTCGCAGTGGCTGCCTCCGCCCTGGCCGGGTATCTGCTGTGGAGACGGAACGACAGCTTGGCAGCGCCTGAGCAGGTCGGGCACGTCGTCTTCGCGCTACTTGCCGGAGTATTCGCCGCCGTAGCGGTCCCGGTGCAGGTCAGTGGGGTCTGGATTGCTGTCGGATGGGCTTTGGAATCGGTGATCCTGCTGGTAGCTTCTCGCCGGCTCAATATGCCGGAGATGCGCTGGTTTTGCTACGCGCTGCTTGCTGCGACGCTGGCCCGGCTGCTGGTGCTGGATACCTTCGACGTGGACCTGGAGGCTTTCCGGCCGGTTCTCAACTGGCGCTTCCTCGCCTTTGCCTCGGGAATCGCCGCCCTCTACTCGGCGGCGTTGTTGGAAATCCGGCGCAGAGCGGATGCCGCGCTTTCCTCGGAAGACGCGGAAAGCCGGGTGTCCCTTCCTGCGCTCCTGGCGCTGGCGAACCTCGCCACGCTATGGCTCCTCTCGGCGGAAATCATTGCCTCGGCCGATAGCGCCCTCTTCAACTTGTCCGGCAACGCAAGCGGAAACGTGACAAGCCTCGGACTGAGTCTCCTTTGGGCCGTGTACGCCGCAGGGCTGATCGTACTTGGCGTGACCCGGAGGTGGCGCTGGGTGCGGCTCGCCGGACTGATGCTTCTGGCCGTCCCCGTGGTCAAGCTGTTTGCCTTCGACTCACGCCTGCTGGAGCAGGAGTATCGGGTCATCGCTTTCCTGACCCTGGGTCTGATCCTGGTGGCCGGCGGTCTGCTCTACCAGAAATACAGCCGCGTGGTGAGAGGGTTCCTGTTTGAATAAGTCGAGGCGACGCATCTGCCAGAAGGAGACGCGACCAAATGCGATCTCCGACTGGCACCTGAATCGAATTCGTTCTCCAGTAGGCTACTGTCCAGAAGATCGGAATCTGACGCGACAGAAAAGGAAAGCATCGTGTAAAGGAATATTAATTCTGGGGAACCTGAACTTATCCAAGCAAGTAAAACCGTTACACTCGACGCATAGTCCACGCCTTCACCAAAAGTGACCTCAACCTTGCATGAGTAACTCGACTGGACCTTGATGACGACTCAAGCCACCGGATGCGAGGCGACATTGACACCCGCCCTCTGGGATCATCGAGAGCGCCCCGGACGCAGGCCTTTGCAACACGCTGCGAGAGGCATACCGTCGAGCGTTTCTCGGGGTCCGGCCGGGGCCATCACATCCAAAGCCTCCATCTGGTTGGTGGTCTGGGTGCGAGCCTTGGCGTTCTTGAGGATACGGATCATTTCGATTGGGACATCCCCTGAATTGAGTGTGGCGCCGGCTACTCCGGCCAGCCCCGCATGCCACCACCGCAAGAACAGGAGCCTTCGATATCGAAGGCACGGACCTCTCTCAAGTCCCGGGACCACCATTTGAGCGTCTCGTACTCGTAACTGGTCTCTGGTGCGTGGCACACGAGTTGCCCTCGGTTGTGAGGCTAACGAAGCCAGGAACCGGGGTCAGCGGTGGTAGCAAAACGCTTCACTGGGGTGTTGACGTCCAGCGATATCGTCTGCGGCAACTGGCCTGCGGAAACGTTTCTGTCGCGATATGGAGAATGTGACTTGGACGCCGTTTACGTTCGCTGCCGTACCCCAAGAATGTTGTTCAGCAGGTGCTATAGGTCGACTCATATGCGCTTATGAAAAATTTGTGTAAAACAGCGTGAAACTTGTGAAGATTTCGTAAGAATTATGTGAGCGACATCATAAATCATTGCACCGGCAATTTGGCGATCCATAAAATCCCAGCAAGTCGTGTTCGAGCTAGCCGTCGCCGTCTTCCTCGACGCCACCCTGATGAGTTCGGTACTTGTTACCGCCAGCATGGAATTGCTGGGGGTCTCTTAACTGGTATTGACCCTTCCTGCGTTGCTTCCCGGCCCTGCAATTCGAGCCCGCAAGGGCGGGGAATTGATCTAGTCCTTCCACTATTTGGAAACTTATGGCTGAGGCAAATCTGCCGCAACGATATGCATATCGGATTTATATGATGGCAAAAGAAACTTTGAAAATACCTGAAGACTATGTACCAGGCTACGAAAGGGCCCGGAGGATCGACCCTGAATTGGCCGACAACTACGTTGCCCATACTCATATTGGCGACCCGGTGGCCGATGCGTTCATCGAGGCGCTCTCCGACCGGTCCAGAACAGAAGCGTACCGGTTTATCGAGGCCGGGGTGAACCAGGATGCTGAGGCGCTGAGTGGCGCGCCCCAGGCGGTGCAGGAATTCTTCGAGACTGTGGGTCAACCCCCGGATTGGTTCCATCTGGAAGACTTTACTCCGGGCATCCGCAGCTTCCACCGGGAATCAGACCTGATCTTTCAGGCGCTGGTCGGTGGCAGCCTGATAGAAGGGTTTTCGAGCAACATCGCCAGGTCCTTTGACATTACCGGGAGGTTGCGAGACCAGGGCGTTCGGCGCCTGGAGCAGAATAACCGGCACGTGGTGGAGATATTTCTCCCTGGCGGCCTGGCAAGGTTCGGAGACGGTTGGAAGCTGTCGATTCGCATTAGGATAGTTCACGCCCAGGTCAGACGCCTTTTGAATCGCTCAGAGGAATGGGACCTGCAAGCTTGGGGCGTTCCCCTAAGCGCGGCCCACATGGGCCTCGCCTCCGCCGCGTTTTCGGCAAGGTTGCTGCGCCATGCGACAAGACTGGGCGTTCCTTTCTCCGATGAAGAACGGGAAAGCTTTATGCAGATATGGCGTTACACCATGCACCTTATGGGAGTTCCCTCGACCATCCTGTGGCGAGATGAACGCGAGGCGCTGAAACTGTTTGAAGTCGCCACCGCTTGCGAGCCCCCGCCTGGCGCCGATTCAATCGTTATGGCGCACGAACTGGTGGAAGCTGTCCCACTCGTTCTGGGCATAAAAGGCGAAAAAGAGAGGGAAACGCTGCTCAAGCTCGCCTTCTCCGTGTCGCGAGCGCTGATCGGGAGTGAAATGGCTGACCATTTGAAGTTTCCCAAGTACCGAACTTGGGGTGTGCTGGAGGAGGTGTGGCTCCGCACACGGTTAGACCTGATTGAGAGCAAGATATTTCAGAGTCGCGGCAGAGCGAATAGATTCAGTCACTTCCAGTACCTGATGAACGCCTCGATCTACGACCAGGGAGGCATCTCTTTCCGCCTTCCGGACCATGTGCATTCGGAAGAGTCCCACAGGTGGTGAAAAGCTGCCGCCGACTCCTGCTGTGCCAATCCCCTCCCTGACGAAGGGGGATTGTTCTCCTGCCCGCAGGATTTCGCTTGCTCGGCTCAAACCGCTACGTCCTGGATTAGAATCTCGTTCGGGATGCCGCAGTGCCGATAACGGCGTCCAAAATCGGTCAACTATGGATGCTTGACCTGGCGGTTATTTCGCGTCGCGAGGCTAAGCCAGCGTAGGAGATGCCCCAGCAGTTGCCAGAACTGCTAGAGAAATTCCGCCAATGCCATCGCGTCCAAGGTGGCTCGAGGGCAACAGTCACATTCAGCGCCAAGTAGCTGTGTCTGTTCCTTGACGACCTTGGCTTCCTCCGCCATTCGTCTTCAGGCCGGACTTCTTTCCAAGTCCTACAACAACCGGGTAGACAAGTGATCCGAATGCGAACGCCCTGGAGCAGGCCGATTGAGCGGAGGGACCACCCTTCCCCTGTTATCCCGGCGGGTTGGCTTTGAACCACTCAGTTATCTCGGAGCCTGTGGCCGCCCAGACTCCCTGGCGCCGGACAATGTGTCCTATGGCCTGGTCCAGGTACCGGATCCGGAAGGGCTGGCCGATTAGCCATGGGTGGAGATTGAAGGCCATGAGCAGACCCGACTCCCGGGATCCCTCGTACAACCCGTCAAAGCTCTCTTCCAGCAGGCGCGCGTAGCGGTCGATGGGCACCTTGCGGTCCCAGAGCGCATTGATGTCGTCCAGTTCCAGCATCAGGGGCAGGGCACTCAACTCACCCTGCGGGGTTGTCATAAGGTAGGGTTGCTCGTCGTTGACCCAGTCGCAGACGTAGCTGATTCCTGAGGCGGCCAGGATGCCCGGAGTGCGCTCGGATTCGCTGTACTCCGGCCCCAGCCATCCCCGCGGGGGCGCGCCGGTGGCTTGACGCAGGGACTCCACGGCGGAATGCACGTACTCCTCTTCGTCCTCCTCCGTCATGCGCCCAGTGATCATCCGGCTGACCGATATTCCGTGGCCGATGATCTCGGCGCCGCGCTGCTGGCAATGCTCGACCAGGTATGGATTGGCCTCCGCTGTCATCGCGTCCATTGCCACCGTGGCGCGAATGCCATGCTTCTCCAGCACGTCGAGCACCCGGAAGATGCCCACGCGGTGACCGTACTCGCGATGGGACACCCGCGCGTAGTCAGGGAAGGGGCGGTCGGCGATGCCCCCGGGAAGAGAGACGGTAAAACTGCCCGGGGGCGATTCCCACTCCATCTTTTCCAGGGTGACCACCACGCACAGCGCGATGCGGGCGCCGTCGGGCCAGCGGAGCGCGCCCCGCCTGTTAATCGGCGACCATGCGTAGTGTTCGTGGTCCATTCCGTGGCGGCGTTCAGCCGGCATAGTTTCCCCCTCTACGAACTTGTGGATGTCCCATTTAGCCTGACGGCACCGGCTCCGAGGATTTCCATAAAGACGGCGATATCAAATCTGCCAGCGCCTATTGGGAACGATATTGGGCCGAGTGGACGACCACTTCGTCATAGTGGTTGGCGATGTAATGCTCGGCGATTTCATCGGCCGTCGTCTGCCAGACACCGTCGTGGGACATGATGTAGCCAAGAATCTCGTCCAAGTACTTGGCCCTGTGGGGCTGGCCGATGAGAAACGGGTGCAGGGCGATGCACATGACGCGGCCGCTCTCCGCACCCTCAGCATAGAGTTGGTCGAACTGGTCCTTGCAGATGCGGGCGAAATACTCGCCCTCGAAGTTGCTGCGGAACACCGGCACGTCGTTCAGCTCGAAGCTGTAGGGTACCGACACCAGCTTGCCCGACTTCACCCGGATGGGTACCGGCTGGTCGTCGTGTACCCAGTCGGTGTGATAGATCAGCCCAGCCTCGGCCATCAGGTCGGGAGTACGGTCGGTGCCCGAAACGGCCGGGCCCAGCATTCCCTTCAGAGGCTTGCCGGTGTGGCGGCGCAGGGTCTCGATGTTGTCCCGGTAGAACTCCCGCTCCTCATCCTCGGATAGGGCGTTGAGGTAGCGGGTGTTGTAGATGCCGTGGCTCATGAAGTCGTAGTCCCGCTCGATCATGGCCTCGGCGATTTCCGGGTAGTGTTCCAGCACCGCCAGGTTCAGCGACACGCAACACCTGATGTTGTGCTTGTCCAGCACCTCGGTCATGCGCCAGAATCCGACGCGGTTGCCGTAGTCCCGGTAGGAATACTGCTGCACGTCTGGGATGGGAACCCGGGGCCACGCGGTTCGCACGCCGTCGAACTCCGGCAGATACTCGTAGTGCTCGATGTTGGGCGCGATCCACAGCGCCACCCGGGCGCCGTTGGGCCACCTGATGGGGGGCCGTTCAATGATTGGGCTGTAATCGACTCTGGATGGGGCTTCGACCACGGTAGGGCCTCCCTTTGGGAGAGGTTGGGTTTACCGGCCATTCTAACCGCAATTCGGATACGTTTGCATCGGGCCTTCCGCAAGCCCCTTGTGCTACCCAGTGAGGCAGGCTCGAGCCGTGTAACGTTTCGCAGCCCTGTGGCATCGAGTCGCTGGGATTTCGTGTCTGGCTTTTCGATGCTCTGATTGCAGGAAGAATCGGATGAATTAATTCCAGCACCCACTACTGGGCAGCAGATAAATGGGCTGATTCAGGCGAAGTGGATCAACGATCCGTTACTCCGGGGCGGGCAGAAACACCGGCAACACGACGTCAGGCACGTCGACCGCCGGCACGAAAGTCACCTGCACCGGCATATCTATGTGGATGTCCTCGGGTGCCACGCTCAGGATGTTGCTGCAAATCCGAAGTCCCTCCTGCTCCTCCAGTTCGATCATACAGACGTTGTAGGGCACCTGTTCCTTCTCGGCGATTGCCGGGTGCACCGGGTGGCGGACAATCACGAAGGAATAGACGAAGCCACGGCCACTGACTTTGGCCCAGCCGTAGTCCAGGGAGGAACATTGGGGGCACATGGGCATTGGCAGGTGCCGGAACAACCCGCAACTCGAGCACCGCTGGATGCGAAGCTCACCGTTCCGGGAACCCTCCCAGAAACCCCGCTCATAGTCCGGCAAGAGTTCCATGTCGGGAAGGGGCACACCCTCCAGCGGTGCGGTCATCGGGCGCGACTTCGCGGTCTGTTCTCTTCCCTGGGTCATAGATGCTCCTTGCTGTCTCCGGGCATTCCGGAGCTATCCCCGGCGGATTATCACGGCGCCGCTGAGCTGGGCCGTGCTGCTGCAGGAAAGGACGCGGTTGATGGCCCTGTCCGGCGGCTGAGCGGTGGAGATGCCCCGAATCAGCCGCACTGATTCCTGAACGTGGGTCAGGCCGTGGATATAGGCCTCTGAATGATTTCCGCCGTGAGTGTTGGTGGGCAGTATGCCGTCGAACCGGATGTTGGCGCCTCCTTCCACGAAGTCCTTCGCCTCTCCCCGGGGCACGAATCCATAGGTTTCCAGGTTTATGAGGCAGAAGGGCGTGAAGTGGTCATAGAACATGAAGGCGTCCATGTCCTTCGCTTCCAGGCGTGCACGGGCCCAGAGGTCGCGGGCGGTGTGCTCCGACTCGGCCACGGCCAGGTCAGGACGGTAGATGATGCCGTCGTTCCGGGGGCCGGAACCTTGGGCGGCAGCCTCGACGAGGGTCGGGGTGCTCGAGTGGCGCAGCTCCATGGCTCGTTCCGGAGTGGTCATTACGATGGCGGCGGCGCCGTCGTTTTCCTGGCAGAAGTCCAGAACGTGCAGCGGGTCCACCACCATCCGGGAATTCTGGTGATCGTCGATGGTGATGGGGTCCTTCCGGAGGGCGCGGGGATTCCGTGAGGCGTGTTCCCTGAGAGTCACCGCGACCCAACCGAAGTGGCGGCTGTTGGCACCGTATTGGTGCATGTAGCGCCGGACGAACATGCCGAAGTGATGCGCCGGGGCCATGCATCCCCAGGGTGCGGCAAAACTCTGCGGTCCTCCGGCGATTCGCTCCGGACCCCTGGCTCGACCCAGGCGCATCCCGGAACGGAGATTGGCGGCGCGAAAGCACACAACGTAGTTGGCATACCCGGCGGCAATTGCGGCCGCGGCATGGCCCACCACGGCGTTCCCCGCGCCTCCGCCGTACGAGACGGATTCCCAGTGGCGAAGGTTCTTGATGCCCAGGGACTGTGTAACTAGCGTCTCGTGGTTGGACTCCATGTCGTAGCGAATCAGGCCGTCGATGTCCTGTGGGGCTATGCCCGCATCGTCGCATGCGGCCTTGATGGCCTCTGAGGCAAGCTGTATCTCGCTGCGGCCCGAGTTCCAGGAAAACTCTGTTTCGCCTATGCCGACGATTGCGGCCTTGTCCCTGATGCCGTTGGTGTCGGCAGGGATGATGGTCTGTACCATGGGCTGCTACTCCTCCTCCCAGTCCACCACGCCGCGTTGCTTGAAGTCGTGGACCTGATCGTCGGTATACCCCAACTCCTTCAGGATCGGTCGGGTGTGCTGGCCCTTGAGAGGACCCGGGCCCGCCCCGCCGGAAGTTTCGGAAAAGCTTACCACCGGCGAATAGCGCCAGAACTCGCCGAACCGGGGCGCCTCCACCTGGGTGAGGAAATCATTATCACGCACGTGAGGGTCTTCGTTGAAGAAGTAGTACATTCCCCGGTCCTCGGCCTTCACGCAGGCCACGTCGGCCGCGGTGAGCAGCCTCTCCCAATGCATCGGGTACTCGGTGGCGAACACCCGCGCCAGCTCGTCGGCAAGGGCATCGTCGTGCATCTCCCGCGCCGCGTGGGTTGCAAAACGATGATCATGGCGGAGATCAGCCCGGTCAATGGCGTGGCACAGGGCTTCCCACTCATCCTCGAAGGGGCAGGCGAGGAACACCCACCCGGTCTTTGCCCGGTACAGACGGTACAGGGCGTGCAATCCGTATCCATCTCCATCCGGCAGGGGTCGGGGTTGCTTGCCTTCGTGCCAGTAGAAGTCATCGATGTTGAGGTAGGCGTTGGCGGCGATCATGGTGGACTCGACGTATTGCGCCGAGCCGGTGCGCTCACGGGCGTAGAGGCCGAGTACCAGGCCGACGGCGTTGACCATGGCTGTGCTGTGGTCGGCTGTGCCGTCGTTGGCCCGCTTGAGCTGCTTGGCCACAGCGGCTATGTCGTCGATGGTCATTGATTGGTCGGGCAGCGGGAAACTGTCCCTCCCCATCTGGGCGACGCCACCGCCGGAAACGGCGCCTGCGATCGGGGCCATTGAGGGCCGGTGAGAGTACGGGCCCGTAGAGCCGTAGCCGCCGGCGTAGAGGTAGACCAGGTTGGGGTTAATCTTCTTTAGTTGCTCGTAGCCTATGCCCGTGCGCTCGGGCGCGCCGGGGCGCATGCTGTGCAGCAGCAGGTCGGCCTTGGCTGCCAGCTTGCCCATGATCTCTTGGCCCTCCGGGGTCTTGAGGTCCAGGCAAATGCCCTCGGAACCTGCCATTGTCCTGTGCGCCGACATTGGCACGCCATACCTGCCCCAGTCGCCGTCGGGTGCCTCGATGCGGATTACCCTCGCGCCTAGCTCAGCCACCAGGGCACAGCCCAGGGGCCCGTTAATCACCGTCCCTAAATCCAGGAGCGTTATCCCTTCCAACGCATGTATTGGCATGGGGGCGGTGACGCTGCTGGATTTCCCCTTTGTGTCGCCTCCCAGTCGGGCGAGGACCTCTGTCGTGTGTTGGCCCAGTGCCGGGGCCGGTCCCTGCGTGCTGCCGGGGGTCCCTTTCATATTCACCATCGGGCCAAGCTGGCGCGTGCGGCCGACCCTGGGGACATTCAGGTTCTGCGCGTTGCGATTGTGCACGATCTGGGGGTGGTCCAATGCCTGCTCGGAGGTAAGATAGGGCTCGGCTGCCGCGTTTCCGGCCTCGCTTGAGAATATTGCCACCCACTCGTCCAGGGTCCTCTCTTGGACCTTTTCCAGCATGATTCGTTCCAGGGCCGCAACGGCCTCCTGGTCTAGGGAGGGCGCGGTCCTGAATCTTGGGTCCTCGTATATGAAGTCCATGTCCAGCGAGTGCATCATGGACCGGAACAACCGCTCCACGACATTCCCCAGCTGGATCCAGTGGCCGTCCTTGGTTCGGGCGGGCAGGTAGCCCGTGGGGTTGGGACGTCCGGTGCCTACAGCGGGATCTGGCGGGTAGGTATCTGGTCGTTTGTCGACCATCTGGCCATGTATCCAGGACACGTGGTCGTAGGTGGTCACAGCCTTCAGCATGCTGGTCTCCACCCGCTGGCCCCGGCCGGTCTTTTCCCGCGTGTACAACGCTGCCGTGATCCCGCGGATCAGCGCCGTTGCGGCGGCATGGCAAACACCCTGGGTGACCACGTAGTTGGGGCCCTCCCGGGGATTCTGCCCAGCGAACATCATCATCCGGCCGCTCTTTGCGGCAACCACGGCGTCGTAGCCCTTGTAGTTGGCGTAGGGGCCGCGTGCGCCGAAACTGGTGAGCGAGGCGTAGACCAGGCTGGGGTGACCGTCCCGGAGGCTCTCGTAGTCGATTCCCAGCCGCTGGGCTGCCCCGGGCCGGAAATTCTCCACGACCACATCGGAGAGTCGCGCCAACCCCCGGGCGTTGTCCAGACCCTCCGGTGTCTTCAGGTCGAGAACAACGCTTTTCTTGCCTCGGTTCCATTGGATGGATCCCGGTGAGTTCCTGAATTTCCCTCCACCGGGCGGCTCAACCTTTATCACTTCGGCGCCGAAGTCGGACATCACCATGGTCGCGACACCACCAGCCCGGCCGCTGGTGAAGTCGAGGACGGTGATACCATCAAAGACCTGTGCCATGGCGCCTCCTTCTTCGCTGTTTAGGCTGTTGCCCTTTGGCTTCACAGGCCAGTAGGGCAGAGTGTAGCGCAATTCGTGTCTGGCCTATGTCGGTAGCACGAATCGACCAAGCATTTCAGTTCCCCGCTGCCGCCATCGTACAGCGTTTTCACCGCCGGAACCATCCTCGACTTCAGCACCGTTCTTGGAAGGTGTGCGGGTACTACCTCCCTCTCTAAGCGGCGCAAAGCAGTGCATCCCACCCCAAGCCGTCATCCCCACCTCTACGGCTCGGAATGGACCGTCCCCCGATTTGCTGACAGTTGCCCCTTTACAAGCCTCATGACAGATCTCTAGCCTGAATATATCTAAATGCACCGTGCCCGTATCGGCGGGTACCAGGCCCGCCCGGGAACCCGAATGACCACAAATACCTTGATTCGACAGGAGAAATGAACATGTACCGTCGTGGACCTACCCTTGCCTCCATCCGTCGGCAAGTTGATTCCCTCAAGCGCAGATTCTCCCACGAACTCGCCATTCTTCGCTCCTGCCCGTGCCAGGCCACGTCGTCGACCTCTGGAATATTGCCCTCGCCAAGCAGGAGCCCGAGCCAGACCCCATCACCTGGATCAGAAAGTTCACTGACGCCGGCATCCGTCTCCCGAGCTTTAAGGCCCTCCACATTTACCTCAAAGACTGCGGGCAATACGGCAGCTTCCCCGACGCTCAGAAAAGCTCTTCCCTCGCGGCCAGGGGGGCAGCCTGTCCACCGTCCCAAGTCACAGCCTCCAGACTTCCTGAGAGGGTTGGGGTGAGCCCGTCATCCCCGGCCACGTACCACGGGGGCAGACACCAAAATGATCGGAAATGATCGGAAATGATCGGGAAATAGGAAATTTTGCCGCCCAGGCAGGATTGGAAGGCGAAATCATATCGCAGCCGTGATCACGGAAAGTTGACCTGCGCCTCGACACACTGGATTATAGTTTTCGCGCTAATAACGGGACGGGCGCGGGAATGACCGCCACTTACAGGGCTGATTCAAACAGGGCGCAATAGCCAAGGCGACGTAATGGCCTGAGAAAACGAATCAGCCTCCTGAACCGGGCTCCCGCTGTGTGGTCTCTGCGCTCAGACCTCTTAAGAATAGCGCTATGAATCCGAGTAGTAATAAGCTTGCCCCACCGCCGACAGTTACCACTGCCCAGGGCACTCTGGAGGTGAGCAATGTGGACCCACCCATCACGGTGCCAGCACCCACCAGCACCAGAGCCAACACCAATGCCAGGCTGACGATTACTGCGAGCGCCAAGCCTTCGTTTGCCAGGGTGCCGTCCCGTTCCGCGGTGTCCACATTCCGGGAGCTCAGCAGTCCGCCCAGCTTGCGAAGTGCGATCACACGGTGTAGAACGACCAGACCCAGCAGGGTCCCGACGAATATGGCGCCGGCAAGAAGGAATGGATGTCCCTCCCCCATCGATGCCTCGACGCCCATGAATTTCTCCCAGCTCAATTTGTTGTGGGACCATACGCCGGGTATCTGGGGAAGAATAACAAGGATGGTCAGGGCCCAGAGTGCCAGGCTGCTCTTTCCAAAGAACTGAATCAGCCCGTAGAGGCCCGTCGCCAGCAACACAGCGACCATCAGGTGGAAATTGCCGAATGGCGGCAGGAGGGCCGCCAAGGTGTTGGAGCCGCCGGGGTCAAGTTCCGCGGCGGAGGAAACCCACCCTGCGAATTGCCACGCCGCAAGACCCAGCACGCATAGAACCAGGGCTATCTCTGCCGCGGCGACCGTTGCAAACCAGTGCAGCCTCATTCCCTCACCTGTAGACGTTCATGTGCCGGACCAGTGTGGCAATGAAGTCTTCCCGGCCAGGGTTCCAGTCGATGACGTCGGCCCCTGATCTTCGCAAGTCGGTTGCCAACGACCGGCTTTCCCATTGGGACATATCAATGTCCTTGAAGGGCGAATCCGCATCGGCGTTCGATTCCTGGGGACTGACGTGGACCACTCTTACCCTGGCTGACCGACGGGACCTGCTGCGGAACGCCGTCAGCTTCCTTATCGCCGAGTTGAAGCGGTCGAGCGTTTCCCGCCCCTCGCCAGGCCTCGGGTAAAACACGTCCAGCCTGGTGATGATGAAGACTTCGGGTTGAAGCCTGAGCAGAAACCCCTTGCACCACTCAACGGACTGGAGCAGGTCATGACGAGGCGGGCCTGACTTTAGGCCCGCGAGCATCTTGGTCAACCGGCGGAACTGCTTCTGGCCGGCGTCGGGAGACAGCATTACGCCCCCGTCGCCATAGCTGTTGTAGGCATAGGCGCCGATGGTGGAGCCACGAGAGAGGTAGAACTGGGCCAGGCTTCCGGCTGCTTCCACCGTGTTTTCCATGGGATTGTCCAGCGGTGTGCCGACGTCCATGTACCGCGCCGTATCAAGGAAGATCCATACGGCCTTTCTGCCTTCCGGCTCAAGCTCGTTCACCAGCGGTAGATTGTCGCTGCGCGCCGCCCTCGAACTGGCCTTCCAGTTGATGAGCTTGATGGGGTCTCCCGGAGCGTAGGACCGCAGTTCGCGGAATTCGGAATTCGGAATTGGAGATGCCGGTCTGGGCGAGGTCGTCCTGGTACCTGGTCTGCTTGGTGGTAACCCTGATCTCGTTCAACCGGGTGATGCCCCGTATCCGTGGAACGACGGACATGGATATCACTTCACCGGAAGACGTTGATTGCCCTCTCCTGACTCCCAGCGGAGCCTGCGACTCCCACGTGGAAGCGGGCAATGTGAACTCACCCCGCTTGGGAAATCTGACCTGGTAGGACAGGTCACAGCTCTTGGTTCCGGCCCATTTCCAGACAATCCGCAGATTGTTGCCCTGCTCCACTTCAAGCTCAGGAGGGAGCGCATCGTGTATGAATATCGGACCCATGCCTCGGGTGGCAGTCATCCTCCGGTCTACCGTTACGGTGTCTCCCGACCAGCAGATTGCCCTCGGGGTTCGGCGTTCTATAGTCACCCCCGAAGGAGGTTGCAGGGCAGTGATTATCAGCATGGCAAGGAGCAGGAAAACGGAGCCCGTCAGCAATACGAGGTTTCCAAAGGCGAGCCCGACTGCCAGGAAGATCAGCGAAAGCCCAACCCAGGTCATGAAAGAGTGAGGAAACACTCTACGCCCTCCGGGCGGCCAGCTCGGTGGGCGGGGGCACCTGTTCGACGATTTCGTCGATTATTGACTCGGACCGAACGCCCTCCAGGGTATCTTCGATGTTGAGGATGATTCGATGTGCCAGCACGTCCGGGACCACCATTTTGACATCGTCCGGCACCACGAAATCGCGCCCGTGGATCAGAGCTATGCTGCGGGAGACGCGAAGAAGGGCCAGGGATCCCCGCGGACTGACACCCACGGATACACGAGGATGCTCGCGAGTCAACCTGACCAGTTGGGTGATGTAGTCCACTATCACATCGTCAACGTATACGCCGGTCTCGACCAGAGTCTGAAGCTCGAGGAAGCCGTTGACGTCTACCGCTGGTTCCAGGTCATCGGTAGGGTCGTCCTTCTGCCATTGGATTCGCCGTAGCAGGATGCTGCTTTCCATCTGCTGGCTGGAGGGGTAACCCGTTCCCATCTTGAAGAGGAACCGGTCTAGCTGTGCCTCCGGCAATGGGTAGGTGCCCTCCTGTTCGATGGGATTCTGGGTGGCGATCACAATGAAGGGAGGGGTCAGCGCCATGGTGTCCCCGTCGATCGTCACCTGCCTTTCTTCCATCGCCTCAAGCAGGGCTGCCTGTGTCTTTGGCGGAGCGCGGTTGATCTCGTCTGCGAGTAGCACGTTGGCGAAAACCGGACCCTGTACCAAGCGGAATTCTCCCTCGTTCTGGCGCCAGACATTCACCCCTAGAATGTCTGACGGGAGCAGGTCGGGAGTGAATTGCACTCGCTTTGTGTCGGTACCGATGGCCCGGGAAAACACCTTGGCCAACAGGGTCTTCCCCAGTCCCGGGTAGTCCTCGAAGAGCACATGTCCATTAGCGAGGGCCGCAGCAAGCAGCTTTCGCAGAAGCAGCCGGTTACCCACGAACACGTCCCCAACCCGATCTATGATTCCCTCGCAGACCGACCTGACTTCTTCCAGTTCCCGTTCATTCATCAATCTGAAACAACCTCATCGCCGGGCAGAATTGGCAGCCATTGCAGGGCCGATTTGGGAACCAACCCCACGTGGTTTTCCGAGGTGCGCACAAGATAGGAGGAATTTGTCTCGTTGATGAGCTCAAATCCCTGGCCTTGAGTGATGGCATCCAACCTTGGCGCCGTTGAGACACCCTGCCTCGCGGTTTGGTTTGACGCCCGCTCCATCTGGTGTCGCACAAAGCGCGAAGGAGTCGGACTCTGTTCGGCTGTGGCCTGCGTGCCGGCGTCTTCCGAGCTGGCAGAGCCGCCTGTGTTTTGGGTGCTTGGTGGGCTCACGGCTACTGCCTCCAAGCGGCCACGATTTGATTCCACAGGGGTGAAAGGTACGCGCCGCGCCGCTACGCCCACGGTGAGGGATGCCACGATACTCTCGCCGGATAGGTGTGAAATGGCCCCCTCCACAAGTCTTCTGCGGCGTTCCTGGGCGCGGCGCCTTGTCCTGTTTCGGACCCAGGGCGGATGGAACCACTTGGACGGAGTGTTGACCACATTCACAATCGGGAACCAAAGCGTGATGACTGTGTTAGTGTCTGCGCCACGCCTCCGATACGCCGAGATGATGGTGGCTGCCATGGCCTCGGAATCCGTTCCAGTCTCGATGAAGGTACCAGAGGCCTGCCGCACAGCAGATGCGTCCACGATTGCCGGTAAGCCGGCAGAATTAGACAGGGCCTCCTCAGTGCTCCGAAGTGAAGCGGCGAGGCCAGTCTCCCGACGTCTGAAGTCTTTGTCCCCCCTTCTGCGAAGAAACCCACCACCCGGTTGGGGACTCACGGCTTCTCGCAAAGGTCCGAACACCGCCTGAACCGATTGAGGCGAAGCATTGTTCCGGCTGAGCAGTCCCATCTGATACGACCACAAGCTGAACCACTCTCCGGACTCGACGAAACGGTGCTGCCACCTGGACATGAGAACCCGGCGTGGGTCGGGCCTTTCCTCGAACTGTTGCTGGTGGCGGTTCCAGCCTGTCCAGTTCAAAGGGGCGGCTTCCGCCGTTTCCACAAACGACTTCAGGCTGCCTCGTATTTTGAACATAGCCCAGACTGCCACGGCAAATACGACAATCCACTCATACACCGCGGCGAACCAGAAGGTCTCGTAAACGAGCGGGCGAAGCAACATTCCGTAGAATGCTATCGCGGCCCCAACAATTAACCCTCTCACTTTCGAACTGATAAACCAGCGCGCCGGTCCAGAATACAAGGGTTCCGGAGAATCCATATAGTATCCCGCCAGTTGAGAAAGCCCGAGGGTGAGCAAACCGGCGCCGATTATCGCTCCCAGCAGCGGGAATATGTGGCCCACGCCCGATAGCGGCGCCATTGCCAGCCAGAGGAGGCAGCCCCCTGCCGTAAAGCCGACGGCAGCTACCATGGGACGCACTCGCAACCTCGCGGGCGTCCAAAGCGGGTCGGGAAGGGACCAGGTAAGCACGGTTACAAAGACGAATGAAGTCAATGAGAACCTGACTTCAAACAAACCAGCGAAATATGGCAGAGAGGTTGTTCCCACGCCGGAAGTCGCGGCATTGTCCAGCAGTGGCGCGCTGATTAAGGGTGAAGACAGGAGTAGCGCCCAGACAACCAACGACGCACTGATGGCCGGCATGAGGGCGCCGATCAATGGCGGGATGTTCGCCATTGGAACAGCGATCCTGGGAGGCAGTCCCAATTGGGCGACCCTTCGAAGAATCAGGGTCAGGTAAGAAATGACCAGAGCCGCCGCCATGGCCGGCATGAGATTGGGAATAGGGAAACTGGATGCGGTCGCTGGAATGCCGTTGCCTGAAAACCCGACCAGTGCCAGTGCAAACAAGATCATTCGGCCCACTGGGAATCCGAACACCTCACCCACCACTGGGCGGAAGGCCGCGATCGCCCTCACTATGATGAAGGGACTAAGGAGAATAATGGACCAGAAAGCGAGGGTGTCGAAGATGTCCAGGTACGGCGCAATCGACGACAGCGCGCCTCCCGGCTGCAGCTCGGGAATGTCGCCGACGATTCCCGGCAGAGACAGCATGATCCCCAGCACCAGGACGATCCATGCGATGTCGATTACCAGCAGCAGGACCCGAACGGGGGTCTGCACCCTTTCTGGTAGCGACAGTCCCACCACTTGGCGCAAAACCGATGCCAGGTATGGCACCGCCAGAGCCAGCGCAAGAATGATCAGGACGAGGCCGCCAGGGAAGTTGAAGGCGACTTCCAGAACTCCGTCGCCTGCCAGGAGGATGTAGGCAACCGCCAGAGCTATCAGGGGTCTCCACGGATAGGGCAGGGCGTCGCTGGCCGCAGGCCACTGTACTTTCGCGACCGGCAGCAACCCGAAGAAAATGCCGGCAACGACTACCCACTTGATAAGCGAAGCGAATATCCCGAGATACCTGTACAGGGTTTCAGTGTCTGGCCCGTTGGGCCGGACGGAAAGGGCTGCGGGAATACTGGCGACGGCCATTAACAATCCTGAGGCAATGACCGCCCAGCCGACTCCCTGCAGTGCGCCCTGAGCTATTCTGGTGGTCTTCAGGGGTGGACTGGAAGATGAGGCTTCGTTTGATTCACCATCTACTACTTGTGAATCGCCTTGCTCGTCTTCGTAGCTCCATTGGTCTGGCTCGTCGACTTCGCTCGAATTGCGGGTCAGGCGGGCCTCGAGAACTTGGCAGATGATGGCAGCAGCTCTGCTCAGGGACAGCAGAATCGCCCCCATCGCAATCCACGGAGCGATGTTGGAGAAGTCCAGGGAGATGATACGAGTGACGAGCCCGTCCGAAGACAGCAGAGGGAAGACTGCTATCGCTATCCCTGCCAATACAACTACTGACAAGATCATGCCGAGCCTTGAGTTGGCGAAGCTCTGCAAGTCGCTATTCTCCCGTTTCCGGTTCTTCTTGCGCTGCTTCTTCCTCTACTACGGTTCGCCAAGCACGGTACATGGCCTCGTACTGTCTGCGTCCGATGGGATGCTCGCTGTAATCGGCCTCTTCGAATCGCGAGATGATTTCATCAACTGCCCGGTAGTCCAAGGACAGTCCGGATGACGAGAGGATAGCTTCAAGCTCCCTGGGTGTGCGTCCAGAGGCGCTTGGCATTTGACCCTCTGCCCAGTCGAGATAGTCGTTGTACAGGCGTACTATTTCCTCCCTGAAATCGACCACTCGGAAGCTGGCAGAGCTTGATGAAGCCAGGTACAGTCGGGTCGCTTCAAATTCAACGGCAACCGTGAGGTCTCCCAATCGGTCTGCATCCCAAGTCAATCCGCATCTGCCCTGCTCGTCTGTCTGGAGGGTCAACCGGTCTCCGCTGGGATTGTCCACCTCCAGCGTTGCTTGAGCGATTCCCGGCCCATCTTCCACGGACAGGGCTATGGCGACAGAGACTGGCTCTCCGAGGCCGAATACCTCAGGAAGGTCCGGGGTCGGCCTGTCAATAGAGATTTCCACGCGGGTAGACTTGGGGTCTGGAATCGGTTCCGGCTCAGCCTTGTCCAAATCCGCATCTTCGGTATCTGCCACCTCGACCGCGACACCCTCCTCGCCCATGGTGCGCCTGCGGCGTCGTCCTCCGGCGCGCGACGGCAGAGCGATGCCTCCCCACCTGCGAGCAACGTACCCCAATGCAGCGACAGCAACGATCAGAGCGGGCATGCCAACCCAGAGAAGCCAGTTGAAGCTGGGCTGTGTGATGGGTATGGCGGCAAGATATGACAGCGGAAGGAAGAAGTCGTCGCCCTCGTAAGCGAATGTTACTGGTAGGGCTAGTATTCGGCCAATCTGGCATTGTCAGTTAGTACGTGAGCCCAGACAGGATGCTACCTTGGGGATAGACGAAGGGTTGTGGGATGTGAGGTGGTCATGGTGCAGGAGAAGTACGGAGTCCGGCTGGCAACACAGGAAAAGGGACGGCTCAGGAAGATGATCAGGGCTGGGAGGAGTTCCGCACAGGCGATTACCCGGGCCCGCATCCTGATCAAGATAGATGAGGGCTGGACCGCCCCCCAGGTGGCCACCGCACTGGACGTGTCGGAGCGGACCGTGTTCCGCACCAAGCGGCGGTATGCCGAGGAAGGACTGGACGAGGTGCTGAGGCACCATAACCAGGTCAACCGGCCCAGAAAGGTGGATGAAAGGGTGGAGGCCCACCTGATAGCCTTGGCCTGCAGCCCGGTGCCCGACGGTCATGACCACTGGACCATGCGGGCCCTGGCGGGCAAGGTGGTGGAGTTGGGATTGGTGGAGTCTTTATCTCCCGAGACGGTCCGCCTGCGGCTAAAAAAACACGCTCAAGCCGTGGCTCAAGAAACAATGGTGCATCCCCAAGGTAGGTGGAGAGTTCGTGGCGGCCATGGAGGACGTGCTGGATCTCTACGCCGAGCCCTACGATCCGCAGAGGCCGGTGGTCTGCTTTGACGAGACCTCCACCCAGTTGCTGGCCGACGTGAGGGAACCGCTGCCGGCAAAGCCTGGGAGGCCGAGGCGTGAGGACTACGAATACCAGCGGGGAGGGACGCGCAACCTGTTCCTCACCTGTGAGCCTCGCCGGGGCTGGCGCCACGTGGCGATAACCCGGCAACGCACCATGCAGGACTTCGCTCAGCAGATGCGGTGGCTGGTGGATGAGGCCTACCCCGATGTCCCGGTGATTCGGCTGGTTCTCGACAATCTGAACACGCATCGGATGGCCTCGCTTTACGAGACTTTCCCGGCGGCCGAGGCCCGGCGCATCGCCAAGCGGCTGGAGTTCCACCACACTCCCAAGCACGGAAGCTGGCTGAATATGGCGGAGATCGAGTTCAGCGTGCTGGCCCGGGCCTGCCTGCGCGGACGCAACGGAGATGAGGACAGCCTGGAAAGAGCCGTCAGCGCCTGCGTGTCAGAGCGGAACGCGATAGGAGCTGCCATTAACTGGCGGTTCACTGCCCAAGACGCCAGACGCAAACTCCATCGCCTCTATCCCTGCCAATCCTGATTTGGTTCAGTACTAGTTCGTCTTGACTCTCAGGAACGCTGATCTCCAGTTGCGTAGTTCCCTTGTTATCGGTCACAGCTTCCCCGCCCTGGCTGGTGCGCAATGTGGCGCCAGGGATTCCACGCCCGCTGTCGTCTCTAAGGGTTGCCTGAATGATCACTTCATTTCCCGGACGCACGTCCTCAAGCGGAACGACCAAGAGGTTCACATCAGACTTAACATCTACGGGAATCTCTGCATACAAATTGAGAGCGGACACTGCTACGGCGAACTCATTGCGGCCCAAAGGGGCGTCGGCGGCAACTTGATACTGAAGTGTGAATGACCCGGTGTCATCGGTGACGGCCCTGGAATCTGCTCCGGCCGTAACCACCACGGCAGGCAGTGGTCGACTTCCCATAAATACTGCTCCGCGCAGAGTTGCAGTATTTCCCCGAGCGACCGGCTCAGTTGCCTCCGCGGACATCCACGGCAGGCCAACCGAAACGGCGTGATTCCTGAGGGAAGGCGCCAAACGATCGGTGCCTTCGAACCCGAAGGATATATTGACCGTTGCTTCGACTTCGGACGCGCCAAATTCCGCCTCCACCGGGAACCCGCGACTAAAGGCGCCGTCAGCGTCAGTGATAAGGGGCTGCGAGTCAGTGTCGCCGACCCAAATGGGAACGCCCGGAACTGCTCGGCCGTTCGCAGTGCGAAGGGTACCGCTCAATTCCAACGTTTCTCCCGCTCTTACTACCGCCGGGCCTTCCACGCTCAGAACCGTAGGTTCTATTACGAAGAAAGAAAGACTCGCAGAGCTGGAAGTCAGGCGCTGCTGTTCTTTGAACCTTGCGGTAACGACGCGCGGTCCGGTGTCGCCAAAGCCAGAGGACCGATACTCGAAAGTACCGTCCTCTGCCGTTGCAACTGCATCGATAATGGTTCCATCCCTGTCCTCTATTTGCACTTCCACAGAATCGATTTCTGTTGGGGAATTCGATGTGAGCCTCCCCTGGAACAGAACTTCCTCACCCTGTTGGACGCTCGATGGACCGGAAATGGACATGGCCGTGAGGTACCTTGCGGTCACGGTGCTCGAGAATTCTGCAGGAAGTATCGGATAGTCGCCGGCAAACTCGGTGCGTACTACGGAATCTCCAACTTTGTCGGTGGACCCAGTGGTCGCGAATGTCCCGTCGTCCTGGGTCGCAGCGCTCCACGCCGGGCCCTCGCCCACCGCGAAGGTCAAGTCAGCCCCACCAATGGCGTTGCCACGGGCATCGAGCAAGAGTCCTTCAATGGGAAACTCGTCCCGTACCCGGATTTCACCAGCTATGACAACGTTCAACACAGAGGGCATTACGGCAGCCAGTTCCAGCCGGGCCGTGTTGCCCAACAAGAAGTCCTTGCCCTCAAACCCCACCTCCACGGTGTGTGGGCCAATCTCGGAGAAGGTCTGCGCGAAGCCAAATTCCCCGGCCTCGTCCGTCGACTGCAATGGGAGGTCTCGGCCGTCTACGGATACCTGCAATTCCAGGTTTGCGACGCCGCTTCCTGTATCGTCCAACAGCTTGCCGCGGAACAGCGCCTGTGTATCGACAGCTATTTCGCCAGGGCCCGTGAGCTGTATCCCACTTTCCGAATAGACTGTGATGTCGGGGTCGCTCCATGACTCGACATACTGTTCGCTGCCTACGGTGTGAGCGAGCAACTGGTAGGACCCTCTCCCCATCGACGACGGCAGGCTAACCTCAGTACGGAAGTTTCCGCGTTCGGCCGTGGTCTCGCCAATTTTTGTGCCCCCGTGTTCCTTTGTCTCATTTATGAAGATCTCAACCTGCACCCCAGAAACGGGACTGCCGGTTGCCGTTCGCACAGTGCCGCCTATCGTGAACCCTTTCTTGCGGCGAACATCCGTGGGCCAAGCTGTAATCGCGGTCGTGGTGTCCACCGGATCGGGCGCCGGCTTAAGTTCCTGATTCGGCTGGGGATCTTCGAGCAGTGTCTCCTCTTCTGAGACGGTTTCCTGCTGAATCTCCTCTTCCAACGTCTGGGGAGTCTCCGAGTTTTCCTCTTCAGCGACGGGCGGTTCAGTGTCCTCGTTCTCCAGTGGCTGATCCTCCGGCTGCTCGGAGGCTGGCGGTCCCTGGTTCCCCGTGTCCGGCGAAGTAGACTGGCCGTTCTGGGCGCCCTGTCCCTGCCCTTGCGAAGCGTCTCCATTTGCGAAAGCCGCCCGGGAAGGTGCTCCCGAGGACGCGGTGGGCTCAAACTGAACCCAGCCCAGTCCTTCAAAGGCCACTTCGGCCCATTGGTGGGCCTGGTCCGTGAACACACCCTGCCGGTTGCCCGTGGGACTGATGGCCCAACCCGAGGCAACCCGGGCGGGGATACCTATCGATCGGGCCATGACAACGAACGCCGTGCTGAAAACACCGCAGGTTCCTTCCAAGTGGTCGAAGAGGAACCAGTCGACGGGGTCTCGCCCCGGAGGCGGGGCTTCCCTTCCAGAGCCGTCGGCGAACCGGTAGGTGTATTGGGTGCTTAGATAATCATCCAGAGCTTTGGCTTTGGCATAGGGAGATTCGTGGTTCCGTGTGATGTCCAGCGCCAGGTCGCGGATGCGCTCAGGCAAATCAGATGGCAACTGGGTGTACGCAGGGTCGGATACAACCTTGGCAGCTTCCAGTTGGACCGGGGAAAACTGCGGGATTCTGGAGACCCACGTGAAGCTCGTCATTACCGAATCAAGGGAGAAGGTGCCGCTAACAGGATGGTATTGCCCGTCGCTGTTGACTTCGTCTAGGAATTGAGAGGTGGGTACCACTCCCGTGGGCAGATTCCCCAGCTTCTCGGAGGCTTCGATACTAATGGTGTCAGTTGATGTAACCCGGGGAGTCTCGCCATATCCGGCCATCAACGCGGTGCCGATCACTCCCTGGGGGAGGAGGAACGAATTGGATCCTGGCCGGACTACTTCATTGGTGATCAAATGAGGGATGCTCTGTCCGTTGTCGTAATCGAGGGAAATTCGATCAAACTGTCTCCAGCGGACACCCTCATATACATCGCCGACAGCACTGCGTAGATATCTGGTACTAGCGGCGCCGGTGACGAAAAAGACAGGCGAACGTTCTGTGTTCTCACCGGACCCATCCAATCCGAGGCTGCCGGGCTTCGCAACCTGTCGCGTAGTTGTCCCGACACCCATGCCGAAACATTCGCCGTCTCTCGTTACTATTGCCCCTCCGTTTTCGGTTTGCGCGACCGCGGCACCGGTGCCCTCCAGATCCTGCTGCGCCTTTTGCTGGATGCCGGGTTGGTCGGCGGAGAGTTGTTGGACGAGGTTCTCTATTTCCTGCCGCTTCGCCTGCGACACGCCGCCACCGCTCTCTCCCACCGCGGCCCTTCCAGGAGCCCCGCCACTTCCGGTGGGTTCGAAAGAGATCCACCCAAGTCCATCAAAGGCAACTTCGGCACGTTGATGAGCCTGGTCTGTGTACACCGTCTGCGCTTTATCCACTGGCGAAATCGACCAGCCTGAAACCACGCGGGCTGAGAGCCCTATGGAACGGGCGAGCACAACAAAGGCGCTGCTGAAGTTCCCGCAAGTGCCTTCCCGACTTTCGAACAGGAACCAGTCAACCGGGTCGTGTCCTTCCGGAGCTCGCCCCCCGGATGGATCGGCCAGTTGGTATTGGTAATTGGCTTTGAGGTACTGCTCGATAGCTCTTGCTTTCTGGTACGGCGTTGTCTGGCCGGAGGTGATCTTTTCGGCAAGCCTGCGTACACGGTCGGGAACACTGTCTGGAAGGGAGGTGTGCTCGTAGTGGGGAGACACACCCGCACTTCTCAGCTGGGCCTCGGAGTAAACCGGTACATTGGAGACCCAATTGTAGGAGGTAACCGGCCGATTAATGCCAAATGTTTCGCTGCGGAGATAAAGGGTTCCGGATACGGAGAGAGAGGTAGGCAGAGAAGATATGGGCAAATTGCCGCCGGGTATCAGCTCTGAGTCATCAATGGGGCTTATTGTGATCTGGCTGATGTTGGTGTACGTCGAGTCTGTCACTGGTTGCGCCAACAAACCAAGATCAGGAACCGTGGCCCCAGCGGTGTATAGAACACTGGACTGCTGACCGGCACTCCATTGACCATTCTCGTACCGATCACCAACGGCAGTTCTCAGAAAATCTACGCCCTTTGCCCCCTGTACCTCGAAGACTGGAATATGGGGAAGCTCTGCGGCCTGACCTGTGGTCGTGCCCGGAACCATCGATGTTCCCGAGCTATGGGATAGCAGACCGCCTCCATTTTCCAAAGACGTGGTTGTGCCTAGATTCTCGACGGCAGTCTTGGCTGCCTCCCTGACTTCGTCCGCTGGGTCCTGCAGGGCGCTTATCAGATTGTCTACGGCAGAGGAATCTCCTTGCTCCCCCAATAGCTGCGCTGCGGCCGCCCTTACCGACGGGTCGGAGGAGCTTTGAAGAGCGTTGCCCAGGCCTGCCTGTGAGAAGCGGCCCAGTGCGCTGGAGCAGGACCCCCGCACCTTTGGCGAGGGGTCGATTGATCGACTTACCAACAGGGGCGGCAAAGAGCTTGGAGACAAAAGGTCGCCAAGGGCGTCTGCTGCAGATGCCCGCACATCGTCGACGGCATCATCAGTCATTGCCTGCTCCAAGGGGCCTGAGCCGGTGCCCTGTCCCAAGGAACCAAGCGCACCAGCACAGGCCTTTCGCACCTTGGCGGAAGGATCGGTGGCCAGTGCCTGCGAAAGGGGTTCCACAGCTTCAGGTTTTAGCAGGTCCCCAAGGGCGGAGGCGGCCGCTGCTCTTACGTCGTCGTCAGTATCTGGCTTCTGGACTAGGGAGCCCCCGAGCGGCTCCAGCGCACGAGCATCTCCCTTTTTGCCCAAACAGATCGCGGCGGCCCTCCGCATCAGTGGATCAGGATGGTTCTGCAGCAGGTCCAACAGCTTGTCGAAATCCTGAGATGCCATGCTGCTTACGGAAGTATCGCGAACTGATTCGTCCGGGTCGCTGAACATGGCGTCCGCCAGGCCTTCGAGCGCCCGGTTGCTACCGATGTCTCCCAGGATCTCCGCGGCATCCCTCCTGGTTTTGGGATCTAGTACTACAACGACGGGTTGTTTGGTAGGATAGTTGTCAAGATGATAGTGGGTGGTTTGGGTGATGGATGGGGCGAGTTTCGAGCGGGTTTACGACAACTTTCAGGACTTTCACGCCTTCTTCGCGGCCTCCTTCGGCCGCAAGCAGTGGCGGGAGCACAGCCGGAACTATCTTCAGGGGCTGCTGGTGCAGGCTGGGGAGCGGCGCAACGCCGAGAACCTGTCGGAATCGGTGGGCATCTCGGCCCGGGCGATGCAGCGTTTTCTGACCGAGGCCCGGTGGGACGATGCCGCGGTCATCGGTCGGCTGCAGGAATACCTGGCCCCCAGGCTGGCTCACCCCGAGGCGGTGTGGGTGTTGGACGGCAGCGACTTTCCCAAGCAGGGACGGAAGTCGGTGGGGGTAGCCCGGCAGTACTGCGGCAGGCTGGGGAAGGTGGCCAACTGCCAGGCGGGGATGTTCCTGGCCTACGTCAGCCCGCTGGGACAGGCATTGGTGGACAAGGGGCTGTATCTGCCCGAGAGTTGGATCTCCGACCAGGACCGGTGTGCGGCGGCGGGTGTGCCCGAGGAGCGGCTGAGCTACCGGTCGAAGACGGAGTTGGCCTTGGAGCTGCTGGAGCGGGCCCTGGGGTTGGGCCACCTCAAGGCCGGATGGGTTGCCGGGGACGACGCCTTCGGGATGTCGCCGTCCTTTCGGGAGTCCCTGGCGGGCCTGGGGATGCGCTACGTGCTGGACGTTCCGGGCAGCACTCCGGTCTGGCCCCTGGAGTTGGCTTGGACCAGTCCGGGGTCTCAGGGGTCCGGGCGCCCCCGCAAGCCCAGGCTCAGGGACGGGCAGCGTCGTACCATGGAGCAGCGCAGTGGCGAGTTGCCGGATAAGGCTTGGCGGGAGATAACGGTGGCCCAGGGAAGCCAGGGACCGCGGAGCTATATGTTCAGCGCCCAGCGGGTGCGGGTAACCCGGAAGGGCAAGCCGGGCCAGGAGGCATGGGCCGTCTACCGCCGAAACCTGGACGGCAGCGAGCCTCGCTACTACCTGTCCAACGCTGCCGAGGATACTCCCCTGGAGACCTTGGCCTATGTGGGCGGTTCCAGGTGGCCCATTGAAACGGAGTTCGAGACGGAAAAGGGCGACGTGGGCCTGGACGAATACGAGACCCGTAGCTGGTCCGGCTGGCATCACCACATAGCCATGTGCCTGCTGGGTGGAGCGTTCCTGCTGGGCCTGCAGCAGGACTGGGGGGAAAAAGATGCCCCGGATCACCCGTCCCCAGGTGTACCGGGTGGTGCGGGAAATGCTGCCCCGGGAACGGTTCGGACCGGAGGAGTTGCTGCTGTGGCTGGAGGATACGCAGCTACGCAACGAGCGGGCGCGCCGCTCCCACCAGAGACGCCGCTCCGCCCACCGTGAAGGCAGGATGGAGCCACCACCTTAAACGCGTCGTTGTAGTACTAGGGCATCTGCCAGATTCTGGAGCGCAGTCTCTTCGAGGAATTCTGGAGTCTCCTCGGCCGTGGGTGATGGATCGCTGGGACCGTCCCCCAGCCCGGGTTGCGGATCCAGAGACTTCTGCTCAATGGATGAGCTGTCGTCCGGGATTCGTCCACCTGGTCCGCTTCCTGCCTCGGCAAAGGCCTCTGGATGCCTCGATGCGACTCTGCCCGGGGCTCCGCCTGGGGTCGGGTCAAAGGGAATCCATCCGAATTCCTTGAGTCCTACTTCTGCCCACTGGTGCGACTGGTCGCCATACACGACCTGTTGGGTTGCCGTTGGACTGATCGCCCATCCTGAGACCACTCGTGCGGGAACTTCGGAAGCCCTGGCCAGTATGCAGAACGCGCTGCTGAATGAGGTTGAGCCTCCCGACTTCTGGTCAAACAGGAACCAGTCAACAGGGTCGCTGCCCTCAGGAGGCGAGGTTGCCTTCTGTCCGGGTTCGGGTACTTCGTAGGAATATTCCTCTTTGAGGTACTGTTCAATTGCCTTGGCTTTTTTGTAAGGAGAATCCTGACCCTCGGTGATGTCGCCGGCCAAATCCCGAACTCTCTGGGGAAGGCTATTGGGCAACTGGAGATAGGTAGGGTCGTCCACCGCATCCGCTTCGGACAGATCGCTCTCCATGAATCCGACTGCCATGGAGCGCCACTCGTATTCACCGACGGGTTCATCGGTGTGAAAAGTTCGGCTGAAGGGATTCCACTCCCCCTCCTGTTTTATGCCTAAGGGCAGGGCCGACATTGGGAGGGCCCCTGGTTCAAGGCTGTCAAACCCCTCCGCTGGAGAAACCGAAATGTGGTCGATTTCCATTGATTCCGGGACGGCCGATGGTTGTGCGAGGAGATCAGAGTCGACACGGAAATCTGGAAGCAGAGACTCCAATTCGGATTCTCCGAGGCTTTCTTCAATCAATCCTTGGTCGATCAGGTCGAGGATGTCTCGGGGTATGTCAGACCAGATTTCAGAGTCCAATGAAACTGGATCCAGCTGTACCCACTCACCATCCTCATAAACGTCACCCGCAGCGCTTCGCAGGCGATCAGTGTTGGCTGCGCCGGTTACGGTGAACAGAGGATTAGCAATGCTGCCGGAGCTGGGGTTGGCCGAGGTACCGGGCCCAAGGAATAGTGAAGCTCCCTTGATCAAGGCGGCATTTCCGTATTCCAAGGGAACCATTGCATCCCATTTTTCGACCTTCGCGACTTCACGCATTGACGGAGGCAGTCGATATTTCTCGACTTCGGCGGAGTAGGCCTCTTGAGCCAGCGACTCTTCGGTCTCTTCGAATAGATTCAGTCCTGCGAGGCTGGATGAACCGAAAAGGCCAAACACGAGGGCCAATACCAGCCAAATTGCCAGCAGTGCCAGGATCAAGCGGGGCTTAAAGAACGCGACAAGCACCAGCGAGAGAAAGAATGCGCCAAGCACAGCCAGCCCTTTAGGTTCAACGTATGGGCGTTGCGCCTGATGCTCTCCATAGGCGATGTCTTGGCTGAGCACTCCGGAAAAGGCAAGGTATAGCCCCGCGCCGGCGAGAAGGAACGCCACCACCGCTCCCAGCACCAGCAATCGCCGAGAGTGCCCCTCTGAGTCTAACCGCCTCACGGCCAGAACGCCGAGCACTGCCACGATTCCCAGGACTACCCCAACAGTACCGATGGCGAATGCAACCATGCCAACGCCGCTGGGGAGGCCTATATACCCCTCTTCGGACGGGGCGCTTGCCAGGAAGTCGTCTGGCCCCGAGGAGGTAAGGGTGCCCAAGAGATTGATCAGCAAAAAGAATCCCACCAGTGCTGCTGCCAGCATTAGCAGCAGGCCTGAGCGGTGTTTCATTCTGTCGAAGAGTAGTCTCATCAGGTCTTTAATTCGTGAGAAAGGCACCTTTTGGGCATCGGACCGTAGTCAAAAACAACCTATGACCATACGGCATTTGATACCGCATTATAAATGGATAATTCGAACTGTGCTGTTGCTCCAGGCAGGGTGAAGTCCTTTTCCTTCGTGGAAGTGCGATGCTCTGCTTGAAGTCGAATTAAGTCTCTATCCCGCAGAGGCATAGACATCGCTGGACAGCGGGAGCGGATCGTTCTACAAGATAGTATGAACACTTTGACCAGTTCATAGCCCACAAACGCATTTTCCGCATTCCCATTACTCAACCCGCCTACGAAAGCCGATTGCTTATCTGTAAACGGGATCACACCAGATGCCGGAATCCAGCGGGTTAGGGCATATGGCTGTCAGGCATGGTCTTAATGTCTTAATTTCAGGAACCAGTGTTTTTATGCCGGTAAGTGTCGAACTTTGTGTACCGACTCGGATAGGGAGTTCTTATCGATGTCAGTGGAAAGGGCAAGGTCTACCAAGGCGGGACAATTACCACATACAGACCTAAAGGGACGTCGGCGAGAAGTTTAGAAGTTACGGGGGTGCTGTGGGCTCAGCAGCGGATCGGGAAGGAGTTGTCAGCTTGCTTTGGTTCACGCCCTCGTTGATTTCCTGCTTGACGCCATTTATGGGAATGGCAAAGTTCGCCGCCGCAACACCACCTCCATCCCTGACCACTAATCCACTGGAAATAACTCCGATCACTTTGCCCAACGAATCAATCAAGGGGCCGCCCGCTCCTCCTCGATCAATCGAATGGTCAGTCCAGAGATGGTTTTCCCTAATTGAAGCGACTCGCCCTTCAGTGACGGTGGGAACAATGGTGGAGGATGCTGAACTCTGCCCATAACTTACACCGAATGCCCTGTCTCCGACGCAAACCTCGTCCGAATTGCCCAAGGGCATGGATGTCAGCGTGGCGTCTGTCGCGACCCTTATATAGGCAACACCCCGGCCCTCGCTGATTCCTAACAATTCCCCTCTAACTGTCTCTCCAGATACCAGGCGCACCTTGATGAGCCAGCTTCCCTCCACGACTTGTGAATCAGTAACGATGAGCCCAGCCGGGTCCGCTACAATACCGGATCCCGTGCTGACGTCAGTAAGAATCTGGACCACTCCAGTAAGGGTGGCGTTCTCTATTTCGAACTTCGCAAATTGGTCAGTGGAGGGCGAAGCTGAGGTGGCGCGGTTGCACGCAGGATCGGATGGAACCGCAGTTACCAGGTCGACCGGACCGGCGGAGCTCGTGGCTCTTCTACGGGTTTCGGGAGGAGGAGTTTCATTGGGGGTAATGATGGCCGCTTGCTGCTGGCCCCCGCCAAGAAAACCGGTTGTCCACAATGCCACGCCTATCATAGCTATAGCCAAAAAGGTTGCGACTGCTACGGCAGCGACTTTGTGGCCGAAAATGGCCGAAGCAAGTCGGCGCGGGACGCCTGGCAGTTTCCCAACGGACGGTTCTCCACCACTGGGGTTTGTCGGCTGTGTGGTTGGCTCTACCACAAATCACCTAAGGACTTAAGACCAGGAATCTCAGGGATTCATTCGGATTCCTGCCACCGGAGTCGAGATAGCGGGACCCAGATAGATATTGTCTCCAATAGGGAAAGTAGCATGGTGCCGCCGAAAGCGGCAAATTTCGCTAACAGAAACGCTTAACAGTTGCAGTAAGGAGTCATCGCCAACGACAAGGCACTCGGACGTAAAAGGGCTGGGGAGATCGGACAACGGGTCCAATTTGCGCTGTCGAACACAATTAATAGCGGTCGTCCGGGCAACCGAGAGAACTCCAGCGCAACTCGCGGCGCCGGTGGTTGCGACTATCAAATCGCCATATGAGGCCGCTTTCCGAGACTGCGTACAAAGATGAGCTTGACAGTTTGGGTGGGTCTCCAAGGGTCAGGCGAGATAGAAGCAGAGATGGGTTTCCCTGAGCCTTGTGGCCCATCGACATGGTCTGAAGCTCAACGATCGGCCGGATTAGACGTCAAGAAATGCAACTGATCCTAGGATACAGGGGAGGTGCACAGAAGGGGGTAAGCCCCGGAGGTGGCTTACAGGAACCACACTACGCGGAAGCCAAATCAGCCATCTTTGAATCGAAGTGGGGCGCCCGCTTCAACTCAAACATCGATTCCCGACGCAGTGTGGCCTAATTATTGGCAAGGTCTTAATCTTTCTTTGAGGAGGTTGCCACAACGTCATTTGGGTCGTCGTTGAGTAGCCCGTTCCTTACAGCCCACAAAACCATTTCCTGCTTGGACCGCACCCCCAGTTTGTTCTGTATGCCATAAACGGCATTTCTGATAGTGACGGTCTGGTTGCCCCTCAGGCGTGCTATGTCGGCGTACGAGCTGCCCCACGCAAATAGCTTCAATATTTGCTTTTCACGGTCGGTCAGCCGGGCTAGGGCTGAAGTGTCAACCAGCCGCGGGGCGGTACGGATGCCCGCGAACACCCGCCGCATTACCTCTTGGGGAATACGGTATTCACCGTCTGCGACATCTCTGATGGTTTCGAGGAGTTTCTGCGAGCCGGAGAGTTTCCTTAAATACCCGGTAGCCCCGGCAGATATTGCTTCGATTACAGCATCGTCCTCATTGGAGGCTGTCAACATCAATACATGGGCAGTAGGTACCATCTCCGTTATTTCCCGGCAAGCGTCGATTCCGTCCTTACCCGGCATTAACACGTCCATGATAATCACGTCGGGTTTCAAATCACAGGCCATAGCGACAGCTTCGTCGCCGTCTCGAGTAACTCCCACTATCTCGAAAGTCCCCGATCCTTCCAAGAGCTTGCGCAAACCGTCCAGCATAATCTGGTGGTCGTCAACAAGCATTACCCTCACTGGAGCCTTTTCAGTCAACTGGTCGACCTCCTCTATCAGGGACCTGGGGAACCCAGCAAGTCACTGTGGTGCCCGGTTCAGGTTCATTTGAGGTTACTTCCAACCGCCCACCCATTTGCTCGGCGCTATTTCGCATGTTGGAGAATCCCTCGCCTTGCTCGGTGTATCCCTCCGGAAGGCCAGTGCCGTCGTCGGAGATGGACAGCCTAATGCCCTCCTGTTCGAATTTGAGAGTTATGGTTACGTTGCTGGCCTCAGCATGCCTGATTACGTTCGTAAGAGCGTTGTGGATTATAGAAAAAAACATCCCCTTTGTGGCGGGGGATAAAGGCGGTTCCTCGCCCTCCGATATGAAAACAGTCGGAATCGACGTAATATCGGTAAAGGTTGTGGAGTGAGTTTGAACTACATGCCCCAACTCCCGGCCTTGGAAAATAAGGCCGCCGTCTATAGGGGCCTGGGTTTCCCAGATAGCCGATTGTGTCAAAGCGTAGGTCGCGTCTAGGCTGTTGATCAGTTCCCGGTTTGAGGGATTCGCAAGTCGCCTAGCCGTCTCTATTCCGATGCCAATCATGTATGTAGTCTGAGCGACGGTGTCGTGGATTGTACGAGACAGTTCAATTCGTTGGCGTTGTAGTTCAAGCGCTTGGGCCACGGCGTCAATTCTGCGGGATCTCTCGTATCTTGCTACCAGGTTGACGATGGCAATGACGACGAACATTGCCAGTATCCTCACCAGTAGGATGGTTTCCTGATCTCCATCGAGAGTATGGTTCGGTACGCTCTCGATCGAGATGGCCGCATAGGCAAGAGAAACAAGCGCGCCACAGATCAAGCATGCTGAGAAGGACGAAAACAGCACGCTGAAAAGGGCCAGGGCAGGATAGTACAGAACGTAGTGCCCGTTGAAGAAGCCGTCGCTGTTAATCAGACCCCAGGAAATCGCTCCAAGGTCAGCGATACTCAGAGAAAGAGCAATTTGCCAGGGGACCCTCCTGTTTGTACGCAGGCGGAAATGAACGTAGGCGTTAAATACCAGCAGGCCCAGTGCAATCAGGTTATTGGGAATGTAGGACTCGGCGTCGAGGTCAGGACGATAGTTGTTAAGTATCAGCCATCCGATTGCTGCCACCCAGCGAATCCAGACAGTGATTGTCAGATCGTTCTTGCGGTCGTTCTCGTCGCTCCAGTCTGGGTCCCGCAACATGGACGCCAGGAGCAATTTTAGGGACGTCACCAAAATACGTTCCCGGCACCCACTTGTCTCAATGCAGTCGACGTCGGCGTTATGCGGGTCGACATTCGTCGCTCAGCATAGCCGGAATTTCGACAGCGTCAAGGTCGAATTATACCTATTTTCGCGAAATGCACCAATTCTATTTTCTTATCTAATCCCAGAGAATCAATCAGAGTACCAGTGGTTGGCAGGGTAATTCATCGGTAATTCCGGGGAATAAGACATGCGGAGGCGAGATACGATGACACTTGAACGCCTTGACGCACGGAGGCAAGGTTAGGACAGCAAGAAACATAAGGTCCATATTGAAGTAAAATGGCGGCTAAACCTGAGGGAAATCAAGGTGCCGGAGTGTAGCCAATGAAGAGAAGCCAATCCAAGATTCTCACTACCCATACAGGCAGCCTGCCCCGCTCTCCGCATCTGCAGGACCTGTTGCGAGAGCGGGAGGAAAAGCGCGTATCCGACTACGAGGCATTTGCCTCGGGAATCCAAGATGGCGTTTCCGAGGTGGTGGCACGACAGCAATCTGTAGGAATCGACGTGGTGAACGACGGCGAGCAGGGACGGTCCCAATATGCCACCTATGTCAAAGAAAGGCTGACCGGGTTTGAGGGTGAACGGATAACGCGGGCGCGTCCGCGCCTTGACGACGCCGATTTCCCGGAGTTCGCCGCCACCCAGACTCATATTTCCTCACGAAATATGCCTCAGCCTGCATGTACTGGACCGATCTCGTGGAGGGACTGGTCGGCTGTGGAGCACGACATCTCGAATCTGAAATCGGCATCGGAGGGACTGGCGGTCGAGGAGGTATTCATGACGGCCGCTTCGCCGGGAGTGATAGCCAACTTCCTGCCCAACGAGTATTACCAGTCTGAAGAGGCATACCTTTACGCCCTTGCTGAAGTGATGCGGGACGAGTACAAGGCGGTCGTTGACGCCGGGCTCCTCCTGCAAATTGACTGTCCCGACCTCGCTATGACGCGCGTCACCCAGTTTTCACACCTGTCGGAGTCTGAATTCAAGAAAATAGTCGAATTGCACGTCGAGGTGGTGAACTATGCTCTAACGGGCATCGATCCGGAACGGATGAGGCTCCATCTCTGCTGGGGCAACACCGAGGGCCCGCACCACCATGACATCGCGCTCAAAGAGATCGTTAACATTGTTCTAAAGGCACGCCCAGTGGGCCTGTCATTCGAGGGAGCCAATCCCAGGCACGCCCACGAATGGAAAGTATGGGAAGATGTGGACCTGCCAGATGGGAAGCTGCTCATTCCGGGGGTTCTCGACACCACTACCAACTTCATTGAACACCCTGAACTGATAGCCCAACGCATCCTCAACTACGCCAACATCGTAGGCCGGGAAAACGTGATGGCCAGCAGCGACTGCGGATTCGGCACATCGGCCTGGGGCAGAAAGGTAGAGACCAACATCGCCTGGGCTAAGTTGGCATCTATGGTCGAGGGTGCGAATTTGGCGTCTAAAGTGTTGTGGTAATGTTGGCATCAACAAGTCAGGAGCGATTTCAGAGTGGCTAATCAAGCATTGTCAACGATTCTCTCAACTGTAGGTTGGGATCCAGGTAGGGCATCAGAAATCGGAATCTCCGGAGAGGTTGACCCCATCCTGCCCACGCCATTTCGAATTGGCGAGACAGCGGCCGCCAGCCTCGCCGCGGTGGGGTTGGCAGTATCGGATCTCTGGCAACTGAAGAGCGGGCGCCAACAAGAGGTGGAGGTTGATGTTCGCAGGGCAACGGCGTCGCTGCGGAGCGCCAAGTATCTCGTGATGGACGGCAAGCCGGTTGCTGCTGAACGAACCCCGGTGATGGGCGTATACCCGGCGAAAGATGGCCGTTGGAGCTATTTGCACTGCAACTTCCCCAACCACCTGGGCGCCGCGCTGAGCGTCCTGGGGGTAGACGAGGACCGCGAGGCGGTACGGCGCGTTGTGGCCAATTGGGACGCCCTCGAGTTGGAGGAGGCGATAATTGCGGCAAAGGGCGCCGGCGGGATGGTGCGGTCCATGGCGGAATGGGCACAACATCCCCAGTCTGCGGCCGTCGCTTCTCTGCCATTGCTGGAGATCGAGCGGATTGGCGACAGCCCGCCAGAGGCGCTGCCTCAAGGTTCAAGGCCGCTCTCCGGGATCAGGGTTCTTGACCTCACTCGCGTTCTTGCCGGGCCTACCTGTGCCCGCACGCTGGCTGCACAAGGGGCTGACGTAATCAAGGTCAGCGGCCCGCACCTGCCATTCAGTCCATCTCAGGAACTCGACACGGGCCACGGCAAGCTCTCGACCCACTTGGATTTTCGGCAGAGCCGAGATCTGGATGCCCTGAGGCACCTGGTAGGAGAAGCCGATGTGTTCTCGCAGGGCTACCGGCCTGGCACCCTTGGTGAACGGGGACTGTCTCCACAGCAATTGGCTGAGGTGCGACCAGGAATTGTCTATGTGTCCCTGTCCGCGTTCGGACGCGTGGGGCCGTGGGCCGAACGACGCGGCTTCGATACGGTGGTCCAAACTGTGAGCGGCATCACCCACCGCCAAGGTGAGCTGTTTCCGGGGGCAGATCCGGGACCGCAGTTCTATCCCGTTTCGGCTATTGACTACCTCACAGGGTACCTGATGGCCTTTGGGGCGATGGTAGCTCTGGCCCGGAGAGCTCGGGAGGGAGGCAGCTGGCTGGTAAGGGCATCGCTGGCGCAGACGGGACGCTGGTTGGTAGATCGTGGGCAGGTCCCTGAGGAGGATCTCCGAGACGTTCCGGAGGAGTTTACGCCCGAGGAGATCAAGCGCTGGTCAACGACCTCTGATACCCCATCGGGGATACTGGGTCACTTGGCTCCGGTGCTGGAACTCTCCGATACCACGCCATTCTGGGCGCGGCCCACGGTGCCGCTGGGATATCACGAACCGGTGTGGCCGGACCGGTAGACCGGGGTAGATGGCGGGACGCCAGGTCCGGACCTTTTGGGGCGCCGTCGGTTTGGGCCAGTGTCGTCTGTGACCGCTTGGCGCACCACGGACGGCTCCTTCGACAGGACGGTTCAGCAGGGTTGATGACCAAAACGCATGGAGCTCTGTGAATTGCCCCCCTTTAAAATGTGCAATTCTGGGGAGTCCTGTGCAATCGCGTATATTTTGGCACCCCATCGGGACAGCAATTGACCTGCCGGTCTGGTCGTTGGAAATGGTCAGGGCCAATGGTCTGCGCTTGCGGCGAATTGCTCAAATTCACGGTGAGGTGCAGCCATCCGGCTTGGCGAGTGGGAGGTGGCACCAAAATAGCGGTGCGGCTTGGATGATCAAGCCAATATTCCCGTCCGCACTCCTGATCTGCCTAGGGGATTGTCCTCATCGAGTGAGCAGGCTTAGTGATTTCAATTTTCCGGTAATTTGCGTTTTCCGGTAATTTGCGGTAGTTTCCGGGACTTTGTCCCCCGCAACACCCATGGTGGAGGAGGCACTTCAGGGTGAGAGGTCTGAAAAATTCGATTTTCCGCTCATTTCCGCTCATTCTCGTTCATTTCCGCGTTTTTCAAAACAGGGAACGGGCTCGCAGCATCCAGACGCATGCCTCGCGTCGGTCATCCTGTAAACTCAGCTGCCATGTGGAGTCAGCCTGCTTTTGTTAGGGTACATTTGTTCTATATGATCTCTGCTATGTCACCTTTTTCCTGAGAGGCTGGCAAGGGGGCCAGGTTCAGCGAGAGAGCCAGGGGAACGTAGTGACGTGCGAGAGGGTCTCCTCCCAGCTTGGCCCGCACCGGAATGGGGGCGGCCAGTTGGCTGATCGCCGGTGGGGCACCCGGGTTTGAACGCATTCATTTTTCGGAGCAATCCAGAATAGAACGGCATCACGCAATGGCATCGTGCAGTTGACGGCAGGCAATCCAGTGGGTATATCTGTCGGGGGTATTCGCTCTCGCGTTTACCCTGATTTCCCAGGAGGCTGCATAAGATGGCTGAACTCAGTCCGGCGCGGATACTCGAAGAAATGAAAAACAACGGGGTCACTCACGTGGTGTGGCTGCCCGACAGTGAGACCAACTTCCTGTATGTTTTGATGAGCGAGGAGCCGACACTAGACCTGGTCACGGTAAGTCGAGAGGGCCATGCGTTTTCAACGGCGGCCGGGCTAGCGGCCGGTGGCAAGAAGCCGGTCATACTCATCCAGAACACGGGGATGATGGAGTCCGGAGACTCGCTGCGCGGATGGGGCATAGGAATGAACACCCCAGTGGTGATGATGGTTGGTTACCGCGGGTGGACGCGGCACGGCGTTATCAGCGACACAGCAGCCTTCTATACCGAGCGATTCCTGCACGCTTTCAACATCAACTATTACCTGGTCGAGTCGGACGAGGACGCCGACCGGATCTCCATCGCCTTTGCCGAGGCCGCCCGTGAGAAGCGTCCGGTGGCCGTACTGGTTGGAGACGAGTACCACGGATTCAATGTGAGCCGGTAGGCTAATCGCGCAAAGGAACGCTACTAACATGATGAAGACAGCCGATATGCTGGAAGTATTCAACGGGCGGCGAGGGGATGCCATTGTGATCCCCGGACGCGGCGGCCGGTTCTGGGTCGACATTAGCGACCAACCAAACCGGGACCTGCCGCTTGGAGACCCGGCAATGGGGGGCCACGCGTCCTTCGCCCTGGGCCTTGCGCTGGCCGTTCCCGAACAGCGCGTGGTGCTGTTCGATTCCGAGGGCGACGTGCTCATGGGAATGGGCGCCCTGCCCACCATCGCCGAAAAGGCGCCTGAGAACCTGTACCACTTCATGCTGGATAACGGCGTGTACGCCACGACCGGCGGGCAGCCGGTGCCGAACGCGGATGTGATGGCGTATGACGTGGTAGCCCAGGGTTGCGGCTACAAGAGGACCTATTCCATCGACAACCTCGAGGACTTCGCCAGCCAGATTGAGGAGATCCTGGGGCAGCCGGGGCCAGTGTTCGTGGCTCTGAAGATAGAGCCCGAGATCATCAATGAGCCCATCAATGCACGCCCTCAGTGGCAGCGCAAGACCCGCAATCAGTCCGTCGCCGACATGAAGGCGGAACTGGGGATCGATGGCTGACGAATCCTTGGCCCGACGTTGAGGGTCAGCGGTTCGAGGGGTGCGATGGACACTGTACTGAGGAACGCCAGGATAGCCGATGGGCCCGATGCTCCCACAGTGGACATCGGTATGGTTGATGGCACCATCGCCGCCATAGAGCCTGCGCTCAACGCTGAGGGCGAGGTCTTTGACGCAGGTGGGAGACTCGTCTCGCCGGGGTTTGTCGAGACGCATATTCACTTGGACAAGTCCTGTCTTCTCGATCGTCTCTCCGACCAGCGAGGCGGCCTCAACGAGGCCATCGGCGAGGTGGCCCGGCTGAAGGCGGGGTTCTCGGCGGAGGATGTATACCTCAGGGCCAAGCGTACGTTGGAGAAGTGTGCCGTCAACGGCACCACTCACATGCGCACCCACCTCGAGGTTGACCCGGTGATCGGCCTGCGCAGCCTGGAAGGGATACTCCCACTGGTGGACGAGTTCCGCTGGGCAATTGACATCCAGATCTGCATCTTTCCGCAGGAAGGGCTATTGAACAACCCGGGTACCGATGAGTTGATGGTGGAGGCCCTGCGACGTGGGGGCCACGTTGTCGGAGCCGCGCCGTATACCGACAGCGATCCCCATGGGCAGATCGACCGGGTGTTTGCCATCGCCCGGGAGTTCGACATCGACATAGACATGCACCTGGACTTTGGCCCCGATGCGGATTCGATGGACCTCGACTACGTTTGCGAATTGACCGAACGCTACGACTACGGCGGGCGAGTTGCCATCGGGCATGTCACCAAGCTCTCGGCCCTGCCTCCCTCGGGGGTGCAGGAGAAGGCTCGGAGGCTGGCCTCCGCGGGCGTGGCGGTTACGGTACTGCCGGCGACTGACCTGTACCTGATGGGTCGCCATCAGGAGCACTCGATGATGCGGGGAGTGGCGCCGGTGCATCGATTGCTGGGCGAGGGCGTCAACTGCTCCCTTTCCACCAACAACGTCCTCAACCCGTTCACTCCGTTCGGCGACTGCTCGCTGGTACGGATGGCCAACCTGTACGCCAACATCTGCCAGGTTGGGGACCAAGGCGGCCTTGAGGACTGCTTCGCGATGGTTACCAACCGCCCGGCCCGATTGATGGGGCTTTCCGGCTATGGTATCGAGGTTGGGATCCCGGCCGACCTGGTGGTGCTGGACTGCGACAGCCGGGCGGCTGCGGTGAGCGAGATCGCCCAACCGATAATGGGCTTCAAGCGGGGCAGGAGGACCTTCGATCGGCCTCCTGCCACATTGAACCGGCCCGAGGGATAGCTGCTATGTCGAGTCCAGCATCAGGGTCTCCTCCTCACGATCCGCTGGGGGCGTTCTGCCTGGAGAACCATGCCGCCGTGAAGGGGTCGGGCAGCGGCCCTCTCAGCGGACTGACCTTTGCCGCGAAGGACGTGTTCGACGTGGAGGGGAGTCGTACCGGGTTCGGCAGCCCGACGTGGTTGGACACGCATCCAGCGGCTGAGGCTACCGCGCCCGCGGTGCAGCGCTTGCTGGATGCCGGGGCCGATATGATCGGGAAGGCCCTGAGCGACGAGCTCACCTACAGCCTCAATGGTCAGAACGCGCATTACGGCACACCGGTGAACCCGGCGGCACCGGGCCGCATACCGGGCGGTTCGTCCAGCGGGTCGGCGTCGGCGGTGGCCGGCGGACTGGTGGACTTTGCCCTGGGCACTGACTGTGGTGGTTCGGTGCGGCTGCCGGCCAGCTACTGCGGTATCCTGGGTATCCGGCCCAGCCACGGGCGAGTTTCGCTGGAAGGTGTGTCTCCGTTCACTTGGTCATTCGACGTGGCTGGCTGGTTTGCCAGGGACGCGGATGTGTTCGTAGCGGTGGGCGACGTGCTGTTGGAGTATGGGGAAGAGTTGCCGCCTCCGAGCAGGCTGCTGCTGGCCTCCGACGCCTTCGGGCTGGTCGACCGGGAGGTGGCCGAGGCGCTGGCTCCAGCGGTGGAATTGGCCACGAGCACCATTGGTGAGCGAGAGGACGTGACCGTCAGTCCCGACGGGCTTTTCGGCTGGTTCGAGACGTTCCGGGTGATCCAGGCCTGGGAGATTTGGTCCAATCACCGGGAGTGGATCATCGAGGCGAAGCCGGAGTTCGGGCCGGGGATCCGAGACCGCGTGGAGTGGGCATCCAGGGTGACCGATAAGCAGGCGGAGGCGGCCCGGGCGCGACGCTCGGAGATAGTCGAGCGCATTCGCGGCCTGTTCGGGGAGGGCGATGTGCTGTGCCTGCCCACCTCGCCGAGAGTGGCTCCGCTGATCGATACCCCACAGGATGAGCTGGAGGACCGGGTGCGGTCGCAGGCCATGAGCCTGCTTTGCATCGCGGGGCTGGCAGGTCTGCCGCAGGTGAGCCTGCCCCTCGCCACGCTGGACGGGCTACCGCTGGGGTTCTCGCTGGTTGGCCCGTGGGGCTACGACCGCCAATTACTGGCTCTGGCACGGCAGATCATGGAGCGTGCACAGACAGACCGCTAGTCGCGGAACAGGGGCATCACCTGTTCGCTCAGCAGCCTCATGGAGCGGGCGGTCTTTTCCTGGGACATCAGGCCGCGATTGGTGAGCATCAGGTTCCGTACGCCCGCATCGCGGAGCTGGACAAGCTGCTCTGCGACTCGCTGCGGGCCGCCGACAAGGACCTCGTTGGCGCCGGGGTCGGGCATTGCGCCGTACATCTCGCGACCGAAGGGCGCGGTCTGGCGGTCCATAGTGTACTGGGGCGGGTTGTAGCGGTTGCGGTAGCCCTCCATGGTCACGTAGGCCTCGTGAAAGGCGGGCAGGAACTCGTCGAAGGCCTGTTCGTCGGTCTCCGCGATGTGAACTTCCCGCCAGACCCATATCTGGTCCAGGTTGGTATCGATGGCGGTCTCGTCGAAACCGGACTCCTCCATGGTCTCGCGGTAGAGGCTGATGCCGTCTCCGACGTGGTTGGTGGAACGTCCGCGGAGCAGAACCGGCCGCCCTATCCGGGCCATTTCGGCGATGGACTCGGCGTTTAGGCAAGCGCGGGCAAGCCGGGGGTGGGGCTTCTGGTAGGGGCGGGGTCGCATTGAAGGAACCGAGACCTGGTAGTACTCGCCGTTGAACTCGAGGTTGTCGGTGGTCCAGGCCTTGATCAGCAGGTCCTCTGCCTCGTCCAGTTGCTTGATGCCCTGGTCGGGGTTGGAACCGAAGCCGATGTATTCGTATGCGTTGTAGTTGGAGCCCCGGGCAGTGCCGACGATCAGGCGGCCCTTGCAGAGGTTGTCGAGCAAGGCGGTCTGGATGGCGACCCTGACAGGGTTGTGCAGCGGCAGCTCGAGGATTCCGAAGCCGAGCTCGATCCTGCTGGTTTTCATTGCGACGGCACTGGCGAACACCAGGGGGTCGCCGTAGACGCATTCGCCGGTGAAGTAGTGCTCGGCCAGCCAGATGGCGTCGTAGCCCAGCTCCTCGGCAAGTACGGCCTCGTCCAGACAGTCCTGGATGGCCTGCTCGTCGTTGGAGTCATCGAACTGCATTGGGTAGAAAAAGTGGCCGAAACGCATTCTTCCTCCGAGGGCTGCCGGGTGGCTGACCTGTCGCCGGCTGGTGCCAGTCTGCGGGTAACCATTATAGTTGGAATCCAGGTGTCGGTCAGGACGCTGGGTCTCGAGGATTCACAGGCGCTGGATTCCCGCCTACGAGAGGACGACGGTCGGGTGGAGGAAATTTTCGATATTCCGGTAATTTACGGTAGTCTCCGGTACTTTTCGGTCCCGCATCGGGTTGCCCTGGGGTGGCGGCGGTTCGGCCAACGGTGCAATGTCTGGTGCTGTCGTTTTCATCCTCACCCCAATCGTCCTCCTCTGGAGGAGGGAGTGAGGACGGGAAATTTGCTTTATTCCGATCATTTCCGATCAAATCCGATCATTTTGGCCTTTTCCAATCGGTAGTTGCGTGCGACTCCGAGACGGGAGCCGGCCCCTGCGGCGCGTTGCATTTCAGGGTTTCATATCCGGGCTGCATCTGCATGTATTCAGGCTAGAGATGTGTCATGAGGCTTGTAAAGGGGCATCTGTCATCAATTTCGGGGCCGGGTGGCGGCGGTTTGGGTGCGAGAATATTTGCCACAAAGCTCTTGGCCTTGTCTCGGGGACGCGGGCGTACTGCGCGAAGAGGAGATATGGCGAACGATTGTCGCGGGCTGCAGATTGCGCAGGGGTGAGGGCGACGTGGTTAACGGTCGGGGCGTTACTCAAGGGCCTTGGCGGTGGGGAGGCCGAGGAGGAACTGACCGTGGTTCTCGTAGGCGGTGTCGCTGACCATCTGGTGCTGGGCCCCAGCGTGAATGTCGCGGAGGCAGCGCTGCAGGATGTGGGAGTCCTGTAGGGCCGCGCCGCCAGCGAACTTAAACGCCTGGGTGCATACCTCAACGGCGACGTCCGTGGCATAGGTGGCACAGCTACGCATTCGGGCCTGCAATGGAGCCTCCGGCGTCTGGCCGTCGCTAACGATCTGCCAAGCCTCTTCAAGGACCTCCACGTTAAGGGCGCGGGCCGCCCGCAGCTTGAGGTCGCATTAGCTCAGCATACGCTGGAAGACCGGGCGCTCGGCCAACGGGTTGACCGAGGTGTAGCCCCGGGTCTTTGACTGGCCGACTTCGAGAACCGTGTTCAAGGCACGGCGGGCCACACCGAGGGCAAAGGCAGCGTGCTCGTTAGTGACGAAGCCCGGTCTGCCAAGGCGGTAGAGGCCGCCGCCACGGAGGGGTTCGGTGCGGGATACATCGTAGGCGAAGCTTTCAGGGACGAACATGTCAGACGTGGAGAAATCGCAGCTTCCGGTGCCGCGGAGGCCCATCACGTGCCAGTTGTCGTGGATCTTCACTTTCGAGGTGCTGAGGGTGGCGCGGATCTGGACCGGGTAGCCAGGCTTTTCAGTCACCACGCGGGCGCCAGCGGAAATCCAGTCAGAGTGGCGGACGCCGCTGGCGAAGGACCAACGTCCGGTCAGCAGGTAGCCGCCGTCGGTGGGGACGGCGGTGCCAAGAGGGGCGAAGACACCGGCAGTCTTTGGAGGGACGCCGCCGGGGAAGATCACGTCGATGGCGTCGTCGGGCAGGAAGGCACCAACGCCTCCGAGGCTGGCGGCGCCGATCATCAGGCACCAACCGGCGGAGGGTTCGATCTCGCTGACCGCCTCCAGCACATCGAGCTGGGTCACCAGGTCCGCCTCGGCGCCCCCGAGGACGTGGGGCAGCTTCAGCCGTAGCAGCCCGGACTCATACAGGGCATCTACCGAGGCCATTGGCAGGGTGGCGGTTCCTCGCCCTCCTGGGCGCCGGCCTCCAGGATGGAACGCACGGATGCCACCGCATCCATCAGCACACGGCGCTTTTCGGCCCGGTCTGCAGGAAAAGCCTGCAAGCGATTCTCCTTGTTGGCGTCCCGGAATTTCCTAAGCGTCTACCTTGGGGAATACTTCCTCCACCAGCACATCCATGGAATCCAGCAACTGCTGGAGGTTGGCGCAGCCGCTGAAATTGATCTGGAACTCGTCCAGCCCGGCTTCCTGACGGTAACGCTTCATGTCCGACGCGACCTGCTCGGAGGTGCCCTGTCCAGTGGGCCTGTCGGCCCCAGCGTTGGAGATGCCGGTGATGTTGCTGAGGTTTACGCGGAAGCTCATCCTGGTTCGCGGCACGCTTTTCCCGACTTCAGCACTCACCTGGCTGAGGTAGGCCTGGTTGCTGATCAGGTCGGGCAACGCAGTGGGGGTGGGCTGCCAGACCTCGGCAAACCTGGCGGCGCGCCGCAGTGAGCCAGCGCCCGATCCGCCGATCCAGATGGGCGGGTGGGGTTGCTGGAGAGGCTTGGGGTTGACGTGCATGTTCTCGAAGGAGAAATACCTTCCCTTGAAGGTGGTAGGGCCCGGCTCCCAGCAGGCCTTCCAGAGGCGGAGGTATTCGTTGGTCCGGGTGCCGCGCTGGCGGTATGGCACGCCGAGGGTGTCGTACTCTTCCTGGTTCCAGCCCGAGCCGACTCCAGCGATGGCCCGCCCGCCGGACATCTGGTCTAGGGTGGCCACCATCTTGGCGGTCACTATCGGGTTCCGGTACGGCATAATCAGTACTGAGGTTCCCAGCATGATTCTCGACGTCCGCGCCGCCACGTAGGAGAGGACCATCAGGGGGTCGTACACGTTTCGCCACGGATCGTTGCGGGGAGAGTCGTCGACGATCACGTGGTCGTTGACGAAGAGGGCGTCAAATCCCAACTCCTCGGCCTTGCACGCCGTTTCGACGATGGCCTGCGGGGTTGCTGGGAAACCGAGGTAGTCGGCGTTGGGAAGCCGGAACGAATACTGGGGCATGCCGCCTCCAGGAATTGTTATTGACAACGGCCATGATAGAGGCTGGTATGGCTTCGGACAATGGGGACAGGTCTCTGAGGAGTGCCGGGCGGGTTAACTGGCGACCCATGGTAGGATAGCCTCAAAACAGGCCCCTTTTCCAGGCTCTATGCTTCAGGGCCGACGGGCAGCGCGAGAGGAGATGCAGTATATGGAAACCAAGTTCGTTCAGGCCGGTGCAGTCCAGTTGCAATACTACGAGGAGGGGGACGGCCCCGAGACCTTAGTGCTGGTGCACGGCTACGCATCGTCCGCACTTCTGTGGCGTTATGCCATCGAAAACCTATCGCGGGAGCGGCTGAACGGTTCGGCACGCTACCGGATAATCGCCTTCAACAACAAGGGAGCGGGGGATTCCGGTCGCGCCGACTCCGAGGACGGGTATACCGTGGAGGCCTTTGCCGCCGACCTTCACAACGCAGTGACGGCGCTGGGGCTGGACGACTTCATCCTTGTCGGCCACTCCATGGGCGGGGCGACGGTCACGCAGTTTGCACTGGCGCATCAGGACATGCTGCGGGCGTTGGTCCTTCTGAATTCGGCACCGCTCAACGGACGCGTGCTGGCGGATGACTGGGAGGATGCGCTGCGGAAGTCATTCGCTGAGGGCGGCCTGACCAAGGGAGACATGGGATTCCAGGCGCCCCACGTCAGCGAGGAGTTTGCGGAGGAAGTCAGGAGCATCATCCTTCGGAACCCCATCGAGCGGGCGATCGGCGGGCGCAGGTCCATGGGCGCGCTGAGGCTGAGGGGGCGCCTGGGGGGGCTCAAAATACCCACGATGGTGGTTGGAGGGGATACGGACACCACCGTAGGAGTTGACAACATAGTGGCCGAGTACCTGGCCCTGCCGCCGGAGAACCGTCATCTGCACGTCTTCCACAGCATCGGCCACTCGCCCAACGTCGAGGTTCCTGGCCGATTCGCAGGTCTGCTCACCCGCTTTGCCAACGAGGTCAGCCACAGCAGAGCGGCGGTTGCAGCCTAGGCCTTCAGTTCAGTCGACAACAACGACCGGGAGAAGTCGCGGATGCGGGCGAAGAGGGCGTAAAGGCCGCCTTCGCTGAGATCGGGTCGGTCGGGGTCCTCGAAGTTGTGATGAAGCGGGCGTCTCGCTCTCAGAAAGAAAGGGCATTTCTCCCGGGCTGAGTCGCAGACCGTCAGCGCGAGGTCGAAGTTCTGCCCCGCATACTTGTGTACGTGGTCGGATGTGTGGGCCGAGATATCTATGCCGACGTTTGCCATGGCTGGAATCGCCAAGGGGGTGCACCCCCTCAGGTTCGGCCCCGGCGCTCTGGACCTCGACCTGCTGGCCGCCCAGATGACACAGCCAGCCTTGGGCCATCTGGGACCGGGCGCGGTTGCCGGTGCAGATGACCAGGATCCCGAATGGTCTGGATCCGTGCATCCGTGCCTTGTCCTTTGCGGAGGCAGGTAGGTGGTCTCTGCCCTCTCCTGATGTGGTGTAGCGGAGCCATAGTCACTCAGCCTGGGCGGGATCGGTGCCCAGTTCCAGCCCGCAGCGAGGGCAGGATGTGATCGACGGATTGCGGCGGCGGTTCACCTGCTCCATGAAGCCAGAGCCGAGGATGCCGGCAGGCAGCGCAAAGATGCCGATGCCGAGGAGCGCGATGACGCCGGCAAGGAGACGACCGGCCGGAGTTATCGGGGCGACGTCGCCGTAACCTACGGTGGTGACCGTGATTATGCCCCACCACATGGTTTCGGGGATGCTGGAGAACTTGTCGGGTTGGGCCGACTCTTCGAGGAAATACATCAGCGACGAAGCCAGCACCAGCAACGCCGCCACAACCGACACGACGCCCAGCAGCTCGTTGCGCCTCGCTGAGATCGCCGCGTTGAGGGCCTGCAGGCCGGAGGAGTAGCGCGCCAGCAGCGCCATACGACTCACGAGCCGCAATGCGCGGAAAGCGCCGAGGTCCATGCCGGAGGGGAGGGCGAGCAGGATGAAGTAGGACATGACGGCCACGCCATCGGCGAGCATCAATGGCTGAAGGGCGTAGCGGACCCGTCCGGCAATTCGGTGGGAGTACCTGGGATCAGAGGTGCAGGCCCATAGCCTGAGGGCGTACTCGACGGCGAAGATGCAGAACGACACCAATTCGAAGTAGAAGAAAAACCCTGGGGCGAGCCCGTAGATGCGCTCGTCCGTGACCAATACCAACGCCGCCACGTTGCTGAGGATCAGCAGCAGCAAAATGGTATCAACGGCCCGGCTAACCCGGTCCTCGCCCTCGTCAACCGACAGAATTTCAAAGACCCGTAGCTTTAGGTTCATGTCGTCCTCCAGACCTCGCTTCCAGACTCTCCTGGCAGCCTGCCGGCATATCGTTCGGGACGCTATGCTATCATCGAAGTAAGGCCCGTTTCGCATTTCCCAGCCACGCGACAGAATCAAGGCCCCGCCCGCAGGTTTTGCTTTCATGAATGACATTCCCTCTCAGCCCCTTGCCATTGAAACCCGGGAACTTATACGTCTTTACGGTTCCGTGCGCGCGGTTAACGGCGTGGACCTGGCGGTGAAGAAAGGGGAAATCTACGGGTTCCTCGGGCCCAATGGGGCGGGCAAGACCACTGTTATTCGAATGCTTGTGACCCTGCTGGCGCCTACCAGCGGGTCGATCATGGTTGCCGGATACGACGTAGTGCGGCATCCGGACCTGGTGCGCAGCCGCATCGGTGTGGCACTGCAGGAGGCGGCGCTGGACAACAAGCAGACGGGCCGTGAACTGCTGAAACTACAGGGTCTGCTCTACGGTCTGGGCCGGCGTGAGACGGACCGGCGCATCGACGAGCTCTCGGACCTCGTAGATATCGGCGACGCGATGAAGCGGATGATCGGGACATATTCGGGGGGCATGAAACGGCGGTTGGACCTGGCGGCTGCATTGATACACCACCCCGAGGTATTGTTCCTCGATGAACCGACCACCGGCCTGGATCCCATCAGCCGTTCGCGCATCTGGGAGGAAGTCCGGAAGATCAATGCGAGCATGGGTGTGACCATCTTCCTGACGACACAATATCTCGAGGAGGCTGACGCCCTCGCCGAGCGGGTGGGCATCATCAACCACGGCAAGCTGGCAGTCGAGGGAGCGCCGTCGGAACTCAAGCGTGAGCGTGGGTCGGACCTGATAGTAGCGCGGCTGGATGGAGATGCAGCGCTGGCTGCGGAGGCATTGTCGGGAATCCCGTCGGTGTCCTCGATAGAAACGCATGGCAACGAGGTCACTGTCAGCGTTGGCAACGGGGCCTCCGTGATCAGCGCCGTGGCGCTTCGTCTGAACGAGGAGGGACTGACAGTCGAGGAACTCACCCTCCGCACACCCACCCTGGACGACGTGTTTCTCCACGTGACGGGCGTTCGCTTCCAGGGTGATGGGGTCTCCCCTGAGGCCGCCGAAGAGGATGAGACGGAGGCGGGCTCGAGTCGAGCGCAAATCCGGGAAGGCTGAGGTCCGAACCGCCAGCCAGTCCAGTGTCGGGAGAATTCAATGACCACGGTTGCCCCAGAACGAACGGTGCAGGGGAGGAAGGCGGGCTTTCACAGGGACATCGTATCGATGTCCCTGCGGGCTGTCCGCTCGGCAGTGCGGGACCCGGAAACCACCATTCCGGCGCTGGTGATCCCGGTATTCATGTACATAATGACCGTGGGGGCGCTCGAGGACTTCGCCGAGAGCATCCCCGGCCTGGACTACCGGGCGTTTCAGCTACCGGTGGCGGTGCTGTTCGCCGTGACCGGGGTCTCACGGGCAACGACCGTGGTAATGGATATCCAGAGCGGCTATTTCGACCGCCTGGTTATGACGCCGGTCAACCGGCTGGCCCTGCTGCTGGGCCTGATGGTGGCCGACTTCGTCCTTGTGATGGCGCTCTGCATTCCGGTGATCATCATGGGCTATATCGCCGGTGTGCAGTTCGTTACGGGAATTCAAGGGATACTCGTCTTTGTCCTGATGGCGGGTACGTGGGGACTGATGTTCACCGGGTTTCCCTACGCCATCGCATTAAAAACGGGAAACGCCGCAGCGGTTAACACCAGCTTCCTGCTGTTCTTTCCGTTCCTGTTCATGACGACTTTGTTTGTGCCGCAGGAGGCCATGACAGGGTGGCTGTCCGCGGCCGCCGACTATAACCCGGTAACCTACATTCTGGCGGCCCTGCGTTCGCTTATCTACGTGGGCTGGGATGGGCAGGCACTGCGCGATGGAGTAATCGCGATCGTTGCGGTGGGGGTCGTCAGCATCGGGATGGCCCTGGCCGCATTGAGGGGCCGGGCGACAAGGAAGTAAGGGAGCTGGCCCGATTCCTCGGACTTTAAAATCCGGGCCGCGCTATACCGCTGGTGCTCCGAGGATTTCGGCGGCGGTGGTTTGCGCGTCTTGCATTGCCTGAGGCAGGTTGGGAAGGGGCTCAGCGATGCGGGAGCGCAGGTAGAGGAAGACGGCTTCCTTGACGGGTTTGCCGGTTAGTTGCCGGATGGCGTGGGCGTAGGCACCGCCCTGCAGACGATAGCGCTGGACCGCCTCCGGGGTTTCTTTTTCCCGGACATTGTCGGTCTTGTAGTCGACCACCACGAGGCCGTCGGGTTCTTCAAAAAGCAGGTCTATGAAGCCGTGCAGGGAACCGCTGCCCATGCCGATCGCAACAGGGACCTCGCGCCACAACCTGCCTGAGGCGACCGCACGTTTCACGATGTCGCTTTCCACGGCTACCTGGGCCAGTTCGGCGATGTCCTTTTCGAAGCTGGGTACGTTCTCGGCGGCGGCCTGGGCCCGTGCACGGTCGGCGATACCCTTCCCGGTGGCGAGGTCGACGGTCTGCAACACCGCGTGAACAGCGCGGCCCACGCCGGTTCCCGCGCGACCTATCCGCCAGGGTTCGGGGCTGTCCTGCTCGGGCTTGTCCTCCCTGCTGTCGTCCTCCGATCGCCCCAGGGAAGTAGCAGCGGCCGAGGACGGACGGCCCATATCCAGGATAAGGGAATTCCGATCTGACTCCCACTGTTCGAGAGCGGCGACCGAGTGCTCCTGTGGAAACACCGTTGCTGGAACCTCCTGAGGGTCCAGCGATTCCGCGTCTGGCAGGTCAGGAGTGTCGTTGAGCACAACATCGCTCCACAGCGCCGGGTCCTTTTCCATTATTTTCGCGATCTTGCCGGCGGCGGATTTCAGGCCTTCATTGTTTTCCGTCCGTCTCAGGCTCAGAACGAGGTGATCGCGGGCCCGGGTGGTTGCGACGTACATGAGGCGGACGGCCTCGGCGTCCGACATCCTCTGTTCCAACTCGTTCAGATCTTCGTAACCTTCGGTGGCGAAGCGGTCCCTCTGGCTACCGATTCCGACTTCGACCCTGCCGAGATGGCGATCGAACAGCACCCTCTCCGGCCCACCGCCACGGCCCGAATTGATGCCCGTGAGTATGACGACCGGGAATTCCAGGCCCTTGGCGGCGTGAATGGTCATCACGCGCACCGCCTCCTCGTCGGACTCCGGCACGGGGGCCTCGGTCACCCTGGCGCGTTCGCTGATCTGGTCCTCCAGCCACTCCACGAAAGCACGGAGCGAGTTGCCTCCAGCGGCTGCGAATTGCCACGCACGCTCTATCATGAACCGATAGCGGCGCCACTGCTCCCGCATCCGGGGATGTCCGGCGGCCACTTCCATCAGCATTCGATCGCGGACGAACCGGTCGATGAGAGCACCGATGGAGCCGGAGAGTCGCTCCTCGTGGAAATGTTGAAGTACGGCCAGAGCCTCTTTGACCGGGCCGTCAGGGTGTCGAGCAGGATTCGCGAGGTAGTTGAATCTGCCTCCGCCCTGGTGGTGCTGGAACAGGTCGACGTCGCTGCAGCCGAAGGCTGCTGAACGCAGGGCGGCGACAGTGGCGACCTGGTCGGCGGGGTTGTCGATTGCCCGGAGGCAGTTCAACAGGTCGCGGATTTCCTGCGTTTCGAAGACCAGTGACGCGCTTTCCAGCCGATACGGTATGTTTCGGGCTTCGAGGCCGCGCTCCAGGGTTGCGAGGCCAGTGCGCCTGGGCATCAGGATGCAGATATCGGAGAATCGGGCTTCCCGGTACGTCTCCACCCCGTTCTCCCTGGTGGCCTCTTCGTCCAGCACCGGCCACTTCTGGGCGACTACCTGGTCCAGCAGAGTGGCGATGTCCCGGGATTCCTGCTGGCGAACCGGGCCGACGCGCTTACCCGACGCCTCGTTGGACAAAGCCCATACCTGCGGGCAGAAGGGGCCTCCGGCGTCGCCCCGCCAGCGGGGGTACATCTCCTCGTATGCGGCCTGCTGATTGCTGCCCTCGCCGTCCTCCTTTTTTTCGCCCATCCACTGATCGAATACATGATTGACCCAGGTCACAAGTTTTTCCTGGGAGCGGAAATTCTGAACGAGGCTGACTCGCGAACCACCGGCTTCCTCCATACGCTGCTGGAGCTGGACCATCTGCACCACGTCGGCCCGGCGGAACCGGTAAATCGACTGCTTGGGGTCTCCGACGACAAACAACTTGCCCGTCTCTGGTGTGACCTCCTGCCACGATGTGGGGCGAGGTTCGCCCGTTCCGCTGCCAGTGACAGACTCAGCGAGGAACATGGCGATCTCGGTCTGGATTGGGTCGGTGTCCTGCGCCTCGTCGATCAGCAGGTGGGAAAACTGCCTACGGAAGTGGTCCCGCACCTCGAGATTGTCGCGCAGCAGGTCCCGGGCCCAGACCAGAAGATCGTGGAATTCCGCCCGTCCCTCGGCGCGCCGCTGCTCCGAATAGTCCAGTGCGAATTGTCGCAGCGCCTCCAGGACGGGCAACAGGGAGGCACGCCTGGCCAAGGCGATCTCCTCTTGGGCTATTTCATCGAGATCCTGGAGTTTCTCCTTCAGCCTGGTGCAGGCGTTCTCGCCAGTGAGCGGGTCAATGTCCCAGTTGTTTCGGTTGCCACGGCCGCACCTGATGGGGAGGACGCGAGTCATCAGGCGGTAGGCGGCCGGGGACTCGGGGGGTGAAACCGCCAAACGGCGCAAGGCTGGCAACCGAGCCTGGACGTGGTCATAAAGAGCGTCTCCGGCTCTCAGCTTTGAAAACTCGCAAAGCCTTGCCAGTTCGGGCGTTTCGTCGATCAGAACCTGCGCCGCCGAAGTGGGGGATATGGCAGCAGACTCAAATCTGACGCCGATCAAGTCGGTGTAATTGTGGTGAAACTCCCGGGCAGTCTCTTTGAGCTGGTCAATGGTCATACCCAACGTCAGCCCAATGGACAAGGGAACGGCCAGTGGAGACTCCTCACCCAGGGACGTGTCGAGCCAGTCGTTCCAGGCCTCGTTGAACTTGATTCCTGCGGCGATTTCGTCGGTGGTCTCGAATGATGGGGGCAGTCCCGCCTCCAACGGGCGCTCGTGGAGCAACTGGGCAGCAAAAGCGTGTAGTGTGCGGATGGCGGTCTGGTCGAGATCGGCTACCCCCTTTCGGCAGTTCCTGTGTTCCTGCTCGGTTCTGGAGTCATCTGCCTCGGCCCGCTCCAATTGCTGCCGGATACGGTCGCGCAGTTCGGCGGCGGCCGATTCGGTGAAGGTTATCGCGGCAATGCGGTTGAGGGTGGTCCTGCCCTTTGCCACGAGATTGACGACGCGGTCGACGAGGCTGGTTGTCTTGCCCGTGCCCGCGCTGGCCTCCACGAAAAGCGTTTCGTCGAGTTTCTCCCGAATGGCAGCCCGCGAATCTTCGTCTGCTGCACTGAACTGGGTGGAGGGTGTGGCCGTCATTGCTCTGTCTCTTCGCTTCCGGCCGATAGTGACAGGTAGTCTTTTACCAAGCCGTCGGACATTTTCCGTTGCCAGGAGTCTTCTCGCCTTGCCGGGCAAAGGGTATCGAAATCGCAATATTTGCAGTTCTTGTAGTCCCCGCGGTCGGGCGGCCCGGGATTGGCGGGAAAGATGCCGCTCCGGATGCCGGCCACTATGGTGGAAACGGCCTGCCGGAATCGTTCGCTGACCTCGGAGTCAGTAACATCGAAGTACCCGGCGGGGGCGAACTGGAAACCTCCGCGGTTCGTAACGAACCAGTATGCCGCGCGGACCTCCCCGGCGCTGGGCACAAGCTGCTGCGCCGCCAGGGAGTAGATGCCCAGCTGGAGGCGCCTTCCGGCGTCGATGACGTCATTCTTCAGGTCTTCGTAGGGCCTTGAACTTCCCGTCTTGTAGTCAAGTACGAATACTGATTTTCCGTCGGAGCTGATGTCCAGGCGGTCGATTTTGCCCCGGAACCGCACCTGTGTGTCCAGGTCGAGAACCACGGAGGGGGTATTCCCCGAGCCGAATTCCCTCTCGACTTCAATTCGCCCCGTGTTCTGTGCGCGGCGTAGGCCAGACTCTTCCTCCAGGAACGATTCAAGGTCGTCGGAAATCTCCTGCCTGGCCAACTGCCACAGGAGGTATTTTCCGGTAATTCCTCCCTTTTCGGCGGCCTTGGAAAGCTCTTCGGCTATGGCAAACAGTCGCTCCCGCGAATCGCTGCTCCAGCCTTCACCCGCAGCAGGTAATGTATTTGTCTCGACGGCATCCCTGATGAACTTTTCCAGGATGTCGTGCACGAGCTTTCCGCGATGGAGGGCACTGATGGTAGTGGTCTCCTCGGGTGTGTCAAGAGAGCTCAGTCGCAGAACGTGGCTGAGGAAGTAGCTGAAGGGACACCTGGCCCAACTTTCCAGCCGAGTGGCTGAAACGGGCGACTGCGCCTGGCCCAATTCGAGAACCGCAGCGTCCGCGGCCGAAGTCAGGTTGCCGTCGAATTCTGTTAAACGGCGCAGGTTGCGGCTGAGACCGGCGCGAATGGACCTCGCCGGAGCTCCGTCGCTTATCAGTGGATGTTGATTCACCCTCTCGCCGGCCCTTTTCCATTGCAACAAGCGGTTGAGTTGGTAATCGTGGCGGTCAGCCAATGCAATGTCGGTTGCGGCAGAAAGCGCTTGCTCTCCCGACTCGGTGGTGGTCAACCATGGGCGTCCCTGCAGTTTCGGCAAGTCTCCGGTGTGCACGGGCTCCCCCTCCAGGGCCGAGGCTTGCTCGAGGAACCAGCGGGAGGGGTAGGCCTGGCGCTGCGAGGCTCCGTCGGCCACCGGGTAAGACAGCGTCCTACGGGGGGCAGAGGCGATGGCAGAAAGGTAGTCGTAGCGTTCCGAGGCCATCCGCTGCGCGGAGCGAGACTTACCTCCGGCCTCCTGCCAGCCGGATTCGGGAAGCAGCGGGTCGGGTCTCACCGCGGGCGGCACCGCTCCCTCGATCATCCCCACCAGCCACACGGCGTCGAAACTCATTCCGGCCGCCGTGGCGAACGATGAGACAAATACACCCTGCCCCGTGGGACCCAGTTGACCCACCGGCGCCCGCAGGGCTTCCTCTACGCTCTGCCGGAACAGGTCCAGCGAAGTGGAGGGGCTAATGCTGTCTGCGGCGCGCAGGCCGTCCAGTATTTCATAAATCCGATCTGCGCTCTCGCGACCTTCGGGGGCGAGATAGTTCTTGAGCAAGTCCTCAGCCCATTTGCAGAACTCGGCCCACGTACTGCCGCTTGGCGGTGGCTGGACATCGGCGGCGAGTCGTTCAATAAAGACCACGGCGTTGCGGGCGGCGCTCGCCTCGAACTCCATGCGGTCTACCTGGGCCTCGTTGATCTCGTCCTTCTCGAATCTTCTCCTGGCGTCGTCAATCAGATCATCAGCGTACCCGTTGAGGCGATCGCGCCACTGGTCCAGGCCACTGACGATACCGGCCTTCCGGCTCAGGGAGTCCCAGAGGCTGGGGTTGAAGCCCGGCGTCCTTCCTGCCGGAGGCAGAACGGGACAGCCGGTCAACCAACCGACGACCTCGGCCCTCGCGAATTTTCGGTCTGCCAAACGGAGCAAGCCAAGCAGCGCCCTGCCGGTGCCGGTTTCGGCGAGGGGGACGCGGCTTGGACCAGCCATGGGGATGCCAGCGAGGTCGAGCTCATCGGGGATCAGGGTGGCGTACGGGTTCTCGGCACGGTAGAGAATCGCCATCCGGTGGAATGGTATCCGATCCAACTCTGCCTCACGGACTACCTGCCGGATGACCCGGCGCAGTTCCTCGTGGGGGTTGGGGGCGATGTGCAGGGCGACCTCGCCTGGGGGCAGAGAGGAGGATAGATCGGGGTCCTCAGGCTCCCGTGGCACGGCAATTCTTGAGTCGAGGGACCTGGCGAGATCCACCACCGGACCATTGGCGTCGCCGTCGCCTGTGGTTCCGAGAAGCACGGCGCAACGGTCCTGGCTGTACAGTGCCTGGATCAGCTCGGTTTCGGCGGGGCCAGCCTCTTGAAGCAGATAAAAGATTATGAGCCCCAGGTCGTCCAGGCCCGGGGTGTTCCCCCGGCGTACTGCCTCCGCGGCGGCGAGGGCCAGATCCTCGGCGTCGTACCATCCGCCGGACGTTATCTCGCGGAAGTTCCGGTAGAGGCTAACAACCTCGCTGCGGACTCCTCCCTGGCCCTCCAGTCCATCAATCACGCCCGCCGGAGCCTTTCGCAGTTCGCGGAATGAGGCTCTCAGGCTGGCCTGCGTGGAGGGGTGTCCCCGAACCGGCGCCAAAGGCCCAGTCGCCTCCGCCAGCGAGGCCCGCATCGACACACCTTCCAGCGTCGCCGTCAGGGGACTCCGACCAGAGGAGGCGAGCGTGGCCGCTCCGAGCAACTCGGCCAGAGCGGGGAGGACGATGAAGCGCACGTTGGCGAAGCCGCTTCGACCGAACTCGTGCCGGAGGCTGAGGTTGGCGTATCTGGTCGGGCCGACGACGGTCACCGGAGCCAGTACATCGTCGCCCTTGGCCTCCCTGATGAGTTGCCAGAGCGTCTCTCTCAGGGCGGGCGACTGGCGCTCTACGATCAGGCGGTGGGGGATGTTCTTGTTGCTGGTCATGTCAACAACATACCACAGCAGTGGCCGGTTGATTCATCTCACGACCAGCAAAAGAAATGGTCGCGCGCTTTATAGCGCGCGACCCGGGGAAACGGTGTCTGCGGAGGTCGGGAACTAGCCGTTCTTGATCCATTCGGCGCAGCGCTCGCCGATCATGATGGTAGTGCAGTTGGTGTTGGCGCGAATGACGTTGGGCATCACCGATGCGTCGGCGACCTTGATGTTTTCCAGCCCGTGGATGCTCAGGTGCTGGTCCACCACGGCCATGGGGTCGCTGGCCGGCCCAATCTTGCAGGTGCCGGAGGCGTGGGTGGTGTTGAACACCGTGCGGCGCATATAGGCGTCCAGGGCGTCGTCGGAGGCTAGTTCTTCAGGGGAAGGGTGAGTCACCTTGTCGACTATAGGGCCGAACGCATCGTGCTCCAGCAGCTTCAGGCTGATGTGCACAGCCTCGCGCAGGCGCTCCACGTCGCGCGGCTCTTCGAGGTAGTGATAGTTGAGCGAGGGCTGCACATGCGGGTCGTTGGCGGAAAGGCGCACCTCGCCCTTGCCGTCGGCCAGTTCCAGGATGCACTGGATGCGCACGCCGCCCGGCTCGAAGGGGTCGGCGCCGCCGATGGGGGTGGAGAAGGACGACGCGGTGATCTGCATGTCGTTGCGGTCGGGCGAACCGGAGGCAGTGTAGCGCAGGGCGGTCTGGGTGCGCGGAGCCAGCGGGTCCTGCTCGTGGTCGTCGCGAACCTCGCAGATCAGGGCGACGATGGGATGGTCGCGCAGGTTCTGGCCGACACCGGGCAGTTCGTGGACCACAGGGATGCCCATCTTGCGCAGGTGGTCCGCTGGGCCAACGCCCGACAGCATCAATATCTGTGGCGAGGCCATGGACCCCGCGCTGAGCACGATCTGGTCACCCTCGATCTGGTAGACTTCGCCGCCGCTTTCAACCTCGACGCCGACGGCCTTCTTGCCCTCGAACAGGATGCGGCGCACGACGACGCCGGAGCGTACGGTGATGTTCAGCTTGTGCCGGACGGCGCTCAGGAAGGTGAGGGCGGTGCTCATCCGAACGCCCTCGGGGTTGTTCATGGGTATGGGGCCGACGCCGCCGGAGTCGGGGGCGTTCATGTCGTAGTCCTCGGGGTAGCCGGCATCCCTTGAGGCCTGCACGAAGGCCTGCTGGAAGGGCAGCCAGTCCTCTTTCTTGAACCGCCGGACAGGGATTGGGCCCTCGTTGCCGTGGAAGTCGTCGGTGATGTCCATGTCCGTTTCCATCTTGCGGAGGAACGGCAGGCAGTCGATGTACTTCCACTCGTCGTTGCCCTCGGCGGCCCAGCCGTCGTAGTCCTCGGGCACGCCGCGCAGCAGCACCTGTCCGTTGATGGCGCTGGTGCCGCCGACGACCTTGCCGCGGGGAGCGGGGAGCATCTCGGTCTGCTGGGCCGAACCCTGGGCCCACCAGGTCCAGTTGTGGGGTGCGCCCTGGGCGGAGGCGTCGGGCTTGTAGCCGTACTTCAGGTCGTCAGGGTAATACTGGTAGTCGGGGTAGTCCGGACCGGCCTCCAGCAGCAGTACCGAGCGGTTGGAGTCCTCGGCCAGACGGGATGCGACCACGCAGCCGCCTGAGCCCGCGCCGATGACGATGGCGTCGTATTTCATTACTACTTGCCCTCCTTGATAAAGTCGGAGATTCTCTCGGCAATCATGATGGTGCTGACGTTGGTGTTGGCCCGGGGAGTGTCAGGCATGACGGAGGCGTCGGCCACGTTCAGGCCCTCCAGCCCGTGGACGCGCCCGAATTGGTCCACCACCGCCATGGGGTCGGACGCCGGGCCCATCTTGCAGGTGCCCACGAGGTGCTGGGACGTGCGGACATTCTTGTGCAACCACCCATTGAGGAGGTCGTCGGAGGCAATTTCCTCGTCGCTGGGGTAGAGGCGCTCCTTTAGAATGTCCTTGTATGCGTCGGTTTCAGTCAGCCTTGCGATCAGCCGGACGCCGTCGCGCAGCCGTTCGGTGTCGCGCTCGTCCTCAAGGAAGTGGTATTCCAGCATGGGCTGATCGTGGGGGTCCGGGGATGTCAACGTGATCTGCCCATGTCCCTTGGCCAGGTTCAGGATGCACGACATGCGGAAGTCCTCGCCCGGGCCGGTGAGGTCTCCCATGGGCGTGGAGAAGGTGGTGGGGAATACCACCATGTCGTTGCGCAGGTCGGACCCTGTTGCGGTGTAGCGCAGGCCGAGCTGTGAGCGGGACGCCTCGAAATTCATCTCGAAGCCGTCCTGCGCGCTGAAGGCGATTCCCACCTGGGGATGGTCTCGGTAGTTCTGGCCGACGCCGGGCAGGTCGTGAACGACAGGGACGCCGACTTCCTCCAAGTGTGCCCGGGGCCCGACGCCCGAGTGCATCAGGATGTGGGGCGAGGCAATGGAGCCTGCGGACAGGACAACCCGTTCTCCCTCAACGATGAAGGTCTCACCGCCGCTCTCCACCTCGACGCCCACGGCCTTGTTTCCCTCGATGAGCACGCGGGTAGTGAGCGCGTTGGGGCGGATGGTCAGGTTGAGCCTGTGCCGGATGGGGTTGATGTAGGAGAGCGCCGTACTCAGCCTGACGCCATCGACATTGTTCATCGGCAGGGGCGCCACGCCAGTGGACTCGGGGTTGTTCATGTCCTCGCCGGCGCGGAAGCCCTCCGTCACGCAGGCGGCGTGGAAGGCGTTCATCAGCGGCTCCCAGGCCTCTTCCTTGTGGCGGCGCACCCGCATGGGGCCGTCGTTGCCGTGGAAGTCGTCGCGGATGTCGAGGTCGGTCTCCATCCGGCGGAAGGTGGGCAGCAGCTTGATGTACTCCCACTCGTCGTTGCCCGCGGCGGCCCAGGAGTCGTAGTCCTCGGGCAGCCCGCGCAGGAAGACCTGGCCGTTGATGGCGCTGGTGCCGCCCACGACTTTGCCGCGGGGGGCGTACATGTCGTTAGGGCGGTCAGGAGTGGGCTTGCCAACGAAGGACCAGTTATGCTCTGAGCCGTGGAGGGAGGCCAGCTCCGACTGGTAGCCGTTCTTGAGCGCTTCCGGGTAGGTTTCGATATCGGGGTAGTCGGGACCGGCTTCCAGCAGCAGGACCGACCGTTCCGGGTCCTCCGAGAGTCGCGCAGCCATAGCGCATCCCGCCGACCCAGCCCCCACAACAATCACGTCGTATTTCATACTCGCTACCTCAGCCTCTGGTTAGGTTCGAACTACATTCAGGCCGCTAGGATAAGTCAACGGCGTGGGCTGTTCAACCGCGGACGCGCAGTCGCTTCCATTGCCACTCCTGGAAACACAAAAGCCCTCGACATAATCTGCCGAGGGCTGGGACCTTTATTCTTTACGCCGTGGGAAACCCGGGCTAAATGCCCAGGAGGCGTTCCAGGTTGCCGTGAAGGATCGCCTCTTTCTCCTCCACGGTCAGGCTCTCCATGGCGAGAATCCAGGTGACGGGCCAGTCGGTAGCCATGTCGAAGGGCCAGTCGGTGCCGAAGACCACGCGGTCTATGCCCACGCTGTCGATCAAGTAACGCAGGGCTTCCTCGCTGAAGGTCACGCAGTCGTAGTAGAACTTGTCGAGGTACTTGCTGGGCGGCTGGCTGATGTTGACGCGGGCCTCTTGGCGTACCTGCCATCCCCGGTCCATGCGCCCGATGCCGTAGCAGGTGTATCCACCGCCATGGCACAGGCACACGCGTAGGTCGGGGCAGGCGTCCATCACACCGCCGTAAACGAACGAGGCGAAGGTAACGGCCCTATCAGCCAGGTTGCCGATTGTGTTGGGCAGGTGGTACCGGCTGTTGCGCGGAGTAACGATGGTGTCGCCGCCCTGGTGGATCAGGAACAATGCTCCCGATGCCTCGGCCGATTTCCACAGGGGCATGAATTCAGGTTCGTCGAAAGTCTTGCCGTTGACGTGGTCGCCGATCATGGCCCCCTTGAGGCCGATGTTCATGGCGTGCTCCAGCTCGGCGACGGCGGAAGTCACGTCCTGCATGGGCAGGGTGGCGAAGCCGGCGAAGCGGTCGGGGTGGTCCTTGACCAGCTGGGCCACGTAGTCGTTGCATTCACGGGCCATGGCCGTCGTTGCGGCGGCGTCCCTTTCGTAGTTGTAGAAGGATGCGTTGGTGGAAAGGACGTGCACGTCCACGCCCAGCGAATTCATGTCGGCGATGCGTTCATCCGGAGTCCAAGTAGTGCGAGGGTTGTAGCGCATGTTGGGCGCGTCGGCCGGGGACATACCGTGCCAAGTGCCGCCCTCGCGAAAGGCCTTAATGAATCCCTCGGGCGAGATGTGAGCGTGGATGTCGATGGTACGCATTGAGGTCCCCTCGTTTCAGGGTAGAAATCACCACGATGCACAGGAGCATGCAGTCCGCCCAGTGCGGCACAACCAAGTCCGGGCTTTGGGCTTGGGGCCGATGGAGGACTAGTGCTGGTGGTGGCCGGTGTCGTCCGGCGCTTCGGGCAGCAGGTCGATGCGCTCCAGCCACTTGACGCTCCAGCGGCCGGCCTGTCCCGGGACTACCAGGCGACACGGACCGCCGTGCTCGGAGGTCAACGGGGCGCCGTTGTGGCGCAGGGCCACCATGATTCCAGCTTCCTGGGCCTCTGCCACAGGCATGCCGACGGTGTAGCCCCCGGAGGTGAACCCGACGTATTGCGCCTCTGGCAGCGGGCCGGCGTCGGCCAGCAGTTCGCTTAGCGGCACGCCTTCCCAGCGCTGGTCCGGGGCCACCCAGCCGCTGACGCAGCGGAAGTCGTCGACAATCTCGCCCTGCGCCAGCCGGGACAAGCCGGCCGCGTCGAGTTCGCGAGGCTTGGCAACCAGCCCGCCAATGGCCAGCCCGGTCCAATTCATATCAGGGGTCTGCGCTCCGCAGACCGGCAAGACGCTCAGGACGTCCCTGTTCTCTTCGCTCATGATTCCCCCGTTGCGGCTCATTCCGAGCCCCCAGTTTCTGATGTCAATGGTATGCGAGGAGCCTGTAAATTGCAGCATATTATCGCGGGCTCGTTTAACTGTCCACAATGCTACATGGGGTGCAGACTCGCTGAGGCGCCGTTGGAATTCCATAATGAGTTTGGCCCCGATATGGCTGAATTTCCACTGAAGTGGGTTTGCAGGCGTTATAATTGCCCTGCAAACTGGAAAGTAAACACCGCTGGTTTGACCTGACAGACTTGATATTGATTCATCAGGGCCGCTGAACGGGGGGATGATGATTTTCGGGGCGATCACCAATTCTTGGCGCCTCCATCTGGAAGACCGGACCCTGATCGATCTGGTCGGCCAGGCCGAGGCGATGGGCGCCCGGCACATTGAGCTCCGCCAGACCTGCCTGGGCAACTGCGAGTCCGGTGAGGGAGACGACTGGAGGCCTTCGCTGGGTGGACTGGCGGTTGTGATCGAGGCTCACCCCGACCTGACTTACGACCTGGCGATGGCCTGGCCCTGCCTGACTCGGGAGTCCGACCCGCAGGGGGAGGCTTGGCAGGCGGCACTGGCGGGGGCGAAGCTGGTGGGCCGAGACGCGCCCCAGTTGAGGATTGTAGATCCATCGGCTTTTGATTCCGCGTGGGAAACGCCGGCTGACATCCCCGAGGCCGCGTGGGGACTGGCCGGCCTGGCCACCGAGGCAGCGCGGCAGGGTGTGATCCTGTCGATGGAGAATTCGGGTCAGCCGATAGGGAGCATGGCGATGCTGGTGGAGGCCGTGCGGGAAAAGATGCCAGCGGAGTATCGCAGCTACCTGGGGCTCTGCCCCGACCCGACGAACCAATTGCGCCGGTTCCCCGACACCGAGCCGCTCAAAGACCTGGACGCGCTGCCACTGGACATGCTCAAGATTGTCCACTTCAAGCAGATGCGAAACGGCAGTGCCTGGCCCACCGTGGACGACGGGGACCTCGATTGCCACGAGATGAGGGACATACTTACAGCCAAGGGCTACGACGGCCCCGCGATAATGGAAATCCCGCCCCATTCTGATGTATTTGCCAATCTCGAGGGCAGTTTCGCTTACCTGCGCTGATCCTTCCTGGCGATCACGGCAGACCAGCAAATTCCCCTACCCCAGCAAACCCACCAGGTAAAGGGGAGTTGTCCGATATGCAAGATCCAGCCATACAGGACTTACTCGGAAATCCGCCCGGTGATACGCGGTGGGATGCGCTTATCGAATGGGCTAGGCTGTTCTACCTGTGGGACCGCTTCCAGGAAACAGAGCGGGACTACAAGCTGGAGATAGCCTATACCCTGTCCAGCGTGAGAGATATGCTGCTGGACGGTTTCCCCAACTGGGACGCGGGATTGAAGGGTCCGCGGTCGCCGGGATACCACCTGATCAACTGGAGAGTATATTCGGCTTTCCGTAACCTTCTCGACAAGGATAAGCCCTTGGTCGGCAGCGTGCTGCAGCGGTTCTGGGAGGTGTCGGGGCGCCTGACATCAGAGGAGCGGATCCGGCAGTTCGAGGAACGGATCGCGGTGGGCCCGGGCGGCCAACTGGCGGCAGCGTTCCTGATGGCCGACGACCCCGCGAGCAATCCGCCCTACCGCGCCGAGTACCTGAACAAGGCCTACCAACTCGTCGGACGAGAGAGAGACGAGGTCGGGGACGACGGTGGTCGCCGGTACCGGCGGATGCTCAACTTCCTCGACGAGTTCATCCGCAGGGCCGAGGTACGTAACCTGCAGATTCGGGACCGTCTGGACGCCCAGTCGCTGCTCTGGTGCGTCATCCTGTACGGCACCGAGCGACCCCCTGCCAGCGAATGGCCTGAAGGTCTCAGGGAACGGTACGACTCCTATCTGCACGGCGATACGATGCAGCCACCGCCTCCGCCGGCAGCATCGTCTCCTGTCAGGGAACTGGTTGAGGCCGTGCCCCTTGAGCCCGTTGGGCCAATCGAACCGTGGTCCCCGGAGAAGCTGGCGGCACTGGCCGAGGAGCTCCTGTGGGATGAGGTCGACCTCGCCGAGGTCGTCACCGATCTGCATGAGAAACGGCAAGTGATCTTCTACGGACCGCCAGGCACCGGCAAGACCTACGTCGCCCGGCGGATCGCCCAGCATTGCCGCGACGAGGGTGGTGACTTCGCAATTGTGCAATTCCACCCATCGTATTCGTACGAGGATTTCGTTGAGGGTTTCCGGCCCTCTTTGCTCGATGGGCAGCCAGGCTTTGAGCTGGTTTCCGGCCCGCTGCTGCGACTCGCGGCGCAGGCGGCCGCCAACCCTCATGCGCCCCACGTGCTGGTGATCGACGAACTCAACCGGGGTAATGTGGCCAAGGTCTTTGGCGAGCTGTATTTCCTGCTGGAGTACCGCAACGAGGACATGCAACTGCAGTACAGCGGGCAAGGCCATCGTTTCCGACTTCCGGAGAATCTCTGGTTTATCTGCACGATGAATACCGCTGACCGCTCGATCGCGTTGATGGATGCCGCGCTGCGTCGCCGATTCTATTTTGCGCCGTTCTTCTCGAATCAGCCGCCCATTGAAGGCCTGCTGCGCAGGTGGCTGGAGCGGGAGAACCCTGAAATGGCTTGGGTGGCAGACTTGGTTGACGTTGCCAACGAAAAGATCGGAGACAGGCATCTGGGCGTAGGGCCAAGCTATTTCATGGGTAGAGAGGTTCCACTGGACGAGGCGCAGGTCCGCCGTATCTGGAAGCGGGCCGTCATTCCCTACATCGAGGAACAGTTCTTCGGGAACGAGGACCGGCTTGCCGAGTTTGATTTCGAACAGTTGAAGGCCGAGCTACCCTACAACGCCAATGGTACCTTCGCGGCGGAAGTACCCGCTGAGACGGCGCCGGAACCGGTTGTAAATGGCGTAGCAGGGGATGTGCCAGCTGTGCCCGAGGGCGAGGAAATTCCCGCCGCAGATGCAAACAGTCCAGCTGCGTGAGGGCGAGGCCACCCGCGTAGACGCTCCGCTGGAGGGCAACCAGCTTGACATTCTGCGCCGTGCGAGCGTGGATGTCCGCCCCCTTTCCGGTCCGGGGGCCGTCCCCGGGACTACGTGGGAGTTCCGACCGGGATCCCAGGTGGGCCTGTTCCGGTGCGGCGGCCTGAACGTCGTCATTCGGCCCCGAATCCCCATAGACCGGGTGATGTTCCTGGTGGGGTATTCTCTTGGCCCCGGAGACTGGGGTTCGGCCCCTTTCCCGCTCTCTCCTGACAACGACATCCTCGAGGCCATGGTCCCGGCTTTTGTGCGTCTAACGCAGGAGGCCATACGCCGGGGACTGTTGCAGGGTTATCGAGCTGAGGAGCAATCCCAGGGTATGGTCCGGGGCCGCATCCGGATGGCCGAGCAGGTTCGGGAGCGATTTGGCCTGCCTCTGCCGGTGGAGACGAGCTACGACGAATTCACCGAGGACATCGAGGAGAACCGTCTGCTCAAAACCGCCATCGGGCACCTGTGGCGCATGCCGATCAGGTCGCATGACGCCCGCCGGGAACTGGGAGCGCTGCGGCCTGCCTTCGCATCCGTGCCAATCGTCTCCTACCGGCGCGGCCTGATCCCCGAGGTGCAGTACACGCGCCTGAATCAGCGCTACCGGCCTGCGGTAGAACTGGCGCGACTGATAATAGGAAGTTCCATGGCCGAGCTTCTGCCCGGCGATACGGTTGGCGTATCCTTCCTGGTCGACATCAACCGGGTTTTCGAGTCGTTCGTCCGGGCTGCGCTCCGGCAGGCCCTCCACCTGTCTCCATCAGATTGGCCCGACGATCGAACGTTCGGCCGCGCCCTGCACCTGGAGGAGGAGGGGCAGGTGCGAGTGAATCCCGGGCTGACCTGGTGGAGAGGCCGGCGCTGCCTCTTCGTGGGGGAGGCCAGGTACGGAGAGGCAAACCACGAAGCCGAGCGACAAGGAGGACGCCAGGACGACATCTACCGGATGCTGGCCTACTGTACAGCAGCAGACCTGCCGTCGGGGCTGCTGGTCTACGCGGATGGACGAACGGAGTCATCCCTGCATCGGATCCGGAACACGGGCAAGACCATAGAGGTGGTATCGCTGGATCTGGGCGCGCCGCCTGAGGGGATACTGGAGCAATTGCAGCGCCTGGCCGAGAGGGTGCGGGCCCACCACCGCGACGGCGCCTTCGCTGAAGCCTGATATAGGCCCCATGACTCCGGGCCACGCCAGAAGGCGGTTTCGTCTCGAGATCTATCCCACGCGATAATGGTCGAGCAGGTCCATGTTCAGCTCGTAGCCGATGCCGGGGCGGTCTGGGACGGTGACGTAGCCGTCTGCGTCGGGCCTGAGCTTGGGCTCGAACATTTCGTCGCGCAGCGGGTCGACTGCTGACGGGTAATACTCCAGGAACTCGCCGTGAGGCACGCCCGCTGCCAAAGGCAGTTGCAACTCCTGGCAGCCGTGGGGCGCGACCGTCACGCCGCGTTCCGCCGCCAGGTTGGCAACGTCCATGGCCACGTCGTACCCGGGGACGATGGTAGCGTCCACGTTCAGGATGGATGCCCCCTGGTGGTCCAACAGCGTACGGAAGTGCGCCAGGTGGTAGCCGTTCTCTCCCGTCGCAATCTTCACGCTGGATATCTCCGCCAGCCGCCGGTGCCCCTCGTAGTCGTGGATTGGCAGCGGCTCCTCAAACCAGTAGACGTCGTGCTCCGGCAGCAGGCGGGCAAATTCCATGGCCGTGGGCAGGTCGAGGGCGCAATTTGCGTCCACCAGCAGCGACGCGCTGTCGCCTATGGCCTCGCGGGCCGCAGCCACCCTCTCCATGTCGCCGGATACGCCCACGTTCGGGTCGCCGATCTTGATCTTGACCGCCCCGGCGTGCAACTCTTCGACATTGAAGCGCACCTCGTCCTTGAGTTCCTCCAGCCCCTTGCCCTCAGCGTAGTAGCCGCCGGCGATGTAGGTGCGGATGCGGTCCTGCGCCCCTCCCAGCAGCTTGTGGACGGATTGCCCCAGGGCCTTGCCCTTGATGTCCCAGCAGGCGATGTTGATTGCCGCCAACACCTGCGTGTTGATACCGGCGGGCCCGAGAATCTTGATCAATTTCTCGCCCAGGTCGACGGCGATGCCTCGAGTGTCCATTGGGTCGCGGCCGATGAGCAACGGGCGGAAGTAGTCGACATAAAGAGGAAACATCTCCAGCGGCCGCTCGGCGGCGGTCCCGCCGTTCCAGCCGTAACCGGTAATGCCCTCATCGGTGCTGACCGTCACCTTGTGCAGCCGCCCCGGCCCGTAGAAGTGCCCGCCGTTCCAGATGCCGGGCCGCTCCCACTCAAAGACTTCGCTGCTAACGCCGGTGATTCTCATGAGGTGTTCTCGCCGTTGATGTTTACCGCCAAAGAGAACCTCGAAAACCTTGCAAACAAATAAAAATAAGCCCGCCGACAACTGATGTCGGCAGGCAGATGAACGATCCTTAGTTTCGTTCTCTTGTTTCTTCCTTCTTTTGAGGAGGGGGCGGAGGAGGCGGTGGCTTCTTATCATTGGAAGCTTTAGGGCTCTTCCCTCGGAATTCAAGTTCACCTCTATTTGGCGGGGGGTTTGGTACTCTTGACATCCTCTGCTCCCTGCGAAAGTCGGCCCTTTTCGCGGCAAGGCCTTAACCGCATCCTATTATATTTCTACATTTGAGACAACTGAAAGCAACGTTAGAAACAGACGCCAGTTTCTGGCCTCAATTGACTTGTTCTGAAACCAGTTGTGGGCTTTGTGTATTCAGGATTCTAGTACCACGACAAGCCATTCCATCCGTGTCCCACGATTGTTAGAGGAATGTATCGGCGTTTCGTTTGCGTAGGCACCACAAAAGGAGACGAAAAGAACAATCTTATTTCATTGCCTTTGAGAGGCATTAGGTGGAGTCGGCGGCGCTGGAGGGGGCGCAGGTTTCTTGATGTCTAAGAGTCTGTTATCTCCTTTCAAACCCTTTCCTCTCCTGCTCGGAGCCAAATTAGGCAGCTTGGCCATTGTTTTCCTCTCTCGCTTCTGATTGCACTGCACGAATAAATTCTATCATGTCAACGCTCTGGGCTGGCACGAGCAAGATAGACACTCCGGTTAAGAAATGCCTTTCTTCCCCGACCAGCCACTCGCATTCGGCCATTCGAAAGTGTCCTTGTTCCGGCCGGCTAGGCCATTCCTCCGGCCACCCGTACAGACGATTGCCATTCTTGAGATGCAAAACTACGTAATGCCGGTTGTTCTCAGCAAATGCCCCGTACCATTCTGATGGATATGAGGTCTCTCTCGTTACTTTAAGGAGGCGCAAGAGACTGTGGGCGACGTCGTGGTTGACAAGCCACGCCATGAGTAGAGCTAGTAATATGGCGCTGAATACAGAGAAGACAGTTTCCATTCCCGAGGGCCAGAAAGCCACCTGCCAGGCCAGACTTCCTAGCGTCAGGATGATCCAGGTAATCGCTTGGGCTGCAACGGTAAAGCCTAGAGCCTGAACGACGTAACCGAATTCATTGGGCCTTGAGTAAGCCGTTAATGAATAGAAGACCGCTGCAGCGACAAGTCCTGGAAGGAGAAATGCCAGAACTGTGACTATTTCGCTGGTGGCCCAGTCCATTCAAATTTATCCACGCCCCCCTTTTCCCAAAGCAGCCCTTAGCACAGGTCCAGCGGCACGTCCCCCGCGTGCAGGTTGACGCGGCGGCCGTCCTTGATGACCGTGTCCAGATGCTTGCCGCCCTGGAGCACGCGGATGTCCGCCAGCGGATCGGCATCCAGAATGAGCAGGTCGGCCAGCTTGCCCGCCTCAATGGTACCCAGCTCGCCCTCCAGGCCCACAACGTAGGCGTTCTCGCGGGTGTTGGCCACGATGGCCTCCATGGGCGTGTAGCCGCCGTACTTCACCATCACCTCGGCCTCGTTGGCGTGCAGGGTGCCGTAGGGCATCACCGGCGAGTTGCCGCTGTCGGTGCCTGCCAGCACTTTAATGCCGAAGTTGCGCGCCATTTCCAGCACCTGCATGGCGTTGTCGGCGTTGCGCCGGATGATGTCCAGCTCCTCGTCGCTGCGGCCCTTCTCCTTGCCGATGGACAGCGCCTCGAACAGGAAGGTCATGGTTGGTATCACCCGCACCCCCGCCTCGGCGACGGCGTACAGTTCGGCCTCGGTTGCCAGGTCGGCATGCATGATCCAGTCGACGCCCGCCTCGGCTGCTGCCTTGGTGGATCCGGCGCCGCGGGAGTGGATGGCGACGCGCGCGTTGCGGCGGTGGGCCTCCTCGACCACGGCGGCTATCTCCTCCTTCGACATGGTCTGGTTGTCGCCCCAGGTACTGTCGGCCAGCTTGATGAAGTCCACGCCGTGCTTGGTCTGGCGGCGCACCTCGGTGATCATGTCGTTGACGTCATTGGCCAGAACGCCCAACAAATGCTCCGGCGTGCCGACCCACGAAGGCTCGGGATCGCCGATGCTGCCGTAGGTGACTATGAAGCGTCCCGCGGTGAAGATGCGCGGCCCTTCGACCAGCCCGGCGTTGATGGCATCGCGCAGTCCGACCTCGATGAACCAGGTCCCTCCCGGGATGGAGATGCTGGTGACGCCCGAGCGCAGTACCGTCTGGGCGTTGCGGGCGGCGCGGATGGCGTTGAAGCCCGGGCTGGCGGTGCCGCGCCCGCTGGGATACTTGACTGAAGATACCGACGGGAAGCCGAAGGACAGGTGACAGTGCCCGTCGATGAGCCCGGGCATAACCCACTTGCCCTCGGCATCGATGGTCTCCACCTTGCCGGTGTCCTCCAGGTTCAGGCCCGGCGGCAGCGCTCCCACGCTGGTGATGCGATTGCCTTCGATGACTACAGCGTCGTTCTGAGACGTTGGTTCGCCGGTCCCGTCGATGAGCGTTCCGTTGCGAATCACCAGGGTCTTTCCATTGGCGCTCATTACCTTCTCCTGCGATGGCGAATGCTGTTTCAGCCCTGTCGGGGGGCGTTGTTGAGGCGGATTATACTACCGGCCTGCGGCGAGGCAATCGAAAAGCCCACCCGAACACAGGGCAATCGCGTCTTAAACGCCGGAGGCCCTATAAGTCGTCATTCCCGCGCCTGCGGGAATCCAAACCCCGGTCTACCCTCGCACCAGGAACCGAGGGAGTCACTGTCACTGTCACTGCCACTCCCATCTCCATCTCCATTCAGACCTATTTTGTGTGCTGAGAAATAAGACGCGATTGCCCTGCGCCCGAACAGTGCAAGGGCATTTTGAGAACTGATGACATTTACCCCTTGCCGAGCCTGATAACGCCTCTGTACCATATATCCAAAACTTGTTATTTGAGACTGTTGCTTGCCTCACCGTTCACGGTCATTTTGGAAGAAGGTGAGTCCGTCAGGCAGGGTGGAGAGTGAGGGCAGGAGACAATGGGACAGGATGGGACAAAATGGGACAGCCATGGGACAGAATTTTCCCATCAAGAGGACCTCGGAGCCGGATGCGATGGCCCTGCCCGCCCCAATCAGTGACCTCAGTTGGGTGGGGCCCCTTCGGCAGCGGTCAGTTATCAGCGGCAATCACCACCGGCGCCACGGCCACCCGGCCTGAGTCCGCGCCCTCCAACGTGTAGACCCCTCGGCCCAGAGGCAGCGTGCCGGTGGCGTCGAAGGCCTCAGCCTCGTTGGCCGATAATTCTTCGCTGAGCAGAGAACCCTCAATAACGACAGCAACAATCGCTGTATGGGCGACGGCGATCACGGCCCCCGATGGCATTGCCCCGCCGGTCTGGCCCTGTCCCGGTTGATCCGCGCCTCCGCCAAGGCGTTCATGATGCTGGTCAGAACGACTATCCCCTGCATCAGTTCCAGTGTCCGCACCGTTTCCGGGTCGTCCGAGCCTGCCTCGATGGTGGCGAAAACGGGCTGAATATACCTGTCCCGGCGAGTGAGTCTTTCCTTGGAGGCGGTGTTCCGACTGGCCTCAATTATCGCGTGGATGGTGTTGTCGAGCCTTTCCGAGCCGGCGCCCTGGCGTGAACCAACCCCTACTCGAACTCTGCCAGCAGCGCCTTGAGGTCTTCAGTGTCTATGGTGGCGTCCGAGCCGGCGGGTCCGGCGGGGCCGACAGATACTGCCTGACCGGGCTCACCACCGGGGCCAGCCGGTCCAGCGTCCCCGGCAGGCGTCGACTGGTAGCAAAAGCGCGAATATCGCAACAACGAAAACTGGTGCACGCATTGGCGTGCCCTCGGCATTTCTTGCTGTCGCAGTTAGTCTCGCCTGCTGAACGGGGCGAGTGCAATCGCTGGCACAGGGATGTAGTATATCGGGAAATCCGGAATTTTTGAGGGAACACCGGCAAGACAGTTACTGAGTTTTGCCAGTGCAGGGAGTGAATCATGGCGTTCTACGAAGGATTTGAAACGCTGCAGATCGACACCAGCGGCGGCGCAACCATCAACCTGGTCAAGGGAGGGGACGGCCCGCCGCTGCTGCTGCTCCACGGCTACCCGCAGTCCCACATGATGTGGCACAAGATCGCCCCCCGGTTGGCAGAGGACTTCACCGTGGTGGTGCCGGACCTGCGCGGCTACGGCGACAGTAGTAAAGTTCACGGCGACCCCGAGCACCTCAACTATTCCAAGCGGGCCATGGCCCAGGACCAGGTGGACGTCATGGCGCACCTGGGCTTCGACAGGTTCAAGCTGGTGGGACACGACCGGGGTGCACGGGTGTCGCACCGGCTGACCAAGGATCACCAGGAGCGGGTGGAGCGGCTGATGGTGCTGGACATCATTCCGACACACAAGATGTTCCAGATCGTGAACAAGGAAATGGCGACCAACACCTACCACTGGTTCTTCCTGATCCAGCCTTACGACTTCCCAGAACGGGTCATCGGCGCCGACCCCGACTACTTCCTGCGCCGCTCATTCCGACGTAACCCCGACGCTGAGGGCGCCTTCCCGCCCGAGGTGGTGGACGAGTACGCCCGCTGCTTCAGCAACCCGGGCACCATCCACGCCACCTGCGAGGACTACCGGGCCGGCGCCAGCATCGATCTGGTCCACGACGACGCCGACTTCGACAACAAGGTTACCTGCCCGATGTTTGCGCTCTGGAGCTCCACGGGCTACGTGGGACGGACGCAGGACGTGCTGGCCGTCTGGAACGAGTACGCCACCAACGTCCGCGGCCAGTCGCTGCCCTGTGGCCACTACATCCCCGAGGAAATGCCCGACGAGAGCTACGCCATCATCAAGTCCTTCCTCCAGGAGTAAGAGCCTTCTGGGGAGAACACGGAGCGGTCGATAATTTACCTGCTATGAGTGCCTGTGGTCTCCCCGCCCCCGGCGGTGAGTGAGTTGCTGGAACGGACGCCGCCTCGAGGCTGGGCCGTCATCCTGCTGTTTCGCGCCCAGCAGAGCAGCGTCATCCTGGTCTCCTACACCTTCGGGCTGTTCCTGCCGTTCATCCGGGAGGATCTGGGCATTACCGCGCTGCAGGCAGGGGTGCTGCAGGCGGTCTGGTGGATAACTGCCGCTGGCCTCTCGCTTCCATTTGGAGCTTGGTTTTCGCGATTCCGGCCCGTGCCGCTGGCGCTGGTTTCACTGGTGCTGGGAGCGCCGTTCCTGTTCGTGCAGGCACTGGCACCAGGGTTCTGGGTGCTGCTGCTGGCGCGTTTCTGCTTCATCCTCTCCCACACAGTGAACACTCCCGCCCGCGCCCTGCTGCTGCGGCAGTGGTGCGCCCCGCACCAGTACGCGCTGGTCCAGTCATTCGGGCTGTCGCAGCACAGCGTGATCCTCGCCCTCGCCGTCAGCCTCAGCCCGCTGCTGATCGAAGGACTGGGAAGCTGGCGCATCGCCTACGCCTTGCTTGGAGGATTCTTTTGCGCCCAGATCCTGGCCTGGACGCTGGTGGCGCGGGAGAAGCACGCCCCGCCAGAGCCGTCGTCGCAAGCCGAGGAGGAGGATGGGCACTCTCCCTGGCTTGCGCTGCGACGCTATCCGCAGGGCTGGTTGATTGCCGTGGTGATGCTGTTCCTGTCGTCCACTTGGACCGGGATGGTCACCTTCCTGCCCACGCTCTGGGTCGAGGAGCGCAACGTGGCGTTGACCCTTGGTGGACCTCTGCTGGGGTTCCTGTACTACGCCCTGATACCGTCCGGGTTTCTCGGCGGCTGGCTGCTGACCAAGATGCACAGCCGCAAGGCACTGCTGGTCGTTCCGGCCCTGTTGAATGCGGTGTTCGGCGTGGTGATCACCCTCAGCGAGGCGCCGCCGCTGCTGATGGTGTTCATCACCGGTCTGGGCTTGGTCTGGGTGGCGACCCCGGCGATCCAGGTGTTGCCCTTCGAGTTCCCCGGAGTCCTGCCCCGTGAGGTGGCCGTACTGACCGGCTTGATCCTCACCTTCATGGGCGTCGGCTTCGCCATGGGACCAATGCTGGTGGGCGTTGTGGCAGAGCTAACTGGCTCGATCCAGACCGGCCTGATCGCGCTATCCCTGCTGACCGGCCTGGGCGTCATAGCCGGGCTGGCCTACCCCGACAGGCCCGGAACCATGCTGGGTAGGAAACCGGCGGCGCAGTTGACCAGCACCGACCCCTAGACGAACCGCTGCTTGGCCCAGCCCTCCTCGTAGGTGGTGCTGAAGATCGGAGCCGACTTCTTGCTCTTGAACATCCACTTGCCTTCGACGCGGACGTATTCCTCGTCGTCGATTCCTGCCCTCCACATGGCTTGGCCAGTCTCGCCGATGGTGCAGGGCATGAACAGGTACCACCGGGCGCGAGCGGTGTCGCCGGAAACCTCGATGCTGGGGTTCAGGCCGTAGTGCAGGGCGAAGACGAAATGGCTTGAGATGCCACGAAAGAACTCACGGATGGCCTCCCGACCCTCGAACCGGCCCAGGCCCTGGCTCTCCCACGTAGCGTCCTCGATGAACAGGGCCGCGATGCGGTCCGGATCGTAGTTGTCGTCGCAGGCCGCGGCGTACTCGGCCTTCAGATTGCGGATCTCGTTGGCGTCCTCCAGTGCCTGCACCCTGTTCTGAAGTTCCCCGACCATTTCGGCCAGTTTGCCTGATGCGTCAGTTGACATGCTTTACCCTCGCTAGTTTTCGTAACGATGCTGATTATATTGGACCGTAAGCGGAGTCCGACTCTAATTGTTTGTTGATTTGAGTAAAACTATTTGACAGAGTTTCATTGCTATCGTAGAGTCCAAGACGACTCACTCTGGAATTCGGACTGAATAGGAGAGATGAGCGATGGCATTCGATTTGTTGATCAAGAACGGCCGGGTGGTCGATGGTTCAGGTGGGCCGGAGTTTCGCGCAGACGTTGCGGTGAGCAAAGGCAAGATTGTCGGGGTGGGCCGGTTCAACGACTCCGCCACCCGCGTTATCGATGCCGAGGGCCGCGTGGTCGCGCCCGGCTTCATTGACCACCACACCCACTTCGACTCCCAGTGCATGTGGGACCCCATCGTCAACTCCACATCCCTGAACGGCAACACCTCCATCATCGTCGGCCAGTGCGGCGCAGTAATCGCGCCGGTCCGTCCCGGAGACGGCGAGTGGTATCTGGATATGTTCGACAAGATGGAAGGAATCCCTCTGAGTGCCCAGCGGGCAGGCGTTGACTTCTCCTGGGAGTCCATCCCGGAGTACCTGGACGCCATCGGTCGCCGCCGGGGCATCAACGTCGGCGCTTTCGTGGGACACTCCGGCGTGCGTCGTTACGTGATGGGCCAGGCCGCCCAGGAGCGGGAGGCCACCCCCGAAGAAATCGAGGCAATGAAGGCGGAGGTCCGCAAGGGCATACTTGCCGGGGCCCTGGGGTTCAGCGTCGGCAACTTCGCCGACCAGGGCGAGGAGATTTTCGGTGTCCGGGTGCCGTCATCGGTGGCCTCAGACGCTGAGCGTTTCGCGGTGGGCGATGTCCTCGGCGAGTTGGGCACTGGCGTTTTCCAGGTCAGCGGTGGTGCCGCGGGCGGATACACAACGCCTGCCGGTATAGCCCAAGAACTGTCCCGCCGCACGGGACGCCCCGCCATCTACAATCTGCTGGCCCAGGAACTGAGCAAGCCCGACGAATGGAAGGAGCACCTCCAGATGGTGGAGGATGCCTTCCGGTCCGGCACCAGGGCCTATGCCTCCTGCCTGTCCGCCACGGCGGGTCCGATCTTCGACCTCCGCGCCGGCTTGGGCGGGCTGGAAGACGAGGACATGATCAGCCCCACCACCGTATTCCAGGGCATGACAACGTGGGACTCGGTGATGGCCCTGCCGGTGGAGGAGCGGATCCGCTCCTTCCGCGACCCGGAGATTCGCCGCGCCCTGAGCATCGAGGGCGTGGAGACCGAGGGCGAGCACCGGTACCGCATGAACCGGGGCACCCGCACCATGAGCTTCAACCGCCGCTGGGACCTGGTGCAGGTCTACATGGCCCACGAGGAGCGCAACCGCCGGTACAGTGGGATGAGTGTCGAGGAAGTGGCCACCGAGCAGGGGAAGGGAATCATGGACGCCTTCCTCGACCTGGTCCTCGACGACGACCTCCGCACCAGCTTCCAGGTTATCGACCGGAACAGCGACCCCACGTCGCAGCGGGAGATTCTGGGTTCGCCCTACACCGTCATCGGCACCACTGACGGCGGCGCCCGCCCCGACAAGGGCGACCGCACCACCTACAGCACCTATCTCCTGAGCCATTGGGTGCGGGAAGAGCAGGTGCTGACCCTGGAGGACGCGGTTTACCGGATGACCGGCAAGACGGCGCTGATGCACGACCTCCACGACCGCGGCTTCATCCAGGCAGGCAAGGCCGCCGACATCACCATCTTCGACCCCGATACCATCGGCATGAAGCCCCGGGAGCCGATGTACGAGTTCCCTGGCGGCGAGATGCACGTGAAGCAGCCCGCCAGCGGTATCGACTACGTGATCGTCAACGGCGAGGTGCTGCTGGAGAATGGCGAGCACACCGGAGCGCTGCCAGGGCAGGTACTTCGCGGCCCCTACCACCAGGGATAGCGGACGTTTCGACGGCTCATCAGGGGACCGAATGCCCCGGCCATCAAGGCCGGGGCATTCTTGTCGACTCATTATGCGGCCAAGAGTCTACTCAGGGTCGCGCAGGTGGGGGAACATGGCCAGCGGCGTGGCGGCCAGTAGACCCGCGTCCACCGGCAGCGTCACGCCGGAGACCCAGCGGGCCTCGTCGGAGGCCAGGAACAGTGCGGCGTAGGCTACGTCCCACGGCGTGCCTTCGATTCCCAACGGTCCGGCCCGGCGGCGCAGTTCCAGCATCTCCTGCGAGGAGTGGCGTGCCACCATGGGACTATGCACATGACCAGGGGCGATGCAGTTGACCCGCACGTTGTCTCGCCCGTAATGCACCGCCATGGAGTTGCTGAGGCCGAGGATGCCTCCCTTGGACGCGGCATAGGGATGGCTGGGGCGACCACCGCCGGCGCGCAAGCCCACGATGGATGACAGGTTCACGATGGAGCCGCCGCCCGACTCAATCATTTGCGGGATGGAGTACCGGCTGCAAAGCATGACGCTCTTGAGATTGACATCCATCACCGTGTCCCAGAAATCAACGTCCAGGTCGGTCACGGAGCCAGGGCCACTGATGCCGACGTTGTTGATCAGGACGTTGATGTTGCCATACCTGGATTTTGCGCTCTCGGCCATCTCGCGCATGTCATCGTCGCTGGTAACGTCGCCAGCAAAGATGGACGCCTCTCCACCTTCCTCGCGGATCATTGCCAGGGTGGTCTCTGCGTTCCTTTCCTCTCGATCTACCAATAGTACCTTGGCGCCCTGTCGGGCGAACAATATGGATATGGCCTGACCAATTCCGACGAAGTCTCCGCTGCCGGTGGCGCCGGCTCCGGTTACTATCGCAACCTTGTTGATCAAACGGTTTCCGCGTTCCGTAGTCATGGTCGCTCCTCGCCAATGGAGAGCGGCTGGTCAAACGCCCAGCCGCAATCACGCAATTTTGTTCCCGGAGATGATCTCCTGCCCGTGGGCTATTGCGGGCTGCAGGTCAATCCAGAGTGCCTTGCTGCAGCAGCCTGGCAACCCCGGGAGCCATCTCCCTGGCCCGCTCTTCAAGTCCTTCGGCCCCCACGTTGGTTATCGGGTGCGGGCAGGCGAGGTAAGGGAAGCCCGGCACGCCCATCAGGCGTGTGTAGGCCTTGGCCGTGGTCTCGAATACGTGGGTGATGATGGTGGCGGTCGGGAAGCCCATCCGCTCCAGGGATATTCCGTCGTGCAAACTGCCCGACGAGCAACCCCCTCAATCGCCAATGCCGGTGATGATCAGGTCGGCGTGGCGGTGCAGCTCCTCTATGATCTCCGGCTTAGGTGGGAGAGACGAGCTGTGCTTCTTGAAGTAGTTGATCTCGGCGAATTCGAACTCGTCATTCAGGATGTCGCTGATGGCGCGCAGAATGATGTCCGAGTTGGCCTTGGAGTTGTCCAGGAGCGCCAGTCTCTTGCCGCGAATGTCGGCGGGCCGGGCAGCGAGCGTGAGCGGATTGGGGCCGGGGTCGGCTCCTGTGGGGTCCACCAACTGCAGTTTGTGCACCGTTGCCGTAGTCACTTCCTCATCTCCTTGCGAGTGTCCGAGACCCTTTTGGGAATGCCCCTGGGGCGAAGCTAGTGTCCCTCTGCCCGGAAATCCTCCCAGGAGTCGCGTATGGGCACCGTGATGGCCGGAAGGCCGTGGTAATTCATCAGCAGCTCGCTGTAAATGCCGCTGTCGCCGCCGCCCTTCAGTATGAGGATTCCCTCCGGCGAGGGCGCAGCGGGCACCCGCATGTCCTCGTCTCCGTCCTGGATGGCGCCGTTGACGGCACCCAGCCGCTTCAGCTGCGCCCTGGTGCGCCAGGCGTTTTCGTAGACGTATTCCTGAATCTGGCGGCGGCTCCAGCCTTGGCGGCCGAGCATTTCGGCGTGCCAGTGGCCGACCACCCAGAACCAGGGGGCGTCGTTGAGGTAAATTCCCAGCCCGTGGCTGGCCATGGCATCGGCGGTGGCGTCCATCAGGCTCTCCGCAGTGACGCCGTAACGGTTGCCCAGCATCTCCGGGTCCTGAATCGTGGCCACCGTGACCGTTGACTGTTTGGCGTCGAAGCCGCGGGAGACGTGGAACGGCTCCCAGGGGCTGTTCTCTTCGTCCTCACCAATGCAAACGCCGAACTTCGTCAGCGAACCCATGCAGCCCCGGTCGAGCACGTTGGGGCGCTGCTCGAACACGTTGATCAGGATCAGCCGGATGGCGCGTCCGATGGTGGCGTTGGCCCGGTGTCCGGGGCTGAACAGATTGCCGGTGCAGTTGAGGCCGATTTCCTCGCGGATGGGGCCGTTGACCACGATAAGTATCCCGGGCGAGTTGGTGGCGGCCGAGGCCTCGTGGATGCAGTTGGGGTCGTGCTGGAACATGGCGTCCATGGTCGCCAGCACAACCGGGAAGTACTCGGGCAGGCAGCCTGCCATCACAGCGTTGGCGGCGGCCTGCTCAGCGGTCAGCGCCCGGCGGCGCACCGGCACCTCGCCAAGCACCTGCTCCGCGTCCAGCCCGACAGCCTTGAGCATGGCGTCGACCCGTTCCAGGGTCGGAGGCACCACCGGCAGCCCGTCGGTCCAGCCGTGCCGGTAGCACTCCTCGATGGCGTCGAGGGTCTCGTCTACCTCGTATAGTCGCGCCCGGGGACTATGCAGCATCAGACACCAGCACAGCCTAAGAGTCCAAGCAAAATGTGAGGCGGATTGTAGCACGGGAACATAATGCGATAAATACGGCTGGCCAGCGCATTTGGCGGGACGGATTCCGTGGCAATACAGGAAATGCAGCACGGCTGTCCAAAGGGGGCGGACCTACAATGAGGAATAAGGTGTTCCCGTGGGAAATTGGGACAGGAATTTCCCACTGCTGTCCCATTTTGTCCCAAAATCCCGTTGCGTCCTATCTGGAAATCCGCAAAATCCACGAAAAATCGCGATTCCCGTCCCATATTGTCCCATTCTGTCCCACCCGGTATTTCCGGTCTATTGGCAGACGCCCCAACAGACCTTCGGGAAGCAGAAACCATGCGGAGGCAGAGGGCAACGACAGGCATACTAAAAAAACTACCTCAAGACAATCGTGCTCGATTTCCGCTGCACAATAGGGGGCATGAGCCACCCGATTCCCGCTCTCGCGCGAATACCTATGGGGCGCGGGAATGACGATTATGGGCTCCCGCGAGGTTTGGGTAGTTTCCAAGATACAGAGGCGTCACAAGGCTTGGCAAGCGGCAAATATCATCAAAATGCGAATATTGCCTGGCCCGGGCTGCTAGATCGGCCCGACTCGCTCAGCTGCGTCGCGGGCCGCCAACAGGTAGACGGGGTTGGGATTCAGTGCGTACTCGCGCAGGCAGGCCTCGGTGAACTTTATCGAATGAGCGCCACCGGCGACCACCGCCCGGTCGATGAGTTCATCGCGGTCTTCCGGTGGGGCCGCCAATCCCGCGTTGTCCTGAGCCGGCACGGTGGAGTACCACGCGTAGACTGCGGCGCAGGTCTGCCAGGCGTAACTAGCCGCCAATCGGGCGTCGCTTTCGTCGAGATAGGGCACCAGCATCCGCAGCGCGCTGGGGGCTGTCACTGTGTGGACGAATGCGATCAGGTTCTTGGTGCTGGCCAGGTAGATTCCCGCAAAAGTTTCGGTGAGGTCTGAGATGAAGAGCGAAACATCTCCGCTGGGGTCCGCCAGGTCGATGACCGGTTCGAATTCCGGATGTTCCTCCATCCCCTTGATCTGCTCCGTGATCGGACCCGATCCGTCGAACTCCGGGCCGTGCAGGCGCTCCACCTGCCCAAGGGCGGCCCTGGGGGTGTAGCCAGCAGTGGATGCCAACGGTGCTCCCGGCAGGGTGTAGTACCTCGCGGCCCAGTAGCCCAGTCCCTGCGCCAGTTCTGCCTTTCGCTGCGGCGTTTCCCCGGCGGAGAGGTTGCGGGCGGCATGGGCCGTGCGGATGAGGCCGTGCGTGGCCACCGCCATCACGGCGGGAGCCAGCCGCGGAACCCACAGACGCACCACGTCCTGCCACGCCGCATCCGACAGCTCATTTTCGCAGAACTGTATCCAGTCCCCCAGCCTCTCCCGCACGCCGAGGTACTCTTGCCATTCTGCGGGCGGGATGGCAAGGGATGGCGACGGGCGATATATCAGGCGGCCCCTGTACCCGTCGATCCACGGCGCCACCTCTTCATCACGACCCAGAGCGAACAAGGCCTCGGCCGCCATGGGTCCGTGGTTGGCGTTGCCATTCACAAGTTCTGCGCCGGCGAAGCTCAGTTCGTCCAGCATCTCGTCAATCGTAATTGCCATACGAGTCCTCTTGTTCCTGTTGACCGGCCCCAAAAGGCCGATGCCAAGGGAATCGCGCCTAGGTCGCGGAGGACAGCCGGGCGGCAATTTCGTCGCCTGCCAGCTTGGTGCGCTGGGCTTCGATGTCCATGCCGTAAAGGCGTGCTGCGTTCTCGCCCATGATCTTCCGCCTGATTGCAGGGGTCAGATCCATCCCGAATTCCTCGCTAATGTCATCCGGGAACTGGAAGGACATGAACTTGTCGATGATCCACTTGGGGCTCCAGATGGCGTAGTCGCTGCCGAACAGGATTCGGTCCTCGCCCAGCCAGAAGAGCAGGTTCGCCATGATCTCGGCGAAGTACCTGGGCCTCGAGTTGATGAACGCCATTGCCACCGACGTGCCGGCGTATACGTTCGGCTCCTGGGTGGCGATCCAGCAGAAGTCGTCGAGACGGGGCAGCCCCACGTGTTCAACGATGAAGTTCAGTCCGGGGAAATCGGTGGCGGCGTAGTCAACGTCGTTGACGTCGAATGCGTCGCGGCTCAGCGGATAGATAGTTGGGCCCTTGTGCACGTGCACGTTCTTGATGCCCAGTTCCTGCGCCAGCTCGAGGTACCGGTACGACCACGGGTCGTTCAGCTTCCAGCCCTTGGAGTCGCCGCGCCATTCGGCGGTATAGAGCTTCAGGCCGCTGATGGGATACCCGGCCATCATCTCGCGGAACCTGTCCAGCCCTGCCTCTTCATCGCGCGGGTCATACGAGCCGCACAGCATGAACCGGTCGGGGTGTTTCTGCTTGACCACGTTGTTCTTCTGGTGGGTGTTGAAGCCGGTCTTGAAGAACTCGTACAGGTAGGTGGAATTCAGGATTGCCACGTCCACGTAGCCATCGATGAACATGTCGTTGACCAGGGCTTCCTCGCCGTAGTTGCAGTACTTGTCGAAGTCCCACACGTAGTCGGCTGGTGACAGGGCCGAGTGATAGTCGTAGAAGCACTTGATCCAGGCATTCCCGTAGTCGTTCTTGTGGTTATCCGGCCCAGCGTCCCAGAAGTGCATATGGCCGTCCACCACGAAAATGTCCTCGCCGTTCACTGAGTACATCGCGTTTCTCCTCCTTGCCGCGATTCCCCGGGTCGGGCTGTTACGTAGAAGTCCAGTTCGAGTTGCGGGCTTCCAGCATCGCAGAGCAGAGCGAACCGCTGGCCTCCATGGCCAGCCGGGTGGTCCGCGCCCGAACGTAATAGGTCTCCAGGTCCTGTGACGGGATTGCCTCGCCCTTTACGTTGACGACGAGCGCCACGGTCTCCGAGCAGTCCAGACCCAGTTCCTCGCGCCGCTCAAGGTACCGGTCGATCAGACGCTCATTAACCGGGAGTGATTCCGCGTCGCCCACCCGCAGCGCGGCAATCTCGCCGAAGGACAGCCCGGCGCGCCTCAGGGCCTGCAGCAGCCGTTGCTGACGACCGAAATATCCCTTCCGCAGAAAGATTTGCCGCGTCTCCTCCAGGGTGTCGGGGCCGCCTTCGGGGAAAGCCTCTCCGAAGGTCTTGCCGGAGCCCGTGCCCTCCTGCACCTCGCTGCCGACGAAGTGATCGCCCAGCCTGACCGCAACCGATTGCACCCCTGCCACACTGGCCAGTTCGCGGCGGACATCGGATGCCATCAGGTAGGAGAAGTTGGCGGCGCACCAGTAGGTGGGCAACCTCAGGCACACCTCCACGTTGCCGTCGTCGTCCCCTTCTACGCTCTCCACGAACCCCAGCGACAGGACCGACTCGTCCAGCTCCGGATCGAGCACGCGGTCGAGACGGCCCAGCACTTCGTCGCGGTCCAGATGTGCGGGCAGGCGAACGTCCGGAGTCTGCGTCATGGCGCGGTCAACCCCCCATAGGTTTCGGGGCGGCGGTCACGGTAGAACTGCCAAGTGTTTCTGACTTCGGAGATTTCGTCCAGATCAAGGTCGCCGACCACCACCTCGTCGCGGTCCCGCGAACCCTGTACCACGATCTGTCCCTTGGGGTTGCAGAAGTAGCTGCTGCCGTAGAACTCGCCTATCTCCCACGGCTGCTCCACGCCCACCCGGTTGATGGCACCAAGGAAGTAGCCGTTGGCTGCGGCGTGGGCCGGCTGTTCCAGCCCCCACAGGTACTCCGACAGCCCGGCGACGGTGGCCGACGGGTTGAACACGATCTCTGCTCCGCCCAGGCCCAGGGCCCGCGCGCCTTCGGGGAAGTGGCGGTCGTAGCAGATGTAGACGCCGACCTTGCCGCGGGTGGTGTCGAATACCGGATACCCCAGGTTGCCGGGGCGGAAGTAGAATTTCTCCCAGAAACCCGGAGCGACGTGGGGGAGGTGGTTCTTGCGGTACTTTCCCAGGTACGTCCCGTCCGAGTCGATGACTGCTGCCGTGTTGTAGAACAAGCCAGTTATTTCTTCTTCGAACACCGGCACCACCGTGACCATCCCGTGTTTCCGCGCCAGGTCCTGCATCAGCCGCACCGTCGGGCCGTCCGGCACTGGCTCGGCCAACTGACGCCATCGGTCGTTTTGCTCGGCGGGGAAGTAGGGGCTGGTGAACAGTTCCTGCAGGCACAGGACTTCCACGCCTTTGTTGGCGGCCTCCTCGATAAGCGCGACATGCTTCTCCAGCATGCGCTGCCGCAGGGCCTGGATGTCATCGGGCGCGTCCCGCCCGATACCTGCCTGGATCAGTCCGGCCCGCACTACCCTTGGCATCGTGCGCCTCCCCTACGCACCCGTGAATTCCTTGATGGCGACAAAATAATCGTTTATGCCGACATATAGCAGGTCGTTGTGTCCTGCTCCGGGAATGGTCAGGATGCGCTTATCTGCAGACTGGAAGGTATGGTGCATCTCGATCGCCTGCTGCACCGGGGCAAGTTCGTCCAGTTCGCCGTGAATGACCAGCGACGGGATGCTGATGGACGTGACCTTGGCCAGGTATGCGGCCTCCAACTCCTGGCCCTGCTGTGGTGGAAGGCCATATACGAAGTTACCGAGGATTGGGCGTCCGCTCTCTATGATCACGCCCGCCAGTCGATCACCCCGATTGGCGGCCAGTTCGAACGCCGAGTGTCGCCCCATAGAGCGGCCCATGATGAACAGGTCGCCGCTGAAACCACCGTCAGACAGCATCCCCGCGACGTAATCCAGCACGAGGTGGGAGTCGGCCAGCATCCTGGTAAACGACGGCCAACCGTCGCTACGGCCGTAGCCCCGGTAGTCGGTAACGAAGAAGTTGACGCCCACCTGGTTGTAAAGCGGCGCTATGTTGTTGTAGTCGTTGGCCGTCTCACCATTGCCGTAGAAGAAGAGTATGTTCGGCGCGGATTCTGTCGCCGGAAAGAAGCGAGATGAGAGTGAGGTTTCGTCATCCACCTTGACAGTGTGATCGCTCGCCCCAGGAGGTGCCTGCGACCAGTTCTTCCGGGGGTAAAAGGCATTCATTGAGATGCTGACTTCGTCCAGCGCAGAGTAGTCGACCGTCGTCATGTCCGCTCCCAGGTGATGACTTGCTCACTCCAACCCGCTCCCGGCAGGAGAGGGATTCTTGGGTGTCCTATTGATCGAAAAATCCCGACTGGATGTGCTGGCGGATGGTTTCTGCCACCAACTCGGGCCGCTGCACGGGAACATCGTGGATGCTGTCCTCCAGCCATACTGCCTTGCTGTTGGGCAGCAGGCTCTCTGCCGCCGCGATGGACTCCGAACGTGCCAGGGTGCGCTCGTATGCGTCCGGGTTTTCTCGCTGGCGGGCGGGCATCATCAGCACCGGGCAGGCCACGCGCTGGTATAGATCTCGGGGGTGGTGGTCCCACAGCGCTTCGATGATGCGCAGATGGTTGTCCCGGGAGAGCTTGGCCCGCAGCGTGCCGTCGTCCAGCGTCTCGAAGTTGGCCAGAATGATTTCTTCGGCAGGCTGGCCATGCTGGCCTATCAGCGTGCCCCACTGGCCGCCGGAGCGCACGCGCTCGAGGAACTGGGCAGGGGTGACGCCCCGGAAGTCTGGCGGTGCCATCTGGACGAGGGCATCGTCCAGCGTGTCGTAGCGGGCCGAGGCATCGATGGTTCCGCCGTCGACGAACACGATGCCCTGCAATAGTCCGGGGTGGGCCACGGCCAGCTCCAGGGCCACGTCGGCGCCCCAGGAGTGGCCCACCAGCACTGGGCGCTCAATGCCGCGGCCCTCCAGCATCGCAGCAACATCATTTCCCACACTGGCGAAGTCGTAGCCGCTCTCCGACTTGCCGCTGTCCCCGTGGCCCCGCTGGTCCACGGCGATCACCGAAAAGTCCCGCGCCAGGACCGGCGCCGTCAGGTCCCAGATGCGACAGGTGGAGGCCAACCCGTGCAGCAGGACCACCGGGCGGCCCTCACCACCCCAGTTCCGCACGTGCATGCGCAGGCCGCCGTAGCGGGTGAACTCGTCCTTGGGAAAGCCTTGCATCGCGATGGCCCCTATCCCGAGATTGGCGCGTTGGCCTAATATATGTTGTGGCACTCGCGGGCGCAATGGTGAAAGCCATTGTTGATGCTGCCCGGACACCTGCAGGCATCGGGGTTCGTCAAAGAGTGGGGGTTCGATCTTGGCACAAATTCGAGTGGCGGCGCTGAAACTGGCGATTCTCTTTGCGGGCCTGGTTGTGGCTCTGACGGCTGCCTGCACCGGAGATCAGCCGACCCATCTCCCTTCCACCGCCACTCCGGATGGCACGGCCGTGGGCATGCCGTCCCCAACACCCTCGCTTGTGCCAGCGGAAACGCCCACCGGGACGCCCGCGATGGCCCCTTCGCCCGAACCCGCAGCTATCCCAACCACCGCGGCCCCCACGGAAACCGCCGCGCCGGAGCCCACCGCCGCTCACGCTTACGTCGCCCAGGTCGTGGGCGATTGGGCGGGCAACACTTTGGTCGCCCAATCTCAACTCGAGTTATCAGTGTCCCTCGCGGTGTCCGGTGGCGTGCTACACGGGACGATAGACATCCCTTCCCAGGGTGCGTTTGGTCTGGAGCTCGCGGGTGTAGCCTACGAAGAAGGTCGGCTGCACTTTGAGCTGGATTCTCCCATCGGAATTGCGGTATGGGATGGAGAGGTGCGGGAGGACGCAATCGAAGGGGAGTTCACGCAGGCCGGGCTCCAGGGGACCTTCCGCCTCAAGCGCGCCGAGGGCCCGACCGCATCTGGTCCGGGACCAGGACAGGAATCAGCTGCCTACCTCCGCGAGGAGGTGTCGTTCTCAAACGGAGAAATCGTTCTTGCCGGTGACCTGACTTTCCCCGACTCCGCAGCTCCGCATCCCGCCGTCGTGCTCATCAGCGGCAGCGGCGGACAGGACCGGGACACCAGCTTTTACGGTTTCAAAGTATTCGAGGTTCTGGCCAACCTGATTGCCGCCCAGGGAATCGCCGTCCTGCGATTCGACGACCGGGGCATCGGCGGCTCCACTGGCGAATGGCCGCAGGCCACCCTCCACGACCGCGCCAGCGACGTAGCCGCGGCCGTGGCGTGGCTCGAGGCCCGCGAGGATTTAGACCGCAACAGCATCGGTCTCGTCGGCCACAGCGAGGGCGGACTCGTCGCGGGAATCGTGGCCAATCAGGTGGATGGCATTGCCTACCTGGGGCTCCTCGCATCTCCTGCCGTCCGCGGCGACGAACTGCTGCGTGCCCAGCAGAGGATGATCATGGAAGTCGGTGGCGCGGGCCCCAAGCTGGTCGAGCAGGCCCAGGCCTATCAGCAGCTCGCGCTCCGGGCCGTGGCTACCAGGGAAGGTTGGGATGCGGTGGAATCATCGGCACGGGCGTTGGTTCTGGAGCAATTGGAGGCATTGCCGGAAGCCGCGCAGGGCTCCATCGCCAATACTGAGAAGTATGTGGATGGCATGGTCGCCCGGCAGTTGATGGCTCTCCAAAGCCCGTGGTTCCGGTCTTTCGTGGAATACGACCCGAGGCCGCACATCCTCGCCCTCGACGTCCCGGTCCTGGCCCTCTTCGGTACCCACGACACCCAGGTGCCCGCCGACCAGAACTCAACAGCGATGTCCGAGGCCTTCGCGGATTCCAGCATTCCCAGCCACGCCCTCGCGACCATCTGGCCCGCCAACCACCTGTTCCAGGAGGCCGTAACCGGAAACATAGACGAATACGCCGTGCTCAATCCTGAATTCGTTCCCGACTTCCTCGAATTCCTCCTCGACTGGCTTGCCATGCAGACCGCGAGACCCTAACCTGTTCCGGCACAGCCTGATCTACGGAAATCGAGCCAATGACCATTAATAAACGCCTCGTTGTCCTGGGGCGGGACATCTCCGCCGTAGAGCGCCTCACCCGCATCCTTGAGGGTGCCGGCTACATCGTCACCAGCACCACCAACGACGGGGTCGCCATCGATATGGTGGGGTCGTCGACCTACGACGCCATGCTCATAACCAGGGACGTGGCTGAGGTCGACCGTCGCTATGTGGCGACCCAGTCGCGCTCTCGCGACGGCGGGCTACCTGTGCTGACGGTCAATAGTTCCCGCTCCGTCCTCACCCAGTTGACGCAGGCGCTGCCCTGAAGAGAGACGGTGGGTGGCGACGGCTGCCCACCCTCCAGATTTGGCAGCCGTTTACTGATAGGCGGGGCTGTAGCTGGGGCTGGCAACGCGGCCACCATCCACGATGATGTAGTCGCGGTCTATCGGCTCTCCTGCTATGAATGAGGTCAGGCATTCGCGTATGCCGTTGGCGTACCGGCGCTGTGCCTCCAGTGTGGTCCCGGAGACATGGGGCGTCATTGCGTGGTTCGGCATGTTGCGCCAAGGGTGGTCGGCGGGAGCGGGTTGCGGGTACCAGACGTCGCCTGCGTAGCCAGCGAGGTGTCCGGCCTCCATCACCTCCACCAGGGCGTCGGTGTCAACAATGCGTCCTCGGGCGGTGTTCACCAGGTAGGCGCCCTTTTTCATGCTGTAGAGCAGGTCGCGGTCGAACATCCCCTGCGTGGCCGGCGTGAGGGGAATGTTGATGCTGACTAAGTCGCTCTCAGCCACCAGCGCCCTTAGCCCTTGGAACCGGGCCCCGAGCACGGTCTCCTCGGTGTGCGGCAGGCGGCGATAGTCGAAGTAGCGCAACTGAACGTCGAAGCCCTTCAGCCTCGTTGCCACTCTCTGGCCGATGCGGCCGAAGCCGACGATGCCCACCCGCTTGTCCTCAAGGTCGTGGGAAGGTGCCGCAACCTTGCCAATGTCCCAGCCACCGTCCAGAACTTCCCGGTAGGCGGGCATGTAGTTGCGGACCAGCGTCAGGATCTGCATCACCACATGCTCGGCTACGCTGACGACATTGCTGCCGGTGATCTCGGCCACCGTGATGCCCCGCTCGGCCGCGGCGGCGAGGTCGAAGTGATCGGATCCAACACCAGCGGTGAGCAGCAGCTTGAGATTCGGCGCGTTCTCGATGCGCTCACGGCTGATGTAGGCCGGCCAGAAGGGGGTCGCAATCAGCACATCCACTGTGGGAAGGTGACTGTCCAGCCCGGCCCCTGCGTCGCTTGTGGCCACCAGTTCGTGGCCCTGTCCCTCAAGCCAATCGCGCAGTCCAAGGGCGTTTTCGGCGCATCCCAGCAGTTCCGGAGTCTCTGCTGCGGCTGGCCCTCCCGGATACAACACTGCCACTGCTTTCATGCTGCCCCCTTTTCGATATCGATTTTCGCCAAGCATTCCGGCGATTCGTCACGAAACATTCACCCAACCCAGCAGGGTATTAAGTGGTTGACATAATATGATAGCAATTGGCACCAAGCGCAATGGAATTGCGGCCCTAATATCCGTAGAAATACAGAGGTGGCCGGGGACTAGTGAGGAAAGGCAGGGCGGAAGTGGGGACGGAATACCGACTAAAGGCCGAGCGGAATCAGTTTCCTTCCAAAGGAGTGGATACGCCGAAGATGTTCTCGGCTGCCTGACGTCCCTGGGAGGGGGCCTGGTCCTTCAGGTAGACAGTAGGCGAATGCAGCAGCTTGTTGACGATGGCGCGGGTCATAGCATCCAGCGAGGCTCGCTCTTCGTCGGTGAGCTTGCCGTTGAGCCGCTTCAGAGTGCGATTCAGCTCTGCCCTGCGCAAGTCCTCCGCGCGGCGACGAAGGTCGATTACCGGGGGCAGCGATTCCAGTCCGCGCCGCCACTGCTCGAATTGCCACGCTTCCTCCGAGGCCAGGGCCTCGGCCGCCACCGCCTCCCGCTCCCGACGACCGGTGTTCGAAACCGACTCCAGGTCGTCAATATCGCAGAGGGAAACGTTGCGAAGCCGACCCGCCTCCGGGTCGATGTCGCGAGGAACCGCGATGTCAATTAGAAACAGGGGCCGCTCGGGGCGGGCTGCCATCGTTTCGCTGATCATGCTGGCCGGGAGAACGTAACCGGGCGAGCCTGTACACCCAATGACAATGTCCGAACCAGCCAACGCCTGGGGCAGTTGATCGAAAGCCATCGCTCGACCCGAGAGGCGGCCCGCCAGCTCCGCAGCGCGGGAGTACGTACGGTTGACCACCGTGACGTTCCGAGCGCCGGCGTAACTCAGCGCCTCGGCAGCGGTCTCTCCCGCCTCTCCGGCACCAACTACCAGCACGCAACTGCCGCTGATATCGCCGACCACCAGCCCGGCGAGGTCCACGCATGCCCGGCTCACCGACAGCGGATGGCGTCCAATGCCGCTGTCCCGGCGCACCCTGCGTCCAACGCGGGAGGACTGTTGAAACAACCGCGCCAGCAGGCCAGGCACGGCGCTCTGTTCGCTGGCCAGCCGGTACGCCTGGCGGACCTGCCCAATGATCTGGTCCTCGCCAAGAATCATCGAGTCCAGTCCAGAGGCAACACGGAATAGATGTTGTATGGCATCGAATCCGCGGTATTCGTACAGGTACTTGCCAAGGTGCTCTTGAGACACCCCGAAGTGCTTGACTAGAAGTTCCCTGAGGATACGGCCGTCATCCGGGCCGGTCTCGAGGAAGTAGAATTCCGACCGGTTGCAGGTGGACAGGGGAACGCCTGGGACGCCGTTGCTGGACATTGCTTGCAGGAGCTCGTGGGATTGGTCCCTGTTCCACGACAGCGATTCTCGCACCTCGACGGGTGCGGTGTGATGGTTCAGGCCAATGACCATGAACTCGGACTGAGAGAAGCCTTGTCGGAACACAGGTCCCAAACTACGAGAGATTTCGGCGCGGATAAGGCTGGATTTCAACCGCTTTATTGACCGGAAGAAGCAATTTAAGCAACCTGAAATCTAGAGAAATCTGCAAAATACTGCATTCGGGTGTGTGCTATGGCTCGGCTAGTCTATCCCGCCTTCAATTGCCTGTCAACGGGGCCGTTGCACCCGCAACTCCGCCCCTATTCGGGGCGACACAAAGGCCGGAGCAGCAGCCCCGGCCTTCGGTAAAAAGACAGCTCTCGAATGCTGTTCAGGTGGCGTCTACGGGTTCTTCATGTTCCGCGGATACTTTGGCCAGCACGTCGTCCAGCATTCTCTGTAGGGCCATTGTGTGGCTGCAAACGGACCGGGTGGCGAAGAAGTGGCACTGACAGTCCCATGCCCCGGCTGTGAAGGTCACGTCGTAACTGTTGTGGTTGCCCTGGAAGGTCGCGGAAAAGCTGTTGATACTGACACGGTCCTTTTCCTCGGCGTACTTCCTCGCCTTGTCTATCTTGCCGATGATGCTGGAATCCATCGCACCTCCAACCCCCCCGGACGACTGTCCGGTCCCGCCTGATTTTCTCTGACGATGCTGGGTCTAATGTGATTACGCACCAGCAGTGCCGCTGGATTGAACCTAGATTCTATGCCGCCGCCGAAGGGAATTCAAGCTGACCGGCCCGTGGCATACGACATGATCAGGGATAACGGTCAACCTGCAAGCCGCCTATGGGCCGGGCATACCCACCGTCTCCGGTGGGAACCGAGGGACAGAATTTACCCACGGATTCCCATATTTCCCCTGTTCCTCCCATTTTTGCGCTTTTCGCACTCTCGCCGGGTGCGTTTCCGTACCTGTGACGGGCGGGGCCTCCATCCGGGCAAGGAGTTTCTTATTATCCGGCCCCATTCTGTCCCATTGTGTCCCACTGGGTTTGTCCGGCCGGGCAACGGAGCCTTTGGGATGCCTTGAGGGGCGTATGGCAGGGATGATTCACAGGATTCAGGCAGAGGGGTGTCATGAGGCTGGCAAGGAGCAAGTGTCATCAAAGCGCAATTGCCGCAATTGCCATGGTTGCGGTGTGTGCTTTGTTCCCAACTGGGAACCGGAGTCGTTGACTGACCCTGCTGCCTAAAATAAAATCCACAACGATTCAGTTGTTCATCGAGAATCGTAATGCCCTATCGAATTGGGGAAAGGCTTCAGCGGTTTTCGTCGCCTCTGGTCGATCTTGTTTGCCCGATTGTTGCAGGAAATGCCCGGGTCCATACATCGGAGCGTTGAGAGTCTAGTCTAATGAACGGCGACCAGATCAGGAACTCCTTCATACAGTTTTTCGAGAGCAAGGGGCACCAGCACATGCCCTCGGCGTCGCTCATTCCCGCCGGAGACCCCACGCTGCTGTTCACCAGTGCCGGGATGGTGCCGTTCAAGCCGTTCTTCATGGGCGAACAGACTCCTCCCTCCAGGCGTCTCACCAGCAGCCAGAAGAGCTTCCGCACCACCGACATCGACGAGGTGGGCGACCATAAGCACCTCACCTTCTTCGAAATGCTGGGCAACTTCAGCATCGGAGATTACTTCAAAGAGGGTGCGGTAGCTTTCGCGTGGGAACTGGTGACCCAGCTCTTCGGACTCTCGCCTGACCGCCTCTACGTTACCATCCACCTGGACGATGACGAGGCTTTCGGTATCTGGCACGACCAGATCGGCGTGCCCGCAGACCGCATATATCGCTACGGCGACAAGGACAACTGGTGGGGGCCGGCCGGCACTGAGGGACCCACCGGCCCGTGCTCGGAAATCCACTACGACGGTGGGATTGAGAAGGGTTGCCACAACGGGCGGATGGTGGCGGTTGACCTCCTGACCGCGCAGTTTCGCGATGAGCGCGACGGGGCCGCTCCCCGCGATGTCGACGGTTGCCATCCCAACTGCGACTGTGAGCGGTTCGTCGAGCTGTGGAACCTGGTGTTCATGCAGTATTACCAGGACCCTGAGCGCAACCGCACCCCCCTGCCTGCCCCCAGCGTCGACACCGGCATGGGCCTCGAGCGGGCGGCGGTGATTCTGCAGGGCAAGAACAACATCTACGAGACCGACCTGTTCACCTCCATTATCGACAGGACCTGCCGGCTCACTGGACGGGAGTACGGTGCGGACCCCGAGAGCGACTTCGCCCTGCGGGTAATCGCCGAGCACGCCCGGGCTGCCGCCTTCCTGATCGGGGACGGCGTGGTGCCGGGCAACGAGGGGCGGGGCTACGTGCTTCGTCGGGTCATCCGGCGCGCCATCCGATATGGACGGCGGCTGGGGCTGACCGGGCTGTTCCTCGGTGAGGTGGTTGAGGAGGTCATACCCAGGTTTCAGGCTGTGTACGGGGAGCTTTCCCAGAACCGTGACTTCATCCTTCGAGTGATCAACTTGGAGGAGGAACGGTTCGCCGAGGCCTTCGGCCGGGGCAACGACATCCTGCTGGATATGATCGGCGCAGCGGGTTCCGCCGGCAACGGAACTTCCCATGCAGGGACCATATCCGGGAGAGATACCTTCGTCCTCTACGACACCTACGGCTTCCCCCCGGAACTGACAGCCGAGATCGCCCGAGAGCACAACTTCGACGTTGACCTGGACGCCTTCGAAGAGGAGATGGAGCGGCAGCGCGAGCAGTCCCGCGCCGGCCAGCAGTTCGAAGGCAGCATGGAGATGCTGACCGCCTACGAAAACCTGGGAGCGGGCCGGACCGAGTTCACCGGACACGGACTGATCGACCAGGAATCGGTGGTGGCCGCCCTGCTGGTCGATGGTGCATCCTCCGGCCATGCGACGCAGGGGCAGCAGGCCGAGGTGGTGATCAGCCGCACCCCCTTTTACGCCGAAGGCGGCGGGCAACTGGGCGACCAGGGCTACATCCTTGGTCCCAACGGTCTGTTCCGTGTCGAGGACACCCAGTCGCCGGTGGCCGGATTGATTGTCCAGAAGGGCGTTGTTGAGGAGGGCCACATCGCAGTTGGCGACCCGATACAGGCCTCCGTGAACGCTGCCCGCAGGATGGACTCGTCCCGAAACCACAGCGGCACCCACATTCTGCACGCGGCCCTGCGGGCCACGCTGGGGCCGCACGTCCGGCAAGCGGGGTCGCTGGTGGCGCCGGAAAGGTTGCGCTTCGATTTCAGTCACGTGGGACGAATGTCGCACGACGAACTGCTCGCGGTGCAGTCCTTGGCCAACGAGAAGGTCCGAGCCAACTTGCTCGTGTCGGCCCAGGAGACCTCGTATGCTGACGCTGTGCGACAGGGTGCGCTGGCCTTCTTCGGGGACCGTTACGGGGACGTGGTGCGGGTGGTCAAAATGGCCGAAGATTCCGCCGATCCGTTCAGCTTCGAGGTCTGCGGCGGGACCCATGTCTCAGCCACTGGTCAGGTGGGCACGCTGCTGGTGCTGGGCGAGTCAAGCATCGGTGGTGGGATGCGCCGCGTGGAGGCGCTGACCGGTCGCGCCGCCGAAACGCTGTTCGTAGAGCAGTCGGCGACGCTGGATGCCTTGTCGACCAGGCTGCAAACGCCCGTAGCCGACTTGGAGGCGCGGCTGGACAGCTACATGCAGGAGACCGACGACCTGAGGCGCCGGCTTGCCGCCCTGGAACGCTCGCTGCTCCGCTCGGAGGCGGAGGCGCTGCTGCGGCGAGTGGCTGATGTTGACGGCGTGCGGGTTGTATCCGGGCGCACCTCGGCCCACAACGCGGACGGTATGCGCGAGATGGGAGACTTCCTCCGGGACAAGCTGTCAAGCTGCGTGGTTACGCTGGGGGCGCTGTCCGAAGGTAGCCCGATCCTCGTGACGATGGTCACCCCGGACTTGGTGGAACGGGGCCTGAATGCCGGAAACATCGCGCGCGACGCCGCCAGGCTGATGGGCGGTGGTGGAGGCGGACGCCCCGAAATGGCCCAGGCAGGCGGACGCCAGCCCGAGAAGCTGGACGACGCGTTGGCTGCCGTGCCTGGTCTAGTCCGGGCTGCCCTGTCGTAGTCGCCTGGGCGCTGAATTTGGTCAGGGAATGAAACTTCTGGCCCTTGATGTCGGCGAACGTCGTATCGGCCTGGCATCCGGTGTTGCCGAGATTGGCACCGCGCTGCCTGCGGGAGTAATCCATCGGACCAGGCTGACCGCTGACGTTCAAGCTGTGATCGAAGCGGCCAGTCAACGCCAGTCCGACGCCATCGTAGTGGGCGTCCCGTATCGGCCCAACGGGGAGGAGAGCCCGCAGACCGAATATGTGCGCGGTTTTGTTCGTGCCCTTCGCAGGCAGGCGACACTGCCCGTTCACGAGGTCGACGAGGTGTTTAGCAGCATGGAGGCAGAGGGACTGCTGCGGGATGCGGGGCGGGAACCGTCCCGGGACAAGGGGGCGATCGACGCAACCGCCGCAGTGATCATACTGCGGCGATTCCTGGAGTCTGGAGGAGGCGCGAGCTAAAGGAGGACGCTTAGCTCACAGGTAAGTCCTCTGGAAATCCTCCGATTCAAGTGTCATGGAATCCATATCCCAGTCGAAGGTCAGGACCACGGATCGCTCGGACGTCGCTTCAAGCAAACGCCGGCCATTCTGTGCGACCACACTCTCGGCTTCGCGGTAGTCCAGTTCATCCTTCTCGATGCCCGTGCGATTGCAGACCATGATGGGCAGGCCGGTCTGCGCGGAGCGGGCTTCCCATTCGCCGTCGGGTCCGCAGCCACCGGGGCCCCATGACACCGGCGAGACCAGCACCTGCGCGCCCTTGCCGACCAGCACTTCTGCCACGTCGTTCTTGTAGGCATCGGCGCAGATGAGTACTCCGGCCTGAACGCCATCCAGCTCGTAAGGGCTGATCTTCCAGCCCGCGGTTGACCAGGCTTCCGCTCCGCCAAGGGTCTTTATCTTGCGGTGCCGTCCGACTATCTCCCCCTCGGCGCTGATAATGAAAACAGTGTTGTACATGCGTCCCGAAGCAGGGTCCAGTTCCGGGTGGGACAAGAAGACGGTGAGTCCATTGTCGCGGACCAAGCCGCAGAAATCAGACATCCACTGGTCGGGCTGTGGCTGAATCCAGCCGGTGCCGAGTTGTTTGAGGAAGAGGTATCCGGGGATGCACAGCTCGGGCGTAATCGCCCATTGAGCCCCGGCCTCGGCTGCTGCGGTTACTCCGCGCTCCACGAGTTTGCGGTTGTGGTCGATGTCGCCGGTTTCCGGCGCGATGTGCAAGAACGCAATCCGCACAAGTCCCTCCGCAGCGGGCCCAGATTTTCTCGATTATAGCACCACGCCCGCTGACCACACTCGGCCTCCCTCATCCACCCAGGGCAATCGCGTCTTAAACGCCGAAGGTCCTATAAGTCGTCATTCCCGCGCAAGCGGGAATCCAAACCCCCGTCTACCCTCGCACCCGGAACCTAAGGAGGCACTGCCACTCCCATATCCACCGCCATTCAGACCAATTTTGTGTGCTGACAAATAAGACGCGATCGCCCTGCTTACCCACCATTTCCGCGCACCATGTTCCCGGGAATAAGGGGACAGGAATCCACTGCCCAAACGTCTCGGCTGAGCCCAGCCCTGAATTTGCTGACAGTTGCCCCTTTACAAGCCTCATGACACATCTCTAGCCTGAATATATCGAAATACAACCCGCCGCCGTGGGCCGGATCCCAACGCGGAGTCGGGCGCAACTCCCAAAGGGAAAAGGCAAAAACGAGCGGAAATGATCGGAAATGAGTGGAAAAACAAGAATTTTCCCGCCCAGTCAGGTCCGCCCAGTCAGGTCTGGAAGGTGAAACCATGTCTTTGAGCCGGATCAGGAATCATATCGAAGTCCTCGACCGCGAACTTGCCATGTATCGCGTCCGGCCCATCGCCGACCAGATCACCGACACTGGCCTCCGCCTGCAGACCATTAGAGACCTCCACATTTACCTCAAGGACTACCGGAAATACGGCGGTTTCCCCGGTGCTCAGGAAATGATCGAAAAGCTCTTCCCGCCAGGTCTGAAAGTTGTTTTGTCCGACATCCCCCTCGCCGCCCGTTAACCCGCCACCGCCCGAAAATGAATGGAAATGAGCGGAAATGACAGGAAAATCAGGATTTTTCTGGGTGATCGATTGATGTGGCGGCGGTGCTTGGTTTCCCGAGGGGGCGGGTTTGAAACCCGCCCCTACGCCAGGCACATGCGGGGAGCCTGCCCTCGACCGGAGCGGCGGAAGGGGCCAGAGTGAACCTCAATAGGGACAGCAAAAAAGAGGGACGGGTCGAATACCGGAACGGAGCGCTACGACCGATTTCGGCTGCTACTTGACGCCCCTTGCCACGGCAATCACAATGGATTTACGGTACTGCCGTTGCCCCGTGGTGTAGTGGTAGCACGTCAGCCTTTGGAGCTGAAACCCCTGGTTCGAGCCCAGGCGGGGCAGCCACCAGTTAAAGACCTCTATGGCAGCCTTATTTGCTGCAGGAGCCCCTGAATCTCGTCGGGTGACAGGGGTTGGTTGTCGGACATCGGCATCTGCATTCGCACCGTGTCGGCCAGCGCGTCAGAGTGCAACTCCTCCAGCTTGATGCAGAGGGCGCCCATTGCCTCAGCCACGGGTTCCGCCAAGCCAAGCCGCAGGAAGTCGGTCTCTGTGTCGATTACCACTGCAGAGATGTGCTGCTCCTTGATGGCTGCGGCCATCGCCCGTGCCTCGGCCAGAGGCAGGTTGCCCCCCTCCGCCTGATCCGATGCTGATGACGGCCCCCCACTCCCCATAGCCACGTTGGCCCGGCCATCGGACAACACCACCAAAAGAGGCAGGACGCTACGGTCCTTTTGCTTCTCAGCCTCGATGACCTCCATGGCCAGCATCAAGCCCCGGCTAAGGGGTGTGCGGCCTCCCGTGGGCATCTCCTGCAGGAGTGTATGCGCCAGGTCGACGCTGGAGGTTGGCGGCAGAAGTACCTGGGCGGAGGTGCCTCGGAACGCGATCAGCCCGACCCGGTCGCGACGCTGGTAGGCGTCCAGGAGGAGGGAGAGGATGGCGCCCTTGACCGCCACCATGCGGCGCTGTGCCCCCATTGAGCCGCTGGCGTCCACAACGAACAGGATGAGGCTGCCTGTCTTGGTCTCGCGCACCTTCTCGCGCACGTCCCAAGGTTCGATGAGGAAGGCCGGAGCATTGTCCGTATCGGCCTGGCTGCCCAGCCCCGACCGTCTCTCGACCTGATGCGGCGCGGCGGTGCGCAGCGTGGCGTCGAGCGCGAGGTCGGAGGCCTTGTCCTGGGGCGTGGCGGCGCTCACGTACCGACCGGAAGGAGAGCCGCTGATTGTTCTCGCCCTGCGGCCTCCGGCGGGCCGGGCACGGTGGTCGGGGGGCTTTACCTGCAGGGAGCGGACGGAGAAGGGGTTTCCCACCTCGTAGTACTGGTCCTGGGGACCGGAATCGCCAGGAGGCGTTGGGGGCTGCTCTTCCGGTTCCGGTGAGTCGGGGTCTCCGTCGTCCTGCTCCTCCGACTGGTTCTGGTCTTGGTCCTGCGGCTCGCGGTTCTGCGGCCGGTTCTGGAAATCGTCGATCATCGAGTCAAGCTGCTCGGTGACCAGGTGTGGCTGCTGGAAGGGCTGTCGCCGCTGGCGGTGGAGCAGCGCCATCTCGGCGGCCTCTCGCACATCGTCGGCCAGGACATGGTTCCTGCCCTCATAGGCCGCGATGGTGCCGGCGGTCTTGTACATCACAATATCGGCGCGGAGGCCGTCTACTTGGTACTCAGCGCAAATGTCGGTGATCAGCTCGAGAATATCGTCCGAGACGTGTACCTTTCCCAGCAATTCCTGGCTGTGGAGGATTCGCTCCCGTTCCTCGGCCTCCGAGTCCTGCCACTTGTCCATGAAGCCGAAGGGGTCGTCTTCATAGGCTATGCGGCGCTTCACCACCTCGCGCCTTTCTTCGGGAGTGAAGGCGCTGTCCACCTCTACGGCGAGGCCGAAGCGGTCCAGCAACTGGGGGCGCAGGTCGCCCTCCTCGGGGTTCATGGTGCCTACCAGGATGAACTGGGCGGCGTGGCTGACGGAAATGCCTTCCCTCTCCACATAGTTCCGGCCCATGGCGGCGGCGTCAAGAAGCACGTCGACAAGGTGGTCATTCAGCAGATTGACCTCGTCGACGTAGAGGATGCCACGGTGCGTGGAGGCGATCAGGCCCGGCTCAAAGCTGCGGCTGCCTGTCTTGATGGCCTGTTCAATATCCAGTGAGCCTACCAGCCGGTCCTCGGTGGCGCCCACGGGAAGGTCAACGATGCGTACCTGACGTGTTACTGCCGGGGCGGTTTCCCCGGCAGGCAGGCAAAACTGGCACAGGCCCTGGCGGTTCTCAGGGAGGCAACTGTAGGGGCACCCGCGCAGGACGGAAACCTCAGGCAGTAACGCTGCCAGGGAGCGGACGGCAGTGGACTTGGCGGTGCCTTTCTTGCCGCGGATCAACACGCCGCCGATGCGGGTGTTGATGGCGTTGAGTATAAGCGCCCGCTTCATCGTCGTCTGCCCGACGATTGCGGTGAAAGGAAAACGTGGTTCGGATTGTTCTGGCAAAGTTGCTGCTCCGGTTATGGGATGGAGTGCTGAGGCAGTGGCCAGTTTAACACTTTGGAGCGCTCTGCTCCTTCAAGGCAGGACGTTCACAGTTGATTCGATTGGCGCATGGCCGTTCAGGTAGAAATTGAGAGAAGGCCGCCCGGTCAGCGGGTCTGTGCCAACCTTTGCTCCCACCCCAAAGACCTTCTCGATCAGGCTTGGAATCAGCACCTCGTCGGGCCTTCCTGACGCGACGATCTGCCCCTTGTCTATCACGTTGATGAAGTCACAATACGCGGCAGCAATGTTCAGGTCGTGGAGCGCGGCCAGTGTGGTTAGCCCCAGTCCCTTGACAAGTTCCATGGTTTCCAGCTGGTATCGAATATCAAGGTGGTTGGTGGGTTCATCCAGCACCATGAATTTGGCCTGCTGAGCCAGGGTCCGTGCGATCACAACTCTCTGCTTTTCGCCGCCGGACAGTGTGTTGAAGTTTCGATGGGCGAATCCGGCAAGTCCAACGCGGGCCAGCGCCTCCCTGATGATGCCCCTGTCTGCGGGCGTGTCGCGGTCAAACATACCCTTGTGCGGATTTCGTCCCATAGAGACGATCTCTCCGACGGTGAACTGAAAGTCCGACGGGTATTCCTGGAGAACCACGGCTATCCTGCGTGCCGTCTCCCGGATGTCCATCCGGCGAATGTCTTTGCCATCGAGGGTAATGCTGCCGGAGTCAGGGCGCAGGGCCCGATATATGCAGCGTAAGAGCGTTGACTTGCCACTGCCATTGGGCCCGATGAGCCCTGTGAAGGACCCGGGCTCCACGGTCAGCGAAACGTCGCGCAGAATCTGCTTCCCGTCTACGCTCCAGTTGACTCGGTCCACCTTCATCTGCATCAGATCTGCCCTCCGTAGGCCTGCCTGCGCCATCGCAACAACCACAGGAAGAAGGGCGCACCAACCAGCGCGGTGATTATGCTTACGGGAATCTCCTGGGGCTGAACCACAGTGCGCGCTGCCACGTCGACCCATATGAGGAAGATCGCCCCCGTCAGAGCGCTCGCCGGGAGGACAATTCGATGATCAGCACCGACCACCAGTCGGACTATGTGAGGCATCATCAGACCGACGAACCCAATGGCCCCGGAGACTGCCACCATCACGCCAGTGATAAGTGCGGTCAACAGCAACAGTTGACGGCGAAGGGCCTGTGTGTCCACGCCCAGTGTGATGGCCGTCTCTTCTCCCGCCAACAACGCGTTCATCGCTCGGTATTTCAAGATCAATATGGAGATGCCCACCACCAGGGCGGCCGCAGGCAGGCCGAGAAAACTCCATTCAGCACCCGACAGGGTGCCGAGCATCCAGAACAGCACCGACCTTATCGCGCGTTCGTCGCCAATGAACAGGATCAGGCTGGTTATGGCCGTAAGAACATAGGCCGTTGCCACCCCGGCCAGTATAAGTCGTGTGGGCGAGACGCGGCCTCCGGTCTGGGCGATTGCGAACACGATGACGAAGGAGCCCACCGCCCCTACGAAAGCCAGTAAGGAGAGCGAGTAGGGCGCAAGGAAATTGATTCCCAACATAATGACAATGACAGCGCCCACCGATGCGCCAGAGGATGTTCCCAGCAGGTAGGGATCGGCCAGTGGGTTGCGCACGGTAGCCTGCATGGTTACGCCTACGACGGCCAGCCCCGCGCCCACGATACCGGCTAGCAGGACTCTGGGAAGCCGAATAAGCCACACGATGTGGTCCTGTCCGGTCGTCCAGTCTCCCGGTGCCGTACCCAAGATGTGAGACGCGACAATCTTCCACACGGTGATTGGTGAAATGTAGACCGGTCCGATGGTTATGGCCAGCGTGACGGAGAGTAACGCGACCACGCCCAACACCCCGAGCATCAGGCCCAATCCCAGTCTCCGAGTGTCCGCTGAGGGGTCGGGAGCGTGTGCAGCCGACCGATCCGGATCTAATCGGCTTGCATTGTGGCCATTCGGCAATTCTGCCGGTTCATTGGCACGATCTTTCAGTGTCCGCAAATCCACAAACCCACAGTGCTACGGGCTTACGGCCTCGGCCAGTTTCTTAATGGCAGAGGCATTTCTTATGCCTGGTACCAGCGAGCTAAATTTCACAACCACGAATCGCTGCTCCTTGACCGCCGTGATTTCCGCCAGTGCCGGGTTGTTCAAAAGGAGGTCAATCTTTTCCTGTGATGTCGACCAATCGGCTTGGGTCAAGGCGATGATCTCGGGATCTCGATCGATTACCTCTTCCCAGCTGACTGTCGTCCAGCGGCCCGCGACATCGTCAAAAATGTTCTCCCCCCCTGCCGTTTCAATCATGTTGGTGAACATAGAGCAGCAGACTGCCGTGTACGGGGCGTCGTCACCGGAGTCAAAAAGGAAGACCCGTGCTGCCTCGTCTGAAGAGTCAATCTGGGAAGCTGCTTCCTCAACCTCATTCTGGAGTGACTCCACGAGGGCTTGGGCCCGTGCGGTTACGCCGAATATTATTCCGGTATTCCGTATGTCGGCGTACACATCATCGAGGGTGTCTGGAGAGCCCGAGTTGCAGTTTGACTTGGTCAGGTATGTCCCGATGCCCAGCTTGTTGAGATCCTCCTGAGAGCCGGCCGCTTCATCTTCAAAGGCGCTGCGAAATCCCCCGTATATGAAGTCGGGATTTTGGGCTAGGATCACCTCTTTCGATGGGTACTCATCCGCCAGCACCGGCACCGATTGGTAGGCTGCCTGGTACTGAGGGAGAATTTCATCGTCGATGTAGGCGGTGCCCACCATGTGGTCCTGAAGTTCCAGCGCAAGCATTATTTCGGTTACGTGCTGGTTCAAAGTGATGGCACGGGACGGCGGCTCGGAGTAGGTGAAGCTGGCAGCCCCCGTCTGGACGTCTCCCTGGTCGTCCTGTACAGCAGTACAACTCTCGACTGTTACCGGGGCATAAGGGGCCGCTCCCGCCGGTTGGGTAGTCTCTGGAAAGTCCGTAGGCGGTGCAGACGTGTTGTTTTGGGTTGGCGCCGGAGGTTCGACAGCAGGCGTTGGGTCGCCACTACAGGCGATGACAGCCAAAACTACGGCCATCGCGGCCAAGAACGGGGTAAGTTGTTTTGCGGACACTTTTTCGCTACTTCTCTGAGTTATTTGAGATACTGGTTCCGGGGGCTGGGAGAGCTTGGGGAACGGGAGAGGGCCTGAATACGTGGGTACTGACCGGCTCGCAGTGCTGGAAATGCTGATCTATGATTTGAGACAGGACTGTTTCGTTTAGCCCGCAGTACCATATGCCGTCCGGGTACACCACCATGACGGGGCCCAAGTTGCAGGGATACAAACAACCGGAACGGGCGGCAAGAACCTGGCGCGGTCCATCATCCAGCCTCGCGTCCTTCAGGCGTTTCCTGAAGAAAGCTCCCAGTTCCGCGGCGCCTGAGGCGGCACAACGTGGACCATGGCAGAACAGCACGTGGTAGTCGTGAGGGGGAATGACCGACCAGTCCGGCTCTGGAGTGCCCGGATTCTGGCCAACGGAGGCGATAGGAGTCCCGGATAGGGCTGCTTCGCGGACCAGTTCCAACGCTGCGCCCGCCGTGCTGGTCTGTTCAGCCAGCGATTTGGCGAAGACGATCTGCACCTGTGCGCCGGATTGATCCAGCCATCGCCGGGCAACATAGCGGAGCCAGTTCCGCGTAGCGACCTCCAATGGAATAAAGGCCGGGAGCACGATTACTTTATCCACCGCAGACCTGCTACAGGCCTCCAGAGCATCGGGAACCGACGGCCCACCTTGTTCCAGGAGAGCTTCCACCACCACCCACCCTGCGTTGGAGGATCGGAGATGTTTCGCAAGGGCCTCTAGCTCCGCTGCGGGCTGAAGGGTGTAAAGGCTTCCGCGGCCTACCACCACCACCCCAATTCTGGGGCTGGAACTCTCGCCGTTAGAACTGGACAGTTTCGACACCTGGTCCAGAAATCACCTCTTTTGCGCCTTGTGCGAATTTCCATTTGTCAAAGAAAGAGGACAGCGCGCTGCAACATTGACACTGGCCATCATTGGACAACAAAAAAGCCCGGCTTCTCGCCAGGCTACTAAGTCAAACGACTCATACCCTCTCCGCGAAGCGTATTCTAGTCAAAGCTGCAAGGCAGGTTTCCTGGCTTCCGGGGTTGTCGTCCTCTTGCCTTCCCAGCCTGACGGCCAGTGGCTCTCATCCGAGGATAGAGTGACTACCGGTTACAGTGGCGGGACCGCGCCGGAATTACACCGGCTTCCCTTTTAGCCCCAATGATTGGGACCACCACGCAGCTCGCCTATATTCAATTTTTAATCGGTTTCCCCTGTGTTCTGGTCGTGCGGAATTATACTCGCTCCACCACCGAGAGACAATATCAGTTGCTTGGCCTCAGTACTCATTGAGAACAATGTTGCAATGGGCCTAACCCTTGGCCGGCGGAACGTAGTGCACGAAGACTATACCGTCCCTGCCCACGTAACGGTCCCGCATGTCCGTAAAGGTCTGCAGCCTGTCAGGCTGTAGGGGCGTGGGCTTGTAGTCTTCGTCGAGGAATGGGTTCGGGAAATAGCTGCGTAGCAGGGTTTCCTCACTGTGGCCGGAAAAGCGCACGTAGTAGCTCAACCGCTCACCGTGGGTCTTTGTCTCCACAAACTGAACCCCTGCAACGTCCTTGAGCGATATGTGAAAGTGCCAGTTCTCAGCTTCAACAGTTATGGAGTCGTTGTGGCGTTCGGGCTTCTGAATTCCCTTAGAATTGTTCTCACTGACCACGGGGCCACCACCGACGACCCACATCATGGACTCGTCCGAGGTTAGTTCCTCAATGAGGTCCAACGCTATTTCCACTTTCCATCTCCTTGGATAGCCAAAGCTTTAGGCAGACTCGGGGTAGGTTTCCCTAGGCGCTGGCGAGACCCTCCTGACGGGCTTCCAGGTCGGCCTCCAGTTCCAGGTACAGCTGCTGCAGTTTCTCCCGCATTTCTGGAGGTGGGTTTTCCCACATGCCCCTCTCCATGGCCTCGAGCAGGCGCTCCACGATACCCTTGAGGGCCCAGGGGTTGCTTTGCTGGAAAAACTGTTGGGTTTCCGGGTCCAGGACATAACTCTCGGTTACGTCCTCGTACATCCAGTCCTCGACTACCTGGGCCGTGGCATCATAGCCAAACATATAATCGACTGTCGCGGCGAGCTCGAAAGCCCCCTTATAGCCGTGGCGCTTCATCGAGTCGATCCACTTGGGATTGACCACCCGGCTGCGGAATACGCGCCTCGCCTCATCCTGCAAGTCCCGGTTCCTGGCCCGCGAGGGGTCTGAGCTGTCACCGAAGAACTGGCGGGGGTTGCGTCCAGTGAGCGCCCGCACAGTGGCAATCATACCACCGTGGTACTGCATGTAGTCATCGCTGTCGAAGATGTCGTGCTCTCGGGTGTCCTGGTTCTTGGCGGCTACTACAATCTGGCTGAACCGCCGCCTGAACTGCGACCGCGCGTTTACACCGTGGTCCTGCTGGGTATACGCATAGCCTCCCCAGGCGGTGTAGACCTCGGCAAGGTCCTCCACGGTTTCCCAGTTTCGTTCGTCAATAACAGTGAGGATGCCCGCGCCGTAGGTGCCGGGTTTGCTTCCGAAGATGCGGTAAAGGCTGCGGCTCCTGGGTGTACCGTCGTCTGCCAGCTCGACCTCCTGTGGGACTGCGAGGTCCTCGCGCAGGTGCTTGACGACATAGTTGTCTTCTGAAGATTCGTCCAGCGACGCCACCATCTGTACGCCTTCGTCGAGCAGGTTGATCAGATTGGGGAAGGCGTCCCGGAAGAAACCGCTTATACGAACAGTAACGTCGATGCGCGGGCGGCCCAGCTCCTCCAGAGGGATGACTTCAATGCCCATTACACGGCGGCTTTCGACCTGCCATCTGGGACGGACGCCCATCAAGTGCAGTATCTGAGCAATGTCATCGCCATGGGTGCGCATGGCCGATGTTCCCCAGACCACCAGACCCACCATTTCCGGGTAGGCGCCCTCATCCTCCAGGTACTTGTCCAAAAGGGACTGGGCCAACTGCTTCCCTGTTTCCCACGCAGCCGGAGACGGTATGGTCTTCGGATCGACGGAATAGAAATTCCTGCCGGTGGGAAGGATGTTGGCCATGCCGCGGGTCGGCGCGCCGCTGGGGCCGGGAGGAACGTACTTACCCTCCAATCCTCGCAGCAGGTTGCCGATCTCGTCGGGTGTGCGCATCAGTGCGGGATACACCGCGCCCGCCACGTACTCCAATACCGACTGGGTCTGCGCGTCGGGTATCCCGAGGATGCTGTTCACCACAGGTCCGGCATCTCTAACGGCAAAGTCTCGTTCCAGCATCTCTCGATACGCTTGGCGGCACAGGAGCTCGATGCCCTCCAGCACGTCGCCGTTGGTGCGTACCGGAGCGTCCGGGTTCAACTCGGCTATAGTGGTCGGAATGTCGCCTGCGTGGGGTTCGCCCAGATCGTCGATCAGGCGGGCGTAATCGATACCCAAGGCCTCGGCGATGGAGCGCCGCAGGCTTGGAATTCCGCCAATGTCCAAACGAGTGAGCGCACAGAGCAGCCCGATAAGCTGCTCCCCTTCGGGCGTGTTGCCCAGGATGTGCAGGCCGTCCTTGATCTGGGCATCCTTGAGCTCGCAAAGATAGCCGTCGATTTCCAGAATGAACCCAGCAAAATCATCCGGCTGCGACTCGATTCCCAGGTCGCGGTGCAACTCGGCCTGCTGTATCACCTCCCAGATCTGCGCTTCCAGCAATGGCAGTTTGGACGGGTCAAGAGTCTGGCACTGGTAGTGCTCGTCCATCAACTGCTCGATGCGGGCTATGTCGCCGTAGCTGTCAGCAGTGGTCATTGAAGGAATCAGGTGATCTACGACGGTGGCGTGGGCGCGGCGCTTGGCCTGAGAACCCTCTCCGGGGTCATTGATGATAAACGGGTAGAACAGCGGCACGTCGTCCATCGCCACTTCCGGGTAGCAGGAAGGCGACAGCCCGATGCCTTTGCCTGGCAGCCATTCGAGCGTGCCGTGCTTGCCCAGATGCAGGATGGCGTCGGCGCCAAACACGTCGCGCACCCAGCGGTAGTAGGCGATGTAATGATGGGTTGGCGCCATGTCTGGGCTGTGGTATATGGCGATCGGGTTGTCTCCGAACCCCCGGGGCGGCTGCAGACCGACAAATACGTTGCCCAGATCGATGCCCGCGATAGCGAGGCTGCCGTTGGTACGATAGACCTGACCGGGCGGTTCGCCCCAGTCTCGTTTCAACTCTTCGGCGACGTCCTCGGGGAACGTGGAGAACCATTCGGCATACTGGCGACTCGTAACGTGTCCGGCGGCTAGCCTTAGTTGCTCCTCGGTCAGAGAGTCGCGATCGTTGCTGCACCGCTCGATTATTCGGTGGACCAGTTCATCACCAGTCTCTGGAATGTCCTGCACCTTGTAGCCGGCGTCCTTGAGAGCGTTCAGAACCAGGACGGCGGACGCCGGAGTGTCCAGCCCCACTGCGTTCCCAATGCGGGCATCTTTGGTGGGGTAATTGCTGAGTATGACTGCAATCTTTTTTTCCGAGTTGGGCTTCAGCGCAAGGCCGGCCTGCTTGATGGCCAACCTAGCTACCATCTCCACCCGGTCCTCCCTCGGTACATACCGCTGGAGCCGTCCAACGAGGCCGTTCGACCCGTCCGTTGGTGCCTCCTCCTTGAACGAGATGGGAACCGAGATAAGGCGCCCATCGAATTCTGGGAGCGCAACGCTCATTGCGGTGTCGATCGGACCCAGCCCCAGGTCGCTTTCCAGCCAGTCGTCCTGGGAGCCGGTACTGATGATGGCCTGTATCATTGGAACGTTCAGGTTGTCGAGGTAATTCACGGACCAGCCGGAGGCGATGGCGGGCCCGTCGGTGCTGAGATCGCCCATGGACATGCCCATGGTGTTGACTATGCAATGCACCCGTGGGGAGCCATCTGGAGCGGCCAGGTATTCGGTGAAAGCCCGGTTGGCCACGCCATCGCCCTCGGGACTGTGCTTCAGGCTGAAGGCGTAGACGGGAAGGACATTGGCCCCCTTTGCTTCCAGGCTGCGAATCAGGCTATCGATGGGCAGCAGGTTTCCGCTCATCCAGTGGGCGCGATAGAACAGGATTCCTATGGAGGGGCCCTCCGGCTGGAAGCGCTGACCCAGGTAGGTTTCTACGTCAATGCCATTGGCGACATCGGGGTGGTAGATCCCCTCCCACGGCAGTGGCGCAGGTGCCTCGTGGCCGTGATCCGTCCCGAAATAGGTGTCGCTCAGGAACAGGAACAGGTTCTGGAAGTTGTGGACGCCGCCCTGCATCAGGTAGGCGAAAACCGTCTCAACTTCGGCCACGGGGACTGTGCAGGCAGTGACCAGATCCTCGTCCCATTCCTGGTGGCCCGGGCATGCGATAAGGGGAATTCCCTCCCTTCGGCAGTGGCGCACCAGCAGGTCGAAGCTTTCCGGCATTGCCCGCTTTCCGCCGAGCAGGCGGAGCACGACTGCTCCTGCATTAGACGCCAGCGACAGGACCTCGCCGCCCTGCTGTGCGTCGTCTTTCTCCGAATCTTGGTGAAGAGAGACCGGATTAACGGCGGTTACTGGCGGAAATCCCGTGGGCAATGATGATAGCGCCCGGTCGGCGGTCAGGATGTCGGTGTCTGCGGTGGTAACAAACAGGATGGACTTTTGCTGCATTGCTCGCCCTGCGGACTCTCACGCCCTAACCTTAAGCTTCTCCCGGGGATAGTGGGAATTGTGTGGGTGTATCGCCGCTCAGAAACACCATGATGGAAAGGTCGCTGAAGTCCTCGGAAATCTCGCTGCAGTCCCGAAGTTGGCCTGTCCACAACTTTTCATCGCCAAAGGTAAGCCGCTGGTAGACCCGCATGGGCAGATCGCCCCGTACCCCTTCCTTGAGCAGCCCTTCAGCGATTCCAGCCGGCATCAAGTCGAAAGGCCGGGGCAGCAGGATCACGTGCCGGCGGCCCTCGCTGAGGTAGTGGATCAGTTCATCGAGTTCGCTATTGGCTTCAGCGCGCTTGTGAAGGGTAATGAAGACCGCCTCTTCCAAGGAAATACCAGTGCGTGCCATCGCCACCTGTACCGAGCTAATGCCTGGGATCAGACTCACGCTGTCGGCGCGGCGCCGGACCCTTTCCAGCAACTCACGGGCGGACACGTTCAGGTCTCCCCAGCAGCAGACTACGCATTTCCTTCCCAGCTTGACCTGGGTCTCCGCGTATTCTAGGACCTGCTCTTGGTCGCGATAGGACATGGGGCAGACCTCGGCGTGGGTCAACCAGGGCCGCACCACGTTGAGAACGGTGTTAAACCCCACAACGATGTCGGCGTTTTGCAACGCCTCCTGACCTCGCAACGTCAGCAGGTCTGAGCTTCCAGGGCCAACGGCCACCACGGTTATAGAACTGCTCGTATTTTCGCCGGTTTCAGTAATGGGAACGACCTCTCGTGCCTAAGAAAATGCTTCAGTAGAACAAAAACCCCCGGCTCCATTGCTGCCGGGGAAGTCTTCAGCTGCCAGCCTGGCGAATGTCGCCACAGTGCCTCTCCAATTGAGCGGAAAAGTTAAGACACCAACACCCTGGCAGGTTTCTGTCTCACAGGCACGCGATTGCTAAAGAGGCCCTGACCACAGCGGCGTGGCTGTGGTTGATTCTTACCGCGTTCCCTGTAGTATCGAGGCAGTCGCGCCGGGTGGAATCTCTAGATTTTTAACGAATTGTGGCCAGCATTCACCTTATCTGGACGCGATCGCCAGTTTAGTTTGCCGCCATAACATTGTCAATTTTCAATAGAATTGACGTGCTGGGCAGCGTTCTGTTTGAGGTGATTGGGCCATCTATTGTGTGTGGCCGCAGCCGGCGCCTTCCGACGTCAACGGTTAGCGGCCCTAAATCCCCGTTCTCTCTGGGATCACGGATGGTGCTGCGGGCCACGCAACAATATGAGAATTGCCTATCCCTATTGCACTACGACGCCACGTAAATTAAAGAGGGTGGGAAGTGTGCAATTCTGTAGATTTTTGTCGTTAATTATTTTGGTTGCAGGGGTCATGGATGCGGGCCGGAATTGGGCCGGCGTGACTGGCCATGGGTCGCCTCGGTAGGCAGGTCGCGGCTTTGGGATTGTGGGGCAACAAGTCCACTCAAGGTTGATGCTATGGGAATGCCACGAGGCTTGGCAAGGGCCGGCTGTCAGCAGGGCCGCGTTTCGATTCAGGTGGTCTGGTCTCAATGGGTCGCATTGACGCGGGAAATGGGCGGGATCGAAACGCGCCCATACCTATGAAGTATGCGCACCACCCGGATCGCAATCGTAATGACGTCCTGTCATCAGTGATGGCAATGACTGATAATTGACAATATTTGGGGGCTACTGCTAGCATTCCGAGCATCACTTGGGCCAAGCAGTGCGGCGTGTGCGTTATTCTAACGCACATAGGGAAAGCGGTGAGATTCCGCTGCGGAGGCGCCACTGTAACCGGGTAGCCAACCGCTGAAGCCACTGTCCCGTTTCGGATGGGAAGGCGCGGGAGAGGCGAGGACCCGGGAGCCAGGAGACCTGCCGTGCTGGGCTGAGCGGTCGCTCTTCGTCCACGGAGTGCTCAGGATGAGGCCGGTCCCCGTCGAATGGGGCAACAGGTCAGGTCTAGGCAATCCTTGTCGCGACTAGAGCGGCAGGGATTTTTGTTGCAGACGGCAAAACCTGAAACGCCCAACCTCCGTTCCAACGACAGGCATTACGGAGGCAATCGGATCGAGCGCCTATATTTTGGGTGGCTCAGGAGATCACCATTCCTGAGCCGCTCCCCGGTGCTGCTAAAGCTCGCTGGAGGCGCAGTTCCCCTCGTGATAATTGGGGTGGCCTTGATGGTCACTGCTGTGGCCTTGGGCCCCTATACCATTCCCTTTTCAAACACCGCAGACATTCTCCTGCACCAATTTGGTATCGGTGAAGTCTCTGCTCCGGAAGCGGAGCAGGCCATTGTCGCATCGATCCGCCTTCCCCGTATTGCCCTTGCGCTAATTGTTGGTGCAGCTCTCGGCGTTGCTGGCGCAGTGATGCAGGGACTCTTCAGGAACCCCATGGCTGATCCAGGCATTATCGGCGTGTCTGCGGGTGGAGCGCTTGGAGCGATAATCGCGATCTCCAGCGGTGCGCAGGCGGCCTTTGTGCTGGCGTTACCCGCCATGTCTTTTGCTGGCGCCGGTGGGACTCTTGCCCTGGTATACGCGATCGCCTCCGTGGGTGGCCGGTTTTCCATGTCGGCCCTCCTACTGTGTGGCGTAGCTGTGGGAGCGTTTATCGCGGCCATCATCTCCGCCATAATCCTGTTCACGGAGAACCTGGAGGCACAGCGAGATATGCTGTTCTGGCTGGCCGGAGGCTTGGACGCCACTCGCTGGGGAGACGTTCACCTGTCGCTGCCCTTCATTGCTTTCGGCGTGGCAATCTCCGTATTTCTGTCAAGGGATCTGAATCTCCTGATGGTCAGCGAGGACGAGGCTCGCTCTTTAGGGGTTCGCGTAGGTCTGACTCGCAACACCCTTCTGGCGGCCGCATCGCTGATTACCGGAACGGCGGTAGCGTTTTCCGGGACGATAGCCTTTGTGGGACTGATAGTCCCGCACGCCCTCCGCCTGATCACTGGAGCCGACAATCGCGTGCTGGTGCCGCTAAGTGCGCTGGGGGGCGGCGTTTTCATGCTCGCTGCGGACACGCTGGCCCGCATGGTCATTTCGCCCGCCGAGGTGAGTGTCGGGATCATCACAGCCCTGGTTGGCGCACCATTCTTCCTGATGCTGCTTGCTCGAAACAAGGCAAGGGCGTCCATGCTGTAAATCCCCGCTCAATGAGATAATGCGAGCAGGAATAAACTCTTGAGGACGGTCTTTTGACCCGAAATGCTTAGCAGTTGCAACATCAGACATATTTCGACCGTACTGTTGGTCACAGCGATGGTGATTCTGTCCATTGCCGCATGTGGCGAAGCGGCGGAGCCTACCGGCGCTCCTCCTATACTTCCTCCGGCCACCCCAACTCGCGTCCCTGAACTGGTACCTACTAACGCGCCGGTACCGGCGCCGACAAACACTCCTGGATCAGCGCCAATTTCCAATCCCCAGCCTACGCCGACCCTCGCTCCCACGCCGGATCCTACCAAAGTCCCATACCCCGCCGTACTGGGGATAGTCGATCCGTCGAACCTTGGTTGGCCGCGTCAGGTAGAAACCGACGAGGGCCAAATCACGCTCTCAGGTCCTCCGCAGAGGATATTGACCTATTCGCTGGGTCACGACGAGATGTTGCTTGCCTTAGTGGCGCCTCATCGGATAGCGGCCTTGGGCAAGTTTGCCACGAGTCCCGCTTATTCCAATGTTGCAGATCAGGCGGTAAAGTTCCCGGTCTTTGAAAAAGGTGCAGAGAATGTGTTAGCAGCGAAGCCTGACCTGTTAATTGTGTCGGCTTTTACCAAGCAGGATCTGGTTGACCTCGTCAAGGACGCCGGCATACCCGTAGCGCGTCCTGCGTTGGAGAGTTCGTCCGAGGGAAACATCCCCAACATTCTATTGATGGGCTACATGCTTGGGGCGGAGGAACGTGCGATTGAGCTTGTTGCCGATATCGAGGGCAGGCTGAAGCTCATCGCAGACCGGGTCCCGCCTCATGGCGATGCAGATAGGCCGGCGGTGATTTCAATCACTCGATTTTCTGACTCTATCAGCGTTTCCGGTGGAGGAACCAGCGGCAGTGGAATCATTGAGGCCGCCGGCGGCACAAATGCTGCTGCCAGGGACGATATTGACGGATTTCAGAAAATCAGCGTCGAATCTATAGCGGCGATGAACCCAGACTTCATCCTAATACCACAGGGACCCGAAGCTGGAGGAAACCAGTTACGAGACGATTTGCTGAGCGATCCAGTGCTCGCCACGGTTCCTGCAGTGGCCAACGGTGAGATTCACGTGGTCGATGCGCCAAACTTTATAACCCTCTCTCATTGGAATGTACGTGGGATAGAGCGAACGGCGGAAATATTGTTCCCTGACCTGTTCGCGGACGTATCATTCTCGGATTTCGAGACGTACACTGGGGAGTAGCGAAGTGGCTGTGAGCGAGGCACAGGCCGCCATTGCAGCACGGGACGTGTCTGTGAGGCTTGGAGGCAATCCGATCCTCAAGTCGGTGTCGTTCGAGGCACGGCCTGGCGAGATCGCGGGACTCATAGGTCCCAACGGCGCGGGGAAGAGCACGTTACTTCGCGTGCTGGCGGGGCTGATTCGTCCTGATGCCGGAACGGTTTCTATCGGGGAGACACCGCTGAAAGGCATGAATGCGGGTGAGCGGGCGCGCCGCATGGCTTTCATGCCGCAGCAGGATGTGGCCCACCCGTTTACCGCATTGGAGACGGTGCTGATGGGCCGTTACGCTCATTTGGGGCGGTTCTCACTGGAAGGGAACAGGGACCGCGAGATAGCAATTGCCGCAATGGCCCGCACAGATACAGCTCATTTTGAGGGACGGCAGCTGGACCGGCTGTCCGGCGGGGAACGTCAGCGGGTGATTCTGGCCCGCGCCTTGGCGCAGGAGCCTGGAGTCATGCTGTTGGACGAGCCGTCAGCCAGCCTCGACCTGCGTCACCGGCTTTCCATTATGGAGACACTGCGAGCGGAGGCTGCTAATAGGCAAGTCGCGGTCGTTATCGCGCTGCACGATGTATCGTTGGCGGGACGCTACTGCGATCGTATCTGCTTACTCTCCGAAGGCCGAATCGAAGCCGAAGGGAAACCTGTTGAAGTGCTCACGGCCGACAATCTCAGGAACACATTTGGAGTCGAAACGGTTGTGCAGATGGACCCAGCGAGTGGCTGTCCACAGGTCTGGCTAGTTGGACCATCTCAATAACTCGGCCAAATCTTGAATCGGGTCGGGAGGCTCGGAAGTATGGTTGCAGACTCGGTAACCCTAGCCCAAGCCCTTGAGCGGACAGGGCCGGCGAACGCTTCGGCCATGGCCCGCGCGGTGGAGAGGCAATCAAACCTTACCAAGCCCCCGGGCAGTCTGGGCCGTCTGGAGGAAATTTCCATCAAGCTGGCGGGCATATTTGGAACGGAACGGCCTGCTATCGGTGGTAAGGCCGTTATCATAGCCGCAGGCGACCACGGCGTAGTAGCGCAGGGTGTTACCGGATATCCGCAGGAAGTCACCGCGCAGATGGTTATGAACTTCCTCGCAGGTGGAGCGGCCATCAGTGTGATGTCCCGACACCTGGGGATAAGGCAGGTCATCGTGGATGCAGGAGTGGCAGCGGACTTGCCCGAACACCCCGATTTACGCAGCCTGAAGATTGATAGAGGGACCAGCGACATCAGTCAGGGTCCTGCCATGTCGCGTCAGCAGGCGGAGCAGTGCCTCGAGGCGGGCATCAACTTGGTCGTTGAGGTGATCGAATCGGGCGTGGACCTTGTGGCCACGGGTGACATGGGAATTGGGAACACAACTGCGTCAAGCGCCATCACGGCGGCGGTTACGGGACTGGACCCTGAACAGACCACGGGTGAGGGCACCGGCCGTAACCCCCAGGAATTGCAGCACAAGATCGGTGTTGTTCGCACTTCCTTGTCAGTCAACTCCCCGAACCCTTCCGACGGAGTGGACCTGCTGGCCAAAGTAGGGGGCTTCGAAATCGGAGTACTCGCTGGAGTCATCCTGGGTGCCGCAATGATGAGGCGTCCCGTGGTGGTCGACGGCTTCATTTCCGGGGCTGCCGCGTTGGTCGCTGGAGCAGTCTGCCCCGAGGCGCGCGATTACATGATTGGGTCCCACGTCTCGGCGGAACTCGGGCACCGAGTGGCCCTGGCGGAGTTAGGATTGAGTCCGATCCTGGACATGGGCATGCGTTTAGGGGAAGGGACCGGAGCCGCACTCGCCATGCCTATTGTGGAAGTTGCAGCCGCGACGCTGTCCGAGATGGCAACCTTCGCCGAGGCGGGTGTCTCCGACAGGGATCCCGAGGATGAACCGGCTGCGTGAACGGGTTTCGATCAGCGCTTGGTTTTCTGACGATACTGCCGGTCGCGCCGCGAGATGCAGGCGGTTTGGCGTCGGCCCGAGGCTGGTTCCCCCTGGCTGGGCTGATTCTGGGGTTTGCACTGGCTTCCATGGATCTTCTTCTGCACTGGGGTTATCCATTGTTGTCGGACGAGTACCGGCAGTTCCCACCGCTACTGTCGGCAGCGATACTGGTCGTGCTACTGGCCGGCCTGACACGCGCTCTGCACCTTGATGGTTTCATGGACTGCTGTGATGCATTGCTGGGAGGATTCGACCGGGAGAGGCGCCTGGAAATTCTGCGAGACTCCCACGTGGGGGCTTTCGCTGTCGTGGGAGCGATCAGCCTTCTGCTGGTCAAGGTTGCTGCTATCATGGCTCTTCCGGTGGGAGGGCGGTTCTGGATATTGCTGTTGTTCCCATGCCTGTCGCGGTGGTCGATGCTGGTCGTCCTGGAATTTTTCCCCTACGCCAGGCGGCAGGGAATAGGAGTGCCGTTCCAGCCGGAGAGACGGAGATGGCAACTGCTGTTTGGATTGGCAGTTACAGTGATTGCCACGGTTGCCCTGGCGGGACCGTTCGGGTTGGTATTGTGGCTGCTGGCCACGACCGTTGCGCTGGCATTCAGTGGCTGGGCGTCACGGCTCCTTGGTGGAGTGACTGGAGACGTCTACGGAGCTGTAAACGAGTTAGCCGAGGCATCGGTGCTGATGCTGGCTGCGATACTGGCTTATGCCGTCTCTGAAACTTTGCTTGAGCCAATCCATCGGTTCGGTTGGTGAGAGTAGTAGCTGCAAGCAATGGAGTGGCGTTTATTTCCCGGAGAGTGGTATCTTGACGCAGGTGCGCTGGCTCTCGCGCTTGCGCTGGATCTCGCCTTCCGGGAGTTGCCCGGTCCGATCCATCCGGTGATCTGGATGGGAAAATTGATTTCATGGCTGGAGAGGCTTGGGCCGTCTCCCGAAAATAGATGGTTGGCCCTCTCTTGGGGAGGCATCATGGCAGTGAGCCTTCCAACCTTGTTTGGCGGAGCCGCATGGGTAGCGGCCAATGGCCTGGGTGAGTTGGGTCCGGTTCCCTACCTACTGGGAGTGACGGTGCTCCTGAATTCCACGTTCGCGGTCAAGGGGCTGGCGCAGGCAGCCAAGGGCGTTCAAGACGCTATGGACGAAGACAGCATAGGCGAGGCGAGGGACGGACTGCGGAGCCTGGTAAGCCGAGACGCCGAGGCGCTTGACCAATCGCTGGCGTCGGCGGCGGCAATAGAGTCGGTGGCTGAAAACACCACTGACAGCTACATTGGTCCTTGGTTGGCCTTTGCGATATTGGGCGTTCCGGGGGCGTTCGCCTACCGGGCGATCAACACGTTGGACAGCATGATTGGTTACCGGGGTAAGTACGAATATTTGGGCAAGGCATCGGCTCGGCTGGATGACTTGATGAATTTGATCCCAGCGCGTCTCAGCGCTGGAATGATAGTGCTTGCCGGTGGTATGTGCCGTTTGTCGCCTGTACAGGGAATGCGCCATCTGTGGATCGGGAGGCGGCTAACCGCGAGCCCAAACGCAGGATGGACCATCGGGGCCATGTCCGGCCTGCTTGGCGTTGCGCTGGAGAAGTCTGGCCACTACCGCATCGGTGATGGTCTGGCAGATCCTTCACCACGGCACATTGGCATGTCGGTTCGCGTTGCGCTGGTCGTCGCCGGCGTGGGCTTAGTGGCGGTTGTGGGAGTTCTAGCCGCCCGCGGGTTGGCTACGGGTTGATTCAAGATGGCATCCGGGAATAAGAACGAGAGACCAGTTCACGGCGGCCTGAATTTTGCCGAACTGGAGTCATTGGGTATCCGATCGGAAGACTTAATCGACTTCAGCGCCAGCATAAATCCACTGGGACCATCGACGGAAGCCTTGGAGGCCGCGAGTAATGTGAACTTAGCGGCGTATCCGGATCCGGAATGCCACTTGCTCAGGGAGGCCCTAGGTGAAGCATTAGATCTCGATCCTGGTTGCATTCTGCCGGGAAACGGTTCGACTGAACTGATTCACCTCTTGGCCAGAGCATTTCTGGGTCCAGACGATCATGCCGTTATTTTCTCACCGACCTTTGGCGAGTACGTGGCAGCTTGCCGCACCGAGGGCGTGGAACCAGTAGCACTGACGCCTTCCCAGCACGAAATGTCTTCCGGAACTTTCTGGTGGGACTTGCCCGAATCTGTTGACCGTATTTCTGAGCTTACTCCGGCCGTGGTGTTTTTGTGCAACCCCAACAATCCCACCGGGGTCTATTTGAACGAAGCGGAAATACGAACTGTCGCGGAGGCACTGAAGGGCGTAGGTATTCTGGTGCTGGATGAGGCCTACGCTTCATTCGTAGAAGACGGGTGGAACTCGACGCATCTCATCTCTCTAGGGAATGTTGTACTGCTGCGGTCGATGACCAAAGACTACGCGTTGACCGGACTCAGGCTGGGCTACATGCTGGCAACGGAGGAGATAACCGGCCGGGTCCGGCGCTTTCAATACAGTTGGAGTGTAAACTCGCCCGTTCAGGCCGCGGGGATTGCTGCAATAGCTGATAGCGAACACTTGGCGAAAGGCCGACATACTGTGGCCCAGGGAAAGAGGTTTCTCACAGAGACGGCGCACTCGTTGGGCGTTGAATACACGGCGGGTGCTGCCAACTTTATGCTGCTGAAAGTGGGATGCGCTCGGGAGATTCGGCGCTCGCTGCTGACAGAGCACCGCATATGTGTCAGGGACTGTACGTCATTCGGTCTGCCGGAATATGTCAGGGTGGGAATCAGGACCATGGACGACAATCGGATGCTGGCAAGGGCCCTTGAGCTGGTCCTGGCCGGGAGCAGCGTCATTGCTTAAGCAGTTGATTCTTGTCTTGGGCGGCGCCAGGTCCGGGAAAAGCACCTTCGCTGAGCAACTGGCAAGTCAGGGCGGGAAGGTTCTTTACGTTGCCACTGCCGAAGCCTTAGACGAGGACATGGAGCGCCGAATTGCCGCCCACCGCGCCCAGAGACCCGCGGACTGGGACACTCTGGAGGAACCAGTCGACCTAATTGGCGCCCTTCCGGCTGCATTGGCCGGATACGATACTTGTCTGCTGGACTGTTTGACGCTCTGGGTCAGCAACCTGTTGCTAAGCAATGAAGGCAGCCTTGACGTGCAACGGGATATTCTGGCTACTTCCGATGAATTGATTGATGTATACGAACATTCGTCGTCCACATGGATCATCGTCAGCAACGAGGTGGGCCTGGGGGTGGTGCCGACCTCGTCGCTGGGAGCGGCGTACAGGGATGCTCTGGGACGGGTGAACCAGGTCATCGCGGCGCGGGCCGACAAAGTTTACTTTATGGTTGCCGGACTGGCGCTCGATCTGAAGAACCTGGGCGCAGTCCCACACACCAGCGCCGAACTGCGCCTTACCTGATGCCTCAGGCCAACGCCATCCGAAGGGCTTCCGCCTCTGCGCCTGGTACCTGCGGCGAGTTGGCACAGGGCATGCTCGACGGAATTCTGTGCATGGTGACCTGTCCCATAGACATGTGCAGCACCGCGACGGTTGAACTCTCTTCCGGGGAGGGAGCCATTTCAGCCCCTGAAGACTCTCCGAAGGCATCTCGGGCCGTCCGGGAAACGCTGCAACACCTCGGTGAATCGGGCGTTGACGCCCACCTGTTCCTGGACTCAGGGATTCCCCGCGGAAAGGGTATGGCCAGCAGCACGGCAGACGTATCGGCGGCCATCGTTGCCACTGCCTCAGCCGCGGGCCATGAGTTGGCCCCCGCCCAAATTGCCAAGATAGCCTTGGGAATTGAGCCCAGCGATGGCGTAATGTTTCCCCTGATCGTTATCTTTGACCATCGAGAGGGCAGGACTCTGCAGCCTCTAGGTCAACCGCCTCCTATGCGAGTCTTGGTGCTGGACTTCGGTGGCGAAGTGGACACCGTGGAGTTCAATAGCGCCTGCAGGGAGAGCACCCTTCGACTACTGGAGCCGAGGATGCTTGAGTCGGTATCTCTGATCGAGGCAGGGATGCGGCAAGGAGATATTTCCCTGATAGGGAAGGGGGCCACCATCAGCTCCGTCGCCAATCAGGAGATTCTGTTCAATCCCAACCTCGAGGCAGTGATCGATCTATCGGCAGAAGTAGGAGCCGTTGGCGTGAACGTGGCCCACAGCGGCACCGTTATCGGAATGCTGTTTCGGGACGATGTCGCGCTCGTGGAAAAGGCAACCGACCTCGCCAGGCTTCGCTTCGGTTGCCTTGAAACAGTCCTCCATTGCCGCGTGACAGGTGGTGGGGTTAGGCTTCACTGAACTGCCCAAGCAGGGGAGGCGCTACCGCTTCGGAAATTTGGGCGCCAGCCAGTTGAGGAAAGCGTCCTCGCTGCGAGTCTGCATGTAAAAACGGCCGGGTCCCTCCAGTTTGCAGACCAGGCCCTCCCCACCGAGAACTGTCGTTTTCCATCCTCCGGATCGTCCAACGTCGTAGCCGACGGACTCGTCAAAGGCGACCATATGTCCGTTGTCTACGGTGTAGCGTTCGCCGCGACCCAGGTCAATCCGGTGTATAGCGCCGTAGGAGGAAATGAACAGTAGACCGCTGCCGGAGCAACGCAGCAGGAACAGACCCTCCTTGGAAAAGAAGGAACGGGCGCCTCCCCACTGGGAATCCACCTCGATGCCCAAGGTGGATGCCAGAAAGGAACCCGACTGGACCATGAGCGTTTCTCCCCTCAGTTCCAGCACCTCAATGTCACCAGGAAGTGATGGTGCCACCGTTACTTCCCCCGACTGCTCGGCGGTGAAGGTGTTGACAAAGAAACTCTCGCCGCCGAGGACCGATCGCCGAAGGCCGCCAAATAAGCTGCCGCGAGTGCTTGTTTCCATGTGAATGGAATCAGACATGCTGACCATGGCGCCCGTCTCGGCCTGGATTTGCTCCCGTGCGTTCATCCTGATCCGTGCCAAGGCATAAGATGGCTTGTGTAAAATCTCGTAATCCATAGAACCCCTCCCAAAATTCAGTCCACCAGTACTCTTGGTGAGATATTTCCAGGCCACCGAATAAGGCGTTGACGTTGGGGCGAGCCGATTTCCACCGATCTCCCTTGATAAATTATACATTTTGCTGTCGGCGAGGAAGGGGTTCCTACTAACGTGTTCAAGGCAGTCGCGGTTGGTTATTTTGATGACATTAGCCGCTTGCCAAGCCTTGTAACGACTCCGCACCATATCTTGATATGCCAGTTGCTGCACACGGTTCTAATGCGTATTCCGGGTTGACGGCATGGCCGCCAAGTAGTCGGAGAACAGGTCGGAGAGCGAGGCCGGAATACAGTGGGACAAAATGGGGCGGAAATAAAAAATTTCTGTCCCACAGGGCACGCCGCAGATAGGAAATAACGAAAAATTGGGCCCCAAATGGGACGGAATGGGACAAAATGGGACTCGAATGGGAAATCTCTGTCCCAGGGGACTCCACATTGACTTCCGCCGGTCCGCCGCGCTCGGATAGCTGTACTCGATTCCCAGTCCAGCCACGGAATCTACCCAGCCAAATGCCGAGGACCTGCTAACGTGTTTGACCCTCCAGATGGGCGCGGGTATATTAGGCGACAATGCGATGGTCAGCTGTGGCGGAGACGGTGCACTGCATATGCATGCGTTGATCCTGGCGGGTGGGAAGGGTGAGAGGTTGCGGCCTCTTACTGACACTTTGCCCAAACCTATGGCACCTGTTGCCGGAAGGCCCATACTAGAGCATCAGTTGGACTGGCTGAAGCAGGCAGGAGTGAACAGTGTCGTCTTCCTGGCAGGATACCGCTGGGAGGCCATCCGCGAACACTTCGGCGACGGTTCTCGGTACGGAATGCGCGTCTCCTATAGCGTGGAGAGCTCACCCCTTGGGCGGGGGGGAGCTATCAAGCAGGGCTTTCCAATGGCGGTCGAGGATGAGGGCCCTGTGGTGGTTACCAATGGCGACATCATTACTCGCCAACCTCTGAACGGCATCATCGATTTTCACTGCACTTCCCCAGCCCGCATTAATGGCCCCTGCGTAACGCTCTTGGCGGTTCCTATGGTTAGCCCCTACGGCCTGGTAGACATGGACGAATCCGGTGGTGTTGTAGGATTCCGTGAAAAGGTGGAACTGCCGCACTGGATAAATGGGGGAGTGTACGTGATTGACCGGGAAGTTTTCTCGGAATTCCCCGATCTGGGAGACCACGAGGTCGAGACTTTTCCTCACTTGGCGCAGGCTGGGCGGATTGCAGCATTTCGCACCCGATTATTCTGGACGAGCATTGACTCTTTCAAAGACCTGAGGGAGGCAGAAGACTTCGTCTCCAGGGAATCCGCGCCCCCAAGCGCCTTGGGGACCTGACACTTTGAGGTACAGCCAGGTTCTTCCAGAGCCGCACCTCAGCGTGTACTGATGATAAAAGGCAAGGCCGCTGAATCTCCTTCTGATTCCGATGGGCCGACCTCCTCCTTGGTCGCTGCGGATGTCGCAAACATAGCTTCCGCCGTCAAGGCCAGCATGGAACGTGTGCTGGTAGGCAAGGGCAACGTGATTGAGCTTGTACTGGCCGCTGTGCTCAGTGGGGGCCACGTGCTTGTGGAGGATGTTCCCGGAATTGGGAAGACCACCTTGGCGCGAAGTTTGGCGGAATCGCTCCGTTGCAGTTTCCGGCGTATCCAGTGCACCCCGGACCTGATGCCTTCCGATATCACCGGAGTGCACTTCTACAATCAGAAGTTGGGAGAGTTTGAATTCCGACCCGGGCCCATCCTAGCGCAGGTAGTGCTGGCCGATGAGATCAACCGGGCCACGCCGCGTACGCAGTCGGCCCTCTTGGAGGCAATGGCTGAGGGCCAATTGACGATTGATGACCGGACCTTTCCACTGCCCTCGCCATTCCTCCTGATCGCGACGCAGAACCCCATTGAGCTGGAGGGGACATTCCCGTTGCCGGAGGCCCAACTCGACCGGTTTCTGCTGAGGGTCCAAATGGGCTATCCCGACGAAGATGAAGAGGAGCAGATGCTGGTCCGTTTCAGCACCGGCAGCCCCATCGACTCGATGGTACCGGTGATAGACGGGAATGATGTGGTCGAAACCCAGAAAAAAGTACGTCAAGTCTACGTAGACCCTGTAATAAGCAACTACATCGTTCGGCTGGCGCAGGCGACCCGGACTCACGAGGAAGTAGAATTGGGGGCCAGTCCGAGGGCCTCCCTGGGGCTGTACCGTTGCTCCCAGGCATTTGCCGCCATTCGTGGCAGGGAATTCGTCACTCCTGATGATGTGAAAGTCCTCGCGCCGTACGCTCTGGCACATCGAGTCATCGTGAAATCCCAGGCCAGGCTGAGAGGCCGTACCGCAGAGGATGTGGTGCTGGAACTGCTGTCCAGAGTGGAGGTCCCGGTCTAGACCGAGACTTGAACCATGCGACATGAACTGTGGCCCGTAGTCAGTGGACTGCTGGTGTTTGTGGGGTTGCTGTCCAGCAACGGCTTGCTTCTGGTCGTTGGGTCGCTGGTGGCGATCGTATGGCTGGGGGCGAGAGTATGGGAGAGATATTGTTTCCGAAAGGTTAGCTACGAGCGCGAAGTGGAACGCCTTCGCGCTTTTATCGGAGACACCGTTGAATATACGGTTTCGCTGGCCAACGACAAGCCTCTCCCGCTGATATGGGTCGAAACCCAGGATCCCTTCCCCGAGGGGCTGGAACTGGCCGGAGCGGTCGTGCGTGGGAAAAACCGGGAGACAAACCGCCACCACAGCATAACCACATCACTTCTGCCCTACCAGAAGGCGTCCTGGAAATTCAAGATGAAGTGCGTTCGCCGCGGCTATCATCGCATTGGTCCGGTTCGCATGCGAAGCAGCGACATCTTCGGCTTCGTGTCCACCGAGATACGGTTGCCTGGCGTTGATGACGTGCTGGTCTACCCTCGGGTTATAGACTTGGAGCAGCTTTTCACGCCTCCGCAGCATCCCTTCGGCGCGTCCCGGGGAAGGATGCCGTTATACCAGGACACGAGCCGGGCCATGGGAGTGCGGGAGTATCGCCCCGAAGACCCGCTGAAGCACATTGACTGGAAGTCCTCGGCACGAGCCCGGCAGTTGCAGACCCGCATATTCGAACCTGCGGTATCGATGAATGTGGTGGTTGCCATGAACGGTTCAACCAGCGACCAGGTCTGGCTGGGCACAAACCGGAGGCAGTTCGAGCGTGCCATCACGGCGACAGCATCGGCGATTGTTCTCGCTGACCGGCTCGGCTACAGCTACGGCCTGATTTCGAACGCCGTGGCATCCTATTCGGGCAAATGGCTGAGCGTCCCTGTGGGGGCATCGTCCTTCCAGCTATCGATGACTCTGGAGGCCTTGGCGATGGCTGCTCCCTATGTCATTTCCACCTTGCCCGAAGTCTTCCGGGCCGAACGGGACTCTTTCCCCGCCGGAACGACCGTGTGGTTTGTAACGCCGGTTTTCAGCGAGTCGTTGCCGGGGCAGTTGGCCGTTATTGCTGACCGCGGCTACCGGGTGTATGTACTTTATGCTGGGTTTGGGGAGCCGCCGGAGAAGATCGGCGAGTTCCCTGTGATTGGGATGGGGCATCTTCTGGACTTGCTGCCTGAAGACGAAACCGGTTGGGAGGGCGAAGTGATTTTCGCCAGCGAGGAAATGGATGAGGCCGGCGTGGCGCCGTAGGGCAATAACTGGGGTAACGCTCTTCTTGGAGAGCTGCACCCTTTACCTGATTGTGGCGACGGTTACCCAGTTGACTAAGCTGGGGGATCTTGCCATGCCCTTCTGGCTGGTGATGGTCTCGCTGTTCTGGGGCTATTTCCTGTCTCTGTGGATACTGAATCTGCGGATTACGCCGGTTGTGAGGGGGCTGTCCGGGCTGGCGCTGGGAGTTCCCTCGCTGCTGGTGCTGGTGGCCTGGAACGCAGGCGAGGCGTTCTGGCCCTTCGGTCTGCTGGTTCCAGTCGAGGCCGCTGGCATAGGGCTGTTTGTCGGATCCGTTATCTTCCTGCTGATCATCTGGTGGCGCGGTGTGGAGGCGTCGCGGGAGGAGGCGACTCTCGATACGGTGCGTTCGGCATTTCAGGTAGGCATGGTCACTCTGTTGGTGGTGGCGCTGATCGACGCTGTCAGCGATGGCAGAATCGTCAGCGGCTTCCTCGTGCTTGGGTTCTTCGCTGTCGGGTTGCCCGGGATGGCCCTGGCGCGGTTCTCGGCCGACGGTGGCGAACAACGGGAAATGCCCTCGCAGTGGGTCTGGCCGATCGTGGCATGCGTGGGCGGGATTCTGGCGCTTGGGCTGCTCATAAGCGGCCTGGGACTGGGCGGTCTCGACGATGTCAGCAGGGTCGTGGTCAGCTTTGTAGGCAGGGTGGCCTTTGAGATCCTTGAGCCAGTCTTGCTGCTCATCGGCCTCCTGGCGGGCGCCCTCGTCAGTGTCGGCAACTGGATTTCCGGGATGTTTGGGGGCGGAGATATTGATGGACTCATTGAGGCCCAGCGACGCATGGACCAGTTCCATCAGAGCCTCCGGGAAGCAGAGGGAGAATCCGGGAACAATGTGCTCCTTGCGATACTGCAGTGGGCTGCCGCAGTGCTGGGCACCGCCGCAGCGGTGGGTGCGGTCTACTGGATGTTCAGAAACCGCCGCCGCGGAGGCAGCCAGAGCGAGGTTGTAGAAACGCGGGAGTCGCTGTTCAGCCTGAAACGCGTCGGCAATGATGTTTCGGAGACCATCGGAGGGCTGTTTCCCGGATGGCTGGGCTCCCGCAGGCGTGCCCGCATCTACAACTCTCCTCGGGACTACTACCATGCACTCCTGGAGCAGGCAGGGCGCGCGGGCCGTCCGAAAGACGACTGGGAGACTCCCAGGGAACACCAGAGAGGCCTGGCAGGGGTGCTGCCGGCCAATCCGGTTGCCCACATTGTCGACGAGTTTCAATCCGCGCATTACGGCGCGGCGATCCTCAACCCGGAACTGCTGGAAAGGCTGGAGGAAGATCGCCTGGCGCTGGAGGAATTCCTCAGGCAGCGAGCCAGGGAGGACCAGCCCAAGGAGAACAGCTAACGGAAGGCGGGCAGCACCTCATCCGCGATGATCGACATCAACCGCCGGAGGGCCGGTATGTCGCCGGAGTTGAGGGCCAGCACCGTGTGCTCCACGCCTGCTTCGCGGTACGCTTCGATTCCCGCCCGCATGGCTGCCGAATCATCGCCCGGAAGCCGTGATCGAGAAGCGGCCCTATTGCTGGAAGGGCCACCGTGGACTTCCACCTCAACTCGGGCCGACATGGTGATGCTCGCAGGATCCCGTCCGGCGGCCTCCGCGAGCGATGCAACCTCCTGCCGCGAGATGGCGTAGTCCTCAGGGGACAGCCCGGTGGGGTGCCACCCGTCGCCGACGCGGGCGGTCCGGCGCAACGCGCTGGAAGAGGAACCGCCGATCCAGAGCGGGATGTGGGGCTGCTGCACGGGCTTAGGAGAGAAACGCAGGTCGGCAAACTCCCAGCGGCGGCTGTGGTATTCAGGGCTGTGGTTGGTCCACAGCTCCTTCATTATGGCTATGGACTCGTTGGTCAGCGATCCCCGATCCCGCATGGGAATGCCCAGGGCTTCAAACTCCTCGGTCATCGCACCGGCGCCCACGCCGAGGGTAACCCGCCCACCGGACATCTGGTCCAGCGTGGCGGCGTACTTGGCCAGTTCCACAGGATTGTGGTAGGGGAGCACGAGCACCGAGGTGCCCAGTGCCACACGGCTGGTGGTGGCGGACATGTAGGAAAGCATGGCCATGGGGTGGTAGTAGGGCCGGTCCTCAAGCCTTTCCCTGATGTAGCCAGCGTTGAACAGGTGGTCCATCACCCAGATGGAGTCGAACCCCATCTGCTCGGCCTCGGGCCCAAGGCTCAGCACCTCGTTGGGATCCGAGACGCCCCAGTTGTTGGGAATAGTAACGCCGAATTGGGTCATGATTTCCCCAGCCAGCAAATGAATTGGGAGGTCCCCAGGAAGAGTTGGCTGTCAATGGTAGCCAAAGTGATGAAATTCCGGTGGTGCGAGAGGTTACCGGCTAGGCGGTGTTGATGGCGGCGAGGACCGACGCCGTTTCCACGGCGGCCAAGGCGGCGTTGGTGCCGATGTTGCCAGACTTGCCGCCGGCGCGGTTGAGGGCCTGTTCAAGGTTCTCGGTGGTCAATACGCCGAATATGGTAGGGACACCGGTGTCCATACTGACCGCTCCGGCGCCTCCCTGGGCCTGTCCCGCAACCATATCGTAGTGGGAGGTCTCGCCGCGAATCACCGCGCCCAGGCAGATGACCGCGTCGCAGCGTCCGCTCTTGGCGAAGGCGTGCGCGACCACGGGCAATTCGAAGGAACCTGGCACCCAGGCCACCGTGATGTCGGAGTCGCGCACGCCGCACCTGGCAAGCGTCTCCAACGCACCGTCCAACAGCAGTTTGGTTATTACTTCATTGAAACGGGCGCAGGCTATGCCGACCCTCAGGCCCTGCCCGTTTATATCGCCCCTCAGTTCATTGGGCACAGTCCACTCTCCTAGTTTGGTATGGTTGGCTTACGGCCTCTTCAGTGGATTTCGCCGTTGATCCCCCAGCCCTGGAAGGCCGTTGCTCTCTATGGATTGCCAGAGTCGACTCCGACGAGGAGCACTTTCTCCAGCAGTTCGCTTTCGCTGACCATCCCAGCCACCGAGGTGATCTCGTTGATAATGGTCAAAGGCACCTGCCTCAGCCCGTAGCGCCTGGCAAGGTCCGGAAATTCCTCAGCTTCGATCACGTCAGTGCGGATGTTGGCGTTTTCGACGGACATCGAGAGGGCCAGCAGCGCCATGCCCGCCGAGGTCTCGCTGTTGGGGATAACGAAGACCTGCAGGTGGACGGGCCGACTAATTCTCCGCAGCTGTTTTCGCGTGTTGACGGATAACTTCGTGTTCCCGCGAGACAGTGCCTTGATGCCTTCGATCAGCACTGGCAACACATAGCCAAGCGGCAAGCCGTAATATCGCAGGGACTTCCCGGTTTCTGGGCCCACAAGGATGGCGGGGATGCGGGATATACCCTCTTCCCTGGCTTTGTCCTGCTCAAGGAAGAAATCCACACTTTCCAGGCTCAGCTTGGGCGAGAGAGAGGTCAACTCCTCCATCACCTGCTGAGTCTGAGGGCAGTAGCGGCAATCCCTACCCGGAATGGCGATGGGAGACGGACGCACCGTGTAGAGCCTCAGGTTCAAGTCGGCCTTGAGGTGTTTTCGAAATTCCCGCTTGAGACGGGGCTTTTCCTGGGCCGGGATCAGGTCCTGCTGGGCCGTTGCCATGCGACGGTTTCCTCTACGGGAGTGGATTAGGCCAGTTTACACGGGCCACGAAGGGTTATCTACCCTGAGAGGAGGGCCGGGCGTGGGTGCTGTTTGGAACAAGCCCAGGGATTTGCCAGTTCAGTTGGGGAAAATGTCAGAATCCGATCATTTCCTACCATTTGGCCCTCACCAGCTTCGTCCAAGGTGGGCATTCGAACTCGTTCCCGTCTCTTTGATTCTGCAAGAATCCGTTCCGCGGAGATGACGTTAGGAGAGGACGCCGATTCTGGCAAATGTATGGTCAGGGGTATGGATTTTCCTGCCATTTCCTGCCATTTCCTGTCATTGCCTGCACTTTCGGCGTTTTGACGTCGACGACAGTCGGGGTAGCACGCGCTGGAGTCTGGGATTCACCGGGGTCAGAGGGAATGGCTGCGCGCCGCTACAGGGAGTCTGCCACTCCTGGGCCAGGAATTTGTGCTATTCCGATCATTTCCGCTCATTTTCTGTGTAGGGTCCCGGTATTTCGTACCGGGGGTTTCGATCTCTTCTACCGCGGAGAGCGCGGAGCGGGCTAGATTCGAGGCAGGTTCTCGTCCCAAGGACGCCCTGGTTACCCACAAAAGTGAGAGCAACATATGTTCTATTTGCGCTGAATCAATTGTACGAGGGATGGCGGGGATAGACAAGGGGCGGATGTCAGCTGGGTTACGTTCCGTTTCAAGGGGTCTGGTAGTGGAACATCACGTTGGCGTGCGGAATGGGAGGTTCAAACCCCGCGCCTACAGGGGACGACCCAGCTGGCTCGGAACGCAATCGAGGCAGGGGTTCAGGAGCCCTGTTGCTAGTCATCAACCGCGTGGAGCGCAGTGGAGGTCTAGCTGCCCTTGTTCAGCATGCTGCGGATGGTGAACATTCGCTGGAAGAGGGTAAAGCACGATACTGCGGCTATGGCGACCAGGATGCCCATCAGCACCCACGGAATCCAGCCCAGGAGCAATCCTATGCCCAGCAAGGCGACCCGTTCCGTGCGTGTCATCAGGCCTGCACGGGTGAAAACGCCCAGACCTTCGCCACGGGCCCGCAGGTAGCTCACTCCCTGGGAGAATATTAGCGCGAGAAGCAGGGCTACAAGGAAATATGCGCGGTATTCCTCCGACTCATCGGCGCGAAGGGCGTAGACTCCCAGACCAACGAAAAGGGCCGCCTCTCCAAGGCGGTCGAACACCGAGTCCAAGAGGGCGCCGAAGGGGGAGTCCTGGCCAGTCATGCGGGCGAGGGCACCGTCGAACAGGTCCAGGATCCCACCGGCGAGAAAGATCACTCCGCCCCACACCAGCCAGCCGGATGCGACGAGGACTCCGGAAACCACGCAGACAGCGAAGCCCAGAAGAGTTATGGCATTGGGGGTAAAGCCAACTGATTTGAACAGCCTCGCGCCGGGTTCCTCGAAGTAGCTGCGGACTGCTCCCCTAAGCTGTTCTCTGCCCAGCAGCGCCATGGACTACCTCCAGGCAGGACTTGTAGTATTGCTCGACCTTTCCGGCGACCACCTGCCACCTGTGCTTTTCCGCCGTGGCGCGGCCCCGCTGGCCCATCCGGTTGCGAAGCTCCGGATTTCGTATCAGGGTCTCCAGAGCGTCTGCCAGCGAATCCACATTCTTGTTGCCAAAAAGCAGGCCCTCGTCCCCGTGAGTGAGCACGCCCCGGTAGCCTTCAATGTCGGAGGCCACGACGGGCTTCCCTGCGGCCATGGCTTCCAGCAGCACAATACCGAAGCTTTCTGCGCCAGTGGCGGGTGAGCAGAAGATGTCGGCCGAGGCGTAATAGCGGGGGAGGTCTTCGTAGGGCACCCGGCCCACGAACTCCACCTCGTGCAGGTTCTGGGAGCTCAGCACGTGGTAGGAATCCTTGTCGGGATTGCCCGGACCGACCACCAGCAGGCGCAAGTCCGGGATGTCCCACCTGAGCCGTCCAAAGGCCTCCAACAGGTAGCGGAGGCCCTTCCGTTTTTCCAGTCTTCCAACAAAGATGATGTTGGTCTTCCCGTCCTGATACTGTGGCCAGGGTTCCGCCTGTTGCGAAAAATGGTCGACGTCTATCCCATTTGGGATGATTTCGTAGTTACCCGGGAAGGTAGAGTTTACATAATTGCGGGCTGCCGGTGAGACCGCTATGTTTCCGTGCAGCCGCTGGTGCCAGCGCTTGATGACGGGATGGCTCATTCTGTAGAGATGCTGGCGGTTGTGGTACGCGTGAAAGGTGCCGACGTTAACCGTGTTTGAGTATTCGAGGACGGTCAAGGGCAGGATGGGAGCCATGGGCTCGTGAAGGTGAATGATGTCGTACTTTTCCCTTTCCAGCAGAGCCCTCACCTTGCGGGCCAGCCACCACGACAGCGACACGCGGGCGATCGAGCCTCCGCTGGGAAGGGGCACAGAGCGGCCAAGGGGCACAAGAAGGTCACCATCCTGGCACTCGCGGGACGGCGAATGGGGGGCAAGCACTTGTACTTCGTGGCCGGACCGTCCCAGTTCCCTAGCGAGCTGGGAGACGTGCATGGTTACGCCACCTGGCCAGGTGAAATCGTACGGCGACACCATGGCAATCTTCAATGGCGCCTCCCTGCGAGGTGTCCTGGGCTCCCTGTTCTAATTATCTTCTCCAGCCTCTTCCACCCTCACAGCCACCGTGGGCTTCACACCATCGCCGGTTATAAAGGCGTCGGTCATATCTCGCGCGGTGTCGTCAGTGTACTGGATTGGCGGAGATTTCATGAAGTAGGCGCTGGGACCGACGACCGCTCCACCTTCGCCGCGGTCCATTGCCAGCTTGGCGCAGCGAATGGCGTCGACTACGACACCGGCGGAATTGGGGCTGTCCCAGACCTCGAGCTTGGCCTCTAGGCTGATGGGGGCGCCCCCGAAAATACGACCCTCCATCCGGATGTAGCACCACTTGCGGTCCTTCAGCCAAGGCACGTGGTCGCTGGGGCCGACGTGGATGCTGTCTGGGTCGATTTCATTGTCCAGCTGGGAGGTAACGGAGGTGGTCTTTGAGATCTTCTTGGAGGTGAGGCGCTCCCTCTCCAGCATGTTGAGGAAGTCGGTGTTGCCTCCGAAATTCAGCTGGTAGGTGTTGTCCAGAGTGACGCCGCGGTCTTCGAACAAGCGGGTGAGCACCCGGTGGGTGATGGTGGCCCCTAGCTGTGACTTGATGTCGTCGCCGATTATGGGGACGCCCCGTTCTTCGAACCGGTTGCGCCAGTAGTCTTCGCGGGCCAGGAATACCGGGATGCAGTTGACCATGGCGCAGCGGGCGTTGAGGATATGCTCGACGTACCACTTCGTGGCCTGCTCGCTGCCCACGGGAAGGTAGTTGATAACAACGTCAACTTCGCGGTCGCGCAGGATGCCGGTGATGTCGGACGTAGAGTGGGGAGATTTCTTGACGAGGTGAGACACGTAACGGCCGATGCCGTCGTGCGTCATGCCACGGTCAACCTTCACGCCGGTGGCAGGGACATCAGCGAACTTGAGGGTGTTGTTGGGCTCGGTGAATATCGCCTCGGACAGGTCCTTGCCGACCTTGTTTTCGTCGATATCGAAAGCGGCTACTACTTCAATGTCCTCGATTCGATATTCACCGATTGTGTTGTGCATAAGGCCAGAGACCTCGGCGTTCGCCGGAATCTCGACGTACTTGTGAAGGCCCTGTACCAGTGAGGAGGCGCAGTTCCCCACGCCGATGATGGCTACGTTGATTTTGCCCACTTAGTGGCTCCTTTGCGACGGCGGTTGCGACGGACAAGAGTGCTTACCCGTCCAGCCTTGCGGTCGGCCGGTTGGCGTCCCGCAGGTTCGTCGGCGCCCGTCGTGTGAATAACCGCGCCGACGTAAGCTGCAAGATTGTATCAAGCAGCGGCCCATGCACTCAAGTTGCTGTATGGTGCCGCTGTCTGGATCTCGAAACGATCTTCCGATGCCCGGCCATTGCTTGGCCTGCTGAGCAGGGCACGATGCTATTCGAAGAAACGGATGATGGCGGTGCGGTCGTCGTATCGGAATCGCACACCCAGCTTTTCCGGCACCCGGCCCTCGACAAGCCGGCCGGCGATGATTTCCTCGATGCGCCCGGCGGCTTCCTCGGGCGTGGCCGAACTGCGCACGATTTCCGCGAGTTCGTCGACGTCCATGTTGTCGGTTACGCCATCGGTGGCCATGACGAGTTTGACGCCGGGTTCAATGTCAACGTCCTTCTGCACCATCTGTCCCAACTCGGCAGCCGCGCCGACAGCACGGGCCACACCCACGTGCAGGAACCCTCCGAGGCGCCCACAGAGCCGTTCGTGTGAGTCGGGGGTCACGAGGATGATGGGGCTGTCGCCGGCGGCGGTCACGTAGAGGCGACCGTCGCGACAAAGGACAGCCGAGACTGTGGTCAACAGAAAACGTCCCCCACCGACGCCGAAAAACTCATCATTGACTTCGTTGATGGTGGCTGTGATGTCGTCGATGGAATCGGCCTTGCTATCGGCCAGAGCTTCTCCGAGCTCCTTGCTGGCTTCCGCGCCGCCGTGGCCCGTGACTCCGTCCATCACCACGTCCAAGAATTCTCCGTTGCCCAGGTCGCGGGTCAGCAGATTGTCTTCGCCGTGAGCGGAATTGTCTTGCAGCGTTGAAATTGTGCTGGCAACCATGGCAATGACCTCAGCTTAACTCCTTAGTAATTTGCCGCTGTATGGCAGCGTGACTGCCCGATCGTGTTCAAGGGGTGTCTGGTCAGTCGGCATACACCGCCAGTTCCGTGTCCGCGTCGAATTTGAAGCGGGTCCAGTAGTCTCCCCGCAGCCAGTCCAGGGCTTCCCGCCAAGCGGCCCTGGCTGATTCGAACTCGTCCAAGCCGCGGTTTCGTCCAGAGATGGCCCCAAGGAAAGCTGCTAAGTCGGTTCTGAATGGCTTGTAGTCCGAGTAGGACCGGGACTCTATTTTGCTTAGGATAACTTCCGCCGACGCTGAGACCTCATCTCCGGAGCCCAGCAGACTCCGGCGAATCTCCATCAGCTCCTGCTGGATGTTTACGATTGGCCTCACACCCCGGGCGTCCCGGTAGCCCGCTGCGTCCTGCGGCGGCTCATCGGGCGTGCTGTAGAACTTGAGCAGCTCAAGACAGGCGTCGTTGACGTCCAGCGGCGGCCTGCCCCTGGGCGCCGGGTCGTTGATTCCCGCCAGCGCACCGGAGTCGATTACCTGGATTCGTGCCGCACCCGGCTGGTAAAAGACGTTCTGCGGCCTTAGGTCCATCAGAATGAACCCTGCTTCCAGGTAGGACTGCTCAAGGTCGAGCAATTGATTGTGTACAGGAAATGGAGGGGCGCCGTTCGCCTGTATCAAGGGGAACATGGCGAAGAGGTTTTGTCCAGCGCCTATAGGGACTCCCGTGAACCGGGACATCATGTCTCCCAAGAGCGGGATTCCCGGGGCGAGCTCCTGTACAAACACGGTATAAGGCTCGCCGAGGTCTTCGCCGAAGAAATCGTCGTGGACAGCGGTGTCGGCGTACCCAAGAACGGGGGCCAGCAGGCCACCCGCGTCGCCTGCCCGGTCGTAGGCGGCCAAGAGGCGTTCAGTGCGGGCTTCGATCGCACCGTGCTGTTTGCGGCTAACAGCCTGAGGGACAGGACGCTTCAACGCAACTTCAGTCCCGGTTTCGCGGTCGATTGCGGCACGCACGTCGTAATCTGCCCCGGACCCGAGACGACGAGTGATCTCGTAGCGTTGAAGATCTACTTTTTCCACGAAGCGCGGCCCCCCGACCGCCAGCAGGCCCAATCCCCGTGAGTTTTCATAAGGGCAGGGAAGGAATTGTCCTGCAAAGCACTAAAAATGTTACGACGCGGCTTATACAATTTCAACTGGAGCAGTTTCAGTGTCGTGGTTTTAGCGTCCCCAATTCAGCCAGCCGGGGCGCGGTATCCCAACGTCACCCACTCCTCCCGGGGCCACTCCAGCTCCGGAGTGAATCCCAACTCGAGTACGGCGTCGTCGACCTCCGGTCGCTGGGTAGCCAGCAGTCCGGATGCGACAAGCATTCCTCCGGGGCGAAGGGATTGGAGGATGAACGGCGACCGGTCAGCCACACCGCGCGCGGAGATGTTGGCGACGGCCAAATCGATCGTATTTTCAGCAGCCGCGGGATGCGGGACGGAACCCTTGGCGAGGGTGACCCGGTCCTGGAGACGCAACCGGCGAAAGTTCTGCCTTGATGCCGTCACGGCCTGACCGTCTATGTCCAGTGCAACCACCGACTGCGCCCCCAGCATCAGCGCCGTGATGGTCAGAATTCCGGAGCCTGAGCCCAGGTCCAGAATTTTCATTCCGGGGCGAACCTGTTCTTCCAGGGCCTCCATGCAGGTGTAGGTGGTGGGATGATAGCCGGTGCCGAAGGCGATTCCAGGGTCAAGTTCAATGACAATGCGCCCCTCAGCCTCGCCTGGCTCCAGATCCAACCATGAAGGTTTGATAATGAGTCGATGTCCCACCGTCAACGCGCCGTAATGTTCCTTCCAGCTGTTCTGCCAGTCCTCGTTGTCGTCCAGGTCTCGAATGGCCAACTCATCCATCTCGCCCACAGAACGCACGAGGCGGACACCGACATCAATGCGGGCCAAGCGTTCATTCGAACCTGTCTGAAGATAGGTCCTGAGCATAACCTTGCCGCCACCCTGGGGCTCGGTACTTAGCCCCTTGCCATACCTGCTGAACAGATATGAGATGGGCTCGACGAATTCGTGTGGAACCGAGATGCTGAGTTCCTGCCAGGGCATAGACACTCCGGGATGCGGACGCTTCAGGTCCGCTCTCTTGGCGGTCAAGGGAATTTCAGATGGACATGTTCGGATTGGACTAAAAGGCTTCCTTAATTCGGTCGAAGAGGCCTTTATCCGCAGAGTCGTCGCTGTTCTGGTCGTTCTGGACGGGTTCTTCCGTTTCTTTTTTGCGGGAACGCTTTCGACCCTTTCCGTTGCGTGGCCTCGTTGGCTCGTCGCCGTTGAATGAACGTGCCAGTTCTTCCATCAATTCCCGCTGATGTCCGCTGAGAGAGCTTGGTATCCGGACGTCTACGTGCACACGCATATCGCCGCGGCGGTTCGAGTGCAGGTGAGGTACGCCCTTGTTCCGAATGCGGAACTCGGCCCCTGGCTGAGTCCCCTGCGGCAGTTTCAGCTCCTCATCGAATCCGTCGACGGTGGGGATGGTCTTCTCGACCCCGAGGGCTGCCTCGGCGATGTTTAGAGGCAGGTTGAAGACGATGTCCGTACCGTCGCGCTGGAACAAGTTGTGCTCCTGCACGTTGACGGAAACGTAGAGATTGCCCGAACCTCCGCCATCGCTTCCGACATCGCCTTCCCCGTTGAGCCTGACCTGCATTCCGCTGTCAACTCCGCCGGGAATCTTGACCTCAATCCGCCGCTTCCGCCGCTCGCGTCCTCCCCCGCGGCAGATGCTGCAGGGAGAGTTGACGATACTTCCGCGTCCCCTGCAGGCGTGGCAGGGCGCCACCTGGGTGAATTGGCCGAAAACGCTGCGCTGGGAACGGCGTACCTGGCCACTGCCACGGCAGTCCGCACAGGCGTCGACCGAGGTGCCAGGCTCGTTTCCGGCCCCGGAGCAATGATTACAAGGCTCCAGGCGGCTTATATCGACTTCCCGATGGGCTCCGAACACCGACTCTTCGAAACTGAGGGTTACCTGCTGCTGAAGGTCACCGCCTCTCCGGGGTTGGCGTCCCATGTTCGCGGAGGCGCCGCCGAAGAAGGAATCAAAAATATCGCCGAACCCGCCGAATCCCTCGAATCCATCAAAGGGACTGCCAGCGCCCTGAGCGCCGCCGTTTACTCCGGCCTTGCCGAAGCGGTCGTACTGACCCCGCTTCTTTGTATCGGAGAGAACCTGGTAAGCCTCGTTGATTTCCTTGAATCGTTCCTCGGCGTCGGGGTTCTTATTCCGGTCTGGATGGAATTCCATAGCCTTCCTGCGGAAGGCTCCTCTGATTTCCTCGTTGCTGGCGTTACGGGCAACGCCGAGCACGGTGTAAAAGTCCTGGTCGGCCATTATCAATCACTCTGAGTTGGTGGCTGGATTGGCGGGCACACCTGTATCTATTGTAGAGGAGGCCGCGCTGGCCCTCAAGCGGGGTGCTATGCGCGTTTAACAGGACTCTCTTCGGGCGCGAAGCAGAGTGGCCCGTTCTTGACACTTCAGGGGTCGCTCGCTAGGATTCAAGCTAGGAGCAAAGTCTAACATCCCTTACGGGGGTTGCTCCGATTTGGGCGTAACAGGCGGAAAGGGAAAGGTGATATGACCACAGTTATCATCGCTGTTCTCGCCGTCCTTGCGGCCCTTGGGCTAGGTATAGCAACTTGGCTGGGACTTCGGCAGAGGGTTCAGTCATCGCGGCTGGCGATGGCCAACGAGACGGCCGGAGACCTTACCGCTCAGGCTCAGGAAGAAAGCCGAAAAATCGTGCTGGCAGCTCAGGAGGAGGTTCTGAAGCTGCGCAATGAGACTGAGTCGGAAATCAAGGAGCAACGCCGGGAGCTCACCCGCTTGGAAGACAGGCACATGCAGCGGGAAGAGCAACTGGAACGCAAGATAGAGGCGCAGGACAACCGGCAAGCTGAACTTGCCGACAGAGAAACGCAAATCGACGAGATTCGCAAAGAGGTCGAGGAGTTAAGGGCAGAGCAGGCCAAAATGCTGGAACGGATTGCCGGACTCACTGTTGAGGAAGCAAGGGAGACCGTGGTGAGGCGCGGCGAAGAGGACGCTCAGCACGATCTGGCGCGACGGTACTACGACCTTGAGCGGGACAACAAGGAGCGGGCAGACGAGAACGCCCGCAAGATCATAGCCGTTGCCATAAACAGACTGGCTTCGGACGTGGTTTCGGAAAGCACGACTTCAGTGGTATCCCTGCCCAATGATGAGATGAAGGGCCGTCTCATCGGTCGCGAGGGACGCAACATCAGGACGCTGGAATCGTTAACCGGCGTGGACGTCATCATCGACGACACACCGGAGGCAGTGACGGTTTCCTGCTTCGACCCGGTGCGGAGAGAAGTCGCACGCCTGGCCCTGGAGAAACTGGTCTCAGACGGGCGCATCCAACCCGCCCGCATTGAGGACATGGTTAACCGCGCCCAGGGCGAGATTGACCAGACGATAATGAAGGCTGGCGAACAGGCCACCTTCGATGTTGGAGTCAGCGGATTGGACCGGGAGCTGGTCCGGTTACTGGGACAGCTGAAGTACCGGTATAGTTACGGAGAAAACGTGCTCCAGCACTCGATCGAGGTGGGCCTGCTGGCCGGGATGCTGGCCGCCGAGTCAGGAGCCAATGTGCAGGTGGCCAAGGTTGGCGGCCTGCTCCACGATATCGGCAAGGCGCTAACCCACGAGGTATCCGGCCCACATGCTGAAATCGGCGCCGAAATTGCCAAACGGCACGGCATCAACCACAGCTCCTATCGAGGAATCCTGGAACACCACTGGGATGAACACGAGACCGTGGAATCATTCTTGGTGGCTGCCGCGGACGCCATCAGCGCCGCTCGTCCGGGCGCGCGCAAGGAGTCTCTGGAGCAGTACGTCAAGCGCCTCCGCGAACTGGAGGCGGTGGCAGCGGGCTTCGAGGGAGTAGAGCGGACGTTCGCGATCCAGGCCGGCCGGGAAGTGCGGGTAATGGTCAAGCCCGAGGACATGGATGACGTAAAGGCCGCGTCGCTCGCCCGCAACATCGCGAGGAAAGTGGAGGAAGACCTGGTATTTCCAGGCCAGATCAAGGTAACTGTTATCCGCGAAACCCGGAGCGTGGAGTATGCCCGCTAGACTCGCCAAGAGAAGATTCGAAGCTTAAAGAACCGGTGGAGGTCAATTGACCCAATCCTCGTCAGCCGCTCCGCCCGGCAGCACGAGGCCGGAACAAGTAATAGACGAGGACTCAGGAGCGGGAATAACCCGGCTGCTGAGTCCTTTTTTCGCCGCACCCTGTGGAAGACTAAGCTAGAGAGGAATAACGTTCTTTGCGCATATTGATGATAGGCGACGTAATAGGCAGACCCGGGCGGGAGGCCGTTCGCCGGATCCTGCCTTCTCTGCGGCAAGAAAAGGACATAGATCTGGTCATTGCCAACGGAGAAAATGCGGCCGCCGGCTACGGCCTCACGGTCGACACCGCTTCCGAATTGTTGGATTCCGGAGTCGACGTACTGACATCCGGCAACCACATTTGGGACAAGAGGGAATTTATTCCGTACATGGACGATGTGCAGGGAGAGGGATTGCCGGTGGTGCGGCCGGCCAACTATCCCTGCGCCCCGGGAGTCGGGGTCATTCGTCGCAAAGGTGCTGCGGTGGTGAATCTGATGGGCCGGGTCTTCATGGCCAACTTGGACTGTCCCTTCCGCACCGCCGACCGGTTGCTTGAAGAGATACGGGACGAGGAAGACACGCCCGTTATCATTGTGGATTTTCACGCTGAGGCGACTTCGGAGAAACAGGCGTTGGGCTGGTATCTGGACGGTCGCGTCAGTGGGGTGTTCGGCACCCACACCCACGTCGGCACGGTGGACGCCCGCATCCTGCCGCACGGCACCGCCTACCTGACGGACGTGGGTATGACCGGTCCCGTGGACTCGGTAATCGGCAGCGATACCCGGGCGGTGCTGGACCGGTTCCTGACCTCGATGCCACAACGGCTGGAAGTGGCGAAGGGACCTTGCACCTTCAACTCGGTACTGGTGGAAGTTGACGATCAGACCGGACGCTCCATAGGCCTTGAGCGTGTCGACAGGATGGCCGACTGATATGAGTGCCGAAGTGGATCTGCACCTGCACACGATCGCCTCGGATGGGCGACTCACCCCTACCGACCTGGTGCAGCTGTCTGCACAGCAGGGACTTAAAACGATAGCCGTATCGGATCACGACACCACGGACGGGCTTACGGAGGCGTACGAGGCAGCGAGGGAATTTCCGGGCATGCGAATAATCCCCGGCATTGAACTCAGCGCCGATGTGCCGGGCGATGAGGTTCACGTGCTGGGGTATTTTATCGACCCCGATAACCAGGAGCTTCAGTCCGAATTGACAAGATTCCGTGAGGGGCGGGTGGGCCGCGCGAAGGCCATGGTGGAAAAACTTGGCGAGCTCGGAATCCAGGTAGAGTGGGAACGCGTACAACACTTTGCCGGGGATGGCGCCGTCGGCCGGCCGCACATCGCCCTGGCCCTGGTTGAGGCAGGCTATTGCAAGGAACCAAAGGATGCCTTTCCTGAGTACCTGGGCAGGAATGGACTTGCCTACGTGGAACGAGTGAAACTTTCCCCGGCCGAGGCTGTCGACATGATCCGGCGTGCCGGGGGTGCGGCGGTCCTAGCTCATCCTGCCTATATGAACGATATGGAAGCTGGTATTGCAAACCTCGCCGGCATTGGGCTATCCGGAATGGAAGTGCACTACGCCAAGTACCGCGATGACACGATCCGGCAACTCGCGCGACTGGCCCGCGAATACGATCTCATCCCATGCGGGGGCAGTGATTATCACGGATTGGGAAACGCCGATGAATGCCTCCCCGGTGAGAATGGCCCACCGCTGGAGTCTGTTGATCGCCTTGAGGCGGCTGCCCGGACTGCGAGAGAATCCGGGATCGCTTGAACCAGGACATGATTAAGCGCGCAGGGTTACGCCTGAGTAGTCCATGGAAATAGCAGCTCTCTACGTAGCCGCTTTCCTGCTGGGGTCCGTTCCTACAGCTTACATAATTGGCAGACTGGCCAAGGGAATCGACATCCGCCGGTATGGAAGCGGAAACGTTGGTGGCGGAAACGTCATCCAGCATGTGGGCAAGAAGTGGTTTGTTCCCCAGATGCTATCAGATGCGCTGGTCAAGGGTGCCGGATCAATCTGGTTTTCGGTCTATGTTGTGGGAGTTGACTGGAATTCTGCCTTGCTGATTGGCCCGCCGCTTCTGGTCCTGACTGGAAACAACTGGTCCCCATTCCTGAAGCTACAGGGTGGGCGGGGCCTTGGTGTTGCCGCCGGCACATTGGTGGCCTTTTCTCCGGCCATTCTCGGGGTGGTGCTGGTAATTTACTTTGGGGGCTACCTGCTGACCAAGGAGGCGGGTGTCTGGGCGCTGCTTGCGTTGCTTGCGTTGCCCCTGATGGCTTTTTTCTTTCCCCTAGAGCTTAAAATGATGGACGGTTCCAACCTGACATGGTTCTGCCTGGGAGTACTGGGGCTGGTGATGGTTAAGCGACTCACTTCGAACTGGACCCCTTTCCCCGGCAACCTGTCTCGTAAACGGGTTTTGTTCAACCGACTGTCTCGAGACCGTGACGTGGACGATCGCGAGCAATGGGTCGAACGAATTCCCGGGGCTATCGGCTGACCAACCGCCTACAGGAGCATGCTATGGCCACGGAACCGCGACAGGCGGACCAGGAAGCCAAGGCCAACTTTTGCAACTGGCACCCGGACACTGAGACTCGTCTCTTTTGCAGCCAATGCGGCAGGAGCATCTGCACTTTGTGCTTGGTGCAGGTGCCGGTGGGCATTCGCTGCAGGGAGTGCGGCCGCGCTGAGAGACTGCCGACGTTCGATGTGCAGCCGACATACTACGCGCGGGCCATCGGTGTCGCGGTGGTCGTTGCAATTGTGGGAGGCCTGCTTTGGTTCGGGCTGAACAGGACCTTTGGTTGGGTGCCGTTCGTCTCATCAATCTTCGGTCTGGCAATTGCTTACGCCATTGGCGAACTGGTGAGCAGGGCGGTTAACCGCAAGCGCGGCATTCAGTTGGCGTGGATCGCCGGTGGGGGGATGGTGGTGGCGTTTTTGATTTCCGGGGGGTTCGGCCAACTCCTGAGCAACAGCTTTATCAATGTAATCTTCAGCTTGCTATTCCTCGGGATAGCCGTCTACACGGCCGCTGCCCGGCTGCGCTGACATTACGCGAGACGGAGGGCGGTGATTTCCCTGCGGAATCTACTCTTCTTCGATTCCGTCCGTGGCAGAGTTGCCCACCCTCAGCTCCTCCCGCAGTCGCTGCAGTGTTTGCCTGGTTACGCCCGGATCGAACGCTCGACGGCCCAGGAAGGCACTCACCCGACGGTCGAAAGTAGTGCGGTCGTTGTCTGCTTGGCGTCCTGCGTACTTGGAGACTGACCGGTAAGCCGCATCCAGAGAGTCGTAGTCCTCGAGGGCCCCGTCGATGATGTCGTCGGCTATGCCGAGTTGCTTCAGTTCGTGCTCGATCATTCTGGAGCTGCGGGGCTTCCGCCTTTCCCGGCTCTGCCGCCACTGCTGGGCGAATGCAGCGTCGTTCAACAACCCTTCGGCAGTCAGGAGCGCGACGGTTTGCTCCACGGCCTCCGAGGCGAATTTCTTGCCAAGCCGTTCTCGCATTTCGGCCACCGAGCGTGACCTCGCAGAAAGCAGTCGCAGGGCGGCGCTACGTGCCCGGCTGAAGTCGTTGCTTTCCAAGTGAATAGCCAAATCAATGGCCGGCCCGTCATTCATGAGGTGCCCCTCGGTTGTCCAGATTTACAGGGGCTGCCCGGGTTCCGGGCAGCCCCTGACGTTCCTCTAGTCGAGGGAGGATGGTTCTGAACCGTTGAGGGAGGGAGCGCTGCCGGAGGGGAGGCTCTCGTCTTCTTCCATTTGGTCGAGATCCGGCGACGGGGTAACGAGATCGCTGTTGGCCCGTATGCGGTTTTCCACAGAGGCGGCAATCTCAGGGTGCTGCAGGAGGAATTCCTTGGCATTCTCCCGGCCCTGTCCCAGCCGGGTCTCGCCGTAGGAATAAAAGGCTCCGGACTTCTTGATGATGTCCTTTGAGGCGCCAATTTCCAGCAGGTCGCCCACCTTGCTGATGCCCTGATTGAACATGATATCGAACTCGGCGACACGGAACGGGGCGGCGACCTTGTTTTTCACGATGCGGGCCCGGACCCGGTTGCCGGTTATCTCAGAACCCTGCTTGATGGACTCGATGCGGCGCAGGTCGATGCGGACCGAGCTGTAAAATTTCAGCGCTCGCCCACCGGGAGTGACCTCGGGGCTACCGTACGTGACGCCCACTTTTTCCCTGAGCTGGTTTATGAAGATGACGGCGGTCTTGGATTTGTGGATGGTACCCGTAAGCTTGCGGAGGGCTTGTGACATCAGCCGGGCCTGCAAGCCCACGTGGGTGTCTCCCATGTCCCCCTCGATCTCGGCCTGGGGCACCAGAGCGGCGACGCTGTCGATGACGATGGCGTCTATGGCGCCACTGCGGACCAGCTGCTCGGTAATGTCGAGGGCTTGCTCTGCGCTGTCTGGCTGGGATATGAGCAGCGCATTCAGGTCCAGACCGCAGTTGGCGGCATACGTCGGGTCCAATGCGTGCTCCACGTCGATGTAGGCGGCGACGCCTCCGGCCTTCTGAGTCTCGGACATAATGTGAATGGCCAGAGTGGACTTACCCGCAGACTCGGCGCCGAATACTTCGGTCACACGGCCGCGTGGTACGCCGCCGGTGCCCAGGGCCAGGTCTATTGCGAGGGACCCGGTGGAGATTGATTCCGTTACAAGGCTGTTGCTCATTTCACCCAAGCGCATCACTGCGCCCTTGCCGTGATCCTTTTCTATGCTGCCGAGAGCAATTTCCAGCGCAGCGGCCTTGTCGTTTGTCATCTTATCCTTTTTCATCACCCGGCACTTTCCTCCCGTAGGTATGAGGTAAGACTAACATTTGTTCTAATGCAATTACAACAAGCAACTGTCATCAAATTTAGAATGAGGATAGAAAAGGCTTGTCCTCAGGATGATAAATCAATGAATAGCGAGAAGGGGCTGACAAGAGGTCTTGAAGCGGACCAACCGGCCCGATGCTAGAACTCTCAAGTTCCTCCCTTGAAACCGATGGAGACCGTTCCATTGTCAACGATCACAGGCGTTATCCGTTCGCCATTGGTCAAGCCGAGCAGTTCCGGAATCCGGTCCTCCTGCTTGGACAGATCCACCTCTTCATAGGCGACCTTGCGTTTCCGGTAGTCCATCTTGGCTGCCGCCGAGAAGGCGCAGTCGGGATGAGTGTATAGGATTACCTGGCTCTCTTGCGTCAAATCGCACCCCTGTCAGATGCCGCACTGCAGGCATGTCAATAGCGTTGATATCTGTCTGGATTGTACGCGGCCGGGCCGGTTTGTTCAACGCGCGTGGACCTTGGAGGGAGAAAAGTCAGCAGCTGGCAATCGCGCAATCGACCCTCTGGTGTTATGCTAGAGGTGCCCCAAACGAATGGCGCCAATCCCCTTCAGGGCCTCTTATTCCATGGACCCATCGGACGACCTACCCGCGATCAGTACCGTGGCTTCGCTGCTTGAGGCTTTTTCCGTGGGCGTGGGCCGGATATCTCCCGGTCCTCGGGGTTCCCGCCTGACCGGCGAACCCCGCGTCCTGCTGGAGACAGCTGTTGAATCGCTGACCGCGGATGAAATCGAGCTCGAGGCGCTGGTGTATGGCAATGCCTGCTATGTCCTTGGGCGGCATGACGACGCCTCCGCCGCATATAGCTCCCTTCTTGCCAGGGAACCCGCGAATGTAGAGGCGCGATTCAATCTGGGCCTCGTACAGCTCCGCCTGCGCCACCCGGATGAGGCGGTGCGGGAGTTTACGGAGACGCTGGTCCGTTCCCCGCAACTGGCAGAGGCTTATTATCAGCGAGGCAACGCCTACGACGACCTTGGCGACGTGGAGCAGTCACTGGCTGACTACTCGCGCGCCATCGATCTGGCCCCCGACTATATTCAGCCGATGTACAACCGGGGTATTGTGCTGGCCGGCGCTGGTCGCCACCAGGAGGCGGTGGCGCAGTTTGAACGTGTCATTGAGCTGCGTCCTGATATCGGCAACGCGCACCTAAACCGGGGCGCATCCCTGGACGAACTGGGTCTTCACGAGGAGGCCATAGGGAGCTACACCCGGGCGACGGAACTGAATCCGGACGATCCTCGAGCCCTATTCAACCGGGCCCGGACCTGTTACTACCTGGGTCGGCTACAGGAAGCGCTGGATGACTATTCCGAAGTTCTGCGCTTGGACCCCGAGGACGCCGAGGCCTTCAACAACCGCGGGCTGACCTACGATGCGGTGGGCGACTACGATTCGGCGCTGGCCGATTACGAGCAAGCCCTGGAGGTCAGGCCCGACTTCGCCGAGGCCCACAGCAACCGTGGAGCTGTGCTCGAGGCGAAGGGAGAGGTTGAGCAGGCATTGGAGGCCTATCACGCAGCCCTGACGGCAAACCCCAATCTGGCCTCTGCCCACTACAACGCAGCGCGAGTCTATTCTCAGATGGACGATATTGAGTCCTGTCTGAGGCACATGGACAGCCTGCTTGCCCTGTCGCCGGAAATGGCCGAGGATGCCGCACAGGACGAGCACCTGCAGTGGGCGCTGAGAATGCGGGAAATGCGGGACTCGCGGAGCGCTGACTCTCCACCCGGCGTCGGCGGCTAGCCGCTCTCGGACATTCCCTTTGGCAAATCGGGGTCGTGGTCCAGATCGTCGATTACTCCCGGATCCTCGGCGGAGATTCGACGGCGGACAATCATACTCCTCAAAAGCACCAGTACCGCCAGAACTATGAGTCCGGCTACAAGGTCAACATCAACCTGGAAGGCCAGGCTGAGTACCAGCATCAACGTGAATCCAGTGCAGATGCCCCATGCTGAACGCATTTGGTGGTTGCGCATCAGCAACACTGTGGCCACGCCCAGCATTGCCGCCAGGAGGGTCAACTCCGGGACCAGAGCGAAGCTCACGCCTATCAGGGGGGTCATTGCATCGCCGCCGCGGAAGGATGAAAACACGGATGCCCAGTGGCCTACGATTGCGGCTGCGGCAGCTATCAGGGTCAGGGGTCCCTCGATCCCCAAACCCCAAGCAACGGCCACTGCTGCAGTGCCCTTGCCCACATCGCAGAAGAATACCAGCAGAGCGCTTCGACGGCCCACATTCCAGAACACGTTGGCGGTGCCCGCCAGCGTGGTACCGGTGGCGAATATGTCCACACCCTTGACGTAGCGGCTGACCCATTGGGCGAAGGGCAGCGCGCCGAGGAGATAACCAATAACTCCCGATGCGACCAGTTGCAGTATCTCCATCGGGTTATCCATCCTTCCCGTGCGCCCCTGCAGTTCATGCTGCGGGCCCGGAGGGCCTCAGCATCTTCCATCCCACGAGGAATACAAATATATCAGCCGACAGCCCGTGGTGATAGGCAAGGGTGCCGCTCAGCAGGGCAATCGCCTTTTGATGACACTTGCTCCTTGCCAAGCCTCATGACACCTCTCTACCATTAACCCAATGCATGCTCCCCTACATACGTCCCTCACGGCACTCCGTCGCCCGACCGAACAGACCCAGTGGGACAAAATGGGACAAAATGGAGCGGGAATCAAAAATTTCCGTCACAATCGGCCCAATTCGTAGCTGACGGACAGTTGAAATGGGACAAAATGAGAAAAGAGACCCAATTTTCCGTCCCAAGATTCCCACTCACCATCCCGGCATGAACACCCGGCAGCCCGGCCAACCATATGGTGTATCTGCGTATGTCTGCAGAATTTTCAAATTCCGAACTTGTCCGAAAGAGAAATCAAACTGTGATGACCTTGTCCATGGCGATGAAGTATCGCAACTTGGCTGGCTTTTGCTGTTACCCGATTGTCCAGGATCCCTCAAGGCTGAGTGGTATGCGTGGCTCGACTGGTCGTAGAGCCAGGGCATCAGCTTGCGCCGATTCGGCTATACTGGCGGCGATAATTCTGTGCGTTTGCATGGCACCTGTGCATAGAAATCTGGCGGGTACTCCCGCAAGGAATTGATGGAAATGACTGGACCCACTTCTGCCGGACCGTTGGCCGGAATGGTTGTTCTCGACCTTACCCAGATTTTGGCCGGGCCCATGTGCACTATGGTCCTAGCCGATATGGGCGCGGACGTCATTAAGATAGAGAAGCCCCAGGGCGGGGATGACAATCGCAGGATGGGGCCGCCGTTCGTCAAGGACTGGTCGGCAGGGTTCCTGGCAGTGAACCGTAACAAACGCAGCCTGGCGCTGGACCTTCGCAGCGAAGAAGGAAGAGGGGTCTTTCGGCGGCTGGTCGAAGATGCCGACGCCGTGGTGGAAAACTTCCGGCCCGGTGTGATGGAGCGATTCGGACTGGGATTTGACGCTCTGACATCCTTAAAGCCCAGGCTCGTTTACTGCACAATTTCGGGATTCGGCAGCACAGGGCCGGCCCGCAACCGCGGGGGGTTCGACCTCGTGGCCCAAGGCGTAAGCGGCCTGATGAGCATTACCGGCCACCCCGATATGCCGCCGGCCAAGGTGGGAGTGCCCATCACCGACCTGACCGCCGGGTTGTATGGCGCCAACGGAGTGATGGCTGCCTACATCCACGCGCTGAAAACTGGGCAGGGCCAGATGGTTGATACTTCGCTGATGGAGGCGGGGGTTGCCTACACCGTTTGGGAGTCGTCGGTCTACTTTGCCGAGGGAGAGATTCCGGGGCCGCTGGGGTCGGCGCACCGCGTGTCGGCGCCCTACCAGGCCCTGAGAACCAGAGACGGCTACCTGAACCTGGGCGCCGCGACGCAGCCTACCTGGGAGCAGCTCTGCCGTGCCATCGGACGGGAGGACCTGATGGACGACGACAGGTTCCGCAATCCGTGGGATCGCAAGGCAAGGGAGCGGGAGCTGGCCGACCTGCTGGAGGAGACCTTCTCTACCCAGGACACCGAGCAGTGGCTGGAACTGCTGGATAATGCCGGAGTGGTGGCAGGGCCGATCTACAACATGGAGCAGGTCTACCGGGATCCGCAGGTTCTGGCCAGGGAGATGCTGGTTGACACCGAGGATCCGGAGCTGGGAACGATACATAACATAGGTGTGCCGGTGAAGCTGTCGGCCACGCCAGGCAGGATCAGGCGACGGGCGCCCGCCCTCGGCGAGCACTCAAGAGAGATCCTGCTGGAGCATGGCTTTTCGCAGGAAGAGGTGGACAATCTGCTGGAGGACGGAGTAGTCCTCGGAAATCAGGGCAGCGGCGTGAGGCGGTAGCGGACAGATTGACCGACCGCTACTCCTCGCCGAAAAACCGGCGGCGGTCGGATTCGCCGAGGGGAGCGCCCGGGCCGCTGAGGAAGGTGTCGGGGTTGCGCGTCCGGTCTTCGCGCCAACTTCCCATCGCTCTGCCCCTGATGGCATCCGCTTCAGGGCCTGTGTCCATCAGCAGTTGGGTCTGCCAGTTCTCCATGGCATGAACCACGCTGAAGTACTCATTCTTGGACTCGGCGTAGGCTTGGCCTGCCGCGTTCCAGTTGTCGCTGGCCAGCAGATGGTCCCTGAGGACGCGGGCGTCGCGCAGGGCCCTGGAAAGGCCCTGGCCCCAGGTGGGGTCGGTGTTGGCAGCGGCGTCGCCCACCAGCGCCACACCGTTGCGGTAGGCCGACTCGGCCCAAGTTGTACGCCCCTCGAAGGTGGCCAGCGGGCCGGCCGGAGAGGCGTTGGCGTAGACCTCAGCGGGCACCCCGGATGCAGTGCATTAGTCTAGGACGATCCTGATATCGTCGGGGCCGCCGTACCTCCTGGCGCTTCCGTGGTCGTAGCATAAGTAAACTCGGGCCCGTCCTTCGCCTTGGGGGAAGTTGAGGATGAAGTGGCCATTCTCGGTGTCCAGCCAGGCGTGGGTGGCGTCGTCCGAAAGGGCAACGTTGTCCATCAGCACGCCGGAAACCAGGTTACGCTCGAGGTCCTGACGCACCGGAAAGCCTGCCCAATTGCGGGTCGGCGAACCGCGCCCGTCGGCGCCGATGACCATGCGTGCCGATAACTGATGGGCGTTACCATCTTGTACAAGGGAAACCACCGGGCTGGACCCGCCACCTTCGGCGGTGAGGCCGGAGACTCGTACGCCCCGCCAGACGTCGGCACCTGAGTCCAGTGCGTGCCGCAGCATGGCATCTTGGAGCGCGGAGTGATAGCAGGCCATCACCGGTTCCTGCACCCTGGTTGTGCGAGTCAGGTCGCGGCGGCCCGACCGGTCTGCGCCCTGGTAGGAGTCCCAGAACGGCAACGCGTTTGCTCCGGCACTCTCGAGAACGGTTTCCAGCTCAAGCAGCCTGACCTCGGCCACGCCCCATGGCATGATGGCCTCGCCCCTCACGCGATCCCTGAAGGATTCCTCGGCCTCGAGGACAAGGGTGCGCGCCCCGGCGACTGAAATCCCGGCGGCGAGGGCAGCGCCTGCGACTCCGCCGCCGATGACGATCAAGTCGTAGCTGTGGTTCACCTAGATACACGCTCCATTCGCGGTGTAGGGGACATAGGCACTTGATCAGACTGCAGTGCGCCAGGGGAGGCCGTCGGTGGCGGCAAGGAAGCCGTCGATAAGGACGGGGCTGGAACAGATTACGCTGGGCGTGAACAGGCCCGCATCGTTGCCCTGCCTGTCCACCACCCTGCCCCCGGCTTCCTTGGCCAGGATCAGACCCGCCGCGATGTCCCACGGTGAGAGCGAGTGGTGGAAGAACAGGTCGACCCGACCCGAGGCGGCGTAGGCAACGCCAAGTCCAGCCGAACCCATCAGGCGAACGCTGTACATCCCCGGCCAGAGTGAGCGGAGCAGGTCGATGGCGAGGCCCGCCTTTTCGTCGACATAACCCAGGTCGAAGCTGAGCAGCGAGCGGGACAGCTCTGTGGTCTCAGAGACGGAAATGGGCGAGCCGTTCAAGAAAGCTCCCTGTCCCCTGGCGGCGGTAAATGTCTCCTCGCGTACCGGGTCGTAGACCACGCCCGCGATGACCTCGTCGCTGTCGGCCAAGGCCACGATGGTGCAGAAGTGGGGGATGCTCTGGGCGTAGTTCCGCGTTCCATCCAGCGGGTCGACCACCCAGCGATACTGGGATTTCCCTGCGATAGGGCTGGATTCCTCGGCCAAGATGCCGAAGTCGGGGAAAGCGCTGGTGAGAATCTCCAGCACCGCTTTTTCGGCCTTCACGTCGATGTCCGTGACTATGTCGGCGCGGCCCTTGAAGGTGATCTCGCGGTCAGAGTTCCAGCCCTCCCGGATAATGGCTCCCGCCGCCTTAGTCGCCTCCAGGGCAACAGCCATGGCGTCGCGCCCGTCGGAAGTGGTTGGGAGAGCGCTGTCAGTGTGTTCGGTCATAGCTCTAATACCTTTGCATAATCCAACGTTGATTTCTTAGGGGTGTGAAGACCGGGGCGCCTGAGCCGTCGAAGCCGGTATCTATTTCCACTGCAATTGGTTCACCTTGGGATAGAAGGTTATGGACCTTTCATTCAGAACGGCGGTCTGTCCCTCTCTCATGACGAAATTGTAGATCTGCCCAACGACCAGTTCAGTAATTGACCCAATATCAGCCGCATCAGGTGCTGATCCTCCCGGGGGCAAAGGCAACTGGTCCGGTGAAAATGTGCCGCTGGCGTCATAAATCGACCATCCCTGAGTGGCTCCGTCGAAATAGGCGACGAAGAGCAGGTTATCACCCAGAGGAGAGAGGTCGGCGGCAATGGGGAGCGCAGGCGCAGGCGTCGGCGTTGGCGTTGGCTCAGGAGTGAAAGTGGGCACGGGAGTAGCTTCCGTTTGTGACGTGATCGTCGGCTCGGGAGGTAGAGTGGGGTTTGGCGCCTGCGTAGCCGTCGGCTCCGGGACGGTCGTATTAGTGGGCTGTGGGACAGGGGTGTCCGTAGGCTGCGGCGCAGCTGGACCCGGAGTGTCTGTAGGTACTGGCGAAGACTCAGGTTGCGGTGTGTTCGTAGGGCCCGCAGTAGGTTCGGTCGCTTCAGAACCGCCGGATGCAGGGGTTGAGGTATCCGCGGGTTCAGTGCTTTCCCCTCCGCATGCGAGAACGCTAATGGCAAGCAGAGCGATGAGCGCCAGGATTGCTAGTTGCTTCATTTTTCCTCTAGTCAGTTGGTTCGATTGAGAGACGAGGTTAAATCATCCCGGAGGGTCACTCTACCATCGATCGACCCTGCGCAGCGGGGGTGACCGGCGGTGTAGGGCCGGGCATTGGCGTTCGACTGTAGCCTAAAATAGACGTCGATTATACGCTTTTCGACGGCAACAAGAATGCTTCGCGGCGCGCGAGACACTGCGTCGCCTGAGGGCCGGCGCTGCGAAAGAGCTCAATTGACTTCGATCTGGTTGCCCTTCCAATCCTGACTGATTCTGCGAGGCTATCGGGGACACCGAACGCCTACCCCCAGGCGAGGAGATTTGTTCCGGTATAGAGTGGCTTGCCATTTATGTCCGCATTCGTTGTTACCCTGAGGTGATAGATTCCTCCCGGAATCAGGCGAGTCAAGCTGCCGATGGACGAACGGCTTGGCGGTGGCTGACCTCCCGGCAGCGTTAACTGGTCGGGTGAAAAGGTCCCACTGGGGTCATAAACAGTCCAACCCCGATTCTGAGGGTCAAAATGGGCGATCCACAGCAAATTCCCACCCAATGAAGCCAAGGCTGACGCAACTGGTTCCCCTTCAGGTTGCGGTTCGCCGGAGTGTAGGGTGGCTGTCGACTCGAAGGGTTCCACTATGAAACTCACAGAGGCGGTTTGATTGCCTAAGCTTACCCTCACACTATGCCGATTTGGACCCACGTGAGGTATGTGCAGGGTGGTACTGAAGCTGCCATTCGCGCCTGTCTGGGAGAAAGTGCGCGGTAGGACCGAGACTCCGCCAAATTCAATGAACGGTACCCCCCCTAAAGATGGGAAATTGCCTCCTGAGATAGTTACGATGTCTCCTGGGGAACCTCGATCAGGACGGACCAAAAGCCAGGCCTCAGGTACTGGCGACGTCGCGGTAATCGGGATGGGTGTCGGGAATGTTGGTGGTGGAGGGGCATGAATTGCATTTGGGCAGTCATCCCAGTTTGCTCCGGAGGGCGACCTCGTGGGATTGGCTGTATTGGCAATGGCTAGGGCAGTACCCGTGTCCCGCGCTTCCGACATATGGCAGAGCACCCGTCTTTCTCCCTCGGTTATCGTGTCGTCGGACAGCCATTGTTGTCCCACCACTGTATCGAAAGCGGGAGGGTGCAGTTCTTGAATTCTCTCCAAGTAATGAAGGGCTTCCCGCTCAATTCCCGTTAGGCCGTCCCACGCCCAGCTCAAGCCGGAAAGTTCCGAAGGTGGTTCCGGCGTCAAGGTGGGGGTCGGAAAACGGGGGGTCGGGAATGCAGTGGCGTCTATCGGCAGGGGGGTTGCGGTGGGAACAGGCCCTATGGGCCGGGGAGGTACTAGATTCGGGGTTGCACGAGGTAGGAACACAAAAGTAGGCACGGGGCGAGGGGCAGATTGAGTTGTTGGGTCTGGCGCTGTCGTGGGTGGCGTTTCCTTCGTTGGCGCCGTCGTTTCGCGGTTAGGGTGGGTGAAATGGTTGGCACGGGCGTAGGTGCAGCGGTTGCCACCGGCACGGTTGGCTCAGGAGCTTCCGTGTTATGAGAAGACGGGGATGCAACTCCGCAGGCTGCCGCGCCGGATATGAATAAGGCAGTGATCATCACCGCCGCGACTGCCGCGATTCTCGATATGCTTCTCCCGACTGGCCCGTTGTCCCACCACTTTGTTATCCTCGTGCCAGCCCCATCTTTTCGTAGACTTCCTCTATGGTCTTGGCAGCGATGGCGCGGGCGCGCTTGCCGCCTTCGTCAAGGATCTCTCGGACATAGCCGGGACGGGACTCGTACTCCTTGCGGCGATCGCGCATGGGCTCGAGGAAATCGTTGATGCTGCCGGCCAGCTGACGCTTGCAGTCGACGCAGCCGCGGGCAGCGGTCGTGCACTCACTGTAGACGGCGCTGACCGCCGTGGATGAGCTGAACATCTGGTGCATCGAATAGACGTTGCAGACCTCTGGTCTGCCGGGGATGTTGCGGGTCGTGCGCTGCGGATCGGTGAAGGCGGTCAGCACCCGCTTGGAGGTGTCCTCTGGGGTGGCAGCCAGGTCGAGGTGGTTGTCCAGCGACTTCGACATTTTCGCCTGCCCGTCGAGGCCCACCAGTAATGGAGATTCGGTGAGCTTTGCCTGCGGCTCGGGGAACGTGTCTCCGAAGAAGTTGTTGAACCGCCGCGCGATCTCCCGCGACAGTTCGATGTGCGGCACCTGATCGCGGCCTACTGGAACGGTGTCCGCCTTGTACAGGATGATGTCGGCGGTCTGCAGCACAGGATACCCGACCAAGCCGTAGTTGACCGTCTCCTCGGTCTCGTCCATCTGTCGCACCTTCTCTTTGAAGGTGGGCACGCGTGTCAGCCAACCCAGAGGTGTGACCATGCTGAGAAGGGTGTGCAGCGTCATAACCTCGGGCACCTGTGACTGGACAAACACGATGCTTCGTTCAGGATCGATGCCGGCGGCCAGCCAATCCAGGATCATGTCCTCGATGTTGGACTGAATCTGGTTGGTGTCGGCCTGCGACTCGACAGTAGTCAGCGCGTGGATGTCCACGGCGCAGTAGATACAGTCGTAATCGTCCTGCAGTTCCACCCAGTTCTGGAGTGCGCCGAGGTAGTTGCCGAGGTGCAGCAGTCCCGTGGGCCGCATGCCCGAGAAAATCACTCCCTGCTTGCTGCCGTTGCTCTTCGAGACCATAATTTCGGTCCAAACTCAATATCAAATAGATTCGGGAACAGTTTTCAATCTATCACTGTAGGCCTAGCGGCGCAATTGCGCCGTGTACCCTGAACCCTAGCCTGAGGGGGCTGGCGGACAGGTAAGAGTGGCTCAGATGTCGGTCCACTTGAAGTGTTTTGAGATGAGGCGATAGAAGCCCCACCCGAAGTTGCGGGCGTGAATCTCGCCGTATGACTGCCAACGACCAAGCTCGGCACGGGCCTCGGGATGGATGCGGTCCCCAGGAACCAGCGTGGGCAGAACGCCCTCGTTGTCGCATTCGTACAGGGCCAAGTACTTGGGTCCGGTGTTGAAATTCGCCAAAGCCGGGTGGTCAACACTTCGGAACCGGGCGCCTATGGCATATCCCGGTACTTTGAGAACCCCCGGGAGGTGGGACTCCGTGAACCAGCGGTCCCACTCCTCTTCGTGCGCCGGGTCGACATCGGCAGTCACGATGCTGAGTGGCCGGTCGGACAGCAACAGCGGATCGCGCAAGGGAGCGCCACTGATCTGTTCGTAGACGTTGGAGACGTGGTCGCCTATCCCCTGCAAAGTGTTGAAAACAGAGAACTCTGACGTGGCAATGGGGTGCAGATCCGGTCCGCCAAAATGCAGAAGCGACGGCAGATCATCTGCGCTGCGAATCCCATATAAGGCGGTGAACCTGGTACCGCCGTCGATGTTGACGTAACGTTGGGCCCACCTATACCCGGGAATTCGCAGCAGGTTGGGCAGGTGGCTGTTGTACCAGGTGGTAAAGGGCTCGAGGTACTCCCGCTCGCAAGTCATCTGGACCAGCAAGAGCAGTTCGCGATTAGCCATTTTGAGTCTCCCGGGCGGCCAGGCCCTCCAGTAGGCCTCCACTGTAGCGAGAATCTTCGAGTCCCCGCTGCATTCCTCTGAGGTAGGCCATCTGTCCGCCGTGCTGGTTGAACTCCCAAAGCAACTGCTGAAACATATTGGCCAGCGTCATTGTGCCACCCCTGGGGTTGATCACCGCAATTCCGTCAAAATCCTCTTCGGTGCGGGAACCCAGGTAGTCCCTGGCCGCCTGCAGCGTTGCATCCGCGTATCGCAGCAATATCCCTGAGTCTGGTACATGGAAGGCGGCCAGCTTTTCTGGTCCATATCCATAGCCCGTTTCGTTGGGATCGTTGACCTCCTGACCCAGGCGTTCGGCCCAACCCTGCTCCCACAACTGGGGAGCGCTCTGCAGCCGCGAGTGGATCCATCGGTCCTGGGTGCGTCCATAGTGCCAAAGCAGAAAACCGATCGAGGAGCACTCCGGGGTGGGCATCCAACTCAACTCGGCGTGGGACAGCCCGTCCACTGAACGGACCATGGCATTGTAGTGCTGTTCAAGGCAGCCGATCACGAAGTCTTGTAGCGTCATATTGCCCCTTGTCCCGCTGCCTTACCTAAAGACCTTGCCGGAGGAGGCGTGTTCCGGAAAAGAGAACGGCCACGCTCGGACAGGCGTGGCCGGAATCCGTCTGATGCGCCACTCTTCAAGGAGGTCAGTCGTCCTGGTCTGACTCGCCTTCCAGCCGGTCTCCCAGTTCACTGAGAAATGCTTCAATTTCGGGAGATAACGCCGGACCGGAGTTGCCGGTCTCCTCAGAAGAAGCCTGAGCGCTCTCTGCCGTCAGCTGGGAGTCGTAGTACTGCTCCATCTGCTGAATCAGCGTCTTCAATTCCGAGTTCCGGTCAACCGAAGTGTTGAGTTCGCGATATTGGCGTTGGCCGCGGCGCACCGGAGCGAGGTCGGTAGGAATGTTGTCGTATACAGACGACAGAACTTCGATCATTCGGGATGTGCCGGCGTAGTCCTCCTCCAACTGAACGTACTGAGGGAGGTGGACCATAAAGTTAATGGTCTCGATTTCGTCCTTCTCAATGCCCTCGGAGAGAAGGTTCATAATCGTTGTTGGCCCTTGGTATGTGCTCTGGGACAACTTGAAATTGGGTACTGTACGCTTCTGTTCAACCTCTCCCAAGGAACCCGTTACCAGCAATGGGCGGGTGTGAGGCACAGCATCGTACATCGCTCCCAAGCGGCAATAACGCTTCACCCCGAAGTATCTCACTACTTCCAGAATGGAATCGGTGTAGTCTTCTCCGTTTGAATGCGGCTCCAAAAGGTGGAGGAATATATAGTCCGGACCGTCTTCAGTGGTGGCGTACCGAATGGTGCTATTCGGAATCTTTACCTGCCGGACTCCATCCACAAACCGCATGTTGGGACGATAGCGGGTGAAGTCGAAGAAAGTGCCAGGACGGTGAAGCTTTCCCAGCTCTTTCGACCCCATGAATCGTTCCAAGCGGTTCAGTGTGAGCGTTCCAACGCTACCCACGTCCACCCACGGCCGAATCATGGCGAAGACGTGTGGTTCCCTCAATACGGGAACCGGTTCCACTATTTCAAATGCTCCTACTCGCATGGCCCAATATTGCCAGAATGAATGGCGGTTTTCAAGTGTGGTGATTTACTAAATGGCCCCACATCAGACCATTCTACTGCTGGCTAAGCAGGGAATCGGCAGAACCAAGGCCCTCCAGCGCCAAGCCGTATCCCAGCAGGTCCTGCATCAAGCGTTTGATGTACTGGGTGGTTGCCACCCTGGTGTAGCGCATCACGAGGTCTGACTTTTCCGCCAGTTGTTCTGCCAGTTCCCAAGCGCGGGGCAGCAGTGCTTCTTGCGGCATAACCTCGCCCACGAGCCCCAAATTCAATGCCTCCTGAGCCCCAATGGACTGTCCGGTTAGCAGGAAGTAGCGGCCCCGGTTGGCTCCCAGGAGCATGGGGTAGACGACGTGAACGCCATCGCCCGGCACGAGGTTGCTCATGAAGTGGCCCGAATCCTGGAATGTCGCAGTATCCGCCGCCAACACAATGTCGGAAAGGAGAGGGATTTCGGAGTGCCTTAGCGCCGGGCCGTTCACGGCGGAGATCATCGGGACTTCGATATCCAACAGGTTCCCCAGCAGCTTCTTGCCTTCCCAATAGGTGCGATCCCACTGATCCGGATTGCGCTTGGGTGCTCCTGCCGCGGTACCCTGTGGCCCTGAAAATGCGTCGCCTGTGCCTGTAAGAATCACGACCCGGTTGTCTCTGTCACTGCCGACATCGGCGAAGGCCCGGGGAAATTCTTCGTGCGGCCCGCCGCCCCATTGCAGTGGACCACCATTGGTGTGGAATGTCATCTGCAGAATACCGTTTCGGCGCTCGAAGCGAATATTCTGGTAGTTGCTGGCGTATTGTTCCAAAGAAGCCACGTTTGCCTCCCGCTTTTGGAGTTGGCGAGAATCTATGCTGGCCTGAAAGGGCGTCAACGAGCAGGTGGTACCACAGCTTGACTGCGAGCCAAGGCCCTCTGCAGATAAGATCAGGGTCCAACCAAACGGCAGGGGCGTCCTCACAGGACGCCCCAGATGTGTCCCGGCAGGATGCGCGGGGGTTATTGGCTGACTACTGCCTCGGCTTCCGCCTCGGCTGCCATCTGGTCTTCCCTCTGAACCACGGTGGTCTTCAGGAAGGTGGCCGGCCGCACACCGGGCTGCTCTTTGGCATTTACGTGTTCCAGTACGAACGTAGAGACGTCGCGGTGCAGGGAATCGACCATGTTGCAGCTGCGCAGCAGGTCGAACCCGGGGTCCATTTCTTCCAGCATATGCTGGACCCTGGACTCGCCGTGGCGGGCGGCCAGGGCGTAGGCCAGACCCCGTGGGTCCCGGTCGTACTGCCGCTGCTCTTCGCCGACTTCCTCCAGCTCGATCTCGTAATCAACGCGGTCGACCACGGCGAGGGCCTCAGCGGCGCGGCGCCGGCGGGTCTTGACATCCTTCATTGCGGCGAAGAGGGCTGCGACGGACTGGGCGGCTTGCTCCAGCAGTTCCGGAATTTCTTCCTGCCGCGTGCTGGCGGAGGCAGTCATCTGTTGTGCTTCCTCCAAGCACTGTTCCCGGCGGCGGAGGCTGTCCTCAAATTTGGCAGCGCGTTCCTGCTTGATCCGCAGGTCTGCTGCCTCCTCGGCGAGGGGCTGCAGGCGCGCCAACTCCCGCTCCGCCATCTCGGCCTGCTTGAGCCGCTGTTGCATGGATTCGTCGAACTCGATGGGCATGGCAAACACTCCTCAGACTAAGATGTTCTATGGAAGGCGCACGTTTCAGTCCAATGGCAAAGAAAATATAATAATGAGCCAATGGCCTGTTTGGTTCTGCTCCCGGGCTCGGTGCAACGGGTTGGTTGGTCAATGGCCCCTGTCTGAGGCAACCTGGAAAAGCGAGCCCTTGGGCTGATGCGGCGCTAGGCCGCCGATTACGCAAACCCCCATGTCGTCTATTGAGGCCCCTGCCTGTCTCAGGCTATCGGGGCAAGTTGGGCCGAAATCTGGCGATTCGGCGCGATGACCGCCTTATGGCGGGAAATACTGCTAACGGTCATCCCGTTGCGACATCTAATATAACCGCATCGTCCGGAATTGTACTGCTATCTTTGGCCCCTATTTTATTCAATTTTTATACTATTTTCATAATTCGGTACATGTTGTCCTCAGTGCTTCTTATCCAATCCCCCAGGCCTCCCCGTTGAGACACACGAATTCGGCCGTTGGGTGTATGCTGAACGACGAGAAATTTTCGGGCTGCGGACCTTTCATAAACCGGCTGTCTCAAGTCTTTGGGTAACGGCATTTCGCTTGAGGCCACCAAGGTTGAAAGATTCAAGCCCGGTGGCTTCGGCAAATCTATCCCAGGAGGAAAATCATGCCGCGGGCCGCATTTGTTTACGACGATTTGATGTCCCGGCACGAACTGCGCGGCGATCACCCCATGCGGCCGGTGCGACTGCGCTATACCTACGAGTTGCTGCGGGGATACGAGGCTTTTGAAAATGAAGACGCCCTTCTGGTGGACCCACGCTCCGCCTCCGAGGAGGAGCTTCAGTGGCTGCACACGCCCGAGTACATTGAGGCAGTCCGTCGCCTCAGCGCAGGTGAGGGACTACACGGGGCCCACAGGTTCAACTTCAGCCTGCAGGGAGACAATCCTCACTACCCTGGCATGTATGAGGCTGCGTCCTTAAGCTCGGGAGCCACGCTCCTGGCTGCCGAGATGGTTGCCAACAAGACCGTGGATGTCGCGTTCAACATCTCGGGAGGCCTGCATCACGCCTCTGCAGGTCATGCCTCGGGATTCTGCGTGTTCAATGATCCTGCGCTGGCTGTCCACTATTTCTTGCGTAGAGGAATGCGTGTGGTCTACGTAGACGTGGATGCCCATCACGGCGACGGAGTGCAGGAAGCGTTCTTTGACGATGACCGGGTGATGACCATTTCAATGCACGAGTCGGGCCGCTATTTGTTTCCAGGCACGGGCTTCGTCGGAGAATTGGGCCAGGGCAGAGGACGGGGCTATTCAGTGAACATTCCTTTATTCCCATACACCAGCGACGACGTGTATCTGGACGCCTTTCGGCAGATCGTACCTCCGCTGATCAGAGCCTTCGCTCCGGACGTTATCGTCACACAGCTAGGAATCGACAGCTATCACTCGGACCCGCTGACCCACTTGCAGTTGACAACCATGGGGTTCGTGGAAGTGGTGCGGGAGTTCGCGGCCCTAGGCCTGCCCTGGCTTGCTACAGGTGGCGGAGGCTACGACCTAATGGCCGTGGCACGAGCCTGGACGCTGGCCTACGGCGAGATGCTGGGAGTCGATTGGCCAGACACCCTGCCACGGGCGTTTGCCCTGGAGCACGGGATCGGCCACTTGAGGGACAGCGGGGCACCCGAAGTCCCGGCGAACCTGCGGCTGGACATACGCCGCCATGCAGGGGAAACGGTGGCGGCATTGAAAGAGCAGATCTTCCCTGTACACGGCGTATCGGCATAAAGCATAGGGAATGAACGGTGTCCGGGGCCATGTCGGGTGGTCATTCTGGCAGGGCGACCTGTTTTGAGTAAAAGGGGAGCCCCCTCCGAAGGGAGGGGGCCCACTTCCGATGCCATTCCTGTCTTGGAGGAGAGCCGGTTCGCCTTAGCTGATTGCTAATCCACGCGCTGCTGCGGATGGAGCATGTCCTTGGCCTCGTCGCCGACGTTGGCCTCAATGCTGTCTCGCAGAGTCGAAAAAATCGACTTGTTGATGGCCGACATCAGCCATTCCTCACAGCTTGGTTCGGTCTGGTAGTTGTCCTTCAGGCTGATCAAACGCGTCATCAGGCTGAGATAGTGGTATTGCAGGGGGGTAAGGTCGCGGTTGATCCCGTCGACCCGCCACTGACTCAGGGCAGGGTTTGCGAGGGCAGGTGTGTATTCGTCATTCGGGCCTTCGTGGCCCAGAACCTCTCTGTCTGCTCGTTCTGGTTGCGCGTTCATAGTGTTCTCCGTTTGCTTTCAACCAAGAGGTTGCCCAGATGATTGTGTGCGTTTGATTATTGCATTATGTGTCGGATGAAAAAGCTAATTATATCAGAGCCAGCCTGTCGGCGTAATCGCCTGAAGGGTTACATAAGACGAGGTTTCTCTCCGCTTTTCCGGACTGATGGGAGCAAGGAGCAGGCATCGATTTACTCCTCGGCTCTTTCCTCCAAGGTTCCTACTTGGGTCGATCTCCCGGCTTAGACCTCGCGGAACTCACCTTCAACAGTGCCGGCATCGTCGGAGGGCCCGTCGTCGACTCCGCTTGCGCCGGGGCCCTGTCCCGCGTTCTGGCTGTATACCACCTCGCCGAGCCTCTGCAATGCCGTGTTCAGTTCGGCAATGGCGGTCTGCATCTCGGCCACGTTACCCGATGCAGATGCCGACCGGAGGGCATCGATCTTGGTCTGCACCTCTGCCCTCAGCTCCTGCGGGACATTGTCGGCGTTGTCGTTGAGCAGCTTCTCCGCCTGGTAGACCATAGAGTCGGCCTGATTGCGGGTTTCCACCTCCGCACGGCGGTGCTGGTCTTCTTCCTCGTACTGCCGCGCCTCGTCCACCATCCGCTCGATGTCGGACTTGTCCATGCCCGACCCTGACTGTATTACGATCCGCTGTTCCTTTCCGGTTCCCTTGTCCTGGGCCGAAACGCTCAGTATGCCGTTTGCGTCGATGTCGAAAGTTACCTCAATCTGGGGAATTCCTCGCTGGGCCGGGATAATGCCGTCCAGCATGAACCGGCCGATCGACTTGTTGTCTCCCGCCATGCTTCGTTCGCCCTGAAGCACATGGATGTCCACAGAGGACTGGCTATCGGCGGCGGTGGTGAAGGTCTCGTTCTTCTTGGTAGGGATGGTGGTGTTGCGTGGTATCAGCGTGGTCATCACACTACCCAGTGTCTCCAGTCCCAAGGTCAATGGAGTTACATCCAAGAGAACGATGTCTCCGACCTCCCCCGCAAGAACCCCGGCCTGGATCGCTGCGCCAAGGGCCACAGCCTCGTCCGGGTTGACGTTGCGGTTGGGCTCCTTACCGAAGATATCCTTCACCTTCTCCTGCACCGCCGGCATGCGGGACATGCCGCCCACCACAATTACATCGTCGATCTGAGACACGGACAGCCCCGAGTCGGCCAGGGCCCTCTGGCACGGACCTGCTGTGCGGTCGATGAGGCCACGGACCAGTTGCTCGAACCGGCCCCGGGTCAGCGACTTTACCAAGTGCTGCGGCCCACTGGCGTCGGCGGTGATGAACGGCAGGTTGATCTCGGTCTCCACCACGCTGGACAATTCAACCTTGGCTCTCTCGGCGGCGTCACGCAGGCGCTGGAGTGCCATCCGGTCGTTGGCCAGGTCGATGCCGGTCTCGCGGCGGAACTCGGTGATCAACCACTCGAGGATGGCCTGGTCAAAGTCGTCCCCGCCGAGGAAAGTGTCACCGTTGGTGGACTTGACCTCGAACACTCCCTCTCCCATCTGTAGGATGGTGATGTCGAAAGTGCCGCCGCCCAGATCGAACACAGCGATGTTGGCGTCTGTGCGGGTCTTGTCCAGGCCATAGGCCAAGGACGATGCTGTCGGCTCGTTGATGATGCGCAGCACGTCCAGCCCCGCGATTGTGCCGGCGTCCTTGGTTGCCTGGCGCTGTGAGTCGTTGAAGTACGCGGGGACAGTTATCACCGCCTGGGTGATACGCTCACCAAGCTTGGTCTCAGCATCCTGTTTGATCTTGGCCAGCACAAAGGACGAAATCTGGGGAGGGGCGTAGGTCTCTTCCCCCATCTGTACGTGAGCGTCGCCGTTATCGGCCCTCACCACCTTGTATGGCAACTTTGAAGCCGCGTTCTGGACTTCGGTGTCGTCGAAACGACGACCCATAAGCCGCTTAACCGAAAACAGAGTGTTTTCGGGGTTGGTAACCGCTTGGCGTTTCGCCACCTGCCCGACGTACCTTTCACCCGTTCGTGTGTTCATGGCAACTACAGACGGGGTCAGGCGCGCGCCCTCGGCGTTCTCCACGACTCCCGGCTCACCAGCTTCTATGACTGCGGCTACCGAATTGGTGGTACCAAGATCTATGCCCAAGACTTTAGGCATTGCTGTTCTCCTTGAATCTCTTAAATTTAATCTCTTAATTTGTGCCCTTTGAAAGCTGCCCTTCGGGTAAGTGGTGCCGGGTGCTTATGCCTGTGGGTCCCGCGCCACTATCACCTGTGCCGCTCGCAACAGGCGGTCATGGAGCCGGTATCCGGGGCGCACCAACTGGACCACATGGTCTGGAGGATGCTGGCCTGATTCCTGGTATGCCAGCGCCTCGTGTACATTGGGATCGAAGGGCTTACCCACCGCCTCATCTATCAGGCTAACGCCCCGCATTTCCAGGCGGCGCTTAACTTCCCTGACCGCCAGTTTCACGCCTTCTCCCCATTGCTCGCTTACGTCTGCGTTAAGTGCCAGCTCCAGACCTTCGATAACCGGGAGCAGATCCAGCAGCAGGTCCTCGTCGCGATACTTGGTGGCGGAAGCCCGCTGTTCCGCGAACCGGCGCCTTTCGGTCTGAAGCTCCGCTTCCTTGTATTGCACCTCGTTCCGGTACTTCTCGGCGTCCGCCTCGGCTGCTTCCAGCCGCTCGGTTAGCGCAGCTACCTTCAGTTCCGGCGGCAGATGGCCAAAGCCAACTTGGCAGTCCGAGGTCTCATCCCCCTCGGCGGGGGAGTCCTCGTGTCCGGTCTCCTCCATTGGTTCCTTGTTCTGTTCTGTAGACATTAGCTATTCCCTGTGGAAATTTCCTCTTGGTGGTTGTCCGTATCCAATTCCCAAATGTTGAGTTAATGGTCAACGGGCAGGTTCAGGCTGTGAAAGAGGAGATCAAGCTCCTCCGACACCGCCTCTCCGGCCTCGGGGCCGAGGCGGGCAGTCAACCGCTGCCGCATCGTCAAAAGGTTCTGTACGGCCGCGAGGGCGAACTCGACGCCGGCAAGGTTGAGGCCCATCTCGTCTGAAAGGTGCCTGATGATACGCAGCTTGCGGATGTCTTCGGTTGAGTACAGCCGCAACATACCCAGGGTACGGCCTGGCCGCACCAGGCCAAGCCGCTCGTACTTGCGCAGCGTCTGTGGGTGCATGTCCAGGATGCGGGCGGCCACGCTGATGATGTACACCCCTTCCATCTGTATCTCGGTGTCATCGTCTGCGCCGGGCGTATCTGCCTGATTTGCCGCGCCGCTGTTCCCGGACACGGCTGGCGACGAGTTCTCCGGACGCGAGGGAAACGGCTGTTCCGGATAAGCGTCCGGCTGTTCGCGTTGTTGCGTCTGAACTCGTCTTTGCTGGGTCATGTTTTACTCCCGAAAAGTCGTTGACCTGAACTGATTCATATGATACGGTTTGATACGTAGCGTGTCAAGAGCATTGCGGCGAGAGACATTAAACATCCGATAAAGAGGTACTGGCGTACTAGAGGAGACTGCGCCAGCCTGACGAGTCAGACTGGTGGAGGATCTCAAAGGCCAACTGCGGTGCAGGAACCGCAGAGGCCTGAGTAGGTATAGGAGGTGTTCCATGGTGTACTTGAAGTCTTGCCCGAAGTGCCTCGGAGACCTGACGATGGGTCAGGATACGTACGGGACTTTCATCAGCTGTCTGCAGTGCGGATTCATGCGCGATATCGATGTTAAGGGAACCTCAATGGTTGCATCCCCTGCTTCGGTTGTGGCTGCTCCCTGGTATACAGAGGAGGAGCGGCTGCCCAAGGCGGCTTGACGATGCAGCGTTCTCAGTTACTGCCCGAACCGGGGGCGGCCATTCGGCCGCCCCTTCTTCTTTGCCTGGCCCTCTCCAGTCGGATGCGACACCGACGGCCCTGGGACGCTAATGGGCGAGTTCGGGCCAGAAGCGTTCTTCCTTCCAGGGGTCGCCGTTGTTGTGGTAGCCGCGCTGCTCCCAGAAGCCGGGGGCGTCGTCGCTCATGAGCTCGATGGCGTTTACCCACTTGGCGCTCTTCCAGCCGTAGAGGCTGGGGACTATGAGGCGGAGGGGCCAGCCGTGGCTCTTCCCCAGGGGCTGGCCGTCCTGCTTGTGGGCGAGGAAGCCCTCGGACAGCGCTATATCCAGGGGCAGGTTGGTGGAGTAGTCGCCGAAGCAGTGGGCCATGATGTAGTTGCTCACGGGCGACACGCCAGCGAGGGGGAGCAGGTCGGAGAGGGCGACGCCCTCCCAGGTCTGGTCGAGGGCGCTCCACTGGGTGACGCAGTGGAAGTCGGCTTCTAGGACCTGCCAGGGCAGCTCGGTGAAGGCCTTCCAGTCGAGGGTGATCTCCTTCTCGACGAGGCCGAACACCCGGAACTGCCAGGTGCTGATGTCGACCTTGGGCTCGGGGCCGTAGGTCAGCACAGGGAACTTGGCGGTTACGAACTGGCCGGGGGGCACACGCTCGCCGAAGCCCTGGTCGGGCGCTGTCTTCACTTGGTCAGGTCGCTTCACGCGCCACCTCACGTTGGGGAAGAGTTGGGATAGCATGGTCGGGAGCCGCCGTCACGGGGAGACGTGGGCGGTGCCGGGAGGGCCGCCGGTGATGCGGCCGACTATGGACCGGGTGTCGACGCCGCGAGACTCCAGCTCTTCGAGGAGCCGAGGCAGGCGGTCTTCGGGCACGGAGATGAGCAGGCCGCCGGAGGTCTGGGCGTCGCAGAGGAGCAGCCGGTCGTTGGCGGAGACGGCGTCGTCCCAGTCGACGGAGTCCTCGACGCCTGCCTGGTTGCGGTGGGTGCCGCCGGGGGCGACTCCCTGTTCGAGCAGCTCGAGGGCGCCGGGCAGGACGGGGGCTGCGGACACGCTGAGCTCGGCGCTTACGCCGCTGGCGCGGAGCATGCCGGTGAGGTGGCCCATGAGGCCGAAGCCGGTGACGTCGGTGCAGGCGTTGACGCCGACTTCCATCATGGCCTCGGAGGCGGCGCGGTTGAGGGTGGCCATGATCTCGACGGCGAACTCGACGGAACCGGGGGGCGCGACGCCGGCCTTGCAGCCGGTGGCGACGATGCCGGTGCCGAGGGGCTTGGTCAGCACGAGGACGTCGCCGGGCTTGGCGCCGGCGTTGGTGACCTGGCGGCCGGGCTCGACGAGGCCGACGACGGAGAGGCCGTACTTGGGCTCGTTGTCGTCGACGGTGTGGCCACCGACGATGAGGCAGTTGGCCTCGGCGGCCTTGTCGTAGCCGCCGCGGAGGACGTCGCCGAGCATCTCACCGGCGAGAGCGGCGGGGAAGCCGACCACGTTGAGGGCGACGAGGGGCCGCCCGCCCATGGCGTAGACGTCGCTGAGCGAGTTGGCGGCGGCGACGGAGCCGAACTCGTAGGGGTCGTCGGTGATGGGCGTGAAGAAGTCGACCGTCAGGACGAGACCGATACGGTCGTCGAGGCGGTAGACGGCGGCGTCATCGCCGGTGGACGATCCGACGAGGAGGTCGGGATGTTCAACCTGGGGGAGTTTGCTTAGGACCTTCACGAGGTCCTGCTGGCTGAGCTTGGCGGCTCAACCGGCGCAGTGGGACAGCTCGGTCAGCCTGACCGGTGCGTTGACCATTGGTGCGCTCCTGTCCGGTGATTTTCCGGACATTATAGCGCAGTGGCTGCGGCCTACGCCGGGGTGGACGCCCCCTGGTTAGAAATTGTCAGAAATTTTCAAATCTCCGGTAGTTTCCGGTACTTTGCGGCCCTGGATCAGTCGCGGGGTGCGAGGGTAGACGGGGGTTTGGATTCCCGCCTGCGCGGGAATGACGATTCATAGGACTTTCGGCGTTTAAGACTCGATTGACCGGTAGTTTCCGGTACTTTGCGGCCCTGGATCAGACGCGGGGTGCGAGGGTAGACGGGGGTTTGGATTCCCGCCTGCGCGGGAATGACGACTTATAGGACCTGTGCCGACAAAAACCCGGATTTTCCACTCATTTCCGATCATTTCCGCCGATTGCGGGGAGAGACGGGATCAGGCGGTGCCGGGGATATTGCGTTCCAGGTTGTTCAGCCAAGAACCATTGGCGGACCAGGGGAGGAGGGTGGTGATTATTCCCCTTATTACGGGACGCCTGTCGTCGTCGATGCAGCGCTGGAGGTATTTTTCAAAGGCCATATAGGTGTTGAGCCGGAAGCCGGCGTCGGCAACCCTGCGGACGCAGGCGTAGGGGTCGGGTTTGGGCTGCTTGTTGGCAATGGCGATGTGCCAGAGCTCGGTGATCTCATTGGCGACGCGGCTGAGCCGGATGATGGCGAGTTCGGGGGCGAATTTGCGCTTGAGGGCCTCGACGGCGCTCCTGATCTGGCGCAACGACATATGGCGCGACGACATGGTTCAGCCTCCTGATGGTTCCCAAGAATTTGGATAATCCGCTTATTTCCGATCAAACCCGATCATTTCCGATCATTTTGGTCAGACAGCTGAGGGCAGGTTTGGGACAACGGGAGCGGTGCTGGGTGTTGCTGCGCGTGCTTTGACATTGAGTATTGCGCTGCCTCGATGGCTGTCCTGGATTGGTGCGAGCCCTTGGAGAGGGGCTGGCCTACGGATATTTATATAGTATGAATGTTCTATTAATCTGTCAAGGAGACAGGTGTCAGTGGCAGGACAATCGTGTCTTATCACTCAGGACACAAAATTGGTCTGAATGGCGGTGGAGATGGGAGTGGCAGTGCCTCCTTCGGTTCCGAGTGCGAGGGTAGACGGGGGTTTGGATTCCCGCCTGCGCGGGAATGACGACCTACAGGGCCTCCGGCGCTTAAGACGCAATTGCCCTGGTGTCAGTGGATTGTGTGAACTGTGAATTGTGGGATTGAGGGATGGACGGGACCGGAGTGTTTGCGGCGGGGGTGGTGAGAGGACACAGAATGGATGGCGCGATGCGTGCTGGCATGTAAAATAAATTGAGTATTAAATTCAGTTGGAGATCGCCGTGTTGGAGTGGCCTCTACGGGATGCCAAGGACAAGTTCAGCGGAGTCGTGAACGCGGCGCTGGGGGGCGAGCCGCAGCTGGTTACGCGGCGGGGACGGCCTGTGGTTGTGGTGCTGGCGGTGGAGGAGTACGAGCGCCGCCGCCTGGATAGATCTCAAGCGCCCAGCCTTGGGGAGTTGCTGCTTGAGATTCCGCAAGATGATCGGGAATTCGAGCGGCTGTCCGTTGCGGCGCGGCCGCAGGATCTGTGATGTTTTTGCTGGTAACGAAGCATTTCAGGCAACTGGCCCAAAGCTAGGCGTCGTCCCCGAAGATATCGGTACGCAACTCTTGGAATACGTGTTCGGTCTCGCTAAGTGCCTGGGCCAAATGTGATGTAGCAAACTCTCTCGGATTTCTACCTGGCCACGAGAGTCCGCCCGATTTTTGAATTGTTGTAAAAAGGTTTTGTAGTTGGTTATTTAATTTCATATCGTCTTTGCTAGGGTTCTCAAAGGGATATTCGGCCAAGATACTCTCAACAGCATCGTCGTCTGCGTCGATATTCAGCAGCGCTTTGCGGAGAACTTTCTTGTCCCAAAGATAGTTTTCTATTTCTCGGCGACGCAGTACTCGAATACCTTGGCTTATTTGGTCGGCGCGAGAAGGCTCAGGCATGTCGTCTCGATCGATTAGCCGCAATACTTTAGCGCTTGGAATAACTGCATCAAGAAGAGCGACAATATCCTCTTTTTCGACTTCACTATTGCTACCACGCCCAACGAAAAGGGTATCTGGATGAGATTCCTCGAAGATGTTGTTGTAAATCTTGGCATCCGTGCGTTCAGTGCCCTCACACAGAACTACACAGGTTGGTGCTACCAAGCCTGCAAGATCATCCTGCAGCACGTCGTACATCCTTCGAAAAAAAGATTGATTCGGTTTAGTAGGTGTTAACGTTGCCGCCTGGTCAAAGTCATGCGCAGAGAAATCCAGAAAGGCTACTTGGTCACTCGCTCTGCTTAATTCCATTGCTCTTCGAACGAATCCTGTCGAGTGAGTGGCGATCCAGAGTTGACTTTGCTCAGGGACGAGTCGCAATATTGCGTCAAGTAGTCGTCCATGTATTGCAGAGGCTATATGAGATTCAGGCTCATCAATGCAGTAAACGGCGTCTTGATATTCGTTTCTTTTGACGAAAATGTCTAATAGCAGGTCGAATGCAGCCTTTTCCCCTCCGGACAAGTTCTTGTAGTGAAAGTCCTCTGTGCCACCCTTTTTAAATCTAAAGGTTCCCGAATCAATTCCTGAGCCGAAATCCTGAAGACTAAGGATCGGTTTGTCAAACAGTTTTTCCAACGCCTCTCTAATCTCCCCCAAGGTATCTTGTCGGAATTGGCCCAAAGACTTACTGTTGGGTTCACTTTTGAGGGCGCGGTGCAACACGCTACGCCCCAGTCTGTTGAAATTATCTGAAACCGCTTGATCTTGGTCGATTATTCGCTGGAACCTAGAGGTTTCATACGACGGTTTGGTAGGCCCTAAGTTGGTATTAGAAAAGTCTGCCTCATGCCGATAGGGAGAGCGAATACTAAATACTTTGGACCAATCATCTACACCAGTATTCGTCTCAATGCTGACTGAGTTCGCAACTTGATTAGTATTTGATATGTTGGATGTTCCTGATTCATCCTTGAGAAAATAACCTGCGAATTGGGGATCACTAAGAGCCCTGTTATTCCTCGCAGAATGAGACTTCAGGAGAAAGGCATCAAAAACTGAAGACTTACCTGAACCATTGGGCCCAAGTAGAACAACTAGTCGAGACGACTCGGGGATTTCCTCGATGCGAAGGTCAGTGAACCGCTTGTAGTTTTTGAGATGAACCCCAGTGATTCGCATTTTTGCGCCCTTCCTTAGTATTTAGACCATGCGGTGCCTACCAATATACAACAAGTGGTATGTGACACAAGTGGTATGTGGCACAGGTTGAAACGACGCTTCAAATTGGTCAGGGCTCACGGAATGTGGCGCTGGATGCCTGCGAAAGCGGGAATAACGGTTAGGGTGGGAATGACGGTAGGTGGCTGGGCTGGTGGAGGTGAGTGAGGATTGCTGGTGAGCCAGGGAACTGGGCGCACGGCTGCGCGGACCTACAAGAGGGAGATGGCTGTCGACGAGGGGGTTGGCAAGTCGGGCAGGGAATTGCGTGCCAGGTTGACGGGGGTTTGGATTCCCGCTTTCGCGGGAATGACGGTGTGGGTGGGAATGACGGTAGGTGGCTGGGATGGCGGGTTGGTGGGCTGACGCCGGAGACGCTTTTGCGGGACGGGTGATGTGGGGTTTGTGCTGGACGCCAACTGCTCTGGGGAATGGGGGCGGGTTTCAAACCCGCTCCTACGTTTTTGGCTAGAGCAGGTTCCGAGATTAGAACGGTTGGGGGTGAGACTGCGGTAAAGGTGGTTCGGCCGGGGAGTGGGCGCCGCGCTGTGCGTCTCTACAGGCGGTGACGGCGGTTGCGGGGTTGGATGGCGGGTCAGGCAGGGAATTGTGCCGAGGGTGACCGGGGTTTGGATTCCCGCTTTCGCGGGAATGACGATTCTTTTGCGGGAATGGCGGTTTTTTCACGGGAGTTGCGGTTCTTTTGCGGGAGTTGCGGTTCTTTTGCGGGGGTTGGGGTTCTTTTGCGGGAGTGACGGTTTAGGGAGACCGGAATGACTGTGGCATCGCTTTGGATTGGCCGATGGTCGCGGGGGGATGAGCGCACGGCTGTGCGCCAATACGAGTTGCTGGTGCAGCAATGCCAATGTTGGCTGATGCAACGGGTGGCGGGATATTTTGTCAGGTGATAGAGTAGGCGGACTCCCATTGACCTTTCCTAGGGGTTTGTATGCCGGGATTCATTTCCAATTACAAGGAAGTGGTGAACTCGGTGGAGCGCCGGCAGGTGCTGCTCGCCATGACGGGCGGCCAGTTGCTGGTGCAGCTGTCGAGTCTGCCGGTGACGCTGGCGCTGCCGAGCATCGCGCGGGACTTCGGCTACGGGGTTGGCGACGCGGCGTGGATCGTGATCGCGAACCTGCTGGTGCTGGGGAGCACCGTCTTCCTGGGGGCGCGGCTGGGAGACCGCTTCGGGCATCCCAAGATGTTCTTCATCGGCACGATCATCATCACCCTCGGCGCGGTGGGGATCGTGGCGGCCCAGGACCTCACGCAGGTGATTATATTAAGAGGCCTGCAGGGGTTCGGAGCCGGGTTAATACACGGCAACGGGAACGCCATGCTGGCCTTCGCCTTCCCGCCGAACGAGCGGGGCCGGGCCTATGCCTTCCCGATAACCGGCTCTCGTATGGGGACGTTCATCGGGGTGGCGTTCTTCGGCATCCTGCTACAGTTCGCCAACTGGGACGGCTTCGCCGGGTGGAGGCTGGTGTTCCTGACCATGCTGCCCATCGGGCTGATAGTGATCTGGTCGTGCCTGCCGGTAGTGCGGCGGAACGACGAGGCGGTTGTCGACAAGGAGAACCGCATCGACTACCTGGGTGCGATCCTGCTGGTGGCAGTATCGGCGGTTTTCATCCTGTCGGGCAGCCACATCCACGGCGGTGAGGAGTCGTACACGTCGCCGGACGCGCTGACCTATCACCTGCCGATGCACGGGCTGACCATCGCGCTGCTGGTGGTGTTCATATTCGTGGAGCGGCGGGTGGCGCACCCGTTCGTGGAGTTCCAGCACTTCAAGGAAAAGTACTTCACGCTGGCGATCATATCCAACGTGATGTTCCACCTGTCGATGATGGCGACCATGATCCTGGTGCCGATCATGATCGAGGAGGGTCTGGGCAGGGACCCGATATTCGTTACGTATGTGCTGTTGCCGCACCAGTCCTTCGGCATCTGGCTGCCGGCGATTGCGGGGTTCATCCACGACAAGTTCAACCCGCGGTTGCTGCGGACGGCGTGCATGCTGTCGATCGCGTCGGGGTTCGTGCTGCTGGCGCTGTTTGCCGGATCGGTGAATTTCTGGTTCCTGCCGTTGCTGCTGTTCCCGATATCGGTGGGGACGAACATATTCAACACGGTGAACAACGCGACGGTGATGAGCACGCTGCCGACGGAGAACCGGGGCTTCGCCTCCGGGGTGCTGGAGACGACGCGGGATATGGGACACGCGACGGGGGCGACGATCTCGTCGTTCATCGTGGCGATGATAGTGCCGGCGACCATCGGGCTGATGCTGCCTTCGGAGTCGCAGCGGCTGCACTTGGAGGGGTTCCAGATATCGGCGCTGGCGGTGGTGGGGATCATGACCGCCGGGGCGATCATTGCGGCGTTCCACCGGCCGTACAAGCCGCCGACCACTCCGACGTCGGGTGGCGGACAGCAGGCGCCTTCGGGGGCCGCGGCGGACTGAGGACGGTCCGTCTGGCAGACACAAGGAAAGGGGCGCACGATTGTGCGCCCCTTTCGATTCTGGCCGACGGGTGACTGGGCTAGATGTTGAGCATGATGAAGCGGCCGGTTTCGACCTGGTAGTAGTAGGTCTTGCCGTCGTCGATCTTCACGCCGACGAGAGAGTAGGTGATGCGCGACTCCTGGTAGTGATCCAGGATGCGGACGTTCTTCCACTCTGCATCGCCCATGGTGCCCATTACCTTTTCCAGGTCGAGAACCGCCTGTTCCTTTTCCATTGCTGTCTCCGTTCTGGGTGGATTCACCTTCCGAACTTCGACAGACTCAGCTCCTCGCGTGGGTGAGGAAAGGCTGAGGAGGAACGGATGGCGCGCCGGTGTGTTGCCCTAGCCCTCGCGGACGAACTTGTCGATGGCGTCGGGGACGCCGGCGAGGTAGATGTCGCCGCGGGAGTCGATCCAGCTGCCGTGTCCGGAGCCGCGGCAGTCGAAGCGGGCGAGCACGCCGCCGGACGGGTCGACGATGCTGATGCGGGCGGAACTGCCGTTGACCTGGCCCTCGCTGACGAGGAAGTTGCCCTCGGGGTCGCGGGAGATGTCCATGGGGCGCTGGATGTCGTTCCAGAACTCGATGAACTCGCCGTTGAGGGTGAAGAGCTGGATGCGGTGGTTTTCGCGGTCGCAGACGATGATGCGGTCGCCGTCGATGATGAGGCTGTGGGGCAGGTGGAAGTGGTTGGCCTCGGACTTGCCGGGCTCACCCCAGGACTGGATCAGCTCACCCTCGCTGGTGAAGCGGTGGATGCGGGAGTTGCGGTAGCCGTCGGCGACGTAGAGCTCGCCGGAGGGCGAGGGGATCAGCTCGGCGGGGTAGTTGAACGGGCCGGCGGCGCGGGGGACGAGGTCGCCGGCGACCTCGCAGCCGGTGTCGGAGTGGCGTCCGTGGCGGCCGAGCATCTGGACGGGCTTGCCGTCGAGGGTGTAGACGAGGCAGGTGGAGGCGTCGCGGTCGGTGACGTAGACGACGTCGTCTTCAATGTAGAAGCCGTGGGCGAAGAGGAAGGAGCCGTTGCCCCAGGAGTCCTGGAGGTTGCCGTCGCGGTCGAAGATGAGGACGGGGGGTTCCTTGCGCTGGAAGGCGTAGACGAGGTCCTGGGAGTCGGTGGCTATGGCGCTGACCATTGCGAAGGACTCGCCCTCGGGCAGCTTGGCCCAGTTTTCCTGGACGGAGTAGGTGTAGTGGCCGGAGCCAAGGGTGGTCATGGTTGTGCCTCCTGATGGGGGGTGGGTTGTGGGGGTATTGTACACGGTGGGTGGGAGGTGAGGTTAGCCTTGTTCGAGGCGTTGGTAGTAGGTGTCGGTGATGGCTCTGGCGGATTCATCTAACCCGGGGAAAAGCGTCTCGCTGCTAATGTTCAGGAGGCTTAGCTCTCTCAAGATGCCTCCTTTGCTTGTGTTTGGAACCGTTGGGGTATAGTGGGCGTAGACTGGGAAACGGCTGGTCGATCGAACAATCTCCTCTCGCTCAAATCTGTGGTGGAATGCGGAGGCCAAAAACGCGCCAGACTGCGCTCGTATGCGTTCGGAAGACTGGAGAGGTTCGATTACCAAAACTCGGAACAAATTACCAAAGATGGTGGGTTCCTCGATGTAGTCCTTTTCCACACGAACAAGCTGGATCAAACGGTTCATTGCATCGGAGAACTCGCGTTCTGTTTGGCTCGCTATTCGAGTAAGGAGCATTTCCTGATCCGACTGCGTGAGTTTGGCAAAGCTAGAGACTACGGAGACACCGTCACTGTTGAAAGGTTCAACCATGTCTCTGGGCACTGCGAAAATGTGCAATCGTCCATCCTCATGGGAATGAGATTTGTTTTCGGAGGAGTGGAAGAGAGCAACTAAGGGATTCTTAGTAATATCCAAGAAACGTGTCTTGAGGCCGTGATGTTGAGCGAGCACCCATTGCGAAATGGCTGACTCGGCATTATCGAAGTCGTCCGGCCGTCGGGTTATGAGATCGGTTAACATTTCATTTTCGTACCGAAACAACCCGTCCCGCATTATGGAAGGACGCAATTCCCAATCGGCACTGGATTCGCCGCGGAAATAGAGTGATTCGTCGGAATGGTGAATTTGGAGATCTCGAATTATATTCAGGAACTGCTCAATTGAGTCGACTTTCATCTAACTAAAAGAATACTGTTTAGGTGACAAACCTTCGGGAAACAGAATCGCCTTCCACATTTCCGTTCCAGCCAAACTAGTGCCCCGAAGGTTTGCATCAATTAAATTGGCGTTAACGACAGTTGCACCGTTTAAATTGGCGTTAGTGAGGTTGGCTCTTTGGAGATTGGCGTCCGAAAGTTGGGCTCCTATCAGAGTGGCTCCTTCCAAATTAGCAAGTATCAGGTCAGTACCAGTCAATCTGGCACCAATAAGCAGGGTACTGGAAAGGTTAGCATTGATTAGGTTTGCTCCCTCGAGAATTGCCCCGTAAAGGTTGGCCAATTGGAGGTTGCAGAGGGATAAATTGGCACCTTGTAGATTAATTTTCTGCAAAGGGATCTTTCCAAGGTCATCCAGCAAATTACCGTTGCGGAAGACTTTGTAAATGTCGGCCCTCACAAAGTCGGGTACAAAAGCCAGACCTTCGCGCCGAGCATTCCAAGCCTCCACCCCTTCCAGCAGCCACTCAATGTGTTGCGGGTTAGCCATGCGCCACCCCCTCGCCTGTCCTCATTTTACAACCTAGATGATTTTCCCGCTCGAACCGGTTAGCAGGTAAACCTTCCGGTCCAATCAGTGGCGCATTCGGCCTTCTTAAGCGCCGAGACGTGCTGGCCCTCCTCAGTACCGCACCGTGTCCCAAGACTGGGGGAACATGCCCAAGAGAGGCGAGACGGTGCTGCTAAGGACGTCGTGGATGTTAGCGATGGTGGGGCGGTCGCACATGAATATGGCTGCGTCGAGCTCGTTGCAGAGTACTTCGAGGCTATGGATTGTGCTCACGGGTTTCGACCTTGTTGGCCGAATTTTTGGCTGGCGCTGGCTTAACGCCTGGGGGTTTGCCAGACTGGTCTGCTTTGGGCGGAGCGACCCTTGGGACACCACCTCGGGTGTGAATAGGAGGCAAGCCCTGCGGTGCTTTGCGGAGTGGATTTCTGAATGCCAATAGTATGTCTCCACAGGCAACTTGCATTATTTATCTGATTCCATATTTTGCACCTACTGGGTACTCGACCTATCAGTGCAGCACGGTGTCCCAAGACTGGGGGACATGCCTAGAAGCGGCGAGACGGTGCCTATGATGTTGCGGTCGATGTCGGCGATGGTGGGGGAAATGAGTTTGACGCTGAGGTCCAAACGGTAGAATAGCGGTTGGTTTGCCGGGGCGTCAGATGAGTACTTCCCTGATTTCGCCTGGCGCAATGTCGATGAGTGCTGCTGTGATTTCGGCTATGCGGTTCTGCAAGAGTGGCCATTTGTTTTCGCCGACTACGACGATGGATATGCGCCTGCCTGTCATATTCTGCTGATAGGGTATTCCTTGGTCCGTGGAAATCAGCACCTCGTATCCTTCACTCTCGGCCATTTGGAGGAGGGCACCATTTCTGAGCTGTGCCATCCTCGTTCCCTGGCTGTGTCGACTTGATGCTCCGCAAGATAGCGCCTCAGTGGACGGGGAGTGCAGTTATCAAGCAGTATTCGCATACTTGACGTGAGGGAGGTGGGCCTCCAAGTCTTTAATGAGGTATTCCAGGACGGCTCTCACCTGCCATTCCTCGACGCCTTCAAACCAGTCCAAAAACTCAGCCACTGTGGCTCCCTCTTCCAGGTTGCCGAACAGGGCGGAGAGAGGAACTCGCGTGCCTGTGAACACCCAAGCCCCGCTCGTTTTTTCCGGGTCGCTCTCGATGGCTGGGCAACTGATCCAATCGATCATGGCATCATCGCCTACACATGAATGTGAGTGAATTGTAGCAGTGGGCACCCTCAACACACGTTGACGGTGCCCACTTTACTGCGAATGCCTATCAGTGATCTAGTAGCGGAAGGTGTCTTGTTGTTGGGGGAATTGGCCCAGGAGGGGGGAGACGGTGCCTATTATTTGGCGGTCTATGTCGGCTATGGTGGGGCGGCCGCACATGCCCATGGTGGCGTCCAGCTCGTCGCGTAGCATTTCGAGGACTGACGTTAGGCCGTTTTCGCCGTCTACGGCGAGGCCCCAGAATAGGGGGCGGCCTATGAGGACGGCGCGGGCGCCCAGGGCGAGGGCTTTTACTATGTCGGTGCCGCGGCGGATGCCGCCGTCCATGTAGACCTCGATCTGATCGTTGGCGGCCTCGACGACCTCGGGCAGGACCTCGATGGTGGTGAAAGTGGTGTCGAGGTAGCGGGTGCCGTGGTTGGAGACGATGACGGCCTTGGCGCCGTTATCGGCGGCGTGGTGTCCGTCCTCGCCGACCATGACGCCTTTGATGACCACTGGCAGACTCTGGGCGGCGGCCAGCCAGTCGACGTCGGCCCAGGTGGCGCCGGGGTCGCGGATGTCCATCACGCCAGCGGGGGCGTCGGCGGCGAAACGCCAGGAATGCTCGGAGAGCTCGATCTGGTCGTAGTTGGGCGAGGAGGCTCCGACGTAGTCGTTGCGGATATTGCGCTCGCGCTTGGGCTTGATCTTGGCGTCGACGGTGATGCAGAGGGCGGAGTAGCCGGCCTCGGCGGCGCGGGCGGCCATCTCGAGGGTGAGGCCGCGGTCCTTGAAAAAGTACTGCTGGAACCACAGCGGGCCGGAGGCGGCGCCGGCGACGTCCTCCATGGTGCGGGCGGCGTGAGAGCTGACGACCATGACGGTGCCGGCCTTTCCGGCGGCGCGGGCGGTGGCGAGCTCGGCGTCTGGGTGGGCCGCCTCGTGGTTGCCGGCGGGGTCGAGCATCACCGGGAAGCTGATGCGCTGGCCCAGCACGGTAGTGCTGAGATCCCGCTGGCTGATGTCGGTCAGCATCTTCGGGCGCAGGTTGATGCTGTCGAGGACGGCGCGGGTGCGCCGGAGGGTGATTTCGTCGGTGGCCGCGCCTGCGATGAAGTCGTAGTGTCCCTGGTCCAGCTTCTCGCGGGCGATGGCTTCGTATTCAAAGATGTTGACGGGGTTGTTGGCCATGGTGTTTCCTCCTGTGATCGCCGGTGTGGGCGGTGGAGGGAGTCTACGGCGGGGTTGGGTGGGGCGTCAAATCGTGGTGGGGTTTACGTGCTGGAAAACGGAAACTAGCGCCTGAAACTCTCGACGTAAGCGGAGACAAAGCTGGAAAAGGGGCTATCCGGCAATGTGAACTCCTCAATGAGCATGGCTGAGAGGACCTCGTCCCCAACGTCGTTTACCGTTGTTCTAAGCAGGTCGAGGAGATTCCGGCGCAGCCTCCACAGGTGGCTAGGGTCATTCTCCCCCATTTGACTGTCGTTTAAATCAATGTCCCTGATGGTGCGGCGGGCCATGGACCATTCGAGGGGTTGACTTTGTGAGGAGGGAATCATTTCGCCGGTGTCCACGTCGAAGGTAAAGAACTCTGAAGCTTGCCTCTGACCGGGTGAATGATTTGGGCTGACGTACTGCGATACTGCCACGTACCTGGAGTCTTCGGCTGCAAGCAGTTGGTCGATCAGTCCGTCGTCGAATCCCGGCCAGCTATCTCCCTTGGCCTAGTTGCACCTGTGGCAAGTGTAAACGAGATTCAACCACTCAAAGGAGAGTTCCGGGAACCGACTACGGGGGCGGAAGTGTTCGATTTCCTCGCGGTTGTGAGGGTTGCTGGCTGCGTCCTGCGGTTCGCATTGCCGTTCGCAATAAGCACAGACACCGCTGAAATCCCGAAACAGAGCCTCCCTGATGCGGCGGCGGTCATGCCCGTCCAGGTCAGCCCATTGAATTCCGGATTGGCGAAGGTTGCGGACAAGATCGGGTTCAGGAGAGCGGTGTACAGAGTGAATGACTAACTGCCCTCTTGATTGAGGTCTTGCGATTCCCGGTATCTCTCCATAACCCTCGCGAATCGCTCCTCGAACATCTCCCTTTGCCTGGCCATAGGGCCGCCGGCCAGCAAGTCGCGGTCTACCTTTTGGCGTAGGTCCTGGATGCGTTGCTGGCGTTGCTCTTCCTCTTCGGGCGTGGCGCGAGGAGGTTCCTTGCGCAGCTGGCGTAGTTCGCTGGCGGCGGCGGCGGTGGCGTCGTCGGTGGGGTCGTCCACACCCATCATTGTGCGGAGGATTTCGTCGGCGGTCCAGCCGATGATGTCCTCGGTGTTGGTGGTGGCGGTTACTCGGCCTTCTGCGTCGCGCTTGAGCAGGTGGACTTGGCCTGCTTTCAGCCCGGCCACGACGAAGGGGGAGTGGGTGGTGGCGAAGATCTGCAGACCCGGGAAATGCTCCAGCAGCGCGGGGATGACTCGCCGCTGCCAGGTGGGGTGCAGGTGATTCTCGATCTCGTCGATGAGGAGGATGGCGGGTTTTCTTGCCCAGTCCCTTTCGAATCCATAGTGGTGAACCATTTTGAGTGCCAACCATCGTATCCAGAGCAGCGTCCCTTCCGTTCCGGAGCTGAGATGTCCAAGATAAATGGGTAGTGGCTCGTGATAGTCGGCATAAGCTGACGATGCAGGCTGCTCTTGAAGCGGAAGGCCGTCAAAATTTCGCGGATCGTTTGTGTTAATTCCCATCAAACGCAATATGTTTATGTTGCTTGGATCAGCGTGTGGGTGGTGGAGGTAGCCCATTGCATACGGGTCAGGGATGTAATTGCGTGATCTGGAATCGTGAATTACTTTATCGCAAATGCGTTTGCTGCAAGCATCAGCCAACTTCATCGCGTCCATCAGAATTACCCTTGCCATAGGAGGGAGGTCTTCCCGTTCAGACCGCCAAAGTTCCTCTCCCAACAGCCGAGACGCGCACATTGTGCGTGGCCCGCTAAATGGCCCATCCAACGCCTCAGCGGCCGTCTTTCCATAGGTGTCGGGATCATCCTGGTCAGAGATGCCGGGAAGGACTTCCCGGAACGAACCGATGTGAATCGTAGGAGGGTCTTCCTGGTTCCTTACGGGCTCATCCCTTGTGCCTAGCCAATCCTCACTGCCAGTGAGGACGTTGGTAGAAAGACTATGCTTCGTGTGGTCAGTGATGATTTCTTCGAATTCATCATCAGTGTAGAGGCCCGCTCTAAGGAAGGCCCTCCCTTGTGAAATCGGCCTCTTGGCATCCTCTTCAGGCCCAATCAGGCGGTCAGCCAACACCAAGAGGATGGTACTCTTGCCTGAGGCGTTGGGTCCGATGAATAGGTTGACACGTTCGTCGAACTTCAGTTGAATCGGTTCAGTGAAGGGGGGTATTCCACCCAGACTCATTCTCATCAGGTGCATATCAACAGCACGTTAACCAAAGACTTTATTCGTTTGAGCCTAAGGACATAGGGGGAACCTTGTCAATGAGCGACTACAGTATATTTGAACTCGGCAACCTGCGGCTGCAGGGTGGGGCTACTCTGCGGGGGGCTTGGATTGCTTACAAGACTTATGGGGCTCTGAACTCGGCTGGGGACAATGCGATTGTGTTCCCTACGTTCTTTGGGGGGCAGCATTACGCGAACGAGAATATTATCGGGGCTGGGCAGGCGCTGGACCCGGAGAAGTACTTCATCATTGTGCCGAACATGATGGGGAATGGGCTTTCGTCGTCGCCGTCGAACACGCCTATGCCGTATGACCGGGCGCGGTTTCCTTGGGTGTCGCTGTACGACAATGTGACGAGCCAGCACCGGCTGGTCACCGAGCTGTTCGGCATCGAGCGGATCGCGCTGGTGGTGGGCTGGTCAATGGGGGCGCAGCAGACCTACCAGTGGGGGGCGCTGTACCCGGATATGGTGGAGCGCATCGCGCCCATCTGCGGGTCGGCGCGGACATCGCGGCACAACTTCGTGTTCCTTGAGGGGGTGAAGGCGGCGCTGACGGCCGACGACGCGTGGGCCAACGGCTGGTACGATTCGCCGCCGTACAAGGGGCTGCGGGCCATGGGTCGGGTGTACGCAGGATGGGCGGTGTCGCAGGCCTTCTACCGAGAGGAAGTGTACCTGGACATCGGGTACTCGTCGCTGGAGGATTACCTGGTGGCCTTCTGGGAGGGACGCCGTCTGTTCGCTGACGCCAACAACTTTCTGGCCATGCTTCGGACGTGGCAGAACGCCGACATCAGCCTGAACGACACGTACAACGGCGACTTCGCCAAGGCGCTGGGGGCGATCAAGGCGCGGGCCATCGTGATGCCGGGGCGGACGGACCTGTACTTCCCGCCGGAGGACAACGAAATCGAGGTCTCGATGATGCCCAACGCCGAGTTCCGTCCCATCGAGTCCATTTGGGGACACTTGGCTGGCAGTCCGGGCCTCAACCCGACGGACGCGGCGTTCGTGGACGCGGCGCTGCTCGAGTTGCTGGCGAGCTGAGGAGGAGAGGGATGGCGGACCTGCGATACGAACGGTACCCCGACGGCCACTATGCCGTCTTCACCATGGACCGTCCTGACCGGCTGAATGCGCAGGGGGCGCAGATGCGGGCGGAATTGCGGGAGGCGCTGGCCGAGTTCTCGCACGACGACGAGATGCGGGTGGGCATCGTCACTGGCGCTGGCCGGGCATTCTCGGCGGGGGCCGACCTGCGGGAGATGGCCGAGGGTAGTGGCAGCGTCCGGGCCGGCCAGACTGAGGAGGAGCGGATCGAGGCATACCGGGGCAACCAGCCCTTCGGACGCAACCCCAAGCCGTTCATCGCGGCGGTCAACGGGCTGGCCATCGGCGCCGGGATGGAGCGAGCTGCCGACTGCGACATCCGGATTGCTGCGACCGAGGCGTACTTCGGGCTGTTCGAGGTTAAGCGGGGCATACTGGCCAACTACGGCATCAACCACCTGGCGCGGCTGATGCCCTTTGGCGAGGCGATGTACCTGATGCTGACCGGCGACACACTGAGCGCGGAGGAGGCACAGCGGTTGGGGTTTGTCCACGAGATGCTGGAGCCGGAGGCGTTGATGCCCCGGGCGGTGGAGATCGCGGAGATGATCGGGGCCAACGCGCCGCTGGCGGTGCAGGGGACGAAGGCCGTGGCCTCGTTCTGGCGGCGCTATGGGCTGGAGGAGTCGTATCGCGTCAACGCCGCGTGGGGACAGCGGGTGCTGAACTCCGACGACGCGCGGGAGGGACCGAGGGCGTTCGCCGAGAAGCGGCCGCCGGAGTGGACGGGGCGGTAGGGGCTCAGGGCCGCTCGCGTTTGAAACGACGCAGGTGGCCCTGGTCTCCGTCACTCCGGTCTGTGCAGGTGGAACTCCCTTCGTGGAGCGGTCCTTCGTTCCCGCCGGGATTCACCGCGAACGCTTCAGGCAACCACCGGCCGCTGTTTCGCTAAGCCGAGAGTGCGGCGGCGACGCCCTCAATTTTCGCTGGACCCTCTGTAGTCAGCTCGCCGATGGCCCTGACGATGTTCGGGTGCTGCAATCCAGAAACCAGGAAGGTCCACCGGCAGGCCCGCTGGGTATTGGTGGTGATCTCCTCTCTCTCGGTGTCAGTGAACGCCCGCCCAGTCGCCTTTTCAAGGGCTTCGATATTCATCCCGATCTGCTGGGCCAAGAGCCCGTCGATGGCCCCTCCAAGCTCCAGGACCTCATCAACGGCCGCCTCCCTTTCTTCAAGGGTGAGCTCCTCGGCCACTTCGCCGATCAGCAGCGTGTCCATCTTGGCGTGCTGCGACTCTTCCAGCCAGTGAAACCTCAGGAGATCCCGGAATAGCGCGTCGAGGCCCGAGTCGTCACGCACATGCTCTATGTAGTGGAGCTGGGTGAACCACTCGATAATGGCGGTCAAGAGCATGACGGCAAGCTTGGACTTGCTCCGGACCACCTCGGCCACCTCTTCCCGACCTGGTATCAGGCCGCACTCGATCCCGAAACCCTGGCCGAAGAGGACAACCGACCTGCGAAACAGTTCCTGGTGCTTGAACTCCTCCTCGGCGAACCGCAACAGCGAGCGGGCCCTGACCTCGTCACCATAGACATCCTTCAAGGCCTCCTCGGCTACGGTGGGGATGATGAACTCCTCCACGAAGGCGAAGATGTGGCAGTAGGCGTTGCCCATGATCTGATTCATCTGGAGTTTCTCGGTGTCGTTCAGACATCCGATATCGTCGACGCCGCTCAACCTGTTGGGCAGGAAGCGCTTGGAGAAGTCGAAATTCTTGTTTGCCAGGACATTGTCCTCCAGCCACGAGACCCTCTTGGATACGTCCAGGCACTCCTGGTACGTGTAGTTGTGGGTAAGCATGGGCTTCGCCTCCTTACACTGCTGGGACTTTAGCGGGGTTGTTCCTTACCAGGCGAGCACAAAAAGGCTCGGAGCGTTTGTGCAGGGAGCTAGTCGTCGGCGGGGGTGGCCGCGGGCTCACGGGGCGGTGCCTCGACCAGCTCGTATAGGGTGCTGCGGGCGCGGATCTGCTCGTCCCAGCCTCGGACGCGGAGGTCGATCATCAGGCCGTCGGGGCCCTTGTACTTGCGGTTGGCGCGGCTGCTGCCGGGGCACTCGGTGGCTCCGTGGTCCTCAACAGTGGAGACGGCGTCTTCCATGTCATCGACGTAGAAGCCGATGTGGTGCACGCCCTTGACGGTTGAGGGGCCCTCGCCGAGGTTGGGGGCGTCTTCCGTACCCATCTTCAGGATGGCGAAGTAGATGTAGCCATCGGTGAGCCATACGCCCTCGGCGCCTCCGTCGGGGGAGCGACGCAGCTCTTCGAGGCCGAAGCAGGTCTTGTACCACTCGGCGGTGGCCACGGGGTCCTCGGTGTGGAGCGCTATGTGCTTGATTCTCGGGGCCATAATCTCCTCCTAGGTTGTGTCTACAGGGGGCGAGACTAGATCTTGCCTACCAGGGCCTTGAGGGCATCGTAGGCGCGCTGGCCTGAGTCAGGTTCGCCGGGGACGTCGAATATGTTGCCGACGAAGTCGGTCGCTCCGCCCTCCGCGAAGGCCTCAAGCTGCCGCTGGACCGACTGCTCGTTGCCGATTACGGCCACTTCGGCCGGGCTTTCCACACCCTCGATATCGAGGAGGCGGCGGTAGTTGACCAGGTCGCCGTAGCGCGCGTAGGACTCGGCGGCCTTCCGGCGTCCGGCGTTCTCGTCGTCGGTGGCCGCGGTGGGCAGTCCGACGCAGACGCGGGGCTGGGGACGGCCGCTGTTTTCCGCCGAGCGGCGGATGCGCGGCGTGATGTGGGTCTCGATGGTGCGGGGCCCGGCCATCCAGGTTACGGTGCCGTCGGCTAGCTGGCCCGCGAGGTTGAGCATCTGTGGAGCCAGCGCGGAAACCAAAATGGGGCAGTCCGGGCGCTCGAGAGCGGCCAGTTCAAGATTGCAGTTGAAGAACTCTCCGTTGAACTGGACAGCGCCCTCCTCCAGCAGGGGACGCATCACCGAGAGGTATTCGCGGGTGTGCAGGGCCGGACGATCGTAGGGGATGCCGAAGCCCTCCTCCATGCCGGGACGGTGCGACGGGCCGATGCCGAGGATGAACCGCCCGTTGGTTGCCGTGGCGGTGGTCAGGGCCTGCTGGGCCAACGCGGCCGGGTGTCGCGGGTAGGTGGGGACGACACCGACGCCCAGCTCAATGCGGCTGGTCTGCATCCCGGCCATGGCGAGGGTGGTCAGGGCGTCGTAGCCGCGGGCGGAGATGTGGGGGATCCAGAAACTGTCGAAGCCGTCGTCCTCGGCCTGCTTGATTCGGGCCAACAGGCCGTCCAGGGTCATCAGGTCGGCGACAGAAGCGCCAACGAAAACTCCGATTCGCATAGGCCTTCTCCTTTAGAATTGCAGTGCCTGTTAACTCGAGGGGCGTGCCGTTCACTTGAAGGCCACGCAGGCCTCCGTTACTACACGCAGAACCGCATCCTGGCTGAATCGGCGCTTGTACTCGGCTGATACCTCGTTCAACTGATCCAGCGGGCTGGTGTCCGGCGGGGCCAAGATCAGCAACATCTTTGAACGCTCCCGCTCGATGTTTCCATCTTCGCCCCGCCACTGTCCCGCAACGTCCAGTGCGGATAACCCGTCCGGGAAGCGTGGAGTAACAATATCGGCCAAGAAGGCGTCCCAGTCGGCGTCGCTGACAACCTCGATGTCGCCGACGTTGCGTCCCAGGAAAAGCCGGTATTCCTTCCACTGCTCACCGCCGTCTTCGCACTCCAAGCCGGCTGTGCCTTCCTGTATGCAGGCAGCCGAGATGAGGGCGATTATTGCCGCGACCGTGATCAGGGCCAGACGGGCGAGGTTTACATAATTCGTTGAATTGCCAGAGAACACGTCAGCATGCCAGGTTGAGGGCCAAAAATCAGAGGTTCATGGCGTTCAGGCCGACACGGGACAGGTCCTCGTCGGCTTGGCCGCTGGGATAGCCGCCGACGCCGATGCCGCCGAGGATGACGCCGTCCTTCATGATGACGAGTCCGCCTGTGCCATAGGTCATCATGGGATCGCCCTGGTCGGCGATGTTGCGACCCTGGCCGTGCAGGCGGCTGGCGTTCTCTCCTGAGTCCAAGCCCATCAGGGCCGAGGTGTGGGCCTTGCGGAGGGAGTGGCGGCGGCTGAATATGCGCAGATTGTCCATGGTCTGGTAGGCCAGCAGGTTGCCGGCACTGTCGACGATGGCCATCGCCACCGGCTCATTGGGCGTTTCCATCGCCTTGTCTATCATAGCGTTCATAGCGGCCCGGACCTGGGCCATGGTGGGTTCGGCCATGTTGCCTCCTGTGTTTGAGTAACCAATTTACCGCCCCTTGCGGCACGAGGATTATACCTTTATTGCCCTCGGGCCGTTTGAGCATTGCCACCTTTCGTAGTAGCCTAGGGCCGTCCGGCGTCCGAGCGGTGTGGCGTAGAATCAGGGGACGCTTAGGAGTTGGAAATGACGACGCAGCTGGACTCGTGGCTTGCGCTGACCGAGGAAGAGCCCATTGAGCCGGATATGCCCATCCTCGACCCGCACCATCACTTCTGGGAGCGTCCCGACAATGTTTACCTGCTGGAAAACCTGCTGGGGGACGCGCGATCGGGCCACCGGGTGAACCAGACCGTGTTCGTGGAGTGCCATTCCCAGTACCGCACCGACGGGCCGGTGGAAATGCGGTCGGTGGGCGAGGTGGAGTTCGTCGAGGGAATCGCCGCTGCCAACGTTGCTGCGGGCAACGAGACTGCCGTGGCAGCCGCGATCGTGGGCAACGCGGACCTGATGTTGGGAGACGGAGTGGAGCCGGTACTGGAGGCGCTGAACGAGGCGGGCAAGGGGCGGTTCCGTGGGATACGGTGCACCGCGGCCTGGGATGCCAGCCCGGAGATCAACGTGGCGCGAGCCAACTCGGCGGGGATGCTGGCGGACTCCAACTTTCGCCGGGGGCTGGCCTGCCTGGAACGGATGGGGCTGAAGTTCGACTGCATCGTCTACCATCCGCAGTTGCCGGAGGTGGCGGACATGGCGCGGGCGTTCCCTGACTTGACCATCATTCTGAACCACGTGGGACGGCCGCTGGGCATCGGGCCGTACGCCGGGCGGCGCGATGAGCTGATGCCGGAGTGGCGCGCGGGCATCGATGCGGTGGCCGAGTGCCCGAACGTGGTGATGAAGGTTGGGGGACTGGGCAACCCGATCAGCGGCTTCGACTGGCACACACGTCCGTTCCCGCCGGGATCGCGCGAGATCGCGGCGTCGGGGGCTCCATACTATCTTTACAGCATTGAGAAGTTTGGACCCGACCGGTGCATGTTCGAGAGCAACTTCCCGGTGGACAAGCAGTCGTGTTCCTATACCGTTTGCTGGAACGCGTTCAAGCGCCTGACGCGGGAGTTTTCGGCGACGGAGCAGGCTGACCTGTTCCACAACACGGCGGCGAGGGCGTACGGGCTGGCGGAGGTTTAGGGAGAGGCTTCGCGGGTAGAGAGAGTGGTGGCAACGACTGGGCTATTTCCTTGTCCAGGTATGTCCACATAAGTTCACTGGGATACCCTTTCGCAAGGCTAAATATGCTCCATACTTGTCCATTGACGTTTACTGGTGTTCGGTGTGTTCCCTCAATAGCAGTTACGAAATCGGTAACCCAAGGGCAAGAGTGGAGCCGCCATAGCGCATATCAGCGACCTCCTGCAAGGCGGTCAATACGCCGGGGCGATATGGCGAGAAGCGGGGTGGCAATGGCCTGACCTTGCTGGTGAAACAATTGGCCTACGGCGGTGTAGCGAAATCCCGGCAGCGGTTGAGGTTGAATGACAAGCCGATTGATCTAGTAGCCGGGCCGGTATCCAGTTGTCGGTCTTGCCGAGGCCTGGACCTAGGCCTTCGAGAATTCCCGCACTGTCGGTGAGGGATCCGTTCCAATGGTGAAGCCTCACCTTGCCCCGACGTTTGCCCAGGCAGTGGAGCGGGCTATCGAAGAGCTGCGGGCCGGCTGGAATAACCAGCGCACCGAGAAGATAATGCGTGAGCGCTTGGCCATGTACGTCCTGCCGAATATCGGCCAGCGTCGGATTAGCGCCATTACACCCGTTGGCGTGCTGGCGTTCCTGGCACCCTTGACCATAGAGACGCCTGCCACCGGCGTGAAGGTCTAGTCAGAGCTTAACCAGATATTCAAATGGGCCATCGCTCAAGGATTTCGGACTGACAACCCTGCCGAAGGGAATATCAATCAGGCGTTGCCCAAGCTGACCACCAGAGAACATTACAAGGCTCCGCCGCACTCGCAAGTTTGGACAGTCCTCCGAACTGTCCGGGATTCGACTGCTTGGCGCGGTACTAAGTTGGCTTTTGAGTTTCTGGTGTTGACAGCAACCCGATCCGGCGAGGTTCGCAACGCAGATTGGAGCGAGATCGACTTGGAGGCCCGCACTGGACCATTCCGGCCAGCCGAATGAATTCGGCCCGTGAACATCGCGTTCCACTGAGCGATGCAGCCTTGGGCGTTCTGGAAGTCGCCCGGGGTTTGTTGGGCGGCGAGGGCTTGATATTTCCCACTCTCAGGGGCAAGCCGATGACCGATAGCACGCTCTCAAAGATGCTGCGGGACAACGGCATAGAGGCCAATCCCCATGGATTTCGGTCCAATTTCAGGGACTGGTGCGCGGAACAGAACATTGACAGGCAAATCGCCGAAAGTGCCCTGGCGCGCAGTAGGCAATGCTACCGAGGCCGCATACCTGCGATCCGATGAGTTCGAGCTACGGCGCCGAGCAATGGTGGATTGGGGCGCGTATGTGTCGATGCAGTTCGAAGAAAATTATAGCTTGACACGGTAACGAATATTTTTGGACTATTGTGGAGTACTTCGCGCGTACAGGTGCGGGGTATTTTTTTGCCTCGCAGAGAGGCAAGAAATGAACCGTTTGCTAAGCGTCAAAGAGGTGCTTTCCGTCGTTGGGATTTCTAAATCTGGCTTATACAAGAAAATCAGCAGCGGCGAATTCCCGGCGCCGGTGGCAGTCGGACAACGATCGGTCCGGTTTCGGCAGGAAGACGTGCAAGCGTGGATGGACGCACTTCAGGCAAAGAAAGCTAACTGATGCTGGACGACCCCGAGAATGGCAAATGGGACGACCAGTTTCCCGTCGCCGACCTACTCTCACAGCTCCCCGAGAACTGGCCCATCATCATTGAGCGGGACAGATTCGTTGACGCGCATTGCCTCACCCAAAACGTTACCCAACGAAAGTAGTTGCCTCAAATAAAATGCTACCGAAAAGTCGGAGGCAGCCACGTGGGTGGAGGCATAAGCAGGATGGCAAAGCAGGAATTGTTGGTCACACTGAGAGATCGCTACCGGAGCTCCTCCAAGAAGGACAAGAGCCGTACCCTCGATGAATTCATCGCCGTAACCGGCCACCATCGCAAACACGGCATCAGGTCGCTCGGGCAGCTTGACGAGGACGACGAGGTTCCGCGTCAGGCACGGGGCCAGCGCATCTACGATGAGGCGGTCAGTGAGGCGGTGATCGTGATCTGGGAAGCCGCCGACCGCGTCTGCGGGAAACGGTTGAAAGCGGCGATGCCCCACTTGGTGGAGTCCATGGAGCGCCATGGACATCTCGCGCTGGACCCATAGGTGCGGGACCGATTGCTGGCAGCCAGCGCAGCCACTCTTGATCGCCTGCTGAAACCCATCCGTCCCACGGTGGTCAGCCGGCGCAGACGCCGGCGTAAACGGTCGATGGGGAAACGCGTTCCGGAGCGTACCTACAACGACTGGAACGGACCGCCACCGGGTTTTCTGGAAATTGATTTGGTGGTTCACAGCGGTGGGCCACTGTCCGGATCATTCATCCATAGCCTGGTCGCCACCGACGTTTGCACTGGCTGGACCGAAGCCGTTCCCCTGCTGGCCAAGGAGCAGTCGTTGATTGTGGAGGGATTGGAAGCCATTGGCCAACGGTTGCCGTTCCTCATCCGCGGCATCGACTCGGACAACGACGGTGCGTTCATCAACGAGACGCTGATCGGGTTCTGCGCTGACCGCGGCATCGAGTTCACGCGGTCCAGGTCGTACCGCAGCAACGATCAGGCCTGGATCGAGCAGAAGAACGGCAACGTGGTCCGGCGCTTCGTCGGCCATGATCGCTACTCAGGTCAGGTCGCCGGTCAGACCATGGCGCAACTCTACGGGGCGTTGCGCCTGTACGTGAACTTCTTCCAGCCTTCCTTCAAGCTGATCGACAAGACCCGGGACGGAAGCACCACAGTCAAGCGTTACAGTCCGCCGACCACGCCCTGCGACCGGCTGATCCAGCACGATGCCACCAACGATGATATGAAGGCCGCGCTCATCCAGTACCGTGCCAGGCTGGACCCGGTGCTGTTGTTGCATATCATCCGTGAAGCCCAGTCAGCCCTGGCTGTGACTTCACCGGAGGTGAGGGAAACCCCGTCGGGCGAAAGCCTGAGTAAGTTCCTAGCAGCCCAGCAACTGCATGGGGAATGGTTCTGCCCCGTGTGCGTCGGTTCTATTAAGTCTCACCGGAAAGGACGGAAATGATGGGAACTTACATCGGGAAGACGATTTCCGATTTCACACTTCAGTCCAGCGATGGACGGACGATATCCCTCAGCAGTCTTCGCGGACAAAAGGTACTGCTGTACTTCTTCACGAGTCCGGGCGGTGGTAACTGAACCCGCATGGCTCTTGGGTACCGAGAGCATGCTGCCGAGTTCACCGAGAAGAACGTCGTGCTGTTCGGAATCCATGACGGAAGCTTGGATGCTGCACGCCAGTGGGTCGAGGAAGAGCAGCTTCCGTTCGCCGTCCTGAACGACCCTGATCGGCGAGTAGGCATTGAGCTGGGCATGTCCGCTCTCGATGGAGAGAGGTACGTCAAAGACCCGTCAGACGGGAAAAGGCCCGCAGTTGTCATAGACGAACACGGTGTGATATGCGAGTGGGAACCCGACATGAACCACATCGATCAGATTGCAATGTTGCTGGAGCGTCTGTAGGACGACCTCAACGGTGCGGGCTTTTCGACTGTTGCCTGCCCTTGTGCGGCCGGCAAAACGGAATTCGGCCCGGACTGTGGCTTAGCAGGCCGATAAAGAACATGTCGAGGGCGGCGAGACCCTGAACTAAAGCCACGGTGGGATCCACATTTCGAGGGTCTTGAAGACTACCGACAGGACCCTGATACTACAGTCGCAGATCAGAAGCAGGTCTCTTCTTGATCGTCGGTGCTACCTGACCATTCCAGACCATTCCAGGTTTGGGACTGTTACAATTAGGCCCGCAACCCCAAACTAGCGAAACTTTTGGAGAGTAACCATGGCTGTTTCCGCCGGGATATCGAATGCGCTGGAACGTAACTGGGGTATGGTAGACCGCGCCATAGACGGACTGAGTGATGAGACACTGGCGCGCCGGATATCCGACAGCGACAATTCCATCGGTTGGCTCCTCTTCCACATGAGCCGGGTGGTGGACGTTTTCATGAATGCCAGGTTCCAAGGCAAGCCTCAGATATGGATAGAGGACGGTTGGTGCGAGAAATTCGGCCTGAGCGACGACCCGGAGACGACCGGCCAAGGCTGGGACGCGGCGCGCCTGGCCGCGTGGCCGCTACCCTCCAAAGACGTCCTGGTAGGGTACTACGAGGCCATGAAGGCCTGCTGCCGGGACTATATGTCCTCCGTGACCGACGAGGAGTTGAGCGCCACGATGAGCCTGAGTCCCGGTTCGGACCCCGAGCCGAAAGAGACCATCATGGGTGTCCTGGTCTTTGACAACGTCGTCCACGGAGGCCAGATAGCCTTCCTGCGCGGCCACTGGGAAGGCATGGGCTGGTTCGTCTAGCCCGAACGCAGGCTTCCCGGACAATTTCTACAGGTTCACCGAAGAGCACGGCGAACTCAAGCTGTGCTCTTCCTTAGCTCGGCGCTAAACCAATACCAAGGTGGGATGTGCATTTCGGGGAGATTGACGATGACCGCAAGGACTCCATGGCACCTCATATCACCTTCAGGCCCCAACTGGGTGGGCACCGATAGTGCGGTCTAGCGATATGTACATTTCACCTTGGCTTTAGTTTAGTCATATGTGCCTAATAGGATAGACGGCTGAACTTTCAATTAGCCCGCCGCCCGGCGTTCTGTCCCCTGGGTTACGTCCAGCGGTCAGAAGACCGGTTGTGTGAAGCGCAATGTCGGCGTCTAAGGGACCTCTTGAACATCATCTACCCTGCTGCCCGGACCGCTCTCGATGATCCGCCGCACGGTCCAGGGTAGCCAGTCCGATTCGTCGTCGCCAGATGAGTCATAGAACATGCCATCATCAGCAACAGACTGTGACTCAAGTACCCTGCACAGAGGTTCGACGCGGGTCTTGTAGCCTTCATACCGCACCGACTGGCTCAGTCTTCCGGACTCGGCAATCATGCGGCTGGGCCGAATGACCCTGCGGGCAAAAGTAGATGAGGCTGACCACTCGGTTTGCATGCCCGAAATGCCCTCCTTGAGCTGTGGTTGTAAAATTAGGGAAATGCCCAGAAAAGTCCCGGTCAAATGCGCTATCGCTGGTGCCACCGCCGGCTGCAGATGACCCTCGCCGAACGCGAGGAACTGAGGCGAGTGGGACGCCAGAACAATGTTGCGGCGGGCCTTGTATGCCCCGCCCACGTCAGGGCCGCCTTCAACTTCGAATTCGACGATGTTGACATTGATGTCCCGCCGGAGGAGGTCCTTGTCGAGGCGTCCAAGGAAACTCCCCGTTGGCGCGTGATGTTGACACCTCCCCCTGGGGCGTCGGGTGAGACGGACAACCAGCCCACGTCAGGGCGCGGAGACAGGGTCATTTAGTTCAGCAGCGGTGGTGGGCGGATCCATCGCCGCCAGGGCGTGCTGGCCGAGCCGGTGTCCCTCACCGCGGCTGCAGCACCCGGCTCAGGAATTCTTGGACACGCTCTAGTACTACAACGACGAGTTGTTTGGTAGGATAGCTGGCCAGATGATGGTGGGCGGTTTGGGTGATGGATGCGGCGAGCTTCAAGCGGGTCTACGACAGCTTTCAGGAATTTCACGCCTTTTTTGCGGACTCCTTCGGACGCAAGCAGTGGCGGGAGCACAGCCGGAACTATCTTCAAGCCCTGCTGGTGCAAGCCGGGGAGCGGCGCAACGCCGAGAATCTCTCCGAATCGGTGGGCATCTCCGCCCGGGCGATGCAGCGTTTTCTCACCGAGGCCCGGTGGTCCGATGACGCAGTAATAGGGCGGTTGCAGGAATACCTGGCCCCCAGGCTGGAGCATCCCGAGGCCGTGTGGGTGTTCGACGGCAGCGACTTTCCCAAGCAGGGGAGGAAATCGGTGGGAGTGGCCCGGCAGTACTGCGGCAGGCTGGGGAAGGTGGCCAACTGCCAGGCCGGGATGTTCCTGGCCTATGTCAGCCCGCTGGGCCGGGCGTTGGTGGACAAACGGCTGTACCTGCCCCAGGTTTGGGCTTCGGACGATGCCCGGTGTCAGGCGGCGGGTGTGCCGGCGGAGAGACGCAGCTACCGTTCGAAGACGGAGTTGGCCTTGGAGATGCTGGCGCAGGCCATGGAACTGGGCCATCTGGAGGCCGGGTGGGTTGCCGGAGATGACGCCTTCGGGATGTCGCCGTCCTTCCGGGAGGGACTGGCGGCCTTGGGTATGCGGTACGTGCTGGACGTTCCGGGCGGCACCACGGCTTGGCCTTTGGAGCCGGCTTGGACCAGTCCGGAATATCCAGGCAATTCACATCCAGGGTTCGGGCGCCCCCGCAAACCCAGGCTGCGGGATGGGCAGCGCCGGACCATGGAGCAGGGCAGGAGCAGCGCAGTGATGAGTTGCCGGAGGAGGCCTGGCGGGAGATAACGGTGGCAGAGGGAAGCCAAGGGCCGCGCACCTACCGGTTCAGCGCCCAGCGGGTGCGGGTTACCAGGTGGCGCAAGCCCGGCGGAGGCGCAAGCCCGGCGAAATCCACTGGGCGGTCTACCGCCGGAACCTGGACGGCAGCGAACCTCGCTACTACCTGTCCAACGCACCCGAGGACACAACTTTGGAGACTCTGGCATACGTGGGCGGTTCCAGGTGGCGCATAGAAACGGAGTTCGAGACTGAAAAGGGCGACGTTGGGCTGGACGAATACGAGACCCGGAGCTGGGCAGGCTGGCATCACCACATAGCCATGTGCCTGCTGGGCGGAGCGTTCCTGCTGGGCCTGCAGCAGGATTGGGGGGAAAAAGATGCCCCGGATCACCCGCCCGCAGGTGTACCGGGTGGTGCGTGAGATGCTGCCCCGGGAGCGGTTCGGGCCCGATCAATTGCTGTTGTGGCTGGAGGATACGCAGCTACGCAACGAACGGGCGCGCCGCTCCCACGAGAGACGCCGCTCCGCCCGCTGTGAAGGCAGAATGGACCCTCCACCCTGAACCCGTCGTTGTAGTACTAGTAGTTGAACATCTTTGAAATGAGGAGTAGGCGAGATTCGCGTGACTCACCCAGGGTCTTTCACTCATTAGCCCCCTCCCTACGGGAGAGGGTTAGGGCGAGGGCGTTCATCCCATCATTTCAATGCTGTTGCTCTACTAGACAGGGATCGCAGACCGCAAACTCCGGCGTGAGCTGACATTGACGGGCGCGTCGGGGCACCTGTCCGGATACCCGTGTGTGGCTTCCTGGTTGGTGAAAATCTGGCTTGATGCCTGCACCGGGTCTGCCGTGTGTGCTGCAGGTGCACTGCGGGTCAGCTGTCAATCTGGCAGGTAGACCTTGACAACCTTCCGATTCACTGGCCGATAGCCATTGAATATTGACGCAGCCCGCCTAAGATGAACCGAAGAGGTCAGTATGAACGTAATCTGGATAGTTTCCGACTCGTTTCGCCGGGACCACCTGGGTGCATACGGTAACAGCAGCATCCGGACAACCTCCCTTGACGCGCTGGCGGCGAGCGCAGTGAGGTTCGACAATCACTACTCGGCCGGGTTCCCCACCATGCCCACCCGCGCCGACCACCAGACAGGGCGCTGGACCATGTCGTTCATGGGCTGGGAACCTCTCCCGGCGGGCGTCACCACCCTGGCCGAGATACTGGCCGGACAGGGTATGCACACGGCCGCCTCCGTGGACACCCCCTACTACCTGAGGGACGGGATGAACTACGACCGAGGCTTCCAGTCGTTCTTTGTGAACACTGGACAGGATTCCCTCTGGTCCCTGATTCCCGAGCCCGGCTACCACAACGAGGCCCTGGACGTCAGGGCCGCCTGGCGCAGCGAGGCCGACAGGAATGCGCCCAAGACGTTCATGACCGCCATGCGGTGGCTCGAACAGCACTACAAGGAGGATTTCTTCCTCTACGTGGACACCTGGGACCCCCACGAGCCGTGGGACGCGCCGGCCTACTACACTGAACTCTACTGGCCGGGGTACGACGGCGAACTGGTGCTGCCGCTCTACGGCAATTGGCACGACGTGCCCGGATACCGGGAGGAGCAGCTCAGGAAGGGACACGCCACCTACTGCGGCGAGATAACCATGGTCGACACCTGGGCCGGGTTTCTGCTGAGAGCGGTGGAGAACATGGGACTGGCCGACAGGACCATCGTGATCTTCACCACCGACCACGGCTTCTACTTCGGAGAACACGGAGGCCTTTTCGGCAAGATGAGCTCCGACAAGTACCCCGACGGCACACTCAGGCCCTACGACGAGCCGGGCTCGCAGTGGAGCTACTCGCCGCTCTATGAGGAGATTGTCCATCTACCTCTGCTGGTCCGGGCGCCCGGCGTCACGCCCGGCCATTACGCGGGCATGAGTTCCGCCGTGGACGTGATGCCCACGGTGTTGGATTTGCTGGGGGTGGAGATACCCGACTTCGTGCAGGGCCGTTCCCTCGCTCCGGCGCTGCAGGAACCCGCGACGCAGGGACGGGATTTCGTCGTAAGCAGCCTGCCCTTCGCCAACGTGGGCGACCCGGTGCATTCCGTCGACAACCTGCTGCGGGTACTGACAGAACCGCCCGTCACCACCGTGACCTCGGGAAACTGGAGCCTCCTGTACAGCCCGCTCCCCGGAATCTCCAAGTTGTACAACGTCGCCGCCGACCAGAAGCAGTCAGACAACGTCATAGAGCGACACATGGACGTGGCATCCGAGCTACACCGGATGCTGGTCCGCTTCATGCGCGAGACCGGTGTGCCGGAACGCCTCCTGGACCCGCGGCTGGAACTGAGGATGTGAGAGCTGGCAGCGTCCCGGGAGATTAACTGGACGCGGAATAGCGTGCCACCAATGCCTGGCACGTAGGAAAAAATGATAAAAAGATACGACCACATAATCGTCGGAGCCGGGTCCGCGGGAGCGGTCCTGGCAGCCCGCCTCTCCGAGGACGAGCACCGGTCGGTGCTACTGCTGGAGGCAGGACCGGACTACCCCACGCAAGACCTGACACCCGATGACATCAGGTTCGCCTATGGCGCCAACACCACAATCTGGGATGGAGGACACATCTGGGACTTCCGCGCCAGGGCAACGGCCGAGGCCGAGATTGACGTTCCCCGGGGCAGGGTCACCGGCGGCTCCAGCGCCGTGAACGACGCACAGTTCCTACGGCCCATGCCGGAAGACCTCGACCTATGAGCGGAGCTGGGCAACCCGCAGTGGAGATTCGAGAAAGTCCCCCCTAACTGATCAAGCTGGAAAACGACCAGAACTTCCGGGGCGAGTTCCACGGCACCAGTGGTCCCGTCACTTGCCGCCGGTACCCGGACAGCGAATGGGGGCCGCAGCAGCACGCCTTCTACCGGGCCTGCCTGGACGCCGGGTTCCCTCATTGCCCGGACCACAACAGGCCCGGCTCCACCGGAGTCGGACCATTGGCCTTCAACATCGATGGCCGCACCAGGGTGAGCACCGCAATAGCATACCTGGGACCGGCCAGGCACCGGGAAAACCTGACTATCATCCCCCACACCCTGGTGCACGGAGTTACCTTCCAGGGAACGAGGGCCGTGGGAATCCGCGGGACCACCCCGGACGGGGACACCGAGTTCCACGGAGCGGAAATCATCCTCTGCGCCGGCGCCATTGGAACACCCCAGATACTCCTGCTCTCGGGAATAGGACCGGCCGGCCAACTCCGCTCACTCGACATACCCGTCGTCAGAGATATTCCCGGCGTGGGCAAGGGTCTGAGAGACCACCCGGACATGCCCATGTTCTGGCGCACAAGGCAGGACTTCCCGCTGGACACGAACCAGGTCAACACCGGCACCGTGACCCTCAGGTTCACCGCACCGGGCTCGCCCTACACCAATGACATGGTCATCTACATGGGTAACTACTCATCAGCCACACCCATGCGCGGACTGGACAATGTGAGACCCGAGGGCATTGGAGTCAGCCAGTGCCTTTACATGGCGCTCAGCCAGGGGGAGCTTACTATCCAGTCCCGCGACCCAAGACGGCAGCCACGAATAGACCTCAATCTCCTGGACCACCCCTTTGACCTGGAGCGCCTGCGGGAAAGTGTCAGGATGTGCGCCAGCCTGTTCCGGGACGAGGCCTTTAACGGCATAGTGGAGGAATGCTCGACCCACTTTGATGAGGTTCTGGAGAGCGACGACGCGCTTGACCTGTGGATGAATAGGCAGGTCATCACGGCCCACCACGTCTCCAGCACCTGCAGGATGGGGCCCGCAGATGACCCGACGACCGTGGTCGACCAGTACGGGAGAGTTCACGGGACACAAGGATTGCGGGTCATCGACGCTTCCATCATGCCTGAGGCTGTACGGGCCAACCCGAACCTGACCGTCATCGCCATGGCTGAGATGGCCGCCGACTCCGTGAAGGGAAACTGATACCACAACCACGGATCACGCGAAAGTGGAAATGACGCTAGGATGCGGGAGTGCTCGGAAAAGACCGGGATGTTGACTCGCACGGGGTAAGTTCTGTCACAAGGAATTTCGCCCTCACCCCTCACCCCTCTCTCGCAAAGGAGATTGAGTGTGTGGGACCTTCCCCAGACCAGAGAGGTATCTGTGTCAACAGGCGCTGGACGGTGGCCAATTCGCGGCGATGCTGCTTGGGGTCGATGGGGAAGTAGCAGAGGGTGCAGCAGGAGGCGGTGTCCATGTTGAGACCGTCCTAGTACTACAACGACGAGTTCAGGGTGGAGGGTCCATTCTGCCTTCACAGCGGGCGGAGCGGCGTCTCTCGTGGGAGCGGCGCGCCCGTTCGTTGCGTAGCTGCGTATCCTCCAGCCACAACAGCAATTGATCGGGCCCGAACCGCTCCCGGGGCAGCATCTCACGCACCACCCGGTACACCTGCGGGCGGGTGATCCGGGGCATCTTTTTCCCCCCAATCCTGCTGCAGGCCCAGCAGGAACGCTCCGCCCAGCAGGCACATGGCTATGTGGTGATGCCAGCCTGCCCAGCTCCGGGTCTCGTATTCGTCCAGCCCAACGTCGCCCTTTTCAGTCTCGAACTCCGTTTCTATGCGCCACCTGGAACCGCCCACGTATGCCAGAGTCTCCAAAGTTGTGTCCTCGGGTGCGTTGGACAGGTAGTAGCGAGGTTCGCTGCCGTCCAGGTTCCGGCGGTAGACCGCCCAGTGGATTTCGCCGGGCTTGCGCCTCCGCCGGGCTTGCGCCACCTGGTAACCCGCACCCGCTGGGCGCTGAACCGGTAGGTGCGCGGCCCTTGGCTTCCCTCTGCCACCGTTATCTCCCGCCAGGCCTCCTCCGGCAACTCATCACTGCGCTGCTCCTGCCCTGCTCCATGGTCCGGCGCTGCCCATCCCGCAGCCTGGGTTTGCGGGGGCGCCCGAACCCTGGATGTGAATTGCCTGGATATTCCGGACTGGTCCAAGCCGGCTCCAAAGGCCAAGCCGTGGTGCCGCCCGGAACGTCCAGCACGTACCGCATACCCAAGGCCGCCAGTCCCTCCCGGAAGGACGGCGACATCCCGAAGGCGTCATCTCCGGCAACCCACCCGGCCTCCAGATGGCCCAGTTCCATGGCCTGCGCCAGCATCTCCAAGGCCAACTCCGTCTTCGAACGGTAGCTGCGTCTCTCCGCCGGCACACCCGCCGCCTGACACCGGGCATCGTCCGAAGCCCAAACCTGGGGCAGGTACAGCCGTTTGTCCACCAACGCCCGGCCCAGCGGGCTGACATAGGCCAGGAACATCCCGGCCTGGCAGTTGGCCACCTTCCCCAGCCTGCCGCAGTACTGCCGGGCCACTCCCACCGATTTCCTCCCCTGCTTGGGAAAGTCGCTGCCGTCGAACACCCACACGGCCTCGGGATGCTCCAGCCTGGGGGCCAGGTATTCCTGCAACCGCCCTATTACTGCGTCATCGGACCACCGGGCCTCGGTGAGAAAACGCTGCATCGCCCGGGCGGAGATGCCCACCGATTCGGAGAGATTCTCGGCGTTGCGCCGCTCCCCGGCTTGCACCAGCAGGGCTTGAAGATAGTTCCGGCTGTGCTCCCGCCACTGCTTGCGTCCGAAGGAGTCCGCAAAAAAGGCGTGAAATTCCTGAAAGCTGTCGTAGACCCGCTTGAAGCTCGCCGCATCCATCACCCAAACCGCCCACCATCATCTGGCCAGCTATCCTACCAAACAACTCGTCGTTGTAGTACTAGTGTTACGTCAGTGTTGTATTGATGGTTATAGGGACTTCGGTCTGATGCGTGCATCTGCAGTGGTGAAGCGCCAGTCGACTCGTACGCCGTCCTTGTTGCGCCGGGCCTGCCACGCTGCCGCCTCCCTCCGCGGGACGCTCCGGTCCGGGATGCGGCGGTCCGGGCATTGCCGGGCCATCACGCCGATCTCGATCTCAGCCATGTTGAGCCAACTCCCGTGCTTCGGTGTGTAATGAATCTCCAGTCGCTCCGCGATGCGCCGCGCCTCCGGCGGCTCAAAGGCCTCGTACAGTGATGACGGATGATGCGTGTTCAGGTTGTCCATCACCAGGACTATCCGCTCCCTGTCAGCGTAGTCCTCGTCCACCAGTTTCCGCACCACCTCAGCCCAATCAGTCCGGGTGCGGCGCTCTGTTACCTCCACCCGCCGCCATCCCTCCAAGGGGGCAAACAGCATAAATAGGTTGCTCACACCGTTGCGTTCGTATTCATAGTCGTAAGATCCTACCGCTCCAGGGCGAGGCGGACGGCCCAGCCGGGTCTCCTTGACCTGCTGCTTACTGTTCTCGTCCAAGCACACCAGGACCTCGTTGTCCCGGTACTGGCGATGGTAGACCTCCAGCACGTCCTCCATGGCGCAGACAAACTCCGCACTGCCTTCCGGAGGGATGCACCAGCATTCTTTCAGCCAGGGCTTGAGTTCGTTTTTTTCAGCGTCTGGCGCACCGTTTCGGTGCTGATGCTGTCCACTATCTCGCATTCAATCAACTGGTCCGCCAGCAGTTGGAGGGTCCAGCCGGCACGGCCCTCCGGCGGTTGGGAACAGGTCAAGGCAATCAGGTGAGCCTCCCCTTCACCATCCAGTTTCCTCTGACGCCGGTTGAGATGTTGCCTGCGCCCCAGAGCCGCTTCCAGGCCCTCCTCCACGCCACGGCGGCGCACCCGATCCACCGTGGCGGTGCCCACCTTCAGGGCCTAGTGGGCTATCTCCTCGTCCCTCATGCCGCCATCAGGCTGATTCTCGTCGCAAAGCAACAGGATGCGGACGTGAGTCTGTTTATAGGCCGCCGCCCGTCCCCTGGACACCAACGCCATTAGCTCCTGTTGCTCCTCCTCCGCCAGTCGTACCCTGTACCTCTTCACCATCATTCACACTCCAAACCTCTCCTTGGCCACTCCCCTTATGGCACCCCCCACCCATCAGTTCAACGATGTCCGACTACTAGTGCCGGCTATGCTAATATTCGTCCCCTTTCGGCGGCGCCAGCCGGGGGGACGGCCCGGAACTGAGGGTTGTTTAGACTATAGAGCGTAGTCGGTGCACAGATTTCGTCTGTAGTTTTCATTTGAGGCAACGTAAACGGCGGGACTGATCGTCATTTACAGCTGGTCTAGGATGACGAGCAGGCCCTGACCAACGACTTCGTGGGGCTGGCCACCCGGTTTGGGCGGCACGAGTACAGGCGGATCACCGCCCCGCTCACACTTGCCGGCTGGAAGGTGAACCACAAGCGGGTGGAGCGTATCTGGCGGCGGGAGGGGCTCAAGGTACCGGCCCGGCAGCCCTGGAGGGGTTGGCTGTGGCTGAACGCAGGGGCGTGTGTCAGGCTGAGGTCTGAAAGGGTGTGTGACAAAGTGAAATCAGGTTGGCTTGAGCCTTTTGAGCATCAGGTGGACCATCGCTATATGAACCCAAGTCTCACCGGTTTCTGGCAGTTCCTCGTAGTCCTTGCTGAGCCGTCGGCACCGGCTGAGCCAGGCCAGCGTGCGTTCAACCACCCATCTGCGAGGCAGAACCTCGAACTGGTGGCTGTCCGGTCTCCGGCGCACCACCTTCAGCAACCATCCTCCAGTCTCCCAAGCCCACGCCACCAGCCGACCGGCATAGGCCGCATCCGCCCAGATGACCTGAAGCCTGGGGAACCGGCCCAGCAGCTTGGCCAGCACCAGTCTGGCCCCGTCCCGGTCCTGGGTGTTGGCGGCGTGAATCACCACGGCCAAGAGCAGCCCGGTGGTGTCCACTACGATGTGGCGCTTGCGCCCGGACACCTTTTTGCCGGCGTCGTAGCCGCGAGGCCCCCTTTTTCCGTGGTCCTCACCGATTGGCTGTCGATGATTGCCCCGCTGGGAGTAGCATCCCGTCCCTCGCTCTCCCGGACCACGGGACGCAGTGCCTCCAAAACCCGCTCCCAAGTGCCGTCCTTGCGCCATTTCCGGAAGTACCACCAGACCGTGCCCCAAGGAGGCAGGTCGTGGGGCATCATTCGCCAGGAAATACCGCCACGCAACACGTACAGGATGCCGTTCACCACCTCCCGAAGGTGCACGGTCCGGGGGGGTCCCTTGGGTGAAACCGTGGGCAACAGGGGTTCCAGCAAGGCCCACTGGGCATCGGTCAAATCAGTGGGATACGTTCTTCGATCCATATCCCAAAGTTACAGACACCCGCAAACCACACCAAGCTGTTCCAATGCAAATTTCGACAATAGTCACACACCCTCTTAGAGAAGCAACCATGTGTGGTCCTATGGCTTCGTCCAGATCAGGACCCTGGACGGCCGGGCGGTGCGGCTGCTGACCATCATCGACGAGTACACCAGGGAGTGCCTGGCCATTCGGGCAGGGCGCAGCATCCGGTCCTAGGATGTGATTGAAACCCCCGCCGGGCTTGTGACAGCCAGAGGAGTGCCGGAGCACATTCGCTCTGACAACGGTCCCGAGTTCACTGCCAACGCTATACGTGAGTGGCTCGGGAAGGTGGGAGCAAAGACGCAGTACATCGAGCCGGGGTCGCCGTGGGAGAACGGGGTGCGAGGAGAGCTTCAACGGCAGGTTGAGGGACGAGTTGCTGGACCGGGAGGTCTTCTATATGCTGCTGGAGGTAAGGGTACTGACCGAGCAATTCCGGCAGACTTACAACCGGATCAGGGCGCAGAGCTCCATGGGCTACAGGCCACCGGCGTCGGAGACCATCCTGTCTACGAACCTTGTGCCAGAGCTGGTCGGGCTGACATAGCAAGTGTCAAAATCACTTGGCGTATGTCAGGTGGGATTAGGAAAGGGAAGGCGAAGGCAAACCAAAGTGGTAATGTAAGTGGGAACAGAGCTCGTTTTGGGCTTATTTTGTATCTAAAGGTGGTGGCAACGACTGGGCTCGAACCAGTGACCTAGCGCTTATGAAGCGCCCGCTCTGCCGCTGAGCTACGTTGCCACCGAGGGGCCATCCGGCCAGCCGCCAGGATGCAACCCGATACATCAATGTTATTCGGGGCCTGTCGGCGGTGTCAATTGCCCGCTCGACCGACTTGAGCTTGTTTGGCGGTTGATGGCCCCGACTTGTTGTGGCGTCGGCGCCAGTGCTGGGGTGACTCGGCGGAGAGGACGCAGACGGCCGCCAAAAGCGGTGCGACAATGCTGTAGGCAATGGCAATGGTGTAGCTCTCCCAGAGGTCGAAGACCAGCCCGGCGATTACGGGCCCCACCAGCGCCCCCAGTCCCACTCCGGCGTACAGCACGCCGATGATGCCGCTGACCGCCCGAGTGCCGAAATAGTCGGCCATCACCGAAGGGGCCAAGGCCACGCCTCCGCCCCAGAACAGTCCCACCAGCACGGCAAAGGCGCCGAGCGCCACGATACCGTCGGAACCGAGCCACAACAGGCAGCTCACGCCGACGCCCCCGAACGACAGGTCCAGGCCGCGCCAGCGACCGATACGGTCGGCGGTAGCGCCGATTACGAATCGTCCAACGGCGCTACCGACGCCCAGCAGGCTCAGCAGGGTTGCGGCTGACTGCGGTGAAATTCCCCGGTCCTCGGCGTAGGGTACGAGGTGGGCAATTGGGGTGAATTGACCCAAAGAGGCAAAAAGAAATCCCAGAAACAGCAGGAAGAACGGACGCGACCGAACGGCTGTGGACAGGCCTATGCCTCTCTCCACCCCGCTATCGGCAATGTCTGTATTGCCCGACCCGGTATCCGGGCGAGGGTTGGTCACAAGTAGCCCTGCCGCACCTCCGGCGACGGCCACGGCGACGCCGATGGCGAGAAAGGCGGGCCGCCATCCCAGTTCGGCGATCAACAAGGCTCCGATGGGTGGCGCAATCAGAGTTCCAACGCCTATTCCGGAAATGGCGATGCCGGAAGCGAGGCCACGACGGCGGTCGAACCATTTCTGGACCGCACCTGCGGCAGGGACGTAGGCCGTCCCCACGCCGCCTCCGATGCAGAGGGCGAAAGCAAGCTGAATCTGCCAGAGGGCCTGGGCAAAGCTGGCGAGGATCAGGCCACAACCTACCAGGGCGATGCCTCCCGACACCAGGGCCCTCGGGCCAAGCCTGTCGGCGAGAGTGCCAGTTACCGGCCCGATGCTGAACAGTGTCAGTATCGCCAGGGAGAAGGCGGCTGAGACCGAGGCCCGGGAGGCGCCGAAGGCGTCCTGAAGCGGGGTGAAAAATGTCCCGAAGGAGTAGACACTCCCGAATCCGAAGGTCAGGATGAGGAAGGCGCCGGCAACGACATACCACCCACGGTTGGGTTCCTGTGTCGAAATCTCAGTCATCTCAACGGCGGGTCGAAATTCACGCCGGTGGATTATCCCACAGCCAGGGGACATTTCTGTCAGAGCAGTGGCATCGCCGTTGGCGAGACCATAGAATGATCAGGATGTCAGAATCAGAAAACACGTACCGAGGACTGCTGGAGCGGGCTGCCGGGCAACTGCGGGAGGCGGTGGTGGAAATGGCTGGAATGCTCCGTCCTTTCCCGGCATTCATGGGGATGACGTCGCTGCAGGCAATCGAGCTGGAGCCCCCTCCGGAGTCGAGAAACGATTGGGGATGCGTCGTGGTGCTGCCGGACGGGGAGATATGCGAGCTGGAGCTGGAGGTCATTCCGGGGCCGGTGGGTCCCACCGACGTGGACCAGGTGGACAGGTACAAGGCGCTGGAGCTGTCTACTGAGGACTACGTCCATTTCGCGGCCAACGCGTTGCGGCTTATGGGGCGTGAACTTGGGAGACGAGGCTAAACTGCGGCTACCATCAGAGCCATAGAAAAAAGTCAGCGTCCGTATCTGACTAGACGAGTAGGGAGAAGACGACCCCTAAACGGGATCAACCAGCAGGAGCGCGGTTTCCAGGGCCACAACCCCTAGCAGGCTCGGTTCGACTTCGCCTGCAAAAATGACGGGCGTAGTGATCCGCTGACCCTCCAGGCGTATAACAGTTTCACCAGCCTGCACTGGTTCGACGCTTCCGTCTGCCAACTCAGATTCCAGCGTTCTCAGTACTGGCACGCCCAGACGATGCAACAATGCGGCGGGTATCTGGGAAAAAGTGGAGCCGGTGTCGACTGTAACCTCGACGGGCTCAAACACACCACCGCTGATGTCGCCAACTTCGATCGTCAGTTTGATTTCTCCCATTACGTTCCCCGTGAACCTAGTCCTCATCCCCCAGGTCTATGTCGCCGCTACGGCCGCCACGTTTGCTGACTAGGCGGAGGCCCTCGATGCGAATGCCGCGGTCAACTGATTTGCACATGTCGTAAAGGGTGAGGGCGGCGACGGAGACGGCGGTCATTGCCTCCATCTCTACGCCGGTGCGGGCGGTGGTGCTGGCGGTGGCGGTGATGTTGATCCGGTTGCGCTCCTCGTCCAGCTCAAGGTCAACGTCCACCTTGTCGATGGGCAGGGGATGGCAGAGGGGGATGAGTTCGGAGGTCTTCTTTGATCCCATGATGCCGGCGACCTGGGCGATGGTGAGCACGTCGCCTTTCTTCATCAGGCCTTCGCGAATGAGGCGCGCGGTTTCAGGTTGAACTGAAACATGGCCTCGGGCGACGGCTACGCGGTGGGTTACGTCCTTTTCGCCGACGTCGACCATACGGGCGCGGCCCTGCTCGTCCAGGTGAGTGAGCGACTGCTGTTCGGCTGGAGTTGTCATAATGGTTCCTTCCCCGGATTTTCGTATGCTTCGTCGCGGGGCAGATTCTGCCCATTTGCTGCCGCCACCGCAAGCCTGTCCGCCCGCGTGTTTCCGGTGTTGCCGGCGTGGCCTCGCACCCACTTGAGTTCAACTCTGTGCTTGTCCAAGGCAGTGAGCAGACGGTCCCAGAGGTCTGGGTTTACGGCGCGTTCACGCTTGTTGCGCATCCAGCCGTTGGCCTTCCACTTCACTGCCCAGCCCTTTTCGATGGCGTCGACGACGTAGCGGGAGTCGCTATAGACCGTTACCGAGCAGGGTTCGGTCAGCGCCTCAAGGCCGGCGATTACGGCGAGGGTTTCCATGCGGTTGTTGGTGGTGCGCCGAAATCCGCCGGAGATCTCTCTCTCCTGCCCCCGGTACTCGAGGACGGCGGCGTAACCGCCCGGTCCCGGGTTGCCGAGGCAGGAGCCGTCGGTGTGGATGGTTACGAGCCTTGCCGCGTTTGGAGCGGATCCGTGGGATTGAGGTGCCATCAGCGGCTCACTTTCGGCCTGGAGCTTTCCGGCCTAGTACTCGGGAAATCCACCGCACGTTCGCTAACGCAACCAGCCCCGCAGTTATCCACAAGAGCATTCCATACGTCGGGTTCTGGGAGAGTCCAACTCCAGTCCCTGAGATGGGGACGAATAGCGCGGTCAAATAAGACTCACGTGGGTGGATGGCCCGGCTTCCTGATTAGGCATTAGGCGATGACAAAACCCATCTCAAGTCAGTTCACTTTTCGCATACTAGCAGCCACGACAAACGCTCTGTCTCTGCAAGCCACTGCGCCCTTGAGGCAGCTTATGCAATCTACCCGCCTATCTGGTACATCTCGACCTTGGCGGGGCGGGGCCTGTCGGGAGTGGCGGCAAAGCGCTCCTCCGAATAGCGGTCGGTGCGTTTGGTCCATATGCCAGATATGAGGTCGCGCAGGTCGTCGTCGCTGGCGCCCGCGCGCATGGGGTCGCGCAGGCTGGTGCCGCGAGTGGCGAACAGGCAGGTGAAAATCTGGCCGTCGGTGGACAGGCGCAGGCGGGTGCAGGCGCCGCAGAAGGGACGGGTGACGGAGGCGATGACGCCGATCTCGCCGCTGCCGTCGCGGTACAGGTAACGCTCGGCCACCTCGCCGGAGTAGTTGCCTGGGGCGGGTTCGAGAGGCATCTCGGCATCGATGCGGGCGATGATCTCCTTGGCGGACACAACCTCGTCCAGCTTCCAGCCGTTGCGATTGCCGACGTCCATGTACTCGATGAAACGGACGATGTGGCCGGTGCCCTTGAAGTGCCGGGCCAAGTCGACGATGGTGTGGTCGTTGACTCCCCTCTGAACGACGGCGTTGATCTTGATGGGAGTCAAGCCCACTTCCGCGGCGTTCTGGATGGCGTGGAGGACGCGGCGGGTGCCGAAACCCCGGCCATTCATCTGCTTGAACACCTCGTCGTCGACGCTGTCCAGGCTGACGGTTATGCGATGCAGGCCGGCATTCTTCAGGTCCTTGGCCTGCTGGGCCAACAGATAACCGTTGGTGGTAAGGGTGACGTCGCTGATGCCGTCGATGGCCGCGATTTGGGAAATCAGTTCCGGCAGGTCTGTGCGGAGCAGGGGCTCTCCACCAGTGATGCGGGCCTTGCTCACTCCGAACTCGGAAAACAGCCGGGTCAGGCGGGCGATTTCCTCGAAGGTCAGAATTTCCCCACGCGGCAGGAACTCATAGGCCTCGCCGAAGATCTCGGCCGGCATGCAGTACGGGCAGCGGAAGTTGCAGCGGTCGGTGACCGAGATGCGCAGGTCCCGCATGGACCTGCCCATGGTGTCAACTACGTTCAGGGACATAAGCGTCTTGGCCAGCCTGGGTGCAGGTTCAGAGTGATGGGTTGGGGAGCCGGGACAGCGCGGTTATTGCCCGACCGGCGGCGCATCCCCTGTGGCTGATCCGGTTCTTTTCTTCCAGTGTTAACTGGGCCACAGTGCGGTCGAAAGAGGGGAGATACACCACGGGGTCGTAGCCGAAGCCGTCGTTGCCAACTGGCTCGTATTGTACCATTCCGGCCACCGAGCCCACTACCAACACCAACACGTCTGTCTGACCATTCCTGCTGGTGGGCGGCCGAACGATGTTGATGAGACAGCGGAACCTGGCTGTCCGCTTCTGCCAGGGCACGGCTTCCAGGTTCCGGAGAAGCAGGGCAACTCGGTCGGAATCGGTGCGGCAGGCGTCGCCGCCGTAGCGGGCGGAGCGCACGCCGGGGTCGCCGCCGAGGGCGTCCACCTCGAGGCCGGAGTCGTCTGCCAGGGTCAGCATTCCGCTCATCTGTGCGTAGCCCGAGGCCTTCAGCCACGCGTTCTCTGCAAAGGTATCGCCGGTCTCCTCCACCTCGTCTGTGATTCCCACATCACGGAGGGATACCAGCTTGTATGGGGCGTCGCACAAGAGGCCCTGGTACTCCCGCAGCTTGCCGGGGTTGCCCGTGGCCACCAGCAGGATGGGTTGGCTGGTCATATCACGCCGCGATCTTTAAGGCTCGACAACTCGCTTTCATCCAGACCCAGCCAGGCGCCATAGATTGTGGCGTTGTGCTGGCCGACGGTGGGGCCTGCGTGCTCAACGGCGCCGGGGGTTTCGCTGAACTTGGGGACTATGCCCAGCATCCTGGTATGTCCCAGTTCAGGGTCATCGATCTCGATGATGTCTTCGCGGGCCTGGTAATGCGGGTCCTCAACGATGTCGGCCGCTCCATATACCGGGCCGACAACGCCGCCGGCAGGTATGAGCTGGGCCATAGTCTCGTCCAGGGTGCGGTCGCCGAGCCACGCGTTCAACTCGTCGTTAAGTTCGTCGCGGTTATCGATACGGGAGGCGTTGTCTGCGAAGGCAGGACGGTCGATGAGGTCCGGCATGCCCATTGCCTTGGCGAGGCCCTCGAAGGTGCTCTGGGAGGTGGCGGAGAGACCCAGCCAGCGCTGGTCGCCGGTGCGGTAGAGGCTGCGGGGGGCCGCGTCGGGAAAGTCGTTGCCCACTCGCTCGCGGTTGGTACCTAGCAGGTCGAACATCGTGACGTGGGGGATGCACAGACGGAAGAGCGGCTCGAACAGCGAAACGTCTACCACCTGTCCCTTTCCTCCGCCAACGTCGCGATGATAGAGAGCCATCATCCCGGACATGGCCCCGAAAACGCCGGCCACCTCGTCGGCCAGCGGCACGGGCGGCAGCACGGGAGGGGTGTCCTGGAAGCCGGTCATTCCCACGTAGCCGCTCATGCATTCGGCGATGGTGCCGAAACCGGGACGCTCCCTGTATGGGCCGGTCTGCCCGAAACCCGAGTACCGCAGCATCACGAGGCCGGGATTGGCCTCAAGCAGCTCATCGGGCCCGACTCCCCAGCGCTCCATCACTCCGGGCCGGAAACCCTCGATAAGGACATCGGCCCTGGAGGCGAGATTCCTCAGGATCTCCTGGCCCTCGGCGTTACCCAGGTTGAGGGTGATGGACTTCTTGTTCCGGGAGTGGACCTTCCACCAGAGCGATACGCCGTTGGCGAATGGGCCCCAGTTGCGCAGCGGGTCGCCGCCTCCGGGCCGCTCCACCTTTACAACCTCGGCGCCGAAATCGGCCATGAGGCTGCTGGCGGTGCCACCGGCAACGATCATTGACAGGTCGAGGACCCGAAGACCGGTCAGCGGTCCCTTGGCTGCTGCCTGATTTGCGTTGGTCAAAGTTGACACCTTATCTAGAAACAGACTATCGAGCCTATCTTATCACTCCCAATTTCCGCTCTCGCCCAAAGGCAGTGAGAAACTGCCATCAAGCCTGATTTGGCAAGCAAAACCTGTCGAAATCCGATGGGGCATTTGGCCACTTTCTGATATAATCTCACCGATGTTTCTGGACGACTATTTCAGGCAGTACGGGCTTATTGCCATCTTCTGCGTGGTGGCCGTGGCGGTGCCGGTCAGTATGCTGGTCATGTCGTGGGGGGCCTCGCGAATTGGCCTGCGTCCCCGCAAGCCCAGCGACGTGAAGTCAGAAACTTACGAGTGCGGAATGGAGGCCATCGGCGGCCACTGGAGCCTCTTTAATTTCCGCTACTACATGTTCGCGATCCTATTCGTTATATTTGACGTTGAGGTCATCTTCCTCTATCCGTGGGCTACGAAGTTTCTCCAACTGGAATTGTTCGCGCTGATCGAGATGGCGGTGTTTGTGGGTATCCTCCTGGTTGGATGGGCCTATGCCTGGCGCAAGCGCGACCTGGAATGGAACTAGGCGGCGTCTGATGATGCAACCGTGGCAACCGGGGGAGTCCTTGCAGTCCCGTACTTGGGAGCTGGACCGGAACGAGGGCCGGGTGGTGCAGGAATTGAAGGACAATTCCCCGGAGCCCCTTGCCGAACCGTTCATCGAAGTTCCCGACGACATCAAGAGCAACCTGATGGTCACTTCCATCGATGCGCTGGTGAATTGGGGCCGCAAGTCGTCGGCATGGCCTGTAACTTTCGGCTTGGCCTGCTGCGCATTCGAGATGATAGCCAGCAGCATGGGCCGGTTCGACATTGCCCGATTTGGTATGGAGGCCTTCCGCGCTTCGCCCCGGCAAGCGGACTTGCTGATCATCGCGGGGACGGTCACCTGGAAAATGGCGCCGCCTATCCGGCGCATCTACGAGCAGATGGCAGAGCCCAAGTGGGTAATATCCATGGGCGTGTGCGCCACCAGCGGCGGTCCCTACTATGGATCCTACAGCGTTGTTCCCGGGGTTGACCACATCATCCCGGTGGACGTGTACGTGCCGGGATGCCCGCCCAGGCCCGATGCACTGCTTTACGGGATCATGGCCCTCCACGAGAAAATCAAGCGCTACCGTAACCTGGCTCCCGCCTCCGTACGTTCTGCTCTCGTCGACGAAAGTCAGAGCGACGAGGCTGCCGACACTCCCGGAGAGCAGTGATGGCGCTGACTCAGCTTATGGGAGCGGAGCTGGCACAGAGGGTGGATGAGGCGGTTCCCGGCGCTGTTGATGAGTGGAGCGATGACACCCTCTGGGTCAAGCCAGCATCCATTTCGGACGTCGCCGGCTTTCTCCAGAGCCACGGCGACTTCGACATGCAATACCTGAACTCCATATCAGCTATTGACTACATCGGGCACTTCGAGCTGGTATATCACCTCACCTCTTTCCGCAAGGGACACAAGGCGACAGTCAAGTCGCGGCTGGCGGGTCGTGAAGAAATATCGGCTCCATCGGTATTTCACCTTTGGCGCGGCGCGGACTTCCAGGAGCGCGAGATCTGGGACCTGATGGGCATTCGCTTCGACGGACATCCGAATATGAAGCGAATAATGCTGTGGGAAGGGTTCGAGGGGCATCCCCTGCGCAAGGACTACACGGGATGACCATTCGAACCGAGCCGATGACAGTCAACATCGGTCCGCAGCACCCCAGCACCCACGGGGTGTTCCGCCTGCGCGTGACATTCGATGGCGAGGAGATTCTGCAGGTGGAGCCGATCTTCGGCTACCTGCACCGCGGCACCGAGAAGCTGGCAGAGGAGCGGAACTACACGCAAGTGGTGACGCTGACCGACCGGCTGGACTATGTGTCGTCTATGATCAACAACCAGGCCTACTGTCTGGCCGTGGAGCAGCTTCTCGGGGCAGAGGTGCCGCTGCGGGGCAAGTACCTGCGCACGCTGACCGCCGAGCTGCAGCGGATCGCGGCTCACCTGATGGGGATAGGTTTCATAATCCAGGACCTGGGGGCACTCGGCACGCCGCTGATGTACTGCTTCCGCTCCCGCGAGCGCATTCTCGACCTGTTCGAGATGCTATGCGGAGCTCGAATCACGGTGAGCTACATGCGGCCAGGCGGCGTATACTTCGACACTCCGCCGGAGTTCTGGCCGGCATTGGACCAGTTCCTTGTTGATTTCGAGGAGGAATTCAAGGAGCTGGAGCAACTGCTGCTGGAGAACGAGATCATCATGGTCCGCACGCGGGGCGTGAGTCCGTTGCCGCTGGACGTGGCCATCAACTGCTCGGTCAGTGGGCCAGTGCTGCGGGCCAGCGGGCTGCAGTGGGACTGGCGGAAGGAAGAGCCCTACGATGCCTACGATCAGGTTGAGTTCGACGTGCCGACGTCCCCAGACGGCGACAACTACGCCCGGTTCTGGGTGAGGATCCAGGAAATCAGGCAGAGCATGCGAATCGTCCGGCAGTGCATTGCCCAGATCGAGCCGGGTCCGGTGCGCGCCGAGGTGCCGCTGGTGCTGCGGCCCGAACCGGGAGCAGAGGCCTACGGCCGCGTGGAGGCGTCCAAGGGAGAGTTGGCCTTCTACCTGATCAGCGACGGCGGCATTAGCCCGTACCGCTGCAAGATACGCTCTCCATCCCTGCTGAACCTCACGGTGACCGAACACCTGCTGGTGGGCTTTAATCTGGCCGACATGATCGTTACCCTCGGCAGCGTTGATATCAACATGGGTGAAGTTGACCGGTGAACTGCGTAATCGGCCCGGACAACATTCTCTATCAGACGCCGATGTTCCGCGAGATTTACAACCTCGTGGGACACGTTCTGCCCTGCTGGCTGTCGTACTTTGTGGCCGGCTTGGTGATCATCCTGGTTCTGGCGAACGCGGTGCTGCTTGGCGCGGCGGGCTTTTCGTGGGCGGAGCGCAAGCTCATTGGCAAGTTTCAGAACCGGGTGGGACCCAACCGCTGGGGGCCGTTCGGTCTGCTGCAGCCCATCGCCGACCTGCTCAAGCTGCTGTTCAAGGAAGATCTGACGCCCGGCACGGCCGACAGGATCGTCTTCCTCCTGGTGCCCATCCTGATGGTGGCGCCCGTGATGCTTGTGCTGGCCGTGGTGCCGTTCGCGAAGGACACCGCGCTGGCCAACCTCAACGTCGGCGTCCTGTACATCCTGGCAGTCACATCGGTGACCTCCATCGCAATCTTCATGGCGGGATGGTCTTCCAACAACCGCTTCGCGCTGTTCGGCGCGGCTCGCGGGGTGGCGGTGCTGATCAGCTACGAGGTACCAGTGGTGGTGTCACTGTTGGGCGTGGTGATGGTGGCGGGTTCAATGTCGCTGGCCGACGTGGTCACAGCCCAGACCCTGCCCTTCATCATCGTGCAGCCGCTGGCGTTCTTCGTGTTCGTAGCCGGGACCACCGCCGAGCTGAACCGGACTCCCTTCGATATGGCGGAGGCCGAGTCGGAGCTGATCGCCGGGTATCACACCGAGTACAGCGGCATCAAGTTCGCAATGATCCAGGCCGCCGAGTTCGGAGGAGTGATGGTGGCGTCGGGGGTTATTACGACGCTGTTCCTGAGCGGATGGGAAGGCCCGGTGGCCCACTGGCTGGGGTGGCTGTGGTTCCTGATCAAGACGATGATAGTTGCTACAATATTCATCTGGGTACGTGCGACCTTCCCCCGTCTGCGTATCGACCAGTTGCTGGCTTTCGCGTGGAAGTTCCTGCTGCCGGCAAGCCTGATCAACCTGTTCGCCACTTCGCTGGAGGTTTACTTCCTGCGGGACGCGGAGGGGATGCTCACCCGCGGCGACCTGGGAATAATGACTGGGATTAACCTGGCGATAACAGTGGCTTGCTTCCTGCTATTCGGCAGCATGGTGCGGAAGAAGGTGCGGCCCGTGGTTCCCAACCGGGCCCCGGTCCTGCCCCGTGGCATGACAATCGTGGAGGGGGATTAGCGATGTACGGACTGGCTATGGCCAAGGGCTTGCTGGTTACCCTCAAGAACCTGACCAAAAAACCGTTTACGGTGCAGTATCCCGAGGAGCGACTAAAGCAGCATCCGCGATTCCGGGGAGAAGAGTTCGTCTGGTACGAGGAGCGCTGCACCGGATGCGCCTCCTGTGCCAAGTACTGCCCTCTGGGCATCATCAAGATCGTTACCAGCCCGAGCGAGACCGCCGTGCCGGAGGGCGACAAGTACCGGCTGGAAGTGTTCGACATCGCCATCAACCGTTGTATGTTCTGCGGCCTTTGCGTTGAGGCCTGCCCCTACGATGCGCTGTTCATGGGCAGCGGCTTCGAGCAGGGTAAGTATTCACGCAAAGATATGGTCATCACCATCGACGAGCTCAGGCAGGCCGACAAACATCCCAGCACCTTCTTCCGCCCGCAGCTGGAGTCGCAGGACTACGATCCGCGAGCCGGAACGCCGCTGGACTGGCAGCAGGTCGGGCGCGAGTCGTGGGAATGGCACCAGCGGGAGAAAGCGGGAATGCGCATCAGTTCCCGTCCTACGCCGGACGACGACGGCGGGGAAGCTGCCTAGATGCTGTTCCAGGACGTCGTATTCTGGCTGCTGAGCGTTGTGGCCGTGGGATGTGCGCTGGGAGTTGTGCTGATCCGGGACCTCTTCCGCGCCGCTCTGCTGCTGGTGGCTGTGTTCATCGCCGTCGGCGGATACTTCGTCCTGCTCAATGCCGAGTTCCTGGCGGTGGTGCAGGTGCTGATTTACGCCGGCGCCATTGCCGTGCTGATCATCTTCGCAGTGATGCTCACCCGCGATGTGCAACAGGGCAACCAGCCCAACCGGCTGCAGATCCCTGCCGGCATTTTCGCAGCCCTGCTCCTCGCGGCGATGGTGGTAGTTGCGATCGACACCCAGTGGAACTTCCTCCCGGAAGAGGAACGCCAGAGCGTGGAGTTGGTGCAGACCTCTGCAGTCGCGACCATCCCGTCCGAGTCGATGGAGAGAGCGGGCGTTACTGATGCCGCAAAGCAGGCGGAGGTGCGGGAGGCTGGGCTGGCCGACCTGCTCATAGGCAAGTACGTGCTGCCCTTCGAGGCTGTATCCGTTCTGCTCCTGGCCGCGCTCATTGGTGCCCTGGCCCTGGTGCGCCCGCGGCCGGGCAGCGGCATATCCAACCCCGGCGGTACCGGTGGGGACGCGGACTAGCCCGGTATGTCCTTCGAAGCATTCCTAATCGTTGCCGCTGTGCTTTTCTGCATCGGGCTTTACGGATCGCTGGCGCGGCGCAACGTGCTCGCTGTGCTGATGTCCATCGAGCTGATGTTCAACGCGGTAAACGTAACGTTGGTGGCGATGGCCAAGTACCTGGCTCCGGCGGGACTGCAGGAAAACATCTCCACTGCGTTGACCGGGCAGGTGTTCGCGGTGTTTGTCATAACGGTCGCCGCGGCCGAGATAGCGCTGGGCCTGGGGATTGTGTTTGCAATGTATCGTACCAACGAGTCGGTGGACCTTACGGAGGCGTCGCAGCTGAGGCACTAGGCGAGTGCCGAGGGCGTTTAAGAAGCGGACCGGAACATGTGGGTACAGTTCAGAAAAGCGTCGAACCTGATGCTGGCAGAGATGTGGAAAGAGGTCCTCGAGGGCGAGGGCCTGCCCGCGCGCATCCTGCCGGAGGGAGACATACTGGACTGGAGCGAACGAGTCCCTTTCAACATCTACGTTCCTCTGGGGCGTGAACACGTTGCCGAGGAGATCCTGAGGAAACTGTAGATGGTCAACGAAGCCTTAGTCTGGGCCATTTTCCTGCTTCCCCTGGGCTCCTTTGTCCTGATAGCCCTGGTCATCCGTCCTTTCCTCAACCGTTGGCCGCTGCTGGCCGCCCTGAGCACAATTGCCGCGCTTACCGCTTCCACCGTCCTGGCAATAGTCACGTTGCGTGGTGTCATAGTGCACCACGAGGCAGTGTTCCAGAGCTGGGACTGGCTGTCGTACGGCGGCGCGACAATCCAGATGGGGCTGCTGGTGGACCCGCTCACCGCCGTGATGCTGGTGGTGGTCACCTCCATCAGCCTGTTGATACAGATCTACTCCGTGGGATACATGGACCGCGACCCCGGGTTCGCCCGGTACTTCGCGTACATGTCCCTGTTCACCGCTTCGATGCTGGGACTGGTGCTGTCCAGCAACATCGTGCAGCTTTACGCCTTCTGGGAGCTGGTCGGCGTGTCGTCCTACCTGCTCATCGGGTTCTGGCACGAGCGGCCCGCGGCTGCCGCCGCTGCCAAGAAAGCGTTCATCATAACCCGCATAGGCGATGTGGGTTTCCTGATTGCCATCCTGTACCTGTTCTTCAAGGCCGACGACTTTGCCGCCGTGGGGCTCAATGCATTCCATATCCCCGACATCTGGCAGGCGGCGCAGCCCGTGGCCGCAGGCGCTGCGGTGCTCGGCGGAGCGGCTTTGACCTGGATGGCACTGGGCATATTCGCGGGGGCGGCTGGCAAGTCGGGGCAATTCCCGCTGCATGCTTGGCTGCCCGACGCCATGGAGGGACCGACCCCGGTCAGTGCGCTGATCCATGCCGCGACAATGGTGGCGGCGGGGGTCTTCCTCGTAGCTCGCTTCTTCCCCGTGTTCCAGCAGTCGGATTCCGCCATGGCCGTAGTGGCGCTCATCGGCGTGTTCACGGCCCTGATGGCCGCGACCATGGGCCTCGTGATGAACGACATAAAGCGGGTGATGGCCTACTCGACCGTGAGTCAGCTGGGTTATATGATGGCCGCTCTGGGACTCGGGGCCTATGCTCCCGCCATCTTCCACCTGGTCACCCATGCTGTGTTCAAGGCACTGCTGTTCCTGGGAGCGGGAAGCGTCAATCACGCCAGCGGCACCTTCGACATGACCTACATGGGCGGGCTCCGCAAGTACATGCCTGCGACCTATATCCTCGTGATGGTCGCCTCGCTCAGTTTGATAGGCATCGTTCCCATGGCGGGGTTCTGGAGCAAGGACGAGATCCTGCTGGCTGCGTTTGACGGCAACAGCCAATTCGTGGAATGGATCAACATCGTCTCGTTTGTTGGGCTCATAGTGGGCGTTATCTTCACCGCCTTCTACACCGTACGGATGGTCATGATGACCTTCCATGGCGAGTTCAAGGGCGGTGTGGACCAAGAAAACGCAGACATCGACCCGCAGTTGCATTCCTCCACAGCCCACGCCGACACCAACGTGGCCGACGAAGCACACGACGAGGATGGAGGTCACCACGGCGGCGTGCACCTGGCTGAGTCGCCGCTGGTGATGGTTGTGCCGATGGCCGTGCTGGGAGTCGGCGCGGTCGTCGCCGGATACATCATCAACCCCCAGTGGATCAACTTCCTGGGTGTCCCCGTTCACTGGGTAACGGGCTTCGTAGCCGATGGTTTGCTGGTTGCCACTGGCGGCGAAGGCCACGCGGAATTGCCGGACTTCAGCTGGGCGATGGCGGGTATATCGACCGCTGCCGCCGTTGTCGGAGCGCTTGCTGGCCTGGCGGTCTACGGACTGCGCCGCGACCATACGCGTGAGCCACTGCGCATTCTGGGGCCGGTGCACACCCTGCTGTCGCAGAAATACTACGTGGACGTGCTCTACGAAAACCTGATAGTCCGGCGCAGCTTCTACCGCATCTTCGCAGGGTTCACCAACTGGCTGGACCGCCGTCTCGTAGACGGAATAGTCGACCTGGTTGGCTGGTTCTTCCGCAACGTTGGCTCGGCGGTGGGGCGAGTGCAGACGGGACAGGTGCAGGCTTACGGAACGGCAATCGCTCTGGGCTCCCTGCTCATCATTCTCGGCTTCCTGCTGACATCCTGAAGGGAATCAAGAGTAACGAATACTGATGGCGCCTGAATTCAACGGACTGCTAACTGCGACAGTGTTCCTCCCCGCCGTCGGGGCGGTCTTGCTGTTGCTGCTGCGGGGCGACAAGGTAATTCGGGGCGCGGCGGTTGCCATCGCCGTGGCGGACTTGGTGCTCGCCCTCCTGGTCTTCTCCCTGTTCGAGCGGGGCGGGGACGCGGCGCGCTTCCAGTTCGTTGACCAGTTCTCCTGGATTCCAGACATTGGCCTGAAGGCCTCGTACCTGCTGGCCGTGGACGGCCTTTCCGCGCCGCTGGTGGCGCTGACCGGGCTGCTGGGGCTATCGGCAGTGCTGGCTTCTTGGCACGTTGGGGTGCGGGTCAAGGAGTATTTCTTCTGGCTGCTGATTTTGCAGACGGCGGTCATGGGCGTGTTTTCCGCCCTCGACCTGCTACTGTTCTTCCTGTTCTGGGAACTGGAACTGGTGCCGATGTACATGCTCATCTCCATCTGGGGTACGGGGCGCAAAGAGTACTCGGCGATGAAGTTCCTGATCTTCACCATCCTGGGCAGCGCGTTCATGCTGGTGGCCATCGTGGCAGTGTTCCTCACGCCCGAGGTTGGCACTTTCAACCTGATCGAGCTGTCGACCACCGGAGGGGTGCTGGCGTCGGCGGCCACGCTGCTGCCGCTGTCGTGGCTGTTTTGGCTGTTCTTCGTCGCTTTTGCCGTCAAGCTGCCCACGTGGCCGCTGCACACCTGGTTGCCTGATGCCCATACTGACGCGCCCACGGCTGCCAGCGTTATGCTGGCCGGCGTGTTGCTGAAGATGGGCGGGTACGGACTGTTGCGGGTGAACGTGGGACTGTTTCCCGATCAGTCGTGGGAGTTTGCCTGGGTACTGGTGACTCTTGGGGTGATCAGCGTGCTGTACGGGGCGGTGGTGACCATGCGCCAGACCGACCTGAAACGGCTCATCGCCTACTCCAGCGTCAGCCACATGGGGCTGGTGCTTCTGGGAATAGGTTCGGTGGGAGTTGCCGGAGGCACGCTGACTACGACGGGGCTGAGCGGGGCGGCGATGCAGCTTTTCACCCACGGCACGATCACTGGCCTCCTCTTCCTCGCCGTGGGCATCGTGTATGAGAAGGCGCACACCAGGTACATCCCCGACTTGGGCGGCCTCGCTGGTCGGATGCCTTTCGTGGCGGCGGCGATGCTTATCGCGGGGCTGGCTTCGCTGGGTCTGCCCGGGCTGAGCGGCTTTGTGTCGGAGCTACTGGTGTTCCTTGGCGCATACCGGGCCTACGACTGGCCGACGGTGCTGGCGGTGCTCGGCATCGTGCTGGCCGCCGGGTACATCCTGTGGATGATGGAGCGCACCTTTTTCGGAGCACCCCGGGAGCGGTTTGGAGATCTGACAGACGCGTCGCTGGTGGAGGCGGCGCCGCTGGCGCTTATGGTGATCTGCATCATTGGGGTGGGGGTATACCCTCAGCTGCTTACTGATATGTTCGATACCGCCCTGGGGCCTATGGTCCAGGCGATCAACGGCGGCTAGGCAAGAATGAACGCCCACGACGTATACGTAATCTCGCCGTACCTGGCGATGGCCGGGGCGGCGACGCTGGTCATCATTTTTGACCTGGTCCTGCCAAGGCGGGCCGGGGGGCTGCTGCCGTATCTGGCGTTCCTGATGCTGGCCGGGCCATTTGTACTGAGCCTTTACCAGTTCTACGACTTGGGAGAGGCCGCCAGTCTCCTTCGGAGCACCGGCGATGACGGCGCCAGCATACTGACAGGCAGCCTGTCGGTGGACCGGTTTGCGCTGTTCTTCAATTTCCTGGTCACCGGGGCGGCCGCGCTGGTGGTGCTGGCTTCGACGGAATACGTGCGATTGATGCCTCGCTTCCGGGGCGAATACTTTGGCCTGTTGCTGTTCTCCGCGACGGGAATGATGCTGCTGGCGGCCGCAACCGAGCTGATCACCATATACGTCGCGCTGGAACTTACCAGCCTGCCAATCGCCGCGCTGGCGGCGTTCCTGATGAGCAGGCGGTCCAGCGAGGCGGGGATGAAGTTCCTGATCATCGGGGCCATCAGCTCGGCACTGATGCTCTACGGCATGGCGCTGGTGTTCGGGTTCACGGGCAGCACCGAGCTGACGGAAATCGCCGCCGCAGTGGGACACGCTGGCGGGGACGTCGCATTCGGCAACTGGGCCCTGCTGGTGGGCATCGTGCTGCTGGTGGCGGGTTTTGGATTCAAGATATCCGCAGCCCCGTTCCAGATGTGGGTGCCCGACGTGTACGAAGGCGCTCCCACGCCGGTGGTCGCATTCCTGTCGGTGGCCAGCAAGGCGGCAGGCTTCGCTGTCTTGTTCCGGGTGCTGTTCACTGGGTTCTTCGACGTGTCGCTGGACTGGGCTGTACTGATGGCCGCCCTGGCCGCCGCTTCGATGAGCATCGGTAATGCCGTGGCGATGGGGCAGAGCAACATCCGGCGCCTGTTCGGGTACAGTACCATCGCCCACGCCGGGTACCTGCTGGTGGGCGTGGCCGCGAGCGTAAAGGCCGCTGACGTCATTCCCGACGTTCCTGTTTTCGCGTCGATCGGACTGGATAGCGTACTGTTCTATCTGGTGGCGTACACTGCGGCCAACCTCACGGCCTTCTTCGCCATTGCCGCCATAGGGGAGCGGGTGGGCAGCGACCGGATCAGCGACTACGCGGGCCTGTTCCACCGATCTCCCGTGCTGGCCGGCACACTGGCCCTGGCGCTGATAGCGTTGGTCGGCGTGCCGCCCACGGGCATATTCATCGCCAAGCTGTATGTATTCACCGCCGCAGTGGACAGCGGGCTGGCGTGGCTGGCGATAGTGGGCGTGGTCAACAGCGCGGTGTCGGCCTACTACTACATGCGCATTATCAGGGTGATGTTCCTGCAGCAGGCCCCAGCAGCGCCCGGGGCTCCGCCGTCCCGCAATCCGGCGCCCTGGGCTGCGCTGGGCGTGGCGGCGGCCGTGCTGGTCTTCCTGGGCGTGGCGCCGGGCTTCGTGATGGAGGCGGCGGGCGCTGCGGTGAGTGCGCTGGGAGTGTAGGCTGACACGCTGAGCACTCCGTTCCTTTAACGAGAGGGCCGCAAGCCGGGCACAGTTGCCAGTGCCGCTGTCAGTGCAGGAGAAACAGAGGCGTGCTTTGCTTCTATTAGGCCAGACAAATTCCATGGGCAGCAGCCGGAGGCAGCAAGACATGGACTCCAATATCACTTCGGCGATCCGGGATATTTTTCTCATCGTTGCCGCCGGCGCATTCACTGCGCTTTGTCTGACCGCGACCGTGCTCGTGGTCAAGCTGTATCGGCCGATTCGGGAATCGGTGCAAAACACATCAGGCGCTATGGAAAACCTCAGGAGCATCAGTGGCGACTTGGCGGCGGTCTCCGAGGAAACGGCGGGCAACATCGTCCAGACATCGCGGAACGCGGTGATCATCTCGGAGAAACTCAAAGAGGGTAGCGGAGACCTGTCGGAAACTGTTCGCAGTTCCCGCGAGGCGGCCAGCAATGTCGCCGCCGCTGCCAACGCCGTGGGGACGATAGCCGAGGCGGCCGGTGGCTTTTTGTCGCCGGGGGTGGCCGCTGGAGGGGGTTCCGCCGGAGCGAGGCCGCTTTTGCGGCTCCTCAGGACGATGTTCGGCGGCGGCCGTAGAGGGAGTGACGGCGGCGGCCAACAGGAGGCATAGGTGCTTCGATTGGCGACCTGCTACACTATTCCCGTTTCATCAACCCCCCGTTTCGTAGACGCAAAGGATGCGATGAAAAACGTCGGAATCATCTACAACAACCGGATACCCGAGGCGCTGGACCTCAGCATGGCGATCCTGCACGAACTGGACCTGCCGGAGGGGAGCTGGTATTCGCCGGCCGAGAATCTCGAGTCCCTGGCCCCCCGGGCCGAGGGCACCGACCTCGTGGTTACCGTGGGTGGAGACGGGACCATTCTGCGGGCGGTACGGTTCACAGGGCCTGCCAACATACCGATGGTTGGCATCAACATGGGTCGTCTTGGGTTTATGACGGAGCTCACGGTCGACGAGGCCCTGCCGAGGCTTCCCAGTTATCTGAAGGGCGGTTACCGCACCGACGAGCGGAATATGCTCCAGGCCACCGTCACCCGGGGCGGCTCCACGATCGAACAGGGGCCCTATCACGCCCTGAACGACTTTGTGGTGGCCCGTGGTGCGGCTTCCCGAGTTGTGTCCATCGCTGGGACCATCGACGGGGCGCAGGTCTCCACGTTCCGCGCCGACGGGCTGATCCTCTCAACGGCGACTGGGAGCACCGGCTACAACCTGGCGGTCGGCGGGCCGATACTCGACCCCGAGTCGGACGCCCTGGTGCTCAAGACGGTGGCGGCCCATATGGGGCTGACCGCAGCACTGGTGCTGCGGTCCGACGCGGAGGTGACCCTGCAGCTCGAGGGATACCAGGGAGCTGTCCTGAGCGTGGATGGCTACGAGGACTATGACCTGCAGCCCGGCGACCGGGTCGACCTGGCGCAGAGCCCATACAAGGCCACCTTCCTGCGAGCCAATCCGCCGTCCTACTTTTTTGGCACACTAACACGCCGCCTCGGGTTCAGCATCCGGGGCCAGTAGGAGATACCCATCTTGGCTGATACCGATACCGATACTGATAAAGCGCCAGTCCAGTTCGAGAACACTATCGATACAACCCGTCCATACGACGGGAGGATCTTCAGCGTTCGTGTGGACACGGTGGAATTGCCCAGCGGACGCCGTACCATCCGGGAGGTGGCGGAGCATTCCGACGCCGTCTGCATGATTCCGGTGGATGACGACGGCAACGTGCTCCTGGTCCGGCAATTTCGCAAGCCCACCGAGTCGTCGCTGCTGGAGGCGCCGGCAGGAGGGGTGGAGGCAGGCGAAGTCTCTGAGGAGACGGTGCTGCGGGAGCTGCAGGAGGAGGTGGGCTACACGGCATCCAGCCTACGCCACCTCGCCAGCTTCTGGGTCGCCCCCGGATGGGCGACAGAGCGGATGCACGCCTACCTGGCCACCGGCCTCACGCCTTCCAAGCTGGCGGCTGACGATGACGAGAACATCCAGGTGGTGCGGATTCCCTTTGCCGACGCCGTGGCCATGATTCATACCGGCGAGATTCACGACGGCAAGACCATAGCCTCCCTGTTGCTGGCCCAGCCGCTGCTGCAGCAGATCTGATTTTTTTACCGGTATGATTTTTTGACCGGTTGGAATCTGCCTGTTGGAATCTGCCTGGTTTGCTGGAATCTGCCTGGTCTGTTGGCACCGTTGTGTCTCGAAAGGCAAACTGAAAAAATATTGACAGGGAGGTCTATTTGAGAAACCTAGTGACCCAGGGCAGGCAATAAACGTAGTGTGGTGTTAAACATGGTTAGTGAGCATCACAATGCTCACGAGTGCGACGACAACGAGCACCACGCCGGCGAGCACATTCACGACCCGCACGAGTGCGACGGCCACGAGCACCACGCCGAGGAGCACGCAGCGTAGAGCGTGTGACCACAGGCTCCGAACCGTACAGGTAAATGAGACCCGTTCCTGCAGTGAACGGGCCTATCTTTTTTCCCGGAATATTGTTGTGCCGAGATGTGGTGCCACTGATTGATGCGATTTCACCCTGACACCCTCTCTCAAGGTAGAGGGAAACAAAGGGACGCCCGCCTCAAAGCCATGATAATTGCACTTGCATTGGTTTCTGACAATTGGACCTTGCCAAGCCTCCTAACCTCCCCTTACTATTGTGGGATGACATTTCAGAATAATTGCTCGGCAAATGTGACCCTTGCTGAAGGCCGGTCCTGGAACCCCAATGGGACAAAATGGGACGGGATACGAATTTTCCAATCCCAAACAGGCAGATTCCTTTCTAAACAGCGGCCCAAATGGGACATCATGGGAAATTTTGAGACAGAGTGGGACGGAGAACGGACCATTCTATCCCACACCAACTGACCTGCGGCATTGCCTGAACTGTCCGCGACCATCTTGGCTTGACACATGCCCATACGTTTTCCCGCCAAGGAACCTCCTGTGCCAGGTGCGATGGCCTTGGGCTTCATAGCCAGGGCAATCGCGTCTTAAACGCCGGAGGCCCTATAAGACGTCATTCCCGCGCAGGCGGGAATCCAAACCCCCGTCTACCCTTGCACCCGGAACCGAATGAGGCACTGCCATTCCCATCTCCACCGTCATTCAGACCAATTTTGTGTGCTGACAAGTAAGACGCGATTGCCCTGGGCTTCATAGCGCGGCAGCCACAGATAGCGGCTTTTTTGTGATATAGTATTCGGCGGCTTATCGAGGTCTCACTGGAGGAAATAGGTCAACATGCTGGAGCATGATGTCCTGGTAATTGGTGCTGGACTTGCTGGTATGAGGGCAGCCATTGCTGCTCGAGCCAACGGCTCCAACACCGCGATTGTCAGTAAAGTTCACCCCGTCCGGAGCCACTCGAACGCGGCCCAGGGCGGTATCAACGCGGCCCTCACCGACCGAGGCGACGACTGGGAAGACCACGCCTACGACACGGTCAAGGGAAGCGATTTCCTCGGCGATCAGGACGCCATCGAAGTGATGTGCAAGGCCGCAGGCCGGGCGCTGATCGACATGGAGCACTTCGGCGTCACCTTCAATCGCGACGACGAGGGCTATCTCGGCACCCGCGCCTTCGGCGGACAGCGCCGGGCACGCACTTTCTTCGTGGGCGACTTCACCGGACAGGCACTGCTGCACGTGATGTTCGAGCAGCTCATCAAGTCCGGCGTCCGTCGCTATGAGGAATGGTTCGTGACCTCCCTGATCATTGAGGACGGCCAGGTCTGTGGCGTTATGGCGCTGGACATCCGCACCGGGCAGATATACGCCATCCGGGCCAAGACCGTCATCTTTGCCACCGGTGGCCTTGGGCGGATTTTCGAGCCGAGCACCAACGCGCTGATTGTTACCGGCGACGGGATGGCCCTGGCCTACAATGCTGGCGCCCAGCTGATGGACATGGAGATGGTGCAGTACCATCCCACCACCCTGGCGGGCAGCGGCGTGCTGATTTCCGAGGCGGCCCGCGGTGAGGGCGCATACCTGCTGGACAAAGACGGCAACCGCTTTATGGAGAAGTACGCTCCAAACATGATGGAGCTCGCCTCCCGCGACGTGGTTTCCCGCTCAGAGCAGACGGAAATCAATGCCGGTAACGGAATAAATGGCTGCGTGCTGCTGGACTGCCGACACTTGGGCGAAGCGCTGATCATGGAAAAACTTAGCCAGATTCGGGAAATCGGGATTGATCTGGCCGGTGCCGACATGATACGTGAGCCTATTCCCATCCGCCCTGGTATGCACTACATGATGGGAGGCATCAAGACCGATGTGGACGGCCTGACAAATGTTCCCGGCGTCTATGCGGCGGGTGAGTGTGCCTGCGTAAGTGTGCACGGCGGGAACCGGCTGGGTGCCAACTCGCTGCTGGATACCATCGTTTTCGGAGAGCGCTCCGGCAACCACGCTGCCGAGGCAGCCCGCAGCGTCGACTACGTGGAATTCAACGTGGAACAGACGGTGAGAAACGAGGAGAAGCGCATCCAGGAGTTGCTGGACCGGCCTGCCAACGGCGACCGAATCGCCAGTGTGCGCCTGGGCATGGGCGAGTCGATGAACCGCAACCTCGCCGTCTACCGCAACCAGGAGGGCATGGAGGAAACGCTGGGTGACCTGGAGCATCTGCAGGAGCGTTTCAAGACCGTGCCAGTGGAAAACAAAGGCAAAATATTCAACACGGACCTGATTTTTGCCTTGGAGTTGGGCTTTATGCTCGACTGCGCCCCGCCGATCGTGGTCAGCGCTATTGACCGCAAGGACAGCCGTGGCGCCCAGGCCCGCACCGACTACCCCAACCGGGACGATGAGAACTGGATGAAGCACCTTGTGGTTGGGAAAGGCGAGACCGGACCGGAAATCACCTACGCCCCTGTCAGCATAACCAGGTGGGAGCCCGAAGAACGGAAATACTAGCACGTAAGCTCCCATCTCAACCGGCTCTTACTGGCCGGAGGAGATTCATCCAAGGCAACACTGAGTTAGAGGTTAGCAGTCGATGAATGTCACCATTAGGGTGCAGCGCCAGGATCCGGAGGCGGAGAACACTGCTCCTTTCTGGCAGGACTACTCGCTGGAAGTCGAGGACAATGCCACCGTCCTTGACGCACTCATCAAGATTCGCGAGGATCTGGACGGGACGCTGAGCCTGCGCTGCTCGTGCCGCAGTTCCATCTGCGGGTCGTGCGCCATGCGTATCAACGGGCACGCCGGACTCGCTTGCAAGACCCAGGCGGTGGCTGTGCTCCAGGAAGGGGACGTCATCGAGGTTGAGCCGGCCGGGAATATGCCGGTCATCAAGGACTTGGTGGTCAACTTCGACCTCTTTTGGGACAAAATCATGGAGGTCGACCCCTACCTGAAGCCCCAGGGGCCGGAGCCTGAACAGGAGTACGTCGTCTCCAACGATGCGATGCTTCACCTGTCCAGCGTAACTTCCTGCATCATGTGCGGCGCCTGCGTGTCGGACTGCACGGTGCTAGAGGTCGATCCATCCTTCCTGGGCCCGGCGGCCTTGGCCAAGGCCTACCGGTTCACTGCCGACCCCCGCGACGGCGACGACGAGGGCGTGTCCAAGGAAAGGCTGGAGGCGCTTAACGGCCCATCGGGCATGTGGGATTGCACTCGCTGTCTCGAATGCGTCCAGGCCTGCCCCAAGGGCGTGGCCCCCATGGAACGCATCATGGCAATGCGCGATCAGGCGATCGCGGCGGGTTTCCATAACACCAACGGCGCCCGACACACCGAGGCCTTCTCCGAGTCGGTGGAGCAGTCTGGCACTCTCGATGAACTCAAGCTCGTGCCCAAATCGTTGGGAATGATGAACATTCAGGGCCTGCTTAACTATGCCCCTGTTGCTTTGCAGGCGCTCACTCACGGCAAGATGCCACCACTCATCCATAAAAAGATCGAAGGCATTGAACACGTCCGCCGCATATTCGAAGAAGTGGACGAGACCGAACGTTAGGGTCGCCCTTTTCAGACAAGGGGTAACGCGACCAATCCCAGAGTGAACGGAGACTCGAATTGAGGTACGCTTTCTTTCCCGGCTGTGTTTCGCGGGGTGGCTGTCCCGAGCTCTATCCGGCTGCAGTGTTGATCTGCAAACGCTTGGGCATCGATATATGGGAGATGCAGGGCGCATCTTGCACTGGTGCTGGCGTCCTTCAGGAAAAGAACCAGTTGCTTGGCGACACCCTGAACGCCCGAACCTTCGCCATGGCGGAGTACTGGGACCTGCCCATAATGACCATCTGCAGCACCTGCCAGGGTGTGATGAGCCAAGCCAACTTCAGGCTGCGGGACCCTGAGTACCGCGCCAAGGTCAACAGCTACCTGGCTGAAGAGGGACTGGAGTACAAGGGCACCGCCAATCCCAAGCACCTGCTCTGGATCCTGATCGAGGACTACGGCCTCGACAAGCTTGAGGAGCTGGTTACCCGTCCGCTCCACGGCGTACGCTTGGCGCCGTTTTACGGCTGCTACCTGGTGCGCCCCACCGATGCCCTGCAGTTTGCCGACAACCCCGAGCGGGAGAACTCCCTGGAGCGGCTGATCGAGATTCTGGGAGCGACGGTGGTGGACTTCTCTGGCAAGACACGCTGTTGCGGCTTCCCCATCCTGACCATCAACGAGCGGAACTCCCTGGCGATGGTCGGCAAGCACACCAGCGAGGCCAAGGATCTCGGCGCCGATGCCATGATCACACCCTGCCCACTGTGCCACCTGAACCTGGACAGCTTCCAGCCCAAGGCCGCCGCCCAGGCCGGACGCGACATCGGGCTGCCCATCCTGCACATGCCGCAGGCCATCGGCTTGGCCATGGGCATCAGCCCCCAGGAACTGGGTCTGCGACGCCACATCGTGAACACCCGGCCGCTGATCACCCAACTGAGCGCGGGAGCGGCCCACGCTGCCCATTAGGCGCGATATTCTCGCACCACGGAAAGCACTTGATCAGGGGCCGCTGCAACACAGCGGCCCTTTCGCTGAGATTCGCTGCCGCGTGATTCCACGCCAATCTATCGGATAGAGGCCCTACATTGACGAATCGAGAGACCCCAGCCCTGACGTTCCCTGAGGACTGGCAGACCGCACTTGCCATCGTCGCGCATCCCGATGATCTGGAGTACGGCACTGCCAGCGCCATCGCCAAGTGGACGGCGCAGGGCAAGAAAATCACCTATGTGATGGTGTCCCGGGGCGAGGCGGGCATCAACGAGATGCACCCCTCGGAGGTGGGGCCGTTACGATCCCAGGAGGAGATAGATGCGGCGCGAGCCGTGGGCGTGGATACCGTGGAGTTCCTGGAGCACACCGATGGCGTCATAGAATACGGACTGCCCCTCCGTCGTGACATCAGCCGCGCCATTCGGCGTCACCGCCCCGACATACTGCTGACCCTGAGCCATCACTTGCAGTTCCCCTCCGGCCACCTGAACATGGCAGACCACCGCAACGTGGGCATCGCCGTGTTCGATGCGGCCCGGGACGCCGCCAACCGATGGATCTTCCCTGAACTGCTCAGTCAGGGGCTGGAACCTTGGAATGGAGTGCGTTTCGTGGCGGTATTCGGCCCCAACACACCCACGCACGGCGTCGACGTAACCGGCTACTGGGAGCAGGGCATGGAGTCGCTGCGGCAACACAGGGCATACCTGGAATACCTGGAATACCTGGGCCAGGAGGCGACGGATCGTACCTTCAAGTTCCTGACAGCCCACGCTGTGGAGGCGGGCAAGGCCTTCGGATGCGACCACGCCGTCTTCGCAGAACTGGTGCTCATCAACGAGCCCTTCGCCGACTAGTCGATCAGGTCCCCTACGCGGCAACTGAATCCGGGAACCACATCCTCCCCTTCGAGCGAGTCATTCTCCGAAAGTTGGATGACGTCATCCAGGGACCGGTATGCTGTTGCCGTACGAGTGATGGGGTAGATGAGCCACACAATACGTACTCCGGCAGTGAGCCAGTCTTTTACTTTTTCCTCCACCTCCCGTCGAATGTCCCCCGGAGAGACTACCTCTACAACCAAGTCTGGTACTACCTCGATAAAACTGTCCGGTATCTCATCGGAACGCATTCGTACGGAGGATATAAAGGCGACGTCTGGTGCTCTGACAGTGTCTGGGTCGCGTCGCAACAGGAATCCCGTTTCGGCCGCAAAAACGTGGCCAAGGCCGAGTTGCCACACATGCGCACTTAGAGGCATTCCTATTTTCACCGCTACATAGCCGTGCCGCCCTCCCGCCGCGACCATTTCGTACACCTTCCCCTTCACCAACTCCAGCCGTTTCCCGTTGGAAGGAAGGCGCTCCAATTCCTCGGCCGTGAATAGATTCTTCTGCGTTCTCAAACGATCACCCCCGCAGCGTTGGCACCACCTGCCTGTAGGCCGCGATCGTGCGCTCCACGTCCTCGTCCGTGTGCACTGCGGACGGGTAGTACTTCTGGCCTCCCTTCAGCACTCCATGTTCCAGCAGGCCAGCATTCAAGCGCGCCAACATCGCGCCGTCTCCCGAGAGGAGGTCGCGGTAGTTGTTGACCGGCTGTTCGGTGAAACAGAAGTCGAAGACAGCGTCTTCGCCACAGCTCTGCACGGGAATTCCGTTCTCGGCGCAGAACTCCGTCATGGCGTTCCGCAGCGCGGCGCCGGAGCTGTGGACGCGGCGGTATGCGTCGGGATCGTCGCGCAGCACCTCCAGTGTCGCCAATCCGGCCGCGCAGGCCACAGGGTTGCCATTCAGCGTCCCCACCTGGCTGACGAACGTGTCGGTGTCCACCTCTCCGCGGTCGTAGACCGACATGATCTCGTCCCGGCCCAGCACTGCGGCCAGCGGGTATCCGCCGCCCATGATCTTGCCCACCGAGCACAGATCGGGCGTCACACCGTAGAACTCCTGAGCACCTCCATAGGCCAGCCGGAAGCTGGTAACGACCTCGTCGAATATCAGCGGTATGTCAAAACGGTTGGCCAAGTCCCGCAGCCCCTGCAGGAACCCCGGGCGGGGCGCCAGAATGCGCTGCATCGGCTCCACGATGATCGCCGCGATCTCGTCGTGGTGGGCCTGTATGATCGCCTCAGTCGTGGCCAGGTCATTGAAGGGTGCGATCAGCATCAGGTCGGCGATGGCCTTTGGGATGCCACCGCTGTTGGCCTCGGACTGCGGGAACTCCAGCGATGCGCTGGGAGTTACGCTCATCAGGGCGTAGTCGCTGCTGCCGTGGTAGCCACCCTCGAACTTGAGCACTTTTTCCTTGCCCGTGTAGGCGCGGGCAATCCGCATGGCCTGGAAGCAGGCGTCGGTGCCGCTGGTGGTGAAGCGCACCTTCTCGGCGCAGGGTACCGCCTCGACCAGCTGCTCGGCCAGCAACACCGCCTTGTCGTTGTTGGCGAAGAACGTGCTGCCCTGCTCCACGGTCTTGATGACCGCCTCGACGACGTGGGGGTGTGCGTGGCCCAGCAGCATTGGCCCGCTGCCCATCAGCCAGTCCACGTATTCGTTGCCGCTGACGTCCCAGCAATGCGAGCCCTTGCCGCCAGCGACAAGGAAGTCCTGCTCGGGGTTGAGGTGGAGGTTGCCGGTGTTTCCGCCGGGCATATAGCGACCCGCCTTTTCCAGCAGGCGCTGTTCTTCAGGACTACGATTGGGCATGGCGGGCCTCCACAATCTCAAACTGTCCAGATTTTAGACAAGACATGCGGCCTGATAACGGCCTGCCGACAATTATACTCCTGACATAATCAAAATCGGTCCAGTTGCTGAAACAAACTGGACCGGTTTCAAGCGGACGAGTCCGCGGGGATCCCCTAGGCTTGCGGCGGCAAAGACCTACGCCCCAGCCCTCGCCTGGTTCATGACCTCCACCAGTTCCTGAACACTGGCAGCGGATCCCTGGAGGGCCGCCTGCTCCTCAGCAGTGAGGCGGATCTCGATGACCTGCTCCATGCCGCCCGCACCCAGCTTGACGGGCACGCCGACGCACAGGCCGTTGATGCCGTATTCGCCCTGCAGGTACGCACATGCCGGCAGGATGCGCTTCTTGTCCAGCAGCACTGCCTCGACCATCTGGGTGATCGCCGCAGACGGAGCATAGTAGGCGCTGCCCTCCTTCAGTAGCTGCACGATCTCGCCGCCGCCCTGCCGGGTTCGCCGGACGAGCTGCTCCACCTTCTCCTCGGCCATCAGTTCGCTGATGGGGATGCCGCCGACGGTGGTGTAGCGGACCAGCGGCACCATGTCGTCGCCGTGGCCGCCCAGCACGTACGCCTGAACGTCCTCGACCGACACGTTCAGTTCCTGGGAGATGAAGGTACGGAAGCGGGCAGTATCCAGCACTCCGGCCATTCCGAAGACGCGCTCACGAGGAAAACCGCTGGACTCGTAGATGTTCTGCACCATGGCATCCAGGGGATTGGTGACCGGTATGATGATGCAGTTCGGCGAATGCCTCACCACCTGCTCGGTGACCGACGTTGTGATGCGCATGTTGGTCAGCAGCAGGTCGTCGCGGCTCATTCCGGGCCGGCGCGCGATCCCGGCGGTGATGACCACCACGTCGGAGTTCGCCGACTCTTCGTAGCCGTTGCTCCCGGTGATCAGGGCGTCCGTGCCGATGACCGGCCCCGACTCCAGCATATCCAGCGACTTGCCCTGCGGCAGGTCCTCAACCACGTCGACCATCACCACGTCGGCGTAGCCAAGTTGGTGTATCCGCTGTGCGGTGGTAGCGCCGACGTTGCCCGCGCCGACTACGGTTACCTTGTTTCGCATTGGCTGGTTCTTCCTCCAATTTGGGGCAGCTAGCATTTATGCTGCCGGAGATTAATAGAGGGGAATCCCTGCGACTCCCCTCTGCATGAACTCTTGCCCGACTTCTATTTGCCTGTGCAGCAAACCGACCGGCTGAGTCGTGGTATTCAGCCAGCCGCCTGGTTGCTAGATTGCATCCACGATGGCGTTCAGAGTCGCGCTCGGGCGCATGGCCTTGGCGGCCATCTCGTCTCTGGGAATGTAGTAGCCGCCGATGTCAACCGGCTGTCCCTGGGCGTCGATCAGTTCCTGGAGGATTTTTTCTTCGTTGGCGGTCAACTTCTGGGCAACTTCCTTGAAGCGGGCTTGCAGCTCGGGGTCCTGGGTCTGTTCGGCCAGCGCATTCGCCCAGTACAGGGCAAGGTAGAAATGACTGCCGCGAGTATCGAGCTCGTTCACCCGCCTTGACGGCGCCCGGCCCTGTTCCATGTGCTCCCCGATCGCTTGGTCTAGGGTATCAGCCAGTAGTTGGGCTCTCTCGTTCTCGAATGCCCGGGCGCAGTGCTCGAAGGACGCCACGAGGGCGCAGAATTCACCTAGCGAATCCCAGCGCAGGTGCCCTTCTTCCAGGAACTGCTGAACGTGCCGGGGCGCGGACCCGCCGGCGCCTGTTTCAAACATCCCGCCGCCCTTCAGCAGGGGGACGACCGAAAGCATCTTGGCGCTGGTGCCCAGCTCCAGGATGGGGAAGAGGTCCGTCAGATAGTCCCGCAACACGTTGCCAGTAACGGAAATCGTGTCCTGGCCGGCCCGGCTCCGCTCCATCGTGTATTTAATCGCCTCAATGGGAGCCATGACGCGGATTTCCAGCCCGCTCGTGTCTTGCTCGGGCAGGTACTGGTCTATCTTTTTTATCAGCTCAGCGTCGTGGGCCCGGTTCTTGTCCAGCCAGAATATGGCCGGTGTGCCGGTTATCCTCGCCCGGTTGACCCCGAGCTTTACCCAGTCCTGGATCGCCTCGTCCTTGGTCTGGCACATCCGGAAGAGATCGCCTTCCTCGACGCTCTGCTCCATCAGTGTCGTTCCGGACGCGTCCACCACGCGAATCGTTCCGCTGCCGGGAGCGGTGAAAGTCTTGTCGTGAGAGCCGTATTCCTCGGCTGCCTGGGCCATCAGGCCGACGTTGGCCACGCTGCCGATGGTCGACGGGTCAAATGCCCCATGCTCCTGACAGTCCTCTATGGCCGCCTGATACAGCGTCGAGTAGGAGCGGTCGGGAATCATCGCGACGGTGTCGTGCAGCTCGTTGTCGGGACCCCAGGCACGGCCGCCGTCCCGGATGATCACCGGCATGCTGGCGTCGATGATGGTATCGCTGGGTATATGCAGGTTGGTGATTCCCCGGTTGGAGTTCACCATGTACAGTTCCGGCCGCTTGCTGTACACCGCGTCGATATCGGCCTCAATTTCCGCTCGCTTGGCTTCCGGCAGGTCCCGTATCTTGGTGAGGAGCTCGGCCACGCCGTTATCCGGATCAACGCCGACCTCAGCCAGTGCACCCCCGTGCTTGGCGAATACGTCCTCGTAGAACACCGACACGAGATGGCCGAAGATTATCGGATCGGAGATACGCATCATGGTTGTCTTCACGTGGAGCGAGAGGAGCACGTTTTCCGCCTTGGCTCTCGCAATTTCCTCCGCATAGAAACTGCGCAGTTCACGTGCATTCATCACCGCGCAGTCTATGATTTCATCGGCCAGCAACGGGATCCCGGTCTTGAGCGGGGTCACGCCCCCGTCGGCGGCCACGAACTCGATCGCAGCCGACCCCGGCTGTGTTACGGTCAACCCCTTCTCGCTGCCGTAGAAATCGCCGCTTTTCATGAAGGCGACGCGAGTCTTGGACTCATCCGGCCAGTTCTGCATCATTCGGTGGGGATTGCGCTTCCCATGCTCTTTTACCGAGTTCGCCGACCGGCGGTCTGAGTTTCCCTGCCGCAGTACCGGGTTCACTGCGCTGCCAACCACCCTGTTGAACCTGGCCCTGATCTCCCGTTCCTCGTCGGTGGAGGGAGTGTCGGGAAAGTCGGGTATGTTGTATCCCTTGCTCTGAAGCTCGGCGATCGCACCCTTCAGCTGCGGAATGGAGGCGCTGATATTGGGCAGCTTGATGATGTTGGCACCCGGGTCCTCGGTTAGCTCGCCCAGCATGGTCAGATAGTCGGGAATCCTTTGCTCTTCCGTCAGCCTGTCGGGGAAATTGGCTACTATGCGGCCAGTAAGCGAAATATCCCAGGTGTCCAGTTCAATGCCAGACCCCTTTGTATAGGCCTGCAAAATCGGCAACAACGAGTGCGTGGCCAGGGCCGGTGCTTCATCAATTTTCGTATAGATGATCTGGGCCGCTTCAGGCATTTTCATCTCCTCGGCAATTTAGTTTCATAGGCCGCTGCCAGTCTCCAGATTATGGTCCGGCACGGGCTTAAATATATGCGCCAGCTGCAACACGCGGGTATTTGGTTCCGATCGCACAGGGGAACGAGACCAATCTGGATTCACTAATCGAAGGCGCAACCCAAATACCCACTCTCAGCGGGGCGCGAAATCGATAAAATTATACATCCCGACAGCCTTGCGGGGTAGCCCTGCGTTGGTTGTGGCAGCGTTCTGATGCAGGTCGTTTGCAGGCTGGTGACCTGTTGTCTCCGTAAAACCTGCTCAGGGGATAGTCGCACGCGTCCATCAGCCACTCCGGCGACGCATCCCCCGACAGAGCCGCGGCCAATGCCGCTCCATCATCCGGCGCAGGCCGGGGCTGTTTTTGCTGACAGAAGGCACTTGCCAAGCCTCATGACACCCCTCTACCATCGAACACAGCGGACCCGCAGATCCAACGCTGTTACAGGCGTACAGGGTGCATCAATGACTTACTACCGCGACCTTAACTTCGGCGACAGCAACACCGGAGCAGAGCTTGCCCCCATCTGATCAGGGACGGGTGTCAGGGCCGAATCCGCGGAATGTCAGGAAAAGGCAGGAAATGTCAGTGATTCCATACCCCCTGACATAACCCTGCGTCTGATTGGGACCTCAAAAGGCATCCCGGTGCAGAGCCCGCCTCGACCTGAGCGGGACCGGGACCCAAAGTACCGGAAACTACCGGAGAATGGATAATTTCCCGTACCCAACCTTCATCCTCAAGGGCATGTCCCTGTGAAACCGGGACGCCAAGGATGGGGTCAAAACAACCAGCAAAAGAATTCCGCGTCGGGACCCAGGGCAATCGCGTCTTAAACGCCGGAGGCCCCATAAGTCGTCCTTCCCGCCTGTTCCGTCATTCCCGCGCAGGCGGGAATCCAAACCCCCGTCTACCCTCGCACCCGGAACCGAAGGGGAGGCACTGCCACTCCCATCTCCACCGCCATACAGGCCAATTTTGTGTGCTGAGTAATAAGGCGCGATTGCCATGCGCCGGGACCCGGTCTGATTGAACCCTTAACCTGCAGGTTATAGACTGTTGCCGGATTCAGGGTGAAGGGTGTGGGCAAGACCGTACGATGACCGAGATAGCGGTCCCGATTTCTTCGCGGCTTGAGTTGTGTAAGAGGCTGTTGGCCCATTCTGCCGCCAGTAAACCCAGGATGAGTGAGTGGCAGTTCAGGGCACCCGTGGTGGCTCTGAGAGCGCTGCTGATTGGTGGTTTGCTCCTGCCTGTGATGGCGGTATTTTCCCGCCGCCGGACCTCTGGACTGGAGCACCTGGAAACTCTCGAAGGGCCGGCAATATTTGCTGCCAACCACCTCAGCGTTGCCGACAACCCGGCCGTCCTGCTGGCCCTGCCCTGGCGATGGCGGCTCCGGCTGGCGACCGCGGCGTCCCGGGAGGTGCTGCGGGGGCGGGGCAGGATACAGAGCTTCTTTGCTGCGCTGATCAGCAACGGGTTTCAGTTCTCGCAGACAGGAACTGTGCGCAGCAGCCTGGCGTACTGTGGCAAGTTGACCGCGACGGGGTGGTCCATCCTTTACTTCCCGGAGGGAGTTCGCTCCGACGACGGATCGATTGGCCCCTTCAGGCCCGGCATCGGACTCTTGGCCGCAGGACTGGGCATTCCCGTAGTGCCGGTATACCTGAAAGGGACCGACTCAGTGGTGGCCAAGGGAGGCAGCCGCCCGCAAAGGGGCGATATCGAGGTGAGGTTTGGCGAGCCCTTGCGCTTCCGCAGGGGTGCGGACCACAGGGAAGCAACCCGGCAGATTCGGGACGCCGTAGCCGCACTTTCTCTGGAAAGTGTATGCTGAGTTTTGTCCTGAGCGGTTTCGCTGGGCGGAGGTTCTGACGCGTGGCTGAAAGTGGCCTGGATACACACATTCGACTGCCGCTGCTCAACAAGATGCTGCTGGCCTCCGACCACGTTGGCCTGCAGGCCATTCAGTACTTCCGGCAGAGCTGGATGCTCTTTTTTCTCGTCCCGCCAATGGGTGAGGGCATTGCCAGGGTGCCCGATGTCATGGTCTTCGGCTTGAACGTGGACGCCCGGGTCTTCGCTGGGTTCCTCATTTTTTCGGGGAGATTTATCGACGCCTTCACCGACCCTCTGATCGGGTGGTGGAGCGACCGAACAAGAAGCCGCTGGGGCAGGCGTATCCCTTTTATCCTGTTCAGCACCCCTTTTTACGCCCTTTTCGCCGCAATGATTTGGATCCTGCCTTCCGAGGACGCCAGCCTCTGGAACGTCATTTACTTCGTGATAGTGCTGGAACTGTTCTTCACCGCCGCAACCATGTCCAGCGGCGCCCTTGAGGCGCTGGTGCCGGAAGTAACCCACGGTGCGGCCGACCGGATGAACCTGGTTGGCTTGATCTTCGTGTTCGCAGTGTTCGGCGCTGGACTGGGGTTGGGAGGTAGTGGAGCGCTGGTGGACGCCTACGGTTACCAGGTTGTCGGTATCCTTCTGGCGATTGTTGGGCTGGTGTTTCGGTACCTGTCGCTGTCCGCAATCTGGAAATATGCCCCCCGGGACACGACGCCTGCCAGGGTAGATTTCTTCCGTGGCATGAAGGACACGCTGCGGAACCCACAGTTCGTCTACTACCTGCCGACCTTTGTCATGTTCACCACCGGCGTCGGTATCCTTCTCGGATGGATGCCCTTCTTCGCATCCGAATTGTTGCAGGCCGAGGGAGAGGGAACCGTCGCGAGCCTGATCTCCACCGTGGTGATACTGGGGGCCGTAGTCAGCGGCTTGGTGTTCTGGGTGTTGCTCAGCCGTATGCGTTTCAGCAAGCGCCGTGTCTACGGCGGATGTATCATTGCCAGCGGGGTCGCTTTCCCGCTCCTGGGCGTGGTGGGTCTGGTACCGTTCGGCGGCCTGGTGACGCAGGGCATGGTCCTGTCCTTTGTAGCCGGACTTCCAATGGCCGCCGTGTTCATGCTTCCCAAGGGATTGACCGCCGATATCGCCGACTACGACGCCATGATCACAGGGGAACGGCGGGAAGCGATGTTCTATGCGACCCAGAACTTCTTTGAGAAGATCACCTTTGCCCTGCCTCCGGCGTTCCTCAGCCTGATACTTCTGCTGGGCGAAACCACCGAGGACCCGCTGGGCATACGACTGGCACCGGTGGTGGCCGGCGTGCTGGCCCTGCTCGGTATCACGCTCTGGCACCGCTACCGGCTGCCCGATACGGTAAACCGGGACACCGTTGTAGCCGCAGGGTTGCTACCAGCACGTTCCGCGGCCGGTGCTGCGGACTAAAAAGAAAGGGGCACGGCTTCGCGCGCCCCTGCTAAAAATTGCTACGACCGATATCGGTTACCGAGCACCGAGCTGCTCGGCCAGCGCCTCGGGTTCAGTAACCGGCAGTTGGCAGGCGTAGTTCTCGCAGACGTAGGCCGTGGGCTTCCCGTCCACCATTCCCCGGCCTTCAAGCAGGGGAAGGCCCGATGCCGTCGCCGCATCTTCGCTGTCCGCGCCCACGATTACCCGGTTGGCCAGGTAGCGGCCATTGACCGTCCTGAGCAGTTCCGCCGTCGCCGCATCCGATGACGGCCCGATGACGGCGACCTCGGTGGGCGTTGACAGGTAGAAATCCAACGCCGCCAGCCAGCGGCCAGTGCCGGCCGGTGCGCGACCCATCAGCTCCGCCAGGGTGCGCAGAGGTGCTACGGCCTTTGCGGCGTAGTCCTCGTTGCCGGTGAACACCGAGAGCCGAAGCAGCAGGTCAGAGGCAACTGAGCCGCCGCACGGCTGCGCGTTATCGAACACGTCTCGAGGGCGTATCACCAACTCCTCGTGGTCGCTCCCCGTGTCGTAAAAGGCGCCGGCGGACTCGTCCCAGAACAGGGCAATCATTTCATCGGCCAATTCGACCGCGGAGTCCAGCCACCGGCGCTCGAACGTTGCCTCGTAAAGCGCCAGCAGGCCGTCGGCCACGAATGAATAGTCCTCCAGGAAGCCGGGCAGCTTGGCCTGCCCCTCTCGGTAAGAGCGCAGCAACTTCCCCGCGGGACGGAGCGAAGTCAACAGGAATTCCGCGTTCCTGGCTGCCGCATCCAGATAGTCCTGCCGCTCGAGCGCTGCTCCCGCCTCGGCGAATGCACGCAGCATCAGGCCGTTCCACGATGCCAGGGCCTTGTCGTCGAGGAGAGGATGCTCCCGCTTCTCCCGCTCCAGCCAGAGCGCTTCCTTCCCGCGGTTGATCACACCAACCAACTGTTCCAAGGGAATGCCCTGGCGCTCTGCGAAGTCAGCGGCCTTTACCGTGATATTGAGTATGTTCTTGCCCTCGAAATTACCCCGCTGCGACAGACCGAAGAATGCGTTGAATATCGACCCGTCCTCGTTGCCCAGAACGACTTCAATCTCGCTTGGCGACCAGACGAAGAACTTGCCCTCTTCGCCCTCGCTGTCAGCATCGGTGGCCGAGAAGAACCCGCCGTGCTCGCCCGTCATCTCCCGCAGCACATAGTCCAGCGTCTCCTCGATGATTCTGCGGTACAGGGAGCGGCCAGTGGCCAGCCAGGCGTGCAGGTAGAGCCGCGCCAGCAGGGCGTTGTCGTAAAGCATCTTCTCGAAGTGCGGGACCAGCCAGAAGGTGTCGGTGGAGTAACGGTGGAAGCCGCCGCCCACCTGGTCGTAGATGCCGCCTCGAGCCATCTTCTCCAGCGTCAGCTCCAGCATCGGGAGGGCGCGGTCGTTGTGGCCGTTGGCGTAGTAGCGCAGCAGTATTTCCAGAGTCATTGACTGCGGGAACTTGGGGGCAGAACCCACGCCGCCATTCTGGTAGTCGAAGTTGGTTGCCAGTTGGTTGTAGGCGTGATGCAGAATGCTTTCGTCCAACGCACCCGTGCCCCTGGGCATGTTGCCGGTGCGCCCCATCTGCTCGGTCAGTTGTCCCGTCACCCGCTGAATCTCCGTGTGGCTGTTCTGGTAGGCTTGGGATACGGTTTCAAGCAAACGGGGGAATCCAGGCATGTTGTGGCGGTCAACGGGGGGAAAGTATGTGCCGCCGTAGAACGGCTTTCCGTCAGGCGTGAGGAACACTGTCATCGGCCAGCCACCGCTGCCCGTGAGCATCTGCACAGCTTCCATGTAGACTGCGTCCAGGTCGGGCCGCTCCTCGCGGTCGACCTTGATGTTGACGAAGTCGCGGTTCATTATCTCCGCGATGGCGTCATTCTCGAAGGACTCTCGCTCCATCACGTGGCACCAGTGACAGGCGGAGTAGCCGATGCTGAGCAGGATGGGCCTGTCCTCGTCGCGCGCCCGGGCCAGCGCCTCCTCTCCCCACGGATACCAGTCCACGGGGTTGTTGGCGTGCTGCAACAGGTAGGGGCTGGTCTCGTTGATCAACCGATTGGGCATGAGTCCTCTTCTTTGCCGGCAAGAGCCGGACTGCGGTGTATGTTTGCCTGGGATACCCGAACTTAAAGTAGCCCGAGCCGCTGTGCGTCCTCCTCGGTCCATTGGGTCGCGCGGAGGACGGAGGCAAGTGTTTTCCTGTCAAGGGTATCATTGCCGTGATGGAAATGGATGTTGGTTCGTCTTTTGTCGGGGTGAACAAAGACGTGGCCGCCGGTACGGGTAGTCCGTCGCAGTGCGAATCCATCCCGTTCAAGAGCGCGCATCAATTCCCTTGCCGGAGTGTTACGAAGCAGATGTAAAAGTCGGCCCGGGCTGTTCACAGGGTGACAGTAACCTTATCGGTCATAGACCCTGTTGACTCCGCAGAGTACTGACGCTGGAGGCTGGCCTCCTCTGGGAGCGAGTCCCCATCTTCCAGCATGATTTCCACAAACGCCTGGGCGACTTCTTGCAAGGCTTCCAAAGCTTCCTCTCTTGTGTAACCCCACGCGTTGCAGCCGGGCAAAAGAGGAACGTCGGCCCCCCATCGACCATCTACGTCCTGCTCAATCTCAACCTCGAAGACGTAGGTCTTCATCTTTCACCCTCGTTCCCCGGCCAGCATCTCCATGAACTCCGCCAGTGGCATCGCGCCGAGGTCGCCGCCTTCGCGGCTGCGGACGGCAACGGCGCCGGCCTCTGCCTCGCGGTCTCCAACCACCAGCATGTAGGGCACCTTCTGCATCTGGGCGGTGCGGATCTTCTGGTTCATCCGCTCATTGCGGCTGTCGACTTCCGACCGGAAGCCCCCGCCGGCCAGCGTTGACAGGACGCTGTCTGCGTACTCCGTGTGCCGGTCGGCGATGGGGATGACCACCGCCTGCACCGGCGCCAGCCAGACGGGGAACGCGCCGCCGTAGTGCTCGATCAGCACGCCCAGGAACCGCTCCATTGAGCCCAGGATCGCCCGGTGAACCATGTAGGGACGGCTCCGGCCTCCCTGGTCGTCTTGGTAGGTCAGGTCGAAGCGCTCCGGCAGGTTGAAGTCGAACTGGACCGTGGTGCATTGCCAGGCCCGCCCCAGCGCATCGGTGATGTTGATGTCGATCTTGGGGCCGTAGAAAGCGCCGCCGCCATCGTCCACGGTGAAGGGAAGCTCGCGTGATTCCAGCGCCCTCTGCAATGAGTTGGTGGCGTGCTCCCACATTTCGAGGTCGCCGACGTACTTTTCCGGGCGGGTGGAGAGAGCGATGCTGTAGTCGGAGAAGCCGAAAGCCTCCAACAGTTCGAAGGTCAATTCCAAAACACCGCCGACTTCTTCCTCGACCTGCTCTGGGCGGCAGAAGATGTGCGCGTCGTCTTGGGTGAAGCCACGCACCCGCATAAGCCCGTGCAGCACTCCGCTGCGCTCATACCGGTAGACCGTGCCGAGTTCGGCGAACCGCAGGGGCAACTCGCGGTAGCTTCGGAGGGCCGAGCGGTATATGGTGATATGGAAGGGGCAGTTCATGGGCTTCAGGTAGTATTCCTGCTCGTCAACCTCCACCGGCGAAAACATCCCTTCTCGATAGAAGTCCAGATGCCCGCTGGTCTGCCACAGAGTTGAGCGGCCGATGTGGGGTGAGTAAACGATATCGTAGCCACGTCGGTAGTGGATGGCCTTCCAGTAGTCCTCGACCAGCGAGCGAACACGACCGCCCTTGGGATGCCAGACCACCAAGCCTGGGCCGATTTCATCCTGGATTGTGTAGAGGCCCAGCTGCCGCCCCAGCGCTCTGTGATCGCGTCGTTCTGCCTCCTCCAGCCTCGCTAGGTGCTCGTCCAGCTCGTCCTGTGACTCGAAGGCGGTACCGTAGATCCGCTGCAGCATCGGGCGCTTCTCGTCGCCTCGCCAGTAGGCGCCCGCCACGCTGAGCAGCTTCATCGCCGGGATCTCGGCGGTGCTGCCCACATGCGGTCCCTGGCACAAATCAACGAAGCCGTTGTGGCGGTATATGGAAATCACCGCCGATTCATCCAGTCCTTCGATCAGTTCCAATTTGTACGGTTGATCGGCGAATAGCTCCTGCGCCTTCTGGCGGGTCAATTCCTCCCGTTCGAAGGGGAAGGAACCAGCGATGGCACCCCGCATCAGCGACTCGATGCTTTCCATGTCCTCCGGTGTGAATGGACGGGAGACGTCGAAGTCGTAGTAGAACCCGTCCTGGGTGGGAGGCCCAATGCCCATTTTCGCCTCGGGGAACAGCTTAAGGACCGAGTCAGCCATAACGTGGGCCGCCGAGTGCCGCATAGCGTGGCGGCGCGTGTGGGCCTCGTCAACGGTGCCTGTATCTAGGGTGCCGTGGTCAAGCATCTTTCAATCCTGCGCCGCACAACTCTGGCCTTGGCGCAAATCATGTGAGTGTCCGGTTCATTATAGCCCAACGGCTTCGCATGATTCCGTCATGAACGGATACCGTACTGAGGCACCGCAATTGAACACTTTGGTCCCCGCTCCTTCCCTGTTGCCAGATCCCGACTTGCGGGATGGACAGCGCAATCGTGTCTGAATAACTGATGGCATTTGCCGCTTGCCAAGCCTGGTAACGCCTCCGTACCATATATCCAAATCCTTCTGCGTCTCACACCAATCCTGCTCTGTTTAGGCTGAAGGTGCAGTCGGCGGCGGGCGGAAACGGGGTGTAAAGCGAGAATGGGACAAAATGGGACGGGAATCATAATTTTTTTGTCCCACGACGTCCGGGGTGCTGCCTTTTAGCTTTAAATTCAAGATTTCATCCGCCTGTGGATGGGCAAAATGGGACAGAATGGGACAAAATGGGACTGGTGTGGGAGATTTCAGTCCCATTCTTACCGCGTAATGCTCTCCGGCAACTGCACCGGGCGATCCCATTCCATCACAAGTCCCCCGATTCGACGTCCAGTCGCAAGAGCGCCTCAGCCAAAGCGATTGCCCTTGGGGAATGGGTGCGACCCCATCACTGGAGCGTTGCGCATTCCACGACTATCGGCCCTTGCTGCTCGCACTCCATATTGATGAGACCGTTCTCCTGGTACTTGCCAATGATGGTAGGCGATGACCGGGAAATTAGAATCTTTAAATCGTCCTTCGGGAAATTGGCGTCCAGGCCATAGGGGAGCGCAATCAATGTTTGCCGGCGAATTCAAACAAAATTATCCTGGGATATAATGGCTGTGCCCATTTGATTCAACCTGGGAGAGCGCGAGTATGGCCACGAAAGCCGACCTGGAAGCCTTCAGGACCTCGGTTACCTGTCCCGACGACTTCGACGATTTCTGGAGCGGCATCCTGGGCCACCTGGCCAAGGAGCCGCTGGAGCCTTCTGTTACCCACGACCTGATGCGCAGCAACGACGAAGTCAAAGTCTACCAAGCCACCTACCGCAGCTTGGATGGACTGGAAATCTTTGGCTGGTACAGCGTCCCGGCTGCAGGGGACGGACCATTCCCCGCCATCCTGGTCCTTCCAGGCTACAAGTCTGAACCTGCGTTGCGGCGGGACTGGGGTCGCAAGGGCGTGGCGGTGTTGTCTGTCGCCGTCCGGGGCAAATTGCCAAGCAGCGCAGAGTTCAACCCAGGCTACCCTGGCCTGCTGACCCACGGAATCGAGAGTCGTGAAACATACAGCTATCGCGGAGTCATCTCCGACTGCTCCCGCGGTGTGGACTTTCTTCTGTCAAGGCCCGAAATCGACTCGGACCGCATCTTCTGCTCCGGGAGCAGCCAGGGCGGTGGCCTCACCCTGGCTACGGCAGGTATTCGCGCGGAAATCAGGGGCGGCGTATCCGGCTACCCATTCCTGTGCTGCTACCCCGAATCTATGAAAATGCTCCGCTCCTACCCCTATGACGAACTCTCCTGCTACCTTCGCGCCAACCCTGAACGGGAAGCGCAGATGCTGGAAACGTTGCGCTATTTTGACGGAGTGAACTTTGCGACCCGCATAAAGTGCCCAATGGTTGTGGGTGTCGCCCTCGAGGACGAGGTTTGTCCACCCGAGACCAGTTATGCGGCCTACGACCGCCTCGCCGGAGAGCGCGAACTGTGGCTCTTCCCCGAATCGGGACACGGCAACGCGCACGACTACCCAAAGCAGGAGACCGCATGGCTGGAGCAGCGCATCGCTGCATCGAAAGCGGAATGGGCCGTCTCATGACACCTGCCTCATTTTGGGATAGGACCGAGGCGCAACTGGCGGAGACGCCTCTCGACCTGTCGATCGAACTCGATACGTTCTACTCGCAGCCCGAATATGACGTTTATCAGGTGCGCTACAGCACCACTGGCGGCCACCGCCTCTATGCCTGGCTGTCGGTACCGAAAGACGTTACCGGCCCTGTCCCGGCCCTGCTCCGCATGCCCGATTATGCCAGCGTGCACGACATAATCTACACTTCGCTCCGGCAAAATGCGGTCGTGATGAACGCCACGCACCGCGGGCAGCGAAACGGCGACGGTGCTTACCGGGCCAGCTATCCCGGTCTGCTCACCGATGGCATCGCAGACGGCGAGTCCTGGGTGCTGCTTGGCGCATACGCCGACGCATTGCGCGCCCTTGACGCCCTGATGGCCCAGGGTCGGGCCGAAATCGGAAATGTGGCATTGTGGGGAACCGGGCTGGGGGGAAGCCTCGCTTTGGCCCTTGCCTCCCGGCGATCCCGCGTGGGTGCAGTTGCCGCTGACACACCGATGCCGCTGGGGCATCCATCAGCTCTGGAGTCCGGGCTGGGTTATACCTTGGGGGAGATCGGAGACTTTCTTCGCTTGTACCCAGAACGCCGGGCGGACGTGGAGGCCACTCTCGGCCTGCTGGACCCCATCGGCGACGCCAGCCGTGTAACGTGCCCTGTGTTGCTAAGCGTAGGGCGCTTTGACCGGGGGACATCCCCGGTCGCATTTGCCGAGCAGCTTGGCGAGACCCTTCCAAACTGCGACCTGCGCCTGTATGACGGAGCATCCGAGGGTGGCGGCCACATCCATGCCATGGCCCGCGCCGCTTGGCTTGCCGATCGGCTGGAAATATCGTAATTGATCCGAATCTCTTTATTGGAGACACATTCACCATGGAACAACTAAGGCAGAATCTCGCAGCTCTTACCCTGAAGGTGGCGTCTGTGGTGGAGCGTCTTTGACCTCGCGAGCAAAGAACTTCAGATAGCAGAACTGGAGAAGGAGTCCGCCGAGCCCGACTTCTGGAATGACCATCAACAGGCCCAAAGCAAGATGCGTCAGTTGGGCCGGCTCCGCGACACAGTCGTCCTCTGGCGCGATTTTGAGGCTCGAAGTACTGATCTGCTGGAACTCACCGAGTTGGCCATCGAAGAGGGAGATTCCTCATTTGAGGAACAGCTTGTCGCTGACACGGAAGCGCTGAGCGATGCCCTTGCGCGGGAGGAGGTCAAGCTTACACTCTCAGGGCCGTATGACGAACGCTCGGCGATCATCAGCATTCACTCGGGCGCAGGAGGCACCGACTCCCACGACTGGGCTCAGATGCTCCTCCAGATGTACGTTGGCTGGGCCGAAACCGGGAAGCGGCCAGTGGAGGTGATGGATCTGTCTTATGGTGAGGAGGCAGGACTGCGCAGCGGCATCCTTGAGGTGGGTGGCGATCACGCTTTCGGTTACCTGAGCGCAGAATTGGGCGTGCACCGCCTCGTGCGTCTCTCGCCCTACGACCCCAACCATCTGCGGCACACCTCGTTCGCCAACGTAGAGATCCTTCCTGCCGTTGAGAGCGAGGGGGACATCGACATCCGCCCCGAAGACGTCAGGATGGACACCTTCCGCTCCAGCGGCCCCGGCGGGCAGAACGTACAGAAAGTCGCCTCCGCCGTTCGACTGACCCACATTCCCACTGGCCTTGTCGTGTCCTGCCAGACCGAGCGCTCACAGCACCAGAACCGCGAATACGCCATGCGCATCCTCCGCGCCCGCCTGCTGAAGCGCCAGGACGACGAGCGTGCAGAGGAACTGGCCAAGATTCGCGGCGAGCGAACCAATCCGGAGTGGGGCCACCAGATTCGCAGCTACGTCTTGCACCCATACAAGTCGGTAAAGGACCACCGCACCAACCTGCAGAGCACCAACCCCGACAACGTTCTCGCTGGCGATATAGACCCGTTTATCGAGGCCTACCTCATGCACCGGCTGGGCAAGGAGGATTAGGGAAAGAGGACGCTGGATTCCGGCGTGCGGCCCCGCCTGGAGCGTACTGAGTAGCAACGCAAAACAAAGGAGCGGTCAATTTGACCGCTCCTTCTGGTGTCTGGATTGCCCTGTCGGGTCTAGCAGTTTCCCAGCAGGTGTCCCATTCGTTGCTTTTTGGTTATGAGGTAGTTGCGGTTCTCGTCGTTGACCGGCACCTCAAGGGGGATGCGGTCCTGAATCTCAAGGCCGAATCCTGACAAGCCAACCACCTTGCCTGGGTTGTTTGTCAGAAGACGCAGCTTGGAGACTCCGAGATCGAGGAGGATCTGGGCTCCTGCCTCGTAATGGCGCATATCAGCGTCGAAGCCCAGCGTCTTGTTGGCTTCCACGGTGTCCAGGCCGTTATCCTGGAGCGAGTAGGCCTTAATCTTGTTGTGCAGGCCGATCCCTCTGCCCTCCTGGCGCATGTACAGCAAGACTCCGGAGCCTTCCTCGGCCAGCGTCTTGAGGGCCAGGTCCACCTGTTCCCCACAATCGCAGCGCAGGCTGCCGAACACGTCGCCTGTGAGACATTCACTGTGGATGCGGACCAAAACAGGGTCGTCCGGTTTCCATTCCCCGGTCGTCAGGGCGATGTGCTCCCCCTGGTCGAAGTAGCTGCGGTACCCTACTGCCTTGAACTCACCATACCGGGTTGGGAGTCGCGTTTCGGCCACTCGCTCGATGAGACGCTCGCTGTGGCGGCGGTGAGCAACGATCTGTGCGATGCTGAGAATTTTCAGGTCGTGGACCTCGGCAAAGTCCTCCAGATCAGGAAGGCGAGACATCGAACCGTCTTCGTTCATCATCTCGCAGACGATTCCCGCCGGGTACATTCCCGCCAGGTTGCACAGGTCCACGATGGCCTCGGTGTGGCCGGGCCGCGCAAGGACGCCTCCGGGATGGTAGCGCAATGGGAACAGGTGTCCGGGCCGGGTGAAATCGTCTGGAGAGGCGGCCGGGTCGATCATGGCCAAGACCGTCGCTGCGCGGTCAAAGGCGGAGATGCCGGTGGTCGTGCCCACCTTGTAGTCCACAGATACAGTGAAAGCGGTCTGTTCTTTCCTGCCGGCGTTTTCGCTGATCATCAAGGGCATCTGGAGCTCGTCCAGCCGCTCGCCGATAATGGGCATACAAAGTAGACCCCGGCCATACTTCACTATGAAGTTGATTGCCTCCGGGGTCACTGTTTCCGCCGACATTACGAGGTCGCCCTCATTCTCCCGGTTCTCGTCGTCAACTACGATCAGCAGTTTGCCCGCTTTTAGGTCGTCCAGTGCCTCTTCCAGACTACACAGGGGCATAATCCAGTCCTTTTCCTGCGCTTGGGTGCCTCTGCCCACGTTCACCGCTTGAGCAGGCTTTCCACATACTTGGCCAGTATGTCGGCCTCCAAGTTTACCCTAGAGCCGACTGATAGTGCATGCAGATTAGTATTGCGGAGAGTGAATGGTATCACAGCCAAGGTGAACGAGGAAGTGCCTACTTTTACCACGGTCAAACTTATACCGTCAACCGCTATGAATCCCTTCTCGACTATGTAGGGCATCAGCCGGGCGGGCGCGCGGACCCGATATATCATCGAGTCGCCGTCCTCTTTGATGGAGGTAATTCGGCCCGTGCCGTCCACATGGCCCTGCATAATATGCCCGCCCATGCGGTCGCTGGCGGAAAGCGCGCGCTCGAGGTTGACCACTCCATCGGCTGACAGGCTTCCAAGCGACGTCCTGCGCATTGTTTCCGGCGACAGGTCTACCGCGAATTCCGAGTTTGAAAACGAAACGGCCGTAAGGCAGGCTCCGTTTACAGCTATGCTGTCCCCTAGCTTGAGGTCTGACATTACCGTTTCGGCGCGCACCGTCATACCATTGTTGCTGATGCTTACCACGGATCCCACTTCCTCGACAATACCTGTAAACACTCTTGATGCTCCTCTATCCTCTGGAGAGCGGCCTTTGGGGATAGCCGGTTATCAGCCAGTCCGGCCCCACTTGCTGCAGCGACGTTCCCTCCAGTCGGTGAGTGTAAGCCATCTCCTCCGCCCCCGCGCCCTCAACTGGAGAGGCAGCACCAATCCCGCCGATTATGACCGGGGCGACGAAGGCGTGTACCTTGTCAACAAGCCCATCGTCGAAGAACGACCCCAATGTCTTTCCTCCGCCCTCCACCAGCAGAGTCACGACGCCCCTTCGACCCAGGTCGGCCAGCACTTCCGCTGGGCTGACTAATCCCTCATTGGTGGCGCCCACCGGAACGACGTCGGCTCCGGCTCGCAGCAGTCCACCAATGTTGCCGGCAGGCGCGTTCTCAGTGGTGTACACCAGTGTCTGGCCTGGCTGGCGCAGCAGTTGGGACCGCACCGGCATGCGGCACAGGCTGTCCAGCGTCACCCGAATGGGCTGCCGCGGCAGTGGCTGATTGTCGTACCCGCGGGCGGTGAGCTGAGGGTCGTCGGCGACGATGGTGTTGGCCCCCACCATTATCGCATCTGTCTCCCGGCGCATCTGCTGCACCAGAGAACGTGCCTCCGGGCCGGTCACCCACTTGGAATCTCCTTTATGGGTGGCTATTTTGCCGTCCAGGCTCATTGCGAACTTGGCCAGCACGAAAGGCATGCCGGTGGAGATGTGCTTTGCAAACCCCTCGTACAGCTCGCGGATTTCTCGGCAGGTGGAAAGTTCGCCGTTGTTCAGCGAGACTGTGATTCCCGCCGCCCGGAGTTCCGCGATGCCATTACCGGCTACGACTGGATTGGGGTCTGAAACAGCAACCACCACCTCGGCAACCCTGGCATCGATAATGGCCCCAGTGCAGGGCGGGGTGCGGCCCCAGTGGCAACAGGGCTCAAGGGTTACATAAAGGGTGGCGCCCCGGGCTCGTTCCCCTGCATCGCTTAGGGCAACCACTTCGGCATGGGCCTGCCCTGGTGGCTGGGTCGCTCCCTTGGCCACGACCTGGCCGTCCTTGACCAAAACCGCGCCCACGGCCGGATTGGGGCTGGTGGAGCCCAAGGCAACCCGCGCCAGTTCGATGGCCTGGGCCATGAAGCTCATGTAGGTTTGCCTTCAGCCGGACTGCCGGGACGGGCCGGCGCCGGAAAATTCCTGCGAAAAGCGACTTGCGGTAGGCTCCGTCTGGCCCTGGTACTTGCTGCCCAACCCCTCGGAACCGTAGAGGCGGTCAGCGGGTGTGGTCAGGCGAAGGTAGGATATCTGCCCGATTTTCATCCCGTGATAGAGCGTGATTGGCAGACGGGACAGGTTGCTTAACTCCAGGGTGAGGTGTCCCTTCCAGCCGGGATCTACGAAGCCCGCCGTGGAGTGAATCACCAAGCCGATGCGGCCCAGGCTGCTCTTACCTTCCAGGCGGGCCACGAGGTCGTCTGGCAACTCGATATGTTCCATTGTGCTGCCCAGCACGAACTCGCCGGGGTGGAGGATAAAGGGTGCCTCGTCGTCGATTTCAACGGTCTCGGTCAGGTCGTCAAGGCCCTTCTTGACATCTATGTGGGGACGTCTCGAATTCGAAAAGACCAAGAGCTTGCGGTCAAGGCGAAGGTCGACGCTGGCGGGCTGGATGTCGGCAGGATCAAGGGGCTCAATCACGATGCGGCCTTTTTCCAGTTCCTCCTTTATCGTCCTGTCGCTTAGTACCATCGGCTATTCTTTCGTTTCCCTATTCCTCGAGGTTTGTGCGAATTTTAGCAACGAGGCCCAACCCTAGCAAGCAGAAGGGAAGCGATCACATTGCCTATGTCCGACGTAGCACAGCTTACTGGGCACCCGAGGGAGCGATGAGATAAACACCATTGACTGTGGTCGTAATCTCAATCTCGCCAGCGGCAATTGACGTGTCAGCTGCCGACTCCGCGGATGCCATGGCTGCCCTGGCGTACAACGGCTGGGGAGAATAGAAGTCCGTGGCCTCCTCAAGGTTGACCAGTCTTCCGAGCGTTACACCGGCCAGGTCGGCCATGGTTTCCGCCTTCTCCTGCATCGCCGCTATGGCCTTGGCCCTGGACTCCTCCCTGAGTCCCTCGGGATCCTCAATAGTGAAGCTGATGCCGTTCACCCTGACCAGGTCGCCTGCTGCTTCGGTGACTTGGTCGATGATCATTCCAGCCTCATCCAGATCGCGAATCTTCACGGACGCCTGGTTGGAAACCGCATAGCCAATCAGTTTGAGCTCCCAGGTCGTGGTGCAATCCTGTTCCGGGGACAGGCTCTCTTTGCTCTCCTCTTCTTCCCCGCAGTCGGTTACCCGAACGTTCTGATAGCGGGGGCTGATGTTGAAGTACTGGGTCTGAATGTCCCGATCATCCACTCCGGCCTCCCGGAGGACCTGCATCACTCCCGCCATGGCGTTGGCAGCGTTGGCGCGAGCTTCCGAGGCGGTGTCCTCGATCGATTCCACGCCCAGGCTTACTACTGCGATGTCCGGAGTGCCGGATACCGACCCGGTGGCCCGGACGCGGAGCCCCTGCGCATCGTCGTAAGGCGCGACCGGCCCGCCTTGCTTGCCGGGCGGCCGGGTTCCTGCCTCCGTTACCTGTTCTGCAAAGGCTCTCGTTTTGTAGCCGTCGGAATCTCCGTAGGGCCCCTTGAACACGCTGGCCCAGCAAGCGGTCGTAAACACCAGCGCCAGGGCTGCCAGCAGCATCAGAAAGCGGACATTTGTGAGCGTGCTCAGCCAGGTCATTTCTTAACTCCGTGCATTCCCAGGACCGTTAGCCTTGGAAGTTGACCCGGCCATCCAAGAGGGCGCGGGCCATTACGAACTTGTGAATTTCCGAAGTGCCGCCGCCGATTCGTGCGTGTCGCAGCAGGTGGTACCAGTGAGCCAAGGGGAGGTCTAGGGTCTCGCCCGTGCCTCCAAACACCTGCATGATCTTGTCGATGCTGCGGTGCCCCCACTCGCCTGCGCAGTACTTGATCATCGAAGCCTCTACTCGAACATCCTCTCCGGCGTCCGCCCTGGCCGCCGTTTCGCGGGTGGCCGCCCGGAGGGTCATAATGTCAATGTACACGTCCGTGAGCATCCACTGGATGGCCTGACGGTCTGCGATGGGCCTCCCGTACGTCACGCGCTGCTTGGCCCACTCGATGGCCATCTCGAGCGCCCGGCTGAGGATGCCGATAGCCATCGACCCCCTCAGCAGCCGGTCATGATGCACCAGCCACTTCTGTCCAAGGGTGAACCCGCGTCCCACTTCGCCGAGAACCTTGGTCTGGGGGACCCGCACGTTGTCCAAGTGGATGGTGTGCTGCTGGTTCTTGTGGGGATTGATCCAGATGCGAATGGGGTCGAATGACAGCCCCGGACTGGGGTTGTCAACGATGAACATGGTGATGCCGCCCCGCTGTCGCAGCTCCGGATCGGTTACTGCCTGCACCAAGATGTAGTCAGCGCTCGCCGCCCCGGATATAAAGGTCTTTGTGCCGTTCAGCACCCAATCGTCTCCGTCCAGAACGGCCCTGGTCTGCATCATACCGCCGGGGTCAGATCCGGCTTCTGGCTCCGTCTGTCCGAAGGCGTAGTGAAGCTCGCCTCGTACGGACGGTATCAGATATTCCTGCTCCTGTTCCGGGGTGCAGTTCCCGATCATCATCATTGGTACGGGGGAAGTCGGCAGCTGAACGATGCTCTTGTGCACCTCCTCGTCCAGCACCACGTGCCCCAGGGCGCCCATTCCACCTCCTCCGTATTCCTCGGGCACGAAGGAGGTGTATATGCCCGTGTCCTTGGAAATCTGGTTCAGCCGCGCCCACTTTTCTGTAGGTAGCGTCCCCAAGATGCCTTGGAGCGCCTCTGCTATCCCTCTGGGTGCGCCGTCATCTACACCTTCCTGCGTCGGATTGGCAAGGTACTCCCCCTCCAGGGGATAACACTCGTCCTTGACGATCTGGCGAATGGTCAGCTTGAGGGCTTCCAGTTCCGGCGGCAGACCCGCCTCTGCTGTGGTCATTTCTAGGCTCCTGGCTGAACTCGGATCAATGCCGGTGCCCGAATTTTGGGCGTTGGAAAAGGCGCGAGCCGCCCCGCGCCTTAACTGCTTTTGGTATCACATGGATTCAGTATCACAATCAATGGAAGGGACAAACGTACTTGAATGCTGACACTGCCTGGTTTCCCTCGCCTTGTTCCGAGTCCCAGACTGTAGTGGCAGAAGAGGCAGTCGCATCCCGAGACTGCCCCAATGATGAAAACCCCACGGCGACGATCGCGATTGTTAGGAAAGCAACAACAGCAATGGCGACGATTCGGGTTCTCATTATCTTTCGGGATTCTCGAGTAGCCTGATTGTGAACTTGATGGTGTTTGTAATTTTATAACGAGGAGACTTTCATTACCAGCACGTCCATACAAGTCCGATCGCCGTGAAAGAGACCCCAGCCGGGTTCGCGCCACGTGCTAAAATAATCGCCGACAGAATTTCCGGTTCGGACTCCTATGCAGTTCAGAAACTTGCCCAGTGTCGACAGTGTTCTGGCAACGCCCGAAGTGGCCGAAGTCGCGGCCAACTTCAGTCGGGAATGGGTTGTCGAACTGGTGCGCAGGGAACTTGAGCAGGCGCGAGCGCGAATCCGGCAAGGGAAGGGCGCCTCCGACATCGAAGAGATTGCTTCGCTGGTGTGCCGACGTGTGGATGAGGCGGTGCGCTCCGAACCACGACGTGTAATCAACGCCACCGGCGTCGTCATTCACACCAACCTTGGCCGTGCGCCGCTCAGCCGCGCCGCTATGCAGGCGGCTGAGGAGGCCGCATTCGGCTATTCCAACTTGGAATTCGATCTTGAGTCCGGTCGCAGGGGTTCCCGACAGGCACAACTGGAGTCGCTGCTGCGACAGATCACCGGAGCTGAGGCAGGTTTGGCGGTGAACAACAACGCCTCCGCCGTGCTCCTGGGACTTACCGCGCTGGCAACTGGGCGCGAGGTCATCGTGTCCCGCGCTGAGGCCGTGGAGATCGGCGGTGGTTTCCGTGTACCCGACGTGCTTCGCCAGAGCGGCTGCATTCTGGTCGACGTCGGCACCACCAACCGCACCTACCTGCGCGACTACGAGGACGCCACTGGCAACAACACAGCTGCCTACCTGAAGGTCCACGCCAGCAATTTCCGGATTGAGGGATTCACCGCAGAAGTGGAGTCGCGGGAATTGGCCGAATTGGGCGACCGCCTTGGAGTAGTGGTGCTGCACGACGTGGGAAGTGGCAGCTTGCTTCCCACCAGCAAGTATGGTCTGGCCCACGAGCCTATGCCCCAGGAGAGTGTCCGCGCCGGTATGGGGCTGGCGTTCTTTTCCGGCGACAAGCTCCTGGGCGGGCCGCAGGCGGGGATCGTGGTGGGGCGGCGCGAATTGGTGTCGCGCCTTGCCCGGCATCCCCTCGCGCGGGCCGTGCGCATCGACAAGCTTAGCCTTGCCAGCCTCACGGCAACCCTCGTTCACTACCTGAAAGGAGAGGCCGAGCAGGAAGTCCCTGTCTGGCGAATGATATCCGCCACTACCGAGGCACTAAGGGAGCGCGCCGTGCGGTGGAAGTCTTCGTTGTCGGAGCGCTACACCGTTGTCGAGTCAAGGTCCGCAATCGGCGGTGGCAGCCTGCCTGGAGAGACGCTGCCTACGTGGGTGCTGACGTTCGACGCCTCGGGGATTGCAGGAGGCGCCGAAGTCGTAATGAAACGGCTTCGCGAGGGCCAGCCACCCGTGGTCGCCAGGGTTGAAGACGAAAATGTGCTCTTCGACCCGCGTACTGTCGGCCCAGATGAGGACGAGACCCTGCTGACGGCGCTTCGGGGCTTGGCAGGCTGAAGTGATGGCGGCTATGACATTCTGCGTGGAAGATGCGGAGCGAAAGGGACGATGACCGATTACCTGCTGGTGCATGGCGCGGGCCAGGGATCCTGGGCTTGGGGCAAAGTCTGGGGGCTTATGACTGCGCCCGAAGAACATCCGCCGAGGCTGCACAAGCCTCGTCGCGCGAACCGCGTTCTCACCATCGACCTGCCGGGGCATGGCCCTGATGCCAAGGGCGACACCGCGGCGGTTCGGGTCGAGGAGTGCGTGGAGTCGATTACCAGAGCGGTGGAGCGGGAGCAACTTCGCAACGTGGTCCTGGTAGGCCACGGGATTTCGGCAGGAATCGTTCTGCAGGCTGCAGGCAGTCTGGCCTCCCCGCCCAAGCGGCTTTGCATTGTGGGCGGACTGGTGCCGGAGGGTTCGCGACCTCTGATCAGCGGAAGCACGGGACGCATCAGCAGGGGATTCAAGATGCTGTCCCTGCTCAGCGCCCTGTCCCGGAAGGAACTTAGGTTTCCCTCTTCCTTCATTCATCGCAACCTGTGCAACACCATGGAGGCCATGGAGACAGTACAGATTGTGGGCTTCTTCGGCCCCCTGCCCACCCGATTGCTCAATTCGGGCCTGTCGCTGGAGGAAGACCTCCCTGCGCCCCTGTCTTCGATAGTGCTGACCCAGGACAGGGTGGTGTCCCCTCAAGCCCAGAGACGTACGGCTGAACGGCTGAACAGCGATGACGTACTGGAAATCGATTCCTGCCACATGGGTCTGTGGCAGCGCCCGCGGGAAGTTGCCGACGCCTTGCTGCGTTTCGCCTGATTTCTCCGATTCGCGGAAGGATTCAAGAAACGATACGGGCCGGAGTTCTCCGGCCCGTATCGTTTAAACCAGGTGGTAGTTGCCTATGCCACCCGGGCTACCAGCCCGGCCGTCGGTTGCCGCAGCCGGCGCAGAAAACGTCCCTCATTGGGCCGTTCTGATGGCCGCACTTGTCGCAGGTCCAGACGGTAACCGTCATCGAAGCAAGCATAAAATCACCTCAGCGATTTCTTGATTGCCCTGTCAACCGCCATTTCGATGAGTTCCGGCGGCCCGGGTTCCTAATGAGAATGCCCGTGGTGGTCGTGTGCCTCTTCCTCTTCCTGCGTGATCAGGGAGTATGTCGTGAGGATCATCCCGGCGACGCTGGAGGCGTTTTCTAGGGCCGACCGGGAAACCTTCGTTGGGTCGATGATGCCCCGCTGCACCAGGTCTCCGTATTCGCCATTGGTGGCGTCGTAGCCAAAATTGCGCTCGCTGTTACGAATGATCTCGTCCACCACGACAGCGGGCTCGCCGCCTGAGTTACGGGCGATAATTCGCACGGGCTCCTGCAGGACGCTGTGCAGGATGGACCGGGCAACCGTTTCGTCGCCGGTCAACTGGACGCCGTCCAGGACGTGCATTGCCCGAATGTAGGCAACGCCGCCGCCGGGCACGATGCCCTCCTCCACGGCGGCGCGAGTGGCCGAAAGAGCATCCTCAACGCGGGCCTTGCGGTTTTTCAGCTCAGGCTCGGTGGGGGCTCCAATCTTGACGACTGCCACGCCACCGGACAGCTTGGCCAGCCGTTCCTGGAGTTTTTCCTTGTCGTATTCAGAGGTGGTTTCTTCAATCAGGACGCGTATCTGCTCGGTCCGGCCCTTGATCATATCCGGGTCGCCGGTCCCACCGATAATGGTGGTGCGATCCTTGGTAGTCTCGATGCGGCGTGCCTGGCCGAGATCAGCGACCGTGGCCTGGTCGAGGCGGCGGCCCCGCTCTTCCGACACAACCTCTGCGCCGGTGAGGATGGCGATGTCTTCCAGCATGGCCTTGCGTCGGTCGCCAAACCCTGGAGCCTTGACTGCCAGGCAGTTGATGGTGCCTCGCAGCTTGTTTACGACCAGCACCGCCAGTGCCTCGCCCTCGATGTCTTCAGCAATGATCACCAGGTTACGAGTAACCTGTAACGCGCTCTCCAGCACCGGCACCAACTCGGCGGCCGATGAGAGCTTCTTGTCGGTTACCAGGATGTGGGGGTTCTCGATGATCGATTCCATCCGCTCCGGGTTGGTGACGAAGTAAGGGCTGACGTAGCCGCGGTCGAAGTTCATACCCTCTACGAATTCGGTCTCCGACTCTATGCCCTTGCCTTCCTCTATGGTGACCACGCCTTCGGCACCCACCTGCTCTAGCACGTCGGCCAGCATGTCGCCAACTTCGCTGTCGTTGGCCGAAATGGTGGCGACCTGCGCCATCTGGTCGCGGCCCTGCACGGGTGTCGATATGACGGCCAGTTCTTTCACCAGGGCTGCCACGCACTTGTCGAGTCCGCGCTTGATAGCCATGGGATCAGAGCCCGCGGCCACGTTCCTCATGCCCTCGCGGACGATGTGATGGGCCAGCACCGTGGCGGTGGTGGTGCCGTCGCCGGCGACGTCGTTGGTCTTGCTGGCGGCTTCCTTGATGAGTTGCGCGCCCATGTTCTCGAAGGACTCGGGCAACTCAATTTCCTTGGCGATGGTGACGCCGTCATTGGTAACGACGGGTGCGCCCCACTTCTTCTCCAAGGCCACATTCCTGCCCTTGGGGCCCAGGGTCCTGCCGACGGCGTTGGACACCATCGAGATTCCGCGCAGGAGGGCCTGCTGTGCGGCCTGGTCACTAATAATGTGCTTGGCTGGCATTGGGATCCTCCCCTGTATGATTGAAAACTATTATTGAAGCAGCCATATCGCGAATTGCTACACACTACAGAATAAATCTGGCCCCGTCGCCGGTCAAGCGCGAGATGAAAGCTTTGCGATTCAGGTGGTCGAATGGCCCCGTGATGGTGCCGTACTATCCGGCGGCGCCCCGGGGCGCCGCATTCACCATCCGTGTGTCCTGGCTCAGGAGCACTCCGAGGGAAAGGCCTGCACTAACACGGCGCCAGAGGAGTGTCTCAATAAGGGATGGCGCCGGAAATGGTACCCCTAGAGAAGCGTGCATTTCTGTGCAATTGTGTGCAGTTTTCCATTAATACGTGTCTCAATAAAGTATCTTGCCATCCGCGCAGAGCGCCATTGGGGAGATACCGTGGCAGTGGCTGCCGAGTTGAGAATTTTCTATTATTCCGCTCAATTCCGCTCATTCCCGATCATTTGTGGCGACATTTTCAGAATCTGCGGGATGGTGGGATGCAGGCAACAGATAATGGTTATTAAGAACATGTGTTTGATTATATGGGAGCAAAACCTGATTGGGAAGGGGTGAGTGCCAGAAGACAGTGTTCCGAATCGGGTGGTCGAGTTACATTTCCAGGCAGCAATCACTTCGCCCCGCCTTCCGGCCTCGTCTTCGTGGGGGTACTATGCTGCCGAATGCCTCTTCACCGGCACAGTGCAACAACCATGTTATATTGAGATATGTTATATTGTGAATTGTCTCACAACGTTGACAAGTATAACTAATATTGATATAAATGATGCAGACCTCATCAACAATTAACGACCACAGACTGGCGGGACAATAAGACGGCCCGCCGGATGGGAGATATACACCGGAGGTGGGAATCATGACTACCAAAGCGAAGATCGGTATTGCCCTGGGTACGACCGCTCTGGCCCTTGCGGCCTATGGGGGATTTCGCTACTGGAAGCGCAGGAGGCAAGCCCGGTAGCCTTGGCCTCGACATATGGCAAGTGGTGCTTTGAATTGTCGCGGCCGGATAGATAGACGCTCGTGCATTTCATTACAAGCCACTGCCTAGGCCAGGAGCCCCACAGATCGGGAAACCAGGAGAGTCCTCAAACGAGGGCTCTCCTCTTATTTTTGCCCGGGGTTACGGCGCTACCTGAAGTGCACCATGGCCCAAATACCGAAATTGAGCACTATGCTAGACTCGGCCCATGGCCGACCCGCAGGAATTCGTTGCCGACCTCCACATCCACTCCCGTTACGCCTACGCCTGCAGCAAAAACCTCACCCTGTCCAACCTCGCCGCATCCGCAAAAACCAAGGGCATCGAGATGCTGGCCACCGGAGATTTCACCCATCCGGCGTGGCTCGCCGAACTCGAAGCCGGGCTTGCGGAGGTGGAGGGGGGTACGTTCCGGCACGGCGGGGTGACCTTCGTGCTGGGGACAGAGGTGAGTTGCGTTTTCAAGCAGGGAGGCCGTTCCAGGCGGATTCACCTGCTGTTATTTCTGTCGTCGCTACAGGCCGTGAGCCGCTTCAACGGCGAACTTTCGGCCAGAGGAGTCAAACTGGAAGGTGACGGCAGGCCCTCCGTTCGAATGTCCGCATCAGACCTGACATCGCTGGTCTTCGACATCGACCCGGAAGCGATGGTCATTCCGGCCCATATCTGGACCCCCTGGTACGGGATGCTGGGATCGGTATCAGGGTTTGACGGGCTGGAGGAGTGCTTTGGCGAGATGACGCCCCTGGTGCGGGCGGTGGAGACCGGCCTGTCCAGCGACCCGGCGATGAACTGGGGTGTCGAGGAACTCACCGACCGTTGCATCGTTTCATTCTCCGACGCCCACTCGTTACCCAACCTGGGACGCGAGTCCACCGTCTTCAGGGGGCGAGCCACCTATGCGGGACTGAGGCAGGCGGTGGAGAGCAACGCCGTCGCCCACACCGTCGAGTTCTACCCCGAGGAGGGCAAATACCACCACGACGGCCACCGCAAGTGCGGCGTGAGGATGGCCCCGGAGGAAACGGTCGAGCAAGGCAGTACGGCCTGCCCTGCGTGTGGCCGCCCCTTGACCCTCGGGGTGCTGCACCAGGTGAACTCCCTCGCTTCCGATGACCTTGCCGCGTCCGATGAGGAGCACATGGCGGCGGCGGATGGATTGATTCACTCATCCGTTCAGCGTCCGCCCTTTATGAGGCTGGTCCCGCTGGAGGAACTGCTGGCTGGGGCCCTGGGAATGGGACGGCGCACCAGGGGCGTGGCCAAGGTCTATCAGAAACTCTGCGACGAATTCGGGAATGAGCTGGAGGTGCTGGCCAAGGCAGAGGCATCCGAATTGCTCCGGGTGGCGGGCGAACCAGTGGCGGCGGCGGTCATGAAATCCCGCAGAGGGCAGGTGCTGGTCCAGCCCGGCTTTGACGGCCAATACGGGACGGTTCGGGTGAAGCCGTAGTGCTCCCAGAACCGGACATTCCACGGGCCGCGGCGGTTCCGTTGGATTGCCCCAGGAATGCGCCAGAAAAAGCGCTCCAGGTTTCCAATTTACAGCCCCTTGGACGGATTGCCTTATGCTACAATCCCGGCAACTTTTGCAGGGCCGTTTGTACCGCTCTGCTGGACACGGGAACGTAGCGGATTGTTGCAGTCGGTCTCCGTTTTTCTGCGTCGTCTGCAGAAAGATGACATCACCGAGGTTGTTGAGATAGAGAGGGAGGCGTTCTCTCCCACTTGGGTGACTTCGCCTTTTCGACGGGACCTGAACAACCAGCGCGCCAGCTACTTCGTTGCCTGCCTCGAGCAGGACGGGGATCAGGCGGATTCTTCTTCGGCAGTTCCAGGCGGAGCTGAAGCACCCCAATCCTGGTTGTCTCGACTGGCCGGACGCCTTGGACTTGGAGGATCTCCCCCAGAACTTGAGCCCGCCACCGAGTTCAACCCCGCAATTGCTGGATACGTCAGCGTCTGGTACCAGGGAGACGAAGCCCACATTACCGAAATCGCCGTTCGGGAGACCCTCAGAGGCAATGGCATCGGCGAACTCCTGTTGATCGGCTCCCTGATTGCTGCCCGCGAATATGGGTCCCATGTAATGACGCTTGAGGCGCGAGTGTCCAACTTCATCGCGCAGCGGCTGTACGAAAAATACAGCTTCAAATCGGTTGGCATCCGAAAGGCCTACTACGCCGACAACCGGGAGGACGCGGTGATAATGACCACCACTCCCATCGACTCGGAGGAGTACGGTCGCATGTTTCAAGGGCTGCAGGAGACCTGGGAATCCCGCTGGGGCCCCATGATCATCGAGAACTGACAGCGGGCCAATGAGTGCAGGTTGCCAGCGCGCGGGAGCACTCCTCCTTCAAGTTGACCATATCGGAAACTGGTTTTAGAATTACGCTCTGTGCGGTAATCTCCGGCATTCCTTCTTGGCATCGCAAAAGTGGGGTCCGGAAGGCACGTGTGCCTGCGCCGCGATGACTGGCACCAGCTGCCAGGTGACGTAACTGGGGGCTTATGTTGGTCATCGGCCTTACCGGAGGCATCGGGACAGGCAAGAGCGAGGCCGCCAGACATATGGTGGCCCTGGGCGCGAAGCTCATCGACGCCGATGTGGTCGGCCACGAAGCCTACCGGCCTCAAGCCGAGGCGTGGACGAGAGTCGTCGAGGCGTTCGGCGAGGGAATCCTTGGACCCGACAACGAAATCGACCGCCGCAGCCTTGGAGCCATCGTTTTTTCAGATCCCGAACAGCTTGCCCGCCTGAACGTCATTATGCACCCGCTGATGGCGGGGATGGTCCAGGACAGGATTGACACTCACCGCGATGGGGGAACGGGAGTAGTGGTGGTGGAGGCGGCGCTTCTTTTCGAGGCGGGTTGGAATTCGCTGGTCCAGGAAGTTTGGGTCACCGATTCGCCGGTTGACGTGGTAGTGGAGCGGTTGGCCCTCCGGAATGGGATGAACGAAGAGGAAGCCCGCAGGCGAGTATCCTCCCAGATGAGCCGAGAGGAAAGGTTGGAGCGGGCGGACTTCGTGATTGACAACTCAGCCGATGTCGAGGCGATGTGCAGGGCGATTGACGAGTTGTGGGCGACCCGAGTTAAAGAAAGGATAGAGCAGACATAATGGTAGAAGCCGCAGAGCAAGAACAAATACACTACAGTGAGTACGCAATCGAGGAGTTCCTGGTTCGGGCCGAGCCGTACTACCGGGCCGTGGGCGACGAAATGGAACTGTTTGCCGCGGCTTACCAGCAGCACATCCCCGTGCTGCTCAAGGGCCCGACCGGCTGTGGAAAGACCCGATTCGTGGAATACATGGCGTGGAAGCTGGGGCGCCCCCTGACCGTAATTCGAGATGAGGAGAAGGGCGGCGGTGCACCCCAGGATGTGCAGGAAATCCACGAAGGCGAAGTTCGCGTGCCGCTGGTCACCATCGCCTGCCACGAGGACCTGACGGCCAGCGACCTGGTAGGCCGCTACCTCCTCGACGCCAATGGGACCCGCTGGATCGACGGCCCGATGACGCGCGCCGTCAAGGCCGGGGCGATCCTTTACCTCGACGAGGTTGTTGAGGCCCGCAAGGACACCACGGTGTTGATCCACCCTCTGACCGACCACCGTCGGATTCTTCCGGTGGAGAAGACCGGCACCATCATCGAGGCCGATGATCGGTTCCTGCTCTGCATTTCCTACAACCCTGGTTACCAGAGTGCCCTGAAGGACCTAAAGCACAGCACGAGGCAGCGCTTCATCTCCATCGAATTCTATTACCCGCCCCGGGAAATAGAGCGGGAGATCATTCAGTCGGAGGCCGGCTGCACCGAAGAGCAGGCCGACTCGCTGGCCAAGCTGGGCGAGAAGATCCGCAACCTGGAAGACCACGGCCTGCAGGAAGGCGCCAGCACCCGGCTGCTGATCTACGCTGGGCGTCTGATGTGCGAGGGCATTTCCGCCCGCCGTGCATGCCAGGTCGCCATCGTCTGGACGCTTACCGACGACCCCGAGTTGCAGCGCAGTCTTGAGGAAGTCACCTCTTCCATATTCGAGTAACCACTCGAGCTATTCTCAGAGGAGCAGTATTCTGGAGTGGGAGAGTAGGCAGTCCTGACGCCTCCGGAACTCGTCAAGCGGGCGCTCGCCAACCGTTCCACCAGCAGGGTGGCCGGGAATGGTCTAACGCCCGCTGCCGTTATGGTCCTGCTGTACCCAAAGGATGGTGACCACTGGGTACTGCTCAACAAGCGGTCCCAGGAAGTTGAACACCACAAGGGGGAGATCTCATTCCCAGGCGGCTCCACCGACCCTGAGGACCGTGATTCCTTGGACACGGCACTCAGGGAAACCGAGGAAGAAATGGGGATCCGCCGGGAGGACATAATCGTCCTCGGCGAGATGGACGAGGTTGCCACCCGCTCCCAGTTCCGCGTCAGCGTGTTCACTGGAACCATAGGGCACCCATACGACTTCCGGCCCAGCGCCGACGAAATCGCGGAAATCGTGGAGTTCCCTGTAAGCGCACTGCGGGATCCTGCCAGCGTTCGCGTCGATACTCACTGGCAGGCCGATGGTCCCAGCACGGTGTACTCATATGCCTACGGAAGGCACCTGGTCTTCGGCGCAACCGCAAGAATCCTCCAGCAATTCCTGCAACTTTTGGAGGACGGGCTGGAAAGCGAGGGTCTGAATTGACAAGCAGCGCTCCAACACCCGATATCGAACAGGAACTAGGCAAACTGCCTCCGGCCGTACTCGAGGCCTATCAGGGATCCGTAACTGCTGTGAAACAGGCCTTCGGCCCCGACGAAGTTGGTCTCTGGGCCAAGGAAGGGGTCTCCATCGGCTCCCAGACCATCCGGTCCTGGGAGGCGGCAATTGAGTATTACAAGGTCAGCCCCGAGATATGTCGTTTCCTGTCGTTCCCGTCATACATGCAGTGGGCCCGTTGCGGCACCTACCTGGCGCAGGACTCGCCCACGCTGGCGGTGGCTTTCTTCAAGTCCAGCGTGGCCATCGTGCCCAACCTGCGGCCCCAGTACATTCCGCGCTGGGCGGGCCTGGGCCGCAGCCTGTACAAGGGCACCTGGAAGTCCAGTACCCTGGCTGCCAAGTTTTTCGAGGTCTCCCCTGAGTTGGTGCGCAGCCTGCCATTCTGGGACGTTGAAGTCTTTGCCTCCCTCATAGAGGCGCTGTCATACAAGTCCTACGATGTGGCCAGCGAGTGCCTGACGCTGGGTAAGGATGTTCTCCCGGGAATGGGGCGTGAACGCGAGCCCTTCCTGGCGATGACGCGCGCCCTGATCGACACGAGCTGGCGCGAGGTGAAGACCTGCCTTGAGCTGGTGCCGCGGGCGCTGCAGCACGTGGACGAGGCCCAGACCGGTCGCTTCCTCAAGCTGGGCGAACGTCTGGCCAAAGTCGGTCTGCGCGACACGTCGCGGTTCCTCGCCGACGGAACCCAAGCCTTGGGGCGCGTACCGCAGGGCAACCAGGGCTACATTCTCGACCTCTGCGACCAGCTGGTCGCGGTGGCACCCGAGGCTGTGCCGCCCTTCCTGCGCAGCCTTGACAGTGTGCTCACCCGCATCACCGTAAGCCAACTGGACACCTGGTACCAGCACGGAATGCGGTTGCTTCAGGAGAATCCTGAGAGCGGAATCGCATTCTTCAAGATCGAGTCCAATACCTCGGAGCAGATGCTCGAGACCCTTTCCTCCAGCCTCGAACTGGACCGCGTCAAGGGCATCCTGCGGCTCTACTGCCGCGCCCTGTCAGGCGCCGGCGTCGAAATTATGAACACCCAGGAACTCGTTCGCCGAAACATCGGCTGGGTGGACGAGGACACCGCCTCCACCGATGGGTCCAGGGTGTTCCTGCCGCCCGTCGTTGACCATTACTCGAACAAGCAGGACAACTTCTCCTGGTTCAAAGTTGTCTCCACCCATCAGGTCAGCCACTTGGAATTCGGCAGCTTCGAGTTCAATTTCGAAATTCCCGCGACCCAGTTCGAAGACCGCCGCCATGCCCTGGAGGATGAGATCAACGCCAAGCGCGCCGAGGAATTGGCGGCCCGCCAGGCGATGATCGAACTGGCCCGCGAGATGGCCGGCGGCGAGGCTGAGGTCGAAGTCACTTTCATGGAGGTGGGGCCTGACGGTTCCCAGACTGCCATGGAAAGCCCGGTGCCGGAAAGCCCAGGGTCCATGCGGGCCTACACCGACATTGGGCGGTTCCTGTCCCTGTTCGAGAACGGCAAGCTTGCCTTCGACCTGTTCACGGTGCTGGAAGACTGCCGTCTCGACTACCGCATCAAGGTGGAATACCCCGGCATCAGCCGTGCCTCCTCACGGGTGCAGACCGAAACGCTGGACAGACGACCGGACCTGCAGCAGATGCCCCTGCAGCAAGCCATGGTCGAGTTGCTTATTCACATGAGCCTTGAAAAATTCACCGGCCTGCCCGTTCCCGAGGAGTACGAAGAGGTTGCCGAGATGCTGTCGCGCATCCTCCACCAGCTTCGCACTGCCGAGGCCAACGTGGAGGACACTGCCGAGGCCACGCTGCGTGCCTACGAGATCATTACCCGCCTGCCCAACCAGACCGAGGATGAGGAAGATTGGGAGGAGCAGGACCTGGAGGAACCCGGGGACTTCAACGAAGAGGAGTACCAGGACCTGGTCGACCGGTTGCAGGCCGACATGGACCAGCGCGCCGAGAACCAGGAGGGCGATGAGTCCTACGAGTCGCCCGAACCCGTTGACTACCGCGGCGACTTCAAACCCGAAATGGTACAGCTGCTCACTCGCCTGCAGGCCGACAGCGGCGATCAGGAGGGCGAGGCCCAGCCGATGACCCAGGAAATGCTGGAACAGCTCCTGCAGGACAGCGACGAGCTGGAGATGGATGCCGAGGAAGGCGACATCACTGACGCCATGACTACCTTCGCCCAGAACATCATGAAGGAGGCAGGCGCCCCGCCGCCCAACTCCCAGCCCGGTCAGGGCTACGGCCCGCTCATGCACGACGACGATCAGGGCGGCGAGCTGGAGACGCGCGAGCCCCAAACCTACCTGTACGACGAATGGGACTTCCGCGCCAACGACTACAAGCCTCGCTGGTGCATCGTCAAGGAAAAGACGGTAGAAGAGGGCGACATAAACTTCTACCAGGACTCTCTCAAGAACTACGCGTCACTCTCGGCCCACATCCGGCGGCAGTTCGAGCTGATCATGCCGGAGAGCATGCGCAAGACCTACCGGCTCATCGACGGCGAAGACCTGGACCTCAACGCGACGCTTGAGGCATGGGTCGACCTCAAGATGAACATCCCGCCGGACGACAAGATCTACTGGCATCGCAACCGCAACCGCCGCGACGTGGCCGTGGTGTTCCTGCTGGACATGAGCGCATCCACCGCCGAAGCCATCGACGAAGGCCGCCAGATGGTGGACGACCGCGACGCGCCCGATGATCCCGTCGAGTACATGGTCTGGCTGCGCCGTCGCCGCGAGGGCTTGGTGCGCCGCAACTACAAGCGCATCATCGACCTTGAAAAAGAGAGCACGGCGCTGCTGGTGAATGCCTTGGAGTCAATCGGGGACACCTACGGCATCTACGGCTTCTCCGGCTATGGCCGTGAGAACGTCGAGTTCTACGTGATCAAGGACATTACCGAAAACTTCAACGACAAGGTCAAGCGGCGCATCGACAAGATCACGCCGTTGCACGCCACCCGGATGGGGGCGGCCATCCGCCACGCCATCACCAAGCTGGAGAACCAGGACGCGCACACCAAGATCATGTTCCTGGTCAGCGACGGGCGGCCCCAGGACCGGGGTTACAGCCGCGAGGGCGTGGAGAAGGAATACGCCGTCCACGACACCCACATGGCGCTGGTGGAGGCCCGCAACCTGGGCATCACGCCCTTCTGCCTCACGGTGGACAAGGCGGGGCACGACTACCTGAAGAGCATGTGCGGCGACATGGGCTACGAGGTTCTGGGCGATATCTGGGCCCTCCCCGAGCGCCTGCCCATGCTCTACCGCGAGCTCACCGCCCGCAGGTTCGTCCGGCGGTAGCGCACCTCCGGTAAGACGTCAGTAGCACTGGCAAAAAAGGCCCGCCCTGGTTATTCGGGGCGGGCCTTCTTAAATTGGTCTTGTAGCGGTGCTCTGCCGGCTCTTGAGGGCATAAACAACCTCTATCGGGTTTTGACCGCAGTCCCGTCCTCCTCGATACGCACACCCAGCAGCGACTCGTGAATTCGGTTGAAGACGTCAACGAAAGGCGCCGAAGGACCGCCCAGCCGCTTAACCCAGCCGGGAATCACGGATTCGAGCGCCGCCTGTTCGCTCTGGGCTTTCAATTCCGGACCGAACTCGATGTGCTCCAAACCCACGGCATAGTGTTTTTGAGGGCCGTAGTCATTCTGGACGGCGGCCAGTCGCAGTGCTTCCAGTTCGAGCTTCGCCACCTCTTCTTTCATAATCTCCTGGAGGTCTATGGGGATGCTGTCCCATACCTCCGCGTTGATCACATTGAAGCTCACAGGCCAGGAGACAATGGGGCCACCGAAGTAGCTCGAGACCTCATACCATTGCTGGCCGTAGCCCGTTTCCGCGGTGGAAATAGAGGCGTCGGTGATGCCTCTAGCCAAAGCGGTATATACTTCCGAAACTGCCACGAATTGGGGGGTTCCACCCATTCCCTCAATCCAGTCGGAGAGTGGCGCGTTGAAGCTTCGCGTTTTCAGACCCTGGAAGTCTGCCAGCTGTTCCACAGGCCTCTCGCTGAACAAGTAAAGGTCGCCCCCGTTTTGCCAGTTCACGCCGATTGGATAACCACCGGTCTCTCGGACAATGAGTTCTTGAAGATCAGGCATTACATCGACTACAGCTTCGTATGAATGAGCCCGGTCGGTGTATAGGCCGTAAAGACCGAGAATATCCATCTGGGGCAGCTCCCCTGATACAAAAACAGGGAAGACTTCCGCCATTGGAAGTAGGCCGGCCCTCAACAACTCGAGCGTGTCGGAACCCGCAATGGCCAGTTCCCGGTATGACGCAAATTCGATGACGATCTGCCCTCTGGTGCGTCGCGACAGGTTGGGAGCAAGATATTTTTTCGCGAGATCGCACCATAGCAACGCGCGGTTAACGCAGGCGTAACTGATATGAACGGGGTCATTCAATCGGGTGGTCATTGCTGTGGGATTGTCTAGCCTTGCCCGGACAAGCAGATTCTTGTAGTACTGGGACTCGTAGACAAATAGGTGGCCCTCCAGCGATTCCAACGGCACCATACCTTGGGAATCACCCATCCCATGGTCAACGGCGGGACCGGCCAGTTGGTTCAGGTCGCCAACGTAGATCGCTCCTGGACCGCCTGCCATTCGCGCCGCATATTCCTGAACGGATTCCAAATGTCCTGGAGGCACTTCGGGGGTTGGCGTCCTTGTCGGCAACGGAATCGCAATTGGATACGGCGTTGCGGTTGGGTACAGGCGCTGAGTCGAGATAGGCAGAGGAGTTGGTGTGGGTACCGTCGCTGGCAGGGGTGTGGCCGTAGGAGGTTGCGTCGCGATTGTTCGTGGCATCGCAGTCGGCTCCGGTGTTGGCAAGGGAGGATGTGCCGCCAGCGTCGCAGCGACTCGCGCCTCCACGGTGGCGTCCAGTGCGGCGTTTGCCTCCAACGTGGCTTGGACCCCCGCTGCAACCCTGGCTTCAAGGTCCCTGGTTGGCATAGCCTCGAAGCCTTCGCATGCGATGCCTGACACCACACACATCGCCACGAGAAACGCTGCGAATATTCGCATTTCAGCCTATTACCTTTGGGAAATTCCGACGCGCTCCAGTTTTTTCGTTGTGGCCGCCGGTCTACCTCGCTCTATAGGCTGTTCAGTCCCCAGCCTGCACACCCTCGAAATGCTTGCGCGGATTGGTGACCATCATCCGCTCCACCGCTGCCTCAGAGACGCCCAGCTCCTGCAGCTTGGGGATGAAGGCGCGGCTTAGCCACAGGAAGCCGTCGGGGTTCTCGTCGCGGCTGGGGAAGCCTGACGACCCGAGCCTCGAGAGCACCACGTTCCAGTCGTGGGAAAGCATCATGTTGGACGTGATGCCCTCGTCCAGCAGGTTCTTCAGGTACTCGGCCCGCTGCTCCCAAGGCGGCAGGTGAGGGCGGCCCCTGGGGTTGTTGATGTCCCAGCCCAGCCAGACGCCGAGGCGCGCCAGTTCGCGGTGGTAGCCCGGGTCGAGGGTCTGGTTGATGTGGCCGACGTAGATGTTCTGAGGCTCCACACCTTCCTCGGTCAGGATCTGCACCTGCCGCTCGCCGACGCGGGACATGGGCGGGGTGTGCGTGGTGATGGGCACGCCGGTGCGCAGGTGGGTGCGGGCCGAGGCGCGCAGCATCAGCTCCTCATGCTCGGTGATGGGGTCGCTGGTGGCCACTTTGATGATGCCAGCCCTGATGCCAGTGCCGTCGATGCCCTCCTCGATCTCGCGCACCCACAGGTCGGCGATGAACTCCTTGTCGCGCCACCAGAAGCTGCGTGGGATGTCCAGCCAGCAGCCGGTGCAGCAGACGAAGTTGACGCCTGTCTCCCGCGAGACCTCCCTCATCAGCGCCACGTCGCGGCCCAGATCCATGGGCGAAACCTCGACGACGGTGTCGACGCCGCCGGCCTTGGCCTTGTGGAAGTCCTCCAGCGCCATTTCCAGGGCCCGGTCCCGTAGCTCCAGCTCGCCGTAGCTGATGCGTATGCCGGCGGACGAGTCGATCAGGTGCTCGTGGGGCAGCGTGAACCCCATGTCGGCGGAATCAATCGTACCCAGCACGGTATTGACGGTAGCCATATCCGGACCTCCAGCCTTCGCCGCGCGGCGTGATTGCGGTCAGTTTTGCGCAGATTATACTGGCATCGCCGACTGAACTGATAGAAGGACGAAATGGGGGTGTAAATTGGCTCTGCATTTCACCGAACAGGAGCTCAAGTCTCGCCGGGACAGGGTGGTTGCTGAGCTGCAGGCCAGTGGCTTGGCTGCCCTGCTAATCTTCCGACAGGAGAGCATGTACTACCTCACCGGGTACGACACGACCGGCTATTCCCAGTTTCAGTGCCTCTATTTGGGTGCCGACGGCACACTGGTCTTGCTCACCCGGTCTGCGGACCTTCGACAGGCCCACCTGACGTCGGTGATCGAGGACATTCGCGTCTGGGTGGACAGCGCCGGCGTCAATCCCGGACAGGACCTGTGGGGCATCCTCGAGGAGCAGGGCTGTCGCGGCGAGAGGGTCGGCGTGGAGCTGGAGGCGTGGTGCCTCACCGGCAGTCGATGGGAGTACGTCCGCGCTGCGATGGAGGGCAAGTGCGACTGGGAGGACGCCTCGGAGCTGGTCAGCCGCCTGCGCCTGGTCAAGAGCGACGCGGAAATCGAGTATGTGCGTCAGGCGGGCGTCTTGGCCGACGAGGCGTGGCTGGCAGCACAGCGTATGGCGAAAGCAGGCACGCCGGAGCAGGACGTGCTGGCGGCGATGACCTCGGCGGTCTTTCAAGGAGGCGGTGACTACACGGCCACGCGGTTCATCATCGGTTCCGGCGAGACCGCGCTGAACGTTCGCAATTTCACTGGCTACCGGACCCTGGGCGACAACGACCAACTACAGTTGGAGTTCGGCGGCGCCTACCGCCACTACCACGCCTGCCTGATGCGCACCATCCTGACCGGCAAGCCCGATCCTCGGCACGTGGCCATGCACGCCGCCTGCGCAGATGCGCTGCAGGCCTGCAAGGACGCCTGCCTTCCCGGCGCCACCTTTGGCGACATCTTTCAGGCCCACGCCGAGGCCCTGGACCACGCCGGGTTCGGCGATCACAAGCTCAACGCCTGCGGCTACAGCCTGGGCGCCCTCTACCCGCCTACGTGGATGGACTGGCCCATGATCTACCGCGACAACCCGGTCGTCGTGCAGCCCAACATGGTCATGTTCCTGCACATGATCCTGCTCGACTCCAACACCAAGCTCGCCATGTCCGTAGGCGACACCGTCATCACGACCCCGGCCGGCTGCGAGACGCTGACGCAGCTCGGTCAGGGGCTGGTGGTCAACTGAGGTAGAATAGTATCCTACAATCCTTGAAACGAGGCATCAATTTGTGGCTATGGAACTGGCGATCAAGCGAACCAATGGTGTAGATCTGGCAATTCTTCTTGAACCTGGAAGACCCCTCTATGTGGTTGGTCCCAACGGATCGGGAAAGTCCGCTCTTATCCAACATGCTGTTACGCAACTTGGTTCTGGCAAAGTTCGGCGCATGTCAGCTCACCGACAGACCTTTCTGGAAAGTGCAGAGATCAATACCACGGCCCGAGTCACCAGTCAATTTTTTCAAAACCTTCAGAGACGAGAGGGAAACCCACAATACCGATATAGCGAATATGACCCTCAGATAAGATTGTCGTCCGTCTTGTACAGTTTGACAGCCAAAGACAACGCTCAAGCCCGTCGCATTAGGGACCTTATGAGGGCAGGTTATCGAGAGGAAGCCGACGGAATCCCTAGCGGTGAAAAGTCTCCGTTCGAGTCAATTAATGAACTGCTCACAATCGCTACATTGAAAGTTTCGATTGAGTATTCAGGCACTGAACAAATTCTGGCATGGCATCAAGGCTCCAGTGAACCATACGACATGGCGCAAATGTCCGATGGCGAGCGTAATGCTGTTTTGCTTGCAGCCGAAGTCTTGACAGTGGCTGAAGGTATGGTCTTGCTCATCGACGAACCAGAACGTCACTTGCATAGATCAATCATTGAACCCTTGCTTTCAGCGATGTTCGCCTTGCGCCCTGACTGCCCATTTGTTGTATCTACTCATGAGATTGGTCTGCCGATTTCCGATCCCGATGCCGCAGTTCTGATCCTGAGGTCTTGCCAATGGAATGGCAACTCAGCTGCTGCGTGGGACGCCAACTTGCTAGAGGGGGATGCCGATCTACTTGAGGATGTCAAGCGGGCCATACTTGGGTCTCGCCGGAGGGTATTATTCGTGGAGGGGGAATCGCAAAGCTTAGACAAGCAGCTCTATTCGGCACTGTTTCCGGATATCTCTGTATTTCCGGTGGGGGACTACGATAGGGTGATTAAGTCTGTGGAGAGCCTACAGGAAGCTAATGAATTACACGAAGTAACAGCTTGTGGCTTAATTGATGCGGACAACAGGAATAGTGACGAGATCTTCAAATTATCGCAGAAAGGGATTTTTGCATTAAATGGCTATTCCGTGGAGTCTATCTATTACTGTGGAGAGGCGATCGCGGCTTTGGCAGAACAGCAGGCTGATTTTCTGGGTGGGGATGCAAATGAGTTGAAGGAAGCCGCTAGGTCCGCAGCTTTGGCCGCACTAAAGGACACCGGTGTGCCAGAGAGGATGGCTGCTCGACGCTGTGAACGCGAAGTACGACAAAAGGCTCATAGTCAAATGCCGAACTGGGAGACCATTCAGAACGACACTATTCAACCAATCCAAGTGGACGCCCAGCAATTGTTCAGGGATGAATTAGAGCGCTTCCACGGCCTCTTGGAGAAAAACGACCTGGCAGGAATCATAACCCGTTACCCGGCAAGGCACACAAATGCGTTTGCTGAAATAGAGAAGGCGCTGGAGATCTCCAAGCAACATTATCGTAGAGCGTTAATCTCAAGGATCGGACGCGACGCTGAATTCGCTGACAGACTAAAAGCTCGGGTTCAACCTCTGGCGACTGTGTTCGAGCAAGGTAACTAATCCTGACTCTCTGATGCTTGGCTCCCCCTTTACTGCCCTGCCTACACCAAGCTGCTTAGCTCAACCGTCGGCCTATCTTAAAACCTTACTAAAAAAGGTAGGTTTACTTACCGCTCGCGGGCCACTATCAGCACTTGGACCTGGACCTCGTCTCCCAGGTACGTAACGGGGCCGAAGACTGGCTTTCCCAGGCCCAGGTCGTCCCAGGTAAAGGTCGTGCGTCCCAGGACGTTTATCACGTTGCCGTCGTGTCGCGCTTCAACATCGAAAGTCAGTGTGGTAACCGTCTCTCCAATTTGTAGAGAGCCTGCCAGCGTGCCGGTCGTTTTTTCGCCATCAAAGAAACTCTGGGGCAGGTCGGGAAGGCTTTCCACTACTACGGTCGCAGTTGGAGTATTTGGGAACATTCGAGAACGAATGTAGCCGTCACGGAAGCTCTGGTCGCTCTCCAGCGCATGCAGGTCCAGCAGGATCACCGACGGGCTGCCGTCGAGGTTGGCGAAGCCCGAAAGCCCGGTTCCGGAAACCTCTGCGTCAAAGCGCACCGGCGCGAAACTGGTCTCCTCTTTCACAATGAACTTTATCTCCGACCCCTCGCCCACTATGAACGAGTTCGGTCCTGCCCCACTGTCGGCCGACGGATCCTCTGACGCCTCCGTCGGGGCCGGTGTCGGCGTGTCCTCCGGATTAGGTGTGGGCTGGGGCGTATCCGTTGGTTGAGGAACCGATGTGGCTTCAGGGGTAGGCGCAGGCTCAGTGGGGGTGGCGACAGCAGTTGGCTGCACCGTCGGGATGGGCTCCGTGGGTTCTTGCCTTTCCTGAGGAGACTCCTCAGTGGCGGTCTCGGGTTTCGCCGTAGCCTGGACTACTGCAACCTGAGTTGGTGCCGCGACGGTAGCGGGATCGGCCTCCTCGCCGCCGCAGGCGAGCGCCGCAAGAACGAGGACTGGCAAAAGGAACAGAATGGAGGCAATGACCCTCATTTCGACTCTACTCCCCTGCGTCAACGAGCTTGCGAAGTTCGATGAGCGCCTGGTTGCTGATCCGGCGCTTGATGGTGATGCGGCGAGGGGGCACTCGTAGCTCCAGTTCCTTGATAACCTGAGGACCCGCGACGGTGGCGCGAGCAATGGCAACGAAGGCCAGGCCCATGGGGCGGCCATCCAGCTCTGCGGGGCCGGGAGAGCCTGTGATTCCAATTCCGTAGTCGGCTTCCATCTGCAGCAGCGCCGACGAGGCCATGGCGTTGGCCGCCTCCTGGCTGACCGCTCCGTGATTGTCCATTAGCGCCGGAGGAACGCCCGACGCCGCCATCGACTCGGCGCCGAAGGCCACGATGCCGCCCCGGAAGTGTTTCCAGGCGTCGTTGGCTTCGGTGATGGCGTTGGTCAGGAAGCCGCCGGTGCAGTACTCCATCACCGCCAGGGTCCTTCCTCGCGACTGCAGTGCCTGGGCGATGGCCTGCTCGGGAGTCTCGTCGTCGTAGCCCCAGATGTACTCGCCCAGCCGATCGTGGACCGCCTGTTCCACCGGCTCGATCATGTGGCGGGCGGTCGCCTCGTCGACGGCCCTGGCGATCACCCGCAGGTGGATTCCGTCGGCCTTGGAGTAGATGCCGAGGTAGGGATTCTCGTGGCCGAAATACTCCGACATGATCTCGTCCACTGAAGCCTCGCCCAGTCCCATGGTCTTGACGTTTCGCGTGATGGTGACTTCCTCGGTCACCAGTTCCTTTAGACGTGGCTCAACGTGGTCGCGAAAAATGGCCTGCATTTCCACTGGCGGCCCAGGCATGATAATGATGATCTTGCCGTTTCGCTCCGCCCACCAGCCGGGAGCGGTCCCGTTGCGGTTGGGTATGAAGTCAGCTGAAGGAATCAGCCAGGCTTGCTTGATGTTGTGGGTGGGCATGTCCTGGCCGCGGTTCAGGAAATACTTTCTCAGCTCCTCGACCATGTCCTCCTGCACCGCCGGGGTCTCTCCGAGAGCCGCAGCCACTGCCTCGCGGGTCAAGTCGTCTTGCGTCGGTCCCAGGCCCCCTGTGGTGAATATGATGTCTGAACGCTCGAGACCCTGTTGGAAGGCGTGGGTCAGCTGTCCCAAGTCATCTCCCACCAGTGTTACCCATTGCAGCGTGATACCCAATGGAGGCAGTCGCGTCGCAATCCAGCCAGCGTTGGTATCGTTGAGTTCGCCCATCAGCAGTTCGGTGCCGATACCCATTATTTCGGCCTTCATGTCGCTCCTCTGCAGGTACGGTTGTCTTCATGGGAGGGGAAATAAATCGCAGGGGCGCACCGCCGTGCGCCCCCGAAAGTTGTCTGAGTTTCTGGCACGTTAGTTGCCTGACTCCCCGTCTTCCGTTTCTTCCTGGTCTTCACCATCATCGCTGTCAAGTGGTTCCCAGTCCGGCGACACCAGTGGGTCGGTTACGAGTGTCTCGATCCCTTCCAGCCTGGACTTCTTTAAGGAATAGAGTGCCTCATCGACGTTGTTTATCGTCCGGGCGTAGTAGCTGTCGCTGCCCGGTGGACCCTCGGCCAAGTGGATCTCGATGGTGGTCTCGCCTCGGCGGGCGAAGACCACCCGGACGGCGGGCGGGTCAAAGCCGTATCCCTCCAGCCTCTCTGTGTCCCGGTCAGCGAGTCGTGCGTCCACTATCGTGTCCACCCTCGGCGACGCGAGGCGTTCCAGCCATGGAAGCCATTCGTCTGACACCGGGGCGATCGTCTGCGGGTCCGGTGGGGGAGGCCCGGGGTACACGAACCAGCGTTCGTTATCGAGGAAATAGACCGTCGTCTGGTCATTTGCGGTGATCTCAACCACCGTGATCTGAGGGATTGCCAGGTCGAAGAGCCTTCCCCACGGCGGTTCATTGGCCAGCCGGTTGACGACTTCCGCCCAGATCGCCGGGACGGTGTAGAGGGCGTTGTCCCCCACCAGCCTGGCGTATTGGTTTTGACCGTCTGGCGTGGGGATGCCCATATGGAACTCGAAGGTGTTACCCGCGAAATCGGAAACACGGACGACTGATTCAGGGGGTTCCAGTCCGTATTGGGAACCGTCGTCTATTGTCTGCTTCAGGCCCCGGTTGACGCGGGGGCCGCTAAGCAGCAGCGGTATGCCACCCCAGCGCTGGGAGAAGACTGGATAGTCGGGGTTTCCGATAATCATCCACTGGTTGCTGGCGGGATCCCGGCCAAACTTGACTGCGTTCTCTTTGTGCGTTACCTCAATGCCGGTGATGTCAGACACCTCGAAATGATAGAGCCACGGCTCTTGCGGGGCGGCATCCTCCCTGTAGACCAGGTCCGTGAACTCAATGATGGCCCAGGTGGAAGCAATCATTGCCGCCAGGACGGCCAGTAGTATAGTAAGCCGTACGTTCATTATTCAGACTGTTCCGTAGAATCCGCCGGTCGCGTCCCGGACGTGTCTCGGGCCGATATGGATCTATTCCAAATCCCGGTCCGCTCTCTGATGGGCTGATCGATCAATCCCGCTACCACGGGCTCACTCGCAACCCGGCGGCCGAAATGCAGGGGCTGCATCTATCTCCGCAACCACCATACCAGCCCGGCGGCCAGCGCCATAAGGCCGGGCAGGAAAAGCCACGACGAGAAGCGCACGAAATCGTACTCGTTCTTGTCTAGGTTGAATTCCCGGAAAGCGAAGGCCTTGGGCCTTATCGACACCAGCGAGTAGTCCCCAAGCAGATAGTTGGTTGAATTTACGAACATGTCCAGGCCGCTGCCTCGCCCTACGTTGGCGTTGGATACAAAATCAGCGTCGCCGTAGGTCAGGAGCAGGGAGACGTCGGAATCGGCGGTGTCGCCTTCCGGTGGCGGCACCCCGACCTTTGAGGCCGCGCGCATCAGCATTACGGGAATGAAGGGCCCCTGGGGGTCAGCCGTATCTCCCTCGGTAACAGGGTCTGTGCGGTCTGGGTCGGAAATGATGTAGCTGTTGGGTGAGGTAAATCCCAGTGCCAGCGGCAGCCGCGCTCCGTCGTCAAATGGCAACAGGGTAGCAGCGTCCGGCATGAACACGTTCTGCAGTTGACGACCGTCGGGGGCCACGATTTCCAGCGCCGCTTCGAAGGCGCTGTTGATGACCGTCTCGCTGCTGCCGAGGATCTGCACGTTGAAGTTCACCAGGGTGTTGAAGTCAATGTTCAGCGCCAGAGTCTGGGGCAGACCGGGTACAGAGGCATCCAGGTCACGGATGTAACCTGGGCTGAGCAGGACTCCCCACTGAATCAGAAACTCGCGCCAGGAATCCGGGGTGTCCGGCTCGGCTAGGAAGATCACCCTGCCGCCTTCGCGCCTTCTTTCTCCAGTGGCGTCTCGCCCCAGCAGGAAGAGGTCCAGCGCAGTGCCGTGGGGCTCCGGCAGGTCCGATGTCGGCCCGGCCACCACCACCAGGGCCGCATCGTCAGGTACCGACACATCGGTGTCGGCGACGGACCAGACCAGCGCCCTGGCTTGGTAGTTCTCTTGCTCCAGTGCCTGGCGCAAAAATGCGTAACCTTCCCCGGACGCGCTGTTGATGTTCCGTTCCCCGTGTCCGGCCAGGAAGTAGACCGTCTTTTGCTCCTGCCCGGTCACCACGTACAACCCCGTCACAAGGTCCTGTTCCAGTTGGCCGAAGCTGGGATCGGTGGGCTGAAGCGAGTCGAAATCGCCGCTGGCCAGGTTTTCCACCACGACGGTCTCGCTTACGAATCCGGTGGGCCGGGCCCCGAAATATGCCGACACGATACCCGGTTCTAGGTCGGGGTCGACCACTCTGAAGGAAAACCGCCCTGAACGCGACTCGAATTCCTCCAGCGTGTCAATCACCTGGTTGCGCCGAGCCGCCACCTGCGCATCGGCGGTGTCCTCCAGGGCCTTGTAGAACGCGGTCACGCGAATGTCTTCCTGCAGGTCCCCCAGCAGGTCCCGGGTCCGTTCCGAAAGGCTGAACTGGTTGGTTGCCGTGACGTCCACCCGCTGCGTGTTCTCAAATGACAGCAAATTGAGAATTATTACGATTGCAGTGAATGCGACAAGCAGTATTAGCGTGTTGATGCCGTATCGACCGGTCCGGCTCAGAAAAGCGGCTATGACCGAACTGATGAAGACGGCTCCGACCAGCGCGATCAGCGATGCGCCGATGATGATGTCGATGATGCCGTACAGGCGCATCGAGCTGACGAACGCCACCACCACGATGCCGGTAACGAGACCAATGATGCCCGCAATCACTAGGGGCGCACCGAAGATCCCGATGGCGTTAGCCGCTGGCTCCAGCACGCTGATGAGGGGACGGGAGGTCTGCTCCCCGGCTTCCTCGAGATCCGCGCTTACGTCGTCGATGGCATCAGGCTGCGGCTCCCCGGACGCTGTCTGCGGCGCCTCTTGCCGCCGCCCGCGGCGCCTGCGCCAGTCGCGTGGTCCCTCGTCGCCCCGGCCTGTTGTCTGGTTTTCCGCCATGCTAGCGCCACCGCCTGGATTCCAGCGCTCGCACCGAGAGGAAAAGGAAGAAGGCGATGACGCTGACGTAGTACACGATGTGCTTGGTGTCGATAACGCCCCGGTCGAAGTCGTCGAAGTGGCTCTTCATACCCATTTCTCCGATTATTTCGCCGGGAACGCCGCCCACCGCTCCAAAGGCCAGATCGGCAAAGAACAGGGCCAGCAGGATGCCCATGGCAACCACGGCGGCCACTATCTGGTTGTTGGTCAAAGTGGATGCCAGCAGCCCGACTGCCAGGGCGGAGGCTCCATACAGCGCCAGCCCCAGGTATCCGGCGTAAATGGGGCCGGGATCTGGACTGGCGTAGACGAAGAGCAGGATGACGTAGAACCCGGACATTGCCAGCAGCGCGAGGAAGAACACCAGGCTGGCGATGTATTTGCCAAGAATTATCTCCCAGTCCCGCACCGGCGAGGTCAACAGAAGCTCGATGGTTCCCAGCTTCGCCTCTTCCGCGATCAGGCGCATGGTAAGGGCCGGCGCCAGGAGGATGAATATGACCACTGCCCCTTGGAAGAAGGGGGTCAGGGTCGCCTCGGGGAACGGGTCGCCGAGGTCGCGGGAAAAGAAGAAACCAGCGAGGGCTAGGAATATCAGGCCAACTATGTAAGCCGTGGGACTCAGGAAAAAGATCTGGATTTCTTTCCAGGCTACTGCCCGGACTGTTCGCATCGTTAGAGGTCCTCCTGGGTGGTGAGGCGGAGAAAAATCTCCTCAAGGCTCATGCCGACCATCTGCATCCCCCGCAGGCTCCAACCGTTGCTTATGACGTTACGAGATATGTCGTCTCTCAGGTCGCGGCCAGCCTGGGCCTGGATGATGTAGGTGTGGCGGCCCTGCACGTTGCGATGGTTCACGCTGATCACCCCGTCGATTTTCTGCAGGGCAGGCAGCACCTCGGCGGACGGCCCGGCCACCTCCACCTCCAGACGCTCCACACCCTGGAGCCCTTGCGCCAGGTTTTGCGGGGTATCCTCAGCTACGATGCGGCCCTCGTGGATGATGAGCACCCGCTCGCAGATCATGCTCACCTCAGGCAGTATGTGGCTGCTGAGCACCACCGTCTGCTCCCGTCCAAGTTCCTGGATCAGGCTGCGAGTCTCCACCACCTGGATCGGATCGATGCCAATGGTCGGCTCGTCCAGTACCAGCACTTCCGGCTCGTGGATGATGGCTTGGGCGATCCCCACTCGCTGCCTGAACCCCTTTGAGAGCTTGCCGATCTGCGTCTTGCGATAGTCCCCGAGGCGGCACACGCCGATGACGTCATCCAGTCGCGAACGTATGCGCCCGCCCGGCATTCCACGGAGAGTTCCCATGTATTTCAGATAGTTGGTAACCGTCATGTCGGTGTATAGGGGCACAGTCTCGGGCAGGTAGCCCACCCGCCTGCGGACCTCCAGCGACTTCTCCACCACGTCATACCCGTCCAGGGTCACCGACCCTCTGGACGGCGGCAGGAACCCTGTCAGTATACGCATTGTTGTGGTCTTTCCGGCGCCGTTGGGACCCAGAAACCCCAGCACCTCGCCCTTCCGTACGTCGAAGTTGACGTCCTGTATGGCCGGGTAAGGGCCATAGTAATGTGTAACATCGTTTGCCTGGATCATTGGAGCTTGCACGGTAACCTGCCTGCGCCTGTCGCTATGGAGAGGCCGGGTTGAAGGCTCGGCTCACGAAAACCGAAATGTTTGTATTCGAATCCGACAAATGATATTGTATGTAACTGCTTTTGCCAACCATACCTATCTTGATATTGTCTTCTTTTGAGACCGTGCGCGGGGGTGAGATGCACCTGGTAATTGACGGATTCGGCGGAAATTCTAGCAAGATGTGGGACGATGCCCTGGTTCGTCAATTCTTGACCGATTACCCCGACGCGCTGGAGATGACTCGTATCACCGAACCCCGCGTGTTGGTATACGACGCACCCAAGCCGGAGGATTCAGGCGTTACCGGTTTCGTGATCATCGCCGAAAGCCACATCAGCATCCACACCTTTCCCAGGAAGAACTACGTCAATATCGATATCTTCTCCTGCCGCCCCTTCGACCACGACCGTGCCCTGGAGGACGTCAAGAAGCTCTTCGACCTTGACGATATCCAAACGTGGCTGCTTGACCGCGGCCTCGAGTGGCTGGACGAACGCCAGGGACTGAGGGAGTCGCAGGCGCAGCGGTCCGCCCTCGAGAATGAGATTGAGATGGGACGCCCCGGAATCTCTCGTGCCTGAACCTCCGTCCCCTGCTCGGAGCGAGCACGATCGCTCCGCCCCGGCGGCCTCCGGAGCTGCCGCCTCTGAACTGCACTGGGTTCACCCGAATTTCCTCGCCCTGACCCCCGAACAATCCTTCCTGGAAACCGCTCGCATCATCCTCATCCCTGTCCCCTACGACAGCACCACCTCCTTTCGTGGTGGCGCCCGGGATGGTCCCGCAGGCATGATCACTGCTTCCGCCCAGATGGAAGACTATGACCCAGAGCTGGACCTGGACGTGGCGGAACTGGGTATCCACACAACGCCGGCCCTGGAACCGCACATGGCTGGGCCGGAAGCGATGAAGGAACGCGTCCGCCGGGCCGTCGCGTCCTGTATCGCGCCTAATCGCGTGGTCGGTGTGTTGGGAGGCGAGCACTCCTTGACGTCTGGCAGCGTTGAGGCGCACTTCGACGCCTATCCCTCCCTTACTGTCCTCTATCTCGACGCTCACGCTGACCTGCGCGACGAGTACCAGGGCACACAGTGGGGCCACGCCTCGGGCGCGCGCCGCGTGTTTGACCTTTGCCCAGTCGTTCTGGCTGGTGTGAGGAGCCTCTCCATCGAGGAGCGCGACTTCATCCGCGAAAACCACATCCCGGTCTGGCCGTGCCCGGACGACGGTCGCCCGCTCCCCGCGGACGACATAATCGCCGCCCTCGGCGATGAAGTGTATGTCAGCGTCGACCTGGATGTGTTCGACCCATCTGTCATGGCAGCCGTTGGCACGCCTGAGCCCGGCGGCCTCACTTGGATGCAGGTTACCTCTCTCTTACGGAGGGTCGCTGAGACGAAGCGAATTGTCGGGTTCGACGTATGCGAACTTGCGCCGGCCGAAGGGCCCGTTGCGTGCACATATACCGCCGCCCGCTTGGTCGGCAAGCTGGCCGCATATTCCACCGCCCTTCCCCCTTCCATCTGAGCAATTCCTTTCCTACAACTCCTCGGCTAACTCATTCGAATGTGCTTGAGAATCTGTTGATTCTCCCGCTGCCTCGATTTGGTATCCTTGTGGTAGTAACGCCCCTTTGGATTTCTATTGAACATGGGTAAGTCCCTAAGGCTGGGCCGGGTGTTTGGCATCCCGGTCGAGATCAATATCACCTGGGTTGTCATTTTCCTGCTGCTGACCTATCTGCTGGCCAGCCGCTTCAACTCCTTTTACCCGCCGTGGCCGGTGTACCAGCAATGGCTGGTGGCCATAATCACAGTGTGTCTGTTCTTTCTGTCGGTTCTGGCCCACGAACTCTCCCACAGCCTTGTGGCCCTCAGCCGGGGAATTCCGGTAGCAGGGATCACGCTGTTCATTTTCGGCGGCGTTTCCCACTTGGTCAGGGAACCGGAACGCCCCTCTGAGGAGTTCCTGATTTCCGTGGTCGGCCCCCTGACCAGCATCGCGCTGGCCATAGCAGCCGGAGGAATATTCATCTGGTTGAGCCCCGGGTTCGGACTGTGGTCCGTGAGATACGCCTCGCCGGTCGAAATGGTGGCCTTTATGCTGGCTTGGGGTAATTTGTCAGTGGGTGTCTTTAACATGATTCCGGGCTTTCCTCTCGACGGCGGCCGCGTGTTGCGGGCCATAGTCTGGGCCGGTTCAGGAAGCCACCTGCGTGCCACCCAGGTGGCCGCCCGGTGTGGACAGGCGGTCGGACTGCTGATGATTGTGGGGGGCGTCCTCTACGTGGTTGTCTGGGACAACTGGATAGATGGCGTCTGGGCCGCCGTTATCGGATTCTTCCTACTGTCCGTGGCGACCGGCAGCTATCCCAAGTCAAACCGTCCCTAGGGATCTCTCAAGAAGCGGCTTGCCGGCTTTAAGAATAGACCTACCGCGACAGGAGACGCGCCCTCCGCTCCTCTTCGGAACTCGAATAGAGTCTGCTGACAGGTGCCCCTTACCAAGCCGCATGACGCGCCCCTACCATGGATCCTGCGCTTGATCCCCGACATACGCCCCTCAAGACCCCCCAACGGCTCCGTCGCCCGGCCGGACAAGCCCAGTGGCACGCAATGGTACAGAATGGGGCCGGAAACAAAATTTTATTCACCCGCGGCCCAATCCGTAACTAACGGACGGGTGAAAATGGAAAAATGGGATGGGATGGAAAAAAGGGCCAAATTGTCTGTCCCAAAATCCCCACGCCACAGCCCGGCAAATGCACCCGGCCAACCAGCAGGCGTGACCCGCAGAACTGTCCATAATCCCAGCCATAGCGTAGATCCAAGGGTCGAGCCTCAATGACGGTTGAGAGGGCCGGATGCAGTCCCGGAATAACGCTCGACCACCTGGAATGAGCGCTGCTTTAAGTGATTGATTCTTAGGGCCTGTCGGCCCGCTGTGCTAGAATGTCGTTACCGCCTGCATTTGATTTTACTTTCCTGAAACTGGAAGATAGCTGAAGAGAATGACGCAGAACCGGGCTCCCGATGGCATCGTTTACATGGACCACGCGGGCACCACTCCCCTTGCCCCCGAAGTGTTGCGGGCAATGACCCCGTACTTCACCGAACTGTTCGGCAATCCCTCAAGTATTCACGCCGTGGGCCAGCAGGCGCGCTACGCCCTTGACGAGGCGCGCGACCGGGTGGCGCGGGTGCTTAACTGTCGTGCCCGGGAGGTGGTGTTCACCGGCGGCGGCACAGAATCGGACAACGCTGCTATCGTGGGCGTCGCCACAGCCCTGCAGGAGACCGGCAACCACATCATTACGACCAGCGTGGAGCATCACGCCGTTCTGCACACTTGTCAGCACCTTGAGTCGCAGGGCTACGATGTTACCTACCTCCCTGTGGATTCTGACGGGATAGTCCAGCCGGATGCCGTATCGAGGGCGATTACCGACAGGACCACCCTCGTCTCCGTGATGTACGCCAACAACGAGATTGGTGTGGTCAACCCCATTCCCGAAATCGCCCAGGTGGTCAAGCAGCGGGCTGCCGACCTCTCCCGCACCATCCTGTTTCACACCGATGCGGTTCAGGCGGCCGGCTACCTCGACCTTGACGTGAGGAAGCTCGGGGTCGACTTGCTCAGCCTGTCTGGGCACAAGTTTCACGGCCCGAAGGGAACGGGAGTGCTGTTCATACGCCGTGGGGCACCCTTTCTCCCATTCCTGCTGGGCGGCGGACAGGAACGCGAACGCCGTTCCGGCACCGAAAACATCCCAGGAATAGTGGGGTTGTCGGTGGCGCTTGAGACCGCCAACTCGCAGCGAGAGGAGTCCAGCCGCCATTGTGCTGCCCTGAGGGACCGCATCGTAGATCAGGTACTGGCGCGGGTGCGGGGTAGCCGCCTGAACGGCCATCCGACCCAGAGACTCCCCAATAACGCCAACTTTTCCTTTCCCGGGGTCGAGGGCGAGCCCATCCTGCTGGGGCTGGACATGGCAGGAGTCGCTGCCTCCAGCGGCAGCGCTTGCAGCTCGGGATCTCTGGAGCCCTCCCACGTCCTCTTGGCCCTGGGACAATCGGCCGAGGTGGCCAGGGGCAGCCTCCGTCTCACCCTGGGCAAGGACAACACCGATGAGCAGGTTGATTATCTGCTCGACGTTCTCGTAGATCTGGTGGAACGGCTGCGTCAGTTGCCCAGTCTGACCACTGCCGGTTCATGATATTCCTCAGGCTTACAAGGAAACTCCAGGCAAGCAACACCATGGCCGTCCCCATCCCCAGAAAATATGTGGCGATCACCTTTGCCGTCTTGCTGGCCTGCCTGGCGGCAGCTGCCTTGATGTCGTGCACCTCGGAATCCTCGACGCTGGGCCAATACAGGCAGGGCAGGACCCTCCACTTCAGCGTCGTCAGCGTGGAGCGGACATCGGAGTTGCGCTACGCAACCTGCGATGTGCTGGAGGGGTCAACCCCGCCAGTCTGTGATCCCGTCGGCGAGGAACGCCAATGGAGTATCTCCCCCTCGGCTCCTGGCCTGGAACTAGTGCTGGTGAGGGCCAAGGTGGAAAATCATACCGCCGTCAGCGCCATCATAAACGTGGGTCGGGAAGCTGCAGAGTTGCGAGACTTTGCCAACGCCACCTTTTCCCCGCTGCCAGTCTCCGAGACCGCGTGGCAAGACTTTCGCGGAGCAGAAGAGGCGGTCGTCAGGATCAACCAGGGTGACTGCTTCGATGGTACGCGCGCCCTCATAGACGTGGGCTCATCGGTCAGGTGGCAAAGCGAGTCCGCTGAGAACCAGGTAGTGGCCTTTGAGGACTCGTCCGTAGCGGTGGGTCCTGAAGGAAAGGTTGACATTGCTCCGGAATCTTCGCTGTCGTACAGCTTCGGCCAAGAGGGCACGTACGGTTACGCATGCAGTGGCGAGGACGGCACGGAGCGCCCCGCGGCACTTCGGGTGGCCGCCCCAGTCGCGGATGGAGACTACATAGACCGTACCACGAGGTTCCTCCAGGGCTCGTTCGAGATGCAGCGAGGACATGGTGTGGACGGGTTCCTGATTTTCGAAGCCCCTGTTGGCACCGAGTTTCGGGATATACGCTGGCGGGCCGGCGACTCAATCACCTTTGATTTCTAATACCTCCCGGAACCCACGGAGGTCTCCCATCCTTGTCCCTCGATCGCTTCTGGCCTGAATGGGACTGACGGTTTTTCCACAGGGCCGTCGGTAGCCCCCCAAATCTCTCCAGCAGGGCATGCTATCCAATGAAGCAATTCGCCGAGCTGGTGATTTACGCGGGGAGGAAGCATAGCGGGCCGACCGGGCCTCCTCCCATCTGGCGCCGCCTATTTCACCTGCTCGCCGGTTCCACCGTTCCCGCTGCGGCGATATGGACCCCGGAACGCGAATTTCTGATCGCTCTGGCGGTCCTGGCTGGGGGAGCAATCGCCTTGGATCTCACCCGCTTCGGCGTAGGTCCTCTAAACCGCGTCTATATGCAGTTGATGTCCCCCCTTCTCAAGACCGAGGAGGAGGCGCGCCTGACTGGGGCGACGCATATGCTCATAGCGGCCACGTTGGTTTTCTGGCTCTTCGGCAGGGACGTGGGCATTCCAGTGATGTTCTTCCTTGCGCTGGGCGACCCAGTGGCGGCACTCGTCGGCCGACGAGTGCCTGGCCCGCGGTGGAAGGGAAAGTCCCCCGGCGGGACGATCGCATTCGCAGCCACGGGATGCGCCATTGCAGGCGTGCTCGTGGCCAGCGGGGCCCTGGTGCACCACTGGGCCCTGTGGCCCAGTGCAGCCATCGCAGCCCTGGTGGAGCTCGCGGGAATCCCGCCCGACGACAACCTGACTATTCCTCTGATCGCTGGGGTAGGCATGTGGGCAATGGGAGCATAGTCGAACAGGGCATCACTGGAAGCTGAATAGGTCGCACACGAGAGTACGACCCATCATTCAAGCGCCTGAATCTGCCAGCGCAATTCTAAAAGCCAGCCGGCTGTCGACTTTCTACGCAGCGGCGCCGTCGAAGCGGGCCGACTGCGCCTGTTCCCGCTGAAATCGCAGGTAGGCGCTTCGGGACATCGCCGCCTTGAACGACGACTTGACCTCTTTTGCCTGTTTCGCGCCGTCGTAAAGCAGATCGATGACTGCCATTGCCATTATCTTGGCAGGATTGATCACTGCCACCTCGTAGTCGGTGACGATGTAGCTCTTGCTGTGGCCGGGACCGGTCGCACCGCCGGTGTATGGATGGATGGCGGGAATGAGCTGGGAGAGGTCGCCCATGTCGGTGGAACCACCTCGGTTGCGCCCGGCGGGCATGACCATCGTTCCATTTTCGCCCACGACCGTGGCCGCATTACGCCGGAATAGCTCCTGAAGCCTGGAATCGTTGCGCATCGGCATGTAGCCTGGGATCGTCGTGATCTCAACCTGGGCTCCCACGGCCAGCGCGCCTGACTTGAAGCAGCGGTCTACGACCTGCGAGTTTTTGACTACGACCTGCGGAGTGGATGACCGGACTCGCCACTCCAGTTTCACTTCGGAAGGGACGGCGTTCACGGCCTCTCCGCCCTTGGTCATGATCCCGTGGATGCGCACAGTGTCTTCGGCGCGGTGCGTCTCCCTCGTGGCGTTGATGGCCTGCATTGCGAAAGAGGCGGCGTTGAGCGCGTTTATGCCCAGGTGTGGAGAACTGCCGGCGTGGGCTCCGCGACCGATGTAGCGGATGTACTTGACTACGTGGCCGTTGCTGGTGCCACCAATGGCGAACTTGCGCTCGCCCATGTCGCTTGCGGTATGGCACATCATGGCGATGTCCACATCGTCGAAATGCCCTAGCCGGATGAGTTCCTGCTTGCCTCCCATGAACTCCAGCTTTTTCTGTGACCGCAGCTCCAGCCTCTGCTCGACCTCGATGAATTCTTCGGCGGGCACCGCGAACGGCACGATCTCGCCGGACAGCTGCGACAATACTTCCGGGGTCTGCAGACCCATCGTGGCCCCCAGCATCATGCCCAACTGGCAGTGATGGCCGCAAGCGTGGGCTGCCCCCGTCTCTGGGTCGGCGTGAGGATGCTCGGTTACCACCAGCGAGTCCAGTTCGCCGATCAGGGCCACCCTTGGGCCGGAACCGGCTCCCCCCGGAATCCTGCCCTTGAGTCCTGTCAGGGCCAGTCCACTTTGGTGTGGGATCTGCAGTTCGTTGAACTTCTGGGCAACGAGGCCTGCCGTGCGATGCTCTCGGAAGCCGGCTTCGGGGTGGGAAAGGGCCTGCTGAGCGACTCCTATGATATCCCTCTTGCGTTTGTCGATGGTCTCACAGGCACGTTGCTTCAGCTCTTGAACAGTCAACATAATTAAGCGCCCTTGAAGCTTTCTTCCTTGGCCATGCTTCGCATGAACTTGAGGTATTCGGGCCTCGTCATTTCTGGCCGGTGATTGGAAACAATGTTCCCGCCAACCTGCGCTCCATCTGCAAGCAGATCAATTGTGGTGCAGGCGAGCGCCTTCGCGGCTGTGATCACTGCCAGGCTGTAATCCTGCACCACGTAGTCCGCGCCATGCCCGATACCTGTTGCGCCCCCGACGTAGGGATGGATGGCAGGCATCAGATGGCTGATGTCGCCCATATCCGTGGAGCCGCCCCGATAGGCCACGTGGCCGGTGTTTTCTTCTCCGACCAAGGCGTGAGCGTTGGCCCGGAACACGTCGTTCATAGTTGAGTTCTGGCGCAGGGGGAGGTATCCGGGAATAGTCTGGATCACCACGTCGCCCCCCACGGCCATGGCCCCGGCCTTCAGAGCCCGGTCCACCTTGGTGTTGGCGTCCATGATAGCGTCCAGAGTACGGCCCCGCACAAACGTTTCCATCCTTACATCGGCTGGAACCGCGCTGACCGCCTCCCCACCCTTGGTGATGATGGGGTGCACCCGAATGCTGTCGCTGTCTCTGAACGTTTCTCGGTTGTAGTGAATCGCCGAAATTGCGAGGCTGGCCGCATTCAACGCGTTGATTCCGAGGTGCGGTGCGCCTCCCGCGTGGGCCCCCCGGCCCAGGAACTGTATCTTCTTCGCCAGCGTTCCGTTGTTCTCACCGCTGATACAGAGCTGTCTTTCGTCGGGGTTGGAGGTCGTGTGGCACATCATTGCCAGGTCGATGTCGTCGAACTCTCCCAGCTTCACGAGCTCTGGCTTGCCGCCAAGGAACTCCAGCTTGCCCTGCCGACGCAACCCATCCCGGTATTCGATCTCGATGTATTCCTCGGCGGGAACGGCCATGAATGCCAGCCTCCCGCTGAGAGACTCCAGCACGTCGGACTGAATCAGTCCCATGGCCGCTCCCACGATCATGCCTATCTGGCAGTGGTGGCCGCATGCGTGCGCTGCGCCGGTGCCACTGTCGGCGTGGGGGTGCTCGTTTACGATGAGGGAGTCCAACTCGCCGATGATTGCCAGTGCTGGACCCGGGCTCCCTCCCACCAGGTCGGCCCGCACCCCGGTCAATGCCAGTCCAACCCTTGAGGGCATTCCCAAGTCCGCGAACTTGCTGGCCACCAGCCGTGCTGTCTTGGTCTCACGAAATCCGGGTTCCGGATTTTCCAGGATCGCCTTTGACAATGAGACCAGTTCGTCTGAGCGTGAGTCTATGGCCTCCGTCGCTCTGCGTTTCAGTTCTTCTTTGGACGGGCCGGCGGATCCGGCAGTGGACATAAACTCAACTCCCGACATGAAATAAAGGCGCGCAAGCCAAGACATTGACAGCGAATCAAAGCAGGAAAACGGGAAGCGCACGATGGTATCTTTGATTGATTCTGGGCACGGCTCTTCAACCAACGGGCCCATTGGCGACTGTAGCACTATAACACAATAGTGTTTAAAAACCGCCGGTGTATAATCGCGGGACGCAGAGGTCGTCGACCTTTATTGAGCGTCCCCGGCACCCCAAAACCGTTCCTGGCCGGACGGGTAAGAGCCAAGAATGAAGATCGTCATAGCTCCGCAGGGATTCAAGGCGGGCATCTCGGGAATGGATGCCGCCCGCGCCATCGCTCGCGGCGTTGCTGCCGCCGTTCCGGACGCCGAAACGGTCCTAGCCCCCGTTGCCGACGGCGGCGACGGGACGATGAATGCGCTGGTTGACGGCACTGGTGGAGAAGTGTTCACGAGCACCGTAACCGGGCCATTGGGCCAGCCGATTGACGCCCAGTGGGGCGTAATGGGAGATGGGCGGACTGCTGTGATAGAGATGGCGCTGGCGTCGGGTCTCGCCCTGGTGCCCCAACGCCGTCGCAACCCGCGGGTCACAACCACTGCCGGCACCGGCGAGATTTTGAGGGAAGCCCTTGACCGGGGCTACACGCGCATCATCGTCGGTCTCGGCGGGAGCGCCACCAATGATGGCGGCGCTGGGATGGCCACGGCGCTGGGAGCTCGTTTCCTGGATGCTGCCGGGAATCCCCTTGCCTCAGGTGGCAGCGCTTTGGCTCGCTTGGCTCGCATCGAGGTCAATGGTCTGCATCCCAGGCTCAGTGAGGCAACCGTAATCGCTGCCACCGACGTTACCAACCCGTTGTGCGGCCCGGATGGTGCGTCTGCTGTATTCGGCCCACAGAAGGGCGCGAACCCTGACATGGTACAGGAGCTCGACGCCGCGTTGGCCAACTACGCCCGCGTCGTCTCCCGCGATCTCGGGCGTGCCGTGGCGGAGCAACCGGGCGCGGGGGCGGCGGGAGGCTTGGGGGCGGGCCTCATGGCCTTCACCGGCGCCACGCTGCAATCAGGAATCGACATGGTCTGCGAGGTCATCGATTTTGACTCACTGCTGGATGGCGCCGACCTGGTGATTACCGGTGAAGGCCGCGCCGACCATTCGACCATCTTTAACAAGGCCCCCGTGGGAGTCGCCCGCCACGCTCGGGCCCACGACGTTCCGACGGTATTGCTGGCTGGCGGCCTGGGTGCTGGGTACGAAGAACTGTACGACCACGGTCTGGCGGCCGTCGTCAGCATCGCTGACCGCCCGATGACCTTCGACGTTTCCCTGTCCCGGACCGCCGAACTGCTGGAGGCGGCCGCCGAGCACACCCTCCGGCTCATACTGACAGGAAAACGGATGCCCTGAACCCGGCGCACTGTTGGACCTGCAGGCCGCTGTCAACTGTCCAGCCCGAACTGTGAAGCCGGGTCATAGAGTCAACCACTGAATGATGTTCTCGCCGGCTCTGCTGGGAACCAAGGTCACTGGCGGGGCACTGGCGGCGCGTTAACCTGAAACCGTTGTCCTCAGGCCATTCGCTCTTTAACGAATTCCAGCACCAGGTTCGAGAGATCGATGGAGCGATCAGCGTCCACCTCGTCGAAGGCCTCGAAGCTGGCACCGCTTGGCAGGAACTCAGGGTACCGCGTGATGTAGTGGTACTTGTCGAGCTGCCTCGCCTCGCTTTTAACCGTGTCGAACATCATGTCGAAGAGCTTGGCATCCTCGCAAAGGTCCAGCAGCGAGTGTCCCCAGACGTCCTCCACCCGCTTGTGGTACAGGTAGGCCTTGACCGCTTTCTCGGCCGCCTGCTGCCCCTGGAAACAGGCCAGATTGTGCCGCCCGTTGTCCCGCAGAAACCTGGCATCCTCCAGATCCTTCTCGGCTTGCCGCAACCAGCGTGCGCCCTCAGACAGGTAATCAGGCATTAAAAATCTCCCTTCCTTCGGCACAAGCACGCCGCAACGCCGGCAAAACATCCTTCAGATTCTCGAATTCCTCGGGGGTGTAGACCTGGGTGTCAATTTCCACCGAACTTCCAAGGTGGTATGAAAAGAAGTCTGAGCGCCTGCCGAAGGGCCGATCGGTATCGTGCACCACGATGAGCTCTATTCGGCTCTCCGGCGTGTACTCGCCCGCCGCGACCTCGCCAGTCAGGATGACCTTTTCCACCCCGAGCATGGGCAGGACCTCCTGGATGCTCTCCAGTTCCCGCTCAAGCATCTGCTTGCGGAATTGGGCAAAGCCCACGCGCATTGGCATTTTCAGAACCCCTCAGCGATTTTCGGTGGCCAGTAGACCAGGGTCGACTATTCGACCAATATCATATGCACTGCGCGAGGCCCGTGTACGCCCTGCACAATGGTCATCTCGATGTCGGCGGTGCGGCTGGGCCCGGTGATGAAGTTCAGGTAGCTGCCCATCTCGCCCCCGCGGCGCTTGTACTCCAGGCGGCGCAGGAGGAAGAGGTCATGCAGGCTCTCCAGCACCTCCTCAGGTCGGACCAGGGCCACGTGCACCGGCGGCACCAGCGAGACCAGCCGCGATAGTCCCTGCCGGGGCATAATGACCAGCGACCCGGTTTCAGCAAGGGCGTAGTCGGTCCCGGTAAGGCCGACGTCGGCATGGCGCATCTTTTCCCGCAACTCCTCCCGGGTGGTCAAGCTGTCCCTGACGACCGGAACCAATTCGATGCCCCGCCAATCCAGCGCGGTGTCCACCGGCAGATCGTCGAACACCGGCTGCCCGGAGCGGACTATGCGGGTTGCGCCCAATTCTCCGATGATGGAATCGACCTGCCCGACGGCCGCCTCCGCCCCAGAAACGCGGTGTACATTCCAGCCGCCCTTGGCCGCCATTTCGACGAATCGGTCCAGCAGTTGCGGGCGGTTTTCCCGCAGCCGCGTTTCCAGTTCGGTGGCCCGTTCCTCGAGGGTATCAAGCTCCTCTTCCAGCCGGTGATACGGGTGCTCCGGCGGCCCCTCGACTCTACCCAGCGCATCCCTTACCGAGCGCAGGAACTCGGCCTTGGGGCGCCCCGGCATTCCCCCGGAGTTAACGGTCGCCATGGCTTCCGCCGTTGCGGCCCTCGCCGCCAAGCTCATCCCGCCAGATGTCCCGGAAGGACTTGGGCGGCAGCTCCGGCAGGTCCCGTGCCCTGGTCCAGCGGGACAGCAGGGGAAGCGGCGCCCGCCTGATCCAGCCGTCGCGCCTCGGCATCCCCGGCACGAGCTTCTGCGCGATTCGCCCCATGCTCGCCGCGAATCCCATTCGCCCCGGACTTCTCATCAGCCGGGAATACATCCTCGCCAGGAACCGCTCCGATCCGGATGATGCCCGCTCCGCCGGGTCCTCGCTCTCCGCTGTCCTGTGGCGCAGCTCCAGCAGCATGCGCGGGATGTTGATCTTGACAGGACAGGCCTCTCGGCACGCGCCACACAGGCTGGAGGCCTGGGGCAGCATTTTCGATTCCTTGAGCCCGGTCAGCATCGGCGACACTATCGCCCCGATGGGGCCGGGATACACCCAGCCGTAGGCGTGCCCGCCGACCCGCTGGTACACCGGGCAGATGTTCAGGCATGCCCCGCAGCGGATGCAGTACAGCGCTTCACGCAGCTTGGGGTCTCGCAGCATCCTGGAGCGGCCGTTGTCCACCAGGACGAGGTGGAACTCCTCCGGCCCGTCCTCGTCGTCCTCCCGGCGCGGGCCGGTGATCATGCTGACGTAGCTGGAAATGCGCTGCCCGGTGGCGGAGCGGGGCAGCAGCCGCAGGAAGACCGCCAGGTCCTGCATCGACGGGATCACTTTTTCCATCCCCGTGATGCCGATGTGCATCCTCGGCGCCGAAGTGCAGAGCCGCCCGTTGCCCTCGTTGGTGACGATCACCAGCGTCCCGGTCTCGGCGACCACGAAGTTGGCCCCGCTGATGCCAAGGTCGGCCTGCATGAACTTGTCGCGCAATGCCACCCGCGCCGCGGCGGCCATCACCTCGATGTCCTCGTTGTACGGCAAGCCCAGCTTGTCGGCGAACAGCTCGGCCACGTCCTCTTTCGATTTGTGCAGAGCCGGAGCAACCAGGTGCGACGGCGTCTCCTCCGCGAGCTGGATGATGTACTCGCCCAGGTCGGTCTCGTAGACGTCGATCCCCAGCGACTCCAGCACCGGGTTCAGCTCCAGCTCCTCCGACACCATGCTCTTGCTCTTGGTGGCCACCTTGACGCCCCGGCTCTGGGCCAGGTGGCCCACGATGGCGTTGGCCTCGGCGGCGTCGGCAGCGAAGTGGACCTGCCCTCCGGCGGCGGTTACGTTGTCGTACAGCAGTTCCAGGTAATAGTCGAGGTGGTCGAGGGTGTGGATCTTGATCTGCCGGGCCTCTTCCCGCCATTCCTCCCACGCCTCCGACGAGACCTCCTCGATGGCGTTGCGGCGCGCCACGTCGAACCCAGACCCCACGCGGTCCAACGCCCGCCGCAGCTTCGGGTCCAGCATTGCCGACGCCGACGCCGTCACGAACTGGCTCGTCTTTATTTCCGGCATATCGTCATTCTCGCATTACCCTAAACCCGTATTCCCGCCAAAGTAGGAATCGAGGGCCCCGGTTACCCCCGGCTGCCCTCGTCCAGCACCTGCGCGATGTGGCGAATCTTGATGTCAGGGTCCTCGCGACGCAGCGCCCCGCCAATGTGCATCAGGCAGCTCATATCGCACGATACCAGCGTGTCCGCCCCCGACTCCCGCACGCTCGCCACCTTGTCCGCCAGCATCCCCTCTGAGATGTGCGGCAGCTTGACCGAGAAGCTCCCGCCGAACCCGCAGCACGTTTCCGCGTCCCGCAGCTCCCTCACCTCCAGCCCCTCCACCGCTCCCAGCAGCGCCCGCGGCTCGTCCCGCACTTCCATCTCCCGCAGCAGGTGGCACCCGTGATGAAATGCCGCGCTTCCCTGCCCCTTGAACCCGCCGCTGATCCCGGACTCGCTCTCCGCTGTGTCGTTCGCGCCGAGCACTTTGACCAAGAACTCGGAGAACTCGTACACCCGGTGCGACATCGCCACCGCCCGCCGCAGCATCTCCGGTTCGTCCTCGAAGAGGTCGAGGTAGAACACCCGCATCATTGCGGCGCACGACCCTGACGGCACCACCACGTACTCGCTGTCCCCGAATTCTCCCAGCGTCCGCACCGCCATCTCACGCGCTTCCCGACGGTACCCCGAGTTGTACAGCGCCTGCCCGCAGCACGTCTGTCCCTCGGGATATCCCACCTCTACCCCAAGGCGCCGCAGCACCCGCACCACGCTAACCCCCACATCCGGAAATAGCTGGTCCACGATGCACGTCGCAAACAGGTCTACTCTGGTTGTTCTACCCTGCCTCATTCCGTCCCCGCTTTTCGCGAAAGCCTAGCAGAAGGACGGTACGCTGACAATCTAGGCACTCCCCAAGACAGCCCGGTCCCTGCTGCTGGCACTACCATCGATGGAAGTGGTCCTGGCTTTGACCGACATAGGGGCGGGACCCATGATTTCCACTTCCCTGCGGGGGTGCCGCAATTCGGGTTGAGGCCAAATGAGGAGGTGAGATGTGTGCAATTTTGTGCATATCTGTGCTCTTTGCCACTTTCCCAGGCGTTGGCCTCGCCTATCCCCGTGGCTGTTTGAGGACAGGCTCTGCGCCGGGGTGAAGTGTGTCGGGGCTGAGGTCGGGGCCGCCTGGCATTGATGCAATCTATGTGTTGGCCGCGGTGCTGGAATCGCTGACCTCTGGGTCCGCCGGATTCAATGGCAGAGAGGCGTCATGAGGCTTGGCAAGGGGCTACTGTCAGTTGTCAGACGAGAGAGTCAAAGGGCGAGACGGGGATGTTGCAACGGAAACTGGGGCATACGGCATTTCGGGCCTCGATCCCTTGTTCTGTGAGGGAAATGCCCCACCGGGACATGCCTCACGGCTACGACCGCTCACAAGCCCGCAAATCACCTGAGGTGGAACGCTATCGGACGCCAAGTATCCCTCATTGACAGTCTCCTTGAACTGAACCTACACTCGCGCGATCTTTGTTGGAGGCGCTCCCCATGCCGGAATCGGTCGACGTAGCAATCATAGGTGGCGGCGTTATGGGATGCGCCATTGCGTGGCGGCTCGCCAGGCGCAACGTGTCGTGCGCGCTGGTGGAAAAGGGCGTATTCGGCGGAGGGGCCTCCGGTGCCACCGCCGGCGTGGTCGGCCCGTTGTGGCACCTCGACCCCGACGACACGGCCATGTTACGACTCGGCCTGCGCAGCCTTGAACTGTTCCCCCAGTGGGCCGCCGAGCTGACCGAGGCCGGCGTCAACCCGGAGTTTCAGCAGAACGGCGTGATGAAGGTGGCATTCAGAGAAGACGAGGTTGCGGAACTGCGCAGTTATCACCGCTGGCAGTCCCAACTCGACTTCGGGGTGGAATGGCTGGAGCGGGAAGACATCCTGCGGCGCGAACCCGAGGCCAGTCCCGAGGTCCTAGCCGCCCTCTTTTCTCCGCACGAGGGATGCGTTCGCGGCCAGCGATTCTGCGACTCCCTGGTCCACGCAGCGGGCCGGTTGGGCGCCAGGCTCTACGAACGAACCGAGGTAACCGGTCTGAACCACGACGGAATCCGGATCACGGGAATCGAGACCACCGCCGGCAGCATCGCCACGGGCCAAGTGGTCCTGGCGGCGGGTCCCGGCAGCGGTATCGGCGGTCGCTGGGCAGCGCCAGGGGGCCCGCTGGACCTGCCCGTGCGCGGCGTCAAGGGACAGCGGATCCTGTTGCGGCGTCCCGGGTTCATGCCCCAAACGCCCATCCGGAACTCCAGCGTCTACGTGGTGCCCCGCCTCGACGGCAACATCCTGGTGGCGTCCACGCGGGAGGAGGGTCGCACCGACGAGACGGTCACTGCAGAGGGCGTCGCTACCCTCATCAGCGGGGGCCTCAGATCCTTCCCGTCGCTCGCCGATGCTGCCTTCGTGTCTGCCCGCGCCGGCGTCCGCCCCGCTACGCTCGACGGACGCCCCATCATCGGTCCTGTCCCCGGGGTTGACGGTCTCACCATCGCCACCGGTCACGACGCCGTTGGCATCATGCTCAGCCCCGGCACCGCGGAACTGGTCGCCAACTGGCTGCTCGACAGCGCAGCCGAACCTTTGGAGCCCTTCCGCGCTGACCGCTTCAGCTAGTGCTCGACTGACACGCAAAAACCCGGCCCTCCTGAGCTTTTCGAAGAACGGCCGAGTTCCCTTGGGGAAGGGTCTTAAAAAATGCGGTCAGGCCGACAGTGCCACGTCCACGATGGCGACTCGTCCCGAGTCCACAACCGCCTGCGCCTCCAGCAGCGCGCCCTTGAGCCGCGCCGGGTCCTCCACCCGCTCGCCGTGACCTCCGAAGGGCCTGGCCAGATCGGAGTAGTCGGGGCCCGGAATGTCCACGCCGTAGTAGATGCCAGATTGCACTGCGGTGCCCTCCGGGTAGAAGGAGTGGTGCAGGCTCTTCATCGCGGCGTAGCTAGCGTTGTTGAACACCACGATCAGGATGGGCAGGTTGCTCTCCCGCGCCACGCCCAGGCTCTGGGTGATGGGGTTGTAGAGGAACGAGCCGTCGCCGATCAGCGCTGTCACCGGCCGCTCTGGCGCTGCCAGTTTCGCGCCCAGCGCGATTCCCAGCCCCTGCCCCAGCCCGCCGGCGGGACGCAGGTACGACAGCGGGTTGTCCCACGCAATGCGCCGCAGGATCTGGGCCCGGTGCAGGATCGTCTCGTCTACGAAGACCGTGTTCGACGGCAGCGTCTCGCTGATGGTGTTGCACAGGAAACCGGGGTCGATGGGCGATGCAGAGGACGCGGCGGCATCCAGCGCACTGTAGCGCTCCCACACGGGGTTGGGGTGCGGCGGCAGGGCGGGCGGTTCGTCGCTCCGCTCTCGCACCGCGGCGTCAAGCGCGGCCAGGGTCACCGGCAGCGAACCCTCCAGGTACAGATCGGCCTGCAGGTCCTGGTGGACCATGTACTCCTTGACAGGGTACTCGTCGATGATCACCACGGTTGCCGCCGGCCCGGCGCTGGGCGGGTACCACGGCGCCCGGTTGCCGATCACCAAGAACAGGTCGAAGCGTTCCATCTCCCGCCGCAGGTCGTACCCGTGGTGCAGAGGGTGGCTCTTAGGGAAGTTGTTGTACGCCGGGCCCTCGCCCTCGAATACCGGAATGCCCCGCGATTCAGCCAGCGAGATCAGGGCATTGAATCCGGCAGCGGTGCGGCCAGCAGAGTCGGCCACAATGACCGGGTTGGCGGCGCGGCAGACCAGGTCCGCTACTCGAGCCACCTCTGACGGATCCGGATGGCTGACAGGCGCGGCGGGACGATGCTTCAGCGGCTGCTTTGGCGTCCATTCCTCCAGCATCGTCTCGATGGGTACGTTCAGGAACGCCGGCCCCTTGGGTGTTCGCTGCGCCAGCTCACCCGCGCGGGCCACAATCTCATACAGGGTCGCCCCGCTGGTGATCCGGCTGCTCCACTTGGTGAACGGCTCCACCAACCGGTTCGGACCGCCCACGATGCTGAGATTGCGCAGCCACTGAGGGCCAGGGTCCATCTCCGCCACCTCGCCATAGGTGGTCGACTCGCCCGAGCACACCAGCATCGGCACCTCGCTCTGGTAGGCTCCGTGGATGCCCATGGACCCCTGCAGCACCCCCACTCCAGCGTGCAGCAGTACCGCCTGCATCCGACCCGTCATCCGGGTATAACCGGACGCCATTGCCACCGCCAGCGTCTCGTGCCAGCAGTTGATGTACGCTGGGCCCGGTTGCTCATTCACCTTCTGACGAGCGAGGGCCTCCCAGACTGACGGCCACTCCGAGCCCGGCGACGAGATGATGTAATCTACGTCAAGGTTCCGGAGTGCCTCGAGGATGGCGTCGCCGCCGTCCAACCGTTTCGTCATCGCAGATCTCCCGCTTTCTTTTGAACCCGGCCCTTTAAACCCGGTCTTTCACCCAGCGGCATTCGGGCTGATGGCCGTGGGCGCCGTGGTCAATGCACGTGCAGGGCATATCTTCGCGCAGGGTGTATCCGTGGTATTTAAGGAAGGCGTGGAACCCCGGGTAGAACCCCTCACCTTCGTCGATCGAATCGAAGCCGGCCAGGAAGGCTTCCCTGAGTTCTTCAAGCGTGGGCATGGTCATGGCAGGCGTTACTCCCCGGTCAGTACTTCGGCGATGTCCTGGGCGAAGATCATATCCTCCGTCCCCACCAGATCGGGGTCGTCCGGCGAGGTCAGGTACTTGGCGAAGACCCACACGCCGTCCTTTGGGTTGGTGACCACCTCGGCAGTGGAGCCGTTGAGGGTCGAAATCGTGGCGCCTTCCGCAATGGTAATCAGGTTAATAACATCGGCCATGGGCCCATCTCCGTAAGTCTGTCATCAGTGCCGCAGCTTCCGCCATTTCCTCTGTGGAAGCTGGGATACAGCAAATTCATGCATTCCCTCCGCTTGCTGAGCAGGGGAACGCCCTAGAAGAAAAAAGTCAGGTTCTTGGCCAGCAGCACGTTCTGGTCCAGAATCACCTTGCGCTGCGCTATCTTCCACTCGCCATCCTCCCGGCGCAGAACGTCCTCCCGCTTGCCGATCAGGAAATCCGTCTCCGTCTCCACTCGGTTCCGGTAGATCAGGAAGCGGCACTTGATCTCCACCTCGGCCGCATCCTCCGCCGACGGAGTGGCGTTCAGCAGTTGCACATTCGACACCATATGGCAGATGCGCGACAGTGGCTCCTCCGCCCAGTGCACCCCTGTAAGGATCTGGCTGACGCGCCGCTCCAAGGTGGACTTTCCCTCGTCGAACCAGTTGATGTCGTGGCCCTCGCGGGTGAACTCCCGGTCCAACTCGCCGAACTTGACGTTGCGCCGCATCGGCATCCAGTACCGGATGTCGTCGCTGAGCAACTCCAGCCACTCGGCGAATCGCCGGTCATCCAGCAACTCCGCCTCGTGGTACAGGAACTCCTCCACCTCGTTCTTCAGCAGCATCCGGGCCACGTTCGCCCCGACGGTCGTCATTGTCAGTTCCCCGCAGCGATGGATGCGCCGCTGTCGCTCATCCTGAGCTTGTCGAAGGAGGCGCCGTTGGCGTGGCCGTTGCGCCACGTCGCCAGCTCGTCCCAACTCGGAGCGGTCAGGAACTCGGCCCACCGTGAATAGAACCCGCGCTGGTTCTGCTCGGCCGCCTTGGCGACAGTCACGTTGCGAATCTTCCCCGGCAGTTCCAGCCCGTCGGCATCGAACGGAGGAGCCTCGTGCCCCATTCCCATCTGGTAGTTGTACGGATGCCGCCGAGCGATCACCCCCCGGCTGGCGTTGTGCGCATAGTTCCAGTTCTCCATGTCATCCTGCTCGGTCAGTCCGGCAGGGCCGGAGTAGCTGATGTAGTACTTGCGCAGGAATTCCTTGACCTCTGCGGGCGCATTCTTGTCCACCAGGAACCAGCGCCAGGCCTCGTGGCTCTCCGGGGTGCGCGGGTGCCAGGCGGCGATGGTGCGAGGCTGGCGTGGCAGGTACGAGAAGTTCGGGAATACGGTGCCGGGCCCGGGTATGAATCGCGCCCACTGGCCGTAGTTCTTGCGGCGCTCGTTCTCGCAATGTGCGAAGTAGTCGGAGACTATCTGGGAGTGCTGGTACCCGGCGATGGGCGAGTCGTCGGGCCGCAGGAAGCTGATGGTTCCGTGTCCGCGCTCAGGGAACGAGAAGTCCAGCGCCGTAGCCCCGACCCGCTCCTGTGTGTCGCGCCGTCCGCTCCCGCTGGGCCCTGCGCCCACCAGGTCCACTGAACGATGGCTGATGTTGTGATAGCGGTCCCCGATGAAGTTCTCCGAGGGGAACTTCCAGTTGCACGGGATCACCCACTTTTCGATGCCGCCGAAGACCTCGGTCTCGCCGCCGGCTCCGTCCCAAGTGTCCAGCAGGAAGTCCAGGTAAGTCTTGTACCCGCCCAGGTACTCCTCGAATGAGGGGGCGTCCTTGTCCCAGGTGGCCCACACAGTGCCCTTGTAGATGCAGAGCTGCGGGACCTCGATCAGGCCCCACTCAGACTTGTCCAGTTCACCCTTGTAGGCGTCCTTGAAGTATGGCACGCCCACCAGCTTGCCGTCGGTGGCGAAGCTCCAGCCGTGGTAGGGGCAACTGAAGACGGGCGTGTTGCCCTCGTCGTAGCGGCAGACCTTCATACCCCGGTGGGTGCAGGAGTTGAGGAAGACGTGGACCCCGCCCTCCCGGTCGCGGCAGAGGATGACCGATTCCTCGCCCATGCAGGAGACAAAGAAGTCGCCGGGCTTGGGAATCTGGGACACGTGGCCAACAAAGAGCCAGGCCCTGGCAAACAGGAGTTCCTGCTCCTGGGCGTAGATTTCCTCGTTGACGAATATCTCGCGGCTCACCGTTCCGGCGGCCATGTCCACCAGCCCGGCCAGCGAACCGGTGCCGTTCGTGTGTCCGTTCTGCATCGTCTTCTCCCCCTGTCAGGTCTGCGGTTAAGTCCAGCGATTAGCCGTTTGGCTTTAATTCCGCCCCTGCAAGCTGTTCCAGGATCCGTGCCACAGCGGGGTATCCGTCTTTCCCCATCCCCTGCGCCTGGGCTCTCTGGAACATATCGTCGGCTATGGCCCCGATGGACGCAGGAGCCTGCGACTCCCGGGCCAGTTCACACGCCAGGTGTATGTCCTTGGCCACGATGTCCAGCGTGCCGTTCGAATAGAAGCTCCGGTCAAGGATGGCCTCGGTCGACCGGTTCAACACACCGCTGTATCCCGCGCTGACCGGAATAATCTTAGCCAGGATTTCCAGGTCGATCCCCGCCTTTGCGCCGATCAACATGCCCTCGACGCCCGCAATAAAGGCACAGTACCCAAGGTATTGCGTGACCAGCTTGGCGATGCAACCCGAGGCCGTCTCCCCGACGTAGAAGACATCCCGGCCCATGCACTCCAGCACCGGACGGTGCTTCTCAAAGACCGCCGGGTCTCCCCCGACCATCATGGTCATCGCGGGTGGCCGGCCGCTCACCGGTGAATCCAGCATTTCGATGCCACGCCGTTGGCACTCCTCGGCCAGCCGACGTATCAGCGACGGCGCGTTGGTGGTCGTGTCGATCCAGGCTCCTCCCCGCGGCAGCCCGGCCAGGATGCCGGTGTCCGGATCCAGCACCACGCGCTCCGCCTCCGTTGGCCCAGGCAGCGAAGTGAATACCACCGGCGCCGCCTCTGCCACTGCCCGAGGACTGTCGGCCCAGTGAGCGCCAAGCTCGCACAGGTTGGTGGTTGCCTCCCGGCGCACGTCATAGACCATGACGTTGTGCCCCGCGTCCAGCAGGCAGCGCGCCATCGGATTGCCCATTGTCCCAGTGCCAATGTATCCAACGTCCATCTAAGTCTCCGAAGTGCTGTCGTAGCCATCAGACGAGTGTTTCAGTGAGAACCCCACCGGGGACGTTTCACCGATCTGTAATTCCTCGTTATCCGTAAGCGCTCTCAACCGCCTGACCTGGGTGTTGGAAGTGATCGTGAACGAATGAGGACTGGCTCGCTGAAGAGCCTCCAGCAGTGGCAAGGCTTCCTCCGCCGCCTCAATCGTAATTCTCATCTCCTCAATGGTGCGGTGGTTTTCATAGAAGTTCCTGTGACCGTTTTGGAAGGCTTCTGCAATTGCGTTTCCGAGTTCGGGGTTTTCGAACTCGACGACGATTTGCCGGCCTATGTTCTCGATTTGCTGATGACTACCGTGTTTCCAACCCCGCTCTTCGCCTATCGCCTTCAGGTTATGGGCGATCGCCCCCCAGGCCTTCTCTCCGGCCTGCAGGCGGTCGCCCTTTTCCAGGTAGTCGCGAGCCTGAAGGATAAACCGCCGTCCAATCGTGCGGCGGTCATCTGGGCTTTGAAACCCTGGGTCCGGCAACGGTGGCAGGTCAGCCATTTGGAAACTGCCCTGTCTGCCCCTAGCTGGTCGCCGCAGGCTGCGGCACAGGCCGGTGGCCCCAGATGCTGCCCTTTTCGTGGCGTACCACCTGCCAAGTCGCGTCGTCCACAGTCCGCGCGCCCCAGCCGTACTCCACGTCGAAGCCCGACGGAGTTTTCATGTAGAAGGAGGTCATATGGTCGTTGGTATGACGACCCAGTCCGCGGGTTACGTTGATGTCGGAGTCCAGCACCATGTCGTAGGTCTGACCCACATCGTTCATTCCCTGCGTCTGCACCATGAAGTGGTTGAGCTTCTTGGTGTTCCGCCCCTTGGCTTCGATGATCGCCAGGGTGTGGTGACGCGGGTTGCAGTGGAAGAAAACCAGGTTGCGAATGTAGTCGCTGATCCTCATCCCCAGCACGTCCCGGTAGAACGCCACCGCCCTGTCCAGATCTTCGACGTGGTAGACCACATGGCCCAGGCCCTGCTCACCGGTGACGAAGCCGCTGACGGGGCGGGGCGAATTGAACGGGTTGTCGAAGCTGACCGGCGGGCCGTAGTAGACCTCGGTCGGTGTCCCGTCGGGGTCTTCGAACTTGATCAGCCCCTCGACCCTCCGTTCCTTTGCCTCTTCTGGAGTGCCGATCGACACCTCGATGCCAGCCTCCCGAAGCTGCTCCGCCATCGCGGCCAGCCCCGCCTGATCAGTGACCTGGAAGCCCACGAAGTCAACGTCGTCCTTCCCCGTCGGGCTGACGATGAAGCGGTGTGTGTACTCGTCCATCCGCATCGTCAGGACGCCGTTGGAGTCAACGCCGTTCGACTGCAGCCCCAGGACCTCGGTGCCGAAATGCTCCCATTCCTCGAGGTTGCTTGCGCTGATACCGATGTATCCCAATTGGGTAACACTGGCCATGATTCCTCTCCTAAATTTGTTGGGATTAGGAATTGTTGGATTTGGTTCCTCTTGGCCTGATATTAGAGACAAACCCTGTCGTTTGTCATGCGACTTGCTGATAATTGGACCGTGTCAATCCCATTGGTCCGCTAGTGCCCGTTGGAGGGCGCATCCATCATCTTGACCCATCCCGAGTAGAAACCGCGGGCGTTTTCCTCGCAGATGCCCTCGGTCAGAACGCCGGGCAACTCCACGTCGTTGGCCAGGTGACCGATACCCATCTGGTAATTGTAGGGCTTGCGCCGCGCGATGACTCCCCGGCTTGCCTTGTGGGCGTAGTTCCAGTTCTCCATGTCGTCCTGCTCGGTCATTCCGCCCGGCCCGGAGTAGCGGATGTAGTAGTGCCGCAGCACGTCCTTCACTTCCTCCGGCGTGTCCTTGTCCACCAGGAACCAGCGCCAGGCCTCCGTCAGGTTCGGCCCCCGCGGGTGCCACACGGCGATTGATCGTGGCTGGCGTGCCAGGTATGACATGTTGGGGAACAGGGTTCCCACGACGCCCAGAAGGTTTGCCTTTCCATCCAGCCGGCGACGTCGCTCAAACTCCATCATTCGGAAGTATTCGCCGACGTCTTCTCTGTTCTGGTAGGTGGCGACCTGCGGCGTTTCGGGTGGGAACAGTTCCACCACCGCGGCATGACCCCGCTGAGGGAATGTCACGTTGATGCGGCGAGCCGCCTTGTACTCTGCGTCGTCGCGTCGTCCTAGCCCGCTGGGGCCTATGCCCACCATGTCCACAGAGCGGTGGCTGATGTTGTGGTAGCCGTCACCCGCGAAGTTCTCGGCCGCGAATTTCCAGTTGTTCGGCATGGTCCATTTCTGGACGCCTCCCAGTATCTCCGAACCGCCCTCGCTGCCGTCCCGGCCGTCCAGCAGCAGGTCTAGGTACATTGTGAAGTCGCCCACGTATTCTTGGAACGAGGGGCCGTTCTTGTCCCACGACGCCCAGATGCCGCCCTTGTAGTTGTACATCTGCGGCACTTCGATGAGGCCCCACTGCGACCTGTCCAGCCCGCCCTTGTAGGCGTCTTTGAAGTAAGGAACACCCACGAGCTTGCCGTCGGTCGCAAAGCTCCAGCCGTGGTAGGGGCAACTGAACACTGGGGTGTTGCCCTCGTCATACCGGCAGACCTTCATGCCCCGGTGGGTGCAGGAATTCAGGAAGACGTGAATCTCGCCCTCCCGGTCGCGGCACAGAATGACCGACTCTTCCCCCATGCTGGAAACAAAGTAATCGCCGGGCTTGGGTATCTGTGTCTCGTGCCCCACGAACAACCAGGCCTTGGAAAAGACCTGCTCCTGCTCCTGCGCGTAGATGTCCCCGTTGACGAAGATTTCGCGGCTGATCTGCCCCCCGTCAAGGTCAACGATACTGCCAAGGGTACGGCTCGTATTTACGGCCATTGAGACACCCTCCCCGCTGCGATTGCAGGCAAGCCCAAGTATACACGATTGCATTCCGCCGCAGCACGGAAAACGTATCTGGAGCAGCCCCGACGCCGTTGGTTTTAGGTCAGGTGAAGTCGCAGACAGAACAAAGCTGCGGGGTCCCGTTGCGGAACTTCGCCCTCGCAGTCTTGCTCACTGAGGAACCGTAAGCCGCTACTGCCCGCGCCCCGACAGCAATTGCGGATCCTCGAACTGTTTCACACCCGATGTAATTGCTCGCCGCGTGCGATCTGAACCCTGTCGCCCATTCGCCACCCTTACTGTTATCGCGACGTATCACGAAATGAATCAGCGGTCCGAAATCGTTTTCTGCATCAGCAATGTGTACGAATATAAACATATACTGTAGAAGAGACAATGGGTATATTATGTGCTATAAGTCATCTATATCTGGAATATGTCGTCAGGCTGGAAATTGATTGCCCAACCTCGTCACGGCTGTGTCGGAGCGGTAGGTTGTCCCCGCGCCTCTTTCAACCGGCGCGATTTCCCTGACCGGAACCTGATGTGAGAATTACTGTCCGTTACTTGGAGGGGAGCCAGCGGCGATAGGTGGATTGTGTTTCGTAATCAACGCTAGGAGACTTTCTATGCGGACTTTGTACCTCGCCATCGTACCTGCGATCCTGATGTTGCTTTTGGTTGCCTGCGGCTCATCTCCCACAGCTACATCGCAACCTCAGGCAACCGCAGAACAGCCAAGCGAACCCACCCAACAGGCCAGTGAACCCACCGAGGAGGCCATCGAGCCCACCCAACAGGCCATCGAGCCCACCGAACAACCAAGTGTACCCACCGAACAGGCCACGGAGACAACCGATCAAGCAACCGGAGCCTCTGACCAGGTTTTCACAATGCAGTTCGTCTGCATCAACCGAAGCCTGCAGACCTGTGATTTGTTCACTGAGTACGTCGCACGGGTCGAGGAACGCAGCAACGGCCAACTGAAGCTCGACATCACGTCGTTGCCCGAACTGGGAATCAGCGGGACCGATATGCTGGACCTTCTTGAGGACGGCACCGTGGAGTTCACCGAACTACCTGGCAACTTTGTTGGCGGGACCTGGCCCTTCATTGAAATAGCGGAACTCTACGGACTATTCCCGGATACGCCTACTCAGAACAAGATTTTCGCAGCGGTCCGGGACGACGAGGTCAGGATCATCAGGGACCGCTTTGGTGGCGAGGTCATCTTTTACGACTACTACCCCGACCAGTTCTTCTACAGCAAGAGGCCCCTCGAAACACTTAGCGACTTCGAGGGACTCAAGACCCGCGCTCACAGCGTTCCCTTGGCCGACTTGATCAATGGCCTCGGCGCTGAGGCTCAATTCGTGACCTTCGCCGACGTGTACCCCTCACTGGAGCGGGGCATCCTCGACGCGGGCGTCACCGGCAGCGGGCCAGGGTACGGGCAGAGGTGGTATGAGGTCACCAAGTACATTGTGGGGCCACTCTACGCCCATCCCCACAATGCCGTAGTCATGAATTCGGATACCTGGAATTCCCTGCCACCGCACCTGCAGGTCATCTTGAAAGAAGAAGGCGCCATAACCGAGGCTGAAAATCTTCGCGTTGTTGAATCCTGGGACCAGGAAGGTGTCGATAATAACGTGGCCGAAGGGATGATCTACAGCGAATTCACTCCGGAAATGCGTGAGGCCATTCGGAACACCGCCATCAATTCCTCCCTGCCCAACTGGGTCGGACGCGTAGGCGGCGCGGACACTGAGGAAGTCAGGATATTCAACGAAAAAGTCGGCCCCATAGTGGGCATGAGAATCAACCCCGACGGCACAGTCACATCCATCCCAGTCAACTAAAGGGGAACAAGAGACAACCACACCAACCGGGATCTGGGGAAAATCAACGGGGTGGTCCCTCCATTCGAAGAGGGACCACCCCGTGTCGTTGGTCTGAATTTCGTCTCCGCGATTAGCTATCCACCAACCTTACCCCCTACGGCCTCGCCACCGCCAGGCACTTGCTGGAGTTATGCACATACGTCTGCTGGAACTCCACGATCTCTGGCGTCCGCTTCAGCTCGGCCAGCGCGCCAGCCAGGCACATCCAGTTCAGCATCTCCTGCTGTCCCGCGTCCTCCACCTGTGCCGTGGTAAGCCCCCGCCACGCCTCGAAATCGCCGGCCTTGAACTCCTCGAACCGTTGCCGGTCAGACTCGACGTCGCAGTACATCCACCAGTTCTTCTCCGTCAGGAACGCGTGCGACCAGCTCGACGACGCGATCAGCGCCACCCGCCACGGGCTGGCCAGCATGGCCCGCGCGGCCGCCGCTCCCAGCTCCATGCAGCGCTTGGGCGAGGGACCGGGCGGGTCCAGCGGGACCTCCACGCCGTTCACCGTTTGCGGACTGGCCCCACCACGGTTGCGAATAATCCGGCTGCCGTAGCAGTTGACGGCAAAGGGAATCACAGGGTAGTCGAACCCGGCGCGGTCGTAGTCCAGGTAAAGTAGCGTGTTCAGGAACGCGTGCCCCAGCCCTGGCTCGTGCAGTGCCTTATAGGCGTAGGCCACGTCGAACCCGTCGTCGATCAGTGCTCCCGCCAGGTGCCGCGCCGCTGGGTGTCCCTTGTACCGGAAGGTCTTCTCGGACGGCTCCCCCCACACATTGGGACGAGCCCCGCCGTCCTTGGTCGTAAACGGACGGCACTCGTACTCGTCGTATGCCATCACGCAGAAGGCGGGGATAATGTCTTCCTTGAAATTCTCATACTGGTCGTCGCCCCACACCAGCACCACGTCCGGCTTGAAGGCGTCCAGCTCAGCCCGTACCTTGCGGAACCCAGCCACCAGCTTCTCGCGCTGGTACAGCGCCGAGGTATACCCCTCGTCGTCGCCCCACTCCTTTCGCATGGCCTCGGGCCAGTTCTCGGGGTTCTTCTGCTCGCTGGGTATGCGATCGTTCCTGAGAGCACGGGTCAGTGAATAATTCTTCACCTCATCCGGCGTGATCAGTGACGGCGAATGCGTAACCCCAAGTCCCAATATCTCTGCCATTTTGCGCCTCCTGTCGTCTGGATTGGCGGTGGAAGTTGCCGCGATTATACCCCGGAATCACCCATGGGGCTGACGCACCGATGCGATTGGAGTCTGGTCAATCCTGTGGTGTATGTTCAACCTTTCAAGGAATTCACAGTGACATTTCGCACAATGCGGCAACTCGACAACCACCCCCTTCGCTCACCGCCGCCTTGTATGCATAGCCAGCGTAATCCAACAGCAGCAGCGTCGGGTATTTATCCGCGCGCCAATCCCCGGCCATCAGACCGCCCAACTGAGGGCTGGCAAATAGATACCCAACCACAGAACCATCAGGCCGACCGACCCGTACAATCCCGTATGCGCTCAAGGAAACTTAATTGCCACGGCAGCCCAGACAGTGACGAAAAGTCCTAGGGAGACAACCGAGACTAAGAGCAGCTTCAGAACGATTGCTTCCATCGGGCATTCTAGCGGGTCTTGAATCGCGGTGGGATGGAGGCGGCGACAGGACTCGAACTTGTATGGGTTGGGATGTCAAACGGTTTTTCAGATCGTCGCATTCGACCACTCTGCCGTGCCGCTTCATCCGCTCCTTATAAGGAAGCGCACATTGAGGCGCTGTCAAGCTCACCCCAAGGCGCCGGAATCACTCCATTTCCAGGCCCTCTTGCCCTAGCGCTGGTACAGCGCCGACGAATACCCCTCGTCGTCGCCCAATTCCTTGCGAATCGCCTCGGGCGATTTCTCCGGGTTTTTCTGATCGCTGGGAATCCGCTCGTTCCTGAGAGCCCGCGTCAATGAGTAGTTCTTCAGCTCGTCCGGCGCAATCAGCGACGGCGAGTGTGTCACGCCAAGTCCCAGTATCTCCGCCATTTTGCGCCTCCATATCCGATTGTTTGACCATCGAAGAGGATGGTGCGGCGCGTTTCGTGGATTTTGATTGTTCTGTGGCCAAATCGCAACCACAGTGATCGGAGGGGACAGTCAAACGGGCCGAGCGCCCCAGCAGGCGAAGCGTTCCCTTCGACAATAATCTACAAGACGGTTGCCTTGTTAACCCGTTTGTTTACATAATATCTGCAATATCGCGTCACTTGGGAGAGCGACGATGGCGACGGTAGCAAACCGCGGGAAATGCTTTTTGTGCGACAGGTCTTTTAGCAAAGCCGGAATTGCTCGACACTTGCAGTCGTGCCGGGAAAACAGCAGGGGCGCTGAGGCCGGCTCGGGCCGCCGCCCCAAGCGAATGAGGCAGGGCTTTCATCTTGCCGTGGAGGGCCGCTATCGCCCGGAATACTGGCTGCACCTCGAGATCGCAGGCGATGCTCCGCTTGCGGCGCTGGACAGCTTTCTCCGACTCACCTGGCTGGAGTGCTGCGGGCATTTGAGTTCTTTCGTCATCGACGGCACAACCCATTTCCTTGAGGACATGGAAGAATTCGCCGACCCTGATGATGGGGACATGGAAGTTTCCCTGGTCCAGGTTCTCCGTCCGGGAATGAAGTTTGCCCACGAGTACGATTTCGGCTCCACTACCGAACTGAATCTGCGGGTGGTCTCTCAGGGTGATGTCTCAGTAGACCGCAAGGGCATCCGGTCGCTGGCACGAAACGACGCCCCGGCGATCCCGTGTGTCAAATGCGACTCGCCTGCCGCCAATTTCTGTACTGAGTGCTATTGGGGCGATGGCGGGTTCTTTTACTGCGAAGGATGTTCCGGGCATCATACTGTGCAGTCGCCTTCGCACGAGGGTATGTTTCTTCCCGTGGTGAACTCACCCAGGATGGGCGAGTGCGCCTACACCGGGTCCGAAGAGGATGTGCTCGTTCATTAGGCAACGGAGATTCCAGGCACGACTGGATATCCTTGCCCACCCGCACCCTCAACGGCGATAATGGCCCTCGATAATTTCGCAATAAACCGCGCCCAACGGCGCTGGAGGACTCACATGGACTGGGGAATGGCCAACCGCTTGGCGCAGCTGATTCAATCCGACGGGAAGTGCATGTTCCTCCCCGTCGACCACGGCTACTTCCAGGGCCCCACCCGCAATCTCGAGCGCCCCGGCGAGACCATCGCCCCGCTCATGCCCTATGCCGACGCGCTCTTTGCCACCCGCGGCGTGGTCCGCTCCGTCGTTGACCCCGCCGACACCAAGCCGCTGATCCTCCGCGTCTCCGGCGGCACCAGCATGACCTCCGGCGACCTCGCCGACGAGGGCATCACCACGTCCATGGACGACGCCGTTCGCCTGAATGTGTCCGCCGTCGGCATATCGGTCTTCGTCGGCTCCGAGTACCAGAAGCAGTCCATCCTCAATCTCGGCAAGCTGGTCGACGAGGGCGAGCGATACGGCATCCCGGTCATGGCGGTCACCGCCGTGGGCCGCGAGCTGGACCAGCGCGACTCCCGCTACCTCGCCATGGCCTGCCGCATCTGCGCCGAGATGGGCGCCAAGGTCGTCAAGACCTACTGGTGCGCCGACGGCTTCGATCGCGTCGTGGAGGGTTGTCCGGTGCCGGTGGTGATGGCCGGTGGTCCCAGGGCCGACACGGAGCGCGAGGTGCTGGAGTTCGTCCGCGACGGCATGCAGAACGGTGCCATCGGCATCAACCTCGGCCGCAACATCTGGCAGAGCCCCCACCCCGTCCCCATGATCCGCGCCCTCCGCCACATCGTCCACGGCAACGGCACCGTCGCCGAAGCCCAGGATATCTACGACGCCGCCCGTGCCGAGTCAGGCGAACTCGTCGGCGTCCCCGACTAGATTCATTCCCGTTGGCAACTATCTCAAAGCCGACCGTAAATCTCCCGTCATTCCCGCGAGTTTTCCGTCATTCCTGCGGAAGCGGGAATCCAAACCCCCGGTTCCTTGTCTATTCCGCATACGGGCCTCGCCGAATGCCCTTTGAGATTGTTCGTTAGTCCTGAGTTAGTCGAAGGACAGTGGTTCGACGAGCGCACCGCCAACGGATTCGCGGACACTGGTTCTGCGGAATCCGCTTGGCTCCCCAATTGAAATAACAGGCAGGCCACCATGCGCGCAGCGATGTACTACAACAACAACGACGTCCGTCTCGAGGAGTTGCCGATACCCGAGGTAGGCCCCGGCGAGTTGCTGCTCAGGATCGAGGCCAGCGGCATCTGCGGCAGCGACGTCATGGAGTGGTACCGCATTCAGCGCGCTCCAACGGTGCTGGGCCACGAGGTCGCTGGTACAGTCGCCCAGGTCGGCTCCGGCGTCAGCCAGTTTCGCGAGGGCGACCGCCTCGTCGTGACTCACCACGTGCCCTGCAACGCCTGCCGCTACTGTCTTAGCGGCAGCCATACCGTCTGCGACACCCTGCGCGCCACCAGCTACGATCCGGGCGGATTCTGCGAGTACGTCCGCCTGCCCGCCATCAACGTCGACCGCGGGGCCATCCCCATTCCCGACGGCGTCCCCTTCGACGAAGCATCCGTCGCCGAGCCCCTCGCCTGCGTCTATCGGGGCCAGCGCCGCGCCAACATCCAGCCGGGGCAGACTGTCCTGGTGCTGGGCAGCGGCCTCGCCGGTATGCTCCACATAAACTTGGCCCGCGCCCTCGGCGCCGGTCGCATAGTCTCCACCGACCTGTCGGACTTCCGCCTCGAAGCGGCCCGCCGCCTTGGTGCCGACGAGACTCTCCGCGCCGACCAGTACACCCCCGACCGGCTCCGTGAGGTCAACGACGGACGCCTTGCCGACCTCGTCATCGTAGCCACCGGTGCCCGTCCCGCCCTGCTGCAGGCCATCGAGTCGGTGGACCGCGACGGCACCGTGCTTTTCTACGCCCCCACCGAGCCCGGCGTCGAGATCCCCGTGTCCATCAACGATGTATTCTTCCGGAATGGGGCCACTTTTACCACCACCTACGCCGCCGCGCCCGGCGACCTGACCACCGCCCTCGATCTCATAGCCTCCGGCCGCGTCCAGATCGGCGACATGATCTCCCACCACCTGCCCCTCGCGGAGACCGATCTTGGATTCAAGCTCACCGCCGGCGCCTCAGACTCTCTCAAGGTAATCGTCGAACCCCAAAGGTAATGTGGGGGCGGGTTTCATACTCGCGTCACTATCAGCGCCCATCCGCCACCCCGCCTCACCCCCATCTGCGTGACCCCATATCGCCCCCAATCGTCACCACCGCCCCTAACCGTAGCTCTCCCGCCCCTCCGTCATTCCCGCCTGTTCCGTCATTCCCGCGAAAGCGGGAATCCAACCCCCCGTCCCCCCCACAAAAGCAGGCGCAGGGCCGGAGTCCGCGGTCCCAAGACCGTCAGACTCGCCTGCAAAACGTAAAGGCGGGTCTCAAACCCGCACCACCACCAGCGCCCATCCGTCATCCCGCATCGCCTCCAATCGTCATTCCAGCGGAAGCGGGAATCCAGTGCCCATCCGTCACTCCCGCCCCCTAATCGTCATTCCCGCGAAAGCGGGAATCCAAACCCCCGTCACACCCACAAAAGCAGGCGCAGGGCCGGAATCCACAGCCCCAAGCCTCCGAGCAAGCCCGTCCCCAAAATTGCTGACACTTGCCCCTTTACAAGCCTCATGACACATCTCTAGCCTGAATACATAGAAATACAACCCACCGCGCAGGCCGGATTCCAACGCGGAGTCTCGCGCAACTCCCAGGGGCAAAAGGCAAAAATGATCGGAAATGCTCGGTTTTGATCGGAAATAAGGGGATTATCCAAATTTTCGGAAACCACCAGGAGGCTGAACCATGTCATCGCGCCATATGTCGTTGCGCCAGATCAGGAACGCCGTCGAGGCCCTCAAGCGCAAATTTGCCCCCGAACTCGCCATCATCCGGCTCAGCCGCGTAGCCAATGAGATCACCCAGCTCTGGCACATCGCCATTGCCAACAAGCAGCCCAAGCCCGAACCCTACTCCTGCGTCCGCAAGGTGGCCGACGCCGGCTTCCGACTTCATACCTATATGGCCTTCGAGAAATACCTCCAGCGGTGCATCGACGACGATAGGCGTCCCGGAATAAGGGGCATCATCACCACCCTCTTACCCTGGACCGCCAATGGTTCCTGGCTGAACAACCTGGAACGGAATATCCCCGGCACCGCCTGATCCCCGCTCCCGGTGGGCCTGTCGAACCGCGAGCCTGTCGAACCACGACCCTGCCGGACCACGGGGCCGCCACTCAACGCTCGGAAATGAGTGGAAATGCTCGGAAATGAGCGGGGATAGCAAAATTTTCAGCACCCGACCGCCATCCCCGTAGGCTTGTCCCAGCGAAAACGGGGAGCATGAATCAGGGGCGCCAGCACCATCGGCAAACCTCTACCTGCGGGCGGGAGAGGGGAAAGCCAAAAGCCCCTGCCCTGCCTGTGCCGTCGCTTGACGGACGTCCCCTACCATGTACAATCAACCCAATATCCGGCCGTCTTTGGGAGATGTTGCTATGGAACTGGGACTGTTCCTTGAATTCCCCGTGCGGGAAGGCACCACGGAAAACGAGGCCTTTAAGGAGTCCTTTGCCTTGGTGGACCAGGCCGAGAACTTGGGCGTATCCTCTGTCTGGATGGCCGAGTATCACTTCAACCCCGCCCGGGTCTTGGCCAGCCCGGTAACCATCCTCAGCGCCATCGCCGGCCGCACCCGGAACATCCGCGTCGGCACCGCCGTGCTGCTGCTGCCCTTGGCCAATCCCATCCGTGTCGCCGAGGAGATCGCCACTCTCGACCAGATAAGCGACGGCCGCGTCGAGTTCGGCGTGGGCCGGGGCACCTTCCCCAACGTCCACGAGGGCTTCGGCGTCCCCTTCGAGGAGAGCCGGGGCCGGTTCGAGGAAAGCATCGAGATCATCCTGAAGGCCTGGACCACCGACACCTTTTCCTTCGAGGGCGAGCACTTCACTCTCCCCGAAATGTCGGTTAACCCCAAGCCATACCAGCAGCCGCATCCACCCATCCGTGTGGGTGTTACCTCTGCTGAGAGCTTCCCCATCCTCGGCCGAATGGGTTTGAACATCCTGATCAACCCGTCGCGGGTCTTCACTCTCGCTGAGCTGAAGCCCTCCATCCAGGAGTACCGCGAGGCTTGGAAGGCCGCCGGACATGAGGGCGAGGGCAAGGTCGGCCTCCGCATTCCCGTCTACCTGTCCCACGACGCGCACAAGGCCCACACTGAGCCGATGGATAGCGCCCTGTTCTCAATGGGCCGCCTCTCTGACCGGGTGGGCAGCTATGCCGGCCGGGCCGGTACCCTGGGAGACTGGGGCGCGCAGGCAGAGCGGGTCCGCCAGATGACCTACGACGACTGGGTGCGCGACAAGGTGGCCTACGGTACCCCTGAAGCGGTCACCGAGAAGCTCAAGTCGCTGGGCGAAGAACTCGGCCTTGACCAAGTGATGTTCGAGATCAACTTCGGCAACCTCATCCCCTTGGAAAACCAGGCCAACAGCCTGCGGTTGATGATGGAAGAGGTTGCCCCCAACCTGGCCTGACCGAAGCGCCCTCTGTCCCCGTTAATGGTCGTAGACAGAAGCTTTGGGAGGAGCTCCCTGTTTCAAGGTCGTAGCCAGTAGCTTTGGGAGGAGCCCCCTGTTTCAAGATCGTAGCCAGTAGCTTTAGAAGGAGTACCCTGTTTCAAGGAAGGCGGAACAGGGTGTAGACGAAATGAGTTGCGAAGCGTTTGAGCCCGGAACCAAGCTGGAGTGCCTCGTCGAGATGCCCGTCAGGGTCAACATGGGCGCCCCGGTGGAGGGCGCCAGCCACATGATCCAGGTCGGCGATATCGGCGAAGTTACCATCGTCCGCCGCACTGGCGCCGGCCTGCACTGGCTGGTCGTCAGGTGGGAGCGCTTGGGCCGCACCTTCAACCTCAACCCGGACCAGTTCGACCGCGTCAAGATCGCCAGCTAGCGCGACGCTCCTACCAGCGCATCCCCGGCTCGCGTTCCTGCAGCACCTCGCCGAACAGTGTCAGCACCTGGTCGACCCGCAGCACCACAATGGCCGCGCCCTCCATCTCCGGGTCGGAGATAAGCCCCGAGTTGGCCAGGCGACGAGTCATATCGTCGTAGATCTCCCCTTGCCGCTCCACGCTGGCCGTGCATCGGAACTTCCAGCCCGCGTCCACGGCGGCGTTGCGGAACAGCACGATAACCTTGGAGTTCTCCTCGATATGCTCCAGGGGCTGCCGCCGAGTGCGGTCCCGGTAAACGAAGGTCGAGTCGTCCACCGCCAGTACCGTGCCGATATAGCCCGCGTTGGGAGTCCCGTCCTGAGAGGACGTGGCCACGATGCTCGGGAATCCGTCCTCCCGTGCGTTGTTGACCAGGCGCTTCATCTCTTCGGTGAGTTGGATCACGGTCGCCTCCTAATCTCCCGCCGCCTGCTCGACCGGGCGGCTCAGTGCAACCCCGGTCTCCGAGGCCTCGATGGTGCGCCGGTCAAGCTGCAGGCCGAAGCCGTCCGCCAAGCGGGTGAGGTAGTTGAAGATGCCGACGATGTGCCCGACCTCAAGCAGGGCCACGTCGTCAAAGCCCAGGTCCCGCAGCGGCTGCCAGTCGGCCTCAACCATCCGCGTCGGGGTGGCGCTCAGCTTCTCCGACACCGTGCACAGCGCCATCTGGCGGGCCGTCAGCGTCGGCAGTTCCCGCCACCGCTGGTGCGTCACCGCCTCCACGATGGCCGGGTCTCCGTCCTCGGCACGCAGAAACTCTGCGTGAGACACGGTTCAATACCGGCAGTCCTGGGCCGCGGCGGCGACGGCAGCCACCATCTCCCGCTCCTGGCGGTCCAGTTCCCCGGGGCCGAACATAACCTGCCGGTACAGAGCTCCGAACAGCGGCCCGATCTCCCGGTGTCTGGCCTGCAGCCGTCCCATCGCGGGCAGGTAGCCGAAGTCATAGTTGCCCGCCCGCGCTCCCTGCGGCAGGTTGGCCCGGTGCTCCTCCTCCGTCGGGATCGCCACCCACGCTTCTCGGGAGCTTTCGTGCTCTGACATCCTTGCCCCTCCTGCCGAGATGCCGCTATTCTAATCCAATGAGACGGATACTGGTCACCGGCGCCGCCGGACAGCTTGGTTCCGAGTTGATACCCGCCCTGCGGGAGCGGTACGGCAGCGACAACGTCGTCGCCGCCATGCACCGCAGTCCCTTGACCGAGGAGGTCGCGGACTCCGGTCCTTTCACCCAGGTTGACGCGACTGAGCAGGACTCGGTCGAACGCGCCATCCGCGACTACGACATCGACTCTCTCTACCACCTCGGCTCGCTGCTGTCGGTGGCCGCCGAAGCCAACCGCCCGCTCGCCCATCGAGTGAACATCATCGGCCTGCTCAACGTCCTCGAGGCGGCCTGCGACACCGGCCTGGAGCGGGTGGTCATCCCCAGCTCCATAGCCGCCTTCGGCATCGACACCCCCCACGACAGCACCCCCAACGAGACCCTGCAGCGGCCCACCTCGCTGTACGGTATCTCCAAGGTCTTCGGCGAGCTGATGGGCAACTACTTCTTCGAGCGAGTTGGCTTGGACGTCCGCGGCGTCCGCCTCCCCGGCGTGGTCAGCTGGAAAGTGGAGCCCGGCGGCGGCACCACCGACTACGCCGTCGACGCCTTCTACGGAGCCATCAGGGAGGGCCGCTACACCTGCTATCTGCGCCCCGGCACCTACCTGCCAATGATGTACGTCCCCGACGCCATCAAGGCGCTGATCGAAGTAGCCGAGGCCGATGTCGACGGCCTCAAACACCACGCCGATTACAACGTCAACTCCATGAGCTTCGAGCCCACAGAGCTCGCCGAAGCTATCCGACGGCGGATGCCGGGATTCGAAATGGACTACGACGTCGACCCTCTGCGCCAGTACATCGCCGACTCTTGGCCCAACTCCCTCGACGACTCCGTGGCCCGCCAGGAGTGGGATTGGCGTCCCGACTACGGCCTCGAGGCCATGGTCGACGACATGTACGAGAACCTCTCCCGCAAGCTGCTCGGATAAGTCGGATCAAGCTGTTCGGACAAGTCGGATCAAGCTGCTCGGATAAGTCGGATAGGGAAGTACAAGGGGCGCCGGTGAAGGCGCCCCTCAATCAGTAGCCGGACTCCCCAGCCCGTCAGTAAGGTATCGTCCAGGACTCTGAGAAGGCCAGCGCGCTGGTGCTGTGGGCACGGGCGTCGCGCTGCCGAGGCCAGGGCCGCCCCGACGCCTGCTGACCGTTCAAAGTGATTCGCGCCCCGTTCGCCGGGATCAGTATCGTGGCTACACCGTGAGGCCGTTCCGGGTTGGAGCCGGGGAAGCTGTGGCTCATGAACGGTTCGCCAAGGTCGTACCACGTCAGGGCGATGTCCTCACCACGAGCGCTCGCCGACTCCGTCCAGAACGAGCGCAGGTCCCCCGAACTCCGGAAGCTCGCCTCTGTCGCCGGGATCTCCAGGTTGCCGAAGGTCGCGTTGATCCGACCTTGGATCTCGCCCTGCAGCCATCCGGTCATCTGGATGTTGTCGGTGTAGATCCTTGGCTCGTTGTTGGTCAGCTCGCTCTGTAGGAAAAGAACGTGCCCCGGCCCGCCCGGCGAGAACAGGATGCGCCAGAAGCTGGCATCGCTGGTGACCGGTCCGTCGTCGGTGGCGCTGAGACGGATATATGGGTTCTCTCCAGTGAGCAACAGGCGATTCGGATCAATGGGACTTGAAGTTGTCATAGCTAATCCCTCTCTGGATGTATCTCAGGATCGCGGTTCATTCATTGGACCGGGCACTCGTTGGACATGGTCGGGAACGCCCACCCGCAGCCTTCCCTGCGATGCTCGGCAAAGCGACCGGGCTACTGCGCGGTAAGACCGCCGTCAATCACCAGCTCGCTGCCGGTCATGAACGACGCCTCGTCCGACGCCAGGAACAGGACGCCGAAGGCAATGTCCTCCGGCTGGCCGATGCGATTCATGGGGTGCCGGGCCGCGTTCTCTTCGCGACCGGCTGCGCTGTTCAGCATCATGGGCTGCGTCATCGGCGTATCGATGACTCCAGGGTGCACCGAGTTGCAGCGGATGCCTTCGCGGGCATACTGGATGGCCGTGGACTTGGTGAGCAGCCGAACGGCGCCTTTGCTGGCGGCATAGGAGGAGGTTCGACCGCCCACGATCCCTGCGATGGATGAGATGTTGACGATCGAGCCGCCGCCCGCATCCCGCATCGCCGGTATGGCCGCCTTTGTTCCCAGGAAGACCCCCTTGGCATTGATGTCCATCACCCGGTCCCACTCGTCGCCGCTAGTGTCTTCCACGTTGTTCACGATGCCGATGCCAGCGTTGTTCACTAGGATGTCCAGCTTGCCAAAGCGGCTCACCGCCGTTTCGACTGCCGATTCCCAAGCGGATTCGTCGGTCACGTCCAACCTCACGAACACGCACTCTCCGCCGCTCTCATTGATGGCTGCCTCAGTCTGTCGACCTTCCTCATCCAGGACGTCGCCAATAATGACCTTCGCTCCCTCCTGCGCGAACATCCTTGCCTCCGTGGCCCCCATTCCTCTCGCCCCGCCGCTGATGAGCGCGACCTTGCCTTCCAGTCTCATGCCTCTTGCCCCCCGTCGTTCAATGTAGCCCTATTGTGTTCGCGTATTGTAATGCCTCCGCAGTACCCGTGAATTCAGTGGGACCGGGTTGCCCGGAATCGTCCAATAGCAATGAAGTAACCCCTCCATCGCAAGTGGGTGCGTCAGGGCCAATTTGGTGACGCTCCCCAGGGCAATCGCGTCTTAAACGCCGGAGGCCCTATAAGTCGTCATTGCCGCGCAGGCGGGAATCCAAACCCCCGTCTACCCTCACACCCGGAACCGAAGGAGGCACTGCCACTCCCATCTCCACCGCCATTCAGACCAATTTCGTGTGCTGAGTAATAAGACGCGATTACCCTGTGACGCAGGGCAATCGCGTCTTAAACGCCGGAGGCCCTATAAGTCGTCATTGCCGCGCAGGCGGGAATCCAGACCCCCGTCTACCCTCGCACCCGTAGCCGAAGGAGGCACTGCCACTCTCATCTCCACCGCCATTCAGACCAATTTTGTGCGCTGAGAATTAGGACACGATCGCCCTGTGACGTTCCCCCCTTGTCAGACCGCATGATCCCCTGTACTCTATTTAAGAGTATATGTTCTATTACAGTTGGCCCTCTGATCAAGGGATGTCCTCTGGGGCAACGGGTTAAATACACTGAAAAACCCGCAAAAAAGCCCGAAAGCAGAAATGGGACAAAATGGGGCGGGAAACAGAAAATTTTTGTCCCACCGCATTTGAGGGACGGTCTTTCAGCTTTAATTCCAGCGAATTCCCCGCCGGCCGGCGGGGAAAATGGGACAAAATGGGACAGCGGTGGGACATTTCTTTCCCACTTGTTACTGAAAAAGAGCCCGGTATTCCCGGTCGCTGACCCCATTTAACGTGATGGTTTACAATGCGCCCATCTATTCACGGGGGTGCAGACATGGCAGCCGACAGTCGCTGGAACCTCAAGGGCGAATACTTCGAAAGTTGCAACTGCGAGATCCTCTGTCCCTGCATCGTTCGGGGAACCAACATCGAACCCACCGAGGGTCACTGCGACGTTGCCCTCGCATTCCACATCGAGCAGGGCGATTTGAACGGCGTGTCGCTCGATGGCCTGAACTTCATTGCCGCCAACTTCACGCCGGGCCCGATGGCGGCCGGCGGTTGGACTTCGGCCCTGTACATAGACGAGGGGGCCGACGAGTCGCAGAGGGCGGCGCTGGAGCAGATCCTGTCGGGCGATATGGGCGGACCTGCCGAACGGTGGCGCGCCATGACCGAGAACTTTATGGGCATTGGCTACGTACCCATCGACTTTCGGGTTGAGGGCAAGGTCCATTCGGTGAACGTCCCGGGCGTGATGGATTTCAGTGTCGAGCCGATCCAGATCCCAGGCCGGGACGACGCTATGCTGTTGTCCAACACCGGGCACGGGGTCAACCGCGACCTGTACTTGGCCCGCGGCGTTCGCGCCGAGTACACCGACCACGGCATGGTCTGGGACAACACCGGCAAAAACGGCCACTACGCTCCATTTCAATGGAGTTTTCCGTAGCTCTCTGCAATTGCTGCGACCCTGGTAGTTCCGCATACCCTGCTTGCTGAGTATTGCAGCTTGGCCGTTGACGATTCGGCGGGCTGTACCTATAATCCCGCCTTGATTGCGAGGAAAGCTATCTATGTTTGTGTTTTCATTGCAATGATAAACGGTATCTGGACATAGGAGCGTCTAAATGCGGACACTATCCCTCATGGTATTACTGGTAATCGTAGCAACGTTTGCTCTGGCATGTGGCGAGGCTGCAACTTCCGCGCCGCCGACGGCAACGACGGCGCCTATAGCGGCACCCACCGAAGCGCCAACCGTCGCCCCAACGCAGGCCCCGGCAACGGGGGCCCCCGCGCAGATGGAGGGCGATTACAGTCCGGAGTTGCTGGCTATCGCCGCTGAGCGGGCCAACAAGTCGGGCGCCATTTATGTGGGAGACCTCAGCATGTTGGTGGGCCCTGCCCCGACGCCCGAGGAAGGCGACGCCGACGGCAACGTCCCGCTCGACGCCTTGGAGAAGCACCTGTATGTCTATGACTCGGACTACTACCAGAGCGTTTTAGAACGAGCCAAATTCACCGACCCGACGCCGTTGACCTACGACGGAGAACCCTTCGTCATCCAGAATGCGTGCGTGAACCGGTCCATCGTGTTCTGCAAGATCGTTGATACGTTCCTCATTGATAGGCTGACAGAACGGACCAATGGCAAGCTCGTGATCGAGTCCACGTCGTTTCCGGAGTTGGGCGTAGCCGGCCCCGACACCCTGAATCTGGTGCGGGACGGCACACTGGATATGGTCAATGTGCTGGGGCCCTACGTTGCTGGCGATCTGCCGCAGCTGGAGATTCAGTACCTCTTTGGCCTGTATACTGAGAGGTCGCAACAGTTCGATGCAACCGCCACCATGCTGCCGGACATTGAACAGCTTTTGATCGATGACACAGGCGGGTATCCCATCAACGTCAACTGGCACAATGGGGATGACATCTTTCTGTTCACCAAAGAACCCCTGAACCTGCCCGAAGACGTGGTGGGAATGAAGACCCGGGCCTTTGGGACGTCCATATCCGACTGGATCGCTGGAATGGGTGGCGAGCCGCAGTTCGTGGCCTTCTCCGAAGTGTATACGGCGCTGGAACGCGGCATTCTCGAGGCAGGCGTGACCGGCGGCGACGCCGGACACAGCCAGCGCTGGTACGAGGTAATCAGCTACATCAACGGGCCGCTCTCATCGTGGCCTTCCAGCCACAACGTGGTCAACCAGGAAGTCTGGGAGTCGATACCGACCGACCTCCAGGAGATCTGGAAAGAAGAGTCCGCCAAGATGGAGCTGGAGGCCCTCCGGCTTGGTTCCATTCAAAACGAACTAGGCCTTCAGAAAAATATCGACGCCGGGTTGACGTATATTGAATTCGGTCCGGAAATGCGAGCACTCAGCGACAACGCGGTGCTGACCCAAGTGGTGCCCAACTGGGTCGACCGAGTGGGAGGACCCGACGCTCCGTTTGTCGAGGTGTTCAACAACGCTATCGCTCCCGTCGTTGGCATTACCATTGAGGCAGACGGTACATTAATAAAGAACTAAACCGCCTGCCCGCCCGTAGGCCGTAATACAGGAATCTTTTGAGAGCGCGGAGGGAATCGCAGTCGTGAAACTCTCCGCGTTTTCTTTGTATGTAATACGCAAGGGAGATTCTCTGGGTAAGGTTCTGGTGGTTGGACTCTTTCTTTCCGCATTTGCCGCAACTTGCAGCGGTCAGAATGCTCCCGCCTATACTCCCGGTCCAACCCTTGAGCCTGACCCAACCAGTGCTGCACTGCCCACTGCGACTCCCGTGCCGTCGCCCACAATTGCCCTCACGGCAGCTCCAGATTCCACCGTTGCCGCGGAGTCCGCGCCTGCAGCGCAGTTGCAGGGTTCCGTAGCCCCTGACTTTGAGATCAAGTTGTTTCAAGGCGCTGATATTCTGGGAGCAGAGGAACTTAGGCTTTCGGACGTAACTGGCCAACCCCTCGTGCTGAATTTCTGGGCGCGTTTCTGCGGTCCTTGCTGGTCGGAAATGCCGGAATTGCAGGACTTTTATGAACAATACGGAGACAGAGTGCAGCTCTTGGGGATCGACTTGGGACAGTTTACTGGGCTCGGCTTGCCAAAGGACGCCAGCAAGCTGCTTGACGCACTGGGAATCACCTACCCCGCAGGCTTCACCGACGACGGACAGGTCGTCAGAGACTACGAGGTCAGGGCGATGCCCACCACGATTTTCATCACCGCTGAGGGCGAGGTTTTCAGCAGTTGGACCGGTGCCATTGAGCGTGAACAGCTGGAATCAATAGTAGCGGCTATGTTGAAAGAGGAAAAAGCAACATCGGCCCCCGAACTGAAGAGTTAGAACACAAAGAGGTAAACAAGGCCCGGTTCTTTACCATCCTCTCGTTTGCTGTGTTCTCCGCTCAAAGCGCCGCTTTGATTATTCCACCCTTGTTGGTGGACATCGCGGGAGATTTCGAAATATCCGTACCGGTGGCAGGTCAACTCGCCACCGCCACTTTCGCCGCATGGGCCGTGTCTGTGGTCTCGGTGGGTCCACTGTCCGATTCCTTCGGACGGCGACCGGTTATGCTGGCGGGTCTGCTGCTGCTCTCCGTTTCAGTCATGGCGACTGCTTTCGCTCCGAGTTTCGAGTTGCTGATGGTGCTGAGAGTGGCGACTGGTCTCGGAGGTGGCATGCTGCCGCCCAACGCGATAGCAGCACTGTCTGAGGTTATTTCCCCACAGAAGCGGGCTCAGGCAGTTGGGGGCCTCATGGCTATCAACGTGATGTCGTCGGCCATAAGCGTCCCTGTAATCGCCTTGCTGGCGGACAGGGGAGGGTGGAGATTTGCCGTTCTGATCCCCGGCCTGATGCTCGTCGCGGGACTCTTGGCCAACTGGCTCTGGTTCCCGGCTGACAGCAGGGAACGGGTGCGCAACTTCGCGTTCTTCTCCAGACTCTGGTCGCTGCTGTCCCTGCGTTTCTTCCGGGTGGCGGCCTTGGTGAACATAACCCATCGTATTGCGTTCTGGGCAATTGTGAGTTATTTCGCCGCATACTTGATTGGCAAGTACGAGGTGAGCGTAGGCTATGTGGCCCTGCCACTGGCTATCTTGGCCATGGGCCAGGTGGCGGGGAGTTATGCTACGGGGGTGTTGGCTAGAAACCGATATCGTTACGCCTTAATCGCCGGGGTGTCTCTGCTGGGCGGCACCTGCGGATTGCTGTTCTTCTCTGTGGACCTGCCGCTATGGGCGGCGGTGGCTGTAGCAACTATTGGGGCGGGACTGCTCAGTGTGACTTTCCCCACTCTGGTAGCAATCAGCACGTTGTATTCCGGTGAATCCAGGGCTACGGGTGTTGGTCTGATGGGCTTGAGTAACCAGGGTGGAGGTGTGTTCGGGGCCGCCCTTGCGGGCATCTTGCTGGCCAGCACAGGCTTCGAGGGCATCGGGTATTTGTGCCTGGGAGTAACGGCCGCATGCGCTCTGTCGACCCTCCTGTTCGCAAGGATGGCACCGGCGGGCAATGAACGGCCCTGAGCGAGAAACCGTAGCATCGTGCGACTTTGCCGAGCGGCATAACGCTTGAGTCCGAGGGAGTTCCACGGCCCACACGAAAAAGAGGGAGGTTGGCCGAGCACTAGTGCCTGAACTTTGACCCGGGTCGATCGCAGCCGGTTGGCACAAACTACTGACTCACCCGGATAGGATGGCATCGCCGGTGCTGACCGATGTTGGCGGGAGTGCGAGGGAGTCGAACCCACCTACCCCGCTTCTAACGAGGCATAACGGTTTTGAAGACCGCAAGGGCCACCGGGCCCCATCCACTCCCTAGATACGAATCTAGAAGTTTTCCCGTCCTCTAACTCGAACTTGCCATTCCGTTGTCATGCCCGACTTCTCACTGGTTCCAAAATCGGGCCACCGCTTTTTCCCGAACGGATGGTAACACATCGGAATACAAGCCGACGTTTGCTGCTATGGTGCCATGCCCAATCATTCGGAAACGATTTCGAGTTGAATTCTCAGGGACAGCAGTAAAAAAGCGGGAGTGTGCCAGAGGTAATGAAACTGAAAACCCTTCAATCCTGTCTCATCTGCCAGTCGCATGAACTTCGGGGTGACTACTTAGTAACTATCTCAAATTAGCGAGGCTCCATTGACGGCGGTACCAGATAAGGGCACATGCCAGTTGGAGCAAACCCAGGTAATTGGATGGCTTCTTGTCGTAGCGCACTAGGATCGCCCGGCACTTGGACAGCCAGCCCAGGGTGCGTTCCACCACCCACCGCCGCGCTGGGTGGGTCTTCTCGCCCGATTGGTCCAATTTCTCTTCGCCGATACGCCGGATGTGCGGTTGGTATCCGGCGTCGGCGACGGTTCGGTGGCCTGTGGGGTTGTCATACCCCTTGTCCAGGCACAGGTTCTGGACGCCTTCTGGCCGGTCCACCACTATGCTCTCCAGTGTCGGCCTGAGGAGTTTCGTGTCGTGGACATTAGCTCCGGCCACCACCACGCTCAGTGGTCCGCCGGCCCCGTCGACCAGGATGCTTTTCTTGCTTCCTGTCTTCCCTCGGTCCGTGGGATTGCGTCCAATAGCGCCCCCCCAAAACGCGCCTTTCCCATGGAGCAATCGGCGGACTGCCATTCCCAGTTTACGCCGTCCAACCCCCGGCATTCCTCGATCAGGGCGGCCCAGATACCCTCAATCATGCCACGTTCGACCCAACGCTGGAAAGTCCGGTGGATGGTGCTGTCATCCCCCAACTCCCGGGGCAAGCGGTTCCATTGGCAGGAACTGCGCATGCGGAATATGACGCCTTCCAGCATCTTTCGCTGGTTCACCCGTTTGTGCCCCTTCCCCTTGGGTGGGTCCAACTCCAAAATCACCGGTTCAATTCGCTGCCACAGATCATCCAGTATTTCCCAGATGGTTGGCAGGGACACGCTCTTTCCCATCATCTACCACCACACAGGTTTCCCCTATCTTACCCCGACCGCCTATGGGTTCCCCTTCTCAGACCAATACCATTTTGAGATAGTTACTTAGTGCAGGGTGAAACCGGCGCCGTCTACAACAAAAATTAACCGGCAACGCAAACTTGAGGCTTCGCACCGTCTGCTGCTTCTGTGATTGGAGTATGTTGTCCCCGAGCCACCTTTGTTCCCGCGCCAAGCCCCGCTGCCAACGAACTCCCGCGCCGATGCTGGTCTTCACGGAAGTTTCGCGGACTCAGCAGGGAGTGCCTCCCGGCAAGGCCGGTCTCACTCGCAGTTCTCGCAGTGAATCGTCGTCAAACAGGTTGCCGCCCGACTGCAGGATTCCGATCCACGACTCACGACTCGGACGGTAATAGGGACGGCAGGTCTCCTTCACTGAAGAGTCCACTCAGGCGAGAAAAGCCCGGAAGTCTTGGATGGCCTCTTCGGTCCTGCCCGCCACGGCATAAACCAGCCCGCGGCTGTCCAGGGCCGGGCCGTTTGGGTTGTCCTCCAGCGCCCGGTTGCAGTAGTGCAGTGCGTCATCGGGTCGGCGCTGCATTCCCAGCTGCCAGCATAGCGTGTTGTTGGACGCTGCGTTGTCCGGCTCCCGCTCTTGTGCCGAGCGCAGGTTTGCGATTGACCGTTCCCAGTCCTCCAGTTCCGAGTAGACCAGCCCCCGGTTGTAATACCCCATGGCAGCCTCCGGAGGGAGCTCGATCGCCTTGGTGAAGTCCGCTAATGCCCGCTCTGTATCCCCGTCCTCCCCCGCTGCAGGTACGCGTTGCCCCGGTTCACCCAGGCTGTCGCCAGGTCGGGATCAATGTCCATGGCACGCTCCAGGTCCTCGAAGGCTCGGTCAAGGTCCCCGTCGTCGCCTCGTTCCAAATACACCGCCGCCCGGTTCACGTATGTTCCCCCGCTCTCCGACCCTGCATCAATCGCCCTCTCCAGGTCGCGAAGTGCCCGGTCCAGGTCCCCGGAATGGCCCCTTTCCATGTATGCCACGGCCCGGTTGAAGTAGGGCCCGGCTACTTGGGGTTCCAGTTGCGCCGCGCGACTCAGGTCTGCGATGGCAAGGTCGGTATCGCCGGGTCTCCCACGCTCCAGGTAGGCCAGGCCTCGGTTGATGTAAGTGTCCGCCGACCGGGGTTGCACCGTAAGCACCTGTGTGAACCGCCAGATCGCTTCGTCAAGGTCAGCGTATTTGCCACCTAGAAAGGCGTGGCCCAGCCGGTAGCGCAGGTTGGCCAGCGCGGCGGGGTCCGACGGCGGCTGCTCAAGCGCACGGATCAGCACAGTCTTGGCCAAGTCGAACTCATCCTGTTCCAAATACAGCTGGCTCAGGGTCAGCAGAGCTACCGAGCGTACTTCTGACGTGAGGTATATATTTATAGCCGTGGGTAGCTCCGATGGCGACGAGGCAATGTTCACCACTTGTGGGCCGAAGGACTCGCTCTCGGTGCGGGTGGATGTGAGGTTGGCCAGCACCCGTCCGCTGTCGAACTCTCCCCAGATCACGATGGCGGCATCGGAGCGCTCCCCCGCCGACGAAGCTTCCTGCTCCTCGGAGAGTGCTTCGGGCCACTCCACTGTTCTGACATCGGTCAGCCCGGCGGACGCGATTTCCCGGTCTATACTGGCCCGGAGCCGCCCACGAATGTTGAACCCCTGCTGTCCTGCTGTGTAGTTGGCAAAGGGCGCGATCACGATCAGCGATTCCCCGGATGTCGCCACGGGGTGGTCCGGCCCTCCTGCGATCCGTAGCAATACAATCGCGACGGCGAAAGCCGCTGCCGCTGCCACCACTCCGACGGAGACCGCGATTCTCACGCCCCGGCGACTTCGCGGGTAGGTCGGTGCCGTTGACGCTGGGACGTATTCTATGGCAGCAGATGCTGGCTGCAAATCTGGTTGAACCGCAAGGACGGCTGCGACTTCCTCTTGGGGAATGGGTTGCAGAACCAGGGCTTCCGGCTCGAATTCCGCTGAGACCAGCAGTTCGTTCCTTTCCTCAGGTGTCAACCGCAAGTGCTCGGCCAGCTAAGAACGTCCTCGCGGTATCGCGGCCGCGAGGTAACCCCTTCCTTCCAGCGAATCAGCGTGAGACGGCTGACTCCAACGCGTCTGGCGAGGTCGGAATCACCTATTCCGGTCCGGTCGATGTGGGCAGTCAAAAGCTCGCCGAAAGTTGGCAAGTGATACAACTCCGCTACACAATAGAGGCCGAATGTTACACATCTGTCGTCCAATGTACAGCCTGTGAAAAGCAAAAATATCCATTGCCAAACCAAATCTATGGAGGCGATGAGATGTACCAATTCCTGTTAAAGGCAGTCCTCCCCCTGGCAGTGGTGCTGATGCTGGCCGTGGTGGCCTGCGGCAGCTCCGAGTACTACGAGGCCGCCGCAACCTCGGCACCGGCCGGTCCCCCGCAGCAGCAAGCCGTCGTGGTGGCTACCGAGGCCGGCCAGCCCGAGGGGTTCAACACCATCGGCGGCTCTGCCACTGTCAACGATGCTGCCTACGACCTGACCTTCTTTCAGCACTATGGCGTAAATCCTTTTATAGACACGGAGGACGACCATTTCTACACCTTTGCCATTGACGTAGACACCGCGTCCTACACCGTGGCGCGTAAGTTCCTTGGCGATGGCAACCTGCCCGACCAGAACTCAGTGCGGGTGTAGGAGTTCGTTAACTTCTTCGACCAAGGCTACGAAGTCCCCACCGAGGATGCCTTCGCCATTCACGTCGAGGGATCTCCCTCCCCCTTCGGCGGCAGCAACCACTGGCTGATGCGTGTCGGCCTCCAGGGCAAGGAGGTCCTGGAGGAACAGCGCCAGGACGCTACCTTGGTCTTCACCATCGACATTTCCGGCTCAATGGCCCGCGAGGACCGGCTGGGCCTGGTCAAGCAGTCCCTACGTCTGCTGGTAGACGAGCTTCGCTCCGACGACAAGGTGGCCATCGTGACCTACGGAAATCGAGGTTCCGTCCTCCTGGAAGCCACCGAGGGACGCAATAAGGGCGAGATACTGCAGGCCATCGACTCCCTGCACCCTGGCGGCTCCACCTACGTCGAGGATGGCCTCAAAGTCGCTTATAAGCTGGCAGTTGACGAGATTGAGCCCGGCCGGGTCACCCGGGTAATGGTCTTGTCCGATGGAGTCGGCAATGTCGGTAACACCGGCCCTGATTCGATACTCAACCAGATCCAGGAATACGTCGATCAGGGCGTTTCCCTCACTACCATTGGATTCGGGATGGGCAACTACAACGACATTCTGATGGAGCAGCTGGCCAACGACGGCGACGGCGCATACTACTATGTCGACACGCTCTCCGAGGCACAGAGCATATTCGTCGACGACCTCACCGGCACCCTCCAGGTCATTGCCAAGGATGCCAAGGTGCAGGTGGACTTCAACCCCGAGACCGTCGGCCGCTACCGTCTGTTGGGCTACGAGAACCGGGACGTGGCTGACGAGGACTTCCGCGACGACGCCGTCGACGCCGGTGAGATCGGTGCCGGCCACAGCGTTACGGCTCTCTATGAGCTGAAGCTCCACGAGGGTGCTGAGGGCACCTTGGGAACCGTGTACATGCGGTACGAAGACGTCGGCCTAAACGAGGTGGTCGAGATCAGCGAGGAGCTCCAGCGCACCGACCTGGCCGTCTCCTTCGAGGAAGCCTCCTCACGCTTCCAGCTATCGGCAGTCGTCGCCAAATTCGCTGAGGTCCTACGAGGAGGCTATTGGGCTCGGGAGGGCAGCCTGCAGGCTGTGGCGGACGAGGCCCGCCGCGTACAGCAGCTTCTCCCCGAATCCACTGACGTCGTCGAGTTCGCCGGTCTCGCCGCCCAAGCAGCCAGCCTGGATGTCCAAGCCAATAGCAGCTGACTACGAGGGTAGTCTAAAAGGTGAATCGAACAGCCCTCTCCCGAAAGGGAGAGGGTTTCCTTTTCCACGGGACATGACTGAGACTCGATTCTCACTCGGTCAAGCGCGCGTCTCAGGAGGGTGTCACCCGCTTGTCGCCAAGTAACAGGGGTCTAAGTGAGTAGACGTCCACCCTGTACGCTAAACAAAAAAAGGCCTCCCCAATGTATGGGAAGGCGGGCAGACCGAAATTCAGAGAGGTCGCCAGAATGGTCTTGTGGTGGGAGGTTGACGTTATGCAAGGGCCAGACTTTTTGCGGGCTTACGCTTGAACGGCCGGAAAAGATCAGGGGAGGCGCGGCGAACTCACGGGCCTTATTTTCGAGGGATGCGACAGTGAGTCGCCAGAGTCCGTTTCGCTAGAAGAATCGCCGCGCCGGATAATATGTCGATGTAGTGCTGTTGGTTGGGCTTTATTGAATTGATGGTTATGTGACTTGCACCGGCAGGCAAGAGCGATACAGCCAATGCGTTATAAGACAGTCTCGCCCACCGAGTGAATCCTCAATCCAATGATAATTCAAGGCTACTGGGCTGCTAGTCGGTTTCGTATGGTTGTAGCTGGATCTCTTTCAGGGCTGGGATTACTTCCTTGCCCAGGAGCTCGATGGAACGCATGCAGTCCTGGTGGGGCATTGGGCCCTCGTTCCCGTATATCAGCAGGTAGCCGGGGTTCAGTTTCTCCACCACCCAGGTAAGCTGTTCGATCACTGAATCCGGTGTGCCGACGATGATGATCTTGGCGTCCTTCTGCAAATCGTAGGACTGGGGATCACCCGCGTTGCCGGCGAAGACCCCGGTGGGGCGGCTGCGCTTGATCTGCAGGGCCTGGCGGGACTGGTATCCGGGCGGGTCCACATGCTCGCGTGGACCGCGCTGGCGGTGTCCCTCGGTCCACACGAAATTCCGGCCAATCTCATCGGCCTTCTCTTCAGTGTCGGCGACGAAAACCTTGAGCAGGTAGCCGAAATGTTCCGGGCCAGGCTGGTATCCGTTTTCTAGGGCGGTGTCGATATAGATTTGCTTGAGCCATTCGGTGGTTTCCATGACTGCGCCCAGGTTCATGTATGGATGGCCGTTTTTCGCGGCCCATACCACGCTTTCCGGGCTTCCGGTGCCGGGGAACCAGATGTCGGGCCGGGGATTCTGCATTGGCAACACCCAGGGATTAACCGCCCGGTACTGGTAGTACTTTCCCTCGTATCGGAAGGGGCCCGGCTGGGTCCAGCACTTCACTATCAGGTCGTGGGCTTCTTCGAACCGCTCTCGGTTCTGCGTGGGGTCGATGCCGGCCTGAAGGGTCTCCACCGCGCCGCCGCGAACGAAGCCGGAGATGATCCTGCCGCCGGAATAGCAGTCAAGCATGGCGATCTCTTCGGCCATCCGAATGGGGTCGTTGACGGCTATGACATTACCCAGGATGGCGATCTTGGCCTGCTTGGTGACTTTGGCGATGACGGCGGCGTCCAAGTTCACGGCAGGCTTTCCGCACCAGTACGCGGCGTGGTGCTCGTTGGTCATTATCCCGTCGAATCCCAACTCGTCGGCCAGCGCATACTGGTCGTGGTATTCGTTGTAGAGAATGTGGGCCTTGTCCGGATCGAAAAACGTATTGGGGAACCCTAAGCGTCCCGAGTCGAACTGCTCCAATTGGGCGTCGCTGACGTAGCCCTGGGGCTGCTCGGAAAACCAGTAAACTTCCACTTGATCCTTGGGGCGGGCTAGTTGGTCAACCATGTCGTCCTCCTGGGGAGATAAAATGGCTGGTGGGCAGACAGACATATCATAACCGAACGAATATCATCTTCAAGCCGATGAGCCAGATGAGCGGCTGTCTGTCCAAAATGCCCGGTATCGACTACTGCCCGGTATCGACTACTGAGAGGAAGTCGCCTTGCGGCCCTCCCTGGCGTCACTTACTGGGCCAGCGGAAATGCCCGCAGCGGACGTCCAGCCGAACAACTGACAATCGTTCCTTGAGGGCACCCCGCGTTGTGCGCTGCCCAGGGTAGGTGACCCTGGGCTTTAAGTAGCCGGAATGCCAGAGGCGCATCCCTCGAGAATCGGGGGATGCGCCTCGATCATTTCATCGGCGTCGTTGATAGACGCCTTCGGAAAGGGAACTAGCTACCGAGAACGGCGTCGATCTTCTTCTTCAGGGCGCCCTTGGGCACTGCGCCAATAATCTGGTCAACGGGCTGGCCGCCCTTGAAGAAAATGAGGGCCGGTATGCTGCGCACGCCGTATTGCATCGCCACGCTGGGGCTGCTGTCGACGTCCAGCTTGCCTACGGTCAGCTTGCCGTCATACTCGACCGCCATATCGTGAACCGACGGAGCGATCATCTTGCAGGGGCCGCACCATTCAGCCCAGAAGTCGACCATGACGACGACATCGGACTTGAGAACTTCGGAGTCCCAATTCTGTTCGGTCACCTCAATGGGTTCAGCCATTTCCACCCTCCGGAAAGGTCTTCCGCTGCCGTAATCTCGCGCGGCCTATCCGATGGCGACCGGAACTCGCGCGCAGCGAAACCAATAGGTCTCTTTCAGTTTAATTGGGGCGGTAAGGCAGGTCAACCAGCGACTGTCATCGGGCAGCGCTGCGATGCAGGTGGTCGAATTGTCCCGAGAAGGTGCGATAGCATCCGGCGTTGCCCTGAGGCGCCGACTTGACCATCCGTGTGCCCAGTCTCTGGACCAGCCCAAGAACAGGACCTGCGCCGACAAGGCGCCAGAGGGATGTCTCGATGCGGGGTGGCACCCCGCAGGGTAAACCCAGAAAAGTGTGCAATTGTGAGCAGTTTCCCAAAAATCCGTGTCTCAATAAAGGACCTTGCACATCCGCGCCGGGCGCCCTCGGGGAGATGCCGCGATAGCGGATACCGAGATGACAATTTTCTATTATTCCGCTCAATTCCGCTCATTCCCGATCATTTGTATCTGCATTTGCGGACTGCGCCGGATGTAGAGGTTGCAAGGCCGAGTCAAGGAATAATAAGAACATACGTTGGATTATACGGGAACGGAGCCTGATTGGGAAGGAGTGAGTGTCAGAAGACAGTGTTCCGAATCGAGTGGTCGAGTTACATTTCCAAACAACAAGCAGGTGGACCTGGATTCCCGCTTTCCCAGGAATTGCGGCGGAACCGGCGTCGAACCACCTGATTTGAAATGTTGAGACGATGCTGGCCGTCGTTGGAATACTGGCAGTGATGTCTGTATAGTGGTAAATCGTTATGGATTCAGCACATCAGCCTTCCCAGCCTCAAGCGCTGGCCGATACCCCGGCTCGTCCACAGTTGAGTCCCGGTGACCTGATTGAGCTCCACCTTGACTCGTGGGGACGCCTCGGGGAAGCCATGGCCCGTCATGAAGGCGAGCCGGTCTTCGTCCTTGGAGGCATTCCGGGCGAAAGGGTAACGGCTGAGGTGGTGCGGGTCCATCGGAAATACGCGTCGGCCAAAGTGGTCGAGGTGCTGGACCGCTCCTCTGACCGCGTGGAGCCGCCCTGTCAATATTTCGGCGAATGCACAGGCTGCCAATGGCAGCACCTGGACTACGGCGCCCAACTGTCGGCCAAGCGAGCCAAGGTAGTCGATGCCCTCATGCGCGTTGGCGGCCTCTTCGCTGACGCAGAGGATGCCCCGGTCGCGCAAACCCTGCCGTCGCCCAACCGGTACGGCTACCGGAACCACGCCCGCCTCACGGTCAACAGGCAGGGATCCCTGGGTTTCGTCAACCGGGAGACCCGCCAGTTCGTGCGGATCGAACACTGCATGCTCATGCGGCCCAGCGTCAACAAGGTCTTGGAGGAACTGCAGGACCGCTGCCGGGAGACCACTCAGCTTTCCATCCGGGCCGGCTCGGATGAAGATGAATCGCCTGAGGGGTACCTGGTCCAACCGCAGCTTTTCAATTCTGAAGTTTCCATAACGACCGGACAGAAACGATACGTCGAGACCGTCGGGACAGGCCGGTTTTTTGTGTCATCTCCTTCCTTCTTTCAAGTGAACGTGGAGCAGGCGGCGCAGGCGGCCGAGGTGGTACGAGAGGGGCTGGAGCTGGGACCTGCGGACGTCCTGCTGGATGCATTCACCGGTGTTGGCACCTTCGCAGTACTTCTTGCCCCGTACGTGAGCAGGGTGCTTGCCGTCGAGGAGTCGTCGGCCGCTGTGGCCGATGCCCGGAAGAATGCGGCAGGTACTCCAAACGTTGAGTTTGTGCTGGGGCGCACAGAGAACGCGCTGGGCGAGCTGACCGTTCAACCCGACGCAGTGGTGCTGGACCCGCCCCGGTCCGGGTGTCAGCCGCAGGCGTTGAAAAGTCTGGTCGAGCTTGCCACCCCGCGAGTTGCCTACGTTTCCTGCGACGCCGAAACACTGGCCCGCGACCTCAAGATTCTCTGCGCCGGCGGATACGTTCTCGACCGGGTTATTCCCATCGACATGTTCCCGCAGACCCATCACGTCGAGTGCGTGGCGCTGCTGCGCTGGAACGGTCCCGCCGCGACAGACTCGCTGGTTCTGGCCTCGGCATCTCCCCGCAGACGAGAGCTGCTGGACGCGTTGGGGCTGAATTTCTCGGTGCTGCCCGCCGATGTGCCGGAGGACCCCATTCCCGGCGAAACGCCGCAACAGATGGTGGAACGGCTGTCCCTCGACAAGGCGCTGAAAGTGGCGTCAAAGATGGAATCCGGATTCGTTGTCGGCGGCGACAGCACTGTGGTGCACCTGGGAGAGTCCCTGGGTAAGCCCGCCGACGACGACGAGGCGCGAGCAATGCTGCGCCGGCTGCGGGGCACGACGCATCACGTGAGCACCGGCCTGACAGTTGTAAATACCGCCACTGGAGACTCCCGAACGGCAAGCATGACCTCGGAGATAAGCCTGAGAAACTTTTCCGACGCAGAAATCGAGGCCAGCATCGCGACCGGAACCCCTCGCGACAAGGCGGGGGCCTACGCTGTCCAGGACACCGAACTGCGGCCTGCCTCGGGATGGGAGGGCTGCTACCACAACATCATTGGCCTGCCCACCTGCCTGCTGTTGCAGTTGCTGGGCGAGCTGGGATACCGGTGGCCCGACGACTGGGAACTGCCCGAAGCCGGCCGCTGCGGACCCGGCTGCCCTAGCGGGACTGAAGCGGAGGCGTCGCCATGAATCTCATGGGCATGGGGCTCATGGAGCTGGCGGTAGTGCTGCTGGTGGCCTTCCTGGTTCTGGGGCCGGCCCGCTCCATTGATACGGCGCGCCGGACTGGCAAGGTGCTTGGGGACTTGCGCCGCACTTTCAGCGAAGTCACCGAGGCGATATCTGCCGAGGAGCGTCAGCGGTCCCACTCGCAACAGCCGCCGCCAGGCGTGCCTTCCCGCCCTGACATCCCTGACGATGAGTCGACTTCGCCCGAGGACAACGCGCCTGCTAGCAATGCAGCCCCCTCCAGCCGGGAGGAGAACGACCGAAGCTGATGGCCCGCGAACTCAGCTTCATGGAGCATCTCGGCGAACTGCGACGGCGGGTGCTGATCTGCGCCTTGGCGATAATAGTCGGTACTGGCGTTTCCTTCGCGTTCTTCGAAGAGATTATCGGGTTTCTTGTGCGTCCGTCGGGCTTGGAAACGGGCCCGGGCGGCCAACTGGTAATCACCGAAGTAACCGAGTTTTTGACCACTGCCTTCAAGGTTTCAGTCTTATCCGGCTTCGTGCTGGCGCTGCCCATAGTAATCTACCAAGTCATAATGTTTGTTGCCCCGGGACTTACGCCGCGGGAGCGCCGGGTGCTATTCGGGTTCCTGCCGTTGGCGCTGCTTGCATTCGTCGCCGGGATGGCATTCGCGTATTTCGTGCTGACGCCCCCGGCCCTTCACTTCCTGCTGAACTTTGGCCAAGAAGTGGTGACACCCCTAATCAGGGTGAGCAACATCGTTAACCTGATGGTGCGGCTGCTCTTCTGGATGGGCGTGTCCTTCGAGACACCACTCATCATGTTTCTGCTGGCCCAACTGGGCATCGTGTCGTCGCGGCGCCTGTCGCGGTTCCGCAAAGTCTGGGTGGTGCTGGCTTTCATACTGGGGGCGTTTATCACGCCAACTTTCGACCCGATAAATCAGACCTTGGTCGCCGTGCCCCTGCTGGCCCTCTACGAGTTCGGAGTGGTGCTGGCCCGCCTGGCCGAGCGCGGCAGGCGCAAGGCGGAGACTGCCATAGTGCAACAGTAAGGAACTACCCCAGAACTTGGTTCAGTATCCGAACCGTCATGCGGGGGCAAAGCCTGCCCTGGACCTGATCGTGAGGGCGAGAATCCTGGGGCTGAGGCCGCCATTCAGCCGCTGCCACGAAGGTCGCGACCGTGTTTGGGTAGATTCCAAGTCGAGGTATGCGAAGGCAAAAATAAAAGGACCGGCAAAACCGGTCCTTTTATCGATTGATCTCGACTGCCCGAGGATTAGTAGGGGCTGGACTCGTCGCCGCTCTTGGCAACAGGCGGGTCCTGGCGTGGTTTCTCGTCATCGCCAAGCAGCGCGGACTTAAACGTGCGAATGCCCTTGCCCATGGAACTGCCAATCTCCGGCATTCTCCGCCACCCGAAGACCAACAATATCAGGCCAAGAATGATGATAATTTCGAGAGGGCCGATGCCTCGCAGGAATCCCATTTGTGTCCTCGCGCATACAGAGTGCGACGTGCAGCAAGGTCATGCTAACAGAAACGCCCCCGCCGAACAAATTGGCAGCCCGTACGAAAGCGGGACGATAGCGGCGGAGCTTGCCGGCGCCGACCGACGTCACACTATTGTTACCTTATTATATTGTGCCTCCCGCTGGCCCACGTCTATAATTCGGCTTTGAATTGGTATTGCAGGGCGCGCGGGACGTGTGCTGTGGTTTCCGGGGGTGGGATGGAATCTAGCTATGACATGGTGGTAATCGGCTCCGGCCCCGGCGGGTATGTAGCCGCGATTCGGGCCGGGCAGCTTGGGATGAAGGCCGCCGTGGTGGAGAGGGAGGCCCTGGGAGGTACATGCCTCAACTGGGGCTGCATACCAACCAAGGCGCTGCTCAAGAATGCGGAGATCGTTTCCTACGTCCGCCGGTCGGAGGAATTCGGCCTGAAGTTTGACGGCTTCCACGCCGACTATTCAGTGGCGATGGCCCGCAGCCGGCGCGTGGTTGACCGCAACACCCGCGGCGTTCGCTTCCTCCTTAGAAAGAACAACGTTGACCACATTGTAGGTACGGGCAGGCTGGCCGGGCCAAACCGGGTGGCCATTGATCCCGAGGGTACGGTCATAGAGGCCAAAAACATCGTCATCGCCACCGGCGCACGCCCCCGTTCCGTTCCATCACTGCCCGTTGACGGGGAACGGATCATTACCAGCCGTGAGTCCATCGTGCTGACCGATCTGCCGTCTTCCATGGTGATCGTGGGCGGCGGGGCCATCGGCGTTGAGTTCGCCTACGTCTACGCCATGTACGGCGTCGAGGTAACCGTCGTCGAGTTGCTGCCCCGGCTGGTTCCCAACGAGGACGAGGACATCAGTGCGCAACTTGAGCGATCGTTCGGCTCCCACGGGATCAAGATCATGACCGGAGCGGCGGTTACCGGTGTACAGACCCGGGCCGATGGCGTAACGGTGTCGGTAGAGCAGGGCGGCGCCACCCAGTCGATCGAGGCCGGAATGGTGCTGGTGGCCGTCGGCGTGCAACCAAACATAGAGGAACTGGGCCTGGATGCAGCGGGCGTCGCGGTGGACCGCTCGGGCATAGTGGTCGACGAGTTCCTGGCCACCAATGTACCGGGGGTGTACGCCATCGGGGACGTGACCGGCAAGATGCCGCTGGCCCACGTTGCGTCGGCGCAGGCGGTGACCGCGGTTGAGCACATCATGGGAATGGAACCACAGCCCATGGACTACGTGAACATGCCGAGGACCACCTACTGCAATCCGCAGATCGCCAGCTTCGGCCTGACCGAGGCGCAGGCGCGGGAGCAGGGTTACGAGGTTAACGTCGGCGTGTTCAACGCCCTGGCCAACGGCAAGGCCCTGGCGATGGGCGAGACCGAGGGGATGGTCAAGCTGGTGGTGGATGCCCGGTACGGCGAACTGCTGGGCGGCCACATGATCGGCCCGGAGGTCACCGAGCTGCTGGGTGAGCTCTCCATGACCCGTATGCTGGAGGGGACGACCCTCGAGCTTGGTTGGACCGTCCATGCCCACCCGTCGCTTTCCGAGATGCTGAAGGAGGCGGCTCTTTCTGCACAGGGAAGGGCGGTGCACATGTAATGTCACGTTCCTGTGCAGGTGGTGGAATTGTTGCGCAAAGATTCCGTTCGGTTCGGCATTTGTTTTTACGCATATCGTTAATTTGTTTGTCTGGGGAAGTTAGCGGGGGTATACTGAGGCCGCAAAGAATGTCCCGACTCAGAGTATTTGATGCATCCAGATAACCGCGCCCGCCGTCGCGATTCGGCGGGGCGTGATTGTAGGAGCGTATAGATGGCACTGGGCACGTACGATTTCGCAATGGGCATCGGAGGGGAGGCAGGTCAGGGAATTGCCACGCCGGGCGACATCTTCGCTCGCATCATTGTCCGTCGCGGGCTGCACCTCAGTACCTACAACGCCTACCAGTCCATCATCCGGGGCGGGCATATCTTTCTGACGCTCCGTATCTGTGACGAAGAGATCTTCACCCACGGTGACAAGCTGGATCTCCTGCTGTGCCTGAACCAGGACACGATGGACCGCCACCAGCGGCTGATCGGCCCGGGGGGTCGTGTGCTCTACAACAGCGACAGCATCACTCCCGGCGAGTCCAACGGGGCCGACCTCTGTGGCATTCCCGTAGGGGAACTCACCCAGAGCCGCAACCGCCTCATCCAGAATACCGTGGCCATGGGCGCGGTTACCTGTCTGATGGGCGTAGATTTCCAGGTGCTTCAGGAAAGCCTCGAGCTTCGCTTCTCCCGACAGGGCCAGCAGGTCGTAGACCAGAACGTGGAAGTGGCAAAGGCAGGGTTCGACTACGCCCAGTCCAACTTCCGCACCTTCGCACAGCCTCTACCAGATGGCGGCAAGCCGCTGGCAGTGTGGTCGGGCAACGACGCGATCGCGATGGGTGGCGCTGCGGCCGGCGTGAAGTTCTACGCGGCATACCCGATGAGCCCCGCCTCCGGCATCCTCCACTGGATGGCCTCCAACGCCCGCAACCTGGGCATCATGGTGCGGCAGGTTGAGGACGAGATCGGCGTTTCAAACATGGTTATCGGAGCGGCCCACACCGGTGTCCGCTCCATGTGCGCTACCTCCGGCGGCGGTTTTGCCCTGATGACCGAGGCTGTCGGCGCGGCAAGCATGATGGAGATTCCTGCCGTCTATATCGATGTGCAGCGTGCCGGCCCGTCCACGGGCGTGCCGACCAAGACCGAGCAGGGAGACTTGTGGCAGGTCCTCGGCGCCAGCCAGGGCGACTATGAGCGCTTGATTGCTGCCCCGTACAATGCGCTGGACGCCTTCGACACGATGCCTGAACTGTTCAACCTTACCGACAGGCTTCAGTGCCCTGGCATACTGATTTCCGACCTGCTCATTTCCGAAGGTCGATACAGCGTTGACCCAGACAGCATTAATATGCATCCGGTCATCGACCGTGGCCAGATGATCTCGGAACCCGTGTCGCCAAACGGTTACAAGCGCTATGAGAATACGGACAGCGGTATCTCTCCCCGAGCCGTTCCGGGCTTGGAGGGATATGTTCACGTGGTGGCCACCGACGAGCACGACGAGGACTCGACCCTGATCAGCGACGAGTTCACCAACCCTCACAAGCGGCGCATGATGGTGGAAAAGCGCGGCCGCAAGATGCAGGGCGCCTTGGCCATGATTGCCCCGCCGGAGTTGGATGGCCCCGCCGATGCGGAGGTCACCCTGGTGGGCTGGGGCTCCACCCAGGGAGCAATCGAGGAGGCAAGGGGGCAGTTGGCAGAGCGGGGAGTAACCGCCAACCAGTTGTCCATTAAGTGGATCGTGCCTTTCCACGCCGACCACATTCTGCAGATCCTGAGCAGTGCGAAGAAGGTCATCATCGTGGAGAACAGCTACTCCGGGCAGTTCGCGCGGTACCTCCGCAGCGAGACCGGATTCGCCGCCCACGGGCACATCCGCAAATACGACGGCGAGCCGTTCATGCCCCACCACATTGCCGATGGCGTGATGGAGCAGGTGGCGGAGAAAGTCAGCAGCTATGTCCCATACCAGGAAGTGATGGTATAGGGCGGACCGACATTCAGGATAATCATCCGGAAGACTCCCTTTTCGGACGGCGGCAGGGGCCGCAAGTCTTGGCGAAAGAGGTGTATTGATGGCAACCGTAGGTGTGGGTAACGGCAGGACCGAAATCCAGCTGACGGCCAGGGACTTCAAAGGACAGGTCGATCCCGACTGGTGTCCCGGCTGTGGCGACTTTGGCGTACTCAATGCCCTCCAGCGCAGTTGCGCCGAGATGGGTCTGCAGCCCCACGAGATTCTGACGGTCAGCGGTATCGGCTGCTCGTCAAACCTGCCGGGCTACTTCAACTCCTACGGGATGCACACCTTGCACGGGCGCTCCCTGGCTGTGGCCACTGGGGCGAAGCTGGCCAACCACGAGCTCACTGTGTTCGTCACCGGCGGCGACGGCGATGGGTATGGCATCGGCGGCAACCACTTCACTCACTCGGCCCGCCGCAACATCGATCTGACCTACATTGTAATGAACAACCAGATCTACGGCCTCACCACCGGCCAGGTCTCGCCGACCAGCACCTACGGCATGAACACCAAGAGCACGCCCTTCGGCAGCGTGGAGGCCCCAATCAACCCCATCACCCAGGCCATCATGAACGGCGCAACCTTCGTCGCCCGCGGCTACAGCGGTGATGTCAGGCACCTGACCGACCTGATCAAGAAGGCCACGGAGCACAAAGGCTTCGCCCTTATCGACGTTTTCAGCCCCTGCGTAACCTTCAACCGCGACAACACCCACCAGTTTTTCAAGGACCGCATCGTAAAGCTGGAAGACGAAGAACATGATCCCTCCGACTGGAAGACCGCCTGCGAGAAGGCCTTGCAGTGGGGCGATTCGATCTACACCGGCCTCTTCTTCCAGAAGGAGTCGGTCTCCCTGATCGATGCCGAGCCCGTGCTGTCCAAGGAGGGCCCCTTGGCCAAGCGTCCCCTGGGTCTGTCCGAGGAACAGGCGGATCGCATCATCCAGCGGATGATGTAACAGCGGCCGGAAGTTCGTTTAAGATCTGGGAGCGTCATCAAGACGCTCCCTTTTCGTTGCGTTGGGTGCGAACGGGTTCGCGGTTGCCCCTGAGTTCCCCTTCCTTTAATATCTAGCCGAGATTCCGGGTTGAATTACGATTGACTGAACGGTCCGCCGTGAACGTCAGGAGGCAGCGTTGGCCACATCCATAGTGATGCCGCAGTTGGGATACGACATGCGCGAAGGCACCGTCGTACGCTGGATCAAGCAGGAAGGCGATGAGGTGGTGGCCAACGAGGTCATTGCCGAAATCGAGACCGACAAGGCAGTGGTCGAGTTCAAGCCCACGACGGGCGGGGTGCTGCGCCGCATAGTCGCCAGCGAGGGCGAGGCAGTTCCCGTCGGCCAACTCATCGCCGTGATCGGCGACGCCGACGAGACCCTGCCCGACGAACTCGGCGCTCCCACCGCTGCAGCCCCAGCTCCCGCCGCCGCACCTGAACCTGCGCCTGCACCCGCCGCGGCCCCCGCGACAGCACCGGCTGCGGCCCCCGACGGCGAAGTGCGCGCCTCCCCCATCGCCCGTCGCCTGGCCCGCGAGCGTGGCGTCGACCTTGCGACGGTCACAGGCACCGGACCCGGAGGGCGTGTCGTCGAGGCCGACGTGCTGGCGGCCGCCGACAATGTCCGCGCCGCCGCCGATGCAGGCAGGGTGATGGCCTCCCCGCTGGCCCGTCGCCTGGCTCGCGAGCAGGGCATCGATCTGGCAACGCTGACAGGCACCGGACCCGGCGGACGCGTCGTCGAAGCTGACATAAACGCAGCCGCCGCGGCCTTGTCCGCCGCTGCCCCAGAGCCGGCCACCGCCGCCGAGCCCGCGTCGGAGGGCGCGGAACGCGCCGATCTGTCGCGCATGCGCCAGGCAATCGCCCGCGTCACCTCCGACAGCAAGCGCGAGGCGCCGCATTTCTACGTGGCCGTCGACATCGACATGACCGCGGCAATGGGCCTGCGACGCGACATAAACGACGAGCTCCCCTCGTCCAGCCGGGTCAGCGTCAACGACCTGATCGTCAGGGCATCGACCTTGGCCATCGGAAAGCACCCCAAGTTCAACTCATTCTTCCGCGGCGACCACCTGCAGATGAACCCGTCCATCAACGTCGGCATCGCCATCGCGCTGGAATCAGGGCTGATTGTCCCTGGCATTCCCCAGTGCGAGGACAAGAGCCTGGCCCAGATTGCCGCGGCCAGCCGCGACCTCATCGACCGAGCCAACAACGGCACGCTGCAGGCCGAGGAGTACGCTGGCACCACCTACAGCGTCAGCAACCTGGGTATGTTCGACGTCGACAGCTTCACCGCCATCATTTTCCCGCCCCACGCCGCTATCCTGGCCGTGGGTGCGGTCAAAGAGCAGCCGGTGGCTCGCGACGGCCAGCTCGCCATCGCCGAGATCATGAAGTCCACGCTGTCCGTGGACCACCGCGTCGCAGACGGCGCCGAGGCCGCCCAGTTCCTGATGGAAATCAAGCGCCTGCTGGAAAAGCCGGTCAGCCTGCTGCTCTAGCGGCGCCCCACCTTGCCAATAGCATAGGTTCTTAAGGAGAAAAGACGTGCCCAACTTGACCGGAGGCCAGGCCATCACCGAGTCCCTGAAGGCCCAGGGCGTTGACACCGTATTCGGCATCATCAGCATACATAATCTCGACCTGTTCGACGCCCTGTATGACCAGCAGGACAGCCTCCGGTTCATTGGCGGGCGCCTGGAGCTGGGCGTTGGATTCATGGCCGACGGCTACGCCCGCGCCACCGGCAAGCCCGGTGTGCTCATCACCAGCACCGGCCCCGGCGCCGCCGACTCCATCGGAGCCATGGGTGAGGCCTACTTCTCCGGTTCTCCCCTGCTGCAGGTGACCACCAACGTCGAGAGCGAATTCCTCGGGCAGGGCCGCAACGCCACCCACGAGACCAAGGACCAGCTGCGCATGTTCGAGGCCGTCACCGACTGGAACGCCATGATCGGCGAGATCGAGTCCATCCCCGACAACCTGATGGAGGCTTTCCACCGTTTCCAGAACCGTCGCCCCCGTCCCATCGAGCTGGAGCTCCCCACCGACCTGCTGGGCAACCGCGCCGACGTGGAGATCCTCGGTCCCCGCGACGCCGGCATACCGCAGGGCGATCCGGCTAGGGTGGAGCAAGCCCTGCAACTGCTGCTCAAGGCCAGGCGTCCGGCCATCGTGGTTGGCGAGGAAGTGCAGATGCTCGGCGGCACCAGCGAGATCGTGCGGCTCGCGGAAGCCCTGGGAGCGCCCGTGGTGACGTCGGACGGCGCTAAGGGTGCGTTCCCCGAGGACCATCCGCTGTCGCTGGGGCAGATGCTCGGCCGCCGCATCTGGGGCGAAAACCCCGTGCAGGAATGGCTGTCCACCTGCGACGCGGTTGTCATCCTCGGCTCGATAATGCCCCATCGCTCCACCACCGGAGTCCAGCTCAAGCTGCCGGAGACCGTGGTCCACGTGCTGCTGGACGGCGACTCCATCGGCAAGAACTACGACGCCACCGTTCCCATCGTGGCCAACTCCCAGGCTGTGGCGCAGCAGTGGCTCGACGCTATAGGCGGCAGCGACGTGAGCAAGGGCCAGTCGTACGCCGACGAGATCGCGTCAGTCAAGAAGGACATTCACAGCAACCTGCAGGAGACCTGGGGCAACGAGCTTCGTGCGTTCGAAGCAGTGCGGGAGGCCACGCCGCGCGACACCATCTTTTCTCTGGACCCCACGGTGCCCGCCAGTAGGGCGGCCCGGTGCCTGCCCATCTACGGTCCGCGACAGTACATGCATCCCCACGGCTGGGCCGGACTTGGGTTCTCGTTCCCTGCGGGCCTCGGCGCCAAGGTCGGCAAGCCCGACAGCCCGGTGGTCTGCATAACCGGCGACGGCGGGTTCCAGTACAACTTCCAGGAGCTGGCCACCGCTGCCCAGTACAACATCCACCCGGTCATCCTGATGTTCAACGACAACGCCTGGGGCGTCCTGAAGAAGTACCAGAAGGACCGCTTCGGCGACCGGCAGTTCGCCACCGACCTCGTCAACCCCGACTTCGGAAAGCTCTTCGACTCCTACGGATTCGGCGCCACGCGCGTCTCCACCGTAGCCGAACTGGGCCCCGCCCTCGACTCCGCCATATCCTCCGGCAAGACCCACCTCGTCGAGGTCGCCATACCCGATGGATTCGGCGCCTTGGTGTAGCCCGACGCCGCTTGACCACGTGCACGATTCGGGGCGGGAAACATTCCCGCCCTTTTCATTCGGCTGCACCTCTGCCCCCCAAAACCCCCGCCGCCCCTGTACCGTCATTCTCGCGAAAGCGGGAATCCAAACCCCCGTCACTAAGTGCATCAAAAACGGAAGTCGGGGCCCTGCCTGTACCCCCCCACAAATGAAACAGAATGAGACAAAAAGAGACACTTAAAAAACTTTGGTGGGTGAGGCTTTGTACGAAAAACCAAATTAGGCCATAAATGAAATCACACCTGTACGAAAATGGGCCAGCACTACACCGGTCAGGCAGCCTTCTTCAGGCATTTGGCCTTTCGCATCTCCAACGACTCCTTGATGCAATCCTCAAGTGCCAGCGCCTCTGAGGGCAAGTCAAGGTGAACCTCCCTCATCCTCACCTCTCGGGCGAGAACTATGAGGTTGTATGCAATGACCTTGCAAAGAGCCTCGTTCACCTGGGTGTAGAATTGTTTCGTGCGAAGAGCCTCGGGAATGAGTCTCTTTAAGGCGGCGAAGGCAGATTCAACATTGCTCCGCTGATGGTATTTAAGCCAAAACTCCTCCTGGGAATTTACGAAGTATTCATAGTCCACCGACCAACCGGAGCCATCCTTGGCAGGCATTCGGGTATTCGTCTTGTATGGAATGAGAGGTTCGAACCCAAGCTTTTTGGCCAACTCGTGATTGTCCCAACTGGAATAGGCCAAGTCAGCGGAGACTTTCTCGACTCTGAACCGAGCGGCTGTCTCAGACACCAAGCCCTTGAAGAACGGATTATCGTGCGCGTTACCGGGTGAGATTGCAACACGAGCAAAGGCATTAGTCATGTTGCCGGCCACAGCATGCAACTTGACCCAACCCTTACGATCGCCCCCAGCATGTTCTCCATCATCAACATTGGAACCTAACCGGAAGTCAATCCAACGGTCGTAGAGCCTCGTACCCAAGCCGGTTCCGTCTACAGAGAATTCAGTCTCCACAACCCGAAGGGGACCCGATATGACCGAGACGAGTTCCAGCAATACGGGAGTAAGCCACTCCTGCCGAAAGAAGTCTCCCAGAGTGGTGAACCCGCCGATCCAACCCTTCGAGGGAAGGGGGCGAGAAGGCACATCCCTGAGGTAACCCAACTCCACGCTCTCATTCAAATGCGGTAGGAAGCGACGGAGCGAGAAACCCGAATAGACCTTCAGCACGGCACCAAATATGACATGCCCCAAGGGAGTCGCCGGCCGGCCTGCCGACCGGTCCAGCATGCTGTCCTCCATGATGCTAATGAGGTCAGCGAAACCACCCAGCAGGGCCTTGACGTCCGGTATTTCGTGAGTCTGGGCATCGTTGTATGCCGACCAGTCACGCGCGTAACGGACCCGGGGAGAATCTCCGTCACCAGCCACATTGGATGACTCTATTCGGAGAACGGAACTCCCCTTGGATTCCCTGGACAGGAGTTGGGATTCCCTGGACAGGAGTTGGCAGGAGTTGGCAGGAGCTGGAGATTCGAGACACCTTGGAGGGATCCATATGTTCCAGATAGCGAGGTGGAAGATTGCTGTCCCAGCCCAACCGCTTTAGCTCTGCACCGAAGATGGAGGAAGCCAGTTCAGAAGCACCCGAACCGCCGACTGCGCCACTGCGGATACCATTCAGCACCCTTTCCAGATCATCAAAAGAGAGAAGGCAAGCCTGGAAGAGAGGCCAGTTCCGAACGAGAGCGACAGCAGTATTACTGAAGACGCTGTAACTGGGGACGTCGCGCTCATCAACGTACCCGCACTGCCGACGGTACTTCTGATCTGCCTTCAGAAGATTGTATACACTGCGGACATTCCCCAATGTTCCGTATTCCGGGTTGCAGTGGGACAGGAGATAACAGACGATCGGGAGCCGATCTTTGGGCTTTCTGCCACCGCCCGACTTGGGTTTCACCCGCGCAGGCCAGAGGAAATTCACCAGATCCAAGACCCTGATGGGATTGTAGTTCATATCCAGCAGACGCCCAGTGAAAGGGCTGGGCAGCGCTAGACTGGGCCCATCGGACGTCGCCAGAAGCGACAGAACCTGGGCCTCGTCAACACCCCTCAGGAGGGTCTGGAGACCAAGACCAGGTTGCGGTGCGAGTGCACCGGCTGATATATTGTTGAGTACCACCTTGTTCCTCTCTAGTTCGGGTGGTCCGTGCGTTCCGGGCCGTTAGAGGTGCGAACTCCAGCGGCCCTTTTTCATGCACGAATTTTATCGAACATACGCTCCGGATTTTACCATTTTCTTATGTGAGTGCCCATTGAAAAGGCCTCCAGACCCACAGATCCCTTCGAGAAACCGGATACCATTTCGACCTCCTGCGAATACCCGCAAATAACAAAAGCCCCGGATCGGGGCAGAACTTCCACCAATGGCGGAAAGGCTGCTCCGACCCGGGGCGCGATTTGTACTCTAGCGACGCCCGGGACCAGTGGTCTAGCAGGTTTCCTTCATAAAAAGGCCTCTACCTACTCGTGTGACGATCTCAAAGAATTGACAGCCAGTCAAGAATTGCAAAACTGGAGCATGGCTGTAAAAGTCAAGAATCCCCGATTAAAGATAGGAATTCCTCTACAAAATGCTAATGTTATGCGGAAACAGAAGTATTCCAGCAAAATTAGTGTGTAATAAAATCCGATTTTTGGACGAAGGAAAAACCAGAAAGTAGGCTTACTACACCAATTCGGAGTATGAACGATCTATCATCCCGGCTTTTGCCGGGTTTTTCTTCGCTTCCAACGAACACAGTCCCTCTCGGCAATTCCAGCCATAAAATCCGCAAGGACGGGACTAGGACACAAGGCAGAGGGTAGCGAACCCATCTTCCCGCCAGTGACAAAACACCGCCTCTCTCAGAGATCGGACACTGCTCACGAAAGTCCGGCCCCAGGAGAGACACCATGGGAAGAAAATTCACCGCGGGCGCGCTCCTGCTCATCCTGATATTGATGCTCGCCCTGGCATGCTCAGGAAGAGAATCAAGACCCGAGATAGACCCGGCACAGCAGGAGATGCTGGAAAGAATCAGCCGCCTGGAGCAGGAGATAGAAGCCCTCCGTGAAGAAGTGGAGGACCAGAAAGAACTCAACCTCCCAATCTACCTGTTCCAAGGGCAGGAAACTCTTGGCAGGGACATTGTGGAGATAGAGTCCCTGACGGGAGAAAAACCGGTCGTGGTCAACTTCTGGGCAACGGAGTCTCGTCCGAGCCGGGATCAACTGCCAGAGTTCCAAGCCTTCCACGAGAAGTACGGGGACCAAGTCATGGTTCTGGGGGTGGACGTCGGCCCGGTGACCAGCCAAGGAACACCAGAGCAAGGCCTCAGTCTACTGACAGAACTGGGGATCACCTTTCCAGCAGGGTACGTCAAAGACGACCGCATCCTGGCTGAGCACAGAATCGTAGGGCTGCCAACCACAATTTTCATCAACACTGACGGCAGCGTTCACGACAGGTGGACCGGCGCACTGATCGAAGAGGTCCTGGTCGAAAAGGTCGGAGGGATGCTCCTGGAAGGGTCCCTGCTGGCCAAAGCCCAGGCAACAGAACTGCCTGGGCCATGCGACCAACTCCTCAGAAATCAGTTGGTATTCCAAAGAGGAGCCAACACCCCCGTCAGAATGCAGGAAATCATCCGGCAGATTCAAGCCCAGAGGGATGAGTGCAGACCCCAGACCTGGAACCCCGTGGTCGATGACACCAACCGCGTCGGGAACCAGGGATGCTGGGCCTCGGAAGGCCAGACTGAACTTCAGAACAGTCCCAAGGTGGGAAACCTAGACGTTCCGGGTAGCCTGTTTGAAGGACTGGAACCTGCCAATAGGGTCGTACGCCTCTCTGAGAGAGACGTAGACAACAACGTCATCATCTACTGGTCAAGCACGCCAAGGGAAAGACCTTCAGACAGAGCAGCATGCTGGATGTACGTCTCCCGACTTAACCAGTGGGACGAGAAATGAAAGAGACAATGCAGCACCCCAACTGCAATGTCGACCCCTGCCCCACCTGTGCGAAGTCAGCATCAAGAAAGAACGCGAATGCAGGCCAAAAGAGGTTCTGCGAGGCGTGCGGCACAGACCGTACAAGATTCTGCGAGACCTGCGGCACTGAAATAAGGAAGTCAGCATGGAATAGGATCGGCGACCTTTTCATGTTTGTGACCGTGGTTGTGGGCGCAGTCATCCTCATAGAGTGGGTCCTCTGACTTCCATTCAGGTCGGTTGGAGAAATTTTCGACCTGAGACCCAGAAAGTTGCCCAGGAATAACTACCCATCGGGGCAGGATACCAACTGGGCTACTTGGCAGGGATGAATTCCACGCACACACTTCCCGAAGGCAACAAATCTCACCCTCTCTGAGACGTCAGACACTGTGAACCACCAGTCCGACCCCCAGGAGACGAAATATGAAAAGAAAGTTCGCCGCGGCCGCGCTCCTACTTGTCCTGATATTGATGCTGACACTGGCATGCTCTGGAGACGAGACGCCCGCGGCGCCGGATGCCGACCGGACCCAGGAGGAACTACTCCGCACCATCGAGAGAATGAGCGAAGAAATGGACTCCCTCAAACAGGAAATGGAGGAGTCCAAGGAAACCAGAGACGTAGACGAAGCGAGTGTCCAGGAAGACGAAACGACACTGACTCCCACGCCGGAGATGGCAGTGATTCCGACCCCCAGCGGGCCAGGGATATGCGGGAGAAGCCCGGAGGTCCAGAAGGCCATTCTGGAAGACCTGAAGGTCAATCTCTGCCGGGCAGTCACCGAGGGCGAGCTGTTCAGGATCACCGGACTGAAGGTGAAAATGGATACCGCCAATGTTGGAGACTTCCATGGACTCGTGAACCTGGACCTGCTGGTGGCAGAAATTAAGGACATTGAACCGGGCGCGTTCTCTGGCATGACGAGCCTCGAGGCGATGGACCTCACTGTGTACAACTACGGCTCCATAGCCCCCGGAGCCTTCCAGGGGCTCGATAGTCTGGAAAACTTGTTAATCAAGACAAGCAAACCAGATAGCGAACAGGAAAACACCCTGTCCCTGCCAGACTTCGACCAACTCCCCAGCCTGAAGCACCTGGAAATGAAAGGCGTCCAGACACTGTATGCAGAAACGGTCTCCGACAAGTTGCTGGCGAACCTCCCCAGTCTTGAGTCAATAGAAATGTTGCTGGCCGTGGAAAAGAACGAGTCAGACAGGGACACCGAGATCGAGATACACATCCCGGAGGGGCTGTTCGCATCCAACAGGATGCTCAAGATCGCCTTCATAGAGATCGAAGATAGAGAAGGGACCACGGCACATATCCCAGAGGGCCTGTTCAGGAACAACTCTTCATTGGAAGAAGTGACAATGGGAAGGAGGAACCTGACGGTCCCCACAAACACCTTCCAGCGACTGACGAAGCTGGAAGAACTGAGGCTGGATGAGGAACAAGACGGGACCAAGCGCGAAATCAACCTCTCCGAGAAGTCGCCGCTCTACAACAAGGTCAAGTACGGAGACCAATATACCCAAGGCTACGAGGTTGTGAACGCGCAAGACTAGAGGAGATAGAGGCCGGCCGGCCATCACCGGAGACCGCTGTGGAGATGCTAGACACCTGCGAGGAGCCGCCGCTCGCGGAACCAGAGGAGGCGGTGTACGGGTCGTGCGAGGAGGTGGAGGCCGCGAGGGTGCAGGGAAGCCAAGGCGGAGGTTGGGGTTACCCGAAGGCGCTGGTACCGTCCGCGCGGGACGGGGACGGAGACGGTATAGTGTGCGAGAGATAATTGCACACCGTCGTCGGAGAGGACCATGACCATCGGAAGCACACAGGACCGCAGGCAATTCATTCAAGACAAGCTCACTGCCATGGCGGAGCAAACCGGCTCGGACAGACTCGCAACCTTGAGAGAAATCATCTCCAACGGACTGAGCTTCTCTCCGGTAAACGAAGCTCCGGTGAAAACCGGGATGAATCATCTACCCGACACAGGAACCGTCATAGGGAAATTGACCAACTACTACGGCCCGGACTATACCGCGATGCACTTCGACCTCTCGACCGGAATCAAGACCGGACGGGTCAACCCCCGGGTCACTCTCCCCCAAATTCAAGAAGCAAATTCTGTTGTCCAGCAATATGGCCAACAGGAAACCAATCCCCTCCTGATATTCACCCTGCCCGACGACAGCGGAATCCAGTTGGTTACGGGCAACCTATCCCCGGGCAATCCTAACCGGCTGAATGACATCCTCCGCGTATCCACCTACTGGAACAACCAGAACCGGACAGCACTAAACTGCCTAGACCGGATCGGGGACGCCATCGCCAATGGCCAAGTACCCGAGGATGCCTTCAGGCGAGGCCTCAGTGTCCAACCGGTCACCCAGGAGTTCTTCGGCGACTACAAGGCGGCTTACGACAAAACGGTAGGCAGACTCGCCGAAACGATGGCCAGAGAGGAGGCTGAGCAGTTCACCCAGACCCTGTTCAACAGGCTCCTCTTCATCCATTTCATCAGCAAGAAAGGCTGGACAACCTGGAACGACAACCCCGACTACCTCAAGGCACTGTGGACCGACTATCAGAAAAACCAGGAACAGACCAACTTCCACTCTGACCGGCTCGCCGTCCTCTTTCACGAAGGGATGAACACTCCTGAGGACCAGCGAGAACCCACGACAGAAATCGTGATAGGAAGGGTCCCCTTCTTGAACGGAGGTCTGTTCGACAGGAACGAAATGGACCTGAAGGGCGCACACGTTGATGATGAGCTGATCTCAGGAATAGTGGGAAGTGAAGGCCTGTTGTTCAGCCATTACAACTTCACAGTGACAGAAGCTACGCCACTGGACACAGAGGTGGCAGTCGATCCGGAAATGCTGGGTAAGCTCTTCGAGGAAACCGTCAACGAGCGCCACGACAGTGGGGCATACTACACGCCCCGCCCTGTAGTCACGTTCATGTGCCGAGAAGCGCTAAAAGAATTCGTCGCCTGCAAAGACATAGTGGGCCTAGACCGAGAGAAGATCGCAGAGCTCGTGGATAGTAGAACTCCGGAAATCATCACTCCGCAACAGGCCTTGGACGTTGCCAACTCAGTGGCTGGAATAAAGGTGGTAGACCCTGCCTGCGGGTCCGGAGCATTCTTGCTGGGGATGCTCCAAGAGATACTCAATCTCAACGATACGCTCTTCAGAGCAGGCAAGACGCCAGAGAGCCTGTACCAGCAGAAACTGGACATCATTACCAACAACATATACGGAGCAGACAATGATGGACTGGCGGTCAGCACCGCCATGCTCCGCCTCTGGCTAAGCCTAGCCGTTGACTACGAGGGGGAGGGAATACCGGATCCCTTGCCGAACTTGGAAATGAAACTGGCAGTCGGTGACTCCATCGCCGGTCCCAACCCCCGGTTGCTGGATTTCACTAGCCAGACCATCGACAAAAGCGACCTAAGGGAGAACATTGCCGAATACACTACCGCCCAAGGGCATCGAAAATTAGAACTCCGGCGGAGGATCGAGGAGACAAAGCAACAACTTCGAAATCAGATGGGAGACGCCGCCCCAACGGGCGTCGTCGAATGGCGCATCGAGTTCGCCGACGTAATGCTCAACGGCGGCTTCCATGTAGTCATCGCAAACCCCCCTTATGTACAGCTACAGGCCAACGGTGGTGAACTCGCCGACCTTTACAAAAGCATAGGCTTTGAAACCTTCGCACGTACCGGAGACATCTACCAACTTTTCTACGAAAGAGGATGTCAACTAGCGCACAAGGAGCCTGGCATACTTGCCTACATAACGTCCAACAGCTGGCTGAAAGCGGAATACGGCAAGCGTTTGCGTCGGTACTTCTCCGAAATGCACACACCATTGTTGCTGATGGAACTAGGCAAGGATGTCTTCGAGTCCGCCATTGTTGATTCCAGCGTTCTGATACTTAGAGCGGGCGGGGCCAGCCAGCCATTCAGAGCCGTGGATATGGACCGAGTGAAGTCTGCCGAGATCCCGCCTTCCGACGAACTATGGGGTCAGATCCGTCCAGGTAGCGATGCGCCGTGGAGCGTAATGTCACTAACCGGGCATGGCATCCTGGACAAAATGCGGACTAAGGGAACGCCGCTCAAGGAATGGGATGTTTCCATCAACTATGGAATCAAGACTGGCTTCAATAAGGCATTCATCATCGACGACTCTACACGAACAGAGTTGATCGCATCCGACCCTAATTCAGAAGACCTCATGAAGCCAATACTCCGGGGTCGGGACGTCAAGAGGTTCAGGTCAAAATGGGCTGGCTTGTGGGTGATCAACTTGCCTTGGCACTTCCCGTTGCACTCCGAATCGTCGATCAAGGGAGCGAGTAAGGAAGCCGAAAAGTTGTTTATGGAACAATACCCCGGGATTTTCTCGCACCTTCTGTCCCACAAGGACGCTCTCTCCAGCCGCAACAAGTCGGAGACCGGCATCAGTTATGAGTGGTACGCCTTACAACGCTGGGGTGCCAACTACCATGAGGACTTCGACAAGGAAAAGCTGATATGGATGGATCTAACAGAACAGGGAAGATTCACTTACGATGACGCGGGCATGTACTGTCTCAACACTACATTCATGATGACGGGTGAATCAATCAAGTACCTGTGTGCAGTCCTCAACTCAAAGGCCATCACCTGGTTCATGAAAAACACAGCTCTCAATTCGGGAATGGGGTAACTCGTTGGATCGGTTATACAGTCGAAAGAATTCCCATCCCCGAACTCAGCGCCGAAGAGCAGTGCCCCTTCATCCAGCTGGTGGACCACATCTTCAAAGCAAAATTCCCTGACCCCGAAGTAGACACAAGAGAGCTTGAGAAGCAAATAGACGAACTGGTCTACCAACTGTACGGCCTCACCAACGAGGAGATCTGCACGGTCGACGAGAACCCAATTCTCTCTTAGAGCAACGTAAGGCTATGCGTGCAAACACTAGACATTTGTTGAGCAGAACCAACCGATTAACCTCTGCAGCGTGAAGCGAGCTAAAAGGGTACGAATCCTCAACTCGATAAGGAGAGGGGAGAATGATGGAAACTGCCCTAGCTGTGGCAGGCACAGCTACCGGGGTTGCCTTGGTAAATAAAATTTCGGACGCCATCGGATGGTATGCCGCTCCACACCAAGTAGTCCGCATGGCGAGTGCACAGGCTAGAGCGGAGCTAATTCGCGCGAGAGCTCGGGACGAATCCGCGAACGCAGAGTTGACAGAATTGTTCCAAAGAGCGGAGTTTCGCTCCGCCCTAGAACAGGCCATAGAACAGGCAAACTTAGAAGAAATAATTCTCAAAGCCCTGCCTCATCTCAGAGAAAGCGCCAATCCTCACGCTATGGACAACGACTGGATCAAGAACCATCTTGAGAAATCTCGACATGTCTCTGACGATGAGATACAAGAATGGTGGGCGAGAATTCTGGCAGGTGAGGCGAACAAGCCAGGGTCATACAGCAAGAGAGCCGTAAACATTCTGAGCGATCTCGAGAAGACAGAGGCGCAGGTATTCAGCAACTTATGCAATTTCGTATGGAACTTCGACGATAAGCCAGTGCCATTGATCCTTGACACCAGTCACGCCATATACACAGCCTCGCGGATCAACCACGGGAGTTGCATATACCTAAACGAGTTGGGGTTGGTCAACTACACCCCACCTATCGTAAGCCACACTCAGGTTGAAGAGGGAAAAATAGTTGGCTATCACGAGCACCGAGTCGAGCTGAAAGAAATAACCAACAGGCGTAGTCTCGACATCGGCCAGGTAACATTCACAATTTCTGGGATGCAACTTTTCTCGCTCTGCGACACGAGTCCAGTCGAGGGGTTTCTGGAATACGTTCTAAACGAATGGCGGAACCAAGGAGTGTCCTTGGAGACCATTACCTAGGAACGAAACAGAGAGATAGAAGACATGACCATTCTCCACGCCAACAGCGATCCACAGTTCACGGAGCATCTCAGGAGCGTCCTGAGTGAGGCCAATGGTCAGCCCCACAGCGTCGACATCGCCGTGGGGTACTTCTACTCGTCCGGGTTCGCGGAAGTCGCCGACCTGCTTTCCGCTCGACCTGGTAAGGTTCGTATCCTGATCGGACGGACCGACCGTCCGACAAGCCAAGAAATAGCAGCAGGATATGGCCCCCAGGAACCCACCGAGGGGTTCCACGACAACCAGGGCCGCCGCAACGAGGTGGACGCCGTCAGCGAGACCGTAGCAAACGTCGGCAGAAACGCTGCCACCCAGCCACAGGCGGACGTGACCGAAGCCGGTATTAAGATCCTGACCCAACTCATTACAGAGGGCAAGGTCGACGTCCGGGCCTACGTCAAAGACCGGATGCACGCCAAGGTGTATATCGGCTATACCGGACTGGACTCTGCCCCCGGGACCGCCATCATTGGAAGTACCAACTTCTCCGTGGCCGGGTTCACGGGAAACACGGAGCTGAACTACCCCGTCACCCACGCCGGGGACATCCTGGAAGTCAGGGAGTGGTTTGAAAGGCTCTGGGAACAAAGCCAACCGGTCAGCGAAAAGGTGCGGGACGAGTTCAGGAGGAGTTGGCCATTGGCCGAACCAGAACCCTACCTGATCTACCTGAAGGCTCTTTATGAACTGTACGGTGACACCCTGGGCGAGGACCTGGAGGTCAACACCGAACCCCCTGTGGAACTCACCGAATACCAGTTGGACGCAGTTGCCGCCGGAATGGCCATGTTGGACAAGCACAACGGCTGCTACATCGCCGATGTCGTCGGGATGGGAAAAACTTTCATAGGCGCTGAAATTCTCCGACGGCTTGCCATCAAGGAACGAGAGGCTGGAGACCCCCTGATTATCTGCCCCGCCAGCCTGAGGCAGATGTGGGAACGCACCTGTGATGATTTTGGACTCACCGATGCCGAAGTCCTGAGCCGTGGCAGACTGACAGAAGCAAACCTGTCGAACGACCGGAATCTGAGGAAACTGCTGCGTAACTCCGGTCCGGTGCTGATCGACGAGGCACACGGATTCAGGAATAACAACCAGAGGCGCAGGGCCCTCCTGGGATTCTTGAGGGAAGCCAAGAAACACAAGGTAGTCCTGCTGTCTGCGACACCCCAGAACCTGGCGCCCAGGGACATCCTTCAGCAACTGGAACTCTTTCTGGACTCCAACCGGCACGGCTTGCCTGAGGTTTACGGCAACCTAGCTCCATTCTTTCCCAGGGACGGGTCGAAGGCAGACCCAGACAAGATAGCCAAGGTCCTACAGCACGTTCTGATAAGGCGCCGCCGCAGGGACATCATGCAACAATACCCGAACTCCACCTTGAACAGGCAGCCCATCAGATTCCCGGAACCCAAGCTCTCCAACCGCGAGTACAACCTGGACCACGTCTACAGGAAGGCCGGAGGCCTAAAGTTCATCGTAGACCTCATCAAGAGTTACCGGGCATCCAGGTACAAGCCAGGCGAATATCTCAAACTGGAGGCCAAGGAACTCCCCGAGTACGCCAAAATCGTCCAGAGCTACCGGGGCGACCTGGCTGGGATCATGACCACCAACCTGTGGAAGCGGCTGGAATCTTCCATACCAGCCTTCCGAAGCACATTGCAGGTCCTAATCAACAGCAACCAGGAATTCCGGAAAATGATCCTGAACGGCAAGGTGAGCCAGGATGAGGGAGTACAGGACAGCGAAGAGGAACTGACCATAGACCTTCCTCACGATCAGGAACTGGACATCGACGAGATTGACCAAGAAGAGGAGTACATCACGATCAAGGATCAGACCTACCGAGCTGATGACTTCCGCTGCTCAGACTGGCTTCATGCCCTAGAAGAAGACGGGAAGACTCTGAGGAAGATTTTCGAAGCCCTGGAAGACGTCGGGCCCAGCGACGACGCCAAGCTCCACGAGATGAAGAGCTTCATAAAACTGCCAGGGGTGGCCGGGGAGAAAGTCCTGATTTTCACCGAGTCAAAAGTCACAGCCAACTACCTGCACCGGGAACTGCAGGAGGACAACTCGGGTGTCCACTTGGACATCGTGATGGGCGGCGACAACCGCACCGCGGACAAGATCACGAAGTTCTCTCCAAAGAGCAACGGGAAACAGGGTATGCCAGAGGCTGAACAGACCAGGATCCTGATCACCACCGATGTTCTCGCGGAGGGCCAAAATCTCCAGGACTGCAACAGGGTCTTCAGCTACGACCTGCACTGGAACCCCGTGACCCTCATCCAGAGACACGGGCGAGTCGACCGGATAACCACCGAACACGATGAAATCTACCTTCACAACATGCTACCGGACCCCCAGGTTGAGGAATCCATCAGAATCAGGGGGACAGTCAGGAACCGGGTGCAGGACTTCCACAACCTCATCGGCCTGGACAACCCGATACTGGAAACGGGGGAGAGGGTAAATCCAGACTCGATCTACAGCATTTACAACGGGGAGATGCCTGAACCTGATGACAGCATCACCGACAGCCTGGCAGTGGCCCAAGAGGCCAACGCACTGTTGAACAGGGTCCGGAGGGAAGACCCAGAAACATGGCAGAAAGTCGTACTACTGCCCCGCGGATTGAGGTCTGCAATGTTCCGAGAGGGACACCCCAACGCGGGCAAGACCATCGTGCTCACGTCTAGCGGGACTACGAAACAAGGCTTCGCGGTTGGGTCAGACCTGGAAGCGGTGGAAATTACTCACGCCGCACTGGTGAGACAACTGGAATGCAAACCTGGCACTGAACGCCTTCACCTCCCTGAGGACACCAACGACAGGGTTACCGCTGCGGCCACGGCACTGGCTGAACTGTTGAACAGGCCCACTTCTCTGGAACCGCATACCCGAGACGACCGAGTGACTCGCTACGTCAACGAGGAAATCCGAAGACTCCGCCAAGTCGGATTGGGGGAGGAGGTTGACCTGGGATTCCTCCGACACCTTGAGACCCTGAGAAGAGCGTTCAACGAAGAACTGCCGCTCAGCATCACCGACCGGATCAGGGCAACGATGCGAAGAAACGTAGAGGGCCTTGAGTTGGTCGACGAACTCAGCAAGATGATGGACGACCTTCCCAAACCGGAGGAAGCCCGAGAGGCAAGGCCAGTCAGGGACAGCAGGGTGGAAATCCTCTGCTCCATGGGGATCACTGGAATAGAAGCAGAAACCTAAAGCCTCAACTGGGCCTAATCAGCGAAATCACTAGATGGGGAGGGGGAAAGTGCCGAGCAGAGATAGTCGAACCAAAACCATCTCCAGGTTGATAGACAAACCGAGCTTGGAAATTGGGGACAAGGTATTCCCCGCAGATCATATACAGTCAGCCAGAATCAGCTTCCAAATAAGTCAATTCGAAGAATCCAGATCTGCCACGGTCACCCTTGCCCACTCGACGGACACACGATGGAACTACCACTCGGAGGCGAAATTACACGAATGTGGAGAAGTGATACTGACAGGAACCTGTACCGAGGCCAAGCCAGACGATCAAGGTAATATGCAGATCAGCTTACACGGACCGTTCTGGAAGCTTGAACGGACGCGTCTCGGTAGCATTGAAACTTTCGGGATGTCAAGAAAAGAATCAGTTTACTGGATGTTAAAGCTGTCGTCCCCGGACCGAAACCCGGTCTTCAGTGGGCTCGAGTTGGACACAACCGCCAGACCATTCCTATTCTCCATCCCAATCAAAGGATTACCTAAATTTAGCAAAGGCCTGATTCTTGCGGGGGACACCGGAATAACCTCCCGAGAAAACGACAATGTATTCAACTCAATTCTGGAGGGTGCAGAGTCCATTCGAGAGGAGGAGGCCTGGACTCAAGATTGTCCGAGAATCTTCGGCACAGTCATTGCCGGAGACCCTGTCGAAGCGGAAGACCTAGCTACAGAAAAGGCGAAATCACTGATCGGTATCTTCAACTTTGGCCTGACAACCGGCATGAGCCACTTCGAAACCCGCTACCGCAGCGAACCTCTCACTTACTCCGCTGAAGACAGTTTTACTCCAATTTCGTTGCACCCTTGGATTGCCATTAGTGAAGTGGCGGAACCAAAGGGCTGGGTCAGGAACACTCTCCCTGCCACACTTGAACCTGACCAAGATTCGGAAACCTCACTACAACGAATCGAGTTCTTCCTCTCCAAATTCTTTAACGCTGGCCAGCCAGGAGACATTTTTGACCAGACCGGGCAAAGACGATTTCCAGACCGAGAGGAGAAACTGTTAACGAGAACAAAGAGAGCGCTCTATTGGCTGAACCTTGCCAATGAGGGAGGAGACGTTAGGGATAGATTCACGGCCATCTGGACAAGCTTAGAGGCAATCCTGAACTCGATAAATTACCCTGGGGTATTTGAAGGAGAGCGAGCCACTGCGAAGAGAGAAATTAGAAAAGGGATTAAGCAAATCCCCCTCCCAGATAAGACTCACAATCTGCTCTCAATCACAACCGATATGCTCCTGAACAGGGTGCTTCAAAATGACTGGTCTCTCAATAGAAAACTTCCGATCTTCGCAAACGCATTTGGAATTACCTTATGGAAGGGCGACATCGAACTGGTTAGAGATCTAGCCCGAGTGCGAGGAACCGCTTTTCACGAGGGAGACAACGACCCTGATATATCCCACGAGCAAGTGGCGCAACTGAAACATTTAGTAGAACGGCTGATCGCCGGCACATCCGTCGGGGGATACGAAGATCTCGAAGATCGACCACACAAGTTCGAAATTGGTCAAATCGGTCCGGAGGGAGGAGGCGCACCCCTGTCCATTGACGGAAAGGATGTTGCCTACGAGGCCCATATGTTCAGAGATGCCGAAGGGGAACAAGTAGTGGAATGGATAGCAGAGGGCAAAATCTACACAGAGGGAGACATTTATTTCGAAGGCCGCTGAACAAGGTCAAGGCATAAGAAACCCTCCATGCACCTCTCCAACCTACTCAGAAGTTGACCTGATGACGACCGCGGGAGACTTCTAAGCCCGGGCCACCGTCGCAGATGGAATCCTGATCCTACAACCGGAGCACCCGCCGTGCCAAACAGTCGAGCAGAAAAAGAACCGTCGCGGGAGAAACCCGGCAACGCCATAATCCCCGAAACCGCCGACGAGCAGGACCAGGACGGCCCGGTCGCGAAACGGGAGATGACATTCCTCGAACATGCCAAGGAATCCATGGGTGAACACGCCACGCTGGGCAGGCTCGTCGCTCAGTGAGCCGGAATCTGAACTCCAGATCCTCTCCGACGCTTTGCATCCATTGCCAGGAGCCTCTGATGCCCATCTCCAACCTCCTGAAATCGGCCGCCGGCACCTGCCCCTTCTGCAACCAGAAGGCCGGCATCCTGTCCCGTGAACACCCCGAATGCCGCCGTGCCCACCGGGCCGGCTGGAACGAGATGGTAAATCTCGCCGCCCAGGCCGCCGGGTCCCCGGACTTCGACGAAGGACACCTCAGGCTCACCCTGTCCGCCGTGGCGAAGATTTCCTACGGCAACGAAGACACCGTCAACCAGGCACTGGAGGAAGGCTGGAAGCTGGGCGTCGACCACTCCATGGCCGACGGCATAATCACCCAGGATGAGGAAGCCCGCCTCAGGGAGTACCGGGACCTCCTTGCCCTGAGAACCGACACCGCCGACCCGGACGCCGTGAAACACCTGGGCAAAGCCTCTCAGGACCGGCTGATGCTTGACGCCCGGCTCGCCGCCATAGCCGTATTCGACGGCGGCGCCCACCTGGGCAGCCTGACAGAGACCCTCAGGCAGTCAAACCTGAGCCAGGACGAACAGAGCTCGCTGCTGGTCCAAGCCTGGGAGGCCGCAGTTGAGGGAGCGCTGGAGGACGGGCTCTTCACGCTGGATGAGGAGAATGCCCTCACCCGGTACATCAACCACTTCAGCCTGAGCCAATCCCAACTGGACGCCCACGGCGTCCACACCAGCCTCATCAAGGCCGCGGTCATCCGGGACATCACCGAAGGTATCGTCCCCCAGAGGCAGAACATCCAGGGACGGGTCCCGTTCAACCTGATGAAATCAGAAAAGCTGGTGTGGGTGATGCAGGACGTCGACTACCACGAGACCGTCACCCGCCGGGAAAGGCGAGGCTCCTCCCACGGGCTGAGCATCCGGGTGGCAAGAGGTGTGTACTACCGCCCCAGCGCGTTCCGGAGCCGGAACGTGGAGTGGGAAGAGACGGTCCACCAGGACACCGGCCTGCTGGGATTCACCACCAAGCACATTTACTTCTCAGGGGCAAAGAAGAAATTCCGAGTCCGGTACGACCGGATTGTGGACTTCGAGCCGTTCAGCGATGGCTTCGAAATCATGAGGGACGCCCAGACGGCCAAGCCGCAGGCGTTCAGGACAGGGGATGGCTGGTTCGCCTACAACCTGGCTGTGAACCTAGCCCAGATGTAAGGGAAAATGACCAGTGCCTGGGGCCTCGGGTGAGACGCCGGCCCCAGGCTGCTAAACAAGGGAAACAACAAGGGCGGGCCTTCAACGGCTCGCCCTCTTTCTTTGAATTACAGAAAGCCCTTCCAGCGAAACCGCAGGCCCCGTGGTAAGGGAACTCAAAACTGATGACATTCGGCAGTTGAAAGCCCGGCAACCGGAATTTACGATCCAACGGAAACAAGCAATCAAACCGACACTCCGAGACAGGAGAATCATGACCACTCCCAAGAGAGAACCCGGAAAGAAGGGGAAAGAACCGCAACTGTCGGCCCGTCAGACCCTGGCCCTGCCGATACTGGCCGTCGCTCCGAACATGCGACTGGCGGCAAAGAACGCCGGCATCAGCCCCGCCACCCTCTACCGGTGGCTAAAGAACGACCACTTCCGGGCCGAACTCAACCGGCTCACCTCCGAGGCCGCCGATTTCACCCGACAGGAGTTTCAGGACCTGACACGCAAGAGCTTCAAGGCCCTGAACGAACTCGCAGAGGACCCTGACCCCGACGTGAGACTCCGCGCCTGTATTTACATATCCTTCATCGGATCCCGTGAGAGCAAAGCCGACCCGGCAGGCGGGGACGTGTCAATCCCGCTCAACTAAACGGCAACGTGAGTCAACCTAAAAACCGATACGAACCCAGGCCATGGAGAAGAGAAATGAGAAGAGCGAGCCGACTGTGGCTCGCCCTTCTACATTTGCCCAAGAGACAGAAAAACACCGGATCAGAGATCCGGATACACTGAAACTGCAGGCGGGCGCCGCAGAGGATGCCTGACCCGGGTTCCAAAAAAATTACGACTGTACGAAAAATGGGGCAATTAAAAAACATTTTCGTACAAAGCCGGTGGGTGACGCGAGACACTCAAATGAGTACTTGGCGCACCTCGTATCAAGCCCAACAGATGGTTCATAGTGCCGGTGAGTACCAGCAAATCAAAAATTTTGTGTTACAGCGTATTGCCCATCGGAAGCCGGAGCGTGCCGATGCCGATGCTCTTCGCACATCTTGGGCTTTATACTGGTTATGCACCCCAACATTTGAGGGCCAAATAAATATGCGGTATGTCCAACATGCCTGAACCAGCGGGCGCCCCCGATGCGGGAGTCGATGGGACTCCCTTTCCCAGGCGGGTTTACCCGCTGGACAACAGGGACCTGAGCGAAGAGCAGATAGCCGTGGCCTTCGCCATGACCTCTCGGCGACCCGAGGCTTTCGATGAGATTGCCCGGCAGGTCAGCGAGGAGAAGGCCGCTGATTTCCACGAGCGTTGGGTGTTGGGATACGGGCACGCATCCGTTGCCGAGCATGCTGTCGTGCACCTCGCCGTGGAGAACATCTCCCGCCTCGCTTGCGACGGCCTTGAGGACAACCGCCTCGCCTCATACACCGAAAAGTCGTCCCGTTACCAGGTGATGGATGCCGGTTACTTCCATGTCCCGTCGGAGCTTGATGGGCACCCCGCCCTGCGTGGCGAATATGTGGCGACCTGTCAGCGCCTGTTTGATGTCTACCAACTGCTGATCGATGGATGCATGGTGTATTTGGGCGGGGTACACCCCAAACGTGGCCGCGAGAGCGACGCCGCCTACCATCTGCGGCTTCGCCGGATCGCCACCGACGGGTGTCGCTCGGTGTTGCCCGCATCCACGCTGACCAACGTCGGCATGACCGCCAACGCCCGGACCCTTGAACACGCCATTTCCAAGCTGATGTCATCGGAATTGGAAGAGGAACGGGAGCTCGGGGAGGCAGTGAGGGAGCAGTGTCGCACCATCACCCCCACCTTGATCAAGTACGCCGACGCGGTGGAATATCTGGAGGGTCGGCCGGATAGCCAGCGAAATCTGGCAGAGACTTTTGATGGAATCGGCGATGAGTGCCGATCCTCGGCCGAGGTCCGCTTGGTGCAGTGGGATTCGGAGGCCGAGGAAAAGTTGGTGGCGGCGTTCTTGTACGGGTCTACCGGTATGGAATATGCAGGTGCCTGGACGCGGGCACTGGAAATGACGTCGGAGGAGCAACGGCAGACTATCGGCAGCTTTCTTACCGGCATCGGTCCGCACGATGCGCCGCCTCGGGAGTTCGAGGTCGTTGACTACACCTTTGAGTTTCTGCTGGACTACGGAGCCTTTCGGGAGTTCCGGCGTCACCGGATGCAGACCTACCTCCCGCAGCTGCTGACCGTGTCGCACGGGACGCGGATTCCGTCCGTCATCACCGATGCAGGGCTGGAGGGACTGTTCGGCGAAGCCACGCAGGAGGCGGATCGCACTTACCATAAGATTCGCGAGGCCGTCTCTCCGGTGGTCGCCCAGTACGTGGTGACCCACGCCCACAATCGGCGACTGCTCTCAAAGCTGAATCTGAGAGAGTGCTACCACCTGTTCAAGCTGCGTACCTCCCAAATGGCCCACGAGTCCATCCGGGAGCCAATGAATGCGGCTCTGGAATTGGCGAAAGGGGAGCACCCTCGGTTGTTTGACTACCTGCAACTGCGGGATTAGGGGCCCTTGAGCCGGGCCGCGAAGGTGGCCAGCCGCACGCCGAGTTCACGGGCTTGGGCCAGGTCGTCTTCGGTAATTCCACCAGCGGCGGTGGCCCCGTAGTAGGATCCCGACACCCGCATGCGCTCCGACCATGGCAGACCAACGATCACCATCCCGCATGCCAGCATCCAATGGATGAGCTGCTGCAGGGTGGTCTCGAGGCCGGAGTGGCGACCGGTTCCGGTGGTGAATGCGGCACAGGGGCGTCCGGCGAGGGCGCGCTCCTCCCAGAGATCGCCCTGGTCGTCCAGCCACTGCTTGAAGCTGCCGGTGATGCCGCTCCAGTTGGGGGAGCCTAGAATCAGGCCGTCAGCAGCGAGGAGATCATCGCGGGAGGCCTGATCGATGGTCTTGAGGGAGGGAGTTGCCAGTTCACTGGCCTCGATGCCCTCTGCAACGGCCTGCGCCATGCTCTCGATGGTGCGGCCTTTGGCGTCATACAGGACCAGAACTCTCGAAGTCACGGATGTCCCGGATTCCTACGGATCGGAGCAGTCACGGGTGTAGCCGCAGTTGGGACAACGAATCTTGCAGTTCTGCTCAATCATCAGGGTCCCGCAGATGTCGCAACTGAGATCGTGGCTCGCTGAATTGTGCTGCACCGACGATACCCCCTGGGCTTTGGGGCGAGTATAACAGCGTTGCAGAAACCGGCCAACTTGAAACGCATGGGAGGCAGGGCAATCGCGTTTTGATGACACTTGCTCCTTGCCAAGCCTCATGACACCTCTCTACCATTAACCCTGTGCATAAATCCCGACATACTCTCCTTCCGGAACCCCTGAGGCTCAGTTGCCCAGTCGGACAAACCCAGTGGGACAAAATGGGACAGAATGGAGCGGGAATCCGCATTGTTCTGTTCCCGGCGGCCAATTTCGTAGCTGACGGATGCGGAAAAATGTAGAAAATGGGACAAAATGGGAATTGAGACCAGATTTTCTGTCCCAGGATTCCCACGCCGCAGCGTTGCATAAGCATCCGGCGACCCGGCCAATCTGCCAGCGTGTTCGCAGAGATTGAAAATTCAGACCCGGCTCAGAAGAAAAATCAATTTGTGACCGATTCTATGGTGATGAGGTACTGTTGCACAGCCGGATTATTCTGAAACACGATTGCACCGTTTGGGGGGATGCCCATGACACGCGGCTTGTCGGCAGATTCCAGGATGACTACTGAAGGTCGGCCTCCAGCACCATGTCCCCAACCATGCTCGCCGTAGTCCTGGTGCGGTCGGTGGAGCCCATGGGGGATGCCATCGCTGCCGCTACGCCCATGCCCCGGCTGATCTGCACGGTGTCGTACTGCAGCAGGGACTCGGGAGAACTCATCGGCAAGGTACCCCAGCCTCGATCGTCTACATCCAACTCCCCCGCCCAGTACCACTGCCCGCCACGGGTTAGCCAGACGTGATATACGGAATCGGGCCGGAGCGGCGCGAGTTCTGAGGCCATAAGCACAGCTTCCCGGCCGTCTTCGGAGAAGACCATGACGCCCTTTGAACCAACCCCAGGGCGCGCTGCGGTGAGGACAACCGTCTGGTTGCCCGGTTGGGCCAGGGCATAGCTTGTTTCTTGCCAACGCTGCAGGTTGCCCTGCACCTGGGACATATCTCTCGAGGACCTGGCGAGGGCTGTCGTAGTGGCCATGCTCTCGTCAAGCTGGCGCCGCAGCTGGCTGTTCTCCGACTGGACGTCACCAACCTCGCCAGCCAACTGGATGTTCAGCATCATGGCGACAGCTATCGCCACCACGGCCAGGACGGCGCTGACGGGGGTCAAGAATCTGACAACACGGCTGTTTGATACCCATGTTACCCTTGACCAGCTACGAGCGGGCCATGAACGTGATACCGTTTGAGAATCAGCCGATGACGCAGCTATTGGAGCAAGGACGCGAGCACGCAATCTCTCCGGAGGAGCCACAATCGGCGTGGTCTCGGACATAGCGACGACCACGCGCAGGTCTTCCTCGACGATGGATGAACAAACTTCACACCAGTCGACGTGGTCGGTTACAGCCTGCTCTTCATCGATGTCCAGCGCGTTCAGCGCATAAGCCTCGAGCAGGTCGAAGGGGTGCTGGTATGTGGAATTACTCGTCGACATATTCCTGCAGTGCCCCGCGCAGTTTCTGCATGGCCAGCCGTACCCTCGTCTTGATGGTGCCCAGTGGTTCCGACAGATGCTCTGCCATCTCCGACTGGGAATATCCCTCAAAGTATGCCAGCAGGATTACCTGGCGCTGATTGTCGGGCAGCGTGGCAAGGGCCCGCATGATGCGCTCCTGGTCGAAATTCTGCTGAACCTGGCTCTCCACCGATGCGCCGCCGGAGGGCAATCGTTCCAGGAATTCGTACCCCTCGGGGTCGGTCATCGTGGCGCTTCGCCTGCGGGAACGGATGACGTCAACCACCCGATGGTGAGCCACGCTCATAATCCAGGAACGTGGTTGTCCCCTCTCGGCGTTGAAGCTGGCAGCTTTCAGCCAGATGTTGAGAAAAACGTCTTGCGTAACTTCCTCGGCTAGTGGTGGCTGTTTCAGCATATGCAGGGCCATGGAATAAACCGGCGTAACATAGCGGGTGTAAAGGAGATCCAGCGCATCCTTGTCCTTGGCGACGATGCGCTGCAACAACTGGCGGTCGTCCGGTTCGCCCTCAGGGCCACCCTCTGAGGGTTGGCCTGGGAGCGGACGGAGCGGGCGCTGGGCCTCCAGATCCTCGTTACTCACGTTATACGCTGGCAGCAGAGAACCGGATTCAGACGATTCCGATCAATTTAGTCGGCTCAGCGTCACCCGCAGTGAATCGATCCAGGACTTTACCTGCGGGGCATTCGGTGCGTCCTTGCTTCGTTCCAGGTAACCCTCCAGGGTGGCGATGGCGGCCCTGTACTGGTGCAAATTCTGCTGCAATGCGGCCATGTCCTGATAAATCTCCGCCGCGTCAGGCCTCACCATCACCATACGCTGGACGACACCCAAGGCCTTTTCCGGCCGATCCGTCCGTTCATAGACCACTTTCAGATTATTCATCATCCGGAAGAGGAACTCGTACTTGGTGCAGGGTTCCAGGAATCGGTCATCCCAAGTCAAGCGTGGTCCAAACAGCCGCTCCGCCAAGCTACGGCAGTCTGAGACGGAAAGCGCTTCGCCGCCATTGAACGGGTCGAAGTAGATTTCCTGCCCTTCCAGACCGACCAGGAAGTGGCCGGGCATCCCAACTCCCCTGAGTCGCATTCCCAAGCGACGGCCCACCTCAATGAACAGCAACGAGAGAGTGATTGGTATGCCAGTCCTTGTTTCCAGCACGCGGTTGAAATAGCTGTTGTCGGGGTTGTAGTAGTCTGACCCGTTGCCGCTGAAGCCCAGTTCGCCAAACAGGTAACCCGCCAAGCTGCCGGCCAAGTCCTCTGCAGGCTGGCCGGAGGATGCACGCTCTCGGACCGCTTCTGCAAAACCATCCAGAATCCGCAGTTGCTCTTCTACGTCCAGTTCCGGGTACTCCTCGCCGGCAATGAGCAAGGCAACACGACCCAGATCCAGGTCCTCTTCGGGCCGGGCGATTAAGCGCGCGAACTCTTGGCGAAAGTCCTCCGCGCCGGGGCCTTCACTGTCGGGTTGATTCATTGGCCCGCCTCCGGTGCGGCGTGAGGACAGGACTGAGATGAGGGCGAAATTATATTACGCTGGAATTGTCAGACTGTCGAACAATGGGCCGAGATTCGTCAGCCTGTCGAATCCCCGAAGAGTTTCGAGAGCCTGGCTGCACTGGGCGGAAGACAATGAATTGCCGGCAAAACTTCGGAACTTGCCCTCTATCTCGACATCGCTCATCGGGTTGCTGCCATGGCCCTTGGGCCAGGAGGAATGTGCCGTGTAGGTCTGCCCATCGCGACCCGCGACCGTCATGGTGCAATTGTACTCTTTTGGATAGCGTGAGGTGAACTCCGGGTCTTCCACCAAAGTCATCTTCAACATAATGTCACGCAGGGCAGGGTTGGAGACCCGGTCGTCTGTAAAGCTTCCAGGGTTGACCGGCCCCTCCAGCAGAGATGAAGCCACCAGCCATGGAATGCTATGGTCGGCCGTTTCCCGGGTCTTGGGGTCCCACTTCTCTGGCTCGCTGGAGGCAGTGCTGGCAGCCACCTTGTACGTCTGGATGTGGATGGATTGAATGTCTTCAAGAGGCAGTTTGTCGCGAAGTTGAAGCGCGAGCCCGATGGGGTTCTGCGTGTGGATCTGTGAGGGGTACGCCTTGAATATTGTTCGTGTGATTCGGAAAGGGTCGTTGTCCCTGCGATGGTCCCCTAGCGGGAACTCCGGTACCTCTACCGCACGTCCCACCGCCTGTTCCCACAATCCTCGGCGCCCCTCAAAGGGCTCGCTGGGCCCGGCCATCCCGTTTGCTGCTAACTGTGCGGCAAAGACAGCTGAGCGGGACGCGCTCGCCGCGGCACAACCCTTCCACATGGAGAGTTCTCCGGTGCGCGTGACGCCCAGTGGCAAGTGAGGTGAAATGGCCAACGAGATTGCATTGCCCGTCTGTTCCTCGTTCAACCCCAACACCCGTGCTGCGCCACAAACGGCGCCCACGACGCTGAAGATTCCCTGGTCCCATCCCAGATCGCCGGCAACAACCTCGTCCGAAAGCCGGCAAAAGACCTCGTACGCCAGGGCGATGGCCGTGATAACCGTAGGGCCATCACTCTGCTTGGGGTCTGCCACTGCCAGGACCGCCGGTATCATGTCGCTGGGGTGGCCACCTCCCGGTGAGAAATATGAGTCGTTGCAGTCCAGATAACGCACAGCCACGCCATTTGCGAAGGCGGCGAGATCCGGCGTTGTGTGAGTGGAGGTCCCAAGAATGCGAGAAGGCAGGCCGCCGCTTATCCCGAGTGCCAAGCTCCGGGCAATGCTAGCCGGCTGAGAGTCGTAGCCGCCGATGGCGCAGCCCATGGTGTCAACCAGCGTGCGTTTGACCTGATCCACGACACCTGGCCCCAGCTCCTCGAAAGCCAGACCACAGGAAAAGGCGCTCAACATCTCGGTTGTGCGGTCCATCCGCTGCTCTCCGTCCTTTAAGGTGAAGGAAAAGGAAGCGGGTGACTTTGATCAGTCACCCTGCTCCAACATTGCCAATTACAGGACAGCTTCCGCCATGCGTTCAAGCTGTTTGCCCATCTCGTAGTCGTTGGCTACGTGGTCGGGACGGACCACGACCCGATCGGCGCCTGCGTTCAGAAATGACTGAACGACCGCTCGATCTGCGGGCTGGCCGTAAACGCTGATGGTGATGGCCTTGGGGTCACGGCCTGCCTCTTCGGCCATGGCATCAAGTCGCTTCCGGCTATCCTCGAGCTCCGCGGGCGTTATGCGATTGGGAAGCCACCCGTCACCGTGGGACACGATGCGGCGCAGGACATTGCGAGCGAGGCCACCGATGATTATGGGTGGATGTGGCTGCTGGGCAGGCTTAGGATAAGACTTGACCGGCGGGAAGTTGTAGTACTTTCCGTGATATTCGGCCTCATCCTTGGTCCAGAGCTCTTTCATCACCTCAAGGGCCTCGCGGGTCTGGGTCCAGCGGTGCTCGAAGTCGCCGCCGAAGATCTCGGTCTCCTCACGGAGCCAGCCTGTACCGATTCCAAATAGGAAACGGCCACCGCTGAACCGGTCGAGGCTGGCAATCTCCTTGGCCAGCAGCAGTGGGTTGCGCTCGGGCACCAGGGTGATTCCCGTGCCTAACTTGATGGTGCTGGTCGCTCCGGATGCGCGCGCCAGCGCTATATAGGGGTCAGTGAAGTGGGAATAGGTCCAAGGGATCTCCCCCCCTGTGGCCGGAAACGGGCTGTCGCTCTGCACGGGCACTGCGGGGTGCTCTGCGTACCATAGGGACTCGAATCCCAACTCCTCGGCCTTTTGAGCCATGAATGCCGGGTCTACTGTATAGGCGGGCAGTGGTGTCGAAACTCCGACGCTCATTATTAGATCTCCTTGTTCATTTTAGACAGGTCAAATTCGGATAGTTAATGTCCAAATGCCCGAATCTTAAGTATTCAGAGAGATGCAATCCAATCACTTAGCATGGTTACAGGATCGCTCCCGATTCCTCCACGTCCAAGTCATCCGGCGGGTCCTCTCCGGCAAAGTTGCGCCACCATTCAGTAAAGGCGTCGGCGCCATGTTTATCGCGAAGGCGGGCCAAGTGAACGCGAGCCTGGGCCATTACAGGCAGGTTGTGGTTTTCTGCCAGCTGGTAGGTGCGGCCAGCCCAGATCAAGGCCTCGCTCAGGTCTGATCGCTCCTCAGCGGCCATCCCAAGCTGTCCATAGGTACGAGCAGTGCGGCTTAGGTCCTGGATCTCTTCGAAGATTTCACGCGCTCTGTGATACCAGCTCTCCGCTTCCTCCAGCTTTTGTTGCTCGTGGAACAACACTCCCAGTTGGCGACATTCGTCGCCCGCGCTGCGCCAGTCGCCCAGTTTCTCGTACTTTTCCAGGGCAAGGGTATACCAGTGCTCCGCGTCCTCGGGGAACATCTGGCGGCCCTGCTCCAGTAGCCCCAAGTAGTGAAACTCCACTGCCATCTGCGACTCGTTGCCCATTCGATCACTTAGTGTCAGCGCCTGCTTGTACCAGTTTTCGGCGTCATCAAACTGATACTGGGCATGGGCGACAGTGCCGAGGGCGTGATAGATGAGAACCGAGGTCTCTTCGTCCCGGGCTTCCTCAAGGATTTCGCGGGCGCGATGATACCAGCTCTCGGCCTCTTGGTACTCGAAGCGGAACTGGGCGCACAGGCCCAGTGAGCGGTAGTCCTTGACCATTTCCTCGACATCCTCCAGCCGTTGGTGAATGTCCAGTGACTTGGAGAACCAATCGCGGGCATCGGTGTAGCGACGCTGGTATTGGCAGACCAGTCCCATCCCGTAATAGTCGTCGGCGACAGGAGCTCGATCCTCACTCTCCTCGATAATTTCCAGAGACTTGGCGTACCACCCTGCGGCCTCATCGAGCCGCCAGCGCTTCAGCGCCACCTCGCCCATCTGGTGGTAGACAGCGGCTGCCCGCGGGTCTGAGTCAGCTTCCGGTTGCGAGGTGAAATAGTCGAGCAGCTGCCGATTCAGGGCGTCGGCCCGTTCAAGCTCATTCGTTTCGATGCATTCCGAAGCCTCTGTACCCAGCAGGTACAGCCAGAGATCTGCGGCCCCGTTGGATTCGGCTTCGGATGCGCTAGTGCCAGCAACATCCAGCAGTTGACGGCGCAGGCGACGCAGCTCCGGATATCGTTTCTGCATCCGGTAGACCTGGGCCAGCGGTTGGGTGAGCAACTGCGCGTTGTCCCACTGCCGGGATTCCAGTGATAGAGCCAGGGCCTGGGTCAGGTTGCCCTCTTCGGCCAGGATGGCATTTGTGCCTGACTCCTGGTTTTCGTACAGGGTCTCCATGAAATAGTCGGCGGTGTCGGCGTAGACACGGACGAACTCCTCCTCCAACTGGGCGACCCGGGACGGAGGAAGCTGACGGTACATGGCCCGACCGTAGAACCAGCCCATCGACGGGTGAATCTGGTAGACGCTGGGGGTGATTGGTTCTAAAAATCCTCCGGTGCGGGCGGAGCGCAATAGTGTGCGGCACGCGCCCCAGCCCATTTGCTCTCCCATCACGGAGCGATACGCGTTTTCCTGGGTGATGTGTGTCAGTATGTCCATCATCACCCGGTTCTTGAATAGCGAGAGGAAGGGGAGGTGAGTGCGATTGCGGCGAGGCATCCTGGAGAATGCGTGCTCCATGAGCACAGTAAGGTATATAGGACGCCCTTCTTCACCTGGGCCGGGTTGATAGGCCTCTATTTCGCGACGTAACTCGGTCAGCAGCACCGACGAGGGCACGTCCTTAAGGAGAGGGATGGCTATCTCCATTGCCAGCGGGTGACCCTCCAAGAGGTCAAGCAACTCGAGGAACTCCGCCCCCAATCGCGCCGCGTCAATGCCGCACTCCTCCATCAGGCGAGTGGAGAACTCAATTCGGTCCTGGCCTTCGAGACCGTCTAGCGGATAGCTGCTGTGAGGGGCAGAGAGCCAGTGCTCAGACTCGCGACGACTGACAAGCAGCACCTGGGTTTGACCGCCGTCTGCGGCTAACTCTGTCAGAAACTCATTCAATTCTGTAAGCTCACTGGTTTCCAGCAGCCCGGCGCCCACATTTGGAAAGCCGGCCAAGTTGTCTACGCTATCCCAGACCAGGAGCGTTTGATGTTCCCGCAAATATTCAAGCAGCCAGTTGCGTCGAGCGGAGGTGGGCAGATCACCGAATTCCAGTCCGGCGAGCGCAGTGCCGACTTCGTGGAGAGCTTTGTCCAGACCTGCGCCCACATCGAAGTTGGTATGGAATACACCCTGGGGCCGGTTGCCGCTCTTTTCCAGCCAGGCTGCGAGGCCCAGCGCCACCTCTGATTTTCCGATGCCAACTGGCCCGCTGAGCAAGACGATGGAATTGGCATCGAGGGCACTTTCGACGCCTAGGATGTCGGGGCGCCGACCTATAAGGCCGTAGGGCCCTCCGCGGGGAAGCTGCCGTGGCGGTTCCTCAGGCGTGGCGGAAATCATTCCGGGGAGAACGGGCTCAGGTTCTTCGGATTTTACTGACACTGGTTCGTACCGGGCTGACTGGTACACCATTGGAGTAATCCAGTCCCAGGACACGAGAGGCCCAGCCGCTGATGGCCGGTGGGGGTGTTGCATCAAGGCCATGCGAGCGGCAGCGACGGATGCACTCGCCCCTTCTCCGTGGGCAATGCCTTCGTAGAAGGCGTCTGCGAAGAGTTTTCGTCCCGATCCTCCCAAGGTAATTGGCAAAATGGCCAACTCGGGGAGTCCACTCTCAGTCAGGTTCTCGGCGGCAATGTGGAAGTAGTCGAGCGTAGAGCAGGCGACAAGGGTGACAGGAATGCCAGCGTCAATGACCGCTTGTGCGGTGCGGCGAAGGGGTCCAATCCCATCCAGGGATGTGCCACCTCCCCCGAATGATATGCCGTCCAGGTGCAATAGATGGTAATGGCCTTTCCGCTGCTCCAGGTGGGCTTCCAGCGCTTCGATAGACGTAGGCCGGAGCGTGTCCAAAGACACCTCAACGTCGAGCGATTCCATCGCATCCAGCGCCTCGTTGGCGATGCCACTGCCTCCGTCCGGACATAACATCAGTACGTTGAACTGGCTGTCGGATTGACCTGATTTCTCCAGTTCTGGCTGTTGTTCGAGTGTGGTTAGTTGTCTGGTTACACTACCCGCCCGGGTAGCGAGGTATCCAATTTCGGGATCGTTGATGAGTTCCCAAGGCAGGGAAAGAAATTCGGGCCGGGCCGACACAATTGACAAGCGGAACGGGACGTTGCCGTCTGAGGCAAATCGCGAAAGAAGTTCCTCTGCAGCCGCGCTTGAGCGAAAAACGGTCTGCATCATCAACCGGCCGAGATCCCGGAGTCCAGCTTCGGCCACATCTGCCCGCGAGCGGGAATCGCCAAATGGGTCTGCAGCGTAGCTGGTAAAGAGCCATGCCATTTCGAGGAGTTCCGAATCCGTCAACGGATAGGGAAAGTTGGCGGGTGGGGCGGAGTCGCGCTCGCCGGTCTCGTTCACTACGGACAATTGCAGCTGATCGCGTTCGGCGAGGTCCAGTATTTCCAATGTATCGGCCAAGGGGTCCTCCGGGTATGTTGCGGCCAATTAATTGAATTTCGAAGTGGGCGAAAGTGGCCGCTCCACAATATATACAAGGAAGGGCCGGCGCCATTGCGGCCCGACCCTATACTATCATCGGCTGCATAGGCAGTCCAACGAACGGAGATTCATCGAGTCCTACTGAGCAGTGAATCCGCCGTCCACGGCCATGGCGAGGCCCGTCACCAGAGAAGCCGCGTCCGAGCACAGCCAGGTTACTGACTCTGCGATCTCCTCCGGCGTCCCCAAGCGGCCGATGGGTTGCCTCGCCGGGATGGTGGCCTCGTAGTCCGCCTCACGGCCTCCGATCAGGCGGCGCACCATGGGCGTATCGATTATGCCGGGACAGACGGCGTTGACCCGCACGCCGTCGCGGGCGTATTCCAGCGCAGCAGCCTTGGTGAGGCCGACCACGGCGTGCTTGCTTGCAACGTAGGCCGACAGTCGGCGAGATCCCACAAGTCCTGCCGCGGATGCGGTGTTGACGATGGCGCCGCCGCCCTGCTGCATCATCTGCGGAATCTCTTGCTTCAGGCAGTGCCACACGCCCTTCACGTTGACCTCGATGAGCCGATCCCATTGATCCTCGGGATACTCGTGGAGGCGACCACCCATGAAGCCCTCGACCCCGGCATTGTTGTAGGCGCAGTCCAGTCTTCCGTAGGCTGCAACGACCTGTCCAATAAGCGCTTCTACATCATTGGGACGGGAGACGTCGGCGTGGACGAACATCCCTTCCCCGCCTCGCTCCTTGATGGCACTCAAGGTCTCCTCCGCCCCATCGGCGTTGACGTCGGAGACCACAACGGTGGCTCCCTCCCTCGCCATCACGAGCGAAGTGGCCCGCCCGATGCCAGAAGCTGCGCCGGTAACCAATGAGATTCTATTCTCCAATAGCCCTGCCATTTCGCGAACCTCCTCGTTTTTAACCCGTGCGGAACCCATGAAAACTATGTTCCCTGAAAGGTGCCGGCTTTGAGTAACTCGCGCCCGACCATAGCGGCGGTCTCGACCTCCTCAGCAACACTGCGGATGGAGAGACGTCTCCATTCACTCCCGTCCAGTTGCAAAATCTCGACGGTGCCGACTGGTGAAGACACCAGCCAACATTCTCGAACACCGATGGGTACATAGTCAGTGACGTTGCCCTAAATTTCACTCCCGCTATAGCCGGGCGAGATGATTTCCACTACCGGATCGGATCCGCCCTCTATTCGATACCCAAGAATAGCGGAATTGTTGTTGGCAGCAAAAAGCAAATTGGGTTGCCGCATTCGTAAGGGTTCTCCCCATTCACCACATTGACTGGAGCGTACAAAACCACCCTTAGGTCGCGTTCTCTGGCAAATCTTCGAATAAAAGGGTCGGTGATGCTGCCTGATGCGGTTTGGCGCTTCGTTTCAAGTAAGGTGCCCCAGACACGGTTGCTTCGCCGTCCAAAAAGCTTAACCACAGCGATGTATCGGGTTCGCTGCGGTGTTCATCATATCTGGGCCTAGTTCTCGCGGAGGCCCGCTACTGTCGCCTAGGTTTCGCCAGTACGACGGGCGTCGGCACGCCAGTCGTCCGGGCTGGGCTCGCGGTCTATGGCAACGTCCACCACCGCTGGCCGTCCGGATGCCTGCGCTTCACGCAGCGCGTCGGGCAGGTCGCGGGAGTCCTCTACGTGAATGCCGAAAGCGCCGAGGCCGCGGGCCACGGCAGCGTTGTCCGTAGGGTAGAACTCAGAGGCAATTTCCTGCCCACGGGGCTGATGGTCCAATACCATGCCAAGCGCGTTGTCGTTGAATACTACGCACGTCATGGGCAGGTCGTACTGCATTGCTGTTGACAGAGCGTTGACGGTCATCATGTAACCGCCGTCTCCCGTGACTGCCGTAACGGGCCTGTCTGGGTAGACCAGCTTGAGGGCCACGGCTGCGGGAAGTGCCCATCCCATCCCTGCTGTGCCACCGGGGCAGTAAAAGGTACCTGCCTGCTGGGCCTTGTAGAGATGCGCCATCCAGGTCCGATTGTTTCCCGCGTCCAGCGCATAGACGGTGGACGGGTCGGAGGTCTCGTTGAGGATCGAAACGAGCCGCTGCGGGGTGACCGGCGAACTGTCCCTGTGCATTTCCGGGTCATCGTAGAAGGACAGGGCCGACTTGCGAGGGTCCATGGACGCAGTCCAGGCGCTACGCTGTGACGCACTGGCCTGCGCGGCTTCCCTGGAAGCTACCACCAGTTGATTGAGAATGCTTCCGGCATCTCCTATCAAGCCGACCTCGATAGGGAAGCTCCAGCCGGCATTGCGCTCATCGATGTCAATCTGCACCACCCGCTGGCGACGGGGGTCGAATATGTCGGGCCGTTCTCGAACAGTCTCCTGCGACCGGAGCAGCGCACCGACTACGATCACGGCGTCGGCCTCTCCGACCACGCGGTTTGCCACTTCCTGACCGTAAGTGCCGACCATTCCAACCGACAAGGGATGTGTTTCTGCTATGGCGCTCTTCCCTTTATAAGAGGTAGCGACTGGCATGCCCCAGATCTCGGCCAGCTCCTGCAACTGGGCGTGGCCCCTGGCCACATGCACCCCGTTACCAGCAACGATCACCGGGCGGCGTGATTCAGAAAGGATATCGATCACGCGTTGCACGTCTGACGGAGCGCTCTCAGGTTTTGCGGTATTCAGGAATCCCGCGGCGTTGTGAATGAAAGGCGGTGATTCGACGTCGACCTCGCCGCCAATGGCCGCCGAGCGCATAACAACCGAGGAAGGGCCAGGCCGCCCGCTAATTGCGTGCTTGATGGCCATCTGGGTTGCCAGCACTGCCTCCTTGGGACTGGCGGCCAAGGCGGTGTACTTGCTCATTGCCTTGAAGATGTTTGGCAGGTCTATACTGCCGTATTCACCGGCGCCTGACTGGTTTGCTGGACGCTGCGCAGCACCGCCATCGGAGGTGTCGGTGAGCACAAGCATAGGGGAGCTGCTCAACATTGCTTCCATGATGCCGAAAGAAGCGTTGGAACCGATGAACAGCCCCTGTCCCATAACCACCGCAGGCTTGCCAGTGGCCCGACCGTAGGCATCGGCCATGATGGCGGCGACCTGTTCGTGCCGCACAAGGATTGTCTTGATGCGATCTTCCTTACCATAAAGAAGCTGGAAAATCTGCCCGGTGCCGCCGCCTGGTATGCCGAAGACATACTCAACGCCGGCCTCTTCCAGGGTCTGCACTATCATCTCACTGGCTGTCGGCATGCTGCCTCCTGATGGTCGCCGTTTGAATCGGTTACTCCTCCTATTATAAAAAGGAAGAAAGAGCGGACCCGCTTCTCGGAGTCCGCGGTTCGGATGATACATGCGGCCAAATAGCCGGTCAAGGAACCTCAGTGATGCTCTATGGCAACAGGGTACGGTTCCAATTTAGATTTTATGATTCTGTAGGAGACGGTTTCAAACTCGCCCTTTTCCCACGTCACGGTGATCTTCCCGGACCAGCCCCCCTGGAATGAAACGCCGTGACTTCTGGCAGAAGCGCTTCGTCAAACACCATAGCAACCTCTGCCGTCGAATACGGTGGACCATGGGGCACGGGACTCCGACACCGCGACCGAAGCACAGAGTGCATCAATGGCCGACCGCTTCGGCCTTAACTCCGTCACGCCTCACCTCGTCGCGGAGCCTTCTCTCGACATGTTCGGAGACAGGGCCGCTCCGGAGGTTTTCAAAACTGTACAGGATTGGACACATTTCCGCTCCTCATATGGCCTCAACCAGAACTGCGGCCATCTTCATCCATCACCCTGTGATGCTCCTAACGAGGATCCGTGATCCTGGGCCATGTCCCGTTGAGGGTCAAGGGCAAGATACTCAGCCGAAATGGTACTTCGACCAACGGGAATGGAACGCTACCGGAAACAGCAGTTTCTTGACCATCAACAGGGTCGGGCGTATTATCGGCGCATTCTGGGTAGGGGAAGGACAGCTATGAGGCTCGACTTTCTCAGCCCACCGGCCCCGAATCAATCGCTATAGCGGGAGAGCAGCCATGAGAGGCGGCGACGCGGTTATCCAAGCATTAGAGAAGGAAGGAGTCCGATACATCTCTGGTTTCGCCGGAGGTGGCGAGGCCCCGCTGTGGCCGGCGCTTCGCGCGTCGCAGCAGATTACTGTGTTTTCCGCTCGCCATGAGCGGATGGGTGTTGAGATTGCTGATGGCTACGCCCGCGCCACAGGTCAGGTTGGCGTGGCATTGACCGGAACCGGGCCAGGAGCCACAAACACGCTGACCGGCATTGCCGGCGCCTACGCCGACAACATACCCGTACTGCTGTTGATGGGCCAGCATCCGCTGGGGAGTATGGGTCGCGAGATCCAGCAGGAAGTGCCATCCAGCATTTTTGACAGCTTTGTCAAATGGAAAGGCACAATGTCGCGGGTTGAGGACATTCCGGCAATCATGCGCCGCGCCTTCACCAACCTGCGCTCAGGGTCGCCCGGGCCGGTGGTGCTGGAGATGCCCCAGGACGTGCTCATGATGGAGGCCCCGGACGAAATCTTGAATTACGAACCGGTTGGCCCCGGACGCCGGGCAGCACCCGACGCCAGTGATATCGAGCGCGCTGCCGATATTCTTCTGAACGCAGAGTTCCCCGTAATGAACGTTGGAGGAGGTGTCCTTGCTGCAGAGGCTTGGGACGAGGTCATGGAACTGGCTGAGTTGATGGCCATGCCCGTCGCCAGCACCCTGGTGGGCAAGGGAGTCTTTCCGGAGAATCATCCGCTCTCCGTTGGAGGAGGCGTGTACCCGAGGAGCAGATACGCCTCGGGGGCCGCCCACATCGTTAACCGCAGGGCTGACGTCGTGCTGGCCGTGGGCAACTCGTTCCGTTTGCCCAACGCCACCGACGGTCGACCTATACCTGAGGGTGTGAGCCTGATTCACATAAACGCGGACCCCGGAGACCTCAACAAGATCTACCAGGCTGATGTTCCTATAATGGCAGACGCCAAGCTCGCTATGCGTAGTCTGGTCGAAGCCGTCCGCGACCGTATGGGACCCGGAGGTCCGCCATCGGCAGCACGGCGAGAGGAGATCGTTGCTGAGATTGGGGAGGCCAGGGCCAAATGGCTGGGTGAATGGGAGTCGACCTTCAACGATGACTCTGTTCCAACCAATGGCTACAGGGTGGTTCAAGAGCTTCTGAAAGTAGTCGACCTGGATCGCACCATTGCCCTGCATGATGCAGGCGGAAGCCGCGGCTACCTGTCGCCTTTCTGGCCAGCCACCCGGCCCCGCAACTACATCGGAATGGGAGGGATGGCGGCGATGGGGTGGTCGATGGCTGCGGCCATCGGCGTGAAACTGGGCCGCCCGGATCACCTGGTGTTCAACGTCCTGGGCGACGCCTCCTTTGGGATGGTCGGAATGGAGTTGGAAACCGCCGTGCGAATGGGCCTGCCCACTCTGACAGTAGTGCTGAACAATGGGGGTACCGGCGGCGGTTTGATGGCCATGTCCCGCGACAATGCGGCTCCTCCGCCAATGGCAGAGTTGGGCGGCAACTTCTCGATGGTGGCCCAGGGGCTGGGTGCCTACTCAGAGCGTGTGGAAAACCCTGCCGACCTGCAGGACGCTTTCCGCCGCGCAATCGCTGCCACCGAGAGGGGGCAGGCCGCACTGGTCGAGGTGACCATCCGGCCTATGCCCACGCCGGAGACCCCCGAGGACTGGAGTTTGTAGAAATTAGTACACTGGTACCATATTTGTGTACTCGATACTCGCTGGTAAAAGTCCAACCGTAATAATTGGAGAAGTGTCTCCCCGCGTGCATTAGGAGCGTCTGGTGAAAAGTATTGAGATCGACCGCAGCAAGCGGCTGAAGGAAGAGCCTGAAAAGGGACACAACCGCTGGCACCCTGGCATTACTCCCATCGTGGAGGCCGACCCGGGGGAAGAGGTCCTGCTGGAAACTCGGGACGCTTCAGACGGGCAGATGCACCCAGCCGTTACCGTTGCAGACTTCGACCGGTTCGATGCCAAGGTTGCCCATCCTCTTACTGGCCCTGTTTACGTCAAAGGAGCGGAGCCCGGGGACCTGTTGGAGATCGAATACGTCGACATCATTCCTCAGCCGTACGGATGGACCCGCAATCGGCCCGGGGCGGGATTCCTGCGAGACCTCTTCCAGGAACCGTACTTCGTAAATTGGAACATCAGTGACGGTTGGGCCACCTCTGAACAATTGCCTGGGGTCCGTATTCCCAACGGCTCATTTATGGGTACTGCGGGTATTGCGCCGTCACAAGAGCAGATGGAAGCATGGGCCAGACGTGAAGCAGAGCTGGTGAGCAGGGGCGGAACGGCGGCGCCTCCGGACCCGGAGGACGCCGTGCCTGCTGGTGGCAGCATTGCAACAGAGGGACTGCGTACCCTGCCGCCGCGGGAGAACTGCGGCAATGTGGATGCCAAGCAACTGACAAAGGGGTCGCGTTTGCTGATTCCGGTCAACGTCGCTGGGGCGCTCTATTCCTGTGGTGATGGGCACTTTGCCCAAGGCGATTCTGAGTGCTGCATAACGGCCATTGAGATGGGAGCGACCGCAGTGGTGCGGTTCAAGCTGCATAAAGGGGAGGCGGCGCGACATAATATTCGCTGGCCTCGGTTTGCACACCCAGGTTATTTTCTGCCGCCGGAGTGGGCAGCGCCGCGCAACTTCATTGCCACTATGGGAATGCCTATCCGCGACGACGGCACACAGGAAGGCGAGGACCTGACCTTGGCAGCACGGAACGCACTGGTCAACATGATTGAATTGCTACAGGAAAGAGGATGGAGCCGGGAGCAGGCCTACGTTATCTGCAGCGTGGCAGTGGATCTCAAAATCAGCAACGCCGTAGACCTGCCGAACGTAACGGTCTCTGCGTTTCTGCCCGAGGATATCTTCCAAGGATAGGGGTGCGCTGTCGGCCTTTGTTGGCGATTCCCGAGCATAGTCCGGAAAACAGAAAAACCGCCCTCTAAATCGAGGGCGGTTTCTAATTCCCGGAGTGGGCGGTTCGCTAGCTTATTTTCCTAATTTCCACAACCTCGTTGGGGGAAACCGCGATTCGCCTTACACTTATGCCCAGCTTGAGCAGCCAGTAGCCGAGAGTGGCTTTGCTGACGGTCAATTCGTCGGCGGTGGCAGAGAGGCCGATCTCATTGACCCGATCGGGGAGCAATTCCTCGAGTGGCCGCCCATGTTCCTTTTCTACACGCAGCATCAGCTTGGTCTTTCGTGCCACGGCTTGCCTCCTTTTGTAGCCTGTGCTTACTCTTCCTACAAAGTGTTCATAAGGTATCACTCACTGGTCAAAGTGTCAAGCATTGGTCAAATATTTTCCTAAACGCATTTAAGAATCATTTAGAGATATCTGGCTACAGCTTTGCACTGGCCATACCGATACTACATAGCTGAAGCATAGGAGGAGCGCAGGCCTTCGCGGCACGGACTTTTCCACGAGGCCGAGGGAGTTAGTCTATTTGAGGCTCTTTTCCAATCGCTCATTTACAGCCCTGCCCGCGATGGTCTTCGATTGACACCAAGCTATCTGGCCCATAATCTCAATGCCGGTTTGATCATATGAACATAATGAGGAATACCATGCAGGCACCAACCATTCGCGACGTGTACCGGGCGAAGCGAACCATTGCTCCTTATTTCCAGCGCACGCCCCTCCATTACTCAATGGGGCTCAGTGAGCACCTTGATGCCGAAGTGTACATTAAGCACGAGGAACATCTGCCTTTGGGAGCCTTCAAATCCAGGGGAGGAATCAACCTTCTTTCGAACCTGACTCCGGAAGAGAAGGAAAGGGGACTGATCACTTCTTCCACCGGGAACCACGGTCAGTCCATTGCCAGTGCAGGACGAGAATTTGGCGTTAGGGTGCTTGTCGGTTTGCCGGAGAACGCCAACTCCGTGAAAGTGGCGGCGATCCGGTCTCTCGGAGCAGAGATCATATTCCACGGTGAAAATTTTGATGATGCCAGAGAATATTGCGAGCGGCTGGCCCGTGAAGAGGGTTATCGCTACGTTCACGCTGTCAACGAGCCAGCACTGATCGCGGGAGTTGGAACCGCCTCACTGGAGATCATTGAGGATCTGCCTGATGTCGAAGTGATGATGTTGCCTCTGGGCGGCGGCTCAGGTATCGCTGGCGCGTGCATTGTCGCGAAAGCCATTGATCCATCAATCCAGGTATTTGCGGTCCAATCGGAAGCTGCCCCGGCCGCATACCTATCATGGAAACAGGGCGAGCTTGTGGAAGCGCCCACGGACACTTTTGCCGAGGGCGTTGCCACCAAGTCAGGTTACGAGTTGCCTCAGAGGATAATGGCAGACCTGCTGGACGACTTTCTGCTGGTTAGCGACGATGACATTCGCCGGGCCATTGGGCTGCTGGTGGAGAAGGCTCACACGCTGGCCGAACCGGCAGGGGCGACGGCGCTGGCGGGAGCGGTGAAACACGCCGATCTATTAAAGGGGAAGAAGGTCTCAATCACCATAACAGGGGCAAACATCACCGCTGACCGATTGGCTGAGGCACTGAAAATGTATGCAGAAGACAGTGTGTAATTGACCGGGCCAATTGTGAACTCGGCCGTCGCGCATCCCAACAAAATGTAAAGCAGTACACAACATAAGCTTGGGTCAGCTACACATAACGCTCGTCGACGAGCCAGTACCTTTTTCTGATGACAGAGAGTACCAGGCCATTCACTTCCCGGAGAAGTACCTTGCCAGCTCGTCTCGCTGAAATTCGGGAAGTGCAATCTCGTCGCCGTTGCGTGCAAAAAGAATGCGCCCCTCCTCTGCAGGTAACATCTGCCCGATTTCCCAGGCGTCAATACCCTCCCGCTCTAGGATGCCCAACAGTCTTGGCGTATTGGTTGCAGGTAGCGTCATTATCAATGCACCGGAGGCCAGCAGCCCCAAGGGGTCCAGGCCCAGACCGTTACACAATTCTTCAGTCTCGGGCAGCACGGGTACACTTCCCTCTTCTATGGCCAGCCCCAAACCTGAAGCCGCCGCAATCTCGTGCAAGGCAGTAACCAGTCCGCCCTCAGTTGCATCATGCATTGAGTGTACTAACTTTTGTGTACTCGCAATGCGCGCCTCCGGTACCACGCTTATGCCTGGCGCTTCAAGTAGTGCAGCGCTATTGTCAATTGCACTTTGCTCTACTCCAGCGCGCCTGAGTTCCTCCGCCGAGTCCCTGGCCAGGATTGCAGTGCCCTCGATGGCCAGCCCCTTGGTTACAACAATGCTATCCCCTTCCTGGGCACCCCCGGTTGTAATCAAGCGGTCCCTTTCGACCTCCCCCAGCATGGTACCCATGACAATTGGCCGCTGGATTCCTTGAGTCACCTCGCTGTGCCCGCCGATGAGAGTGATATCCAAGTAGTTGCAGGCGGTCAGAACATCTTCAAACATCCGAGCGGCGTCGTCCGGGGTGTACCACTCCGGCGCCAGCAGTGTTGCGAGAAACCAGAGGGGAGTGGCCCCGGTGCACGCCACATCGTTGGCGCATACCTGGACGGCGTACCAGCCCGAGCGTTCGGTTGCGAAAGTAACCGGGTCGCTCTTCGCCACCAGCAGGCGATCGCCCAGGTCCAGAACCGCTGCGTCTTCGCCTACCTTCGGGCCCAGTAGGACCCGAGGGTCGTTCGAATTGATGGATCCGAGCAGTCGCTCCAGCAATTCCGGAGGAAATTTCCCGACGTCCATTCGAAACTCCAATTTCGTGTGACCAGAAGGCACACCTTGGTCTCAGACAAGTGCTCAAGGCGTTAAGCGGGGTAAGTATCAAGGTAATGGCATATGGCTGGAAAGATTCCTTGACCGCGCTTTGAATCTTTCCAGGTATGCGGAAGAAGCAAAGCTGCGGGGGAATGAGGAGTCTTGGTGGGAAGAATAAGACGGAAAATTTCCCCGCGTTAGTTCCATTTTGTCTCAATTTTCCTATTCTGACCCCAAATTCGGGTTGTTTTATATCTGCGGTGTCCCCGGCGCGGTACAAAATTTTAATTACGGAGCCATTGTGTCCCATTTCTTCCCATTCTTGTTTTTACTGCCGATCGGGCAGGACATGCGTTTAGGGCTGTCGGCAAACACAAGGCCGGCCGCAGCCTCGTCTGCACAGGCATTGACAAGACTCTATCGAACATATGATTCAATATTATCGAGAGGTCAAGAGGCTTGGCAAGAGGGAAATGGCCATCTTGATATCCAAATGCGACGGCCCTGAAGTAAGGTCCAAACTTTACAGTGAGAGGGCCGTTTGCTATATTACCTGTTGCCGAATCCTATTGGGCCAGGGGCTCGGCCATCGCTCTGGTGGGGCGTTCGTCTAGCGGCCCAGGACACCGCCCTCTCAAGGCGGAGATCAGGGGTTCGAATCCCCTACGCCCTACCAATCAATTCCCTCTCTTCCTCCTCCCCTATTGTTTTGGCTTTTTTCAATGCCTCGACCAATTGCTCCATTTTTAGTCGGCCGGTGTTCGTGTTGCGCGGACTGGGATGGTAGCAGCCCATCAGCAGAGGCAGCCCTGCCCCGGGGCGATATACCGAACCGTGTCCGAACTTTGCCCGGGGGCGCTCCACGCCCATGGCGGCCAACGCTCTCAGAGCCGCTTGGAAGGCGATCTGCCCCAAGGCGAGAATCACTCTCAGATTGGGCAACAGGCTGATCTCACGAACCAGGTATGGCAGGCAGGTCCTCTGCTCCTCCGGCGTGGGACGGTCTCCGGGCGGTACGCAACGAACCGCCGCGCAGACGTAAGCGCCCGTGTATAGCAGCCCGTCGTCCCGGTGGTCGGATACCGCCTGGTTGGCCAATCCGGCTTCGTACATCGCCTTAATTAAGAAGGTAGCCGATGCGTCGCCGGTAAACACCCTTCCTGTCCGGTTGCCGCCGTGGGCCGCGGGTGCCAGCCCCAGCACCAAGAGCTTAGCTGACGGATCGCCGAAGCTGGGGACAGGCTTGGCCCAGTAGTCCCAGTCCCTGTAGGAAGCGCGCTTGGTCTCCCCGATCCGCTCGCGGTGCTCTACCAGCCTGGAGCACTGCCGACAGGAGACGATCTCCGCACTTAGTGCCGAGAGTGCCGCTGCTGTGGTGGCCGTTTGCAGGTCATTTCGGCAAGTGCTTTCCATCATCTTTCCGCTGAGTTCTTATAGTTCATCGTAGCCGCGCCTTCCGGACTGTAAGACAGGGGATACTCCAAGCTTAATGTATAATACCGGCCAATGTCGGGGTTAGTCAGACTGGCCCCGTTTTCGAACCTCCGGAGGTTGGGAAATGATTGATCAGGAACGTTTGGTCAATTCGTTCTGCGAGTTGGTCAGGATTGACAGTCCATCGGACGAAGAGGAAGAAGTTGCCCAGCACCTCACGGGTCGACTGGAGACACTGGGATTCACGGTAGAACGTGACGCCCACGGTAACTTGATCGCCTCCGAAGAGGGTGCCGATCCGCTTATGCTCTCCGCCCACATGGATACGGTAGAGCCGGGTCGGGGCATCAAGCCCGAGGTTCGGGGTGACCGCGTTGTGTCTGACGGCACCACCATTCTGGGTGGCGATTGCAAGGCGGGTGTGGCGGCCATTCTGGAGGGGTTGGAAAGCATCGCCCAGGACGGAGGCCTACGGCGGCCGGTCCAGGTGGTGATGACCAGGGGTGAGGAGATCGGCTTGGTGGGTGCGGCCAACCTGGACTACTCGATGATCCGTTGCCGCGACGCCGTGGTGTTCGATGGCAACGGCCCAGTGAACACCATCACCGGCGCCAGCCCGACCTACATGCGGTTCGACGTTGACATAACCGGGCGGGGCGCCCACGCGGGTGTTGAGCCAGAAAAAGGCCTCTCGGCCATTCGCATCGCGACTGAGATTATCAACAACCTGCCGCAGGGCAGGCTGGATGAGGAAACAACCTTCAACGTGGGTTTGATCACCGGCGGTACCGTGCGGAACGCAGTGCCGGTGGAGGCAAGCTTCGGCGGTGAATTCCGGAGCCACAACACCGAAACCATCGACCTCCTTCGGATCCAGGTGGCGGAGACATTGCGGAAGGCGCGGGAGAAGTACCGGGACGCCACCATCAGCGAAGAGATTGAGATGATGTTCCAGATGTACCTCCTTGACCCCAACGAGGCCATCGTGCAGCTGGTGACCCAGCAGCTTCGGAACATGTCGATGCAGCCGAACATTCATCCGTCGGGCGGTGGGACAGACGCCAACGCAATGCGCCTGAACGGGGTGGAGTGCGTGGTGGTCGGTATGGCCACCAACGAGATGCATACCGTGAACGAGTACGTGGTGATTCCTGACATATTGGCGACGGCCCAGTTCTGCCAGAACATCCTCACCATCAACCAGCGGGCGAGGGCCTAGCCTTAAACGAATCGGAATGAATGCCGCCCCCTCCCGCCCTGGGAGAGGGCGTTGCTTGGAGGCAAGTATGAACGGCGCAGAACTGAAGCAGATTCTAAAGGAAGGCGGGCGGGTGTTCGGCACCATGATCACCCACGGCCAAAGCCCGCGCTGGGTTCCGGTGCTGTCGGGCGTGGGCCTGGACTATGCGGTGATCGACACCGAGCACAGCCCCCGCGGACGGGGAGAACTGGGTGAATACCTGACAATGTTCAACACGAGCGGGGTGGTGCCGATCGTGCGGATCCCCATCCCTGACTCGCACTACGTGACCATGGCGATGGATGCGGGTGCGCAGGGTGTGCTGGCCCCATACTGCGAGACGGCGGACCAGGTGCGGGAAGTGGTGGCTGCCACAAAGTGGCGACCGCTGAAGGGTGAGGCCGTGGAGCGGGTGGTGGAAACGGGTGAGCACGTAAGCGACGCCACCCGGGCATACTTGGAGGATCGAAACCGCAACAGCATCTCCATCATCGGCATCGAGAGCGTGGCTGCGGTCAACAACCTGGAGGCGATCCTTGACGTACCGGGGATTGACGGCATCTTTGTCGGCCCGAACGACATGAGCATCTCGTTGGGCTTTCCCGACCAGTATGAGCGGCCGGAGTACAGGGAGACGGTGAAGCGGGTAATCGATATGTCGGAGGCCAGGGGCATCGCGACGCTGGTGCATCACCAGACGCCCGACCTTTCGACCTACTGGATCGAGCAGGGCGCCAGGTTCGTGCTCCACGGAACCGATCGCCGGGCTCTTACCGAGGGTCTGCGGTCGGACTTCTCCAAGCTGCGAGAGGCGGCCAAATAAGCCCCGACTCTCCCGACCAGAGCACAAGGCTCGTTCCAACCGCCCACCCTGTAGTTCTCAGGGTGGGCGGTTGCCGTCTGGGCGATTTCCTCAACTGCGTTCCCAACGCTCACGGAGCGACTCGACGTAAACTCGGTCGTAGTCGCCGTAGTGGGCATTGTCGGGGTTCTCTGTGAGGAGCTCCGCCCAGAGGTACTCGACGTCCTGCCACTGGATGGGGTAGGGAGGCTGGTCGAAGAAGGCGGAGACGGCATCGAAGGGAGTGGAGTCCTGGGGCCGGGTGACGTAGCCCATCATCTGGAAGTTGTCGTAGGTGTTGCCGAAGTCGGATACGAACCGTCCCTTCATCGCGGCCAGGATCATGTAGGTTGGCATCGTTCTGACAGTTCCCAGCAGTTGGGGGCGGGTTTCAAACCCGCCCCCTACACCTTCAGGATGTGGACGGTGGTTACGTCGCCGGCGCCGGAGCACTGGGCAACGCCGACGCGGGCGCGGGCCACCTGGCGGGGGCCGGCCTCCTGGCGCAACTGGGTTACGGTCTCGTGGATCATGCGGATGCCCGATGCGCCGAAGGGGTGGCCCATGGCGAGGAGACCGCCGTCGGTGTTGGTAGGGATGTCGCCTGCCAGGGAGGTGCGCCCCTCGACCGTGGCCTGCCAAGCCTCGCCGAAGGGGACGAGGTGCAGGGACTCAATCTGTTGTAGCTCGCCGATGGAGGCTGCGTCGTGGACTTGGCAGAGGTCAACGTCCTCGGGGCCAAGGCCGCTCATCTCGTAGGCCTGCAGGGCGGCGGGCTCAGTGCGGTAGGGGCTGAAGGCCGAGTGGTCGGCGCCTCGTCCGTTGTAATCGCCGGAGGTCAGAACCGCAGCGGCTATGGACACGGCGCGGCTCTCGTCGATGCCGTATTGGGACAGGGACTCGCGGGCGCATAGCACAGCAGCGGCCCCGCCCTCGCTGGTGGGGCAGCACTGGAAGAGGGTGAGCGGATCGGCGATCATGCGAGACCCCAGCACTTCCTCTATCGAATACAGGTCCTTGCGGTGAGCGTAGGGGTTCAGCGCCGCGTTCTGCCGCGCCTTAACCGAGACCTGGGCAAGGGCAGTGGCCGGAACGCCGTTGTCTTCCATGTAACGGCGGGCGCGAAGGGCGTATCCAGCCATCATATGGTCGCCGCCGATATAGCGTTCCGGGGAGTCCTCGGCTGTAACTGTCACCGGGCCGCGCGGCACTTTCTCGGCACCGAAGGCCAGCGCCATGTCGTAGATGCCGGTGGTGATGCCCCAATAGGCCTGCCAGAAGGCGGTGGAGCCGCTGGAGCAGGCGTTTTCGACGTTTACGATGGGCACGCCAGTGAGGCCGAGCTTGGACAGGGTGGTCTCGCCCAAGGACATGCCGTGGTAGTAGACGTGGCCGAAGTAGGCGATGGGGATATCGCGCCAGCGCACTCCGGCGTCCTTCAGGGACTCAACCACGGCATCGAGAGCGAGGTCGCTGAGGTCCTTGTCGGGGAAGCGGCCAAAGGGATGGAGGCCGACGCCGGCCACCACGACTTCACGTCCGGGACGTAGTTGCGCCATATTTCACCGTCTCAGAGGGAATTGCGGGTTTTTTAGAACTACTGGGTTCCCGCCTTCCCGGGAATGACTGGTTGGATAATGCGGCTCGTCTGGAGATGCTCTGCCAGCAGGGTTCCAAGATACCCAGCATTTATGGTCCAGCGGGGCGCCACTTGTAGACCAGCTTTTCAGCGCCGCCCTCCTCTGGAGCAACAGCCTGGATGGCCAATTCCACCGGCATACCAATGACGAGGTCGGACTGCTCGCAGTCGATGACTTCCGCGAGGACCTGGGGCCCTGAGGGAAGTTCGACCTGACCCAGGATGTAGGGGATCTGTCCGGGCCAGCCTGCGGGTGGGATGCGCACGATGGTGTAGCTGTAAAGCGTTCCGCCGGCGCCGAGGTCGACCTGCTCCACTTCGAAGGATGTGCAGGACTGACAGAAGGTAGCGGGTCCGAAAACGGTTACGGCACATTCGCGGCAGCGGAACCCGATGAGCGTACCCTCGGTCCCGGCCTCGTTGGTTATTCGCAAGCGTCTTGGGTCGACTGATTCAGGCATGATGTTTCAGGTTAATGTCGGGGCTATGGGGTGTCAACCGCATAGACTAAGGACGGCGGGGTTCCGTGTCCGGTGATCCGAATGCGTCAAGACGGTGGTCCGGTCTCTCGCCCCGCCTTTGCCGGAAGTCGGCGACTTTCGCGGGAGGGACAGATCTCGAGCTGACGAACCACCAGGATTGGAACGGAACCTCAACGGGCCCCCGGGTCCCGTTCCCGTTGATTGTGTGACCTGTCCCTACGAGTATGCTTGTTGCCTCACTTCCCAGTGGTGGTTGACGGGGAGAAGGGTCGAATGGAGGTGTCTCACGCCACTCACGAAAGTTTTTTTAAATGTCTCATTCTGTCTCAGGCCCGAGTGTTAATTGCGTAGCTGTCTCGCTGGCCGGGAGTCGGGCCATCCGTGGGAATCGAACCGCAGAGGCGAGGGAGGGAACAGAGTCCCTCGGGGTGTCTACTACGAGCCACGAAAGCCTCAAAGAGTGTCTATTTGCCTCTATTTTTGTCCACCTTTCTACAGGCTAAGCTCCCGGTTGGGGGAACAGCCGACGGGAGGGAACGCCATAACTACAGCGTTGGGTAGTCCGACATGTGCTTTTGTGAAACATAAATTCGCTTTTAGTGGAATGCATAATGGTTCGCAAGGGCGGAATGACAGCAGGCAGGGGTTCGAAGAAGGTGTTGGAGTCTCACAATGACAGGGCCCGGATTCCCGACCCCGCCCTGACTGAGGTCTGCGACTCGCACGGGGATGACTATTCGCAGGCATGCAAACCCATAAACGTGGAATCTTATCGCTGGCGGGGTCCTGCGCGTCAATGGCCCTTTCCGGTCTGATATACTCCAACGCGGCTCTTGCAAGGTGGGTTCAGACTCAAGCGAACCCCCTCCAGAACCTGAATTTGTCGTCATCGACCGAACATAAACTGGACACCGCGCTCCGTCTCCTGCGAGGGGGGGGCGTTGTTGCCGTTCCCACCGACACTCTCTACGGACTGGCGGCTGACGCGTTCAATCCGGACGCTATTGAGCGGGTGTTCGGCATCAAGGAGAGGCCGGACGGGTTAGCGTTGCCCGTGCTTTTAGCTGACCCTGGGCAGTTGGAAATGGTTGCCGCGCAAGTTTCGCCCCAGGTCAGACAGATTGCCGAGGCGTACTGGCCCGGCCCGCTGACCATGATTGTGAAACGGGCCAGCGGCCTGCCGCCTCGCCTGACTGCCGGCCATCCGACAGTGGCGGTTCGGGTTCCGGATCACCAAGTGCCGAGGGAGCTGGCGCGCAAGCTGGGGCGACCGATCACGGGCACCAGCGCCAATATCAGCGGGGCCGCCGATCCGCAATCCCTCGAGGAGTTACGGCGGCAGGTGGGAGACCGCGTAGACCTGGTGGTCGAGGACGGTCCGAGCCCCGCGGGCACCGCGTCGACGATCGTTGACGTTTCCGGGAATGAGCTCAAGCTGGTTCGCGACGGTGCGGTGCCATTCGAAGAGATTGCAGCCCTCTTTAACAGCCAGTAGATTATTGCCGATGATTGCGAAATACGAAGAATACAGGCAGGCAGTGGAAGCCGAGTTGCGCGACGTGTTCGCCGGACGCGAGGGGTTCCTTTATAAACTGTTGCGCTATCACCTGGGTTGGGTCGACGAGCAGGGGAGGCCGGACGACGGGAATACGCCGCTGCACTTCCAAGGGGCTGTGGCCTTGGTCGCCTGCGAGGCCATCGGCGGTGATTACGCGGCTGCCCTGCCAGCGGCGGCGGGCGTTGAGCTGGTGCATCACTTCACCCTGGTCCACGGTGAGGTGCAGGCGGGAAGGGCCGAGAGCATAGACCGTCCGGGGATCTGGTGGGTGTGGGGGCCCGCGCAGGCGATCAACGCCGGCGACGGGCTGCACGCGCTGGGCCGCACGGCAATGATGCGCCTGGGCAAGCGGGGTACGCCGCCGGACCGAGTGCTGATGGCGGTCAGGTCGCTGGACCAAGCCTGCCTCCGGCTCTGCGAGGGGCAGTATATGGACCTGGAATTCCAGGACCAGCTCATGGTGACGTCGGGCGCCTACATGGACATGGTTGACCGGAAGTCCGGGGCGCTGGCCGGTTCCTCCGCTGAAACAGGGGCGCTGGTCGCGGGTGCGGACGATGCCCGATGCAGCGCCATGCTTAAACTGGGGGTCAAGCTGGGAGCGGCGTGGCAGATCGCGCGAGATACCGCTGAATTCTGGGGCGAACGGGGCGACGCGATCACCGCCAGCAACATCATCTCCAAGAAAAAGAGCCTGCCAGTCATTCACGCCCTGGAGCATGGGAGCGTGTCCGCCAAGCGGGAGATGGGCGGCATCTACATGAAGAGGGTTCTGGAACAGGAAGATGTTTCGCGACTGGTGTCGATTCTCGAGGAGACGGGTGCCCGGGCCGCGGCCGAAGAGAGGGCAGGACAGCTTGTTGAGGAAGGGTTGACCGAAGCGGCATCCGCAGGAGTTCCCCAGGGCGGAATGGAGCAGCTCCGCGAGCTTGCCCAGTGGGCGTTGGCGGGCGGCCGCTGAACCCGGACCAACTTCGCCGCATCGGGGCCAGAAAAACATCCAGGCCGGAAAGAACGGAAACGGGGGTAACGAGCAGGTGGTCAAGCGCAGTCTTTCGCAACTTGACGTAAACGGCAGCAGGGTGCTGGTGCGGGTGGATTTCAACGTGCCCATCGAACAGGGCATCGAAGCCATTGCCGGATACGACCAGCGTCTCCGGGCAACCCTGCCGACGATCCAGTACCTGATCGAGCGCGGCTGCCGGACCATCCTGTGCTCGCACCTGGGTCGCCCCCGCGCAAAAGTGGACGAGGCGCTGCGGCTGGGGCCGGTGGGCGACCGTCTGGCTGTGCTGCTGGACCACCCGGTGAAGAGCCTTCCTGAGATCACCGGGCCGTCGGTAGAAGCTGCCATCGCTGGGATGGCGCCGGGGGATGTGGTGTTGCTGGAGAACCTGCGATTCGACGCGGGCGAAGAGGCCAACGACCCTGGGTTCGCGCAGTCGCTGGCGGCACTGACCGACTACTTCGTGATGGACGCCTTCGCCGTCGCGCACCGGGCCCACGCCTCGACGGTCGGAGTGACAGAGTATCTGCCGTCGGCGATGGGGTTCCTGGTGGAGCGGGAAGTAACGTCGATGGGACGGGCCCTGGAGTCGCCGGAGAAGCCGCTTGCGGCACTCATGGGCGGCGCCAAGGTGAGCGACAAGATACTGCTGCTTGATAACATAATGGACAAGCTGGACCACCTGTTCATCGGCGGCGGGATGTGCGTGACATTCCTCAAGGCGCAGGGGCATGGCGTGGGGGCGTCGCAGGTGGAGGAGGACCGCCTGGAGTTCGCGCGGGAGATGCTGGGAGAGGCAGAGAAACGGGGCATCAAGGTGCACCTGCCCTCCGAGGTGGTGGTGGCCAGCGAGTTCGCCGCCGACCCGGCCGAGGTGCAGGTGTCGTCGGCTGACGGAGTGCCGGAGGGCGGCATCATCATGGACATCGCGCCGTCTGCAGCTCAGCAGTTTGCCAGCGAGCTTCAGCAGTGCCGCACTGTCATCTGGAACGGGCCGATGGGCGTGTTCGAGATGCCGCGCTTCAGCGAGGGCACGCGGGTAGTCGCGGAGGCCATTGCCGGCGCGCCGGGCGTCACCAGCGTGGTGGGCGGCGGGTCGACGGCCGAGACTGTAGAGGCGCTGGGGTTGATGGACAGCATGACGCACGTTTCCACAGGCGGTGGGGCCTCGCTGGAGTTCCTGGGCGGAATCGAGCTGCCGGGGATTGCGGCGCTGCCGGACGCCGACTGAGGACGCATTGCACCGCTGAAATCGGATGATGCGGGGGAAATCCCTGTCGCGCCAACCCCTCTCCCTCAAATCACAGGAGAGTCCCGGAAGGCGCCCATTTGAGGAGACACCATGATTGACATCGAGGAACTGCGCGACTGCTACATGAACACCTCATCGAAGATGGTGCTGCTGGTGGTGGATGGACTGGGCGGGCTGGCCCATCCCGACACGGGGAAGTCGGAGCTGGAAACGGCCAACATCCCCAACCTGGACGCGCTGGCCCGGGTGAGCGCCTGCGGACTGACGACGCCGGTGCTGCCGGGCGTGGCTCCTGGCAGCGGGCCGGGGCACCTGGCGCTGTTCGGGTATGACCCGCTGAGGCACATGATCGGGCGGGGCGCGCTGGAGGCCCTGGGCATCGACGTAGAGCTGCAGCCCGGAGACGTGGCTGCGCGAGGCAACTTCTGCACCGTCGACGCCGACGGCCTGCTGTTGGACCGGCGGGCGGGTAGGATTCCGACGGAGCTGAGCGCGCCTATCTGCGAGCGGCTGGACCGCATCGAGCTCGAGGGCGTGCAGGTGGACGTGTTCCCGGTGCAGGACTACCGGTTCGTCCTGCGGCTCCGCGGCGAGGGGCTGTCGGAGGCAGTGACTGAGACCGACCCGCAACGCGAGGGAGTCGCGGCGCTGCCGGTGCGGGCGCTGAACGCGGGTGCCGAGCGAACGGCGGATCTGGTCAATCAGTTCGTGGCCAAGGCGGCACAGCTGATGTCGGAGGAGGACCGGGCCAACATGCTGCTGCTGCGCGGCTTCGCGCAGATGCCGAGCCTGCCGCCGATGGGCGACGTTTACCGCATGAACCCGGCGGCCATCGCGGCATATCCCATGTACCGGGGGCTGGCGACCGTGGCAGGGATGCGGGTGATACCGACGGGGCGGCACTTTTCGGACGAGGTCGAGACGCTGCGGCAGAACTTCGACTCGCACGACTTCTTCTTCATCCACTACAAGCCCGCCGATGCGGCCGGAGAGGACGGGGACTTCGACGCCAAGGTGCAGTGCCTGGAAGATCTGGACCCGCTGATACCTGCGATCCGGGAGCTGGAGCCGGACGTGCTCATGGTGGCGGGCGATCACGCCACGCCAGCGATCACGGCGGGGCACAGCTGGCACCCGGTGCCGTTCATGCTGCACTCGAAGCTTACGCGGGGTGAGGGGGTGCCGGCCTTCAGCGAGCGGGAGTGCCGGTTGGGCTCCATCGGCAGCATCCCGGCGACCAACGTGATGTTGCTGGGAATGTCGCACGCGGGCAAGATGGCAAAATACGGCCCCTGAATTGCCTGCCCTTACTGGCCGCTTTCCGCTATGGTAGGTTTCAGATTTTCCCTACCTACTGACCTGGGAGGCAGTGCAAGCCATGCCCCGTTCCATAGTTGCCGGAAACTGGAAGATGAACACTACGCTGGACGAGGCCGCTACGCTGGCCTCGGAGGTTGCCGAGGGATTGGCGGAGGCAGGGAGCGTGGAGTTGATTCTATGCCCGCCGTACATCTCACTGGCGGTCGTGCGCCGCGCTGTCAACGGCAGCGGGATCCACGTCGGGGCGCAGAACATGCACTACGAGGCCTCCGGCGCGTTCACCGGCGAGGTGTCGGCGGCGATGCTGCGGAGCCTCTGCCACTACGTGATCCTCGGCCACTCTGAGCGACGGCAGCTGTTCGGCGAGACCGACGAGACGGTCAACCGCAAAGTCCACGCAGCCCAGGACGCCGGGCTGCGTCCCATCGTCTGCGTGGGCGAGACGCTGGCGCAGCGCGAGGAGGGCGGAGCCGCCGACGTTGTGGAGGGCCAGGTACTGGCTTGTGTGGCCGACGTGCATGACATAACGGACGTGGTGGTGGCCTACGAGCCGGTCTGGGCCATCGGCACGGGGCGGGCCGCCACTCCCGAAATCGCCGAGGAGATCATGGGGGGCGCGATCCGCGACGCCCTGCGCGACTTGTTCGGCGACGATGGCGACTCGGTGCCCCTGCTGTACGGGGGAAGCGTGAACGTGGGCAACGCCGCCGCGTTCGCAGCGCAGCCCAGCATCAACGGCGCGCTGGTCGGGGGCGCCAGCCTCCAGGCCGACCAGTTCCTGCAGATCGCCGCCGAGGTGGCGGGAGCGAAGGGGTAGCTTCCGCCGCAGTTGGGATGCGCAACTAACCTAATCGGATTCTGAGCGGCTTAACTTACAATCCCACTCCATCGTCTTCGAGTTCCATCGGAATTGTGTCTCCATATCTAGGATGAATGCGGTTGAGACGCCCCATAAACTCATCCCAGGAGCCACTTAGCTTCATGATCGTAACTACGGATCCAAGATGTTCTCGAAGTTTTGGATAGCCGACGTTAGTAGTGAGCCTTTGGAACAGCTTGTGTTTGAGATTTCCAGAGTTGTTGCGTGGCGTAACCTTCTTTAGCTCGCTTAAGACCCCTGGTGCCAGGCGTCGGTAGATCATATCGTTAGTCAACTTCCCAAAATACTGGGGCCGCTTCACAGTATCGTCTGGGTAACGCAAAGACCTGAGCCGGAACATCTGTCTGTAGTAGTCGTCTGGAAAAGTTCTGACGTATGGTTGCAACTCCTTGGCGATAAACTCTTCTAATATCGCAGCAAGCGCATTTTTGGCCCTTAATTCTTGATAGCCAGTAGCTTCATCAACTAAAGCTATAATTCCAACTTTGGCGAAGCTACGCATGAGGATTTCTGCTTGCTGGGCAACAGGGCGTTGGTTGGGAGCCAGCGTGTTTGCGTCCCGCGCCTTAAGATAGACCTCACAAACATCCGGCAGAAGTTCGGCTCGGTAGCCATTCGCCCTTAATCCATTTGGCGTACTAAACGATATGGGCTGACTTCTCTCTATGACATCGGGCGTGAGGAATGGCTCAAGTCCTGCACCTTGGAGCATCGGAGGAACGTCTGGTTTCCTAGATGCTGCCCGCCTTTTCCGTCCTAGTGCTGTCAGTAGGCCGGCCTCAGAAAGGACGCGAGTGCCGTCCTCTAATACGTAAGCTTCGAGGCGTGTATCGGCTATTATCAACGGTGTGTCTTCCGCACTGCAAATGGCACGAGGGAGACCTTCAGTATCCCAACGCTGGGCAGCCGCCTTTCTGGCTATGGTGCTTCGCTCTTGAGGGGATAATTTCTCTGCTCGCGCTTTTCCACCTCGAGCCTTGCCAGTTGGCTCCGTTTCGGACATGGTCGTCCTCCCTCTATAATGCAAGCATATCCTTGCATTATAGCTATTAATTAGGTTTATGCAAGCATTTATAGGTGATTGTTAACAAAACCCCTGCCGGGATAGTCTAGGTTTATGAAGTCAGATTCAAAGTGAAGGCTAGCGGTCCGGATCTTGGCTGGTGTAACGATGACGAAGAGATGGTTAGCTCTGAGTATTGGCGATTGACTTTGAATCAGTGGTCAATTGAATGTGGATCTGACGGTGATTTGTCTCTATGACTACTGTCAAAAATGCGGGCAAAATTTTTTCTTGGCCAATGGGGGTGCTTTGATGAATCGGCTGAGACGGTGGCACAAGTGCGAATTGAAGCGATATAGAAATGACCGGTAGCGAGCCCTCCTCGACAACGGCGCCCCTGGTCTGCGTGGTGGGCCCGACGGCGGTGGGGAAGACGGCGCTGGCGATTGCGTTGGCGCAGCGTTTAGGCGGCGAGGTGGTCAACGCCGACAGCCGCCAGGTTTACCGGCGGATGACCATCGGCACGGCCAAGCCCACCGTCGAGGAACAGGCGGCGGCGCCTCATCACCTGCTGGACATAATCGACCCACCGGATCCGTTCGGGCTGGCGCTGTTCCTTGAGCACGCTACCAAAGCACTTGCCGGAATCCTGGAGCGCGGAAACCTGCCGATTGTCTGCGGCGGAACCGGGCAATACGTATGGGGCCTGGTTGACGGACAGCGAGTGCCTGCGGTGCCGCCCGATCCCGAGTTTCGCTCCGGGCTGGAAGCGGAGGCCGAGCGGCTGGGGGCTGACGCGCTGCACGCCAGGCTGGCGGCGGTCGACCCCGCTCGGGCGGCGGCCCTCGACGCCCGGAACGTGCGGCGAGTCATACGAGCGCTGGAAATCCACCACGCTACGGGGCGGAAGCCCTCGGAGTTTGTTGCCGCCGGTGAGCCACCGGCCAGCACCAGCAACGCGTTGCTGCTGGGGCTCACCATGGAACGAGGGGAGCTCTACCGGCGGATCGACGAGCGGGTGGACCGCATGTTGGAGGACGGTTTCCTCGCGGAGGTCGAGGCGCTGGCGGAGGCGGGGTTCCCAATGGGAGAGGGGCCGTTGGACAGTCCGGGGTACCGGGAGCTGGGACAGTACCTGGCGGGGGAGCTTTCGCTTGACGAGGCGGTGGCCCGCACGCAGACGCAGACGCACCGGCTGGCGCGGCGCCAATACGCTTGGTTCAAGCTGTCGGACCCGCGCATTCACTGGCTGGATGCAGCTGATCCGGGGCTGGTCGACAAGGCGGCGCAGGCAGTGGCTTCGTTCCTGAATTCCGAGGCCCCGTGATACAATGGCCGAAATCCCGCTGCCTTAAATAGACGAAAACAGAGGGCAAATCCAGGAGCCAGGGCGATGCAATTCACCAAGATGGAAGGGGCCGGAAACGACTACGTCTACATTGACGCCCGGAGCCAGCAAGCGGACTGGCCGGAGCTTTCCCGCCGTATGAGCGACCGGCATTTCGGCGTCGGCAGCGACGGGCTGATCCTGATCGCCGACTCCGACGTGGCCGACCTCAGGATGGTGATGTTCAACGCCGATGGCTCCCAGGGTGAGATGTGCGGCAACGGCATCCGCTGCTTCGCCAAGTACGCCATCGAGCGGGACATTGCCGCGCCGTCGGACGACGGTCTGACCGTCGAAACGCTGGCGGGCATCCGGACCGTGGTGCCGACCTACGACGGGCCGCGCATCACCGGCGCCCGGGTGGCCATGGGCGCGCCGATCCTTGCCCCTGCGGAAGTGCCGGTGACGCTGTCCGGAGAACTGCCCCCGCCGGTGCTGGCGTACCCGTTCACGATGGACGGCTTCGACCTGCCGCTGAGCTTCGTGTCGATGGGCAACCCGCACGCAGTGACCTTCATCGAGCAGGCGGTGGCCGGCTTTCCGCTGCACACCGTGGGGCCGAAGGTGGAGCACCATCCCATGTTCCCGAGGCGGGTGAACTTCGAAATCGTAAACGTGGACGCGCCCGGCAAGCTGACGGCAAGGGTGTGGGAGCGGGGCAGCGGCGAGACCCTGGCCTGCGGCACCGGAGCCTGCGCCATCGCGGTGGCGGCAAGGCTGTCTGGGCACTGCGGCGACGAGGTGGACATAACGCTGCCGGGAGGGACGCTGCGCATCCAGTGGGACGGCATGGGCGAGGTGATGATGGAGGGTCCGGCCACCGAGGTATTCACCGGGGAGTGGGCCGCCTGATGACCACTGCAGGGACCAAGCGGCTGACCTTCGAAGAGTGGCAAGCGCTGCCTGAGACAACGCAGTGCTGTGAGGTCGTGGATGGAGTTCTGGTGATGCCTCCAAGCCCTTTCGGCGATCACCAATGGGTTGTTCGCGTGATTTTTGGTGCACTGGACCGATTCTTGGTGAGTAATCCCTTGGGCATTGCGCTGACCTCTCCTTACGATGTTTTGATACACCGAGAACCTCTCAGGGTACGTCAGCCGGATATCCTTGTAGTCAACTCTGAATTGACGAGAATCGATCGCCCTGCGGACCTGGCAGGACTGCCCTTCCTGGCGTATCCACCCCTTCTGGTGGTGGAAGTTCTGTCGCCCAGCAACACGCCGCGCGACATCGAGGAGCGACTGGCGGACTACCGTAGCATCGGGGTGCCGGAGTGCTGGCTGGCGAGTTTTGACAGTCGAACCATAGAGGTGCTCCAACTGACATCGGACGCTTCGATCACCGTCGCCACGTACGGATTGGGAGATGTTCTGCGTTCGGATGCTCTGCCGGGATTCGATCTGTCGGTTGACGAAGTTTACGGACCGTTGCTGGCGTAGGCGAGGGAATGCGATGAAGCTGTACAAGTTGCCGATCGTTCTCTACGAGCCCTCGGAGGACACCGAGTACAAATACATGGCGGAAGTGCCTGCCCTGCCTGGTTGCCGTGTGTGGGGAGATTCGGTGGGAGAAGCGCTGGACTACATCCGAAATATGGCGGAGACGTTTGTTGATTCTTACCTGGACCGAGAGACTCCCCTGCCTGAGGAAGTAGAGTTATTGCTTTACGAGCCTTCCGGAACGGTCATCCACGGTGAGATTATAGTCACGGCGTGAACCATCGAGAACTGACAGGGAAGCCAAAGCGTTTGGGGTGTGAATTTCATCGCCAACGAATAGGATCCCATGAGATGTGGATCAATACGCTGAATGACCGGACGACTGCTATTCCCAACTGGCGAGCAAGAGACTTAAGGCCGGGAACGATAGCTGCGATTCTGCGGGACCTGGGTATCTCCCGGAACGACCTTAACCGCGCGTGAACAAATGCATCACTCTTCGAGAAACTTGGAACAGAGGCCGCAAGGATGAAATTTTCTGACCGATTGGGCAAGCTGGCACCATATCCCTTCGTGGAGATCTCCCGCATCATTGCGGCCAAGCGGGCCGCCGGGGCCGACGTGGTGACCTTCGGCATCGGCGACCCCGACATTCCCACCCCCCAGCCGATCATCGACCGGCTGCTGACAGCGTCGCAGTACCCGCCCAACCACCGCTACCCGGAGACCGACGGGTTGCCGGAGATGCGTCGGGCCATCGCCGAGTGGTACGACAACCGGTTCGGCGTCAAGCTGGACCCGGACACCGAGGTGCTTCCGCTGATCGGGGCCAAGGAAGGAATCGGCCACGCCGCCTTCTGCTTCCTCGACCCGGGCGACATCGCCCTCGTGCCTGACCCGGCCTACCCGGTCTACGGCGTTGGCACCATGTTCGCCGGAGCGGAGAGCCACATAATGCCGTTGTACGAGCGGAACGGGTGGCTGCCGGAGCTGGACGCCATCCCCGCCGACGTGGCGCGGGCGGCGAAGGTGATGTGGCTGAACTATCCCAATAACCCAACCAGCGCCATCGCCACGGTGGAGGACCTGGAGTCTGCCATGGCCTTCTGCCGCGAAAACGACATCGCGCTGCTGCACGACGCCGCCTACAGCGAGGTCGGGTACGAGGGCTACCGGCCCATCAGCTACATGCAGATGGACGGCGCCAAGGACATCGGCATCGAGTTCCATTCGTTGTCCAAGACCTACAACATGACCGGATGGCGCATCGGCATGGCGGTGGGCAACGCCGACATGATCAAGGCGCTGTTTCAGATCAAGGCCAACCTGGACTCGGGTGTGCCGCAGGCGGTGCAGGAAATGGCCATGGAAGCCCTGACCGGTCCGCAGGACTGCGTGGACGACAACGTGGCAATCTACCAGTGGCGCCGCGACCGGGTGGTGCAGGCCTGCCGCAACGCGGGCATGGAAGTGGAAGTGCCTCGGGCCAGCCTGTACATCTGGGCCAAGGTGCCGGCCGGGTTCACCTCGGCGGAGTTTGCTCAGCGCCTGCTGGAAGAACTGGACGTGGTGGTCACCCCCGGCTCCAGCTACGGCCGGTACGGCGAGGGCTACATTCGCCTGTCCCTGACAACGCCCAACGAGCAGGTGGAGAAAGGATGCCAGCGCATTGAGAGCTGGAAGATTCCGGCCCCGCAGGGAGGTTAGCCCATCGCCAAGAACGGAAAGCGTCGAGGGGAAGCGGACGCCCAGAAGAAAGCCCCGAAGTCGTCTAGGCTGGTTGACGTAACTCCAGCACCGGAGCGGGCCATTCTGGTCGCGGTGGAACTGAAAGGCCGCGACGAAATGTGGACGCTGGAGGACACGCTGGGCGAACTGCGGCACCTCACCGAGTCGGCGGGCGCCGAGGTGGTGGGCACCCTCTTCCAGAAATCCGAGCGGCTGACGCCCACCTACATCGGCAAGGGCAAGTTGGACGAACTCCGCGATCTGATCAAGGAGCTGTCTGCCGACGTCGTGGTCTTTGACGATGAGCTGACGCCGACCCAGCAGCGCAATCTCGAGGCTGGCCTCTCTCCCAAGGGTGCTCCCATGTACGGGGAAAGGGGCGAGATCAAGGTCATCGACCGCACTGCCCTGATCCTGGACGTGTTCGGCCGGCACGCGTCCACCTACGAGGGCAAGCTTCAGGTGGAGCTGGCCCAGCACGAGTACCTCCTGCCGCGGCTGGCCGGTCAGTGGTCGCACCTTGAGCGGCTGGGCGGTGGCATCGGTACCCGCGGCCCCGGCGAGACCCAGATCGAGACCGACCGCCGACTGGTGCGTCGCCGTCTGCAGAAGATCAAGTCGGACCTCGATGGCGTTCGGCGTCGGCGCACACAGCACATGGACCGGCGCAAGAAGTCGGCCATCCCCATGGCCACGCTGGTGGGCTACACCAACGCCGGCAAGAGCACGATGTTCAACGCGCTGGTGCAGACCGGCAACAGCGGTGACGCCTCCCTGGCCGCCAACCAGCTTTTCTCCACCCTCGACCCGGTCACCCGCCGCATCCGCCTGCCCTCGGGTGCCCCGCTGCTGCTGAGCGACACCGTGGGCTTCATCCAGAAGCTGTCGCCCAAAGTCATCACCGCCTTCCGCGCCACGCTGGAAGAGCTGGACCGGGCCGACGTCCTGCTGCACGTCATCGACGTTTCGCACCCCAAGGCGCCGGAGCAGACCGAGGTGGTGGAGCAGACGCTGGACGAGCTGGGTCTGGGCGACCGGCCCCGCTTGCTTGTCATAAACAAGATGGACCTGCTGACGGACTCCGCGACATCCGGCGGGGAGTTGGCACAGGTGCGTGAGCTCTCCCTGGGCGCCGGCTGGGAGAAGGACGCCGCCGATGGCGTCCTCGTATCGGCCGAGAAGGGCTGGAACCTGGACCACCTGCTGTCCGAGATCGAGAACCAGCTGGTCAACATCGACGGCCCGCTGCTGATGACCGAGGAGTACGCCGGCGGCTGGCGGTAGGGGTGTTGGGAAGTTGCGTATGAGGGGGTCGGATAGACTCCCAACCCGAATGTTTTATTCAGCTTTCTCCACAAAGCTGAGGTCAGGTAGACGGACAGACGTAGGCGGGGTGTAGCAGTGGGCGAATCGGACTACAAGCAAGAGATTATTGCTGAGATCGAAGTCTCAAAGCAAACTGGAAAGATCAGATTATTCGACAGGCGAATTTGGATTCCTGACTGGCAAAAATCGATTCCCGAATCAATGGTTAAGCTAGATTCCTTGCCTGCGTCCTGTCTACTTGATCTACAAAGAAAACCAAGAGTGTTGCTGGAAGTTAATCTAGAAGGGGAGTCCGCACTTCAATCCTGCACGGTAATGCAAACTCAAGGAAGATACCTACCGATACAATTTGATGGCCTGCAATATGATTTTTATCCCATTAAGCTCAACAATTATTGCGAAATGAGCGTCACAAACGAAGCATTATCGGTACGTGGAAAATATCAGGTCATCGATGAAGGGTTGAGGATTCTGAGAAATACTGACTCCAAGATATCTAGAATCCAAGCCATCGTAATCAATTTGGCACTAAGAAATGCAAAGGCAATCCGTGCAAGCATTGATGGTTGGCAGTTAGAATTTTCTCCCTTCCTAGGTGATTTTGACACGGAATCTTCATTCCTAGTAACCCATCTGCTGACTATAGACGTTCCAAATGAAAGTACGAGTGACCAAGATATTGAGGCGTTCGTAAGCAGAATAAAGACCACGCTATCGGTCTTCAATATGAACTGTATTGATGTGATTCCCATTGTGGGATTGGACTGCGCTGGTAGCATCGCGTCGTATATGATAATGCAGCCCCATTGTGACGAATATCAAGAACAGAATATACTCGACGGTAACAGTACCTATCTTCAGAGAGATGACAAGCTCGCCGAAGTGTTGTTCGACATCTTTGACTTTCTATCGGAAGCGAGTGTCGAATATCTAATGGGGGTCGAGTACCTCACCTGTGACAGGTTTATGACTATACCCCTAGTGTTACGTCAGTGTTGTATTGATGGGTATAGGGACTTTAGTCTGATTCGGGCATCCTCGGTGGTGAAGCGCCAGTTCACTCGTATGCCGTCCCGGTTGCGCTGAGCCTGCCACGCTGCTGCCTCCCTCCGCAGGACGCTCCGGTCCGGGATGCGGCGGTCGAGGCATTGCCGGGCCATCACGCCGATCTCGATCTCTGCCATGTTCAGCCAACTGCCGTGCTTGGGTGTGTAATGTATCTCCAGCCGCTCCGCGATGCGCCGCGCCTCCGCCGGCTCAAAGGCCTCGTACAGTGATGACGGATGATGCGTATTCAGGTTGTCCATCACCAGCACTATCCGCTCCTTGTCAGCATAGTCCTCGTCGCACCAGTTTCCGCACCACATCGGCCCAATCTCTCCGGGTGCGGCGCTCTGTAACCTCCACCCGCCGCCATCCCTCCAAGGGCGCGAACAGCATGAAAAGGTTGCTCACACCGTTGCGTTCGTATTCATAGTCATAAGAAGCTGCCGCTCCGGGGCGGGGTGGACGGCCCAGCCGGGTCTCCTTCACCTGCTGTTTACTGGTCTCGTCCAAGCACACCAGGACCTCGTTGTCCCGGTATTGGCGGTGATAGACCTCCAGCACATCCTCCATGGCGCAGACAAACTCAGCACTGCCATTCGGCGGGATGCACCAGCATTCTTTCAACCAAGGCTTGAGTTCGTTTTTTTCAGCGTCTGGCGCACCGTTTCGGTGCTGATGCTGTCCACTATCTCGCATTCAACCAGTTGATCCGCCAGCAGTTGCAGGGTCCAGCCGGCACGGCCCTCCGGCGGTTGGGAACAGGTCAAGGCAATCAGGTGAGCCTCCCCTTCACCGTCCAGCTTCCGCCGCCGCCGGTTGAGCTGTTGCCTGCGCCCCAAGGCTGCCTCCAGACCCTCCTCAACGCAACGGCGGCGCACCCGCTCCACCGTGGCGGTGCCCACCTTCAGGGCCTGAGCAATCTCCTCGTCCCTCATGCCGCCGTCAGCCTGATTTTCGTCACAAAGCAGCAGGATGCGGGCATGGGTCTGCTTATAGGCTGCCGCCCGTCCCTTGGACACCAGCGCCATCAGCTCCTGTTGCTCCTCCTCCGCCAGCCCTACCCTGTACCTCTTCACCATCATCCACACCCCACGTCCCAAACTTCCCCTTAGCCACCGGCCTTATGGTACCCCATTACCCATCAGTTCAACGATGCCCGGCTACTAGTGTGGTCAGCACTGGAGAAAACGTGAGGTTCTAGTAGGAACCTTGTCAGAAGAGAGCTTAATGGGTGCGTAGATTCTTTGGCGCTTCCATCCGAACACAATTGGATACTAAGCGAACTGAAGACGAGAAAGCACCATGACTTTATCGACGTCTTTGACGATTTGCGCAACTATCTCTTACACCAAAGGAACGGAATAACAAGAGGCAAACTATTGAGCCCTGAGATAAGCACCACAGTGCTGCAGTTGGGATACTGGCTGTGCTGGGCTAAACTGGCCGCTGACATGGGGATTGATTGCTGGCCTCTCCGCAGGGCCAAGACTTTGTTCGCCAATTGGACCTTCAAGCAGGTTGAGAGGGGCTCTACCATGGTCGATAACTTTTCGTTAGACCAATCGATGGATCCTTTATCCGCCCTGGACAGATTGGCATATGTACCGCAGAAACCGGGGACCGTATCGGCTTTACTTGAAACTCCAGATGGCAAAATTCTGATATTCCCTGCAACGGCTTGGCCGACAGAGACTCCAGAATATCGAACGAACAACCTCTGAGGGTATGTGGCAACGTACTCGTGGTCACTAGAATAAAAGCTATTTGAGGTTGGTTCGCACAAGATACGTTATGTTCGTTCTGGGCCGGATTTTGGGGCTTTTGACATAATATCGCTTATATTTGCGAACCGCTTCGGCCGCTGGCGGGAGAGGTGCCCCGTCTGGCTCCGGGGACTTCGGCGGGGCAGCGTTCCAATTTGCTCGTCTGCCGGGTTGTAGTCTGCAATTCCTGGAAATCGCTGACGTCGATCTGATCTGTGGTCGAAATGCCGTGCCGCGGGCGCACGCCGCCCCAGGGACACAACCGTCAGCCGAACAATTCGCTGGACCACCTAGAACGGAAGGTTCATCCTCTGACACTCGACTGTTGCAAATGGAGTTGCTAGATTGTATTATCGAATGTATGTTCGCTAATTGTCTTGGCAATCCGGTTCTTTCCCCGGACTAGCCGTATTCCGCCGATATGGCCCACATGGCCGGGAAAATGAAAATATCCATCCGGACAAACGATGTTCCAGAATCCTCCTCGAGCAGCCTTTTGCCACCGGCAATTTCTCTTCCGAAGGGCCGGATTTCTGGGAAATGGCACGAAATGGCACAGAATGGCACAGTTTTTGTGGGGGTCCCTGACTGTTCACTAAGCCGGGATGACGAACCTCCTCATCCGCCATCCAGGCGGTTCTGACGAGCCTGGGCGACCAGACAAGAGTCTCAGGAATCGCAAGAATGATCGGAAATGATCGGAAATGATCGGAAAAGCGAAAAAATCAGCCCATTCAAACCAGTTATGTCCGCTCCGAAAATCTGACCTACTGCGCCATGGTAATCAAGACGCGCTTGCCCCAGCCGGTGTGGTGCGGCGGAATTCGGCGGGAGCAGGGTTGCGCCGTTGGCTGGGCGTTCCTTATAATTGATTATTGTCCCGAACACGGGCGGTTAGCTCAGTTGGTCAGAGCGCCTCGTTCACACCGAGGAGGTCGGAGGTTCAAGTCCTCCATCGCCCACCATGTCGAAGGGGACTGCGAAAGCCGGGCAGCGGCCCGAACTCCCCAGGCCGAGGTGGCGGAACGGCAGACGCGCTGCGTTCAGGGCGCAGTATCCGTATGGATGTGTGGGTTCAAATCCCTCCCTCGGCACCAACTCCAGCATTGCTGGCCCACCGGCACCAATAGTGCGCTTGTAGCTCAGCGGATAGAGCGCTGCCCTGCGGAGGCAGAGGTCGTGAGTTCGAATCTCGCCAAGCGCACCATACCCTCCCCTTCTCCGCTCCTGACATCGAGATCTTGTTGCCCGTGACGCGACGTCCCCGAGTCTCTCGATTCGATACCACCGCCCTGTCCTTCTCATTCACGAAGGGAGGAATTCCTGAGGGCCGTCTCGATTGGCCTGTCCCGTCAGATCTTCTGGAGCTTCTGGACACGCTGATTGGCAGTGTCGATGCCGTAGATGCTTCCTTCTGAATCTGTGTAGACCTGGTGGGCGCCCTCGAAGGTGCGGCCCCGTGCCAGCAGCTCGCCGTCGAGGGTGTAGATGCTGATGCGAGGGATCTGGTCGGTCACGTAGACCACCTGGTTTGCGTCGATGTGGACTCCCATGGGGCACTTGAAGTCGGTCCACTCCGTCAGGAACTCACCCTCGGACGTGAACACCTGCACCCGGTGATTCTCGCGGTCGGCAACGTAGACCCGCCCATCCTGTGAAACGCGGACGCTGTGGGGTACGCGGAACTGGCCGGGTCCGCTGCCAGGGCTGCCGAAACTGGTTATGTAATCTCCGGCTGCGTTGAACCGGTGGACGCTTGAGTTGCCGTAGCCATCGGCGACGTAGAGCTCGCCCGACGGCGCCACGCAGACATCGGCGGGGTGATTGAAGGGCGCCTGCATGGCTGCCTGGTCGCGGGTTCCCAGCGACCGGAGGAAATTGCCGGCGGTGTCATAGAGCAGGACCTGGTGGGCGTCTCGGTCGGTCAGATAGACGGTATCGTCGGGGCCGACGTGGATGTGATGCGCGTCGGCGGGTACGCCGTCCTCCCTTTGCCACACCCCCTGAATGCTGCCGCTGCGGTCGAACTTCAGCACCGCAGGGCCCTGACGTTGAAACACATACACGTGGTCTGAGGAGTCAACGGCCACGCCGCTGGGTCCCTGGAGCGTCATCCCGCTGAGCAGCCTGGCCCAGCCCGGCTGGTACTCGTACCTGAACTCTCCTGCGCCAATCGTTGCTGCCATGTCGTCCTCCGGGTCGGTTAGGATGGCCCGTGCTATACTGCCGTCGCCGACGTTTTGGCGTGATTTCTGTCATATTACTTCATCTGTGTCGTGTCCGGATCAATGCCGGGCATTATTAGGGAGGCAATGGTGAAACTGGACGGTTCCGTGATTATTGTCACCGGCTCCTCGAACGGACTGGGCGCTGCCACGGCCCGCGTCGCGGCGTCCAAAGGCGCCCGTGTGGTGATCAACTACACCAAGAGCGAGACGGACGCGAAAGAGACAGTCCAGGCCTGCAAGGACCTCGGCGGCGACGCAGTATTATGTCAAGGGAACGTGGCAGAGGATGCTGACTGCCGCCGCATGGCCTCTGTGGCGCTGGAACAGTGGGGCCGCATCGACGGGCTGGTGAACAATGCCGGGTCGTCGGTATTTGCCAGCGCCACCGACCTGGAATCGCTGTCAGGCGAGGACTTCCTTAATATATACGCGGTCAATGTGGTGGGCGCCTACCAGATGATACGGGCGGTGACTCCGACCCTGAGGGCGCAGGGGGCAGGATCCATCGTCAACGTCTCATCCATATCGGCGATCACTGGTGGAGGCAGCTCGATAGCGTATGCGGCGTCAAAGTCGGCCCTGAACACCATGACCATTGGGCTGGCGCGATCGCTGGCGCCGCAGATAAGGGTGAACGCCGTTTGTCCCGGCCCAATCCCGACCCGCTGGTGGGGCGATGGGCTTGGCGAGGAAGGAGCTAAGAAGCTGTTCGAAAGTTTTGAGCGGCAGGTCCCCCTGCAGGAGGCGCCAACCGCGGAGAGTGTCGCCGAGACGGTGGTGTGGTTGCTGGAGGCAGCCGGGCACGTAACCGGCGAGACGATCATGGTTGACTCCGGGATGCACCTGATCAGCTTCAGGCCGTAGTCGCCGTTGGTTGTGCCGGGTGAGTCGATCGCCTCAGCGTCTGATATTTGCCGCCCCCGCTTCAGCGGGGGTTACTTTATATAGGGGATACTAATAGGGTACCAACCCGGGGCACCCCGGTGCCTCACGCATCAATAGAAGAGAGAGGTTGAATCGTGAGTAGCGAAAGTCCTTTGGAAATGGGTGGAGCCGGGACAGGACCAGAGCTGGTGGACTACCTGTTGTACGAGCCGGAGGAATCGGGAATCCTGTGGATCAAGTTCAACCGGCCGGAGCGGATGAACGCGCTGATCGGCAACTCGCAGGAGCAGGGCACAGTTGCCAAGGTCGGGGAGTACATGCGGGCGGGCGACGACGATCCCAACATCCGGGTGATCGTGCTGACCGGCGTGGGGCGCGGGTTCTGCTCGGGTGCGGACATGCGACGCGACAACGACCCGTCGACCACCGGCGATAACTTCATCGGCAACCGGGGCACCGAGGAAGGTCCGGACGCTGCCAGGCAGCACTTCTTTCACGGGTTCACTCACCTGCACCGCGACATCTCGCTGATCCGCAAGCCGACCATTGCCATGATCAACGGCCCCGCTGTGGGCTCCGGCATGGACATGGCGCTGCATTGCGACATCCGGGTCGGCTGCGAGAATACGCGGTTCATCAGCTACCAACAGCTGGGGCAAATCATCGAGAACGGCGGAAGCTACTACCTGCCGAAGATGGCCGGCCTGGGCCGCGCGCTGGAGTTCGCCTACACCGGGCACCTCGACGCCCAGCGAGCCTACGACTGGGGGCTGCTGAACTACATGGTTTCCAGCGAGGATCTGGAGCAGACCACCCGCGACCTGTGCGACCGGATTATGCGCACGCCGCCAATGGTGCAGTGGATCAGCAAGCGGATCATGCGGACGGCTATGGATACCAGCCTGGAAAACACCATGGTGCTGACGTCCAACGCGGGCGGCATCCTCAACGGCTCGGACGATGCCGACGAGGCGCGGCGGGCGTTCCTGGAGAAGCGCGCCCCGGTGTTCCGGGGGCAGTAGGCGGAATATGCCGACCTTGAGCGAACTCATCGAGCGCGCCCCATGGCGAGAGGCGGTAACCTATCGGGAAACGTGGCCGCACGAGTACGTTCTTACGGAAAAGGACGACCAACGGGAAATGCTGGCGGCAATTTGTGGCCGGTTTCGCGACGGAGAGGGAGTGGCCTGCAGGTTTTTCCGCATGAACAACACGTACCTGTTCATCGGGGAGTACAAGTACTGGTTGATGACCGGCTTCAGCGATATTGATCCCTACAACGACGAGGGAGGTTATGTCATCAACCGTGCTCGTCTCTATAAGGACCGCAGGGATTTCATCATCCAACCGGGGGACACCGGGAGGCGCGAGGACTATCCGGTGAACCCGCCGCACAATCCATTGAATTGAGGACATCCGATGCCTGACAACGATACTCTACTGGCCTATCTGGTATCCAGCTTCCCGGGGAATACGGAAAACATCGCAACTGAGGTTCTTAAGCATATTTTCAAAAACTGGGATGCCTCTGTAGTAGCCCTGAACGACATTGCCCAGTCAGGCGTGAGAGGCATAAAGCCGATCGAAACTGTCAAATCGCAAATTGTTCACCCGGATGGAACAAAACCTGACCTCGTCGGATTCGACGAAGAAGGTAAGGAGCGGGTGTTGATCGAAGTAAAGTTCTGGGCAGAACTCACTCCGAACCAGCCCAACGGCTATCTTACCCGTTTGCCAGATGACGGTCCCGCAGCGTTAATTTTCCTTGCGCCCGAGGAGAGAATTCAGTCCCTGTGGCCTCAGCTTCGGGGCCGCGTAACGCCGCATTACGGTGATTCGGCAGTGATTGATTCAGAACGAAAATGCGTACGCATTGGTGACACACAAAGGCATTTGATGATAGTCAGCTGGGGAAGTCTTCTGGATAGCATTGCCACAAGGACCAGTGACTATGGAGAGTCCGGTGCCGAAACAGAGGTTCGCCAACTGCGAACTCTAGCCCGCTATGCAGATAGGGGCGCGATGAAGCCAATTCAAGAGGGAGAGGAATTTGGCGCGCAATATGAGGAAAACATGCGCCTCTACAAACGCCTCATTGATGCCGCCACCGAGAGAGGAATCAGTCAAGAATGGGTGGACCGGAAAGGCTTAAGAGCAACGCCGCGAACCTGCGGCTAGGGAAGGTACATAAGACTTCGGGGCGCTGTTGTGTGGTTCGGGGTCAACGTCGATCAGTTCGAAACGACCGGCAATACTCCTATTTGGGTCAATTCGAGTTCCAGTTTGCAGGACGCACGGACCGCCCTAGCCAAGAAATTGCATCTGCAGGATTCCAGCTGGATCCCGGTCACTCTCAAGAGAGGGGTAGAATATCCAGAAATGCTTGACGGAGTCGTCGACAGCCTGAAGAACATTGCTGACGCCATCGAAGAAGTCGGCCTGTCCGCCGAATAGTCATCTATTGGCCGCAGGGCCAGCGGGAGCCGATCTTGTGCCACTGTCAAAGACTCCTCTTTCCACCCCTCTCGTAACGGTTACGGAAGTCTACGCCACCGCTAGGGCGCCAACCGCCACCGATGGCAGGCTTACCGGCAGCTGTTGCCACGTCTGTCCGCGGTCGGGGCTGTGGTACAGTTCGCCCCCATCGGTCCCGGCGTAGACGTCGTCGGACGATGAGGGGTCCCATTCGAACGCAACCACCATGGACTCGGGCTCTTCGCCTTCGCCAAGCCCGTCGACCTTCTGCCAGGTTTGGCCGCCGTTGGCTGAACGGTAGAACTGGGGCGACTTGCGGCGGGCGTTCTCCGACACGGTCACCAGCACCTGGTCTGCATCGTCGGGGGCGGCGGCGATGTGGAGGGTGTAGCGGCGGGCCAGGCCGTCGTTGATCTGCTCCCACTGGTCGCCGCCATTGCTGCTGCGGAAGGGAGCGCTGGCAGTGGCCACGTACACTCGCTGCTGATTATCGGTGCCCAGATGCAGGCAGTGGATGTCGTCGTCCAGGCCGGGCAGCTGCTGCCACGTGGCTCCGCCGTCCGATGACCGCACCACGCCACCGACCTCTATGCCTGCGTAGAGCAGATTGGAGTCGACGGGCGAGACAACCATGTCGCGGATGTGGGAGTCACGGGTGGGTGCGTGGAATCCCCAGTTGGCGGACTCGGGGACATCCTGGAAACTCCTGCACTCCTCCCAAGAGGCTCCGGCGTCTTCGGAGCGAAACAGGGCCGCTGGTTCACTGCCGACGTAAACGGCGTCTGCTTTGGAAGGATCGGCCAACACGCTGTGGGCGTAGTCGGACGGATAGGACTCGACGTGAGTCCACGTTGCGCCGCCGTCATCGGTGCGGTACACGCCGGCCTCGTAGGCGGCCAGCCACGCTCGCTTCGAGTCGACCGGGCTGACTGCCACCCGCGCGGCCGCGTGGGGCAGTTGCGTCACCGGACCCTGCCGCCAGGTCTTTCCGCCGTCCCCGCTACTTACGGCGCACACACCATCGTGCATTCCCACGTATATCAGGCGCTGCTTTTGCGACATCTTTCTGATCCTCCGTTTATGTCATTCAAGCTGCTTGTTCGGGTTGATTATAAGGGAATCCCAAGCGCGAGTGCTGAACCTGGCGGGGTTTACGATTAACGTCGGCGATACTATGATGGTATGGGTAACGGGTGGTTAGCTCAGCTGGTTAGAGCACCTGCTTTACACGCAGGGGGTCGCAGGTTCGAGTCCTGCACCGCCCACTTCTTTAATCCTTGGAAAGGCACATTGTGGAACTCTCAGAACTCGTCAAGCATGTTGCTGACGCCCTCAAGAATTTCGATGCTGAGCATCCCGTACACAAGTCCTTCCGGCCGGGGATCGGACCATTTAGAGAACCTCAGCTTATCAAGGAAGTTGCTTTTCGTCTAAAGAGTCTCGGGCTTTCCGCGGAAACACGTAGAACCCCTGATCTTGAGATAGGAAAGACGTGGGCCGTTGAGTTCAAAATAGTACGGCCATTTGGGGATGATGGGAGGAATGCTGAGAACTGGAGCCAAAACCTACTCCACCCCTATGAGGGAAACACGAGCCTCATAGGAGATACTCTTAAGCTGATGGGTGGGAAGGACTACCAACGCAGTTGCCTCATTGCGATTTGCTACGAACACGAATCTCCCAAAGTAAATTTGGAACAATTGCTGTCTTCATTCGAACTCATCGCCGGATCCGTGATGGAAATTCCCTTGAGTCGGAGGGTTGAAGAACGACGAAACGGACTGGTGCATCCGACACACCAATCGTTGTGTTGTGTCGCCTGGGAATTGTCCTGCCCGACACCAGTCTGACGTTCAAGGTCTGAGAAGTAGCGCCGCTCGTCTCACACAGCCATACTTCCAACTTAAGAGTTTTTGTTTTGCCGTCCTGCACCGCCCACCACGAGTTCCCTCAAGCTTGCTACAACTGGGGTCGGGAGTTCAGGTCCGCTAGCTGGCGTCGGTCTGCTGGTGGCGGCCGATGTAGCCAACGATCACCTGACGCCTGTCCCGGTCCCAGTCGAAGGCGATGCGGATGGTGTATCGGGCATCGAAAGTCGTCCCCTTGCCGATGTGCTCAACGAGGGTGTATCGCTTGCCGTCGACTCGGGTGGTGTAGGACTTCTCATACCGGGAAACGGTGGTCTCCCCCTGGTCGCTCTTGTACCACCAGCCGCATGCTTCCTTGATCGACTGATTGAAGTCTGTGACCCTCAGTCGGCCCATTCTGGAGGCGTAGTAAGTGGTACCCAGCCACTGCAGGGCCTCCCACACTCTCGCCGGGTCAGTGAAAGGATTGTCCTCTACGCTTGACTCCGAGTTGGGTGAGAACAGCATCTCCTGACGGAAGCGGCCCTTGGCCATTTCCACCGCGTCATGAACGCTCTCGACTACCGGAGAGGCCACGCCAATTTCCTCGTAGGAACCATCCACGGCGGAGCGGTAGGCCATCCGCCAGGAGTCTTCGCGTTCCTGGGTGCTGAAGAGCTCGGTCCTGAGAGTCTCCACCTCGTTCCTAAGGTTCAAGTTCTCCGAGCGGAGAGCGGTTGTGTTGTCGCGCAGTCCAGTGTTCTCCGACTGCAATGCCTCCAGTTCTGCGACTGTGGACTCCGCGGGATAGTCTGCGGTCGCGACGGAAGTGGCTGCTTTCCTCGTAGCTAATTGCGCGGACGGGGCTTGCCCAGGGGTTGGTGAAGTTGGTGCTGACTTTGATTCAGATGTGGGTTGCTTTGTTGCCTGAGGAGGCGCGTCGGTGATCAGTTCCCGGGTGGCGGGGGCAAGGAGTGTTGATTTTTCAGGGTAGGTAGGTGGTCCGGAGATTGAAATGCGATCAGCGTCCGGGGCCTGCGTTGGTATTTCCCCCGTCATCAGCGCTGCCATTTGTTGCAGGGTCTCCAGGATCGCGGGCTGCAAGGCATCGCGCTGCTGTATCCGTTCCCTCTCTTCGCTGAAGCTGGGAGCGCGTTCGTGGATTGGATGGTACCCCGTCAGCTTTGACCGCAATTCACCCGCCAGCCGCAGAGCCGCGGTAGTATCTGCCTCCTCTGATACCCTTGCAGCGGCCCACTGATCGGTATCCTGTTCGAAGAATTCAAGCAGTTCCCCGTAGTTTTGCCTGACTTCCAGCAGGATTGCATCGAAATCCTCGGACCAACGCAGTTGGGCGGCCTTTTCCTCGATCAGCCGGGATACCGAAGCGACGAAGTCGGGTATCTGGCGTTCCCACTCCGGAGCAGTGGCGGGCAGATCTCGAAGGGATGACAGTGCGGAGGACATGGCCTGGTTCAGCGTCACCTCTTCGCCTTCGGCGTCGCCGGCTTCGACTGTCAAGGGGAAATTGCCTGACACGTAACAGAGCATGAGCGAGACATCATCGAGATCAAAGTCGTCATTGTAGGTCTGGGCAAACGATTCCCGCTCCACCTCCCACTGATCCATGAGCCAGTAGCCGCGAAACAGCCTCTCGGACAGATTCGGGCCCGGCGTTGTCAACCCACGACCCGTGAGGTGCCGCTCCACGGCCTCTCGCAGGGAGGGATGGGACTCGGCCCAGCACTGGAGTACCGCGCCAGCCAATGCGTCGGACGTGGCCACAGTCTGAACGATCTGTTCCTGCAAGAGGAAGCCGGAGCGCTCAAGAACCCGCCCCGCCTGACCCTTCCGGAAGCCGCCGGATGTGGGGATGATTTCGTCATTAACAGCCGACCGCAGGCCGTTCCTGGCTGCGACAGGCAGGCCGGTAAACTCATTCAGGACGCGGCTGACCACAGCGGCACGCCGTTCTGGCGAGGTCAGGTGCTCGTATGAGAAGGCAACGCTAAGAGGAATACGCCCGAGGTCCGGATTGCCTCTTGTTGACGCTCCCACCATGGCTGTCAACTCCCGTTGGTAATTGATGTGGGGGCCTGAGGGGCGCCCACCGCCGACCGTTTCGTAATGTTGGCAATGTCACATGATAAGCCCACGGTCGGCAGCAGGGCAATCAGTGAAGGCCCGACATGGGGCAATGCGTTCCTGGTGGTGGAGTATTTCTTTCTGGGTGCGAGTAATGTGCTTGGCCTCCGTTGTCACCGGCCACGGCTCACATTCGAGGTGAGAGTAGGCTCTGCGCCGGGACTAAGACACCCTGATGGCACGCACTAAGCACTCGATTTCGACTGTGCAGTCAAATGCGGACACTTCGGGCAAAACCGGATTGCCGAAGCGACATGGGACGTCTTGTGGAGTGCGCCGGGGCACGCCCACGAACAGGTTGAGTGCGGGCTTTGTGCGGGCTTTGTGCGGGATTGACGCCGGGAGTGCAAGAGATGGCTTGTTTGGCGGCGGCGGATTCGCTCTATCCGCTTCCTTATAACAATAGAAGCGTCGAGAGGGGAAACGGAGGATGGAATTGTGGGGCAATCGCATCTGGATATTTTGATGACACAGGGCGATCGCGTTCTAAACGTCGGAGGCCCTATAGGTCGTCATTCCCGCGCAGGCGGGAATCCAAACCCCCGTCTACTCTCGCACTCGGAACCGAAGGAGGCACTGCCACTCACATCTCCGCCGCCATTCAGACCAATTTTGCGTGCTGAGCAATAAGACGCGATTGCCCTGTTTGATGACAGTTGTCGCTTGCCAAGCATCTTGACCCTTGGATATTATGTGATCATGTGTTCCATAAACCGTCCTCAATGCTTGTGCGGACCACGCTGCATCCGGCTTGGTGCCGTCCGACGGCAGCAGAGGCTGGCCTGTCCAGGCGGCAGGAAAAGCAGGAATGGGACAGAATGGGACAAAATGGAACGGGAATCAGAAATTTTATGTCCTGCAGGGGACACTTCAGATACAAAATGCCGCGAATTAGGGGGGGGAATGGGACAAGATGGGACATTTTGGGACACCGTGGGAAGTATTCCATCCCGTTTGTCCCACGGAGACTCCTCATTCCCTCTCAAGCCCAATTCTTACCATAGCTGCATTGTATTCCCTGCGCAGCCACGGAATCTCTCCGGCCAAATGCGATTGCCCTGAGATGAGGGCCAGGGCAATCGCGTCTCAAACGCCGGAGGCCCTATTAGTCGTCATTCTCGCGAAAGCGGGAATCCAAACCCCTGTCTACGCTCGCACCCGGAACCGAAGGAGGCACTGCCACTCCCATCTCCACCACCATTCAGACCAATTCTGTGGCTGAGTGATAAGACGCGATTGCCCTGAGATGAGGGCCTGTCGAATTGACATTGCTAACCTGATATTGCACAATCACGCCAGATTTGCACTTTCTGAAAATGGGCAAAACGGGGTTTTGAAAGAGGAGGAGTCTCTATATGCTGAAAATTGGCCACGTCGTTGTGCGTCCAGGCCGCCGCCACGGTGACGACCCGGTCGAGATTCCCGTCCCCGAGGAATTGGAGACTGTGCCCGGCATCCCCATGAATAGCAAGGATGTCGACTTCTACAGCAGGGAATATCCGTTGCAGCGCCAGCAGGTGGAGCACGCAGCAGACACCGAGTGGGCGCCTACGGTGGGCACGGAAGAGATGCAGCAGTACCACCACGAGCACCAGGCCGTGATGGAGCAGTACTATCCGCTGATGAACCGTTCCGGCGACCTGCCGCCCACGGGCACCCCGACGGGCGAGGACGTTACCGACCTGATCCGCAACAAGGCCCGCGAGATGGGCTACCTGGAGGTGGGATTCACCGCCCACGACCAGCGTTTCACCTACCAGGACCGCAAGAGTCACGTGAAGTTCTACAATGCCGTCTGCCTCGCCTTGGAGCAGGACTTTGAGGAAACGCAGTCCGCACCGAGCATGGCCGCCGAGCATGGTCACTTCGGGACTTATGAAACCCAGGCGCCAATGGGCCTCGAAATGGCCGAATTCATCCGCTCGCTGGGCTACGGAGCGCAGGTCCACGGGCCGAGCAATCACAGCGCTGCGACCATCCCGATGTTCGTGGCCGCTGGCCTTGGCCAGCTGGGAGCCAACGGCCAGCTGCTGACCCCCCATGCGGGTGCCCGCTGCCGCCTGCAGATCATAACCACCGACGCGCCGGTGACCTATGATGAGCCAGAGGACTATGGCTTCCACGCGTTCTGCCAGGTGTGCCAGGTCTGCGTGAACCGCTGCCCGGGCCGCGCGCTCATGAGGGAAAAGATCTGGTGGCGCGGCGTAGAGAAGAACAAGCTGATCTACAAGCGCTGCCGTCCGGTTATGTCGCGCTACGAGGGTTGCGCCATCTGCATGAAGGTCTGCCCGATCAACAAGTATGGTGCCAAAAATGTGATGGAATACTACGCCCAGACCGGGCAGGTGCTGGGCAAGGGCACCCACGACCTCGAGGGCTACACCCTGCACAGGGAAAGCACCGGAAGGTACGCCACCGGTTACTTCGGCCCTGGCGAACTGCCCACCTTCAATGCGGAGTTCTTCAAGATCCCCAGTGGCACCCGCGAAAACGCGGCCCTCGATGACCTCATTGGGCACCTTGAGTCCCGCCGCGGAGAACCCGCGACGCCCGAGGACGACCAGAAGCTGTTCGACTTCCGCAATCGGCTTAAGGCCATCGTCAGCGGGGAGGCCATCACCGACAGCACGATGTTCTAGCTGACACTGATCTTTCGGGAAACTGTATAGGGGCGCACGGCCGTGCGCCCCTACGTTATGACCGGGATAATGCAGAGATTGAGGGACTGATTCCAGTGAGTGCTTCTTGGTGGGTAGAGGGGGAACTTTTTGAGGGGTGCAACTGCAACCTGCTTTGCCCCTGCCATATTTCGTTTCGCCAGCCTCCGACGAACGGTGTCTGCACCGCCATCTGGGCCGCCACCTTTGAAGGTGGATGTTATGGCGACGTGGACCTGGCCGGGCTCGGGGCGGTGATTTTCGTAAAATCGCCGGGCCCCACAATGGCCGACGGCAACTGGACCTCGGTGTTGTACGTCGACGATGCTGGGAGCGAGGAACAGTCCGAGGCGACTCGGGCCATATTCAGCGGCAAGGCGGGCGGCCCCTGGGAGATCCTGAGCCAGTTCTACCGGGACGGCGAACTGACCGTGGTAAGGAGGGCGCCATTGGAGATGACCATTGACGCTCGCTCCCGCTCGGTTCGAGCGTCCGACGTGGTGCTGCTGGAGGTCGATGCCCTCCAAGGTGCCGACAGGGAGGGCACCGCGACCATTTCCAACCTGCGCAACGTGATCCACGGCAACATTCACACGCTGGGTCGATCCAACCAGGACGTCCGGGACGAGACGATATCCTGGGAGGAACAGGGGAAGCACGGGCTGTACAGCCGGTTCCGCTGGGAGGGGTAGTAGTCCGTTCCCTGACGGTCCGTTCAGAGGTGAACGGACGCGCCTCTACGTTATTCCTGGTTGTTGAGCAGGTTTCGGTAGACCCGGCCCTCTTTCATCACCAGCTTGATGCTTGCCCGCTCCTGCAGGACGGTTATGTCGCTCAGCGGGTTGCCGTCGACAACTATGAGGTCGGAGAGCTTCCCCGTCTCCAGCGTTCCCAGGTCGCTGCCCAAGCCGCAGCAAGCAGCGGCTTCGCGGGTGCCAGCGACGATGGACTCCATGGGAGACATGCCGGCGTCGACCAGCATGTCCAGTTCGACGGAGTTGTTACCGTGGAACCAGCCTCCTGCGTCGGTCCCGGCAACCACCCGAACGCCCAGTCGCATGGCCTGTTGGACGGTCTCGATGTGGTGTTGCCGGAATTCACGTGCCTCCACCTGGGCCACCGGATTGCCCTCGGCCGAGTGGTGGGCAAATACGGTCAGGGTGGGCACCAGCGTCATATCCTTGTCGGCCATTATCCGCAGCAGGTCGGTGTCCAGGTCCAGGTAGCAGCCGTGCTCGATGGAGTCGACGCCTGCTTCCACGGCGGTGCGCAGGCCGGGCCCGCCAACGGCGTGGCAAGCAACCTTACGGCCCTGGGCGCGGGACTCGGACACCAGGGTCTTCAGTTCCGACAGCTCGTAGCAGGCGTCGGTGCCGAGGTGCGTGGCGCGGCCGAAGCCCGTCTGGAAGACCTTGATCAGATCAGCGCCGACCCTGGTGTTCTCGCGAACGGCGGCGCGGATTTCGGCATCACCGTCCGCCACTCCGTAGGGAATATTAGGATCTGGCATCTCGTATCGCCGATGGCCCGAGAAGGTGGGACGGTCTTGGACGCTGTGGGTGGGACCGAGGGGGCCGGCGGCGACGAGCAAGCGTGGGCCGGTGATAAGACCCTCTTCCACGGCGGCCTTGAACCCGGCTTCCAGCCAGCCACAGTCGCGGATTGTGGTGTAGCCGGACTGGAGGGTATCCTCGATCACACGGGCGATGCGCAGGGTGCGGGTGCTCCGGGGCTCGGTCATGCCCCACCGGCTGAGCAGGTCGTAGGTGAAGGAGGCCAAGTGGTCGTGGCAGTCGATGAGGCCAGGCATCACGGTTTGGCCGCTTATGTCAATTAACTCGGCGCCCTCCGGCAGTGCTGCTGCGGCTCGTGGCCCGACGGATGCGATGCGGCCATCATCGCCGATCAAAATCGCCGAGTCGGCCAGAGGTTCGCCGCCCCGGCCGTCGATTAGCGTGCCGCCCGTCAATACCAGCAAAATTACCCTCCTGTGGGCCGTCTCCACAGATATTTCGAAAATCTCAGCATCAGTTGAGGTCTTCCCAGTGCAGCAAGGACGGTCAGGTCATCAATGCCCAACAACCAGGACGTGGTCTGGAAGCGATTACCGTTTACCTTTCAGAGCAGCTTCCAAATTTGTCTTGTCCACATTGTACAGTTCCACTTGATTTTCGAATACGTTCATGCCCGACGCAAGTCTAAATCTGAGCCCGGTCACAATGTCATTGGCATTAGCCTGTGCTATAGCGAGGTACTCGAGAGTTGCCTCTGCGCTCGCGACCTCTACGATGTCCTCCAGCATACCGCCCGCGATGTAGGGAACGATCGTTTCCTCGCCTTCTCGCGTGAACATCACGATGATACGAGATTCCGCTTCGTGCTGAATCCATAGGTCGGCGAAAGTGTCCGCTTCGTTGACCTCGAGCTGGTGTCCCAACTTCCCGGCTGGTTCCTGGAACATCAAGCGATCCAGCGCCTCGTCCAACTCTACCCCAAACCGCTCTGCGTATATCTGGGCATCATGCACCAATGCATGCGAAACGACATCCTGGGCTGCAGAGTGGACCGCCTCCGGTTCGCTGATACTGGTGCGTTCGGGAGCTTTGCCTGGCGCCTGAGTTCCGTCGGCGCTCGCCCCCTGACGTTGCGACGTCCTCGCTCCCTTGGACGACATGCGCTTGGGGCTCATTGTTGGCAAGGAGATGCCCCTCGGTGACGGCCTTGGCGTCCACCTTGGTAACAGACGCCCGCGATTGGCCTTGGCAACCCTGGCAGCGCCACTATCTCAGCGATCGTGCCTGCAACTAGCATCAGGCTGCAGAAGCGATTAATGAGGACCAACTCAAAGTTTCCTGTGTTCCGATGCTATGATAGCTCCGAAAGCCCAAAATGGATCGATCCAGCTTCCCCTTTGGAAAGTCAAACTCGGGAGTATCGAAATGGAACGCGAATTCATCAATCCGCCGGAGTTGGCCTCACCCCCGGCGAACCTGTACAACCACGTGGTCAGGGTTGGGAACACGGTCTACATTTCTGGGCAGGTGCCTCGCGGGTTGGACGGAAAGGCGGTGCACGTTGGGGACGCGGCGGCGCAGATCCGGCAGGTCTGGGCCAACCTGGAAACGGCGGTGAAGGCTGTCGGAGGAAGCCTGCAGGACATTGTTAAGACGACGACCTACGTCGTGGGCTCCGAGAACCTTGGCAAGATCCGCGAGGTCAGGATGACGTTGCTACCGCCGGAGGGCCGCCCGACCAGCACCACGGTGGTGGTGGCTGGGCTGGCAGACCCTGACTTCCTGGTGGAGGTGGAGGCGGTGGCAGAGTTGAGGTCGTAGACACGTGCCGCGGAATCCGCGTTTGTTTGAAGACCGTCAGTCCGTGGTAGAACAAGCTCCCCGTGAGCGGACCGCTGGCGTGTGATTTAACATGCAGATCACGAGCGAGTGGCGGCGCATTTAGGTTTGGTTGTCTCCGAGCCCTACCTGGACACTCGCGCTATCTTCCTGCAGGGTCAGTTCTGTTGAGTCGTCGCTTTTCTCCGAGCCCCGGGCCATAGCCTGGGATTAGAGGTCGCGGCATATTTCGGCCAAGGGCATTGGGACAGCGTAGGCTTTGGCCAGCTTTCCCCCCAAAGCAGGTCTTTGTTGGTGGTTTTTAGAGCGAACCGGGCCCCGAAAATCGCCATTCAAGAAGGTGTCGGGTAGCCTTCCTCACAGGTTGTTCATGCGTCCGATGGCCCCGTTGCGGAATACTTCCACAATAGTCACTGCGGGCACGCCCGGCTTAACGGCCAGTGTCCAGCACGGGTAGGCAAAGCTGGAGGGTGGGTTCGTCTCCGCCAACCATCACCAAGAGATCCCGCAGTCTTGCTCCTATGACCCCTCCCCAGGTCGTCGGGGAAACGATCCGTGCAGGCAGCGGGCAATCGGGAGCCGGTGGTCTCGTGGAAGCCCACAGGAACGTATAGGTCCTGAACCTCGGCCCACGATGGGTCGTGCCAAGACCGGTTGTTGCACATGTTTGGACGAAGCAGTACGGCCTTGCACCCCAACTCCTTGACGCGGCGCCGGGCTTTTATGACCCCGGTTTCCACGACTTGAGGTTAGGGCCGCCGCGTCGAACATGCGGGTCGGGTCACCGGCCTGGATGTAGTGGTAGAACCAGTTGTTGTAGGCTCGGCAGACGGCCTCGGCGAAAATCGGATCCATTCCGTTGCGGGCTGTGATGGACAGGAAAGAATTAGGATGCAGAACTGCTAGGTCGAGGCCCGTTCTGTCCATTGCCTTGAATTGTGACGCTGGGCAGGTGTTGGCGGCAATTTCCTCAGCGGACCGATCCGCAGAAGTCCCTACTTCCTCCCGGCCAGCTGTTGTCGGTAAGGCTGGCCGGGACGTAGCCTTCGACGACGGATCGGATGTCCCGGCGACGTTCGTTCAGCCGACGTGGCGGCCTGTTATTGAACTCCGGTCGATGTATTTTGCCCAGAGGTCTACGGGCTCCGGGACGTGCAATTCGGCGTCGATTACCTTGAATCCCTTTATTTCAATGACTATCCAGTTCCCTGCTGCTGTTGGAATCCGGCCATTTCCTGACGTGGCTAGATGGCCTGCCAATAGCGGCGCCCTTCGGTGCGGACGATACGGCCGAAGCCAGGGGACGCGAGATGGACGGCGGCGACGGGTATGCCGTCCCGTTCCAGGCGATCCATCAGATTCCTGCGGGTGATGCGGGTTGTCTCGGGATCTATGTCGGCGCGGGACACCCAGTCGGTGTTTTCAATCTGGACTGTGTTGTGCAGCACGTCGCCCAGCACCAATCCCTGTTCGCCCTGCGAGGAGATCGCGATGCTCATATGCCCGGGGGTGTGGCCCGGTGTCGGCAGCATGGTCAGCTCACTGGTGAGCACGTGCTCCCCCTCCATCAGTTCAAGCACTCCCAGGTCCTCCAGTGGCCACACGCAGTCGGGGGCGTTGGGAAAGCGTGTTTCAATGAGGGCGGGGTCGTGGCAAGCCTCCCAGTCCCTGGTGCTGACGTAGTAGCGGGCGTTGGGGAAGGTGGGGACGTATTTGCCATCCTGGGATACCACGTTCCAGCCGATGTGGTCGCGGTGGGCATGCGTCATCACGACCATGTCCACGTCTTCGGGTTTCATGCCGTGGGCGGCGAAGTCGTTGAGCAACTCGCCCCAGGGTGTGTCTGGCGTGGGCTTGGGACCCAGACCGGTGTCGACGGCGATGGTGCGGCCCTCGGAGCGAATGACGAAGCAGGCCAGGTTGAAACGGACGCCCCCGCTGGGGCTCAGGTGACTCTCGTGGCCGTGCCAGTCCTCATTGGGAATGGCGGGGAAGAAGTTGCAGAGGTCGAATTCCAGGAGCCCGTCGGAGAGGGACGTGATCTCAACGTTACCGATGGTGAGCTTGTTACCGGGCATTGCCAGACTCCTCAAATTGAGATTCCGGCGGGCGTTACTGCGCCCACCACGGGCGCAAGTATAGAGTGGGGTGTGAGGAGTGGCAAACTGGAACAGGAAATTGAGACCGTCTAAAAACGGTGATCAGCGACGAGGCGCCCGTTCTTGAAGACCACCTGCAACTGGCGGAGGTTCTGGATATCGTTGAGGGGGTTGGCGGCGACTGCGATCATGTCGGCCCGCTTGCCTGGTTCGAGAGTGCCGACATCGGATCCCACACCGCAAAGCTCGGCGGCGTTCCGGGTGGCGGCGGTCAGGGCCTGCCAGGGTGTGGCGCCGTCCTTGACCCAGAGGCCAAGTTCGAGCAGGGCCGAGTCTCGGAGAGGCAGGACGTCGGAACCGAGGGCCATCTTGACCCCGGCTTCCAGGGCTGTCTGGAACCAACTGCGGTGTTGGTCTACTGCTGCCTCGGCGCGGCGTACCAAGTCGGGGGCGAGGGCCTTGCGCTCGCAGTAGGACCGCTCCCATTCGTTGTCGGCCTGGCTCGGGGTGAGGTGGGTAATACCTAGGGTGGGGACGTACCAGGTGCCGTACTCAAGGAACCCGGTAATGCAGTCCTCGTCCATATCATAGCCGTGTTCAACTGAGTTAGCGCCGAGGAGTATGGCAGCTTTTACCGCTACGGGGTTGGTGGCGTGAGCCATTACAGGGATGGAGCGCTGGTGGCAGAGGGTGAAGGCAGCCTCGATCTCCTGGGGTAACAGGAAGGAGTCGAGGTGCCGGTCCCAGAAGGGACCCATTATGCCGCCGGAAAGGTTGAGCTTGATGTGGTCGACGCCGTTTTTGATCTGGTTGCGGATGGCCTCGACGAATCCGTATGGGCCATCACACTCGAGCGCGTGGCCGGAGGTCAGGAAGTGGCCGCCGGTGGTGGTGAGGAAGTGGCCACAGGCGTAAACCGTGGGACCGGCGGGTCCGGATGGGTCCTCGAACGCTCGCTTCCAGGCGACGTCCATGAAGTGGCCGGCGCCGGCGCAGCGTACCGACGTGACGCCAGCCTCGGTGAGGCCGCGCATCAGGTTCTGGCCGAACCAGGCCGTCAGCTGCGGTACGGTGGTGCCTGGCGGATTGGGGTATTCGGGGTGAATGTGGACATCCCATAGTCCGGGGAGCAGGTATGCTCCAGCTAGGTCTATGATCTCGTCGCTGGTTGCCCCATCGGGTGGAGCAGATTCTCCGCCGGTTCTCACAGAAAGGATGCGCCCGTTGTCCACAGTTACCGTGGAGTTGGGGCGGACGCCTTCAGTTACACAGTCGATGAGATTGCAGTTAGCAAGTACGAGGGACATTAAATGCCTTGTGCTCTAAGAGCGCGCCGTGGCCAGGGCGCTTAGGTCTTTGACCTCTATGTTGGAAACCAGCATTATCAGCTCATCGAGGCGGCGCACTTCAAATTCCTTGAAGTCGTCATCCACCACCATGTAACGGGAGACAACCTCCCAGATTTCCCGTTTCATCTGCTCCATCTTGTCGGGAGACAGGTCAATCCGGTCCTGGATGAGCACCAGACGCATGCGTTGCCGGGCGACGTCGCTGGAACTCTCGCTGCCCTTATCGGCCAGCCCCAACAGCCAACGCAACAGTTCACGCATGGGAGTATGCCCTCCCCTTGATACCAACCATGTCCCGGAGCTTGTTGAACATGCCGGCACGGCTGGCAATTTCCTTCAGTGGCACTTCTTCCCCATCGATCCTTGCAGCTATCCGGGTGAAGGCCGCCCCGGCGCTGGAACGCCCGTCGTGCACTGCGGGGACGCCGCGATTGGCGGCGGCAACGGTGCGCTCGTCGGCGGGAACCAGGCCGATGACTTCGACCGCCAGCAACGATTCGACATCATTCTGGCCCATCATGTCGCCGCGTTTGACCATTTCTGCTGAGATGCGGTTGATGATTAGCTTGGGCCGATGCAGGCCGGAGGCCTCCAGTAGGCCAATGACCCGGTCAGCGTCGCGGATGGCCGACACCTCAGGCGTCGTGACGATTACAGCTTCGCCAGCTGCGGAGACGGCATTCTTGAATCCCTGCTCAATACCGGCTGGGCAGTCGATGAGGATGTAGTCGAATTCGTCTTCCAGTTCAGCACAGAGCGCTTTGAGCTGCTCGGGCGTGATGCTGTCCTTATCCCGGGTCTGCGCCGCCGGAATCAGGTAAAGCTCCAACCGGTTTTTGTCCTGGATCATGGCCTGTCGCAACCGGCACTTGCCCTCTATGACGTTGACCAGATCGTAAACAATCCGATTTTCCAGACCCATGATTACGTCAAGGTTGCGGAGGCCGATGTCCGTGTCGATGACGACGACCCTGTGGCCGCGCATGGCGAGTGCTGTTCCGATGTTGGCGGTGGCGGTAGTCTTCCCGACACCGCCCTTTCCGGAGGTGATGACGATTGTCCTACCCTTCATAAGGTACCCCTTTCATGTATCTGGCGAAACGACCAGCGAATGGCGAGACGTAGACCGTTCCACGTCGTACATATGCGATCTTGGGTTGATTGTCCGAGGTCTCCTTCTTTCGCTTCCTACTTCCTGTGTCGCCCGACGCCGGTGCATCGGCATTGCAGTTTCCGATGCGAACGCGAGGCGAGGCGATCTCCAGCGCGATTATGGCGGCCTTGCTGTCGCCCGCTGCGCCAGCGTGAGGCAGCCCTTTGAGGGCCCCCATCACGATGATGTCGCCGTCAGCGACGACTTCGGATCCTGGGTTCACGTCTCCCAGGACGACCAGATCACCGGAATGGCTAACGGACTCTCCGGACCGTATGGTGCCGCGAACAACCATTGCGTGTTGGCGATTGCGTTGACTCTGGGAGGAGAGGCCGCTGAGAGCCCGGGCGAGGTCGGCTGAGGAGAATTCGGCCAGTGGCGTGGAGGTCCTTCTGGCGCGGCGCACCGGAGGTTCTACGGCCCTGGGCTTTGGCTCCCGGACGGGAAGGGTGTCTTCAGGATGTCTGTCTGCAGAAGCTTGGTTTGAAGATACGAACCGGGCGATCTTCAGGCCGGACTTTTCGCGGAAGATGCGCCGAATCTCGTCCTCTTGCTCCTCGTTCAGCGTGCGCTTCCCAGTGTTGACAGTGATTCCACCCTCGGAGAACAGCCCACTATGCCCTGCCAGCTCCGCGTCCAGTTCGAGGGTGACCTGATCCAGGGGAGAGTCTTCGTCGAGATGAAAGGCAACGTCGGTGCCGCGGCCGATGATCAGCACGGCCCCTTGCCGCTTGCCCATTTTGGGGGGACTCTCAGCTTCCAGCGCTGGAGATTCGGAAACTACCACCACACACCCCACTCCCAGTTATGTAATGTCGTTTATATCAGTCCGACACCGTACTTATCAATATGTTTTGAGAGATATTTGAGAGATTTTTTAGATTATATGAAGTTATATAGGTGATCCGTGAGCATTCGCGGGGTGGCTCAGGGCAATCGCGTCTTATTTCTCAGCACACAAAATTGGTCTGAATGGCGGTGGAAATGGGAGTGGCGGTGCCTCCTTCAGTTCCTGGTGCGAGGGTAGACTGGGGGTTGGATTCCCGCAGGCGCGGGAATGACGACTTATAGGGCCTCCGGCGTTTAAGACGCGATTGCCTTGTCGATGCAGGGCTGTTGCCACTGGCTGGAGAGATTTCGTGGCAGCACAGGAAGCGAGTACGGCCATCCGAGAGCGTCGGGCTCGCGGAAGGCAATTCGATGTCCCCACGGGACAGAATTTTCCCACCGCTGTCCCATTTTGTCCCAAATTCGCCTTCCCCCGTAGCTGAAGTTTCCCCAAATTGGCCAAAAATCGCGATTCCCGTCCCATATTGTCCCATTCTGTCCCACCCGGTCTTTCCCCCCTGTTTTCGGAGCACATACGGACAGGGCCTTCGTCCAGAAACAACCTCTGATCCGGGTTCCGTGAACGCTATTTACGAACATATATACGTAATAATAATACAACGGCGCCGCAGAGGCTGGCAAGGGAGAAGACTCACTCGGCAGGGCAATCGCGTCTTATTTGTCAGCACACAAAACTGTCTAATGTCGGTGGATATGGGAGAGGGAGTGGCAGTGCCTCCTTCGGTTCCGGGTGCGAGGGTAGACGGGGGTTTGGATTCCCGCTTTCGCGGGAAAGACGACTTATTGGGCCTCCTGCGTTAAAGACGCGATTGCCCTGCGGCGTGGCTATGGGAAAAAGAAAGCCGCGCCCTGGAAAGGGGCGCGGTCAATCGGTGTCAGGAGGGAACGCGAAGGTTAAGCGAATTAATCACGGGTGCCGAAGAGCGCCACAGAGCAGGTAAACGAGCCGGGCCGTCCTCCGAGATTATGCGTCAGGCCCAGGTCGGCCTTCTGGAGCTGGCGGTCGCCGGCCTTACCCTGGAGCTGTTTGTAGACCTCGTAGATCATGCGAATGCCACTGGCACCGATGGGATGGCCGAAACATTTCAATCCGCCGTCGGTGTTGACCGGCAGCTCGCCTTCAAGGGTAAAGGTGCCTGCCTCCACGTCCGCACTGGCGCGGCCACGAGGGCTGAAACCGAGATCCTCATAGATGATCAGCTCGGTGATTGTGAAGCAGTCGTGGACCATGGCTAAGTCGATTTCCTGGCGTGGGTCGGAAATGCCCGCCTCCTGGTAGGCCGACTGGCTGGCCCGCACCGTCTCGGGGAAGTGGGTGAAGTCCCAGTCGTTGCGCAAGATGCCGTAGGCGCCGACGGACAGACCGATGCCCTTAACCAGGATATAGTCGTCGCGGAAGGTCTTGGCGATCTCCGGTGTGGTGATTATGGCGGCGGCCGCACCGTCGCTTACGCCGCAGCAGTCAAACAGCCCCAGCGGCCAGGCGACCATGGGCGCGTTGGCTACCTGCTCGGCACTGACCTCGCGTTGGAAGTGCGCCTTGGGGCTCATGGTGCCGTTGTGGTGATTCTTCGAGGCGATCTGGGCCAGAGTCTGCTTCCCTTCCTCGAAGGAAATGCCGTACTCGTGAAAATAACGAGTGGCGGCCAGGGCGAACTGCGAGGGCGGCGGTACGGGCGGGTTCACGTCGGAGCCCGGAGCCTCAGGCACCGCGAGCCCAGAAAACCCGGAGTCCTTGAGCTTCTCGACACCCAGGGCCAGTACAATGTCGTAGACCCCGGCAGCCACGGCGTAACAGGCGTTTCGGAAGGCGTCAGTGGCCGTGGCGCAGGCGTTCTCGACGCGGGTAATGGGGATATAGTCCAGTTTCAATGCGTCGGCCAATGGCTGCCCGGTTCGGAATGAGGAAACGGTGCCCAGCCAAGCCGCCTGTATGTCCTTGCCCTCGATACCGGCATCTTCGTAGGCCTCGTAGGCTGCCTCAACCATCAGGTCGGCGGAGCTGGCGTCCCAGCGCTCGCCGAACTTAGTGCAGCCCATACCGATGACGGCTACGCGATCCTTGATTCCGCTCATAACAACCTCTGCCGTTGAGAATTATTCTCCGATTATGCTGGTTAGATATCTCTTCAAGTCCTCTTCTACGGCACCCTTCCCGCCAATCGTGTTGTCATAGAAAATCACACGATAGCCGCTAACGTCAAAAGGCAGATCGGTCCCGCGCTCAGCCAAAAGAATTACTGGTTTCCTCAAAGCGTGGGAATAGCCAAGTTCAAAAAAGACATTCGGATTGGGAGGCGTGACGTCGGCAATCACAACATTCGACTCGTCCAGGCCCTGCAGGATGTCCTGGAATATAACCCCGGGGCGATAAATGTCATCGGCCCGAATTACGTTTAGCGTGAATTCGCTGCAAACCTGTTTTATCACATCATTGTACAGCTGGTCGTAGGGTGACCCGAATTGCATCACCACAAAAGCTGAGGGCGTGCGTGATGAGATTTCAACTGTGCCAAATTCGACTGGTTCCTTACCATGCGCATATAGCCCTATTTGCTCCCGGTTGAATGGTTCCCTCAAAGTGTGGTCCAATACTTTTATTCCATCGACACTAAGCAATATGCGTTGGCCCTCAACTCCTACCTCAACTTGATACGAATGGCCTCGCTTTAAATTTTCGACTCTTCCAACGGTGTCCAACTCACGCCACCCGGTGTCATTGGCGTACTCTTGTACTAAGTAAGCCTTAGTGAGTCCACCAATCCCCGCTGCGATATAGCTGGAATATTGAGAACTGAAACCGAGCAAAATGCCACCGGCGCAACTCGTGTCGCTTTGTGGCAATTTGATGGTGGTTCTAATCCGACCATTTGCAAATTTGAAACCGCTTATAGCGACGCCACGCGGGAACAACAGCCTTTCGGACTCATCTGAATCTGCTAATCCGGCGAAAATTAAGGAATTTGGTGTTTGCTCCCAGATCCCTGCCATGAATGCCCAGTCTGCGATTTTAGCGGTTTCTAAAATTTCTACCATTGGTGAATTTGCATCCGGAAGCTCAATTGGCCGAGATTCTCTGCGGCACTGCCTTCCAGTAGTAGTTGTGGATGCCGTTGACTACCCGGAGCTTTCGAAAGCTCATTTTCACGGGCATGCCGATCTGGATTTCGTCCAGCTCACGGTCGGTCATCATGCACAGGGCCCGGCCACCGCCGTCGAAGTCTATCACGGCGATGACAAGCGGAGTATCGGTCGTGCCGGCCAGGTAGTCCATGGAGTACGTGAACACCCGGCCGGGACGGTCGCTGAGGCGCAACGGCGTCGAGTCGTCGCGGGCCTGGCACTTCACACAGACGCGCTGCGGCGGGTACTGTACAAAGCCGCACTGATTGCAGGTGGCGCCATAGAACCTGATGTTGCGGTCGCCCTCGCGCCACATAGCGGACACCGAAGGTGACTGCGCCTGCGGGCGGCGCGATGCGGAGTCGGTCACCCAGACGTCGCGCCAGCGGGCGTAGGTCTCGTAACTGTCCAGGGATTTCCCGGAGTTCAGATGGCTGCTTACGCCGTTTCTCGCACCCCCATTTCCTGTTGAGGAGGTGGCGCGGAATCCGAGAATGTCGCTGCCATCGCCATAGGAGGCGGCTACTATCAATTGTCCCGGCGTTGCCTCTTCCAACGCCGAGGCCAGCAGCATTGGTACGAACGCCGTGCCCGTGTTGCCAAGTCGCCCAAACATGGCGTCCTGCACCTGCTCGGGCGCAAAGCCCAACTGGCGAGCTAGCTGGGCGTGGCGACGTCCGTCCGGGGCGTAGAGGGCGAGCTTGCCTACGTCCCTGGCCGCGATGCCCTGCCGTTCCATGAATCCGGCGATGGCATCGCCGAGAATGCGCTCGAGGCCCTCCTCGATGGCAAAACGGTCTTCCCAGGACCTCAAGAACGGGTCGCCTGCGCTGCGCCAGACATCCATCATGTTCTCGGAGATGTTGTATGAGCCTTCAAGCTCGGCAATGACCTCGTCGCCTGAGACGACGAAAGCCGCCGCGCCGTCGCCGGAGCTACGCTCGGCGTCGCCCTTGGGGGCGCCCTGGCGGTTGTCGCTGGCGATGACCAGCACCTGCCTGGCAGAGCCAGCGTTCACGGAGTCCAGCGCCTGCTTAAGCGCGCTGGTGCCGGCGCGGAGGGAGTCGGTAATGTCGGCGGTGAATATGTCGCGGCGTAGGTCGAGGGCGGTGGCGATTATGGAGGCGCAGCCCTTTTCGGAGTAGGGCGGCGTTGTCGTGGCGAAGAGCAGGCCATCTATGCCCTGCCTATCGCGGCCATCGAGACAGTCCAGACCTGCGGCCACTGCCATGGAGACGCTGTCCTCGTCGAAGTTGGCTACAGAGCGCTCGACCCGCGATCCCCAACCGTCGGTGGATGCGCCGAGACGGTAACGCGGGACATAGGCGCCAAATGCTGCGATTCCAGCCACGAGCACTCTCCTGTCAAGGGATATGGGAATGCTATCAGCGTGGGAAATCGGGTGTCAAACGGGGTAGAGAAGCTGGTTGACCGTCGCGGGGGAGCGTAGCCTCAGGCGACGGCGGCACGGTATTCGCCGAACACGTCGCCTGGCAACTTGTGGTCCAATCGCCAAGTAATTTGCACGGGACGTTCGGAGCGATGTTCCACATATTTCGCGGTACCTGCGCAAAAGTAGGGCATGGTGCGGTGCCAAGCGTCCTGTCGAGCTCTTCTGATGAACAGGACGACATTGGATCCGCGAGCTTCATGGTTGAAATATCGTTGTGCCGTCTCGCTCGCGACTGAGGTGCTTGCCTGACTCTCCCAATGAAACAGGTTGTCGCTGATGGCGTAATCCAAGTAACGTGTGGTCGGCGAGTAGTATTTCTCGGACTTTTCAAGGGTGATAAAAAGCAGGTCTGTCTGGGTCTTTTGGTGGAAATAGACGCCAGCTTGGATACGAGCGGGGTTAGTCACGGTGGACACCCCAAATGCGGACAGGATTTCCTCTTGCCTGTAAGTCGCGTGCGCTCGAAGTGGAATATCGTACGGCAATCCCAACGGTGTATTGAGGTGAGCTATCCTTCCGTCAAGGATGTCCAGTAATTCCAGTAGTTCTATTCTTATGGCTTCGTGTCTCCATAGGTCCGTCAAAGCGTCGACTAGTGACTGGTAGGTATTCTTTCTAGGATTTCGAAGGGTCAACAGCAAAGACGACAGACTGCGGTGGTCGCTTGTATTTAAATACCCCATTGCGGGAGGTCGTTCTTCACCCAAGAACCCTCGATATCTCTCGATACGGTCTGTGTCGTCGTAATGTAGGGTACGCTGAATTCCACTTCGAAATGCGTCTTCGCCATCCCTTTGGACTGGCACCGGCAAATTGGCTGCCCGACGCAGTTCGGTCCAACTACGATTTCCTTGGTTAGACGTCCTCGAGCTCTAACCCGGTCTCATCGAGGAAATCCTTGAGGGGACGGTCTCCGAGGGATCTCATTTCCTGGACTTTGCGAGTCCAACTGTTGGGTATGGCATTCTTTACGTTGTTAAGTACGATTTCTTTGGAAACCGGGTCAAGGTTAATTTGGCAGCCTGGTGGCAGGAAAGGGAAGCCTCCTTCGATATCCAACTCCAGTTCCCGTCTTGAGCGACCGAGCAGGGCCCGATACTTGAGATCAAAGCGGAACTGTTGATGTTGATGGCCTACAAAGTCCAAGACCGTGAGGACGTCTTTGTATTCGGTTCTTCGGAGTCCTCTGCCGAGTTGCTGCAGGAAGATCGTAGCGCTGTCCGTGGGCCTGAGCATCAGCACGACATCGATAGCAGGGACATCAACTCCTTCGTTAAAGAGGTCAACGGTGAATAGAGCCTGGGTTTCTCCACGACGTAAGGCTGTAAGTTTCTCTTCCCGTATCTGCTGAGAGGTTGCAGAGGTGATCGCGTGGGCTGAGATGCCAGCCTTTTGAAACTGTTCTGCCATAAACTCCGCGTGCTGAATGCTCACACAAAACCCAAGGGCGCGCATGCGTTTCGGGTCGGTCACCTTGTCCTGGACCGCACCGATCACGTGGGCAATCCACGATTGGCTTCCGGTGTAGAGGTTGGTGAGTTCGTTGATGTCGTATCCGATTCCGCGACGCCACCCAATGTGGGACAGATCCTGTTGGTCGTGTACTCCAAAGTAGTGAAACGGGGAGAGCAAACCTTGCTCGAGGGCATCCCACAGCCTCAGTTCTACTGCGGTGCGGTCGCCGAACCAACCCAATATGTCAAGGCCGTCCGTTCTTTCCGGAGTAGCAGTTAGCCCGAGGAGATATCTGGGCCGAATGCCACTTAAGAGGGCCTCGTAGGTTGCTGCGGCCGCATGGTGAAATTCGTCTACTATTACGATGTCAAATCGTTCCGGGTCAAGGCCTGAAAGGTCTGCCGCGCTGAGAGACTGAATCGAGGCAAACACGTGCTCCCATTGCGTTGGCCTCTTTCCAGCAACCCAGAGCTCTCCAAATGAGCCGTCGTTTAGCGCGTGTCGAAATACCGCTTGGCTTTGTTCCAATATCTCGCTGCGGTGGGCTACGAATAGCAGATGTGCTCTTTCCACGGTGGGTCGCAGGCGTCGGTAGTCCAAGGCTGCTACCACTGTTTTTCCAGTGCCTGTTGCGGCCACAATCAAATTGTTTCGATGGCCGCGATCGCGCTCCAGTTGCAGCGAATCGAGCATCTGGCGTTGGAAAGGATACGGCTCGATGGTAAATGGAGTAAGGATGGAGTCATCCCGGTAGGTGTCCCCGGTCGCTCGGAAAAAACGTTCTAAGTCGAATTCCTCAAAATGAGGGTCCTGCCAGTAGGTTTCGAAGGTTCTCTCGAAGGTATGGACCACGTCGGCGTTGAGGTGCTGGGAGGCTCTTACGTTCCATTCGAGGCCAGTGGCCTGTGCCGTATGAGTCAGGTTGGAAGAGCCGATGTAAACAGTGGAAAAGCCGGATTTGCGATGGAATAGCCATGCCTTGGCGTGCAGACGGGTTGATCCTATATCGTATGAAACCTTGATTTGAGCGCCGATTCTTTTCAGTTACTCCAGGGCGCGGAGTTCTGTGGTTCCCGTGTAAGTGGTAGTTATTACGCGAAGGGATCTTCCCTCCTGAACGTGCCTTCGCAATTGTTCAATTATCTGTCTAATGCCGCTCCACCTTACGAAAGCGACGATAATGTCAATTCTGTCTGCGGATTCTATTTCAGCAAAGATCTCATTGACCAATGAGGGTTGACCTCGGGCGTTGGTCATCAGGACGGTGTCGCGCAACGGGGTATGAGGTCGTGCAATTGGTATGGGCTTACCATCAGGTCCAAGATGTTCTATTGCAGTTAATCGACTGACTTCTTGCCCGATGGCCAATTCGGCTTGGCTAGCGTCTGGGTAGAGGTCTCTTAGAATCGCCAGAAGGGCCCTGGACAGCTTCGACGCCATCTCGCCTCGATCCTCTGAAGGTTGGGAGGCCAATATGCGTTTGGCCCAAAGGCCGACCATCTCGCCAACTCTGTCGGGAATCTCTGCTGCGTCGATCGCGTTAATGTCCGGAATGACGTGACGGGAGACTAGCAATTGCAGCCGCTGTCGCAGGTCCTCGTCCAGTAGTGTGTCATAGAGACCGAGTGGAAGTTCGCTGCCGCTTTGAGACATGGTCATTGGGCTTTAGCTTCTCCTTTACTACCAAGCTCTCGAACTAGTCGACGTCGGAGGCGATGATGAGCGTGGTGCCGGCGAGGGAATAGACTTAATTGCGAGTCCAGCAGGGGGCGACCCTTCTCAGCAGGAGGACGGGTCGGTTACGGCGAGGTCAGTGACTATCAAGTAAACGCAGCCTCTAATGTGGTGATGGGGACGGGAATTGCACGACGATATTGGGGTGATTCTAACGCTCGGTGCGCTCCACAGGCACGATGAAGCCGTTGGCCCCGGAGAAGAGATCCAATTGCTCCGCATACGTTGCCAACGCAGCGCTGGATCAGTATCCAGTGGCCTATGCGAGGCTCCTCAATGGTCCTTACCCTTACCGTCATCCAGTGGTAGACCCTTGGCCCGAACTGTATTTAGCCGAGCCCAACTCGTCAACCCACGACGCCAACCGGTCCGCCTCACCCAACGGGGTTCCTTTTCTGTCTAGGCCGATAGCTTCTCGTTGCTCTTGGCGGTCACTTCGTGGAGAATGCCCTCTCAGTCCAGCCGCATCTATCTGGTCCATGCCAGTTGGCCTGTGCCCTGCGCTGGCACCGCCGCCGATGGCAACTAAACCTGAGGGGTCGTTTCAGAGTGATGCGATCGAAATGAAGGTGGCGGCAATTTAGTGAACCAGTTGGGCCTTGGTCCTCGGTAATTTCCCCCTGGTACGGATCCCCTCGCCATTGATGACGGGATCCGGCCAGCGAATCCGTACGCGCGACCCACACTAGCTCTGACTCTGCTACAACGCCTTTAATGACTCCACGCCTGCGCAATCATTCCTCCCACTTTGAAATCACACCTTGAGAATAACGGCTGGCGATTGCGCCCAAACGATGCCCGTAATGCTACTATATAGTGGAGGTGACTTGATTTGCACGATTACCATAACAACGACATCCGTAACCTTGCCATTATTGCCCACGTCGACCACGGGAAGACCACCCTGGTCGACGCCTTGTTGAAACAGGGCAAGGTTTTTCGGGCTCACCAGCAGGTGGGCACACTGATTATGGACACCAACCCGCTGGAGCGAGAGCGCGGCATCACCATTCTGGCCAAAAACGCCTCGGTCTCCTACGGCGATGTCCGAATCAACGTCATAGATACGCCGGGCCACGCCGACTTCAGCGGAGAGGTGGAACGCGTAATGAACATGGCAGACGGATGTCTGCTGCTGGTGGACGCCGTGGACGGGCCCATGCCCCAGACCACATATGTGCTGCGCCAGGCCCTGCGTCAGAGCGTCAATCCCCTGGTGGTCATCAATAAGATAGACCGCCCCGAAGCTCGGGTGGCGGAAGTCGTCGAAATGGTCCAGGACCTGTTCCTGGAAGTTGCCACCACCGCGGAACAACTCGATTATCCGGTCCTGTACGCCTCGGCCAAACAGGGCTTCGCCACCAGGAGCCTGGACACGCCAGGGTCGGACATGCAGCCGCTCTTTGAAGCCATCCTGGATTCGGTGCCTCCGCCGGCGGGTAACCCGGACGCTCCACTGCAGATGCTGGTTGCCGCCCTTGACTACGATAACTACCTCGGACAGGTTGCCGTGGGCCGGATTACCAACGGAATTATCAGACTGCACGACAGAGTGGCCCTGTTGGGCCGCGACGACGCTTTCACCATCCACAATGTTGAGCGTATCTTCGTCTTCCACGGGATGGACCGAGTGGAGGTAGCCGAAGCTCATACCGGAGACATTGTGGCCGTGACCGGTCCTGAAGGGGTGTCCATAGGCGACACTATCGCATCGCTGGAAAACCCGGTGGCGCTGCCGTCCATCGATATCGGTGAACCCACAGTGCGGATGACGTTTGGTGTCAACACCTCACCCTTTATGGGTAAGGAGGGCTCTCACTGCACTTCCCGCAATCTCCACGAGCGGCTGATGCGTGAACTGAGGACCAACGTGAGCCTGCGAGTGGAGCCCACTCCCAGCCCCGATGTGTTCGTGGTCGCCGGACGGGGGGAATTGCACCTGTCGATCTTGGTTGAAACCATGCGGCGCGAACAGTATGAATTTCAGGTATCCCGACCTACGCCCGTTAACAAGGTAATTGACGGAAAGACCTGCGAGCCGTACGAGATTCTGAATGTCACCACCCATGAAGACTATATGGGCCCGCTTACAGAGTACTTGTCAGCCCATATGGCTCGAACGCGGGACATGCGGTACAGCGGGGATGGATATGTCCACCTGGAGTACGAGATACCCACCAGAGGCCTGATCGGCTTCAACGCTTTCTTTAACCGCATCACCCGAGGCGACGGCGTGAAAAGCAGCATCTTCACGTCTTACCAGCCGATGGAAGGGGAAATAAAATCCAGGCGCAGCGGAGTGCTCGTGGCATCCGAGGACGGGGTGGCCGTCGTCTACGGGCTACTTAACGCCCAGGGCCGTGGCGATACTTTCATAGATCAGGGCTTCAGGGTTTACGAAGGCATGATTGTCGGCTCCCACCCTCGTGAGGGCGACCTCGAAATCAACGTATGCAAGGAAAAGAAGTTGACGAATATGCGATCGTCAACGGCCGATGTGGCCAAGCGTTTGAAGGCCACCGTAACTATGAGTCTCGAGGAAGCGCTGGCATACATCACGGACGACGAGCTGCTGGAGGTAACGCCGCATAATCTGCGCCTGCGCAAGATGGAACTCTCCGCTTTGGACCGAAAGCGCCATCGCCGCGACGGGTCGCGGGCCCGGGATTAATGTTGTCCTATAGCGTCGACCGCACCGGCGATGCATCTATATCACAGGAATGCAGTGCTGTTGGCCTGAGCCCGGCTGCAACTTTTGAAGCTCATCCTTAGCCGCTGCAAGGAAGGGCACCTCGCCGTGGTTACTTTGGCCAAGCTTACGTTCTGCTGCTCAACGGTTCCGATTCCTGCAAACGTTAGGAACCGCATTCCGCCAGAAATGCGCCAAACACGTCCCGTTAGCCTCTATCATAAGCACGGGTCTCACGCTGCGCTTCAGGTAAATTGGGAACCCAGACTATAGACCCTACTTCGCTGAATTTCTGCTTCAGCTTTGGCCAGGAGTCGCCCGCATCGTCACTGGAATAAACCCCGCCGATAAGACTGGGGGAAGGACGAAGTCAGCGTCAGCGGGATGGGTAACGTTGTTCCAGATGTTGGAGTTGGGCTCAACAAATAGGGGCGAGGTTCCCAGGTTTCCCCGGCGCCGCCGGAGTGCTGGTTAAACCCGGTGCCGCCGATTGCCGTCTCCCCGACGGCGGCGAGGATAACGGTGGGGTCGCTGGGCTTGAAGGCGATTCCTGGGTTGTAGGACAATTACTACAGTCATAGTGCTGATGCGAGTAGCGATCGCCGGCGCTGGTAATGGCATTGTCGCGCTGAGACTTGATGTCGCCGTCTCAATTTGCACCATGAAGCACAAAATCGGGAGAGCGGTCCTGGAGTCCATACAAGGCAGGTGTGCAACTCGGGGACTTTCAACAAAATCAGGTTTCTGCCCTGTGGGACAGGCCGCCCTCTCAAATTCGCCCAAGAAGGTCTCGGCCAGCCCAATGCAGGCGTAGTAGGCTATCTCACCAAGCTTGTCCACGCTACGCCAGGCCGTGGCCAGTACTCTTTACCCGGCTCCCTCAGGGGCCCTATCGCCACGGTGGCCCAGTAGTAGACCTATGGACCCTTGGGACCGGCGCCCGCGCTCAGCCGTTGCCCTTCTTAAGATAGCCGGTTTCGCCCAACACAAGAATGCCGTCAGAGTCAGCCAAATGCTCCGCACCCAAGTCAGCAAGACAATCGCGGACCATTCTGGTGTTCCACTGGTAGATGGACGGGATTCTCTGCGCCCCGTCGGGGGTGGCGTGGTCAGCCTCCCTTCGACATCTTCAGAATCGCCAGTTGCCAGCAGTTCTTGGGCTCCACTCCGGGCTCAGCAGTCATCGCAAGTACTCCATTGCCTGCCGCCTCAGCCTCCAGAGCCGTCCAGCGACTCACTTGTGTGCACACTCATTCCCCTCGGTTAATCCCGCCAACTTTTCTTTCACCGCAAACACAACCACACATCATCACTGGAGGACTGCACCAATTCCCCTGCCCCAGTATGCAACAGTAATATTGGCACAAAGGCCGATTATCCCGCCAGTTCTGTCGGGATTCTCTGCTGCGTAAACCGAGCTAATGTTTGGAATGACGTGATGGGCGACGCGCCCTTGCAGCTGCTGTCGTAGATCATCGTCAAGTAGACTGTTGCAGAGACCGAGTGAAAGCAGGTGGCCGCTTTGGGACGTGGCCTTTGGCCTCTCCGGCACTACCTAGAGCTCGAACTCTTTGACGTCGTCGGTGATGATGAGCGTGGCGCCGGTGAGGGCCTGTACTTCCTCGGTAGTCCAGCCGGGTGCGACTTCCCGCAGGACTAAGCCGTCCTGAGTGCGCTCGATTACGGCGAGGTCGGTGACTATCAGGTAAACGCACCCCTGGCCGGTTACAGGGAAAGTGCATTTCTCTACGATCTTTGGGTTATTCTGGCGGTCGGTGTGCTCCATAGCCACGATAACTCCACTGGCGCCGGCGGCGAGGTCCATGGCGCCTCCGACGTTGCCCACGCCGCGTTGGGGCAGCATCCAGTTAGCCAGATCCCCATTGGCTGAGACCTGGTGGGAGCCCAAGACTGTGACGTCAACATGACCGCCGCGGATCATGGCGAAGGCATGCGACGAATCGAAGAACGACATTCCCTGCACTGATTCCAGAAACTGGCCTCCAGCGTTAATCAGGTCGATGTCCTCGTTGCCTTCCTCGGCCAGCGGACCGCAATTCAGGATGCCGCTCTCACTGTGGTAGAAAACGGTCCGCCCTTCGGGCAGGAAGCTGGAGACTAACGTGGGGATGCCAATGCCGAGGTTCACGTAGGCACCGTCGGGCAACTCCTTGGCTACCCGCATTGCTATTATCTCGCGGGGCAACCTTTCTTTTTCAGCCAGTGCTCCCAAATCAACTGCCATGGTGCCTTCCTCAACAGTCCCTAGGTGTCCAGGTATGGGGAAAATTCTTTGGGGCGTTTCACGATCCGGTCAACGAAGACCCCAGGGGTAACTATCGCCTCGGGGTCGAGTTCGCCCGGATCGACGATTTCGTCCACTTCCACGATCGTGACGCGGGCGGCGGTTGCCATTACCGGGTTGAAGTTTCGTGAGGTGCCTCTGTAGACCATGTTGCCCAAGGAATCGGCCTTGTGCCCCCGGATGATGCAGAAGTCGGCCAGGATGCTTTGCTCCAACACATAGGGGCGGCCGTCGATATCCCGCACCTCCTTGCCTTCGCCCAACAGCGTGCCAAATGCGGTCGGAGTGTAAAAGGCGGCCACGCCTGCTCCGCCGGAACGAACGCGTTCGGCGAGGGTCCCCTGTGGAGATACTTCGAGGGTCGACTCTCCCTCCTGATAGGCGCGTTCGAAGGCACTGGGGCGGTTAATGGACGGTGATACGGGGTAGGATGCAATGGCCTTGGCTATCTGTCCGTTCTCCACCAGAATGGTGTGGTCGATGGGGGTGACGCCCTCGGGTGCGCCAAACCGGGCCACTCGGGCAATTCCAGCAGTGTTGCTGATTATAGTGAGGCCCTTGGCGCCGTGGTCACGCAACGCCACCATCAGGTAGTGGGCCATCCCGCCAGGGCCACCGAACCCATCCACGTTGACCACCGCTCCGTCGGGAATGTCCTGAACCGCCTCTGCGGCGCTGGCGTAGACTTTGTTGGGCCAGGGAAGCGTGGGGACGTCGAAGGTCATTTCGCGAAGTCCGGAAGCCACGGAAAGAGGAGCCTCAGTCATCGAGGCAATGTCGTCGGCCGACCAGCCGGGTGCCACCTCGGCCAGTTCCAACCCTGAAATGGTGACCAGTAAAACGGCGATGTCTGTGATGATCACTGACACGCAGCCAACGCCGTCGACGGGCAGGGTGCAACGTTCGTGAATCCTTGATATGCCGCCCTCGTGGGCGTGGGTCATCATCGCGACGACACGTTTGGCCCCGGATGCCAGGTCGACGGCAAGGCCGGGAGCGGCCAGGCTGGCGGTTTCGGCCGTGGTCCAGTGTACGAAATCGCCATTTGCGCTCACCTGTGCTGCTTCGACGAAGGCGAGATCTACGTGACCGCCCCCGAGCATGGCTGCCACATCCACCGTACCTACAACCACTCCCCCCGGCAGTACGATGGCGGTTTCGCCAACTCCGTCTATTACCGAGGACGCTCCACCAGGGCGGTAGCCCAGTGCTCCGCTTTCGGCAAGCAGCCAAACCCCGCTGCCCGCTGGAACCTCGCCTGGAATAGCAGCAGCGAGGCCCGAGCCAATCGCAGCGGTTTCTCCGGGCCGGATTTCTTGTGCCGCCCTGAGGGCCATTTTCTGAGGGTCAAGTCTGTTGCCTGGCATTCTGCGGCCTCTGTGCGTGGTCTACTGACTTGGTATTTGTGGCCCCACTATGAGACGGGCTATGAAGTTAAAACGATACGTTGCACGAAAATTGCAGGAGTGATTACTGTCTCAGGATCGATGCCGCCGGGTTCTCGAATTTCGTCCACTTCGGCGACGGTTACCCCTGCGGCCATGGCCATCACGGGGTTCCAGTTGCGGCCGGTGCCAGAATATACCAAGTTTCCCAATGTGTCGGATACGGCCGCCCGCAGCAGTGCGAAGTCAGCCTTTATGGCAGTCTGGAAGATGTGCTCGCGGCCGTCGATGACTCGTACCTCCTGGCCTTCGGCGAAGCGGGTCCCTGCCCCTGTGGGTAGAAATGAACCGCCGATGCCGGCCCCTCCGGCTCGAATCCGCTCAACCAGAACGCCAACCGGTTGCACTTCCAGTTCAAGTTGTCCTGCCTCCCACCGTTGTTTCACCGACCCGCCCTGGCGTGGATCGAAAGGAAGCGGGGAAACAAGCTTGCGGACCAACCCGCCTTCGACCAGCGCATGGATATCGGTGCGCCCGGGAGTTGGGACTCCGGCGCCCTGGCAGATGATCGTCAAGTCCGCTGCACCTGATTCGACTAAGGCGCCCAGCAGATTGTCCGGTAAATGATGTCCTCCGAAACCGCCGACCAACAACGTAGCGCCAGAGGCGAGTCCTGTCAGTGCAGCTGATGCGGAGTGGTAGACCCGGTTAAGTCTTGTGCCAGATGATGTGTTCACTGATGGTAAACCTCAAGACACGGGAGCGGCTGCCGTTTCTTCGGGGCGGTCAGATTCGTTCGCCTGTTCCTGGGACTCCTGCTGATTCCTGTCTCCGCTCCTCACCATGCTGATGAGTGCGGAAATGCCCGCGGCTGCAGCACCAGCCGCCGCGATAGCTGCTCAAAGCATTCCAGATCTCCTGTACATTGTGGGGCTGCGCCAAGACTGTGAAGTTCACCGATAGCTGAATGGATTTCATTATAACAATCCTTCCGGCAGGAACGTTTCGCCTTCCCGGTTTGATGTTCACAGGAGGTCAAGAAAAAACCGTCCCGCCAAACGGCGGGACGGTCTCCTGGTTGCTGATAGCGACCTATTGGACTAGAAGTCCATTCCGCCGCCCGGGGGCATGCCTGCGGGCATGGCTGAGGCCGGCTGGGGGATTTCGGAAATCATGGACTCGGTGGTCAGTACCATAGCTGCCACGCTGGCCGCGTTCTGCAGAGCAGAGCGAGTGACCTTGGTGGGGTCTACGATACCCTTTTCCAGCATTGGGCCGTATTCTCCGACCTCGGCGTCATAACCGTAATCGTCGGCCTGTTGCTTGACCTGGTTGAGGACCACAGCGCCTTCGAACCCAGCGTTCTCGACTATGAGCTTGAGGGGCTGCTCGAGGGCCCGGCGGATGATGTCCACGCCGACCTTCTCGTCCAGAGGCATTTCGCGAACGTTCTCCAGGGCGCGCTGTGCGCGGACAAGGGCAACGCCGCCTCCGGGCACGATGCCCTCTTCAACGGCGGAGCGGGTGGCCGACAGGGCGTCCTCGACGCGGGCCTTGCGCTCCTTGAGCTCGATCTCCGTGGCCGCGCCGACCTTGATCACCGCGACACCGCCGGACAGCTTGGCCATCCGCTCCTGCAGCTTCTCGCGGTCGAACTCTGAGGTGGTGTCTTCGATCTGGGCCTTGATTTGGGTGATGCGGGCCTGGATGGCATCCTCGGAGCCTCGGCCTTCGACGACGGTGGTTTCGTCCTTGGTGGCGGTGACCCGGCGGGCCTGGCCGAAGTCCTCGAGGGTGGCGGAGTCCAGCTTGCGGCCGGTCTCCTCGCTGATGACGGTGCCACCGGTCAGGATGGCGATGTCTTCCAGCATGGCCTTGCGGCGGTCACCGAAGCCGGGGGCCTTGACGGCTAGCGCGTTGAGGGTGCCGCGGAGCTTGTTGACCACGACGGTGGCCAGTGCCTCGCCGTCCACGTCCTCAGCGACGACCAACACGTTCTTGCGGCCGACCTGCAGGAGTTTTTCCAGCGCGGGCAGGAGCTCGGCAACAGCGGAAATCTTCTTGTCGGTGATGATGATGGTGGGATCTTCCAGGACCGACTCCATGCGGTCGGGGTTGGTGATGAAGTAAGGAGAGATGTAGCCGCGGTCGACCTGCATCCCTTCAACGTACTCGATCTCGTCAGAAAGACCCTTGGATTCCTCGACGGTGATAACGCCGTCCTTTCCTACCTTTTCCATTGCCTCGGCGATTGTCTCGCCGATGGCATCCTCGTGGGCCGAGAGGCTGGCCACCTGGCCAATGCGCTCACGGGTCTCCACCGACTGAGACATTCCCTGCAACTCGCCTACCACGGCTGCAACGGCGTACTCAATGCCGCGCTTGATGGCCATGGGGTTGGCGCCTGCGGTTACGTTCTTGAAGCCGTCGGTGATTATGGCCTGAGCCAGTACCACAGAGGTGGTGGTGCCGTCTCCAGCGGCGTCGTTGGTTTTGGTGGCGGCTTCCTTCAGGAGCTGGGCGCCCATGTTTTCGAAGGAATCGGGGAGCTCAATTTCCTTGGCAATGGTAACGCCGTCGCTGCAGACCTGGGGCGGGCCGAAGGACTTGTCCAGAACCACGTTGCGCCCCTTGGGACCGAGGGTAATCTTCACCGAGTCGGCGAGGATGTCGATACCGGTGCGGAGGGACTTACGGGCTTCCTCCGAATAGGTAAGTTTCTTGGCAGGCATCCATTCCTCCTTAATAACTATAGGTGTGAATTCACCGGCCGGACGGGCGTCTCCGGGACGATAACGGGAGCCGCCAGCCCCGCGCCAGAACTAGGATAGCTTGGCCAGAATGTCGCTCTCCCGCAGGATGAGGTATTCGTCGTCGCCGTCCTTGTACTCGGTGCCGGCAAACTTGGAATAGATAACCCGGTCTCCCTTGGCAACGTCCATAGCGATGCGTGTTCCGTCATCGCTGACCCGGCCCGGGCCAACAGCGACCACCTCGCCTTCCTGGGGCTTTTCCTTTGCTGTGTCGGGCAGGAAAATACCGCCTTTCGTGGTCTGCTCGCCCTCGCTGGGTTTCACTACCACACGTTCGCCCATAGGTTGAAAATTCGCCACCGCGGCCTCCTTTTAGTTATGCCGGGAATTGATCTTGACCCGGCAAATTTAGCTTGCGATTAGCACTCTGGGCGGCAGAGTGCTAATCTATGTTAATCAAGGCATTTTGGCTTGTCAAGAATCGCTTTCACAAGCCGCAGCGAAGCGTTCTGCCCTTGGGAATTGCACTTTCTGGGCCCGTATACTCTGCGCTCAGTTGCATGGCAGGTCAATAGTTTTGGGAGAGTAATCATTTCTCACAATACGTTGCAATTGAGACTGGACGGACCCGTTGCGGTGGTAACGCTCAATCGCCCCGACGCCGGTAACGGTGTGAATGAGTTGATGGCGGGGGAGTTGAGAGATGTCGCCGACCAACTGGCCGCAGCAGACAACGTTCGAGTGGTAATATTGACCGGCACTGGACCGGTCTTCTGTGTTGGCCGTGAGGCTCCTGCTGAAGCGTTGCGAATCAGGGGCCTGCAGGCGGCCCGGACGGTCGCGGACCTGCCTTTACCTGTTGTGGCGGCGGTTAACGGCGACGCTGCCGACCACGGCCTCGAGTTGGCACTCGCTGCCGACCTGAGGGTAGCGGCATCGTCAGCGCGGTTCTGGTTCTCGACTCCGTCTGCGGCGACTATTCCCTTCGACGGGGGCACACAACGTTTGCCCCGGTTGGTGGGGCCGGCTTGGGCGAGGGATATGCTGCTCACCGGGCGCAAAGTGTCCGCAGGCGAGGCCCTGGGAATAGGGTTGGTCAATCGGGTGGCTGCGAAGGGTGAGGACGCGCTGTTGGCCGCGAAGCAACTTGCGATGCAAATTGCGAAAGGCAGTCCACTAGGGGCACTTTACGCAAAGGAAGCGGTGGTGTCGGGGGCCGAGTTGTCCCTTCAGCAGGCCCTTGGACTGGAGGCGGACCTTAACATGATCCTGCAGAGCACCGCCGACAGGGCCGAGGGAATAGCATCGTTCCTGGAACGGAGGCGCCCGAATTTCACTGGCGAGTAGTGGGCTACTTATCCGGGACTTAAAAGGCGCGAATTTCGATACTTGGGAAATGCGTTTTGAAACTTAAGCTGGATCTCCACACACACGTTTGGGAAGCCTTTAATTTTCAGCCGCCGTCCGTGGAAATTGCCGAGAAGGTAGTGGGAAAGATCAAGGCTGCCGGCATAGACGGTATCGGCATAACCGACCATCACAACAAGGATTGGTCGTTTGAGTTTCGAGAGTTGGTTGAGAGGCACTTCCCAGGTGAGGCCGTCATCATCCCGGGTTGGGAAATCGAGGTGCGCCCTGAGCAAAACCCCTTCGCCGAATACCAGGTAGCGGAGCTGTTCCTTCCGCCAATGGACGGGATGGAGGGAGGAGTGTTCCGCACTTATTGTCATCCCGGCTATTACTCTCCTGAAATCATCATCGAGCAGGACATCCACGCCATCGAGATCGACAACTACATCCACAACTGGCACATCCGCAAGCCTTTGGTCAAAGGAAAGGCAAATACTCACGACCTGATCCTTATGGAAGTCAGCGACGCCCACAACCTGGAAAATATCGGTCTCCGATACACCGAAGTTGACTTGACCGAGCTATATGCCCGCGCGGTGAGGCCCGTGGGAGCCAGCCTTAGATAACCGAAATGCGCCCCTTCGAGACTCTGATATACGAGAAGGAAGGCGCTATTGGCCACATTTCCTTCGACCGTCCGCCAGTTTTGAACGCTTATAGCGTTCAGATGAGGGACGACTTTTCTGAGGCGTTGTCTGCGGTCGCCGACGACCCTGACGTAAGGGCGGTGCTCTTAACCGGCGAAGGGCGGGCCTTCTGCGCGGGAGCCGATCTCACGGAATTTGGGTCGGCTCCGTCTCTGGTGGTTGCACGACAGGTCAGATGGCAGAGGGATGTCTGGAGCCAGATGATCGGGATAGACAAACCGGTTATTGCCGCGGTTCACGGCTATTGCATCGGTTCGGGGTTGGAAATAGCCTTGCTGTGCGACATTCGAATCGCAGCAGAAGATACCGTGTTTGCGATGCCTGAGGTCGGGCTAGGCATGATTCCTGCCGCCGGGGGCACTCAGACGTTGCCACGCAACTCTCGTCCCTCGCAGGCCCTTGACCTTCTGCTGACGGGTCGACGTTTCAGCGCCGAAGAAGCGCTGAAAATGGGGCTGGTAACCCGGATTTCACCCGCTAATCGCCTGCGGGAAGACGCCTTGGAGGTGGCCTGCCAGCTTGGAGATGTCGACCCTGGCACCATTTCGAACCTCAAGCGCGCACTTCGAGAGGGATGCGACATGCCGCTGAATGACGGGTTGGAATTGGAAACCCGCCTCGTAATACTGTCGTCATCTAATTAGGCTAGAATTCGCTTTTCACCTCAATTGATTCCTTTCCGCTATGTTTGGAGGAGCGTCGACTTTACAAATCGATGAATACGACTGAGTTACTGACGATTGCCGAAGCCATAGTACCCGACCGTACCGCGATGATCTTTGACGGGCGCGAGTTCACCTACGCTCAAATTTCCCAGCGGGTCAACCGGCTGGCGAACGCCATGGCGGAACTGGGCGTGACCCCGGGCGATCGAATCGCGACGATGCAGGTGAATAGCCACCGCAGCATCGAATTGTACTTCGCCGCAGCGCAGTTGGACGCTGTTTATGTGCCCATCAACTTCCGTGCCAAGACGGACGAGTTGCATCAGATGCTGCGCATAGCGGAACCGACTTGCCTGTTTATTGGCGAGCGGTATCTGGAGTTGCTGGGGGAAGAGGACCTGTTCGGGATGCCCCAGGACCGGGTGATCATACTGGACGCCGGTACCACCACCGGTCTCGACAGTTTCGAACATCTCCTTAGGAGCGCATCCCCCGAGCAACTGTTTTTTCCGGAAGCGGAGGACAACGACACCACAGTCATTATGTTCACTTCGGGGACCACCAGCGCCCCCAAAGGGGTAATGCTGACTCACGACAGCTTTGCCTCTTATATCCTGGCCACCGTAATGCCTGCGGATCCCGACATTGAGGAGACCAACCTGGTCACTGTCCCGTACTACCACATCGCTGGCCTGCAGGCCGCACTGACGGCAGTCTACGCGGGCCGAACTCAGGTGATCATGCGGCAGTTCGAACCGGTTCATTGGATGGAACTTGTGCAGGAATACAAGGCCAACCGGGCCATGCTGGTACCAACAATGCTGAAGCATCTAATAGACCATCCCCGCTTTGGCGAATACGATCTTTCGTCTCTGGACGTGATCACCTATGGGGCCGCCCCGATGCCCATAGAGGTAATCCGGGAGGCGATCAAGAGGTTTCCGGGAGCGAGTTTCATTAACGCCTTCGGCCAGACGGAGACGGCCTCCACTATTACGATGCTACCTCCGGAAGACCACGTTCTGGAAGGGTCGCCCAAGGAGGTTGAAACCAAGTTGCGCCGTCTCACTTCCATAGGCAAGCCGCTGGAGGATGTTGAGGTCGAGATTGTGGACGAGGCCGGGGGACCGACTCCGGTCGGCGAGACAGGCGAAATCGTGGCCCGCGGGCCCAGGATGATGGCCGGATATTGGCAGGAGGAAGTGGCCACACAGGAAACGATGCGGTCCGGGTGGGTCTATACCGGCGACTTGGGTTATCAGGACGAGGACGGGTATATCTACTTGGCTGGCCGGTCCAAGGACTTTATAAAGCGGGGCGGTGAAATGGTATCTCCAGAAGAAGTGGAGGCCGTCCTGCTATCCCACCCCCAGGTCGACGACGCGGCTGTCATAGGCGTGACCGACGTTGAATGGGGTGAGGAGATTCGGGCCTTGGTCGTCCGGACGCTCCGCGGAGCTCCTTCAGGCAGCGGCGAAGGAGAGTCGGCCACCCAGGAGGATATCATTGAGTTTTGCCGTGAACGCCTGGCCGGGTTCAAGCGCCCCCGATCTGTGGTGTTCGTCGACGAGTTGCCCCGTAACGTGATGGGCAAGGTGTTGAAGCGTGACCTGCGAGATGTATACGGATATCCAGTCGAGTCCTCTTGATTGTATTCGCTAGCAGCGTGTCCGAGGATTAGATTTTGGAGACGAAAAGCGCCACTGACTAATCTCATTGGTGACTAATGGGCTCTAATAAAACGGTTACCGGAATAATTAACTTTGTAGATGCCGAGATTCGTTTAGAACATTGTTTCTCAGACAGACTGCTAGGGGAATCGTCCAGCCGTAACCGTCCAGCCGTAACGAGGAGGCAACCAGGTGAAAGTTGCAGTAGTGGGCGCCGGTGGAGTCGGCGGCTATTTTGGCGGACTACTGGCCCGTGCCGGGCACGAAGTGACGTTCGTCGCCCGCAGTGAGCATCTGGACGCCATCCGTCGCAACGGCGGCCTGCGGGTGGAGAGCCAGAACGACGGCGAATTCCACGCGCCCGGACGCGGTGTTGGCGATACCGCAGATGCCGGAAGCCAGGATCTCGTGCTGTTCAACGTGAAGATGCACGACAACCCCGGCGCCATCGCCTCGCTGCCCCCAATGGTCAGCGCCGATACCGTGGTGCTCACCCTGCAGAACGGGATAGATAACGGCGAGCAGATCGCAGCGGTCATCGGACGCGAACCGGTGATGGTCGGATCGGCGTTCATGGAGGGGCGCATATCCGAGCCCGGAGTCGTCACTCAAGGTGGACCTGGCACCGCCGGTTTTGGGGAGATGTCAGTTGGGATCACCGAGAGGGGAGAGTTCCTTTATCGCGAGTTTGTGAATGCCGGCTGGCGTGTCGAACTAGACGAGAATATGGTGGGCATGCTTTGGAAGAAGTTTGCTTACATCGCCGGGTCCGCGGCTGTCTGCTCCGCCGCAAATTGCGTCTACGAGGAAATGCGCACTATCCCGGCGACCCGGGCTCTGATCCAGCAGGCCATCGAGGAGGCGCTGACCGTGGGCCGAGCCAGCGGTGCGCCGGTCATGGAAGACTCGCTGGAGTGGGCCATGAACTCCCTCGACCGCTTTCCTCCGCAGGGCAGGGCATCAATGGCCAAGGACTTCACCGAAGGCCGTCCAGTGGAACTTGAGGGATTGAACGGCGCCCTCATCCGGCTGGCCCGGCAGACTGGCACGCCCACGCCGGCCAACGACTTCCTTTATGCCGTCTTGCGTCCCCTGGCCGACCGCATTGCCGCACAGCAGGCCTGAACCCGAGCCCGGGCCCCCTGTTCGAACCGCCCTCCTGTTCCCTGCTGTCCTCCTGATACGGTGATATACTCTCACGCAGTTCGCGAGACACAGGTTCAGGAGGTCGCAGGTGAAGACTGTTGACGCAATTGCCGAGATTCTGAAGCGGGAAGGGGTGGAGTTCCTGCCTTGCTTCCCGACAACATCCGTCATCGAGTCCTGCGCAGAGGCGGGGATACGGCCGATCATCTGCCGCCAGGAGCGGGTGGGCCTAGGCATCGCCGACGGTTACAGCCGCACGACCAACGGCGACAAGATGGGCGTGTTCGCAATGCAGTATGGCCCAGGCGCGGAAAACGCTTACTCAGGCGCAGCCACGGCATTCTCGGACTCGACACCGATGCTGTTGCTGCCGTTGGGGCACCCCCGGGACAGGCAGGGCGTATTCCCGCTCTACAGCTCGTTGCAGAGTTATGCCTCAATCTCGAAGAGCATCGAGCAGATCAACACGGCGGACCGGACCTCGGACGTGATGCGACGGGCCTTCGCCGCCCTTAGGCAGGGACGGCCGGGGCCGGTGGCGGTGGAGATTCCTGCCGACATCGCCAATGAAGAGGTGTCGGAGGAGTCCTTCTACTATGTTCCCAGCCGCCGGGTAGCATCACAGGGCGACTCCGGTGATGTTGAGGCCGCGGCACGCGCCCTTTGCGGAGCCAGCAATCCGGTAATCCTCGCCGGTCAGGGCGTAATGTACGCCAAGGCATCTGAGGAATTGCAGGAACTGGCGGAGCTGCTGCAGGTGCCGGTCGCGACCACTCTGCTGGGCAAGAGCGCCTTCGACGAGACGCACCCTCTGGCGCTGGGTTCTGCAGCGCTGACCTCGTCATCGACATTGGTGAACTTCATGCGACGGGCTGACGTTGTCTTCGGAATAGGCACAAGCTTCACCCGCCACAACATGGTGATGACCATCCCTCCGGGCAAGACCATGATTCACTCCACCAACGACCCTCGCGACGTTAACAAGGACTACAACATCGACTTCCCCATCGTCGGCGATGCCAAGCTGGTCCTGCGCCAGATGATTGACGCCTGCCGCGATATCGTGGGAGACAGCCGCAACAACAGCAACACCGCGGCGGAGGTAGCCAGGGAGCGCGATGCCTTCATCGAGGCCTGGAAGCACAAGTTGACGGACGACTCACGACCAATGAGTCCATACCGCGTCATCTGGGACTTCATGCACACCATCCCGCCGGAAGACGCCATTGTGACCCACGACTCCGGCAGCCCGCGCGACCAGATCGTGCCGTTTTACCGTTCCAGCGGCCCGCGGACCTATATTGGCTGGGGAAAGTCTCATGGCCTTGGCACCGGCTTGGGTCTTGTGATAGGGGCAAAGCTGGCCCAGCCGGACAAAGTCTGCGTCAACTTTATGGGAGATGCAGCTTTCGGTATGGTGGGCCTCGACTTTGAGACCGCAGTTCGTTCCAACCTCCCCATCATCACCGTGGTGCTGAACAACTCCCACATGGCCGCCGAGGTCCATGCAATGGCCGACTCGCACCGCTTGTACAACACTCGCGACCTGGGCGGTAACTACGCTGACATGGGCCGGGCCATGGGTGGTTACGCGGAGAGGATTGAAGACCCCAACGAGGTGTCCGCAGCCTTCGCTAGGGCGCGCCGCGTTACTGAGCAGGAAGGCCGTGCTGTACTGCTGGAGTTCATTACCAGCATTGAGACCGAGGCCTCTCACAGGCGGCCTTTCTAGCATCGGCACTTTTCGGTGCAAAGGCACGGAACATGGTGCAGGCAACCGCATTCGGACAAATTGATGACATTTGCTGGTTGCCAAGCCTCATGGCCTCTCCGTACCATATCGATATGTATCTGCTGGTAACCACACCGTCGCTGCTCTATACCCGGCGGTCGATCAGGATTGCGAGTCGTTTGGGAACGGGCCGTGAAATTGGGACAGAATGGGACAAAATGGGGCGGGAATTGGAAATTTCGGCCAAATGGAGCATTTCGCAGCTACGAAAGGCCGTGAAAATGGGACAAAATGGGACAAAATGGGACGGCAATGGGAAATTCCTGTCCCAAAGAGGCAGCGCTTTCCCATCCGCAGCTCCGCCTCTCAAGGATAGCTGTACCCGATCCCCTATGCAGCCACGGAATGCGGCTAGCGAAATGCGATGGCCCTGTGTAGCGGTGGGCCCTCTCGCAACGTCATTAGCAAGGAGATGAAAAGAATGGCCCGGTCCAAATATTTGTTCGTCGCCAGCATGGATGTTGAGCCCGCCAAGGAGGCCCTGTTCAACGAGGTATACAACGTTGAACACTGCCCGGAATTGAGCAAAGTGCCAGGCGTTGGCCAGATCGCCCGGTACGAGGCTGATTCGTTCGAAGTGATGATTGGTGGCGAAGTACGCACCATGACTCCCGACGGGCGACCCCGCTTTCATGCGGTGTACGAGATCGAATCTCCCGATGTCCTTACATCGGCCGAATGGGGAGATGCAGTGGAGCTGGGCCGCTGGCCGGAGCAGGTGCGCCCCTACACAACTAACCGCCGCCACACCCTGCTGCGCCTGACCTACCCGGGCGAGTAGGCAGTTGTTTTCGGTGGACATTCAGGGAAATGGTTGCCATTTCGTCGAAATCTCGGAGTTGAAAGACTTTGGCCGTCGAGCGTAAATACGCAGACCACAGAACTCCAGAGGGCAGGAAAGAGATCCTTGGGGTCGCGGACCGGCTTGCCAAGGAGTGTCTGGCCCCACGGGCTGCCCACTACGATGCCACGGCCACTCATCCGGTCGATAGCTGGAGAGACGTGTGGCGTGAAGGGATGCTGGCGATGGGAATACCTCGCCGGTTCGGTGGGCTGGAGTTGGACATGCCGACGTACGTGCGGGTGATCGAGCGGCTGGCGGCTGGATGCACCAACACCGGGATGACCGTGCACATGCACTCGACCGTTACTAGGTTCATCGACGCCTTGTCTACGGAGGAAAAAAAAGCCTTTTACTTCAGGGAAGTCGTGGAGGACGGAAAGCTCTTTGGTAGCTGGGGAAGCGAGCCAGAAACGCGAGGGGGAACGGCCCTGCGGTTGACCACTATTGCTCCGCAGAATGGCGGTTATGTCATTAACGGTACCAAGCATTTCTGCACCATGTCCGGCAGGGCCCACCGCTACATGATTCATTGCAGTTCGGGCCATGAGGACCCGCTGGAGTCTCAGTGGCTGGCTCTTATCCCCCACGACACCCCTGGCATTGAGCAGATCGGAGAGTGGGACACCCTGGGTATGCGCGCCACGGTGAGCCCGGCCATGCGTTTGAACAACTGCTTCGTCGGTGCGGATGCGCCCCTCGGCAGGCCAGGTGAGGCACCACGTTCCGGTATAACGCAGGGTTTTGGACTGGGCTTCGCAGCAGTCTTTCTTGGAGCAGCACAAAGGGCGCTGGACTTTACCGAGGAATTTGCCCAGACGCAGACTTTTGCGCCCGACCCGTCGCCCGTTGCTGAGAGCTTGGCCGTGCAGCGTACCGTCGCGGAAATGTCCTTGGCCTTAGAGGGGGCCAGAAGAGTCCTCCACGCGGGCGCCACGGTTTGGGACGACGCTAATCCTGCGGAGCGTGCGGTTCTGGCGGCTCGAGCAAAGTACCTGGCCACGGTGGCGTCGCTGGACGTCACAGCCAAGGCAATCCAGATTGCTGGTGGCCGCAGCGCCCACAAGAGCCTGCCGCTGGAGAGGCTGTTCCGGGACGTGCGCACGTCGACCCTGATGCCTCCCAACCTGGATCGATGCCTTGAGATTGTAGGACGGTCTGAACTGGGTCTGGACGCCTCCTTATACCGGGATGCCTAGCTGCGGAAAAGAACTGTACTCTCAAAGCCCGGAGAATTCCAAGATCTATGGCCGCTGCACTTGAGGGCGTAAGCGTCCTCGACCTCACCCACTGCATTGCAGGGCCCTACTGCACCAAGCTGTTGGCCGGTTTTGGGGCGGATGTCCTGAAGATTGAGCCGCCCGAAGGTGAGAAAGGTCGGAGGATGGCGCCGTTTTTCGGTGACGAGCCCGGGCCAGACAGCAGCCTGCCCTTCGCCTACCTGAACTCCGGCAAGCGCGGCATCACCCTCAACCTGAAGAGTACGGAAGGGCGTGACATCCTGTTCTCCCTTCTCCCGGAAGTAGACGTGCTGGTGGAGAACTTTTCTCCCCGGGTTTTGCCATCTCTCGGCTTGGACTACGAAACGATCAGTGAAGTGGCTCCCCACCTGGTGATGGTGTCCATCTCCAACTTTGGCCAGACTGGACCGTACCGGGACTACAAGGCGGCCGATATCGTCGAGTACGCACTGGGCGGACTGATGTATATATTCGGCGCCTATGATCGCGAGCCGCTTAAACACGCCTTCAACCAGGCGCAGTTCAAGGCAGGGACTGATGCGGCATCGGCGACGTTGATGGCCGTTTACCACCAGCGCACGACTGGCGGACGCGGGTCAGGACAGGGGCAGCACGTCGACGTTTCCATACAGGAGGCAGTGGCATCGGGCCTGCGGGACGTGGTGAACAACTACACCTACACAGGCGCCATCCGACGCCGGCAGCCCAACCACAGTGGCGACCTTCAGCGGCTGCGGGCCACCGCCGACGGATTCCTGCTCCCCAATCCCGGTCTGGGAGGAGGGTTGAACTGGGACAGCTTCACAGAGTTCCTGGACCTTCCGGAGCTGGATGACGATCGGTTTCGTACCCCGTCGGCGCGGTTGGTGAATGCCGAAGAGCTGGGGCGCATCCTCGACGAGTATTTCATCCACCAGAACAAGTACGAACGCTTTTATGGTTCCCATCAGCGTCGCTTTATCTTCGGAGTTATCCAGTCGCCGGAGGAGGTCCTGGAGGATCCCCAGTTTGGCCATAGAGAGTTCTTTGCTAACGCGGATCACCCTGTGCTGGGCAAGGTCAAGTTTCCGGGTGCCCCGTTCAAAATGGAGGAAACCCCCTGGCAGTTGGGAAACTCTGCACCGACATTAGGGCAGGACAACGGTAAGATTCTGGGCGAGCGCCTTGGCCTTTCCTTAGAACAGTTGGGCGCCTTGCGCTCCCAAGGGATCATCTAAGCGATGGCTACGTCTGCACAGGGAGGAAAACGCTCTCGGGGACCTCTGGAGGGAGTGCGCATCATCGAGATGGGGCAACTCATCGCCATCCCATTTGCGATGAAGCTTTTGGCAGACATGGGAGCGCAGGTTATTCGTCTGGAGTCGACCCGTCGCCTCGAGAGTTACCGCAGCGACTCGGTGTACCAGAACGAGATCCACGGCGAGTTCTGGAACCGGGGGGCCAACTTTTACGAGCAGAACCGGAACAAAATGGGCATAACCCTGGATCTGGGAAACTCAGATGGACTGGCTATCCTGCGCCGGCTTATCGCCGTCAGTGATGTGTTCGCGGAAAATTTCACGCCGAGGGTCATCAGGAACTTTGGCCTGGAATACGCAGACCTGCGCCGCATCAAACCCGACATCATTATGGTGTCGTCGACAGGATATGGGTTCGATGGCCCCTGGGCCAACTTCGGCGCCACGGGTCCAGCCACCGAAGGGGCATCTGGTCTGGCTTATGCCACCGGCTATGCGGGTGGCCCCCCGGTGATGGCCGAGATACCCTACGTCGACTACACGGCTGGCGAGCACACTGTGTTCGCGGTTATGACTGCCCTTATTAGTCGCCTGAGCACCGGTAGGGGTCAATTCATCGACGTGTCTCAGGCCCAGACGGCCGCAGTCACAATTCCCGAGGTACTTCTGGACTTTGCTGCCAACGGGCGTGCACCGGAACGTCTGGGAAACGCCGATCCCACCATGGCGCCACATGGCTGCTACCCATGCCGCGGAGAGGACCGATGGATCGTCATTGCCGTTGCAGGGGACGACGAATGGCAAGGGTTGTGCCGGGTACTGGGCAGGGCTGACTGGGCAGATAATCCTGTCCTGAAGGACACATTGGGCCGCTTCCAGCATCGTCACGAACTAGATCGGATGCTGGAAGAAGGAACCGCGCCGTGGGATGCCCGCGAATTGATGGAGGCGCTGCAGGCCGAAGGCGTTCCGGCAGGTGTCGTTCTGGACAGCAAAGACTTGCTTTTCGATCCGCACCTGCGAGAGCGACGCTTCCACGAGGTTGTGAGCCACCATCCGAGCACGAAAATGCCGCCCCTTCCTTACGCGGGACGCCCCTGGAAATTATCCGCCACTCCCGCCGTGCCCCCCAAGGCGGCGCCGCTGATGGGCGAGCACAACGAGTTTGTTTTCAAAGACCTTCTGGGAATGTCTGACGCGGATGTCGCAAAATTGGAGGAGGAGGGAGTGATCGGCTACGCGCCTGACGATCCCCGTCCCGTGCAACGGCCGTCGCTGGACGAGCAGGTAAGGCAGGGAAGGATGTTACGTTATGAGACCGACTTCCAGAGCAAGGTAGCCGAGGCTTACCCGTCGCCTGGCGAGTAAGTACTTCGGCAGCCTCCGTCCGGAGTGACCGTTTCAGGCTTCGGGGGAATCCAGAGGTAGCACCGACTCAGACTTGTAGCGTTTCCGGGCCAACACCAGAATACCGAACGCCCTCCAGACTTCTTCAAATTCCTCTCTGGACAGTCTTTCCAGTTCTTCCATAGTAAAAGTAAAGGTATTTGTCGGCAACGGTTGCCCTGGCTGCGCTCCCCCCAAGTCATACAATGCCGTGGCATGTGGAGGAGTTAAGCGGGCGGGTGGTGGGACAAAGTCCCTCGATCCATCCGCAGGCGCTGCAATGCTGTCGGACACCAAGATGTAGCTTCCATCGTTCGAGTGATGTAGGACCTCGGCGTACCTGGCCGAGTCTAGGAGCATGCGCTCGGCCTGCTGAACCCTGGAATGCTCTACCGAAAACTCTCGTTCAAGCACATTTCGAAGCGTCTGACTGTCCGGCAATGGGTGGCCGCTGAAGCGTTCTGACACTGCCTGGAACAGCGGAATCGAAAGAAAAGCTTCCCGCTTGCCGCGATTTTCGTCTTCCTTGCTGGTGGGCTTGAGAATGGCTTTGGCCACCGGAGTAGTGGCGAGCGTGTTGCTATGTTTGCTAATGAGCTGGAACTGCCGGGCTGCAAGGCTCTTGAGACGGAAACCGCTGCTCTTTGCCGATAGTCCCATATTTATTGCCAGCGTTTCCTCGGTCAAGGTCCCGCCGCCGCTCTCCTCGACCCGGCGAGCTATATCCAGGGCGGTGTTGAAGTCGTAGGCGGGGAACAGATATACAGAACGCTGACGGGCTTTCCTGGCGGAGCCGGAACTCCCCTGCTCGCCGTTGGCAGTGGCGGAAGGTAGTTCAGCTTCTCCATTTGCCACTTGGGCAGGAAATTCCTGGGTAGTCATCTACTTTCCTGATTGACAGCTTGATTAAGAAATAATTATGCAATTCAGGAAATAATAGCATTTTGTTTATGTTAAGTGCAATACTCTATTTATGCGAGGAATAGGAAATAGAAAACAACCTGCTCTAAGGGTCGAAAAGATAGGCCAAGGCTACGCCTTGGCAGGACTTGGATTGAATTAGAAGGCCCCCGGAAAACGGGGGCCTTGGATGCTACCAGAGGTTTCCCGGGGTGCTAGGAGCCGCGAGAGGCCTCGAAGGCCGATATCTTGTCTTCGAATTGCATGGTCAGGCCGATGTCGTCCAACCCATTCAGCAAGTTGTGCCGGCGTGCCTGGTCAATCTCGAAGGGGATGGAAATTTCTTCATCATCATCCCAAACCCGCTGTCCCTCCAGGTCGACAGTCAGGTTTACACCAGGATTGGAAGTTGCCTTTTCCATAATGGTCCGGACGTCCTCTTCAGACATGCGCAGCGGAAGGAGCCCGTTTTTGAAACAGTTATTGTAGAAGATGTCCGCAAAGCTAGGCGCGATGATACAGCGAATTCCATAATCTCTCAGTGCCCAAGGTGCGTGCTCCCGGGATGATCCGCACCCGAAGTTGTGGCCTGCCACGATGACCTTCGCGTCCTGGTAGGCTGGCTGGTTGAGAACAAAGTCCTCCTTGGGGGTTCCGTCTTCGTTGAACCTCCAAGGGAAGAACAGACAATCCTCGAATCCGGAGCGCTCGATGCGTTTGAGGAACACTGCAGGGATAATCTGGTCGGTGTCGATGTTAACCCTGTCAATCGGCGCAACCGTGCCGGACAGTCTTACGAAGGGGTCCATGCGAGTCCTCCCTGCCACCAAATCTCTTGAAATTTAATTGCGAATCCCGGCAGAACCGGTTTGCTGGAAACCGTTTCAGAATCGTCCTGAAAATCTAATTGCATTCCCAGATTGCTTTGAGTCATTGAACTTACCGAGGGTGAATCGCCCTATCCCAGCCCCAGATATGAGCGCTTAAAGGTCCCTCACATCGACGAAGTGACCGGCGATGGCGGCAGCGGCGGCCATGGCCGGGCTGACAAGGTGAGTTCGGCCTCCCTTGCCCTGGCGTCCCTCGAAGTTGCGATTTGACGTGGCGGCGCAGCGCTGCCCCGGGGCCAGTATGTCTGGGTTCATACCCAGGCACATCGAGCATCCTGCCACGCGCCAGTCGAGCCCCGCCTCAGTGAAGATGCGGTCGAGACCCTCTTCCTCCGCCTCGAGCTTGATCTTGGCTGATCCGGGAACGACCATCGCGTAGACGTCGGGGTGCACCTTGCGGCCGCGGACCACTTCAGCAGCAGCGCGGAGGTCTTCCAGCCGGGCGTTGGTGCATGCGCCGACGAATATTCGGTTAATCTTGATGCCGTTGATCGGGGTCCCTGGCCGCAAGTCCATGTACTGCAGGGCCCGCGCGGCCGCTTCCCGCTGGCCGGCCTCCTCGAAGGAGTTGGGGTCCGGCACGTGGCCGCTTATTGGCGCCACCATTCCCGGGTTGGTACCCCAGGTTACGTACGGCTCCATCTGAGATGCGTCAAATATCTCAGTCTTGTCGAATGTGGCTCCCGGGTCGGTGGGCAGCAGCTTCCAGCGCTCGACGGCAGCGTCGAATTCGGCGCCCTGCGGAGCGAACTGCCTGCCCCGGACATACTCGAAAGTGGTTTCGTCGGGGGCGATCATTCCGGCCCTGGCACCGGCCTCGATGCTCATGTTGCAGACGGTCATGCGCCCGTCCATTGAAAGGGAGCGGATCGCCTCGCCGGTATACTCAATGACGTGGCCGGTGCCGCCGTTGACGCCAATACGACCGATAATTCCGAGAATGATGTCCTTGGCAGTGACACCGGGAGGTAGTTGTCCGTCCACGCGAACTTCCATTGTTTGCGGCTTGAACTGCCGGAGGGTCTGCGTAGCCATCACGTGCTCCACTTCGGAGGTGCCGATGCCGACGGCGAAGGCCCCCAGCGCCCCGTGGGTTGAGGTGTGGCTGTCGCCACAAACAACGGTTTTGCCGGGCTGGGTGTAGCCGAGATCGGGCCCGATTATGTGGACGATGCCCTGCAAGGGGCTGAACCGGTCATAGAGGGTTACGCCGAATTCCTCGCAGTTGCGGGACAGAGCTTCTAGTTGGGCTTGGGAAATCTCGTCTGTCACAGGCAGTGACAAGTCCCAGGTTGGCGTGTTGTGGTCGGCGGTGGCCACCGTCAGGTCGGTGCGTCGAACGGGACGACCGGCCATCCGCAGCCCGTCGAAAGCCTGGGGAGATGTCACTTCGTGGACGAGGTGCAGGTCGATATAGATTATGGATGGCTCGCCCGGCTCATCATGCACCACGTGGGGGTCCCATATCTTCTCGAACATTGTTTTTGGGGGCATCAAATCACTCCTGAATGCCAAAGTGGAGCCAGGCCTGATGGCTCCGAAAGGCCAAGATGTGCAGTGGGCTAAAGCTGCCGCGCATTATATCATTCAGCCACATTTGTACGAACAAGCAAGGTGTCCGCGGCAGCGTTCCGTTCCGGGTGTTCAAGCAACTATTTCGGCCTGGGCCTCGCCTTTGGCATTCGTCGATATACGACCCCGGATTCCCGGCTATCTGATTGGATGCGAGGTGTTGGCTGGGCGGCGCCTTACCTTGACCTGGACTTAGGCAGGGTGACGGCCCCGGATCAGTGGATGGTGAGGTCCGAAATTGGGGTTAATGCCAAAAAGGGGGTGAAATGTGTGCACTTATGTGCAGTTTCTTGGCTCCCTGGCTGGGCGTTCGGCGCCGCCCCGGCGTTCGCTAGGCTGCGGCGCCTGGGTGACGGGCACGGTGGCACGGGATTCTGGACCCGATCAGGTTTAGGACAGGCCTCGTGCTGGGGTGATGCATGCCGGAAATGAAGAATGGGTAATCGGGCATGGATGCACCAGGTGCGTCGGTCCCGATGTTGGAATTTCGGGCCTTCTGGTCCGCTGTAATCAATGGTAGGGGTATGTCACAAGGCTTGGCAAGCGGCTTATGTCAGGAGTTGAAAGAGGAGGTGCAGAGGGGGAGATGGTGGAGTTGATGTGCGAACTTCCAGGGTTTCTGGTCATAGGCCTCGGTTTCATATTCTGATTAAAAATGCTCCACAGGAGGATGTCTCGCGGTAGCAAGGGGTTAAGAGGTTGCAAGCCAATAAAACTGGTACGTTGTGGGTGTCCTGAGACCCCATCCACCGCTGGTTCAAATGGGCTCGGGCAGAGCCTAAATTACGAGCAGTGAGTCGGAAACGCGCCCATTCGTGTTAAACTTGCCCTAGTCGGACCGGGACGCTTGAAAGGTGATGACATCCGAGCGTTTCTGATAGTCTGTTTGCAATGGAGTCCCTGTCCAATAGCCATGTCCAATGAATAAGAGGCCTGCCTGATGCCTTCCTCCGATGCCGTTGTGCTGCCTGCCAATGTCAAGCCCAACAAATACAGGATGACGCTGCAGCCTGACCTTCAGACCTTTACCTTCAGTGGTGAGCAGACGGTCGATATCGACATTGTAGTACCTACCGCTCGCATTATTCTGAACGCTGCAGAGCTAGAGATCAGAGACGTCGTCCTCCGTCGAAATGGTCAGTCGACTCAGGTGAATTCCATATCGCTGGACGAAGAGAAAGAGACAGCGACACTGGATTTCGGGCAAACGCTTTCCCAAGGCCCGGCCCAGTTGGAGATGCAGTTCACTGGAGTCCTGAATGATCGGCTGGTCGGGTTTTACCGGTCCGAGTACCAAGACACAGAGGGTCAGACCCGGCACCTGGCAACCACGCAATTCGAGGCGACCGACGCCCGCCGCGCTTTTCCCTGCTGGGACGAGCCGGCCCAGAAGGCTGTCTTTGACGTTACTCTGGTCTTTGACGACAGTTTGCAGGCCGTCTCCAACACTCCGATTGTGAAGGAGGCCTCTCCATCTCCCGGACTGAGGTCGGTGCGCTTCGGCGAAACGCCGGTAATGTCGACCTACTTGCTAGCCTTCGTAGTCGGGGACCTGGTGTCTGTGGAATCCGAGGCAGCCAATGGCACCACAATTGGTGTCTGGACCACTCGGGGCAAGGAAAACCAGGCGGAGTTCGCCCTAGACACCTCAGTGAAGCTGCTGGGCTACTTTAACGAGTACTTCGGCATTCCATACCCGCTGCCCAAGCTGGATCACATCGCGATTCCAGACTTTGCTGCGGGCGCGATGGAGAACTGGGGCTGCATCACCTACCGCGAAACGGCACTCCTGGTCGACCCGGCAAACTCGTCTGCGGGAACCCGCCAGCGAGTTGCCGAGGTGGTTGCCCACGAAATGGCACACATGTGGTTCGGCGACCTGGTTACCATGGAATGGTGGGATGACCTCTGGCTGAACGAAAGCTTCGCGTCCTGGATGGGAACCAAATCTGTTGACTGGCTATTCCCTGAGTGGGAGATGTGGACACAGTTTGTCAACATGGACACCAACCGCGCCCTGAGCCTGGACGGGTTGAAGAACTCGCACCCCATCGAGCAGGAGGTCAAGAACCCGGCCGAGGTAAGCCAACTATTCGATGCCATAAGCTACAGCAAGGGCGGCTCAGTGCTGCGGATGCTGGAGAATTTCCTCAGCCCTGAGGTGTTCCAGGGCGGCCTGTATCGGTACCTGAAGGGACACGAATACGGCAACGCGCGCACCCAGGACCTTTGGGCTGCATTGGAAGAGGAATCAGGGCTGCCCGTTACGAGTATCATGGACTCCTGGGTCAAGCAGATGGGCTATCCGGTGCTGCAGGTGGAGGCCGACCGCCGTGCCGAGGATGTCCAGATCTCTCTCTCGCAAGAACGGTTCGTCTACGACCGCCTGCTGGGTGACGAGGAACCCAACCCCGAGGTTTGGCAGGTTCCAGTGTCGGTCAGTGCGCCGGGGACGACATCGGCGTCGATGGTCATGGAAACCAAGGACGCTGTAATCACTCTGCCGGCAGCCATCCCGAGCGAGGACTGGTACAAGGTCAACAGCGACCAAACCGGGTTCTTTCGCGTCAATTACTCAAACGAGGACTGGAAGCGACTGGCTCCGGCCATCAGCGCGTTGGCGCTTCCCGCCACCGATAGATTGGGCATCCAGAACGACGCCTACGCATTGTCCCGTGGCGGCCTGTTGCCCATCACGCAATTCCTTGAACTCGCGGGAGCGTACGCCGGTGAGACAGATGCGTCTGTCTGGAGCGACCTCGCATCGAACCTGCGGGACATCGAGCAGATGATTGCAGGAGAACCGGTGCATCCCGCCTACCAGCGTTTCGGACGCGAACTGTTCGGCCCGGCAGCCCGCCGCGCCGGATGGACGCCGCGTCCCCAAGACGGGCACCTGGACTCTCTGCTTCGCTCGACCGTGCTCGGCCAAGCAGGAAGTTACAACGACCAAGAGACGCTTGCCCAAGCCTCGGACCTGTTCCGACAATACCTGGAAAACCCTGAGGCGGTCCACCCCGACCTGCGAGGCATCGTATTCTCCCTTGCAGCACAGGCGGGGGACCGCGCTACGTACGACCAACTCTGGGAGCTAGAGGAACGCACCAGGCTGCAGGAGGAAAAGATCCGACTGCTGCTGGCAATGTCCCGCTTCCAGGATGTGGGTTTGTTGAACGATACGCTGGAGAGTTCACTTTCATCCAGGGTCCGATCCCAGGACACCATCACGGTGGTGGCGAGTGTGGCGGCAAATCCCAAGGGAAGGCAACCAGCGTGGGATTTCGTCAAGAACAACTGGGCCGAGTTTGACCGGCGCTACGGAGGTGGGGGATTCGGCCTCATGCGGCTGGTCTCCATCTGCAACAGCTTCACCACGGACGAGCAGCGGGCCGATGTGGAGAATTTCTTCGCCGAGAATCCCGCTCCTGCCGCTGAGCGCACTATCCGGCAAGCGCTGGAGCGGATGCGGCTGAACATACGCTGGCTGGAGCAAAACGGCCCGGCCCTTAACGCGTGGTTCGGAGTCTAGAGCTTAAGCACCTCAGAACAGCAAAACAATTGGCAGGCTCAACTGATGGGAGGTTGTGGAGTGTGAAGGAGAGGCTCAGATTGAGCGGGGATACTTCCCTATGGTGTGGTTTACTTATTTATGGATTCACACGAACGTATCTCTGTCCTAAAATCCGCCCTGCGCGAGCGTATCCTGGTGATCGACGGCGCAATGGGCACGGCAATTCAGTCTTTCGATCTCGGTCCCGATGACTTTGGCGGCATCGAATTCGAAGGATGCAACGAACACCTGGTACTCACCCGCCCCGACGTCATAGAAGCCATACATCGAGGCCACCTTGACGCCGGCGCAGACATCATCGAGACCAACACCTTCGGCTCCACCGCCATCGTGCTCGCAGAGTACGACCTGTCCCATGAGGCCCGGCGTCTGAACCGCGTTGCGGCGGAAATTGCCCGGCGTATGGCCGGAGCTACCTCAACTCCCGACAAGCCCCGATTCGTGGCCGGCTCGATGGGCCCTACTACCAAGACAATTTCCGTCACCGGCGGTGTCACATTTGAGGAGCTAGCCGATAGCTACCACACTCAGGCCGCTGGGCTGATGGAGGGCGGAGTTGACGTGCTCCTGTTGGAGACGGGGCAGGACACGCTGAACATCAAGGCGGGGCTGGACGGCATTGACCGCGCCTTTGCAGAATTGGGGCAAGAGGTGCCGGTCGCGGTGCAGGGCACCGTGGAACCCATGGGCACATTGCTGGCTGGGCAGGACGTGGAATCGCTTTATGTCTCGCTGTCCCACCGGGACCTGCTGTGGATCGGCATCAACTGCGCCACCGGTCCGGCATTCATGACCGACCACATCCGCACTCTCGCTTCCGTTTCCCGCTTCCCCGTAGCCTGTGTGCCCAATGCCGGGATGCCCGACGAGGACGGCAAGTACAATGAGTCTCCTGAGGCCATGGCCGATACTCTGGGCCGCTTCGTGGACTCTGGCTGGGTGAACCTGGTCGGTGGTTGCTGTGGCACTGTCAATGGCCACATCCACCTGCTGGCCGAAACCGCTGCAGGCAAAACGCCGCGTCAGCCTGTCGAGTCCCACGAGACCCGTGTTTCCGGGATCGACGCCCTGCTGGTCGACGACCAACTCCGCCCGGCAGTCGTCGGGGAGCGCACCAATGTGCTGGGGAGCCGCCGCTTCCGCCGCCTGATCAACGAAGGCAAGTTCGAAGAGGCCGCCGAGATCGGCCGCCGTCAAGCCAGAAACGGTGCACACATCCTTGATGTCTGCCTGCAGGACCCGGACCGAGACGAGGCTGCCGACGTCACTGAGTTTCTTGACCTAGTGACCAAGAAGGTCAAGACCCCCATAATGATCGATTCCACCGATCCGGCGGTCATAGAGCTTTCGCTGAAGCGGCTGCAAGGCAAGGCCATTATCAACTCGGTCAACCTGGAGGATGGGGAAGAACGCTTCCAGGCGGTTGTGCCGCTGGCCCGCCGCTATGGCGCTGCTCTAGTCGTGGGCTGCATTGACGACGACAAGGAGCAGGCCCAGGCCGTAACCCGAGAGAGGAAAGTGGAAGTGGCGCTGCGTTCGGCCAAGTTGCTGACCGAGAAATATGGGGTTCCCGAAGAGGACCTGATCTTCGATCCTCTGGTGTTCCCGGTTGGTACCGGAGACGTGAATTACATAGGTTCGGGCGCCGAGACTGTGGAGGGCGTGCGGCTGATCAAGGAGGCTTTGCCTCGCTGCAAGACCATTCTTGGCATCTCCAACGTTTCCTTCGGTTTGCCCGTCGCCGGACGAGAGGTACTGAATTCGGTGTTCCTGTATCACTGTGTGCAGGCTGGACTGGACATGGCCATCGTGAACTCCGAGTTGATGATGCGCTATGCCAGCATTCCCGAGGGGGAACGCAAACTCGCCGAAAACCTTATCTGGTACCAGGGGGACGACCCAGTGGCGGACTTTGCGGCCCACTTCCGGGAGAAAGCGCCTTCGGCCACCAACGAGGAACGCCGGCTCCTGCCGCTGGACGAGCGGTTGGCGCTGGCAATCATCGAGGGAACCAAGGAAGGGCTGGCTGAGGACTTGGACGAGGCGCTGCAGGACAGAACGCCGCTGGAGATCATCAACGGCCCCTTGATGGACGGCATGTCCGAGGTCGGCCGCCAGTTCAACGCCAACCAGCTGATAGTCGCTGAGGTGCTGCAATCGGCGGAGTCGATGAAGTTCTCAGTCACCCGCCTCGAGCCCTACATGGAACGTAAAGAGAGCTCCATCAAGGGCCGGGTGGTGCTGGCTACCGTCAAGGGGGACGTTCACGACATCGGCAAAAACCTCGTGGAGATCATCTTGTCCAACAACGGTTACGAGGTGATCAATCTCGGTATCAAAGTGCCGCCGCAGGACCTTATCGAGGCATACCGCGAGCACAACCCGGACATCATCGGCCTGTCCGGCCTTTTGGTGAAGTCGGCTCAGATGATGGTGGAGACCGCCCGGGATTTCCGGACTGACGGCGTTTCCGTCCCGCTGTTGGTGGGTGGCGCGGCGCTGTCCAACCGGTTCACCCGACTGCGCATCGCCCCTGAATACGGCGGGCTGGTGGCCTACGCGCCTGACGCAATGACCGGTCTGGCCTTGGCCAACACCATCCAGGAGGCCGACGAGCGGGCCCGTCTGGCGTCGCAGCTGGAGGCTGAAACCGAGGCGATGCTGGACGACGACGTGCGGCGCGCTTCCGATGATGGCGGGGTGGACGTGCCGCCGGCCAAGGTGCGCCACGACTTCCCAATCCCCAACCCGCCCGACCTGCGTCTCCATGTGCTGACTGACTATAACCTTGAGGATATCTTCGGATACATCAACCCCCAGATGCTTTACGTGCGGCACCTGGGATACAAAGGCCGATTCTCCGAAGATCTGGCTGCCGGAGAGCAGGTCGCAATCGACCTTCGTGATTCGGTGCGCCGTGTCGAGGACATGATGCTGGCGCGCGGCGACATCACCGCCAACGCGGTTTTCAAGTTTTTTCCCTGCCGTTCGGACGGCCAGTGGCTGCTGGTCTATTCACCGGACGGCTCCCGCGTGCTGGAGCGGTTCTTCTTTGGCCGTCAATCGCAGCGCGACGGGCTCTGCTTGTCAGATTATGCGTTGCCGGTAGCAGACGCTCCGGGCAGCGGTCTGGATGACATGGACTACGTGGGCATGTTCGTGACCTCGGTGGGGCCCGGCGTTCGAGATCTGGCGGCGCAGTGGATATCCGAAGGCAAGTTCCTCGACTCCCACATTTTACAGGCGCTGGCCCTGGAGAGTGCCGAGGGCTTCGCCGAGCTACTGCACCAGCAGCTGCGCCAGATGTGGGGTCTCGGAGACCCGGCAGGAACCACTCCCTACGACCTGTTCCGCACCCAGTTTCGAGGAATGCGTTACTCGTTCGGTTACCCGGCGTGTCCGCGGCTGGAGGACCAGGAGCAGCTCTTCCGCCTGCTGGAGGTCTCGAACCACCTGGACGTGGAGCTGACGGAAGGATACATGATGGACCCGGAGTCCTCTGTCTCTGCCCTGGTGTTGCACCATCCGGACGCCAAGTACTTCAATCTCAGCGAGAAGGACATCAACCGTCTGGAATCAGAGTTGGGTGGCTGATACCTGCCCCGGCCCGGTTCCCTGGCTAGATTCACATTTCAGGCCGCGGCGGAAGCGCGCGCTGCAGACCCGGAGGCAATGTGCAGACCATTTCCAAAATCGCCGACGCCCTCGGATTCAAGTCAGAACATGTGCTGCCTTATGGCCATTACAAGGCCAAGATATCTCTGGATGCCATTGAGGAAGGCAGCGCCAGCCAGGGCAAGCTGGTTGTTGTTACGGGAATCACGCCCACGCCAGCCGGCGAAGGCAAGACCACCACCGCCATTGGGCTGACACAGGGGATGGGACGTCTTGGCCACAAGGTCTCGGTCAACCTGCGGGAGCCGACATTGGGCCCAATCTTCGGCATCAAGGGCGGCGGCACCGGCGGCGGTAACGCGCGCATTGTCCCCGAGGACGAGATCAACATCCACTTCACCGGCGACGCCCATGCCGTTGCCTCGGCCCACAACCTGCTGGCCGCCTTGGTGGACAACGCGGTGTTCCGCAACGCCATCCCAGACTTCGACCCCTCGGGCATTCAGTGGTCGAGGGTGACTGACGCCTCCGACCGGGGCCTGCGTCAGGTGATCGCGGGCGTTGGAGGCAGCGGATACGGGCCATTGCGGGAGGCGAGGTTCGACATTGTCTCCGCCTCCGAGATCATGGCCATCCTCGCTCTCGCCGACGGCCCCGACGACCTGCGGGAGCGGATATCGCGCATCGTGGTGGGCGCCACCCGCGGGGGCGAGTCGGTAACCGTCGAGCAGCTGGGGGTACAGGGCGCGCTCATGACGCTGTTGCACCAGACTGTGATGCCCAACCTGGTTCAGACGCTGGAGGGCCAGCCGGCCATCGTCCACGCTGGTCCCTTCGGAAACATCGCCCACGGCTGCAGCTCCATTCTGGCCGACAAGCTGGCACTGGGTTACGCTGACTATGTGATCACCGAGGCAGGGTTCGCCTCCGACCTTGGGTTTGAGAAATTCATGCATATCAAGACCCGGCAGAGCGGGCTGCTGCCCAAAGCCGCGGTATTGGTGGCCTCGGCCCGTGCGCTCAAATGGCACGGCAGGATGCCCCGTCGTGATCTGGACAAGCCAGACGTGGACAGGGTGAACCGTGGCGGGCCGAACCTCGCTCACCACGTTGGCATCGTGGCCAGCTTCGGACTGCCCTGCGTGGTCGCCATCAACCGGTTTGGCTCAGACAGCCCCGAGGAGCTGGCGGCGGTCAGGGACATCGCACTGGAGGCCGGAGCCACGGCTGCCGTCGAGTGTGACGGCTACGCGCAAGGCGGCGCGGGTGCCGAGGAACTGGCCCAGGCTGTGGTGGACGCGACCCGGGCCGAAAGCAACATCACCTACGCATACCCTCTCGAGGCCACGGCGCAAGAGAAAGCCCTGGCTCTGGCTCAGAAGGTGTACGGCGCGGCGGACGTAGCGTGGTCGACGCAGGCCACTAACCAGCTTAGGTACTTCGAGTCGCAGGGCTGGGGCAGCCTGCCCATCTGTATGGCCAAGACTCACCTGTCAATTTCCCACGATCCGAGCCTTCGCAACCGGCCCCAGGGATACACCTTTCCGATCAACGACCTGCGGGCATCAGTGGGCGCAGGATTCCTTTACGCGCTGGCGGGACGCATCGAGACGCTGCCCGGCCTGCCCTCGCGTCCACGGGCTCTGGACATGGATGTCAACGCCGATGGGGAAGTGATAGGGATCCTGAACTAGCTGATGCGGAGTGCTGACATGCGTGTCGTCATGATCCACGCGATAGCCGAATCCATACCGCCGGTTCGGCTGGCATTCATGGAAGAATTCCCCGAGGCAGAGCTAATCAACCTGCTGGATGAGGGGCTCCTGGTCGACTTTACGGGTAGTCTCACCCCCAGCCTGCGACGGCGCATGAGCGGCCTGATCTGTTACTGCCAGGACCATAGTGCCGATGCGATTGGGTTGGCCTGCTCGGTTTACGCCCCTGTGGTGGACTCCGCACGGGACCTCGTTGACGTTCCGCTTGTGTCCTCGTACGGCCCAGTGATGGCCGAGGCAGTCGCGGCCGGCTCGCGCGTGGCTGTGATCGCCACCAACGAGGCCACGATGTCCGATTCGGAGTATTACCTGGAGAAGGCCGCAAGACAGTCCGGGAAGAATATTCAGGTCAAGAAACGTCTGGCCGCAGACCTGATACAGGTGCTGAGAGAGAAGGGCCATCAGGCCTTCGAGCACCGGTTGGAGCAGGAGACTCTCGCACTTTCCACGGAGACCGACGTGGTATTGCTGAGCCAGTTCTCCTTCGCCACCGCTTTGGAACACCTGCGCAAGGTCTCTCCCGTGCCCGTGCTCTCGGCTCCCCATAGCAGCGCACGGGCACTGAAAAAATTACTGGAGGCGTAGACATGGCCAAATCGCCTGAACTGGAACAGGTAATCACGCTGGTAAAGACAAGGGAAGTCGATGAGTCGCAGGGAGCTACGGAAGGCGGGCGCCGCTCCTTTGAGCAAATGGTCGACGGGTTCACCATCGACGTTGCGGCCAGGTACAGCCGCGTTAACGCCGGTGGCGTCACGGCGGAATGGGTAGCGGCCGACGGCGCATCGGACAGCATGGTTGTCCTGTACTTTCACGGCGGCGGCTACATTATCGGATCGCCCAGGACCCACCGACCAATGCTGGCGCACCTGTCCAGGGATTCCGGGGCCAGGGTGCTGTCGCTGGACTATCGCCTCGCACCTGAGCACCCATTCCCTGCGCCCGTGGAGGACGCTGTGGCCTCCTACCGCTGGCTTCTGAGCGAGGGCTACGACCCGTCCAGGATTGCCCTTGCCGGGGATTCCGCCGGCGGCGGCCTTACAGTGGCGGCGCTGGTGCAGATTCGCTATCTAGGGCTACCGGTACCTGCCGCGGGAGTCTGCGTGTCCCCGTGGGTGGATATGGAGGGACTGGGTGAGTCCATGGAGACCAGGGCCGAGGCGGATCCCATGATCGTGAGGGAGGGATTGCTCCTGTCCGCCAAGACTTACCTTGGTGGCGCCGATCCGCGGGCGCCACTGGCCGCGCCGCTGTACGCCGACCTGCGTGGGTTGCCGCCGTTGTTGATCCAGGTGGGTGACGCGGAGGTGTTGCTGGACGACTCCACGCGCCTTGCCGGAGTCGCGCGCGAGGCCGGAGTGAAGGTGCAGATGGATGTCTGGGACGACATGATCCATGTCTGGCCCCTGTTTGCCCCCATATTGCCGGAGGGTAAGCAGGCCATTGCCCAGGCTGGCGAATTCATTAAGAAGCATACCGGAGGCTGAACATGATCTACGATTTCAGGATGTATACCCTAAAACCCGGAGCCACGCCCGACTATCGGGCCGGCGTCAAAGAGGTGGGCTTGCCCATTCGTCAGAACCACGACGTTGTCCTGTCAGGCTGGTACTGGAGCGACATTGGCACTCTGAACCAGGTGGTTCACATCTGGGGCTACAAGGACCTGGAGCACCTGAACTCGCAGAAAGCCGCGGTGTACGGGGACCCCGATTGGGCCGGCAAGTACGTCCCCCGGGCACAGCCGCTGGTCGAGTCGCAGAAGACCTGGCTGATGATGTCTCCCGCCTTTGCGCCCACGTATCCCGTTAGGGGCCCCATTGCCGAGGAGGGCACTCCGGAGTACAAGCATAAGAACGACATGGTCTTCGACTTCCGGCAGTACACCCTGAACCCCGGTGGGCTGCCCACCTACATGTCGGCGGTGGAGGAACTGGCCCTGCCCATACGCGAGCGGCATGGCGTTAAGCTGGCCGGATGGTTCTACAGCGATCTGGGCGACCTCAACCAGGTGGTGCATATCTGGGCCTTCGACAATGTGAAGCACCTGGGGGAGGCCAAGGCAGCGGTGGCCGCTGACCCCGAATGGGGCGGCGCCTATATCCCCCGCGTCCGGGGCGTCATATCGGCCCAGAACACTTACCTGATGAAGACGACGGAGTTCGGCCCTACCCCTTAATCCCGGACGGGCGATTCGGCAACCATTTCACGGAGTAAAGGGCGGCGAGGTGTACTGAAGCGACACCCGCCGCTCTTTTTCGTTCAGCCCTGCTGGGGATGAGTGAGTCCGACGAAGTCGCCGTCGGGGTCGGTGAAACCTACGATGGACAGCTTGCTGTTGTTGACCTCCATTGCTTCAATCGCCTGTTACTTTCCTAGTTGTGGCAGCCGCGGGCCTGGATGTCCCAGACGGCCTCGACTTTGCCGTTGCGCAGGCCTACGAAGCGGTCCCAGCGGCTGACCATGGCGTCCTGTTGGCTGGGTATCAGCAGTAGCTGGTCGCCCACCTGCAGCGAGGCGCCACCGGTTACGTTGAAAACTGCGTGGTCGCCGTCCATTGACACCAGTTCCACGCCGGGCCGACCGTCGACCTCGGGCAGTCCGCGCAGCGTACTCACGGCGCGGGAGCCGGCATCCCCGATCGCCACGCCCGGACGGGGTGTGCTGATGATGGTGGTAAGCACCTTGGCGGCGAAGCTGAACTCGGTCATGTAGCTGTAGTGGGTTTCCATCAGCAGATAGCTGCCGCCCTGAACCTCGGTGACGCCGTCGATCTCCCCGGCAACGTCGTAGCTCCAGGTCTCTCCCGTGGAGACGATATCAACGGGCAGGCCGGATCCGACGATGGCGTCCTTTAGGTCGATGACGCCCTTGATCACCCGGTTGCCCTCGGTGACCCGGTCCTCGCGGTCGGGCATGGCAGGGATGACCTGGTGGCTCATAATGCCCCGGAAGCTGATGCCAGGCAGCGAATCGATCTCGTGGGCCAGCGACACGCCCTGCTGCATTTCCTGAACGCCGCAGCGCTTCATTCCGGTCTCGAGCTCGATGACCACTCCGAGGTCGACGCCCTGGGCCGCCGCCTCCTGCGACAGAGCGCGGGCGTTCTCGGGAGTGTCGCAAGCGACCATCACCTCCGCCTGTCCAGCCAGCGAGCAGAGTCGACTGATCTTCAGGTCGCCCACCACCTCGCTGGTGATGAAGACGCTGGGGATGCCGCCGTGCACCATGACCTCGGCCTCGGCGACCTTGGCGGCGCAGACGCCGCCGATGGTGCCGCCGCGACGTATCTGCCGCAGCGCGATGGCCGGGGTCTTGTGATTCTTGCTGTGGCCCCGCAACTTGCTGGGGCGGTCCTGGTAGTAGTCCGCGATGACGTCCATGTTATGGTCGAGGGCTTCAAGGTCAATCACGAGGCAGGGGGTGTCCAGATCTTCCATTGGGGTGCCTGGCAGGGGCGTCTGGCTGTCGATCATCTTGTCGCTCCGTTTTGTTGTCGAACCCTAGAAGGAGGGGCAAGGGCATAGAAGGCTGGTCGGCTGCAGAATCGCTGCTATGCGAACCGGCCTCGGGCGGGGAGTGGCCAGTAGCCCTCCAGCTTACCGTTTCGCACCGCACGTATGTAATCGTACTGGTTGACGGTGGCCGCGAGTTCCCACGGGGCCAGTCGTGCCTTTTCGCCGGGTGAAAGGGCGCTCTCCGCGCCGCTCTCCAGTTCCACGACGCCGTGCTCGGCGCTGAAGCGAGCCGCGGTGGCCCCCGCGATGCCCTGCAGGACCGGGCGGCCATGGTCCGGGCCGGTGGCCTTGTGTCCCGAGTCCAGTACCGCCAAGTCAGGCATAGGGTGGCTGATGACGGTGGCCAGGACCACCGCAGCCAGAGACAGCTCGGGCAGGTGGTCCTGCAGGCGAACGTCCATAAGCGGATAGCGTCCGGCGCGAACCTCCGTGATACCTGGAAGGTCGGCCACGGCGGTGTAGCAGTGGGCTCCACCCACGCTCACTTCAGGAACGGAGAGTCCGGCGCTCTCCATAAGGTCCTTTGAGTCGATGGCGACCTGCAATCGTTCGCGGGTCTGCTGGGCGTGGGCCTCCGGGTCTGCTCCCGTGGGGCCGGGTACCGTTGCCATGATGCCCTGGAACCGCAAACCGTCGGCATCCGCCACGGCGCGAGCCAATGCGACCGCCTCGGCGTCTGGCGAGACGCCGCACCGGCCCATTCCCGCCTCAATTTCAACGAGTACGCCGAGCTCGACGCCGGCGGAACTCGCGGTGGCTGAGAGCCGGGCAACGTTGGCGGCATTGTCCACCGCGACTCCGATGGTGGCCTGGGAGGCGAGGGCACAGAGGCGCCGGATTTTTGACGCTGTGACAACCTGGTTGGCCACAAGGATGTCATCGAATCCCGCTGCGGCGAATGTCTCAGCTTCACCGAGGGTGGTGGCCGCGATGCCCCGGCAGGCGGGGGCGGCCAACTGCCGCCGGGCCACCTGTGGAGACAGGTGGCTGGTAACCACCGGGCGCACCGTGACAGAAGTACCAGCGAAATAGCCGTGATAGGACTGTATGTTTCGCTCCATCAAATCCAGATCGACGACCAGCGCCGGGGTGTCCAGATTCTCCACGGGCGTGCCGACCGGCTGAAAAATGGGGCGTTCCATTGATTATTCACTCCGAGCCTTTGATTGCTGGCAGAATACCACAAAGGCGGGGGTTGGCAGGGCTAAGGCGTTCGACCGGCGAGGTCCAATGTCTGCACGGGAATCGAGTGGAGCTATTCGACAGGGGCAGGCCTGTGGGGGCATCGGAGGTCTGAGCAGGAAGAATGGGACTAGATTTTCCCATCGGAGTCCCATTTTGTCCCACATTGTCCCATTTTCGGGTCTGGCCGTAGCTGTGATTTCTCAAATCAGGTGAAAAATTGCTATTCCCGTCCCATTTTGTCCCACTCTGTCCCATTGCTCCTTTTCCCTCCGTTCGGGCTGTTTTTTTTCGTGCAGCAGCCGGCTCCGCCAAGGCCTATTCCGGCCCAGAGTGGGCGGGTATTTCCAGAACTCAATGGAAACACATGATCGTATTGTACGGTAATTGCCCCAGGCTGGCAAGCGGCAATCGTCATCAGACAGCAAAGGTGCAGCGGTGGTCGGCGGCACGGTTGCAATCGGTTGTGGCGGGTGCAACAATTTCGGCTATGACAGGATTGCTGGAAGGGGTCAAGGTCTTGGACCTGACCCACTATATTGCCGGACCGTATTGCACTCGCCTGATGGCGGGACTGGGTGCCGACGTTGTGAAGGTGGAGCGACCTCAGGGCGGAGATCCGGTCCGGAGATTCGGCCCATTCGCCTCACATCCCCATTCGAATCGCGAGTACGACGAATCCAATCCGGCCGAAGACGGGGCGTGGCACCTGTACCTCAACGCTGGCAAGCGCAGCCTGGCGTTGGATCTCAAGTCGGAACAGGGGCGACAGTTGGCCCTGGAAATGTCCGCCAAGGCGGACATACTGGTTGAGAACTTCGCGCCGGGAACGATGGACGGGCTTGGCCTTGGAATGAGGGAGTTGCGTCGAGTCAATCCGGCGCTAGTAGTTACGTCAATCAGCAACTATGGCCAGACGGGGCCGTACCGTGACTGGCGCGCCGCTGAGGCGAACCTCTATGCCACTGGCGGTCTGATGAACATTACCGGGGAACCGGACCAGGAGCCGCTGAAAGAGGGAGCGCCCCTCGCCCAGCTGGGAGCCGGACAGAACGCCTTCGCAGCGACAATGGCTGCCCTTATGTATGCCGAGGAGACCGGCGCGGGGCAACAGATCGACGTCTCCATCGCTGAGTATGCCACCAACATCCTCGAGAACGCGCTGATGCAGTACAGCTATTCCGGGCAGGAGTACACCCGCGTCGGTAACCGAGGCTACGGCCGGGCTGCGTGGGGAATCTATCCGAGCCAGGATGGGCATGTGGGTATAATTGCGGGCCCGGACCACCGCTGGCCGGAGGTGGCGCGGATCATGGAGCGCGAGGAACTGGCTGATCCCCGTTTCGCATCGAGGCGCGGGAGACAAGAGAATGCGGACGAGATTGATGCCCTGATGCTTCCATGGCTCATCGAGCACGACAAGGTCGACATTTTCAAGGCAGGCCAGGAGAGCGGACTCGGGTTCAGCTTCGTCGCCACGATGAAGGACATCCTGGAGATGGAGCAACTGGTGGAACGCGGTTACTTCGTGAACCTTGAGCATCCAGCGGCAGGGACACTGAGCTATCCGGGAGCGCCCATCTCCTGTGAACCCGGCGCTGATGCCTGGGTGTTCCGCCGGGCTCCGCTGTACGGGGAGCACACGGCGTCGGTGCTGTCGGACTGGCTGGGCCTGGATGTGGCTCGAGTGGATGAACTTGCCTCCACGGGTATCATCTCCGGCAAGCTCAATGGGGCCGCAGGGTAGACGCCTTGACCGCTGCTACAATCCAGCCGCTGAGGAATTATCGGGTGCTGGACCTTTCCCGCATCTGGGCTGGGCCGTACTGTACCAAGCTGATGGCTGACCTGGGCGCCGAGATTATCAAGATGGAGTCGCTCAGCGTCTACGACTCGCACCGTGGGCCTGTAAGTCCGGCGCGGGGCATCGCAGCCTACCCCGATGGCGAACCGGGCGACGAGCCGTGGAATCGCAACGGCTGGTTCAACTGCCTGCACATGTCCAAGTACGGCATCACGCTGGAGCTGACCAGCGACGAGGGACGCGGCGTGTTCGAGCGCCTGGTGTCCATCAGCGACGTACTGATCGAGAACTTCCGGCAGGGCAGCCTGGAACGCCTTGGCTACGACTATGCGACTCTGAGGAAACACCGGCCTGACCTAATCTACGTCTCAATGCCTGCTTTCGGCAACACCGGTCCGTGGAAGGGCTACCTGGGGTATGGCATTGGGCAGGAACAGTTGTCGGGGATGGCCCACCTGACGGGCTATCCGGACGACGGCCCGATGAAGTCGGGCATCAACCACGGGGACCCCATCACCGGCTCCCATGCCGCCGGGGTGCTGCTGGCCGCCCTGCGCCGCCGCCGCCGCACTGGCAAGGGCATGTACATCGACGTCTCGCAGCAGGAATCGGCCGTGGCCTTCATGGGCGGGGAACTGCTGTCCTACCAGATGACCGGTCAGGAACCAGTGCGCATAGGCAACCGCTCGCGCTGGTACGCGCCCTGCAACACCTATCACTGCAAGGGTGAAGACCGCTGGGTCACCATCGCCACCACCAACGACGGCGAGTGGGCGTCTCTGGTGGCGGCGATGGATGCCCCGCAACTGGCGGCGGACACCCGGTTCGCCACAGCAGAGGCCCGGATGGCCAACCAGTACGAGTTGGACGGAATAGTCTCGGCGTGGACCAGCGACCAGGATGCCTTCCAACTGGCCGAACGGCTGCAGGCTGTGGGTGTTCCCGCAGGGCCGGTGCTGCGAGGGCCGGACCTGCTGGTGGACAAGCACTATGCGGAGCGGGGGACATTCGTAACCGTAGACCATCCCCAGGTGGGGCCCAAGCAGTACCCCGGCCTGCCGTGGAAGATGAGCGGCACGCCTGGAGAGGTGCGGTGGCCATCGCCCACGCTTGGACAGCATAACCGCGAGATCTTTGGGGGCCTGGTGGGGTTGAGCGGCGAGGAGATAGACGCATTGGAGTCTGGTGGCGTGATCGGGACGAAGCCCACGGGCTCCAGGATTATCTGAGGAGGACGGGAGTTGACCGAGAGAGAAGTCATCTACGAAATCAAGGAAGGCATCGCCTACATCACGCTGAACCGCCCGGAGAAGCTTAACGCCATCAACCCCGAGATGCGGGAGTTGCTGTGGGACGCCTTCCAGGATGTCAGGAACAATGACGAGGTTCGTTGCGCCATCGTTACCGGAAGTGGCCGTGCCTTCTCCACGGGCCACGACCTTGTCGCCATGGCCAGCGCTCGCGCCAACGAAGGGCCCACGACCGGTGATCTTTATGTCGAGCAGTCGAAGATCTGGAAGCCGATCATCTCGGCTATCAACGGCGTTTGCCTGGCCCAGGGATGCGGCATCGCGCTGGGCAGCGACATTCGCATCGCGTCCTCTGAGGCCCGGTTCGGGTGGCCCCAGGCCAAGCGGGGCATCTCGTCGGTCAGTGGTCCGGCGCTGCTGTCGCAGGTGGTGCCTCGCAACGTGGCCTTCGAGTTCCTGTTCACAGGCGAGTTCGTGGATGCGCAGCGGGCGCTGAATCTGATGCTGGTCAACTACGTGGTCGAGCCGGATGAGGTGATGCCCCGCGCAGAGGAGATGGCCCGCAAGATCACTGCCAACGCGCCGCTGGCCCTGGCCGCCATCAAGGAGGCGTCCATCAAGGGCTCCGAGATGGGGCTGGAGGAGCGAGTGGCATTCGCGCAGGCGAAGCGCGACGAAGTGCTGGCCACCGAGGACGCGCAGGAGGGAGTCAAGGCATTCGCCGAGAAACGCGCGCCCGTGTGGAGGGGTCGCTAGCGAGTGCTAGAATACGCCGATCCATACAATAGTCTTATCCAATCAGCCTACCCAACGGGAGAGGGAGACTTATGGCCACGCTGACAACGCCCGAAACCGTATCCATGAACCCTGCCGGTCTTGAGGAGGTCAAGCGGACCTTCAACCGGCAGATCTCCGAGGGACTGCACCCCGGAGCGGGTCTCGCCGTCTATCGTTACGGCAGCCTCGTGCTCGACATCCACGGCGGCGTTGCCGACAGCGGCACCGGACGCCGGGTCGATGACAAGACGATGTTCGTGCTGTTCTCGTCGACCAAGCCGCTGGCGGGGGCCTGCATCTACATGCTCAAGGAGCGGGGTCGGCTGGAATGGGACGACCCGGTTGCGAAGTTCTGGCCGGAGTTCGGGCAGAACGGCAAGGAAACGGTAACCATCCGGCACCTGTTGAGCCACCAGGGCGGGTTCCCGGAGACGCCTGCCGACCTACCCTGGACCGACTGGCACGACTGGAGCCTGGTCTGCGCGGCCATGGAGCGGGCGACGCCCAAGTACGCGCCGGGTTCGACGCTGTCCTATCATCCGATCAACTACGGGTGGGTCATTGCCGAGCTGGTGCGGCGAATCGATGGGCGGACCTTCGACCGCTTCATCGCCGAGGACCTGGCCCGGCCACTGCAGATGGAGGACACCTACGTCGGCCTGCCTGCCGAGCTGGAGGGCCGCGTCTCACGTATCCACCTGATGGAGCAGGACGCCGACACCAACGGCTACGCCAACGTCTTTGACAAGCCGGAGGTGCACCAAGTGATCTGTCCCGGCGCCAATGGAATCGCGTCGGCTGGCGACCTGGCACGGTTCTATGCTGCCATGGAGCGCAAGGGAACGCTGGACGGAGCCAAGGTGCTGCGCCCTGAGACCGTCGCCGAGGGCATCACCATGCAGGTTGAGGGAATCGACAGGTCGCTGGAGCTTTTCGCCCAGCGGGCGCTGGGGTTCGCGCTGAACGACGAGCGGATGGGCAAGGCCACCGGCGACCCGATGCACACCTTCGGGCACGGCGGCGCGGGCACGTCCATCGGGTGGGCCGATCTGGACACCGGGCTGGCCGTGGGCTATATCACCAACGGCTTCCGGGGCGCCGACAAGAACAACGCCCGCTTGGCCGAGATATCGCAGGCCGTTCGGGATGCCTGCGCGTAGGGCTCAGTGCGTTTGGAGACTGTAGGGGCGGGTCTGCCAGACCCGCCCCTACTTTTTGGAGACCTTTCGGGGCTTGGCTAGGTGAGGCGGAGGAGGGCCTCGGCGTTGGCTGACATGTGCTTGACGAGGGCTTCGTCGCCGAGGTCCTGCCAGAAGGGCCAGTTGATGACCATCTCGGCGGTGTCCGGGAAGTGGGCCTCGCCGTGCGGGTAGTCGGACTGGTGCATCAGGGCCTCGGTGCCGAGGAGGTCGATGCAGGCCTTGGTCATGGCCGCGCCCTCGAAGGGCTCGGCGCCGCAGCGGAAGCGTCCCATCTGGGCGTACTCGATGGGCTTGTAGTCGGTCTTGGGTGTGGTGCCGGAGACATAGTTGCACATCTCCTCGAGGCGGATGAGCCAGTGGGGCAGCCATCCGTGGCCGACCTCGGCGGCGCCGGCGTTCAGGTTGGGGAATCGGTCGAAGATCTTCCCAACGATGAGGTAAGACAGCAGCCGGGCTGCGCCCCACGGGTGGGCGGCGGTGCGGGCGACGGCGATGTTGCCCCACATGTCGCGGTAGCCTGGGAAATAGGGCGGCTCGAAGGTGAAGCTGTGGTGCAGGATGGGGAGATGTTCCTCATTCAGCACCTCGAACAGCGGGTCGATGGCCGGGTGGTCGATGGGCATGCCTTCGGGCAGAATGATGGCCACCGCGGCGGCCCACCTTTCCCTGGACACGGCCTTGATCTCGTTGATGGACCACTCGATGTCGGTGGCGGGGGCGAGGATGATGCTGCGCAGGCGCTCGGGGTCGGCGCTGCAGTACTCGCGCATGTAGCGGTGGTAGGCGGAGTAGAGTCCCTCGGCGAGGGAGACGTCATCGATGCCAGTGAGGCCGTTGGCCCAGGTGCCGGGGATGATCACGTCGATGTCGCGGCCCTCGAGGTCCATGTCGGCCAGGCGGCCGGAGGCATTCTCGTCGCTGACGCCCTTCTGGGGGTCGACGCGGTGGTGGCCCGAGTTCCGGGTAACGCGGCCCTCCAGCGCACCGCGCCCGCCGGCGACAGCGGCCTGATCGTCGCTGTTGGGAGCCTCGCCGGGGTAGCGGTCGAAGGGTATGGAGGCGATGCTGAGGGCGTTGTATTCACCGACGGTGCGGGTGTAGGGCTTGAGCTCGTCCAGCCGGGGACGGAAGCTGGGGTCGACATACTTGATCAAAGTGTCGAGGCTGGGGTTCACGTGGGTGTCGATGTCGATGACGCGGTAGCCGTTCTTCATTCGATCTTCTCCCCGGGTTCAGACTTGCTCAGGGTTTCAGGTAGCGGGACAGCCATTCGAGGCAACGGCCCCAGGCCATGTGGGCGACCTCGGGGCGATAGCTTTCGCGGGTGTCGGACATGAAAGCGTGTCCGGCTCGTGGGTAGCTGACGAACTCGTAGATCCTGCCAGCTTGCTCCAGAACATCGCGCAGGCGGGCCACGTCGGCGGGCGACGGGTTGGCGTCGTCGTCGCCGAACAGGGCGAGCATGGGGCAGTCAAGGCTGGCGGCGAGCTCGCCGGGCGGCGTGGGGTTGACCTCGGTGGGTTGGAACAGGCCGTTGGAGTAAAAGTTGACGAACATGTCGACCTGCCCTGCTCCAGAGGCGCGGCTGCTGGCGAATACGAGGCCGAGGCGTCCCCCGGAACAGAAGCCGACGAGTCCGATGCCATCGTTGACGTGGGGGCTGGCGCGCAGGAAGTCTAGGCCGCCCTGCAGGTCGCTTATGGTCTGGCTGTTGGGGCGGGCGTTGAGGGCGTCGCGGGCGAGATCCAGGTCGGAGTGTTCCACGACGGTCAGGAACCCGTCGCGGCTGTAGAGGGCGGGGACGATGGCGGCATAGCCCATGGCGGCGTAGCGGCGGGCCATGTCCTTCATGTGCTCTTCGTAGCCGTGGATGCCGTGGACGAGGAGCAGGCCGGGGTGCGGGCCGGGGTCGGACGGCCGGGCCACGTAGGCGGGCACCGGGTCGCCGTTGTTGCCCTCGACAGTGACGTCGTAGGCGATTATGTCAGCCGGGTGGTAGACCAGGCCGGGGGGCAGCACTCGTGAGACCAAGGTCGATGCGTCCTCGAGCCGTTGCGGACCGTTGAGGGGTCCGGGAGGGATGAGGGCATTCTAGGTAGCGGGCGTCGGGGATGCAACCGGGATCCAGGGTAAGGGCTGAACCTCGCTGCAGGGATGGCCATCTCGAGGCGCCGCCTGCCTCCACGAAAAGTCTGCAGGAGTGTGCCATTTGGGACGCGGGGCGGCCGGTCTTCACGGTTTGAAAAGCTTGTTTCCCGCTCAGATCCGATCATTGGTGACGAATTATCGGATTGTCGGGCGGGCCACACGGTGGCACGGCAGATGGCGCGACTGCACTGCGTGCTGGTGGCATACCCCCTGATTTTCCTGTCATTCCCTGCCATTTACTGCCATTGGTGTCGACTCACCGGCTGGCGGGCGATTTTTCCGGTAATTTCCGGTACCTGGGTTCCCAGCCTGCGAGACCGCGCTGGTTGTTAGGGGGTCTTGCCGGAGTTGTGGGTCGAAGTTGCTGCACCCTTGGTGATGGAATGTTTGTTCGTATAATGTATTTTAGCCGGTGGGTTGGTCGGGAGGCAAGGGGTGGGTGTCAGTGGGGGTGCGGGGTGAGAGCAAGGGGGAATGACTTTTTGGGTTCTGCGGCCATCTATTGGGCGAGGTATAATTGGACAGGCGTTCTACTGATTTTCCCGACAGGGTAGGGAAGGGGAGTTCTTAAAGTTGGATGAGACGCAACTGGCAGTAGATGCAGCACAAATGGCTCGCGCAATTGCTCCAGGGTTTTGGGCCTCTCTAGGAATGGGGGTACGGGCTGGGCAAGACCGAAAAAATTTAGAAGCTGACCATGCTTTCGTCGAGGAGATGTTAAGACGTGGACGGAGCAATTTTCGGTATCGTGGCTTGGCGAGCGAGTTTGAGTTGTTTGAAGACCCACAAGACGAGGAAATAAGTCGTCTAGTTACAAATACAGTTAAAGCTATGTTGAAAGCCGAATCCATTTTGGACTGGTCGAAGGTGGAGTTGGACCGATTCAATCCGGAGTTCCGACTCAGGTGGGTATCGGAGGCGAGCAATGTCTCTGACGAGACCTTGCAGGACCTCTGGGCACGTCTTTTGAAGGGAGAATTGGAATCGCCAGGTAGCGTCTCTAATGACACGATGTCCATTGCAAGAGACATGTCCAGGGGTTGCGCCGAGGAATTTCAGAAGCTTTGCTCTGCGGCGCTCTACTACACAGATGGGTCTCCCATGATTGTCGTGGGTTGCGGTAACCCCGGAGGCAATTGACTATTACAGTTTGGACTTTCTTACGAGGTCCTAATTCGACTGGCTCATCACAGGCTCATTGTCAATGACATGAACTCTTACAGAACCTTCACCGCGAATTCAAGCCAAATGATAGTGCAGATCCGACACCAAGAATCGAATTGGCTTTTGTATTGGTCCAGGGAAACAGATGGTACACATGCCCAACGCCAAATCAAGGGGCTGCTTTTTACCCCGGCGGGTAAAGAATTGTTCCCAGTGGTGGAGAAAATTCCCATGCCAGACTATACAGTGGCCATGTTGAAGAATCTCGAGAAGGAAGGGTGGAAGCTAATTCCAGTTCCCCCTAGTTGTCAGCAGCCCTAGGGTGCCTAGGCAACTACTCTATTTGCAGATCGGCTCTATAGCACTAGTAGACCAACTGCTTTGAAATGATGGCTTGAAGAGGATGGGTCTTGTCGAAAGAGCACCATCGGCCAAGTATCACCGGGTGCTCAGGCCGATGCTGTCCACTCATCAGTTCAAAGATTTCGTACTACTAGGTTGACGAAGTTGGCAACAGCTGCGACTAGGGAAACAAATATGGTTGCGCCAGCAACACACGCTGCGAACCAGTTGCGACGGAACCAGTACCAGTACCAGCGAGGGGCCGCTATCTTCTCCCAGTATTCCCTCCCGTAGGCAGTAACACGATAACTGCCGGTTCCAAGGTCCTCCAGGGCCCCACCGTCCTGGAGATAGTTGGTGGCCTCCCGTTCCAAAGATGGCGTTCCCAGGCTAATGAAGATCATTGTGCCAGGCTCACCATGCACCCTCTTGCTCAGTTGAGAACGAATCTCTCTTTCGAGTGCCCCTGTAATTCCTCTCGACACTTCCACCCTCCGCACACGGCATATACTTTACCCATAACTTATCGTGGATTCGCATTTGTCGTCTATTGGTAAATGTCAATTGAGTAGTGCAAAGTGATTTGTGTGGGGTTGACTTATCGCTGAGGCCCTCTGCCTTGTCCGAGGACAGGGAGGTTGGAGCTCTGGATTCCCTCTGTCACGGAAATGACGACCTTGGGATGTCGCGAGCTTTGAGACAGTTTCCATGTGATAGGCGGCGGGTGGTTGCGGCGGGGGTTGGGATTGGGGAGAATGGGTGGGTGCTTGAACTGCTGAAGACTCACTTCGGCTACGATGCCTTCCTGCCCCTTCAGGAGGACATCGTCGGGTCGGTGATGGCGGGGCGGGATACCTTTGCCCTGATGCCCACGGGCGGCGGAAAGTCGCTGTGCTACCAGTTGCCCGCCATGGCCCTGCCGGGCCTGACCCTGGTGGTGTCACCGCTGATCGCCCTGATGAAAGACCAAGTGGATGCGCTGGAGGCGAACGGCGTTCCGGCCGGGTTCATCAACAGCACCCAGACCAACGCGGAGCTGTCGCAGGTGGTGCGACAAGTGCGGTCCGGGGAAATCAAGCTGCTGTATGTCGCTCCGGAACGGGCCATCGAGGCCCGGTTTGCGGATTTTCTCGGAACATTGAACGTCAGCCTGGTTGCTATTGACGAGGCGCATTGCGTATCGGAGTGGGGGCATGATTTCCGGCCCGCCTACCGGGAACTGCGGAACCTGCGGCGCTCCTGTCCCGACGCGCCGGTCATCGGCCTGACCGCCACAGCCACCCGACAGGTGCGGGCGGACATACTGTCGCAACTGGGGCTGCGGGAACCACGGACTTTCATATCCAGCTTCAACCGCCCCAACCTGTCCTACTCCATCGTGCCCAAGGAGCGAGACCTCTCCGGACTGCTGTCCCTGCTGGAGAAGTACCGGGGGGAGTCGGCCATCATCTACTGCGGCTCCCGGAAGGACACGGAGGAGATGGCCCAGACGCTGACGGACCGCGGGTTCAAAGCCGAACCCTATCACGCCGGCCTGAACGCCGACGTCAGGCGGGCCACCCAGGAGCGGTTCATCCGCGACAGAACGCCGATAGTAGTCGCTACGATTGCCTTTGGGATGGGAATCGACAAGCCCGATGTGCGCCTTGTCGTCCACTACGACCTGCCCAAGAGCATCGAAAGCTACTACCAGGAGACGGGCCGGGCCGGGCGCGACGGTGAGCCCGGTGAGTGCGTGCTGTTCTACTCGTACGCGGGGAAATCGAAGCAGGAATATTTTGTAAACCAGATCGAGGACGCGGAGGAGAGAGAACGGGCGAGACAACGCCTGAACCAGGTTATTTCATTGTGCACCCTGAATTCCTGCCGACGCCGATTCGTGTTGCAATACCTGGGCGAGGAATGGCCTGATGAGAACTGCGGCGCCTGCGACAACTGCGTGGGGCCCAGGGAGCAGTACGAGGCTACGGAAATCACACAGAAGGTGCTTTCAGCGGTCATACGAACCGGCGAGCGGTTCGGGGCGGCGCATGTAATCGACGTTCTGAGGGGGAGCAAGGGAGAGAGGATACTCAAGCAGGGACACGACCAGCTATCAGTGCATGGCATCGCTGCAGATAGTCCTCGAGACGAGTTGCGGGACCTCGTGGAGGAATTGAAACGGGAGGGGATGCTGGCTACATCCGATGCCGAATTTCCGACACTGAGCGTAACGCAAAAAGGGCGGCAGTTTCTGAGGAACCGGGAAACGCTGATCCTCTCCCGACCCGTGGAGCGGAAGGCTCCCAGTGAGTCGAGGGGAGAGAGGACCCGCGACCCGGACGGGGGGGCCTACGACCAGGGGTTGTACAGCGCCCTGTCGGCGCTGCGGAGGCAGATCGCGGACGAACGCGGTGTTCCCGCATTTGTGGTATTCGGCAACCGCACGTTGCAGGACATGGCGCGCATAGTACCGCGCACGCCGACGGAGTTCTCGCGGGTGTCGGGAGTGGGACGGGCCAAGCTGGAGGACCTAGGTGCCCCGTTCCTCGAGTGCATCAACGCGTTTGCACGGCAACAGGGGTGGCCGGAAACGGCGGCCATTGCCAAAAAGGCAACGCCGGCCGAGCGAGCACCGCGGGTCGTGAACCAGTCGTATCGCGAGACTGGGCAGATCATATCCGATGGGGCGTCCCTGGAGGAGGCGGCGTCAGAACGCGGACTGACCGCTGGCACCATCCTGGGGCACTTGGAGCGGCTGGTGGAGGAAGGCGTCGAAGTGGAGTGGGCGCACCTGCTGCCGCCCGAGGAAGGCCGCGCTGAGATCGAGTCGGTACTGGAAATTCTAGGCGACAACCCGATGCGGCTGGTGTGGGAGGAGCTGGAAGGTCGGTACAGCTACGACGCTATCCGGCTGGTGCGTCTGGCGAGGCGAAGCGCCGGTGGGTCGCAAGGAAAACCGAGTTCATCCTCGGCGGACCCGCGGTCGATGCTTGGGCTCAGGCGAGGCGGATGAGGACAGATCGAGCCAGTTGAGGACCAAGGGGTAGGCGAATCAGAAACCCGCTCGTGGTTAGGCGAGCGGGTTTCATTGTTCGGCGGAGATGGCTGCTGGGTGAGAGCGTGACCTGTTAAACAGGAAAGAACCTTGCGCTTACAGCCCCAGCGCGGCGGCGAGCTCTCGGCGGTGCTGCTTGGGGTCGCCCAGGAAGTGGTAGAGGGTGCGGGAGGCGGCGGTGTGCAGCGTGAGGCCGTACTCGGTCATGCTGCCTACGCCGGCGTGGACCTCGTGGGCGTAGTTGCAGGCCTCGTAGTAGCCCTCGCTGGCGACGGCCCCGGCCAAGCTGATGCTGCTGGCGGCGTCGTGGCCCACGTCGAGCTTCCAGAGGGCCTCGTAGGTGGTCCAGCGAGCGGCGTCGAGGTGGTTGACGAGGGCGATGACCTGATCCTGCACGCGCTGGAAGCGTCCGATGGGGGTGCCGAACTGGATGCGGGTGCGACTGTAGTCGACGGAGACCTCGTAGACGGCCTGGCAGCCACCGACCTGGTAGGCGCCGATGATTGGGATCGACTTAGCGACGGCGCGCTGCCACGCGGCCCAGCCGCCGGTGATGCTGCCGCCGAGGACGTTGGTGGAGTCGGCGGAGGCGTTGTCGAAGCGCACCTCGGCCAGATTCCAGGCGAATCCGGGCAGGCCCCGGGACCGGACGCCGCTGGCGTCGGCGGGGATGACGATCAGGCCGACGTCCTCGGTCTCCTCGGAGCGGACGGCGATCAGGTAGTGGCTGGCGGTCTCGCCGTCGAACACGTAGGCCTTGGAGCCGTTGAGGCGCAGGCCGTCGCCGTCGACCTGGGCGGTGAGGCGGACGTCGCGCTCATCCCAGCCGTAGTCGCGCTCGGTGATGGCGGGGACGAGGCGCATCTCGCCGCTGGCGATGCGGGGCAGCCAGTCGCGCTTCTGCTCCTCGGTGCCGCCCTCGAGGATGGCCAGCGCGGACAGTACGGCGGAGGTCAGGTGCGGGCCTGGAACGGGGCCGCGGCCCAACTCTTCAAACAGCACGCCAGCGTCGGTGAACGTGCCACCCTCGCCGCCGTACTGCTCGGGGATGAGGATGCCCAGCCATCCGGTGGAGGCGAGGCGGCCCCACGGCTCGAGGGGCGTGGTCTCGTCGGGGGACGCGATCTGCAGCAGCGTCTCCTTGGGGTATTCCTGGGACACGAAACGGCTGGCGGCCGCTTTGAGCATTTCCTGTTCGGGGGTCAGGGCGAGATCCATTTCAGTCCTCTGGGTCAATCAAGGTGCGGTGTAGCTGGGAAGGGCGCACGGCTGTGGGCCCCTACAAGTGTCGATGGCGGTCAGCCGAGGGCGCCGGCGCGCTCGCGGACCTCGCGGCCTATGCCGATGCGGCGGGCCATGATCACCTTCTGGATGTCGGTGGTGCCGCCGGGGTGGATGGCGACGATGCCGGCGCGGGAATGGGCCTCCATGTGTCCTTCGGAGGCGCCTAGCTCCTTGTCGTGGGTGAGGCCGGCTGGGCCGAGGATGTCGAGCATTGCCTGGGCCATCCTAAGGCCGGAGGTCTTGCGCATGTAGGATGCCTGCGGGCCCTCGTAGGTTATGTTCGCGCCACTGTGGCGCATCCAGTAGTTGCGGAGGTTGAGCAGGCGAACGATCTCGGCCTCGACGTAGACGTCGATGAGGCGGTCGCGAACGTCGGGGTCGTTGGCCATGGGCTCGCCGCGTCGCTCGGTGGTGCGACAGTGGTCGAAGAGCCGGTCGACCAGCCAGTTGCGGCCTATGCGGCCGCCGGTGCCGTGCTCCAACTCCAGGTGAGTGGTGGCTACCTTCCAGCCCTGGTTCTCGCCGCCGATGAGGTTGAAGGCGGGGACGCGGACGTTGTCGAAGTAGACCGTCTGCTTGACGCCGGAGCCGGCTCCGGACTCGCCGCCGGAGATCAGAAGGTCCATGGGCTGGATGGTGATGCCGGGCAGGTGGGTGGGGACCATGAACCAGCCGAGGTTCTCGTGGCGCTTGGCCTCGGGGTCGGTGACGGTGATGGTCCACATGTAGTCGCAACCGTGGTCGCTGCCGACGAATATCTTCTGGCCGTTGAGGACGTACTCGTCGCCGTCGCGGATGGCCTGGGTCTTCACGTTGGCGAGGTCGGAGCCGGCCTCGGGCTCGGAGAGGAGCTGCCAGGTGCGGACACGGCCGGTGAAGATGGGCGGGAGGAAGGCCTGCTTCTGCTCTTCAGTGCCCCAGACCAGGATGGAGTTGCCGCCGAGGCGTCCGCCGGAGTCGTAGTAGGGCGGGAGGCTCAGGCCGAAGGAGTCGATTTCCTCCTCGATTACCACCGTGCTGTCTACGTCGAGGCCGCCTCCGCCGTACTCGGCAGGTGCGGCGGGCCAGAGCCAGCCCTTGTCGCCGAGCTTGCGGCCGAGCTCGCGGCGCAGCTGGTACTGTTCCCAGGTCAGGTCGGCCGAGTCGGCGGGGTGCTCAATGCCGCTGGGCACGTGCTCCTTGAGCCAAGCGTTGACCTCGCGGCGGAATTCTTCCTGTTCGGGGGTGTAAGTCGGTTCAAAGTCCATTGGGGCCTCCGGGTCTAGTCGGTGTAGAAATCTCTGCGAAGTGTCCGCTCCGGGATGTATTTGATTGCCTGCCGATATATAGCGCGCAGTGTTCCAACATCAATTTGCCTGTGCCTAGGCACCAACAAGTTCTGCTCCTCTCCGGATTCCGAATACCGTCTGAGTTTTACGTGGCTTCCCTCTTGAGACGTTATCCTGAAGTCGTATCGGAGAAAGATGGAAACGACCTCACGATAGGACATACGCCTCAATCTAGGCACTGGCGGTTTCTACTTCCATAGTCAACAAGATTCTCGGATAGCGTACAACTCCGACGTACTCGGGGTCTTCGTCCTCGAGAAAAAGGCAGACCGCCTCTTTAACGTTTGAGACTGTCTCGTCCAACGTGCATCCTTGGGTAACGATCGCAAGTTCGAGACACGAGGCCACAAAATAACCCTCGCTTTCTCTGATGTGAATCCTGATGCTTTCGTCTGGTTTCATTGGAACCTCTAGGCGAGATTACTCGTACCCTATTGAGAGCGGAGGGCGCGGCCTGGGAGGGCGCCGGTGTGGGTTCCATTATCCACGACGAGGGTGCCGTTGACCATGACGTGGGAGATGCCGTCGGGGTACTGCTTTGGCTGTTCGAAGGTGGAGTTGGCCCTGACGGTGTCGGGGTTGAAGACAACTATGTCGGCCTTCATGCCGTCGCGGAGGATGCCGCGGTCCGGCAGGCCGAGGCGCTGGGCAGGAGCTGAGGTCATCTTGCGAACGGCGTCCTCGAGGCGGAAGAGGCCTTCGTCGCGGGAGAGTTGGCCGAGAACATAGGGGAACGTGCCGTAGGTGCGCGGGTTGGGCATGTCGCCGGTCATGATGCCGTCGGAGCCGACCATCTGCGCCGGGTGGCGTACGATGGTGCGGATGTTGTCGGGGTTGCCGGTGCGGGCCACGAAGGCAACCTCCAGGTTTTCCTCGATGAGAAAGTCGCAGATGGCGTCCACCATGCGCTTGCCCTGATGGCGGGCCAGATCCCCGAGGGAGCGGCCCTCCCATTCCTTGTTGTTGGGCACATTGCTGAATATGTAATGGTCAAGGGTGAGGCCCCACATTGGCTCCACGGCGTCGCCGATTTCGTCCCGTACGGACTGCTGGCGAATGCGGCCCATCAGGGCGGCGGGGCCTCCGTCGTGCACCCAGTATGGCAGCAGGGAGTGGAGCACGGTGGAAGCGGCGGCGTAAGGGTACTGGTCGAATGTGACGTCAACGCCGGTGTTGCGGCCCTCGTCGACGAGGCCGACCATCTGCTCGCCCATGCCGTCGACGGGGTTGTGGTAGTGGGAGATGTGAACGGGGACACCGGCGCGCCGACCGATTTCGATGGCCTCCCGGAAAGGGTCGAGCAGCCGGTCGCCGAGGGAGTAGCGGACATGGGTCATGTACATTCCGCCGAGGTCGGCGATGGCCTCGCTCACTGCGACCAGTTCGTTGGTGTCGCTGTAGGCACCGGGCGGATAGGTGAGGCCGGTGGCGAAGCCAAAGGCGCCGTCCTGCATGGCCTCGCGGGCTAGCTGCCGCATGTGGGCCAGTTCCGGCTCGGTGGGAAGTCGGTCATCCCAGCCCATGGCCTCGACGCGAATGGCAGCGTGGGGGGCCATGAAGGCCACGTTGCAGGCCACCCGGTCGTCGAACAGATCCAAGTACTCTCGGACGGAACCCCAGCGAACGCCCTCGGGGGGCATGCCATTGACGGCGGCGAGGTAGTAAAGGAGTTGTTCCAGCTTTTCGGGTGAGGAGGGGGCGTAGGAGAGCCCGTCCATGCCCATCAGCTCGGTGGTCACGCCCTGCCGGAGCTTGATCTCGTGCTGTGGGTTGGAGAGCAATACCAGATCAGAATGGGAGTGCATGTCGATGAAACCTGGGCAGATGACGCTACCGTTGACGTCGATCACCCGACCGGCCTCCACGTCGCTTTCGCCGGAGCGAACGATGGTAACCGAGTCACCAGTTACACCGACGCCGCCACGGAACCAGGTCTGTCCAGTGCCGTCAATGATTCGTCCGTTGCGCAGGAAGATGTCGAACATCGTGGCCCTCCCCAAAAAGTGGCCATAGAATGTGGCAGATAGACTAACACAGGAAGGTTTCCGAGTGGATGGGAGTGTCCGGTGCCGTCTACGGAAGGGCAATCTGGAGGCACTGAATACGATTTGGGAGTACGCTCCGCTGTGGCTATGCACCAGTACCTTTCAATCATACCCCGGCGTTTGAATGGCTGGTAAGATAGCCGCTGGAACCCAGCGTTCGCCGTAGACACTCATTTCCCAGGCAAATTAATGCTTGGATAGGACTGGGATTGCACTAACTGGAACTGCGCCAGCAGTCCTGAGATAAAGGCACGAAGAGGGACAAAAACAATGTTGAACCGCTTCCGAGACTTCGTGAAACGCCTTGAGTTGCCGCAGGAAGGGGATATCGTCTACCGGATCATTGACGATGAGCTCAATGCGGTGGAAGTGACTATGGCACAGTACAGCGCCTGGCGCCTGCAGAATGACGTTACGAAACGGGCCATAGTGGGTCAGGACACAGTCGAAAACGTGATGGTCAGGACCACCTTTTCCATAATGCCGGAGCACAGGGGCTACAAGCCATTTGGGACCTCGGCATATCAAGTTTATTCTTTCGACCCGCTCACCCAATACTCCAAGAGATATGACACCTGGAGAGAGGCGGAGCAAGGCCACTGGAGCATCCTCGAACATATCAGACGGGAGTCCGCTACGGCGCGGGAAGCGGATCGGAGGGCCGAGAACCTGGCAGGGACAGCAGGAGCAGTCAGACTCGCCGTTTCCGCAGGTTTGACAGCCCTGTTCCATGTTAATGTCCACTCCGACGATGAGGCTGCCGTCCAGACTCCCCTGAGCCGTCCCGACGGCTCCTTCGTGTCAGTGACCGTCTATGTGGAAGGCGGCGGCTTCAGATTGAGTGGTTCAATTGACTCCAACGCCCCACGGCTCGATGATCTGTGCAAGACGCTGGGAGTGGTGGCGGAAAACGGCGAGGTGACGTGCGAAGTGGAAGACGAAGCACAACTGCCGCAGGGGATCATGGGGGTGGCTCAAGTGGTCGCATGCATATCGGCAATTACTGAAGGCAACGGCTGAGCTTCCAGGCAACGCACCGGCTTATGTCGCCACTTGAAGGTGACCTGCGGCTTTTCTGAGGACACCAATGCCGTGGGACTAAATGGGTGGCGGAAGCACGGCGAGGCCGGATGGCAATTTTGAGGAAATGTTGAGCCTCCTCTTGTGAAAGAGGAGGTTTTGTTCGAGGGAGACAGTCGCTATCGCCTCCAGATCTGCAGATAGAGAGGTCGGGGCTCAATAACGTCGCGGGGTCGGGACCGTAGTGTCAGTAAGTCACCTGCGCCCCCAATCGGTGGATACCGGCGGAGGCCGCCGAGGCCATAGTGATTTTATAAAAGGAAATGATATTGACTACTCCGGCGGACGGCATTTTCAACGACATTCACTCCCAACTGAACGCCACCCACGTTTCCCGGGTTGAATCTCCGGCAACGCTCGAAGAGATTCAGAGGGTAGTGGCCTCGGTTGCCGAATTGGGAGAGAGTCTCAGCATAATGGGCGGTCGGCACTCAATGGGAGGGCAGCAATTCCTCAGCAACGGGGTGCTGCTGGACACCGGCAGACTCAACCGGGTCCTGTCCCTGGACACCGAGCGGGGCCTGGTGCGAGTGAAGGCGGGCATCCACTGGGATATGCTGGTGGCCAGTCTCGGCGAAATGCAGCAGGGGACAGGTCGACGTTGGAGCATCGTGCAGAAGCAGACGGGCGCCGACCGTCTCAGCATCGGCGGGGCGCTGGCCGCCAACGGGCACGGGAGGGGGCTGAATTATGCTCCCATTGTGCAGGATGTGGAGTCATTCGAGTTGGTTGATGGGCAGGGGAATTTGGGGCGCTGCAGTCGTGAGGAAAACCAGGAGCTCTTCAGCCTTGCCATCGGGGGCTACGGCCTGTTCGGCGCAATCTACTCGGTAACGCTTCGTTTGATGCCCTTCCACCACCTGCGCCGCAGGGTGGAGATAGCGTCCATCGATTCGCTGGAAAGCAAATTCGCGGAACGGAAAGCCGAGGGATACACCTACGGCGACTGCCAGTATGTGACGGACGAGTCCTCTCCCGACTTTCTGCGCAAGGGGGTGCTGTCCTGTTACCGCCCCGTGCCGGCCAAGGAGGCGGGCTCAGTGCAGCCGCCCCGCCACCTGCTGACGAGGGAGGACTGGCTGAAACTGCTTCACCTGTCGCATTCGGACAAGGCGAGAGCATTTGAGGAATACGCCGGGTTCTACCAGCGGACTGACGGTCAAACGTACGACAGCGACACGTTCCAGTTGAGTATGTACATCGACGGCTATCACGGGGAGTTGGACGAGCGGCTCTATCAAGGGACGAAGTGCAGCGTGACCATCACCGAGATATACGTGCCGCTGAGCAGGCTGGACGAATTCATGCACGTCGCAGCCAAGGAGTTGGTGCGCCGCAAGTCCGAAGTCATCTACGGCACCATACGCCTGATTGAGCAGGATGACGAGACATTCCTCAATTGGGCAAGGCAGCCATATGCCTGCATCGTCTTCAACCTCCACTTCCAGCACACCGAATCGGGCATTGCCAAGGTTGCCGATGAGCTCCGCTGCCTGATCGATCTGGCGACGGAGAGAGGCGGGAGTTACTTTCTCACATACAACCGGTTTGCCACCCCTGGACAACTGGAGAACTGCTACCCGCAGTTCGGGAAATTCCTTGAACTGAGGGACAAGTACGACCCGGATGGCGTATTCTCCAGCGACTGGCACAGGGCATACCGGGCTGCTGCCTGACCTGACAAAGGCTTCTTGCCAGCCTCCTGCCCTCTATATATGATTGCCCCCACACACCTTTTCCCGGAGTTGCACGCATGCCAACCGTATCCATAGACCATATCGCCATGCCCACCGCCAACGCTGAGAGGCTCATCGCTTTCTACAAGCGCCTTGGATTCAGCATCAACGATGAAGAGGAATGGCGGGCCGGCAATGCCAACATCTTCTCGATTCAGGTCGGCGACTCAAAAATCAACGTACATCCCGAGGGGTACGTTGCCGGCCTGCGCGGGCCGTCGGCTGTTCCCGGCTGCGCAGACATCTGTTTCGTCTGGGACGGCACGGTTGAGGAGTGCCAGGAGTGGCTGGCCGCCGCTGGAGTCGAGGTGATCCTGGGACCGGCACCTCGGAAGGGTGGAAGGGACTTCGGACGGGTGCCTTCGCTCAGTCTCTATGCTCGCGACCCGGACGATAACCTGCTGGAATGGATGACCTACCAATAGTCAACCGTTCCGCCCAAAGTTCCCTGCCGTATATGGCAGGGTTTCCACCTAATTCGACAACAAGGCAGGTGGCGCGATGGCCATGATGACCGGCAAGGATGCCCTGGTGCATATGCTGAAAGCCGAGGGCGTGGAGTACATCTTCGGCAATCCCGGCACCAGCGAGACACCCATGATGGATGCACTGCAGGATTTCCCTGAGGTGAAGTACATCCAGGCCCTGCAGGAAGGCACCGCAGTCGGAATGGCTGACGGATACGCCCGGGCCACTGGGCGCCCTGCCTTTGCCAACATCCACATCGCCGGCGGACTGGCCAACGGCATCAGCGCGCTCTACAACGCTTATCGCGGGGGCACCCCGGTTGTGCTGAGCGCCGGGAACTCCGACACGAGGATGCTGCTGAGCGAGCCCACGCTTTCGGGCGACCTGGTGCAGATGACCCGCCAGTACACCAAGTGGAGCCACGAGATTCACCACGCAGCCGACATCCCGGCGGCGGTACGGCGGGCCTTCAACGAGGCCAAGACGCCGCCCACGGGGCCCACTTTCCTGTCGTTCCCGTGGGACACGATGGATGTGCAGGCGGACGTCGACATCATCGGCTCCAGCCAGGGCTATCATCGTATCCGGCCGGACCGGGACGCGTTGGAGCAGGCCTCGAGGCTGCTGGCGCAGGCGGAGAACCCGGTCATCATCATCGGCGACCGTATCGCCCAGTCGGGCGGGGTGGAGCAGATGGTGCAAGTGGCTGAACGGCTCGGAGCGAGGGTGTTTGCCACGGCGTTCTCGGAGGTCAACTTCCCGACTAACCACCCCCTGTGGTCCGGGATGCTGAACACCAGCAGCCCGGTGACGCGCCGGCTGCTGTCCGGGGCCGACGTTGCGCTGGCCGTGGGCGCCAACATATTCTCGTCGTTCCTGTACGTTGATGTACCCCTGATGGACCCGACGACAAAGCTGGTGCACCTAGACAGCGCGACGAGCGAGGTGGAGAAGACCTATCCCACGGAGATTGGCGTATATGCTGATCCTGCCACCGGACTGGCCGAGTTGGCCGACGCGCTGGACCAGGACATGTCCGGTCCGGCCAAGGAGGCCGCTGCCACGCGGATGGCGCAACTGGGCGAACGGCGTCGCAGGGCGAGAGAGGAGTACCAAGAGAGGCTGCGACAGCGTTGGGACAACAACCCCATGGCTGCGGAGCGGATGATGCACGAGCTGGCCGCCGCGGCCCCGCCGGGGACGATCGTGGCGGACGAGGCGGTCACTTCCCGACCGGCAATGATGCAGGAGTTCAGCTTCGACGAGCCGGGGGCTTTTTTCGGCATTCAGGGGGGAGCGTTGGGCTGGGCTATGCCTGGGGCGCTCGGCCTCAAGTTGGCCAAGCCGGACAGACCTGTGTTGGCGGTCGTGGGCGACGGCGCCTCGATGTATACCGTCCAGGCTTTATGGACCGCGGCGACGTACAGCATTCCGGTGGTCTACGCCATCTGCAACAACCGGGCTTACCGGATCCTCAAGTTGAACATGGACATCTACCTGAAGAAGATGCTCAACGACGAAGGCCGGGTCAGCGATTACACTGGCATGAACTTTGCGAATCCGCTGGACCTGTCCGCCATGGCGCAGGCCATGGGTGTCGACAGCGCCAAGATCACCGATCCGGCGGAGATCGGCCCGACAGCGCGCCGTATGTTTGAGAGCGGCAGGCCTGGGCTGCTGGATATCACCATCGACGGCTCACTGTAGTCGGTATGGCAGTGCAGGGTTTAACGGTTCGGGACCGTGGGACGGATGATGGTATTCTAAGAATTTCTCCTAAATACCTGAACTGCTTGGGACAATCGAACCTCTCTGAGGGCAATCGAGAGTTGGGGGTACCCATTTAAAAGGTAACAGTGGCCTTGGAAAATTATCGATACTGGTGAATGAAAAACTATGGGTATCTCCAGATATAAATTTTCCATAATATTTCAATACAATTCCATGTTATGTTGTTTGACAAATACAATTTATTTACCATATGCTATGCCAACGCAACGATGGGCTAAATGCGCCTGAGGAGCTGCGATGGTTACATTATCTACCGACCTCGGGATGATCCGACTGAACGCCAACAAGAACGTTCAACGGGTCGTCTCCCCTTCCATGGTAATAGGGCTGGGCTCTACAAGCTGCCAGATTGTTCGCAAGCTGGAAGCGACCTCGGAAAACTGGGGTTTCGAAGACCGCAAGAATTTGGCTTTCCTGTATATGGACACCAGGGAAGCAACGCGCGGCGAGATTTCCCGCGCTGCCAGATTTATACCTTTGGTTTTGCCACACTTTTCCAACCTGCGCGATATGCGCCCGTGGATCACGGAATGTGTTCCTGAGCTGAAATACCTGAGCCTGTCGCGAGAGGGAGCATTGGGTACCCTGGCTAACGCCGGAGTGGCCGGACGCTTCAACTACAGCGACGTCCGGGGTCACCTCGACTCCACCATTGAGCAGATCTGTCCTTACTATGAGGGCATCACTTATCTGCGGATCCACGTTGTGGCGTTCCTTGGCGGAGGCACCGTCGGCGCTCTTCCGGTGCTGATGGCGGCGTTGTCCGAGGTGCGGGGCACGGCATACAACTTCAGCGTGGTGCTACACCTGTTGCTTCCTCAGCGGGGGATGTCCCGCGATCCCGAGACCACATATCCTCTGCAGTTGCGGAACGCCTACGCCATACTCCAATTCCTGCGCTCCATCACCGGGGTACAGGCTGGTAGGGCGGAACACACGGGGAGCGACACCTTTACCATCACGGTGTATCCCGATAAACGAATCGAGGCCATCGGGCCTCACTTCGACGTTACGCTGCTGCACCGCTCTCCCAAGGACTCATTGCCGGTGCAGCGAAACCACATTGCCAGAGTCCTTGAAGACTTGGTGGCAGATGCCTGGGGAACCGGCCAGGACTGGTGGGCACGCTTCCACGAGACCATGAGGGAAGCCAACAACCAGGAAGATGCGCGGTTCGGATCCATCAGCTCGCGGGAGATCGGGCTGCTCAACGGATTCTTCAACCAGACTGCCAAGCAGTATCTCCAAAATCAGTGGCGCAGCAGGCTGTAGAGGAGGGGAAAGATGGCGCGATTCAAGATTCGCCGAAACAGGCCGTCCTTCAGTGAGATGAGCAACGTTCTGCCGACACCGGTGGACCCGCTCTCCTTTATTCAGGCCACCCGACAGGGAAATTCCGGAGGAGCAAGAGAGGCTTACAACCAGCTTCTGGGGTCCTTCCATGAAGTCCTGGCGGATGTGGAGAGGGCGATAATCTCCATATTCGAACGGTTGCGGCCGGACGGAAACATCAGCGACCGGATGGCCATGGAGGCCAACAGCGACGTTCGGACCGAGTTGGCAAGGGCGAGCACCCTGGCCGATGTGAAGCGGAACGAACTGATAGCGGGGATATCCGCAAAGCTGCAGGCCATGTTCCTGCAGAACTTGATCATGGCCCCGGAACAGGACCCTCCTCTACGCCGGTTGGCCCAGTTGGCCGACCGGGTAGTGCAGCGGGACATGCCGGTCGTTTCTGAACCAACCCATAGTGAGTTGGACGTCAGCCCCAACGAACGCCGCAAACGCTTGATGAAGTGGCAGCTCGAGGCCGATGAGTGGCTGGAGACCCTTTGTCTCAACCGGACTGGTGAGGTCATAGCGCACCTGCTGGAAGAGGTCGGAGACTACTCTTCTTCATGGACCGACACGGTAAACCAGTTGCGCCGCGAGTCTGTCGGTGGCGGAAGGCTTTTCCGAGAGGTCACCGACCCGGAGTACTGGACCTTCGACAACGAAGACCCCACGGTTAAAAACCTAGTGACCGGGGTTCAGGCGCAGGACATTGCCTCCAGGATTCTGAACCGGTTCCAGCTCAGCAACATGGAGTTGATGGACATTTGCCAGACGGTACACCAGTCACTGGGCGGAAAGCCGGTCTACGGCTCCGACCGAGTGGATATCCAGGAACTGGAAAACCTGATGGCAGAGGCCCTGGCGATCAAGATCAGGGAGACCGTGGCCATCGAGGATGGCTTCCTGTCCCTCATATCCACGGGCAACCGCTCCGGGGAGGAACTGGGAGAGTTGCTGGTTGAAATGCGGATGGGCGCCGCCGCCATGGAAGAAAAGATGTGGCGCGTTGGTGAATACCGCCTGGGCCACGTGGACTCCGCAGCAGGTGTCGGAATCACTTCATCCGCGCTACACGACTCGGTGCTGCGCGGACTTGGTGGCGGAAGGAAATTCGCAGCGGTGGAGGGACATCCAAGCAACAACCATCGTTTCGAAGTCCAGATGTCGACTGTTGGGGCATCCTTGTCAGACCTCGCGATCTTCCGCGACATGGTCAATGCCTGGTATTCCTGGCACTTTGAGGAGCGCCGGGGCGAGAACGGCAATCGCGGTGCCCGGATGGAAGCCATCAGGAAGGAGTCCTGGAAACTGTATCCGGACATCGGCCAGAACTCCGGGGTGCGCCCGGCGGTGATCGAGTTAATCGACGATGATCTCCGGCAGATCTGGAACACCTCGGGTGATGTAGCCCTTCGGCTGGCCTATGGCCATCTGGATGAGGCAGACGCGGAGCCGGTGCCCGCTCCAGGGAACGGACGGGCCAGACTGGCCAACTAATCCCTGCCCGTAAAGAGACCAACAGCGTCGCGCCGCCATCGCGTTCAAGCAGGCGGCGCGACGTTTTTGTGTATATATTTCAATGCACTCAGGTTTGATAAACCTCGAACCGCTTGTCAATCAAAGATTGACAGCCCAAAGGAGGCTCAATGCAACGCCCGCAATTCAGACTGGAAGGGAAAGTAGCCATAGTTACCGGCGCAGGGTCCAGCGGCCCCGGCGTCGGGACAGGCAAGGCCACGGCCATGCTGTTCGCCCGGGAAGGCGCTAAGGTCCTGCTGGTTGACCGCTCCCTGCGGCAGGCTGAGGAGACTCTGTCGGCCATCCGGGAGGAGGGCGGGGAGGCGTCGGTCTTCGAGGCTGACGTTACCAGCACCGAGAATTGCAAAGCAATGGTCGGGGCTGCCGTCGAACGTTATGGCGGACTGCACGTGCTGTTCAACAACGTCGGAATCCTGGGCCGGGGAACCGTGGTAGACGTCGATGAGGACCACTGGGACCAGGTCCTGAACGTCAACCTGAAGTCAATGGTTCTGACCAGCAAACATGCCATTCCACAGATGGTCGAGGGCGGTGGTGGTTCGATTATCAACGTTTCGTCGATTGCCGGCATCAGGGCAGGCAGCGGCGGGGCGGCGGTGCCTTACGCCGCTTCCAAGTCCGGCATCATAGGCCTTACCGCCACCATGGCAGTAACCCACGGGCGCGACAATATACGGGTCAACTGTATTGCGCCCGGGCACATATACACTCCCATGGTGGCTGGCGCCATGGCCGACGAATTTCGTGACCTGCGCCGCCGGGCCGGACCTTTGGGGACGGAAGGCGATGCCTGGGACATCGCCTGGGCTGCTGTCTTTCTCGCCAGCAACGAGTCCCGGTGGGTCTCCGGCATCGTCATGCCCGTCGACGCTGGACTGCTGGCAACCACGCCGCTCGCGATGCTGGACCACCTGCGGTAGGGGTCTGCGGGTGTCAAGAAAAGTGAGGGCGTCTCTCGGCCGAGAGACGCCCTCTTTTGCTTCTTGTCCTGCCCCTTGCGAACGGTCATGGATAGAAGTTGCAGGGCTTGGCCTGGCTACTCTGCGTCGGGGTGGGTGGTGATGAACCGGGCTGCCCTGGCCGGGTCGACGTGGGGGGCGCGGACCTCGACGTCCGACTGCTCCTCCTGCAGGCGGATGGTTACCGAGCTGTCCATTCCGCCCCAGCCGCGGTTCATGGCTTCGATGGCGATCTGCTCTGCGAGGTTGGCCACTGGCATCGGAACGTTGAACTCGCGGCCCAGGTCGGTGGCGAGGCCAATGTCCTTGCGGGCCAGTTCCAGCGCGAAGCTGGCCGGTTCGTACTCCCCACGAAACAGGGTGCGGACGACCCCCTCATGCAGGACGTTCATGCGGCCCAGCGAGCCGCGGCGGATGCACTCCCACAGCGGTTCCGGGTCGACGCCGGCCTTGACGCCAAGGGTCAGGCCCTCGGCGATGGCCTGCCGCACACCGTGGCCGATCATGTTGTGAACGAGCTTGGCCACCGAGCCGGCGCCGATCTCTCCGGCGTAGAAGACCTTGTCGCCGAAGGCGTCGAGCAGCGGCTTGACGCGGTCGAAGATTTCCCGCTCGCCACCGACCATCACGGCCAGATTTCGGGACTGGGCCCCGCTCTTGCCGCCGCTGACGGGAGCGTCGAGCACGTGAACGCCCTTGGCCCGGAACTTGACCTCCAGCTCACGGATGAGCGTGGGCCGGCTGGTGGACAGATCTATATAAACGGAACCGGGCCTGATGCCCTCAAGGACGCCCTCAGTCCCGGTGGCGACCAGCTCCACCTCGCGGGGTCCCGGCAGCGACGTAAGCGTCACGTCGCAGCGCTCCGCGACGTTGGCAGGGGAGTTGCCCAGCCGTGCGCCGCCCTCCAGGAAGGGCCGTGTTGCCTCCTCGCGGAGGTCGTACACCACCATAGGGTAGCCGGCCTTCTGAATGTTGCCAGCCATCCCCCCGCCCATGTTGCCGAGCCCGATAAATCCAACAGTCTCCATGTTTCACCTCTAAAGCCGCGATGCCCACAGGGCAAGGCTGCCTGAATCTGCGCTCCGATTATAGTACAGGCATGACCTGAAGGCCGTTACGTCAATGTCAGCTGAGGCGCGACTCCGATAGAGCAGGCAACCCACCGCCGGGCAACGACTATGTTTCCACAACCATATCTGCTAAAGCAGCCAGGTTGGGGACCACCAGGGACGGCACGGCGTCGGTGGGGCGTGTTCCGCCGCCGCGGTCCGGCCGATTCACCCATACACTGTCAATGCCCAGGCGGTTGGCCGGGCCGATGTCGTGGTAGAGGCTTTCGCCGACGTGCAGCCAGCGGTCGCGTTCAATCCCCATGCGCTCCTGTGCCTCGTGAAAGGGGTTCAGGTCCGGCTTGTAGCTGCCCGCCTGCTGCGAGGTGATCACCGCACTGAACTTGACGCCCAGGGCCTCCTCCGACTGGCTGAACAAGTCGTAGTCGACGTTTGAGATGACCGCCAGCCTGTAGCGCGCCTGCAGCTTCTTCAGCGCATCCGTCGCGTCGGGGAATATCGGCCATGCTGGGAGCGAGTCGGCCAGGGCGTCAGCTTCCATGGCAGGCAGGCGGATGCTCACCTCCCAGGCCATGAACTGCATCACGTCTGCCAGCACTCGCCGGTAGTCGAGAAATTGGCCGGAGGTCTGGACCTTTGGTTCAGCGTCGGCGAACAAGGCGAGGATTTCATCCTTGCTCTTGCGGACGCCGTGGCGAGCGAAGACCCTTGCGACGGCGTCGGAGATGCCGGTTTCCCAGTCGACCAGGGTGCCGTAGCAGTCGAAACTCAGCCATTTGTAGCGATTGAAATCGAGCAAGAATTCTCCCGTGTTGAGAGCGGCAATTTGAGCGGGTTTCCCGCACAGGGTATGTTACCAGCAACAGGGTCCTGCAATAGTTCCGCTTCTCGCCAGGAGAGGGTCAGGGTGAGGGCGTTCCAGCGGTGGGGGCCAAACATCTGTAGGGCGGGATTTCACCCCCATCCCCAGGGCAATCGCGCCTTATTACTCAGCACACAAAATTGGCCTGAATGGCGGTGGAGATGGGAGTGGCAGTGCCTCCCCTTCGGTTCCGGGTGCGAGGGTAGACGGGGGCTTGGATTCCCGCCTGCGCGGGAATGACGAAAGATCGCGGGGATGACGGTTGGGTGTTGAGGGCTGTTGGGTGTGATCCTCCTTCCGATGTGGGTTGCGGTTGGTTTGTCGGGTTGGGGTCTGCTTAGTGTCAGGGGTATGGAAATCGCTGACATTCGCTGACATTTCCTGCCATTGGGTGGGTTATGGGGGCTTGGGTCCCCGCTTTCGCGGGAATGACGATTGGGGGTTCGGGAATGACGGTAAGGTGCTCGTTTGCGACGGTTGAGTTGCGTGGGGTGGCCGTGGGCAGCGACGGTGATGGCGGTTGGGTGCCGAAAATTTCGCTATTCCCACTCATTTCCGAGCGTTGAGTGGCGGCCCCGTGGTCCGGCAGGTTCCTGGTTTGACAGGCTCGTGGTTCGACAGGCCCACCGGAAGCGGGGATCAGGCGGTGCCGGGGATATTCCGTTCCAGGTTGTTCAGCCAGGGACCATTGGCGGACCAGGGGAGTAGGGTGGTGATGATTCCCCTTATTCCGGGACGCCTATCATCGTCGATGCACCGCTGGAGGTATTTCTCGAATGCCATATAGGTATGCAGTCGGAAGCCTGCGTCGGCCACCTTGCGGACGCAGGAGTAGGGGTCGGGTTTGGGCTGCTTGTTTGCAATGGCCAGGTGCCAGAGTTCGGTGATCTCATTGGCGACGCGGCTGAGCCGGATGATGGCGAGTTCGGGGGCAAATTTGCGCTTGAGGGCCTCGACGGCGTTCCTGATCTGGCGCAAGGACATATGGCGCGACGACATGGTTCAGCCTCCTGATGGTTTCCGAAAATTTGGAAAATCCCCTTATTTCCGCTCAAAACCGAGCATTTCCGATCATTTTTGCCTTTTGCCCCTGGGAGTTGCGCGCTACTCCTCATTGGGATTTGGCCTGCGGTAGCGGGTTGTATTTCTATGTATTCAGGCTAGAGATTTGTCATGAGGCTTGTAAAGGGGCAAGTGTCAGCAATTTTGGTGGGCTAGTCCAGTGGCGGCCGGGCCGAGGATTCCGGCCCTGGGCCTGCTTTTGTGGGTGTGACGGGGGTTTGGATTCCCGCTTTCGCGGGACAGACGGTTGGGGGCGGGAGTGACGATTTGGGATGGGCCTGCGCCGGGGGGACGGACGGAGTAGATTCCGCCCTTCCCCTTCTCTTGCGGGTGTGACGGGGGTTTGGATTCCCGCTTGCGCGGGAAAGACGACTTATGGGACCCTCGGCGTTTAAGACGCGATTGCCTTGGTGTCAGTGGCAGCGTCTTTTAATTCTCCGTCCCCCGGGGGAGAGGGCATTTTTCAAACTACCCAGTTGCCAGCAAGGACCGCCTTTGAGCGCGGGGATGTTTTCCGCTACACTTGCCGCGCATTTCCCCTAGAACGAATCCGCCGAAAGGCCAATGAGGTTTGCCGTGCTGTTTCCCACTCCCGAGACCGACCGCCTTCTGCACAACCTGGACACTGGTGAGCCATCGTTGTGCGCCTACGTGTTCAGCCACCCCAACATGGTGGAGGTGGCCGGCATTGCAGGCATGGACGCCTTCATGGCCGACATGATGTTCACGGCCCACGACTGGGACAACATCGCGCACCTGATCCGGGCGGCGCGCGGCACCGGCATCTCGCCGCTGATCCGGGTACAGGCATATCCCTGGGCCACCGGCACGGACCGCCGCACGGTGTCCGATGCCGCGAGGGCCCTGGCGCTGGGGGCCACGGCCGTCACCGTTTCGGTCGGTTCCAAGGAGGAAGTGCAGGAACTGATGGGCCTGCGCGATGACTGGCACCGGCTCATCCACCTGCGCCGCTTCAACACCGCTGAGGAGTTTCCGGAGTTCAACGCCAAGACCCGCGAGGGGACGCTGGTGGTGCCCACGGTCGAGAGCGAGGGCGGTCTGCGCGACCTCGACGAGATCCTGGCCATAGACGGCATAAGACTGGTCTGGCTGGCGGCCGGGGACATCACCAAGATTCTTGGCGTGCCCTTCAAGTACGACGACCCCAAGGTGATGCGGCTGCTGGAGAACGCGGTGAAGACCGGCGAAAAGCACGGCGCGGCCATCATGTACAACATGGGTCTCGACTCGCCGGACTTCGACGCGATGGCCGATTCGGCCCGTCGCTACTTCGACGTGGGCGTGCGGGTGGTCGGCCTGGGCGCGATGGAGTGGCATATGCAGATGGCGCTGCAGCACATCCGCCGGCGGGCCATCGGGTAGCCTGCGAGTGAGGGGGAGTGTGGCGGACGAGGAGAGTCACGGTTTTCAGCCGCTAACTCTCCGGTCAACCCTGAACTGCCCAAACAGCATCGACAGGGAATGCGTGGTCCAATCGAGGGAGAAATTCTTGGAATACGGTAGGGGCGGGTTTCAAACCCGCCCCTACAGCGTGAGGGCCGCTAATCTAACCCTATTTCTTAAGCGTAGAGCCAGTCTGGGACGTCCCTGCCCTGCGCTCCTGCCCCGCGAGCGAGGGAGTCCTTCAGGATGCCGATGCGGGAGCGGAAGGGATGCACCTGGTTGCGCTCGTGCGTTATGCCAAGCCCCACCAGGAACATCAGGCTCTTGCCCGCCGCGTGGGGAGAGAAGAACGCGGTCACGGCTTCGTCGTAAAACGTCATTCCGGTGGCACCCAGCCCCATGGAGTGGGTGGCCAGGTACATCCGTCCGCCCATGATCCCCGCCTCCAGCTGGGCGATGCGGTATCCCCTGTTGCCGAATCGCGACAGAATGCTGTCCAGGTCGGCCATGAAATACGCCACCGCGCTGGCGTCCGCACCCAGAGCCTGCTCGAAGCACAGGTGCCCCGCCTCCTCCCGGAACTCGCCCTCCGCCAGCAACTGCAACTGCCCCTCTTCGGGCGAGTAGAAATACGTTCCGGGGCTGATTCCCTCGGCGGCGTTGACGATCAGGTAGGTGTCGATAAGTCCGCCACCGTAGTCTGCCGGGACGGGCGATGTGCACGCGGCCAGCAGCGCTTCCAGCCGCCCTGTGGGCATGGCCTCGCGGGCGAAGCGGCGCGTCGATCCCCTGTGGGCGATGGTGGCACCGAGGAGTGCTGAATCCGGCCCTTCCTTGGCGTTTGCGCTGTCCTTCCTAACGTGGGCAGAATTTTGCCATCTGGCAACATCAGAGGTGTTGGCGAGGACTGATCCAGCGTGCAAGGTGCTGGTCTCTGGGTACTCGGTACGCCGCTCGACTCCCAGCACTCCGGCGTCGACTGCATCGAGGGGGCTGACTGCGGGCGGTGTAGGACTGCCGTTGCCGATGGGGACGAGGCAGAACGTGGCTTCGCTGGACGATTCAAGGCCCAGCAGGGCATCAACTTCCGAGTCCACGAACCCGGCGACGATCTCGGCTGACAGGCCCAGGGCATTGGCCGTGGCGGTCATGTTGGCGAGGATGGTCCCGTTGTCCCAATAGCAGTAACGGTAGCCCCGTTCGCGGTACTTCCAGGCGCTGCGCCAGAACACGCTGCTGCAGACGATGGTGGCCGGCGCGTCGGCGACGCTGGGATGACCGGCGGTTGCGGCGGCCAGGTTGCCCCGGAAGTTGCCGGAACGCAGCAGGGAGAGCGAGTTGCCGGAGGGGGAGTAGTGGTAGAGGCCAGCAGCCAGGCCGGGCAGGTCGCCACAGACCACGTAAAGCTCGATGGGGTACAGCGCGCCGGCGGAGGCGGCGGCTCGATAGTGTACCTCGCCAGCAGTCCGCAGGGTGCTGCGCCGTATCAGCCCAGCGGAGTAGTGAAGCAGCTGGGCAACGGCGGCAAGATCCAGCGGATCCGGCGATTCGGACATCACGCCGCCGACTGCTGGCAGCGTGGGCGCCTCGGGCGATGGCATCTCCGCCGGCAGGGCGACGGTCGGCAGGCCGGGATACGATTTATAGAGGGGCGGCTTTGTGGACAGGCTGATGTAATTGAGCTTGGTGGCGTCGTGGAAGCTGAGGGCCGCGCTGGTGTCGCTGTTGGGCATGATTTCCGCCCCTGAATCCGGCTGGTGCTAGATGGTGCCTTTGTATTGGGGAGCGCGCTTCTCGACGAAGGCGCGGGCAGCCTCGGCGTGGTCGGGATGCCGCGCGCTGCGGGCCTCCAGCGACAGGCCGAGGTCGAGGGCCTGATTCAGGTCGTTCCAGACCTTCTTGTTGATGGCATGCTTGGTGCCGCGTATAGCGAGGGCTGGGCCGTTGGCCAGACGCTGCGCCAACTCCATCACGGTGTCCATCAGGTCGTCGTGGGGCACCACGCGGTTGACCAGTCCGATGCGCTCGGCCTCGGCGGCGTTGATTATGTCGCCGGTCATCAGCAGTTCCTTGGCCTTGGCAACGCCGACCAGCAGCGGCCAGATTACCGCGCCGCCGTCGCCCGCAACCAGCCCGGCCCGGACGTGGGTGTCGCCGATGCGGGCTTGGTCGGAGGCGTATATGATGTCGCAGAACAACGCTAGGGTCGCGCCCAGGCCTGCCGCCACGCCGTTCAGGGCACAGATGACCGGCTGCTCCACCCAGAGTATGTTCTGGACGATGCGGCGTCCGCTGGGCGATATGGCGCCGATGGGGCGGTCCTGCAGGGCGATGGCCCCGCCGCGTTCGTCCATGGCCCGGACGTCGCCGCCGGAGCAGAAGCCGCGGCCCGCGCCGGTGAGCACCACCGCGCTGACGTCCGGGTCGCGCCCCACCTGGTAGAAGGCGTCCTCGATCTCGTGGTGCATCACCTCGTTGACCGCGTTCAGACTCTCCGGGCGGTTCAGGGTGATGGTCAGAACCTTGCCGGTCTGTTCAACGATCAGTGTTTCGTACTGGTAGCTGGGCATTACTTATTCAGCCTATCGGGTGGGCTAGCCGTTGCCCATCGTAATAATTTCGTCGTATTCCTCTCTGGTCACCGGCTGGATGGACAGGCGCTGCCCCTTGCGGATGAGCAGCATATCCTTCAGCTTGGGGTTCGCCTTCACGTCGCCCAGCGTCACAGGCTTGGACAGTGGGGCTTCCGCCTGGATCTCCACCACTGACCAGACGGTTTCGCCGGGACTGCTCTTGGGGTCGTAGTGCTTGTCGTTGGGGTCCCAGGCCGTGGCGTCGGGGTAGGCCTCTTTGACGATGCGGGCTGTGCCGACGACGGCGGTGGGCTTGGCGCTGCTGTGGTAGAACAGGACGCGGTCGCCCACCTTCATATCGTCGCGCATGAAGTTGCGGGCCTGATAGTTACGCACGCCGTCCCACTCTGCCGTGCTGTTCTCCTCGTTCAGCAGGTCGTGGAAGGAGTAGGCAGAGGGCTCCGACTTGAACAGCCAGTATTTCGGCTCAGGCATTTCCAGACCTCCGTTGCGAGGTGCCCCCTCCCCCATTCGGAGAGGGAATAGCTGGGACAATTATGGGGACGCCTTGGCGCTAGCGCAGGCGGATGCCGGCGGCCTCCCGATCGTAGCACCCTTCGATCAGGTCCTCGCGCTCCTGGCGAAGCACGTCCTTGCGCACTCGCAGGCTCGGAGTGCGGGGGAGCTCGTCGCGCACCTCCCAGTAGCGTGGCACCTTGAAGTAGGCCAGATGCTCCGCGCACCAGTAGACCACTTCCTCGGGGTTGACGGTTGCCCCTTCTCGAGGCGTCACGTAGGCCTTCACCTCGTCCTCGCCCAACTCGGAGGGCACGGCGACGACGGCGGCGTCCAGGACGTTGGGGTTGGCCTTGATCACATTCTCTACTTCCTGTGAGGAGATGTTCTCCCCGCGGCGGCGGATGATGTCCTTCTTGCGGTCGACGAAGTACAGGAAACCGTCGTCGTCCAGCCAGCCGAGGTCGCCGGTGTAGAGCCAGCCGTCGCGCAGGGTCTCGCGGTTCTGCTCGTCGTTGCGCCAGTATCCGGGCATCACCGCCAGGTTCTTGATGGTGATCTCCCCGACGGTGTTCGGGCCGACGTGCGCGCCGGTCTCGGCGTCGGCGATGCGGGCGGTGTTCTCGAAGCGCGGGTCGGGGTGCTGGCGCGGTCGGCCCGATGAGCCGGAACGCCGGTCCTCGCGGATGGCCTCAATGGTGCCGTAGCAGGTCTCTGTCATCCCGAACCCGACGATTATGTCGGTTGCGAACCGCTCCTCGAACTCGGCCAAGAACTCTGGCGAGAAAGAGGGAGATCCGTAGAAGAGCCGCACTGTGTTGTCGGCGTCGTCGGGCTGCTCCGGGTTCTTGGCCAGAACCGGCATCATCATGCCGATGAAGTTGACCACGGTGGCCCGGGCCTCGCGTACCTGGCCCCAGAACCTTGAGGCGCTGAAGCGGTCGACGATGACCAGCGTGGCGCCTGTGACCAGCGCGCCCATGGTCGAGTAGTACTGGATGTTGGCGTGGTAGAAGGGCAGGCAGGTGAAGAACCGGTCATCGGAGGTGGCCTGGGTCCAGTACTTGAAACCCTGTCCGGCGGCGGCGTACATCCGGTGGGTGACCATCACGCCCTTGGGGTTGCCGGTGGTGCCGGAGGTGTAGACCAGCATCGAGACGTCGTCGGGAGACACGTCGGGCCGGTCGGCCAGTGGCTCGGAGCGGTCGAAGGCTTCGCGGAAGGAGGTCCAGCCGTCGCCGACCGGTTCGTCGCCTCGGAGGATGCGATGGCGGATGCAGGGGGCCAGGTCAGCGGCGGCTCCGGCGACGTCGGCCAGCGACGGGTCGGTGACCAGCGCCACGGCCTCGGCGTTGTTAAAGATGTAGGCGGTCTCGTCGCGGCGGTAGGCGGTGTTGATGGGCACGCTGATGGCGCCCAGCTCCGACAGTCCGAACCAGCAGTACAGGTACTCGATGGCGTTGGGCATGAACAGGCCGACCCGGTCGCCATGCTTGACGCCCATTTCCCGGAACATCGCCGCCGTCCGCAGCACACCGTTGCGGATGTCGGCGTAGGAGTAGGACTCGCCGCCGATCTCGACGAAGGTCTTGTCGGGGTCGGCGTTGGTGATGCGGTCAAGGACCTGCCCGATGGTGGTGTCCCAGGGCATGGATGTTGCGGTGTCCGTGGTGGCCCGCTGTGCGCTCATTCTCAGCTCGCAGGTGGAGTTGTCTCGACGGTCAAGCTATCACGCGCGTGTGGGGTGGTCAACTGAGGGGTGGGCGTTGGCGATCTCGGTTGACCTGCCTGGCTAGTCTGGGCGTAAAGTGCGAGGAGCAATGGTAGCACCTAGGCTACATTCTAGCGTTAGTAGAGGGGCAGGCCCCTGATGCGGAGAAAGAGTTCTGGATCACTATAACTATTGCCATCGAGAATTTGTCCATTGAGAGGAGCGGGAATACAGCCGTGCAACGAATTTCCCGCCTAGACCAAAACTCTCAAGGCATGAAAACCGCCGAGTTCCGTCGGTACATTTCCGGTCAAACGGTTATCCGTTAGGTCCAGAAAAATAAGTTGAACTAATTGCCCCAACTCGGCAGGCATTTCTCCCTTCATCCCGATAGCCGACAGGTCAATCGCCGCGACGCGCCGCTACCTTGGGGCACCCTTTACAACTACGCCCGCAAGATCCACGCCGACGTCGGCATCATGACCGAGTGCGGCCTCGTCTTGTTCCTTTCCCAATCACTCCCGCACCCTGCAGTGATTCCCACAAATGCAGGAATCCGGTGCCGCGCCACCGAGGACCTGCGTCACTTGTCGCATTCTCGGTCGTACTCCTGGTTCTCTACTTGCTCAAAGGTCCGGAAGTACGTGCAGATCGGCCCTTTCTTCAGGTTCCTGCCAAATGGGTCATTCCCGTCGTAGTAGTACGTCTCCCCGTCCACCTCGACGGAGCCGGCGTTTATTATCGTCCGGGGCGTCCGAAACTGCTCTGCCTTGAGCCCTACGGCCCGGAACGCCCCGGTCAGCAGGGCGGCGGAGGACGGGCTGCCCGCCTCCCCCACGTACAGAATCCAGCCCAGCTCGGGAGAGTAGGGCGTGACCGTGTACGGCCGGAAAAGGTTTGCGGCATCGTCATGGTCTCCCGTATCGTGAATTAGGTTCTTCCGCACGTGGTCGAATACCCGCTCCACCGCCTCCCGCTCCGTCCCGGCGTCCCCCACCATCCCGAACGCCATGGTCGGGAGCGACACCAGCCTCCCCTCCGGCAGCCGTATCTGCGACATGAACGACACGTTCTCGTAGGCAAAGGACCCAACCCCGATGGTGACGGGATAGTTGTCCAGCCTGCGCTTGTAGAGCAGTTCGAAGTCGTCGGGACCGTTCTCCAGCAGGCTCCTGACCAGTATCCCCTGTCCATCAGCCTTGGCCAGGTAGGCGAAGGTCTTCAGCATCTCCCTGTGAACGTGACCTTGACTGCGAATTATCGGGACATAGTTGTCGCCGATTTCATCATCGATGCTCTCGTACCCCGACTTTCCGTAGCAGTAAACGCACATCCCCGGATAGATGCCCAGGTCGTCCAGCACCCGGTCCAGGCTGTCCACACCCCAACTGACCACGTGTTGCCTGTCGGCTCTTTTTTGGATGTCGATCTCCAGCATCAGGAGCGGGATGGACTGCACCATGGCGATTCTGACGTCGGACGGCCACGAGTCCGGACTGAATTCGCTCTCCAAGAACGCTGAGTTGCCAAACAGCCGCGAGTCGGCCCAGTCCAGTATCCGCCGCTCTTCGGAGCTGATTCCGTCCCTCACTAAGTCATGCTCCGCCGGCAAGCTTGACATGGCCTGGGCCAGTAGCGGGGAATATCCCGCCACCGAGGCCAGCACAGTGATCGGAGTTGGTGCCGGCCTGGGAGGGCGCGGTGGGATGGTTGGTGTGGGAGTCGGCGCCGGCGTGGGCGTGTAGGCGGCCATAACGGTTCCCTCGACAAGCAGACCAAGCAGGACCTCCTCGCTGCCGGAGACTGTGGAGTAGATCTTTACGAACCCTCCCCGGGGTAGCTGCTCCGGGCTTATGCGGCGCACGTTGTTGCCCACCGCCTGGGCCATGGGAAAGCGGCGCCAACCGATGGCATATTCCACAGTCAGGATTTCGCCGGCCCTCTCGAAGGACAGCACATTGTCCTCGTAGGACACAAAACGGGCTATGCTGGTCCTGTCGCCCTGGTCCGTGGTGGAGATGATTGCCGTGGCGGGTTGCGGCGCGAGCGTTGGCGTAGGTGTAGGCGCCTGTGTCGCTGTGGGGTTGGGAGTCGGGGTAGGAGGCATGGTCGCGACCGGCGTGGGACTCGCCGTCGGCGTGGGAGTAGGCGTAGGCGGTGTGGTCGGAGTTACCGTTGGGGTCGGGGTGGGTGCAACTGTTTTCGTTGGCTCGGAGGTCGTGGCGGGAGATGCCACGGGCGTTGACGTAGGGGTTGGTGTTGGGGTGGACGTCGGAGCCGGTTCGGCACTCGGTTCAAGGGTTGGTGTAGATGAGGCGGCTGGGACTGAGGCCGTGGGGTCCAGCGTCGCGGTGGCGGTCGAGGATGGTTCCACCACTGCTGTCGCGTCGGAGGGGACGGTCGCAGGCACACCCGTCGGCGGCTCTGCCTGCTCACCGGTGCAGGCGACCGTGAGCAGAATGGCAATCACCAAAACCAGGAGGAGTGCCGATCTCATACGTATCCCCCGATGATGAGGCAATGTAGCCACGGCGCCCGGCGGTGTCAATCGCTGGAAAATCCAATCATCGGTTAGGTTGAGTAGTGTTTTCGGGCCCAACGCCCACAACATATGGTAGGCGCGCCCCGATTCCGGGTATAATAGCCCCCTGCTTACAGGCTGGTTGGTGCGGTGTAGAATGTTTGCGGAGCCTGTGTTCCCACGGTGAACTCTTCCCGCCGAAGGAGGCCCGCTACGACTACATCCAAGCTGCCGTTGGGACGAAGGGTTGCCGCCAGCGATGACCTGGAGGTTTCCGCGTACCTCGAGATTGCCCAGGGGATTGAGGCGGAGGCGCCCGGCTCCAGCAGGCAGGTCAACGAAGGCATCGCCGTCATCGACTTCGGCTCCCAGTACAGCCATCTCATCGCCCGCCGCGTCCGGGAACTGAAGGTCTACTCGGAAATCGCCAACCCGTCGGACACTTGGGAAAAGGTGGAGCGATTCAACCCCAGGGGCATCATCCTGTCCGGCGGTCCGGCCAGCGTTTACGAGGATGGCGCGCCCCTGATCCCCGATTGGGTCTTCGAGCGGAAACTGCCTGTCCTGGGCATCTGCTACGGGATGCAGGCGCTGGTGCACCAGCTGGGAGGCACGGTGACGCGGGGCACCAAGCAGGAGTTCGGCCACGCGACCCTGCACCAGGACAGCCCTTCGGCGGGCTGGGGCCTGCCGGGTGGGAGACCACCGCTGTTCCACGAACTGCCGCCGTCGTTCCAGGTCTGGATGAGCCACGGAGACCGGGTAGAGATGCTGCCTGCCGGTTTCTCCAGCTTGGCCTTCACCGAAAACTCGCCGGTTGCAGCCATCGGCAACGGGCGGGACATGTTTGGGCTGCAGTTCCATCCCGAGGTCAACCACACGCCCCTCGGTACCGAGATCTTGGAGAACTTCCTGTTCCGCATCTGCGGCTGTGAGGGTTCCTGGACTCCCGGCAACGTGGCCTCCGACGCCATCGCCCGGATCCGTGAGCAGGTCGGCGACGGCAGCGTCATCTGCGCACTCTCCGGCGGCGTTGACTCCGCAGTTACCGCGGCCCTGCTCCACCGGGCCATCGGCGACCAGCTCACCTGCATCTTCGTCAACAACGGCCTGCTGCGACTGGAGGAAGCCGAGCGCGTCCAGGCCACCTTCCGACGCGGGATGGGACTCAACCTGTCCTACGTCGACGCCTCTGAGCGCTTCGTTACCCGGCTGGCGGGAGTAACCGATCCCGAGACCAAGCGAAAGGTCATAGGCGAAGAATTCATCCGCGTATTTGAGGAAGCGGCAACCGGCCTTGGTGAGGTTGAGTTCCTCGCCCAAGGCACCCTCTATCCCGACGTGATCGAGAGCGAGGCGCCGGCCAACGCGCCGGCCGGGTCGGCCCTCTCCGCTCGCATAAAGACTCACCACAACGTGGGCGGGCTGCCGGAAAACATGAAGCTCCAGCTTGTGGAGCCGCTGCGCTACCTGTTCAAGGACGAGGTCCGCGACGTTGGTCTCGAACTCGGTCTGCCGCCCGACATGGTCTACCGCCAGCCCTTCCCGGGGCCGGGCCTCGCCATACGCGTCATCGGTGAGGTCACCCTGGAAAAGCTGGAAATGCTGCGGGCCTGCGACTGGATCGTCATAGACGAGATCAAGGGAGCCGACCTGTATGACCGCGTCTGGCAGAGCTTCGCCGTGCTCAGCGACAGCCGCACCGTCGGTGTGCAGGGCGACTACCGCACCTACGGCTACGTCTGCGCCATTCGATGCGTTACCAGCGAGGACGCCATGACCGCCGACTGGGTGCGCCTACCTTACGAGGTTCTGGCCCGCATCTCCAGCCGAATTGTTAACGAGGTTCCCGGGGTCAACCGCGTGGTCTACGACATCACCAGCAAACCTCCCGGTACCATCGAATGGGAGTAGACGCAGTGGCGACACCGGGAGGCTCCCGTCCCTTCGCAGGCGTCACAGTGAGTATTAACCGGTGAGAATACTTCTCGTGGGAGGCGGCGCCCGCGAACACGCGTTGGCATGGCGCATCGCCCGCAGTCCATCGCTGACCAAGCTGTGGGTGGCGCCAGGAAACTACGGAACTGCAAGAATTGCCGCCAACCTCGGCGTTGGCAGCAGCGTTGATACCCTGGTACAAGCCGCCCGAGATGTCCGTGCCGACCTCGTCGTCGTTGGCCCGGAGGCGCCGCTGGCGGACGGACTCGTCGATGCCCTCTCCGAATTCGGCATCCCGGCCTTTGGGCCCACACGCGCTGCAGCACAGCTCGAATCCAGCAAGAGCTTCGCCCGCCAGATAATACGCGAGGCCAACGCACCCGGCCCCGAGTTCGCCGTGTTCACTGACGAGTCCGAGGCCCTGGAGTACCTGCGCCTCAACCCCGGCCCTCGCGTGGTGAAGGCCGACGGTCTGGCTGCGGGCAAGGGCGTGGTGGTCTGCGATGATGAGGCACAGGCGGCCGACGCTGTACGCGCCAGCATGTCGGCCCGCGCCTTCGGCGACGCCGGGGCCACCGTGCTGCTGGAAGAGAGGCTGGAGGGCCGCGAGGTCAGCGTCTTTGCGTTTTGCGACGGGGAACGCCTGTCGCCTCTCGTTGCCGCCTGCGACTACAAGCGGCTCGAGGATGGCGACCTGGGCCCCAACACCGGCGGGATGGGAAGCTACTCTCCTCCCGAGTTCTGGACGCCGGAATTGTCCGGGGAGGTCGAACGCACCATCATGCGCCCGGTAATTGAGGCAATGGCCAGTCGCGGCACGCCCTACCGAGGGGTGCTGTACGCCGGACTGATGCTGACCGTCGACGGGCCGAAGATCCTGGAGTTCAACTGCCGTTTCGGCGACCCTGAAACCCAGGTGCTGATGCCCCGGCTGGCCTCCGACCCGCTGCCCGCCATGCTCGCCTGCGCCGAGGGGCGCCTGGACCCGAATTCCGTCGCCTGGGACGACCGGCGCTGTGTCGGCGTGGTCATGGCGTCCGGTGGTTACCCCGACAGGTTCGCAACTGGCAAGGCCATCGAGGGGCTGGACGAATTCGATGCCAGGGACACCCTGGTGTTCTGTGCGGGTGTGGCTGAGGGGCCGGGCGGCGGACCGGTAACTTCAGGAGGTCGCGTGCTGACGGTGGTCGGGGAGGGCAACTCGCTTCCTGAGGCGAGGGAGCGTGCCTACTCCCGGTTGGCCGGCATCACGTTCCATGGCGCGCACCGGCGCACGGACATTGCGGCCGTGGGTGCCAGGGTGAACGCGTGAGCCAGCGGACGTCTTCCCAATCCGGCCCCAGCGGCCTGAACGAGCTGCACACCCTGTATGACGCCGCCATTGCATCCGGAGCCGACTCCGCTTATCGCAAGCGACGTTGGGGCCGGGCTGCCGAGTTCGCAGGCTGGCTGGAGCAGGATGCTCCCGAGTCCCTGTCAGCCGACAACGCCCTGAGGCTCTACCGGGCCTCCGGCGGGCGGGAGCCGATCGCCTTTTCCGTCACAGCCATCGATGAACTGAGGGACAGCCTCGATTTCCTTTTATATGATACTATCAAGCTCGAAGGACGCTTCGACGAATGCGCCTCACCTGAAGGTGGATACATGCTGCCAGGGGCGGGCAAGGAGTTCGTTTCCTGGCTACTCTGTCTGCGTAATCCAGCCCTACTCGGCGTCTGGAACTCCAACGCAGAGCGCATGCTGAAGCGCATCGGCGCATACCCCGACACCATGAATCGCGGGCCCATAGGCATCCGTTACCTCGACCTGATGGAGGCCCTGGCTTGGGTGCGCGCCCGGCTTGGAATCCGGAATTTCATCGAAGTCGATGTTCTCGCCTATCTGTCGACAAGGCCCCGCGGCAGATCGCGCAGTTCCGCAGAATCGTTAAGCTCGGAGATGAAAGATGCCCTGGCGTGAATCGCTCTTGCAACTAAAGAAAGAACTGACGGCGGCTCGCGTCTCTCGCCTCGAGCGTCTCGAAGCCCTCGACCGGCAGGTCGCAGCCGAGCGGGAGGAGCTGCAGTCCAGGCAGGAATCCCTGCAGATTTCCGTTCTCATCACCGAGATGAACGATGTGCTTCTCGACGGAAAGGGGGAAGTGGAGACCACCGTCGAATGGGAGTCGCAGGACAACGAGGACCTGTTCGAAGGCGAGGACGACATGGCCGACGTCATCACCACGGCCCTTTCCTGGGACGAAGGCGAGGACCTGGAGGTGGTAGTGGAGCTGGTCATGCTCGACGAGGGCCTCTCCCTGATGGTAAACGGCGTGCAGATCCGGCAGGACCGCGACGCCCTGGAGCGGGCATTGCTGAATGCTTTCCGAGAGCAACTGGAAGTTTAGCGTTCGGCTTTCCGCGATGCTGCAGAAAGGTATCCCCGTATCATCCGACAGGTGATATTATGGACTGCGGCGTTTGGGCCGCTCCATCGTTCCTGGAAGGCCTAAAGAGACCCATAAGACCCCAAGAGACGTGAACCGGGAGGAGATTCAGCCATGACCGAGGGTTGCAGCCGGAGGCTATCGTGCCGCTGGTAGGAGTGGTGATGGGAAGTGCGTCTGACGAGCCGGTGGTGAGCGAGGCCGTCAAGACGCTGGAGCAATTGGGTATAGATTACGAAGTTCGGGTGATGTCCGCTCACCGCACACCGGAACGAGTGGCCGAATATGCGCAGCAGGCGCGGGATCGCGGCATACAGGTGCTCATCGCCGCTGCAGGCGGTTCGGCAGCGCTTGGTGGCGCACTCGCGGCCTGGTCCACACTGCCGGTTATCGGCATTCCGTTGGCCTCAAGTGAACTGAAAGGCATCGATGCCTTGCTGTCCACGGCGCAAATGCCTCCTGGCATCCCGGTGGCGGCCATGGCCGTGGGTGCCTGGGGTGCCCGCAACGCCGCCTTTTTCGCCGCCCAAATCCTGGGTCTGCAGCACCCTGAAATCAGGCAAGCATATGACGACTACCGGCGCGAACTCCGCGAACGGTAAACTCTCCCCGGCAATTCTTACCGATTTCGACGACACTGCCGCAGTGCAGAACGTGGCTGAACTGCTCCTCAACCGTTTCGGAGACCCCACCTGGACCCAGGTGAGGCAGCAGTTTCGCGATGGCCAGTTGAACCTGAAGGAATACCAGGAGATCACTTTCAGGAACATCCAGGCTGGCCGTTCTGTGATGCAGCATCACGTCCGGGAGCGCGCGAGCCTTCGGCCATATTTTGCCGAGTTGCACGCATTCTGCCGGAATAGCGGAATTCCACTGGCGGTGGTCAGCCAGGGTCTGGATTTCTACATTTCAGCCCTGCTGGAGCGGGATGGTTTCGGGGATGTTCCCATCTATGCCGTCAACACGAGCTTCAATCAAGGTCAGATCTCTTACCACTACAACCACGTCCGTCCTGGCGACGAAAAGCAGGGCAACTCGAAGGCGCTGATTGTCGAGCAGTTCCAAAAGCAGGGATACTACGTGCTGTTCGCCGGCGACGGAGCTTCTGATCAGGAGGCGTCGGTTCAGGCGGATATGGTTTTTGCCCACCGTACCCTTGCCCGGTTCTGTGATGAGCAGGGCATCGAATACAAGCCATTCAGCGACTTCCTGCCGATGTTGCTGAGTGTGCGGGAATTGCACCTCAACGGTTCGGCGCCTCGCTGACGCCACCACTTCATCGCACGGGGCCAAAGCTGTGATTGATCGATATTCCCGTCCCGCCATGAAGCGGGTCTGGTCCGACGACTACAAGTATGAAAAATGGCTGGCCGTCGAGTTGGCCGTTTGTGAGGCATGGTGCGAGGAGGGCGTGATCCCCGCTGAGGACATGGCCCGCCTTCGCGCCGCAGAGTACGACCCTCAGCGGATGGACGAGATCTTCCAGACCACTCGTCACGATGTGACCGCCTTCATCTCCTCCATCACCGGCACTCTCGGGCCCGAGGGACGCTGGCTGCACTTGGGCCTCACTTCCAGCGATATGCTGGACACCGGTCTTGACCTGCAATTGGTGGAGGCTGGCGGCCTGCTGATGGAGGAAGTGGACAAGGCCATCGCCGCGCTGGCTGAGCAGGCACTGCTCCACAAGGACACGCTGATGATGGGCCGCACCCACGGGGTGCACGCCGAGCCCATGACCATGGGTCTCAAGCTGGCCTTGTGGTGGGACGAGATGAACCGCCAGCGGGAACGACTTGAGGCCGCGGTGGAGACGGTCCGGGTCGGCAAGATCTCGGGCGCCGTCGGCACCCACGCCACCGTGCCTCCTGCAGTCGAAGAGCGCGTCTGCCAGCGCCTGGGCCTCAAGGTAGCGGGTATCTCCAATCAGGTCATCCAGCGCGACCGCTACGCCCACTTCGTCACCACGTTGGCCCTCGTTGCTGCCTCGCTGGAGAAGTTCGCCACGGAGATTCGGGGTCTGCAGCGCACCGAGATTCATGAGGTTGAAGAGCCCTTCGGACACGGCCAGACTGGTTCTTCCTCCATGCCGCACAAGCGCAATCCGGAGCTTGCCGAGCGCATCTGCGGGCTGGCCCGGCTCATCCGCGGCAACTCCGTTACTGCCCTCGAAAACGTTGCCCTGTGGGGAGAGCGCGACATCAGCCATTCGTCTGCGGAGCGCATCATCCTGCCCGACTCCTGCCTCGCCCTCGACTACATCCTAAGCATATTCACCCGCATCGTTGAGGGCCTTCGGGTGTTCCCCGACCGGATGTACGCCAACATCGAAAGCAGCATGGGACTGATTTTCAGCCAGCGAACGCTGCTGGAGTTGGTGGACAAGGGCCTGTCTCGTGAGGATGCCTACAAGATTGTGCAGGGCAATGCCTCCCGTTGCTGGGAGGAAGGCCGCGATTTTCGGGACCTCCTGAAATCCGACAGCACGGTCGCAGCGTATTTGTCGCGGGAAGAGTTGGAAGAGCTATTCGACTATGGGTACTACACCCGATACGTAGACGATACCTTCCGCCGGCTTGGGCTGCTGCCCCCTGTTCCTGCCGGTAATCTGGTTCCGGAGCCAGCGACGGCCGACTGATCACCGCGAGACCTTTGGCTGATATCACTCATCCATTCTCACTCCTGTTAGAGGACACGAATGATCATCGAGACTCCCATTCCCGGACGAATGCACCGTGGTAAAGTCCGCGACACCTACGACCTCGGGGGAGGCCGCCTGCTCATGGTGGCCACGGACCGCATCTCGGCATTCGACGTTGTGTTGCCCACCGGAATACCCGACAAGGGGCTGGTGCTGAACCGCATCTCTTCCTTCTGGTTCGACAAGACGGCCCACATCGTCCCCAACCACTTGATTTGCCTGGCCGACTCCGCTGAAGCCGCCAGCTATCTGTCCGGCGGCAACGGCTCTGGCCTGTCGAGCCCAATCCCGCCCGAGGTGGCGCAGCAGGCCATGGTTGTCAAGCGTGCCGAGCGCATCGACATCGAGTGCATCGTTCGCGGCTACATCACCGGGTCCGCTTGGTCCGAATACCGCCGCAGTGGCACGGTGCAGGGAATGGAGATGCCGACCGGCCTCGTCGAGGGTCAGCGGTTCCCCGAGTTGCTGTTCACGCCCACGACCAAGGCCGAAGAGGGCCACGACGAGAACATGACGCATCAACAGGTGAACGACATGGTCGGTGCCGAAATGGCCGTCAGGCTGGAAGAGACCAGCAAGGCGGTGTTCGGCTTCGCTGACGACTTTGCCCGCGAGCAGGGGATCATCCTTGCCGACACCAAGATGGAGTTCGGCGTCCTGGACGGCGAATTGATCCTGATCGACGAGCTGCTCACGCCTGATTCGAGCCGGTTCTGGGACGCTGAGGGCTACAACCCAGGCCGCTCCCAGCCCAACTTCGACAAGCAGTTCGTGCGCGACTGGCTCGACGCCCAAGGCTGGGATCACGAGCCGCCCGCTCCTGAGCTTCCGGAAAATGTTACGGCACTCACAACCGAACGCTATCGCGAGGCGTACGTGAGGCTGACAGGGCAGAACCTGTAGCCGCCCTCGGATCCATCCGCCAAGATAGGCACGGAGAAACCCCTTTTGCCCGAGTCGAGACATCGCCGAAACCGTCGGCCCCGCAACCTTGATATTCCCCGTACCACCAGTCGGGGCGGCACCAACAAGCTGCTGCTTATTGCATCCATAATAATCGCTGTCCTCGTCATTGCCGGGTTCTCAATACCCAGTATCCTCGACAGCATCAGCGGGCCGGACCAGATAACCTACGGCACCGCCTCGGCTTACGCCGATGGAGTTGGAGTGAAGCAGGAGGTCATGCGCACCAAGGATCACGTAGACCTGAACAGGGATGACAGTGACGACGTTGTTACCTACAACACTGTGCCTCCCACTTCCGGTGATCACTGGAGCACTCCCAATCGCTGCGGGTTCTTCACCGATCCGGTGGCCGACGAAGCAATCGTCCACAATCTGGAACACTCCAACATAGTCGTCAGTTACAACCTTCCCGCCCAAACCGACGTCGACGCACTCAAGGAGGTGTACTACGGCCTTGAGGACGGCTGGAGAAACCACTTCACGGTGGTACGCCCCTCCGGCGATCTCGCGCCAGGACAGGTGGGGCTTTCCGCGTGGGGTGTGCTGGACGTCATGCAAGGTGTCAACGGAGAACGCATCAATCGTTTCTACGAGCACTACGTCGGCCGCCTTGGACCGGAGGGCGCCGTCTCCTGCCGCGGCTCCCAGAACAGCATGCCGGGGACCGGCTAAACCGGAATGACCTATCTCGCGAAAATCTTCGTGACTCTCAAGCCGGCCGTCAGCGACCCGGCGGGCCAGACGGTTCTGGCTGCCCTGAAGCGTATGGGACACGGGGACGCGCAGGACGCCCGCATCGGCAAGTACCTGGAGTTGCGGGTCAACGGCAAAGGCAAACAGTCAGTCGAGGAATCGGTGAACCGTATGTGCCGGGAGCTTCTCTCCAATCCGGTCATCGAGGACTACCGGTTCGAGCTAGAAGAGGTTGTTTCCGACTGACCATTTTCCAGGTTGACCCGTTTTTCGTTTGACCTGTATCCCTTGACCCAGAAAGAACCCACCCGAATCGCACAGCGGGAGTGATGGACTATGACACACATTTACGCCGGAGCAGAGACCAGCGGCTTGTACAGGCTGGCGCCGGGGTCCGAACAGTGGGAAGAGCTGACCAACGGCCTCCCCGAGGCGCCGTCCATTTGCGGAATTGCGATACACCCGGATAACCCTGAGGTGGTCTTCGCCGGAACCCAGAACGGCCCCTATCGCAGCCTCAACCGGGGGGACAGCTGGGAGAGGATGGACTACCCCAGGGTGGCCCCGCCGGTGTGGAGCTTCCTGTTCCGCCCGGGCGACCCAACGGTGATGTACCTCGGCACCGCCCCCGGCGAGATCTTCCGAAGCACCGACAGCGGCCAATCGTGGAAGCGCCTGAACACCGTCACCATGGGCTCTAACGAAGTCTCCATGTCCTTCCCCACCCGCGTCATCGCGCTGACCGCTGATCCCAACTTCCCCGACGAGATGTACGCTGCTCTGGAAGTCGCCGGCGTGATTCGCAGCTCCGACGGCGGCGACACCTGGGAGGAGATCACGGGTACCCTCGCCCCAAGCGAGGACACCCTGGACCTGCACGGCATCCAGTGCGCCGCCGCGCTGCCTCACGTGGTGTTCATCACCACCCGTCAGGGCCCGTTCATCGGCCCCGACCGCGGCTCTGAGTGGGTCCCCGTGGACTTCGGCCATTTCTCCGAGGTTACCTACACTCGCGACCTGAAGGCCGCCCCTCATGACCCGAACATGCTCTACGTCTCCATCGGCGCCGCCGCCCGCAGCAACACCGGCGCGCTCTATCGCAGCCGCGACCTGTTCAAGACCTTCGAGCGGGTCGACAAAGGGGTAACCGCCAACTCCACCATGATGTCCGTCTCCGTGGACCCGCAGGCGCCCGAGAACATCGCCTGCGCCGCCCGCGACGGCCAGGTGTTCCGCACCACCGACGAAGGCGCCACCTGGACCAGCTATCCGTTGCCCAGCAAGGCCCTCGAAGTGCGGGCAATCGCCGCCGGGTAGCCGCAACACACCTTGGTAGTAGCCAAGATAGGGGCGCACACCTGTGCGCCCCTATCGATTGTCCCTGCCCCCGCCCCCGCAGGAATAGCTGGAACAAGATGGTCTCAATGAGCCAGCCTACAGACACAGCGGACGGTGTCCCGCCGCTACTCGAACTGTGGGGCATCACCAAGTCCTTCCCCGGTGTCGTTGCCAACGACAGCATCGACCTGTCGGTGCGCCGGGGCGAGATTCACGCTGTGCTTGGCGAGAACGGCTCCGGCAAAAGCACGCTGATGAAGGTCATCTACGGCTACCACGCCCCCGACTCGGGCACGATATCCATCAATGGTCGTCCTGTGCGCCTGGGCTCTCCGGCCGCCGGGCGGCACCTGGGTGTCGGCATGGTTTTCCAGGATTTCTCCCTGATCCCGGCGCTTTCTGTTGCGGAGAACGTTGCGCTGTTCTTACCGGGCCAGGGACGGCTCATCCGCCGCGGAGAGCTGGTTCGACGCATTGAGCAGTTTGCTGAAGACTACGGCCTCGAAATCGACCCTCGTCGGCGAGTCGACGACCTGTCCCTGGGTGAGCGCCAGCGGGTGGAGCTGATCAAGCTGCTCCTCGCGGAGGCCCGGCTCCTGATATTCGACGAGCCCACCAGCGTCCTTGCCCCCCACGAGGTCGACGGGTTGTTCCGGGTATTCTCAGCCCTCCGGGAAAACGGCTACTCCATACTGTTCATCACCCACAAGGTCCGCGAGGCCCTGGCCGTCGCCGACAACGTCACCGTCCTGCGCCATGGCAAGGTGGAGGTCAACGCTCCCAGGGACGAGTTTGACGCCGCCAGTCTGGTCGCGGCCATGGTCGGTTCGGGCTCGAGTGGACAGCACCACGTCAACGTTCGCTCCGGCGCAGTTGGGGAAACCGCCCTGGAATTCCGCGGCATAACTACAGTCGGTGATGCAGGCGGTCGAAGGCTCGACAGCGTCAGCTTCCACGTGTGCCAGGGCGAGATCCTCGGCGTAGCCGGCGTCGCGGGAAATGGTCAGCGAGTGCTGGGTGAGGCTCTCCTAGGGTTGGAGCCGGTGCGAAGCGGGGAGATCCTGCTCTTCGGCCGGCCGCTCTCGGGACATTCACCTGCCTACGCCCTTGCCAGCGGCGTGTCCGTCATCTCGGAGGACCCCCTCGCCGACGCCATGATCGCCGGCATGCGGGTCGACGAGAACCTGCTCCTGTCCGGCCTGTCGCGGGGGCGGGGCGGCGGGTTCTGGCTGGACCGCGCCAGCATCGCCGGTGAAGCCGGGCAGGTTCGCGCCGCATTCCCGCTGCAGATGGCTGACTCCTCGGCCCAGGTGCGGCATCTCTCCGGTGGCAACGTCCAGCGGGTGATGCTCGCTGGCGAGCTGGGGCAGGGCGCCCGTGTTTTCCTGGCCTATTACCCGACGCGGGGCCTCGACGTGCTGAGCGCCGAGTCCACGCGCCGCCTGCTGCTGGAACGGCGCGACGCCGGAGCCGCCACCGTGCTGGTATCCGAAGACCTGGATGAGCTGCTGGCCCTCAGCGACCGCCTCATCGTGATGTACCACGGTCGCGTGGCCGGCGAGTTCGTTCCGTCCGGGGTGTCAGTGCAGGAGATCGGTCTGCTGATGACTGGCCACGCCCTTGCTGCGGAGACTGGATGAACCTGCCTCCGTACATCCGCGCCGGCACTCTGTCCCTGAGGCATCCCGCACTGGTCCAGGCTTGGATGTCGGCGCCCCGCCCGGTGCTTGGCATCGTGCTGGCCCTCGTCGTATTCGCCGCGTTCCTGCTGGCCTCGGGCCGGGACCCTGGGGAGGCTTTGATAAGGGCCGCCGACGGGGTCTTCGGCAGCTCCCTCGGCCTCAGCGAGGTCGGGGTGACCATGATTCCCCTCCTCCTCGCGGCCTTGGCCACGGCTATACCCACCCGCGTGGGCCTGGTCAACGTAGGTGGCGAGGGGCAGCTGTACATCGGAGCTCTGACGGCAACCGGGGTTGCCCTCTTCTTCCCCGTGGGTCAGACCTGGCTGATGCTGCCCGTAATGGCCCTCGCAGGATGCGCGGGCGGCGGACTCTGGGCGGCTGCCGCGGCCCTGCTGAGGCACTGGCGGGGCGTCAACGAGGTCATATCCACCCTCCTGGCCAACTACATCGCCATCCTGGTTGTGGACCTGTTCGTTTTCGGCCCGTGGAAAAACCCGGAGGGCCTGGGTTACCCGTATACGACCCCCTTCGATGTGGCCGCCATCTTTCCGGCCATTGCCGGAACGCGGTTTCACTGGGGATTATTGGCGCCGCTGATCGCCCTGGTTGTCACTTATGTAATCCTGAGCCGCACAATCTGGGGGTTCAAGATGCGCGCCGTGGGCGGCAATCCCGAGGCGGCCCGGCGACGCGGCATCGCGGTAGACCGGTACATGATCGCGGCGATGGTCGCCGGAGGAGCCCTGGCAGGATTGGCGGGCATGGTCGAGGTTTCCGGCATTCACCACGACCTTCGCCCCGGCATCTCCAATAACCTAGGCTACCTGGGACTGCTTGCCAGCTGGCTAGCCGGACACAACCCGGTGGCCATCGTTGGCGCCTGCTTCATGATCGCCGTCTTCCTGGTTGCGGGCGACGTGCTGCAGCTCACTGTCGGTCTGCCCTCCGCGGCAGGACTCGTGCTCATTGGGCTGGCGCTGTTCTTCGTACTGGGTCTCCGGAAGGTCGAGAGGCGGGCGCTGTGACCACTTTCTGGCTGGTCATAAGCGGCACCCTTACAGGGGCGGTGGGCCCCGGCATCTCGGTGTTGTACGCCGTTTATGGCGAGTTGATCACTGAGCGCGCCGGCCGCATCAACCTGGGCATGGAAGGCTGCCTGCTTGTCGGCGCCTGTTTTGGTTTCCTCGCCACCGTTGAGACGGGGTCTGCTGGTATTGGCGTCCTGGCTGGTATGGCGGCTGGGGCACTGGCCGCGTCAATACACGCCTACCTCATCATTTACCGCGACACCAACCAGCTGGCCACCGGCCTGGCCCTGACCCTCTTCGCCGGAGGAATAACCGCTTACGTTGGCCGCGATTACGTAGCCAACATCATCGACGGCCTGAATCCCATCGCCATCCCGGGTCTCGCCGACATCCCGGTGCTGGGCGAGGCTCTGTTCCGGCAGGACATCCTGGCCTACATCGCTTATGGCCTCGGGCCACTGATTTGGTTTGTCCTACAATACACCCGCTGGGGGCTGAGTCTGCGGGCCGTCGGAGAGAACGCGGCGGTGGCCTTCGCCGCTGGGCGCAACCCTGCTGTTCTGCAGTTCACCGCTGTCGTTCTTGGCGGCGCCCTGGCTGGTCTCGGTGGGGCGCAGTTATCGGTGGCCCTGACACACACTTGGTCGGAGGGCATGACCGCCGGCCGCGGTTTCATCGCCGTGGCCCTCGTCATATTCGGCCTGTGGTCGCCCATGCGGGGGATGGTGGGGGCCTTCCTGTTCGGTGGGGCCGTGGGCCTGCAATTGCAGCTCCAGGCGCTGGGCGCTCCGGTCTCGCCCTTCCTTCTGGATATGCTGCCCTACGTCCTCACACTGGCCGTACTGGCCATCTGGACAGGGGCCGCTGACCGCGCCATGCCCGAGGGTCTGAAAACCATCCTTCGTACTTGATGGAACCTGATGGACCCCTCCCTTCCAACTCCTCTCTCTTTGGCCTTGATGTGTTGCGCTCTCGTCTGGCACTGCGGCAGCCCATATTCCCCGACAGGGTTCAGACAGCCTTGAGCATCTTGATGTCCTGCTGTCGCCCGATGGCCTGGCAGCAACTGCGGTAAAGCTGAATCCGACACACGCGAGCGGTTGAAAGTTCAACTTCTCTGGGTGTCGGCTGTAGAATTGTGACAAGCGAAACGGAAGCATTCGGGGGAAACTACAGTCAGGGGAAACTACAGTGGGAAGGTTCAATTGGGGCACCGAGGGGCCGCCTGAGGATGCCTATTCGCGTGTAACAGAGCCGGAACGATTCAGGCCGTTGCACGACTGGACCCTCGAGGCCTTGGCGCGACTGCATAGGGATTATGAGGTCAACCGGGATGAAGGCACGATCATAGACGCCGAGTTGGACCGCGTCTCGTTGTCCAGGCCAATACTAGAGTTGACGCCACTCCAGGACTCCTGTGCGCCGATCGCCATTGCTTTCACCGATTTCCCTGGCCTGGGGGTCCGGTTCGGCAGGTGGACCACTGACTGGTTTCCATCCTGCGGTTGCGATGCGTGCGATGAAATGCCGGACAGCGAATTCGAAAGGTTTAACCGACTATTGACTGATGTAGTAGCCGGGCGATTTCTGGAATCCCTGCACCTGAAAGGCGGACTCGGTAGATGGCGCAGTAGGGGTTTGCGGAGTTCGGAATTCTGGTCGGCTGATCACCGATCAGCCCGCAAGACGCCAGTGCCTCGCGACCAAGCGTCTCGGATTTTGAACGGCAAGTCGGAGATTGTTCTGAAGTGGATGCCGTGGCAGCCAAAACCGGGGATTCGCCCATCCGCTGGCTAGCAGCCCGTCTGAGGATTGACCAACTGGCGGTGTCGGTCAGCCGGGATTACCCTGCGGCAAAAGTTCTTGCGTGGTGCGGTTAGCCACATGCGGATTGTCGCTTGAAAATCCCACTGGCCATGGCCCGGCACGTCTCCCTGTTGTTCCCGGTGGCGCCTTTGCCCCTCACCTTGCCGGACATCCCGGCCCCGTACCGGAACAGCTTCAGCAGGTTGTGGCCAGCGCAGATCAGCAGCCACTCCCGGTTCACCTTCGCCAGACCCCGCAGCAGGAACTGCCGGAAGCCACGGCCCTGCTTGATCTGGCCGAACACCGGCTCCACCGTCTCCATTCGAAGGGCGTAACGTTCCCTGCCCCGTTTCGTCCGCAGCTTGCGGCGCATCCGGTCCCTGGCTGACAGTCCCTTGGGTATGCGGCCGCGGGGCGCGGGTGGCGGCACCCAGCCATGGCGGGTTTTCTCCGGCGCGACGAACGGGTCAACTCCCAAGGCGCAGAGTTCATCCACCTCTTTGGCCGAGTAGTATCCGGCGTCGGCGGAGACTTCCTTTGGGACTGTGCCCACGTTCAGGATGGCCTCCTCAATCATGCTCACGGCCTGACCCTTGTCCGAGGGCTGGTTCGTGGCACAGGCCGCCACGATCACCTGATGCTCGCTGTCCACCACCGCCTGGCAGTTGTAGGACTGCTGAAAGTCCCTCCCTCCCGGGCCGGGCATGATGCGGGAGTCCGGGTCGGTGAAGTTCCGCTGCGCCTTGTCATCAGGCACCCCGGGATGATTGCGTCCCTCGGACTCAGCCTGCTCCGCCTGTGCCTCGGCCTCCAGCGCCGCCTTGGCCTCCCTTATCTTCCGCAACCGGCTCTCCCGGAAGGCCAGTTCCTCCGGCAACTCATCCCCACGCCTGTCCCTCCCGTAGCGGCGGTCCTCCTCCTCGTCCACCTCTCCGGCCCGACGGAGCAACTCGTCCACCTCGGCCTGCAACCGCTCCTCTCTCTCCCTCATCCGCCCGTAGCTCATCGCCTTGTGCTTTGAGGCATTGGCCCTCACCTTGGTGCCGTCCAGGGCCACGTGCCCCAGCTTCACCAGTCCTGCCTGCTGGCACAGCTCCAGCACCTGCAGGAACAATTCCCCCAACGCCTCCAGATGGTCCTTTCGGAAGTCGGAGATGGTGCGGAAGTCCGGCGTGTTGTTCGCCGCCAGCACCCGGAAGGCGATGTCCTCGTGGAGACGCCGGGCGATACGACGGGACGATGCCACGCCGTTGCAGTAGCCGTAGAGCAGCACCTTGACCATCATCCGTGGATGGTAGGGAGGGCCGCCCCGCCTTTCCTCCTCGTAGCGGGCGGTGATGGCCGAGAGGTCCAACTGGTCCACGACGTCGGAGATGAAATAGGCCAGGTGGTCCGGTGGCAGCCACTCCTGCAGGGCCGCAGGCAGCAGCAACTGCTGGTCCGGATCGTAGGGAAGGTAGGTCTTGCTCATTGACCGCTCCGCTCGTCTGATGCTCCGCCCCATCATACCCCCACCGGCTCACCACCCCTGTTTCTCGGACGGGCGGCTAGCCCACTGCCAACAACGCTCCGGGTCATGCCCGTCTGTTGAGGGCGGCGAGATGCCGAACCCCTCGGCTCCCTCAACAACCGCCGCTTAACTTCAGCAGGTGGCGAGACACCCAACAGTTATTCCCGCGAAATTACTGCCCTCGATCTGATCGGGGATGGGAAATCCTGGGTACGGTCTTTTGAAATTCACCCGCCACTTGCCAACCCGGCAATCACCGGCTATCATTAAACCTTGGTTTGCGAACATTTGTACGTACACACAGGAAACCGCATCCACCTGCCCTCGGGGGCACTGGATGCCAATGCCTGCAATGTACATCAACACCAGGCGACTCTCCCCCGGCCTTGGCGGTCTGGCCGCTGGCGAGCGGAAATGAGCGGAAATGAGCGGGAAATTGGATATTTTCATTGGGGCGTTTGACGTTCCCGCTTCTTCCTCGATGCGCATTGTGTCCACGTCAGGGTCTCTCCCTGACACCCGGATTTCTGGAAAATTGCACAATAATGCACAGAACGTAACAGTATTTCAGGGGTCCCGCTCTGATATGAACCCGGATTGCGGCCCTCTCCATACGCCACCGCGGCGTAACCGAAGGCACGGTGTGGGCCGACGACCGGCGGGACCAAGTCGGGCCATAAGCAACGGAAATTATCGCAATACCGAAAAGTACAAAGCTGCCGGCGGCTCGTTACCCCACTGCCCGGGCCCGTTGCAATCACGCCGAGCCTACGGTATTTTATGTTGCGATACTGCCACTGAGGAGAGGCGTTGATCACTTACAACTGCACCATCCAGGAAGGGGTAATTCCCGAGGAACAACGCCGGGTCCTGAATGAGCGCTTGGTCCAGATCGGAAGCAACGTATTGGGTGTCGCCTCTGATGACATCTCGGTTAATTACGAGATAATTCCCCACGGATTCGGATTCCGAGGTGGCGAGATATCCTCCTCGTCGTCCGTCAGGAGCCGCATTCCTGACGGTTTTTCCCAGGAAAAGCGGGTGGAGTTCATGACAGCGGTACAGGACATGTGGATTGAAGTTACCGGCCAGACCTCTGCCGAGTTGGTGGTCGGTGCCTCGGATGCCAGCTATAACCCCCACCAGAGCTAGGCCCAGCACCAAGAAGCAGGAGTGAAGCAATGCCTATCTATCGTTTCAAGGTCCCCACGGGTTCCGTACCCTTCGAGCAACGCGAGAGGATCGCCGTCGATGTTACCGACATTCACTGCGGCTCGACCCTTGCTCCCCGCCATTTCGTCCACGTCATGTTTGACGAGCAGCCTGATGGTTCGTCAGAATTTCCCACCCGCTTTTACCTCGACGCCTTTAACCGCGCTGGGCGCCCCCAGGAAGTGAAGGACAAGCTGCTGAGCGACCTGATTAACGCGTTCGTGACGCATACTGGCGTGCCCCGGGACCAGATCAGCGGCCGGTTGGGAGAGGGCCCTGCGTCCTGGGCAATGGAAGGCGGTCAGGTTTTGCCCGAGCCCGGTCAGGAGACCGCCGAGTGGTACGCCGAAGTAACCGCTGACTAGATTTATTGAGGAATGAGAGCTTTGCTGTCAGGTCTGTTCTCCAAGTTTCGCCTCCCCCACACCGCAGTCCTGACGGCAGCTCTTGCCGTCGTGGTCGCTGCAATGCTGGCCTGCGGCGAGGGTCACACCCCTACCGCCTTGCCTGCAACTCCGACGGTTGTTGTAGAGGCCCCTACGGATTCCCCTGCTCCCGTACCCACTGACGTTCCGGCTGTAGCTTCTCTGGAGCTGCCCTCAACGGAACAGCTCGGCGGAGGGTCCCCTGACCTCTTCATCCAGGTCTTCGACGATGGCCGTGCGGGCAGCGACTTTCGCCCCACCAGCGAGTTCGCTGCCGCCGCCCAGCCTCTGGCCGAGGGCGAGAAGCTGAAAGTCGGGATCATTTTTGTCGGCTCCCAGCAGGACCTTGGCTGGAACCAGGCCGCCGCCTCAGGGGCAGACTATCTCGAGCAGGTCTTCGGTGATGTCGAGGTCCTGCGCGCCGAGAACATCCCGGAGACCGTCGAAGTCCAGGCCGTCGCCGAACAGATGATTGAACAGGGTGCGACCATCGTCATCCCCACAAGTTTCGGCTACTCCGATCCCATCAAGGCCATCATCGACAAGCACCCCGAGGTAATGTTCCTCCACCTCGGCGACCTCGAGATTTTCGAGAACTACGGCTCGTTCTTCGCCAACATCTGGCAGTTGGAGTACGCCGCTGGCCGCGCTGCGGGCACCGCCACCACCAGCAACAAGCTGGGGTTCATCGCTGCCTTCCCCATACCTTCCAGCATGCTGAATATCAACGCCTTCCACCTCGGCGCACAGTCGGTCAATCCCGATGTCGAGACCACCGTCGTATTCACCAGCGACTGGTGCGACCCCGGCAAGCAGGTGACCGCCGTCAAGACTATGACCGACGTCGGCGTTGACGTCCTCTCGCTGCAGCAGGATTGCACCAAGACGGTCATCGAGGCTGCCGAGCGTGCCGGGGTATGGGTCACTGGTTTCCACTACGACGCCAGCGCGGCCGCCCCCAACTACTGGATCACCGGCGCAACCTGGAACTGGGGACCGATCATGGCCCAGATCGTCCACGAGATCCGTACCGGCCTCTACCAGAGCTCGGTCAAGCTGGCTGGAATCGAAGCAGGCTGGGCCAAGCTGGCACCCTTCGGCGGCGGAGTTGACGACGAGACCCAACAGCTTGTCCTCGACACCGTAGAGGGCTTGCGCGACGGCAGCATCCAGCCTTTCACCGGTCCGATCTACGACCAGGACGGCGGCGTGCGCATCGCCGAAGGCGAGACCGCCACCGACGAATACCTGCAGGGTGTGGACTGGCTGGCCCAGGGTGTAGTGGGCCGCACCAACTAGCAGGCGAGCACAACCAGGTGTAAGACGGGGCCACAGAGAGGAGGACACGGAAAATACCCGTGTCCTCCTCTCTGTGCCAGGCTGGAGCTCTGTGGGTTACGCGGTCTCGATCTGGCTGGCGACCTCCAGGCCCAGTTCCTCAATGGCCATCTCTCGCATCCGGAACTTCTGGATTTTGCCAGTGACCGTCATCGGGAACTCCGTGGTGACCTTCACGTACCGGGGAATCTTGAAGTGGGCGATCTTGCCGCGGCAGAACTCACGGATCTCCTCCGAGTCCGCCGTCTCGCCAGGCTTGAGCATCACCCAGGCCATCACCTCCTCGACGAAGCGCTCGTCGGGCACCCCGATGACCTGCACGTCTGACACCTTGGGGTGGGTGTAGAGGAACTCCTCGATCTCCCGAGGGTACACGTTCTCGCCGCCCCGAATGATCATGTCCTTCAGGCGGCCGGTGATCTTGTAATAGCCGTCCTCGTCAACGGTGGCAAGATCGCCGGTGTGCAGCCAGCCCTCGTCATCGATGGCGGCGGTGGTGGAGTCGGGCAGGTTGTAGTAGCTCCGCATTACCATTGAGCTGCGGGCCTGCAGTTCCCCCTGGACGCCGGGGTTGACCTCCAGGTTGGTCTCCGGGTCCACTATCCGCGCCTCCACTCCGGGCAGCACCTTGCCGACGGTGGACACCCGGCGCTCGATGGAGTCGGAGGTGAGGGTCTGGGTGATGACCGGAGAGTGCTCGGTCTGGCCGTAGGCGATGGTCATCTGGTGCGCGCCCATCCGGTCGATGACCTGCCGCATCACCTCGATTGGGCAGGGGGACCCGGCCATGATGCCAGTACGGAGCGACGAAACGTCGAAGCTGTCGAACTGCGGATGGTCCAACTGCGCGATGAACATGGTTGGGACGCCGTATAAGGCGGTGCAACGCTCGCGGTCCAGCGCCTGCAGTGTCTTCAACGGGTCGAAGTGCTCTGCGGGAATGATGATGGCCGACCCGTGGGTGATGCAGCCCAGATTCCCCATGACGCAGCCAAAGCAATGGTAGAAAGGCACCGGGATGCACAGGCGGTCATGCTCGGTGAGTTCAATGCAGTCACCGACGAAAACGGCGTTGGACACCAGGTTGTGATGGGTGAGCATGGCGCCCTTGGGGTTGCCGGTGGTGCCGGAGGTGTACTGAATGTTTACCGGGTCGTCGGGCTGGCATTCGGCCTGCCTCGCCGCTAATTGCTCCGGTGAGACCTCGGTGTGCCTCCCCACCATTTCCGCCCACGACCACATTCCGGCAGGTGTGGGCGCCCCTGCGCTGTCTCCGAACGGCGGGATGTAAACCACGTCTCGCAGGTAGGGGAACCGCGAGTTGCTTAACTCTCCCGGATTGGAGTCTTTCAGATCCGGGACCACTTCGTTGAGCATGGCCGCGTAGTCTGAGTTGCGAAATCGTCCGATGAGGATCAGAGCGTTGGCCTCCGACTGCTCCAACAGATAGGCCAGCTCGTGGGTGCGGTAGGCGGGGTTGACATTGACCATCACCGATCCGATTTTTGCGGTGGCGAACTGGGTCAGAACCCATTCGGTGTAGTTGGTGGCCCAGATGCCAACGTGATGTCCGCGTTGGACGCCCAGTGCCATCAACCCGCGGGCGACCCGCTCCACCTCGTTGCGGAACTCTGTGTAGGTGTACCGTGCTCCAGTCTCGTTGTGGACGAGCGCTTCCCGGTCTGAGAAGCGTTCGACCTGCCGGTCGAGCATGTCCCCGATGGTGCTGTTGACGTCTACCCCGCTGCCGGAACCGTTGACGCTAGCGTTATCTGCCATGATCTGCCTCGTCAATTGCGTTATGCGCTTGGTGTCGAAATGCAAAGGTCCAATTGCACCTGACTTGATTGAGCTTGATTATACTTTAGCGGCGCAACCCGAAATACTGACACGATACACGCCTCCAGCAGTGTAAAATGGGCGCCAAGTCCGGGTGAGCAGACGCCCACGGTAACCTTTCCCACAGCGCGAGATAGATATGAGACAGACAACCGCCGATTTGCTGTTTAACGGTAGTCCACCGCCCTTTGAAAGACACGCCGTAACCGCGCTGCAGTCTGTGCAGCGAAGCTTCCGCACTGGAGTGGCCGCATCTCCCATTGGCGCCGAGTTCACGGAGAGCGACGCCTACAATACGCAATACCACTTCCTTCAACAACTGCAGCCCATTGAAGCCATATCGGGCCATAAGGTCGCTTTGACCACCAAGGCCTCGCGGGAACACCTTGGGGTCCACGAGCCCTGTTACGGCCATATACTTAGCACATGCGTCTACGAGAACAACGCAGACGTGCCTATAGGCAATCTGGCCTCGCCCCACATCGAGGCCGAGGTCGCGTTTGTTATGGGCGAGGACCTGCAGGGGCCCGGAGTAACACCCGTCGACGTGATGGCCGCGACATTGGGCGTTCTACCGTCGCTGGAGTTGGTGGACTTGAAGGTGCAGGGAAAGGGCATCAGTGCTACTGACGTCATTATCCACAACGCCCTGCACGGTGGTCTCGTGGTGGGATCTCGACTGCGCTCCCTGGAAGATCTGGACCTGCAGTACGAGGGTGTTACCGTCGAGTTCAACGGCGAACTGCACGGCTCCGGAACGGGATTCGAGGTGATGGGTAACCCGATCAATCCCGTGGTGTGGCTCGTCAACAAGCTTGCCGAGTTCGGAGACTACCTGCGGGCTGGAGAGACCATCATCTCCGGCTCAATGGTCACCCCGGCGGAACTCAAGCCCGGCGATTCCGTGAAGGTCACCTATTCTCGGATGGGCACCGTCGGCGCTCGGTTCGTTACGTAGGTCTGTTGGCTCCTTAACCAGGCAAGAAACCAGGCAAGGGGTCCTCATCCTAACCCTTTCCGAAATGTAGAGAATTCTTGGGAGGAAGAGATGACTTGGGAATTTGAACTTGTCGCGGGCCCTTATGGTGGGACTACCGAGGGGCCGGTCTGGGACGGTCAGGCCCTGCTGTTTACTGACATACCCAACAGCCGGATCATGCGCTACGACCACCATACCGGCGAGTGCACCGAATGGCGCACCGGCACAGAAGGCACCAACGGACTGAACTTCGACACGCAAGGCAACCTCTATGGCTGTTCCGGCGGCGGGCGGCGCATCCTGCGCTTCAACGCCGACGGCACGGCCACTTCCCTGCCCAGCCTGCTGGAGGGCAAGCGGCACAACCGTCCCAATGACCTGGCCATCGACCGCAAGGGCCGTATCTGGTTCACCGATCCGGCGGGCCAGATTCCCCCAGAGGAACGGGAGCTGGACCATGCCTCGGTGCTGCGCCTCGATCCTGACCCCAGTGCGGAGGGTGGCTGGACACTGCACCGGATGACGTTCGACACCTGGGCGCCCAACGGCCTCCTGTTCTCGCAGGACGAGAGAACACTGTACGTCGTGCAGAGCGACTACCAGGGAACCCGTGACCTGCGCGCCTATCCGCTGCAGTCCGACGACTCCCTGGGCGAGCCGCTGGTGCTGCACGAGTTTGGCCGGGACTTTCGCGGTGTCCACCGCGGGCTCGACGGGATGTGCCTGGACGTGGACGGCAATATCGTTGCTGCCGGCGGCTGGCGGCAGGCCGGTCCGGGGCCCCTGATCCATATATTCGCTCCGTCGGGACGCATCATTGAGACGCACCCTGTGCCTTTCGACTGGCCAACCAACTGCGCCTTCGGCGGCCCGGCTCTGGACACGCTTTACGTCACCACCCACGGTGGGCACCTGCTCCGGGTAAACAGCACCGACCGCCGGGGTTATAGCAATTTCCCCCATAGGTGAACGGAAGGAGGGTGTCAGGAACCAATGCCCGGAAGCCCTCCGACACTAATCCATCCCTGTTTCAGATTATGTAAACAATTGAAAACATGTCCATGAGGTGATTATGACAACTGAGCAGGCGAGCCCAGCTCCTCTTGAAGAGATCTTCGATGTCATTGGTTCCCGGCCCATTCGGCACGACGGGCCGGACAAGGTGACCGGCCGTGCCCGGTACGCCGCAGACATTCATCCGCCAGGATGGTTGGTGGGCAAGATCTTGCGCAGTCCTCACGCCCACGCCGTCATTCGGAGCATCGATACCTCCCGTGCCCTGGCAATACCGGGCGTAAAGGCCGTGGTGACTTCCGCTGACCTGCCCGACGTATCGGCGGAGATCGCCGACCAGGAGGAAGGATCGACGGTCAATTACGGCTTTTACAGCCGCAACGTGATGGCCCGCGAGAAGGCCCTGTACGTTGGTCACGCCATCGCCGCTGTGGCCGCGACCTCGGCAGCAGCCGCGGAGGAAGCGCTTGCGGCCCTCGATGTGGACTACGAAGTCCTGCCTCCTGTGCTCAACGCCGACGACGCCATGCGCGACGACGCGCCCATTCTCCACGACCGGTTAGTTACGCTGGCGAACCCGGGTATGCGACAGGGTGGCTGGGGCGACGCCAACGCCAAACCCAGCAACGTATCCAACCGCTTTGAGTTCCGCCTGGGCGACCCGGAGGCCGGTTTCGCCGAGTCGGATGTCATCGTGGAGCGCGAGTTCCACACGCGGCCGGTGCACCAGGGCTATATCGAGCCCCACTCTGCAACGGCGCAATGGAGCACTGACGGCAGCGTGACCATCTGGGCCAGCAGCCAGGGCCACTTCGCTCTTCGCGATCACACGGCGGCCATCCTCGGTGTTGGTGTGTCGCGACTCAAGATCATACCCATGGAGATTGGTGGCGGGTTCGGAGGCAAGGGGCAGGGTGGCTGCTACCTGGAGCCGGTCGTCGCGGCCCTCTCCCGCAAGTGCGGGCAGCCGGTCAAGATCGCCATGAGCCGTCCCGAAGTGTTCGAAGGCACGGGTCCCACCTCGGCCAGTCACATCCGCGTCAAGCTGGGCGCCACCCGCGAGGGCAAGCTGGTGGCGGCCGATTGTACCCTGGTCTACGAGGCTGGGGCGTTCCCCGGTTCGCCGGTGCCGTCGGGCTGCCGCACCATGCTGGCTCCCTACGAGGTGGCCAACAGCTTCATCGAGGGCGTCGACGTGGTGGTCAACACCCAGAAGGCCGCGGCCTACCGCGCGCCAGGGTCGCCCACGGCCGCCTTCGCCGCCGAATCGGTCATCGACGAGATCTGCGAGCAGTTGGGCATGGATCCCGTGGAGTTCCGGATGAGAAATGCGGCAAAAGAGGGCAGCCGCCAGCCGACGGGCCCAGTCTTCCGCAAGATAGGGTTCGTGGAAACGCTGCAGGCCGCGCAGGAACACCCGCACCTGTCCGAGCCACTCACGGGCCCCAATCGGGGACGCGGAATCGCGGCGGGCGCCTGGTTCAACAGCTCGGGCCCTGCCAGCGCCGTCGCCAGCGTGAATCCGGATGGCACAGTCAGCCTGATTGAGGGTTCTCCGGACATCGGCGGGTCAAGGGCAGCCATGGCCATGCAGGTGGCCGAGGTCCTGGGTATTCCGGTTGAGACGATAAAGCCGTCGGTGGTGGATACCGACTCCATCGGCTACAGCTCGGGAGCCGGCGGCAGCGGCGTGACCTTCAAGATGGGCACCGCCTGTCACGATGCCGCCCAAGACATCAAGCGGCAGGTGATCGAGCGGGCCGCCCGCATCTGGGACGTTTCGCCCGATGACGTTGAATACAACAAGGGTGTGCTGTCTCACAAGCAAGACCCCGAGCTGAGCATCACCTTCCAGGCCCTCGCTCCCCGGCTGAACGGCACCGGCGGCCCCATCGTGGGACGGGCCACAGTCAACCCAGGCGGCGTTGGCAACGCCTTCGGGCTGCACATCGTGGACGTGGAGGTCGACCCCGAAACCGGCAAGGTGACAATTCTGCGCTTCACGGCACTGCAGGATGCAGGCCGGGCGATCCACCCCAGCTACGTTGAGGGACAGATCCAAGGCGGCGTGGTTCAGGGTATCGGATGGGCCCTGAACGAGGAGTATTTCCTGAACGACGAGGGCCGGATGCTGAACTCCAGCTTCCTCGACTACCGGATGCCGACCAGCCTCGACTTGCCGATGATCGATACGGTCGTGGTAGAGGTGCCGAACCCCGGCCATCCCTACGGTGTGCGCGGGACGGGCGAGGTTCCTCTGGTGCCGCCCCTTGCAGCCATCGCCAACGCAGTATCGCGCGCCATCGGCAAACGCTTGACTGACCTGCCGATGACGCCCGGCCGTATTTTGGAGGAGATCGGCTATTAAAGGCACGCAAAGCCAAGATTTGAAGGGGCCGGAACTGTTCAGTTCCGGCCCCTTTGCTGTGTGGGCTCCACATTTTGCTGGAGTTCCCAGGGAAATCGCCTGACGATGCTTCCTTCGCCAAGTACAGAGGCCTTCCCTTTAGTTGGCATGGGCCTCGAGATTATGTTTACTGGGAGTTAGCCTCTGTTTATGTAGTTTATGTCGAGTTACGGAGTCTTCTGGAACGGATCGGTGAGCTCCAGTTCCTCGCCGATCTCGCGGAGGGCGGGCAGGACCTCCTGGCCCATCAGTTCCAGGCAGCGCATGGTGTCCTCGTGGCTGATGGTGCCGTCGTTGGTCCAGATGGACAGGATGCCGGGGCGCATTATTGACAGCACTTCCCGCAGCTGCTTTATGACGGTCTCCGGGCTGCCGATAATCCAGCGCTTCGAGTCGAGGATCGAGTCGTAGGCCGCCGTGTCCAGGCCCCCGACGCGGAAGGGATCGGAGCGGATCTGCTCCCGTATGCGCAGGTAGCGCGGGTCCTGGCTGGCACTGGCGTAGCCCACCGGCGACTGGTAGTCGCGGGGCAGAGGGATGCGGCCGACGCCGATGTTCCCCGTCATGTAGCCCTTGCCTACCTCCTGGGCCTTCTCGTCGGTGTCCTGCACGTGGATGCGGACGAGGTAACCGAGATGCTCGGGACCCGGCTCGTAGCCCACCTGGCGGGCGTTCTCGGCGTATATTTCCTTCATATCCTGGGTGGACTGGATGTCGGTTTCGAGGAAGATGTAGGGATAGCGATGCTCGGCGCACCAGACCAGGGTTTCCGGACTGCCAGTGCCGGGGATCCACACGGGCGGATGCGGCTTCTGCATCGGCACCTGGAACGGATTGACCACGCGGAAGTGGTAGTGCTTGCCCTCCCAGCGCCAGGGTCCGGGCTCGGTCCAGGTCTTTATAACCAGATCGTGGGCTTCCTCGAACCGTTCACGGTTGAACAGCGGGTTGGTGTTGGTGGCGAGGCTTTCCACGCCTGTTCCGCGAACGAATCCGGATACGAGGCGCCCGCCGGAGATCATGTCGATCTCGGCCAGTTCTTCGGCAAGGCGAATGGGGTTGTCGAAGATCGGCAGCGGGTTGCCCAGCAGCACGATCTTGGGCTTCTTGGTTATTCGGGCCAATATGGCCGCCTCGAGGTTCATGGTGGCGCCAAGGCAGGTGGGCGTGTTGTGATGCTCGTTGAGCATCAGGCCGTCGAACCCCACCTCCTCAGAATATTCGTACTCGTCGAGGTACATGTTGTAAAGCTGCGAGCCTCGTTGGGGGTCGAAGTTGCTGTTGGAGAATGTGAGGCGCACGGCGTTGTTGGGACTGTTGCGAACGTCTTCTTCCGTGTAGTCCATATAGGCGCGCTCGGTAAACCGCATCAGGAACATGGGTCGACTCCTCGGGGTTGAATACTGGGAGCTGGTGCTGTCAGAAGGCCCGCGGCGGGAACACCCGACGATAGACGCCCGGTGAGCCGGGAGCGTGGCCGTAGGCCCCGCCAATAAACTGGTTCATCGTGTCCTGGCCACGCTGCTTTTCCCATGCGAGGGTCTCCGGCACCTTCTCGTGCTCGAACTCGTACATGGTCAGGTATTTGGGCTCGCCCTCTACGGCGTGGTAGCGGCGAACGAACGTACAGCCCGGTATCTGCAGGTTGCCCGGGGTGCGGACGTTATCGTAATACTCGTTGTACTTGGCCTCCAGCTCGGCGGGAACGTCCATCCGCCCAATCTGGAGTGCCGGGGCCATCCCGCGGCCAAGCGTATCCGGGTCGTCGCCGCCCTCGGGATAGATCTGGGAGTACACATTTCGGACGTAGCCGCGTCCGATCGTGCCGGGCCCCATGCGCTGGGTCCAGGGCGTCGGGTTGTTGCTCATCCGCAGGTACTCGTCGGACTGCATCGCCTCGGCCGATTCCAGCTCATACACGGCCAGGTAGCGCGGGCCGCCCTTGAGCGCCTCGTAGCGGGCTCCGTCCAGAAAGCCGGGGGCGCTGAGCCGCTCGGGAATGTGTTCCTCGTTGTACCAGCGGTTGAATTCGGCGTCGTGCTCGATGTCCACGTTAACGTAGACCATCAGCAGGGCCGTGCCTTTCTTTTGGGCCATTCAGCCTCCTTATTTCCCTCCATCAGGCGCAGAGGGTTAGTTGTCGGTGACCTCGAAGGACAGGTAGGCGTAGCGGAGGAATATGCCGCCACGCGGCTCCGCCAGCGGCCCGTTGGCCACCAGGCAGGCGATTACGTAGCTAGAGCCGGCCTCGGCGGTGGTGGCCAACTCGATCCGCTGGGGGTTGTTAAGACCGACAATAGCCCCAGCGGTTCGGTCGATTTCACCATTGACCCAGACCTCGCCGTAATTGTCGGCGTTGGTCTCGAACCAGAGGCGTGCGCCGGCCACCGGCAGGTTTTTGACGGAATCGGGAATTTCCACCTTGATGCGATACCAAGCGAAGGTAAAGCCGACGGACAGGCTCTGGCGAATGTTGTCGCACACTTCCCAACCGGAGTCGTCGTAGTCGGCCAGCCGCGCCGGTGTGGCCAGCAGTTGAGCGGTGAGACCCTCATTGGGCTCGCCGGGCACGAGGCCGGGAGCGACCCGCCACTGCCCCTTCACCTGCGCCCTGTCTGCGGCGTTGTTCAAGTCGAGGGCCACTCTTGGCATGGCATTCCTCCGTTGTGTTGAATACGCGGCGATTATAGCCGCCTTGTGGCTGCAGTGGTCACTGGCGGCCCGGTCATGGGCAGCGTTCCGTTACCAGAGTTCGAGCCGTCATTGCTGTCAGATCGTTGCACTGATCATCATCCGCAGGGGGAACCAGATGAATGGTCCCGGTGGATGCCAGTTGGCTGTAGGCAATGCGGGTGTCATGGGCGTTGGAGTTCGCTGCGACGATGGCGGGGAAAGCGGCGAGTTGGTGCGGGGTGATGTCAGGGGTATGGAAATCACTGCCATTTCCTGCCAAATCCTGACATTCCGGGGATTCGCAGCAATTTGAGGAGTGCTATGGGATGGCGTGGAGGAGGTCGACCATTGGCTAACTCGGCGCGTTGGTCGCGGCGTTGGATTAACAGGGAACGGGTTCGCTGTATTCGATGGTAGAGAGTTGTCATGAGGCTTGGCAAGTGGCTTCTGTCAGTAGTTTCGGGAGAGCGGTGAGCTGTGTGGTGGGGATTTGCGCTGGTTCTCGCTGATGCTTCACGGGACTCTACGGGTTTCTTGCCGCCTAATGCCGAAGCAGGGCTATAATCCAACCAACAATTTACCGTGCTCGACAGGAGGAAAGTGAATGGAGATTTACGAGTGCATCAGGTCTCGGCTGACTGTCCGGGACTTCAGGCCTGACCCCGTGCCGAACATAGTGATCCGGAGAATGCTCCAGGCAGCCCGCTGGTCGCCCAGCGCCCGCAACCGCCAGCCTTGGAACTTCGTCATCATCCAGAACCGGGACACACTCGACCAGATTGGCAGCATCGCGTCGTCGGGCGGGTTTATCGGCGGCGCTCCACTGGCGGTGGCCGTGGTTATGGACCGCGGGGGCCGTCCCGAGTTCGACGCAGGCAGGTCGTTGCAGCAGATGGAGCTGGCGGCCTGGTCGCAGGGTGTGGGAGGCTGCGTCGCAGGGGTTCGCGGCGAGGAGAACGACAAGGTCAGAGAACTGCTTGGCATTCCTGAGGACAAAGACCTGGTGACGGTAGTGGCCTTCGGATATCCGACGGAGGAGGCTGCCGCTAAGACAAAGCTACGCAAGCCGATTTCGGAATTTGCCCACAGCGAAAAGTACGGCCAAGCCTACGACGCCTAATTTTCAGATTTGAGGTTGAGTCATGCGATTGGAGAACAAGGTTGCCATTATTACCGGAGCAGCCGCAGGGGTCGAAGGCCAATTGATGGGATTTGGAGGCGCTGCCGCCCGCATGTTCGTAAATGAGGGAGCGAAGGTCGTTCTCACGGACATCAAGGTCGATATGGGAGAAGCCACCGCCGCCCAGATACGCGAGAACGGCGGGGACGTGTTCTTCTTGGAGCACGACGTCACGGACGAGCAACGCTGGCAAGAAGTCATCGCCGAGACGGTAGCCCGCTACGGAAGGCTGGACGTGCTGGTCAACAACGCTGGCACCGGAGCCAGGCGGACAGTGGAGGAAACCACCGTTGCGGACTGGCAGGGGCAGATGGACGTGCACGCCAAGGGCGTGTTCCTGGGCACCAAGCTCGCTATTCCCGAGATGCGCAAGGCCGGCGGCGGCTCCATCATCAACATATCCTCCATCTATGGCTTGGTGGGCAGCGAGACTTCCACGGCCTACCACGCGGCCAAGGGCGCCAGCCGCCTGTTCACCAAATCCGTTGCGATACAGTACGCCAAGGAAAACATCCGGGTGAACTCGGTGCATCCGGGCTACTGCTGGACTCCGCTGACGGATCCCGGATACTCCCACGAGGATGGTCGCCGTGAGTGGTCGCTGGACCGCATCCCCATAGGGCGATTGGGCAACGCCGACGATATCGCCTATGGCATTGTTTACCTGGCCTCCGACGAGTCGTCCTTCGTGACTGGTGCGGAGCTGGTGATCGATGGCGGCACAACGGCGCAGTAGCCATTGAACGCGGCTGTGATGCCGTTGCCCAGGATACCCTAACGGAGGATACCGATGACCGCAGCGCCCACACCCGGACCACAATCACAGGAGCCGTGGCCCAACCTGCGCGCCAGCCCACGATCGTTCTTCAACGCGCCTCTGTGCGACGACATAGATACCCTTGCGGCCGATGTGGCCTTTATCGGGATACCCTTTGACCAGGGAACCCTTGGCCGTCCGGGGGCGCGTTTCGGGCCGGACGCCCTGCGCGATGCGCCCCGGGCGTATTCGTACTCCGACCCATACGGAGCCCAGGGAGCAGCCGACGGCTTCTTCGACATTGACGCCAGGGACGAACTGCTGCGGGGGGTGACCATGGCCGACTGCGGCAATGTCCCCATCGTCCCGTCGGAGGTGGTGGGCAACTTTGACCGAATCACCCGCGCGGTGGAGCAGGTCGTCGAGCGGGGGGCGCTGCCCGTCGCAGTCGGAGGCGACCATGCCATCACCTTCCCCGTGGTGCGTGGTCTGTCCAGGTTCGCGCCCTTGAACATCGTCCACTTCGATGCTCACCTCGACTACACCCACAATGTGCAGGATGCCCTGTACACCCACGCCAGCCCCATTCGCCGTTGCAGGGAGCTGGACTTCGTGGGCCACATCACGTCGGTGGGTATTCGCTCTGCCCGGCGCATCCCCTACGAAGAAGCGGTCCGCGACGGCAGCCTGGTCATCAGCCACTCCCGCTTCCGGGAGCTGGGTCCGGAGGCTGTGGCAGAGCTGATCCCACCGGCCGAGAACCTGTACATCACCTTTGACGTGGACGTTCTTGACCCCAGCCAGGCACCCGGGACCGGGACACCGGAAACCGGCGGGTTGTTCTACCAGGAATCGCGGGACTGCCTGCTGGCCCTGCTGAAGAGGTCCCACCTCGTCGCCTTCGACATAGTGGAGGTCGCTCCGCCCTACGACAGTTCGGAGCTGACTGTGCAGGTGGCCGCCCGGCTGGTGCAGGACATTCTGGCCGCACGATTCCCTTCACGCTGACTGTGTCCCTTGCCCTCCTATGCAACGTTTGGAGGCATCTGCCGATTGGGGCCCATGCTATTACGCGTAATGGAGCTGTGGGGGCAGGGCAATCGCGTCTTATGTCAGCACACAAAATTGGTCTAATGTCGGTGGATATGGGGGAGGGAGTGGAAGTGCCTCCATTGGGTCCGGGTGCGAGGGTAGACGGGGGTTTGGATTCCCGCTTTCGCGGGAAAGACGACTTATCGGGCCTCCTGCATTTAAGACGCGATTGCCCTGGCTGCGGGGGGCTATGTGTGCATCGCAAACGTATCCCAAGTGAACCCAATCCGTCACGAATCGCTGCTTCGACGGATCGACGAACCAGTGGTCCGACAATTGTTGTAAATCGTCGTTAATTCCTGCTACTTTTAGTGGTACTTTTGAATCAAGTGGGGACCGGTAGTGCATATATTGAAATGGCTCCTCGTTTGCAGCATAGTCGCCGCCTTGCTGGTCACGCTGGGTTGTACCAGGGAAGTGGTCAAAGAGGTGGTGATAACGCCTGTCCCCGGTCCAACCCCGACGTCCGTTTCGACCGAGACGCAGGTCGAGGACTCTGACGATGCTGACAGCGACAGTGGGGCAAAGGTCTACCGGATCGGCATCGCCGAGGACCTGACAACCACCAACCACTGGGCATTCCTGGGGCCAGACGGGACTGTCTGGAACGGCTATGTCCTGGGTGGGAGCAAGCCGTCGCTCTACGGATACTCCGCCCAGCGATACGACTGGATACCGTCTCTGGCGGCCGACTTCCCAACACCGTTGGCGGAGGAGGTTGTCGGTGGAGAAACCTTCTGGATCACCGAGGTGGAACTCCTGCAGGGAGTCATGTGGAGCGACGGCAGCGAGGTCACGGCCGAGGACTTTGCGTTCACTGCCCACACGGCGAGCGGGCTCGAGCTGACGGGCAATTGGCCGTCGATTGTGGACCCCGAGTATTTCGACCATGCCGAGGTCATAGATCCCTACAGTCTGAAGATATTTTTCAAGCAGAAACCTGGCCTTGCCCGATGGCAGTTTGGCCTGGCTTTCATGCCCATCTTCCCCAAGGCCTACTGGGAGCCGGTGGTCGACGAGTCGAAGCAGGCGGGTGAACTCACAGAGCAGCAGAAGGCCCTGTTCGCCCACGTGCCCGACGGTGAGCCCAGCGCGGGTGGATTCCTGTTCGACAAGTGGGAGCGGGGCGCCTTTGCCGAGAAAGCAGCCAACCCCGATTACTTCTTCGCCGGCGCCACGGTGGCCCAGTACGCCAACGGAGCGTATGAGAATTCCAAGGAGGGAGCCTACGAATTCTCTGCCTTTGGAGAACCCAGCGGGGAGGCCGTTCTTGAGTACATTGAGGGGCCGTATTCCGAGAGTACGATTTACTCGATCTATGGGAGCCAGGACGCCGCAGTATTGGCCCTTAAGAAAGGGGACATCGACTTCATGCTGAATCCCCTTGGTCTCTCCAAGGGTCTGCAGGAGCAGCTGATCGGAGAAGCCGGGCTCACCACCCTGGAAAACACATCAGACGGCATGCGCTACTTGGGATTCAATTTCCGCAAGGCCCCCCTGGATGACAAGGCTTTCCGGCAGGCGGTCGCCACGCTGATTGACAAGGAATTCCTGGTAGACACGGTGCTGCAAGGCGTTGCCATCCCGATTTACACCACGGTGCCGGAGGGAAACGGCGCGTGGTACAACCCGGATGTTCCCCTCATCGGGAAGGGATTGAGCCGGGCGGAGCGCATTTCTCAGGCCGTGGAACTCCTGAAGGGGGCCGGGTTTACCTGGGAGACAGAGCCTCGGATCAGTGAGGACGGGCAGTTTGTCGAGCAGCAGGGAGAGGGGCTGAAGATGCCCAATGGCGAGCCCGTGCCAGCGATGGAGGTGCTGGCCCCCAGCCCTGGTTACGACCCGCTGCGCTCAACCTTCGCCATCTGGATCGAAAGGTGGCTGAACGAAGTGGGAATTCCCCTGCGGGCCAATCTCACGGGATTCAACGTCATAGTCGAGAAGGTTTTCGACCAGCAGGAATTCGACATGTGGATCCTGGGCTGGGGCCTGAGCGCGTTCCCCGACTACCTCGAGGCGTTCTTCCACAGCAAGCACTCGCAGCTCGAAGGCTACAACCCCGGCGGGTACAGCAACCCCGAATTCGACCGGCTGGCCGACCAGTTGCTGCATGAGACCGACCTTGAGGCGGCACGCCAACAGGTCTTCAAGATGCAGGCCTTCCTCGCCGATGACTTGCCGTACGTGGTGCTTTTCGACACTCCCATCATCGAGACTTACGCGAGTGAGCGCATTGAGTTCCCATATACGGAGACCTGGGGCGGGCTTCAGAGCGCCGCGGGCATGCCCTCGCTGGTCAAGTTCAAGTAAGTGATCCAGAATCTCGTAAAGGCACCTGGATCAAGGACGGGAACAGCGTCTACGGACTGACATCCGGCCAACAGAGCGTTAAGTCACGGAGTCAACCCTGATGACAGGTTACTTGGTGCGGCGCGTGGGGCAGATGGGGTTGACTCTCTTTCTCATCATTACCCTGACCTTTTTCCTCGTGGAGGCGCAGCCCGGCGACTACGCGTCCTTCTACGTGCTCAACCCTGACCTGCCTCCCGACGTGAAGGAAAAGATCAGGGCCGCTTTCGGCCTGGACAAGCCGCTCTGGCAGCAGTACCTGATCCACCTGAAGAACACCTTTACCGGCAACTTCGGCGTATCGTTCGGCCACTTTCCCCGCCCGGTCATGGACGTGCTGGCGGAACGCATCCCACGGACGCTGGTGCTGTTCCTTACGGCAACTGCAGCCTCCTTCTACCTCGGCTTTTTCCTGGGCAAGGCCATCGCCTGGCGGCGCGGCGGCTTGTTCGAGTATGTCGCGACGATCTCCGGCGCGACCCTCTTCACCGCGTTCACCCCGGCATTTGCCCTGATGATGATCTGGATATTTGCGTTCCGGCTGGACTGGTTCCCTGTGGGGAAATTCCTGGACCCGCTGGTCTGGCGGGGCACCGACGTAAGCGCCAACTACGTTTTCGGGAACATGCTCCTCAGTGCTGCTGCCTTCATATTTTTTGCGTTCCTGGTGATGTTGCTGCTCAAGAGGTTGGGCCGTCGGGTGCCTGCGTCCGTCCCTTTCCTCATCATTGTGGCGGGAGGGCTGATCGCGCTGCTGGTGTGGTCTTTTTCAGGCATCGGCGGTCTTGCGCTGGACATCCTCAAGCACATGGTCTTGCCGGTGGCCACACTTACCCTCATATCGTTCGCTGGCACTATGCTGCTGACACGAAACAGCATGCTGGAAACGATCCGGGAGGACTACGTCATGGCGGCGCGGGCCAAGGGCCTGCCAGAGAGGCAGGTTCGCGACCGGCACGCCGCCCGCAATGCCATGCTGCCGGTGGTAACCAGCCTGGTCTACAGCTTGATTTTCGCTATTGATGGGAGCGTCATCATTGAGGGCGTCTTCTCTTGGCCCGGAACCGGCATGACCCTGCTGTCGGCCGTACGCAGCGAGGACCTGCCGCTGGTCATGGGGGCAATGCTCTTCATCGGGTTGCTGTCGCTGCTGGCTCACATGATCGTAGACGTTCTGTATGTGTATCTCGATCCCAGGATTCGGTACCAGTGAATTCGCCCGAGCAGATCCCGCCCACTCCCGCGCTGGATTCGTCTGATTCCCAGCAGGGGGGCCAGATGCGTGGCAGGGCTACGTTCGCGCTGGTTCGCCTGCGGCTGGCGGCGCGTTCGTTCGGGAGAGGGTGGAATATATTCATGGAGAGCCGGGTGGGCGTGCTCTCAGCATTCACGATTTTTGTGTTTGCCCTGATGGCGATCTCCCACCCTATCTTGATGGCAACGATTTGGGACTCTGAAACCTACGATCCCGTGACCGGATACTCCTTCGGCCAGACGGAACAGCCTGCCCCGCCGAGCTGGAAACACCCTCTCGGCACCGATCCCCTGGGGAGAGACGTACTCAGCCAACTGCTCTACAGCACCCGTTCCGAGTTCATTCTGGGTTTGACCGCCGCTCTGGTCACCGTGGGCATTGCCACCGTCGTGGGAGCGGTTGCCGCCTACTATGGCGGTTTGCTCGATGCCTTTTTCATGAGGCTGGCTGACCTGGTTATCGCCCTGCCGGCCATCTCGCTCTTGATAGTGCTCAGCGCCCTGTTCAATCTGAACCTTTTCTACCTGGCCCTGATCATAGGCGTGCTGGGAGGATTCGGCGGAACGGCCATCATCCTGAAGTCACAGGCGCTGACCATCAGGGTCAAACCGTTCATCGAGGCAGCCCGGGTTGCAGGTGGCGGGCACTTCCACATAATTGCCGTGCACATCATCCCTCACCTGTTGCCCCTGTCGCTGCTTTACATGATGTTCACCGTGACCAGCGCTATCTTCGCAGAGGCGGTGCTTTCATTCCTGGGGCTCCTGGACCTGAGAATGAGCTGGGGAATCATGATTCACACAGCCAACACCGGGGGCTACCTGCTGGGAGGAACCAAGTACTGGTGGCTGATCGTGCCTGCCGGGGCCTCCATAACATTCCTGTGCAGCGCTTTCTATCTTGCGGGTCGCGCCCTCGACGAGGTGGTCAATCCCAGGCTGAGGCGCAGGTATGACTGATTCAAACGTCGCCAACGGGAACATGACCTCGATGCCTGTGCTGCAGGTGTCCGATCTCTCTCTCACATATCAGATCAGGCAGGGAGAGGTGAAGGCCGTGCAGGGTGTGGGCTTCGAGCTGGCGCGGGGGCAGTCGCTGGGCCTGGTGGGCGAATCCGGGTGCGGCAAATCGTCGGTCGCCAACTGCCTGATGGGACTGCTGCCAGACAACGCCCGCGTGACTGGCGGCCGGGTGTTGTTGGGCGGCGAGGATATCCTGTCCCTCTCGGAAGAGGACCTTCGCAAATATCGCTGGCGTCGGATAGCCATGGTATTTCAGGCCGCAATGAACGTGCTTGACCCGGTGTACAGGGTCGGCCAGCAGATCATCGAGGCCATCGAAGCTCACGGCATGGAGACGACCGACTCAAAGGCGAGGCAGAGGGTCGCGGACTTGTTCCGTAAGGTTGGCCTCGATCCCCAATTGATGGACAGGTATCCCCACGAATTCAGCGGGGGAATGCGGCAGCGGGCGGTGATTGCCATGGCCCTGTCCTGCGAACCGGATGTGATCATTGCGGACGAGCCAACAACGGCCCTGGATGTGATTGTCCAGGACCGCATCCTGAGGGAGTTCAAGAGCATCCAGATGGAAAACGACATGGCCGTCATATACATCAGCCACGACATCGCCGTGGTGGCCGAGGTCACCGATCTCGTGGCCGTGATGTACGCTGGCCATATCGTGGAATCGGGGTCAACCGCAGATGTGCTGACCGCGCCCCTTCATCCCTATACGGCAGCGCTCATGTCTTCGTTTCCAAGCGTCCGTGGCGAGCGGCGGCCCTTGGCGGCGCTGGAAGGTGAGCCTCCCAACCTCGTCGATCCTCCCGGTGGCTGCCCGTTTCACCCTCGGTGTCCCGCCGCCACCGACGTTTGCCGCACGGAGCCTCCGCCACGGGCTGTCAGGGGCGATCACTGGGCTGCCTGCTGGCACCCTCTGGACGAAACAATAACGCCGCCCGCCGGTATGAGCTAATGCTGAACGACGACCGGGTCTCGCAGGCTATGCCTGAACTGGCAGGTGGAACGGGCCCCATCATCGAGGTTGAGGGACTGATCAAGCGGTTTCCTGTCTCGAAGAACCTGTTCAGGAAACCCACCGGTTTCATTCACGCCGTGGACGACGTCTCCCTTACGCTCGCACGCGGGGAGAGCCTGGGCGTTGTCGGCGAGTCCGGCTGCGGAAAGACGACTATCGGCAAGCTGCTGGTCAAGCTGTTGGATCCTGACGAGGGCAGAATTCGGGTCCGATTCCCCGCCAGTTCCAACGTAGATGGTGACGACATCCTGGTGGATACTGCCTCTCTTAAGGGCACGGAAATGCGTGAGTTCCGCCGCCACGCCCAGATGATTTTCCAGGACCCATACGAGTCAATGAACCCAAGGAGGACCATCTACGACATCGTTTCGGAACCGCTGGCGGTGCAGAAAATCGGCAGCGTGATGGACCGCGTGGAACGCGTCAGCGAAACCTTGACGTCCGTGGGTTTGACCCCGGCAGCCGACTTCCTGTTCCGCCATCCCCACGAACTGTCGGGTGGACAGAGACAGCGGGTAGCGATTGCTCGGGCGCTGGTAATCCGTCCACGGTTCGTGGTGGCCGACGAGCCGACATCCATGCTGGACGTTTCCAGCAGGACCGGGATCATGCTTCTGATGCAGCAATTGGCCCGTGATCTGGGAATCGCGTACCTTTATGTCACCCATGACCTGGCGGTGGCCCGGTACATGTGCGACCGCATCGCCGTTATGTATCTGGGAAAGGTGGTGGAGCTGGCCGAGACCGAGGAGTTGTTGCGGAATCCGCTACACCCATACACCAAGGCCCTGCTGTCGGCGGTTCCAGTCCCCGACCCGGGACACCGCCGGGAACCTCCCAACATCCGCGGAGATCTGACCTTGACGGTCAATCCACCGGATAGGTGCCGGTTTTATGACCGCTGCCCCATCGCAAACGACCACTGCCGTGACAACCCGCATCCCGAGACTAAGGAGAGTGCGCCCAGGCACTTCGTGGCCTGCTACGAGGCCTGAACGGCTCGCGCCCGTCGCTGCGGTCAGGCGTTGGGCGGACGCTGGTTGTGCCAGTCGGTGGCCTGTTCGTAGGCGTATGCCACGTTCAGCACAGTCTGGTCTGCGCCGGGACGCCCGCCTATCTGCAGGCCGATGGGCAGCCCCTCGTCGCTGAGGCCGCAGGGTATTGAGACCGCCGGGGCGCTGGCCAGGTTAAACGTCCGGGTCTGCAGGTATTGCAGTGGCGTCGCCTGATCCTTGCTCGTGAGTATGGGGTCCTCGACAATGGGCTGGGCCGCCACGCTGGATGTGGGTGTGACGAGCACATCGTACTGTTCCAGGGCCTCGTGTACCTGCTCTCGGAACATCGCCCGCAGCTTTTGGGCCTTGTAGTAGGCCTGCGCGGGGAAGATGCTGCCGGTCAGAAGGCCAATGCGGTTGTTATGGCCGTAGTCCTGCAGCCGTTCCCGCACCCATTCCCTCATATTCAAAGCTGGTTCAACCACCAGCGGCACCTGGGACAGGATGGCCCCGTGGGCGGTCAAGGGGATCGAGACCTGCTCCACCGTCGCGCCGAGCTCTCCCATTACGCCTAGGGCCCTCAGCACCGCGTCGCGGGTGTCGGCGGCGACGCCCTCGTCTTCCATCTGTTCAGTTATCACACCTATGCGAATGCCATCAATGTCGGCGTTCAGGCCCGCCCGGTAGTCCGGCACGGGCTGGTTCGATGTGTAGGGGTCCCGCTCGTCGTGCCCCGCGATGGCCGAAAGAGTGATAGCGGCGTCCTCCACCGTCCTGGAGATCGGACCCGCGGTGTCCATCGACCACACGCCCGTCATAACCCCGTAGCGGCTGACGAGGCCCCAGGTGGGCCTGTGGCCGACCAGGCCGCACCATGTTGCCGGGAACCTGATCGAGCCGCCAGTGTCCTCCCCTAAGGACGTTGCGCATAGGTAGGCGGCGGTGGCAGCTCCGGAACCGCCGCTGGAACCCCCGGTGCGGCGGTCGAGGTCCCAGGGATTGCGGGGCGGGCTGAACCGTTCGAATCCTGCCCCCATGGCGAATTCAGTCATGTTGGTCTTGCCCAGCAGAACCGCTCCGGCCCGCCGAAGGTTTGCGATGATGGTGGCGTCCTCATCCGGCACGAAATCCGCCAGAATGCGGGTGCCGCCCGTGGTCCTGGCTCCCTTTGTCCAGAACTGGTCCTTCACCGCCACCGGGATGCCGTGCATCGGGCCACGGTATTCGCCGCGGAGGATGGCCTGCTCCGCATCACGGGCCGCTTCCAGTGCCTCTCGCCTGGTAACTGTCAGGAATGCGTTGAACTTGAAGTCCAGCCCGTCTATGCGGTCGAGGTAGGCCTGCGTGAGCTCCACAGGGGAGACTTCGCGGCCCTCTATCATCCGGGAAAGCTCCGACACCGACAGAAAAGGTAGATCATTCCGGTCCATGCTGTTTCCCTCCAGCGCAGGCTCTTTCGTCTCTCACCAGCCTGAACATTGGGCTAAGGCTAGACGAGCGGGGCATATTCGTCCAGTACAGGCGCCAGCGTCTCGTGCTGCTGAGATTTTAGGAGTTTCCACCTGGTTCTGGAAATACTGGACTGATTCAATAGCCAATGGCGATCTCTCTGCACCGATCTTTCTGCGAGCTCACACATCCAGCTATCTGGCCCGAATTTTGCTTCAACTCAAGGTATCAGGCCTGGCTGTTTGGATCTCTCCGGACACTATTCTACGACCATAGCTCAGGAATCGATTGAACGCCTTGGAGAAGTGATTCGATCTCATCCCGAATGGCGCCTATAACTGCATTGCCTGATTGTCCCTAAGCCAAGTCTATGGTCTATCATCTTTTGGGGGGGCGCCGCTTGACGGTCGATCTGTGACTAAAGCGTTCAAGCTTGCAGTCACGAGAATTTTCTGGGTCTTTGCTTACAATGATGACCGCTGACCTACAGTTACCTCTGATTGCGCTCATGTACGGTCGCGGTTTTGATACATGAGGAAATGAAGAGTCGCATTGCCACGATTTGACGAATGCGGCCTTGTATTTATGTGCACTGGACTCTGGATCGGCGTAAGAGTGCACTTGAATTGAGCGATCCGCTTGCCTTTGCTGATTTTACTGGATATGAACACTCAGTAGACCTTCGAAATGTATCGCAACAGACAGATGTCAATATTGAGGAGATTTGGCGCTATGGTTGTATTGGGGAAAGACACCCCAAATTACTCCATAAACACGATTCAAATCCGCAGCGCAAAATCGACTTTTATTTACCAGCTGACAAACATATGAAATTTACACCACTTGGATCACCGAAAAAGAGGCTGGTACGTCGGTGCCGAACAGTTGGAATTCCCTGACTGCCAATACCATGGATACTGCAATCTCAATGAGGAAAGGCATTGTATGGCCCCATTTCTATCGATGAATTGCTCTATATTTCTTGGATGGAGGGCCCCGATCCGGTCAATATAGAGAGTCGTTTACTTTGCTCGCGTCAGTCACACGTTTACAGTCACTGGCTACAAACGTGGTAAGGCGGTATCTCGGGTCATGAATGACCGCCGAAACTGCATCCGATGCTGAGGATTTCCGGGCGGGCTATTCTCTGGACATTCATCCCGAAAGAGGCTCAAGACAATACGGAATCTTTGCGAATGTACTCCGGAGCGAGGGTTCATACGGAGATCTGGAGTGGGGGATGCCCAGTGAGGTCGCCGCAATTTCTGTACTAGGCCGATTTACCCCAGAGACTCACCTCAGACCCGTCGACAAACGAGGCAAGAGCATTTGCTGAAAATAGCCCGCCTCGTCGAATCAGTATTCAGGCGTCAGGCCAGTCGAAAAAACGATCTCGAGTTGAGAAGTGAATTATTTGGTGGAGGTGAGGGGGGTCGAACCCCTGACCCCCTGCTTGCAAAGCAGGTGCTCTCCCACTGAGCTACACCCCCATCATGTCAACTGCCTTCAGCAATTCCATTTTAGACCCCTTGGAATTGAGAGACAACAAAGGACTGCGTGCGCTTTCAGGGCGCCTAAGGTTTAGAGAAGGATGCCTCTTAATGAATGACGGTCATCTGGTCTGAATCTTCAAGGATTCCTTGGGGTAACCGAACAATTCCACAACCCGCTTGGCCCTGCCCTCGATCAGCGTTCCAGCTCCTTGGCAGGATGCGTAAATTCCGGAGTCGCCTATCTGCCGGGGCTGGTGGACGGCGTCCTCTGTCCGGGAGAAGTATGGGAGGGACCGGCCCCGAATCTCGAGAATCCTTTCGAATTGCTCCGGATGTCGACGCCTGATTACCTCGCAGAGGCCCACCAGTAGGTCCGGCCACGATGCGGCAGGCTGGGTTTCTGATTCTAAGATGAACGACGCAGGTCTGCGGCGGGTGCCCGAGCCGCTTCCACCGACGGCACTGGCGTCGTCATCTGCATGGGGCAGCAGTTCAGAGCGGTGCTCCATTAGAACCCTGCGTACGAACCTGTTGTCCGGCCTGTCCCCAGTCCTCTGTTCTGATGCAGTGGCCACGAGTTCGACCAACCCCTCGTCGAGTCCTCGCACAACCTGACCCCATCCCTCGAGAACGGCACCGCGGGTCACCTCGTTTCTATTGCGGTCCTGGAGCGTCCTTTCAGCCGACCTTGATGCCTGCCCGCTGGATACTCTGTCCTTGGCCAGATACCGGCTGATGTCCTCGGTTGTTGCGTCGAGTTCGCCGGAAAGGTCAATTTCACAAAAACGGTTTTCTTTCTGATCTCCGCTCTCGGACCAGAATAAGAGCAGCCATCTGAGCCCGTTGGTTAGTACTCCAAGAGATGCCTGCTCCCTAGCGCAATGGGCCAGTATCTGTCTCTCGAAACGGTCGCTGTCAAGGTTGTCGTTAATGGACTTCACTTGAACCAGAACCAAAGGGGTACCCGTAGTTCTGGATCTTGTCGAGGAAGGCGACATCAGGGCCAAATCAACCTTCGAGTTTCCCGTTCGATACTCCGGCTGCACCTCGGACAGGTCGAACGTATCCCATCCGGCCGCACTTAACACTCGCAGAACTATGCCTTGCTTTATGGCGCTTTCACTTAATTCTTCCAGCCCGGGCAGGGAATTTATATAGCTAATTGCTTGGGAAATTGCATCCCTATAGTTTGTCCTCGGCATAGTAGTATCTTCCTTTTATGAACTGATGGCTATTGCAGCAATAGCGAGTGGGGAGACATTCTAATGTCCCGCCCGAGATTATAATGAAATCTGGTCGCAATGCAATTCCCTGGGGCATCGAGATTTGGACTAGTCTATGAACGCATCAAACCGGGACGCCTGGTTCCATCACTTCAGTTTGTGCCTTGGGTTTGGGTGGTCCAGGACCGCAGCGTTTACTAGGTTATCAGGCATCCTGCCATGCATCACACTAACCACCTCGGCAGCGGCGCGTTGCTCCAGCTCGAGTGTGGATTCCTGAGAAAAAAATGCGACATGCGGGGTGATTATGACGTTGTCCAGCGATAGCAGTGGATGATCCTGGGCGGGAACATTGTCCACCATTACGTCAAGACCTGCTCCGGCGATAGTCCCATCAGTAAGAGCCTTGTAGAGGGCATTCTCGTCAATTAACGGGCCACGGGCAGCGTTAATTAAAAACGCTTCCGGTTTCATAAGCGACATTTCATTGAGCCCGATCAGGTTTCGAGTTTCTTGTGTAAGAGGTGCGTGCAAGGATACAAAGTCGGATTCCCTCAGCAGCGTTGCCAGATCAACCGAAGTGGCCCCAAGGGACTCCACGGTGGCGGATGAAACAACCGGATCGGCCGCCAGGACTCGCAGTCCAAAGGCATTCGCTTTTTTGGCCACCGCCTGCCCGATTCGCCCAAAGCCGACTATCCCCAGAGTCTTGCCGCGAAGACGCATTATGCGCATGGTCAGGCCCTGGCTTGCCCATCCGCGCTCCTTGACCGCTCGGTCGAAAAGCACGATCTTGCGGTTCCAGGCGTGGAGCATGGCAATAACATGGTCGGAAACCTCGTCGACGCAGTAGTCGGGCACGTACGTTACAGCGATGCCGAGCTCGGTCGCCGTGTCTACCGCTATGTTGTCCACGCCGACCCCGAAGCGGCCAATGACCTGGCACCGTTCCGCGGCCCGGACCACGTTTTCGGTGACGTGTGCGAAACACGTTATAATCGCGTCGGCGTCCTTGGCCAGTTCTATCAGAGTGGCCTCTTCCCCGTTCGGCGCCACCACGACCTCGGCGCCACCGGCTTCCAGCACTGCCCGTTCCGGGTCCGTTGTGGGCCATACATGGTCGGTGATGACAACTTTCCAGGGCATGGCGCCCTCCTGCATTCTGTACGCCCTCGGTCCCGATGCTACAGGTTCACGTCGCGCGGCATGGGCTTGAACATACAGCCCTCAACGAATATATCGAAAAAGTCCGAGGTGGTCTCAAGTTCAATATGCTCGATGTTTTGCGCCAGGGATTCGCCACGCCCCCGCAATTCCTGCGACAGCAGCATGATCGTTGCTCCTTCCAGAGCGGCATTCCCCGCCCGGGTCACTCGTTCCTCCTGAAAGTTGGCGATGAACCCGATGCCAATGGCGTTGGATACGTTCAGGTAGTTGGCAAATCCACCAGCCAGGTAAAGGCGGGAAATTGCTTCCACCGACTGTCCGTATTTGCGCAGGGTTATGAACTGTCCGCAGTAGTTGGCTGACTTGGCCTGGGCCAACGCGCTTATGTCGGCCCGCGACAGTCCCATCGCCTCTTCCGGCGCGAACTGAAACTCCCGGACACCGTTTTCGAACGCGCCCAGGTCGTTCATCAGATCTGCGGCTCTCAGCTCATACAGCAGGTCCACCAGACCGGACCCGCAGATGCCCTGAACTGCAACGTCCCCGATGGTGGAAACCTCGGGTTGCCCGTCCCGGATGCGCACGGACTCCACCGCCCCGTCGTACCCCGGCATTCCGTAGGTGACCTGCCCGCCCTCGAACGCTGGCCCGGCGGGGCACGATGCTGCCACCATGCCGTGGCGGTTACCTATGACCACCTCGGTGTTGGTACCGATGTCCACCAGCATCACCGGCTCGTCCTGTTCGTCCATCCCGATGGCCAGCAGGCCGGCTGCCACATCGGCTCCCACATGACAGCCGATAAGCGGCCCGCCGTACACGTGCGCTCTGGGAAATATTCTCAACCCCATGGCCTGGGCGTTGGAACTGAGGGAGGTACCGGTCCGCGTCCCCGTCTCATGTTCCAGCTCAACGGATGACTTGTACGGCTTCACTCCTACGGACTGCACGTTGATGCCGAAGGCGATGTCCCGCATTGTGGTGTTGCCCACCAGCACGACCTCATAGATCTGTCGCCGCTGGGCGTCCACTTGGCGGATCAATTCGCCAATTTCAAAATTGATGCCCGAGATAATTGCATGCCGCAACTCGCCCCGGTTTCTCCCTACGTCGTAGGAAATCCGGTTCATGACGTCGCTCCCCCCGAATTTCTGGGGGTTCTCAAATGAGGACGTAGCGATGATCTCCCCGGATTCAAGGTCTACCAGGTTCATTGCCACGGTCGTGGTCCCAATATCAGCGGCCAACCCGAGGATCCGGCCCCGGTAGGTGTCCGTAGGCTGGCCGCCGATCGTCACCTCATCGCCGTCGCGTTGGACATGCGGGTCAGGTTTGACCTCGCGTCGTATCCCCTCGGTGAGGATGCGCGGCTGGCGGCGCAGGGGACTGAACTCAATGGTCTCGGATGGATCGGCTACGATCGCTTGGCAGGCAAGTCTGTAGTTGCCGGAGAGGAAATACTCGTCGCGGGAGTTGGGAAACAGCCCCTCCATCCCGCTGCGGACCTCCACGAGGCACTCGTGACAACTCCCTCCCCTGCCGCAGGACGTGGGCAGGCGCACCCGCATGAAATCTGCGTAGTCGAAGAGGGACTTTCCGCGGTGGGCTTGGATCTCGCGCCCGTTGAGTATCACTGGCATGGGCGCATTGTAGCAAATGAGGAACAGGTTCTGTTCAGGCCGACCGGTCAATCCCGTGGCGCGACCAAGGGCAGGGCAGCGGATACGATTGGTTTAGAGCCCTTCCGGAACTTCCCACGCCGACCGGTAGTCGAGGTCGTCACTGCCAGTGCAAGGGTACAGCCCGCCAGGAGGAACCGAACGTTCCTGGTTGCGGCAGCCGAACTGGGCCGTACATTTGTCCTGCGCGTTCTTGTACGGGCAGCGGTAAGTGGACACCAGGTTGGCGGTATCCGAGATGCCCCGGAATATCTCCGTGAGTCGCTCCACGCTTCTCCGGTACTTCTCAGGATCAACTTTCTGAGAGTCGCCCGACATCGCTTCAGCCCGCCGCGACCGCTGTCTCGACGCCCGTCTGGCTGACGAACTCCTTGGCCAAATCCACGCAGGCCATGGCGTCCTTGCCGTAGCCGTCGGCTCCCATGTCGTCGGCGAATTCCTCCGACAGCGGAGCACCGCCCACCATTATCCGCACCTCGCCGCGCAGGCCGGCCTCCTCGAACGCCTCGATGGTCCGGCCCATGTTGGGCATGGTGGTGGTCAGCAGCGCCGACATGCCCAGGATGTCCGCCTCCTTGTCCACCACTTCGTCGATGAATTCGTCCGGCTGCGTGTCAACACCGAGGTCGTGCACCACGAATCCCGCACCGCGCAGCATCATGATGCACAGGTTCTTGCCGATGTCGTGCAGGTCGCCCTTGACCGTCCCCATCACCACGGTTCCGATGGGTGCGATTCCCGATGCCGACAGTATGGGTTCGACGTGGGCCATACCTGCCTTCATGGCCCGAGCCGCCACCAGCACCTCCGGCACAAAGATTATGTTGTCCCGGAACTTGATGCCCACCACCGCCATGCCGGCGATCAGGCCGTCGTCCATGATGGTGTTGGCCGAGAACCCGTCCTCCAGGGCCTGCTGCGTCAGCCGGTCCACCTCCACGTTGTGGCCGACGATCAGCTGATAGGAGATCTCCTGCATCTGCGGGTCGGCCTCGTCCCATAGAGCGCGAATGTGGCGCTGCTCGTCCGGGTTCTCAACGTATGCCAGTTCCGATTCCAGTCCCTCGTGAACGACGGGCATCTGCTTTACCTCTGATTCTCGGCTGCTTGGATCGCTAGGGCTGAATTAGCCCGGGCGCGGCTAGTCCGTGTGCTCGGCGGTCCAATCCTTGACGGCCTGCGGAATTGCCATCAGGTTTTCGATCTTGGTGGCCAGGGGCACGGCGCATTCCGGGGCGATCATCTGAACCCCGGCATCCAGACAGCGGTACACCTCGCGCCGCACTTCCTCGGGCCCGCGAGCATACAGCGTATCCGGGTTGTTGATGTTTCCGACCAACCCGATGCCGCCGTCCACTGCCGCCATGGCCTCATGCGGGTCGTTCTTGGAGTCGAAGTGGAACGACGCCATGCCGGTCTGCGCGATGTAGGGCATCCGGTCGATGGTCCTGCCGCAGATGTGCAGGATGAGCGGCACCTTGAGGCGCTCCGCCATCTCCGCGTGAATGTCCTGCAGAAACCGCCGGTAGTAATCACCGCTCACGAGGTCGCCGGTGGCATGGTCCGGAAAGGTCAAAGCGTCGGCTCCGGCGTCGATCTGTGCCTCGCCGAAAAGGACCGACAGCTCCTTCAGCTTGTGCATGGCACGCATGGTCTCCTCGGGATTGTCCACTGTGCCCAGCAGGAAGGGCTCAACGCCGAAGACGTGATAGCCCAGCGTCCAAGGTCCCATGGTCTTGCCGATTATCGCCACCTCGTCGCCGAACTCGGCCTTCAGCTGCCGGATGGAGCCCGTAATGGCCAGCATGTCCCTGTGCTCCAGGATGCCCGACGGGATGTGAACGTCGTCAGCGGACTTCCAGATGGGACGGTACATCCGCACGGTGGGCCAGTTGTCCTTGTCCTCCCACTGCATCTCGCAGCCAAGGGCCGAGGACTCCTGGATGATGCTGAAGTAGGGCATTATCGAGTCGAACCCCAACTCGGTGTAACCCGTTGCGGCCAGCCGCGCCGCCAGTTCCGGCTCCTGGCACGCCTGCGGAAACGGCGCGTCCACCAGGTCCATCAGCTCCACGGTTGCCACGTTGGTGGGGTTGGCCACCGGTGTCCGGTCCACCGGCTCACGGTTCAGCGCCGCCATGGTGCGCTCCCGCGGCGTCATCGTTTCAACAAAAGCCATTCCTGTCCTTCTCCAGGTCGAGTCAATCTATTCCTGTATCTATCATTCTATTGAGGTGGCTCAAAGGTCTTCGGGCCTCAGCCCTGTTGCCTTGCCAATGCGAGCCAAAATTCTACGCCCTATTTCATCACGATCATGAAACGCGAAGACGTAGTCTGGCCAGCCATCTTTCGATAACGTCCTGTGTGAACCTGATTGCCTCTTGACTCTCCATCCTAGCCTGAGTAACGCTCGCAGGACCTCCTGTGCTCGCACACTGGGCCATCTGTTCATGCTGCCTTGAATGTGACGCTAATCAGCTCCGAAGCCGCTTCACCATGTTCCAACCTTTCAGCCAGGATGCGGAGGGCCAGCGCTTGCACCTTGGCGATCGCGTCTTCGGTTGATGAACCGTAGACCAGCGCTCCGGGTAATTCCAGGACCTCCGCTATCCACCGGCCATCCTCCTCTCGCTCCGTTTCAATGGTGAGCGTTTGCAGCATTCAGACACATCCTTAAACGATTACGTCTGCGAGAACCCCAGCGTCCCAGTGGTCATCTGCCCGCGCAACGCCTCGGCCGCCATCATCGTTTCCACGCTGGAAATGTTCCGCGAGTACGGCAGCAGCACCCGCATCATCGCGTCGTGCGCCATCCCGCAGGAGAATGCCACTCCAGACTCCCCTACCTGCTCCATCTCTCCGTAGCGCGTGAACCCGGCCAGCACCATCCGCAGCCGCATCGCCGCGTTGCGGGCCTCCCCCTCCAGCGACACATCGTAGACCGCTCGGCCGTCGTCGCTGCCGTCCGACAGTTCGGCGTGGATCGTCAGAGCGGATTTGGAGTCCTGGATAGACAGCGCGCCCTGCGGCGGCGCGTAGTCCGGGGCCTTGCCGACAGCCTGCGACATCACGAACCGCAGCGTGCGCTGGTGCAGAAGGCCGCAGGGGAAGCGCACCTGGTTGTGCGTGTTGCCCACCGGCTCCATGCCGCCCAGCGCGATCATCTGGTCGCGGATCTCGCGGATGCGGTCCTCCACTCCCTCGCGCTGGCTGAATGTCCAGATGGTGCAGATATCATCCTTGACGTACAGTCCGACGCTGATGTCGTGGAACCGCCGGTCCAGAGGTACCAGCTCCAGGCATTGCCCGTATCGCTTGATTACCTCGACCGGTCGCAGCCTGTCTTTCGCCAACGCCATAGTCCTCCTAACGTCCGACCGCTGCCGACAGGGCGCGGATGTGCTCCGGTCCGGTGCCGCAACAGCCGCCGATGATGTTCACACCCAGGTCGGCCAGTTCCTTGAATCGCTCTGCCATATACTCCGGTGATTCAGGGTAGACGATCTGGCCCCCCCGCATGGCCGGGATTCCAGCGTTCGAGTGGATCAGCAGATACCCGTGGGTCTCTGCCCTCATCCGCCGCGCGATGTCCACCATGTTGTCGATACCGTTGCCGCAGTTGGAGCCGACGACATGCGCTCCCGCGTCCACCATGGTTTGCACGGCCCGTTCTGGAGTAACACCCATCATGGTGAAAAACCCGCGCGGGCCCTTGTCGAAAACCATCGTCGCCATAACGACCAGTTGGGTATTTTCGCGAGCGGCACGCACCGCCAGCTCCGCTTCCTCGACGGCCGTCATTGTCTCCACAACCACGGCGTCGGCTCCTCCGGCCTCCAGCGCCTTGACCTGCTCCACGAAGGCGCCGTACATTTCGGATTCGGACACCGGTCCGAGCGGCTCCAGGAACTCGCCCGTCGGCCCGACCGAGCCAACCACGAAGCCTCCGTCGGTCGCTTGGCTCCGGGCGTGTTCGGCGGCCAGTCGGTTGAACTCGGCAACCCGCTCTCCGTAGCCATACTTTTTCTGCATGAACACGGTGCCGCCGAAGGAGTTGGTCAGAACCATGTCCGAGCCCGCCTCGAAGTATTGGCGGGCCATTTCCCGCACCACCTCAGGATGGCTGGCGTTGAATTCCTCCGGACAGCCGCCCGGCTCCAGTCCGTGCTGTTGCAGGAAGGTGCCGGTGGCCCCGTCGGAGATCAGCAGGTCTCCACGGGATAGGCGCTCAAGCAGCGCCGCCGGACCGCCGTTGTTGGTTTCACGCATAGAAGTTGAGAAAGCCAACTCGCTACGAATAATGTTTATGTCGCATTGTATGCGCCGCCCTCGCCGCGTCGCAACAAGAGTTATGCCCCGCTATGATGACCGCGCGGCGTGTGGTTAAATTGTCGCAGCCTGAATCAAGCCTGATTTGCGGGAGATTGCCCGTTATGACCAGCTACCTCTCACACTTGGAATGCACCATCTGCGGAGCCGAGTATCCGTCGGACCGCCTGTCCGGAGTCAGCCCCTGCTGTGGCAAAGTGCTCTACGCGCGTTACGACCTGCCCCGCATCCGGGCCGAGGTCGATCGCGATCGCTTGGCCGAGCGCACACCCAACATGTGGCGCTTCGCCGAGCTGCTGCCCGTAGATGACCCCGACAACATCGTGACCCTCGGAGAGGGTGGCACCCCCCTCATGGAACTGAAGAACCTCGAACAGGCGTTGGGGGTCTCAAACCTCTATGTGAAAGAAGAGGGGCTCAACCCCACAGGGACTTTCAAGGCTCGTGGTATCGCCGCCGCGATCTCAAAGGGCCTGGAGCTGGGCGCCACGGGCTTCACAATGCCGTCGGCCGGCAACGCCGCTGGCGCCGCCGCCGCCTACTGTGCCCGCGCCGGTCTCTCCGCCAAGGTCTTTATGCCCCAGGACGCGCCCGACTCCAACAAGAAGGAGTGCCTCGTCGCCGGTTCCGAGCTCAACCTCGTCGACGGTCTCATCGGCGACGCGGGTCGCCAAGCCGTGGCCGTGGCCCAGGAGCAGGGCCTGTTCGACCTCTCAACCCTCAAGGAGCCCTACCGTGCCGAGGGCAAGAAGTCCATGGGCCTCGAGCTTGCCATGCAGTTCGGCTGGCGAATGCCCGAGGCGATCATATACCCCGCCGGTGGTGGCACCGGCATCATCGGGATGCACAAGGGCTTCCTGGAGCTCTTGGAGCTTGGCTGGATCAAGGGCGACCTGCCCAAGTTCATCGCAGTGCAGGCAGAGGGCTGCCAGCCCATCGTCAAGGCCTTCCACGAGGGCAAAGACACCGCCGAACCGTGGCCCAACGCCACCACCGTCGCCGACGGCCTGCGCGTCCCGGGCCCCTTCGCCGACTATCTGATGCTTCACGCCATTCGCGACACCGGCGGGACGGCGCTCGCGGTCTCCGACGCCGACATGATCGCCGCCATGTACGAGCTGGCCACCGCCGAGGGCATCTTCGCCTGCCCTGAGGGCGCTGCCACGCTGGTGGGCTACAAGCGCCTAATTGCCGAGGGCTTCCTGCGCAAGGACGAGACCACCGTGCTGTTCAACACCGGCTCAGGATACAAATACCTGCAGCTAATCGAAGGCGTTAAGGGCTAGTTAGCGCAGGACAGGATTCATTCGACAGGGTACCGCATGCGGGTTATCATAACCGCAAATTTCGGCACCCTTCATTCGTTAATCAGGAGCGTATCATGCGTCGCGTTGCCATTGTCTCACCTGTCCGCACGGCCGTCGGAAACTTCGGCGGCACCCTGCGAGACGTCTCCGCTGCGGAGCTGGCCAGTACCGTAATCAAGGAGGCCCTCGACCGCTCCGGGGTCGACCCGGCCAAGATCGACGATGTCATTCTCGGCCACGGCTATCCCAGCGGCGAGAACCCCGCCATCGGACGCCTCGCCGGGCTCAAGGCAGGCCTGCCCATCGAGGTGCCGGGCTACCAGCTGGACCGCCGCTGCTCCTCCGGCCTGCAGGCCATCCTGAACGCCAGCATGCTGGTCCAGACCGATAACGCCGACGTGGTCCTCGCCGGTGGTGTCGAGAGCATGAGCGGCGCCGAGTTCTACAGCAACGAGTCCCGCTGGGGCGCCCGTTACGGCTCCGTCACGTTCCACGACCGCCTCGCCCGTGCCCGCGTCACCATCTCCCCTGACGAGCGCTTCGGCCCCATCCCCGGAGGAATGGTCGAGACCGCCGAGAACCTGGCCCGCGAATACGAAATCGCCCGCCAGGAACAGGACGAATACGCCCTGCGCAGCCACCAGCGCGCCGTCGCCGCCCAGGCTGAGGGCCGCTTCGACAAAGAGATTGTGGGCATCCCCGTGCCGCAGCGCCGCGGCGACCCGGTCCCCTTCGAGAAAGATGAGGGCCCCCGCGCCGACACTAACATGGAGACGCTCGCCCGCCTGCGCCCGGTGATGCGCGACGGCACCGTCTCGGCCGGCAACGCCAGCAGCCAGAACGACGCCGCCTCGGTGTGCTTGGTCGTCGCTGAGGACAAGCTGGAGGAGCTCGGACTCACCCCCATGGCGTTCCTGCGCGGCTGGGCCGTGACCGGCTGCCATCCCGCAACCATGGGCATCGGCCCCGTGCCGTCAGTGAACAAGGTGATGGCGAAGATCGGCCTGTCCCTCGAGGACATGGACCTCATTGAGCTGAACGAGGCCTTCGCCGCCCAGGTGCTGGCCGTACTCCGCGAGTGGAAGCTGCCCAACGAGGACAACCTGAACGTCAACGGATCCGGCATTTCGCTGGGCCACCCCATCGCCGCCACTGGCGCCCGCATCCTGACCACCCTGCTGCACGAGATGGAGCGCCGCAATGTCCAGTTCGGCCTCGAGACCATGTGCGTCGGCGGAGGCCAGGGCGTCGCCGCCGTCTTCGAGCGCGAGTAGGCCGGGCTTCGGTTGCAGAGTGATTGTCTGAATCAGGATTATCAAGATTTTGGGATTTACAGAATTGCGTCAGTCCATCTTGATAATCCTGTAAATCCTGATTCAGACAAGACAAAGGAGAAACGAGATGGCAAGCAACCAGGACATTCCCGACGTATTGGTAATCGGCGCCGGAGCCTCCGGTGCGGCTCTTGTCTGGAGCCTGGCGGAGGCCGGCATCAACGTGCTGTGCCTGGAGCAGGGCGACTGGGTGGCCCGCGACGCCTTCCCGGCGACCAACGCCGACAGCCAGCTGCATTGGCAGACAGACTTCCACCCTGACCCCAGCGTGCGGAAGCTACCCCAGGACTACCCGGTAAACAGCGACGCCTCCCCGATTGCGCCCTACATGTACAACGCGGTTGGTGGTAGCACCGTCCACTACGGCTCCCACTACCCGCGCTTCCATCCCTCCGACTTCCGCGTGCGGAGCCTCGACGGTGTGGCCGACGACTGGCCGCTGACCTATGACGAGCTTGAGCCGTACTTCGACCTGAACGACCGGATCATGGGCGTCTCCGGTCTCCGAGGCGACCCTGCCTACCCGCCCAAGCCCGAACGGCCCTCCCCGCCGCTGTCCATCCGGCCCGGCGGCCGGGTTCTGGCCAAGGGATTCGATAAGCTGGGCTGGCACTGGTGGGCCGCCGACACCGCCATCTCGTCGGTGGAGTATGACGGCCGCGAGCCGGACTCCGGCGGCTACCTGCGCTCTCTCGCCAGTACCGACCTGACCTACTGGCCTCGCGCCCTAGAGCTTGGCGCCCAGTTGAAGACCAACGCCCGCGTCCGCGAAATCCTGGTTGACAGCTCCGGCAAGGCCACCGGCGTCCTGTACTACGATGCCGACGGCAACCTGGTCGAGCAGAAGGCCAAGTCGGTGGTGATGGCCTGCAACGGCATCGGCACTCCGCGCCTGCTGCTCAACTCCACCTCGCCCCTGTTCCCCGAAGGACTGGCCAACAGCAGCGGCCTCGTCGGCAAATGCCTGATGCACCATCCCGCAGGCGTCGTGGTCGGCGTCTTCGACGAGTGGCTTGGCACCGAGGACGGCTTCCCCCGCGGCAGCACCATGCTCAGCCAGGAGTTCTACGAGACCGATACCAGCCGGGGTTTCGTGCGTGGCTACGACCTGCAGATCCTGGCCCTCGGCGGCTCGCCGCTGCCCACCGCCCTCGGCGGTCTGCTGGGAGAGCGCATCCCGTGGGGCGAGGGACACCACCAGGCCTTCGACGAGCGCTTCGGCCACACCGTAGGCATAACCATCATGACCGAGGACTTGCCCGAGGAGCATAACCTGATCTCTCTCGACCCCAACGAGACCGACAGCAACGGCATCCCGGCCGTAAAGGTGGAGTACACCGTAAGCGAGAACACCAACCGCATGCTCGACCACGGCGTCGAGCGTGCCAGGGAAGTGATGGAAGCAGCCGGCGCCAAGCAGATCCTCACCTCCCGCCTGCGCCGCAACGCCGGCTGGCACCTGCTGGGAACGGCCCGCATGGGCACCGACCCCGGCAACTCGGTGGTCGATCGCTGGGGCCGCTGCCACGACGTTCCCAACATGTTCATAGTCGATGGCAGCATCTTCACCACCAGCGCCTGCATCAACCCCACGTCGACCATCCAGGCACTGGCCCTCCGCACCGCCGACTACCTGAAGGGCGAAGGCCGCGACTCTATCAGGTAAATGCGCTGTTCGGCACTGGACGGAACGTTGTTCACTACGTTGTAGGGGCGGGTTTGAAACCCGCCCCTCTTTCCTTCATCGGTCCGATCGGCATATGAATACCCGTTGCGCAACGCCGTGTGCTGACATTCGAGGCTTGAGAATCACCTCTTAAACGCCGTAGGTCCTATAAGTCGTAATTCCCGCGCAGGCGGGAATCCAAACCCCCGTCTACCCTTGCACCCGGAACCGAAGGAGGCACTGCCACTCCCATCTCCACCGCCATTCAGGCCAATTTTGTGTGCAGAGTAATAACGCGCGATTGGCCTGACACTCGAGGCTTGAGAATCGCCTCCCGCTGTTGTATGCTAGATGATATGTTCTATACAATCTGCCTCGAACTCGCTGCCACGGTCTTTGCAGGATTCTAACTGCGATGCCTCAGAAGGCTCGGAGGGCCTGGAATGACTGGAATTGAGCGGAAATGAGCGGAATTATGAAAAAAGTTGACAGTGGATCATATCGGACGCTGCGGGAGCATCTCTTTCGCCAACTCCACGGCAGTCCACAAGAGTCCTTCCAGAGACTCAGGTTCGTGGGAAATTGCCCACAATTGCACAGAAATGCACACTTTGCTGGGTGCGCCCTGTCCGGTGCCACATCGTATTGAGACACCACCCTGGCGCCTGCTCCGCGCACGTCCTGCCGTCGACCTGCTCCGCATCCGGGACATCCGGTCCGGGAATTCGGGAGCTCCCGACAGGCTTTTGGCCAGCGACTCTGGCAACATCCTGTAGACCCGAGCACCAGGGGCTCGCCCGTTGACACCCCAATAGGGCGGGCTTACGATTACCCGTGCTCGTCGCCCCCTGCGTAAGCGAATTCAGACAGGGCTGCGCGGCTCGGCAAATCCGCAATGAAAGGATGTAGAAAATGCCAGAAGTTTATGGCGAAGGTGACTTTCGATACGAATTCGTCGAGGACTGGGCCAAGCTCCCCGACGGCAGCAATTTCCAGGAATGCCCCGGCGTTGCCTGCGACTCCAACGACAACGTCTTCGTGCTGACCCGCGGCAAGAACCCCATCATGGTCTTCGACCGCGACGGCAACTACATGCGTTCCTTCGGCGAGGGCCTGTTCAGCGACAACCGTACCCACGGCCTCTACATCGGCCACGACGACTCGGTGCTGGCTGCCGATGATGGCATCCACACCATCCAGAAGTTCAGCGCCAACGGCGAGAAGGTCTGGGAGCTGGGCAACCGCAACAACCCGGCCCCGCGCTGGAGCGGCGAGCCCTTCAACCGCCCCACCTCCGCCGCCACCAGGCCCAGCAACGGCGACATCTACGTCTCCGACGGCTACGGCAACTCCCGCGTCCACGTCTACAGCAGCGATCTCGAGTACAAGTTCTCCTGGGGCGAGCCCGGCATCGACGCCAGCCAGTTCATCCGTCCCCACAACATCGCCTTCGACAGCAACGACCGTGTCTACGTCGTGGACCGCGAAGCCCACCGCATCCAGATTTTTGACGCCGAGGGCAAATTCATAACCATGTGGAGCAACATCCACCGCCCCGACTCCATGGTCCTCTGGGGCGAGCACATCTACGTCGGCGAGCTCAACGGCATGGGCGGCGTTGACGACGCCCCCGGCCTCGGCCACCGCGTCAGCATCTACGACCTCGATGGCAACCGCGTCTGCATGTTCGGCGACAAGGACGAAGGCGAGGGCGGCGGCCAGTTCATCGCCCCCCACGGCATCGCCGTAGACTCCCACGGCGACATCTACGTCGCCGAGGTCTCCTACACCATTCGCGGCCAGCACATGAACCCGCCCCGCGAGCTCCGCTCTCTCTCCAAGTACCGCCGGGTGTAGCCGAAACAACGGTATAGGCGCGCCGTTGGCTTCAACGGCGCGCGGTTAGTCCGGACCCCGAAAGAGGTCAATGATGGTAAATGTAGAAGTTTTCGTTGCGGCTTTTTCGGCCCTGGCAGTGATATTCGCCGGAGCGTTCTACTGGATTCTCTCAGAATTCCGAACTGTGAAACAGGATATACAAGCCGTACGGAATCAAAGTCTGGAAGAAAACCGTGCGCTACGGGATGAACTGCGCCAAGAAATCAGAGACAACACGCAGCGGATTCTAGATGCCATTTACTTCCACCGCCACGACCCCGACGGCACGGTAGCGCTCCGTCCACCCACTCAGCAGGCAGCGGACTGAGTATCGAAGTTATGACCACACCCGACCTCGCAAAAATCGAACGAGTCGACCTGCGCGAAGCTTGGGCTCACGAGGCCTATAATTTTACCCCGTGGCTGGCTAAGAACATTGCCGAGTTGAGCGTAGCGCTGGGGATGAACCTAGAGTTCCAGGAAGGGGAGGCACCAGTAGGTGGATTTTCTCTAGACATACTCGCGACCGATATAGACCAGAACCGCACGGTCATCATTGAGAACCAACTGGAGACCACGAATCACAGCCATCTAGGTCAACTCCTCACATACGCCGCCGGGTATGATGCTAGCGTCATTGTGTGCCTGACGGGCGACTTCCGCGACGAACACCGGGCGGCGCTGGACTGGCTGAACCAGCGTACAGGGGAGGATACAGAATTTTTCGGTGTCGTGGTCGAGCTATGGCGGATTGGTGATTCGCTACCGGCACCTCACTTCAAGCTGGTTGCTACGCCCAACGAATGGCGCAAGTCGCAAGTCCGGACAAATCCTTTGTCCCCTCGCGAGGAAATTAGCCGTGGCTTTTGTCTGAGTCTGGCGGAAAAGATGAAGTCTAGCGGAATTTTCATACGCGCATTTAGAAGCCAAAGCTCTGCCCGATACCTCGTCATTGAGCATGCGATACAACGCGCTTGGTTCGCGGCAATATGGCACAGCGGTAACCCCGGCCTTGAACTCTATATAGACAAAAGGGGGGCCGAAGGTCCCGAATGGAACCGGACCGTCTATCAGACATTAGAGCAGAGTAGAGATAGAATTGAGGAGGACTTGGTGGACTCCGAGTTTGGCGAGTGGTCTTCCTGGGAACCTGATACAGGAAGCAGACGACACTGTCGGGTAGCAATTTACCGCACAGGCGATGTCTTACAAGACAAGGAATCTTGGGCCGACTTTCAGGAATGGATGATCCAGAAACTCCACAAGTTCCGCCAAGTGATAACGCCACGCTTGAAAGAATTTTCCACACAGGAGCAATCAACCCTTGAGTGAAATCGGCGAAACTACAACCGTCCAGTGGGACAGCGCCCTCGAGGCCATCGAACGCTGCTATGAGCTGGGCTGGACCGACGGACTCCCCGTCGTCCCACCCACCGAGGCCCGCGTCGCGGAGTTCATCGAGCGCACTGGGCGCCCTTCCGGCGAGGCTGTCGGCGAACTGCCCGAGCGACGCCGCGAGATCACCGTCGGGAAGGTCGCAGCCAACGCCGTGATGGCCGGATGCCTGCCTGAGTACATGCCCGTGGTGCTGTCCGCCACCGAGGCCATGCTCGACCCGCTTTTCAACCTCGTCGGCCCCTCCTCCAGCATGGGCGGCTCGGCCATCCTGACCATCGTCAACGGCCCTGTCGTGCGGGAGCTGAACATCAACGCCCGCAACAACCTGTTCGGCCCAGGCAACCGCGCCAACGCCACCATCGGGCGAGCCATACGCCTCATCCTGATGAACGCCTGTGCCGCCATCCCCGGCGTGTTCGACCGCAGCGTCATCGGCCACCCCGGCAAGTACACCTACTGCATTGCCGAGGCCGAGACCGAGACCCACTGGGCGCCACTGCACGTCGAGAGGGGATTCCAGGCTGAGCAGAGCACGGTAACGGTCTTCGCCGGTGAGTCGCCCCGTCAGGTCCGCTCCGTGGGCCGCCCTGAGCCGATTCTGCTGGCCATAACGGATGCTGCGTCCTCCCTCGGCACCAACATGTCCACCTCGGGATCCGTGGGCGAGACAGGCACTGGCGTGCGTCAGGGCCAGATCGTGGTGACCATCGCTGGCAATTCAGGCCTCTGGAGGGACTGGACCAAGGAACAGGTCCGGGACTTCATATTCCAGCGCGCCCATCGCTCCGTCGCCGAGCTGAAACAGGCAATGGTGCTGGCGGGCGACCCCGAACCCGGCGATGAATCAACCCGTGTCCCCTTGATCCCTGATCCCTCCGATATACTCCTCGTCTTCGCCGGGGGCGAAGAAGCGAACATGTCATCGGTGATCCCCAGTTGGGGTCCGAAGGTGGGCAGCACTGCGGTGACCAAGGTGATAAACTGACCACCAATTAACGTACAGACCCGTCTGCGAACTCTTGAGATAAAGAAACTCCATCGTTAGGAGAGAGCCATGGTCCAGACGAACGAGCACGTCCTGGTCAACCCGGTAACTCAGCCGGTGATCGCCCCGTTCAACGGTGCGCCGCGCCTGGCCAGCCTTGCCGGTACCCGCCTGGGGTTGATCGATGACAGCAAGCGCAACGCCGATGTGTTGCTTGAGGAACTGGCAGAGGTGCTGCGCACTCGATACGAGATTGCCAGCATCAAGTGGCTCCGCAAGCCCAGCGCGTCTCGGCCAGCGGACCCAGTGGCCCTGTCGGAGTTGGTTGAGGAGAGCGATTCAATCATCATAGCGATAGGTGATTGAGGGTCCTGCAGCGCGTGCAGTGTGCACGACGGAATTCACGTTGAGAACGCCGGCATCCCCTCGGCCACCATATGCACCGACCGGTTCGTACCCACAGCCACCGGAATGGCTAGGATGTGGGGCGCGCCGGACTACCCGACAATCTATACCGAGCACCCCATCGAGAACCTCAGCCGCGAGGCACTGCGGACCCGCGCCGAGGGTCTGGCTCCCCTCGTGGTGCAGGTCCTGACCGGCGAGGGCTAAGCCGGACCTCTGTCAATCAGGCACTTGGGGCGCTGGCTCGAATAGGAACTCCGCGCCCCACGATTATCATCGCTCCGCCCTGGTCGGATGAAGGCGTGAGGTGTCTACGCCAGTTGCCTTCGCAGTTCCGGCGGCAGCAGGTTCGGTATCGTGTCCTCGATGGGATACGATTCGTCGCAGGCCGCGCAGAAAAGAGAGCCTGTTACCACCTCGTCGCCATCTTCCTCTTCAACCGTCAATTCCAGCACGCCCTTGCAGACGGGGCAGGCCAGTATCTCCATCAAATCCTTCTTCAAGTTCGACTCTCCTCTCGTCTCCGAAACATCAGGTAACCGGCGCGTTTTCGATCAGGGCGTCCAACACATCAGAGAGCCCAATGACCGCTATGCCAATAACCAGCAGCGCCATTGGACTGGATACCCGCCGTGCGGCTCGCCGAAGCCAATTGCTGCCTTCATCCTGCTGCCCTGCGTAGTCGCCACGCCTGACGATTCGCACCGCGTAGAACATGTACAGGGCCAGCGCGATCTTGACCCCGAGAACGATCGCGTAAGAGACCGTCGCCGCCTCGCTTGTCAGCCTGGCCACCGAAAGGATCGCGCCCGTCAGCAGGAGCACCATAATGGCCGTGGTCACCAGTCCACGAAACTCGTCCCGTATGGCCTCGCCGGTGTCTGGCGGCACCCCCTGCGTACGACGAATGGCCGGACGCAGCACCAGCAGGTAGAATGCGCCGCCACCGACCCAGGCCACCGCCGCCAGCGCGTGTCCCCATCGAAAGATGACCAAGATCCAGTCTAATACACCCATATAGCCCTGACGCTCGGCCCGTCCCCCGAAAGATGCTCTTCTGAGCCCTCAGTCATTTAACAGGTCTCGCACCTTGGCGGTGATCCGCTCCTCGTCAAGGGCCCCGGAGTGAGTTGATGCGACCCTGCCGCCCCGGTCAATGAACCAAGTCGTCGGGTAGAATTCGATCTGGTAGGCCGAGGAGATAGTCTCGCTGCGGTCGGTCGCGAAATCAAAGGTCAAGCCCAACTCGTCCACGAATTCCCGGGCGGAATGCTCCGTGTCAAACCCCAGCGGGACGAAAACTCCGAGGAAGCGGAACTCATCACCGTCCAGTTCCTCCCAGGCCTTCTGAAATTCCGGCATTTCCTCGCGGCAGGGGGCGCAACTGGGGTACCAGAAGTTGACCACCACCACGTTATCGTAGTATTGCTCGGAAAGCTGGAATCGCTCGCCGTCGAAAAGCTCGACCTCGAAGTCCTGCGCCACTTCCGCCCCGTTGCAGGACACGATAATGAGCAGCGCCAAGAGAAGGGGGAGCCTGCTGGCATCGTTGTGTAGGCGAAGCATAATTTACTGGAGCCGTGCGGCAATGCCACAGCATTCTATCTGTGGAGGTCCCGCCTTTCAACGACGCATTTCCGTTCTCCTTGACTCAATTGGGCCATCAACTAAAATCTGGACAGCGTTGGATATCCTGAGACTGACTTACGAGAGGTTAATTATGAGATTGGAAAACAAGGTTGCGCTGATCAGCGGCGGCGCCCGGGGGATGGGAGCTGTGGAGGCTAAACTGTTCTCCAGGGAGGGCGCCAGGGTGGTCATTGGCGACGTGTTGGAGGACGAGGGGCGCCGCACCGAGGCCGAGATCAACGAGTCCGGCGGAGAATGCGTCTTCGTCCACCTCGACGTGACCAGCGAGGAGTCCTGGCAGGCGGCGGTCAGCCAGGCCGTTGAACGCTTCGGCAAGCTGGACATCCTGGTGAATAATGCCGGGATCTACCGCACCAACAACGTGACCGAGACATCGTCCGAGGAATGGGACCAGGTGATGGACATCAACGCCAAGGGCGTGTTCCTTGGCACCAAGGCCGCCATACCTGCCATGAGGGACAACGGCAGCGGCTCCATCGTCAACATCTCATCGGTTGCCGGACTGGTCGGGAACCTGATGTCCTCGGCCTACACTGCCTCCAAGGGTGCCGTGCGGCTCCTGACGAAGTCGACCGCCATCCAATATGCCCGGGACGGCATCCGCTGCAACTCCGTGCACCCCGGCACCATAGTTACCCAGATGACCGCAGGTATGCTGGCCGACGATTCATACCGGGAAGACCGCATAAACCGGACTCCCATCGGCCGCCTCGGCACAGCGGAAGACGTGGCGTTTGGTGTGCTGTTCCTGTCCTCCGACGAAGCCTCTTTCATGACCGGTTCCGAGCTGGTCATCGACGGCGGACGCACCGCCGAGTAGCCGGCGGTGGCATTGAAGCCGCCTGAGGCGATAGTTCAAATACGCAGGGGTGCACACCAGTGCGCCCCTTCTGCCTCTGGGATCTTTCCCCGGATCGAATAAGGGTCGATGGCCTCGCCCCTAGCGGCCCATCGCATAGCCGTCGCGGCGAGGGTCGGCACCGCCGCTGAGGCCACCGCGCTGCTGGTCGACCTGCACCGCGCAGAGGCATCCCATTCGTGGCGTGAAATCGTCCCACACCTCGACCTTATGTCCCAGGCGGGACAGCTCGGACACCACGTTCGAGTCCATCCGGCCCTCGACTCCCACGAGGCCGGGGTGATAGGCGTGGGGCCAGAATGAGTTGGGGAAGCTCCAGGTCGAGAACCGCGGCGCCTCCACCGCCTGCTGCACGTCCATGCCGAACTCCACCACGTTCAGGAACAACTGGACCATCGACTGCGGCTGCACGTCGCCACCCGGCGTTCCGAAGGGCATCAGTGGCTTGCCATTCCGCATGGCCAGCGCGGGATTCGGAGTCAGGCGGGGGCGCTTTCCCGGGACGAGGGCGCTGGGGTGCTGCGGGTCCAGCCAGGACTGGGAACCCCGGGAGGACGCGATGAACCCCAGACCGGGGATGATGGGCGAGGTGCCGAAGCTGTCGCTGGGAGTGGCCGAGAAGGCGTTGCCCCAGCGGTCCACCACGCTGGCATAGCTGGTGTCCGCGGGCAGACCGCCGGCCACGAGGTCAGGCCTCGCCGGATGTCCGTTGCGGGCTGGCATGCCTTGGTGAGGCCACGGGTCGCCCGCAAGCGGCATCTCGGGGGCAGCACGCGACCGGTCGATGGCTCCCCGTCGTTCCTTAGCGTATGAGTTGGACAGCAGCCCCGCTATGGGCACGTCTACGAAGTCGGGGTCGCCGTAGTAGGCCTCCCGGTCGCTGAAGGCCAGCTTGAGCACCTCGATCACCGTGTGGGCGTATGCCGCTGTGTTGTGCCCCAATCCTCGCAGGTCAAATCCTTCCAGGATCTTCAGCGTGTGCAGGTTCATAGGCCCCTGGCACCATGGACCGCAGGCGAAGACCTCGATTCCCTTGTAGTCGATTGAGGGCGGAGTATCGATACCAACGCCGAACTCCGCCATGTCCTCCATAGTGAGCAACCCACCCTCGCTCTGGACAAAGCGGACGATTTCCTCTGCGATCTCTCCCTTGTAGAAGAAATCCCGGGCCGCCTGCAAGGCAGCCTCCCGGCCCTGTCCGGCGTGGTCCCGCTCGACCTCGATGAGCCTGTGGAACGTCCGGGCCAGGTCTTTCTGGACCAGGATGTCTCCGATGTCGGGACGGCGCCCGCCAGGGAAGAAAACCTCGGCGGTGGACGGCCAGCGTCCATCGCCATCCGAGTCGCCGATGAGAGAGTCGCCGGTGCGGGCCAGGGCCGACTGCAGCGTTGCCGGGATGGGGAACCCTCCCTCCGCCAGCTCCAGCGCCGGAGTGACCACCTGCTCGAAGGACATCGTGCCGTAGAGCTTCAAAGCGGTGATCCAGGCATCGGCCGCCGAAGGTGTTACAGTGCGCAGCACCCCGGGCGGCAGCTCACCCCCGCAGTTCTGGTTGAAGAAATCGATGCTTGCGGCCTTGGGCCAGCGCCCCAGCCCACTGATGGACTTGGTCTCGCCGCTGGCCGCGTCGTGAATGATGATTGGCGCAACACCGCCAAAGCCAGTCCACTGCGGCAGCGTGACGTTGATCGCGATGCCCGCCGCCACACCGGCGTCGATGGCGTTGCCGCCCTGCTCGAGGATCCGGAAACCCGCCGAGGTGGCAAGGTAGTGGCCGCTGGAAACCATGTGTTGAGCTCCGGTCATCAAGGGCCGATATGTACGAATTCCAATGGCCAAGGTTCACCTCCGCAGTTCCAGTTTTCGCCGTCAGAGCCGAGCGCAGCAGCACAACGCTATGCGCATCGGGAGTTGCTCGGTATGATATGGACGTGGTTTGGGGGTGTCAACAAAGTCAGGACTGGCTCCAGGGCTGTCGCGTTTGGCTGGAGTGATTCCGTGGCCTACGGTGAATCGAGTAGAGCTATTCGACAGATGCGGACCTGCGGAGGGGAATACGGTTTCACCGTGGGGAAAATTTCCCACTCCTGTCCCATTTTGTCCCAATTTGTCCCAAAATCACGTTCCGTCGTATCTGAGGTGTGTCCAATTTGACCAAAAATTGTGATTCCCGCACCATTCTGTCCCATTTTGTCCCACCCGGTCTTTCCAGCCTGTTCGCAGATGACCCGACGGCCCTGCCGTCAGCCGGAAATACGAAAGGGCAATGTGTGTAGCATCAGGCATACAGAGATATGGTACGGGGGCCTCATGAGGCTTGGCAAGCGGCAAATGTAATCAAAAGATCCGAATGCCATTGCCCCGAGTCTCCGCCAGGGATCGAAGCAATCAACAGCATCGTCGCTAGAGTATGCGAGGATAAGGTACGGGAGCGCCAGGAGCCTTGGGATGCAGCAAAAGCCGGAATGCCAGCCCGATGAGGTCGCCCTGGCCCGTCCCAGACCTCCTCGCCAAACCTGTGAAAATTCGAGTTTGCAATGTTAATCGAAGTAGAAGTCATCGCCGGAGACAACAGCCCGCTGGACCTGCACCGCATGTTCGACCTGCTGGAGGATCCTCGCTCTGTATCCAGGGTGCTGGCTCCCGACCCGATGGGTGAGGACGTCTGGTGCGACGTAACGGGCTGGAATGACGGCGGACCGAGCCCAGCCATGGCCGCGTTGTCCGAAGACTCGGGCGAGGGCGTGGTCCTGCTGATCTACGGCGGGGATGAAGGGGTACGCCTGAGGCCGGTGGATGCACATGGCGACTGGGACCTGGCCGACCGCGGTCAATGGGGTGAGGCCTGCCTGATGCTTGGCAAGGACGCGAGGGTCGAGTAGCCCGGTCGCCGGGAGTTCAGAACACCGGCGCAGTTAGCTCCCGCACCAGGTGATTCAGCGCCTGCTCCAGGATCGGGCCTTCGTCCCAACTCCGCAGATCCAGGGCCACGCCGTCCCTGAGACCCTTGCAGAGGCGGTCCTGCCGCTCGTAGAACGCCTCGCCCGCCCCAAGAGCAATCAGGCCGGCGGAAGCTCCCGGACTGACAGACCGGGCAAGTACGGCAAAGTACCGGCTGGTCTGTGGGTTCTCCAGCGCGGCGTCGGTGCAGAGCAGGGCCAAGCGGTCGTAGTAGACGATGTGGTCCAGCGACGCCTCTCCGGTGTTTAGCGCTCCCTCGTCATCGGCGTAGAGGGCCCAGGCGGGTATATGGGCCCGCGACAGGTCTTCGCAAAGCCGTTCCGCCAAGGCGGAATCCGCCATCGAACCGATCAGCAACACTGTCGGGTACGTCCTGCGTTCCGCAGTGAGCACGTCCTGGGCGGCGATCAAAGGCTCGGCTACGCCCGCCCCCTGGAGGAAAAGCCGGGGGATTCGGCCTCCCGAGCGGGCCAGCGTGTCCAGGGATATGCTGCTGGGAGCCCCGTGGAGCATCGTGTCCAGCCCGATGACGAGGCGTAGGTCGCAGTTGGAGAACATGGTGCCGCCTGCGGTTGCGCGGTGCAGGATCGTGCTGTCCATGCTGGACTTGATGAATCGTGCTCCCCTGAGGTCTGCCCCGGTAAGGTTGGCCATCATCAGCGAGGCGGTCGTCAGCGTGGCTCCCCGGAGGTTGGCGTTGGCCAGGCTCGCCCAGGAAAGGTCCGCCGCCGTCAGGTCTGCTCCGCTGAGGTCTGCGCCCTCAAGGTCGGCGTATGGCAGGCTGGCGTAGGAAAGGTCCGCACCCTTGAGCACTGCGTGCCGTATGGTCGCATTGGACAGGTTGGCCCTTCCCAGGGAACTGCCCGCCAGCATCGCTCCGGTGAAGTTGGCGCGCGGCATGATGGCTCGAAAAAGATGCGCCCCTGTCAGGTTGGCCCCGGACAGATCGGCTGTCCGAAGATCGACGCCCGTAAGATCGGCTCCACTGAGGTCATCGTGACGAAGATCCGCGCTGGGCAGCTTGATGCCGCTGAGGTAAGAGCCGGAAAGGTCCAGGGATGGGCGCCCGTAGATGAACTCCGGGGTGAAGGTCTCGCTGGCGGCCCGGTCCTCAAGACGGTAGCCCAACGCGAACCGGGGAACCTGTTCATTGGGGCTGCGGAAGGTTAGCTCGCGCCACCGGGCTATGGCACTGGGCCCAGAACGAGCAAGGCTGACGTGATCCGCGTCTGCCAACTGCTAAACCTCTAGGCCCTCGGAAGCAATGAGGGCACAGCATTCGGGTAGCACCTGAATGATTCGTTGGCTCTGTTGCGCTCCAGCTTCAAACGCTTCTCACCCACGCCCTGAGAAGGCTGGCATCACTTCGCGGGAGAAGATTTCCAGCTGGTTGCTCAGCTCGTGCCAGGGCATGCCCTCCGGCCACTGCAGCACGACGTCCTCCAGCCCAGGGTACTTTTCCTCCAGCTCCCGGAAGGTCTCGATGAACACTTCGGGCGGCCCGCAAATCCAGGCCTTCTGCTGCACCCCGTCCTCAACCGTCGGCGTACGTGCCGGAGCCCCGGGGGAACCCCACATCCGACCCTCTTCGTCGACATAGCGCACCAGGCCGAAGGGGGCGAACCACTTGTAGCGCTCGTCGTGGAAGGGACGCACCCTCTCCACTGCCTCCTCCACTGAGTCGCCGAGGAAGAAGCCGAACCCCAAGGCCATGTCCTGCCCCAGTTTCAGATCGCGCCCTGCTTCTCCCGCGGCCTTATGGTAGGCGCCGAAGAACTGCTCGACGATTCTCTCTCCGCTGAGGGCGGTCATTCCCTTGATGCCCTTCTTTGCGATGAACTCGATGGTCCTTCCGCTGGTCACCGGCTGCCAGATATCCACAGGACGGTTCAGCGGGCGAGGCACCAGCGTTATGTCTTTCAGCTGGTAGCCCCTGTAGGGCACGTCGGGCGGAATCTGGTAATACTTGCCCTGGTGGCTGAAGGACTCCTCGTTGAACGCCTTGAGGATGATTTCCACCTGCTCCTCAAACAGCTCGCGGTTGGCGTCCTGGTCCAGGAGCGGCGCACCGAAGGTCTCAACCTCGCGCGTCTGGTAACCGCGCCCGATGCCGAACACCAACCGGCCGCCGGTAAGCACATCGCCCATGGCGAAGTCCTCGGCCAGCCTAAGTGGATGCCACATCGGGACGATGTTGAATGCGGCGCCGAATTTCAGGTTCTTGGTATGGGCGGCGAGATGGACACCCAGCAGGGTCAGGTTGGGGATGCACTCGTATCCCTCCCGCTGGAAGTGGTGCTCTGCGGCCCAGAGACAGTGGTAGCCGGACTCGTCCATCTGCTTGGCAAGGGCCATGGCGTGGTCGAGAGACTGTACCAGCTGCTCGTTGGAATATCGGCGCGCGTCCGGATTGCGTCCGTCGGCGCCAACGTCTTCAAGGTCTATCTGACCCACATACAATACTGAGAAACGCTTGATCATCTGCCTGTCTCGGGAAATTCTGGAATGCGTGGGATTATCCGCACAGCGAACAAGTATAGCATGACAAATTGGTCTATCCGCCCGCCGCCACGCCCCGCGCCAGCAGGCCGTCGATCTGGATGGAGGTGTACCCCAGGGACGCCAGAACTTCGGCGGTGTGCTGCCCGGTAACCCCTCCCGGATGCCGGACCTCGCCGGGGGTGTCAGACAGGTGGAAGGGGATGCCAGGCTGGGTCACTTTGCCTTCTGGCACGCCAGGCGTCTCCAGTTCCACCACCATGCCCCGGGCCAGCGCCTGCGGGTCCGTGAGGGCCTCTTCAAGGTCGTAGACCTTGCCCACCGAAATGTTTGCGTCCCGAAGTGCCTCGAACCACTCCTCGCGGGTCCTGGTGAGGAAGATCGCCTCGAGGGTGCTGGCAATCTCCGCCCGCTTCTCCTCGCCTGCGCTCTGGTGCGGTATCAGGTCCTCCCGTCCGATGGCGCGGCACAGGTTCTCCCAGAACCACGGCTCAATGGCCGCTATCGAGAAATACTTGCCGTCGGAAGTGCGGTAGACGTTGTAGAAGGGCGACCCGCCGTTGAGCCGGTTGCCTCCCCTGGTGGCCCGGTATCCCTGCGAGAGCGCGTCGGCAATGAGGCCGCAGAGCATGTACAGCACGCCCTCGGTCATGGCGATGTCCACGTACTGGCCGCGGCCAGTCTTTTCCCGGGCCATCAGGGCCGCCAGGATGCCCACGGCGCCGCACAGCCCGCCGCCGGCGTAGTCTGCGACCAGGTTCAGCGGGATCACCGGCTTGCCGTCCGGAGAGTCCCCGATCAGCCCAAGGGCCCCGGCGAATGAAATGTAGTTTATGTCGTGCCCCGCCATCTGCGAGTATGGCCCTGTCTGCCCGTATCCGGACACCGAGCAATATACGGCGCGGGGGTTGATCTCCTTGACCTGCTCGTAGCCCACTCCCAGCCGGTCCACCACGCCGGGGCGGAATCCCTCCACCACCACGTCGGCGTCGGCGGCCAGCCTGCGGAACACCTCCAGCGCCTCCGGTTCCTTCAGGTTCAGGGCGATGCTGCGCTTGTTGCGCTGCAGTGCGCTGAAGGATGCATGGCGCCGCTCGTCCTCCGGGGTTTCGATGCCGGCAACGATGCGCTCGTAGGCGGCCCGGGTTTCGTCCATCGGACGCTCCACCATCAGCACCTCGGCTCCCAGGTCTGCCAGTATCATTGTGGCAAACATCCCGGGGGCGTTGCGGCAAAAGTCGAGTACTTTGATTCCTTCAAGGGCCAGCATGGGCATCCCTCCGACAGTGAGTGAACCGGGCTTGATTATAGACGGAGCTTCGCCCTGCCCCCCAACTCTCAACCATGAGTGGGACAGAGCACTGCCAGATTTCCCGGGGGACGAAAATTGTTTGTCCCCATAGCTCCGGGGGAAGAACTGAGGGAAGAGCTGTGGATATGTACCGACAGCCCAGGCGACTCACCACACCGCCGCTTCTTGAGCATCACTGACATTTGCCATTGCCAGCCTTGGCAATGGGCCTGTATTATCGTATAAGACCATTAGTTCTCAAAGCCTGCTTTGTTGGAGAGGCTCCTCCCATTGAGACCCGCGAAGCTCGTAGTCCACAACCACCACCCACGTCGGTCGCGCTTCACGCTCAGTCCGGATCTACCCGGCACCGGCGAACCAATGAGTGGAAATGCTCGGAAATGCTCGGAAATGAGCGGAATATTTCAATTTCTGACCTCTCTCGCCGCCGCAGCCTGGATTCTTGGGGCCCCAATTGAGACCCAACTGGCTGGCAATCGCCCTGACAACGGCGTGAGACCTGCAAGGGGCCGTTGAACCGGGTCGTTGGCTGAGCCGGAATCATTGGGACTGCCATGCAAGGCCGCCAGTGCCGCACTATAATCCCCGCAGACAATTCCAACATCAAAGGAGAGAGTCATGGATTTAGGGCTGCAGGGCAGAGTAGCAATGATCACCGGAGGCAGCCACGGCCTGGGCTTGCAGGCCGCGAGCGCCCTGGGACGTGAGGGATGCAAGGTCGCCGTCTGCGCCCGCGGCGCGGACCAGCTCGAGGCAGCCCGCGCCGAACTGGCCGGGGCGGGAATCGAAGCCATCGCTGTCCAGGCCGACGTCACCAACAACGACGACCTCGCGCGGTTTCATAACGAGACCAGGTCGGCTCTCGGAGAATGCGACATCCTGGTCAACAACGTGGGGGGCCGGCGCGGCACCACAGACTTTCAGGAAACAGGTATGCAGCTCTTCCGCGAGGGCATGGAGGTCAACCTGTTCAGCGCCGTGGAGTTGGTATCGCTGGTGCTGCCCCACATGCGTGACCAGAAGTGGGGACGCATCATCAGCATCTCGTCCATCTATGGACGCGAGTACGGTGGTTCGGTGGACTACATGACCGCCAAGGCCGGCCTGATCGCCTTCTCCAAGCATCTGGCCCTGAACCTCGCCCCCGAGAACGTGCTGGTCAACTGCATCGCCCCGGGCTCCATCGACTTTCCGGGCAGCACCTGGGACCGGTTCCAGCAGAACAACACGCCGGAAGTCGTCGACGAGTTCATCTCCCGCAACCTTCCGGCCGGCAAGTTCGGCTGGCCCGAGCCCATCGGCGAGACCGTCGCCTTCCTCGCATCGGAGCGCGCCGACCTCATAACCGGCACCTGCCTCAACGTCGATGGCGGCCAGTCCCGCTCGCTGTTCTAACCGGCAGCGACACGGCTCAACCAGGAAAAGCAGAGGGGCGCACAACCGTGCGCCCCTTGATTCTCCTCACCCGTGCTTCGCGCCTCACAATGACCGGGCGAACTCCATCCACGCCTGCACGCACTCCTGCGGGGCAGAGTGCTGCACGTATCCGCTGGTCCCCGGGATCACACGCAGGCGTCCGTTGGGCAGCAGGGACACCATGCCGGTGGTGCGGTCGGGGTTGTCCCGGGCATTCTGTTCCGAGGCCAGCACCAGTGCGGGCGTCTGAATCCTGCCCAGCGCCTCGGTCAGGTCCTGCTGCGACAGGTACGCCAGTGTCTCCATAACCACCCTGGCCTCGGTCTGCGCCATCTGGCCGTTGTACCAATCCTGGTGGGCCGAATCAGCGTGACCGGATTCCAGGCGGCGCTCCGAGGTCTTCCGCACCCAGGCCTCGACGCCTTCGTCCCGCACCAGGTTGTAGGAGTCAAGGTAGGTCGGATTTCCAACGAACTTGTAGGGTGAAGTGCAGGTGGTGACGGAAAGCAGCCGCTCCGGGTATTCCGACGCGAACTGCATGGAAATGGTGCCGCCAACCGTCTCGCCGATGAGATGCACCCGCTCCAGCCCAAGATGGTCGAGCAGGCCACGGATGTCGGCAGCGAAGTTGCTCAAAGACCAGTCGTACCCCTCGGGCGGCACGGACGACCGACCAAACCCCCGAGCCTCCAACCGCACCACGCGGTATTGGCGCGCCAGCAACGGCACCCACGCGTACCATAGGCGCGCGTTCTTGGCGTTGCCGTGGTGCAGCACCACCGTTTCGGACGGACGCCACGGGTCAGTGAAGTCGTCGTCCTCGTAGTACATCTCCAGCGTGTCGTCGATGCGTGCGATGGGCATTGCGCAACTCCCTGCGGCGGTGAATAAAGACTCCCTGGCAGCCGGTTAATCGATGATGGGGACCGCAATCGAGACGCGGGGCTTGTCGCCATGGACGGCGGTGGTGTGCCCTCGCCCAGTGAGGTCATCGGCCAGCAGCACGTCTCCGGAGTTGAAGATCCGCTTGGTGCCGTCTCCGAGACCGACCTCCATTTGCCCCTCTAGGGTGATGACGTACTGCCGGCGGGGTGCGGTATGCCAGTCGCTGAAGTTGCCGGGCTGGGTGCGACTGAAGGTCACGCTGGATGCGTTCTGCGCGGCCGTTCGCTCAGCGTTGGCAACGGCCTCGAAGGGAAGGTCCAGTTCCTCGAAGTGTGACTCTCCGTCATCGCCGGTGTAGATCCTGACTACCTGCATTTCGGCTCTCCTTTCGCAATAGTTGGATTTTTCCAAGTACAGACGACGGGATCATAAGACGGCGTCGTTGAGGCGTCAATTTCGGACCCCCTGTTCTGCGGTCGGGCAGAGGTCCGCAAGACAGCAGCCGCCGCAGAGGGGGGCTCTCTTGGTGCAGGTGTACTTGGCGTGATGGTCCAGCAGGGCATGAAACTCGTTGAACAGCGGAGCATCCGCAGGGAGATTGTCTTGGAACAGGGCCTGATAAGCCCCGTAGCCGGGGTTCCGCCCTGAGGGAACGATGCCCAGCCGGTCCACAATTCGGCGAGTGTAGGTGTCCATCACAAAGGACGGCATCTCTGCGGCGTAGACCAGGATGTCATCGGCGGTTTCCTCCCCAATGCCGTGGATCGAGAGCAGTTCCGTCCGAAGCCTCCCCGCGTCGCTGTCAAACATGCGGTCCAGGTCGCCGCCATAATTCTCAATGACGTGGTGAGCGAAGGCCTGCAGCTTTCGGGCCTTCGCGTTGTAGTATCCGGAGGAACGGATCACCAGCGCCAGTTCGTCCTGCGGCAGCGAGGCTATTGCGTAGAACGACCAGCATTCAGCGGCCCGCAGGGAAGCGAGGGCCTTTTCGACGTTTACCCACGCCGTGGACTGCGTGAGGATAGCACCCACGATGATCTCGAACCGGCTCTCCCCAGGCCACCAGCCCTGTGGCCCATAGGAGTCATAGAGCCGACGATAGACCCTTGGCAACAGGTCGCGAAGTGTGTCGGAACGTGGTCTTGCCGTCATAGACCCTGCCCCTGGCTGCCGGCAATCGCTTTGAAAGGGACGATCTCCAGCTGCCGGTCCAGCTTGATCTCCCTCAAGGAGACGAGGCAGTTGAATGCGTAGGCATTGACGCCTGTGTCCACAGCGCTGCGAAACGCCTCCGCCAGCGCCGGGTCAGCCTCATCGTTGGTCGCGAAAGTGTTGGCGTCTCGCCGCTGTATCACGAATACAACGGCGGCCCGGTGTCCTGCTTCCACGGCCTCTGCCAGGGTATTCAGGTGCTTGGCCCCGCGTACCGTCGGTGAATCGGGAAAGAGGCCCACCCCATTTTCCACCAGTGTCACAGATTTGACTTCCACATACCGCCGGGCACCCTCGCCCTCGAGCATTAGGTCAAATCGGCTCTCCCCAAAAGTGGATTCGCGCACGATGGTCTCGGGTTTGCCAAACTCGGCAAATATCCCCTCTGCAATGGCCTCTGCCACCAGCGCGTTGGGCAGTCGCGCGTCCGCAGACACGAGCACGCCATCGGCCTCCACCAGCGCCAGGTCGTAGGCCGTCTTGCGTCCGGGGTTGGCCGCCGGATTGAGCCATACGCGGGCCCCTGGCACAAAGAGCTCACGAAGCCTTCCGGAATTGGCGACATGCACTCTCTCCTCAACGGCGTCCAACTCAACTACGGCGAGGAACCGGTTGACTCTCCGAACAAAGCTCGCCTCGATCAGTTGGTTGCCCAAATACACCCTGCGCTCCTTCCGATGCTATTCCAGGCCTCTTGCCTGCGTCGGTTGGCCCTTGTCAGCTCTCGCGGGCGTCCCTTACGATTGATAAATCAGCCTTATGACCCCTGCTAGGAGTCCGCTCGAAAGGACGGGCGGCCACTGCCATCCTGCAATCCTGCAATCCTTTTGGCGCTACCCTTGCACCGCCCTTGCGCACACCCCCTGCAATGGTAACAATGGAGCATCCGGTGAACAACGGAGTCGATGGGACGTTGAGTTCGCGACAGTGAGTTCCTTCGTAGAGAAAATCAGCAGGGCGTGCCAGGCTACTCACAGCCTGCTGTGCGTCGGCCTTGATCCAGACCCGGCCTTGATGCCCGTTCCGGACGTATTCGTGTTTAATCGCGCCATAATTGACTCGACAGCAGCGGTGGCCAGCGCCTACAAGCCCAATCTGGCTTTCTACGAGGCCCTTGGGCTGCCTGGGATGGAAGCGCTGGAGAGAACGGTCAGCCACATCCGCGACGTCGCACCCGACGCGGTGATCATTGGAGACGCCAAGAGAGGTGACATCGGGCCGTCCGCCAGGGCTTACGCAAAGGCCATGTTCGGATTCTGGGATTTCGACGCGGTGACAGTAAACGCCTGGGGCGGCAGTGATTCAATCGAGCCATTCCTCGAAGATCCAACCAGAGGCGTGTTCGTATGGTGCAGGGGTTCCAATCCTGGGTCCGGCGACTTTCAGGACCTGCTGGTTGACGGCAAGGGTGAGGGCACACCACTCTACGAGGCAATGGCGCGAGCCTGCGCCGACTGGAACACAAGTGGAAACATCGGTTTGGTCGTGGGGGCGACGGTGCCCGGGCAGTTGGCGGCAGTCCGCAGTCTGTGCCCTGATATGCCGCTCTTAATCCCAGGGGTTGGGGCGCAGGGTGGAGAATTGGAATCGGCAGTGCGGGCCGGTTGCGATTCCAAGGGTCGGCTGGCTCTGATCAATTCGTCCCGTGGCGTAATTTACGCCTCCCCTTCCGCAGACTTCGCCAGTGCGGCCAGTGAGGCGGCCAGTCGCCTGCGCGACAGCATCAACCACGTGCTGGAACAGGATGGTCTGGGATGGCTCTCGAGCTGAAGACCGGCGATGTCGTTCGACTGAAGAAACCCCACCCCTGCGGTGAGTTCCTATGGACAGTTACCCGGCTCGGCGCGGACATCGGCCTGGTGTGCCAGAAGTGCAGACGCTACGTGATGATTCCTAGGGCGCAATTGGCCCGGCGAGTACGCCAGGTTATCCCGGCCGACCAAGCTTAAGCGTCGTCGATGATGGGCGGCGTCTGACGGCTGGGTATGGGAAGCGGCGAATCCCACAGCTCAGCGTGATATCCGCTCAGGTACTCCGTCATCATTTGGTTGAAGTTCCGCACCCCCTGGCCGACAAACTTGCCTTTGAGAGTGCATATCCCGATCACCGATCCAGGGAACAGGTGGTCCAGCCGCACGATCCCAACGTGGTCGTGGTCCTCCGGACGAATGGCGAAGTCCACGGCAACCGCCAACCCGAGACCTATTTCTACGTATCGCTTGATGGACTCAATATTGTCCAGGGACAGAACCACGTCCCCCGCGAGCCCGCGAGCCCGCATTGCCTGGTCCACCTTCTGCCGAAGCGCGCTCTCCTGACCAGGAAGTATTAACGGAGAAGTAATTACCTCCTCGAGGGTTACTTCGTGGCGTCCAATCAGAGGGTGTCCCAACGGGGTCATCAAAACGGCGTTATACTCGAACAATTCTTGGAATTCCAGAGACGGGTCGTCAGGCGGCGGAGGTGAGCAAAAGGCCAGGTCGATCTCGCCTGACCGCACGAGTTGAATCAGGGGGTCGTATGCACGCGCCAATAACCTGATGCGAATTTCGGGATACTGTTCTCGGAAGGCTTGGATACCCTTGGGGAGATGATGGGCGATAAGGTCAGGGTACGCTCCGACCACAAACGACCCGCGCCGGTCCGCGTAGTCCATCTGTCTTTTCAATACTTCGATGGAAGTAACCACCGGAGTTACTAACTCAAGGAGCGTGATCCCCTCGGAGGTGAGCTGGATGGGGCGCTTGATTCTATCAAAGAGCGTGATACCGAATTCGCCTTCCAATTTGCGGAGGTGGGTGGTTACTGTTGGCTGTCCCAGTTCCAGCGTCCTGGCCGCTTTGGATACGCTCCGCAGGCGCGCCACGTGGTAGAAGCTTATAAGTTCTCGCAATTCCATGAATTTGCCCTCAATATCCCCGCTACACTTTCAATAAAATATATCATACAGTATCCCTTGACAAAATATGAGGGCCAAACCAAGAATGATGCGTGCCCCATGAAAGCGGGGCGCCCGTCCCGGTCACGCGGCTTTGGCAACACCGAACTAATTGCCAGGGTGGGCAGTGCCATCAGGTTGAAAGTATGCCTTTTGTGATAACTGAACCCTGCATCGGCGTGAAAGACGCGACCTGCATCGAAGTTTGCCCCGTCGATTGCATCAACACCACCGATGAAGAGGAACAGTACTTTATCGATCCTGTTACCTGCATCGACTGTGCCTACTGTGAGTCCGTGTGCCCCGTGAACGCCATCTTCGACGAGTTCCGGGTGCCCAGCGATCAGCGTGTCTTCATCGCCAAGAACCGAGATTTCTACAAGAAGAAGTAGCAACGCTTGAAGCGCCGCTCCCCGCGGCGCCATAATTCGTTGAGGCACTTGTCGGCCAGCGCGCCCGTCTCGTCGCGTGGTTCGACGGGAAGGGATGTTTTGCGCTATTTTGGTGTCCGGCATCCATTCCAGTTGGTTTCCTTTTTAAACGGGGGCCCGGCCGGAGTTCGTTCACCATCCCCTTACCACTGCGTTGACTAGGAGGTGCTTTCGCTATGACCCTGTTCCTGCGTAATGAAGACGTTGCCCAGTGCGTGACAATGGAGGCAATGCTGCAGGCAATCGAGACCATGCAGAGCCGCTACGGTCAGGGGGAGGCTTACAACTTGGGTCGGCGAAAGATCATAGCGGACACTGGGATGCTCTCGGTAATGGGAGGCGGCCTGTTCTACGAAGGGGTTCTCGGCGTCAAGACCTATACGGTCGTTCGGGGGTCGTACTCGTTCCAGGTGAGCTTGTACGACGCGTCGACGGGCGAACTCCTTTGCTACATGCAGGCCAACCGCCTTGGCCAGCTACGCACCGGTGCCACCACTGGAGTGGCAGTCAAGCATCTCGCGCGCAAGGGGCCGCTCCGCGTGGGGATAGTGGGAACGGGCGGGCAAGCCCCCACGCAACTGCAGGCAATCGCCAGCGTTCGAGAGGTTTCTGGAGTTAAAGCATACAGCCGGGACGCCGGGCGCCGCTCGGAATTTGCAGCCAGCCAGACCGAAGCGTTGGGAGTAAAGGTAGTACCCGTGGGCAGCAACGAAGATGCGGTAAAGGACTGCGATCTTGTAATCGGGATCGCTGCCACAACAGAACCGGTGGTGCGGGGAGGTTGGCTCCAGGAGGGTGCCACCGTGATCGGCGCTGGTCCCACGACCTGGAGAGTCAGCGAGGTGGATGAGGAAACGCTGACTCGTGCTGACAAGCTTTTCGTCGATTCGTTGGACCAGGTCTCCATCGAGGCAGGAGATATCTCGGCGGCAGTGGACAAGGGCCTGCTGAACTGGAGCCAGCTATCCGAATTGCGCCACGCCGTCTGCGGCGCCATCTCTGGGCGCGACAACGACCACCAGATAGTTTACGCAAAGCTGATGGGGACCGGAGTGGCCGACGTGGCCGCCGCCAAGCTGGCCTACGACTCCGCTAAGGCGAAGGGACTGGGCACCGAGATGGATTGGTAGCAACGCTATTCATTCTGCGTATGTAGCTTTGCCAAAGGGACATTCGTGGTCCCCGAATTCTATGCCCTCGACTCCGCCAACTCCCGCTGTCGCAATGTACGCTGTGCCGCTACCTGCCGTTGAGATAGTCTGACGTAGTGCCGATATCGTAAACGGCGTTGCCGGAGAGGAGGCTCTCCACCGCTGCTCGCGCAGTATCGAGCGATGTGAAACAGGGCATCTGTCGTTCCACGGCGGCCCGGCGGATGTAGAAACCGTCCCGCAGCACGTCGCTTACTCCTGAGAGCGTGTTTATCACCGCTCCTACGCTTCCGTCGTTTATCACGTCCATCACGTTGGGATGGCCTTCGCTCAACTTCTTGGTGGTCATTGTCACCGGCAGGCCCATTGCGGATATCATCGCAGCGGTGCCCTCGGTCGCGTACAGGGGGCATCCAGCTTGGTTCAACCCTCTGATGATGGAAACAGCCTCTGCCTTGTGCTGGTCGGCTACGCTGAGCAGCACCCCGATGCCTTCCTTCAGGTTCAGCCGGGCGGCCAGGAGGGCCTTGGTCAGTGCGGCGGAGAAATTGCGGTCGATTCCCATGACCTCTCCGGTCGACTTCATCTCGGGCCCAAGATGCCAGTCAACACCGATCAGCTTGGCCATTGAAAACACCGGAGCCTTCACTCCCACCAGCCCTTGGCGCGGCCACAGACCTGTCGGATATCCTTCCTCGGCCAGGGTGTGTCCCAGCATCACTCGAGTTGCCAGCCGGGCCACTGGTAAGCCGGTCACCTTGGAGATGAACGGGATGGTGCGACTTCCTCGTGGATTGACCTCAATGACGTATACGGTCGTGGCACCGGAGTCGGCCGTCGGAGTCTGGGGGCTGCGGTAGGCCGGACCACCGTGTATGACGAATTGGACATTCATCAGCCCGCGGACTCCCAGGGCCAGGCCGATTCGAGTGGTGTAGTCGACAATGGTGTCAACCTCATCCTCTGTGAGATTGAGCCCTGGATAGATTGCCATTGAATCGCCACTGTGCACCCCGGCGCGCTCGACATGCTCCATCAGCCCAGGAATCAGAACACCCTCGCCGTCGCATATGGCATCGACCTCGCACTCTTTCCCTTCCATGTAGCGGTCGATAAGGACCGGTCTGGTCGGCGATATTTCCGTGGCCGCACCCAGGTACCGGATCAATTCCGTCGCGTTCTGGACGATTTCCATCGCCCGCCCCCCCAGCACGTAGCTGGGTCTCACAACCGCTGGGTATCCGATGGTCTGGGCAACCTGGAGTGCATCGCTGACCGTCGAAACCGCTCCGCCCGGCGGCTGGGGGATACCCAACCGCGAGAGAAAGTCCTCGAATTTATGCCTGTCCGACGCAATGTCGATAGCCTCGGCGCTGGAACCGAGAATAGGCAGTCCGGCGGCCGACAGCGCCTGTGAGAGGTCGATGGCTGTCTGCCCCCCAAACTGGACTACCGAAGCCGGCGGGATTCCACCCGAGTCTTCGTCCCCGGTCTCGTTGTCAATTATGTCGCGGACTGATTCCTCATCCAGCGGTTCGAAATAGAGACGGTCGCTGGAGTCAAAGTCTGTTGACACCGTTTCAGGGTTGGAGTTGACCATAATACTGCGAACGCCCGACTCCGAGAGGGCCCAGGCGGCGTGTACGCTGCAATAGTCGAATTCAATACCCTGGCCAATGCGTATTGGCCCGCTCCCTATAACCAGCGCCTTTTTTCCGGGGAGAGGCTCTGCCTCGTTCTCTTCATCGTAGGTGCTGTAGTAATAGGGGGTTGTGGCCTCAAACTCCGCCGCGCAGGTATCCACGGTCTTGTAGACCGGGCGCAGTCCCCATTGCCGCCGCAGGTTTCGTACTTGTTCCGGCAGCATATCTGCCAGCGTTCCGATTTGGACGTCAGAGAAGCCCATACGCTTGGACTCGTGCAGAAGTTCCTGTGTCAGTTCCTCCGCCAGCAGCCGGCGTTCCATTTTGACTATGCGCTCAAACGCGAAAAGGAACCACGGTTCAAAGAGCGTGCGTTCCACTAGCTGGTTCACCGTGTATCCGCGCCGCAGGGCCGCCATGATCCCCCACAAACGCATATCGTTGGGCCCCAATGGTAGGTCATCCGCAGTGGCGCCACTGCCGCTGCTCCATGCCGGATCTTCCCAGAGCAGGGTCTTCCCGCCCAATTCCAGGGACCTTGCCCCCTTTTGCATTGCGGCCTCGAAGGAGCGGTCTATGACCATTACTTCCCCCGTGGCCTTCATCTGGGTGGTGGTGCTACGGTCGCCATTTGGAAACTTGTCGAAGGGCCACCGGGGGATCTTGACGACACAATAGTCTAAAGCCGGCTCAAAAGCTGCCTTGGTCTGACCCGTTACGGCGTTTTCGATCTCGTCGAGGCGTCGACCAACGGCGATCTTGGCCGATACGCGGGCGATCGGATAGCCGGTGGCCTTGCTGGCCAGCGCCGAACTGCGGCTCACCCGGGGGTTGACCTCGATAACGTAGTACGGTGAGTCAGTCTGCCAATCCAGTCCAATTGCCTTGGCAACATTCGGATGAGGCTGCAATGCGAACTGAACGTTGCAGCCACCCTCTATGCCCAACCCACGAATGATCTTCAGGCTGGCTGTGCGCAGCATCTGGTACTCTTTGTCCGTGAGCGTCTGGCTTGGAGCCACGACGATACTGTCCCCGGTGTGGACACCCATCGGGTCGAGGTTTTCCATGTTGCATATGGTGATGCAGTTGTCTGCGCCGTCCCTCAGCACCTCGTATTCGATTTCCTTCCAGCCCTCCAGTGAGCGCTCAAGGAGAATCTGCGAAATTGGACTTGAGGACAGGCCGGACTGCGCGAACGCCTCAAATTCCTCCTCGGTTTTCGCGATTCCCCCTCCGCTTCCGCCGAGGGTGTAGGCTGGCCGGATCACCAAGGGCAGTCCCATGCGAGCCGCTGCGTCCCGTGCCTCGTCCATGGTCGACACGGTCAGGTTTTCGGGTTCCGGTTCTCCAATTTCGTGCAGGAAACTGCGAAAGAATTCCCGGTCCTCAGAACGTCGAATAGTCTCCAGCGGGGTACCCAGCAGCCGGACATCGTAGCGCTCAAGCACTCCCGCGTCCGCCAGGTTCACTGCCAGGTTCAGGCCCGTTTGACCACCCAGGGTAGGCAACAGCCCGTCCGGCCTCTCCCGTTGGATAATCCTCTCCAGTACCTCTACTGTGAGCGGTTCGATGTAGACCCGGTCGGCGATTCCTTCGTCGGTCATAATCGTGGCCGGGTTGGAGTTGACCAGCACCGTTTCGACTCCCTCCTCTCGAAGGGCCTTGCAGGCCTGAGTTCCCGCGTAGTCGAACTCAGCGGCCTGGCCGATAACAATAGGTCCCGATCCGATCACCAGGACTTTCCGCGGCTTTTCCGTAACTCTGCCTCCCAATAGTCGGCATCGGCATCAACCCCACTAGCGGCCGTGCCGGGCCATGATGAACTTCCCTTTCAAGTATATATTAAGCCCGGCTGTTAACTTAACAAGCCGGGCTCTGCGCTGGCTCCAGGTAGCGGCTCAACGGCTTGGGCCGCTAGACTTTGGGTAGAATGCCGGGCAACTCGATGAGACCCCGGTCATATAACGAATTGAGCAACTGAAAGACAAACGCGCCAAAAAGCTTGCCGTCCCAATCCGCGGCATCCGGGCCAGGCACCGTCTGCTCAACCCTTGGCGGTATGCTGATCGAAACGTTGCCATACCTGTTGACCTCCACTTCCATTCGTCCAAGGGAGATCAACTCCTTCGGCTGAAAGAAAGAAAAGGCGCTGACCATAAAGAGCCACTGGCCTCCAATTTCTCCCCTGCCGGGCGTAACGGTGAAACCGAATTCACCGCAGGAGTATCCTGGGACCTCTTCGTCGAAGATAGAGGTCATATCTGCGAAATCCAAATCCACTTCCACATCCACCCCCCCTTCCAGCAAGACCATTGAAAAAGAAGACATGAAGATAATTCCTCCGGAAGGTTGCTTTCTGAAAGCTGATCAGGGGGAGGTATCCAGCGCCCGGTGGCACCAAATTGCCAGTCTGCGCCGGTACCTTAATTTTCACCTCCTTGCATTCCCTCTGGAACTTTCTTTTGCTGCTACTTCTTGAAATCGTCCATCAGTGTCACGAACCGGTCGAAAAGGTACTCGTTGTCCCTCGGCCCCGGCGATGCCTCTGAGTGGTACTGAATGGTGAAAACCGGCAGATCCCGGTGGGTCAACCCTTCCACCGTATCGTCGTTCAAATTGATGTGAGAGACTTCCAAGCCTGCAGGGAGTGACTCGGCCTTCACGGCGTATCCGTGGTTCTGCGCCGTGATGTATACCCTGCCGTCTGACATATCACGCACCGGATGATTGCCGCCCCGGTGCCCGAATTTAAGCTTGAATGTTTCTGCGCCCAGAGCCCGCGCCACTATCTGGTGACCTAGGCATATGCCCATTACGGGAACTCTGCCGAGAATTCGCCGGGCGTTTTCGACCACGTAATCCAGCATCCGCGGGTCGCCCGGCCCAGGTGAGAGAAGCACTCCGGACGGGTTCAGGGAGAGCAGTTCCTCTGCCGGCGTATCGGCAGGGACCACACTCACTTCACAGCCGCGCCGGGTGAGTTCACGAAGAATATTGTATTTAAGGCCACAATCCGTTACCAGCACCCGGTAGGGCCTTTCCCCGGCCTTTTGGCGTGTCCCGCCCCAATCGTACGCAGTGCCGGTCATTACGTTACGTACATGGTCCAGCTCGTCGTAGCTGGTCGCCGCCTCCAGCTTCGCCCTTGCGGCATCGGGATGACTGGCTATTGCCCCCATCATCACTCCACTCGACCTCAGCCGACGGGTGATGGCTCGCGTGTCCACCCCGCTGATGCCCGGGACTCCCTCGCTCTCCAGGTATTCGTGAATCGTGCGAGTGCTGGATCCGTGGCTGGGCGCGTCGCAGTGCTGGCGGACCACCAGCGCACTGACCTGTATCCGCCGGGATTCGAAATCGATCTCGTTGATGCCGTAGTTGCCGATGAGAGGATACGTGAGAGTGACCAATTGACCCGCGTAAGATGGATCAGTCAACACTTCCTGGTATCCGGTCATCGTGGTGTTGAATACCACCTCTCCAGCAGTGTCAATGTTGGCCCCAAACGCCTCACCCCGGTGAACCGAACCGTCCTCGAGAACGAGGAAAGCGGCGGGCAACTCAGTACACCTCCGGGTTGCTGGCCCCGTGGGAGGCGCTGAAATTGGCGGACTGTAAACAGACCCTCTGAGTTTTGAGGGAGACCCGCGTGGAGTGCAAGCTATGCTGATTCATCGGCTTCCTGTAAACGCAATTGCCCTGATTGGTGAATGATTTTCCCGGCAGCAATGGTGGCCACGACTCGGCCTCTCAGATTGGTGCCGTCCAGTGGTGTGTTTTTGCCCTTTGATGCAAAATCCCCGGCGTTGACCGTCCATTCCTGGTCAGGGTCGAACAGCAGGACGTCGGCTGGCGTTCCGGGAGCCAGCGATGCCAGGGGGATGTATTCTGCTCCCAACACCCGCGCTGGTCCGGCGGTTAGGCGCTCCACTAGGACTGGCAGGGAAATTCGACCAAGGTGGAACAGTTGCATGGACGAACCCAGGGCTGTTTCCAGCACGCTGATGCCAAAAGCTGCGTCCTCGTAGGTGACCTGCTTGGTAGCAACGTCGTGGGGAGCGTGGTCAGTGGCAATGCAGTCGATCGTCCCGTCCGCCAGCGCTTCAACCAGTGCCTCGACGTCGGAACGATTGCGTAGCGGTGGGTAGACCTTCGTCGACGTGTCGTAGGCCTGTTCACTGGAGCCGGCGCCGTTTCCCTTCGTGCCCAGGGCCCATTCGTCGGTGATCGTCAGGTGGTGCGGGCACACCTCTGCCGTAACGTTCAGCCCCAGTTCCTTGGCCCGACGAACAAGTGGAACGCTCCCTGCGGTGCTGACGTGGGCCACGTGAAGCCGCCCACCCGTCGACGCCGCGAGGGCTATGTCCCGGGCGATCATGGCGTCCTCTGCTGCGGGCGGTATTCCCGCCAGTCCCAGCCGAGTAGCTATCGCCCCTTCGGCCATCACCCCGTCGGCGCTCAGCAGGAGGTCCTCGCAGTGGTTGCTGACCGGCTTGCCCAGGTCCGCGCCATAGGTAAGGGCCATACGCATCAGGTTGGCGTCCTGCACCGGGTCTCCGTCGTCGCTGAAAGCCACCGCCCCGGCAGCTGCAAGCTCCTCCAGGTCCGCCAGTTCCTGCCCCTTGCGTCCACGGGTAACGCAACCGATGGGGAGAACTCTAACCAACCCGGCTTCTCTGGCCCGGCGTAGAACGAACTCAATCAACGGCCCTGAGTCGATGGGAGGATCCGTATTGGGCATGCAGCAGATGGTAGTAAACCCTCCCCGCGACGCCGCCAGCGCCCCTGTGGCGATGGTCTCCTTGTATTCGTAGCCCGGTTCCCGCAGGTGGGCGTGCAGGTCAATGAGGCCTGGGCAGGCCACCATACCTGTTCCGTCGATTACGACACATCCATCGGGTCCGCTATCTATCGCAGACTCAGAGGCGGAGACGCAGCCATCTTCGAGAAGAATATCGCCCACGAAATCCAGAAGCCTGACGGGGTCAATCAGACGTGCTCGCCGAATCAGGATGGGCCTGTATTTCTCCAGGGCCATTATTCACCGGCCCCGGCGTTCAGTTGATACAGCACAGCCATTCTTACAGCAACGCCAGCGGTCACCTGTTCCTCTATTGCAGACCGGCTGCCGTGCGCTAGGCCGGAGCTAATTTCGATCCCCTCATTCATCGGGCCAGGATGCATCACCAGCACATGCGGCTTGGCTCTCAATAAGCGGGCGTCGTTGACCTGCCATCGCCGGATGTACTCCCGAATGCTGGGCAGGAACCCGCCCCGCTGCCGTTCCGATTGCAAACGTAAGGCCATCACCACGTCTGCGCCTTCCACCGCCCGGTCCAGATCGGTGTCCACCTCAACCTGCGATGCCAGTCCTTCGCTGTTTGCGTCCGGCAGGCTATCGTTCACGAAGTCCGGCGGCATCAGCGTTCTGGGGCCGGAGAGCACCACGCGGGCGCCCATTTTGGCAAACCCCCAGATATCGGAGCGGGCCACCCGGCTGTGTAGAACATCCCCTACTATCACGATCTTCAGCCCATCGATCTGTCCCAGCCGGGACTGGACTGTGTACAGATCCAGCAGCGCCTGGGTAGGGTGAGCGTGCAGGCCGTCTCCCGCGTTCACGATGTTGACCCTGTCCAGGTTGCGGGCCAGGAAGTTGGGGGCGCCCGAGTGAGGATGCCTGACCACCAGTGTGTCCACCCCCATCGCCTGCAGGGTCAGACCCGTATTCAGCAGGGATTCACCCTTGTCGGTGCTGCTGCCGGAGGCGCTCACGTTGATCACGTCCGCGCTGAGAACCTTGCCTGCCTCTTCGAATGAAACCCGTGTGCGGGTGCTGGCCTCGTGGAACATGGTCACTATTACCTTTCCCCGCAGTGCCGGCACCTTCTTGATGTCGCGACCCAACACCTCCGCCATGCCGTTGGCGGATTCCAGGGTCGCCTCCAGTTCTTCCCTGGAATAGTCGTCCAGGTCCAAGACGTGACGCCTCCTGGGCAACTCATCAGTAGAGATGGGCTGTGAGGACAGGTTATCTTCGATCGTCTCGCGCAGTGTCATTCCACAATTCTCAACGGCACTCAGTCGGTCCCCGGTAGACCTACTCTGGTCGACCTACTCTTCAGTGGCGGCAACAGTTTCGGGCTGTCGCGATTCGGGTCCGGATTCCTCTTCCTGCGTTCCATCAGGGCGGAGCAGGGCTACCTCTTCCTGGCCGTCGATTTCGTCAATCCTTACCGCGACGATCTCCTCCCGGGCAGTGGGAATGTTGCGGCCCACGTAGTCGGCTCGTATTGGCAACTCGCGATGTCCCCGATCGATCATCACGGCCAACTGCACTTGTGTCGGCCTGCCGTAGTCATTGAGGGCATCCAGCGCGGCGCGTATCGTGCGGCCGGTGTAAAGCACATCGTCCACCAGCACGACATTCCTTCCTTGAATGCTCATCGGCAGCTCGGTGCGGTGCACCCGCACTCTTGGGCGTTTGCGCTCACGCAGGTCGTCTCGGTAGAGGTTGATGTCCAGGGACCCGACGGGGACCGTTGCGCCCTCGAATTCGTGCACTCTTGCGGACAACCGCTGTGCCAGGGGCACCCCGCGTCGTTGAATGCCGACCAACAGCAGGTCTCCGGCGCCACGATTGCGTTCCAAGATCTCGTGGGCGATGCGCGAAAGCGCCCTCCCCATGGCATCCTGGTTCATAATCTGTCTTTCCGCCATCCCGGCGACGCTGCCCTCAGCCATTCTGCCCTCGGCGTTGTTGGACTCTTCGTGCCCCCTGGGGGCAATTTCAATCCAGGGGCCAAACAAAAAGCCCCTTGCCTCGTAAGCGGCAAGGGGATACGAACCGGCCCCGCACGTTGTCGCACAGGGGAATCGTCCGGGTCGCCCTACTTTGCCAGCCTCACGGGACTGCCTTAAAAGTCTGACTGCCCATTCGCGGAAGAATTCCGCTGGAATTACTAGTTATTAAGTTGTAACTAAAACGTTAGCACAAAATGCGCTGTATTGACAACTGCTTATCCGGGATAAAGGATATCTGCCAAAATCGAAAATGGCCCAGGTACGGGTCAGGAAGTTACCCGCTTGCGCCGGTTGTTCAGATAGTCCACCAACACGAACTCGCTCAGGTTGGACGCGCTGGTATAAAACGCCCTCCCCTTGTTGATCCGGGTCATCCGGTCAACGAAGTTCACGAGCTGGTAGTTGTTTTCCAACATGAAGGTGTTGATCAGGATATCTTCCTGCGTGCAACGGCGGACTTCCCGAAGCGTCTCCATCTCCGTCCGGTAGCTGGGCGGGTAGCTGAAATACGACCGATCGCCCTCAAGGTGAGCAGTTGGTTCACCGTCTGTGATCACCAGAATCTGCCGAGTGCCGCCCTTCTCCCTCGACAGCAACTTGCGGGAAAGCAACAGAGCGTGATGCAGGTTGGTCCCTGAAACCCAGGCGTTCCAGCTGCAGCTCGCCAGGTCCTCCTCCTTGATTTCCCGCGCGTAGTCCGAGAACCCCACGATGTACAGCGCGTCCCGGGGATACTGCGAGCGGATTAGCGCCATCAGGGCGACCGTCACTTTCTTGGCCGCCTGCCAGTTGTTGAACAGCCCCATGGAGCGGCTCTGGTCCAGCAGCACGACTGTGGCCGCCTTGGTCATGTGCTCCGTGCGATGTATCTCGAAGTCCTGCGGACCCAGCTTCACCGGCACCTGCGGCCCGCCCCGCAACACCGCGTTCTTCACCGTCGTCTGCAGGTCGACCAGGAACGGGTCGCCGAACTCGTAGGTCTTGGTCTCCCCCAGCAGGTCTCCGTTGGCGCCCCGCGTGTCCATCAGGTGCCCGCCGATCCGGTCCTTTTTGAGGTGCGCGAAGACCTCCTTCAGAGCCTTCTGCCCGATGCGACGCATGCCCCGCGCCGTCAGCTCGGTCTTCTCCCCTCCGGTGATGTACCCCGCATCCTCCAGCAGCTTGCGCAGGTTCTCCAGTTCGTCCCAAACCCGCCGGGCGTCGTCGCCCAGCAGTTCCGCCAGCTTCTCCGGGTCGATGTCCGTGAGGTCGCCCGTGCGGATGGCCTCCTGGAGCGCCGCCTCCAGCTGGTCCAGCTGCTGCAGGTCGCGCATCATCTGCATCGCCTGCTCCATGGACAGGCTGTCGTCCCCCAGGAACGGGTACTGGCGTCGCAGGTCGTCCATGGGCATCAGCTGTTCCATCAGCGCCGCAAACTGCGCCATCTCCCGTTGCGTCTCCGGGTCCAGGGCCTGCGCCAGCGCGTCCTCCATCTCCTGCCGCGCCTCGGGAGACATGCTCTCCAGCATCGACTGCATCTGCGCCAGTTGCTGCTGCAGCATCTCCATCAGCTCGTCGAAGCTCTGCGGAGGGTTGTCGCCGAACATCTGGCCCCATTTGTCCATGAATCCGTCGAAGTCCGGCTCGCGGCCCTCCAGCCGGTCCCGCATCATCTGGTTGATGTCCCGCATCATCTCCCGTGTGGCTTCCATGTCCTCGGGAGACATGTTCTGGATCTGCTGCTGCATTTGCTGGCCCATGTTCTGCGCCATCTGGCTCTTCAGCATATCCAGCAGTTCCTGGAACTTCTGCTGCGCCTCAGGATCCATGAAGTCGTACTCCATGAGCTCCTTGAGTTGACTCCCCACGCCCTCCGGCAGGTTGTCCAGCTTGTCCAGGTTTCGGTTGGCCCGCTGCTCCAGCAGGTTGAACAGCGCCTCCTGCTGCTCCTGCTCGTCCTCCGGTGCCCCGTCCACTTGCTGACGCGCCTCGTCCAGCCGGTTCTGGATGCCGCGACGCTCGGTGTCGATAATTTCCTGCAGCCGCTCCTTCAGGTCGTCCACCACCGAGTCCATGTTGTGCTGCTGCATCTGCTGACGGCGCCGTTCCTTCAGCTGCTCCATAAGCTGCCGCATCCCCGGCATCTGCTCGCCATCCCGGTTCTGCATCCCCTGCCGGAGCAGGTCCCGCAGCGCCTGCATGATGTCGCCGTTGTTCAGGACATCCTCAGACAGCATGTCCATCAGCTCGTCGGCATCGATATCGAAGATGTTTTGGGTTCCGTCCCACTTGGAGTACCGGTAAGTGCGAAATAGCATCACGTCCCCCAAAACAAAGGTGCAGGGATGAAATTACGGCGATGATACCCGCCGTCGATATCGAAGGCAACCGCGGGTGGAACGGGGTTATGTCAAACCGGAGAGCCGGTTCCCAGGGGCTCCCCACGGTTCCCGCTACTGGCAGATGCGTGACTGGCCCTCTGCTGAGCCATTGCTGAGGGCTAGATCACCTTCGCCCCCAGCACCCGCTGGCAGTGCGACAGCGCAAACCGGTGCATCTCAGGGTCCGGCCCCGACACGCAGTCGGAATACACCTCCACCTCGTAGTCCCGGTTGCGCGCGTCCGAGACTGTGTGCATCACGCAAACGTTCGTGGCCACACCGCAAACCATCAGCTTTTCCGGCTGAATGTCTGCCAGTCGTTCGCCCAGGTCGGTGTTGAAGAAACCGCTGTACCGTTTCTTTGGTATCACGTTGCCGTCGGTGACAAACCCCGATAGCTCCGGTATCACCAGCGTCTCCTCCGTCCCGATAACGCAGTGCACCGGGAATATGTTGAACTCCAGGTCGTCGGGGTCGTGGTGGTCCGACACGAACAATATCTCGGAGCCAGCAGCCTTCTCCCGCAAAACCAGTTCACGGGAATGCGGAATGATCCGACGTGATTCCTCGTGGTAAAGGTTGTGCCCCGGCTCCAGGAACCCCTTGAGCATATCCACCACCAGAACAACGTTGCTCATCACGGCCTCCCGCGCTGACGATTCTGACGCCAGTATGTCCCAGCCATCGACTCAAGGGCAACCCGCCGACCAACCTCCCCCTCCCGAGTGCTCCCGACTTGGTCCACCAGTCGTGAGCCTCCAATCCACGCACCCTGAGCAACCAAAGCTGCTCTCCTACTCCGGCCGGAATCATCTCCCTCGCCAAAGCTGGGATCCATTGCCGGTCAGCCAAGCCAACTATTGAGACCGGTCATTTATGACCACATAGTCTGAGAGATAGTCGCTTGGCGATGCTCCCTCTACGATGTTGACCTCGCCATTTGAATATTCTGCGTGAGTGATTTCAGTAGCCCATGATGGCATCCGTGTGTCAACGTAAGGGTTGGAATAAAATACTGCTTCAGCATCGCTTAAGGACCAAGGATGCACTCCCCTAAAGGCCACCACGCCGATCACGTTCTCATTTTGAGGGCCAGACGAGTTGCACCAAAATCCATCCAAGTTCTGACCATGATAAGGTTCAGGAAGAGGAGAAGTGTCGTTAGGTATTTCTCGAAAATAAAAGTTGAAAGTCCCCCTCCCAAACAAGACTTCTTCCAGTCTGAGATTTGAATAATCGCATCGTATTGCTACGATTAGATGCTCCAAATTTTTGTAACGTTTGGCCTTATCATAGAGGCGATTTTTCGCCCTACCAATGTCGTCGATATGATCGGCACCTCTCGACCAAATGCTTACGAATCCATCGGGCTGCTGATGATACTCCGGCAGTACTGGCATTAATCTACCCGTTGCTTTCCAGCCACCGAGCTCGAACGTGGCCGATGGCGCGTCATCGAAATTGTAGTCCTCTCTACAGGATGCAGTTAACAATTCCTCAAAATCCGCCTTTTTGGCCAATTCCATAAACGTGCGTTTTAGGTCGTCCTTTCGCGGAGTTGAATCGAGGGCCCCGCTTGTTGTGAGAAACAAGCTAAATTCCCTAATTGGAAGCTCATCCAACGAATCGATAGCTGAAAGCTCATTCCACTGTCTCTCGAGTTCTGTTCCGCGTTCCAGATCAATATCCGTCGCCTAAACCACATAGCTGAGATTGGATCCATCACCGAGGTATTCGATGACTTCAAAGTCAGGCGTTTTCCCCGAATAATCTGGATCCACCGTTACTGACGTGCGGGCGTCGGCCAGGAATTCATGCAAAAATAACTCGAAAAATGTCGCGTTGAATTTTCGATTTTTCTATGCTGAGCCGTAACCCCTGTGGCGTATTCGCGAAATCACTGCATTCCGCTTTGGCAGGGGTAATCGGTTCAGCCACCGCTCCAGCATACCCCGAATCTTGGCGTACTCCGGTCGCGCACTTCGGTCGAGATATGAATAGATACTCTCAGCCCTTCGAGACAGGCCATAATAGCTTCTTGGTTTGTCGTCAAATAGTCTGATCTTGGCGTCTGCCACTACAAAGTGTCCTCCTCCCCACCAAACGGGAATCGATTGTCGCTCGAGCTTGTAAGTGCATTGCCGATTTGGTCGACCATTAGCATTGGGGAACCTTCATGCATCCGTTCATTACCTTCAGCGTATGCCCGCACATAAAACTACGTCAACGAGATTCTGTCACTTTCCAAGTACCGCAGGCAAAGTCGACAAAGGTAATGCTCTCTCGCATTAGCATAAGCAGCCCGCGAGGCTTCCCTCCCCGTCCGTCCACAAACCTCCGACGTCTCATCCTCCCCAAAATCACACCAATCCCCAAATCAAACAAATCACAGTTCAGACAACCCCCCGCCAACTGCCACCCTCACCCCCGGCCAAATCCAAGAGAATCCTGGAAATCCAAAAATCCTGAAAATCCTGATTCAGACAACACCTCCTTGACTCCCAACTAGAATATTTGTACCATATAACGTCCCGCCCTCAAGCCCGCCCCAGCGTCGGCCGGTCTGCTTGCGGCCATAGCGGTGACGGTGGGTCGAGGTGGCGGCGTTGCACTGGGCGACGATGGGCGTTGTACAGCAGTCCCATGTCCAACAGCACCTGCTTCAGCTGCCGGTACTCGGCGGCGGTCGTCTGTGCCCGGTACCTCAGCGTCACCGTCGCCTTTCCCATCTCCACTCCTCTTTCCGTCTGGCTCCTGTTCTAGTTGTCCTTGGAGTTTTGAATTCGTCTCCTGACACCTCTCCCTTGCCAACTCCACCAAGACCAGATAACATATATTCTATATTAGAATATATAATCGCCAACAAGGCAGAGTCCCCATCGACGCGACACCTGCCGCCGCCCCTCACCTGCTCCCTTCCACAGCGCCAAAATGAGCGGAAATGAGAGGAAGTGAGCAGATAAAACGAAAAATTGCGACCAGTCATCAGGAGCAACCATGTCCCTCAGCCGCATCCGCAACCGCATCGAATCCCTCGAGCGTAAGCTCGCCCTGCCCCTTGCCGTCGTAAGGCTCCGGCCCCTGGTCGAGGAGTTCTGCTGGCAGTGGCAAGTCGCCACCGTCGAGAGGAAGTCCCTCCCTGACCCTCATTCCCTCATCCAGAATATCGCCGGTAAGGGCCTGTACTTCAGCACCTTTGGCTATCTGCGAGCCCACCTCGATCGCCAATGCGAAAAGGATGAGGAGCCGGATCCGCAGGATATGATCAAGGTTCTCCTGCCCTTGGCCTACAGGCGGAGCATCATCTGGAACGTCTTTTCCTCCGATGCCCCCGCCGAGTGCTGAACGCCGTCCGTTCCCGGCGGGCCCGTAGCAAGAGGAAGAAGAGACAGAAGCGTAGGAAGTGAGGAGAACGACTGTGAACTATGCGCTGCTCGGCGCCGGGCATAAAAGGGCCGCCGGATACTGACTGACAATCAGGGCAGGGCTTTCTCTAGGGTGCTTGCGCCACCAGTTCGAAGCAGTTGCGGCCCTCTTGATGGTCCCACCTCCGCTCCGAGAACCCGCGGTCGCCGTGGACCTCGCCAGTGGTGTCCGTCGAGAAAACGGCACAGAGCTCGTACCTGGTAGCTTCCAGGATGCGATACACGTAAAGTATGCCGGTCTCAGGATCGTTCACCCGTTCTATGTAATACCGGGGACCAGGCATGACGTCAAAGCTGGCCGGCAGTTCCTCATTGAGTTCCCAGTAGAGGTCTATACCCTCGGCGATGTTGGAAAGATTCGACACCCGCTGCTCGTCCAGTCGGGCGTCCCTCTGGCTGCCCGGGGAGCCCGTCAGTGTCAGTGCATATGCGATGCATCCTGCCACAACCACCACGACCGTTATCATCAGGGCGCGGATCGCCCACTTGTTGCCAGGTGAGGCGGCCGGAGCCTCGGCCTGCCGCATGTCCCAGACGTAGTAGCCGAATATGCAACCCGTGATCGCCAGGATGGAGACCGCCTTCAGCGCGAAACGCAGCGTCGGATCGCCTGTCAGCACGTTCGACAGCAGTGCGATTAGGTCACCGAGAATTATTCCGGCGCCCACCACCAGCGTCAGGTACGTCAGCCAGCGCCGCACCAGCGACTGCCGCCGCTCCGGGTCCGCGGCTACCTGTCCTGCCAACCATCTTGACACCAACAGGTACAGCGGCAATGCAACTATGACCGAGGCTATCGCCGTGGCCCCGGTCTCGCGATCGATGGCGCGGCCCCTGTCCAACGCGTCGGGGAAGGAATAGTCAATCAGCCCGAAGACCAGCACCCCAAAACTGAACGCCGCCACATAAAGCGCAATGAAGGAGACAAGGTAGAGGAACGCCTCGCGGGCGTACAGGTACGGAGTCGGCCGGGGTACCGCAACGGAAAAGGCCACCTCGGCGAAGCCGGCCAGCCCGTTCCTGACCTCGCTCTCCTGCCACCCCGCCTCAAGGAGAACCCGCCGGATTTCCTCCCGGTCATGTCCTCCCTCGAGGGCCTCCTTGATGAAGGCCCGAAGCTCGCGGTTCATCCCACAGCCCGGTCTGGGCTACAAGGCCCCGGATGTGGCGAACCGGGCGTCCTCGTCCAGCATCTCGGAGAGGCCAACGGCCTCGAAGCAGTCCTGCAGGCTGTCCATCTTTTCCAGCAGATGCGAGGTCGTACCCTGCTGCTTCAGCGTCGCCAGCGTCTCCCGGACGGCATGCATCGCCGACAGCAGCCCGCTGGCCGGATAGATCACTATCTTGAACCCGTACCGTTCCAGCTCGGAGGCCGGAAGCAGCGGCGACTTCCCCGTCTCCACGTAGTTGTACAGCAATGGGACATTCAGCTCTCGCCCTGCTTGCTCAATTTGTTCCGGAGTGCGCAACGCCTCCACAAACAGAACGTCCGCGCCGGCTTCGACATACTGCTCGCACCGGTCCATCGCGTCGTCCCATCCGGTGACCGCAATGGCATCGGTTCGGACTATGATTGTGAAATCGTCATCGGTGCGGGCGTCCACCGCCGCGTTAATCTTCTGGACCATGTCCTCGGTGGCAATGACTCGCTTGTCGTCCAGGTGCCCGCATCGCTTGGGAAATTCCTGGTCCTCGAGATGCAGGGCGGCAACCCCGCTGCGCTCGTACTGCCGTACCGTGCGCCGCACGTTGAGGATCCCTCCGTAGCCGGTGTCCGCGTCGGCAATCACTGGGATGTCGACAATGGAGGCGATCTGCGAGGCGTTATCCAGCATCTCGGTCATCGTCGCCAGCGCCAGGTCGGGGTAACCCAGCCGCGCCACCGATGTCCCTGCGCCGGTCATGTACACCGCTGGAAATCCGGCGGCCTCAATCAACTTGGCGGTGAGGCAGTCGTATGCCCCCGGGGCCATGATTATGCCCGGCTGTTCGAGAAGTCGACGGAATTGAGTGGTGGCGTGCATATCGTCCTCCGATGATTTGCTCGGCGCTGATGAGGAAAACGGCCCCATTCTGCTCATCGCAGGATGAACGAACGGAGATGGAATGGATTCAGGCGATAAGGCCGCCATCCACAGTGAGAACCTGACCCGTCAGGTAGCTCGCGCCCCCGCTGCTCAGGAAGAGTATGGTCTCAGCCACGTCCTCCGAAGAGCCGAACCGCCCCATGGGGATACGCTCCAGGATCTGTTTGCGCTTTTCCTCGGTCAGGCCTTCAACCATCCCGGTGGCGATGTAACCGGGCGCAACCGCGTTTACCGTCACATTGCGAGACGCGACCTCCCGTGCCACTGCTTTGGTGAACCCGATAAGACCAGCCTTGGCCGCAGCGTAGTTCGCTTGCCCGGGATTGCCGCTTAGGCCAACGACAGACGACATGTTGATCACTCGACCGTAGTGCTGCCTAATCAGATGCGGCATGACGAACTTGGTGCAGAGAAACGCGCCTCTCAGGTTGACCTGCAGCACTTCATCGAAGTCGGCCGGTGTCATCCGCAGCAGCAGGCGGTCGCGGTTAATTCCCGCGTTGTTGACCAGGATGTCGATGCGGCCAAACTCTTTGACAACTGCTTTTATCGTTTGCTCCGCCTGGCCCTCATCGGAGACATCACCGGCAATCAGCATTGCATCGCCGCCGCTGGCGTTGATGGAATTTTTGACCTCAGTGGCCGCGTCGACGCTGGCATTGTAGTTCAGCGCAATCTTCGCTCCCGCCTGTGCCATACGACGGGCGATTGCCGCGCCAATGCCCCTCGAGGAACCGGTGACCAGTGCTACCTGGCCTTCTAGGCGGATACCTGGGCTAGTTTCCGCCATCGGAGGTCCTCTCTGCCCTGCCCGCAGCGTAATTGTTGATGGCTGCCAATTCCTGGCGCATTATGTCGAGCAAACCTACGTTTACGTACCGAACTGCAGTCCGAACTGCACCCTCCACTCCATTTGCCCTGCATGAACCGTGCCCAAGAATTACGGGCGCGTTGACGCCGAAAAGAGGGCCACCGCCCACGGTGCGCGGCCGGTTAGTAGTCTCCCACAGGTCGTCGGCCAGCCGGTCAACCACCGCGCGGTCCATTGAATCAGGCAGTTGCTGTCTGACGAAGTCAGCAAGGGCCCCGCCCATGCCCTCGGTGAACTTGACCAGAATGTTGCCCACAAAGCCATCTGCAATGATGACGTCGGCCTTGTTGGTGAAGAAGTCCATTCCCTCTACGTTGCCCACGAAGTTGAGATGGCTCTCTTGAAACAGCTGATAGCTCTCCTGCACCTGCCGGTTACCCTTGACTACCTCCGCGCCGACGCTGAGCAGGCCGATGCGCGGGTTCTCGATCCCCATGTAGGTGTGCGCAAACGTGGCACCCAGAACGGCAAAGCTAAGCAGCAGCCCCGGACGGCAGTCCAGGTTGCTGCCGATGTCCACCAGCACGGTGTTCGGGGCGAGTCCCAGGAATGGCCCACCGAGGCAAGGGCGCTCAAGTCCCTCCATCAGGCCAAGGCTCAACACGGCGCTGGCCATTGAGGCCCCCGTCGAGCCCATCGACACCATAACGTCGGCATGGCCCTCCTTCACCAAGTGGGTGGCAACCACCACCGAAGCCCTTGGCTTCTGGCGCATAGCCTGTACCGGGTGTTCGTCGTCTCCGATCCTGCCTTCAGATGGCACAACCTTGATAGATAGACCAGATATGTCGAATTTTGCGAGCTCAGCCTCAACCAGACCTGAGTCTCCTACCAAAAGCAGTTCAGCGTTGACCGATCTGAGCGCCTGGATGGCCCCCCTGACAGTTTCCACGGGGGCATAGTCTCCTCCCATCGAGTCCACGGCGACTCGCACCGGGCGGCCGTTTTCAGTTCCATTGAGTGACATCGTGCGCCCCTTTAGGCACGACGGTCCTGGAGGGCAGGACCTGTCGCTAGGAATTCTTGAGCGTCGCAGTACCGGTTATCAGGTCTTCCGCGGTTGAAGAGTTTCTGAGTCCTACGGCGTAGCCTTGGATCCCACCGTCACTCTTGGATGCCGCACCCCATGTTTCCACCTGGTCCCCCGGACGTGCCGCCCCTTTGAAACGTGCCTTCATCGACCCGGAGGTCAGCCACTCCCCGCCGTGGGAAGCCGCCATCATCTCACTGATGAAGGCGAGGGTCAGCATACCGTGGGCTATTATTCCTCCGAACTGTGTCCCTGCCGCAAACTCAGGGTCCAGGTGGAGGCGGTTGTTGTCGCCCGAAACTGACGAATATTCGACCAATTGGGTCTGACTTATTGTGCGAGTTACCTGTCCTAGTTCTCCCTTGTGCGTAAGAGCTCGTTCCCTAATTTCTCCCGGCGTCGATCCGGCGTCGCGGCTTGCCCTCTGCTCCTCTTGCGGTCCGGGTTCCAGGAGGGTCGTCTTTATTTCCAGTGCAGTTTGGCCATTTTGGTCCGCCATTTCGATGCTGAAGGTGAGAAAGCGAAGGTCTCCGCGCTCTCTTCGCCGCTTCAACCAGGCCAGCGTTCGCAATCTGCTGTCCAGACCTATTGCTTGCAGGGTGTCAAACTCCTGCAGGCTGTGAATTGCCCCGGAGGGTAGCTCAGTTCGTTGCAGTAACTGACCCAGAGCCAGGGCTGCGCCGAAGAGAGGGGGAGCCAAGCCAGAGTTCTGGTAAATGGGCAACTTGTCGCCCACGGCTCGTAGGTAGGACTGCACAGACTCCCCATCTATGCTGGCCCAACCAAGGTCAATGGGCTGAGAAGGTGTTCCGAAGGAATCGATTTCCAGCAGGATGGTTCCTCATCTGAGCACATTTCGCACCCGTCTGGCGGGTGGGGGCATCAAAACAGGACAGTGTTGAGTAAAGACCGGGCCCCGCCGCATCCCCACTTCGTGCATAGGGAACGAATTATACATAGCCCGCCACATGGCGGGCAACAAACGCCAAGGCGACAGATGCGCGAAATGAGGCAATAGCAAGGCGAATGGTGACTAGCTGGTCAGTTGGTAGAGGTTCACGAGGAGGGGTCGCGCAACTCAAACGCCTCGGCGGCAAGCTGTACGATGTGTTCGCCGATCGCCAGGGACGAGGTGGCGCCGGGAGACGGCGCGTTTAGCACATGAACGGCTTCCCTTCCGCGGATAATGCTGAAGTCATCCAGAAGCGCACCGTTTTTGCCCACTGCTTGAGCGCGTACGCCGGCCCCGCCGGGAGCCAGGTCATCCTCAGAGATTTCCGGGAGGAGGCGCCGCAGGTCGCGCAGGAATATGCTCTTGCTGTAGGAACGGCGCATCTCGCTCAGGCCCGTGCGCCAGTGCTTTGCCGTCATTTTCCAGAATCCCGGGTAGGTCAGAGTTTCCATCGTTTCGCCGACACGGATATCGCTTTTCCGATACCCCTCCCGGCTTAGGGCCAGCACGGCGTTTGGGCCTGCCTCCACACTTCCCTGGATGTTGCGAGTGTAGTGGACGCCCAGGAATGGAAAACGTGGGTCAGGAACGGGGTATATCAGGCCAGACACCAAATGGTGGCTCTCTGGCCTCAGAGTATAGTACTCGCCCCGGAAAGGAATTATCCGCACATCGACGCGCTCTTCAATCATTGCAGCAACCCGGTCGGCATACAATCCTGCGCAGTTGATGATGTGCTTTGCCTGTACAGTTCCCTTTGGGGTTTGTACGGCCAGCGTACCGCCCCTTCTGTCTATGCTCTGCACTGGCGATTCAGTGAATATATCGCCGCCGGAGTGGGCAAAGTTAGTGGCGTACACCTGCGCCACTTTCGGGTAATCAGCGATGCCGGTGCCCGGGGCCCATAGGGCCCTGATTCCTGCCGCGTGGGGCTCGATTTCCCGCAGTCGTTCGGGGCCTATGACCTCCAGTCCCTGCACGCCATTAGCGACTCCTCGCTCATATAGATCGTCCAGGCGTCCCAACTCTGACTCATCGGTGGCTACGATGACCTTCCCGCACCGCTCGTACTCGATTTCATTTTCGTCGCAGAAGTTAATCAGTTTCTGGACTCCGGCCACGCAGAAGTTGGCCTTGTGGGAACCAGGACGGTAGTAGATTCCAGAGTGGATCACGCCGCTGTTATGGCCGGTCTGGTGGGTCGCCAGTTCGGCCTCTTTCTCCAGCACCGCCACACGCAGGTCCGGGAAGCGCTGCGTCAGGTGCATGGCGGTTGATAGGCCTATGATGCCTCCGCCGGCAATTGCGACATCGTACTGCTGGCGTTCCATGACTACGTTCTCCACGATTGGTTGAGGATGACTAATGAGACCTGCCGACACTGGTAAAGGGTAGTTGGGTCAAGGCAAACGGTCAAGGAATCAGCGAACCCCCCGTGCTATACTCTACCCGCGCGGCGGATTCCGCCGTTCGCTTGTCGCTGAGCATTGGAGGAGAGATGCACTTCGGGATTTTCATGGAATTTGGCAGCCGCTCTGGTTTGTCGGAGGCAGAGTCCTTCCAAGAGGGATTCCGTCTGGTAGACGCCGCTGAGGAAATGGGGCTCGATGGCGTCTGGCTGGCTGAACTGCATTTCAACCCTACACGTTCGGTGCTGTCTGCTCCGGTAATCGTCGGCAGCTCCATCGCGACTCGCACACAGAAGCTTCGTCTAGGCATGGCGGTGCATGTCCTGCCCCTGAACAACCCGCTCCGGATCGCTGAGGAGATTGCCACCCTCGATCAGATCAGTGAAGGACGGTTCGAGTTCGGTATCGGACGGAGCGGATTCGCCCGGTCCTACGATCTCTATGGCATTCCCTACGTCGAGAGCAGGGACCGTTTCCGAGAGGCATTGAACATCATTTTGGAAGCTTGGAAGGGAGAGCCGTTCTCCTACGACGGAGAGTTCTACACCTTCGAGGGGGCCAATGTATGGCCGCGGCCATACCAGCAGCCCCACCCGCCGCTGCGCATCGCTGCGACGACCGCCGAGACCTTTCCTCGCCTCGGACGTGAAGGCCACCGGATATTCGTCGGCCTGCGAGGAATGGACATACCCGAGCTAAAGGGGTGCCTAAAAAACTACCGCAAAGCGTGGCATGAGGCCGGACACGAGGGCAATGGGGACGTCTCGTTACGCATACCTGTCTACGCCGGAGATACAGAGAAACAGGCGCTGGATGGGCCCCATGACAGCATAAACGCCTACTTCAACAGAATGGGGTCTCTTTTGCGAGACTCCGCTTCAAGCCGTGCCGGTTCAGACGCCAGCTCTCGGCAGGGGCGCGCGGACCGGCTTGCCACCATGACCTACGAAGAAATGCTCCAAACGAAGGTGGCTTTTGGCACCGGTGAGAGACTGATAGACAGATTCGCCGAGCTTCGGGAGGAGTTGGGACTGGACGGGATTGTGTCGGAGTTGAACGCCGGCGGCCTAATCCCCGAGGAAGGCGTAAGCCGTAGCTTGAGAATTATAACGGGCCAAGTGATGCCCCACTTCAAGTAATTCAGACCCGTGGAGGGCGCACGCTGGTGCGCCCTCTCAGTTTTGGAAAAGAGGACCCTGCAATGAGAATAGCAGTGCTGGACGATTACCAGAGCGTCGCGGAGAGCCTAGCCGATTGGTCGCAACTCCCGACCGGGACCCAAGTCGAATTTTTCAGTGGCCACTTGACCAGCGAAGACGCCCTGGCCAGTCGCCTCGCCGACTTCGACGTAGTGATGGGAATGCGAGAACGCACTCCGTTCCCTCGCGCGCTGCTGGAACGGCTGCCCAGATTGCGCCTGCTGGTAACCACAGGCAGGCGGAACGCGTCATTTGACATTGATGCGGCCACCGACTTGGGCATCGCGGTTTGCGGCACAGACGGAGCCGGCGAGGGCCCCGCCGAGCTAACCTGGGGCCTGATTCTCGGCATAGTTCGGCAGATCCCGCTTGAGGACCGCCTTTCTCGCGAGGGCAAGTGGGGTACCACCGTTGGGGTTGGCCTGAAGGGAAAGACAATCGGGCTGCTGGGCTTGGGCCACATTGGCTCCCTGGTGGCGCGGGTTGCCAACGCCTTCGACATGAACGTCATTGCCTGGAGCCAGAACCTCACTGCCGCAAGAGCCACGGAGTGCGGGGCGACGTTGGTGGGAAAGGACGCGCTCTTTCGGGATTCCGACATCTTGTCCGTCCACCTTGTGCTCAGTCAGCGCACGAGAGACCTCGTAGGTGCGACCGAACTGGCACTCATGAAGCCCACTTCATACCTCGTCAATATCTCTAGGGGCCCCATAGTAAATGAAGTGGCGCTGGTGGACGCCCTTCATCGTAGGGCTATCGCCGGCGCGGCTCTGGACACCTTCGATGTCGAGCCACTGCCCGAAAACCACCCGCTGCTGCAACTCGACAACACCCTCATCTGTCCACATCTCGGATACGTTACCGACGATTCCTACAGGGCAATGTACGCCGGGGTCATCGAGGATATTCGCGCCTTCGCGAGTGGCGAACCGGTCCGCGTTATCAACGAGCCGGTGCTCAATACCACCCAGTTTCGGGGATTCCAGTAGCCAAGGGATTTAGCCTTGCCTCTTTTTGTGTCCCTTTCTACGAAACGGGGTTAGCGGGAAATTCTTGGAATATAAGCTCCAGAAGACTTGATGCAAGCCTGAAACACCAGGAGATTCACTGAAATGAAAGCAGTACGCATCCACGAATTCGGCGGCCTCGACGTGCTCAATTGGGAGGACGCTCCCGATCCGGAACCTCGGCCTCATCAGGTGCTAATAAAGGTAGACGCCGCCGGCGTGAACTACGCCGACCTGATGCGCCGTGGAGGCAACTACCCCGGCCCTGACCTGCCTTCCTCCCTGGGCCTGGAAGCGGCAGGTACGGTGCTGGAGGTTGGATCGGAGGTTACCGGCCTCTCCGTGGGTCAGAGAGTGATGGCCATGGGCCCAGGTGGTCAGGCCGAAATGGTAGCGGTCAACGGAAACTTTGTCTTCCCTTATCCCGAAACCCTCGACCCGGTGCAGGCCGGCGGAATGCCCATTGTGTTTCTGACTGCATATCACCTCCTGAAGACGCGAGGCCATCTTGACCCCGGCCATACAGTTCTGATCCAGGCCGGAGCGTCGGGCGTTGGCACCGTGGCCATCCAGTTGGCCAAGGCTTGGGGTGCCCGTGTAGTGGTGACTGCATCCACCCAGGAGAAACTAGACTTGTGCCGCTCCCTGGGAGCAGATGAGACAATCAACTACACCCAGCAGGACTTTGAAGAAGTCATCAAGGAGCAGACCGGCGGCAATGGGGTCGAGCTGATCCTGGAGTGCGTGGGCGGTCCTGTGCTCGAGAAGAGCCTCCGTTGCGTGGCGTCCTACGGCCGAATGATCACCTACGGAAATGCCTCCGGAACCCCTGCCAGCCTGCCAGCGGGCGAGATATTCGCTGCGAACCGTACCGTGATTGGTTTCAGCATCGGACGCTCTCCCGTGGGAACACTTGACCACCAGGCGGCCATGGACGAGATATTTCCCTTGATGTCTGAAGGTAAGGTGCGCCTGATTGTCGATCAGGTCCTTCCGATGTCCGAGGTCGGCACGGCTCACCAGCACTTGGCTGACCGTGGTACCAGGGGCAAAGTCATCCTGACGCCGTAATCTCTTCCCGTTCTGGAAGCTCTTGCTGGGAAGACTCAAAAATGACCTCGGCGGTCAGAGGAGGGGATGGTGCGGGTGTTGATTGGTAACGCCGCTAGCCGAGTCGCAGTCTTGGCAGTACTGCTGATACTCGTCGGGTTTGTGGCCTGCGGTGGGGGAGCCGAGGAGAGTGAGTCTCTCACCATGGGCGCTATGGATGAGTCCGCAATGGTAGAGGCTGCGTCGGACTCTTTTTCGTTGTCGCAAACGGATGAGAGGGAGGTCTCCGAGGCGCTGGAGGATTCTGCTGAGGAGGAGGGCTCTGAGGGAGCATCTGCAAGTTTCTTCCAGAGCTCCCCGCTGACAGACGAGGCTCAAACAGGGGTTCAACCCAAGAACAGGGTCATCGTTCGTACAGTTGATATGGGCATCATCGTTCCGGATGTACCAGAGGCTGCAGACGAAATCGTTGCAGTGGCCGGCCGGGTTGGCGGCTGGCAGGTCAGTTCAGACCGCAGCCAGAGGCATCACGCGACCGTCTCCGTGAGGGTACCGGCCGAGGTCCTCGATGAATTCATCCTGTCAATCAGGAAAATGGCAGACCTTGTGGAATTCGAGACATCCAGCAGCCGCGACGTCACAGACGAATACGTCGACAACGAGGCCCGCCTCAGCGGGCTGCGGGCCACCGAGGAGCGGCTGCTGGAATTCCTGGGACAATCCGCCAAAGTAGACGACGCCCTGAAAGTCCAGGCGGAGCTGACCAGGATCCAGCTTGAGATAGAGACGATCCAGGGCAGACTCCGATTCCTCTCTCAGACCTCTGCTTTTTCCCTCGTCAACCTGTCTCTTACCACCAAGCCCGGCGAAATGGATGTTGAGATCGGACCGGACGCAGCGACCTACCGAGCCGGATTGAGCGCCGGTTTCCGCGCCACCTTTAGCCCCCCGGATGGGGTGGACGAATTTACCTTCACCTGGGACTTTGGCGACGGGGCCGAGCCGATTCAGGGCAACCGCACAGCCCCTACCACCGAGGTGGGCGAGCGAGTTACATCTACCGTCTCCCATGCTTTCCTGGATGTTGAGCAGTCGCCATACATCGTTCATCTGAACGTCAGGGGGATCGGAGATGCAGGGCTGTTTCTGGGTTCGGACACGCTCATCGCCACGGTAACGGAGATCCCCGCGATCGAGGTATTCGCCGGAGAGGACCGGGTTGTGGACGAGGGCGACAATGTGGATTACAGCGGCTCCTTTACCCGCCCCGAGGAACTTTGGGACTTCCAATATCGATGGGACTTCGGCGACGGCACCGCAACAGTGCTGGACGTTCCAGCCGAGGGCGACACTCGGGCGATGTCTGAACACACGTTTCGGGATTACCGGCTCGAGCCATATCGCGTTACGCTGATTGTCAGTGCGCAGAGCGAAGCCGGGGAGGTCAAGGGCAGCAGTTCCTTCTTTGTCCAGGTCAACGACGTTGAGGGGTTTGTTGTCGGTGGATGGGATGTGGGTGGCACGGCTAAATCAGCGGTAAGGGCTCTGACGGCCGTAGCCCAAGTCCTCGTCATTGTGTTGATATGGCTGGGAATCCTGAGCCCCGTCTGGTTGGCGATCCTGGCTGCTGTGATCCTGTTCCCGCGACTCCGGAGGCGTTTCTCTGGCGGAAGCTGGCCTGCCCCCCGAGTACTGCGCCGCCGTGGACAGGACGTTGATGAAGCGGAAACCACGGGCGACACGGCTCGCGATGGGACTTCCGCCGTGCCCCAAGCCGAGACGGAAGGCAGTCCGCTGGCCTTCGCTGAGCCCGCCACTGGCGCCGTGGTCTGTGACCAGTGCGGCAGGGAGATCCCCGGAAATGATCCCATTGGCAACCCTCCCAAGTATTGTCCGTTCTGTGGCGCTGATACAGATTCGTCCGAACGCTGAGCGGTTCCAGGCACGCGTCCCACCGCCAGCAACTGGTTGCGAGGTGAGTTATGTCCCGTTCTCGAGAGCTATTCCGGGAGGTGATCTCCCGTCCCCATTGCACCCTGGCCGCCAACATCTTCGACCCTCTGTCAGCTCGCATCGCCCATATGCTGGGTTACGAGATATGCGTGCTGTCCGGATCGGTGGGCAAGGTGGCCAACCTGGGAGTGCCTGATATTGTGCTGTCCAACATGTCCGATGTGGTGGACCATTGCCGCCGCATCACCCGCATTTCTGACGTTTCGCTGATGGTGGACGCCGAGGACGGATTCGGCAATGCCGTGAATGTCGTCCGCACCGTCCGGGAAATGGAGGCGGCGGGCGTGGCCGCGATTGAGGTTGAGGACAATTTTGTGCCCCGTCAGTTCAATGTGGCCGATCCGGGCCTTGTGTCCACGGAGGAGCAGGTGGGCAAGCTGGAGGCGGCGGTAGCGGCCCGCACCGACCCAACGACTGTCATCGTCGCCCGCTCCGCCGCCCTGGGCCTGTGCCCGCTGGATGAGGCCCTTGAGCGCATCAATGCCTACTCCCAGACCGGTGCTGAGGCCTTGATGCTCACCGGCTCCAGCAGCCGGGAACAGCTGGAGGCCGTTCACGAGGTGACGTCGCTCCCCCTGTGCGTGCTGAGCCCGCCCGCCGACGCCCGCAACGACCAGGCATTCCTCGACGCCAACGGCGTGCGCATCCTGATGCTGGGTAACCCCACCTACGCCGTTGCGGTCAAGGCCATCTACGACAGCCTCAGCCATCTGAAGGACGGCGGCGCGATGGAGGATCTCTCCGACCGTCTGGCCTCACCGGGACTGCTCCGACAGGTCAACCGCACCGAGGAGTTCATCGCCCTGCAGGAGCGCTATTTGCGTCAATGAACCACTGCACGCATCCATGATTTCCCTTAAACCATATGGGCGGTCTTAGACCGCCCATATGGTCTATTTCTTGTGGGTGGAATCCTAGCCCTGCAAGAACGTCAGGACGTGGGAGGCGTACTCCTGGGGCTTTTCGAAGGGGACCCAGTGGCCGCAGTTGTTCAGCAGGACGAGGCGTGAGTCCTCGAGGTTATTGAGCGCGCCGATGCCGATCTCGAAGACGCACATTCTGTCATACCGGCCCCAGATGATCAGGCTGGGAGCAGCAATGTTGGGCAGGTCGACTCCATGGTCGTAGGGAACGCTGACTGAGTCGGCATCGGCCTTGATGTGGTCGGGATTGCCGGTGTAGTTGTTGTAGATGTAATCCACCAGATCATCGGTGACCAGATCGTTGTCGTCGATATGGGTTCGCAGGTAGCGGCGCACAATTTCCCGCGTGGGATTAGCGCGCACCTCTCGGGTGACGACGCTGCCCTCCGATGGCCGGTTGCCCATCAGATACAGGTCGCCGCCGGTGCGGATGTGGCAGGCGCCGAAAACCAGCTTGTTCACCCGATGGGGGTCATGAGCTGCCAGCACCATGGCGGACTGCCCGCCCTGAGAGTTGCCGACCAGGTGCGCCTTATCGATTCCCAGCGCGTCCATAAGGCCTACGGCGGTTCGGGCCTGCAGGTTGTGCAAAGGCTCGTTGTAGACGACCGGCCCGGTGCGACCAAAGTTGGGCAGGTCCATCACGATGCAGCGATAGTGTTGCGAGAAGGCGGGCAGCACCTTGTGGAATGTGATCCAGCCGGTGGTGCCGGGGCCGTAGGAGTGCAGCATGACCACCGGGTCGCCCTCGCCGACGTCGTGGTAGTGCACCGGCATGTCGCCGACCATCGCGGTGCGGCTGGTTGATTCCTCGGTGAAAGAGGGTGTGGTCATATCTGCTACTCCCAGGCAGTTCATTTCTCGACGGAAACTGTCTGAATCAGGATTCGCTGGATTTTTGGATCTTCAGGATATTACCCAATCCTGGGCATCCTAAGGAGTGTCGTCAAAAAAATCTGGCCCAGATTGCCAGTGCCCTGATTTGGCAGATGGCCAGGAAGGACGCTTCGTTCTTGGCATACCGAGTTGCTACGGCACGCCATTGCTTGAAGTCCAGAAATGAGTTCTCCACTAAATGACGCAGTTTATACAGCGCCCGGTCATAGGAACGGGGTTCCTTGCGGTGGCTCCTCGGGGGTATTACCGGTTCCATTCCCTGTGCAACGGCCTCCGCCACGATGGCGTTGGTGTCGTAGCCCCGGTCGGCCAGCAGATACTGGGCCGGCAGGTCAGCCGTCAGCGAATGGGCTTGGGTGCAGTCCGCCACCGTGCCCCCGGTCAGAACCAACCGAACCGGCATTCCATGGGCATCAACGGCCAGGTGCAGTTTGCTGTTCAGCCCTCTTTTGTGCGGCCTATGGCTTGATTGCCTCCCCGTGCTCCAGTCCCGTGGGGATGAACCTTGATGTAGCTGGCGTCGATCATCAGCCACTCAAAGTCCGGATCGTCAATTACCGCATCCAGCAGTTGGTTCCAGACACCCCGGTCCCGCCAGCGACAGAAGCGCCGGTGGGTGTTCTTCCAGTCCCCGTAATCCGGTGGCAGGTCCCGCCACGGAGCACCGGTACGCAGAATCCAGAACACCGCGTTCAGAAACAACCGGTTGTCTCGAGCCGGCCTACCCCTTTTGCCTCCGTCTCCAGGCAAAAGGGGTCGCAATCGTTCCCAAACCTGGTCCGATATATCGTGACGTCGATGCGCTGCCGTCATAGTCCCACCCCGCACTCTCACACTTTCCCCAGTACCTTACCATCAAGTAGTTATTTTGACGACACTGCCTAGAATCCTGACAATCCTGATTCAGACCCTGATTCAGACAAGGAAACGGAAGGTCTCTAAACTTTAGCCGGCTCCTTGAAATGAGGCATCACTTCGGTGGCGAACAGTTCGATGGAGCGCAAGACTTTCCAATGGGGCAGTCCGGCGAACCCGAAATTGCCGAACACGTGGTTGATGCCGGCCTCCTGGGTCTCTTTCAGCCGCTCCACCACCACCTCTGGCGTGCCGCGGAGGGGCGGGAGACCGGCGTGGCCGACATCGTCGCGGCGCTCGCGGTCGCGCTGGCGGTTGGCCCAGTGCTCGTAGCCCTTGGCGATGTTCCCGTTCTTGTCCATGGGCATGCCAATGGGCGCGCCGTTGCTGCCCGATGACCTAAGGACGCGGGAGGAGAAGTCCTCGAGGCCGACAGGGTCGCGTTCGGCTTCCTCCATGGTGGGGGCGACGTAGATGGACTTGGACATTGGAGGGTCAATATGGGCGTGAGGGTGGCCGTATTCGTCCATCTTCTCCCGCCACAGCTTGATGACCTGGGGGGCCTGTCCGAGGATGTCGGTGGGTCCGCCGGCGATGACCTGAATCTGCCGGCTGGCGGCGAAATCGATGCTCTCGGGACTGGTGCTTACGGCCTGAAACAGTGGTGGGTAGGGCTTCTGGACGGGCTTGGGCAGCACCCAGAGGTCGTCCACATGGGTGTACTTCCCGTGGAAGGTCAGGCGCTCCTCGGTCCAGGCCTGGATGATGACGTCGACGGCCTCCCTGAACCGCTCGCGGCTGGTGTCTATGTCGACGCCGAGGCCACTGAACTCCTGCTGCTGGTAGCCAGCGCCGATGCCAAAATTGAAGCGACCGTTGCTGATAACGTCCAGCATGGCCACTTCTTCGGCGACTAGTATGGGGTTGTGGAGCGGCAGGACAATTACCGCCGTTCCGATGCGGATGTTGCTAGTACGGCCGGCCACTGCTCCCAAGAAGGACCAGATGCCTGAAAGCAGTCCGTGCCGGGAGAAGCTGTGCTCACCCAGCCAGACTTCCTCAATCCCCATCTCGTCGGCGTAGACGATCTGCTCCAGGGCGTCGTTCAACGCCTGCTGCTGGGTGAAATCCTCGTGGTAGGGGACGATGGTAAAGATTCCGAACTTCATATGGGCTCCTCCGTTGTAATGGTAGTGACCGGCCCCAGTTTACACGGCAGACGCAATCAGACTAGCCGGTATGGCAATTGACCAGCCAACGGCTCGTAACTCCCCAACCGGAATGGTCCCTGGCAGAGTAGACCCAGTCCAAATCATTGGACTGTTGGGACAAGAATTTCCCATGTCAGTCCCATTTTGTCCCACTTTGTCCCACTTTGTCCAGGGATAGCTGGACGGGATTTTGAACCTAAATTCGGCGACGAGCAGGCCCGTGAGGGGTAAAAATCTGGATTCCCGCCCCATTTTGTCCCATTGCCTTTCTTCTACCCCTTCTGCAGAGGCCGCCTCGTATTTGTGGGCTGGGGCGCAATCCAAACTCAGTGCGGTCTGCCTGACCAACAGGGAGCATGCCAGGAAACACATGGACACATGGTAGGAGGGCGTCATGAGGCTTGGCAAGGGCGAACTGTCATCAATCGGACAAATGTGACTGACCGGAGGCTCTCCACTGCACCAATAGACAGAACGAACGGTATGAATGATACTGTGAAAAGAGCCCTGATCCCAACCAAGGCGGGGGTACAGCAATGGTTGCCGTTGGCCGGAATTACCAGATCATCGACCTCCAGACAGGGCAGCTTGACCGGCGAATTTTCGTAGACCCGGACATTTACGCCGAGGAGCAGGAGAAGGTGTTCGGCCGGGCGTGGCTGATGATCGGCCACGAGTCCCTGGTGCCGAAGACCAACGACTACTTCCACACCTACATGGGGGAAGAGCCGGTCATCCTGTGCCGGGACGGGAAGGGCAAGCTGCGGGCATACCTGAACATGTGCCGCCACCGGGGCAATCGCATCGTGCGGACCGACACGGGGAACTCCCGCAACTTCGCGTGCGCCTACCACGGTTGGACGTTTTCCAACGAGGGCGAACTGGAGTACCTGCCCGGCGAAGAGGAAGCGTACTATGGTGCGCTGGACCGGGACCGCCTGAGGCTGGTTGAGGCCCGGGTGGAGACATACGCGGGCATCGTGTTTGCGACGTGGGACCAGAGCGCGCCCAGTCTTGACGACTACCTGGGGGACGCGCGCTGGCTCCTGGACATGTCATTCAATCGCCTAGACAACGGCACCGAGGCACTTGGCCCCATCAAGTGGATGGAACCGGTGAACTGGAAGACTGCGGTGGACAATTGCTCTGACAACTATCACGTGCCGACTACGCACCTGTCCACGATCATCGTGCAGGGCCGGCACCGCGGCGTTCCCCGCCTGACGCACGAGCAGCAGTTCCAGTCGGAGAGCAAGCACCTGTTCGTCAACGGCCACTCGCTGACCATGCGATTCCTGGAACGCCCCGAACAAGCCCGGACAGCCCATGGAGTGACGGCCGAAAACCGAGAGGCCTTCGAGGAATACTACCGCCAGACACTGGCCGAGTCGGAACGGCGGCTGGGCAACCTGCGCGCCCGGAAGCTGCAGCTGGGCAACCACAGCCTGTTCCCCAACGGTGTCCTGGGCCTGCGGCTGGCCCACCCCAGAGGGCCATTGCAGACGGAGTTCTGGCACTTCGTGGTGCTGGAGAAGGACATGCCGGAGGAACTGAAGACCGCCCTCCGCCGCGGCAGCGCCAACTACAACGGCGTGAACGGTATTTTCGAGCAGGACGACATGGACAACTGGCGCGCTGTCACCAACTCGGGTCGGACGCGGCTGGGACGCCAGTATACCCAGGACCTGTCCATGGGAGTGGGCCACGATCGGCGGCACCCCGAATATCCGGGAGTAGTGGCGGAACGGTACACCTCCGAGAGCAACCAGCGGCTGTTCTACAAGCGCTGGGAGCAGTTCATGAATGCCGAGAACTGGGAGGACATTCCGTTGGAGCCCAAGACAATGGACTTTGAGGGCACCGCCACCCTACGCGGTTAGCATGGACGCCTTCACTCCGCCCCCTTCACCAAGGGACAGCGGAACGATTTTCGGAGCGCAATAGTATGGCCACCGAGACGCAAGCCACCACGTCGTCACGGTTCGAGCTGTGGAACGAGCTGATGCAGTTCTACATACGAGAGGCTTGGATCCTCGACGAGCGACGTTTCCGGGAATGGCTGGACCTCTTCACAGACGACGTTTTCTATTTCATGCCACGTCGCTTGAACATTCACCGGCACGAGACGGAGCGGGAGCTCACGCCGGTAGGCGATTTGGCGATTTTCGAGGACGACAAGACCTACCTGACAATGCGCGTGGAGCGGCTGGAGACGGGGATGGCCTGGGGCGAGGACCCGCCGTCCCGCACTCGGCACTTGGTCGGCAACCTCGTGGTTGAGCCGCAGCCCGATGGTGAGGTCAAGGCGAAGACCGCGTTCATACTTTACCGGTCGCACCATGAGACTGAGGAGAACATTTTCGCCGGTTACCGTGAAGACGTGCTGCGGCCGGTTGACGGCGACTGGAGGATTGGACGGCGTACCATCGTGCTGGATTCGAATGTGATCTTGGCCAAGAACCTGAGCGTATTCTTCTAAGAGGGTATATAACATGTCCCCTCTCCCTGAGGGAGAGGGTCAGGGTGAGGACGTTCTCTAAATTCTGCAGGAGCAGCTTCTGAGAGTGGGCCTCGTGAATTTTCTGGAAATGAAAAGGGGCGGCAGATTCGCCGCCCCTTTGCCTTGGTGATAGGGGTCGTTTCCGTAGTCCTATTGAGCCTGGGGACCCTGGGTGATCGGTGCGTCGATGATGTTGAATCCGTTTTCGGCGGCGTCATCAACCACGATTTCCAAGCCGACGAAGGGACCGATCTTGTTGTTGAACACGTCAACCGTTTCCTGGCCCTCTTCAGGGTAGCCTACACGCTTCAGCCAGTTGGGAATCACCTGGTTGCGGGCAGCTTCGGTGCTCAATGCCCTGGCTTCGGGGCCGAACTCCACCAACTCCAAACCGGCTTCGATGTTGCGGTCGACACCAGTCTTGTTTTGGATGGAAGTCAGGCGCAGGGCCTCCAGCTCGTGCTTGGCGCCCTCCTCCAACAGAATCTGCTGAAGGTCCTCGGGAATGCTGTCCCAGACGTCCTCGTTTACCACGTTGGTGGTGGAGTTGAAGCTGTACAGGCGACCGTTCATGTAGTCGGTTACCTCGTACCAGCGCTGCGACAGTCCGGGACTTGCGCCAGTTACCCCGGCGTCAAGGATGCCGCGTTCCAGGGCCGTGTACACTTCGGCAAAGGCCATTGCCTGAGCCTCGGCTCCCATGTAGTTGATCCAGTCAGAGAGCTCGGTACTGTGGCTGCGGGTCTTGAGTCCATCGAAGTCTTCGGGATTCTCCAGCTTGTAATCGCTGAAGAAGAATTGGTCGTCGCCGGCAATCCAGTTGTGGTAGAGCACAGTGGCGCCGGTCTCATCGCTAATCACCTTCTCGATGTCGTCGAAGATGTTGGTCAGAACCGAGTAGTGAGTCTCGTGGTTGGGCCACAGACCCCACAAGTACTGCACGGCCAAGGTTGGGAACTCGCCTCCGACATAGCCGCCATAGATTTCCGAGAGGGAAAGAGTGCCGTCAGCCAGCAGTGACATGGTGTCGAACCCGGCCAGGCCCAACTCTGGGAAGGAGGTGATTTCAATCTCCACCTGTCCGTTCGTGCGCTCATAAACGTTGGGGGCGAAATAGGCTTCCATGTGCTTGCACCAGAGCAGGGTGCGGTTGATGCAGGCATGCTGCAGGGTGAAGCTTTCGCCCTGGGAAACCAGTTCTGTAGGATTGGTCAGACGCGCTTTTTCCGGAAGGGAGCGGTAGTAGTCAGACTCGTATACCCACTGGAGTTCCATAATGGCGTCAAGCGGGACATTACCGTCGTCGTCCCCAAGGTCAACGCCGTGTTGATCCATGAAGTCGGGTATGACGGAGGGGCCCACCAGGGCCTCGTAGTTGCCGTCGCCGATGTAGATGGCGCCGGGACCGCCGGCGTTCTCCGCGGCGTAGGCCTTCAGCTCGTCGCTGACCTCCCACATCATCGCTTCGCCTTCGTCTTCCTCCATCATGGCGGTGGGTTCTTCTTCCATGGCCTCGGTGGGGGCTTCCGTGGCGGCGGGAGGTTCAGTTGGTGGTACCGAGGTATTGGTTGGTGCCGGAGTGGCAGCCTCTCCGCATGCCACCAAGAATGCCATCATTAGAACGATGGCCAAGGACAAAATAACCGTGGATCGCATGAACACCTCTCCTTTGAGTTTTGGGTCTCCCCGAAAAGTGCCGCTACGCGCGATTTGGCGAGTTTTCGACGCTATAACAGCAAACAGCCGTGGTATCATATCACACCTTCTACAGAAAGCGTAAGTAGGTAACCGGAATACATATCGAAACACTGTGATTATTTGTGTATTCCTATCAAATGTTGAATGAATTTCGCTTAAAACGAGAGTTAAATAGGAAATAACGCACGAAGCGGGAGAGTTTCTCCGGTCAGAATTTGTAGGTGCATATGGGACAGAGTGAAGGGGCGGCCAAGTGGCCGCCCCTCTGACTGTGCGTGCGATTCGCGGCTGCGAATCCGGTGGTCGCCCGAACGCTACGGGGCCTGCGGGCCCATGGTTATCGGGGCCTCGATGATGTTGAAGCCGTTTTCAGCGCTGGCGTCTTCCACGATTTGCAAACCGACGAAGGGGCCGATCTTGTCGTTGAACACGTCAACTGTTCCCTGGCCCTCGTCTGGGTAGCCAACGCGCTTCAGCCAATTGGGAATCACCTGATTGCGGGCAGCTTCCTTGCTCAGTTCCTGAGCCTCAGGACCAAATTCCACCAGCTCCAGACCTGCATCGACGTTGCGGGAGACACCGGTGATGTTCTGAATGGCGGCCACGCGCAGGGCTTCCAGCTCGTGCTTGGCGCCCTCCTCGATGAGTATCTGCTGCAAGTCGGCGGGAATGTCATTCCAGACGTCCCCGTTGACCACCGCGATGGTGGCATTGAAGCTGTACAGCCGACCGTTCATATATTCGGTCACCTCGTACCACCGTTGCGAAAGGCCGGGGTTCGCGCCGGTTACGCCAGCATCGAGAATGCCACGTTCCAGTGCGGTGTAGACTTCGGCGAAGGCCATTGCCTGGGCTTCGGCGCCCATGTAGTTGATCCAGTCGGAAAGCTCGGTGCTGTGACTGCGAGTCTTGGTGCCCTTGAAGTCTTCCGGATTTTCAAGTTTCTTCTTGCTGAAGAAGAACTGGTCGTCTCCGGCAATCCAAAGGTGCATAAGCACCTGTGCGCCGGTCTCCTCCCTGATCACCCTTTCGATGTCAGGGAAGATGCTGGCCAGCACTTCGAAGTGAGTCTGGTGATTGGGCCACAAGCCCCACAAGTACTGCACCGCCAGGGTGGGGTATTCGCCGCCGACGTAGCCGCCGTAGATCTCGGCCGCCGACAGAGTGCCGTCGGATAGCAGTGTCATGGTGTCGAAACCAGCCAGACCCAACTCCGGGAAGGAAGTGATCTCAATCGTGAGCTGCCCGTTGGTACGTTCGAATACGTTGTTGACGAAGTAGGCCGGCACGATTCTGCACTGCAGCGTCGACCTGTTAATGCAGGCGTACTGCAGTGTGATCTCCTCTCCCTCCGTCACCAGCTCGGTCGGGTCAGTCAAATTTGCTTTATCAAGCAGCGTCCGATAGTAGTCGGACTCGTAGATCCACTTGGATTCCGTGATGGCATCCAATGGGACATTGCCTTCAGCATCACCCATGGTAACGCCCAGATCATCACCTAACGCATCAAGGGCCTGCTGGGTGACTGCGGGGCCGACCAGTGGCTCAAAGTTGCCATCGCCTAAATATATGGCACCGGGACCACCGGTGTTTTCTGCGGCGTAGGCTTTCAGCTCTTCGCTGACATCCCACATCATCGCATCGCCTTCTTCCTCTTCCATCATGGCCGTGGGCTCTTCTTCCATGGCCTCGGTGGGAGCTTCGGTTGGCGCTGCCGATGCCGTTGGAGGTACGTCGGTAGCCGCGGGTTCTGGTGTCGCCGCCTCGCCGCAGGCCACCAGGAACGCCATCATAAGGACGATAGCAAGGGATAAAATTACCGTGGATCGCATGAATACCTCTCCTCAAGCCTGTTGGGGGTTTCACTGCCCGTTGCTCCAGCGGGTCAGCGGCTACCCAACAGGACAACAATAAACAGCCGCCGTATCATAGCACAAATTTACTGAATGCATTGATTATGAGTTGATAATCAGCAATATACTATCTGATTCACTATGTGTTTCGCAACATCACGAAGGATAATCTGCAAAACAGGAAAAACATGTCCGATAACTTAGAGGAATGCGGCAACAATTGGGCCAGATTCCTTTGAAAATCCAAGGCCAAGGGAAAGGGGCAGGTTTTAGGCCTGCCCCTAGGGATCAAGGATGGTTGGCTCTCGCGCGAGCCGGAACCAGGTTTAGTCCTCGCTCACGGTGAAGGGGATGACTCCCGGGATCCACCACTTTTCCCAACTGTCGTCGACCCGCTGCTGGAAGTGGGCGATGTCCTCAGGGGTGAAGTGGGCAAAGCGTCCCTGGCGCGTGAGATACTCCGAGATGGGCTTGCGCTTGCGGATACCCTTGGAGATGGAGCGGCTGGCCCCGTTCAGGGTCAGCTCGCCGTCGATGATCTCGTACTGGACCCACAGGCCAGTCTCGACGGCCAGCATGCCCAGTTCGTGGGAATACTTGGGGTCGTAGTCCCAGCCCTTGGGGCAGGGGTCAATGTTGTGGATGAACGTCGGCCCGCCGATGGTCAGGGCACGGCGAATCTTGTTGTTCAAGTCCAGCCCGTAGGAGGCGCAGGAGGTGGCGATGTAGCGGACGTCGGGATGTCCGGCGGCCAGCATCGGCGCGGTGTTCTTCTTCCACCTGCTGTTCATGATGCGATGCACCTTGCCCGGAGGGCTGAAGGTGCTGTTGGCGCCCCACGGCGAACTGCCCGACACCTGAATGTCTGTGTTGGCGTAGGACTCGTTGTCGTAGCAGAGGATCAGCAGATTGTACTCATCGTGCTGCAAAGCGGCGGAGATGGCCGAGAGGCCCATGTCCACGCCGCCGCCGTCGCCGCAGAAGGCGATTACGTTGATCGGTTCCTTGTGCATCTTGCCCTTGCGCATCATGGAGGACAGGCCAGCGGCGGTGCCGGTGGCGGCGCTGCCGGAGGAACCGAGCTGGGTGTGCATCCACGGCACCACCCACGGCGTGCTGTAGTAGGTGGTGTTGGCTACGTACATGCAGCCGGTGCTGCCCAGCACGATGGAGCGAGGGCCGGCGGCCTTGATCATCAGCCGCATCGTCAGCGCCGACTCACAGCCCTGGCAGGTTCGGTGACCGGAGGAATAGAACTCCTCCACCGGGATGTTCTTTACGCCCCTGACCTGGGGCAGGTCGGTCGCAGTCATCAGGGTGGTCATGGTTCTTACTCCCTTACCGCAATCCAGGTTGTTTCCTGTTCGATTTTACCAGTCGCGACAGCCTTTTCGGTAGTCTCGACCATCTCGTTTACGTCACGTACCATAACTTCCCTTCCGCCTAGCCCGGCGATGAAGTTGAGCATCATCGGGCGTTCCGGCAGCGGGTAGAGCGCCGACCGCAACTCGTGGAAGAGCACTCCGCCGTAGGAAGGCGAGCCGTAGGAGTAGTCGCGGTCGATGACAGCGATGCCTTTCGCTCCCCTTAGGGCGTTCTGGATCTCCTCCGCCACGAAGGGCCGGAAGAACTTGATGCGGAGGAAGCCGACCTTCTTGCCCTGCTCCCGCATGCGGCGCACTGCAACGCGGGTGGGCATAGCCAGCGTTCCCATTCCCACGAGGATGATCTCGGCATCCTCGGTCATGTACTCTTCGATGAACGGGCTGGGGTCTCCCCTTCCGAAGACCTCCTTGAACTCATCGTAGGCCTCGTATATGACATTCGTGGTGCGGCGCATGGCCTCATCGGTCTGACGGCGGATTTCCATCAGCCAGTCCTCGTTGACCTGCGGCGCTATTGTGATCGGGTTGTCAGGGTGGAGTTGCAGTTCGTGCCGGTTGTAATCGGGCAAATAACGCTTTACCTGCTCCCGCGTCGGCACCTGCACGATGGCCTGCGAGTGAGTGAGAAACGACCCGTCGCAACTGACTGCAAAGGGAAGCAGGACCCTGCGGTCCTCGGCTACCTTGTAGGCCAACAGCGCCGTGTCCAGTGCTTCCTGTGCGGTGGCAACCCAGTACAGGTGCCAGCCCAAGTCGCGGACGGCCATGGCGTCGTTGTGCTCCACGCCAAAGGCTCCAGGGTCATCCAGTGCCCGGTTGCCGACCATGGCCACAACGGGCATTCGGAGACCGGCGGTTACGGTGATTGCCTCGAAGGCGTAAAACCAGCCCACCCCGCTGGAACCACAGAAGGTTCGGGCGCCAACTGCCGAGGCATGCTTTACGATCTCGAACTGAGAGTGTTCGCTCTCCGCTACGATGAAGTCGCAGTCGAATACGCCGTCGGCCTTCAGCTTTGACACGTACTGCATGACGGTGTCGTAGGGCCGGATGGGATAGGCGGTAATGACGTCCACGTCGGCCAGCGCACAGGCGATGGCAATGGCCTCGGAGCCGCTGATCAGTTCCTCGGTTGACTCGGTGAACATTTCGGTCTGAACAGTGGTCATTTAGTCTGCCTCCGCCGCCTGGATCTGCTCGGCGTAGCCGCCCACATGGTGGAAGCCGTGGGTTCGGGTCTCGGCCTTCTGCTTTTCTACCAACTCGGTCATCCACTTGTTGTAGCCGTCTTTGTCTTTCTGCCACCACTCCCACTGACTGTCGTGATCGTTGAACTCGGCCTCGTTGACCATGGTTACGCAGTCGGGGACCGGGCAGACAGCTTCGCAGACGCCGCAGCCGCAGCAGGATTCCATATTTGCGTCGTACAGACCGTCAGGCGTGACGTCGAAACAGGTGTCAGGGCACTGCAACCAGCACAGGGTGCACTTGATACAGGTTTCGAAGTTGACTACAGGGCGCATTGTGCGGGTGCTGAACTTCTTGAACACTTCGCTGCGTCCGGGAACATATCCGCCCTCGCCCTCTGCGAACTCGCCGCCTTCGGGTATGGCGCGAATAACCAGGCCCTCTTCCATAGTCTTCCAGCCTGGCAAGGTGAACTTCATCTCGCGCTGGTTACCGCCCTCGCCAGGTTCCACCGGACGGGAGGCAGTGCGGTCGAAGGAACGCTGGGCAGAGGCGATCTTGGTTCCGCCGCCCATCTGCTCTTCGATGGTCTCCAGCATTGCATCAAGGCTGACCAGATCCGGACACACCTTGCAGAGCGCGCCCAGCACCCGAGCATCGGTGTGGTCATCTTTGTAGACCCACAAACCGGAGAAGCTGGGGATGCCGGTAACGATGGACAAATTGTAGGGAGTCTCTTTGGGGTGTATGTCCTCCAGCAGAGCTTCTGACTGCTGCCGAGAGGTGACAATCAAAGTGCCGCCGGGCTTGGTCAACTCGTTGATAGGCTGCAGTCCGTACCAGGCCCACGACTCGATGCCTTTGCACATGGTGTCGTCTACATTAATGGTTACGTCGACGCTGGTGGCCTGGTAAACCGCCAGGGACTCCTCCAGTTCTTCGGCGTCATCGGCCACGATGGCGAATTGCTTGGCCGGGATGCCGTTGCGTTCCGGGGAGTCGCCATAGCGCCCAAATGCGGTGCCGATCTTGCCGTCTTTGCGTGCGGCGAACACTATGGAGCGGACGATGTTTCGTGCCAGGGTTTTCTGGAAAATCCCCCGGTACACGACCTCCACAGCAAGGGTGGACATACCTTTCCTCCTTAGTTTGGGTCCCCTGTGAACTTTTGATAGGCCAAATGGCGTCGCAGACACTGCCGGATCTTTTCGGCCTGTATTGTGGACAGTCCGGCATCGACTGTGGCTCGAAGGGCAAGCGGATACGCGAGTTCTACGCGCAATCTTAACACACTGACGCAAAATTGGGGCCCTATGCCGCATTGTCTTAAGTTAACGATGAATAGCCCGCAGAGTGGCTTCGACGGTCCACAAATGAGCGAAATGACTACTTTGGTCGATATGGTCGATATGAATGTGCAGTAGTTTGTTCTGGCGACTCCGGGGGCCTGTGATAAAATTTAACCAGAGGGCCATTTGTGGCCCGTTCGCTTTGTCGAGCAGGAGTTTGCCCTTTGGCCTGCCTCCCCCTGCGCAACCGCCAGCGTGTACTGCTTCTATTTTTCCTGGTACTGCTTCTTAGCGCTGGACTGGCCGGGACCGCCTGCGTAAACGCTGACACTGGTGATGAACCAGAGGAACAGTCCATTGAGGGCCTGCCCCCTGAATTTGCCAAGCTGGCAGATGTGTATGAACTCCTGGAACGGGAACATATCGACGCCGGGACCTTTGATCCAGACACGCTGACGGACGGTGCCATTCGTGGGATGCTGGAGGCTACGGGCGACGATCACGCCTCTTACCTGGACCCTGAGCAATACTCTTTCCAGAGGCAGGAAATACAAGGGACTTTTGAAGGAATTGGCGCTGAAGTTACTGTCAAAAACGGCCTCATAACGATAGTTGCGCCAATACCGGACACGCCGGCGGAGGAAGCCGGCGTCAAGCCTGGTGACGTCATCCTCAGCATTGACGGGGAGGACATTGCCGGATGGGACCTATGGCAGGCAATCAACCGGATCAGGGGCGAGAAGGGCACCACGGTGAATATTGGAGTGCGCCGCGATCAAACCGGCGAAACGGAGGTGCTTGAAATCGTCCGAGGGGTCATTCAACTGGAGAGCGTCCGACTAACCATGCTGGTGGGCCGCATAGGTCACTTGAGGATCAGCTCATTTACCGGCACGACCCTGGAGGAACTGAAACGCGCGCTTGAACGCTTCGAGCGTTCAAGGGGATTGGGTCTGGTCGTGGACGTCCGCAATAACCCCGGAGGTCTGCTGTCATCGGTTGTAAATATCACAAGCCAGTTTGTAGACGAAGGTATGGTGCTTTATCAGCTTGATGGACAGGGTAACCGCCGCGACTGGAACGCCGAGTCGGGCGGAATGGCCCTGGACGTGCCCATGGTGGTGCTGATGAATGGCTTCAGCGCCTCGGCCAGTGAGGTCTTCGCCGGTGCCATCATTTATCATCAGCGGGGCCCGACCATTGGAGTCACCACATTCGGAAAGGGGAGTGTCAATAATCTGTGGCCCCTGTACGACGGGTCTGCGGTAAACTTCACCATAGGCCGGTGGTACACGCCGGACGGCAAGTTGATAGAAGGCGAGGGAATTGTTCCGGACATTCTGCAGGAAGCATCCGAGGACGATTCTGACGACCTGCAGCTGGACCTGGCTATCGAAGAGGTGAATAAATTGATTGATAGTTCCCAGTCTGTTGCCAGCAACTGAGAGTCACTTTCCAAGGTGGGTAATCATGGCAAAGAAAAAATCCGTGCCTACTGCTAAAAACGGCAGTTCAGAGGGGATCCGCACAGCGGCCTCGAATCGCAGGGCATTCTTCGACTACGAGATCCTGGAGCGACACGAGGCTGGGATAGTGCTCACAGGAACCGAGATCAAATCGGTCCGCGCCGGCAAGGTTGATCTCAGTGACGGATACGCGCGCGTCCGCGACGGCGAGATGTGGCTGCACAACACCTACATAGCACCTTACGATCCGGCGAGCCAGTACAACCATGACCCCCGCCGCCAGCGTAAGCTGCTGATGCACCGCGATGAGATTCGCAAGCTGGAAAGTGAGGTGGCCGAAAAGGGACTTACCCTCGTAGCGTTGCGGATCTACATCAAGCGCCACGTTGCAAAGGTGGAGCTCGGGCTTGCCCGCGGCAAGAGGCAGTACGACAAGCGCCGCACCATCATCAGCCGCGAAATGGACCGTGAGGCCCGCCGGGCCGTCGGCGCCGCCAGATATTAGGAAGGAATTCGGATTCGTTCAAGGAGCATAGACTTGATTCGCACTCTCAACGGGGTAACGCCCAAGGTAGCAGAGACCGCCTGGGTCAGCGAGTTCGCTTACGTGGTCGGCAACGTGGAAATCGGCGAGTATGCCAGCATCTGGCCGGGAGTCACCGTTCGTGGCGATGGAGACGACGCCATCGTTATCGGCGACTACGTTAATATTCAGGAAGGGTCAGTAATCCACGGCAACGGTCTCACGCTGGAGGACCACGTATCGGTGGGACACAGCGTTGTAGTCCACTGCGACCGAGTGGGCCGCGGCTCCCTGTTGGGGAACAACTGCACGATTCTGAACAAAGTCAACCTGGGAGAGAACTGTCTTGTAGCCGCCAACTCGGCGGTGCTGGCCGGAACGCAGATCCCGGCCAACTCGTTTGTGACGGGAATCCCCGGCGTTGTGAAGCGCCCCGTAACTGAGAAACAGCTGACGGCAATGCGCCATACGACGGAAGAGTTGGTGAAGCGCGCCAAGTGGTTCAAGGACAGCGGGCTGTAGCAAACCGCCCGCTATCCAGCGGAACCTTCGTTACCCAGGCCCGTTACTCAAGCCGTCCGGCCACCGGCAAGACCGCCTCAGCCAGCCTCTCCATCACCCGGATGCAGTCGGAAAGCTCGTTTACGCGAAAGTCGTAGGTGAGTTGGTCGATACCGATCTCGTGGCACGCGTGGAGGTCGTCTACTACCTCCTGAGTGCTACATATCAGGGCGCCCCCACTGCGTTCGGTGGCCATCTCAGGCAGGCCGATGTCGTTGAAGTGGAGGCTGCGCTTCAGCGAGACGGTAACGTCCTCCAGTTTGCGGCCGTGCCGTTCAATCTGCTGGGACAGGTAGAGAATGTGAGACGCGACGAACTCCGGTGTCTGCCGTGTGGTGTGCCAGCAGTCGCCGTACTTCGCAGTGCGCCGCAGTGCGGCACGGGTGTGGCCGCCGACCCAGATCGGCAACGGATTCTGCACCGGCTTGGGATAGAACTGGATACCTTCAAAGTCGTAGTGCTTTCCGTGGTGTTCCGGGTTCTCGTCGTACCACAGCGTCCTGAAAATCTCCAGGAACTCGTCGGTAATTGGTCCGCGCTCCGCGTAGCTCACACCGAGGGTGTCAAATTCCTTCTCCAGCCATCCCACACCGACGCCGCAGATCATGCGCCCGCCGGTCAGCGAGTCCAGCGATGCGAACATCTTGGCCTGCACGACGGGATTTCGGTAAGGTAGGATCAGCACCGTGCTGCCCAATTTGATGCGATCGGTGCAGGCCGCCAGGTAGCCGAGCAGTGTCATTGTCTCCAGGAACGGCTCGTCCGTAGGCCGTGAGAACCCGCCAGTCGGCGTGTAAGGGTACTGCGTCGTCCCGCCGGTGGGCAGCACGATGTGGTCGCCGATGAGCACCGACTCGAACCCCATCGCCTCGGCGGCCTGCGCGAACTCCCGCAGGCCCGGGCCGTCGGGTATGCGGGGCATCGAAACTCCGATTTCCATGCTGGTGTCTCCTTGCCAGTTGCTGGCTATTTTCTTGATGCCGTTATTAACGTGTTGTGCTTCAAACTACTCAGAATACTTCGAACGATAGAGACGGCCGGTTGTGCTAGCGCACCTGAAGGTAAGGGCCCTGCAAAATCTACCTGTCTACTGATTGATGTTAGGTTTCAACGATCCAATTCTGCGTCAGGCAGAATCTTTGGAACCTAATGAACTGCAGTGCCAAAAATCCTATCGCAGAGGCAAGAGGATGGGTCTTGTCGCGAATGGTGGAACGGGGTTTCCCGGCCGGAAGATGGTCATTATGTCTCGCCCCGGCTTGAGGGCGGCCTCTGTCAGTTTGCGCTTGCCAGTATAACCCGGCGTGATATAATTCATAGGCATCACGGGCGGCGTAAATCGCCCGAAATCGCCACTCAAAACTATTTACAAATATAGAGGAGGCACAACGTGGAAAAGGGCAGTACCGTTATCAACGCCGGCCCCATCGACATCGCGATGAGCTATCGTGCGGAAATCATGGACGACCAGGGCCTGTGCCTGCAGGTCTATTCGGAGATCGACGGCAAGGACACCGAGATCCTGCGCTTCGACTGCTTCGACCAGGCCCCGCATTACCACTACGGCCCGGAGAACCACAACATCCGCTTGTTCATGGACAAGACCACTGCCGGCAATCCCCTCGGCTGGACCATCGGCAACATTCGCAACAACCTGCCGACCATGGTTCGCCGCTCCGGCTACGACGAACTGGCCGACAAGCTGGAAGCCCACCCGGTCGACGCCGCAAAGCTAGACGAGGCTGAGGCCACCGCTCGTGGGATGGCCAACGGCGGACGCCGCACAGTGCATCACATGATGCCCGAAATGCTGGATGGCGACAAAATCCAGGTAGGTAACCTGAAGTTCGGTCTCGAGTACCGCCACCTGCCGCAGATCAACGACGAGGGCATGGCCATCCACGTCCTGTCCGACATCGCCGGTCAGGAAGTCGAGCTGCTGGCCTTCGACTGCTTCCAGAACGGCCCGCACTACCACTACGGCCCGCGCAATCAGGACGTCCGGATTTACTGGGACGTCACCACTTCCGGCGAAACCCTGGCCTGGACTTTGGACCAGTTCAAGCAGGGCAAGATCAAGAGCATGATCGCCCGCGCCGGCTACCCCACCATCGCCAACGACGTGGACGAGGAATTGCTCCAGGCAACGATGCCGGCAATCGAGGCCCGCTCCTGGGAGCTGGTCGAGATGAACAACGGCGGCAAGGACGACCCCAAGGCCCAGATCATGGCCGAGATTGAGGCCCTCCGCGAGAAGGTCGCCGCGCTCTAACCTAGACGCCTACGGATCACCTAACGCGACCAGAGGCCCCGGCTCTTGCCGGGGCCTTTCTATTTCGGACGATGTCCAATTGGCGCATCGATACGACTCACTGCAGGAATCTCGCGGGGATTAAGCTGGGCTGCAGATAAGCATTGCCCCCGCGATGGTGTGGAGGCAATGCCGAGAATAGTGTCTCAGGGGAATTATTTGGTAAGGAACAGAGACATGGGCGTTTTTTGGCAATCAGTGAAGGTGGACAACCCTGATGGTGGGGATTTCGTGGAAGTAGATGCCATGGTCGACGCCAGGGGAACCGACTCCATGTTTCCAGCATCTTTACTCGCCAAGATTCATTTCCAACCTGTCCGGTCTCTCGAGTACACGGTTGCCGACGGTCGTAAAATTGAGTTCCCCTATGGTCCAGCCCTTGTAAATTTCAATGGCGAAAGCTGGTCTTGTCCGGTTGTCTTCGGCCCTAATGACAATGCCCTCCTAGGCGCTACCGCTTTGGAAATATTCAACCTGCTCGTAGATCCCGTTAGTCAGTCACTACGGCCCGCCGACGCATGGCCCCTTGGCCGAGGACATCGCCCCACCATAACCAACTAGGCCATCGTATAGCCGCCGCTGACGCTAAGGGGTTTGGCCGGTAATGAAGCCAGCGGCGTCTGAGGCGAGGAAGACGACGGCGTTGGCGATCTCGCGTGCCTCCGCCATGCGACGGAGGGGGTAGGCACGGATGGCGCGCTCGCGGGCCTCTGGCGTGAAGACTCCGCGCATCTGGTGCCACATGCTGGTCTCGCTGATGCTCTCCTCTTCAGGCGGGACAACCAGGCCGGGGCAGACGCAGTTCAGCCGCAGGCCATGGCGTCCGGTCTCGCGGGCAATGGATTTGCTGAGGGCGATAACCCCTGCCTTGCATGCGGAGTAAACAGCCTCCCGGTACTCGCCAATGCGCCCAGCGTCTGAGCTCAGGCAGACGATGCTGCCGCCTTGGCGCTCCACCATGCCCGGCAACACGGCGTGAATGCAGTTGATGGCCCCCCACAGGTTCACCTGCACCTCCCGCTCCCACTCTTCACGTGGTTTCTCCAGGAACAGCCGGTCGATGGTCCAGCCGGCATTGTTCACCAGCACGTCCACGTGGCCGAACTCGGCGGTCGCCACCTCCACCATCGCATCGACTGACTCGTGGTTGGTGACGTCAGTGGCCACCACCATAGCCCGGCTGCCTGTCCCCTTGGCCGCCACCTCGTCGGCCACACGCTGGCCCTGAGCCGGGTCGAGCTCGGCAATCACGATGTTGCTGCCTTCTTCGCCGAAGGCGTGGACGATGCCTCGGCCGATGTTGGAGCCGCCGCCGGTTATGATGACAGTCTTTCCAGCTAGTCCAAGTTCCATGACAGGCACGTCCTTATTTTGTCTCAACCAAAGGAGAGAAAGAGCGGGAAAGGGAGTTACAGCAGAGGGTTGGGCTACGGAGGAGGAGGGTCGACCCTGGGGATGCCGCCAAAGCGCAGGCGGAGCAGGCCCTTGATGTCCTCGGTGGCAGTTTTGACCACATTGACAGTGCTGGAGGGGTCATCTTCCCAGGCCACGGGAACCACGCCGATACGGTAGCCCCGCTTCTCCGCGATGATCAGCAACTCAGTGTCGAAGAACCAGTTGTTGTTCTTGACTTGAGGGATGATGGCCTGTGCCGCCTGCCGCGTCATAGCCTTGAAGCCGCACTGGGCGTCAGGGAACCCGACGAAAAACAGGGACCAGATCAGCTTGTTGTAAGTCCGCGACGTCAACTCTCGCTTGAAGCTCCTCTGCGTCACATTCGAGCCTCGGCTGAGGCGGCTGCCGATGGCCACGTGCCAACCTGACTCCAGCTTGCCCACCAGCGCAGGGAAGTGCGAAAGGTCGGTGGACAGGTCCACGTCCATGTAGCTCACGTAATCGCACTCGCTGCCCAGCCACGCGGCACGGAGCGCCCTGCCTCGCCCCTTTTCCGGCAAGTAGAGGTAGTTGACCCCCTCTGCCTCACGCGACAGTTCCTCTGAAACAGCGCGCGTGCCGTCGATGGAAGCATTGTCGGCGATGGTCACCCGCCAGGGGATGGCCAGATTGTTCCTCAGAAATGAGCACAACTTCGGGATGCTGACCGGCAGCGCATCCTCCTCGTTGTAGACGGGTATGACGATATCGATACTGGCGCTCATGGTCTGCGTTCCGGGACAGTTGGCCTAGTGGCGGAAATGGCGCACCCCAGTGAACACCATCGCCAAGCCTGCCTTGTCGGCGGCCGCGATGACTTCCTCATCCCGTACCGACCCGCCTGGCTGCGCGATGGCGGTTATGCCGGCCTCTGCGGCCAGCTCGATGTTGTCTGGGAATGGGAAGAAGGCGTCGGAGGCCAGCACGGCGCCCTTGGCCCTGTCGCCCGCGATGCGCTGCGAGAGATGCACGCTAACCACCCGGTTGGGCTGACCCGCACCCATGCCAACCAATGCCCGGTCCTTGGCGAACACGATGGCGTTGGACTTAATGTGCTTGGCCGCCTTCCAGGCGAACGCCAGATCCTGCCTCTCCGTCGCGCTGGGTTCCCTCTCTGTAACCGTCTTCCATTCCGTAGGGTTCTCTTCAATGTCATCGGCGCCCTGCACCAGCATTCCGCCCGATATCGGGCGCAGGTCCAGGGCCTTCCCAGAGGGTTCCGAACCTACGGTCAGGATGCGCAGGTTGCGCTTCCGCTGCAGGATGGCAAGCGCGTCGTCGTCGTACCCTGGGGCGATCACGACCTCGTAGAATATCGCGTCCATCGCCTGTGCCGTCTTGGCGTCGACCGTGCGGTTGATGGCCACGATTCCGCCGAAGGCGCTGACGGTGTCGCCTTCGTAGGCCAGTTCGTACGCCTCCGCGATGACCTCGCGGGTGGCGAGCCCGCAGGGATTGTTGTGCTTCACAACGGCCACGGTCGGTTCGGCGAAGTCCGATACGGTGCGCCAGGCTGCATCGGCGTCCATCAGGTTGTTGTACGACAGCTCGCGGCCGTGAAGTTGCGTCGCCCCGGCGATGCCGTTCGGCGCAACGCCGACCGGGGCGTAGAGCGCCCCTGACTGGTGGGGGTTCTCGCCGTAGCGTAGGCCCGAGACCTTGTCCAGAGATATGGTAAGACGGTCGGGCAGTTGTTCTTGTTCCCTCGGCGTCGACAGGTAACCTGTAACGGCCGAGTCATACTCGGAAACGTGTCGGAAGGCCTTGGCCGCCAACCCTCGCCGATCTTCGGTAGTCAAGCCGCCGTCTGCCAGCTTGTCAGCCACCCATCCGTAGTCCTCCGGGTCCACCACCACGGCCACGGAGGGGAAGTTCTTGGCGGCAGCGCGGAGCATGGTTGGACCGCCGATATCAATGTTCTCCAGCGCGTCGTCCAGCGTTACGTCCGGCCTGCTGATGGTGGCGACGAAGGGATAGAGGTTCACCACAACCAGGTCGATGGTTTCGATGCCGTGGGCCGACAGCTCGGCCATCTGCTCGGGCGCCTCCCGGCGAGCCAGCAGGCCGCCGTGGATCACGGGGTGTAGCGTCTTGACCCTACCGTCCAAGATTTCCGGCGAGCCGGTGACGTCGGCCACCTGTCGAACGTTCAGACCGCCCACCTCGGATAGCGTGCGGTGAGTACCACCGGTGCTGACCAGTTCGTAGCCTGCTGCGGCGACGCGACGGGCAAACTCGACCACGCCGGTCTTGTCATACACGCTGATTAACGCTCTCAAGTTCTGTCTCCGTAAGGTGAGCAATTGACCCGACGGTCAACTGCGGATTTCAGGCTAGAATAACCTGGTCGCCGGATTCCCAGCGGACTACCTGCCCTACCGGGAATGCTTCGGGAATCAGTTCACGGAATGAGGTAACGTTGGACTCAGGGCATACGGCCACCATTCCCAGGCCCATGTTGAACACTCGGAACATCTCGTCATCGGAGATCCCGCCCTCTCGCTGCAACAGTGCGAAAATCGGTGGCGGTGTCCACGAGCCAACACTGATGGTGGCGGCGAGGTCGTCGGGCAGGACCGCCGGGAGCTTGCCGGGTAGTCCGCCACCCGTGATGTGGGCCAGGCCGCTGAGCAGCCCCAGGGCGGGAGCCAACATAGGGTAATAGCTGCGGTGGTACTGCAGGAGCTCTTCGCCAAGCTGGTGGCTCATCCCATCGTACTGTCGGAACAGTGCTGCTGGATCGTCGTCGGTGTTAAACACACTGCGGACCAGCGAGTACCCATTGGTGTGCAGGCCACTGGACCTAATGCCGAGCAGCTGGTCTCCCTCCCGCACCCGGCCCGGCTCAAGCAGGTTTTCACGCTTGACGACGCCCACTACGAACCCTGCCAGGTCCATTTCGCCATCTGCGTACACACCGGGCATCTGGGCTGTTTCGCCGCCGATCAGGGCGCACTGCGCCTCGCGACATCCCCAGGCGATGCCTCTCATCAGCGAATCGAGGGATTGTGAGTCCACGTCGCTGAACGCGACGTAATCGAGGAAGAACAGAGGCCGCGCACCCTTGGTGAGAATGTCGTTAACGTTGAGGGTCACCAGGTCGCGACCTATTGATTCGAAGTGCCCCAGTTGCGCTGCAATTTTGAGCTTGGTGCCCACGCCGTCGGTACTTGCCACCAGCACCGGGCCAGAGTCGCCACCCATCTGGAAAAGGCCGGCGAAGCTGCTCCCGCCTTCGATCACTTCCGGTCCGTGTGTGCTGGCCGCCAGTCCACGGATACGGTCCTTCAACTCATCCATACGATCCAGGTCAACGCCGGACCGCCGGTACGAATCCGCGGGAAGACTGCCGTTCAACTCGGGTTCCTCACTGTCCAGAGATTTCTTTGAACATCAGTTGTATCCAGTACGGCGCAGCAGTTGGCTGGCAAGGGAATGGAACGTAGGGGGAGAGAAAATGGTTTCACGAGTTCAATCAGGCGAAGGGCGTACGGAGCGGGGCATGGGAGCCTAGTGGCGAGATTTCTCCAAGGTCAATTTGTCCAAGTCCAACTGCACCGGCACCGGATAGTTTCCCGTGAAGCAGGCATCGCAGAATCCGCCCTCTTGGCCGCCGACCACCTTCATCAGGCCTTTAACGCTCAGGTACCCCAGGCTGTCTGCGCCTATGATCTGTTGTATCTCCGGCACTGTGTTATTGGCCGCCAGCAGCTCCCGGCGAGACGCCATGTCCACGCCCATGAAGCAGGGATGGCGGATGGGCGGCGCGCAGACCCGCATGTGAACCTCCGCGGCCCCTGCCTTTCTCAGCAGATTCACGACGTGAGGTGTCGTGGTGCCGCGGACGATGCTATCGTCTACCACCACGATGCGCCTGCCCTTGATGACCTCGCCCAAAGTGTTGAACTTTTGACGTACTCCCAGGTCGCGCAGCCTCTGTTCCGGCTCGATAAAAGTGCGGCCCACGTAGCGGTTCTTGATGAGTCCCTCGGTGAAGGGAATGCCTGACTCCAGGGCATAGCCCACAGCCGCCGCAGTGGACGAATCGGGGATACCGATGACCAGGTCTGCATCGACTGGGTGCTCCCGTGCCAATTCGGCGCCCATTTCCTGCCTCCTGGAATGCACCAGGTGGCCGTCTAAGGAGCTGTCTGGCCGGGAGAAATAGATGAGTTCGAAAACACAGAGGGCGCGGCTCTTGCCCTCCCGCACTCCAGGCCAGATGGCTGACCGAAGTCCATCGGCGTCAATCACCACGACTTCGCCGGGTTCGATCTCGCGAACGAACTCCGCCCCCAGGTTGTCGAGGGCACAGCTCTCGGAAGCGACGATCCAGCCATCCCCACGCTTTCCCAGGCAGAGGGGACGGATGCCCAATGGGTCTCTGGCGGCGATCACGCTGTCGCTGGTAAGTCCGACGAGAGAGAATGCCCCCTCGAGGCGGCGCATGCACTGGAAGATACGTTCCTCCCAGCTTGTGCCCGCTGCATTCACCGCCATATTGGCGATTACTTCGGTATCGGTGGTCGAGACGAATGAACAGCCGCGTTCATCCTCGAGTTGCTCTTTCAACTGCAGGGCATTGATGATGTTGCCGTTGTTGGCAAGCGCCAATGTACCGGCCGGTCCGTCCACTACGAGGGGCTGCGCATTGCACAACTCGCTGCTGCCGGTGGTGGAATATCGAGTGTGGCCGATGGCCAGTTCTCCGGATAGAGGCGCGAAGTCCGCCTCCCGAAAAACTTGCGAAACTAAGCCCATTTCGGCATGCACCGCGATGCCGTCGCCGGTGTTGGAGGCGATGCCCGCGCTTTCCTGTCCGCGGTGCTGGAGAGCGAAGAGGCCGAAGAAGGTGAGGCGGCTTGCAGATTCGTCAGGGGAGTATACAGCTATTACCCCGCATTCCTCGCGAGGGCTGTCGAACGCGCCATAGACCTTTGGGAAGTCCGGCTCACTGTTCACTAGGCTATTCTATCGGCCCCTTTCTCAAGCGGTCAACAGCAGATTCGACCGGTTCACATGTTATGTAGTGTTAACTAGGTCGTCTGCAACTAATAATGGCGTCGCATTTGCCTTGAAGGTGACTGCCCGCTCATCCGATTGCTTCGCGAAGATGAGCGGGCTGGAGAGTTGTAATATTCGGTTGCAGCCGGAGTGCCTTCCACAATTCTATTGATGGAACAGGTTGAGCGCCGAGCCCAGCCGGAACCATTCGAGCTGCGACTCGCTGTATGAATGCTGCAGATCAAGGGTCTCGGACGTCCCGTCGCTGTGGTTGACCGTGCACTGCACCAGCTTGCCGGGAGCGATGTGATTGAGGTCAGTAAGGCTGATTCGGTCGTCTTCGCGGATACGCTCATAGTCATCGGGGTCAGTGAAGGTCAGCGCCAGCAGACCCTGCTTCTTCAGGTTGCTCTCGTGAATGCGTGCGAAGCTGCGAGCGATGACCGCTGCTCCACCCAGCAGGCGGGGAGACAGGGCGGCATGCTCTCGGCTGCTGCCCTCGCCGTAGTTGAAGTCGCCAATGGCCACCCACTTCACGCCCTGGGCCTTGTAGTTGCGGGCTATCCTGGAGAAGCCCTGGCCCGTCTCGCCTGTCACGACATTCAGTCCTTTGCCGGCCTCGTCGGTGTAGGCATTGATGGCGCCCATGAACATGTTATCGCTGAACCGGTCCAAGTGGCCTCGGAACCGCAGCCACACACCTGCGGGCGAGATGCTATCGGTGGTGGTCTTGCCCTTGGCCTTCAGTAGCGCAGGCATATCGGTGAAGTCGTTACCGTCCCAGGCTGGCCACGGCTCCAGCAGCTGAATGCGCTCGCTGTCCGGGGATACAGTCAGTTCGATAGCACTGCCGTCGTCCGGCGGGGCCTGATAAAAGGAACGGCCCTCCTCAAAATCAGCAGGCGGAACCTCCGGTGCCTCGGCGGGTGGGTCAAGGCGGAACTCAGAGCCGTCTGCAGCGGTCAGGGTGTCGGTCAGTGGGTTGAAGGACAACCGACCGCCAATGGCCAAAGCCGTCACGATCTCCGGGCTGCCGATCAGGTTCATGGTTGAGGGTTGGCCGTCGTTTCGGGCCGGGAAGTTTCGGTTGTAGGACGTGACAATCGTGTTTGGATTCCCCACCGACTCGCCGGCACGGCGCCACTGGCCGATGCATGGGCCACAGGCGTTGGCCAGCACCGTGGCGTCGATGTCGGTTAGCGACCGCATCTGGCCGTCGCGTTCGATGGTTGCCCGGACCTGCTCCGAGCCGGGGGTGACCATAAATGGAACCGCGGACTTCAATCCCCTGGCCTTGGCTTGCTCGGCAACGTCCGCAGAACGGCTCATGTCCTCGTAGGACGAGTTGGTGCAACTTCCGATCAGGGCCGCCGAAATTGAGTCAACGAGTCCGGCGTCTTCCTTCAGCTCTGCCGCCATCTGGGATATGGGCCGGGCCCGGTCAGGCGAGTGGGGCCCCACCAAGTGAGGTTCCAACTCTGACAGATTGATCTCCACGATCCGGTCGTAATACTGATCAGGGTTGGCCTCGCATTCCGAGTCGGCGGTCAACAGATGCCGATATTTGTCAGCCAGTTCAGCAAGGTCCCCGCGCCGGGTGGAGCGCAGGTAGCGCGCCATTCGCTCGTCGTACGGGAACACTGAGGTGGTGGCGCCCAGTTCGGCCCCCATGTTGGTGATGGTGGCCTTGCCGGTGGCGCTGATGGATGCCGCGCCCGGGCCGAAGTACTCGATTATCGCGTTTGTTCCGCCGGACACGCTGAGCTCTCCGGCGAGGTAGAGGATCACATCCTTCGGGGCAGTCCAGCCGCTCATCTTTCCTGTAAGGCGCACACCAATAAAGCGAGGATACAGCACCTCCCACGGCAGTCCGGCCATAACCTCAACGGCATCGGCCCCGCCCACGCCAACGGAGATGGAGCCGAGGCCGCCGCCCATCGGCGTGTGGGAATCGGTGCCCAGCATCATTTCGCCAGGATAGGCGTAATTCTCAAAGGCGACTTGGTGGATTATTCCCGCGCCCGGCGACCAGAATCCGACACCGTACTTGGCTGAGGCAGTCCGCAGGAAATTGTAGACTTCGTCGTTTTCTGCCAAGGACTCGGTCAGGTCGAGGGAACCCTCAACGCGGGCTTGGATCAGGTGGTCACAGTGAACCGACGTCGGCACTGCAGTGGTAGTGCGGCGGGTCTGCATGAACTGCAGCATCGCGGTTTGGCCAAGCACGTCCTGCAGTATCACGCGATCCGGTCGGAGCTGCACGTACGTCTGGCCACGTACCATGCCGGTGGTGGCCGGGTCATCAAGATGGCTTAGCAGAATCTTGTCGGCCAGGGTCAGCGGGCGGTTCTGGACGGAACGAACGACGTTGAGGTTCTTGTCCAGCCTTTCATAGATCTCTGCAACGACTTCTCGAGTAGGTTCAATCGCGATCAAAGTAAGGCCCTCCTCCGGCTCTTTATTCTTTGATTCTCTTGCCGTCCCAGTTTGAAACCAACCCCAATGGTATCAAAAACGGCAGCGTGGCGGGTAGTGCGACCGCTGCTCTGGGAACGTGTGAAAACAAGATAATCTGATTGGTATCCTGCTAGTCTCTGCGGGGCATGATGGTAACCTTGCGATTCTCGCCTTCGCCCGCGCTCTCCGTCCTGACATCCGGGTGCTCGGCAAGGGATGTGTGTATGATTCGGCGATCGGCGGGTGACATCGGTTCCAGCGTGATGCTCCGGTTCGTCTGGGCAACCCTTGAAGCAACTTTGTCGGCCATGTCCCGCAGAGAGGTCTCCCGGCGTTGCCGGTAGTTCTCCACGTCAAGCACCACCCGGACGTCCTCGTTCATCTGCTTCCGGACAATCAAGGTTACGATGAACTGAAGCGCCTGCAGGGTTTGTCCACGGCGGCCAATGAGCAGTCCAGAGTCCTCCCCCGCCAAGTCAATGATTGGACCTCCGGCGTCGGCGTCGTGGGCAGACCGCAACGTGCGGGTTACGTTGACTCCCGCCGACTCCAGGATTTGGCCAACGGCCGCGGTCGCCAAGGCGGCCGGGGTCTGCTCCCCAGTCTCGACTTCAGAGGCACCGGTGCGTGCGTTGCCTCCCAGGAGGGTAACTCGCACGCGCGCCAGTTCTGCGCCGATGCCAAGAAAACCAGCCTTGCCCCTACTTAGTACTTCGACCTCGGCCGCGTCTCGGTCGACGTCGAGCTCCTTCAGCGCCAGATCGATTGCCTCTTCGACGGTTCGCGCGCTCACTACGAGAGGTTCTTGCATCGCCATCAACCTCCTCAGGTTCATCATAGCTTGATGACGCAGACGGTGCAGTCGCCGGCACCGGCTCCGCCTTCGGGAACAACGGGAAAATTGGCTGCCATCCGGTTATGAAATATTGGATACCGATACCGATTAAATTAGAGGCGACCCAGTACAGAGACAGGCCGCTGGGTAGCGTGAAAGAGAAGAAGGCGATCATTAACGGCATCAGCCACAGCATCATCATCTGGTTCGTGGACTGACGTGGGTCTGTGGACGGGGTCATCGTCATCTTCTGCTGGAGCCAGGTGGAAACAAACACCAGCACCGGCAAGATGACGTTCGTCGGATCTGGCTCCGACAGGTCCAGCCACAGGAAGGCAGCGCTCAGCGGCGCAGCGGTGTAGATAGGGAACACCGGTATCCACGCGTAGAACTTCTCGGCCAGAGCCACCAAGTGGTCAGGACGCGAGTATACCGTCTGAATGAGCACCCGGAAAAGCCCGAACAGGATGGGCATCTGGATTACCAGCGGGCCCAGGCACCCTACCGGGTTGACACCTGCCTCCCGGTAAAGCCGCATCGTCTCTTGGGAAACGCGCTGCCTGTCCCGCCCGTAGCGTTCCTGGATCTCGCGCATCCGAGGTTGCAGGTCAGTCATCGCTTTCATCTGGCGGAGTTGTTTGATGGTCAAGGGCAGCGTCACCAAGCGCACCAAGATGGTGAAAACGATTATGGATATACCCAAGTTCCTGAAGCAGATGGTGTAGAGAACCACCAGCAGGTTCAACATGGGCCGAATTATTATTTCTCGCCAGAGGTCGTCGATTCCCAATGAGTCCTACCTATTCGCCGGAACCGCGATGCGCACGCGGTCCCGCATCAGGCAGTTCAATGTAGTGCTGGGCCGCATCAGCGGCACTCCTCTTCGTAGTGCCAGCACGCCCTAGCTGTCAGCACCGCCTCCGAGAACTGCTCATGCACTTCCACCCGGCGAGCGCTCCCATCGTTAGAACCGACGTAAACGGTATTTTCAACGGCGTGCAGCGGCGCCAGGATCTCGGCATCGCCCAAGGTCAACCGGTGCAGTTCCCGTTGGCCTGCGCCGGGTGAAATATCTAAGAGAATAAGGTCTCCATCCCTATTGGCCACCACAAGACCCTTCGGCACCAGCACGGGAGAGGACACAACCGCAGCGCCCGTATCGAATTCCCACTCCAGGATGCCGGATTGGTTCAAGGCGTAGATGTGTCCATCCATACTGGGAGCTAGAATCGTTCTGCCGTTGCTCACGGCGCCCGCCCAGAACCAGTTCCTACCCTCGAACTCCCACAACTTTGTGCCGTCATAGGCGTCAAGGGCGTACAGTTTCTTGTCAAAGGAACCAACTATTACCGTGCGGTCCAGCACGAGAGGCCTGCCCGCTACTACTCCGCCGGTCTTGAACCTCCACAGTTCCGTACCGTCGGCGGCGTCGACCGCGTACACGTGGTTGTCGTGGGATCCGAAGAAAATGACGGGTATCCCGTCCAGGTTTCCCACGGCTGGCGTGGACCAGATCTTGTCGCCGGTCTGGAAGGGCTTCCACACGGGATCCCCTGTCTCAGCGTCGTAGCTGTAGAGATTGCCGTCTTCGGAGGCAATCAGTACCAACCGGTTGATTGGCTCGTAAGCGGGCCCTGCCACAAGGGGAGACAGTTCCTCCGCCTGCCCCAGGGGCCGCCGCCATCCGCGTTCGGACACGCTGCCGTTCTCAGGATCCAGAGCGTAAACGTACCCACTTTCCGCAGCCACTATCAGAAGTCCGGATGCCAGCAGCGGGGAACTGTACATTCCCTGAAGAGACTCCCCACCTTCAGTGTTTTGGGGGTAGCTCCATTTGGGAGGGAAAACACCATCCCCGCGGTCAGTCAGGGCCTGTATTCGCCCATCCTTGGTGCCGACGTACACCACCTCGTCGCCCACGGTTAGTGAGTTCCAGCCCGAACTGACACCTCCGATATCGCGGGTGCATCCAAGTAGTGCCAAGAGGGACAAAAGCGAAAGGGCCAGCAGGAGGAGCAATGCCTTCGAGTTCAAAGGGCTCGGCCAAGCACCGCCCTTTGACGGTTCATCGAGAGCGCTCCCCGACCGGGTTCTACGGCTGGGCCGTGTAATCGTATGGTGTCTACTGGCGAGACGGAAAAAGGGCTGGAGCAAATTCAACTCAAACGGAGAGTCCGATAACTCAAGGCACCGGGTCGTATCCCTTGCCTCCCAAGGGATGACATCGGGCCAGACGTTTGGCGCCAAGAAAGGCACCTTTCAACACGCCGTATCGGTTCACTGCGTCGTGGGAATAATGCGAGCAAGTGGGAAGGTATCTGCAAGAACTTGGCAATAGCGGGGAAATGGACCATTGATAGGCGCGTATGCACCAAAGAACAGCCGACTTCATTTGGTTGATTCCCCGCCAGAATTGGAAACCTCACTGTCAACTGCGGCGACATTGGGCCGTTGCCCTTCTGAAACCGCTATACGACTTCGTCTTAGCAGGTTGAGCGCGGCGCGGTTCAGGTCGTGGAATGTGGCGTTCTGAACGCCCCGGCGGGCTATAAATACCGCGTCCCATCCGGAGTGCACGTCACACCCACGAACGGATTCCCTCAGCCTGCGTTTGATACGGTTCCGGGCAACGGCATTGCCAACCCTCTTGCTGACCACGAAGGCGAACCTGCTATGGTCCAGATTGTTGGCCAAGAAGCGAATTACCAGCAGCCTATTGGCGGCGCTGGATCCCTCGCGGTGAATCTGGGAATGCCGTTTGTCGCCCGAAATGCGGTGACTCTGTTGCATCACGAGGCACCGCTTGTCACACGCTTAACTTGTGTCGGCCCTTGAACCGCCGCCTCCGCAATACCGCACGTCCATCCGACGTTGCCGATCGGGAGCGGAACCCGTGTACGCGAGCGCGGCGGCGCTTTTTCGGTTGATACGTTCTCTTAGGCACTTTTCAAAATCCTACTTACGAGATTATATGTTTTCCCAGTTTGGCGCGTCAAGCATCGCACCCGCTGTGTCGGACTTCGCAGGGCGGTCAGCTCTACGATGCAAAGAGGGTTTTACGGAAGCCGGATGAAGGCCCTTGCCTTCGAAAAATGATATCTTACCCCCTTTCACTTGACCCTTGGCAAATGGTCTCTGGCAGCACGATAATTCCACACCCATAGATTCGGAGAGCACATGCCGGTTCTTGAAGTTGGCGGCTACAGATTCCACTACCACGTCGATGACTTTTCAGATCCCTGGGACCCCGGACAACCGGTCCTCCTACACCATGCTGCCGGCGGCAACCTTCACCGCTGGCGGGCTTGGGTTCCAACACTGGCCCGGCACCGCCCGGTGGTGCGCTTCGACATGCGAGGGCACGCCGGCACCCCGCCGCCTCCCGATATGCGCTTTATTCTGCCCGATTTGGCTGCCGACATTGCCCGGATCATGGATGGCCTGGACATTGAAAAAGTGCATCTGGTGGGAGCTTCGGCTGGTGGCATCGTCAGCCTCCGTTTCGCCCACGATTTCCCCGACCGGTTGCACAGCTTGACGCTGGTCGCGTCAACTCCCAGGCTCGCCCAGATGGGCGCAAACATGAACGCGGGAGCCTGGCGGGGTATCCTTGAGCGGGAGGGCACCCGAGCGTGGCTTCTGTCCGACACTGACAAACGGTTCGGGCCCGATACCGGCAGGGGAGTCATCGAATGGTACGCAGACGAGGGGGCAAAGACTCCCTCACCCGCCGTTCTTGCCCTCCAGGGCTGCCTCCTCGCCGAAGACCTGACTCCCCTGCTGTCCGAAATATCTGCCCCGACTTTGGTGCTGGCCGCTTCAAACGACGACATCACACCCCTGGACGTGCAGAAAATGATGGCAGCCCGGATGCCTCATACGACACTGGAGGTATACGATGGCGTGGGCCACAACATGAAGGTAGAGATCCCAGATGAACTGGCCGGCAGGACTCACCAGTTTATGAAAAGCATCGAAAATTCCGGAGGGTAGTTCGGGCAAAGGCTACCGTACTCCCCCTGATAGCTCGTCTCCGCGACCGGTATTCCCCAACAACAATCTAGTCTGGCCAATAATACTGGGGACGACAGTGGCCCCTTGCTGCGCGGCAAGGGGCCCTTCGGTTTCTCTGGCAGTTCTAAAGCGTTGTTAATTTTGACTTGTTTCCGAGCTACGTCGCCTACGCCCCCGGCGACCACTTGTAGATCCGTGACAGAGTTCCACCCATCAGAACGGCCCGGTCTGAATCAGATAACTTGTCCGTTACCCGGAATGCCTCCACGCCCTGCTCGAAGGTCAGCAACCTGACCGCCCGCGTCCAGTCGGTCCCCCACATGCAGCGCTCGAGCCCATAAGCGTCGAATATTCGTCCCAAGGGCTCCCAGATATCCGGGTATGGGAAGGGCTCGTGCGAAAGCGTGCAGGCTCCCGAGATCTTGATCACGACGTTGTCCAGCTCTGCCAACCCGATGACGTTTGGCAGATCGGCGAAAGGCTCCGGCGGTGCAGGCGGAACAAACGGCTGCGCCAGTCCGACGTGGTCGACGATGAACTGTGTGTCGGGGTTGCGGCTTGCCAGCCCCTTCATGAGCGGCAGCTTGCCTGCAGCCATTACGTTCGCCGGTACCCCGGCCTTGGCGCAGGCTGCAAAAATGCGGTTCAGCCCAGGATGGTCCGGCTCCGCCTCGATCGCTCCCAACATCACACGCACGCCGACCACACCAGTGGTGCTGGTCCACTCCGCCACATCGTCCTCGATGGTCGCGGATTCCGGGTCAAAGGGTCTGACCACCCCGAACTTGTCAGGATGCTGCGAGTAGACCTCGAGGGCGTAACTGGCGTCGTAGCCGTACAGCGAGAACGGTGAGATCAGGATAGCCCCGTCTACTCCCACGGCGTCCATGGCAGCCACCATATCGTCGCCGGTGACCTCGTCGGGTCCCTCAAGGTGACCTCGCCAAGGTCTCTCAGGAGTATTTCGCAAATAGGAGTGGACTTGGCAGTCAATGGACAGGGTTTGAGTCGCCATTTTCATGACTCCTTTTCTCGTTAAGCTCTGGTTCTTAGGCACTGAGTCTAAAGACAGTTGGCCTAAAACCCGGCACCAACTGGGTTTACCTAGCCTGCAGCCGCAAGTTTACACCAGAACCTTACGCTGGACAGAGTCTCTAACCACTCACCCATTGTCGAGGTAGGGTTGCGACAGGCACAACCGGTGAAGAGTCGTCACTCTGCACCCGGTCCTGCAAAGATTCCTTGTACCTCAAGATACCCGGCCTGTCTTTATTTGTGACGATATTGTGAATATCAATAAATTATATTGACAGTAATTTGCCTGTATTATAATCTAAATTGTAGATATATTATATTGTAAATACGCATACAACTTTCAGGCCGAGGCAAAGGAGAAGTGTCATGAAGAATCCTCAACTGATTGCATCGAAGTGTGCTTTCCATCTCGCGGTAACTGGGATTGCGGTTGCTCCTGCGATCAGGCGGCCTTCCGGTTCACCCAGAGTCTTGACTTGAATTCAAAGCTGAGTCCTGGCAGATCGTCCCCGGATTGATTGTTGGTTAGATGCAATTCCCCAACGCTGCATATGCCTGCCTTAAATAGAGGCCGGCATCCGCAGATGGGATTTCTTTCCCCTCCGCGATTTCGAGTCCCATATGGCCGTTCCTAGGCCCGCTGGGCTGGGCAGTCACGACACGCCCGTTGTAGCAGGCACTAAAGATCAATGGTACGAACGGTTGAGACTCAGAGAAATCCGAAATTCGTTCCCGGTGGGAAAATTCCAAGTAGAACAACAGGCTCCCATACTTTGGAGGAATTCGAATGAAAAAAACAGTGTCCATATTCGTCGTACTGGGCGGGTTGATCGCTCTGTTGGCATTGCTGGCAGGCGGCGTGTTGAGCGCCGACGGGAACGATGAAGAAATGAAGGTGGAGGTGTCCATCACCAACTTGACCCGGGGGCAGATTTTGTCCCCCGTGTTCGTCGCGCGCCACGACTCCGGCGCCGGTTCCCTCTACGCCCTGGGACAGCCTGCCAGTGAGGCCCTGGCCAAGATGGCCGAGGACGCGGACTCGTCTGGCCTGAACGCCGAGTGGGACCCTGAAACCAACGGCAACGTGGTGGAAGCCATGAACGTTGCCTTGAGCGACGGCCCTATCTACCCCGGCGATACCGTCACCATGAATTTCGACATCGATGACGGCAACAGCGAAATGTCCTTTGTCAGCATGCTGGTCTCCACCAACGACGCCTTCATTGGCGCAAATGGCCTCGACCTGTCAAAGTCGCGCACCATTTATCTGAACGCCTATGACTCAGGTACCGAGGCGAACAGCGAAGATTGCGCCTACATACCCGGGCCTCCCTGCGGGAAGCACGCCCACGATCCGGCCGATCCTGAAGGCTTCGTCCATGTCCACGCCGGCGTCCACGGCGGCACGGACTCCGATCTCGACCCAGCAATGCACGACTGGCACAACCCCACGGCTCGCCTGACGGTAAAGGCCTGGAAGCTCAGCAATTAATCAGTCCAAGCAACGATAATCGGTACAGCGGCGACCCGTCGTAACGCTCAAGGGGACAGAAGTCTCGAACTGGGGAACAGTCTACAGCTCTCGGGGCAGGGAACCTGTGCAACGGGGAACTCGGATAGCTTTGATGCCCCCGTGCTCCGCTAGGGCTGCACCAGATTTTCCACTTGGCAGCAATCACAGGATGGGGAGCAACAATAAGCGCCTATCAAGCAACGACTTGGAATTGTCTCTAGCAAGAGATGCGATGCACAGCGGCACGTTCCCGGCCTCCCGGTCCCGCCGGCGGGAGGCCGGACGCCGCTGTGCATTTCATATATGCGACAGGCAGGCTAATTTAGTAGCTTAAAAACTATGTCCCTCCGAGATTTTGATGACAGCATAGAGTAGCCAAGGGTTAACCTATCTTTAGCTATAAAGGAAGCTCTATCTACGTTCGGTCTTGGAAGAATGCACTGAAGCCCTTTCTGCATATAGGAGTTGAATCAACGGAGATCATCAATTCGACTCAGAAGCGCAGATGCTCCGGCGGATGCCTCATCCGATGTCTGGGTATAGGTGCGCCTGAAGTTTGCAGCAGATTCTGAGGAAAAAGGGGAGGCGCGTAAGCGTGGTGGTAGTTCGTCTGGACAAGACCGGATCGGTCGAGCTGTTGCCTCTACAACCCGCGAGGGAAATCTTCGGGCGGCTGCGCAGAAAGGAAACGCCCTGCGACCCCGGGGGCCTTCTTCAAGATCGCCAGTTCCCTCGAGTCCTTTACAACGTTCCGGCTTTGCGGAATTGGAGCAAATGTAGCCGGAGATCAAGATTGGCATAACGAGGACAGGCCCTGTTTTCCTTTGCGAATCTCCAAGGTGGCGTTCCACGGTCGGGTGTTTCGCCCACTTTGTGAGTGGATATATGTGTTACCAACTAGTATGAATTTATATGATCGACCATTGAGTACTCTGATATATATATTATAATTAACAGTTGACACAATATTTATTTACGTGTATATGCTGTCATAAGAATCGGCATTGGCAGTGTGCCACACAGTATGTAGACGCAGGATGACAAGGAGTAGCTATGGTTAGCAGGTTAGGGACCCTCTGTGCGACTTTGATCGTTGGTCTCAGCGTAGTGCTGTCACTGGCTTGTTCTTCAGAACCTACTTCAACGCTGGAGCCGACGACCGCCCCAAATCCAGAAGGATCCAGCTTCGCGGAATTGAAGACCGATGTGGTGACCCACTATGCAGATGGAGTCCACGCCCTCTATTCGAAGAGCCTGGCATCGGCCACGGCAATGGATACCGCGATAAACATTTTCCTGGACGACCCTACGCCAGCAACCCTCGAAGCCGCCAAGAGAGCCTGGCTAACCGCGCGCGACGACTATGGTCCCACAGAGGCCTTCCGTTTTTACGGTGGCCCCATCGACAACGAAGAGGATGGCCCCGAAGGTCTGATTAACGCTTGGCCTTTGGACGAGGCCTACATCGATTACGTCGAAGGCGACCCCGGGGCTGGCACTATCAACAATCCTGACGAATATTTCGAAATCACGGCTGAGTTGATCGAGTCGCTAAACGAAGTGGGAGCCGAAGTGAACATCTCCACTGCGTGGCACGCCATCGAGTTCCTTCGCTGGGGACAAGACTTGAACGACGTGGCCCCTGGCAGCCGCCCGGTCTCGGACTACACCACTGCAGAGAACGCTGACCGCCGAGGTGTCTATCTGGCTACGACTTCCGACCTGCTCCTGGTTCACCTTGAAGGCTTGGTCGACGCCTGGGCCCCGGAAATCTCCGGCAACTACCGGGCCGACTTCTTGGCACTGGACGTGGACGACGCCCTCAACAACATCATTACCGGCATTGGTGAGCTTTCCCGGGGCGAGCTGGCTGGCGAGCGCATGACCGTCGCTTATGAAGAGCGGTCCCAGGAGGACGAACACTCCTGCTTCTCCGATAACACGGTCGCCGACATCATCGGTAACGCTCGCGGCATCCAGATGGTCTACACTGGCGACTTCGGATTGGCCGTGGGACCCGGAATCATGGACCTGGTCGCAAGGGTCGACAAAGACCTGGCCACGAAACTGAATGGTGAAATCGCACGCAGCGTTGCGTTGGCGGACGAAATCCCCAGTCCCTTCGACCTGCACCTCCGTGAAACAATTCCCAACAGCGACCCCGGCCGGTCTTCCGTGCTGCGCACCATCGAGTCGCTAGAGGTCCAGACCGACAGCATCGTTACTGCGGCCGAACTCATCGGAATCACTATCAGCGTTACCTAGTTTGAATTCCCGTTCCATTTAGCCGGAATGAAAGACATGAACACTCTCTGCCGTTACGAGTTGCTGCCCAGGGCGAGATGCTGTCAGCCATGCGGGAGGCTGCGGCGATGACCCCTAGTATTACAACGACGCTTCCTCAATTCGCTCGATTTTGCACGGAAATGATCTCGCGGGAGGCAAGGCCACAAAGCTGTCAAGCGCATAGACAGGTCGCCAAGAAGGGGCGTTCAGGGTCCCTTTTTTGCTAAGCGTCGTTGTAATACTAGCAGCCCGTCTGAGAAACAGGGTTGGTGAGCCGTTGAGGGTATGATGGGGTGGAGCATCAGACGAGCGGAGCGGTCAATGAGCAAGACCTACCTTCCCTACGATCCTGACCAGCAGTTGCTGTTGCCTGCGGCGCTCCAGGAATGGCTGCCGCCGGAGCACCTGGCCTACTTCATCTCTGACGTGGTGGACCAGTTGGACCTCTCGGCCATCACCGCCCGCTACGAGGGGGAAAGGCGGGGCGGCCCTCCCTACCATCCCAGGATGATGGTCAAGGTGCTGCTCTACGGCTACTGCACCGGGGTGGCATCGTCCAGGCGCATCGCCCGGCGTCTCCACGAGGACATCGCCTTCCGGGTGCTGGCGGCGAACAACACGCCGGACTTCCGCACCGTCTCCGACTTCCGAAAGGACCATCTGGAGGCGTTGGGGGAATTGTTCCTGCAGGTGCTGGAGCTGTGCCAGCAGGCAGGACTGGTGAAGCTGGGGCACGTGGCGCTGGACGGCACCAAGGTGAGGGCCAATGCCTCAAAGCACAAGGCGATGAGCTACGGGCGGATGAAGGAGAGAGAGGAGCGGTTGCAGGCCGAGGTGGACGAGTTGCTCCGGAAGGCGCAGGAGGTGGACGAGGAGGAGGACCGCCGCTACGGGAGGGACAGGCGTGGGGACGAGTTGCCGGAGGAACTGGCCTTCCGGGAGAGCCGGTTGCGGAGGATAAGGGAGGCCAAGGCGGCACTGGAGGCCGAGGCACGGGCAGAGGCGGAGCAGGCTGAGTCAGAGGGCCGCAATCACCCCGGGGTGCCTGATGACAAGGCGCAGCGGAACTTCACCGATCCCGACTCCCGCATCATGCCTGGCCCGGGAGGGCGGGACTTCCAGCAGTCCTACAACTGCCAGGCGGTGGTGGACAGCGACCACCAGGTGATTGTGGCGGCCCGTGCCACCAACCAGCCCTCGGACAAGGGGCAGGCCGCGGGCATGATTGAGGAGACCGTGAATAACACCGGCGCGGTGCCGAAAGAGGTATCCGCCGACGCCGGGTACTACTCGGCCAAGGCGGTGGATGGGCTCTACGCCCTTGGTGTCGACCCGTTCGTCGCGCCGGAGAAAACCCGCCATGGCTGGGTGCCGCCACCCGCGCCCCGCGGCCGCATACCCAAGGGGCTGTCAGCCAGGGACCGGATGCGCCGCAAGCTGCGGACGAAACGGGGACGTGAACGCTACGCCCTCCGGATGGAGACGGTGTTCGGCCAGATCAAGCAGGGCCGGGGCTTCCGGCAGTTCCTGCTGCGGGGTCTGGCGAAGGTGAACCGGGAGTGGCTGCTGATCTGCGCCGGCCACAACCTGCTGAAGCTGTTCCGGTATGGGGCCGGGATGTCCGGCAGGGTGGGAGGCAAAGGCGCCACCGGGAACAACAGGGAGACGTGCCGGACCATGGCCAGTGGGATTTTCAAGCGACAATCCGCATGTGGCTAACCGCACCACGCAAGAACTGTTGCCACTGGGTAATCCCGGCTGACCTACACCGCCAGTTGATCAATCATCAGACGGGCTGCTAGATGGCGGCGGTTCACCCTCCTTCTGCGGCCGGGGCTGATGGCCCTGGCCGCCACCTTGTTGGTGTTGGTAGTAGCGCTGATTGCCGCCTGCGGAGCACGCACATCTACTTCGGAGCCCACGCCCGAGCCGCTGGTGCTGGTTGCAGCTCTTGGCGGTGACACCACTGCTTTCACCACGACTCGCAACGCCTTCGGACTCTCAGCCCGAAACCTCAACAACCAGCGACGGCGCACTTTCGCCGTCGGAAACAGTTTCTTCCGCCAGAACTGGGTCACGGCCCCCGCTTCGACTGAAGCCCGTGACGGACTGGGGCCAACTTTCAACGCCCTGTCGTGCTCCTCTTGCCACCTCCGGGACGGCCGGGGCAAGCCGCCCAGTGGCCCGGATGACGGCGAGAGGGGACTGCTGATGCGACTGAGCATCCCGGGCGTTGACGCCAATGGCAATTCGCTTCCCGAGCTTGCATACGGAGGTCAGCTGCAGGACCGGGCCATCATCGGCGTTCCTGCCGAAGGCCAGTTCGTCATCGTTTACCGGGAAACCCCCGGAACATTTGATGATGGAGAGACGTACAGTCTCCGGAGCCCGACATATGAGTTCCGAGACCTGGCATTCGGGCCGTTGCATTCCGAAGCCATGACTTCCCCGAGGGTGGCCCCAGCCATCGTGGGGATGGGCTTGCTGGAGGCCATTCCTGAGGCCGATATTCTGGGAAGGGCCGATCCCGACGACGCAGACGGCGACGGCATATCCGGGCGGGTTAACATGGTCTGGGAGGAGCGCAAGGGCGATCTGTCCCTGGGCCGCTTCGGCTGGAAAGCCAACCAGCCCTCTGTGGAACAGCAGACTGCGGGCGCCTTTATGGGAGACCTCGGCATTACTTCTCCGCTTTTCCCCGAAGGAAACTGCACCAGCTTTCAGACCGACTGTCTGACCGCCCCCAATGGCGGCGTCCCGGAGATCGACGCAGAACGCCTGGCCAAGGTCGTGCTGTACACTCAGGCCCTGGCGGTGCCTGCGATGCGCGACTTCCACGACCCGGAGGTTCTGCAGGGCGCGGACCTGTTCGTTCAGGCCGGTTGCGCCGTCTGCCACACGCCCCAGTACACGACTGGCACCCACGGACTGGAAGCGCTGAGCGATCAGACCATCTTTCCCTACACGGACCTCCTGCTGCACGACATGGGTCAGGAACTGGCCGACGGACGGCCCGAATTCGATGCCGGCGGGCAGGAGTGGCGCACGCCGCCCCTGTGGGGCATCGGTCTCGTGGAAACCGTCAGCGGCCATACCATGTTTCTCCACGACGGCAGGGCCAGGAACCTCGTCGAGGCCATCCTCTGGCACGGAGGCGAGGGATCCAAGGCCCGAGACGCTTTCAAGTCCTTTACCAAGGAAGAAAGGGACGCCCTCATTCGATTCCTGAATTCGCTGTAGGCTGACAAGTGACAAAATAGGGAAATTCGCAGCATCCATATTGAGACGGAAATGAACCCCACCTGTTGTGCGATAGTTTCAATCCTTGCTGCCATTCTGCTTCTGTCAGCTATGGCATGCGGCGCTTCGGACTTCACGGAGAGCGACGCAACTGAAATGGATGGGACACCAAGAGGAGAGGTTGCTCCGGCGAAGGCCACCCGTGGAGAGGTTCTGCAAAGTCTCACGGCCCGGGTGATTCTTCCTGGATACTCTGCCGCAGCCGCTAGGCTGACTCAACTGGAACTCTCGGTGGGTTCGCTGTGCTCAAATCCTGGAGAGGACGCGCTTACATCCGCACGCGAGGGGTGGCGGGATGCGCATAAGGCTTGGTTGCGTACAGAGTCCTTCCGTTTCGGGCCCGCGATGGAGCGCCGTTCCCTGTCACTGTTGGATTGGTGGCCCATAGATACCGTAAAAATTGATCGAAACCTCGCATCCCAAGAGGCAATCACCGAGGAGCGCGTGAGTGAGTTCCTGTCTGCAACCCAGCGAGGCTTGGCTACCGCAGAGTACCTCCTCTTCGGCCAGGGTAGTGATTCGCTTACTGGAGGGCCAGGTGGTTGGGAGCGATGCCTTACCTCCAATCAGTGGTTGGTGTTGCCAGCCGAGAGGTTGGCGGAATCCTGGCCGATTGGCGGGGCGCGGATGGCAAGTGCGGATACGCCGGCTACTTCGACGGGACCGGACCCCTTGCCCTGCTTGACAGCGAGCCGAGGCTGAGGCAGTGCGTTCCCTGGTGTTTCAAGTCAGGGCCATCGCAAACATGCGGTTGGGAGTCGCTCTTGGCATTGATGTCGACGCCGACGCCAGCGAGATTCCATCCTGCAATGCCGACAGCTCCGGAGACGACCTGCTTGCCCAACTGGAGGGCATCGCCGCCATTTACCGCGGAGTGGACGGCGGGCTGGGGCTGTCGGCCCGGGTAGCCTCCGTTTCCGAAGAGGCAGATGCCCGAATGCTGTCCGCGATTGAGTCCACCATTGACGCAGCCAGCAATATGGAAGGCAGTGTCTTTTACATGCTTGAGACCGGCCCTGCCCAGGTCCGGTTGGTCTACGACAACCTCAAGGAATTGCAGCGGGTCCTGAACACCGAGATAGTCAGCCTGCTTGGCGTGTCAGTGGGCTTCTCCGACACCGACGGCGACAGCTAGGCAAGGCGCCGGTGATCTTCGCCAGCCTTTCCTCTTTGCCACCCCCAGGCTGAAGTAAAGAGTGGCTAAGGCTCTGGCAGGAGCCAGGGTTTTGGCCCAACTCCATGGCTGACCGCTGCAAGGTCGGCCTCGGGGTCGACCAGGCGGGCGTTCTCCCTCCCATTGATTGAGACAAATACGTCAGCTCGAACCTCAACATTGGGACGCCCGCGAGCGGCGAAGTCCCGGGCGATGATGTGGGCCGTCGCCAGTATCATGTCCGGCTGCGTTGTCATGCGTTCTGCCTGCAGTGGCGTCAAGTAATCCTCCGGGCCGACTCGCCAGCGTTGTCCTGACTCAGGTTCGTACACCCTGTATTCCACCAGTCCCACCTTCTCGGTCAGCAACACCCTCCAGGCGAAACGGTACCCTTCCTCGTTCCACCGCACGTTCCCAGGATAGGCGTAGTGGCGCAGTGGCATAGCGACCTGCACCGCAACGAAAAGGATCACGCCCGCAACCGCTGCCACCTCAATGAGTATTTTTGGTCGCAGGGATTCGCTTGATTTCTGGACAACCGCTCCTGCCGGTGGGACATGTTTCCATCCAGGCGCCTTCGGGCTCCCGGCGAGAGAACGTAGCCTCTCCACGCGAACCCCGGACACCAGCCGTTTAGGCCAGTCTGACGGGAAGAAGATCAATGCCGCTCCGGCCATAAGCCAGGGAAAGACTCCTATCTGCGGAAATAGCAGGTAGGTCATCAGATGGAAGACCACCAGTACCACGTAGGCGGCTGGACGCGTGCGTCGCCACATCAGCCACCCCACGATCGCGAGGTCGAACAGGGCCCCGCTCCAACTGAATGCGTAGGCAGTCCAGGCCTCCCCCAGCAGTGGACCCACTGTCGGAAGGGCAATGTGATCCTTCAGCCAGATTCGCAGGGGTTGCGCCTCCAGCAGCCAGTCATTGTTGAGCTTTGCGATGCCCGCGAAGACGTAGACCGCGGCCAATTGCGCCCGTAGCAACCATATGGCCCCTGCGGGAACGGCGCCCCACAGAATCCCGTTTCTCCTCCAACTGTCTATCGACAGCGAGTGGTGCATGGGGATGAAGACCATCAACAGGCTTACCAGTGCGGCCCAGTAGTAGTGGTTCAGGTAAGCCGTCTTGTCCAGAAGTTCGACGTACGTAAAATCCAGGAAAAACAACAGGGCGCACAGCCGGTAGCGGTACCCGACAGTGATTCCGAGGGCGACAAATCCCAAGGCGGCAAAGTGGGCATACATCCCCCAACCAGGCCACGGTCTGACCCAGCCAAACCACATGTAAGTGAAGTGGTACTCGGGAACGATATATAGCTCGTCAATCCAGCCGTGGGCGAAGAACCTCGCAACTATGAACAGGCCGATGAGGCCGAACAGGATTCGGAATACGGCCAGTGATCCGGCATCGACCTGTTCCCGCGCGGCGAGGACGAACGCGCCACAGGAGGAGCGGGCGTTTCCCACGATGGAGGGAAACGGACGACTCAAGCTGGCAATTTCTTGTGAACTGTTCCGCAGCATTCAGTAAAAGACCACCGATGAAGGTGGTCTGATCAGATCCCCTGGGTGCGAATTTTACTACCGTTGAGTTCCTTCCAATTTAACCGCTTGCCTCCCTCCGCCGACATTCCTCCTCTCTCGATGTCTACGGGGACGCATCAGCGAATTCAGGCGGGGCTATCGCATTTAGCTGGAGAGATTCTGTGGCTGCACAGGGAACTGAGTACAGCAATCAGGGAGAAGAACTGACCTGAGGGGAATGAATAGTCTCCGTGGGAGAATTGGGACGGAATACTTCCCACGGTGTCCCAAATTGTCCCAAATTGTCCCATTGTGCCCCTTAATTTGCGCTATTTTGTATCTGAAGGGGACCCTGCGGGAGAGAAATTTTTAATTTCGGTTCCATTTTGTCCCATTCCGTCCCATTTCTGCTTTTTCTGCGGTTTGGGCAGGCCATGCCTCTGCAGCTGTCGGCCGGAACCAGACTGGAACCAGGCCGGATGCAGCGCGGCCTGCGCAGGCATAAAGGCCGATTTATGGAACACATGATCATATATTATCGAGAGACCAAGAGGCTTTGCAAGCGGCATTTGTCACCAGACAGTTCTGCGGTTCCGGTGGTCGGACGATCGATTTGCCTGAGGATGGCACCAATGGGCAACGTTGCTACGGGGTGCCGGATTCACGAATCGCATACACAGACTTCGGGTAAAGTCAAGGGCAGGACCTGCGACGTGGAAAAGTATGGGTGAGACTCAACTGGAGTTCGCCTCGCAGCTGATAACCCCCAGAAGATGTGTATTTATGTACAATAGTGTGCAAATTTCGAGAATCTGAGTCTCAGTAAAGGATCTTGCGAGTGGCACAACATGGCCCGCAGGAGATGCTTAGACAGCGTTTGCCACTATGAAAATCCAGGGTTTCTTACGGTATTTGCAGGACGCGTTCCAGGTAGGTGCGGCGGGGCGAGGCCAGTAGTGTTTGAGAACATGTGTTTGATTATAATCGAGCACAGCCCGGTTTTGAAAGAGTGGGTCGGAGAGGACAGGCCTGTGCCCCGAGCACCCAGGTACAAGGCTGTAATTAACACCCATTACCCTGGATTACCACTTCCCCGGTAATGACGAATCGCAAGATTGCAAACAACCTGAATTGGAACGCTGTCTTAGCTTCAAGATTTCCGAATGCGATTGCCAATCGAATTCAGACCCTCCAGGCCCTTCCACACTAATACCGCCGGCGCCAATATCGGCGGCGCGGGTTTTCGTCCACTCCAAGTCTGTTCCGCATTTTGTGCTTTGGCGCTATCTGGCTATGAGGACTGTGTTGGGACCGGTAATCCTGATACCTTCAGCTGGATGCGGGCTAACCTATCCGCCGTGGTAATGAACAGGGTCTTCCAGTCCTCTCCGCCCCATGCCATGTTGGTGGTGTGCTCCACCTCGGTCAGGATTGTGCCCAGATGCATGCCAGCGGAGTCCACTATCCAGACGCCCCCCGGCCCGGTGCAATAAACATTTCCTTCGACATCGACTTTCATCCCGTCCGGAATCCCGGACATCTCCCCTCTCAGTTCACAGAAGACCCGCCGGTTGGCCAGCATCCCGGTAGGCCGTACGTCGAAGGCGTCAATGCGCCCAGTGCTGCGGAACATGTTGCCGATGTCTACCGACACGCCCTGAGAATCGTTTATGTAAAGGACGCTCTCATCGGGGGAAAACGCCAGCCCGTTCGGCAGAACGTAGTCCCGGACCAGCAGGTTGATCGTGCTGAGATCGGCCGATACCCGGTAGACCCCGGAAAAATCGAGGCCAGTGTCGGGGGAGGGGCCACCCGGATCGGTGAAATAAATGCTGCCGTCGGATTTCACCACCACGTCGTTGGGCCGGTTCAGTGGCCTTCCGTGATAGCTGTTTGCAATTACGGTGACGCTTCCATCGTGTTCAACCCGGGTTACGCGCCTTGCCCCGCCCTCGCACATCACCAGCCTTCCCTGCGGGTCCCGGGTCAGGCCGTTCGCATTATTGGTAGGCTCCTGCACCAGGGTCAGGCCCTCGCTCGCAGTCCATTTCCACCTGCGGTTTCCCCGAACCTCGCTGAACAGCAGATATTGCTCCTCGCTCCACCACAGCGGCCCCTCAGCAATGACATAGCCGGTGCCCAGCACCTCTACCGCCTGGTCCTGGGAGACTATGCGTTCCAGTTCCGGTGACAATTGTTGGACAGGCATGGCGTCCTCCTGGCGTCTTGGATTCTGTTACCGGGTAGCACAAAGCCGAATGTAAGGGTTGCCCTCGCGGTTTTCGTGGACGAAAGTGAGGCTCGGTAATTCCCGCGATTGTCCACATTCAAGGGGTGTAAGTGCGGTAATAGGGGCAGCCGGAAAAGATCGCTCGCAGGCACTTGCCCGAGGCGACCGAATCGAAGCGCATGGTTTCCGGTGAGCGCGAGTCATCTCCAACGCGAAACAGCCCGTCCCCGAGAGTTACCAGGGGCTCGTGTCCTCCCGACGGGTAGGCCAGGAGCAGGGAACCCTTGCGGATGACGATGCGGAAGTTCGTCAGACCGAAATTGTAGGTCCGGTAGTGCCCGGTGAAGCTATCCCACTCTGAGGGATATTCAAATATCTCGGGCCCGGAATAGCCTTCCCCAACGAACCAGTCGGGGCCGTGGAACGCCTCAACTACCTGGCCCTCGCGGCGTCCAAACTCCAGCAGATGGTGCTCCAGGCCCGGATCCGGCACGTAAAAGCGGTCCTCTCCGCGAGGCTGGAGGACCACATCCCGCCCTTCCCATTTAAGGGACAGCCGGTTGCCCTGCGCTGAAACAATCAGGCGGTGTTCCCCGGTACGGAATGAGCCCACGAAGTCGGTGGCGTTGGTCGTCAGTTCGGCGTCGGGTTCAGATGGGAGTGAGGGAATTTGCTGCTGGTGCAGACCAGCCCGCAGTAGACTGAGAATATGCAGTGCCATGCCAGCGGCCCCGTATGACTGAACTAGACCGTTGATCAAGACCACCACCCGATGCCGTCGTCAAGATCGGCGATCACGGCCGCGACAAATCCAGTGGTGCTGCCTCCATGCCCCAGGTATGAGTGGCCATCAATGTCGGCCATCGTCAAGCCGTACCCGTAGTGGGCTCCGCCCCACAGGTGCGTGGCCGCGGCGCGCTGGGTCATCAGTACGTAACTATCCGCTGACATGAGGCGCTGAGTTGGTCCCGACCCTCCATTCATGAACATCCTCAGATAGGTAGCCATGTCCTCGGCGGTGGATGCCTGGCAGCCATCGCCCACTCCGTACTCCGTCCACATTGCGGGCACCAGGCCGTGGTTCACATGTTCTGGCCGGTCGTCGTAGAAGCTGCGATAGCCCACCGCCGCCCGCTTCCGTGTCTCGTGGCCAATGACCGCGTGGGAGTTGTCCATGCCCAGTGGGTCAAGCACTCGTGCCCGGATGGAGTCCTGGTAAGAGCGACCGTCCAGCTCCTCAAGCAGGAAACCCAGGGTCTTGTAACCCACATTTGAGTATCGGAAGTATTCTCCCGGTGGAGATCCGGTCCGGCTGTCTCGCAGAGCCCACGCCTCGTACAAACCGTGAGTCCCTATGTCGGTGCCGGATGGCAGGCCCGAGGTATGGGTCATCAGGTGATGGGTTGTGATCGGCCCATAATCCGACTTCACTTCGAACCATGGCAGGTAGCTGGAGACGGGCTCGTGCAGGTCAAGGCGGCCTTCCTCGCGAAGCTGCATCAAGGCAACGGTGGTGAACGATTTGCCGATGGAGCCGACCTCGAACATCGTGTTCGGCTGAACTGGACTTCCTGCGGCCAGGTCTGCAAAACCGAAGGTGGACAGCGTCAACGTCCTCTCAAGGTCGGTGATGGCAAGGGCCACGCCCGGCATTTTAAGATTGCGCATCCGCTGCTGAACATAGAGATCAACCGCCTCAACGGCTTTATCAAAGCTCGCCATAGTCCAATCCATTCACGTATTTTTGGCAAGGTTACCACGGATGTAATGCGGGAGTTATGAAAGCAAGTCTTTGGAGACACAGGGAGTATTGCAAGCTGGATCGCCCCATAGTTTCACCCGTTGCTCTTTCGAGTAAACTTTCACTTCGTTTGCGCAGATGTCGGGTGTCAGGGCAGGGGAATATAATGGAGCCTGATCGGGCGAACCAGCCCGAAAATACAGGAAAACGCCTTGGGGATTGAATGGAATTAATCGGCTCCAACCTGCGTACCGGCGACCGGGATTTCCTCGACAACCAGGTCCGGATGCAGGCCCTGGTCCAGGAACTCAAGGATCGACTGGGTCGGGCGCGGTCCGGTGGCGGGGAGCGCGCCGTGGAGTTGCACCGCAGCCGCGGCAAGCTGCTGCCCCGCGAGCGGATTGACCGTCTGGTGGACGCCAGCACCCCATTCCTCGAGCTGAGCCCCCTGGCGGCGTGGGACATGTACGACGGAGATGAGGCGTCCGCAGGGATCGTTACCGGCATTGGCGTGGTGCACGGCAAAGAGGTTATGGTTCTTGCCAACGACGCCACGGTTAAGGGCGGCACTTACTACCCCATCACCGTCAAGAAGCACCTTCGCGCCCAGGAAATCGCCCTCGAGAACCACCTGCCCTGCATCTACCTAGTGGATTCCGGCGGGGCCTTCCTGCCCTTGCAGGCTGAGGTATTCCCTGACAGGGACCACTTCGGGCGGATCTTCTACAACCAGGCACAGATGTCGGCACTGGGTATTCCCCAGGTCGCGGTGGTCATGGGGTCGTGCACCGCCGGGGGTGCGTACATCCCGGCCATGAGCGACGAGGTGGTGATGGTGCGGAATCAGGGCACCATCTTTCTCGCCGGCCCGCCCCTGGTGCGGGCGGCCACCGGAGAGGAGGTGGACCCGGAGACCCTGGGCGGCAGCGAAGTGCATACGCGCGTGTCCGGGGTGGCCGATCACCAGGCCGCCGATGACGAGGACGCTCTTGCCATCGCGCGGGATATCGTCGAGAACTTCGTGCGACGTCGCGAGCCTCCCTTCGAGGTTTCCGGACCAGAGCCACCGGCTCACGACCCCGCGGAGCTTTACGGCATAGTGTCCCCGGACAACCGGCGGCAGTATGACGTCCGCGAGGTAATTGCCCGCATCGTGGACGGCAGCCGCTTCCACGAGTTCAAGGCGGGGTACGGCGAGACCCTGGTCTGCGGCTTCACCCGCATCTGGGGATACCCGGTGGGAGTGGTCGCCAATAACGGTGTGCTTTTCTCCGAGAGCGCGCTGAAGGGGAGCCACTTCATCGAGCTGTGCAGCCAGCGGGGAATTCCACTGCTGTTCCTGCAGAATATTACCGGGTTCATGGTTGGCAGCCAGTACGAGGCGGGGGGCATCGCCAAGGATGGGGCCAAGATGGTCATGGCCGTCTCCAATGCCTCCGTCCCCAAGTTCACCGTGATCATCGGCAGCTCCTTCGGCGCGGGAAACTACGGCATGTGCGGCCGCGCCTACCAGCCTCGTTTCCTGTGGACCTGGCCCAACTCACGCATTTCGGTGATGGGCGGGCAGCAGGCGGCGGAGGTCCTTGCTACCGTCAGGCTGCAACAGCTGGAGCGGCAGGGCCTGACGCTGGAGCAGGAGGAGCGAGAGGAGCTGCAAAGGCCCATCCTGGAAAAGTACGAGCTGGAGGGCGATCCCTACTACAGCACCGCCCGGCTGTGGGACGACGGCATCATTGACCCGGTGGACACCCGCACCGTGGTGGGACTGGGAATAGCTGCCTCCATCAACGCCCCCTTCCCGGATAGGAGGCAGGGCGTCTTCCGCATGTGAGGCCGATCCTCTTCTGCTTCAACCACACGTTTCTCCTCTGATGCTTGCACCTGAGCGTGTTGAAGGATGTTCTCCAAAGTCCTGGTAGCAAATCGCGGCGAAATCGCGGTCCGGATCAATCAGACTCTCCGCGCCATGGGGATAACCCCCGTCGCGGTCCATTCCGACCACGACGCCGGAGCTCTCCACGTGTACACGGCGGGGCAGTCCGTGGCGTTGTCCGGCAGCACCGCGGAGGAGACCTACCTGAGCATCTCCAAAATCGTGCAAGCCGCCCTCGACTGCGGGGCCGACGCGATACACCCCGGCTACGGGTTCCTGTCGGAGAATCCGCAATTCGCCAGGGCCTGCCGCGACGCGCAAATAGCTTTCATTGGACCGACTGCGGAGAGCATGGAGGCCCTGGGAGACAAGCTGCGGTCCAAGGACATCGCCCTGAGCGCCGGGGTGCCGGTGGTGCCCAGCTCTCCCGAGTGCCTGCCAGGCGACGACGCGGCGGGAGAGTTCGTGGAGCGGTGGGGATTCCCCCTGCTCGTCAAGGCGGCGGCGGGTGGCGGCGGCCGGGGTATGCGTTTGGTCAACCAGAGGGGCGAGTTGGACGAAGGCATGGAGTCGGCCAGCCGGGAGGCCCAGGCTGCATTCGGCGACGGCCGGGTGTTCCTCGAACGTTATATCGCCAACCCCCGCCACGTCGAGGTACAGATCTTGGCAGATGGCTTCGGCCATACCATCCACCTTGGCGAGCGGGAATGCAGCATCCAGCGCCGCCACCAGAAGATTGTCGAGGAAACTCCCTCCCCGGCCCTGACGCCTGAGCTGCGCCAGCGTATGGGCGAAGCCGCTGTTGCCGTGGCCCGCACCGCAGATTATGTCAACGCCGGAACGGTGGAGTTCCTGCTGGATTCCCACAGCGGCGAGTTCTACTTCCTCGAAATGAACGCCCGTCTCCAGGTCGAGCACCCGGTCACCGAGGAAGTCCTCGGACTGGACATGGTGGAGTGGCAGCTCCGCATCGCCAGCGGCGAACCCCTCACCCTGCAACAGCAGGACATCCAGCCGAGGGGCCACGCCATAGAGTGCCGCATTTACGCCGAAGACCCCTACCGCGACTTCGTTCCTTCCACCGGCAGGCTGCTGCGATGGCGGCCTCCCAGCGGTCCCGGCCTGCGGCTGGACAGCGGCGTCTTCGAAGGCCAGGAGGTTTCGATCTACTACGACCCCATGCTGGCGAAGCTGACAGCCTGGGCGCCGACCCGCGACCTGAGCCTGCGGCGGATGGAGGTGGCCCTGTCCCAATTCATGGTACTGGGAGTGGTGACCAACATCTCCCTCCTGAGAACGGTGGTGGAACATCCCCAGTTTCGGAGCGGCGAATACGATACAGGGTTCCTGGAGTGGAACCCGGCAGTCACCAGACCATACACGACCGGCGACTCCCGAGTGATGGCCCGGGCCCTGGCGGCCTGGGCAGCTCACCAGCCACTCGGCCCTGCGTCCCAGGCGTCCGGAGACGACGGAAGGGCCAGTGTTAGCCCCTGGCAGTCCTCCGGGGATGTGAGGCTGCCATGACCCAGGGTCGGGGCGATATGCGGGAGACGTATCCGGTCACGGGAGAGGTCTTCCACTACAGAATTGACGAACGGGATGGTCGTATTCTTTTCGACCTGGAAGACGGGGCTCAGGAAGATTTGCCATCCACCATTGCGCTCACCATTGAGTCTCGGGTGGGCGGGGAGGGGCTGTGCCGCACCGAATCGGGACGAACATACGCCTTCGCTTGGGCGTGGGTTGGACCGGAGTTGCATCTGTGGCTGGACGGAGCGCTTTACGTGTTTCAGCGGCCGGAGCCCAGGCGTAGGGGCAGCGCTGCCGTCGCCGAGGCTTCCGGCGACATCCTTGCCCCAATGCCAGGCGCGGTCCTGGAGGTGCTGGTAGCCGAGGGGGACCGGGTTGAGCAGAACCAGACCGTCGTGGTGATGGAGTCCATGAAAATGGAACTGCTGATCACGGCTCCCCGCGACGGTACCGTTCGCCGCGTGGCGGTACAGCCGGGGCAGCAGGTCGAACGTGGAATGCGCCTGCTGGAGATGACCCCCGAGACAGACTCCGTCGAGTTCTGACCCCTGGGCAAGATTGGTGCTTGCGGCGCGTCTCCCAGAGGGAGACCATATTTAGGAGTTTTGTCTATCCTGTTGCTTCGGCGTCGGTCTCGGCTTGCGGCTCCTGAAAAAAGTCTATCCTGAATTCAACCGGTCCCTCGATTTCCACTCTATGAGGCACCCCTGGTTGAATAGTGACTTGGTCGGGAGCCGAGATATCATTTCCCTGAGATGTGCGAAGGTCCACGAAGCGTATTTTTCCACCTAAGACATGCAAAACACCCCATGTTCCCTCCGCAAGCTTGTGCTCTAGCCGGAGGGCATCGGGAGCGCTCTCTTCGGTAAAGATTGGTGTGCCCCCACTTGGCACCAGATTGGAGGGTAATGAGCTGCCCGTCATTCTTGTTTCCTTCTTTTCGGAGTCAATACAGCCTCGATTGTAATCAGGCTGGTAGATTCGGTCGACAGCCATGGTGGAAAGTATCATGGCCTTTTCTTTTCCCTGGAGGGAAAGGAGAATGAAAAGCCCCCACCTCCTGGGCCCTGGTCCCATGGAGCAGGGCATCGGCCAGGGCAATCGCGTCTTAAACGCAGGAGGCCCAATAAGTCGTCTTTCCCGCGAAAGCGGGAATCCCAACCCCCGTCTACCCTCGCACCCGGAACCGAAGGAGGCACTGCCACTCCCGCTCCCATATCCACCGACATTAGACCAATTTTGTGTGCTGACAAATAAGACGCGATTGCCCTGCCGAGTGAGTCTTCTCACTTGCCACCCTCTGCGGCGCTGTTGTATTATTATTCCGTATAAATGTTCGTAAACAGCGTTCACGAAACCCGGATCAGAGGTGGTTTTTGGACGAAGGCCCTGCCCGTATGTACTCCGAAAACAGGCGGAAAAGACCGGGTGGGACAGAATGGGACAATATGGGACGGGAATCGCGATTTTTGGCCAATTGGGGGAAACTTCAGCTACGGTGGAACGCGAATTTGGGACAAAATGGGACAGCGGTGGGAAAATTCTGTCCCGTGCAGACATCGAATTGCCCTCCGCGAGTCCGACACTCTCGGATAGCCGTACTCGATTCCCGCGCAGCCACGAAATCTCTCCAGCCAGTGGCAACAGACCTGCATCGACAGGGCAATCGCGTCTTAAACGCCGGAGGCCCTATAAGTCGTCATTCCCGCGCCTGCGGGAATCCAAACCCCCGTCTACCCTCGCACCAGGAACTGAAGGAGGAACCGCCACTCCCATCTCCACCGCCATTCAGACCAATTTTGTGTGCTGAGAAATAAGACGCGATTGCCCTGGGGCATCGGCGACGTCAGCCGCATCTAGGATGGCGGGGTGGTATTCTCGAAAAAACTCATGCGTATCTCGCTGTACCGATCGGCCGCGGCCGTCAACCGGATCTGGACAGATCGTTTCGTAAGCACAAGCTCGAATGGTGAAATGTGATGGACTATCGACCCTTGGGCAATACTGGCCTTAATGTATCTGAAATCGGTTTTGGCTGCGGCAACGTTGGCGGCCTGATGATACGGGGCGCCCATAGCGATCAGGTGTCCGCGGTCGCGCGCGCAATGGAGTTGGGAATCAATTACTTCGACACCGCTCCCTCCTATGGCGACGGCCAGTCGGAGACCAACCTCGGGAGGGTGTTGAAGGAGTTGTCTGCTGACGTCTACGTCGGCACCAAGTTCCGGGTGACCACACATGACCCCGGGCGTATCAAGGGCAACGTCATCGCCTCCGTAGAGGAGAGCCTGGTTCGGCTGCAACGGGAGCAGGTGGACCTGATGCAAATGCACAACCACGTCGCATCCACGGCGGGGGGCGATTCGGTCGCTCCCGAAGAGGTGCTTGGAGAGGTGGGCGATGCACTGGCTGAGTTGCGCGACCAAGGCAAAGTCAGGTTCTGGGGAATGACCGCCGTTGGAGAGACCGCCGCCCTGCACCGGATCATCGACGCGGGAACCCTGAACACTGTTCAGTCCGTGTACAACCTGGTCAACCCCAGTGCTGGAACCTTTGTACCGCCCGGATTCGATATGCCCGATTATGGCGACCTCATAGGGAGGGCCTCTGCCAGCGGCATGGGTGTCCTGGTGATTCGGGTACTGGCGGCAGGTGCACTGAGCGGTGAGTCAACGAGGCACGCTGTTGCGGTGCCGAGCGTGGCGCCAATCGGCTCGGGCAGGGATTACGGGCAGGATCAGACTCGAGCGAACGGCTTCCGTTTTCTGCAACAAGAGGGATACGTGGGCAGCTTGGTGGAGGCTTCGCTGAGGTTCGCCCTTGGCAATCCCGGAGTCAGCAGCGTGCTCGTTGGTTATTCCAGCATGGAGCACCTGGAACAAGCCGTCGATTGCTCCGCGAAAGGGCCGCTCCCCTCGGAGGCGACGGCTCGCTTGGCGGACGTGTGGGCCGGGTTCACCGGCTGACAGGGCGTTCCCCGGCGTCGTACCACCAGTAACCTGTCGGCCTTGATCGTATCACGTTCGGTCAGCGGTGCATGGCTAACCGGACGCTCGTCGAACCTACCGTAGCGTCAGTGAGAAATCCCCTTTCTGAATGCTGATGGAGGCTATGTCCTTCCTGCTGGTCAGCTCCCGCACCAGGTCCAGTACCGGCTTGTCTCTTGATGGGTAATCGTAAGACCCGGGGCCGGCGGCAAGAACCTCATCCACCGCCTGCTGGTTGGAACTGAGGACGCGGAGCAGGAACTCCTCGTCGGAAAGTTGCGGGTCGTACTCCATCCGCAGCTCCTCAATTGATCGCTGAGGAGGCTCCCAGTCCAGCAGCTCCCGGGTCCTCGGCATCGCCATCACCCGCGCCTTTACGTCCGGGTCAACCGGGGCCGCCAAGTCTCCGTAGTGGCCCAAAATGTACTTGATGACCTCGTCGGTCACGATCCGGTACCGTTCGCCCGACGTGTGGTTCAGGATGGCCTGGGCGCCGATGTATTGGGAAATCGGGGTGACCATGATCGGGTAACCCAACTCCCGGCGGATACGGGCTATTTCGTCCAGCAATGCGTCCAACTGGTGGCCGAGGCCACGCCTGACAAGCTCGGCCCTGTAATTGGACATCATACCGCCAGGGACCTGGTGCTCGTATTGCCTCAGGTCATATTCAGCCGGCGCGCCCTCCGGGAAGCCCTCTCTTTTCGCTACGAACCGGAAATGCTCGGTCATCTCCTCCAGCGCCCTTTCGTTTATATCAGTTGTGTAGCCCATGGACCTGACGTTGCGAAAGATGATGTCGGCCGACGGTTGCGAAGGCCCGTTGGCCAGCGGCGCCACGGCGGTGTGCAGCGTCTGGACGCCCAACTCGAGCGCGTCCATGTAGTAGACCGGGGCCAGGCCGGTGGTGCAATGGCCGTGGATCTCAATGGGAATGCCGTCGATCTCCCTCATGACGGCCGGCACCAGCGTCCTCACCCGGTCAGGCGTCAGGAGGCCGTCCACGTCCTTGATGAAAATACGCTCCGCACCAGCGTCCGCCATCTGACGCGCTTTGCGGGCGTAATATTCGTCGGTATGCACCGGGCTGTAGGAATATATGAGCGCAACCATGGTGATCATGCCGGCGTCCTTGGACCACCGGATGGCCTTGGTAATCTGGTCAACGTCGTGATAAGGATCGTTGATGCGGAGCCTGCCCGCTCCCGCCTCGCTGATTTTCTTGGCCCAGAACTCGGTTACGGAGTCCGGCACGCTGCCGAAATTGCGCAGCACGCCGCCCACGATCAAGGGCGTGTTGGGCATGGCCTCTGACATCAGCCTGATCCGCTCCCAGGGGTTTTCCCTCTGGTTTCGTACGCACCAGTCCATGCTGATCAGGGCCATGAAGTCCAGCGCCTCGAAGCCCACCTGATCGATCACCGGCGCGATGGGAAGCATCATCGCCGTCGTCATCTGCCCGTTCCACAGGCTCTGGTGGGCGTCCCGCAGCGTCGTATCGACGAATGCCACCTGGCTCATGTCTCGTTGCCTCCAAAGGTAGCCACTTTTTCCAGCCAGCCCGTATCTACTTTTCCCGCGATAAAATCGGCCCGCTCCACCAGAGAAGCCAGGAAAGGGATGGTGGTGTACACGCCGGCCACGTGGAAGCTGGCCAGCGCTTGTTGCAGACGGGCTATGGCCTCCATCCGCGTGCCGCCGGTGACGATCAGCTTGGCCAGCAGCGAGTCGTAGTAGGGAGGGACGGTATAACCCGCGTAGCAGTGGCTGTCCACGCGGACGCCCGCCCCCTCCGGCGGCTGCCACCTGGTGATCAGCCCGGGCGATGGCCGGAAGTCGTCCCACGGCTGCTCGGCATTGATCCGGCATTCGATGGCGTGGCCGACGGGGACGACCTGGGATTGAGAGAAGCCGATGGGATCACCCTGCGCCACCCGGATCTGTTCCTGCACCAGGTCGAAGCCGGTTGTCATCTCCGTGACCGGGTGCTCCACCTGAATGCGGGTATTCATCTCCAGGAAATAGAAACTCCCTTTGTCCTGGTCGAAGATGAACTCGACAGTACCGGCGTTTTCGTACCTGATGGCCTCCGCAATCCCCAGGGCGGCCTGGCACAGTCTTTCCCTGAGGTCGCTGGACAGCCCCGGTGCAGGTGCTTCCTCGATCAGCTTTTGATAGCGGCGCTGCACCGAGCAGTCCCGCTCAAACAGGTGGACGCAGTTTCCGTGGCGGTCTGCCAGGACCTGCACCTCAATGTGGCGGGCGTTGGGGATAAAGGATTCGAGATACAGCCGGTCGTCGCCGAAGGCAGAGCGGGCTTCCGCGGCGGCCTCCCTGTATACGGTCGCCAGTTCGTCAGGTCGGTGGACCGTTTTCATGCCTTTGCCGCCACCTCCTGCCGCCGCTTTCAACAGTATCGGGTATCCGACGTCCTCCGCCATGGCCGAGGCCTTGGATAATTCGCCAATCAGCCCGGACCCTGGTACCACCGGAATCCCCATAGCGGCAACCGCCTGCCGGGCCGCCAGCTTGTCCCCCATCGTCTCAATGTGTTGCGGACTCGGTCCGATAAAAACCAGCCCGTTGTCGATGCAGGCCTGGGACAGCTCCGGCCGCTCGGCCAGGAACCCGTAGCCGGGATGAATGGCATCGGAGCCGCTGCCCAGCGCCGCCTGGACGATCGTTCCCACATTGAGATAGCTGCCCGCCGATTGGGCCGGGCCGATGCACAACACTCTGTCGGCGATCCGGGCCGGGAGGCTGTTCGCGTCGGCCTCCGAAGCGGCCAGCACGGTTTCAACCCCCATCTCTCGGCATGCGCGGATAACGCGAACGGCAATTTCGCCCCTGTTGGCGACGAGGACCCGCTTAATGGCGGCCATTGAGCGTCAATCCTCTCTCAGTCTGCGTCAAGGTCCAGAATAAACAGGACCTGCCCGTACTCGACCAGTTCCCCGTCCTCCACGCTGACGCGGGTGATCAGCCCGCGCTTCTCCGCCTTGATGGTGCTGAACAGCTTCATCACCTCTATGATGCAGACGGTGGTGTCCTCATCCACGATCGCCCCCACCTCCACAAACGCTGGTTCACCAGGCGCGGGGGCCCTGTAGAAGGTCCCCAGCATGGGCGAGGTAATATTGAACCGCTGCCCTTGGTCAGTGGGGACATTTCCGTGGGGTTGCGCTTCAGGGACCTCTTGAACAGGCACCGAGGATGGGTCATCCACAGGCTGGAGGGGCGTCGACGGCGGGGAGTACGCTGCGGAGGGGTCGGTCGACGTTGAGGCTTGATCGACTTCGGGCAAGGGAGCCAGGTTGCCGCTCCTGCTGACCACTATCCTCAGGTCGCCAACCTGAAGCCGAAGTTCATTAAAGCTCGATTCGTCGAGGTACTTGATGATCTGGATGACGTCGTCTTCATTCAAGTCCATGGTTCATCCCCGGGACGTCTACCCACCATATGAATCGCCGCTCATCATACCCCATCGCAGTGAAAGGGGATAAAGCGCTAGAGGCGCCAAGGCGTCAGGGTGCAAAAATGCGAAAGCGCGGACTCGTGCCGCGCCTTTCATTATGTTAAGCAAGTGTGGGTGGGAGAAAATCTATGCAGCCATCCAGTTTCCTTAGCTCCGTCCGGAAGTCATCAGAATTTCTGACACCTGAACGGCAATGGCGGCCTATAGACCGCCATTGCGTTGGCTGAGATCCGAATTTAGGAGTTGGTGCCGAAGGTCAGATTCGAACTGACACGGAGTCTCCCCCACCGGTTTTTGAGACCGGCGCGTCTACCATTTCGCCACTTCGGCTTAGATGCGTACTTGCCCTCTTTAGGTCTCGAAGTCTCCGTCTTGCAAACTATTGGCAAACGGTGCGTCTAGATAACTATCCAAAGTCCTCCCCACCCCAATGTCTGAAGCCGGTAGCACATGAACACAGGTATCTACAGTTGTCTGTATGCTTTCATGCCCCTTACGGGCTTGCAACACGCGGATCGGGATGCTGGAGCCAAAAGCAGGGTGAAGTGAACTTGCCGGGGGTCGTGAAACTGCACTCCTGAGATGCTGCAACCCTCTGCATTCGCTTTATGTCCGTGGGAAAGCGCGTCACTTTGATTATACCACCTCCGATCCTGGCATATACCTGGGAACCCTGTAGTGTGCGACTAGCACTCAGACCATCCCGGCGCTCGCTGAGAGTCTGCACAACCTCAGTCCCGATCGCCACCACCCGGCGGGATTTTGGGGACTTCGGCTCAGCAAGGTCAACGCAGTCTCACTCCAGCGCAATCATCGTGCGCACCACCTTGACTGACCCCGCTGCCAAGTCCAGAAGGGACCAAATTGAGGCCGCGGAATTCTGATCTTCGCAGACCGGATTGAATTACCAGGTGGATGGGCAGGAAGTAATCGCAGCCATTTTAGGCACCTGTAAGCCTATCCAGGAACCTGCGCGGATGGACAGTCTTGACGACGGTCCCTGAAACCTTCAGGGAAAGGAACTATGGGCGAAGTCGAGTGGGCAACCCCGGTAGAAAGGATATCGCCCGGTTCAACACTGTAGCGATTCAGGTGGTCGACGACGTCCGGAGGCGGGCCACCGTTCGAGGCGGTCGAGACCTTCCGTAGGCGAGTTTTGCACTCCCGAAGTTGGAGGATTACAAACGCTCGGGCCAACTCCGCCTCATTCAGTTGGGTAGGCGTTAATTGGTCTGAGTTGACGCCTTGGATGATTTTGGGAAATCCAAGCCATGCACGGAAGACGAGCAATCCGGAAGGGATTGCCGAATGATGTACTGCAGACAACGGAGAAAACCCTCAGAGCCAGCTCCAAAATTTGAGAGGCGGACCCAAGCGATGTAAATCTGCAGACTTTGAGCCCTCTTGGGAAAAATTCGAAACTCCCCGTGGTTGGGAAGGCCGGAGTCCTGACAAAGGAATTCGTCAGAACCGCGGAGGATGGCGCAATTGGGCTACAACGTGCCGTCCGCCCATAACGCAACGCAAGAGGGCACCCCGATCGAGGTGCCCCCTTGCGCCGACGATCCGGCTCGTGTCGGGCAGGACCTGCCGAGAGGGTCCCAGCTAGTCCTCCAAGTGAATGGTGGCGACGACCCTGGGGACGTCACCCACAACGCGTGTAGTGTGTCCGCGGCCGGTCAGATCTTCAGCGAGGTTGACGTCTCCGGGGCCAAGCCTATGAACGGTGCCGTCGCCGAGTCCGATCTCCGCCTCGCCTGAGAGGGTGATCAGGTACTGCCTGCGGGGAGCGACGTGCCAATCGCTGAAGAATCCCGGAGGCAAGGCTCTGAAAACGATTCCCTTGGCGTTGTGCAGCTCAGTCCAAGCCGGATGGGAGGACGGGTCTATCACCTCTATGTGTGATTCTCCGTCGTCGCCGGAATACAGCCTAATTGATGCCATGACCCCTCCTGCGTCTCTATTATCTCCGAAGGGATTCTAACGCAATTTTGGAGCCATTGCCTTCCCCTCTCCCGTGCGAGCCCCTGCCACATGATCTCAATCCGCAGGTGCGATTGGCGCAATTACTGTGTCCTTTTTGCCATCCGGCCGAACGGTTACCCCCACAGATCGTTGCGCCCATCTGACCTGTGAAGATGCGTGGCAAGGCGAATTGAGCGTGTTCACCCGACTCGGCCCGCAGGTCTTCCAGGTCAATGAGGTGACAGTTAACGCTTAGGGCCACGTTCTCCGGTTGATACAATGCCCTTCAAAATTTACTGCAGTGGAGTATGCAAATGACTTCAGAAGCAACTATGCCAAACCCGGCGGACCTGCTGCGCAAGGCTACCAACAATGTCAAAGAGTTAGTTGTCGGCATTCAGCAATCGCAGCTTTCCGCCCCACGCCCTGTGCCGAATGGGATGTGCATGGCCTTATCAACCACTTGATTGGTGGGCTCGAATTTGCCGCCGGCAGCTTTGTCGGAAACCCACCCAACATCCAACTTGCCGCCACCGATAGCTCTTACATTGGCGAACACGACGCCTTAAATTTGTTCCAAGCCTATCGAGACGAAGTTGACCGGGTTCTGGAACTTGCCAGCCATCTCGGCGCGCTGGAAAAGACTGCGTCCACGCCCTTTGGAGATATGCCCATGGGTCAGTTTCTGGTGGGCACATGGCTGGACCATTTCATCCACTATTGGGATTTGACCAAAGCCACCGGGCAGGACAATACGTTAGACTCCGACCTGATGGAACTGGCATTCCCATTGTTATCTTCCGGGTTTGCCGACATGGGACGTCAGGCCGGGTTCGTGGGCCCGGCCATCAAGATGCCAGACGGCGCCAGTCTGCAAGACAAGATAATTGCCTACATGGGGCGGCAGCCATAAAGTACCTGACCAATGGCCTAATACGAGACGCTGGCCTCACTCATCAGGGCGGGACTGCAGACCCCCGCCGCCATCTGCCAGACGATCTTGCGTCCCACGGAACTGAGCAGCCTCCGCAGGTACTCCAGCGTACGACGGCGAAACTCCGGGCGCCGCAACCGGCCCGCGATGCACTCTTGCACCCTCTCGATGCCACAGCAAGCACCATCTAACCTCAAAAACGCCTGACTGCCTCTAATTCTACCGGCTACTAAACTGCGCCTGTGGCTAGATAGTGTTAACAATATCCGGAAACATGATCCGGTTGGTTTTAAGGTTCCCCATCAGGGTCTGGAGCCGCCGGCGGTTCACGTCTTCTCATCGGAAAAACGGACCAGGGCCACCGCTCCCTCCTCCTGAGGAACACTACCAGGGCCACGCCTGCGGCTATGACCCAGGCCCCGATCACCGAGAAGATGACGACCAAGAACGGTCTTGGTATTCCACCATCGTCCTGACCAGCAGGTGTCTCCGTTGGCCCCGGCTCCTGTGCAGGCTCCAGGGCGGGAGTCACCGTATGAGTGACGGTAGGCACAGGCGTAGCTGACACAATCGCTGTCGCCGTCGGCACCGGTGTCCCCGTCGCGGTGGGAATGGGCGTTGCCGTGGCCATAGGCTCCGGTGTAGGTGTAAGCGAGGGCGTGGGTGTAAGCGAGGGCATGGGTGTGCGAGCGGCCTCCGGTGTGGGCATCGAAGAGGACGGCGGAGCTACCGTAGCAGTCGGCTCGGGAGTCGGCGTCGGATCAGGCTCTAGTGTCGGCTCCAGGGTTACCGTGGCCACTAGTGTAGGAGATGGTGTCGGCGTGGGCGGTGTCCCCACTCGCAGGTTGGTGCTGCCGCCTATCTGCTCTTCATTCCTGTAGGAGTCCAGCAAAACTCCAGAAAATTCGTACTGTCCCTCCGCGGCGGGGGCTACTGCGGTATAGCTGAAATGCTGCTCCCCCAGCAAAGTGAACTTGACCGTGTCGCCCGCGACCTGAACGGCGGCTACGCTTAGACTCGCTCCCAGGAAGATGAAACCTTCAGGCAGAGTTTCCACCACCTGCGCGAGTGGGCCATATTCCTGCGCAGTGATGGTCACTGTAATCTCCCCACCGGGCGGCACCCACTCCGGGGAGAAGGCGCGTTCTGCGCTGTGGCTTGAGGCTGACACATGACTAATCGGGACCGGGCTCGCCACAAGAAGCGACGACCCAATGAGTACCATCGCCATTAATACAATCTTTCTCAAAGCCGGCTACTCGTTCTCTTCCTGGGGTTCCGTTGCGATGGCTGGAGATTCGAAGTACAGCGCGATTATTTCCAACGCTTGATCACGGGTGATGTCGCCGCTGAAGTAGTCGTTCAGGGCTGCGAGTGCCTCCTCACGGGAAATCAGACCGTCTTCGTCTGCGTCATACCTCTTGGCGATCTCCGATAGCTCTACGTCGGTTACCGTGATGGTGACCGTAATCGTATCGTCCAATGCAGGGTAGGTTCCTCCCCCAGCGTTCTTGTTATCTGTCACCGAGACCGTGACTGAGTAGCTGGACTTCTCCTCAACGTCCAATGCGGCATTCGTCACGATTTGCCCGGTGGTTGCATCGATAGCAAAAGTCTCCGCGTCGGTCCCTCCAAGAGTGTAGGTCAGCGAATCCCCATCCGGGTCGCTGGCAGAAACGGGCCTGCCGACGTTAGTGCCCGACTCAGCACTTTGCACCACCGAGCGGTTTGTAGCCTCCCCTTCGGAAAACTCGGCGGCCCGGTTGGGCGTCGAATCTTCGTCACTTGTGGTGCCGCTGACCACGGACGTTGGCGTTACTACGCGGACAGTGCGCCGTGGCGGCGGAGGCGGCGGCAACACCGTGATGACTATCGAGATCGTGTCGTCGATGGATGCCGAGGGACGATAGTACGCGTCAAAGCCATCGTGGACGGAAACGGACAGGGCGTAGGTGTCCTGTTCCACAAAGTCGAGGGCTTGCTTGGTACGCAGCTGACCGGTTTCCGGGTCGATTTCAAACTTCTCGGCGTCCCTGCCACGCAGCATGTAGGTCAGCACATCGCCATCCTCGTCGGCGGCCCGTACGCGTCCTCCGATGGAACGGCCCGCGACAGTTCCCGATCTTATAGTGCGGGTATCGAAGCGGCCCTCCGGCATCTCCTCCGACTCCGGCACGTTGAACTGAGGCTGGGTGTTGCCCTCTGGCCTGGTATCGCCGATGCGCGACCTGAGGGAGGCAGTAACCATTTTCTCCGTTATGTTCATCGGGTCCATCGGGTCTGTGCTGCGATTGTCCCTGTAGGTGGCAGTTACCCTCAGGGTCCTTCCCACGTCCTCCGCAACTGCGGTGTAGCTGCTGGACGTCCCGCCTTCTTCGATCTCTTCACCGGCAGACCGATACCATTGCCAGGTGAGGTCGGTTACTGGCGTATCTCCGTCCTCCAGGGTGGCCGTAAACCGCGTCCGGAGTTCCGGCAATGCTACGCTATCAGGATCATTGGGATCGGCCTCTGTGGCCGCAACCACCCAGCCCCTGGTCGGGAAGATTGTAACCTCGCCCCGCTCCTCCACGTCCGTCACGGTGACGGTCACGTTGAGCGATGCAGACAATGGGAACGGCTCGCCATCGTCAGTGGCGGTGACGGTCAACCTGTAGGTCTCGCCGTCCTCGAAGCTGGGAGGCTCGTTGAAGTACAGCTGGCCCCGGTCGGTTATCACAAAGTCGGTACCACTTACCGACCAGACGACGGTGTCGCCCTCCGGGTCCCGGGCGGAGTAGGTGGCGACCGAGGACGTGCCGTTCTCCCGGAACTCACGTTCGGCCTCTCCGGTGATCGCAGGCGGCTCGTTGACGTCGATCAAGCTGACGGTGACGCTGATGGAGTCGTCGGTCCGCAGGTTGTCCGAGTCGTCATCCACTCCGTCATCGTTCTTGCCATCAGAGACCCGGACGGTGAATCGGTAGGTCCGCTTGCGTTCGTAGTCCAGCGCTTCGTCCTGCTCCAGCTCCAGCCGCAGCTGCCCATTCCCATCGATGGTAAAAAAGCTGGAGTCGGAGCCGCTCAACGAGTAGGTGAGGGTGTCGCCGGTGTTGAAATCAATGGCGGCAACGGGGTCTCCGATGAGAGTACCGGTGGCGGTGTTCTCCCGCACCTCCCGTTGGCCGTCCTCGGAGTCGGGGAACACGGGGGCCGCGTTGGTGGGGGGAGGACCGGCGACGCGGGACGTTACTGCTTCGGCGGTCTTGCCCGAGCCGTGGCCGTCGGTGTAGCTGGCGATGGCGCGGAGGTAGTTGCCCTGGTCGTCAGCGGCTGTGGGGATGTATGTGGCCCCGGTGGCGATATCCGTCCAGTCGGACCGGTTGGAGGAGCGTGCCCACTGCCATGTGATGCCGCTGGCGTTGTCCGGGTCGGTGAGGTCGGCGGTAATCGGAACTGTGGCCTGGATGCTCCCCGTGTCCGTCGTTAGCTTGACCGTGCCCGGCTCGTCAACGTTTTCGACGGTGATTATCACGAGTTGGGTGTCGTCGATGTAGCTGGAAGAGCGCCCGGCTGCGTCCCGCCGGTCGTGAACGTCGACGTTGAAGTTGTACTGAGCCTGTCCATTCTCGAAGTCGAGGGGTTCCTTTACTCGCAGCTGGCCAGTGCTGGAGACGATGGTGAAGGACTTGGAGTCGTCGAGGTCTTCGGACAGTTCCCTCAGCGTGTAGGTCAGGCTGTTGTTCTCCGGGTCCTCGGCCGCCACGGGGTCGCCGATGTTCGTCCCTGCCCGGCTGTTCTCCGGCACGGAGCGCTGCCCGTTCTCGGTAGTTGGAAACTGCGGGCGCGTGTTGGCGGTGCCAACCTGGCCGGCGATGGCCTCGGCGGACTTGCCGCTGCCCTTTCCGTCGGTGTAGCTGACCGTGGCCCGCAGGTAGTAGCCCTCGCCGTCATTGTCCCCTCCAGAGACCACGTCGGCGGTCGCGGACGGCGTGTAGGACGTTGCCATGGAGATGGGGGTCCAGACGGGTGGGTCGGCTTCAGGGTCTTCCGACCGATGCCACTGCCACATCTGACCATTGATGCTGCCGTCGGGGTCGGTGAGAGTGGCCTCAATCGGCACGCCGGGCTCAGGCACCTCCTCCGGCGAGAAGGTGATCTCCCCCGGCTCCTCCACGTCCGTCACTTCGATGGTCACATCATAGGTGACGTCGACCGAATCGTCGTAGACCACCCTGCCATTGCTGAACGCCCTGCCGTCGCTCAGGGTAAGGGTCAAGGCAATGGTCCTTTCGCTGGCCGACAGGGCCTCGTAGTCCAGCGCCTCGATGGACCTTAGCCGTGCCGCGTACCCGGTGTAAACAACGTTGTCAATCATCCGATCCACCGTCGAATCGGATGGGAGGATCTCAAACAGGTCGGAATTCGTCCCATCCTGGATTCCAAAGATAAGTACCTCTCCGTCCCGGTCGGTGGCCATGATTTCCACCTCAGTGTCCCTGCCTGCCTCGCCCTCCGGGATCGTCTGCGTGGCGCCTGAACGGAACCTGGGCGGCGCCACGTCACGCTCGTCCACCGCAGCCTCGGTGTTGTCGCTCTCCATAGTCTTGTTCGATCCCCTGCGGTCGGTGTAGGTGACCGTGGCGCGAATCTCCTTGCCGGTGTCGTCCTCGTCGATGGTGTATTCCTTCGTCAACGAGGTCACGTCCTGGCCTGTGAGTGGCACCCAGTTCATTTCCCCAGGGTTGCGCCTCTCGATTACCCAGTCGATGGCGAGCGGAGTCGGTATCGTGTCCGGGTCGGACAGGGTGAATTCCAGGATGTCACCCACCTGAAGGTCAGTCAGGTCGTTTATCGCACTACCCATCCTGGTGTGCGACACGGCGATCGCACCGACTTCCTCCTCATCAGTGACGTTGATGACGACATCGTATCGGCCGGCCTTTTGGTCGTTCGTGTCATCGTCCGTGGCAACAACGGTGATGCTATAAGTGTTCTGGATATCGCCGTCCTGAGGATCCTCGAAGCTGGGCAAGGGGCCCACGTTCAGCCCAGGGTTCTGCACGAAGGTCATAACGCCGTTCGGGGGGGTGTCGGTCGATGGGTCAATGCTCAAGTCCATGGCATCAACGCCTTCCAGAGACCACGTGAAGGTATCTCCGGCATCGTAGTCAACTGCCGTGAAGGTGTGGACGGAGTCTGGGGTCGGAATGTAGTAGAAATCAACCTCAGCGTAGTCGATCTCATCATTCGTGACTTCGACGATGGCGGGCCGCTCGTTGACGTCGGTTACGGTTACGGTTACGGGGTACTCAGTGACGTTTGTTTCGTTGGGGACGGACGTATTGCCATCCGTCGCCTTGACGATGATCTGGTACATGTTGTCGTCGGCAAGATAGTTTTCCGTTGTGTTTTCGCGGTCGGTCGGAATCTCGAAGTTCGGCGGGGTACCGAACGACAGCACGCCGGACATGCTGTCGATAGTGAAGCCATCCATGTCGGTCCCACCAAGGGACCACTCGATGGATTCGTTCTCCTCGTCACGTGCGTCGTAAGTCTCAACAGTGAGGACGGGGGAGGTTGCATCGTATGAGGTGGACCCGGAAAACTGGACAGTTGGTTAAGTGGGAATCCTGCTCCTAAACTACGGACTGCGACAGCTGTTGATGAGGAGCGGGAAATGTCCACAGAGCGGAGAAAGCACAGCCCGGCCTTCAAGGCGAAAGTTGCACTGGAGGCAATGAAGGGCGAGCAGACGGTGGCCGAGTTGGCCGCCCGGTTCGAGGTCCACCCCAACCAGATTCAGACTTGGAAGAAGGCCTTAGTGGATGGCGCGGCCGCTATATTCGGCCAAGGCAACGGGACCAATAAGGGCAAGGAGCAGAAGAACAAGAACAACGACGCCCTGGTGGCTCGCCTGTACCAGCAGATCGGCCAACTCAAGGTGGAGCGGGATTTCTTGGAGGAAAGGTCCGGTCCATGACCCCAGCACAGCGGCGTGAGCTGACCGACCGGCAACATCGGCACCTGTCCATAGTGCGGCAGTACCAGCTGATGGGTGTCAGCCGCTCCAGCCTCTACTACCGTCCCAAGGGGACACCCCTGGGGGACCTGTCCCTGATGCAGGCCATGGACCGCCAGTACCTGGAAACCCCTTTCTACGGTTCCAGGCGGATGAAGGCTCCGCTGGAGCGGCAGGGCATGCCGGCAAGCCGGAAGCGGGTGCAGCGGCTCATGAGACTGATGGGACTGCGGGCTATCTACCGGCAGCCTCGCACCAGCCAACCAGCGGCGGGACGCTGGGTCTATCCCTACCTGCTGAGGGATCTGACGATCACCCGGGCGAACCAGGTGTGGGCGGCTGACATCACCTACCTGCCCATGGCCCGGGGATTCCTGTACCTGGTGGCAATCATGGACTGGCACAGCCGGTACGTGGTGGCTTGGGGGTTGTCGAACACTCTGGAGACCGGCTTTTGTGCCGAGGCCCTGACCGAGGCCCTCGGCCAAGGAACGCCCGAGGTGTTCAACACCGACCAGGGAAGCCAGTTCACCAGCCGCGAGTTCACGCAGATACTCCAGGATCACTCGGTGAAGATCAGCATGGATGGCAGGGGCAGGTACCAGGACAACATATTAGTCGAGCGGCTATGGAGGACGGTGAAGTACGAGGAGGTCTACCTGAAGGCCTACGCCAACGGCCTTGAGGCCCGCAACGGGCTGCGGGAATACTTCCGGTTCTACAACCACCGGAGGCCGCATCAGGCCCTGAGCTGCCGTACGCCGGCGGAGGTCTTCCACGGCGAGCCTGTAGAAGAGAAGCTGAAGGAAAGGAGGTGCCCAGACCAACGGGTCTTGGTATCATACGGAGGAGTGCAGGAGTCCCACTTAATTGTGGCTTAATCCTGTCCAACCGATGGGGTCCACCTCAGTATTCGATTTCCACGAAGCTCGGCGAGTTGCTTCCTGCAGTAATCTCCGGCGTCTCGTCGACGTTGGTGACGGTGACGTTAAAGGTACCCTTTAGGTTGTGTGGAGCGACCGTGGTGTTGTCGTCAGTCGCCTCCACTACGAAGACATAGGTGTTATTAGGGCCCGTGTCGACAGGGTTCTCAAAATCGGCGGGCTTATCCGTTGTGCTTGGGGTCGGGTTCTTGAACGCAATGAAGCTAGACCCGTCCATATTCTGTGTAATTTCGAAGTGATTCGCGTCGTTTCCACTGAGGGTCCACGTAACGTCGTCATCGTCTTCGTCCGTGAAGGTGTAGGTTCCGGGGACGGTGAGGTGAGTGGTGGTGAGAGTTGAGCCATCGTCGTCGTACTCGATCTCCGCGAAGTTCGGTCCGGCGTCCCCGCTGACCACCGGCGTTTCATTAACGTCGGTGACAGTGACGGTGACCGACTCCTCGACTGAGAGGTTGCCGTCGTCCGCTACCTTGATCGTGATTTCGTACTCATTGTTCCCTTCCACACCGTCGTTGTCGTCGTCGTCAGAGGGCATTTCGAAGTTGGGCGCTGCAGCGAACTTCAGCTCGGCATTGTTGGTCATCGAGTTCTTCACCAAGGTGAAGTCGTTGGCGTCCTCGCCCAACAGCGTCCAGTTCAGATTGCTGGGATTGTCGTCGGCGTCCACGTCCGAGGCGGAGTAGCTTGCAATGACCTCGGTGTCCGGCGTGTTTTCGTCCTTGCTGAAATCACCGGGCGTGGTATCAAATGTCGCGCCTCGTTGACGTTATTGACCGTGACGGTGACGGCCAGTGTATCGCTTTTCGCTGGGCTGCCACTGTCGGTAACCTTCACCGTCACGTTGTAGTCGTTCATTCCGTCGCCGTCGGCCGGCATTTCATAGTTGGGCACGTTCTTGAATGTGAGCGCGCCGGTCGAGGAGTTGATGTCGAAGTCGCCATCGTCAGTGCCTTCCAGCCCCCATGTAAGCGTTTGTGGCGTGCCGGGCGTGTCTTCGTCGGACGCCTGGTAGGTCTGGATGACCACCGAGGTTGCCGTGTTTTCGTCCTTGCTGAAGGCGCTCGACCCGGAATCAATGGTGGGCGCTTCGTTGACGTCGGTCAGGTTGATGGTCACGTCGATGCTGTCATCCATGGCGGAGTCAGTGTCGCCCGCGGAGTCTTTGTTGTCGCGGACGTTGACGGTAACGTCGTAGCTTTTCTTCGCAGACTCGAAGTCGAAGTCGTGGCTGACCCCGGTTTTGGTCTTGATCTGTCCATTAGAGTTGATCTCGAAAGACGCATGGTCTCCCGTGCTAGCTAGCGAGTACGTCAACATGTCGCTGTCGCCATCAGTGGCGGTTATCGTGCCCCCAACCACGTTCACACCCGCTCCGCTGTTCTCCGGCAGGGTGCGGGTAGCAGCCATGCTGCTGAAGGTGGGCTCGTTGTTGCTGGCCGCAATCGCGCTGCTTGTCGTTGCGTGGGCGGTCTTGTCCACGGTAGTGCTCTCCGGGTCCTTGTAGGTGGCTGTGGCCCGCAGGAACTTGCCCACGTCTGCAGCCACCGAGGTGTATTTGGCGTTGGTTGCCGAGTCGATGTCTGTGAATGGCCCGGTGGCCGTCTCCCCCCGGGACCACTTCCAGGTGAGGCTGCTGACAGTCCCGTCCAGATCGCTTACCGACGCCGTTAACTCTTCTCCCCCATCGAGCGTGCCCATGATCGACACCGTGCCGTCCTCATCGACGTTGTTGACGGTGATCGTAATGTCGATGGTGTCATCGTCTGTCGTGTCGGAGGTGTTGTCTCGCACACCTATGGTCACGCTGTAGCTGGACTTGGTCTCATAGTCCAGGGTGGTGTTGGTCGACAACTGGCTGGAAGATGAGCCGAGGCTAAAGGATGACGCATCGGTGCCACTCAAGTGGTAGGTCAACACGTCGGCCGAGTCGGTGTCGGTGGCAGTGTATGCGTTGCCGATATCCGTTCCCGATGCTGTGTTTTCAGGCACACTGATCGTGGTCGTGTGGCCGCTGCCGAAATCCGGGTCGGCGGCAAAAACCCGGCTAGGCAGCAGCACAAGCAGCACTGCCAGCAACCCAAGGGCTGCAGTGAGCGGGATCAGACGTGTGTGGCCAGCGGGTTGCTTTTCGTACATGCCGCCAAGGGTTCCATGTAACTGCGCATAAGATGCGCTCGCAACGGTATTTTTGCACAAATATAAGAATCATTATAACTATCTACAAGGTCGATTAGGGCTCGTAGAGAGTCGGTTTTGAACCTTTGCTTTTGTACCGTACGAGGAGAAAACTGGCCAGGCGCTGGGATCGACAAATCGCTGTCCCGTCTGGTACGTGGAAAAGAACATTGTCCGGCCCTGGAGAAATGGGAATGCCGCGAAGGGAAATGGCGAGGAGGAATTTGTGAGGTCAAGGAGACGTTTCCGGCCAAGGTCCGGAGCAGCATTCCCCGCAGCCGTGCCGGCATGTAAAGGGCGTCAGAAGCTATCGTCAGCCGCGCTTGTTTGACGCCAACTACTTTTGCTGGACTCGTTGTCCGTCTTTAGATAACTGGCATGGAGTTCTGTAAGGAGGAGCAAATAGGCCAGCCGGTCGGCCGGATTTCTACGCAGGCCCCTGCGTCGTTTCCAGGCAACGCACGAAGGTGGCCGCACCGGGACTGTCGACGGTCGTAGGGCGTTTTGTATCCCTGGTAGACGTGCCAACGAGGCACCCGAAAAGCCGAGAGTCTTGCAAGCCGTGGCTGAACACAACCAAGACAGGATGATCCCTCTCAATCCACTTGTCGGGTCATTACCGGAATGGCCTTGGAAACCACAAGCAAAAACCTACAGTTTCCAAGCACCACAGGCCCACTACGCGGCTGGGATATAATGGGCTCGAACTGATGAATACCCAGTTGTTCTGGGAGCAGCAATGAACGACATTTACCTCGACTACAACGCCACCACACCCCTCGACCCGATGGTCGCCGAAGCCATGTTGCCCTACATTCACGGGCTCTACGGAAACCCCTCCAGCGGGCACTTCTTCGGACGCGCCGCCCGCGCCGGCGTCGATCATGCACGCTCACAGGTGGCCTCCCTCCTGGGCTGTGCCACTGACGATCTGATCTTCACCAGCGGCGGCACCGAGGCCAACAACCACGCCATCAAGGGCGTCGCCTGGGCCAACCGCGGGCGCCGTAACCACATCATCACCTCCACCATCGAGCACCCTGCGGTGACCGAGGTCTGCCGCTGGCTGGAAACCCAAGGGTACCGAGTCTCCTTCGTGCCCGTAGACGAGCACGGCATGGTCGACCTGCGGCAGGTCGAGGAGGCCATCAGCCCGGATACCCTGCTGGTTACCATCATGCACGCCAACAACGAGGTCGGCACAATTCAGCCCATCGCCGAAATCGCCGAAATCGCTCACCGCTACGGCGCACTGATGCACACTGATTGCGCCCAGTCCGTCGGCAAGATCCCGGTGCGCGTCGACGATCTTGGAGTCGACCTCCTCTCCATCGCTGGCCACAAGCTGTACGCTCCCAAGGGCATCGGCGCCCTCTACATCCGGCCAGGCGTCCGCCTCGAGAAGCTCATGCACGGCGCCAACCACGAGCAGGACCGCCGCGCTGGCACCGAGAACGTCATCGAAATGGCCGGTCTTGGCAAGGCTTGCGAGCTCATCGAACAGAACCTCGACGATTACGCCAGGTATATGTCCCGCATGCGTGACCGCTTGGAGCAGGGCCTACTCTCGGCCTCTCCCGACCGCAGAATCAACGGCCACCCCGAGAAGCGGCTCCCCAACACCTCCAGTGTTGCCTTCCGTGGCCTCGAAGCCGACCGCATCCTCGCCAGTCTGCCCAGCGTCGCCGCCTCCGCCGGGGCCGCCTGCCACAGCGACCAGGTGGAGGTCTCCCACGTCCTGGCAGCGATGAACGTACCCATTGAGTACGCGATGGGCACCATCCGCTTTTCCGTAGGCAGGTTCACCAAGCCCGACGAAATCGACCGGGCTTTGGCGGAGATTCAGGGAGTGGTGGCCAGCCTTACCCCTGTCCATTCCGCTGCCGATTGAATTCAACAACTCGTATCCACTAGGCTGTCGAAACTTTGCAACCAATTCTGTTGAGGTCCGAATCACTATGACAACTGAGACCAATCCCGGCGCCCTGGACTCATCCTCCCTCGCCGAGTTCCAACAATCGTACGAGGCCCAACCCTCGCATCAGCTCATGCAAAACGTGGTTACCCAGCACGACGTCAACGATGTCGCACTCAACCGCACCATCGTGACGGAAGCGGTCAACTCGTTCTCCACCGTCCTCGACGACTGGAGCGTCACCAACCAGGCGCGCTCCGGCCGCTGCTGGATGTTCGCCGGCCTCAACCTGTTCCGTGCCGAGACCCGGAACCTCCTCAACGTGAAGGAGTTCGAGTTCAGCCAGAGCTACGTTATGTTCTGGGACAAGATGGAGCGGGCCAACTACATCCTCGAGGCCGTTCTCGAGACCGCCGACCGCCCCGTCGACGACCGCGTCGTCGCCTGGCTGCTGCACCAGCCCCTCGGCGACGGCGGGCAGTGGGACATGTTCGTCAGCCTGGTCCGCAAGCACGGCGTCGTACCCAAGACCGTCATGCCCGAGACCGATAGCTCCGGCAACTCCATGCGCATGAACGCCGGCCTCAACTACCAGGTCCGCCAGGGCGCCCGCAACATCCGCCGCATCTACGCCGACGAGGGCGGCATCGACGCCATGCGCGAGGCCAAGCAGGAGTCCCTCCGAGCCATCTACCGGATCCTCTGCATACACCTCGGCAATCCGCCCGCCGCCTTCGACTGGCAATGGAAGGACAGGGACGGAGAGTTCCATCGCGATGGCGAGATGACGCCGCTGGAGTTCGCCGAAAAGTACATCTCCACGCCCATGGAGGAGTACGTCTGCCTCGTCCACGATCCCCGGAAGGACAACCCGCCCGGCCGCACCTACACCGTGCAGTACCTCGGCAACGTCGTCGACGGCGCCCGCATCAAGTACCTCAACGTCGACATCGAGCTGATGAAGGACATCGCCATGCGCATGCTCCAGGACGGGACTCCCGTCTGGATGGGCTGCGACACCGGCAAGCAGATGCACCGCGACAAGGGCCTTTGGGACGCCGACCTGTTCGATTACGCCAGCGTCTACAACGCCGAGTTCTCCATGGACAAGGAGGAGCGGCTCGAGTATCACCAGACTGCCATGACCCACGCCATGCTTTTCACAGGCGTCGATGTCGTAGACGGCAAGCCCCGCCGCTGGCGCGTTGAGAACAGTTGGGACAGCAAGGTCGGCGACAAGGGCTTCTTCCTGATGAACGATTCCTGGTTCGCCGAGTACATGTTCGAAATAGCCGCCCCGAAGAGCTACCTCCCCGAGGATCTGCAGCAGGCCCTGGACCTGGAGCCAGTCGTCCTCCCGCCCTGGGATCCCATGGGCTCTCTCGCCTCCTGAATACCAATATCTCTATCGAAAGAAGGACGGTGAATCAAATGGAAAGGTCAACCTATAACGAGCTTACACCCAAGGAAAAGCACATCATCGAGATGAAGGGCACCGAGCGCCCCTTCTCCGGCGAATACGACAACTTCTACGAAGAGGGCACCTACATCTGTCGCCGCTGCAACGCCGAGCTCTACCGCTCCGCCGACAAGTTCGACGCCCACTGCGGCTGGCCCGCTTTCGATGACGAGGTCCCCGGCGCCGTCCGCCGCCTACCCGACCCCGACGGCCGGCGCATCGAGATCGAGTGCGCCAACTGCGACGGCCACCTCGGCCACGTGTTCCTCGGCGAGCGCATCACCCAAAAGAACACCCGCCACTGCGTCAACTCCCTCTCCATGCGCTTCATACCCGCCAGCAAATAGGCGGAAGACTCCGGGAAGGGCATCACGTAGAAACAGCCTAACCACCTGAACGGATTGCCACCTAAACAACAACCGCCCGCCCCTGCACTGAGGGGCGGGCGGTTTCGATTCTTCAGGCCTTGCAGCAAAGTTAACCGCTGCCGATAAACCCCAGGATCTCCCTCGTAGTCTCCTGAGGCGCCTCCTCCGCAAGGAAGTGGCCGCAGTCGATCGCATGGCCCCGAACGTCCTTCGCCCGCTCCCGCCAGACATCGAGCATGTCCAGCCCCCGCCCCGTCTGCCAGCCCGGTCGCTTTGCCACATTGCCGCCCCACAGGACCAGCACCGGGCAGCCCAGCTTTCGCCCGCGGTCGGCCTCGTCGTGCGCCAGGTCCACGTCGATGGCCCGGTAGTCGGCGCAAGAACCCCTGATCGTTTCAGGATCGGAGAAGCACCTCAGGTATTCCGCGTACGCCTCTTCGGTGATCGCGCCATCCACCGCCGTCCAGCGCTCCAGCAGGAAGTCCAGGTAAAACTTGGTGTTGCTTCCGATCAGCGTTTCGGGAAACGGCTCCGGCTGCCGCATCAGGTTCCAGTGAAACCACGCGAAGGCCAGGCTGCTGTCCATTGCCTCGAAGGCCGCTTGCGACGGAGCCACGTCCAGGGTAGTGAAACTCAGCACTCGATCCGGCGCGTCCAACGCCATGCGGTAACCGACTCGGGCGCCCAGGTCGTGCCCCACAACGTGAAAGGCCGGATGCCCCAGCGCCGTCATAACCTCAAGTTGGTCCTGTGCCGTCCGGCGCTTGCAGTAGGTCTCAGGATCGTCACCCACCAAGGGCTTGCCGCTGTCACCATAACCTCGTAGGTCGGGGGCTACCACGGTGTGCCTTTCCGCCAGCATCGGCGCAACCATGTGCCACATCACATGCGTCTGCGGATAGCCGTGAAGAAGCAGCACGGGCGGCCCGCTGCCGCCGTGCTTGAGGTTGATCACCGTCTCCGAGGTCTCGATCTGCGTGCTGTTGAAGCCCTCAAACACCGCACGCCCACCCTAATCCCCGTGGCAGCGCTTGTACTTCTTGCCGCTGCCGCACGGGCATTTTTCGTTCCGCCCGATCTTGGTTCGCTCCCCTCGCACCGTCCGCTTATCCGCACACCTCGCGCAGGTGCAGGCCGGAGGGTGTGCGCTATGCCAGTTGGTTCTAGTTGTCATTTCGTTCCTGGTTGCCTGTCGAATGTACCTCCCATCTTATCACGCGCTCCCGAAATCCCCGGTGCCGGAAACGCGTAGAGGCAGGGCAATCGCGTCTTAAACGCCGGAGGCCCTATGAGTCGTCATTCCCGCCTGTTCCGTCATTCCCGCGCAGGCGGGAATCCAAACCCCCGTCTACCCTCGCACCCGGAACCGAAAGAGGCACTGCCACTCCCATCTCCACCGCCATTCAGACCAATTTTGTGTGCTGAGTAATAAGACACGATAGCCCTGCGCGTAGGGGCCCTCAGTCGTATTCCCAATGCCCTTCCCACAGCGACAACCTCCGCGGCCTCTGTGGTGAATCCATCCTCCCGACCACCAAAACTGCTGACAGAAGCCCCTTGCCAAGCCTCATGACAACTCTCTACCATCGAATACAGCGGGTCCGCGTACCCGTAAATCCAACCCTTGACTGACAATTCGAGTAATTCGAATGCCAAAGTCCAAACACCGCAGGCCGTCCCACCGCCGCAAGGCCAACCGGCCAGTAGCCACTCTGCCCCAGAGCAGCGTCCGTCCGTATACGCCGCAAGAGGGGGAATCCACTGCGCACCCCTGCTCGCCCGAGACAAAGCAGGAAATCTCTGTGCACTCCGTGTCCAGCGTGGCCAAAAGCCCGAGTGCCTCGGCCAACTCGACGGTCAATGCCTCCGCTCCCTCGGTGTTTAATCCCAACCCAACGATAGTCGAGGCAGATTCACCGGAATGTCAGGAAATGTCAGGAAATGTCAGTGATTTCCATACCCCTGACACCCGCGACCTCACTCCGCGCCAGCTCGCCGCCCTCCCCATCATCGTCGCCTCTTCCTCTAACGTTCAGGGCGCCCGCAACGCTGGCATCGCCGAGCGCACCTTCTACCGCTGGCTCGACAACCCTGATTTCCGTGCCGAGCTCAGCCGCCTCCGCGAGGAAGCCGCCGACTTGGTCCTATCAGACCTCAAGAGCTCCATGTCACTCTCCCTCGCCGCTCTGATTCGCTGCACTCAGGAGGATAACGCCTTCGTCCGCTACTGCGCCGCTCGCTACCTGTTCAACACCGCCCTTGAGGTGGGCGAATTACAGCATCTCCGTGACCAGGTGCTCGAACTCCAGAGTTCCCGCGAAATCTCCAGGGTCGACAAGTAAAACCAGGGAAATCCACAGGGAGTATCCCCTCACCCTCTCCCTTGAGGGAGACTTGAGGGAGAGGGTGAACCCCGCTCACAGGAAGACCCAGGCAACCTACGCAATCCTGCGAACATGCACCCCCGGCACTCGGGCCCAGGGCGCCAGCTGAAGGTAAGGCTCGAACATCCCGATTTGATCGCTGCCCGTATTGACCAGGCTTGACGAAACCTGCCCTGAGCATAGAATATCCGCTAATTCCTCGACGGTATGCGATAAATGTCCGATTCATCAGAAATGGCCCTGCTGAGCCCTTACCGCGTGCTCGACTTGACCGATGAGCGTGGCCTGCTCTGTGGCAAGATTCTCGGAGATCTAGGCGCCGACGTGGTGCAGGTTGAGCCGCCCGGAGGCAGTCCCGCCCGCCAGGTGGGGCCGTTCTTCGGCGACGACCCGTCGTCCGAAAAGAGCCTCTATTGGTGGGCCTACTCTTCCAACAAGCGCGGGATTACTCTCAACCTCGAGCACTCCGACGGCAAGGCCGTCCTCGAACGCTTGGCGGCCGCCGCCGATTTCGTAATTGAGTCCTTCGACCCAGGCCATCTCGACCGCATCGGTCTGGGCTACTCCCGCCTCTCCAGCATCAATCCCGGTGTCGTGATGGTGTCCATTACCGCTTTCGGTCAGGACGGTCCCTACGCGGACTACAAGGCCGCCGACATCACCGGCATGGCCTTGGGCGGGTTCATGCACCTTACGGGCGACCCCGACCGCCCTCCGCTGCGACCCAGTTTTCCTCATTTCCACCTCCACGGGTCGGCGGCCGGAGCGGCGGCGGCGATGCTCGCCCACACCCACCGGGCGCTCACGGGTGAGGGACAGTACGTCGACGTCTCCTGCCAGCAGGCCGTTGCCCGTACCCTGGCTCACGCGCCCCAGATCTGGGACATCGAGGGCGCGATTCTGCAGCGCATGGGCGTCTACCGCCAGACCTCGGGAGACAACCGCGTGCGTATCAACTGGCCCTGCGCCGACGGTTACGTCAATTACATGCTCCAGGGCGGTGGCGTGGCCCCCAGCACTCGCGCGCTCTTCCAGTGGATGGAGGAGGACGGATTCGACGTGACTGTCCTCCAGGCCTTCGCGTGGGAGGAAATGGGCTATGGCCGCATCACCCCCGAGGTGATGGACGCTGTCGTTGGGCCGATGGCCGCCTTCTTCGAACGCCACACCCGCGAGGAACTGACTCGCCAGAGCCTCACCCGCCGCATCCTGCTGTTTCCGGTGGCCACCCCATCAGACCTGCGCCGCCACCCGCAGCTGGAGGCACGGGAATACTACACTCCCTTCGAACACCCCGAGTTGGGGACGGTCGTCGACTACCCCGGAGCCTTCATCAAGGGCGGCGACGGCTCAGTCCTCGCACCCCTTCGTCGCCGCGCCCCCCAGGTCGGCGAACACAACGTCGAGATCTTGGGCGGTGAGTTGGGTCTGAAGGCAGGAGAGATGGAATCCTTGCGACGGTCGGGAGCGATCTGATGGCCGCGAAACCCCTGGATGGCGTTAATGTCCTTGACTTCTGTTGGGTAGCCGTCGGCCCCATGACCACCAAATACTTGGGAGAGTACGGCGCCACCGTCGTGCGCGTTGAGTCGGCCAAGCGTCCCGGCACCCTGCGGTCCGCCGCGCCCTTTCGCGACGGTATCGTTGGCATAAATCGCAGCGGCTACTTCGCCAGCTACAACGCCAACAAGATGGGCATCACCGTTGACATGCGCCATGCGCGGGCCCGTGAACTGATGCTGCGCCTCGTTTGCTGGGCCAACATCGTCACCGAGAACTTTACTCCTGGCACCATGGAAGGCTGGGGCCTGGGATTCAAGGAACTGAGCGAAATCAATCCTGCCCTCGTAATGTTCAGTGCGTCCATGATGGGACGCGGCGGGCCAATGGAGCGGCAGCCTGGCTTCGGTCCTGTCCTTTCCTCCCTCGTCGGTTTGACCAACGTCACCGGCTGGCCCGATCGCACACCGGTCAACCCCTACGGCGCCTATACCGACTTCATTGTCCCCAAGTTCGCCGTCGCCGCCATATTAGCTGCTCTCGACCGCAGCCGACGCACCGGTGAGGGCATCCATCTCGACCTCTCGCAGTTGGAAACCTCGATGCACTTCATCGCGCCGTTGCTGTTGGACTACAACACCAACGGTCGCGAGCAGGGACGCCTTGGCAACCGCGACCCGGGCGCCTCTCCGCACGGTGTCTACCCCTGCGCCGGCGAAGACCGCTGGCTGGCCATCGCATGCCGGACCGATGAACAGTGGCAGGGCCTTCTCAGAACCGCTGAGCCGGAGGGAGGGCCGCTTCACTCCGGGTCATTCGCCACCCTGTTGGCCCGAAAGGCCAACGAGGATGAACTCGACGGAATTATCGGCCAGTGGACCGCCAACCACGATCGGCACCATTTGATGCAGAAATTACAGGATACAGGCGTCCCCGCGGGCGTGATCAACGACCCTCGCGACCTCTTCGATGACCCGCAACTGCAGCACCGCAATCACTTCCAGTGGTTGGACCACCCGGAGATCGGCCCCTACGCCACCGACCGAAGCGAGTTCGAACTGTCCCTGACCCCCGGCAGCCTCGACACCCCGGCCCCGCTGCTGGGCCAACACACGGAGCATTTCCTCCGCGAAATCATAGGCCTTGACGAAGCTGAGTACCGCTCGCTGGAAAGCGACGGCGTGTTGGAATAGCGCAGTCGCTACATCGTCTCCCAGTCGCCCGACTGCTCGAAAGCGTGGGCGCCCCGGAGTACCGTGGCGTCGTCAAAATGGCGGCCCACCAGCATCAGGCCGACGGGCAGGCCCTCCGACGTCTTGCCGCACGGCACGCTGATGGCCGGGTGGCCGGACATGTCGAACGGCGCGGTGTTCGCCAGCATATCCCACCCGTGCTCTATCACCGCGTGCGGGTCTCCGCCGGCGTCGTTGCGGTGCGCCGGCATCGGGGTTGACGGCAAAAGCAGCAGGTCGTATCGCGAAAGTGCGTCGTCGTAGGCTGCCCTGAGCTCCCGCCGCAAATTCTGGGCCTTGGCATACATCACACTGCTGTAGTTCTCGGTCATGTAGGACCCTATCAGAAGCACCAGCTTGACCGTCGGAGGCAGCTCGTTGGACTGCGACCGTAGCCCGTTCCCCAGCGCATGGGCCAGCCCCGGGTTGTATTGGCCCTCGAAAGCCCGTCCCGTCCCGCTGGTCTGCAGCAAAGCCGTGGCGCCCTCGGCAATCAGCCCCCAGACCACCCCGTTGGCCTTCGAGTGCCAGGGAATCGATACCTGCTCCACCGAGGCCCCCAGCTCGGCTAGCCGGTTGCTCGCCTGCCGCACCTTCGCGTCTACCTCAGGATCCGACTCAGGGAGTCCGAACCCCTCCGTGAGTACCCCAACCTTCAGCCCCGACGCACCACCCGCCAGCGCGCCCGTGTATTCCTGGACAGGAACTTCCCCCTGCCGAGGGTCGAGCGGATCCTTGCCTGCAATCACCTCAAGCAGCAACGCCGCGTCGTACACCGTTCGTGTCATAGGCCCGGCGTGGTCAAACGTGTTGTCGATGCCAACGATCCCGGTGTAGGGCACCAGGCTGTGAGTAGGCTTCAGTCCAACCACTCCGCAGAAGGATGCAGGAATGCGTATCGACCCGCCCTGGTCTCCGCCGATGGTCATGTCAACATCATCATAGTAAAGGGCCGCGCCGGAGCCGCCGGATGACCCACCCGCAAGGTGATCCAGGCTGTGAGGATTGAGAGTTGGCCCAAAGGCGCTGGTGTCGCCCGCACCGGAGAACGCGAAGTTGTCCAGGTTCAGGATGGAGTTGATCTCCGCCCCCTCATCGAGTAAACGGGTGACAATTGTGGCATCGCTGTCCGGAATATAGTGCTCCAATATCAGAGACGCGCAGGTCATCGGGAATCCGGCAACGCATATGTTGTTTTTCAAGCCGATTCGCTTGCCCGCCAGCTTCCCGCCGGTCGCTCCGCTAATGGAGCAGCGGCGCAGTATCGCGTTGTACGGATCCTCCTCGGGATTGGGGCGCGGCCCGAGGGTGCGGCTGGCGTATCGCAGGGGAGCGCGCTGCTCCGGCATCTGGGCAAGGGCGTCGTACGAATCGAACAACCCTGGGATCATTGCCTCAAACGCCTGCATTTCAGCGTCCGTGATTTCGAAGTGATTGGCTTCCGCCAGCCGTCGCAATTCGTGGGAAGTCGGCCTTCTAATTGTCATTTCGCGCCTCCCTGTTTAACCCTTTTGGATAGGATTTTGGCTCATGCACTGGATCCGGTTCGGACGTTTGTATCTTGTACCATTGGCTGTCCGACTCAGTTGCCAGTTGCCGCGGCGGCTGTAGGTTCACGCCCGAAATTGAGCGTAGTTCCAGCAATCACCAGCGTCAGCGGAGTAAAGCAGGCAATCAACATAGCGAGCATCAAATCTCCCGTGGCCTCCTCGAGGAAACCGATAAAGAGCGGCCCCAGAGCCTGGCCTGTCGAGATGAGCATCATGGTCGCAGAGAAGGCCACAGCCAGTTGCCTGGGTTGAATGCCCCGTAAGTTGAACGGCACGGTGATCAGAATGGGGAAAAAGGTCCAGGCAACGCCATTGATGATGGCCATCACGAAGATCACTGCAATCGAACCGGATAGGATCATCCCAAGGAACGACCCCACCATCAATATCCCAAGCACTTGCAGGAATCGACCTTCCTTCCGCCAGGTTGCAGCATAGTATCCAATAGCCAAACCGCCGATGCCGCCCAGAACCACGTCCAGCGCAAGAGCGATCCCACTGATTCGCAGCGACAGATCATGCTCTTGCAGCATCAGCGTCGGGTAGAAGGACAGGAACGCCGAAAAGGCCATTGTGGCGCCGCAGAACCCGCCTCCGCAGAGCCACAGATCCCGGTGGCTCAAGGCACTGCGAAGCAACGGAAGGAGAGGCTGGGACTCGCCTCTGGAAAACTCTCCCGCCGCCCGATCGCGACCCACGACTATCCAAAGGATCAGAAGTCCCAGGTAATAGAAGCCAAATATGCCGAAGGTACCTCTCCAGTCATCCCCCAGCAGGATCAAGATCACTGGGGAAAGGGCGAGTCCACCTCCCACTACAACTCCAAAGAACACGTTCGATAGGCCGTTGACCATCACGACATCCCGCCCCGGAAACCACTGCCGCGTGAGCATAGCCCGGGCCGGTTGCTGGGCTATGGTGAATATTCCGAACAGCAGTCGTCCCAATAACAGGACGACGAATATAGGTGACCAGCTCTGCAGGAACAGGCACAGCGCACAACCCAGCAAGGTGGCAGCCGTAAGCCACTTTGGTGACAGACGGGAACCCGCCCACGCAATCGGGATCGCTAGGACAATGGTGCTCCAGAACGGGGCAGAGCCGAGAAGCCCCTGCTGGGAAGGTGACAATTCCAGACCTTCGGCAATCGACGGCAACAGAATGCCCAGCGTGTTGATCACCATCTGCGCCGAGACGTTGGACATCAGGTACAGGCATATCAGTACCCAGCGATAATTGGGGTAACTGGTCATCTTAGTCCTTTGAGCATTCGCGGGGCTCTGCAGTAGCGCAGCGTCCCTTCGTGCGCCGCGATTGATCGCAGGCATTGCAGCCGGCCACGAATGGAGACATCAATGGAATTGGCTAGCGGATTTGGAATATCATAGTACCTCAAGCTATGTTCCTGCTAACCCAAACCTGCGGGAAAGGCTGGGCCCCTGAACTGTTCGCCTTAAAAAGAGGAACGTGGAGAGTGAATAGATGGAGCGAATAGGAGTCGGATTCTCCGGCGGTATGTCGCCGCCCGACATAGTTGAGTGCGTGCAACTCGCCGAGGAACTGGGCTATGAGTCGGCGTGGGTTGCAGAGGGCCACGGTGGAGACCAGTTTGCCATTCTCACTGCCTGTGCCGTTGCCACCAGCCGGATCAAGCTGGGAACCAGCATCACCAGCGTTTTCGTGCGCACCGCTCCCACCATTGCCATGGCCGCTGCAACCGTCGATCACTTTTCCAACGGGCGGTTCATCCTCGGGCTCGGCAGCAGCCACAAAGTGCAGGTAGAACCAGAGCACGGCCTGGAGTTCATCCGTCCGATCGAGCGAATGCGGGAGTGTACTGACATAGTCAGGGGCATCCTGAGGGATGGGGACATTAACTACAAAGGAGATGTTTTCAACATCGAACGATTCGACCTGTGGTTCGAGCCCGTACGCCGTCAAATGCCCATTTACTTTGCGGCAGTTCGGCCTCGGATGCTGGAAATCTGCGGGGAGGTTGCGGACGGAGTCATTTTGACTTGGTGCACCCTCGAACACGCAGCGACTGCGGTTCATCACATTGGCGAAGGTGCGGGGCGGGCAGGTAGGGACCCCAAGGAAGTGGACGTGTCGACATTGATCGCCTGCGCCGTCTCCGAGGACCGGAGAGTTGCCCGCGACGAGTTGCGACGGTATATAGCCTCCTACGTCTGGCGATTCCCTCGCTATCGCCGCTTGGTGGAGGAGGCTGGGTTCGCCGACGAGGTGCGCGCTGTGGCCCAGTCCTGGCGGGAAGGACGCGTAGACGACGCCCTGAATCTTGCCCCTGACGGACTAGTGGACACGGTTGCTCTTGCCGGGTCTCCTGAGGAGTGTCGTGAACGCCTTCAGAAATACAGGGATGCAGGCATTGATCTCCCGATAGTTTCGCCCCGGGCCTCCGGCCCCAATGCAAAGGAGCGGGCAAAGGCGGTAATCCGTGCCTGCGCACCGGTCTCGTGAGACGGCGATCCAGTGATCAGCAGGTCCCGCCAATTGGAGGGGAACAAGGCATGGGCGCGGGTCGCTCAGAATAGCCAGCCATTGAACGGACGCAGAGAGGGGAAATGACCACATCGACCGAGATCTCCGCCGACACCCTGGAAACCCTGAAGGGTATCCCTACGCAGACGCTGATAGACGGCCTGTGGGTTATGGGATGGCCCATGAGCTTCATTCACGGGGCCAAGCCTCTGCAGCCGGGGCAGCACATGGCCGGTCGGGCGGTAACACTGCGTTTCGTACCTCACCGCCCTGACCTTGCCGCCGACAAACCCAAGGGGGCCGATTCCGCCGAGTATGTGGCCTTCGAACTTTGCGGCCCTGAGAACGTGCTGGTCATCGACGCCATGGGCTGGGAGTACAGTTCCATCGGCGGCGACATCAAGTTCATGCGCCTGATGCAGCGCAAGGTGGGTGGCCTCGTTACCGACGGGGCGGTGCGGGACAGCAACGCTCTGAAGGAATACGGCTTCCCGGTCTACGCCGCCAACTCCACTGCCAAGCAGGGCCCCGCCGAGTTCTGGCCCTGGCAGGTTAACGATGCCGTGCAGTGCGGCGGCGTACTCGTGCGGCCCGGCGACGCCATTGTCGGCGACGACGGCGCGGTGGTGGTGCCAGCTGCTGCGGTCGACGAGGTGATTCGCATAGCCCATGAGCGGGAGGAGGTTGAAGCGGTGATCAAGGCGCAGTTGGAAGTGGAACAGTGCAGCCCCGGCAAGTACTACCCCTTCAACGATCGAACGTGGGAACTGTATGAGGAGAAGACGGGCAGGAAGCGTGGTGCCTGACGGCCCAGCCGAACTCACTCCTCGCCCTGGGCTACTGCCTTATGGAACGCCCCGCTTCAAAATTTCTTAACATTTCTTGGCTATGTTCCAGTCTGGTCTCTGGAATGCCGTGATGCTGGTTCATCGGCGAACTCGCATCGCGCTGATCAAGGATTTCAATTTTGAGGGCGTAAAATGACCGCCGCGAAGAAACTCCTCAATTCTCCCCACTTCTTTTGGGCCTTGTTGGCGCTGCCTTCCTTTCAGATGATTCTGACCCTCATTGCGGACAGCGGTGGACGACGCGGGCCGTCGCAAGAGATTCTGGAAGGGTCCGGAGTTTTGGCCACATTCCTGCTGATAATTGCGATGAGCCTGTCCCCTTTGCATACGATATTTTCCAAATCTCGCGTTGCGGCCTGGCTGTTGCAGCGACGTCGGTATATCGGCGTAGCCGTCTTTTCCTACTCCTTAGTCCACCTCGCATTTTACTTCGTGGACTGGGGCAGTCTTCAGGTGGTCATGGAAGAGCTCACGACCCCGATTATTCTCACCGGATGGCTGGCGCTCTTCATCTTCATTCCGATGGCGGTTACGTCCAATGCGATAATGACCCAAGCAATGGGATGGCGGCGCTGGAAAATGTTGCAGCGAGGCGTTTATCCAGCGGCGATTCTGGTCATGGCGCACTGGCTTATTGTGGAGCCTGAGCCGGGACCAGTGATATTTTTCGCGGTGCTGGGGGCCCTGGAATTCTGCCGTCTTTGGTTGACGCTGACGAACAGGAAGTTTGGCGAGGAATTGCATCAGCACGCTGAAGCGTAACGCGATGCTTTCAGAGCCCTGCCAAAACCAGACGGCCCCGGCGCAGCAGCCGGGGCCGTAATGTGTTGCCGAAAATCGAGGAAAACTACGGGGCGGTGGTGCCGCCAAAGGCTCCCCAGCCGGCGGGGATCTGGATTACGCCGGAATCAAGCGCGTTGACGTCGGTCTGACCACAGAAGGCCATGCACCGATCAACTTCCTCGCGCAGTAGCTCCAGCACCCCGTGTACACCGTCGGCTCCGTCGATGGCCAGGCCCCAGAACAGCGGGCGGCCAATTGCCACCGCCTTTGCGCCGAGGGCCAGCGCCTTGACTACATCGCTGCCGCGGCGCACGCCTGAGTCGACGTATACCTCGGCCCGACCGTTGGTGGCGGCAACGATCTCGGGCACCATCTCGATTGCGCCCATGGTCATGTCAAGCTGCCGCCCGCCATGGGTGGACACAAGGATTCCTTCGACACCGTTCTCCACGGCCTCGTGGGCGTCCTCTGCCGTGCGCACGCCTTTGAGCACCAGCGGCAGCGAGGTAAGACCCTTCAGCCACTCCAGGTCCCTCCAAGTGATGGGGGGAGCGTAGGAGACGTCCCAGCCTTCCGTCTCGTCTGTGCCGCTGATTTCGCTGCGGCTGGCGTCCATGCCCCGGAAGTTGCCGAGGTCATGCTCGCGCTTGTAGCGGTTGCGGAGGTCGCGTTCCTTGGGGCTGGCGACCGGGGTGTCAACGGTGAGCACGATGGCTTTGAATCCTGCCTCTTCGGCGCGGTGCACCAGCATCTCGGTGAAGTTGCGGCCCCGGTGATAGAGCTGGAACCACAGCGGGCTGCTGGCTGCTTCTGAAACCTCTTCCATGCTGTAGTTGGATGAGGTGCTCAGCATCATCAGCGTGTTGGACATCCCGGCTCCCCGGGCCGTGCCGACCTCTCCGTCGGGGTGGGCCAGCATGTGGCTGCCCGCGGGGGCCACCATCACCGGCATACTAATTTCCTGTCCCAGAACGGTAGTAGATATCTTGCGCTCCGGCACATCCCGCAAGAAGCGGGGGCGAAGCTTAAGATCCTCGAAGGCCGACCTGTTTCGGCGTGTGGTGAACTCGTCCATCGAACCTGATTCGATGAACTCCCAGTTGTTGTGGGGCAGGACCAGCTTTGCCCTAGCCTCGTAGTCGTAAAGGTTAATGGGGTCGTTAGCCATTGGAGCCCTCCTGACTCTGCAGATTGGTCAAAATCGTCCTTACTCTACCCCGCACTGTTTGCACTGGCAAGGGGCAGGTATCCAATGGCGAGACTATACATTTGGCTCAAGGTCTATTGCGACTTGATGTCGGATTTGGAGGCTTGTGTTGGACCGGGACGACTCAGCGGAGTCGCCAGAGCCCGGCGCGGGAAATTTAGGACTGGATTTGTCCCACCGATTCCCATTTTGTCCCATCCTGTCCCATATTCAGCGGGCGATTTGCAGGAATTAAAGGTGAAATGCCGCGCTTCGGAAGGCGTGGGACAGGATATTTTGATTTTGGTCCCATTACGTCCCATCCTGCTTTTCTGCTGTTTGGTCAGCCATGTTTTCACGGATGTTGGCCGGCACCAGGCCGGATGCAGCATGGTCTGCCAAGGCATCGAGGTCGCTGTATGGAACATATGGTCACATAATATCGAGCAGTCAAGAGGCTTGGCAAGCGGCAAATGTCATCAAGATAGCCAAATGCGATTTCCCTGTGTCAGTAGTAGTTTGAACTCTGATTTGATTGATTCACGGATTGCGCTGATTAAATGGGCCGGAGTATTTGAATACTCTGGCCCGAGGAGGGTTTACCCTCCCCCTTCCTTCTCCCGCAAGGCGGAGGGGATTTCGTTCGAACGCGAGTCTCCACATGTCGGAGAGAGAAGGACAAGAGTAGAGTTGGTCGTGCTGAATCCAAGAACTGAGGCAAAAACGGGTGTCATGCTAGGGTGGAGTGCAAAGGAAGACACCGACGAATGGGACGGTGTCCGTGACTCACTCGTATCGCAGGGCTTCAGCTGGGTAGATGTTGCTCGCCTGGCGTGCGGGGAGCAGCGTGGTGGCCAGTGAAAACAGGTAGGCCACACCGACAATTATCAATATTTGAATCCATGGGAAGGTGAACCGGATCGTCTCAATGTCCTCCCGAATCTCCCTCACTATCAGGTAGGAGATAGCGGTGCCCAAGCCCACACCGATGGCGATTCCCAGGAGCACCACGAACGACGACTCGATCAGGAAGGTCAGCTGCACCATATTCCTGCGATACCCGATAGCCCTGAGAACGCCTATCTGCTGCCGTCGCTCCACCACCGCGCGAAGGCTTACCACGCCCAGGGAAGCCACTCCCACCATAAGGCCCAGCCCCATAAAGCCCGTAAGCAGGTAGTTGAATGACTGGTTGGCGGATAACGATTCCTCTACCCGTTCTGCCAGCACGCTGCTCTCCATACCATGGCGCTGGAATGCGTACTCGAGATCCCTGGCCACATTGCCGGCGTCAACCCCGTCTGCCAGCTTGAAGCGGTAATTGGTGACAGGTATTGGGAAGGGCGAGATTTCGTCCAACTCTTTGCGGGCTGCGATCATTCCGCCTCCCAACTGCCCGAAGGCGTCCGACGTTTCATCAAGTATGGCGATTACAGTCAATTGGATCTCGGCCCCGGTCCTGGGTTCGCGAATTTCAACCCGGATCGGGTCCATGGTCTCGTCTTCGTAGAACACGCCCTCCAGTTGAAACTCGGGTACGTTTTCGCCAGCGCGGAATCCTTCTCTAGTCGGGACCGCCAGGACGTCAACAACAACCAGCGTGGAGTCGCCCTGCAGCGCGTCCCAGATTTCCTGGGCCGTCGTGCCGTAGCCTTCAGCGATGAGGTGGAACTCTGTTTCAGTTCCAAGCAGGTATTCGTCGTCGGCTGCCCGGACTGCATACTGGCGCCAACTCTGTTCTTCGGCGCCCTCCTCACGCACCTGAACCGGGATGTATGTGAGTCCACCAATGGCTTCGAAATCGGCGCCATTTAGATCCGGACTGTCGTTTACAGCCGACCTGATATCTGAAATGGGCGTGTTGGGATTCACCGAAGCAGAAATGTCCCACCCGCCGACCAATTCGGTGGGCTCACCAACCGTGGTGCTGAATGCATCGGTGAGTATCGACATGACCATCATGGTGAAAATGACCAACGCGAACATGGCCAGGGTCAGGCCCGTCCGGAACTTGGCGCCCATTGGATAGGCAACGGCCGTTACCAATACCGGGCGCAGGCTGCCGAATCGAGCGGTCAGAGTTGTCAACGCTTTCAGCAGGATGTCTGCGTTGTACATCACGGTCCAGACAGCGGCCGCAACCATTGTGATTCCGGAGATGAAGAACATCTCAAGCCCGGCATTCAGCTCCCCGAACACTCTTTGCAGCTCGCTGAAAGGAATGAACCAGAAAACGAGCACCAGCACACCGATAAAGGTGTAGGCGACCCGGTCAGACCTTTCGGGACGGACCTGGTTGATATTCATCAGTGACCTGAGAAGGAGACCCAAACCGATTATCGAGAGAGTGACTCCCATCCTTATCCATGCGACTGAATCCGTCTGGGTGCCCAGCCAAATCAATATGAGCCCGCCGCCTATTACTATGGTTGACAGGCAGACTCGAATCACCACCATCCACCCCTGCCTGTAGGGACTGAGGAGCAGTTGGAAAAGGGTGTAGACGAAGATGAACGGAGCTGCCAGGTCGGACAAGGGGGCCAGTACCAGCAGGGTGACTCCGCGGACTATTCGCCGGGCCCTGAAGGCCCGAGCGCTCGAATAGAGCACCTGGAATGGAAGGAGCAACAGTCCAGACAATATCAGCCGTACCAGTTGCTGCAGTGCGTTGGCCGTGTTGGTTTCGGGCGGCGAAGGCAGATCCCGTACGGCAGCCACAATGTTCATTCGGCTGACCCGGTACGCCGAGATCCCCACGGTGATGAATGTGATGACCATCCCGAGGCAATAGGCCACGACGGCGCTGCGGAGCTCGAAATGGCGGGTCAGTTGGAATTGATCGGTTCCCCCTCCTGCTCCGCCCCCGGCGAATATCTGGTTGATGATGCCGACGATCAGGGCGCTGGCGAGCAGGCCGAGTCCCACGCCCACGACTCCGGATACCAGCGAGTAGGCGGTCCCTTCGAACACAAACATCTGGACCAGATGCCATCGCCTGGCTCCGATCGCCCGGGCCATTCCAAGCTCGGAGCGCCGTGCTGCGGCCAGCATCACGAAGATCAGGAAAATGAGCAGAATGCCGACCATTATGGAAAAGAGTCCGAACAGGATGAAGAAGCTGGTGACCACGTTTCCCACCTGTTCCGCCGTGTCCAGAAGTCTGCGCTTGATGTCGATGACCACGAATTCGGCCATCGAGACCACCAGGGTGTTGACCTCGCCAGCAAGGTCGTCATCGCCGGTGGCTGCTACAGCTTCGAGGAACTCGTTTCGGACCTCTTCGTCTGAGAACAGGGACACCAGTTTGTCGGTCAATTCAGGCTTCGAAAGCTCATCCTCAAGACTGAGGAGGTCCTCCCGCAGTGCGTCGGAAATGCGGGGACGCTGCTGTCTCTGCTCCAGTTGCTCGAGGACATCGGGCCGCGAAAGGGCTTCCTTGAGCTGGGCGGCGGCCTCGCGATCTGTGAAGAGCACACGAAGCGTCTTGGTGACCTCGTCACTGTGACTGGCGCCGCTGTATTCGTCGCCCTTGTTCGAGACCACAATCGAGTTGATTTGTCCTTCCCGCCCGAACAATTCCTGGGCACTGTTCAGGTGAAGCAGCAGAGTTGGCTCCGCCCCCACCGGGCCTCCTCCTGAGACCACGCCCTTTACGGTCAGAGCACCTGGTTCGCCGTACACGTAGACGGTAAGTATGTCGCCCTGGACGGCTTCGAGGTCTTCGGCGGCGGCAGTGTTGATGAATACCTCGTTCGGCCCCAGTTCCTCCACCCTGACGTCGCTGCCACCCTCGAGCTGGAATCCCCCAAAGCCATCAAGGGTTTCCGGGTTCACGCCGGCAATCTGCATCCGACCTTCGCTACGGGAGGTGCGTTCGTTGACGGTGGGCGCTATCTCGGCGATTCCGGGAGCCAGGCCGTCGATGGCGTCGACTTCCGACAGCTCCTGCTGGAGAGAGGTGAAACGCTCCATCGGGATGTAGGCTGCCCCGCCGAACTGATCTGTCTCACCGGCTCGGGCCGAAAGCACGAACTCGTCGATGGTTCCCAGACCGTCCACAACTGCCTTGCGGATCGAGAAGGTCAGCGTGTCGCCGGTGCCGAACGATGCGGCCATAATCAGCGTGGAGATCATGATGCCGACGACGATAAGGGCGGTCTGGGCCTTGCGACGTGGGATGTTGCGCAGGGCCATCTTCAGCATGACCCTGTTCCGCAGGGCCATGAATCCGATAACCGCGAGGGAGGGAAGGAAGACGGCCAAGAGGACGATCATGATGTGGTCCATCTTGACGCCGAAGAGGTCTTCCATCAGTCTGGCCGCCTATTGCAGGGTGGGCACGCCACTCCCGGGAGCGGGAGAGGAGCGGAGAATCTAGTTGGTGGGGTTGTTCGGGAATCCGTCGTCCACGATTACTCCATCCCTCATGCGGACGATGCGGTGCGCCATTCGCCCCACCTCCTCGGAGTGAGTCACGAGGATGAAGCTCTGAAGGTTGGAGCGGTTCAGCTCGAGGATCAGATCCATGATCTCGCCAGTGGTCTCGCTGTCCAGGTCGCCGGTTGGCTCGTCAGCCCAGATGATTGACGGTTGGTTGACCAGCGCACGGGCGATGGTAACGCGCTGGCGCTGTCCGCCCGAGAGCTCCGCAGGCAGGTGACTGGCACGGTCCGCCAGTCCGACGCGGTCCAGCATGCCCATCGAGCGGCGCCGCGCCTCAGTGGCGCCCACGCCGGACAGGAGCAGGGGCATCTCCACGTTCTCAACGGACGTCAGCACAGGAAGCAGGTTGTAGAGCTGGAACACGAACCCCATGTTCCGGGCTCGATAGTCGCTGCGCTCGTCGTCGGGCAGGTCGTGGAGGACGACACCGTCGACGATGACCTGCCCTGAGTCGACGTCATCGAGACCGGAAAGGCAGTTGAGCATGGTGGTCTTGCCGCATCCGCTGGGTCCCATGATGGCGACCATCTCGCCACGACCGACGGACAGGTCCACTCCACGGAGGGCGTTGACCTGGATCTTGCCTGTGTCGTAGGTCTTGTGGATGCCGGTGGCGCGGACAATGGCGTTGTCCATTGATTCTCCAAGACTGGCGATTGCCGACCCATTCATCTGGGAAAGGCAATCGACCGGGCCCCTGAGGGGTGTAAGTGGAGGAGTTGCGACTAAAGAGTATAACCGCATTCCGGCAGCGAGGGCACGGGAATCGTAGCCTGTATCCTGACGCCCTGAGCATCGCGGGGACGATCGCCGATGGGGCTACTGCGGTTCCCGGAGGCGTAGCTTGAGCTGTTCAAGCCACCACCAGAGGCGGCTCCAGACCATACGCCGCTCGGGGTCGGTCAGCTGGCGTCCGAGCTGCTGCCTGGTGGCGGCGACGCCCTGCCCGGCGAGGTATCCCCACGCCCCATGCTCGGTGCGCATCCAGGCCAGGGTCTTCTCGCTGTGGTCGGACAGCACCTGGCGCAGGACTGGGTCGAGGACTTCGAGGTCGAGCTGAGGTTGCTGCATTGGGTCAGCCCACAGTGCGACGCACTGCCGGGGAGCAGGCGTCCGGCCCTGGATCGGTCAAGACTTCAGCCGCCGCCGACCGGTCGTACGATCTCGAGGATGTCGCCGTCCTGCAGCGTTACCTCGGGGTACTGCTCTCGTTTCAGGACCTCGCCGTTGTAGCCTACGGCCACGTGCTTCAGGTCGAGGCCGAAGGAGGTGAGGTAGGACTCGAGGTCCTGGGTGGCGTCGATGGGACGCGGCTTGCCATTCACCATCAGGTTGATCATAGCGAATACGGCCTCCGGTCAGGTTGGGCGACCGGTCTCGATTTGGACACCATTATCCGACAGGGCCCTGTGCTCCCGCCAGGATGCCTGCAACGAGGATAGCATCTCGCGGGAGGCAGCGGCAGGATCATCTGCTGCCAGAATGCTGCGAATGACGGCAACGCCGGAGGCGCCTGCAGCGATTACGGCGTCGAGATTGCCTGGGGTGATGCCCCCGATGCCGATGAGCGGCAGGCTGCAGCGGCTGGCGACGTCGCGCACCAGCGGCGGGCCTGCCGGTTCCGCGCCGGGGTGGGAGTCGGTGGCGAACATGGTGCCAACTACCAGCAAGTCGGCGCCGCCCTCGGTCGCATTGACCGCGCCATCCACGGAATGCACGGAGCGGCCGATTAGGGAGCCGGGCGACAACAGCCCGCTGGCCGCAGGGATCGGGAGAGCCTCTTCGCCCAACTGGACTCCGTCGGCGAAAGCCGCGACCGCGACGTCCACCCGCTCGTTAATGAGCAGGACGGCCCGCTGCCCAGACAGACGCTTGAGTTCCCGGGCCAGCGACAAGAGCCGGCCGCCGGGCATTTCCTTGGCGCGCAACTGGACGAGATTGACACCGCCCTCGACCGCGGCGGCCACGCGGGCGGGCAACTCGCCGGGGCCCACGACGGAGCAGTCGGCGACGAGGCAGAGGCAGGGGAGTCGCAGCTCGACGGCCATGAACCAGCCCTATGCAGCCCTTTGGCGGAGTCCGGCTAGGCGCCGGCAGCCGCCGGCTGGGGTACGTCGGTGGTGGGACTGCTGGCCGCGGCGTACTGTCGCACGCCGATGCGCCCGGCAAGGAACGCCTTGCGGCCGGCCTCAACGCCTGCCTTGAAGGCCTCGCCCATCAAAGCGGGATCGTTGGCCTGGGCAATGGCGGTGTTCACCAACACGGCGTCGGCGCCCATCTCGAGGGCCTGGGAGGCGTCGGAGGGCACGGCGAGACCGGCGTCGACGACCACTGGGACGTTGGCCTGCTCGATAATGATGCGGACTTCCTCGCGGGTGTGGATGCCTTGGCCGGAGCCAATGGCGGAGCCTAGGGGCATCACGGTGGCGCAGCCCACATCCTCCAGGTTCTTGGCCAGCACAGGGTCGGCGTGGATGTAGGGGAGAACTACGAAGCCCTCCTCGACCAGACGACGGGCGGCCTCGAGGGTGGCGGCGCCGTCGGGGAAGAGGTACTTGTGGTCTGGAATGACTTCGAGCTTCACGAAGTTGGTCTGACCGACCTCGCGGCCGAGGCGGGCGACGAATATGGCCTCCTCGACGGTGGCGCAGCCGGCGGTGTTCGGGAGCATCTGGTACTTGCCCCAGTCGATGAAATCGAGCAGGGTCTTGGCAGTGGGGTCATCGAGGTCGAGGCGGCGGATGGCCACCGTAATCATCTCGGTGCCCGAGGCCTCTACTGCGGCGACCATGTCTTCCATAGTCCGGTAGCGACCGGTGCCCACGATGAGGCGCGAATTGAATTTCTTGCCCGCAATGACCAGTTCGTCCGACATTTCGACCCTGCTCCTAAATGCTCTGGGGCGAGGAAATAAATAGCCGCCGGGATGATTCCGGGCGGCCATTGAGCGTTACCAGGTATGACGTCTTGTCCCTGCGCCGCTCTGCCCTAGACTTGCGCTCCGCTGCAGCGGCCGGGTCAGGTACAGACGGTCGGCGGCGCCTTATGCCGCCCTCTCAGCCTGGCTTGCCCAAGCTCCCGCAAGAACCAATTTCCAATTTCAGATTAGCCGCAATCGTATCATCGCCCGCCAATGTGCGTCAACGACAGCCCTCGGTGTCCGATGGTGGCAATTGGCGCCTCGATGGGTGTGCAGGCAGACCCGGGTTGGCCGGTGATGGGGTCGGAGGTTGACCTACGGCGAGCGGGACAATACTTCTTGTTTCCCGCCCCATTCTGTCCCATTTGGCTTATTGGCTGTTTTGCTCTGGGCCCTGCCGTTCACCGGGCGCCTGCGCCCAGGGGACGGACGCAATGGTGTACAAACCAGTCCATTTCAATGTCAGGGGTATGGAAATCAATGACATTTCCTGCCATACCCTGACATTTTGCCCTAGCTGGAGTCTTCTCAGGGTTCAGTAATGGTCGAGGAAATGGTTTTCAATTTTCCGGTAAATTCCGGTAGTTTCCGTTACTTCGGTTGAGTGGGCGGGATGACTCGATTTGTCGGTCATGGGTTGGATGCGCGGGCATCTGGGCACGTTGTATTCGATGGTAGAGGGTTGTCATGAGGCTTGGCAAGGGGGGAGCGTCAGGAAATCGGACGTCAGGAAGGTCGGGAGAGAATGGCACGGCTGGTCCGGTTCGGCGGCGTAACACGGAGATGTTGGTGTCGACAAATGCCACAGGCGTCATGGGTTGTCGCCATCAACAGGCAGGATCCGGTGGGGCTTCAATTTTCATCCCATTCAGGTTCTCAGCGGCCTGGAGACGCTGTTCCCTAAATACTTCCTCGTATGCCTGGCAGATTAGCTTATAGACAATCTCGGCGGTCGAGACGCCATCGCTTCGCGCAAGCTTGTATAGGTGTAGCCAAGCGTAGTTGTCCAGCCATAGCTCAAAGCCGCTCACTATGGCGGCCTACCTTTCCGAATGGAATTGTATCCCGATAGAGTTATCACGGAACGATTGTCCGTCTGCTAGTGTAGAACTGTAACGGAACGTGGTCCCAGGGCCGCGACATCTATTGGTCGCGCCCAGAGTAGGGACCCTTCCCTACGGCGTGGCTGGAATTCTTGGCTGCTATTGGATGAAAGGGTTGACGACCCTCACTCCACTGTAGTCCTGCTGGTCGTTCAGGTCCTCGGAGTAGACTTTCTCGCAACCGATAATGTCCGCCGCCGCGAGTATCGCGGCGTCCCAATAAGAGATACCGAAGCGGTTGCAGAGGTCCGTCGCTCTCCGGAAGACCTCGGTTGTGACAGGTTGGACGGGCACTCTTGAAAGTCGGTCTATGAACCTCATGGCTTCGTCGTGGGTCAGCCTGCTGGGGCGGGACCGCCGGGTCGCTTGGTGGTAGAACTCCTGCAGGACCTGGACCGAGAGCGCCAAGGAGTTCTCTCCCAGGATTTCGACGGCTCTGGCGCGCTTCTCGGCCTCCGCCGGGTCGGAGCTGATGGCGTAAAGGAGGATGTTGGAATCAGCGAGGCGCACGGTGCTGGTACATTTCCTCCCTGGTCTGGTTGTCCTTCATGGAGATCCCGATACCCTGCTCCTGGAACTCCTTGATTAATTCGTCCAGCTCGCGGCGGCGTCTTTCGGGTTCTGTTTCAGCGACGGTTCCCTGAGCAAGGTCGGTCAGAAGGCGAACCATCTGGTCCCTGATCATTGCCGAGACTGAGGTACCCTGCTCGGCGGCCATGATCCTCAGCTGCCGATGTGTGTCCTCGTCCACGGTGACGCTGATAGTTTTCATCTCTTCTGTTTCCACTATTTTAGCGATTCACTATTTTACTCACAGTAGTTTAGTTGCCAGCCCCTTCTGCTGACAACTTGGCTAATGCGGTCGGCGCTGACCCAAAGAGGGGGCAAGGTTTGGGGGTCTTACGCCGAAATGGCAGGGGCGGGTTTCAAACCCGCCCCTGCCATTTCTATAAAGGACAATCTGGAGCCCTCTGGACGTGCTTCGTGTTGGCCGCTTTTGTCGTTGCTAATCTGCTGGCGTGGGCGCGGTCTGCTCGGCAAGGGCGTTGGCGAAGAACGGTGCGAGGTGGGCGTTGAACTCGTCGGCCTTCTCGTAGTGGGCGGAGTGGGCTGTGTCTTTGACGATCTCCATGCGGGAGCCGGGAATGATCTTCCGGGCCTCGGTGATCACGCTGGGCGGGAAGATGGCGTCTTCGTCGCCGACGATCAGCATCGTGGGGGTCTGCCAGCCGATGAAGTCGGCCTCCTTGCGTCCGTTCTCGAGACGGAAGCCGGAGATCACGCCGTCCTCGCCCCGCTCGGGGTTCAGGCCCTGGATCTGCTGGTAGAGGAATGTGAGGGCGGGCTGACCGGTGATGAAATTGGCGGCCAGTGAGCGGGCCACGCCTTCGGGCGGGTTGGTCTTGGCCAGCTCGGCCAGCAGCCCCGGTGAGACCACGCCGCCGGTGGTGTCGCCCAGCACCAGGCCAAGCGTCTGGTCCGGACGGGCGAGGGCGAACTCGAGGCAACTGAAGCCTCCCATGGACTGGGCGACGAGAAAGGTCTCCTCGATGCCGAGGTAATCGACCAGAGCGATGATGTCGGCGGCAAAATTCTCGCGCAGGGGTGAGCCGTAGGGAGCGACGGACCGGCCCCAGCCGCGGTGGTCGAAGGTGATGCAGCGGAACTCGCCGGAGAACCGGGCGACCTGCTGCCACCAGCTCATATGGTTGCCGCCGCGCCCGTGGGCGAAGATGATGGCGGGGCCACTGCCGTGGGACTCGTAGTAGAGTTCGATGCCGTTGATGGGTGCTTTGGGCATGGTGGGTCTCCTTTGCTTTAGTCGGCGGTGATTGGAAGGTCTCTCTTCAGTAGATTCCCGCTTTCGCGGGACTGACGGTCGCAGGGCGGTGTCAGACGGGCCAGCCCTCGCGGCGGAGGGCGGCGTCCCAGAACATGTACTCGTAGCGGCTGCTGGTGAGGAAGGCCTGGCGCATGGTCTCCAGCTCGTCAGGGCCGGCCTGTTCGGCCTGGCGGTCGACGAAGCTGCGCCATGCCTCGACGCTGTCCTCGAGGAGGCCGGAGACGTAGAAACTGGTCCACTGGCCGTACAGCGGGTGCTCGGACTGGCCGAGCTCCTCTCGCAGCATGTGGTAGGTCCAGGGACAGGGGAGCATGGCCGCCGCTGTGGGGCCAAGGCCCTCGCGGTTGGCGACGGAGAGCATATGGTTCACGTAGCCCGCGTTGGTGGGAGACGGGACGGCGGCCTTGGCGTCGTCGAGCGTGAGGCCGGCGGCTCCCAGCAGCTTGTGGTGCAGGGGGCGCTCGATGGGGGTCATCACGCGTTTTGCCATTTCCTCGAGGACACCGGCGTTGGGCGCCTTGGCGAGGGCGATGGCTACGCAGCGGGCGAAACCCTCGAGGTAGATGTAGTCCTGCCCGAGGTAGTACTGGAAGGTCTCAAGGGGCAGGGTGCCGTCCTTGATTCCCTTCAGGAATGGGTGGGCGAAGATCTCGCGCCAGATGGGCTCCGCTTCGGCGCGGAGCTGGTCGCTGAAACTGTCCATGGGTACTCCTCGTTGGGCGAGTCAGGTCTACAAGCTCAGGATGCGCGGGAACGCTCCAACTCCATTTCGCGGAGCTCGACGCGGCGGATCTTGCCGCTGACGGTCTTGGGCAGGTCAGTCACGAACTCTACGGAGCGGGGGTACTTGTAGGGCGCGGTGGTGCTGCGGACATGGTCTTGGATGCTCAGGACGAGTTCGTCCGAGGGCACGTAGTCAGGGGCGAGGATGACGAAGGCCTTGACGATCTCACCGCGCACCGCGTCGGGGCTGGCGACTACGGCGGACTCGGCGACGGCCGGGTGCTCGATGAGGGCGCTCTCGACCTCGAAGGGGCCGATGCGGTAGCCGGCGGAAATGATCACGTCGTCGGCGCGGCCAACGAACCAGTGGTAGCCGTCCTCGTCCTTGTAGGCCTTGTCGCCGGTGAGATACCAGTCGCCGACGAATGAGCGTTCCATGCCCTCATCGTCGCGCCAGTACTCCTGGAACAGGCCGAGGGGGCGTTCTGGCTTGACCTTAACAGCAATCTGACCCTCCTCGCCGACGGGGACCTCGTTGCCTTCATCGTCGACGATGCCGATGGTGAAGCCGGGGATGGGCTTGCCCATGGAGCCGGGGCGCACGGGCATGCAGCGGTAGTTGCCGACGAGCAGGACCGTCTCGGTCTGGCCGTAGCCGTCGTAGATGGTGAGGCCTGTGCCGTCCTCCCACTGCTTCATGACCTCGGGGTTCAGGGGCTCGCCGGCGCCGGTGCAGTGTCGGAGGCCGCTCAGGTCGTACTGCTTCAGGTCTTCCAGCACCATCATGCGGAACGCGGTGGGCGGAGCGCAGAAGGAGGTCACGCCGTATCGCTCCAGCATGCGGAGGGTCATGGGGGCGTCGAAGCGGCCGCGGGCGTCGTGCTGCATCACCGTTGCGCCGAGGGTCCACTGGCCGAAGAGCTTGCCGTAGGCGGCCTTGGCCCATCCGGTGTCGGACAGGGTCCAGTGCAGGTCGGTGGGCTTCAGATCGTGCCAGTACTTGGCGGTTAGAACGTGGCCGATGGCGCAGGAGGCCTGGGTGTGCAGCACCATCTTGGGATAACCGACGGTGCCGGAGGTGAAGTAGATGAGCAGCGGGTCGTCGCTGTGGGTGGGCTCGACGCCCTCGAGGGCCGATGAGCCGTCGGCGACCATGCGCTCGTAGGAGAGCCAGCCGCGGCGGTCTTCGCCAGTGGCGAGGAGATACTTCAGGCCGGCGCAGCCACCGGCGGCCTGCTCGACCTTGGCCGCATTCTCGCCGTCGGTGATGGCAATGACCGCCTCGGCGCGGTTGATGCGGTATTCGATGTCGCCGGGGGTCAGCAGCGTGGTGGCAGGCATGGGAAGGGCCCCGAGCTTGAACAGCGCGACCATGGCCACGTACCACTCCGGGATGCGGGGGAGCATGATGAAGACGCGGTCGCCTTTCTTTATGCCCAGGTCGCGGAGAGAGTTGGCGAGACGGTTTGTGAGGGTTTTCAGTTCCCAGAAGGTGTGGTGCGTGGCCTTCTCGCCAGTGGGGTCGACGGACAGCAGGGCCAGCTTGGTGCGGTCTTCGGCCCACTTGTCGACGACGTCGAAGCCGAAGTTGAAGTACTCCGGCACTTCGATGCGGTCGTTGAGGTAGGAGTGCTCGTAGTCGGTCATGTTGGGGGCAGGATTCGGCATCGTTTCACCTCGAACTCAGGCCCCTGCAGGCATGGGTGTGGATTTGACCATGATTTTACCATCATCGTCCTCGGCGGAAGTACGAGTGAAGGTGGCCAGAGATGTCCTGGCAGGTATAATCTGCGTCAAATTCCACAGATCCACAGACAGGAGAAACGAAATGGCTGGACAGCTTGACGGCAAGACGGCGCTGGTAACCGGCGGCGGCTCGGGAATCGGACGGGCCACGTCGCTGGCGTACGCGCGGGAGGGAGCGCGGGTGGTGGTGGCGGACATGAACGTGGAGGGCGGCGAGGAGACGGTGCAGATGATCGTGGAGGCGGGCGGGCAGGCCATCCTGGTCCACGCCGATGTGTCGGACGCGTCCGGAACGCAACTGATGGTCGACCAGGCCGTGGAGGCTTTCGGCAGCCTGGACTGCGCCTTCAACAACGCGGGAATCTCCGGCGGGCGCGAGCGGCGGCGGTCGGCGGACTACGAGGAGGAGGACTTCGACCGGGTGATCCGCATCAACCTGAAGGGCGTGTGGCTCTCGATGAAGGCGGAGATTCCGCATATGCTGAAACAGGGCAGCGGCGCTATCGTGAACACCGCATCTATCATGGGGCTGATCGCGACACCCGGTTCGGTGGCGTATATGGCCGCCAAGCACGGTGTTGTTGGGCTGACCAAGGCGGCGGCGCTTGAGTACGCGCAGGACGGCATACGGGTGAACTCCGTGTGCCCGGGGTACATCAACACTCCGCTGGTGCGCCCGTTGTTCGACCAGTATGAGGCAATGGAGCAGACGGTGATCTCTAGGCATCCCATCGGAAGACTGGGCGAGCCTGAGGAGATCGCTGCGGCGGTAGTGTGGCTGTCGTCACCCTCTGCCAGCTTCGTCACGGGCCACAACATGGCCGTCGACGGCGGGTACGTGGCGCAGTAGGGATAGGGTGAGGCGTTCTTTTCGTGAGGTGTAGTGGCAACGTGCCCTCATGCCTGCCCGGCAATTCTTAGTTCCAGTGGATTGTCGCTTCCGGTTTTCCCGGGGAGGAGCCTGTTGGGGATGAAGGGTGGGAGAGGGCATGAACTTCCGGTGTCGGTTACAACACCGAATCATTGAGACTCGATCCCATGCCAGAACACAGTCAAGCGTACATTGCGCGAAGAGGAATCCAGTGAGTGCCAAAGCCGGTTTGGCCACCAGTTGTCTGGTCCTGATCGCTCTGACAATTCTCTTCTGGTTTCTTACTGGGCCGGAGCGGAGCCACGCTTGTTCCTGTGTCCCGCGGGGAACGCCCTCGGAGGCATTGGCGGAGTCTGCCGCGGTTTTTGCGGGCAAGGTCATCTCAGTACGCGAATTGGAGAGAGACGGTGATGTGGTGAGCAGTTTGGACCCGACTACTGTCGAGTTTAAGGTCGCAACCGTGTGGAAAGGACCCGCCAACCAGACGGTGCAACTGACGACTCCCAGAGGTGAAGCGAGCTGCGGATTTTCTTTCGACGAAGGCGTCGAATACATCGTTTACTCGCATAATGGCTCAACCGTAACCCTCTGCAGCCTGACAAAGCCACTGTCCGCTGCTGGTGCCGACCTGGACGAGTTGGGTCAGGGGGAGGCGCTGGTTCAGGGAGGAGTTAGCCCGGCAAGGAACGGTCCCGAGCGAGGTGCAGGCGGCGGTTGTGGGGTGTCACCACACTCGACCGACCTGCTGTTGGCGGGGGTTATGGTCGGCGTTGCATGGCTTGCGGTACGTAAACGGCACCCTGACTGGCGGCGGTCCGGCTGCGGCAAGGGAAAGGATTCTCGGCTGTGAGAATTCAAGGGTTCGACTTACGAAAATTCCATTGAATCAACAGGGGTGTGGATTTCCGCTTTCAGTGACACTATGGTAGCGGTCCGCATTGAGAAATGTGGCAGGACAGTTTTTGAGGGACATCACTGAGTTCGGTGAGGTGAAGCGATGACGAGTGTTGACCAGCAGACGCGGCGGCGGATGGGGCGGACCGGGTTGACGGCGTATGATCCGGCGAAGGCATGCCCGGGCTATGTGCTTTATACCCCGATGGCCAGCCGGGGCGATATGTACCTGATCGACGTGGAGGGGAATGTCGCTCACCAGTGGAGGATGCCCTACCCGCCGGGGCTTTACGGCTACCTGCTGCCCAACGGCAATGTGTTCTACGGCGGCAAGATGGTGGATGAGACATGGGACCGCTTTCCTTCTTGGAAACGGTTCAAGGGCGGTGTGATGGTCGAGGTTGACCGCCACAGCAACGTGGTGTGGGAGCACCGCGACCCCGACCACCACCACGACCACCGGCGGACCGAATCGGGCGGAGTGATCTACATGACCGTGGAGCTGATGGACCCGTCGTTGGCTGAGAAGGTGCAGGGCGGCGTCCCCGACTCGGCCCCGGAGGGGATGTGGGCCGACGTGCTGGTGGAGGTCGACGCCGAGGGCAACCGGGTCTGGGAGTGGCATGCGGCCGAGCACCTGGATGTCGAAAGGCACATCCTGACAGTTAACGACCGGCGGGACGAGTGGAGCCACGGAAACACCCTTGCACCCATTGGGGACGACAGGGTGCTGTTCAGCTTTCGCAACATTTCCACAGTCGGGATCGTGGACAAGGCCAGCGGCGAGATCGTCTGGGAAATAGGATACGAGACTCTGGCGCAGCAGCATGACCCCAACATGCTGCCCAACGGCAACGTGCTGATCTTCGACAATGGCTCCCACCGCAGGGACGCGGGTCTGCCATTCTCACGGGCCGTTGAGGTGAATCCGGCGAACAACGAAATCGTGTGGGAATACACCGACAACCCGGCATACAACTTCTTCAGCGCCTACATCTCGGGAGCGCGTCGCTTGCCCAACGGAAACACGCTGATAACCGAGGGCCAGTTCGGGCGCATGTTCCAGGTAACGCCGGAAGGGGAGGTTGTGTGGGAGTACATCAACCCGCACTTCCACGTCGACATGGAGGACCAGCCAGTCAACCGGGTATTCCGGGCGACGCACTACCTGAAAGAGGACATTCCCTGGCTGGCGTAGCCATACCCCCGGCGGGGATGGGCTCACGGCTATTCGCCGTTACGGCGTAGACGAATACTATCGGCTTCCAGGGTGTGAGGGGTTTCCAGATATGTACCAGGTCCTGGTTTTAATTCACGTCTTATCCGCCATGACGTGGCTGGGAGGGATGCTGTTCCTGGCAATGGTGATGGTGCCGCTGGCGAGGCGGGATGCTGGAGTCGGGTTCAACACGCTTCGGAGCGCAGCCGAGAAGTTCGTGCCAATTGCGTGGGCGGCCAAGGTGGTCCTGGCGGGCTCGGGCGCCTACCTAGCGTGGGAGTACTGGAACGTCCGGCCGGAGACGTTCTTCACCGGCGTCTCGCACTTTATGGATTACCTGCAGAGGAAGACGGGAGTTTTCGTTATCGTGATCATCCTCAGCCTGGTACACGACTTCTGGCTGGGGCCCAGGATGATGGACCGGCTGGATGCAGCGCGGGCGTCGGACTCGCCGCTACCCACCGGCCCGGGCCGCCTGTTCGTACAGTGGGCGGCGCGGATCAACCTGCTGCTGGTGCTGTGGGTAGTGGCGTTCGCGGTGTGGATGACTCGGCCGTAGCGGGCGGAGGGGAAATTGGGAGTAAAATTCAGAGTCAAGGTTTCCTGATGTAAGGAACTGCATTGTTCGCAATGGCGCTTGGAACTGATACTGATCACCCGTTCAAGCGAAGGAGAACTTGTGGAAGTATTCATTAGTTGGTCTGGAGACCGCAGCGGAAAAGTCGCAGGAGCACTACGTGACTGGTTACCAAACGTCATTCAATCTGTTACTCCATTTATGTCCGCGTCAGACATTGATAAAGGATCCAGATGGGCGAATGACTTAGCAAGTCACCTGGAAGAAGCGCAATTTGGGCTGATTTGTCTAACACCGGAAAACCTGGAAGCACCTTGGTTGTTATTCGAGGCCGGCGCACTTTCTAAGTCAATGGATAATTCACGGGTAGTCCCCTATCTTTACGGAGTATCACAAGCCCAGTTGGAAGGGCCACTCGCTCAATTTCAGGCCGCATCTGCGGACAAAGACTCGACTTTGGACGTAATCCAATCAATTAACGGAGTGTCTGAGGAGAACAGACTCGAAACGACGAGAATAGAGACTGCCTTTGAAAAATGGTGGCCACAGTTGGAGAGTGTATTCACGAATATCCCAGAAACAAAAGAGAAGGCTCCTCCATCTCGGACAGATAGGGATATTTTAGAAGAGATCCTTCGATTATCTAGACAGATGTCAAGACAAAATACCCCCAATACTGAAGTTGAGCAAGACGTCCTGAGGAACCTAAGAGCCCATGGATTACATGCAGAACCTGGCGATTCACCTGAAGGCTTCAATTTTGAGAACTGGCGACCAGCTACTGATGCCGCAAGGGCCAATTTAATCCGAAATCAATCAACGAGAGAAGACTGGAAACAAGCGTTCGAAATAATTAGCCGTACTTTGGAGAGGAACCGTCAAGCACACCCTTCATCAGAAACCGAAGTACAATCCAGTGACGACAGTGATAAAGGGTCGTAGTTCGCAACCAACGCTATATAGCTCTCGTGAGGGCCGAATCGCTTAAACAAACTTTTTCGGAAGAAATTTGCCTCTGCTAACGCGCCGACGGGAACTCCGGGTCGCGCTTCTGGCGGACTGAGTCGAGGCCCTCGCGGACATCGGGGCCCATGAAGTTGAGCATCTCCAGCGCCAGCGAATAGTCAAAGGCAGTGTGCTCGGCCATGCGGAGCCACTGGTTGAGGGAGCGCTTGGTGTAGCGGATGGCGAGTTGTGGGCCGTCGGCCAGCTTGCGGGCAACGGTCATGGCGCGTTCCATGACCTCGTCGTGGGGTACGCAGAGGCTGACCAAGCCCAGTCGTTCGGCCTCCGGGCCGTCGAGGAACTCGCAGGTCAGCAGGTAGTATTTGGCCTTGGCCATGCCGATGAGCAGCGGCCAGATGGCGGCGGCGTGGTCTCCGGCAGCCACTCCGAGTCGCACATGGCCGTCGGTGAACCGGGCGCGCTCGGAAGCGATGGAGATGTCGGCCAGCAGTGCCACGGCGAGGCCCGCGCCCACGGCGACGCCGTTGATGGCGGATATGACCGGTTTGTCGAGGTTGATCATGTTGTGGACGATGTCGCGGGCCTCCTGCATCGTGCCAGCGATCACCTCGGCGTTGCCGATGGACTGCTCGATCATATCGAAGTCGCCGCCGGCGGAGAAGGCGTTGCCCGCGCCGGTGATGACCGCCACACGGACCTCTGGGTCCTGCCCGAGGTCGAGCCACACGCGGCTCAACTCGTTGTGCAGGGTGAATCCGGTGGCGTTGAACACCTCGGGACGGTTCATCGTCAGGAGGGCGATGCCGTCATTCTTTTCGATGATGATGTCCTGGTAGCCGCTGTAGTCAACCATCTTTTCTATATTCCTTGCGCCAATACCTCGTGGGAACTAGTAAAGCGAGCCATCCTCCGAGAGTCTTTCAATCTCTGACTCCGACATGCCGAGGATTTCGCGGAATACGTAGTCGTTGTCCTCGCCGACGTTACTGTAGTGCCCGAACTCCATGGGGGTTTCGGAGAGGCGCGCCGGGGTGGTCCAGGAGAGGCTGTCGCGTTTCTCCCACTCCCAGGCGGGGGTGCCGCGCTCGGCGACGTAGTACGGCGTGGGCCGGTAGAAGTCGCGGGCCTTCAGGTGTTCGCTGGCGTAGAGGTCATCGCCCTGCGACACGATGCTGGCGGGAACGCCCTCTGCCTGCATACCCGTCATCGCGTCGTCGGCGGTGTGCTGGGCCGTCCACTCGCCAATCAGGGAGTCTAGACGGTCCTGGTTTGCCAGCCTTCCCTGATTGGTGGCGAAGTCGGGCTCGTCGCACCAGTCGGGATTACCGATGGCGCGGCGGAAACCGTCCCATTCCTCATCGTTCTGCACCGCAATGGCGCACCAGCGGTCCTCTCCCTGGCACTGGTACACGCCGTGGGGAGCGCAGTATGTGCCGCGGTTGGCGATGCGTTCGGGCAGGCGGCCGTTGGCTTGGTAGTCCAGGATAGATGGCCCCGCCGTTATCGCGCCGGATTTGAATATCGAGGACTCCATGGTGGCGGGTTCGCCAGTCAACCGGCGACGCATGAGAGCGCCGATGATGGCCGAGGGCTGGAACACGCCGGTGTGGTAGTCGGAGTAGGACGTGTTGATGGCCGAGGGCGGATCGCCTTCATTGCCGGACATCAGCGAGACGCCGCCCATGTGCTGGACCAGGATGCCGTAGGACTTGTAGGTGTAATAGGGGCCGATTCCACCCAGCCCGGTCTGCCACATCAGGATTATGTCAGGTCGGAGCTCGCGGACCGCCGGGAAGTCGATGCCCCAGCGATCCAGGATGTTGCGGCGGAAGTTGGTCATGAAAACGTCGCTGGTCTTGACCAGCTCCTGGAACACCTCCAGCCCTCCCGGTGTGCGGACGTCGATGGAAACACGCTTCTTGTTGCGCTGGAAGTCAGGCTGGCCGGCGCCGCGGGACCAAGCGGGGATGAAGGCCATTTCGTCGAGTACCTTGTTGGTCTCGACTTTGATGACCTCGGCGCCGAGGGAGGCCAGGATGCGGCCGGTGAGCGGCAGTGCGACGTAGGGGCCCAACTCGAGCACGCGCACGCCCTGGAGGGCTTTCTTTCCGTTTTCGATCACCTAAATGACCCCCTGATCCCTTAGCGATGACATCTCTTCCGCGGAGAGTCCCAGCTCGCCAGCGTAGATGGTCTCGTTGTCCTGCCCGAGGCTGGGAGCGGCATTGGTGGCGGGCGAGACTTGCTCGCTGTCGAACACGCCCTGGGGATACTGCAGTGTTCCGGCCTCCGGGTGGTCGATGCCGAACCAGAAATTGCTGGCCTCAAGCTGCGGGTCGGCCAGCAGGTCTGAGACCGTGTTGACCGGGATGAAGACCAGGTTGCGGCGCTGGCCCTCGTGGAACAGGTATTCGCTGGTGTAGCGGGTGGTGAAATCGATGACGAGAGCGGTGATTATGTCGTTGAAGGGCGCTCGGTCCTGGTTGCCGCCCTTGTAGGCTTCGTTCAGGACTTCCTCGTTGCCGGTTACCTCGTAGATCCATTCGGATAAGTTGTCCCACTCGCGGGGAGTGATGATGCCCGCGGATATCCAGCCGTCGGAGCTGGGGTAGGCGCCGAGGGGAATGACGAGGGTGGAGGTGGCGCCGACACGGGTGACGTTGTCGCCCAGCATCATGTGGGCCAGCGCCGGGTGGGCGTCGGTGTAGTAGGTGATCAGAGCTTCCTGCAGCGATACGTCGATGTGCTGGCCCTCGCCGTCACCGAAGTCCCGGTAGTAGAGAGCGCCAAGGATGGAGGCGGCGGCAAACTGCGCGCCGGGGAAGTGGGACTGGCCGTTGCCCTGCCGCATCGGCGGGCCGTCCGGTTCGCCGGTGATCTGCATGAATCCGCTGGATGCAAGGGCGATCAGGTCGTTGGATTTGTAGTCCTTCCAGGGGCCGGTCTGGCCGAAGGGGGTTACGGAGGCCACGACGACGCCGGGGTTGATGACCCTCAGGGCCTCGTAGCTCAGTCCCAGGGAGTCCATGTAGCCTACGGGGTAGCTCTCCACGACCACATCGGTCTGGGCGACGAGGCGGCGGAACAGGTCGCTCCCGCGCTCGGACTGGAGATCTAGGGTAATGGAGCGCTTGTTGGTGTTGTAGAAAAGGAAGTACAGGCTGCGATCCGGCCCCTCCCTGTCGTCGACGAACGGGCCCCGGGAGCGAGAGGGGTCACCGCCGGGAGGCTCCACGCGCACCACGTCGGCGCCGTAGTCGGCAAGCAGCTTGCCGCAGAACACCGCCTCCGGACCGCTCAGGTCGAGCACGCGGTAGGGCGGGAGTAGGCGGCCTTCGTCAGGGATTTGAAGGGGCATATAGCAGCGGCGTTCCTATTCTGGATGCGTCCGGCGTTTCGTTGGCGCCGGGTGGCGTCGGGATTGCAGGGCATCGGGATTGTAGGAAGGTGGGGATGGGGCGTCAAGTTACCCCACTTCCAAGGGCAATCCCATTTGTTTATTTTGATGACATTTGCCCCTTGCCAAGCCTTGTGACTCCTCCGTACCATATCTCCATAATGCTTTTGTATGTTCGTATGGCCGCTGTTATCCACAATGTTCTAGGCCTGTTTCCAGTGGCCGGAGGGCCGTGGCGTCATCCGCGAAGCGGCCGGAAACGCCGCGTAGGACAGAATGGGACGGGAATCGCAATTTTCCGGCAATTTCGCGAAATTCCAGATAGGGCGAGGCGTGAATTTGGGACAAAATGGGACTCGGATGGGAAAACCCTGTCCCATTACAACCCCCATTCCACATCCGCAGGATTTTCTCTGGCGGATGGCCGTTCTCGATTCCCTGTGCGGCTATGTAAACTGCTTGGCCTAATGAGATAGCCCTGCCCCACTCCCTTGCTCGTCGGTCTCGACGAATGTGCGCTGTTATAATGCGGCGTCTGTCCGTTGGAACTGGCGCAGACACCGGGAGCCGCATTGACCTCTTACCTGGCCGCCACTCGCGACCGCTTCCTGCTTGGGCTGAAATACGCCGACTACCGGACCATGTGGATCGCCACAACCTGTTCCGGTGCGGCGGCGTGGGCGTTGATCGTGGCGCGGGGATGGCTGGCGTGGGAGTTGACGGGGGAGTCTACGTGGGTAGGAATCATCACCTTTGCGGCGATGTTCCCGCGGGTGTTTTCGACGCCCATCGTTGGTTACCTGGCCGACCGTTTCGATCGCCAGACCATGCTGCGGTGGATATTCGCCCTCAACCTGGCCCACAACATCCTGCTGGGCTTCCTGGTGATGAACGGGATGGTGGGGCCGTGGGTGCTGATGCTGTTGGCGCTGGTGAATGGAACGCTGCGCGCCGGGCAGATGACGGTGGCGCAGGCGCTGATCCCGAACCTGGTGCCGAGAGAGCACCTGCTCAATGCGCTGGCCCTGAACCAGGCCACGCAACAGGGCTCGAGGCTGCTGGGGCCGCTGGCCATCCTGCCGTTGCTGAGCTTCTTCAACCTGGAGGCCGCTTTCTGGTTCTGCAGCGTGTTCTACCTCATCGGGTTCGTGCAGGTTTCCCGGGTCCGGACCCGGTCCACCGGTGAGATTGATGCGTCGCGGAGCTTCTGGAGCAACTTCGGTGCGGGGTTTGAGTATATTTACACCCGTCCGCGCCTCCTGGCGATGGTGCTCATAGCGGTGGCCCACTGCGCTTTTACCATGTCATACGAGTCGATCCTGCCGGCCATTTCTGAGGACAAGCTGGGCGCCGGATCGGTGGGCGTCAGCTACCTGATGGGCGGAGTGGGGACCGGTGCGCTCGTCACGTCGATATTCCTGGCGGGAGTCCGCGGACCGTCGGCGAGAGGAAAGATCTTCCTGCTCTTCAGCCTGCTGAGCGGGGTCGCTCCCATACTGCTCGCTTTGTCGACTATGCGGGAGATATCCATTCTCGCCACGGTACTGATCGGTGCGACACAGGCAGGCTTTATGACAATCAGCCATACGGTGATCCAATCGCTGACCGACGACTCGGTACGTGGCCGGGTTGCGGGGGTCTATTCTGTGCACGTGGGCGGCAGCATGGCAATCACCAACATGATCGGCGCAGCCATCGCCGATGTGTTCACCGCACCGGCGGTGATGTTTGTAGGCGGGCTGGTGTTCCTGGGCGCCGTGATGTTGAGCTTCGGAAGCCCCTCGCTGCGCCGCATCTATTTTCCTGCCCCCGCCGTCCCCGCGGCGGCCTGACTTTAGGATGTTGTTATTTCCACTGCCGGAGGAAGTTCCATGAGCAATGAACGGGACCGCTACATCGAATTGACCCCCAAGTCGAAGGCGGCGTGGGAGGAGGCGAAGCAGTACCTCCCTGGCGGGGACAGCCGGAACTCGATCTTCTGGCCTCCGTACCCCATCTTTGTGGAGGGGGCCAAGGGTGCTCATGTGGTGGACGCCGACGGCACCGACCGGCTGGATTTCATCGGTACCATGACCACTCTGATTCTCGGGCACGCCCCAGAGCCGGTGGTGGACGCGGTTCGAGGGCAACTGGAGCAGGGCGTCGTTTACAACGCGCCGAACCGCCAGCAGGTGCGGTTGGCCAAGTTGCTGTGCGAGCGGATTCCGAGCTTTGACCTGGTACGGTTCACCAACTCTGGCACAGAGGCCACGCTGAACACCATCCGCGCGGCGCGGGCGTTCACCGGCCGTAGCCAGATCGCCAAGGCGGAAGGCGGCTACCACGGCAGCCACGACGTGGTGAGCGTCAGCGTGCGGGTCGACCCCAGCAAGGCTGGAGAGAGGCTGCATCCCGACGCCATGGCGGCGACAGAGGGGCTGGCCGACGGGGTGCTGGACTCGGTGGTGGTGATTCCATTCAACGAGACGGGACCGGCCCGAGAGATTCTGGAGAAGCACAAGAACGACCTGGCGGCGATCATCGTCGAGCCGATGCTGGGGTCGGTGGGGATGCTGCCCGCAACCCACGAGTTTTTGGGGATGCTCAGGGACTTTGCCACCGAGAACGGTGTGGTGCTGATCTTTGACGAGGTGATCAGCTTCCGGATAGCGCCGGGCGGGTCGCAGGAATACTACGGGATTACGCCGGATATGACCTCACTGGGCAAGATTATTGGCGGTGGATTCGCCGTGGGAGCTTTCGGAGGTCGCGAGGACATTATGGAGCTGTATGACCCCACGTCCGGCCCAAGGGTGGCGCACGCCGGGACATTCAACGCCAACCCCGCGACCATGCTGGCGGGCGCCGTGACGTTGGAGCAGTTGACTCCCGAGGTCTACCGGCGGCTGGCGGAGCTGACCGAATACCTCAGGCACGGCCTGCGCGAAGTCGGGCAGGAACTGGAGGTGCCGGTGCAGGTTACCGGGCTGGGATCGCTGTTCGGCATCCACTTCCAGGACGACACGCTGGTTGGTTACCGGGACCTCGCTAGGGCCGACTCCGCATTCCGCCACAACGTGTTCCTGGGACTGCTGAACGAGGGCATCCTGATGGCACCAAACCTGGTGGGTGCGGTGTCAACGGTCGTGGGCGAGGCGGAGGTTGACACGTTCGTGGAGGCTTTCCGCAGGGTACTCCAGCGACAAGAGTAAACCTGAAGCTATGCAAATCGCAAAAAGAAAGTCCCCGCTCCGATTGGGCGGGGACTCCTCGTTGTCCAATGGTGGATCAGCCCCGTAGGCTAGTACTGAACCAAATCAGGATTGGCAGGGATAGAGGCGATGGAGTTTGCGTCTGGCGTCTTGGGCAGTGAACCGCCAGTTAATGGCAGCTCCTATCGCGTTCCGCTCTGACACGCAGGCGCTGACGGCTCTTTCCAGGCTGTCCTCATCTCCGTTGCGTCCGCGCAGGCAGGCCCGGGCCAGCACGCTGAACTCGATCTCCGCCATATTCAGCCAGCTTCCGTGCTTGGGAGTGTGGTGGAACTCCAGCCGCTTGGCGATGCGCCGGGCCTCGGCCGCCGGGAAAGTCTCGTAAAGCGAGGCCATCCGATGCGTGTTCAGATTGTCGAGAACCAGCCGAATCACCGGGACATCGGGGTAGGCCTCATCCACCAGCCACCGCATCTGCTGAGCGAAGTCCTGCATGGTGCGTTGCCGGGTTATCGCCACGTGGCGCCAGCCCCGGCGAGGCTCACAGGTGAGGAACAGGTTGCGCGTCCCTCCCCGCTGGTATTCGTAGTCCTCACGCCTCGGCCTCCCAGGCTTTGCCGGCAGCGGTTCCCTCACGTCGGCCAGCAACTGGGTGGAGGTCTCGTCAAAGCAGACCACCGGCCTCTGCGGATCGTAGGGCTCGGCGTAGAGATCCAGCACGTCCTCCATGGCCGCCACGAACTCTCCACCTACCTTGGGGATGCACCATTGTTTCTTGAGCCACGGCTTGAGCGTGTTTTTTTAGCCGCAGGCGGACCGTCTCGGGAGATAAAGACTCCACCAATCCCAACTCCACCACCTTGCCCGCCAGGGCCCGCATGGTCCAGTGGTCATGACCGTCGGGCACCGGGCTGCAGGCCAAGGCTATCAGGTGGGCCTCCACCCTTTCATCCACCTTTCTGGGCCGGTTGACCTGGTTATGGTGCCTCAGCACCTCGTCCAGTCCTTCCTCGGCATACCGCCGCTTGGTGCGGAACACGGTCCGCTCCGACACGTCCAGTGCGGTGGCCACCTGGGGGGCGGTCCAGCCCTCATCTATCTTGATCAGGATGCGGGCCCGGGTAATCGCCTGTGCGGAACTCCTCCCAGCCCTGATCATCTTCCTGAGCCGTCCCTTTTCCTGTGTTGCCAGCCGGACTCCGTACTTCTCCTGCACCATGACCACCTCACATCCCACAACCCTTCGTCTATCCCCAAGGTAGCATCCTGTCTGGGCTCACGTACTAACTGACAATGCCAGATTGGCCGAATACTAGGCGAAGTCCTCGCGGCGGAACACCGTGGTGGCCTCGACGCGCTGGAGGTCGCCGTCAAAGAAGTCGCCGACAGCCTCGCGCCAGGCAGTGTAGTGGGGCATGCCGCGGTGGGCAGTCTCCCACGCGTCGCGGTTTTCGTAGACCTCATAAAGGTAAAAGGTGTTTGGGTCGTTGTTGTCTGCCAGAACGTCGAACCTCATGCAGCCGGGCTCCTTGGTGTTGGATCCCTCGGCATCGCCCTTGGTGGCCGCGATGAACTCGTCGCGACGGCCTTCCTTGATCTTGACAGTAACGAACAGGGTGAACATTGTCCCTCCATACCCGGGGCCGGCTATTCAGGGCGCGGCAGTGCCGGGCGGCAGAATTTATGGCTCGTCGAACCGCTGGAGCGGGCGTACGATGGCATAATTATAGACTGCGGCCTCTGACAGCGGCAAACGGGCTTGCGGTTGGCTAACCCGAATGCACCGTTGTAGAATTGGCTTGCAATGGCGTCCATCCGAAAGGTCGCCCAAGGCAAAGGAGGACCCGATGGCCGACATACCTATCGTGTACACCCTTACAGTTTGACCTGCCTGCGATGCTCTGCGCGGCGCGTGGAAACGAGAGGGAATTGAGTACGAGGAAAGACGGGTAGACCAGAGCCAGGACACATTGGAGGAGGCGCTGGACTACGGAGATGCCGTGCCCATCATCCTGTACCCTGACGGCAAGGTGGAGGTGGGCTACAAGGGAATGACTGGTTGAGAAATCGGCTGACGGGCCGTGTGCCCGCTCCGAGTGTACCCGGCGAGATACTAAACTGACGCTGACGGGGGCAATATGGCGAGAGAGACTAGCGTAGTAACCCCGGAGAGGTATTCACAGGGCTTCGACTACCTGGCCTACATGAACGAGATCAAGGTAAACAAGGCGCGTTTTGAGGGTTTCTATGAGGCATCCATTCTCTCAGATGAGGACGTGCGGGCCCTGAAGGACCTGGTGTCGCGGGAGAATGGCCCCAAGAAGATGCTGGTGCTGGGCGAGGACTGGTGTGGCGACGTGATCCGCGGGATGCCGGTTCTGGCGCGCATATGCGAGGCATCCGGCATGGAGATGCGCATCTTCCCACGCGACACGCACCACGACATCATGAACGAGTTCCTGAAAGAGGGACAGTGGATGTCGATACCGGTGGCCGTCTTCTACACCGGCGACCATGATTACATCTGCCACTGGATCGAGCGTCCGGCAGTCGCCGAGAGGGAGATGCACCAGATCGAGGTCGACATTCGCGCTGAGAACCCAGATATCGACGACCAGGCCTTCGGACGGGAGCGGCGCGCCCGCACCGCTGCCAAGGCCGACGAGTGGATCGCTGCCACCGTTGTGGAAATCAGGGAGTTGCTGGAGAAAAGCGTCGGCTATCCGTCCCCACTCCCCTGACCGGAGCCGGAACCGGCCTTGTCTGAGGCCGGTTCGTTTCTTCGGGGGTTGTCGCTCCGATAGATGATGAACATCTCTTGCATGGTCAGCGAGTTGGGGAGGCTCACTTTGTTGCCGTCGGAATCCTCGAGAATGATGAAAAAGGGAGTGAACTCCTTCACCTCCGCTATAAAATTCTTGTCCGATAGCAGCCCGATTTTGTCGCCCACATGCATGGGAAAACGCCAGAACATGATAAAGCTGGCAGTCACGTTACTGAGGATGGACCAGCTGGCGACAAAGCCGATTCCGATGGTTGCCAGGACAGCCCCGGTCGCAGCCAGGAAATTGTGGAAGTCGATGCTCCAAGCGAGCGCCAGCACTCCCAACAGTGCCAGGAAACCAAAAACGCTGACAGCCCGATGGGCGGATGCAATCCTGCTGGCCGCAAATCGGTGCGTTCTGGCGTAATTGCTGATCGCCCTGCGCGCCGCCCATCGAAATAACACGAACAGCAACGGCGCCGCTACCGAAGCGGACAGCTTGAAGATCAGGAGGGTCTCGAGGTTGTCGAAGATCTGACCTGCGCCCATACAAACTACGCCCGGCAATCGGCTGATGAATCCCGAGGAAGGTATCAAACGCCAACCGGCGTGCTCCGGTCAGTTCGAGAAACGGGTTATCAAGCTAATCTGCCTGGCTGGCCTGTGCAGCGAGAGAGGCCTTCTGTCGTCGCGTCTCAGCGACGGCCTCGGGGGTGCCGAGGAACAGGAACAGGGTGGAACCGGCCAGGCTGATGATCGCTATGGCGGCCATCGGAACAAAATAGCTCTGGGTGGCGTCAAACATTATCCCGGCAAACAGAGGGGCCGCGAGCAACATCACGTTCATGGGGATCATGGACATCCCGGTAATGCTGGCGAAGGCTTTGCGTCCGAAGTAAACGCCGCGGATGGCGGTGGTCAGGGGGTTGCGACCGCCAAATCCTATTCCCATCAGGACCGCGAACATGTAGGCCATCCACAGGTCGTCGGCCGTCATCAGCACTACCACCGCGCCCGACTGGATCGCGGAGAATCCGAAGAGCCCCCATCGGATGGGAAGGCGGTCCCCCACGTATCCGCCTATGAGAGTGAACACGGCGGCAACACCGGTGTAGGCACCCACAACCAGTCCGATGGTCTGCAGAGAGAATCCCTTGTCGCTAAGCATGGGGCCCAGATGCACCGTGATGGTCACGATGACGATTGACGAACATGCGTGGCCCATGGTGATCAGCCAGAAGGTCCTAGTCCTTACGGCTTCCTGCCAGGTGTAGTCGGGTTCCTCGTTTGCCGCCGGGGTCGTGGAGGTCCCGGTCTGGCGAGGGCGGGCCGAAGGCTCCCCGTCGGGAAAGAGGCCGAATGCTTCCGGTGCATTTCGGATAAGCCTTGAGACGGGGAAGGCCGCAACGACCAGGAAAATCCCGATGGCAAGGGCGGTAACCCGCCAGCCGGGGCGGCCGGGCACGTCTGGGTCTATGGCAAACGCAAGCAGCGGGACCAGCAGCATACCGCCGATCAGGAACCCTTCCATTGACAGGGCCATGGCAATGGAGCGGTTGCGGACGAACCAGTTGTTTAGCACCGTCATCATCGGCATCCAGGTGCCGAGACCGACGCCCATGCTCATAACGATGAACGCGACGTAGAAGTGCCAAATGTTCTGCATCTGGCTCATTATCACGAATCCGCCGCCCGCCACGACCAACCCGATGAGCACCATTCGCCGCGACCCCAGCTTGTCGATGAGGTAGCCACTGATGGGGCCCATGATCGAGCCTTCCACCCGGCTGAGCGAGAAGGCGATGGAGAGCTGCGTGCGTGACCAGCCGAAGTGGCTTTCCAACACGACGAACCACGCGGTCATGCCCTGGAACAGCGGGACCGTGCCGATGACCATTACGAAGGCGGCCACACCGACGAGAGTCCATCCGTAAAACAAGCCCCGTGGAGAAAGGGAACGGGAAACTCTCATGAATTGTCCACAGGGGTGAATCCGGTCGGAGTGAACTGGAGTTCAGGCGACAAGGGCGTGGAGGCGTGGGGCATTCTAGGAGTCGCCTGCCGCAGGCGCGGTCACGGGGGCCGAAACGGGCTGGGCGGACGGGAGCCTGGGGCGCCGGGAAATCAGAAACATCAACGCGCCAATGGCGTTCAGTCCAGCCAGGGAAAGGAAGGCCAAATCGTAGTCGCCCAGCTTGTCCCGCATAAATCCGGCCATCGGACCGGCGATCAGCAGCATCGCGTTCATCGGCAGGGTGGAGACTCCTAATATCTTTCCAAAGGAAGCGCGTCCGAAATATTCCCCCCTGATGGCCGTAGTCAGTGGAGTTCTCCCACCGAACCCCGCGCCGAACAACACAGCGAAGAGGAAAATCATCTCCAAAGAGGGCGCAAGAACCAGAATGACCACGGCCCCGGCCTGCAATCCTGTGAAGGCAAACAAAGCCACGTTCTTGGGAACCCGGTCCCCGATGTAGCCGCCGAACAACTGAAACACGATGGATACCGCGGTGTAGACCGTTACCACCCAAGCGGTGGTCTGAACACCATAGCCCAAGTCCTTCATCAGGAGTCCAAGCTGGGACATGATGGCAAGAATAATCATCGACCCCAGGCCGTGTCCAAAGGAAATGAACCAGAAAGCTTGAGTCCGCAGTGCCTGCCTTACGGTGAATCCCACCTCTTCGTCGGCTGCCGATACTGCGGCCTGTCCGCCCGAAGCGCGCGACGACGAAGCCGAGTCGCCATCCGGGCTCAAGCCACGGTCTTCTGGTCTGCTGTAGATAAACCGGGGCAAAATCAAAGCGCAGACGAAGACAACTACGGCTACCAGCAGTCCGGTATTACGCCACCCCAGCCTTCCTTCCGGCGTAACCGCATCCCAAGAGAAGGAGCCAATCCAGTTCAACCGCCCCGCCTCCGGGTCAATGGCCCAGGCGATGGCCGGCACGATGGTCATTGCGCCAATGCCCATGCCCACCATTACGAGGCCCATGGCAGTGCCGCGGCGGCGGACGAACCAGTGGTTCATCAGCGTCATAAGAGGCACCCAACCGCCCAGACCTTGACCCATGGACAGCAGGATAAACGCCGCGAGGAACCACCAGAAGGTCTGAGTGAAGGCAAAGAAGACAAAGGCGGCCGAGAGGGCCAGCAACCCGATCATCACCATGCGCCGAGCCCCGAAGCGGTCAGCCAGATAGCCTTCCAGAACTCCAAAGAGCCCGCCCTCGACACGGGTCATGGTCAGCGCGAGGCTAAGTTGAAACCTGGACCACTCGGGAAATGTGGACTGGATCGCCACCACCCACACCGCATTGGCATGGAATACCGGCACCGATGTCAGCGCCATAACCACGCCTGCAATAACAGTCAGCCACCAGCCATAGAAGACGCCGCGCGGCCTCATAACTGGTAAGTGCCGGAGTGCGGTTCTGCTATCGCCATCTGCAACACCGGGCTGCCTCCGCGGACTTCGACGCCCGATTTACCCGGCGCCGAATGGTGCGTTCAATAACTATAATGTAAAGCGGTTTCTATCATAATAAACGATACAACATGATTCAAGACCATATCCAAGGCGGTTGGACACCTGTTGCAAGCGACCATCGGTGTGGGCGCGAGGGTCTGCCAGGGACAAAGTATGACGATTCCCAACCTGCATGGTACGTGTTACATTAGCCGCTGAGGGGAAGGGGTGTGTACCCCTTTCCGGACGTCAAATGGCCCGGCTTTGGGCATACTCGCAGAAAAGGCCAGTACAAACAGTCTGAACGGAGGACCGATGAATTACGGAATGTTTATGATGCCTTCGCATCCGCCGGAGCGGGAGCTGTACACCGCTCACCAGTGGGACTTGGACTGTCTGCAGTTGGGCGATGAGTTGGGGTTCTCCGAGGCGTGGATCGGCGAGCATTTCACCTCGCCGTGGGAGCCGATCCCGGCGCCAGATCTGATGATTGCGCAGGCTCTGATGCGCACGAAGAACATCAAGCTATGCACAGGTGTGCATCTGCTGCCCTATCACCATCCCGCCGAACTGGCCTGCCGCGTGGCCTACCTGGATCACATGGCCCAAGGGCGCTTCATGTTTGGAATCGGATCCAGCGGCCTGCCCACCGACTACCGTCTGTTTGACGTGGACGGGATGAACGGGCAACACCGGCGTATGACCCGTGAGGCCATCGACATCATCCTCAAGCTCTGGGAAAGCGATGAGCCCTTCGAATACAAGGGTGACTTCTGGGACGTGAACTACCCGGAGCCAATGCTTGACACACTCAAGTTCTTCATCAAGCCCTACCAGAAACCGCACCCGCCGGTGGGCGTGGCGTCAGTGAGCATAGGATCGGAAACGCTCAAGATCGCCGGCGAGCGGGGCTTTATCCCCATGAGCCTGGCCTTCAACCACGACTACGTTATCAGCCACTGGGACGCCATCGCCGAGGGCGCCGCGCGTGGAGGCCGGATTCCCAAGCGATCCGACTGGCGCATCACCCGCGACGTGTGGGTGGCAGACTCCGACGACGAGGCGATGGACGGCGCGATCAACGGCATGCTGGGGCGCGTATGGGGTGACTACCTGCTGCCGCTGTTCTCCGCTTTCGGATTGACCCACGTCATCAAGCATGATTCCAGCGTGCCCGACGAGGCAGTGACGCCGGAGTACATGGCGGAGCATGTGTGGCTGGTCGGCTCGCCCGACACCGTAGAGAAGCGGCTGCTCAGCCTGTACGAGATGTGCGGAGGATTCGGAACCCTGCTGACCCTGATCTACGACAACATCGAGAACCAGCAGAACTGGGAGAAGTCCATGAACCTCTTCGCCAATGAGGTGATGCCTCGGTTCGCGGAGCTGAATCCCGACTAGACCAGATCTCCGTGGCATCGAATCCAGAGCGGAAGTGAACGCGATGGGTGGCTCTTACCGGCTGGTGCTGGCAGTCCTTGTGGTATTCGCAACAGCGGGGTTGTCCTTGGCATGCGCCGGGGACAACCCTGTTCCGTTGACTGATATTCCTGAGGCTGAGTCAACCCCGACGGGGCGACCGATGACCTTGCCCACGTCGGATGTATCTGATTCGGCGCCCGAGGAGACTGCCGCGACCTCGGCCAGTCCGGAGCCGACGGCTGCACCTTTCTCGACTACGAGTGCCGAAGGAGCCGCTAAGTCGGTGACGCCGGAACAGGACGAGTCAGGTGATGGTTCGCTGAGAGTCATTGGGTCGTGGTCGGCGGCGATCCCTTCATCCTCAGGCTCCTCGACGCTTCTGTTTGGCAATTCTTCGCCTTCACGGTTGTCTCCCCAATCGGTACCTATACAGGGAGGGCTGACGGTGTCGGCCATGGGATCAGTGACCGTGGCGGCAGATGAGGCCTACGTGGTGATAGTGCCGGAGCAACGGTACGGTCCTTCCGGTCCCGAGCAGATGACGGATGACGACCGCCAAGATATTCGGGACGCCCTGGGCGAATTAGGGGTGTCCGAGGAAGACATCGAGTTCTCCGTGGTGGCCACATATGGTCCCACCTCCATTTCGGTAGAGGTGGAACTGGACCAACTGGGTGAACAAAAGCAACCTATCATCGACGCCGTAGAGGAAGTCATCCGGCGCTCGGAATCCTACGGTATCATTTATGCATTGTCGGAAGAAAACTGCGAAGGTGCCCTCTCGCTGGCACGTCGGGAAGCCATTCCGGCCGCGGAAAGGGCGGCGGATGATCTGTCCGAGGCCCTCGGCGTGGAGCGCGGAGGCGTGACAGGAGCGGTGGAATACCCCGTTGGGACCGTGGCCTACGGATTTGGGTCGCCGGCCCACCCGACCTGCGGAGGTCAATTTCCGGCTCCGTTTCCCGGACTCAAGCCGTTCGACGCGGATTCGGAGGTCGAGGTATCCGTAGGGCTGCAGATCACATACGGCATCAAGTAGCCTGCAGGTAGCGACGCAAGTGCGAGGGGCCGCTCGAAAACGAGCGGCCTCTTCAGTTTCGACCAATCGGCAGAGGCAACCGCAGAAGAAACTGCAGGAGGTTGGCAGCTACCACGCTATACAAAGCGTAAACGGTGCCGGCGACTACGATGGCATGCCATGGCGTCCAGCCCCACAAAACGCAACGGTAGTTGTAACTGATTATCCATACTGGCCCCGCCAAGAGATAGCAGGGTATGGTCAGGAGGGAAAAGGGCTGCCGGAATACGTTGCTCATATCTTGAGGGCTGGGCAACGCGCTATAGGCGGCGTTGGCGGCGACCAGCGTCGCTGCTATCAGTATGAGAGTATCGGAAAGGCCCAGAGACCTGTCGCTTGTCAGAAATATGGCGAGGGCAATGTAGAACGCCCAAATCGCCAGTCCCATCAGGAGGGGAGCGATTCCGATCAGCAGCTCCTTCCCCACGCCAGGCGGGCCCTCGTGCCGCACGTATCCTGCGACGTTGTTGGGGTCATTTCTGATGATGTACCGCACCTCAAGGACCTTGTGCCCCACGGCGTAACAGGCCAACTGGTGGGCCAGCTCATGGAAGAACGAGCTCGGCCAAGTCAGCCAGCGCATTGCTATCGCGCTCTGTATCAGGAGACTCCGGACGGCATTCATCTATCCGGCGTTCCTCTCAACCCAGTAATCGTGGGCATACCAGCACAGTTTCCCGCGGCGCTCGGGTTTGCGTTAATTCCGCCGTAACATTTGGCTCTTATTCTACATGGGGAAGTATCTCAGGTGTTCTCGTCGAAGGCACTTGGACTTTCCGATATTGCCACTGGGGAAGGTGATAAGTTTGACTGTCGCCACTGAATCGACGGCGCTCAAGTTTTACAATGAGTGGCACGACACCGAGGGACAACTACGCCCGCACTACAACGGACTTCACGAAGCCGTATTGTCGATGGGCTTCGAGAGTTTGGCGCAGCGATGGAATCATGCGCAGCGGCAGGTTCATCTCGATGGGGTTACTTTTTACTTAGACCCAGGTCATTACCGGAACATGCCCACCGACTTTCTGCCCCGGGTAATTCCGCCCGGACACTGGGAAACCATCGCGGCTGGGGTAGAACAGCGAATCCGGGCAATCAACCACTTCCTGGTCGGACTGTACAACGATGGGCAGGATGTAGTGCCGGACGAAGTCATTTACACCTCCCAGCATTTCTACCCTGAGGTGCAGGGGTTCCGCCCGCCAAAGGATGTTTTCGTCCACATATACGGAGTAGACCTGGTACACATGGGAGACGGGCGGTATGTAGTGCTGGAAGACAACCTGAGAATTCCATCCGGAATTTCGTACCAACTCAAGTCATTGGCGATGACCGCAGAACTATTTCCTGAATTCGCCGCTGGTTACGATATTCTGCCTTATGACATTCGTGAGGCATACTTGGGAATGTTCAGGTCGCTAACGGAGAATCCGGACCCGGTTTGCGTGCTGCTGACAGACGGCAAGTACGGGTCGGCCTTTTTCGAGCACAGATACTTGTCGGATTTCCTTGATATCCCACTGGTGGAAGGCCCCGATCTGTACGTGGGCCCAGATGGTTATGTATATGCCCGCACCCTTGACGCCGATGTGAGGGTGGACGTGATCTACCGAAGGGTGGAAGACCTGGATCTGTTTGTCCCCGGACTCGGAGAAGCCTATCTTAACGGCAAGGTAGTGCTGGTTAACGGAGTTGGAACTGGGACCGCAGATGACAAACTAGTCTTCCTCTCGGTACCGGAAATGATAGAGCAGTATCTGGGTCAGACTCCCGTCCTTGAACAAGCCCGCAGCTATAACCCGGCTGAGCCCGACAGCCGCCGATACATTCTTGAGAACCTGGAGAATCTGGTCATCAAGACGCGGCAGGGCTACGGTGGGCTGGGAGTTTACGTGATGCCTGACCTGGGCGAGGGGTACAAAGCACGGGTAGCCAACAACATCCTGCAGAACCCGCTAATGTTCATAGCCCAGGAGACGTTGGATTTTTCCCAGCACATGGTCTTTAATAAGGAAATACCAGCCTTGGAACCTCAACACGTCGACCTGCGGGTGTTCGCGGTGCAGAGCGGTGATGGTTCCGTTTCGGTTTTTCCTGGCGGGCTAACGAGGGTGGCCCAGAAAGGAAGCAGAATCACGAACAATTCCTCCGGTGGTCTATGCAAACCAACGTGGGTAGTCCGATAGAAACTGTTACCGTATCTTTCATATACGCGGTCAGATACGGGTATTCCGATACGGTTATCCATAATGACAACCAGATCAGAATCTTTCCTCGATACGGAGAAGGGCAGTTTGATTCCCAAACTGAGGTCTGGTCGATTCCATTCGGGCGGGGAGCCGACTTCAAGGACCGTTTCGGCAACCAGGTCCGGCGGTTACGCGTTGTAGAACCCCACACTAATTTCATAGTTGCGGCGGGCGGGAACCTGCGTGTCGCCACTGAATCTCCGGCAGTAGCTGACCTACCTATCAGCCAACTGGCTGATCTGGCCGAGAGCTTCGAATTCACGAGTGTGTCGCCACTGGTAGACCCGGATTCTCTGAGGGAAGCGGCTGCTGACATTGCATCCGGGAACCACCAACTGCTGGTCACAGTGAAGGCGGTAATTGAGTGGGTATACCGGAATATTGTTTACAAGCGTGGCACGACCTCGGTCGGGACTACTGCTGACCAGGTATTGGCGTCGAGTGAGGGTGTGTGCCAAGACAAGACCCATCTTTCCCTGGGCATGTTAAGGGCGCTCCAAGTGCCATGCCGCTATGCGAGTGGCCTGATTACCGGACAGACCGGCGAGACCCATTCTTGGGTGGAGTTCTTTCACCCTGAGCAGGGGTGGCTGAGAGCGGATCCCACCAGGGGAATAATGCTTCCTCCGCCGAGTCATTACGTGAAATTCGGAGTAGGGCGAGACTACACCGACGTTTCGCCGGTTACCGGTTCGTTTCTCTCCACGGGCGGAGCGAAGGATATCGCGGCCATCGCAGATGTACGCTTCGATTTCGCCCGACCCACGCTGAGGGACGCACTGGACCTACTGAACAGTGCCTACACAGTTCGAAATGAGACCGGCAGCCCTGGCTATCCGTTAGAGAGACCGGAGAGAGACCGATGACAAATTCGGCCGACCCAAGGGCTATAGCGCAGGGCGCAAGCCGATGGATTACTGAATCGCGGGTCTACAACCTAGTGTGGCTGGGCCGGTGGGTGGAGCGGGCGCAGACCATTGCCCGTGTCGTCCGGTGGGCGGCGGCCCAGGATGCCTCTGCGGGCCAGCACGAAATCGAAACAGTCCTGCGTATGGCTGCCAGCATTCGGGGTTTGGAGGTTGCGCCTGACGAGACGGCTCTCGAGCTGCTGTTGACACGCGACAGCAGCGCGTCGCTTCGCGGTTGCCTCGTGGCGGCTAGGTTCAACGCGACGCACGTTGCGCCTGTGGAGGTGCTGCAGGTTCTGGGAACGGCGGTGGAATTGATGGACTCGGGCGGGCCGCCAATCGAGACTGCTGAAGACGTCATTTCGCTGATGGACCGCGTCCTGCCGACTCTGGATGAGTTACATTCCACCATCGAGGCAGCCTGGTTCCACTCGGCGCCGCTGTCGGAAGAAGAAGTCTACCGCAGGTTCGTGCAGCAACAGCAGCAGTAGCGATTTCTTGTCTCGGGGAAATCGCAGGGACCGCCAGCAGAGCTCCGCAGGTAGGGCCAGGTCACCCAGGATTCGTTTCAGGTGGTTGAACCCTCTTCTTGACCCTGGGCAGGGCCCTTAGACGGCATATGCATACGGCTAGGGAAGCCCGCTTTAGCGGGGATTGCGGATCAGCAGAAAGGCCAACCACCCAAATCGGAAAGCTACCCTAGGATCGAGCAGGCTTTCGACGCAGTGGGGCGCTCACTTCGTGCAAGTATCCCAGAATTTCCTGTTGGGAGCGCCAAAAGCCCGTTTCGTGGTAAGGGATGCCTCGTTCGCTACAGAAGTCCTTGACCACTTTGCGGGCCTTCCTCAACTGGTTGCGCGGCATGTTGGGGAACAAGTGGTGCTCAATCTGACAATTCAGGCCGCCATAAGCAAAGTCGATCACCGGGTTGGGAATCACGTCACGAGAAGTGAGAACCTGCTGACGAAGGAAGTCCAGCTTGGTTCCCGGCTCCAGGATAGGCATCCCCTTGTGATTCGGGGCGAAGACTGAACCCATGTAAAAGCCGGAAAGAGCCCTGTGGATAACGATGAACACGGCCGCCTGCCAAGGAGGCAGGAAAAGGAAGAGAATCCCCAAATACAGCCCGATGCCAACCAGCACGGCCGTAACTTCAGCCAGGGGATAACGCACCCTCTCGCGCCGCAACAGGTATATGATGCCGCCTCCCAGAAGGCTAAGAGATGTGAGCAGCAAGATCGGATAGAAGAGAAAGGCCTGGTATCTTACCGCCAGCCGGAAAGGCCATTTGGTATCCAGTGCCTGCTGCTCCGTGAACGCGAACACGGAGACCTCGATATCAGTATCAAGATCCAGTTGATTGGGGTTCCGGTGGTGAGCGCCGTGCTTGTCCTGCCACCAGCTGGGTGTCATTCCCGTTACGAGGCCTGCCAGCAGCATTACCAGGTCGTTCCTGAAGGCCGAACGGAAAATCTGGCGGTGTCCTGAATCGTGTCCTATGAAGCCGAAGTGGGCATAGACCATGCCGAGGAATACGGCGTTAAGCACTTGGACCCAGAACTGATCGAAAGCGATCAGCACTCCAACGCCCACACCCAAGGCCGCCAGAGAGCCAAACACCTTAATTGCGTAGTAGAGGTACTGGCGGTCCAACAGCCCTCGTTCGGCCATCCGCCTGCGGAGCTGCAGGTATTCTTTACTATCCGAGTTCCGGGAAGATTTCGTAACTGCCGCCTCGACAAATTGCCGGTTTGCGGTGACGGTCGGAATTCTGGTTGCAAGTCTTTGAGTAGCTATGCCTGGGTCTCCATTTAGTGGAATTGTGCAGATGTACCAGGAAACGACGTGATCCCAAGGACCATATTTAGGTCACAGGTGCTTTTGCCGATCCCTCGCGAATGCGGGCCGCTGAATCGCGCAAGGAGTTGAGTACGATAGTCGGCGGGGCGGGGGCTACGGACGTGTAGTTAACGCCCATGTCCAGCAACTCTCGGGGAGACATTCGCAGCGAGGAGTGATTGACGGGGATGTAAACCTTGGCCTTCCCGACGGAATTTATCCGGGCCGCGAGATCTACGAATGTCTGGCGCAGCCGAGGGTCGTTCGGGTCAGTCATCCCGAGGGCGGTGGAAATGTCGGTGGGGCCCAAGGAGATTATATCGACACCATCGAGAGCGGCGATTTCTTCGAGTTCGTCCAATCCTCGCTGGTCCTCGGTCATGATTATGAGGAGGGTCTCTTCGTTGGAGGTCTTCATGTGCTCCGTCCACGGCACTGAGCCATAGCCGGCGGCACGGGTGGTTCCTGCGCCGCCCCGTTCGCCCTCGGGCGGGTACCGGACCGCGGCAACGGCGCGCCTGGCGCCTTCGACGCCCTCTATGTGAGGGACCTGGATCCCTTGTGCACCGGCGTCAAGGACGCGGAGGATAGTCTTGGGATTGTTCTCCGGGACTCGAACTATGGGCGTAATGCCGCAGAGGTCGGCGACACGGATCATTTCGCCAATGGTTTCCATGTCGAACACAGAGTGTTCCATGTCGATAAAAGCACCGTCGAAGCCAGCGGCGGCAATAATTTCCACGACAGCGGGGTCGGAGAATCCAACGTGACTGACAATGGCCAGTCCGCCCTCCCGCATGACTCGCTTAACCCGGTTTTCTTTCATGGCTTGAACCTCGCGGCCGCTGGGTAATTTCACGCCGGGTTAGAGTGTAGATAGAGGCGTGTTAACCTGTCAAACTCGCTATTTCAGGGCGGATGATTCTGAGGGTGAAGCAAACGGGGTCCTATCGGGAGGGTGGCGGAGTGACGACCTCAATGATGTCGCCAACGGTTACGGTTCCAGGGGCTTCTACAGCAGCATACACGCCGAAGTAGGGCGCACGGCTGGAAGGCCTGTAGGTGAGCAAGAACCGAGGTGTATCGAAGTCGCGCTGGCCGGTGTCAGGGTCAACGGTGGTGATGGCGCAGCGAGGGTCTGGTGCAACAATCCGCAGGCGCACCTCGGGGCCGATGGCCACAATTCCGCCCAGCCATGTATCCTCCTCGTGGGGAGAGCAGCCTTCGAGAGCGAAATTCGGTCGGAAGCGCCTGGCCTCAAATTTCTTGGCACCGTTGGTGAGTTGTCCCATCAGATCGATAGATGCCTGCGAAAGGAGGGATAGAGGGTATTCATCGAATGAAAGGCCAACGTCGTCGGTTTTGACCAGCCGCACGGGTCCGCCGCACAAAGCCGATAGCCTGTCGCTCCACTCGCCGGCCACCACTCGGCCAGGGACGAGACGCCCCCATATGGCGGTGCGGACGGCTTCCGCAAGTTTCACTGGACCAGCGATTTCATCGCCTTCCGGGAAGGTCAGCGATAGATGGTCGGCAGAGGGGTCGAATGCGGCGGTCACGAGGGCCAGCCTGGGGCGTTGTCTCTGGGTCAGCAGTCGCCCTCCGCAGTCGATCAGGTGGAAGCGGCGGTCCTCGGCGATGCCGGAGGGGCCGACGGTCACGGAGTCGCGAGGCTCCAGGGCCAAGGACTTTACTGCTGTCGTATAGATGGCGCTGATGCTGGGCAAATCGGCCAATCCAGTCGTGCCTGCAATATTACGGGGTTGCGGGTCGCTGGCCTAGAGTAACCTCCAACTCTTCGCGCTGTCCATCTCGCAATACTGCTAAGGTAATCGTGTCGCCTGGGCTGTTATGGTAAGTGAGATGGGCGATAAGATCAGTAGAATTAGTAACAGCGTGGGGACCAATCGCAAGGATTATGTCTCCGCCAGCGGGATAAGGGGCTCCGTCGATTTCCACCGAGGAATCCGATCCTCTCAGACCGGCCTTATCCGCCGGACTGCTGTCCACCGTTTCGATGATCAATGCTCCGCGAGTATTGTCGGGTAAACCAAGCTCATCGAGATACAGATCAGTGACCGTCGCGATGCTGACGCCCAGCCAGGGGTAGTTAAACTCTCCGTCAGAAATGAGAGAGGGAACAACCCGCTTGGCGATGTTTATGGGCACCGCCATCCCGACCCCGGAGAAACTACCCGAGCGGCTGATGATGCTGGTGTTGATTCCGATGACCTGGCCGTGCCGGTCAATGAGAGGTCCGCCGGAATTGCCCGGGTTGATCGCCGAGTCTGTCTGGATCGCCTCCGGTATGGTGAACTGAGTCTGGCCGCTGATGTTCCGTCCCACACCGCTGACAATACCAGACGTCATTGTAAATTCCTGGCCAAATGGTGCTCCGATGGCCACGGTCAGCTGCCCTACCTTTACCTCACTGCTGTCGCCAAGGTTCACGGGCTGCAGGTTCCAGTCACCTTTCTCCAACTTGATTACGGCCAAGTCTGAATGGGGGTCACCACCGACCACTTTTCCCTTTGCCTTAGTAGAGTCGGCAAAAATGACAATCACTTCTTCCGGGCGACCCACTACGCCCTCGACGACGTGGTGGTTGGTCACAATGTGTCCCTCATGGTCCCAGACAAAACCTGAGCCGGCGCCCCACAGCAACTCCTCCGGGACCCCCTGCATCCCCTGCAATGCGGACCTGGCTGGATTGGGCACTCGTACGTAGACCACAGAGGGCACGACGCTCTCGTAGATGTCGCTTAGCACACTCTCGAACGCCGCGAGCATTAGATTGGCGTTAGCATCGGATAAAGTAAATTGCTCGCTATCCCCGGCTGGTGCAGAAGTGGGCGTCTCGCTGCCAGACGGAACGCCGTTCGCCGCAATGGCGGTTAGGCTTTCAATCGTAGTCGTGGGAGAGGCTGCAGCCACAGAGATAGCAATTTCGGTAGTAGGCGCGCTGGTATTTGTAGACTGGGGGGCCAGGGTCACCTCTTCTCGGACCTCCGTTGGTTCAGAATCCGAAGGAGAGGAACCGTTACATGCCGTGAAGGTAGCCAACAGGAGGACCAGCGCCAGGAAAAACGCTGCCCATGAATTCGATTTCCGCATCCGCCGTACCTCCTTTCGTAACCTACCGATACTAATACGAACTTCGAATGCAATCAGATTTTAGTCGATAAAAGATGGGTCAATCTTCAAGAAAACTTGACGATGGCCTGCATCCAGGTTGTGGCTGGGGTTGGCTCTTATCGCGAATCGCGTATAATTTATATTATGAACTCCGATTTTGAGATGCAACAAAGACAGTGATCTCTCCAACATCGCAAATACGCAGATCGCCAATTCGAGGGCGCCTTCGCCACTTGGTACTGGTCTGCTCTGCTCTCGCGGTGTTGCTGGCACTGGCTGGCCCGCTGGTTGGGCAGGTGTCGGCGCAAGGGGCCTCTGGTCCGCACGCGCTGGTAATCACGGTCGACGGGGTGATCAATCCGGTGAAGGAACGATATATTGAGCGGGCAATCACCGAGGCGCAGGAGAATGCAGCCACACTGCTGATCATTCGGCTCGATACTCCAGGGGGACTGCTGGATTCGACGCGCAACATCGTCGAGCTGCTGCTGGCATCCCCGATACCCACGGCGGTATATGTCTCGCCAAGGGGAGCGCGGGCAGGATCGGCAGGTACGTTCATTACCGCTGCGGCCAACTTTGCGGTCATGGCACCCGGATCCAACATCGGTGCGGCCACCCCGGTGTCGGCCACCGGACAGGACCTCGACGAGACGCTGGCCAGCAAGGTTGAGAACGACGCTGCCGCCCTCATTCGCAGCATCGCCCAAGAGCGGGGTCGCAACGCGGAATTACTGGAGGACACGGTTCGCAATGCGGCGTCGTACAGCGCCCGTGAAGCGGTTGACGGCAACGTCGTGGACTTCATTGCCGAGGACATAGACGGTCTTCTGATTCAGCTTGACGGGCTGAGGGCCCAGATCGCGGGCGGCGAGGTTATCCTGGATACAGCTGATTTAGGCACCGTGGAACTCGAGAAGAATTTCCTGGAAACGCTGCTGGAGTTCCTGGCGGACCCGAACGTGTCATTCCTACTTTTAAGCATCGGCGGGCTGGGGATAGTCATCGAGCTGTTTAACCCAGGGCTTATTGTGCCGGTTGTTGTGGGAGGCATCTGCCTGATCCTGGGGTTCGTTGCCTTGGGCAATATGCCGGTCAACTGGGCCGGGGTGGCTCTCATCCTGCTGGCGATCGTGCTGGCTGGAGCAGAGGTAGCTGTAGTCGGGTTCGGCTTCCTGGGGGTTGCCTCCGCCGTGTGCTTGGTTTTGGGCGGGTTATTGCTGTTTGCACAGTTCGGCGACGCATCTCCGACGTTGCCGCACGTAGGCGTGAACCGGTGGCTTATCGCCGTGGTCGCCGTGGGCACCGGGGGGTGCGTGATATACTTGGCCCGCGAGGCAGTTAAGTCTCGCCATGGGCGACGAGCCGATCTGAGTGATTCTATCGTGGGTCAGACTGGTTCCGTCACCATTCCAATGGAGCCGAGGGGATCGGTTCAGGTTGCCAACGACACTTGGACCGCGGTCAGCGCCGATGGAAGCCACATTTCAGCTGGTGAACAGGTCAGAGTAGTGTCGATCGACGGGCTGGTGTTGACAGTTGCCCGGCAGGATCCGACGGAATAGCTGAAACGTAATACACAGGAACAGGATAACTGGGCAAACCAGGGAGGGTGTTATGTCGGCTGGCCTCATAATGGTGCAGCAATACCAACGAATGGTGGTGCAGCGCTTCGGGACCTTTGTTGGGACCAAGGGTTCCGGGCTTCATTTCTTGATCCCCTTTGTTTTTCATGGTACCAAGGTGGACCTGCGGGAGCGGGTGTTGCGGGTACCGACCCAGAAGTACATCACCGCTGATAACGTCGTGGTGGACATGGACTTCGTCATCTACTACCGGATTATGGAGAACATGGCTGATCGCGCGGTGCTGGAGGTGCAGAACTTTGAGTTGGCGGTAATCAATCTGGCCTTCGCAACTCTCCGAGCCGTGATCGGCTCGACTACGCTGGCGGACGCGCTGACCGAACGCGAGAGGATCCGTGACCAGCTGCAGGTGAGGATGGACGAGGTCACGGAACGTTGGGGCGTAAAGGTCTCGCAGGTAGAGATCAACGAGATAGACCCACCGCCCGGCGTGAAGGCCGCGATGGAGCGGGAAAAGTCCGCGGAGGCGATCAAGACGGCGGATATCACAGAGTCCGAAGGCGCCCGCCAATCCGCAATCAACCGTGCCGAGGGCGAAAAGCAGTCGGCCATCTTGAAAGCAGAGGGTGAGCGGCAGGCTGACATTCTGCAGGCTGAAGGCGATCAGCAGGCCGCAGTACTCCGGGCGATGGGGTTCAGCGAGGCTTTGGAGCGGATCAACGCGGTGGCCAACCAGGCAGACGGTCGGACCATGAGCCTGCAGTATTTTGACACTCTTAAGTCGCTGGGCGAATCCCCGTCCACCAAGTGGATATTCCCGATGGAGTTCACGTCCATGTTGGGCAACTTCATGTCCATGGGTGGGAACAGCAGCGGCAACGGGAACGACGACCGGCAGAACGGTGCGGGGTAGGGAGTTCTGACCAAGGTTCGCGAGAACTGAATCACGAGGTACTAATAGAACAGGCAGGCTGAACGCCTGCCTGTTTTATTAGTGCTCCTGCGTTTCCAGGAGCCTGATTGGCCGGTATTTGGCGCCTTCGGCCCCGGTTACCGGTCGTTGGGTTGGATGAGGCCGTAGTTGTTGTCGGCGCGGAGGTAAAGAACGCTGTAGCGGCTGGTCTCCTCGTCGAGGAACATGTAAAAGCTGTGGTCGAGGTACTGCATCTGGAGGGCTGCGTTCTCAACGGACATAGGCTCCATGTCGAACCGCTTGATTCGCACGAGGTCGCCGGTGGGGTCCAACACCGCCATATCGTCGTTGGGCGGCGGCAGATCCTCGGCTGCTAAGGCTTCCACGACCTGGTCTGCATCGGGCGCGTATCGGGACTGGCGTTCGCTGCGGTAGGTGTGGGCCTTCCAGCGGTCGAGCTGACGATCGAGGGCGTCTACGGTGGCGTTCACGGCGGCTCTTGCGCTGCCGGCGCGGCGCTGGGCCCTGAGGAGGTCTCCACCGACCTTGAGCGACACCTGCACCACAACCCGGTCCTGCTGGGAGCGGGTGGACTCTGAGGCCATTTCGACCTCAGCCCGGGCGATGGCGGGAAGGTGCCGGTCCAGGGAGGAGAGCTTGGCGGCCACGTGCTCCTTCATCGACCGCGTGATATCAATGTTCCGCCCCTGAATCTGCAAGTCCATCGTTTTCACCTCCCTTTTGCCCTGCCGCTGCACGGCATGGGCAGGTAATCCAACTCCTAAATGCAATTCGCGACGATACCACATTATACCGCAATATAGAATATCCAGATAGGAGTGGATACGGGCGTGTCTCCGGATCGCCAGAGCGGCCGAAGGGGGACGAATGGACTAACCATGCCGTGCCGTTAAGGCGTCCGGGTTGAGGGAGGACGAGCCCAAGAATTCGAGGGCGGCGGAGTAGGGTTCGGCGTTTTTCACCGCGACCTGGTCAAGAACCGAAAGCAGGCCTGGATCGGTCTGAACAAGGCGGCGCAGGCGGCGGACCAACTCCTCCTCGACTACCTCGAGGAACTCCTGGGTTCGGTGTTCGCCACGGCGTTTGCTCAAATTGCCACTGTCGCTGAGGTAAGCGAAGTGCTCCTCGAGCTTGCCCCAGAGTTGCTCGATACCTTGCCCCGTGAGGGCGGCGGTCATCATAACGGGCGGCACCCATTCGGGGGTTGTCAGGGACATATGGAGCATGGCAGTAACCGACGCGGCCATCTGGTCGGCGCCGTGGCGGTCGGCCTTGTTGACGACGTAGAGGTCGGCTATCTCCATCACGCCGGCCTTGAGGGCCTGGATGGCGTCGCCTGCCTCGGGTATCAGCGCCACAGCGACGGTGTCAGCGACGCCCATGATCCCCAGCTCGGTCTGTCCGACGCCGACTGTCTCAACGATGACTACGTCGTAGCCGGCGGCATCGAGGGCGCGGGCGACGCCCTTGACGATGCGTGGAATGCCCCCGGACTGGCCACGAGTGGCAATGCTGCGGATGAAGACGCCCGAGTCGAGGTAGTGGCGCTGCATCCGGATGCGATCGCCCAGCAGGGCGCCGCCACTGAAGGGGCTTGTTGGATCAACGGCGATGATGCCGACCCGCTTGTCCCGATCGCGCAGGTGCCGGGTGAGCTGGTCGACGATGGTGCTCTTGCCCGCTCCGGGAGGACCAGTCAACCCCAAGGTGTAGGCGCGCCCAGTGGCGGAGTCGATCTGCCGCATCACGTCGGCGGCGGACGGGTCGCCTCGCTCAAGCATGGATATGACTCGGGAGAGCGCTCGCTGCTCTCCGGCAAGCAGCCTGTCTGCCAGCTCAGGCAAAGCGGGTCAGCTCCGAAAGCTCAAGCGGGGTATGAGATCAGTGCGGGACAACTGGCACAGAATCAGCGATGGAATCCGTCGCCGAAGCCCCTGGCGCCGGAGGTGATCAGCAGGTCGGGTCGGTTGCCCCAGCGCTTCAGGAAGCGGCCAAAGTTTTTGCGAGAGAGCTCGTCCCGCTGATTGTCGTCCAGCTCGGTCCACTGCCGGTGCTCGTGCCTCACGATGGGCAGGGAGGAGTCGGCGAGAACGCGATAGCCCTTGTCCTTGAACTGAAAGCAGTAGTCGATGTCGAGGTTGCGGTAGAAGCGGAAAACCTCGCGCATCAGACCCACATCGTTGACGGCTTCTCGGCGGAAGGACATGCAGTAGGCTTGCATGGCATCGGCATCGCCCTCGTCAACTTCTTCGTGGAAGTGCTGCATGTCATCGGTGGTCAAGCCGTAGGGGCCGAATATGCCGACGGAGGGGTCGCTGAGCCTATCGGCCACGGTGCCGAGGATGTCGCCCACGATCTCAGCGGAGCCGTCGACGATGATGATGTGCTTGCCGAGGCTCTGTTTGATGCCGATGTTCTTGCTGGCGGCGTCGCCGATGACGTGGTCGCAGTGGAACACCCGCAGCTTAGTGTGCTCGCGCTGCATCTCCTCGAGCATCTCGCCGGTGCCGTCTGTTGAGCCGCTATCGATGACTATGATCTCGGCGGAGTATCCCTCGGAGTTGCGCAACATGCCGTCTACGCAACGGCGAACGTCCTCGGGGTAACCGTAGGCGTTGAGGATGAAGGTGAAGTCGTACTCGGCGGGTTCGTCAAGGCGAGAAGGCACCTCCCGGGAGGCTGACACGGCATCCCACCTATCCAGGCGGCGCTCCAAGGGAGTCTTGGGACGGGCTCGGGAGCCGTCGGGCGCGTCTTCGATAACGTAGCCGTCGGAGGACAGGCGAGACCGGAGGGAGTCGGCTGACTCCCACGTGTGTTGTTCTCTCAGAGCCTCACGTTCCCGCAGGGATGCCACTATCTCCTCGTTCACGCTGTTACTAGCAGGGGCCGTGTGAAGGTCGAGGCCGAACATCTCGTCAAACTCAAGGAGCAGGGCCATCTTGGCGCGGCCTGGTAGGGAGGAGCGAACCATTTCCCAGGTCACAGCGAGGGCGCCCGGCAGGTTGAGGTCTGAGTCAATGGCTTCCCAGAAACGGCGACGGTACTCGTCGGCCTCGGCAGAGTGGCCGTTACTACCCGGCTCCAGGCTCCACTGCCAGATGCGGGAGCGCAGGTTAGTCAGGGCCTTTTCGGCGGCTCTCAGAGAGGTGAAGGTGAAGTTCATGCGGTGCCGGTAGAGGACCGTCATGCACAGGTAGCGGAAGGAAAGGGGGTCAAAGCCGCGTTCGATCAGCTCTTCGATCAGGAACACGTTGCCGGACGACTTGGCCATCTTGGCGCCGTCGGCCAACAGGTGCTGGGCGTGGACCCAGTAGCGAACGTGCTGCTCGCCGAAGGCGGCCTCACTCTGTGCGATCTCGTCCTCGTGGTGCGGGAATATGTTGTCGACGCCGCCGGTGTGGATGTCGAAGAACTGGCCCAGGTATTTGGAGGCCATGGCGGAGCACTCGATGTGCCATCCGGGGAATCCCTCGCCCCAAGGGCTGTCCCACTTGACGTCGCGGCCAGGCTCGGCTGCCTTCCACAGGGTGAAGTCGCGGGGGTCGCGCTTCAGGGGGTCGGCCTCGGCGCGGACACCCTCGAGCAGGTCGGCGCCGGTGTTCCGGGAAAGCTTGCCGTATTCGGTGAAGCTGGGGACGTCGAAGTAGATGTTGCCGCCCCGCTCGTAAGCGTGACCGTTTTCCATCAGCGTCCCGACGATGGTGAGCATCTCCGGGATGTGCTGGCTGGCCCACGGGAAGACGTGGGCGTCCATGATGTTCAGGCGAGCTTCGTCAACGTGGAAACGGCCAGCGTATAGATCAGCGATTTCCTGGACGGTCTTGCCTTCGGCGAGGGCGGCGAGGATCATCTTGTCGCCGCCGGTCTCCACCAACTCCTGGCGCATGTGGCCGACGTCGGTGATGTTCTTGACGTGGTGGACCTGGAAACCATGGTGCATGAGAGCCCGGCGGATCCAGTCGGCCATCATATAGGTGCGGAGGTTACCGATGTGGGCGTCCCGGTAGACGGTCGGTCCACAGGTGTACATGCTCAGCTTGCCCGGCTCTGCGGGCTCGATCTCTTCTACCCTCTTCGTCAGGGTGTTGTAGATACGCAGCAACGCAAATACCCCTTACCTCCGAATTGCGGTAGTTTACCACGGGGCAGAATTGGCTGCCAGTTTGGGGCATTTTATTTTCTGGTCAATCGCTCTTTGCGCAGAGGCGTTAGCAACAGATAATCCAACCGGGCTACGTGTGCCGGACCGGGAGATCGCGGCCCGGTTGCCGGATAGATCGCTGGGATAAATAGGACGAAATTTGTCCCATCGATTCCCATTTTGTCCCATTCTGTCCCATTTCCCACTGCCGGCATGCCGGATTCAAAGCTAAATTGCCGCATTTGAGGTGTCGTCAGGCTGAAATTTTCAAATCCTTCCCATTCTGTCCCATGTTGTCCCACTGGGCTGCCGGGCGGGAGTTTAGCAGCAGTGGTAGGCCCCGTGAGTCGGGAAGAGCCTATGTGATGCCGGATTGGAAACATAGAACAATTGTACGCCAGGCTCCAAAGGATGGCAAACAGGGGGGATAGTCGACCAGGGCAATCGAGTTTTATTTCTCGGGACACAAAATTGGTCTGAATGGCGGTGGAGATGGGAGTGGCAGTGCCTCCTTCGGTTCCGAGTGCGAGGGTAGACGGGGGTTTGGATTCCCGCAGGCGCGTGAATGACGGGCTGCTCGGACGGAGGGGAGTCCGCAAATGATTCGTCCCTTCGATAAGTTCAGGGCAAACCGAATAACCTGTAGTAACTATGGTTGCCAGCTACTTTGCTATTTGACGGCGATAGCCATACCCCCGTGGGCGGTACCGAGCCTTACTTGCGCTGTCACTGGTTTGTGGCGGCGGATCGTTTTGGTTCGATTCCAAATGCACTTCCCTTATCAGGTCTTGAAACTCCCTAATCCTGCGACGCACTTCACGCTCATTCTTGTCGATGAGCTCCTTGAAATAAGCCTCGCCGTCAGCAGCCTCTTCACGAGTGTCGACGACTTCAAACCAGACGAGGAGCGGATTCTTTCCCTTAGTGCTCCTAGTTTTCCCGTCGCGGTGTTCGCTCATACGCTCCCTGAGCTCACGCGTATGCCCCGCATAGAACTTTCCACCATCAAGTTTCAGGATGTATATGAAAAATACATCACCTTCATCGTCCGCAGCTTCCCATTTGGGATTGTATTCCGGCTCGTACTTCCCTGAGCGACTGTTGCTTTGATTCTTGTTCGCAGCATTGCAGTCGCGACAAAGCGGGTAGCTTGAGTCCTTAAATTGTCCGCAACTTGGACACCCGTCGATTTCGCCTTTTTCTTTAGCCCCGTTGTGGGACCGACACAACTGGAACCATGACGCAATACTCTGCTCACAGTCCTGATAGGCACAGATTCCGCTTGATTGCCTGGTTGCCATATTGACTATTCTCCATCAAGGTCCGATACCAGAAAATGGTGCGTTTAGACTACCAGTGGCCTATTCTAAAATCAAAGAGTACCAACATCAGAGTGTCTGGAATGTGGTTGGCTGGATTCCGGCGAGAGCCGGAATGATGGGGTGTGTGGGCGATGCGGAAAGAGGGCCGGAGGGATCCGTTGGTGGTTCGACAGGCTCACCACCAACGGATTCTCGAGTGCGGCCAAAAGGAATATCCCGGTGCACTGATTGCGACCGTGCGGGGCTATTCGCCGTGCTGGACTACGGCTCCGGCGGCTTTCAGGGCAGTGATTTCTGCGGGGGTGTAGCCGGCCTCGGCCAGGATGTCGTTGGTCTCGGCGCCCAGGAGAGGGGTGGGGCGGCCGACGCGAGCGGGCGTGTCCGAGAGCTGGGCGACGACACCGAGGTGGTCGGCCATTCCCATGCCTGGGTGGTTGCGGCCGACGATGAGGCCGGCCTGACGGACGCTGGAGTCGCCGTGGTAGTCGGGGATGGCGAGGTTCTCGATGGCGCTTATGCCCACCTGGTTGAGGGTGTCTATCCAGCCCTTGCGAGAACCTGAGATAAATATCGCAGAGAGAGCCTCGGCCAGGGCACTATCGTTGGTCAGCCTGGATCCGACGTTGCGGAAGCGTTCGTCGGAGGCGAGGTGGGCGAACTCCGGGAGGGAGGTCAGAGCGGCCCAATCGGAGTCGCTGGGGCAGTGGAAGCACAGCCAGCCGTCGTCGGCCTGGTACAGACCGGACAGGGCGGATAATCCGCGAACACCGAGGCCCTCGGGATCGTTGCGCTGGTAACCCTCATAGTCGAGGAAATATGGGGACTGGAGCAGGCAGGCGGTGAGGGCGAGGCCGCCGTCGACGGACTGGCCCATGCCGGTGCGGTTTCGCTCGTGGAGAGCGAGGGCAATGGAGTAGGCCCCCAACAGTCCGGTGCCGTAATCGTTCATGGGGTAGGGCAGGAGCTGGGGGGCGTCATCGCGGCCGCCTCGGCGGACCTGAATGCCGGTGGTGGCCTGGGCGAGCTGCTCCCAGCCGGGGCGCTCGGCCCAGGGGCCGTCGTAGCCGAAAGCGTTGGTCGAGGCGTAAACGATGTCGGGCTTGCGTTTGCGGACCTCATCGTAGCCGATGCCCATACGGGCCATGGCACCCTTGCGGTTGTTTTCGACTACGACGTCTGCAGTCTCGAGGAGCTTCCGGAAAACGTCTCTGCCCTCGGACTTCTTGAGGTCGATCTGGATGCTGCGCTTGCCCCGGTTGACATCGAGATTGCCGCCGTAGTCGTAGGGCCGGCTGGGGTCGTCGATCTTTATGACGTCGGCGCCGAACTCGCCGAGAGTGCGGCCGCAAGTGGGACCGGCGAGCACGATGCAGAGGTCAAGGACGCGGACGCCCTGGAGTGCGGCCAGAATCTCCTCACGGCTGTCGAATCGCTGGCCGGGGGGCGCTGCCCGAATTTCTGCGAGAGCCGACTGAGTATGTTCCCCGAGTGTTGGCGCGCGGCGTGGAGCAGGGCCGGGAGTACCGCGGAGGCGAGTTGGAGGGCCGGGTTGTTTCATCGTTCCGTGCTCGGCGTCATCGACCTCGACAACCATGCCACCAGCGATGGCGTGCTCATGGACTAGCCACTCGTCGACGGTCTTGCAGACGGTGCAGGCGCCGCCGGTCTCGGCGATGGCGTCCTCCCACTCCTTAGCGGTCTTTTCCCGGAACAGGTTGGTAACCCGGTCACGCCACAGCTCAATGGTATCGGGGCTGACATCGGCGCCGTATAGGTCCTCTAGATCCTCTATCCACTCAGGGCGGCCGGCGGCCTGGAGGAACTGGCTGGCGAAACGCTGGTACATACCATGGTTCTGGACGTAGCGGCCATCGGCGCATTCGTACTGATGGGACATGACGTTACGGGGAAGGGTGAACAGGTCGGGCGGACTGATGTCGTGAAAGTTGGAGAGATGGCGACCCATGGCAGCGAACATGGCGCTGTGGAGAGGCACCTCGATGCGCTGGCCCCTGCCGGTGCGCTGGCGGGCGATGAGGGCCATGGCGACGGAGACAGAGCCGATGATGGCGGCGAAGTTGCTGGCGGAGGGCAGGGGCAGGAAGAGGGGCTCGTCCATACCGGGGACACCCTGGTGGGCGCCGGTGGCCGCGCTGACGATGGTCTCCCAGCCGCGGTCGTTGCGATGGGGGCTGTCCTCACCGAAACCAGGCAGGGAGCAGTAGACGAGGCCGGTGTTGCCGCCAGTGGACCCGTAGCCGATGCCGAGGCGGTCGGCGACGCCGGGTCGGAAGTTCTCGATGAGGACGTCGGCCCAGTTGATGAGCTCCTGGGCCTGCGCCAGGCCGTCGGCGGACTTGAGGTCGAGCTCGACGGAGCGCTTGCTGCGGTTCCAAGTGGCGAAGGCGGGCTCAGTGCGGGCCGGGTCGCCGCCGGGACGTTCGACCTTGATTACGTCGGCGCCCTGCTCGGCGAGAAGCATGCCGAGCAGCGGTCCGGGGATGTACTGGCCGAACTCGACGACGCGGACGTCGCGAAGGGCGCCCTGGGTTTCGGTATCGTTGTGAGTGGTGGTCATGGTTGGTCTCCGTGATGTTGGGTTGTGGGAGAGCTCAATGGCGGTGGATTTTCGTTTCCAGCTTTACCATCCGTCCAGTCTTGGCCGATTCGATGGCGGCGTCGGTGATCTGGGCAGCGTGGAGGCCGTCGTCGCCGGTGGCGGCGGGATCGCGGTCGTGCTCCAGGGCGTCGCGGAAGTCGTTCAGCTCGGCGACGAAGTTTGCTAGGTAGTTGTACTCGTAGGATGCAATCTCGTTGGCGGAGGCGCTGACCAATTCCATGCTGCCGAGGCGGGCTTCCCAGACGGTCTCCTTGGTGGCGATGCGCCCGTCGGAGCCGTAGAGGGCGAGGTCGTTCTGGGTGTCAGGGAGCATGCGGCCGCACATGACCTGGGCGATGACGCCGCTGGCCATTCTGAGGGCTATGGTGGCTATGTGCTCGAGGGGTTGCCGGGTGGTCTGGCCGTCGGTCATTGCTACGACCTCGACGATCTCTTCCCGGAGGAGGAAACGAAACAGGTCGAAGACGTGGACGCCGAGACCCACCAGGACGGAGGCGTCGCCGATGAGCTCCGGGGTCTCCCACCATTGGCGGAGGCCGCTGCGGGGCAGGTGCTCGGGCTCGCCGCGATTGCCGCGTCCCCACTGGCCGTGGGCGAGGCGGATGCGGCCGATGGCGCGGTCGTCGATGAGTTGGCGTGCCCACAGGTGGGCCGGGTGGAAGCGGAGCTCAAAGCCCATGCCCAGCTTGACGCCGTGATCGCGGCAGGCATCGACCATGGCGGCGGCGTCGGAGACGGTGGTGGCCATAGGCTTTTCGGCGAGGACGTGCTTGCCGGCGGAGGCGGCGCGGATCGTCTGCTGGGCGTGCAGGTAGTTTGGGGAGGCGACGAAGACGGCGTCTATGCGAGGGTCGGCCAAGAGGGCGTCGAGGTCGCTGCAGGCGGCCGCGGCGCCGTACTTTTCGGCAAAGGCGTCGGCCCGAGCCTGGTCGCGGCTATAAACGGCAACGAGTTGGGCGTCATCGGCCAGCTTCATGGCCGGGGCGATTTTTAGGTCGGCGTGGGAGCCTATGCCAATGATTCCCCATCCGAGAGACAAGGAGGTTCTCCTATTCTTAATGACCGATGAGGGCGGTGCTGCAGGCCTGAGCGATGGTGACCGTGGCGCCCGACGGGACTTGACGGAGTTGGGCAGGGTCGCCGGTGATTCTACCCACGACCTCTACTCCGCTGGCGGCACGTATCTCGTCGCCGCGGCTGGCAGGGGTGGGGCCGAAGAACATGCAGAAGGCGTTGCCGGGGGGCCAGAAGGCGAGGTCTCCGAATTCAACGACCTCGTTGAGATTTTCGCCCTCAGCCTCGACAGGGATCCGGAAGTAGATCTCATCGCCCCATGTGTTGCCTGGGCAGGAGATCGGCAGGGCGCTCCAGATTGCCTCGGCGGTGGCGCTATCGCTGAGTTCGGCGTCGAGGGTCGCGGGGCCAGCCGTGATGACTATGTTTCGCGGCATTTGAGTGTTCCCCGACTACTTGCCGTGCCAGTCGGCGAACCGGGCGGGGGCGAAGTTTTCGATGGGAAGGGACGTTTCGTCCTGGATGATGAGATCGGCTACTGCTTTTCCGAAGGCAGGGGCGAGCAGGATGCCCTTCTTGCCTGCACCGGTGGCGAGCCAGGCGTTGTTGTATCCGGCGGCCCGGCCGATGATGGGCAGCCAGTCGGGTGTGACGGGGCGCAGGCAGGCGGTGTGCATGACCAGCTCGGCGTCGGCTATGGCTGGCAGAATACGCTTGATACCGGCGAGGATGCGGTCGCGGGTTTCGGGCAGGGGCCGGCGGTCAAAGCCGCGCCAGTCTTCGGTGGTGCCGCACCACGCGAGGCCGTCGGGCTTCGAGTAGATGCTGGCGCCGCCGCCGGACACGTCGTGCTCCAAGGGGTCTCCGGCCAGTCGCATGCGGAGGATCTCTCCCTTGAGGGGGTCGACAGGGATGTAGGTATTGAGCCAGCTCTCGGCTCGGCGGGACCAGGGGCCCATTGCCAGCACGACCTGTCCGCATTGGACCTCGCCGTCCTCCAGTAGCACTTGGGTGACTTGATCGCTGCGGATTTCCAGACCGCGGACGGTGCCGGGGCGCAGGGTGGTGCCTGTGCGCTGAGCGGCTGCGGCGAGGGCCTGGGTGAAAGCCTGACTGTCGAGGGAATAGTTGCCGCTTTTGAATATGCAACCAGCGAAATTGCCGTTGATGCGCGGATCAAGTTGGTGCACTTGGGATTCGTCAGCCATTGTGGCGGAGAATCCCTCGGTGGCAGTGAACCTCTCTGCGATCTCGTCCAACTCAGGCACGGCAGACTCGTCGAAGGTCAGCATGATTTCAGAGGTCCGGCGAAGCTGGTAGTCGATTTCGGTCAGCGTCTTCAGCTCGGGGTAAAGGCCCTTGTGGAGGTGAAAGGATTCCCAGGCGAAATCGGCCAGAGGGCCGGGGATGCCGTTGCCGGTGAGGGGGTTGAGGCCGCCGGCGGCGTATCCGGATGCCTGAGAGGCGATGCCCTCACTTTCAATGATGGTGCTACTGAGTCCGGCCTGTCCGAGATAGTACGCTGCGGCGCAGCCTGCGGCCCCGCCTCCGATGATTGCTACGTCAGTTGATTCGGGCATATTGTCGACATCCGTTGTATTCGTTTAGGTCGCAGGGGTGCGGTGCCGTGGCGCAGCAACACCGTCAGGGTTAGAATGGATTTTGGGATATGTGGCCGGGAGTATAACTATGCCAATCTACGAATACTATTGCGCCAAGTGTGATGTTGATTTTGAGCTGATCCGCCCGGTCTCGCAGTCTGATTCGGCTGCGGAATGCAGCAAATGCGGAGAACCGGCGAAGCGGCAGCTTTCGAACTTCGCTTTCCGCTCCAACACCTTTACGGCGCCAAAGTTCAGGGCCTCGTTGGAACAGCCGATGCGGTCCCGGCCTGAAACACCTTCTGAGCCGTCCTAGCGGCCCTCGGCAGCAGCCTCCGCACGGGCTTCGTTGCAGATTATGCAGGTGCAGGCGGCCCGCAGAGCGCGATAGGTGTAGATGCCGGTGTAGTGGGTGTCGTCCCACAGGAACTGCATTCCGTAGTTGCCCACAGGAATATGATCGACGGCACGCACATCCTGCGGGACCGAGGCCGCGTCCAAGATGGGCTTTCCCGTCATCTCCTCGACGCAGCTGGCGCAGGGGCAACGCAGCCGCAGGAACCGATGAGGGTAGGGGCTGCGATGCCCATCATCCCAGAGAATGATAATGGCGCTGCCTTCCAAGTTAATGTCGCTGGGGAATACCGGCTGTTGCGTCAATTCTTCACCACAGTGAACGGGATTCGGAACTTTCCGCTGACCTGAATCCGCCGGGCAAGCGGGTTTGCCTCCTCGATCAGGATTGAGGAGGCGCCTGCACGTCGGCGAGGCGCGCAGGGCGCGGCAGTTCGTCGGGGTCGATTGTGATTTCGATGATGCTGGGTTTTCCTGCGCTGAGGGCCTCCAGCATGGCGTTGCCGACGTCTTCTGGCCTTTCGACGTAGAAGCCTGCGCCGCCGAAGAGCTCAGCATATTTGTCGTAGCGAGGGTTCAGCGTATCCGCGCCCACGTACCGCTCGTTAAATGCGTAGCGCTGGTATGCCTTTTCCGATCCCCAACTGCCATTGTTCATGATGACCGTAACGACCGGCAGATTATATTCAACGGCAGTAGCAAACTCTTGGGCGTTAAACAGGAAGCCTCCGTCGCCGTTGAAGTTGACCACCGGGCGGTCAGGCGCGGCGAACTGGGCACCAAGGGCAGCGGGGAAACTGAAGCCGAGACCGCCGAGATCGAGGGAGGTCATCAGGCTGCGGGGCTGGAAGTAGTCGAGGCGGTCCTGGCCGAAATTGGGGGCGAGACCGGCGTCGAGGGCCACGATGGCATCGCGGGGCATTACCTTGCGCAACTCGGCGTAGACTCGCTGCGGCTTCATGGGCAGGGTGTCCAGTCGCTCCTCGGCCCGCAGGCGGTCGGCGCGCCGGGCGGACCAGCTCTTGACCTCGTCAGCCCACTGGGGATTGACTCGGGGTTCCCTGCGCCTCAGTTCCTCCAGCAGGCCCTCGGAAACGGCGGCGGCATCACCTTCGATGCCGACTGTAACCGGATAGTTGCGACCGATCTCCTCTGGATCTATCTCGATCTGGATGATCTTGGCGTCGGCAGGAATGAAGCGGTTATCGTAGAAAGTTGTTGACTGGCTGAGACGGGTGCCGACGGCCAGAATGACATCGGCCTCACGGACGGCCTCGATCCCCTCAGCGGAGCCGAGGCGACCCAGGTGGCCGAGGAAGTTGGGGTGGTCGGAGGGCACGGCGTCGGCGCGGCCGTAGGAGGTAACGATACCAGCCCCAGTGAGCTCGGCGAGACGGCAAACAACGTCGCCCGCGTTGCTCCACTGCACGCCACCGCCAGCGAGGATGACAGGCCGCTGGGCGGACGCCAGCACTTCGGCGGCCCGCTGGATCAGGCCAAGGTCGCCACGGGAGCGCGTCTGCCCTGGGCGGTAGGCATCGGGAGGCAGCAGGTCCAGTTCAACCTCAGCGCCGGGGAGGAGGTCGCGAGGGATGTCCAGCAACACTGGGCCCATCTTGCCAGAGGTGGCGACCCGGAAGGCATGTCGCAGGGCGTCGGGCAGGCGATCGATTCGGTTGATCGGGAATGCGGCCTTGGTAATGGGCTTGAACAGCGCGACTTGGTCGAACTCCTGGGTGGAGTTCCGGTACTGGTCGCGGCGAGAAGCAGAGGGAGCGATGACGACCACGGGGGAATGGGCGACGAATGCGGAGCCAATACCATAAGTCAGGTTGAGAACACCAGGGCCATTGGTGGCGAGGCAGACGCTGGGAGCGCCGGCAATACGGCTGAACCCGTCGGCCATCAGAGCAGCGCCCTGCTCATGGCGGACTCCGACAAACTGCATATCGTCGCGGTCATACAGAGGATCGAGGATGTCGAGGAATGAAGAACCGACGATACCAAAGATGTGGGAAACCCCCTCCTGTTTAAGGAGCTCGATTACTGCCTCGCCTGCCTTGAGTCGCTGGGTCAACGCTGTCGCCTCCGGTGTTCCAATCCGGTGCAAAGTTTAACACAATGAACCTGGCGCTCCCCTTGCTTTGCGCTTGCTGTGAGAATTCCATAAAATCGAAGGCAAAATGATCAGGGCTAACCAGGCCCGGAGGGAATACCGATGGATTACGAGCACCTTCTGGTGAAAGTGGAAGACCGCGTCAAGATCATCACGATGAACCGTCCCGAGGTCCTGAATGCCATGAATCACCTGCTGGACGAAGAGTTGCACCACGCGGTGATGTCGGCAAACGAAGACGAAGGAGTTGGTTGCATAGTGATCACAGGCGCGGGGGAGCGGGCCTTCTCCGCAGGTGGAGACATTCACGAGCAGCGGGCGCATGCGGTGGAATTGACCGAGGAGCAGCGGGAAGCCAACTCCCTGTTGTACCAGAACTGGATGTACGACATTTCTGCGTCGCCGAAGCCGGTCATCGGGATGATGAACGGGCTTGCCTATGGCGGCGGGGCCGTGCTTGCATCTTGCCTTGATATGCGGGTCGGGTGCGAAAACACCAGATTTCGCTTTCTTGCGGTTGCGTACGGACGCATCAACAGCACCTGGACGTTGACCAACCAGGTGGGGTGGCCCACCGCCAAGGAATTTCTGTTTACTGGGCGCGTTGTGGAGGCCGAGGAGGCCTACCGGGTCGGTTTGCTCAACCACCTGGTGTCTTCTGCGGAACTGCGGGACAAGACAATGGAGATTGCCACGACGATAGCTGGCCACCGTCCGGAGTCGGTGATGGGCATAAAGCAGATTCTGTTGCAGGACAAGGCTGCCGATCTACGGGGCATGTGGGAGAACGAGGTCGACTTCACGGCCAAGGTCAAGGGATATGGGGTGGAGCAGGCGTTCCCGGAGTTCATCGCGCGGCGCGGGCGGGAACTGTAGGGGTAGACAATATCGGTAATTACTGCCGAACAGACAACTGATTTGCTGTCAATTGACAAGCGACAGGCGACTAATTAGTATTCTCTGGTGATACAGTCGTTCCGGCATAGCGGTCTTGAGGCGCTATATCACGGGCGTGGTGCCAGATATGTATCCCCACACCATGCGCCAAAACTGCAGCGCATTCTTGTTTTCCTAGACCGGAGCAGAGGGCCACAGGACATGAACCTGCCCGGCTTCAGTTTGCACCAGTTGTCAGGTCGGCTGCGCGGGTACTATGCAGTCTCAGTTTCGGGTAATTGGCGGGTAATCTTCCGTTTCGAGGACGGCCATGCCACCGACGTAGATTACTTGGACTATCACTGAACGGAGAGTGGAAAAAATGCCGATGCACAAACCGCCACATCCGGGGGAAATTGTGAAATGGGAGTGCCTTGAACCCTTAGGTTTGTCTGTAACCAGGGCGGCGAAAGGGCTGGGCGTGACTCGTCAAGCGTTGTCGGATTTGATAAATGGAAAGTCCGGTATTTCTGTGGAAATGTCTATCCGCTTGTCCAAAGCCTTTGGCTCTACACCTGAAACCTGGTTGGGAGTTCAAATGGAATACGATCTCTGGCAGGCTCTGGGACGAGCCGAAGGCATGGTAGTTGAGCGGTTTTCTCCGGCGACCACGTAAGGCAGCTACTGTATGGCTATCGGGTCACAGAGAAGGATCAGCTAGCCGCTGAGGGTGCCCTTGGTGCTGGGGACGGCGTGTGGGGAGCGAGGGTCTGGCTCCAGGGCGTCGCGGAGGGCGCGAGCCAGGGCCTTGCAGAGAGCTTCGGCCTTGTGGTGAGGGTCGATGCCAGTGAGGATTTTGGCGTGGAGGTTGATTTTGCCCTCCAGCGCGATGGACTCGAAGAAGTGTCGCACCAGCGAACCAGGCAGGGTCTCGACCATTGAGTCGTCTATGGTGGTCTCGATGACGGCGTAGCCGCGCCCTGAGCAGTCGAGGGCCACCATCGCCAGCGTTTCGTCGAGTGGCACGATGGCGTGGCCCATTCGGCGGATGCCGCGGGCGTCTCCTATTGCCTCGTTCAGGGCGCGCCCCAGCGTGATGCCCACGTCTTCGACCAGATGATGCCAGCCGGTGTGCAGGTCCCCTTCAGCCTTGAGGGTGATGTCGATCAGGCCGTGGCGGGAAATCTGGCTGACCATGTGGTCGAGGAAGCCGTTGCCGGTGTCCACTTCGTAGACGCCCGCGCCGTCGAGGTTGATCGAAAGACGAATGTCCGTCTCGCCGGTGGTACGGTTCAGCGTGGCTACGCGGCCCCCGGGAACCGCTGGGAGACTGGTGGAGTCCGTCATTCTAGGCCCCCGTTAGCTCGGCCAAAGCCGCTGCCACCGCGTCGTTTTCCCCGGGAAAGCCGACCGAGGTGCGAATGCAGTCGATCAGCCTGGGGTTGGACCAGTGGCGGAGGAATATGCCGCGGTTGCACAGGCCTTCGAACACCTTTGGGCCACTTCCCTCGGGAAGCTGGCAGAGGATGAAATTGGCCTGAGAGGGGTAGGGACTGACGGTCGGGATGGCGTCCAGCAGGCCCATCATACGGTCCCGCTCGTAAACGATGGCGTTTACCCGCTCCAGCAGGGCGGGCATGTCTTTCAGCGACGCAATCAGCGCGACCTCGGCGGCGAGGTTGACGTTGTAGGGTGGCTTCACCGACATCATCATGCCAGCCAGGTCCGGGTGCATGGCGCCGAGCCCTATTCGCAGGCCCGCGAGACCGGCCCACTTGCTGAAAGTACGCAGGACGACCAGGTTCGGATATTCGTGGAGCAGAGGCATCAGGGTCTGGCCGCTGAACTCGTAGTAGGCCTCGTCCACGATGACGAGGATGCCTGTATCCAGCAGAGCTCGGACATCGGCCTCAGTGGGCATATTGCCGGTCGGGTTATTGGGGGAGCAGACCACTATGGCCTTGGTGAGGGACGTGATGGCCAGCTTAATCCTCTCCAGGTCGATGTCGAATTTTTCGTCGCGAGCAACGGAGATGGCCTGGCCGCCGCAAATCTCGGCCCCCAACGAGTACATTCCGAAGGTGGGGGTGAGGTTGATGATGTTGTCTCCTGGGCCGACGAACATGCGGAACAGCATGTCGATGAGTTCGTCGCTTCCATTACCCGCGATGATGCAATCGGGGTCGACGCCGACGTAGCCAGAGAGGGCCTCTCGAAGCTGGCGCTGCTCGGGGTCGGGGTAGTGGTTGAAGTTTGGGAAATCGGCCAGAGCCTCCGCCACAGCAGGAGAAGGACCGTAAGGGTTTTCGTTTCCGTTCAGCCGGATGATCTTGTCCTGGGGAATGCCGGCCCGCTCGGCCATGACCTCGACGGGCTCGACGCCCTGGTATATGCCCAACCCGCGGATGTGGGGCAGCATCGACTGTTGAATCTTTTCGGTGAATTCGGGCATCTCTACCTGACCTGAATTGCGCTGCTGCGTGCTGAGGAAGATTACGCGACGGTAGATTTCAGGGAGTCCAGACGGACCTGAACCGCACCGGCATGCCCGGCGAGGCCTTCGGCGTTGGCGATCTGTACGGCGGCGGGGCCCAGGTTCTGGAAGTCGGCGGGGCTCAATCCCACGACCGGCATAGTGCGCAGGAAGTGATGGACGCTAAGGGCCGAGCCGAAACGGGCCGTGCCGCCGGTGGGCATCACGTGGCTGGGCCCGGCAATGTAATCACCCATTACTTCCGGGGAGTACTCGCCAAGGAACAGGCCCCCTGCGTGGTGGATGCGGTCGACCCAGCTCCAGGGATCGTGCAGAAGTAGGCAGAGGTGCTCGGGGGCAATCCGGTTAACCAGCTCGACGCCTTCGTCCAGAGAGTCCACCAGCACCACGCGGCCCTGACGCTCGAGCGCCTGCCTCGCTACGTCACCGCGCGGGGCAGTGGCCAATTGCATTTCGAGTCGGGCCTCGACTCGAGCAATGAGGGCCTCGCTGTCAGTTACCAGGATGGCAGTGGCAAGAGGGTCGTGCTCGGCCTGCGCGATCAGGTCAGCGGCACAGAAGTCTGCGTTGGCACTATCATCGGCCAGGATGATGGTTTCGGTGGGCCCGAACACGCCGTCGATGTCGACGGAGCCCTGCACGAGCTTCTTGGCATAGGCGACGAATATGTTGCCAGGGCCGCATATCTTGTCGACGCGAGGTATGGTCTCGGTGCCGTAGGCTAGGGCGGCGATGGCCGGCACTCCGCCTACCTGGTACATGGCGTCGACGCCCGCGATCTTGGCGGCGGCGATCACGGCTGGATTCAAGGGTTGTGGGCCAGTGCGGGGAGTGGTGAGGATGATCTCCCGCACCCCTGCCACGCGGGCGGGTATGACGGTCATCAAGACCGTGGAGGGGTAGGCCGCGCTTCCGCCCGGGGCGTAAACGCCAACACGAGCCAGAGGGCGGACGAGTTCGCCGAGGCCCTGCGCGGGGTCCATCCATTCGGCGGGCATGGTCGACTGGTGGAAGGAGCGAATGCGGTCGGCCGCCAACTCCAGCGACTGCCAAAGTTCAGGTGTGACCTGTTCGCTGGCCGCGTTCAATTCACTGTCGGGGATCCGGAAGTCATCGAGATCTGAACCATCCAGCAGCCTAGCATAGTGACGTACGGCGGCGTCCCCGTCGCGTTTGACGTCTGCCAGCATCCGGACGACGGATTCGGCGGGCGTTACGCCATCTCCGAATGCCCTGCGCGTCCTTTCCAGCACCGATTCTGGCAGAGAGGAAAGGTCCAGGGGATCAATGCGGATGAGAACATTCTCGGCGTTCTCGACCCCGCGGATGATGTTCAGGGTGGTATTGGCTGCCACTTGGTTTCTCCCGTGATTTGAGTGGTTCCGGCAGGCCTATTCCGGCAGGAACTCGCGGACGTGAGCGATGGTGGCGGCTACCGCTTCCCGGCGGTAGTTCTCCACCTTGGCCTCGGGAATTCTTTCATAGACCTCTTCCAGGCTGTAGGGCATTCGATCGAGGAAGCGGTCGACAGACTGCTGCACATCGTCGTTGTCGCGGTACATCCGATTCAGGGCGAATTTCAGACGGGACCACTCGAATTCGCGCCCGACAAATCCGGAGACTCTATCCTTCCATTCAGAGAGCAGGCCGTCTTCGAAAAAGGTCACCGAGACCCCTTCGTCGCCGCAGGATACGGCGCGTCCGGCGTTCATAGGTCCACGGACGTCCGGCAGAGACAGGCGGTCCATGTCGAGCTGTACGGCCCGGTCCCAGATATCCGCCTGCACCTGGTCGGCTGTCAGGCGAGTTCCCTCGCTGGAGATGTCGAAGTTGGGCCGATATACGGTGGTGATCCAGACCTCATCGGAGGCCAAATGGCAGATGTAACCGAGCAGGAACGACCTAGTCGCAGAGGACTGAAGTCCCTCGTCCAGCAACTCGGGGTAACTTTCAAACATGGTTCGAGTCCCGGTGCCGACCTCTTTGACCGAAAGTGGTGCGAAATGAGTCTGCTCGCGGGGCCACTTGGTCATGGCGCGGATATCGGGAGAGGTCGAACCGAGATAAAAGCTTCCTATGTGATCGTAGACGTAGCCCCAGTCCAACTCCTCCGCGACCTGGTTGGCCAAATAGATGTGCATTGGCAGGTTGGGCATGGGTGACGTCCTCGGCCACACTTATTCTTGGCTAGCCCCTCGGCACCACCATGCCAGCCACAAAAATATTGGCCAACGCCAGTAGGGTACGAGGGGGAATGCCGTATTTTATCCCGTCAAATTATGCTTGTCGAACGGTGCGTCTGCGGGTTGCCGAACAATTCCTCGTATGCGTGGGAGTGGCTGTCAAACAGGTATGTCAACTGCGAGGCGGCGACGTCCACGGCACCACAATCGCGCAGGTGATCGACAGCTGCAAGCAAGCGGTCCTTCTTAACGAGCAGGCTCACGGAAAACCAGCCCTTCTCCTCCACGTTATAAACGCGAGCGACGGTTGGCCCCCGGAGTCCCGCCAGAGCCGGACGAGCCAAGACCATGGCGCTTACGGCCTCGGCGGAGTCTCCCTGGACATTGGCCGAGAGGCGATAGTATGGATCGGCCCGCATGTGGGCTTCCATCATCTCGGTGAGCCCTCGAGCCAGTTCCCGCTGACCTTCAGATCGGGCCAGCAATTCGGCGTTGGCCAGCAGACACGCTTGTGAACTGAGCACAGTGCCGTCTTCAAGGGTCTTAAGCCGGTTTTCCTTCAGCGTGGTGCCTGTCGCGCTAAGGTCGGCTATCAGGTCCGCGTAGCCGGCAATCGGCGCGGCCTCCAAGGTCCCCGACGCTGGCGCCAGGGTGAAGTAATTGATGCCCCGGTCGTACAGAAAAGTGCTGAGCAAGCGTGGATACTTCGTAGCTATCCGCAGCTGCTTGCCTCTTTGACGGAACTCCAGAGCCAGATCTGCAAGATCGGCCAAGGACGTTACGTCCAGCCACGGGTCAGGCACCGCGAGAACTAGGTCGCAACGTCCGAATCCCAAGTTGTCAACGAGTACGGCAGCTCGCCGGTCGTCCTCGCGGTACTCGAGCAGTCGATCGAGACCGGTGATGCCAAGTTCGGCGCTGCCGTCTTCCACCTTGGCAGTAATGTCAGCCGTGCGCTGAAACAGGACCTCGACTCCCGGAATGGCAGGGACGGTGGCCGTGTATCGACGGGCGTTGGGACGGCGCACAGGGAGTCCGCAACCCCGCAGGAAGTCCAACGTAGGCTGGTGCAGGTCGCCGTCGCTGGGCAGCAGGAGCCGCAGCGACGGCCTGCCATTGGTGGATTCTGTCTCGCTCATAATGCGCCCTATTCCGACATTCCAGACGAGGGACTTATGTGGAATACCAACAGGAGAACTCGGGTTGTTTCGTCAAACATCGTAGCTGACCATTTCTCCGCCAGTCTCCACTGTGACGACACGCTTCAAGCCGCGATATGCTGCGTAGGGAACCACTTCCGAGGCGCCTCTTCCACGGACCTCTATCTCCACAATCTCGCCCTGGCTGCGGAGATCCTGCGCGACCCGCAAAGCGTCAGCACCGGCGTCCTCGGTAGCGGCTACGACAAGGGCGCCGGATGGCGACGAATTGGAGCCATGCGATTCATCGGTGGTTAACTCGGCCAGCGCATCGAGGTTGTAGGCGAATCCCAGTGCAGGCAGCAGGCCGTCCCCGCCCAGATCTCGAGACAGGCCGTCATAGCGTCCTCCGCCACCCAGCGGCGTCGGCCATTCGGGATGCGAGACCTCAAAGACCAGGCCGTTGTAATAGGCGAGCCCACGTACGAGGCCAAAATCAAGGACTATATGCCCAGACTGTCCAATGCCGTCAGGAAGCATATTTACGACACGCTCCAACCGATGGACCGAAGAGGTGTCTGCGCCCGCCCTGCGCAAGGCATCGGAAGCCCCGACCAAGGCTGTTTCGGCGGTGCCACGGACCTGAGCAAGGTCGCGGGCGGAATGGAAGGCGAGCCGGAGGCCCTCCTCGGCATCGGGGCGTCGAATCTTCCTGAGGAGACGTTCCACTACCTCCCCGGGGGTTCGCTGGCCCAGCTGGTCGAGGGGGTTTGAGCGAAGTACGCCCAGCAATACGGTGCGAGCCTCATCGTCGTCTAGACCCTGCACGGCCTGGCTCAGATAATCATCCTCGGCCGACTTGCCCGCGATGTGCAGCCGCCGGCTTTCGTCCATCAGATCAGGTATCGTGCTGATGGACTCGCTGAGCCGCGACACATTCTGGACCACGAAGGCACGGGCCCTTTCCGACAGACCAACAGGGTCCAGCAGGCTGTTCAGGATGTCGAGGTCTGAGAGACGCAGCGTCCACCCTGAGATTCCGGACTCGGAAAGCGCCGATGTGGCGAGGGTTAGCAGCTCCACATCGGCCAGAATGCTGGGGCTTCCCAGCAACTCGGCTCCGATCTGGGTGAACTGGCTGCGGGCCGGGGAGTCGTCATGCAGACCGGAACCGTCGAACCGGAACACCGGACCGCTGTAACACCAGCGCGCCGGCAATTCGACATCTGCAGAGTGTTCCAGGTAATGGCGAATGGCTGGGGCGGTGAATTCCGGACGCAGGCTGACGGCTCGCCCCGCTGGGTCGTCGAAGCTGAGCAACTGGGAGGCGAGCTCACCCCCGGACTTTCGGAGGAAGAGCTCGGTGGGTTCAAGCAGCGGGGTATCCAGCGGCCGGTAACCGAAACCGTGGAGAAGGGAGGTCAGGCGCTGCTGGAGAGAGTTGCGACGCTGCAGCGATTCGCCTGTCAAATCAGTCATACCACGCAATCGCGCAACGGGCCTGGCTGATTCTTCGGCTTGTCGGTACATAGCCTGACGGGATTCCATTTTACACCAAGGTTTGAAGATAGGAAGTTGTTGGGCGACCCGTTATCCAACTCTTCGGCGGCACCCCTCGACCCAGCAACCACTGAGAGCGGGCCACCCAGAGGACATCGTTGGAACAAGAATCGGACCTAGGGATGGGCGTTCAGGCCGCCGTCGACGTAAACTGGCTGGCCGGTTGAGTAGTCGCAGGACTCCGAACACAGGTAGACGAGCAGAGGGCCGATGTCCTCGGGCCGTCCCTTGCGGCGGAGAGGCGTGTACCGCACCACCAGTTCCTCGAGCTGTTGCTCGATGGGCTGACCGGTGCTGTCGATAAATCCGGTGCCCAATGCGTTCACGCGGATGTTGTGGCGGCCCCACTCCACGGCAAGGGAGCGGGTGAGCGACAGAAGGGCGGCCTGGCTGGCAGCGAAGGCAGAGCCGTTGATCATCCCGCGTTCGGCCAACTCTGAGAACACGTTGACCACCCTGCCATATTCGTGCCCGGCCATACGGGGCAGGACTTGCTGAGCGAGCAGGAAGGGCATCTTGACGTTACGGGTCTGCACTTCCTCCCAGTTCAGGGTGGTTATGTCGCCCAGAGGAGCGGCGAACATGCTCCGCGCGTCGTTGACGAGCACATCCACGCGGTCGTGGTGGCTATCGAACTCCGCGAGCACGCGCTCGGCACTTACGTCGGATCCGGGGTTCATAACGGTGCCGTGGCTGCCGGAGGGCAGGGCGTCCATCACGGCGTCCAGCAAGGGCTGAGTGCGGGCGACGGCAAACACCTGGGCTCCAGATTCGGCGAGAGCAGCGGCAAGGAAAGGGCCCTCGCCGCCGCCTGAGGTTGCGAATATGGCCACTTGGCCTGTGAGTCCGTATTCCGGCAGAACCGGCATGTTTCTCTCCTGGGAGGTAGTGCGGGCCTCTATAAGGGAGGACCCAAGGTACCTAGGGCTCCAGCGCAATGACAGGCGCGTGGCCGGTGGGGGTGATCCCACCGGCAAGGCCGCCGCCGTCGGCGATGATCATCTCACCGGTCATGTAGTCCGAGGCGCTGGAGGAGAGGAATACGGCAAGGGGTCCAAAATCCTCGGGCTTGCCCAGCTTGCCGATGGGCAGAAAATCTCCAGACCGGGGCAGGCTGGAGGTAGTTGCGCCCATGTCGCCGGTAGGTACGAATCCGGGGACGATGCTGTTGGCGGTTACGCCGTACCGGGCGAGATTGAAGGACAGCACGCGGGTGAACTGAATCATGCCACCCTTGCTGGTGCAGTACATATAGATATCGCGTCCGCCGCGCATGCCAAAGCCCGAGGCGACGTTGATGATCTTGCCGTGGCCCTGGTCGCACATGGCCTTGGATACGGCGCGGGAGCAGTAGAAGGCGCCGGTCAGGTTGACGTCCATAATCCGGTGCCAGTCTTCGTCGGTGATCTCCCAGATAGGCTTCCGGACGTTGTCCTGCACCGCGCCTGCGTTGTTGATGAGGACGTCTATCTTGCCGAATCGCTCGGTGGCGGTCTGCATCAAGTGCTCGACCTGCCCGGAATCGGTGACGTCGGTTGCCACTGAGATTGCTTCGCTTCCCAGAGCCTCGACCTCTGCAACCGCTGCCTCGATGGGCCCGGGACGCCGGCCGGCGATGGCCAGAGCGGCCCCTGCGCGGGCCAGGGCGCGAACCATGGCCAGGCCAAGGCCAGTGCCGCCCCCGGTGATTACCACGTTTTTCCCGTCAAGACTCAGCGATTCCAGCATTGCAGCCCCGGAAGCTTGAATTTCAGATTCGCCCAGGAAGAGACTCACGCCTGACAGGGACGGTCCGAGAGAGTTACGTCCCCGGCGGTCAGGGTAATCGTCCCGCCGCCGTCAGTGCGCAGTATCAGATTGCCGGTATCGTCCAGGCCCACCGCTTCTCCGGTCACAGACTCGTTCGCGAAGGTGGCTGTGACCCTGTTGCCGACTGTGTCTACGAACTGAGCCCACTCGGGGACCGGACTTACGCCATCGGCCCGCCCGATCGATGGCAAGCTGCGACAGAGATCGTCCAACTCCATCAGCAATTGCCGCAACAGGGACTCGCGAACTACCTCCCCGCCAGCGGCCGCATTGACGCTGGTGGCGATGGCCGCGAGCTCGTCGTCGTCCGCCGGATTCAGAGCCACGTTTATGCCGATACCTAGCACAGCATAACATACGGACTCTCCCTCAACAGCGCTCTCGGCGAGTATGCCCGCAGCCTTCTTTCCGCCCAGCATCACGTCGTTGGGCCACTTGATCGTGGGGTCGAGATTGGCGCACTTTCGCAAAGCCCTGGCCGTGGCGAGACCTCCGATGATGCTGATAAACGGGAGTTGCCCTATTTCGGGCCGAAAGAGGACCGAGAGGAGCAGGTTTCCTGGCTGGGACACCCAGCTGCGGCCCTGCCGTCCCCGGCCTGCGGACTGCCTCTCGGCGATGACCACCGTGCCTTCGTCCGCGCCTTCGGCGGCAAGGCGCGCGGCCTCGTCCATGGTGGAGCCGAGTTCCGGGTAGTAGAGGATGCGGCGGCCCACAACGTGGGTGTACAAGCCTTCCCGAACCGTGGCAGCGACCAATTTAGGCATACTGGGGCGACCTACCAGCCATGCTCCAACTTGTCGCGCAGCACATTGACCAGTGCCGCGACAGGGACGCGAGCCTGGTACATGGTGTCCCGATCGCGAACAGTGACCTGGTGATCGTCGAGGGTGTCGAAGTCAACGGTCACGCAGTATGGAGTGCCAATCTCGTCCTGACGTCGGTAGCGCCGTCCGATGCTCTGGGCGTCGTCGAACTGGGCGTTGAAATGCGGGCGGAGGAGGTCGTGGATGCGGCGCGCGGTCGGTATGAGCCGCTCGTTGCGACTCAGGGGAAGCACGGCGACGGTGACGGGGGCCAGCCGACGGTGCAGGCGCGACACCACCCGGACGGCATTGCCGTCGGGCTCCTCGTCGTAAGAGTCCAGCCAGAAAGCCAGCGTGGCCCGGTCGACGCCGCCGGAGGGTTCGATCACATAGGGGTAGTATCGGGACTGCAGCTCGTCATCGAAATAGCTGAGGTCCTCGCCACTGAATTCGGCGTGCTGTTTCAGGTCGAAGTCGGTGCGGTCGGCGATGCCTTCCAGCTCGGCCCAGCCCCAAGGGAAGCGATACTCGATGTCGTAACAGTCCTTGGCGTAGTGGGCCAACTCATCTGGGCCGTGACGTCGCAGCCTGAGGTTCTCGGCGCGAATTCCGAGGTCCACATACCATTGGAAGCGGTCCCTCACCCAGCGGTCGAGCCATTCAAGGTCGGTCTCAGGGCGAACGAAGAATTCCACTTCCATCTGCTCGAACTCGCGGGTGCGGAAGGTGAAATTTCCGGGCGTAATCTCGTTTCGGAAGGACTTACCGATCTGCCCGATGCCGAAGGGCAGCTTTTTGCGGGTGGAATTAACCACGTTAGGGAAGTTTACGAAGATGCCCTGGGCAGTTTCGGGGCGAAGCCAGACCTCGTTGGCAGTGTCTTCAACGGGACCCATGAAGGTGCGAAACATAAGGTTGAAGCGCCGGGGCTCGGTGAACTCCCCGCCGCAGGATGGGCAGCGCAGCTCGCCGGCTGCTTCCGCAGCGCTGGCGGCAGTTGGGTCGATGCCGTTTTCTTCCAGCAGGTGGTCCTGGCGGAACCGCTGGTTGCAGTCGCGGCACTCGACCAACGGATCGCTGAAGTTCTCGACGTGTCCGCTGGCCTCCCAGGTACGGGGGTGCATGAGGATGGCGGCGTCCAGTCCCACCATGTCGTCGCGTCCGGCGATGACAGACTGCCACCAGGCCTCCTTGACGTTGCGTTTGAGTTCCACTCCCAATGGTCCATAGTCCCACGTCGAGCCAAGGCCGCCGTAGATTTCACTGCTCTGGAATACGAATCCGCGGCGCTTGGACAGGGACAGGATTTTGTCCATGTCGGCGTAGGGCAAAAAGCGGGCCAAGGGTGTCCTCCTAAATAGCAAGTCAGGGCCTTTTTGTTGAGGGGCCACGACAGTATATAGGGAAATCGCCGCGGGTTGCGATACTGAAGCCTGGCGGGCTGCGTTCCATTCCGAATGGTTAAGAGCAGTCCCTTCGCCAGGGGTGGTAGTCAGGAGAGATGGCTGAAGAAGGCCGCCACTGGGCTTGATGTTGGTCCAGAGACCCCCAAAGGGTGCAATTCTGTGCACTCTTGTGCATTTTTCCAAGAATATGGGTCTTGGCGAGGGACCGGCCTACGTTACAAGGCCTTCCAAACGGAGACGCCTGATAGTCGTTGGGTGCGGCAGGAAATTGTTGATTTTCCGCTCATTTCCGCTCGTTTCCCCTCATTTCCATTCATCCGCAGGTACATTCGCAGAATCCGTTTCAGATGTGAAACGTGGCCCATAACTAGCTTTAAAACGAACATTTATTCCATTATATCTTAATGAAGCCTGGGCTGCAAGGGACAAGTGTCGCTACGGTACCGCTCAGTGTTCTATATTGGGTGGTCAAATTGGGAAACGTTGCTTTGAAGTGCCTGCGGGCGGGTTGCACCATCCTCTCGATGCATACCACCAGGCCGGTGATACAAAGGCTTGACGGCGATGGCTCCGGAAGCTTGGGGTTATCCCATCGCCGCTAATTGGTGCCAGGCTACTCATCCTATTAGTCCTTTTAGTGGCTTTCCTGTTTGTCTTTGACACGGTTTTCCAAGGGACGGACGTGGTATGGTTTCATCCAAATGCCCAAAGAGATGTAATAGCAGACAGAGAAACTGTTCTTGACATTTGGTCTCCAGTTTTGATAGATTAATCGTCCCACCGAAAGGCGTGCGGAGAATTATCTATGCCTACCGTCAATCAATTGGTTAGAAAGGGCCGCAAACCCGTACGAAAACGGACCAAGGCCCCTGCCATGCACTGGGTGCAGAACTCTCTGAGGAACCGAGTAAAGTGGGGCCCGGGCTGCCCGCAGCGCCGGGGAGTGTGCATTCAGGTGCGCACCATGACGCCGAAGAAGCCTAACTCCGCGCTACGGAAGATCGCACGTGTGCGATTGACCAATGGCGTGGAGGTTACCGCTTACATCGGCGGCGAGGGACACAACCTGCAGGAGCATTCGGTGGTTCTGGTGCGCGGAGGCAGGGTGAAAGACCTGCCAGGCGTGCGTTACCACATAGTGCGCAGCGCCTTGGACTGCGAAGGCGTGAATGACCGTCGCCAGGGCCGCAGCAAATATGGGGCCAATCGCCCCCGCCGCTAGTCGCGGGGGTTTTTGCCTCTGCCTGTTTCGCACTCATCAAGAGGCGTACGGGCCACCAATTAAGCAATAAGGTGTAACGACCGATGTCCAGAAGGAGACGCGCCGAGCGTCGAGTAACCACGCCGGACCCACGTTTCAACGATGTGGAACTGGCCAGGTTTATAAACAGGCTGATGATGAAGGGCAAGAAATCCATTGCCCAGAGAGTGGCCTACAACGCATTTTCCATAATCCAGAGCGAATCGAACCGTGAGCCTCTGGAGGTATTTCAGCAGGCCCTGCGCAATGCCACGCCTGCGGTGGAGGTGCGCCCCAAGCGTGTGGGCGGCGCCACCATCCAGGTGCCCACCGAGTTGCGAACCGAACGCAGCGAGGCCTTGGCTATGCGCTGGCTCATCCGTGGAGCCCGGGGGCGCAAGGGCATGCCCATGCGCCGTGGACTAGCAATGGAGCTGATGGATGCCTCCCGCGGCGAAGGGTCAGCAGTCCGCCGAAGGGAGGAGTTGCACCGAATGGCAGAGGCCAATCGCGCCTTCGTTCACTACCGCCGGTAATTCCGGTGTGCGGCGTCGCAAAGGCGGGTTACCAGCTTCTTCCCAGTGCCCACCAACATGCAGAACACTTTCCCGATTGACAAGATCCGCAACATCGGATTCATTGCCCACATAGATGCAGGCAAGACCACCGTTACCGAGCAAGTCCTCTATGCCACCGGCCGGATTCACCGCGTCGGCGGGGTGGACGACGGAACCACAGCAATGGACTGGATGCCCCAAGAACGCGAACGGGGCATTACCATCACGGCGGCCGCCACGACTGCCCAGTGGCAGGACTGCCGTATAAACATCATAGACACTCCCGGCCACGTGGATTTCACTGCCGAGGTCGAACGCTCTCTCAGAGTGCTGGACGGCGGCGTGGTTGTTCTGGACGCGGTAGCAGGTGTGCAGTCCCAGTCCGAAACCGTGTGGCGCCAGGCAGATACCTACGACGTCCCCCGAATCTGCTTCGTCAACAAGATGGACCGGGTAGGCGCGAGCTACGAACGCACCGTCGATTCTGTCCGCCGCCGGCTCAATGCCAATCCCGTTCCCATTCAGTTGCCGATGGGCGAAGAGGACCAGTTCTGCGGCACCATCGACCTGATCGGTGGCCGGGCCATCGTGTACCCGGTGGGACGTGGAGCACGTTCCAGCGCCGAGGACTACGAAGATATTCCCGTTCCTGCCGAGTTCGAGGACGACTATTTCCGTTACCGGCAGGAGATGATCGAGAAAATTGTCGAGACGGATGAGCAGTTGCTCATCCGTTATCTTGAGGGCGAGGAACTCCAGCCAGAAGACCTGCGGGAGGCCCTGCGACGCGCCACCGTTGCGCGCCAGCTGGTACCAGTGCTTTGTGGCAGCGCCATTTCGGGCAAGGGCGTCAATGCGCTGCTGGATGCTGTGCTCTCCTTCTTGCCCTCCCCTGCGGACGTTCCCCCTGTTGAGGGCGTGAGTCCGAAGACCGAAGAGACAGAACTGCGCCACCCGGATGACGACGGCCCGCTGGCCGCGCTGGTTTTCAAGGTGGCGACAGATCCCTACGTTGGGCGCCTCGTGTTCCTGCGCGTTTACTCTGGCCGCGTCAAGTCGGGCGCGTCGGTTAATAACGTATCCCGCAAGGGCCGGGAGCGTCTCGGCCGGCTGCTCCTGATGCACGCCAATCACCGGGAGGAACTGGAAGACATATCGGCGGGCAACATCTGCGCCGCCGTGGGGCTGAAGAACACCTACACTGGCGACACCATCTGCGCCGACGCAGACCAGGTGATACTGGAGCCGCCCAAGTTCCCCAGCCCGGTAGTCTCCGTGGCCATCGAGCCGATGACCCGCGCCGACCAGGACCGCCTCAGCGATGCGTTGCGCAAGCTGTCGGACGAGGACCCCACCTTCATAGTCAGGTTCAACGATGAGACCGGCCAGACGGTGATGTCAGGGATGGGTGAGCTGCACTTGGAGGTCCTGGTCGACCGGATGCGCCGGGAGTTCAATGTCGAGGCACAGGTCGGCCGTCCGCGGGTATCGTACCGTGAGACTCTTACTCGCCCCTACCGGTCGGAAGCCAGGTTCGTACGGCAGACCGGCGGACACGGCCAGTACGGCCACGTTGTGCTGGATCTGGAGCCGCTGGATCGTGGCGAGGGCATCCAGTTCGTCAATGCCATCGGGGGAGGCGTGATTCCACGAGAATACATCCCTGCGGTGGAACGGGGCGTACGTGAGGCACTGGACAACGGGCCGCTTGGCGGTTATCCTCTGGTAGATTTAAAAATATCGCTGATCGATGGCAGTTTCCATACCGTAGATTCTTCGGAAATGGCCTTTCGGAGCGCCGGCATGATGGCGATCCGCGAGGGGGTCAGGAAAGGCGGGCCTTGCCTTCTTGAGCCTATTGCTAACTTGGAAGTGGTCACACCTAGCGATTTCCTGAGCGACGTGATCGGTGATTTGGGCACAAGGCGCGCTCAAATTCGAACGATCGAGGGGCAGGAAAGCCTACAGACAGTACGGGCGCTGATACCGCTGGGGGAGACGTTCGCGTACACCACGGCACTACGCTCGATTACCCAGGGGCGGGCCTCCTTCACAATGGAGTTCCGCTACTACGAACCGGTTCCCGAAGGGTTGCTCCGAACCCTGCTTTAGCCGGTTAAGGCTAGGGCAACAGGCACGGTTTCGGTGCGGCTTTTCGGGTTTAATGTTTTAGGCCCATATGGGGCACTCATCCAGAGCCAGGCAGGCTGAAGAAGGCGTATGCAGGCAAGGCAGAAAGTCAGGATCATTCTGAAGGCGTTCGATCACAAGATGCTGGACCTCTCAACAGGCCAGATTGTGGAGACCGCCGAACGGACCGGCGCAAGAGTTGCCGGCCCGGTGCCGCTGCCTACGCACATTCGGCGATTTTGTGTGATCAGGGGCCCTCACGTCGATAAGGACTCGCGAGAACATTTCGAGATTCGAACCCACAAGCGCCTGATCGACATTCTGGAGCCCACATCAAAGACCATCGATTCGTTGACCAGGTTAAACCTACCCGCCGGGGTAGATATTTCCATAAAATTGTAGGGCCGTATTCTGCGGCCGCCGTCCGGCATTGTGCCGGACGGTAGAGAAGGCACACTGGCTATGCTTCGCGGATTTCTAGGCAAGAAAATTGGTATGACACAGGTTTTCCGAGAGAACGGAAACGTTGTCCCGGTGACGCTCATCGAAGCGGGTCCCTGCGTCGTCACCCAAGTGAAGACGATGGACAAGGATGGCTACGCGGCTGTCCAGTTGGGCTTCGGCGACAAAAAGCGGCCCAACAAGGCAATGCAGGGCCATTTCCGGAGAAGCCAGGCAAGCCGCTACGTTCGAGAGGTAATGGCGGACGATCCGACGAAATTTTCCGTCGGGCAGACCGTCGGGGTCGATATTTTCTCTGAAGGCGAAAAGATCGACGTCATCGGACGCTCCAAGGGCCGGGGCTTCGCGGGGACAATGAAGCGGCACGGTTTTGGCGGCGGACCACGAACCCACGGTCAGTCGGACCGCGCACGCGCTCCTGGTTCCATCGGCGGTGGCACCACCCCGGGCAAGGTGTTCAAGGGCATGAAAATGGCTGGACACATGGGCAACCGCCGCATCACGGTAAAGGGTCTGGAAATCGTCGGAGTCGATACCGACCGGAACATTCTCATGGTTAAAGGGGGCATCCCAGGAGCTCCCAACAGCCTGGTGCAAATAAGAAAGTTGGCCTAGCCAATCAGGCAGCAACGCTATGGAAGTCGTAGTCAGAAATCAGTCAGGCGAAACCGTCGACAGCATTGAGTTGAACGATGCCGTCTTCAATGTGCCTATGAACCCGACGCTGGTTCATCAGGCAATGGTAATTTACCAGGGCAACCGTCGGCAGGGAACTCACGACACCAAGACCCGCGCTGAGGTGTCGGGAGGCGGGCGCAAGCCATGGCTCCAGAAGCACACCGGCCGGGCGCGCCAGGGCAGCACTCGTGCTCCCCACTGGCGGCATGGCGGAGTGGCCTTTGGCCCTCACCCTAGGAGCTACCGCAGGGCGCTGCCCAAGCGGATGAAGCGGGCGGCGTTGAGGTGTGTTCTTTCCGACAAGATCCGCAACGACCGTATCGTTTGTCTTGATTCAATGGACTCCCTTGACGGAAAGACGAGGTCGATGGCCGGCTTGTTGGAGAGGCTGAACATATCCAGCTCCGCCCTAGTGGTCACCCTAGGAACGGATTCAAACGTGGTCCGCTCTGCAGGAAACCTAAAAAAGATCTATACCCTGCCGGTGAATCAACTCAACGCAGAGGTCCTGCTCGCGCGCGAAATTCTGATCGTCACCGTGGAAGCGGCGAAGTGGGCGGAGGAAACGCTGTCGGTGGAACCTCACGGTCGCCGGGGGCGCAAGTTCGCAGCAGAGACAGGCCCGGTGCTGGAATTGGATACCGAAGACGGGCCTGTAGTTGCCGAATCGGTACCCGGGGATGATACCCAATCCGTTGTGAATGAGGACGGTGAGTAAATGGATATTCACCGCGTCTTAATAAAACCGACTATCACTGAGAAGAGCACCATCCTGCAGGAAACCGGAAAGTACACCTTTCAGATTGCTCCAAAGGCCAACAAGGTAGAGGTCAAAGAGGCCGTCGAAAAGAGTTTCAATGTTACGGTGCTAGACGTAAACATCTCCAAGTTGCGGGGCAAGCGGAAGCGATATGGCCCGCGTGTGGCTAAAAAACCCGACGTAAAGAAGGCGGTCGTCACCCTCAAGCAGGGAGACCGCATCAATCTGATCGAGGGTCTCTAAAAGGCTCACCATGCCGTTAAAGAATTTCAGGCCAATTACGCCAGGGACCCGGAATGCGGTGCGTGCTTCTTTTGAGGAGCTGACCACCAACAAGCCGGAAAAGACTCTAATAGCCCGCAAACCGAACCACGGCGGGCGCAATAACCGGGGACGCATAACGACCCGGGCGCGCGGCGGCGGCTCGAAGCGGATGTATCGCCTCGTCGATTTCAAACGAAAGAAGGATGGCGTTCCGGGACAGGTTAAATCGATCGAATACGATCCGAACCGGACAACTCGCATCGCTCTGATTTTCTACGCCGACGGCGAAAAGAGCTACATATTGGCGCCCCATGGACTGTCTGTGGGAGACGTGGTGCAGTCTGGACCTGACGTCGAAGTCAGTCTGGGCAACGCGCTGCCTCTAACCAACATTCCTACGGGCACGGTGGTTCATAACTTGGAGTTGACTCCTGGCCGGGGCGGGCAGTTAGTACGCGGAGCCGGTACCGGTGCGCAGGTTCTTTCCCGAGAGGGCGAGTACGTGTTGATACGTTTGCCGTCGGGTCAAATGCGCCGTGTTTTGTTGCGCTGCCGAGCGAGCATAGGGCAGCTATCCAATCCAGACCACAAGAACGAGAGCTTGGGCAAGGCTGGAGCATCCAGGCACATGGGACGCCGCCCCAAAGTTCGCGGAGTCGCCAAGAATCCTGTGGACCATCCCCACGGCGGAGGCGAAGGTCGGTCGCCGATCGGCATGCCCGGTCCCAAGACGCCTTGGGGCAAGCCGACCCTCGGTTACAAGACACGCAACAAGAAGAAGGCCTCCAGCAAGTTCATAATGCGCCGGGGCAGGAGACGCTAGAATGTCCCGTTCTATCAAGAAGGGACCGTACGTTCATCCCAAGCTGATCAAGAAAGTGGACCAAGTGCAGCGCTCCGGCGTGAACACCGTGATTCGCACTTGGTCAAGGGCATCCATGATTATGCCCGAAATGGTAGGGCTGACTATCGGTGTGCACGACGGTCGGCGACACGTGCCGGTATTCATCACGGAGAATATGGTGGGGCACCGGTTGGGCGAATTTTCGCCTACGCGCACCTACCGGGGCCACATTGCCCGCTCCGAACGCACAAGCCGCGCGAGGTAACAACTGTGCCACCAGTCAGAGCCGTAGCAAAACAACTTGGAGCCTCCCAGAAGAGGCTCAAGCCTATCTTGGATCTGGTTCGCGGCCAGAAAGTTGACGACGCGCTGGTAACGCTCAGGTTGCTGCCCTCGCCTTGGGCGAAACCTGTGGCCAAGGTGGTCCAATCTGCGGCCGCCAACGCGGAAAACAACATGCTGATGGATCGGGACAACCTCCGGATCATTCAGATCACTGCCGACAATGCGACTTCCCTGAAGCGGTTCCGGCCCAGGGCCAGGGGCCGAATCGGCCGGATTACCAAAAGGTCCAGCCACGTTACAGTGGTGGTAGACGAAGAAGAGTAGCAGGAGACTGAGGTATGGGCCACAAGACCCATCCATACGGGTTTCGACTGGGTATCATAAAGGACTGGAAGGCGCATTGGTACGCGTCCACTGGTTCGGCCTATCGGAACTTGGTCAAGGAAGATCTCGACCTGCGGTCATGTATCCGCAATGAGTACCGCATGTTCTCCGACGCAGGTATTGCCAATGTCGTAATCGACCGCGGCGCCCAGGACAGCGTTATTGACATCCATTCGGCGCGGCCCGGCATACTCATTGGCCGTGACGGAGAGCGCGTGAAAAACCTGCGGTCCAAGCTTGAGGCAATTACCCGGAGCCGTGTTCAGCTCAACATCAGGGAAATCGAGCAGCCTGAGATCAACGCCTACCTGGTTGCCCGCAACGTCGCCGATCAGCTTGAGCGGCGGGTTGCTTACCGCAGGGCCATGCGACAAGCGGCCCAGAGGGCCATGCAGGCGGGAGCCCAGGGGATCAAGATCATTGTCAAAGGACGAATTTCCGGGTCGGAAATCGCCCGAACTGAGAAATTAATGCTAGGTCAGGTTCCGCTGCACACCCTCCGGGCTAACATCGACTATGCCATTGCGGAGGCCCACACTATTATGGGCCGTGTTGGCGCGAAGGTCTGGGTTTATACCGGTGAGGTCATGCCGGTCCGGGCCGAAGAGGCAGCGGAACTGGAAAATATCGAGGTCACGGTGCAGGCCGACGGGCCCGACATTGACATCGAAGCACTGATTGACGCTAACCAAGAATAGGTGCTGAAGTCCCAGTAAGATTGAAGGCTGCATGACAAAACTCATTAAAAAGCCTTGAAGGGCAGCAGGAGATAGCCATGCTCCAACCAAAGCGCACAAAGTACAGGAAGCAATTCCGGGGCCGGATGCGAGGCGCAGCGATCGCCGGTAGCACCGTGAACTCCGGCGAGGTAGGACTCAAGGCCATGGAGCCCGCTTGGATTACGGCTCGCCAGATTGAATCTGCCCGTGTCGCCATAACCCGTCATCTCAAGCGCGGCGGGCAAGTATGGGTTCGCGTGTTCCCTGACAAGTCTGTTACCAAGAAGCCAGCCGAGACCCGCATGGGCGGCGGCAAAGCAGGCGTGGATTTCTGGGTCGCTGTCGTCAAACCAGGCCGCATCATGTTTGAGGTGTCCGGCGTACCCCACAACGAGGCCGTCGATGCCCTGCGCCTGGCTTCTCAGAAGCTGCCGATCGCCACGAAGGTCGTGTTCCGCGATCGCTTGGCCACGGCCGTGAGCAACGCGGCTGCTTAGTCGAGATTATGCGAATTCACGAAGTACGAGAACTTAATGACGAGCAACTCCAGGAGGAGTTGGCCAAGGCCGGCCGTGAGTTGATGAACCTGCGGTTCCGCGCTGCGACCAATCAGCTGCCCAACTCCAATGAACCTGTGACAGTTAGAAGAACCATTGCCCGCCTGCGTACGGTGATCCGCGAGCGGCAGATATTGGAGGGCCGTTAGTGGTAACAAGAGGCAGGCGCAAGGTTCGTATGGGATCGGTAGTGCGGGTGAAGCAGGACAAGACGGCAGTGGTGGAAATGGTCTGGAAACAGCGTCATCGCCTATATCGCAAGCAGGTGAGGCGTGTGGCCCGTTTCTACGTACACGACCCGGAAAACCAGTGTCGACTGGGTGACTTGGTCAGGATAGAAGAGACGCGGCCGATTTCGAAGACCAAGCACTGGCGGTTGTTAGGGATACTGGAACGCCGCCAGGTGGCTGAGGTCCGCCCCATTGATCTGGAGGGTGATGCGGTCACTGTGGTGACTGAATCCGAGCTGGAAGATGCGGTGCCCGATATGGACGAGGACATTGATCCTGAACTCCTAGGGCTTCTTGTTACCGGTAACGACGACTATGAGGACGACTAGCGGCAACTGACCCTAGGACTTTTGCAGTCCGGGTGCGATCCGAAGGATTTAGGGAATGATACAGACCTACACAAGGCTGACCGTGGCGGACAATAGCGGGGCAAGGGTTATCCGCCTCATCAACATACCTGGCAGCGGCCGTAGAAAGTTTGCCAGCCTCGGAGACGTGGTGGTCTGCAACGTGCGGGAAGCAGCACCAAACTCGCCCGTGCGCAAAGGCGATGTGGTCCGCGCCGTGGTGATACGGCAGGCCCAGGCGCACCGCCGCCCAGACGGTACCTACATCAAGTTTGACGACAACGCAGCCGTACTGATTTCAGAGAATCTCAATCCCCGGGGAACTCGGATTTTTGGTCCGGTGGCCCGGGAGTTGCGCGACCGCGGCTTCATGCGTATCGTGTCCCTGGCCCCGGAGGTAGTCTGATGCGAATTCGCGCTGGCGATAACGTGATGGTCATCGCAGGCCGGGACAAAGGCAAGACCGGTCGCGTCGAGCGGAATCTACCCGACAGGGACCGGGTGGTTGTCGAAGGCGTGAACGTGGTGACCAAGCATATGAAGGGACGCCCGGGAGTACGGCAATCGGGGCGCATCCAGATGGAGGCGCCGATTCATGTCTCTAACGTTGTCCTAATTTGCAATAAGTGCAACGAACCCACCAGGCCCCGAACCACTTTCCTCGATACGGGGGCGAGGGTGCGGTCCTGCACCAAGTGTCAGGAAGTGATCGACGATGCTCGATGACGAAACACAGCAACAAGAAACCGCAGAGCAGCCCAGCCAGGGGCGAGGGCGCTCAGGCAGGCGGCAGCGTGAAAGTGATTCTGCAGCGGCCGTAGCCGATGCAGAAGGCTCCACACCACCTGCGCCCAGGCTTAGGCAGCAGTTCCGGGAAGAGATAGTCCCGCAGATGATGCGTGAGTTTAGCTACTCCAACCCAATGGAAGTGCCGCGCCTCCAGAAGGTGGTGCTTAATATTGGGTTGGGGGAATCGTTGACCAACGGGCGCGCGATGGAAGCGGCCACCCAGGACTTGACGACGATCAGCGGACAGAAGCCGGTAATTACCCGGGCCCGCAAGTCCATCGCGGGGTTCAAGATTCGCCAGGGCAACGCAATCGGTGCCGCAGTGACGCTGCGTGGGGACCGGATGTACCATTTCTTGGACCGACTGGTGAATACGGCGTTGCCGCGCATCAGGGACTTTCGTGGAATGCCCCGCCGAGGCATGGATGGGCGTGGTAATTTTTCTCTCGGCATCCGGGAACAGATCATTTTCCCGGAAATTGACTACAACTCGATCGATAGGATCCGCGGACTCCAGGTCACCATAGCCACTACGGCGCGCAACGACGCAGAGGCGATGAGGCTGTTGGAGCTCTACGGGTTCCCTTTCATTCGCGAGACTTAGCGGAGGCACTGCGTGGCGAAGACTTCCATGATACAAAAGTGGCTTAAGAAACCCAAGTACCCGGTGCGGGGTTACAATCGCTGCGGTCGCTGCGCCCGCCCCCGCGCCTATATCCGCCACGTAGGATTGTGCCGGATCTGTTTTCGGGAGCTTGCCCTGAATGGGGAGTTGCCCGGAGTAAGGAAGGCCAGTCTTTAGGGTGCGTTACTTGTTGGACACTGATCAGCGACATTTTCGAAAACTCATGATTCTAGAGACGAGGCGCAGATGCCGGTAACCGATCCCATAGCTGACATGCTTACGCGAATCCGCAACGCCATCCAGGCGCGGCATGATTCCGTGATGATGCCCCACTCCAAGATGAAGCTGGCCGTAGCCAGGATTTTGAAGGAGGAGGGATTCATCCGCGATTTCGACACGCCGAGGGGCCAGGCCCACCCCGCCCTGCGCATTCATCTGCAGTATCGGGAGGGGCGCCAATCCGCAATCGCCGGGCTCAAACGGATTAGCAAACCCGGTCTCCGGGTGTACGTGGGCAAAGGCGAGATCCCCAGAGTCTACGGGGGTCTGGGGCTGGCGATCGTTTCCACTTCACGTGGAGTTATGGCTGGACGTCAAGCGTGGCGCGATGGAATCGGAGGAGAGTTGCTCTGTTATGTCTGGTGAAGCCAATGGAAATGGCAAGGCACAAGGGCGGACGCTGTCGCGCATCGGACGAAAGACCATCCCGGTTCCGGGCGGCGTTTCGGTCGAGATCGGATACGGGGAGATTACGGTATCCGGACCGAGAGGAACTATCACCCAGGCCTATCACCCTGATGTCGTGGTCAAGTTGGAAGAAGACGATATCGTGGTAGAGCGCCTCAGCGAGAGGAAGTTTCATCACGCGCTGCACGGTCTGACCCGCAGTCTCGTCGCTAACGCGGTTACCGGGGTAACCGCGGGCTACACCCGAACGCTGGAGCTGATGGGCGTTGGTTACCGTGTGCAAGCATCTGGTGACGGTGTAGTCCTCAACGTGGGGTATAGCCACCCGGTGGAGATTCATCCGCCTGAAGGCGTGACGATGGAAGTCGAGGGCAACAACAGGGTTCACGTCCGCGGTATCGACAAGCAGAAGGTGGGCCAGCTTGCCGCGCAGGTGCGCCGGGTGCGACCCCCCAACGCATACAAGGAAAAAGGGATTCGTTACCAGGGAGAGGTACTGCGCTTCAAGCCAGGTAAGTCGGCCGCGCGCAAGGCCTAGCCAAAACAATATCCGTGGAGGTGCTGGTCGTCCGCAACTTAAGTGGGCGCCAGTGAAATCGAGTCAGGTATGCCTAAAGACAAAAATGCCAGACACCTGCGCAAGGTACGCCAAGCGCGGGTCAGGAAAAAGGTATCGGGGACAGCGGAACGGCCTCGGTTGTCGGTGTTCCGGAGTCTGAAGCACATATACGCTCAGGTGATTGACGATTCCACTGGACGTACAATAGTGGCAGCCTCAAGCCAGGAGGCCCTGAGGGGCACTGCAGATGCCGCCAATGGTCCCAAGATTGATATCTCGGCTTCGGTAGGCAAAGTGTTGGCCGAACGGGCCCTGACAGCCGGAGTAACCCAGGTTGTCTTTGACCGGGGCGGTTGCAAGTATCATGGGCGCGTGAAGGCGTTGGCCGACGGGTCCCGCGAAGGCGGCCTAAAGTTCTAGGCCGCCTCAAGAGGACCGAAAGGCACGAATCAGGGAGGTCTTAACCTCAGATGGTACAAGCTCCACCAAGTAGACGCGGTGGACCAGGCCGGGCCGGTGTTCCACCAGGCCGTGGCGGCCCGCCGGGACAGAACAGGCAATTTCGGGATGGACCCGGGGGCCGTGGTCCTCGTGATGGTCGCGCTCCGCGCGAAAGGGCACCCAGGGAAGACGACACCGGCGGATTCCAGGAACGTGTTGTCTTCACTCGACGTATTGCAAAGGTCGTGAAAGGAGGGCGTCGCCTTCGCTTCAATGCCTTGGTTGTGGTTGGCGACGGTCAGGGCACTGTGGGTGCCGGCCTGGGGAAGGCGCTAGTTATTCCGGACGCGGTGCGAAAGGGAAACGCGGTCGCCCGTCGCGAGATGGTCACCATTCCTCTGAATGGAAGCACGATCCCGCAACAGATTACCGTAAAGAAGGGCGCCACCATCGTGCTAATAAAGCCTGCCCGCGAGGGCACGGGAGTAATCGCGGCTGGCGCTATGCGGGCCATACTGGAACTTGGCGGCGTCAAGGATGTCGTCGGGAAGTCCCTGGGTTCGCGGAACCCCATTAACATCGTGTACGCGACCATGGAGGCGCTGCGCCAGCTGAAAGATCCGGCAACGGAACTGGCTAAGCGTGGCTTGCGCCCCGCGCCCGTTGCTGCAGCTGTAGCAGCAGAGGGCGCAGCAAGTAGTACAGCAGAGGGCACTTAATCGTCGTCCGCTACTCTTAAGATAGCCGACGAAAATGCGGGACCAATTTATGGCTGAACTGAAGATAACGTGGGCGAAGAGCTGCATCGGGCGGCCGAGGAATCAGCGGGAAGTCATCCGCTCCCTGGGCCTGCATCACCTGCAGCATACGGTTGTCCACCAGGACTCTCCGACCATTCGGGGAATGGTCAAGAAAGTGGAGCATCTGTTGCGAGTAGAGAAGGTCGGAGGCGCGGCATGATGCAGCATCAAGTAGCGCCGCCCAAAGGGGCGCGCCGTAGTCGGAAACGCATCGGCCGCGGAGACGCGGCAGGTCAGGGAAGTACCGCCGGACGTGGCATGAAGGGGCAGAAGTCGCGCTCGGGGCGCGGGCCCCGGCTCGGGTTCGAGGGTGGGCAACTCCCGATAATCAAGGCCCTGCCCATGCGGCGTGGCTTCACCAATATATTCAAGACGTATTACACGCTAGTCAAATTGGAGACATTGGACCGCTTCGAGGCCGGCGATGTAGTGACTGCCGAGGTCTTGGCCGAGCGCGGTTTCATACGCAACCTTAACCACCCGGTGAAGATTGTCGGTGGGGGTGAGTTGACGAAGTCGCTCCGGGTAGTTGCTGACAAGTTCACTCGCACGGCGCGGGAGGCTATCGAGGCGACCAAGGGTACGGCGGAGGAAGTCTCTGCCCGATGATGGCCACCGAGACTCAAGGTGGGCGCTTTCCGCGGTTGCTGCAGGCAGCCATAGATGCGTTCAGCCTGCCGGACCTGCGCGCAAAGATCCTCTTTACCTTGGCGATACTGGCCCTGTATCGCTTTATCGCGCACATTCCGCTGCCAGGGATTGACCAACTCCAGCTCGATAACCTTTTCCGCAACAACGAGTTACTGGGGTTTCTGGATCTTTTCAGCGGCGGCGCGCTCAGCAGGATGAGCATCGTCGCGCTGGGTGTTTTCCCCTACATCACGGCTTCGATCGTCATCCAGTTGCTGACGCCCGTCTTCCCGCAGCTGCAAGAAATCTCCCGGGAGGGAGAGGCCGGGCGAGCCAAGATGAACCGCATCATCCACTGGCTGACGGTGCCGATCGCGCTGGCACAGGGCTACGGTCAGCTAGTGTTGCTGCAGCAGAGCAATGTGATAGCCAGCGTTGGCTTTACCGGGGATGCGCTTCTACCCACGGTGGCGGCCCTCTTATCCATAACCGCAGGGACGATGTTCCTGGTGTGGCTTGGTGAAATGATCACCGAGCGGGGCATTGGGAATGGAATCTCGCTGATCATTTTCGCGGGTATCGTTGCCGGGTTCCCGAGTCTGCTCACCCAGGGTTTCCTTGACCGGGACAACGTGTTGGGCGTCGGTTTCTTTGCCATTATCGGCGTGGTGATCATCGCCCTCATAGTACTGTTCAACGAGGCTCACCGCCGCATACCAGTGCAGTATGGCCGCAGTATTTTCCGGGGCGGAAGGATGTATCGGCAAAGTGGCGCAACCTATTTGCCTCTGCGAATAAACTCGGCGGGAATGATACCTCTCATTTTTGCCTTCTCCATAGTTATTTTGCCGGGCACCATCGCGACTTACCTGTCGACCAACACCACATGGGTTGGCGATGTGGCCAATTTCTTCGCCGTCCTGCTAGTGCCCACGTCGCCCCTTTACTGGGGGATGGTGTTTGTGCTGGTGGTGTTGTTCACTTTCTTCTACACGCTGGTGATCTTCAACCAGCAAAATCTGGCGGAGAATTTGCAGCGCAATGGCGGCTTCGTGCTGGGCATAAGACCAGGCAGGCCAACGCAGGACTATTTGAACCGGGTGATCGTGCGCATCACCATGGGCGGCGCGCTCTTCCTCGGTTTCGTTGCCATAGTACCGTACCTGGCGTCGCTGATTACAGGGGTACAGGCGATCTCGCTCAGCAGTACCAGTTTGTTGATCATGGTGGGAGTCGGCCTGGATACCATGCGCCAGCTGGAAGCTCAGCTAACCATGCGAAACTATGAAGGATTCCTGAGATAACGTGGCTGCAAGCCTTCGACTTGTACTGTTTGGACCGCCGGGAGCCGGAAAAGGCACCCAAGCTCAGCTACTGACGGACTGCTACCATTTGGCTCATGTAAGTTCGGGCGACATCTTCCGTCACAATCTGCGGCAAGGGACGCCCCTGGGCCTCAGGGCAAAGGAATACATGGATCGGGGCGAATTGGTGCCTGACGAAGTGGTAATCGACATTATGTTGGACAAGATATTATCGATCCCCTCTGAGGATGGCTTCATTCTCGACGGGTTTCCGCGAAATACTTGGCAGGCGGAACAGTTGGAATCAGCGTTGACCGCCGGATCGCGCGCCGTCGACCGTGTGCTGCACATCGACGTGGCAGAGGAAGAGTTGGCGCGACGACTCGGGGGGCGCTTCGTATGCAGAGAATGCCAGGCGCCCTACACTCACCTGGGTGGCGCTCCGGCTCCAAATTGTGAGCGCTGCAATGGCGAACTGTACCAGAGGGACGACGACCGGCCCGAGGCGGTGCAGAAGAGGATAAACGTTTACCGTGAAGAAACGACGCCGGTGCTGGCCTTTTACCGGGACCGGGGACTGCTGGTTGATATACCTGGGCAGGAAGCCGTGGACGGCGTGTTCAAGCACATCGTGGAGGCTCTTTAGACTGCGGCGAAAGGCCATCGCCTTTTAATCGGTCGCTCTTGAGAGTATAATGATAAAGTGAATAGGAGTCGCAAAAAGGAAACTGCATCCACTTCGCCCTCCTCCTACTCTGGCGGAATAACAATAAAATCTGCTCGTGAGCTCGACTCCATGCGGAAGGCAGGTGAGATCGTCGGCAAGACGCTAGCCCTGCTGAAAGCTTCGGTCGAACCGGGTATGACTACACGGGACCTCGACCGAATTGCGTTCAAGGAGATCACTCGGAGCGGAGCCAGTCCGACATTCAAGGGTTATCGGGGATTCCCGGCAACCATTTGCGCTTCTGTGAACGAGGAAATCGTCCATGGGATTCCTGGACGGCGTAAACTCCAAGAAGGCGACATCATCAAGGTTGATGTCGGGGCGACAATAGAGGGTTTTATCGGAGACGCCGCGGTCACCATCGCTGTCGGCGAGGTGCCTGAGGCGATGTTGGCATTGATGGAAGACACCAGACTAGGTCTGGAAGAGGGAATAAAGGCAGCCGTACCCGGAGCACGTGTTGGAGACATAGGCGCCGCCGTGCAGGAATACGGCGAGTCTCGAGGTTACGGGGTGGTACGAGAGTTCGTAGGCCACGGCGTGGGACGTTTCCTGCATGAGGATCCCCAGGTGCCGAATTACGGGGTGGCTGGCCGTGGGGCATTGCTGCGCCCCGGTATGTGCATCGCCATTGAGCCTATGTTCAATGCGGGAGACTGGCGGACCAGGATTCTGGATGATGATTGGACTGTGGTCACCGCGGACGGGAAACTTTCTTCCCATTTTGAACATTCAATAGCCATCACAAATCAGGGCCCTGAAATACTAACAACACACAGTTAATTGCCGCTTGATGTCGGAGAGTATTCTGACCGGCATCAAGATATTGAACGAGACCTATTGGAAAGGGGTTTTATGGCGAAGAAGCAGGCAATAGAAGTCGAAGCCAGCGTCAAGGAAGCGCTCCCTAACGGTATGTTCCGGGTTGAGCTGCCCAACGACCACGAGGTGCTGGCTCATGTGTCCGGCAAAATACGCATGAACTTCATTAGGGTGCTGCCTGGCGACAGGGTGCTCGTGGAACTTTCTCCTTACGATCTGACCCGAGGCCGCATCACTTACAGGTTCAAATAGCATTTCCAATTCATAACTACCACGCTGGACACCAAAGGCTTTTGTATTGAGTCCTGCGAGGTCGGGCGAGGGCTTGGCCCTGTCTTTGTTTCTAGACTTGTACGAACATCGGGGCACCAAATGAAAGTAACAGCATCAGTGAAGCCGCGGTGCGACAAGTGCCGCGTCATAAAAAGAAAAGGCGTGATCCGCATCATTTGCGTGAACGCAAGGCACTCGCAGCGGCAGGGCTAATCCTGCCAGGTTTTTTGCATTTTCGACCGTTCAGGCCGCAGGAGGAACCGTGGTACGCATAGCCGGAGTAGATGTACCCGACCGAAAAAGGGCACACGTAGCCCTCCGTAGCATCTATGGGATAGGCCCCAAGCTGGCGGAGGAAATTATTGTCAAGGCGGACTTGGACCCGGTAATGCCGCCTCGAATGAACGAACTTTCAGAGGCCCAGGTCAACCGCATCCGCGAGCTAGTGGATCGGGAATATCTGTCCGAAGGGGATCTGCGCCGGGAAGTGAACCAGAATATCCGGCGGCTGATGGACATTGGCTCCTACCGGGGCTTGCGCCATCGCCGCAATCTGCCCGTGAGCGGGCAGCGCACTCGCACAAACGCCCGTACGCGCAAAGGCCCGCGCCGCACTGTTGCGGGACGCGGCCGACGCACCGGCGGCAAGAAGTAGGCGGTGTAACAAATGCCGAGACCCAGGACTAGGCGCCGAGAGCGTCGTACCGTACCACAGGGGCGGGCTTATATCTATTCGACTTTTAATAACACGCTGGTCAGCATCACCGACCCGCAGGGCAATGTAATCGCTTCAGCGAGCTCTGGAGTCGTTGGCTTCAAGGGGTCCCGTAAGGGTACCGCCTTCGCGGCTCAACGCGCTGCGGAGCAGGCGGGGCGCCGTGCCGGTGAGTCGGGGATGCGTCTCATCGACGTGTTCATCAAGGGTCCAGGGGCTGGACGCGAGGCTGCCATTCGCTCCTTGCAGGGGGCGGGTCTGGTGGTTACCAGCATCCGCGATGTTACGCCCATTCCGCACAACGGGTGTCGTCCACCCAAACGAAGGAGAGTGTAGGGCAACTACTTATGGGAAGATATACAGGACCGGCCTGTCGACTGTGCAGGCGCTCCGGCGAAAAACTGTTTCTAAAAGGCGACCGCTGTTTCACGCCTCGCTGCTCATTCGAGAAGCGACGCAACCCACCGGGCAACATCTCGCGCCGTCGACGACGCCCATCGGACTACGGGGTTCATCTGCTGGAAAAGCAGAAGGCCAAGTACATCTACGGGGTGATGGAGTCCCAGTTCCGTAAGTACATGGACGAAGCGTTCAACACACCGGGAGTTACCGGGATGAACTTGCTTCGTAGCCTTGAGCGGCGGTTGGACAACGTTATTTACCTGATGGGTTTCGCTGATTCCCGCAAGCAGGCCCGCCAGTTTGTACTGCACGGACATTTCCAGGTTAATGGACGAAAGACTGATATTCCGTCTTATTCGGTCAGGGCCGGCGATTGCGTCACTTGGCGGGAATCCGACAAGACAACCGAATTTTTCTCAGATCGAACGGTGGGGCTGCCGAAGCGTCCGGTACCGGCTTGGCTTGCCTTGGACATCAGCGAGATGGCAGGTCGCGTTGTTTCCCTCCCTTCCGACGAGGATTTGCAGACCACTTTGGACTCCAGGCTAATTGTAGAGTTTTACTCGAGGTAATTCAGTGTCAATGTTAGACACTTTCGTTGTGCCTGCCGCAGCCCCACTTGAGGGCCCAGCAGTACCCACACCCGAAATTTCGGTACAGGTCTCCGAGGACACCTACGGCAGAGTCGCCGTGGGACCGCTGGAACGCGGGTTTGCACAGACAATCGGCAATCCGCTGCGGCGTATTCTGCTCAGCTCCACCCCGGGTACCGCCGTGACTTGGGTGAAGATCGGGGACGTGGTCCATGAATACATGGCCATTCCAGGCGTTAAAGAGGAGGTGATGGAGATCCTCCTCAACATCAAGGGCATACGCATCCGGTCGGCAACTGGACGCGACGGGAAAATGCGACTTGAGGTTAGGGGCGGCGGTCCTATTTGTGCGGGGGACATTATGACGTCCTCCGACTTTGAAATCGTCAATCCTGAACAGCATCTTGCCACCCTCGATGACGAGGAAGTTGAGCTGGCAATTGAGTTTAACGTCCGGCAGGGCACCGGTTATCAAACCGCGCAGCCCGGCGAGGACGGTCTAAACCTCCCAGCGGGCGCGCTGCCGGTTGACGCGATATTCAGCCCCGTAAGGAAGGTGAACTTCAAGGTCGAACGTACCCGCGTCGGGCAAATTACCGACTTTGAACGTTTGCTCCTGGAAGTGTGGACCGACGGGGCCATTCGACCCATTGAGGCCGTTCAGCAGGCCGCCGAAAAGTTGGTGCAGAATTTCTTTCTGTTCAGCAAGCTCAATAGGGCTGCAGAACACGGAATAGACCGTGCCCCGCTGGTCGTTTCTCCCGAAATCTACCAGACTCCCATCGAGAAGCTGGAACTTTCGCCTCGGACTTTAAACTGCCTGAAGCGGGCGCAGATCAACCGGGTGGGCGAAGTTCTTGAAATGAGTGAAGATGACCTGCTGAGGATTCGCAATTTTGGCGAAAAATCATTGGTCGAGTTGCAGGAAAAGCTGGCGGAGCACGGGATTACCAGTACCAAACAGGAGTCAGATTCTGAGTCGGCTTCCGTTGGACTTATAACCGCGGATGATCTTACCGAGTTGATGGGCGGCGGAGACGAGGATGATTCCGCTGCTCTTCCAGTAGGCATGACTTTCGAAGACGACAGCCCGATCGATTCCGATGATGAACCGGAAGGAGATGGGCTGGACGACGAGGAGTTGGACTAGCCATGGCTTCCCATCGTGTCTCAGGGCGTAGACTTAGCCGCTACAAGGACCAGAGAAAGGCCCTGATGCGCGGCTTGGTCTCAGAATTGATTACACATGAACGAATTACTACCACCCTGGCAAAAGCCAAGGAAACCCGGATTGTGGCCGAGAAGCTGATCACTCACGGCAAAAAGGGCAACCTTCATCACCGGCGACTGGCACTGGCGCAGATCCCTAATAAGAAAGTGGTGGAAAAGGTCTTTGATGACGTGGCTGCCAGGTACGCCGAGCGTCAGGGTGGATACACCCGAATCGTAAAGCTGGGGCCCCGCCAGGGAGATGCCGCCCAGATGGCGGTGATCGAACTGGTTTGATGGAGCGCACCAGATAGTCGGAGCTGAGGAACTGCCGTCAGGCGGCGGCGGGCCGGAAATCTTGCCTGTCCGACCTCAGAGGCGGATAGCGCTCTGGGTGGAGTATCAAGGCACCAATTACAACGGGTTTCAACTGCAGCTTAACCATCCTACGATACAGGGAGCACTGGAGGAATCGCTGGCCAGGTTCACTGGTGAGCGGATTCGAGTGCGAGGAGCCAGCCGCACCGACTCGGGGGCGCATGCTGTCGGGCAGGTGGTTGACTTTCTGACCAGTTCGAGACACTCGGCAGACAGGTTTGAGCCGGCTTTGAATTACTTTCTGCCGGATGATATAAGGATCCGCAATGCTCGTCCGGTTGAAAAGGAATTCCACTCGAGGCGATCGGCGAGCAGCAGAGTGTATCAGTATCGCTTGTTGGCCCGGAAGGAGCCCACGGCGTTGCTCCGAAACACGCACCTGTGGGTGAGGGAGCATCTGGATACGTCCCGAATGGCGGAGGCTGCCTCAGCACTGGCAGGGACCCACGATTTCCGTATAATCTCGTCGGGGCACCCAAAGGACCGAAGCGCAGTCCGTTCGGTCAGCCGCTGGGAAGTAAAACGAGACGGCGATACTATAATAGTAGAATGTGAAGCCAACGGGTTCCTGAAGCAGCAGATCAGGAAAGCTAACGGGATCCTGCTTGAGATAGGCAAGGGCAAACAACCTGTCGAACTTATAAGACACACACTGGAAGGGCATGCCGGGCAACGAGACATACCGTTGTTGCCTGCCAGAGGGCTCTGCCTGATTGAAGTGAAATACCCGGAAGGCACTTTTTGTGCACCTCCACTGGAGACCAAAGAGGATTCATGAAGAGAACCAGTACATACTTCCCGAAACCCGGGGACGTTGACGCCAACTGGAAGGTGATGGACGCTACCGGGCAGACCCTGGGCCGGCTGGCGCGGGACATCGCGGTGACTCTGCAAGGCAAAGACAAGCCGTCATATACCCCCCACACCATGACCGGCGATTTCGTGGTCGTGGTCAATGCCTCAAGGGTACGAACTACGGGGCGGAAGACCACCCAGAAATACTACTACCGTCACTCTGGATATGTCGGCAACTTGAAGTCCATTCGGCTTCGCGAGATGCTGGAAGACAGACCTGAGCGGGTGATCGAGTTGGCGGTTAAAGGGATGTTGCCGCGCAACCACATGGGGCGCCAGATGCTGAAGCGCCTGAAGGTCTACGCCGGTTCTCAGCACCCCCATGAAGCGCAGGCAGCCCAGGTCAGCTAATTCCACCTGCCGCAGCAGCGGCTGGTGAGGGACGGAGGCCAGACCCCTTGGTGCAATTGGACGCAGCTCAGCAGTATTATTACGGAACTGGAAAACGGAAGACGGCCATAGCTCGCGTACGGCTGTACGTAGACAGCGGCGGGCCATTCATCGTCAACAGTAAGCCGATGGACGAGTATTTCGGTTGGTCGACTTGGCAGCGAATTGCCAATGATGCATTCCACGTCACCAATACCACTAACCGGTTTCGGGTTGTGGCAAAGGTTGTCGGAGGTGGCGTAAATGCCCAGGCCGAAGCTGTGCGCCACGGAATCACCCGGGCCCTGATCGCCTTCGACCCCGCAATGAAGCCTGCCCTACGACGCGCCGGGTTTGTTACCAGGGACGCCCGTATCAAGGAGAGCAAGAAATACGGATTGAAGCGGGCCCGCCGGGCTCCGCAGTACACCAAGCGTTAAAGGTATAGGTCGTCTAAGGCCCCTTACGTCAGGTCGATCTATGGAAACGCCCCGAATTTACTCGGGGCGTTTGCTTTGTACTGAGCGTCAGGCTATCACTCCGCTCTAGGGTGTTTCGCTAGAAAGTCGTCGGCAATTTCGTTGAAGGTTAGGAACTGCACGCCGTCGTGAGAGGTTATGTACTCGGTGAGCCGTTCCAGCATCAGGATGACCTGGGGTCGCCCGCTAACATCAGGGTGGATGGTGATAGGGAAGATCGCGTCGTCGTATTCCCTGTAAACGTAGTCGAACTGGTCCCTCCACATCGACTCGATGTCTCTCGGATTGACGAATCCGTGACTGTTGGGCGACTTCTTGATGAACATCATTGGAGGCAGGTCATCCAGGTACCAGTTGGCGGGGATCTCAACCAGATTGGTCTCTACACCTCTCTCCAGTGCGTGCATCCAGACATCAGCCGGCTGAGAATAGTCGATCTTGGTCCAATGGTCGCCTACGCGCACGTAATAGCACTCGAAGTCCTTGTGCATCAGGCTGTGATCGTACTTAATGCCGTGCTTGAGTAGCAGTTCGTTAGTTACGTGGCTGAATTCCCACCACGGGGCCACGTAGCCCGTGGGGGGCGTGCCTGCCAATTTGGAGAGCACCTCAATGCAGCGTAGAAGCACCGCTTCCTCCTGGTCCGGCGACATTGAGATGGGATTTTCATGGGAGTAGCCGTGTAGGCCTATCTCATGGCCGGCGTCGACAATCATCCGGCATTCATCAGGAAAGGTCTCTGCCGAATGTCCGGGAATGAACCAGGTGGTCCTGATGCCCAGGCGGTCGAACATTCTGACGAGCCTTGGGGTGCCCACCTCGCCTGCGAACAATCCCCGCGAAATGTCATCGGGAGAGTCTTCGCCACCGTATGAGCCCAGCCATCCGCCTACGGCGTCGAGGTCCACACCGAAGGCGCAAAGTATTCGTTTTCCCGCCATTTGGTCTCCCTCCAATCAAATCCTGTAGGGAATGCAAAAACCGTCAATCCGTCTGCAAGGGTCCCCGCTGAGGAATGCCCGCTAGTCTAAACACCCAAGTATTCGGCTGCGGCGTCCAGGAGGCCATCAACACGCTCTGGTGAGCTGGCTTCTGCGTAGATGCGCAGGAGCGGCTCGGTGCCCGAGAATCGCACCGCAAGCCAGCCGTCCTCAAAATGAAGCCGTCGACCATCGATGCTGTCCGAGGACGTCACAGAATAGTGGCCCAAGCGGTCCAGGCCGGGGTCGTTGACCCGCTGGTTGATGCGGTCGCGTTCTGAGGAGGCAAACTCGATATCACGGCGATGATAGTAGTGCGGACCGACCTTCTCGAACAAGTTGGCAAGCAATTGCGAAACGGTCTTGCCCGATTTGGCCATGTATTCCAGCACGAATAGACCGCTCAGTATTCCGTCCCGCTCCGGCACATGCCCCCGGAAGGCGAACCCGCCGCTTTCTTCGCCGGCCATCAGGGCATTCAGCTCGTCCATACGGGGGCCCATATGCTTGAAGCCAACCCTGACCTCGTGAACGTCCACTCCGTATAAGCTGCCCATTTTGTTCAAGGCCTGCGACGCCGTGACTCCCTTGATCAGCGAGCCCCGCCAGCCCTTTGTCTCCAACAGGTATAAGGCCAGCAGGGAAAAGACGTCCAGGGTGGTAACAAACCGCCCGGTTTCGTCGATGATGCCGACCCGATCGGCATCTCCATCCAGTGCTATGCCGACTGACGCTCCGGTGGCTGGTACACGCTCCAGCAGTTCTCCCAGGTTCTGAGCAATTGGTTCGGGTTGCACCATACCCGGGAAAGCCGGATTCCTGTGGCCGTGCAGTTCCTCTACAGTTGTCCTTCCGCCGTCCAGCAGCCGGGGGATATAACTAGCGCCCGCTCCAAACATGGCGTCGACTGTCACGTGGAAACCTGCGGATCGAATAGCATCGAGATCGACCAGACGGGACAAGTGATCGAAGTACGGCTCTGCAGGCTCTAGGTCTTCGATCAACCCCGAGTTTCGTCCTGTGTCGATTTCATCAAGGTCCGCTGAGCCGACCCGGGCAATCGCCTCCTCCAATTCGTCGGTGATTTCCTGGGTGGCGCTGCCGGCGTATTCGGGTTTGAATTTGAATCCGTTCCAGATGGCGGGATTGTGGCTGGCGGTAATGATGGCGGCGCCGCCGGCCTGGTGGTGCATAACGCTGTAGCTAAGAACGGGTGTGGGGGCAGGGACGTCAGCCAGCAGTGTCCGTATTCCCTGGCTGGCGCAGACGTCTGCGACGGTGGAAGCGAACTCGGGAGAGAGAAACCGGGTGTCGAAGCCTACAATCAGACCTCGGTCGGCGGTGCCTCTGCGCTTCATGAATTCACACAGACCTCGCGCACAGCGGGCCACGTTTGCGAAGGTGTAGTCTTCACCAATTATTGCCCGCCAACCGTCTGTTCCAAATCGAATATCCGCCTGCTGAGCCATGTTCCCCCCCTAATAAGTCGCCATTATGACAGAGAGCGGCGGACATTGCGTCCGCCGCTCTTTAGAAAGATACAGCTTTGGTTTACTTGCATCGCGAACAGCCCGCGACGGCGGCGTGTCGCCTAGCGCGCTGCGGCTTGCCGCAGATCTTCGGCCTTGTCCGTGACTTCCCAGCTCAGGCCAAGCTTGTCGGCCGTTGGGCGGCCGAAGTGGCCGTAGGCGGCGGTTGGCTGGTAGATAGGACGGCGCAGGTTCAGGTCCTCGATGATGGCGCCGGGGCGCAGGTCGAAGTGTTCGCCGACCAGGGCCTCAATGCGGTCATTGGCGATGTGGCCGGTGTCGAAGGTCTCCACCGACACCGAGATGGGCTCAGCCACGCCGATGGCGTATGAGACGATGACCTCGACTCTCTGGGCCAGACCCGCGGCCACCAGGTTCTTGGCGACGTAGCGGGCGGCATAGGCACCGGAGCGGTCAACCTTGGTCGGATCCTTGCCGGAGAAGGCGCCGCCGCCGTGGCGAGCGATGCCACCGTAGGTGTCGACCAAAATCTTCCGTCCGGTTAGACCGGTGTCACCCTGGGGGCCACCGACTGCGAACCAGCCGCTGGGATTGACGAAGTACCGCGTGTTGTCGTCCAGCAGCTCGGATGGGACTATGGGACGGATGACGTGCTCCAGGATGTCGCTGCGTATCTTCTTGGTGAAGGACTCGCGATCGTCGCTGTCCATGTGTTGAGAACTTATAACAACAGCATCAACACGCTTCGGTTTGCCGTTGCTGTACTCGACGGTGACCTGGGACTTGCCATCGGGTCCGAGGTAATCCAGCAGTCCATCCTTGCGGACAGCGGACAGACGCTCCACCAAGCGATGGGACAGGTCCACAGTGATGGGCATCAGGCCGTCGGTCTCGTCGCAGGCGAAGCCGACCATCATGCCCTGGTCACCGGCACCGGTGGATCGCCGGGCATCCGAGGCCCCGCTGCCGCGCTCCTCGAGGGCCGTAGAGACGCCGCTGCTGATATCGGGGGATTGCTGGCTGACGTGAGCGATTACTCCGCAGGAATTGCCGTCGATGCCATAGCTCACGTGGGTGTAACCGATCTGTCGCATCACGCCGCGGGCGATCTCGTCGAAGTTCAGTGCAGATTTGGTGGTGATTTCCCCGGTTACCATGATCAGGTTCTTGGTGGCCACGGTCTCGCAAGCCACGCGGCTCATGGGATCGCCGCGCAGGGCCGCATCCAATACCGCGTCCGAGATCTGGTCACAGAGCTTGTCGGGGTGTCCCTCGGTGACCGACTCGGATGTGAGCAGGTACTTGGGAGATGTCATGAATTGAATGGGCATTGGAATTGTCCTCCGGTCGTTTGCTCCGGCCCTTGCCGGTCTGAAAATTCGGATAGGGCCAAGGCTACGTGCCCTCTTCCCAGCTTTCCTGGTACCGCTGCTGTTCGGCGCTCAAGCTGTCGATGCCCACACCGAGGGATTCCAGCTTCAGTCGTCCAACCTCGCGGTCAGTCTCGATGGGCACACCGTGCACGCCTGCGGCCAGTTTGCCCTGGTTCTTAACGATGAACTCGGCTGACAGGGCCTGGTTGGCAAAGCTCATGTCCATCACGGCTGAGGGGTGGCCCTCTGCGGCAGCGAGGTTGATCAGACGTCCCTCGCCCAGCAGGTACAGCTTGCGGCCATCCTTCATCGAATATTCCTCTACGAACGGCCGGACCTCGCGATGAGCGGTGGCCATTTCCTCGAGGGCAGGGATGTCGATCTCCACGTTGAAGTGCCCGCTGTTGGCCAGGATTGCCCCACTGGGCATAGCTTCAATGTGCTCGCGGCCGATGGCATGGAATCCGCCAGTGACGGTGATGAACACCTCGCCCACTTTGGCGGCGTCAATACCCTTCATCACGGTGAAGCCATCCATCACCGCCTCGAGGGCGCGGATTGGGTTGGTCTCAGTAACGATGACGTGGCTGCCCATGCCCCTTGCGCGGGAAGCGACGCCACGGCCACACCAGCCGTAGCCCGCCACCACCACGCGGCGGCCGGCCCACAGGATGTTGGTGGCACGGGTGATGCCGTCGAGGGTGCTCTGGCCGGTCCCGTAGCGATTGTCGAAGAAATGCTTGGTCTCGGCGTCGTTAACCGCAATGACCGGGTATAGGAGCTTGTCGTCATTTGCCATTGCGGTGAGCCGGACGACCCCGGTAGTGGTCTCCTCGGTGCCACCAATCACATTGGACACCAATTCAGAGCGCTGGGTGTGGAGAATGGTGACCAGATCCGCGCCATCGTCCATCGTCATGTTTGGCGCGGAGTCCAATGCGGCCGTTAGATGGCTGTAATAGGTCTGGTCGTCCTCACCCTTGATGGCAAAGGTGGGGATACCGTACTCGCTGACGAGTGCGGCCGCCACTTCGTCTTGGGTGCTGAGCGGGTTGCTGGCGCAGAGTGTCACCTCCGCACCACCGTCCCGCAGGGCTATGGCCAAGTTCGCGGTCTCGGAGGTCACGTGGAGGCATGCTGCAAGGCGCATACCAGCCAACGGCTTCTCGCGGGCAAATCTCTCTCGAATCAGGTTGACCACCGGCATCTCACGGCCGGCCCACTCGATTTTGTTTACGCCTTCCCGTGCCAGGGAAAGGTCTTTGACGTCTCCTCTTGCTTGCTGTGTAGCCAAAAGATTCTCCTTGAGCTGTATTCCGAGGACCTGACAGCTTAATAGCTGCGATTCCTCATTTGCTGCTAAATGATCTAGTTTTACGGGTCGTTGCCGTAGGAGGTGGGATTGCCGGCCGCGATCCAGGACGGTGTGCCGTCTTCCACATTGATCAGGTTGTCAGTGTTGTAGCCAAAGGACGACGCCAGCTCGCAGGCCAGTCCGCTACGGACACCGGCGGCGCAGATGAATAGCAGCGTTTTGTCCTGAGGCACTTCGCCAATCCGGTCCGCGAAATCGTCTATGGGGATGTGAATGGCGCCGGATGCGTGGCCCGTCACCCATTCGTCGTCCCTGCGCACATCGACCACAACGGTGTTATCCGGGTCGCTGTCCAAGATCTGCTTGGCTTCAACGGAATCAACGCGGAAATACGGTTCGCCGGGGTCTTGCCTGGGCATAATCCAACCTCCTGATTGATTGGTCCTGATTTTGAGCCGGCCCATTCAGCCGACGTATTTGCCAATTATCGGAGCCAGCTTGTCTTTAAGGTCGCCGGGAATTCTTTCCGGGGCAGTGATTATTGCGTCTCTTAGGGATGAACCACAGGAGCAGTCACGCTTGCCGGACACGGTAGGCATAAGCCTGGTCAGCATTTCCTTCGAGGTCGCAACGTTCTTCAGCAGGTTCTGGATCACTGCCTCGACCGACACTTCCTCGGTGTTGGCGCGCCACACGTCGTAGTCCGTGATCCAAGCCAGGGTGGCGTAGCACATCTCTGCCTCCCGGGCCAGCTTGGCCTCAGGAAGGGCCGTCATACCGATTATGTCTGCCCCCCAAGAGCGGTACATAAACGACTCGGCCCTTGTTGAGAAAGCGGGGCCTTCCATCACCACCATTGTGCCCCCTGAGTGGACATTCACGTCCATGGCCTGCGCGGCACGATGAATCGCCTGGCTGGTGGGGGCGCAGAACGGGTCAGCGATACTCACGTGCACCACAATGTGCTCGTCGAAGAATGTGTTCTCCCGCAAACGTGTCCGGTCGATGAGCTGGCTCGGGATGACGAGGTCCAGGGGCGCAAATTCTTCCTTTAGGCTTCCCACGGCACTGACGGAGATCACGCGCTCAACTCCGAGGGTCTTCAAAGCGTAAATGTTTGCCCTAACCGGAATGTGAGTAGGGTTAAACCGGTGGCCGCGTCCGTGGCGAGGGAGGAAAGCCACCCGGACCCCTGAGAGGTCTCCCAGGACAATGGAGTTGCTGGGTTTCCCGAAGGGCGTATCCACATCCACGTGTTCGACGTTTTCCAGTCCGTCAATTTCGTAAAGGCCGCTGCCCCCTATAACTGCTATTTCTGCTTGAGCCTTGTTCACAATTCTGTCTCATCCAGATTTTCAGTTGCCGCCATTAACGGCCAAAATGAGGCTTTCGGTGTATGGAGGCGACGCAATGCCCCGCTCCGTAACGATGGCGTCGATGTAATGATGCGGTGTCACATCGAAAGCCGGATTGACCGCTGACACTCCCTCGGGCGCTGTCGCCACTCCACCGTAACGCGTAACCTCTTCCGGGGGGCGCTGCTCGATCTCGATACCGTCCCCGTTGGGCAATGCGAGGTCTATGGTGCTAGTGGGAGCGGCGATATAGAACGGGATGCCATTCTCGCGAGCCAGGACCGCCAGCATGTAAGTGCCAATCTTGTTAGCGGTGTCACCGTTGGCAGCGATCCGGTCTGCACCGGTGATGACGCAGCCAATCCGGCCCTGTCGCATAAGCATGCCCGCAGCCGAGTCGGCGAGAAGCGTCGCTGGGATGCCAAGTTTCTGGAACTCCCACGAAGTGAGTCGCGCTCCCTGCAGCCAAGGCCGCGTTTCGGTATTGAATACCTCAAACCGCTTGCCCGACTCCCACCCGGCGCGAATCACACCCAGCGCGGTGCCGAAGGCCGAAGTGGCCAAGGCACCGGTGTTGCAGTGCGTCAACACTGACCCACCGTCGGGCATCAGCTCCTTACCGTAGTCGCCAAGGAGACGGTTGATCGCCTCGTCCTCACGGTGAATTTCCTCTGCCTCTGCAACCAGCCGGTCGGGAATCTCTTTGGCTGAGTCAACTGACTCAGCGACATTCATCATTCTGTCTACAGCCCAGCCTAGGTTCACTGCCGTCGGGCGTGCGGCCCGGATGTGAACGCAATCCTGTTCCAGGGCAGACAGAAATTCGGCGCGGTCGCTGGCCCGGATGTCACGGGCGGCCATGGCGACTGCGTATGCGGCAGTTACGCCGATGGCAGGTGCCCCACGCACTCGCATTTCGCGAATCGCGGCTACCGCCTGTTCGTACCGCTCCACCACAAAGGTGGTTTCGTCCACGGGAAGCCGAGTCTGATCCAACAGCAGCAACTTGCCTTCCTGCCAACGTATGGGCCGGATCTCGCTCAAATAACCTGCTCCTGTAGCGAATAGCGGGTAAATTTTTTCAGAAAGGGACACAATTGTTGCACCTGTATCTCAAACACCTTTCACGTCGGGCAACAAAAAAGCTTCTCGCGCGAGAAGCCCAATCCGTCCCCTGTTCCCCCCGTTCCCGGCTGTACATCCGGCGCTTGGGACTGCGACATGCTACTAACAGCATCGTTATGTGTCAAGGAAAGGTATTCGGCGAAGGCAATTGGGGGAGCACGTGGGGGAGCACGCAAAACCACTTGGTTGACACTGAATTGGCGTCGCTACAATAATATTAGATGCCATTGATGGGGTATGCCGGTAGTGTTTCATCTCGGAACACGGGGAAATGGCAGGGATCGGGTGCGATAGTTTCATGAGCAAACCGAATCTGGCATTTGAAGATGGTCAACTGGGGTTGTTCACAGACCTCTACGAGTTGACAATGGCTCAAGCCTACTTTGCTCAGGAAATGTTCCAGCCCGCGACTTTCAGCCTTACGGTCCGCAGCTACCCCCCCAACCGTGGTTATCTCGTTTCCGCTGGCCTTGATGATGTCCTGGATTACTTGTCCCACCTCCAGTTCGACAGCGATGCCATTCAATTTCTCAGTTCCACAGGTATGTTCAAAGACGACTTCCTTGAGTACCTCGGAGGAGTCCGGTTTACCGGCTCCCTTCGAGCCATTCCGGAGGGAAGGCTCTTCTTCGCGGACGAACCGCTCTTGGAAATCACCGCACCGATCATTGAAGCGCAGCTGGTCGAGACATACGTCATAAACCAGATGAACTTGCAAACCGCACTGGCCACAAAGGCCTCGCGGTGCGTCTGGGCAGCCCAAGGCAGGGGTATCGCGGACTTTGCCTCTCGCCGAACTCACGGGTCTGATGCGGCAATGAAAATGGCCCGCGCCAGCTACATGGCCGGCTTTGGTTCAACGAGTAACGTGCTGGCAGCCAGCCACTACGGGATCCCGCCGGCCGGAACGATGGCCCACTCTTTCATTTCAAGTTTCCCCTCTGAGCTGGACGCATTTCGCGCCTACTCCCAGAGTTTTCCCGACCGCACCATCCTCCTGCTGGACACCTACGACACCCTCGCCGGGGCTTGGAACGCGGTGGAGATCGCAAAGGAGCTGGAGGTGGCCGGGCATAGGCTGGCCGGTGTTCGGCTGGACTCGGGAGACTACACAAAGCTGAGCCTCCAGGTCAGGCACGTGCTGGATGACCACGACCTCGGCTACGTCAGGATACTTGCCAGCGGCGGGCTGGACGAATATGAACTTGAGACCCTTGTCGAAGCCGGTGCTCCCATTGACCTCTTTGGAGTGGGCACCAAGGCGGGAGTTTCGGCCGACGCTCCATGGTCGGACATGGTCTACAAGGTGGCATGGTTCGACGATCGTCCGGTGATGAAATTGAGTGAGGGCAAGATGTCCCTCCCCGGCGCCAAGCAGATATTCCGCCGGACGAACGGCGAGGGCACCCTTGCAGGGGACATCATTGGCCTCCAGGAGGAGACAGGGCCGGTGGACTCCAAGCCGCTGCTCGAAGAATTCATGACCGGGGGAGAGCGCAACATACCCACGCCGCCCCTGGTAGAGCTACGGGATCGTTTCCGTGATGAATTCGCCAACCTGGAGACACGCTTCAAGGACCTGCGCCGGCCGCCACAGTTTCCCGTCTCGGTCAGCCCTAAGCTGCAAAGGATGACCGCTGAGGTGCGGGAGGAGGCGGTGCTGACAAATGTGTCGGGAGAGGCTCTCTGACTGGGATGCCGGTTACCCCACTATCCCACTGCCCGACCCCCTTCCCAGACGCTGCTGTCCATTAGTCCCACTCCAATCCGTAAACTGGATCGGTAATCGCCCATGAAAACTGCCGTCTGCATGAAATACGTGCCGGTGATTGCGCGTATGCAATTCGACTACGAGGCCAGGACCATCGTAAGAGACGGGGTACCCTCCGAGGTCAATGCCTTTGACCAACTGGGCTTGGTCAGGGCGGTGGAGTTGAAGAACGATGCAAACGACGAGGTGGTTGTACTGACCATGGGTCCTCCAACGGCAGCCGAAGGCCTGACCACCTGCCTGGCACTGGGAGCCGACCGCGGCGTTCTGATCACCGACCGGGCGCTGGCCGGCAGCGACACGCTTGCAACCTCGAGGGCGCTGGCGCTGGCATTGGCCCGCGAGGGGCCGGATCTGGTCATCTGCGGCCGCAACAGCACCGATGGGGAGACGGGGCAGGTGGGGCCGGAAGTGGCTGAGCTCATGGGCCTGCCGCACGTCAGTCACGTGAGGCGGCTTGACCTCAGCGAGGACCGTCGAAAAGCCGTGGTGGAAAGGATAACTGACGAGGGCTTTCAGATCTTGGAATGCGACCTTCCGGCGGTCATATGCGTAACCGAAGGGGTTGCCCCGGAATTGTTTCCCAACCGCGAACAGATGGAACAGGCCGCGACAAAACCGGTGGATGAAGTCAACTGTTCGATGCTGTCCGACGACAGCTCTCAGTTCGGCGCTTCAGGGTCGCCCACCTGGGTCAACGAGATCCGTCTGGTTGAGCCGAACCGGCTGGGCGTAACTCTGCAGGAAGTAACGCCGGAAGACGCGGCCCATCAAATCGCGCAGTCGGTGAAGGAACGGCTGGCCGAGTTGGATTCAACCGAACCTGAAACGTCCGGCGAACCGCTTCCTCGCTATCCTGGTGCCACCGACCGGAGCATCTGGGTAGTGGCCGAGAACAGCCAGGACGGTCTGGCACACGTCACTTATGAACTGCTAGGTAAGGCCAGAGAACTGACCACCATTACCCGCAGCGAAGTTGTTGCGGTGGTGATTGCTCAAGGCGGCGAGACGCACGCTCCTTCGCTGGCCGCCGCCGGGGCCGATAGAGTTCTGATCATAGACAATTCCTCTCTCGGGCCGGTTTGCGGCCGGGCGGTAGGCAACGTCCTGGCAGGGGCCGTGGAACGCGAGACACCTTACGCCATCCTGTTTGCCTCCACCGCCGACGGCCGGGACCTCGCTTCCCGATTGGCCGCTCGCTTGAGCCTGGGCCTGACCGGAGACGCCATAGACCTGGAAATCGACGACGAGGGGCAGCTGGTACAGCTAAAGCCAGCCCTCGGCGGTAACGTCGTCGCTCCCATCCTGTCCAAGACCCTGCCCAACCTCGTCACGTTGCGCCCCGGCCTCCTCACCCCCGCTGTGGGGGAGCCTGGCGCCACCGCCCCCATTGAAGAACTGACTGTAGAGCCCTTCACGGGCTCCGATGTTCGCCTCATCAGGGAGGAATTTCAGGAAGACACAGAAGGGCGCGATCTCGCCCGCGCACGGGTCGTGGTCGGTCTGGGCATGGGGGTTGGCGAAGACGAAGTTGCCGGTTTAGTTGAGGTGGCTCGCTCGCTGGGCGCTTCTGTCGCCACTACGCGCGACGTCGTGCACGCCGGATGGCTGCCCCAGCAGTTGCAGGTGGGGATCAGCGGACGCAGCATCGCTCCGACGGTTTACATCGCCGTTGGAATTCGAGGAGCGTTCAACCACACTGTGGGCCTGCAGCGGGCCGGCATCATTGTGGCGATCAACCAGAACCGCCGCGCCACCATCTTCCGGTCTGCCGACTTCGGAGTCATCGGCACTTGGCAGGAATTCTTGCCGCCACTGATCAATGAGCTACGCCCCGTGCTGGCATCACTCACCTCAGGCTGAGGAGTGTCGGGCAGAGGGGTTGTTGGACAGTTTATGTCGACTACGGAACTGCTCGCAGAGCACATAGCAGCAACGGACTTAGACGCAATGCCGCGCGAGGCCGTAGAGGCCGCCAAGGTGGTCATCCTGGATGGCCTCGCGGTGACGCTAGCTGGCTCCCGCGAAACGGCAGCGCAGATCGTCGCAGATTATGCCCGGGAGATGGGCGGCAATCCGGTGTGTTCCGCAATCGGCCACGGGTTCAAAACTTCTCCGCCCATGGCCGCCTTCGTGAACGGAGTGGCGTGCCACGTTCTAGATTACGAGGTAATGTGGCACCCGGCAACGCACGCAACCTCGCCTACACTCCCCGGCATACTCGCATTGGCAGAAAGCCGCAAGGCGACGGGAAGAGAAATAGTTGCCGCCCTCGTGACGGGGTTCGAGGTGCAGGGTAGGATCCGTGTCGCTTCCGCGAATATGGGGCTGGGGGGCTTCCACCCGCCGGGCCTGGTCGGCGTCATGGGCAGTGCCGCGGCAGGGTCGGTCATGCTCGGGCTCGACACGCAGCAGACGCGGATGGCGCTGGGCTTGCCGCATCAAGAGCCGGGACGGTGTCGGCCAACACCGGGACGATGACCAAGTCCACCCACTGTGGCAACGCGGGCCGGATGGGGCTGGAAGCGGCGCTTCTCGCGCAAAAGGGATTCACGGCCAACGCCAATGTGATTGAGCATGAAAACGGCTACGCCGCAGTGCTGTTCGGAGACGAGTTTGACCTTGATGCCGTTACCCGGGATTTTGGCCACCCTTACCGGCTGGTCGATCCCGGGGTTGCTATCAAGAAACATCCCAGCCAGTACGGTACTCACCGGGGCATTGATGCTGCCCTCGATATGCAGGACCGATTCGGCGTCGATACCAACCGTATCTCTTCGGTGCGCATAGAAACTCCAGTGATGCGCTATGTGGGCAGGCCTTTCCCGGAAACCGGCCTGGATGGGAAATTCAGCTTCCAGTACACCGTGGCAGCCGCACTGCTGGACCGCCGCGTCGGCATCGAGACCTTCACAGATGAGGCCGTAAACCGCCCTGAGGTGCTGGAACTCCTTGGCAAGATCTCCGTTGACATGAGGCCCGAAATTCCGGCCAACTTCGAAGACATGTGGGTCGCTGTGCGGGTGGAGACCAGCGATGGACAGACGTTTGTCAGCCGCTGCGACCGCCCGCGGGGAATCTGGGGTAACCCGTTAACCCGAGATGAAAGGCTGGCAAAGGTTAGGTCGTGCGCCAGTCGCCTGCTGTCAGGTGCGGCAACCGAGCGATACATAGATATCGTAGAAGATCTGGAAAACCCCGACAGCGATACGGTCCAGGAACTGGTAGGGATCCTTGGCAGCGGTCCTTCTCGTTGAATCTGGGTCCTCCAACCTCCCGCGGCAGCAGGTTCGCCGTGATCCGAATATTTTCCTCCACCTCCTAAGTCAAAACGCTATCCCATTGACGGTAACTCCTCGACGGCTCCTTTGCCCTCGGATTACCCTTATTGATGTGCACTCGCACATACGAGCCAAGCACTCGGGCCCAACCACCTGGCATTCCCTGGGCCATCTACCCAGTCGGTGCGCGTCACCGGATCAAACCCAAGAGCTACCCGCCGCCCAACCGCCATCCCCTCAAAAACGGGACTCGGTGCGCACCCATCGTGCGTCGGATACGATGGCAAAAACATCGGCGCTCTCGGCGTGCGCAGCGTTTAGCGCCATTCGTTGCCACGAAGGGGAGACTGATCCAGACCTGATCGGGGTAATGCTTCTCCAGCGAAATCCGGGGCCAATTACCGGAATTTACCGGAAAATCGAAATTTTCCAGCCCACGAGCCTACACCCAGCCGTCGCTCCCGGGCAGGCGAGTTCCAGGCCCCATCGCCCGGCCAAATCCTGTGCGCAGTACCGTAAACTATCGAAAATTACAGTGATATTGAAAATTTTCGGACCCACGGTTGCTTGAGAATGGTTCATCAATGACCTTCGCTCAGGTCAGGAATGGGTCGACGCCTTGTTGCCCAATTCCGTTACATTACTCGAGGTCTGCAACGCTCAGCCTCAAGTCCTCAAGTCCTCAAGTTCTGCGACGAGATGGCCGAAGCCTCATGCTCGCTCTCACACCGAAGTCACCCTCCAGCCTAAAAAGGTCTGAAAGCCGGAAATGGGATGGATCGCCCAGGATCTGGCAGACGCCTCCGGGGCCGCTCGGGCAAGGTCTCGCCCGCCATTAATCGGGGACCCTTACTTGACACTGCCTATACGGCACAAGAAAATGGCTAGTGCTATCATTGGAGCATTGCGCAACAATGCGCGTACCATGGGGCATAACCTCAGAGAACCTCCCAATCCTATTGGCGCGAGGCGAAAATGGACTTTGCATATACTCCGGATCAGGAAGCACTCCGCCAGGAAGTGCAGGTATTCATCGCGGAGCACGTTACCGCAGACGTCCTCGGTGAACTGGAAACCGCTGAGGAAGGGGGACGCGGTGAGCATTACCGTGAACTGGTTCGCAAAGTCGCCGAGCGCAAGTGGATTGGAATCAGCTGGCCCAAAGAATATGGTGGCCAGGGCGGAAGCCGCATAGAGCAGTACATCGTCGAGGAGGAGTTCGCTCGTGCCGGTGTTGCTGTAGGTGGAGCGGGTAGCGGCGCGCCGGCCATTTTGGCAGCTGGCACCGAGGAGCAGAAGCAACACTTCATCCCGGGCTTGATCAACGGTGAAATCATTTTCGCGCTTGGCTTTACGGAGCCTCAGGCTGGAGCCGATCTGGCGGGCCTGCAGTGCCGTGCAGTGCGCGACGGAGATGAATATGTTATCAACGGGCAGAAGATGTACACGTCCGCGGCTCATTACGCCACGCACGTCTATCTGATGGCCCGGACCGACCCCGATGCGCCGCGACACCGGGGCATCTCCATCTTCCTGGTACCAATGGATGCCCCCGGCATCACGGTGAGGCCTCTCTGGACGATTCAGAACGACCCACCCGCTCCTTTGGGCACCACGTATGGAATGGCACGGACTAACGAGACCTTCTTCGAAGACGTAAGGGTGCCGGCTTCCTGCCTGTTGGGTGAGGAAAACACGGGTTGGTACGTTGGCGCCATGGGTCTCAACCTCGACCGCGTCGGCGCCAGCCGTTACCTGATCTCTGTACGCCGCGACGAGGATATCGTGAACTGGGTCAAGGAGAACGACTTCGCCGGGCACTCTCCGGCCGATGACCCCGCCGTTCGGGACAAGTTGGCCGAACTTTGGACCGAGGCGCAGGTATGCCGCCTGATGACCATGCGCAGCATGTCCCTCGTGGAACGGGGCGGCAACTTTACCTACGAAGGGTCTGCGGAAAAGGTCTTCGCTCCCGAACACGGCGTCAAGACCACCGAGACCATCACCCAGATCCTGGGGCCCTACGCTCAGCTTCTGAGCACCTCCGAGGAGGCCATTGAGGAAGGTGTATTCGCTCACAACGTCATGGGCGCCTTCCAGTCGGGCATAAACCACGGCAGCGTGCAGGTGATGCGCGACCAGATGGCCCGCCGGGGGCTGGGAATGCCTCGAGGGTAAGAAGCCCCTATCCGTAACAACACTTCCACAGGAAAGAAAATGGACATACTCCCCTCAGAAGAAGAACAATTGCTGAAGAACGCGGCGCGGGACTTCCTCGAAGCTGAGGTTTCCACGAGCCTCGTCCGCGAAATGGAACTGGACGAAAATGGCTATCCGCCCGCTCTTTGGCGGCAAATGGCAGACCTTGGCTGGCTGGGCTTGGCCATGCCTGAAGAATTCGGAGGACAGGGCCTTCCACTGACTTACCTTGGTCTCGTAATGGAGGAAATGGGCCGCGTCCTCGCTCCCGTTCCTTTCCACAGCACTATGACCGCCGCGCTGACAATCGCGGAGGCCGGTACCGAGGATCAGAAGCGAGACCTGCTGCCCGGCATATGCAGCGGCGACACGGTGATGACCTGGGCCGTGACTGAGCGCGACCCCCGGCTGATTCCGCCGGCGATCGCTGACTTGGCACAGCCTGATGGCGACGGTTGGATGCTCAACGGCGTCAAGATGTTTGTGGATAACTTCAGCGTGGCAAGGCGCTGTCTGGTTGCAGTTCGCACCGCCCAGGCATCGGACTCCAATGAGGGAATATCGCTGTTCCTGATCGATCCGAACGGCTCCGGTGTATCGCAGACTCCGTTGGTTACCATTGCCAAAGACAAGCAATTCAGGGTCGCTCTTAACGGCGTCAGAGTGGGAACCGCTGACTTGGTCGGTGAACTTCACAACGGCTGGCCTATAGCCGAGCGTATGCTGGAACGGGCCACAGCCCTGCTCTGCTGCCAGATGATCGGCGCAACCCGAAAGGACGCAGAACTGGCTATTGATTATTCAAAGAACCGAGTGGCCTTCGGTCGTCCCATTGCGTCTTTCCAGTCCATTCAGCACATGTGCGCAGACATGCTCCTCTACACCGACGGTGCGCAGCTCCTCACCTATGAAGCGCTGTGGAAGATGGACCAGGGCCTGCCTGCGGGGGTGGAGGTTTCGCAGGCCAAAGCCTTTGCCAACGAAAAATGTGAAGCCGTGGTGAGACAGTCTCAGGTCATTCACGGCGGTATCGGCTTCATGATGGAGTTTGACCTCCACCTGTGGCTGCGACGAGTGTCGGCGTGGACCATGCGGCTGGGAACCACGTTCGACCATCGGGCCAAGATTGCCAGCGCACTGTTGGACAAACCGGGCAAAGTGCGACTCGGCTTACCATTGCCCGCCTGAAGAAACCCAGCGCAACTGGAGTGAAAGATATGGCAAAAGACCCCGTTTGCGGGAAGGAAATAGACGAGGAACAGGCCCGGGCGCAAACCTCGCAAACCCGCCACGGTGCCACGGAAGTTGACCCCGCACAGGGGACACGCATTTTCCATGACGGCAGCTGGATCTACTTTTGTGGACTGGATTGCCGGACAAAGTTCCTGGCGAGTCCTGCCACCTATACCGGCAGCTAGTCTCGCCCCTCATTGGCTCCTCGTTGATCCGGAGCCAGGGGCACAGAATCTGGATAAGGAGTTCGAGATATGCCAGAGGCTATCAAACTCGACCCAAAGAGTAGCGCGTTGATCCTGATAGACATGATCAACGCTGTGGCCAAGGGGAACGGACCGCCCTACAACGTGCCCCCGAACCGCCAGGGCGTGATCGACAACTTTGTCCGGCTGGTGGCCCATTGCCGGGAGGTCGGGACCCCGATCATATACATCACTACCTACCGCAGGGCTGACAACTCGGACGCACCCAAGACTGTTGCAGACGTCGGGGGCGGGGGCGGAGCGGCAATGCTTGAAGGGACCCCGGCCGTTGAGGTTATCGATGAGTTGGCCCCGCAACCAGGGGACTACATCGTCGTGAAGCCCCGGTTCAGCGCCTACTACGGAACCAACATGGAGAGCATCCTCAAATCGCTGGGGACGGAGACCATCCTGGTTGGCGGTATCTCCACGCAACGCAGCGTGGAGGGCACCGCTCGGGACGCCAAGAATCGCGACACGCAGTGCGTGGTGGTAAGCGACTGTTGCACCGCCGGCGAGGAAGACGTCCACCAAATGACCGTCGACCATGTTCTGCCGTTGCTGGTGCGGGTGCGAAATACCGACGAGGTGACCGCCGCGCTGTCCTGAATTGAGCTGTCCTCGCTCTACCTTCTTTGGGCAAGGGCACGGCCTACCCCTCCCACAAGTGACCACACAGATGGAGGTGACGTCATGACCGACGTGAAGACGATCCTGGTAGGCACCATCGGACAGGGAATCATGCGCAGCGCCGACGGAGGCGAATCCTGGCGACGAATCGGCATAGACGCCGGCATGCACTCGGACGCGCTCGTCCGTACGTTGGGCAACCACCCGGACAGGCCCGGAGTGGTGTTCGCCGGGACAGACAAGGGCCTGTACCGCAGCGAGGACGGGGGCTCGAAATGGGGCCTGCTGGACACTGCGATGAGCGGCACCTGCGTCTGGGCAATGGCCATCGACTCTACTGATCCCAACCTGATGTTCGCCGGGACCGGCACCCCGAACCCGGCGGGCGTGTTCCGCTCCGGTGACGGCGGCCACACTTGGGAACAGCTGCCCGTTGAAGTCGCCGAAGAATGCCCCAACGTGGGTGTGCCGAGGGTTACCGGTATCGCCATCGACCCGAACAACCACCGAGACGTCTGGGTGGGACTCGAGGTGGATGGCCTTCGGCACAGTTCTGATGCCGGAGACACCTGGGAGTCGATCAACGGCGCTATCCCCAACCCTGACGTTCACAACGTTGCCGTGGCGGCCGGGCCGCCCCATACCGTCGTGGTCGTGGTCAACAACGACATCTACACCAGCGGAGACAACGGCGGCAACTGGGACCGTCTTGGCATCCGCGAGGTCTTCCCGCTCACCTACCCGCGGGGAATCATGGTCAAACCGGACGACCCCAACGTCATCTTTGTGACCATCGGCGACACCACACCGGGCCAGACAGGCACGATCATGCGCTCCAAGGACACCGGCAAGACGTGGGAGAACCTGCCACTGCCGGTGGAGCCCAACACAGCGATGTGGACGGTCAACATCCAGTCCACGGACCCGTCGGTGGTGCTCGCAGGGAGCCGATACGGCTACCTGTACCGCAGCGACGACGGCGGCGACTCCTGGAGCAAGCTGCGCCGTGAGTTCAGCGAGATCTCCAGCGTAATGTGGCTGCCGGAGTAGCGGCTCTCTCGAAACCATATAAGTTCTCAGGCGACACCAACTCCGATCTGCAGGGGCGTTTGTATGGAACGCCCCTTTTTTATTGCAAGCTGCCTTAATCGATGTTCGTTGAGTCTCTGATTTCACAGGAAGTTTGTTCCTGCTGCGATGGATTCGATTCTCTTGGAGAGTCTTCGGGTTGGTGCTGCTGGCGATCGCGGACCTTTTTGGGGTTGGGCGTGGTGTGAATGTTCTCTGGTTTGTGGTGGGTTCAATGTCAGCGGCGTGGTTCATCGGTAGTGTCGGGCTAGTTCGGAGGCGTAGTGTTGGCCTAGGGTTTGGCGGTGTTCGTAGAGCCAGTCGGTGAGGCGGGTGGCGCCGGTGGGCGGGTCAGTTGAGACAAGGTGGCCGGCCATCAGGCCTGCGATTTCGTCGCGGGAGAGGACTACGTCGCGGAGGGCGGCGCTCATCATACGGCCCGCAGCGTAGACTAGGGAGGGCGGCAGATGGAGCACGCGGGCGCGGCCTCCGGCGGTCTGCCGGATGAGGCGCACCAGTTCGTCGAAAGTGAAGGTCTCGGGGCCGACGGCATCCAGAGTTACGTTGCCGTCGGTGGAGGCGGACTCCACGGCTATTTGAGCTACGTCATCAACGAATACAGGCTGCAGACGGTAGTCGCCGCGCCCGGCGACAGGGAATACGGGGAAGCGGCGCAGGAACCACGCGATGTTGTTGATGAGGATGTCCTCGCGGCCGAATATGACGGTGGGGCGGATGATGGAGTGGGCCAGGCCAGACTGGCGTATGTGGTCCTCGACGAGGGCCTTGCCGCGGAAGTAGGGCAGGGGTGATTCGGGCGATGGGTTGGTGATGCTGACGTGGACTATGCGACGGATGCCTGCGGATACCGCCGCATCGACGAGGCTGAGGGTGTTGCGGACTGCGGCGTCGTGGTTGACGTCGCCTCGCGCGATTCGGACCCAGTAGGTGTTGAAAAGGGTGTTGGCGCCTTTCAGGCTCTCGGCGAGCTGATCGGGGTTGTCGAAGGCGAGCGGCCTACGCTCCACCTGGTCGCCGAAGGGGCTGGCCGACGCGGGGTTGCGGGTCAGGGTGCGTACGCGCTGGCCGGATTCCAGGAGCCGCTGGGCGATGTAGCGGCCGGTGTAGCCGAAGGCGCCGGTTACCACGCTGATACCGCTCATCATTGACCGGGTGAAGGCTCTGGCGTAGCGGGCACGGCGGCCTCGCTGGCAGTTCTGCCGTGGCGCTCGACTTCCTCGATTTGCCTTTCAGTGGCCGGGCCCACATCGACAGTCATGATGCAGTTTGTCCAGTCGGTGGACGTGGGTTCAGAGAAGGCCAAGTACGCCTGCACGGCGGGACTGGAGAAATCACATTCGCCCTCCATCCGCTCTCCCACCAGCGCTTGCTGATACGGCAAGGACTTCTCCCAGAAGGTTGGCTCGTCACGCTTCATTTGTTCCAGTTCATCCGGGCCGAGCGGCCCGATGCCCACCGCCTGGTAGCAGTCCTCAGATACCCCTGAATAGGTCACCGGGTATCCGGTTGTAACGTCTTCGAATAAACACTCTCCGTTCACTTTCTCGCCCATTCTTATCCTTGCTACCGAGACCGGGTCGGTGGGTGCTTCGCCGCCATTCGCCGGGGTGTTGCCGGTGCCACAAGCAACGGTGCATATCAGCAACGCGGCTAGCAGCCCCAATATTAGTCGCATTCATGCCTCTGCGGAGACAGCTTCGGGGTAGGGAAAGCCCCGCTCTTATGAGCGGGGCTTTTTGTGATCCTGGGAACACCGGCCGGAGTTATGGGGCGAGGCCGGCGGTGCCGGAGCTGATGGTGTCCATGCGGGGGCGGTCGTCGTAAGGCCTCAGCGGGACTTCGTGCAGGGCCGGGATGACTTCCTTGCCCAGCAGTTCGATGGAGCGCATGGTTTCCTTGTGGCCCATCGCACCCTCGTTGCCGTAGATGTGGATGTAGCCGGGGCTGAGGCGCTCGATGACCTCGGTCAGCTTCTGGGTCACGGTGTCGGGGTTGCCGACGATGATGTTGTTGACGCCGCGAAGCTGGTCGTAGGACAGACCCACGCCCAATCCGCCGGCGCCGGCCACGTTACCGGTGGGGCGCTGGGCCTTGATCTCGACCGATGCCCTGGACTGGTAGCCGGGAGGATCATTGTGCTCCATCGGCCCACGCTGGCGGTGCTCGATGGTCCACATGAACTCCTTGCCCAGTTCGATGGCCTTCTCGTCGGTATCGGCGACGAAGCAGCGGAGCAGGTAGCCGAAGTGCTCGGGGCCGGCCTTCCAGCCTTCCTCCTCGGCGGTGTCGATGTAGACCTGTTTCAGCCACTCGGTGGTGTCGACCAAGGCGCCAAGGTTCATGTAGGGATGCTTGTGCTTGGCGGCCCAGACCACGCTCTCAGGGCTGCCGGTGCCTGGGAACCAGATGTCGGGGCGGGGCTTCTGCATTGGTACGACCCACGGGTTGACGGCGCGGTAGTGGTAGTACTGACCCTCATACCGGAAGGGGCCGGGCTCGGTCCAGCACTTGATAATCAGGTCATGGGCTTCCTCGAAGCGGGCCCGGTTCTCGGTGGGGTTCACGCCGCCCTGCAGCGTCTCCACCGCGGTTCCGCGAACGAAGCCGGAGATGATCCGCCCGCCGGAGTAGCAGTCCAGCATGGCGATTTCCTCGGCCATGCGGATGGGGTCGTTGATCGCGATAACGTTGCCGAGGATGGCGATCTTGACCTTCTTGGTGAGCTTGGCGATGACGGCGGCGTCAAGGTTCACTGCGGGCTTCATGCACCAGTAGGAAGCGTGGTGCTCGTTGGACATGATGCCATCGAATCCCACTTCGTCGGCCAGAACGTACTGCTCGTGGTAGTTGTTGTACAGGATGTGGGCCTTATGGGGGTCGAAGTGGGTGTTTGGGAACCCAAGGCGACCGGAGTCGTACTTCTCAAGGTCCGCGTCGGTGACGTGACCGTAGGGCTGCTCGGAGAACCAGTAAATCTCCGCCTTTTCTTTGGGCCGTGCTAGCTGATCAACCATTCTCCACTCCTTATGTAATCTGCGTGGCGCCGAGTGTGGGCGATTACAGCGGGGTTCCCGTTGACGATAAGTTCTCGGAACAGGCAAATCGGTGACGAAAACCTATGCGCTACTCGGGAGACGGCCCGCTATTTGCTGGCGCAATTATAGTCAACGCGAATATGTTAGGCAACCGAGATGAGTGGGGGGACAGGGCTACAGCCGAAGCCCGGAACCGCTCTCGTGGGACCCGGCATTGAGATTGGACGGATCTACCTGATCACCCTCGCCGACGCCTGGGCGATGCCCAGGGAAGACGGGATAGGTTATGGGGTCAGGAGAGGAGGGAGGGAGGTGGAGGGCCGCGGCGCGAGGGAGGGCGATTTTCAGGATGTCATCGGGATAGGGGTAGATTCTCTCGTCGCGGCAGTTGTCGACGTATTGCCTGATTCTCATCCAATTTGGAGAACGAACACCAAGTCCTCTAATGCGCTCCATTAATGGCTTGGCCCTGGATTTCCTCGGCGGGTAGGCGGCGACGGGACCGCCGGAGTCAAAAGGCGGGGGTTCGAATCCCATACCGACACAGTACTCCCAATCGTCGCAAAACTGCTCGACATAGGGCCGGAGGCGGGCCAGGTTGTAATGGACTGGCAGCCTGCGTTTCAGGGAGTCGACCTGACGTTGAAGATGGTACAGAGACATGAGGTGAACTCCTTGAGTCTTCTGTTGAGGTGGTCGTGCCAGGATGCCAAGGGACCGCACGAGGGGGCGGGAGCAGGGGCCACTGGGTCCCCGCTTTCGCGGGGATGACGGGAGATCGCGGGGATGACGGTATGGAGGCGGGGATGGCGGGACGCAGGAGGGATAACGGGATGAGGGCGGTGGAGCGCCCTCATCTTCTCCCTCCGCCAGAGGGTGGAGGAATTTGTCACCCGCCGCTTACGCGGCGTGAATCTCCTCCCAATGGGAGAGGGAATTGGGAGAGGGAATTTTCGGCCACCCTCTTCGAGTCGTGAAATCTACGAGATCGGCCTTCTGGACATCCATTCATTGACGGCGGTCTGGAGGTGGTCTATCTCCCTCCTGAGCTTCTCCGCGAAGCCGACCTCGGAGGAAAAGGCCAGAGAATAGCGGGCGGCGCGCATACGGACACTGACGTCGCTGTCGTTCATAGCATCACGGAAAACATCGACGGCACGCAGCATCAGGCCCTTGGCCTCCTGGCGGGCAAACTCGGCGGTTTCTTCGCGGACACGAGAGAGCTCCTCTCGGAAGAGATCGTCTTCCAGCCATCGGTACAGGGTGGACTTGCCGATTCCAGCGGCGCGGGCGGCCTGATGGACACTGGGGAAAGCAGCCAAATAGGGAATAGCGGACAGTTGCCGTTCGGTCAGGGGGACAACCTCCCTGGCCGCATCCTCGGGCTCGCTTTCGGAAGACCCCAAGAACTCGAGGAGCCCTCTTACAAGTTCAGGGTAGGTAGTCCCCGAGTCGTCCTCATCCCCAATGTGTTCGGAGTCGGAGGCTTGAGGACCGGAGCCTGAGGGAACAATGGGACTGGAATTTCCCATGTTTGTCCCATTTTGTCCCATCCTGTCCCATTCCTGGGGGCTGTGAACGGGATTTTGAACCTGAAATTGGCCGGAGGCAAGCTCCGAAGGGAAAAAAATTGGGATTCCCGCCCCATTTTGTCCCATTCCGTCCCATTCCGGCGTTTCGGGGGAATCGCGAGTGGGATCCGGGTCGGAGAGGACTGGGTCGAGGTCCAGAACGACAGGGCCATCCTCCTTGGATTCGGGCTGGTGGAACAGGGGGTCGCCATTGGATTCGTGGTATTCGGACATGCTTATCGCGGGGCATCAGTTGCCGGGTCAGATTCGGCTCCCACCGTGGAGCCGTTATATGTTATGGTACATAAGTTCTACTGATCTGACAGCTGTTGAGTGTCTCCAGATTTGCACGGCCGGACCGGGGCCAAGGGCCGTCGGGGAGTGAGGGCTCAGGCAATCGGAATTCAGGTTGTGGCAGGTGGCGGCAGAGGTTAACATTGGGCTATTCCGCCTCCCTAGACAAGCTCAGGAGCGGCGGGACGAGAATAGAAACGTCATATTAATAGGAGTGCGGAAATGGCTCTATCGTTGGCAGACGCAAACAGGATTATCGGGGCCTCGATCGCAGAGGCGGACAGGATTGGAATCAAGCTGAGCGTGGCGGTGGTGGACGGTGGCGGCCAGCTGGTGGCCTTCCAGCGGATGGAGGGGGCGATCGCGGTGAGCGCGACGGCGGCTCCCGGCAAGGCGGTGGGGTCGGTGTTCTTCGGGCGCGACAGCAGGGAGATCAACGCGGAGTCGCCGGTGATGCAGGCGATAATCGGCAGCCAGGGCGGGCGGATCATCCCGGCGCAGGGGGCGATTCCCATCTTCCAGGACGGCATAATTGTGGGGGCGATCGGCGGCAGCGGCGGGTCGGCGCAGCAGGACGAGGACTGCGTGCGGAAGGGTCTGGAGTCGCTGTAGGGCGGGGCCTGTTTAACCAGAATCACGTTTACGCGAGAGCGCCCTGCTGGATTTGGTCTGGCGGGGCGTTTTTTGACGCGGATGTGCATCTTATGACATTTTCGGCTGGCTAGTAGTTTGCGGAAGGACATATACTCTATGATGTATCGTCTAATGGTTTGGTGGTGAAGGAGATTGGAGAGGGGTGTCTCGATGCACTGTTTTGTCCCCGTGAACGATCCTCAGGCACTGTGGAACCTTCAGGTTGAACTTCTGGAGCTAGCACAGAGGTTGCTTGGCCCTCGAGATAGTTGCGTTGAAGTTGGCAGGCCGACATTTCACGCGGGTGTACCTTATACTCGACTTACGATACGTCCCCCTGGGGCAAATGCTGTATTGAGCCCCAATGCCGCCGGATTTCTGCCAACGGCGGTCTATGAATTGGCACACGAGACGGTTCACTTGCTTGACCCCGTGGCGCGAGAGCTTTCCAGCTTTCTCGAAGAGGGAGTCGCCGTTGAATTCTCTTTATCGGCACTTGAACACTATGGGTTTCGGCTAGACGTTCCGGGTCCTGGACGGTATCAATATGCATTGAACCGAGTCAGGTCGCTTTCGCGGGCTCCTTTGAGTGACGCAAAGACCATTCGAGGCAAAATTGGCGTACTCAGTAAGGCCACGGTACCAGACTTGGCTACAATATTTCCCGAGCTTCCTACTGAACACTTGAGTGCCTTGTGCGAGAAGTTCCCCTCCAGTTGAATCGATACCAATCGACAGTACACAATTGGGACGGCCGCCCCGACTCGAACTGATTTCAAGACTAAATCTATTGCAATGCCTTGGTTGACTCAATTCTTAGAGTGGTAAGGTTATTTTGTCTCTGAATGTGGACAAGGTCGAAGATGAAGCAAAAAGAAGGCGCCAAGTTCGCAACTACGAGTACCGATTCGACTGGCCGGAATTAGCGTCAGTCGACCCTAGCCTTGCCTCATCCATAATCCAACTCCTGGAAACGGCTGTCCCTTTAATGTCGATAGCCGCGCGCAAGAGCGACGAGCAAACGGAATACACGGAGATCAAGCTGATCCGCGACTTTCTATTTCGTGCAATAAAGGCATTGCGGAGCACTCTTTGTCTTGAGGCCATAGGTAACCGAGAAGACGCTTGGTCTACGGCCAGAGTCGTAGTAGAGAGGTCTATTTATTTGGCGTACCTGTTGAAGACGGGCGAGACCAAGGAGTTCTTCGAGTACAGTGCACTCGAAATGAAAAAGTGGGCGTACCAAGCGGTAAATTTGAATCGTTTGACAGAGGGGTCGGTTTGCGCGTACGACAACGAGATGGAAGAGGCCCTGGGGCACAGGCTAGGGAGGCCAAAACCAGAATGGAGCAATCCAACCATTGAACGGATGTGCAATGAATCCTTCGGCGTAGAGCCGGGACGTCACATCTATAGTTTATATCGAATGGCTTCAGCGCGCGTGCATCCGGGTATGCCTGGCGGCGACGAGTATTTCGAAGAGGCAATGATGGCGCAAGGTGTACCAGTTCCGCGAGGGATAGCATTACAAGCCGCTCTAGGTGCACTCGAAGCACTAATAGCCACATCGAGGCCAAGACTTATGGAAATCAACCCTTGAAATGGCGAGAGCTTTTGATTGGGAGCGCTATAAGGGGCGAGTTTCAATCTCGCCCCCGTGTGTCTTCGGTTAACGGCGCATTTAATGGGTGAGCGTCAGCGGTTGTGGTGCTTGGTCAGGGAGTCGTAGGCCACGGACAAGGCCTCTTCCCTGGTTGCGGTTCGCTCGCCGAACCTAGTCTGGAGAACCTCCACCAAGCAGGAAATCTGCTCACCCCGGCCCACTTCGGTAAGGCTCTTAACCTGTGGTGGAGCGGATACGGACAGAGTGATCGGGTCGGCGATCACGCTGAAGTAGCAGCCCGCCTCTTTGGCGGACCAACCTACCGGTGTACCATCGTCCTTCCAGCTAAAGGGCGCCCACTCGACTTTTCCGCTCTCCGTCCGTGCTATCAACTGGGTTACGACATCCTCGACGGTCGCCATAACAGGTCTCCATCATCCGACGTATTTCAGAGCCACCTGGAGTCCGGCCAAGACCACAGTCGCTGCGGCAATTGCGACCACCAAGGTCCACTTTATGCCCCTCAGCTCGCCCCTGAGATCTGCCACTTCACCCTTGACCTCGCCGCGAACTTCCGCGATTTCGGCCTTGGTGGCCAAGTGGCCGTACTCACCTTCCAGGCGACTTACCCGCTGCTCGACCATGGCTGTCTCTTTGTTGTCCTCGCGGGCTCTTGACCCTTAATTTCTATCAATTGTAGCGAGGGAATAGTGTAGAAGCCAATCGGTGCGATGAAACTATGTGGGGGTGCTGGCATGGGCGGTCTGAATGAACCAGCGGCTGTGCGTTTGCCGATTATCTCAGGAAATTCCTATATAAAACGTAGGGGCGGGTATGGAACCCGCCCCTACGTTTTGCCAATGCTGCCAGAGGGGTTAGTTGGGGGTTACGGCCAGGGCTCGGATTTCGCCGAATTCCTTCTGGAGCTTGCTCCAGGAGTTGCCGCCGTCTTCGCTGACGTAGACGTAGCCGAAGAGGCTGGCTGCGGCGATGACGTTGGGCATCTCTGGGTTGTTGGCGAGCCAGTAGACGACGGAGTTGGGCTCTACGGGGAGGTCGGCCTTCTCCCAGCTCTGGCCGCCGTCGCGGGTCACCTGGACCGCGCCGGTTACGCCGGGAATGAAGTCGCCGTTGCCGACGAACATGGTGCTGGGGTCGTCGGCCTTGATGACCATGCCGCGGCAGTAGGAGCGGGCGTCGGCCTCACTGAACTTGGGGAAGTAGTGGTAGTCCCAGCTCTCGCCCTCGTCATTGCTGGTGGCGATGCCGAAGGGGCTGGTGCAGTAGAAGGCCGGGTTGTCGCCGGTGCGGATGGCCATGCCGTGGATGTCGCCGTGGAAGGGGTCGGGGCCGAGGTCCGGCAGGTGGAGCCAGGAGTCGCCGCCGTCGAGGCTCTTGTACATTCCGTCGACCTCGATGCCGGCCCAGACGGTGCGGCTGTCGCGGGGGTCTACGATGATGTTGGTGGTGCGCGGCGTGCCGATGGGGCAGTCCATGTTGACGCCCATATCGAGCTTGTCCCAGGACTTGCCGCCGTCGCGGGAGCGGAAGCCCTCGGGGCGGGTGCCGGCGAAGATGGTGTCGGGGTTGCCGGGATCGACGGCCACGGACCAGACCTGAAGGTCGGAGAAGGGGCTGTCGACGGAGTCCCAGGTGAGTCCGTTGTCCTCGGTTCGGAAGAGGCCGAGGCCATCGGAGCCGGCGAGGACGCGGTGGGGGTTGTCGGGGTACGTTCGGAGGGCGCGGATGTTGGACTCGCTGGGCATTGGGTTGCGGATCTTGGTCCAGGTGTCGCCGCTGTCGGAGCTGATGTTGAGCCCCTGCCCAACGGTGCCCACGAAGATGGAGTAGTTACCCATTTTCATGCCTCCCAAATCGCATTTCTGAATTTGTTCGGGTCTGCCGCTATGATAGCCGCAGCAGGGCGAAAATTCCAGCGGAAGGCGACGGCGTCAGGCAGCGTCAAGTTGACACTCTTCCGAGTGCCGTTCAAAATTAAGTGAGAGGGGACACCGGATTTCAGGGAGGTAAAGGATGACTACCACAGCTTACACGGTTGACGAATTCATTGGAGACGTCCGCGAGATATTTGACGCGACGCAGGACCCGCTGGCGCAGGCCAAGGGCGTCTCCGAGAAGATGGAAGTGCTGCTGCAGACTCCGGGCTGGCTGGAGGAGCGTCTGGAGCTGCCGGACGAGGGCGGCTACGGGCGCTATGACCTTCATCTGGACGAGGACTACGGGCATCCGGGCGGCGGGTTCTGGCTGATGGCGTCGGTGCAGAAGCCGGACCAGGACAACCTGCCCCACGACCACGGCGCGGCCTGGGTGGTCTACGGCGTGTATGAGGGCGCGATCAAGCAGACGAAGTTCCGCTGGTTCTACCCGGGCGAGGGCGTGGACTCAGTGCAGATCGGCGAGACCGGGGACTTCGTGCAGGACGACGGCAAGGTGGCCTTCTTCCTGCCGGGCGAGATCCACAACACGCTGAACGTGACGGGCGACCGGGCGCTGGTGGTGCGGCTGGAGTCCCAGAAGCTGGACCGGGTGGTGCGCTACCAGTACAACCCCGAGGAAGGGACGGTCAAGGTAATGGAGACGTAAGGTCGCCTTTGACCGCTCCACGGGCTAGTCCGTGAACGCAGAAACGCCCCTCGATATGAGGGGCGTTTCCTTTTGCGATGCCAGGATGTCGTTGTAGCTAGAATGGCGGCAAACTCGGATTACATCATTCTCAATTCTGATAGTGGCCGACGATATGCGAAACCCATGTCAAATCTAACATCGGCACGTCTTCCCTTCGTCAAGTTTTCCACCACTCCTTCTCCCCAAAGTGCATCTCGAACTCTGTCCCCAACCTCCAAAACGGTCTTGTCGATGGTAACTTGGCACTTTTTTCGATCAGTCGGAATCCAATCACAAGTTAGGTTACCGAGTTTCGCTCTGATTCTGTAACTCAAAGTTGTTATCTCATTGGCCTTGGCTATAAAATCATCATCAAGCCATTCTGTGGAATTTCCAACTTCAAGAAGAACTCTGTCGCCTCTGTCGTTAGATCGGTCTATGTCAAATCGTACGCCATCTATGCGATTATTAACCTGCCATCGGATGTTTATTTGTTTTCGGGACTCAGCGAAAGTTTGTACGTTTTCAATGCCGATACAGTCCTGCAATGTCCGAGTAACATCTACTTTGTTAATCTCAAAGTCAGACCATCGACAATTTACATTGTAATCATTGACGACTCTTGAACGCCATCGGCCAACCAATCGGTCACTGATTTGACCGCGGAAACTAGGATTTTCGGGGAATTCTGTATTTGATATGTGTTTAAATTCTTCATCGCTCTCGTCGAACTGCTCTAGTTCAAATAGCTTTGGCCGTGCAATTTGCTCAAGATGCAACCCAAATGATACACTTAACTCGAAAGGAAATGAAATAAGATTATCCTCGGGGTCGAATTCCAATCCATAATTCCCACACAAAAGCATCGGGATTGATGATTGGTGTACCACTTCTTCATACTGTGATGTAAACAGTTTTCGAAGTCCCTTAAGGGCCCATTCGCAACGAAATGCTTCTGTCCGAGAATCAAGGACTGGAGACAACCAAGCTATCCTCCCTAAAATACGGCGGTTATTGTTTTCCCAGTTTTCCAAATATTCTTCATAAGTAGTAATGTCTTGCTCATATCTGTGCATAGATGCATTATAGTAAAGTCTTTCGTCGTCGATGTCGTGTTCAGCCATGTAAACGTTTACCCGGTCGCTCTCCAATTCACGAGCTAAACGTTCGTCATGTTCAAATTGTCGTTTTGTCGGATTGTAAGTGTGACCGATGTATCTCTCCTGATCGGCGAGTTGGTATACGAAATATCCGCCCTCGCGTCTCCCATCCAGACGGACCCACCTATCTCTCCTACCCCCCCTACCCCTTTCGACAATGAATCCCCTTACATCCTTATCATCAAGCCAGTCCCTACAATCATCACACATGTCTTGGTCGTAAAGTTTCTCCCTCGTTCCTCCACAGTCTGGATCAGGGCATTCGAGAGAACAATCGCCGCATGAGACTGTACCTTCCTCTTTTGTCCCGCCGCAGACCAGGCAAATCCTCAAACGGAAGGGGTCGACCAGCGTTAGAAAACTTTGACGGGCCGCTTCGTTCATTTCTTTTGCGGAATTCTCACTAAGATCGTCGCCTGCCCATTGCCTTATGACGCGGCCGCTTACCATATCAATGACTCCAAAAAAACAGACCTGAAATTGAGCTCCTGGCAAAACATTCACGGAGGAGCAATTTCAACCAGTTTCCAATTGAATTGAAAACTCAGAAATCTGGGTGCGGAGGGCTTCGGTGGCGGGGAAGTCGATTGCGCCTGTTTCGTCGAAGACTACGCCGTATTCTTTGCGGGCGTATTCGGGGGTTAGTTTTTGTTGGTTGATGTCTTCTAGGACGGCTTGGGGGTCTCGGTTGAGGGGGTTGCCGTAGCCCCCGGCTCCGGCCTGGATTACTCGGTAGAGGTCGCCTTTTTTGAGGGTCATCAGGTGCTTGCCTGGGAGTTCCTGTTCGTCGGGGGTGCCTGGGTTGAGGGTGTTCTGGGTGGGGGTGCCGTCCTTGCCTCCCTCTACTCCCCAGGGGCGGAAGTTGGTGCGGTCGGAGCGTAGCTGGAAGGTGGCCTCGTCGGCCAGCAGGCGGAACTCGCGGACTATGCCGAGTCCGCCGCGGTACTCGCCAGCGCCACCGGTGTCGGGGACGAGGCCGTAGCGCTCGACGAGCAGGGGCTGGTCGGCCTCGATGCTCTCGATGGGGGTGTTGGCCATGTTCAGGACGGGCGAGGCCATGCCGTCGGCTCCGTCGATGCTGGGGCCGCCGCCGCGGGGGCCGTCGTTGTTGAACTCGAGGTAGACCCAGGCCTTCCGGTTGGGGTGGTAGCCTCCGAAGCTGAGGCCGATCTCGCCGCCGCCCCAGGCCGCCGGGACGCGTCCAGGCAGTGCCTGGGCCATGGCGCCGAACATGGCGTGGCAGATGCGGAAGCCGGCGAGGCCTCGGGCCGCCACGGGAGCCGGGTGCTGAGGGTTGACGAAGCAGCCCTCGGGCGCGGTGATGTTGAAGGGGCGGAAAAAGCCGCTGTTGGACTGGATGGCTGGGTCAATGAGGCACTTCATTGCGGCGTAGACGTTGGACTTGGTGTAGGCGAAGTTGGGGTTGATGCTGCCCTTGGCCTGGGGCGAAGTGCCGTCAAAGTCGACGAAGACCTCATCGCCATCGATGCGAACTTTGACGTGGATGTCGATGGACTGGGGGTCGATGCCGTCGTTGTCAATGTGGTCGACGAAGCTCCACTCGCCCTGGGGCAAGGAGGAGATCTCGGCGCGCGTGAGGGCCTCGGTGGTGTCGAGGATGTCGGCCATGTAGCTCTTCATCTCTTCGAGGCCGTAATCGTCGACGAGGCGGAGCAGGTCGCGCTCGCCGAAGCGGACGGCGGCAAGAAGGGCCTGGACGTCGCCGAGGACTTTGTCGGGGACGCGAACGTTCTTTTCGAGGATGCGCCAGACGGCCTTGTTGAGCTCGCCCTCCTCGTAGAGCTTGAGGGGCGGGAGGATCAGGCCCTCCTGGAAGATCTCGGTGTTGTCGCAGGCGTTGCCGCCGGCGACCCGTCCTCCGATGTCGGTCTGATGTCCGATGCAACAGCTCCAGCCGATCAGCACGTCGTTTACGAAAATGGGCTTGAACAAGAAGATGTCGGGCAGGTGGCTGGCACCCTCGTAGGGGTCGTTGTTGGCGAAGATGTCGCCGGGGAGGACGTCGTCGCCGAAGGCGTTCATCACTCCCTCGAGGGCGGGGGCCATGCTGCCGAGATGCGGCGGCAGGGTGAGGCCCTGGGCGACCTGCTGGCCCTCGGCGTTGAACAGGGAGGTGGAGAAGTCCATGCCGTGCTTGATAACGGCCGAGCGGGCGGTGCGAACCACGGTGAGGGCCATGGTGTCGGCGGCGCTCATGAGGGCGTTCTTGATGATCTCGCGGGTTACGGGATCGGTGGTCTGGAGCATGGGGGTCTCCTCTTCGACGGGGCGTCACAGATAGGAGCGGGTTGGGGGCATAGTGCCACAGGGGGGATGGGGGTGCAAGGTGGGGGAGGTGGGCTGTGGAGTGATAATGCGAGGCCGTGCCTGGAATCCCTTGTTCAGTCAGTGGGATTACTACAAACTGCAGTTTCAGATCCCTCGAACTTGAGTCCGCAGATGAGAAACACTAATATTATAACAGGTGGTTTGTGCGTCGGACCTTGTGATTGTTGTCCGGTTGAGGAGCTTGAAATTTGTTCTATCATGTGAGCATTACACCTAGAACTCTAGGGGTCAACGGAAGGCGCCTCGAAAATGAGTTGGATCTAAATGCAGATGCTCTCAATGATCGCTTTCTAGAGCCATATCGTGCAGGCAGGCCGATCATAATCGATGGGCGCACCGTGACAATGACCGATCTTGAACGCATCAAAGTATATGAATCTCAAGGGAAAATGAGTGGTCTTGGTAGAACTCCATGGGCATCCATGGAAGATGTCACAAGTCAATACATCACTGGTGAGCCAGGTAATCTAGAAGATACTGCCCATCCAAGGCACGAACGACGACCAGAAGCTAATGCGCGGGAAGTATTCGTCGTTCATGGAAGAAACAATCGTGCCCGCGATGCTCTCTTTCAGTTTCTAAGCGCAATTGGACTTTTCCCTTTGGAATGGGCTGAAGCTGTCAGCAGCACAGGAAGGACTTCGCCTTATATTGGAGATATCCTGGACGCCGCATTCTCACGTGCCCACGCCATTGTGGTCTTGTTTACTCCTGATGACGAGGCCCGGTTAAAAGAAGAATTCCAAAACGAAAGCGACCCGCCGCATGAAACAGAATTGACGGGGCAAGCGCGTCAAAACGTGTTATTTGAGGCCGGTATGGCCTTGGGACAGTCGGAAGATCGAACGATTTTAGTGGAACTAGGCAGGCTCAGGCCGTTCAGTGACATTGCTGGCCGCCACGTCATTAGACTTGATGATTCCACTCAGCGTAGGCAAGAATTGGCGCAGCGGCTAAGTATCGCCGGATGTCCGGTGAGGTTGGAGGGAACTTACTGGCACAGCGCAGGCGAATTCGAGTTAGCTATTTCTGAAATCAGTGAGGCGCTATCCGAACTAGAGACCACTGTCGAGACGGGACGGGCCGACAACTACTCATTGGCGATATCCGAAGAGGCAAAGGAGCTACTGTTGGAGGTCGCCAAAGACGCGGAAAAGAAGAATGGCGCTGTCACAAAGGCCAAGACTTTGGGCGGCACGTTTATTCAGACAAATGGCAGGAATTTTACGGACGCCCGAGATCGCAGGTCAGTAGCCAAATGGGAATCAGCGATACAAGAACTCGCCTCCTTAGGTTTCCTAGTAGATGCCACTGGAAATGACAGCGTTTTTCAAATTACCAACCAAGGGTTTGAAGCGGTAGATAATTTTTGATTCTTTCGCCAATGTTCAATCAATTGCCGATCGACATTCGGATTTTCCCGAGTCAACATTCATTGGCCAGTTAGTCAGTGTCGGGGGATTGGCCGGGGCGGGTGAAGGTTAGGACGGCGAGCGAGAGGACGGGCAGGGCCATCATGGCGAGCATTCCCAGGGTGTAGGTTCCGGTGAGGTCCTAGAGGACTGCGAGGGGCAGGGACCTGACGGCGGAGGCGCATACCGAGAGGGTCATCGCTGGCCCCTGCACGCAGCCCAATCCGTGACGTCCATAGTAGTTGGCCCAGATCGGGCTTTTGAAGATCGCAGTAGCCCTGCCCGAAGTTTAATAGTTGCCTTGAAAGGTAGGGTCAGCTCTTGCCTGGGAATAGGGTTTTTGAGAAGGCCCAGAGGGGGGAGAGGGACAGAGGGGCCCGGCGCCGAGGCCGGACTGGTCCTTCCTGTCCCGTGTCCGCCAGCCCGAGAGATGGGGCCGCTTGGGGCACGCCTTCGCCGCCGCCTATCCGATAAACGTCCACGAGCAATCTTCCTCCAACCACGAAGAGCATGTATACAAAGAGACACATGGCGTGCCACAGGTATCCCATATTCACGAGTCGCAAGGCCGCATCCCTGGAATAGCCCAACTCGTCAAAGTTTATTTCCCAGGACGCCAACAAGTTATGGTCGGGCAAAATGCTGGGTATATCGGGAGAGGCATAAACGAACAGGATGGTGAACAACCCGGCAGCGCCGGTAACCAGTGCAGCAGCCACCAAGGTTGGGAACAGAACCCTCTGATCACGCTCTCCAGGTTTCAAAGCAGGATCCCGAATGAGCAAGAAGGATGCAAATACGGCCGCCAAGGCCGCGAACAGGACGGCGAACTGTATGGTGACCGCCAAGTTAGTAAAGACCACCGCCACACCGAAAACGAGAACCGCGGGCAGAAGCGCCACCCAAGCCGCCCTCTGAAAGGCCTCCCTCCTGGGTCCCACACGGCTATATCGCCACCTCCAAAGGCAATCGAACAACATACCGGCAGTGCAGGCAAGGGCCAGGTTCACCAAAAGCGCCAATACGTAGGGTATCGGAGTCCCCGCGAAGTTTGCCACATTGTAGAAGTTGTAGTGGTCCATCAGGATGGGAGCGAACTGCAGCAGGGGTGTGCTGAGCAAGAAAAATATGGAAATCCAGAAGAATTCCCTCAGCGGGACATCCTTTCCTGGAAAGATGAATCCCTGAGCCAGCACCGCTCCCACGGTAAGGCCGACGTAAACCACGGGCATGTGGGCGTCGCCCCAGTTCCCGAAAGACAGGGCAGAACCCAGGGCCACGATCAAAACGGAGAGGGGCAGGAATCTCTTCAGCAGAAACAGGCCCATTCCGCGAAGTAACATAGGGCCGGTCCACTCTTCCACCGGGTCGTCAGGGGAGGACTCCCAATCACTCCATTCCGCCTGATCCTCAGCCAAGTCCCTGTCCGCCACACCTGCCTGGCTGGAGGAGGCGGCGAAGTCTGGTGCGAGGCCGGCCAGGAGTATAAGGCCTGCGACTTCGGTCTCCGACAGGTTGACAGCCCTTCCGAAGACGGTGAGTCGTTCGATGGTGGGGCGAGTCCGACCCGATTCCCAGCGGGAAACGGTTGCGTGGCTGTACCTCTGGGCGTAGATGTCGTCCGATTCGCTCATCCTCGTCAGCAGTTCTTCCTGGGTGAGTCCTCTTCGGCCATCCTCTCGGATGAAGGACTCCCTGTACGAACGCATGACGAACCCGACCTGACCCGCCCTGATCCTTTGCATTTCACGTTCAGGAGTCATATATCACGCAAAATTCTCTACGGAAAGGTCGAAGTCTTCTGAGTAAACTAGTATTGGGGAGGAACGACCGGATTAATAGTGTCGACTGAATTAACTATAAATCATTCAAGGCACACTCACAATGTCCAAGAATAATAGAGAAAGTAACAAGGGGACTTCTATTATTATTAATGTGTTCAGATAGTACCAATAAGATTTCTCTATTAGTATGAATACTGAAATTTCTCCGGGCCACTTCTTTATAAATACATCGATTAACCAAGTTATTTCTACATGTCATTTCAGTCTGCTTGAACCTCCAGGCGCTTCAAGGACAGCTCAATTGTTGTGACTAAGATCATCACATGGCCGAAGGGCAGACAGGAGATGGTCCTCTGGGCAGCAGCGCGGGCGACGCTTGCTGAGGGGATTATGTCTGGCGGCAGTGATACAATCGGGGCGAAAATTCCATCTCGATTTGAGGGTTACGAATGAGCATTGACGTAGCAACGGCCATCGCCCGGATACTGAAACAGGAGGGCATCGAGTGGGTGTCCACCTTCCCGGTGTGCCGGGTGAACAACGCACTGGGCCGCGAGGGCGTGCCGATGATCATGATGCGCGACGACCGGTATGCCGTAGCGCTGGCCGACGCGTACTCGCGGGTGACCGCGGGGGAGCGCATCGGAGTATGCACGGTGCAGGGCGGCGTGAACGGCGCGGGCCTGCAGTACTCGTATCCGGGGCTGGCGCAGGCCTTCGAGGACAACTCGCCGATGCTTTGCATCACCGACGGCATACCAGCGGGTAGCTCGGAGAACACACTGTTTGACGTTACCACCTCACTGAAGACGGTATCGAAGTGGTTCGGGTACATCGACCGGCCGGAGCGTGTGCCGGAGTTCATGCGACGGGCGTTCTCCATGCTTCGCAGCGGACGGCCCGGTCCGGTGGTGCTGGCGGTGCCGAACGCGACGGCGACGTTTGACGAGACTGCCGACCCCTACTTCCCGCCGAAGGGTTACAAGGCTGGGCCGAACCCCGAAGACGTGAACACGGCGGTAGACCTGCTGCTGAACGCCAAGAACCCGCTGATCTACGCGGGCGAGGGCGTGATCTATGCCGGGGCGTCGGCGGAGCTGAAGGACCTGGCTGAGCTGGCCAATACACCGGTCATCACGACGCTGAAGGCCAAGGGCGCCTTCCCGGAGAACCACCCGCTGTTCGTCGGCGTGCGGGGCGACCACCCTGCCGAGTTCCTGGAGAAGAGCGACGTGATCCTGGCGGTGGGCTCCAGCCTGTCGCCTGGGCGATTCACCCACGGCATCCCCAATGCCGCCAACAAGACCATCATCCAGTGCAACCTGGACGAACTCCACATCAACCGCATCTACCCAACCCATCACGCGGTGCTGGGGGACGCCAAGTTCACTCTGCGAGCGCTGGCCGACGGGGTTGCGGAGCGCACGGGCGGTGCTGCCCGGAACGGCGACGAGGTGGCGGCGGCTGTGAAGGCGTCGCGGGACGCCGGGCTGGCGCAGTACCGGGAGGTGATGGTGTCCGACGACACACCGATCAACCCCTACCGGTTGTTCGGCGACATGATGAAGGCGCTGGACCCGATGAAATCGTTCGTGACCCACGATTCGGGGAACACGCGGGACCAGCTGAGCACGGTGTACGACACCCTGATCCCCCGGGGATTCCTGGGCTGGGGAAACATCTCGACCCTGGGCTTTGGCCTGGCCGGGGCCATGGCGGCGCGGCTGGCGTTCCCGGACCGGCACTGCGTGGCGGTTACGGGCGACGCGGGCGTCGGATACATGCTGGGCAACCTGGAGGTGCCGGTGCGCCAAGGGATCGGCGTTACGGTGGCGCACGTGAGCAACGGCGGATTCGCCGGGTACGGCCCAGGGTTCTGGGGCGAAGGCCATGACCCGTTCACCCACCGCGTAATGGGCCACGAGGACGTGGACATGTCGCGGGTGGCCGCGGAACTGGGCATGCACGCTGAGCGGGTGTCGGACCCTGCCGACATCGTTGCTGCCTTCAAGCGGGCGAAAGACGCCAACGACGCGGGGCGGCCGGCATACATCGAGTTCATCTGCAGCCAGTACCCGGTCTACGGGAGATGGGTGTCGAGTTCGATCGCACACTAGTAGCCGGGCATCGTTGAACTGATGGGTAATGGGGTACCATAAGGCCGGTGGCTAAGGGGAAGTTTGGGACGTGGGGTGTGGATGATGGTGAAGAGGTACAGGGTAGGGCTGGCGGAGGAGGAGCAACAGGAGCTGATGGCGCTGGTGTCCAAGGGACGGGCGGCAGCCTATAAGCAGACCCATGCCCGCATCCTGCTGCTTTGTGACGAAAATCAGGCTGACGGCGGCATGAGGGACGAGGAGATTGCTCAGGCCCTGAAGGTGGGCACCGCCACGGTGGAGCGGGTGCGCCGCCGTTGCGTTGAGGAGGGTCTGGAGGCAGCCTTGGGGCGCAGGCAACAGCTCAACCGGCGGCGGCGGAAGCTGGACGGTGAAGGGGAGGCTCACCTGATTGCCTTGACCTGTTCCCAACCGCCGGAGGGCCGTGCCGGCTGGACCCTGCAACTGCTGGCGGATCAACTGGTTGAATGCGAGATAGTGGACAGCATCAGCACCGAAACGGTGCGCCAGACGCTGAAAAAAACGAACTCAAGCCTTGGTTGAAAGAATGCTGGTGCATCCCGCCGAATGGCAGTGCTGAGTTTGTCTGCGCCATGGAGGATGTGCTGGAGGTCTATCACCGCCAATACCGGGACAACGAGGTCCTGGTGTGCTTGGACGAGACCAGTAAACAGCAGGTGAAGGAGACCCGGCTGGGCCGTCCACCCCGCCCCGGAGCGGCAGCTTCTTATGACTATGAATACGAACGCAACGGTGTGAGCAACCTTTTCATGCTGTTCGCGCCCTTGGAGGGATGGCGGCGGGTGGAGGTTACAGAGCGCCGCACCCGGAGAGATTGGGCCGATGTGGTGCGGAAACTGGTGGACGAGGACTATGCTGACAAGGAGCGGATAGTGCTGGTGATGGACAACCTGAATACGCATCATCCGTCATCACTGTACGAGGCCTTTGAGCCGGCGGAGGCGCGGCGCATCGCGGAGCGGCTGGAGATACATTACACACCCAAGCACGGCAGTTGGCTGAACATGGCAGAGATCGAGATCGGCGTGATGGCCCGGCAATGCCTCGACCGCCGCATCCCGGACCGGAGCGTCCTGCGGAGGGAGGCAGCAGCGTGGCAGGCTCAGCGCAACCGGGACGGCATACGAGTGAACTGGCGCTTCACCACCGAGGATGCCCGAATCAGACTAAAGTCCCTATACCCATCAATACAACACTGACGTAACACTAGGGGTCCAGCCTGGGGTGAAGCGAGGACTTTGCCTCACCCCAGCCACTTCCCTTCAGGAAGAGGGAGTTTGAGGTACTGGGGAGTTGCGGGGATTGAGATTTCACCTGCAGCCTTCCCCTGAGGGGGAGGCTGCAGGAAACGATTTAGGAGGCCGATATGGCTGACCTGAACCCGGAACAGTGGAGCCATCGCACGGCGCGTATCAACGGGATCAACATTCACTATGTGCTGGAGGGGGAAGGCGATCCGGTGCTGTTCCTGCACGGGTGGCCGGAGTTCTGGTACGGGTGGCGGAACCAGATCAACGCGTTCTCGGGACAGTACCAGGTGATCGTGCCCGACATGCGCGGGTTCGGCCACTCGGACAAGCCGTTAAACGGATACGACACGAAGACTTCGGCGTCTGACATGTACGAGCTGGTGCGTTCTCTGGGGCACGAGAGCGTCAACATCGTGTCGCATGACATCGGTGCGCGGGTCGGGTTCCGATTTGCACTGGACCACGAGGAGGCGGTGCGGAAAATCGCGTTCCTCGACGCCACGCCGCCGTACGAGCAGCTTGGTCCGCAGGTACCGTCGGTGGTACGGGAGCGGTGGCACTCGTATTTTCACCAGCAGTTCGACCTGCCTGAGAAGCTGCTGGACGGCCGCGAGGAGATCTACCTGCGCCACATCCTGAGGGACTGGTGCATCAACAAGTACCCGCTCACGCAGGAAGTGATCGACGAGTACGTCAAGGTGTACTCGGCTCCGGGCGGGCTTCGCGGCGGGTTTAACTACTACCGTGCCGCTGCCTACCTGGACCCGGCGGACTGGCGGGCCGACGAGGGGCGCACGCTGTCGGTGCCGGGGCTGTTCCTTTACGGCACGCGACGGGTGCGGACAGCCGAGGAGATGGGAGCGGGACCGCTGGAGGACGCGTGGCGCGGGGTGATCCCGGGCGTACAGTCCAAGCACCTGGGGGACTACGGCCATTTCCTTCAGTGGGAGTGCCCGGAGGACGTGAACCGGGAGATCGCGGCGTTCTTGGCTGGCTGACCATTTGTCCCCTCATATTATCCCTCTCCTTCTGAGAGAGTTAGTGTGAGGGCGTATTCTCTCGACCATAATCATGACTACCGGAGGAACCCGAATGGCAACGTCGGAGGAACTTGCCGCGCTGGTGAGCTCGGAATCAGCGCGCCTGTTGGAGTATTTCAAGGGCCTGACGCCGTCGGACTGGGAGGCGCAGAGCGCGTGCGACGCGTGGAACAGCGCCGACGTGGTGGCGCACATGACCATGGCCGTAGATATGTTTTCGGCCAACATCGAGCGGGGCGCCAATGGCGACTCCTCGCCGCCGGAGGGGATGGGCCCGCCCGAGGAGTTTGACCTGTCAGGCCGGATGGCGGCCAACGCGGCGCGGGCAGTAGCGATGCGGGAGAGCCTGGGAGACACGCTGGTGGAAGCATTCGCTCAGAACTGCGACCGACTGGACGCGCTGCTGGGCCGGATGGGGCCGAACGACTGGGAAAAGCAGTGCTATCACCCCGCGGCCTACCTCAGTGTCAGGCGGTACCTGATTCTACGTCTGGCGGAGATGACGGTGCACGAGTGGGATATCCGGTCCAGGCTGGAAGGGTCGGCGAAGCTGCCGGACGCCGTGACGCCAGCGCTGATGGAGCTCTTGCCGGGGTTCGTTGTTGGCAGGTTTTTCCTGCCGGGGTCGGACATCGCCACACCTTCGCGATTCCGGTTCAGCCTGACGGATGGCGGGAGCCACGACATAGTCGCGGGCGGGGGCGAGTTGCGGATGGAGGCGAGCACTGGAGACGCGGCTGACGTTACCTTCACGTGCAGCGCTTCGACGTTTGCGCTGCTGGCCTACGGGCGCTTCACGTTGGAGGCGGCGGTGACTGCAGGGGACATTGCGATCGAAGGGGACCGGGCTCTGGCGGCACAGTTCTAAAGAGAAAGACTTGCCGGCGGTGGCTATTCCTTGGCACTGATCTCCGACCAGGATACCGTTACCCATATATAAGGTATCGGTATCCCGGTGGCGACCTTGCCGAATAACCTAATATGTGGACAGAATCCAGATTTATTGAATAGGAGAACGAGCGATGAAATTGTTGGTAATTTCCGGGGGCAGGCACCCCTACGAGGAATCAACGCCGGTACTGGAGGGCTTCCTGAAGGGCGCCGGCCACGAGGTAACGATAACGGAGGACGCTTCGATTCTGGCCGACGCGTCGGGAATGAGCGCCTTCGACGCGCTGGTGTTCAACACGCGCCGCGAGAACGTGCCCGACTTCGGCGACTGGGAACTGCAGACCTCGCAAAAAGAAGGGCTGAAGAGCTACGTGGAGTCCGGCAAGGGATTCGTGTGCATTCATATTTCGTGCTGTGTCCCGAAAGGGTGGTCTGAGTTCGACGAGGTCACCGGCGGCGGTTGGGTCACGGGCACCAGCTACCACCCTCCTTACGGTGAGATGAAGGTCAACATCAGCAACGCGGCTCACGCTGGCGTTGCGGGCGTTTCTGACTTTGTCACGACGGACGAGCTGTATATGAACACCACCTTCAGAGAGGGCAACGATGTCTTCCTGACCGGGGATGCCGAGGAAGGGACGTGGCCGTGGGGCCCGGATCGGGCGCCGACGTTAATGCCGGGCGGGACCTATCCGCTGGGGTGGACACGATCGTACGGAGACGGCAAGGTGTTCGTGCTGCTGCTGGGGCACGACGGGAAGAGCTTCGAGACGCCGGGCTTCCAGCAGATCGTGCTGAACGGCGTGTCGTGGGCCGGGGCGTAGCGACTAGGGCATCCGAGTTGGTGAAGGAGCAGGCGGGCGAGTTTCGCTGAGCTGCCTATTCAGTTCGTTCAGCAGGTCTCGTTCCAGAGCGTGTAACCCATTCACGTACAGACGGACGTCTGTCAGTGTTATTGCCTCGGGGGCAGCATCAGTCAGTTCGATGACGGTGCTGCCCCAGATTTTTTCCCTGAGGTCCTGCCAATTGAGCCCTGAGCCCGGTGGGGAATCCATTTCGCCAACGGCAACCCGGAAGGACTCGATGGCGACCAGCCAGCGGGCTTGCTCGAAGAATACCTCAGTCCAATACTGGTCCTCGCCAACGGATTCGAGCAATGCTGTATGAATGTCGATTCCCCTTGCTGCACCAGAGAGGTCTATCCTCGCCGCCTCTTCGAACAATGCCAGGAGGTGTTCCTCTCCCTGCACCGGTATCAGTTGCCGCACATGGGGGCTTTCCAGCAGGTTCCGGAATCCCTCCAGATTCGATTCACGGGCCAGCTCATGGAGCGCTAGAAACGTGCGCAGGCCGCGGATGCGCTCACGATTCGCGCCCATCACGACCATGACCTCCCTTTCAGGAGGGGATTGTCCCCCGCGCACCGCTGCCTGGAAGAGGGCGACATCCTGCGCGAGGGTGGCGAAGGCAGCATTTTCCAGGCCGACTTCGGAAGCCAGGCGTTGTCTGCCCCTAAAGTACTCACCGAGACCCGACTCATCAGCCGCGGCTCCTTGATCCGGAATACCCAGGCTCAGGGAGAGGTCCCTGAGATAGGTGTTGAACTGTAGCGCGTAAATGCACTCGCCTCCGACGCGTGCTATCGCTGTATTGCCATCCCAGGAACTGTCCGGGCATTTGGATTGGCCTGAAAACGCCAATACGGCCGCAATTGCCAACAGCAGGCACAGGGGCGAAAGCCAACTGCGTAAGTGCGCAGTGATCAGGCCCGCTCCAGGATAATGTTGCTGGCATCATCGACGGTGGCGGCCCAGGTTGGAGGGACTACGGTGGTGGAGTCGTATTCTTCGATTACCAGCGGGCCGGGTTCCGAGCGACCCTGCAGGCTGGGGCGACTCAGCACGGGCGTGTCGGCCCAGCCGCGGTTGGGGCCGAAATAGACGGGACGGGTCCCCTGTGCTCCGTTGGCGGCATCAGCCAGCTCGAAGCGTTCCGGCATTCGCGGCGCGTCGGGCAGGCCGCGGGCGATGACGCGGATGTTGACCAGCTGGTAGCCCACGTCGGTGCGGTAGCCAAATGACTGTTCATGCTCGGAGTCGAAATTTTCGGCGAGTGCATCGAGGGTTGCCTGGGTGATGGGGCCGGACGGGACGGCAACGGTCAGGTCGGAGACCTGGCCTTCGTATTTCATATCAGCCTGGGTGATGAACTCGTGGCGGGAATCGTCGAAACCCTCGAGGCGGAGCTGTCGCCGGCCCTCCTCCCACATGCCCTCGACCAAGCCCGCGAGGGTGGGCAGGTCGATCTCTTCGAAGGTCTTGAAATGGGTCCGGACGAAGTGGTGTTCCACGTCCGCGACCAGCAGGCCGAAGCTGCTGAAGACGCCGGGGAAGGGTGGGACAACCACGCGGGTTATGTCGAGCATCTCAGCGAGACCGGCGGCATGGACCGGGCCTCCGCCACCGAAGCAGATGAGGTCGAAGCGGCGGGGGTCCCGGCCCCGTTCGCTGGAGACGGCCCTGAGGGCACGGCCCATGTTGGAGTTGACCAGCAGGTGGATGCCGTGGGCCGCCTCGACGTCGGACATGTTCAGGGGGCGGGCCACGTTGTCGGTCACGGCTCGTCTCGCCAGCTCGGAGTCTATGGGGAAATCGCCGGCGAGCAGGTGCTGGGGGTTCAGGTAGCCGAGGAGCACGTCAGCGTCGGTTACCGTGGCGTCCTGTCCGCCGAGCTGGTAGCAGGCAGGGCCGGGGAATGCGCCGGAGCTCTGGGGGCCGACGCGGAGGGAGCCGCTGCGGTCGACGGTGGCGATGCTGCCGCCGCCGGCGCCAACCTCAGCGAGGTCGATGGCCGGGACGCGGAGAATATGCCCACTTCCGCGGAGCAGGCGGTGGCCGACGCTGATTTCGCCTCCGACCTCGTATTCCGGGGCCTGGAGCATTTCACCGTTCTCGATGATGGAGGCTTTGGCTGTCGTGCCGCCCATGTCGAGGGTCATGAGGTTGGGCATGTCCAGCCGGCGCCCCAGGTGGAAGGCGCCGACGACTCCTGCGGCCGGGCCGGACTCGATGCAGTAGACCGGGCGCTCCATGGCGATGGCAGAAGTGGCCAGGCCTCCGTTGGACTGCATGACGGCCAGCGGCACGGTGATTCCCATGTCTTCGAGGCCCTGGGTCAGCAGGGTCAGGTAGGTTTCGACCACGGGCCGGACGTAGCTGTTGATCACCGTGGTGCTGGTGCGCTCGTATTCCTTCATCTCAGGCAGGAGGTCTGACGACAGCGTCAGGACAACGTCCGGTGCGCGCTCCCGAACAGCCTGGGCGACGACCTGCTCGTGAGCCGGGTTGGCGTAGGAGTGGAGTAGACAGACTGCCACGGACTCCACGCCGCTGTCGACCACTGCCTGGGCAGCGCGGTCGACGGAATCGGCATCGATGGGGCGCAGGACCTCGCCACGGAAGTTTAGGCGCTCCCCGACCTCCAGCCGGTATTGGCGCTTCACCAGGGTGGGCGACTTTTCGTAGTAGAGATCGTAGAGCCGAGGCGTGCGGTTGCGGCGGAACTCGAGAACGTCGCGGAATCCCTCGGTGGTGATGAGGGCCATGTGGGCCCCCTTTTCCTCGATGATGGCGTTGGTGGCGACCGTGAAACCGTGCCCGACCTCGGTTACCGAGCTCGGCGGGATGTTCAGCTCCTCCATGCCTGCGCGGATGCCGTTGAGGACGGCACGGCTGTAGTCGTCGGGGGTGCTGGCCACCTTGCGGGTCAGAACGCGCCCGTCGCCGCCGAGGAATACGATGTCGGTGAAGGTGCCGCCGATGTCTACGCCGATGCGGAAGTGGGGCATGGTTATCTCGCTTGCGGATTTAAGGGTATCTGGCAGAGGGATATTACCGCATTCTGTCCCGATAGAGATGGGGAAGGCCTTGGATCCCTGCTTTCGCATTTGGCCGGAGAGATTCCGTGGCCGCATAGGGGATGAAATGCAACTATCTTAGGGGGTCGACCTGCGGAGCTGGACGCGATGTTTCCATTAGATCGGGAATGGGACAGGAATTTCCCACTCCTGTCCCATTTTGGCGCAAATTTTTCGTTATTTCCTATCTAATTCGCGCCCGGTGGGACAGAAATTTTTGATTCCCGTCCCATTTTGTCCCACTGGTCTTTCCGGCCTGTCTGCGGATGACCTGCCGGCTGTGTCGTCGGCTTGGAATGCACTGGGGCACTGTAGAAGGCGGAATGCATACGAAGGCATGGTACGGAGCCGTCACAAGGCTTGGCAAGCGGCAAATGTCATCAAATTATCCAAATGCGATGGCCCTGCCCTGGATTCCTGCTCTCGCAAGGATAACGGCGGAGTCTCAGGGCCGAAGCAGGGACTGCCGCTATGCTTCACGGCCCTTGGAATTAATCGGGGACTGCTTGACGATGCTGCTACCCGCCGAGGCATTTGCTGAGCCAGGCGCGGCCGTCGCGGGCTAGGAAGTCGTCGGCAGAGAAGGGGCCCTCGGTGCCGAGGTCGTAGATTTCCGGGGGGCGAGTTGACGGGTCAGACAGGCCCTCAATGAGCGGGTCCATTATGCTCCAGGACTGCTCGATTTCGTCGCTGCGGATGAACAGGGATGCATCGCCGTTCAGGGCGTCGAGCAGGAGGCGCTCGTAGGCGTCTGGGATTTCCTGGCCGCCGAAGGAGTCCTCATAGTGAAACTCCAGATTTACCGGACGTAGGTCGAGCAGGGAATCGGGCGTCTTGGCCTGGAACTCCAGGTGCACGCCCTCGTTGGGCTGCAGGCAGATGGAGAGGGTGTTGGAGGTAATGTCGCCACTGCTGCCCTGGGGGAAGATCAGGTGGGGCGGACGTCGGAACTGGATCAGCACCTCGGTGTGCTTCTCGCTGAGAGCCTTGCCGGAACGGAGGTAGAAGGGGACGCCCTGCCAGCGCCAGTTGTCGATGTCGAGGCGCAGTGCGGCGTAGGTAGGAGTGCGGGAATCGGGCGGGACGCCGGGCTCGTCGAGGTAGCCATCGTACTGGCCGTGAACCGCGCGCAGGGAGGCATCGCGCGCCGGGATGTGGCGGACGGACTCCAGGACCTTGACCTTCTCATTGCGCAGCGTGTCGGCTTCAAAAGTAGAGGGTGGTTCCATGGCGACCACCGCAAGGAGTTGCAGCAGATGGCTCTGAAACATATCGCGCAGCACGCCGGCACGATCGTAGTAGGAGGCCCGCTCCGCGATGGAAACGGACTCGGCCACGGTAATCTGGATGTTATCGATGTAGTTCCGAGACCACAGCGGCTCGAAAATGGCATTGGCGAAGCGGAAGACCAGCAGGTTCTGCACCGTCTCTTTTCCGAGGTAGTGGTCGATTCGGTAGACCTGATGCTCAGCGAAGACCTGGTGGACAGCCTCGTTAAGCTCGTGTGCGGTCTGGAGATTCACTCCGAAGGGCTTTTCGACCACGACACGACGCCAGCAGCCATCCTCTTTCTGGAACCCGGCCCTGCCCAGAGTAGCGACAGTCGGGGCAAACAAGAATGGTGCCAAAGCCAGGTAGTAGAGGCGATTGGCGGGCCTGTCGGGCGATTCGATGTTGGCGAGAACCCTCTGGAGGTCCAAGAGGCCGTCGGGGGCCGTGACGTCGCCATAGCAAGAATGCACCCGGTCGGCCAAATTGTTCCAGAAATCCGGAGAGGGCGGGAAATCCGACTCGTCGCCGAATCCTTCGTAGAAGGAAGCCCGGAATTCATCGGCGGTCATATCGGTACGGGACACGCCGACGATTTGGATATCGGGGCCGAGCCGTCCCTTTGCGTACAGGTCAGCGAGAGCCGGGGCGAGCTTATGGGTGGTCAGATCGCCCGATGCCCCGAAGATTACGATGGTGGTGGTCTGGTCAGGCATGATCCAGCCGCTGGCCTGGCTCTAGTCGCCGCTGCGCCGCACGGCGTGGCCGCCGAACTGCTGCCGCAGAGCAGCCAGCAACCTGGCGCCCAGAGGGCCGTCCTGGCGAGAGCGGAAGCGTTGCTGCAGCGCAGCAGTAATCGCGGGTATCGGAACAGCAAGGTCGACCGATTCCTGGACCGTCCAGCGGCCCTCGCCGGAGTCCTCTACAAAGGCCTGTAAACTCTCCAGACCGGGGTCGTCCTTCAAGGCGGCTGCGGTCAGTTCCAGTAGCCACGAGCGCACCACACTGCCATGGCTCCAGGTCTCGGCGACTGCAGCGAGGTCGAGGTCGAACTCCTCCTTGGCAGCCAATAGCTCGAAACCTTCGGCGTAGGACTGCATCAGGGCGTATTCGACGCCATTGTGCACCATCTTCACGTAGTGGCCGGCGCCACTGGGCCCGAAATGGCAGTAGCCGACGTCCTCGGCGGGAGCCAGGGTACGGAAGGCGGGTTCCATCCGCTTGACCGCGTCTGCGGGACCGCCAACCATCAGGCAGAAGCCGTGGGCCAAGCCCCAGATGCCTCCGCTTATGCCTACGTCGATGTACTCTATGCCACGTCCCGACATCTCGCGAGCGCGACGGATGCTGTCCTTGTAGTTGGCGTTGCCGCCGTCGAGGAGGATGTCGCCCGGGGAGAGCAAGGGCGCAAGGGCGGCGATGGTGTCCTCGGTGGGCTGGCCGATGGGAAGCATCATCCATACGGCGCGCGGGGACGGCAGGCAGCTGACCAGTTCCTCAAGGGAGGTAACGCCCTCGCTGCCGTTCTCTGTGCTGGTTGCCACGGCAGTAGCGTCGAGGTCGTAAGTGACGACACGATGGCCGCCGGCGACAAGCCGCCGCGCCATGTTGGCGCCCATGCGCCCAAGGCCGACCAGTCCCAATTCCAATATGAGCCTCCGGGTTTGTGTTGTCAGGTTCGAATTGTCAGGTTGGAAATTACGGGTTCGAAATGTCGCAGGGATTTGGGGGATGCTAGAGTTCGTTCAAGAGGCGCCGCAGACCGTCGGCAGCATTGTCGCCTAGGTCGACGGAAACCACGCGGCGGCCCAGCTTGGTTAGGGCTTCGAAATCGCCGATGGCCTGGGCGGCGGCCAGCACGTCGAACCCGTAGCGCTCTCCGGGGATGGGCAGGTCGCGACGACTGCCCTGGGTCAGGTGCAGATACAGGCCCGTAGCAGGGCCTCCCTTGTGGAGCTGGCCCGTCGAGTGCAGGTAGCGCGGCCCGTAGCCTGCGGTGGTGGCGATGTGGCATTGCTGCATTACGCGGGAGCGAAGCTCCTGCAGCAACTGATCGCACTCTGCGTCGACTGGCATGTACGAAATTATGGCGAAGTAGTCTCCTCGGTTCACCTGCCGAAGCAGGGAGGTAACGGAGCCCGAGATCTCCTGTTCAGGCAGGGCACCTGCGCGCAGATGAGCCTCAAGGAGCCGGTCGGTGTTGTCCTTGGCGCCCTGCACATCGGGCTGATCAAAGGGATGAACGTCCAGAATTGACCCAGCGACGGCCGTGGCGTATTCCCAGCGAAAGAACTCTGCGCCCAGATCGGCGCAATCGCGGGCCGGGATGCGTGCCACTGGATGCCCCTCCTGCTGAAGGCGATCAACGGCTGCAGAAATTTCATCACAGCCGGGCGTCTCGAGGAATACGAAGAGGCGGTCGTCGCCATAGCAGTCGGGTGCGAGGAGCGGTTCGCCGGCCACGGGTACGATTCCGCGCCCCTCCTTGCTCAGGCTTTCCGCAATCATCTGCTCCACCCAGAGGCCGAACCCCTCGATGGATGGAGGAGCAATCAGTGTCACCTTGTCGCGGCCCGCCAGCGCGGCGGAGCCAAGCAAAGCGCCCAGCTGGAGGCCGGGATTTTCCTCGGAACCGTCGAGACACTGATCCCGCATGGATGCGGCGCTGCCGAGGAGATGTCTAACGTCAATCCCTGCCAGGGCGGCGGGAACCATGCCGAACCAGGACAGGACCGAATAGCGGCCACCTATGTCGGCCGGGTTCAGGAACACCCGGCGGAAACCCTCTTCGGAACCCAATCGCTGGAGGGGCGTGCCCTCATCGGTGATGGCGACGAAGTTCGCTCCGGCGCTTTCGCGAGACAGTGCTTCATCCGCAAGGCCGCGGAAGTAGCGGTAGAAGGAGAGGGTTTCAATGGTGCCACCGGACTTGGAGGAGACAATGAAAATTGTTCGCGCCGGATCTATGGAGTTAGCAACTGCCGAGATCTGGCCGGGGACGGTGGAATCGAGCATGGTGAGCCGTGGGTAGCCGTCGACGGGGCCGTAAGAGCGCCGCAGGACCTCTGGCCCCAGGCAGCTTCCACCCATGCCAAGAAGCACAACATCCTGGTAGCCTTCAGATCGGACTTGGCCGACGAAAGCGTCGAGGTCGCCAAGGTTCGGGCGCAGAAACTCTCCCGCGTCCAGCCAGCCAAGGCGGTCGACTATCTCGCGAGGATCGGGTCGCCAGACCGTGTGGTCCCGCTCCCTGATTCGCTGAGGAACGCGCCGCTCAACAAGGCCGTTGAGGAATCGCCTCGCCGCCTCGGACGTGGCCGGATCGCCGGAGACCAGACCATCGAGCGGCTCGCTCAAAATTAACCGCCGTTAACCAGATTACGGGCTTCCTCTACAACGCGGGCCGCGGTGAAACCAAACTGCTCGAGGAGAACGCCACCGGGGGCGGAAGCGCCGAAGGTGGACATGCCGATGGATGCTCCGTCCAACCCCACGTAGCGGGCCCAACCATTGGTTGCGCCTGCTTCGACGGAAAGGCGCGTCCGATTTGAGGGAGGCAGCACCGCGTCGCGGTATTCCTTGGGCTGTTCGTCGAACAACTCCCAGGATGGCATGGACACCAGCCGGGTAGCGATGCCTTCGGAATCCAGCGTGCGCGCCGCCTCCAGCGCTGTGTGGACCTCGGCGCCGGTGGCAATGATGATGACCTGCGGGTCGGAGCCTTCAGATTCCCAGAGGGTGTAACCGCCTCTCGACGCATCGTGAGCCGGCGCCAGGGTTTCCCGGTCCAGCACCGGCAGGTTCTGGCGGCTGAGAGCGAGAGCGGTGGGCCCCTCAGTCCGCTCCAATGCGGCCTGCCAAGCGACGGCAGTCTCGGTGGCATCGGCGGGGCGGATCACAACAAGCCCCGGCATCGCGCGCAGAGACATCAGATGTTCCACGGGCTGGTGCGTCGGCCCGTCTTCCCCCAGGGCGATGGAGTCGTGGGTGAAGACGTATATCACCCGCTGCTCCATCAGGGCGCTGAGCCGCAACGCGGGCCGCAGGTAATCGGAAAAGATCAGGAAAGTGGACGCATAGGGGATGGCGCCCCCGTGGACGGCGATGCCGTTGGCGACCGCTCCCATAGCGTGTTCCCGGACGCCGAAGTGCAGGTTGCGGCCATCGAAATTTCCGGGGCCGATGTGGCCTTCGCTGTTCAGAATGGTGAGGGTGGACGGCGCCAGGTCGGCGGAGCCGCCGATCAGGTTGGGAACAGCATCGGAGATGGCATTCATCACCTTACCCGAGGCTTCCCTGGTGGAGATCGCTCTGCCGTCATCGAACAAACCGGAAAGTCCGCTGCTCCAGCCGGGGGCCAACGCACCGTTCAGTGCGTCCTGCAGCCTGCGAGCTTCCGATGGGAAGTTTTCACGGTAACTGGAAAGCGTATTGTCCCAGTCGCTTTGCTGCCCACGTCCTCTCTCGACCGCCTTGGTCAGATACTCCCTGACCTCTCCCGGCACAGTGAAGCTTTCGGGATAGGGCCAGTGGAGCTGCTCACGTGTCAGGGCCACCTCATCGTCCCCCAGCGGTGCGCCGTGAACACCTCCGGTTCCGGCCTTGTTAGGGCTGCCGTATCCGATCACAGTGCGGCAGACGACGAGGCTGGGCCTGCTCGTATCGGCGCGGGCGTCGTCGATGGCTGATGCCACTGCGTCAATATCGTTGCCGTCGATGCTTTCCGTCACCTGCCAGCCATAGGCTGTGAAGCGACGGGGCACGTCCTCGAGGAATGCTATGTCGGTGTCGCCTTCGATGGAAATCTGGTTGTCGTCGTAGATCAGAATCAGCTTGCCCAAGCCCAGCGTACCCGCAAGGGATGCGGCCTCTGCTGCCACGCCCTCCTGCAAGTCACCGTCGGATACGATGGCGTAAGTGTAGTGGTCGATAATGTCATGCCCGGGGCGGTTGAACCGGGTGGCCAGCCAACGTTCGGCGAGCGCCATACCTACGGCGTTGGCTAGGCCTTGGCCGAGGGGGCCGGTGGTGACTTCGACTCCGGGCGTGAGACCGTACTCGGGGTGGCCCGGGGTCCTGCTGCCCCACTGCCGGAACTGCTTCAGTTCCTCGATGGGCAGGTCGTAGCCGGTGAGGTGGAGCAGGGAATACAACATGGCAGAAGCGTGGCCTGCAGAGAGGACAAAACGGTCCCGATCAGGCCACTTGGGGTCTGTGGGATTGTGCTTGAGGAAGCGGTCCCATAGAACGTAGGCCATTGGAGCCGCGCCCATTGGAGCGCCGGGGTGGCCCGAGCGCGCGTTCTGGACGGAATCGATGGCCAAGAAACGTAGGGTGTTGATACACAGTTGGTCGAGAGCCGAATCGGTCAACGCTTTCCCCTGCAGTCGCGGCTGGAGTCGGCTCCGATGCCGCGTTGAAGTGTCACATCAGTCCCTCGCGGAGGACCTGCCGGAAACACGCTCCGACACCGAGTATGGTATCCAATAGAGTCGGATATGTCATCCACCGAAGGGCAGGAATCTTGGCTCAGTGGAGCAGTTGCTGCATGGCCTGGAAGAGCAAGACAAGCGGGGGTGGTTAATCCAGGGCTATTCGCTGTCTTAAGAACGACAGAGGCGGAAAAGAGTCGGGGAAAATAACAGGGGCGAATGATAGTAGCTATGGACGGGGACTACGGTATGGGAGGTTCGCCGAGAATGGCTTCAGTTTCCAGTTCAGAGTTGCCGCGGTAGATGCTGACGGTGACCTGCTCACCGGGCAGTTTCTCGAGAAGGAACTTTGAGAGGTCGCCGGTATTGCGAATATTCTGCCCGCCCAGGGCCACGATGACATCTTCGCCCTGCAGCCCCGCGGCGTGGGCCCCCGAATTCTCGACGACGCGGGCAACCAGGATACCCTCGCTTACGGGCACTCCGATCTGTGCGGCAATGGCCGGGGTGAGGTTCACGGGGGCGATGCCGAGGAATCCACGCTCGACGTATCCCTTTTCAATTAGTTGCTCAGAAACCGCCAGGGCATCGTCGATGTTGATGGCGAAACCGATGCCTTGGCCGCCCTGGATGGCGGCGGTGTTAACGCCTATGACCTCGCCGAATCGATTGACCAGCGGGCCTCCGCTGTTTCCCGGGTTGATGGAGGCGTCGGTCTGGATCAGGTCGACGTAGGTATCCTGCGGACCGGCATCAATGGAGCGTCCGAGGGCGCTGATGACGCCCCTGCTTACAGTGGGGCCCCCAGACAGAGCCAGGGCATGGCCGATGGCGATGACATCCTCGCCGACGCGTAGATCGGCGGCGCTGCCAGTGCGGGCGGGCTGCAGCCCCGATGCGTCTATCTTGATGATCGCGACGTCCGGATTCGACTCGCCGCCCACCAACTGGCCGAGGTAGCTCTCCCCGTTGTCCAGCGTGATGGTTATGGCTATGGCGTCGACTATCAGGTGATTGCTGGTGAGGATGTACCCGTCATCGTCGAGAATGATGCCCGTCCCGACACCAGCCGTGGGGTCAACCAAGCGGGAGGGGGTTCCCGCCGCCGTCTCGGTGAACACATGGACGACGGAGGGCGTCAACTCACGGACGATATCGACCGTGGCAAGTCCCGAGTATGATTGTTCGCCTGCAGCAATGGGGGTACGTGGCGAATCTCCGTCGCACGCGACGCCGACCAGCCCCGCAGCAACCAGCAAAAGGGCGGGCAGGAAAAGCCAGCGCCCAATCAGGGCCAATGGCCCGGCCAGTTCGCTGGCCGGGCCGTTACCTGCGTAGGTGCTGTTTCGCAAGGTCATTGATGGGCCAGGGCCATCAGAGAATTGGCGAGAAGCATAGCCCTGGAACAGGAAATGCCTAGCTCGCCCCGTTTCCGAGGGCGGGAAAGATGTGGTCCCTGAAGGCTTCCATCTCTCCGGTGGCGAACTCGTAGGTGGCGCTGGTCATCAGGTACAGGTGGGTGAGGCCATCCTTCTCTGCCTTCTTGACCCGCTCGGCGCAATACTCCGGGGTGCCGATAAGCCCCATGTAGTCGCAGATGGCCGCGAGGGCATCGTCGGGAAGGAAGGAGCACAGCTCCTGGGCCTTTTCCCAGTCTTCGGCGTGGGGAACGTCGGGGTAGAGGTCCCACAGGCCGGCGGGCAGCTCGAGGTCGCCGATGTCGATGCCAGCAGCCTTCAGCCAGCGGTGGTAAGTCTGTTCCATCAGCCGGGAGACGGCGAGCGGCCGCGCGATTTCCCGGGCCTCCTTGAGGTCGTCCTTGATTATGGTGGTGGCGGTGAAGATGGTCTCAACATCGTCGGGGTTGCGGCCGGAGGCGCGAGCCCCATCGGCGATGAGCTCGCGTGCCTCGGCAACCGCTCCGGGATGGATGCCGGTCATGAGCAGTGCGCCATCGGCAACCTCTCCGGCTACCTTCATCACGCGCGGGCCGGTGGCGGCGATGTAAACGGGCGGTGCGGGAGCCTCGCCTCCGTGGCGCATTCGGCTCTTGGCCTCGCCGAAGGAGACCATGTCTCCCGACATCAGTTCTTTCATCGTGACAATGGAGTCGCGCATCTGGCGGACGGTGGCCGGGGGGATGCCGATGGTGGCAGTGGAGCTGTAGCCTCGTCCGATCCAGACCTGCACGCGGCCGGGGGCCAGTTCCGCGACGGTCTGGGCCGCGGAGGCAACGACCGACGGATGGCGCGTGGCAGGATTGGTAACAGCAGAGGCGACGTTGATGTGATCAGTGGCCTGGACCGCCGCAGCCATGCTGACGAAGCAGTCGCGCTCCAGCAGCTGTGAATCAAGGATGCCGACGCCGTCGAAACCGGCGTCTTCGCATTGCTTTACAAAGTCGGCCACCATTGGCAACGGCTTGCAGGGCGGTACCCGTAGATCGATCTTGATGGACATTGTTCTCTCCTGATTTTTTTGGATAACCTGATACTGTTTACGGTCTGACAGCCATTCGAGAGAATGACGCTTAGTTGCAGAAACGACGGTAAAACAGGCGCGTTTTGGAGTTAGTCAGGCACTGCCAATGGTACCCGCAAGTTTCCAGCCAGCGACGCCTTACCTCGTTAGTTCTTCGCGTAGGCGGCGGATGACAACTTCGACCTCAGCTTCGGTGAGATTGAGAGGGTCGACCGCCAGTTCCTGAGGGCCGCCGAGCTGGTGCAGATAGATCTGGGGGTTGCCGTGCTCCATTGCCGCAGCGACGGCGTCGCGGCTGGGGCCGCGCCACTCTTCGGTGAAGCGAATGACGGCGTGGGGAATGAGGTAATTTATGCCATCGTGCTCAAGGCTGACGCGCAGGCCGGGTATCTCTACAAGGGCGTCCATCGCCTGCTGCACCATGGCACGGTAGGCGGCCATCTCGGTGGTCTCGTCCTCCTCTACGAAAGCGGCCAGGGAGGCAACGAGGCCGATGACTTCTTCCTTGGCGACCTTCATGCCCCTGCCGAGGAATTGGGCGGGACTGGCCTGCATGGCAGCGGCCTCAATGAGGTCGGCACGGCCCACGAGGATGCCACTGCCCTGGGGGCCGCGGATGCCCTTGCCCCCACTGTAGACCACCATGTCGGCGCCGGCGCGAAGGTAGCGGTAGAGGTTTGCGCGAGGCGGAAGCATGGACGCGGCATCGACTATGACGGGAATGTCGTGTGCGTGAGCAATCTCACAGACCTGATCGAGGGGCATAACTTTGTTGCTGGAAAAAGGGGCGCAAAGGTAGGCAACGGCGGCAGTGCGCTCGTTGATTGCGCCTTCAAGCTGCCAGGGGTGGGCAAATAGGTAGTCGCCGAACTCCACCATTTTCGCCCCCGCAGCCCGGTAAGCCTGATCGTAAGGGAAGCGGTGCATGGTATGTATGACGATCTCGTTCTTCATGCCCTCGGTATTGGGCAGCTGACGCATCTTCACGGGATCGTGGCCGGCGATACAGGCAGCCGCCTGAAGCAGCAGGCCTCCGGCCGCACCGCTGCACACGAACCCGGCCTCGGCGCCGGTGAGGCGGGCGATCTCACTGCCTGCAGCGCGGTTCAGGTCGTCGATGTTGACCATAACGCGGGCCGCCTGGGTCATGAGCTCAAGGGTCTCGGGGCGGGTGCGGCTGCCGCCGAGCCGGGTGATGGAGCCCGCGGCATTGATGATGGGCGAAATTTCAAGGCGCTGGTAAATGGATTTCGCTACGGGACTTAGATCGTTCGCGTTGTCGGCCACGTTCTCCTCCTGTCGGCGTCCCAACCTCGCTGGCCCCTGTGGCCTATCAGACAGGACATTGCGGCCATTATATCAATCGGTATGGGCCGATGTGATAACATTCGGATGGCCCACAACCACCCACAGCCAACGCCTCAAATTAAGGGAAAGAGCGGCGATTTATGCCAGAAAACAGCGTTATTCTCGAGGGACTTTCGCCCAAGGCCAAGATCGGGCTGGTGGTGGTCAGCGCGTCGATGGTATCGGAGCTGCGCTACCCCCGGGCCGTCCCCGACGTGGGATTCCTGACCAGCCGGATGATGCTGGGCGGAGATAACGGGCTGGAAGCGCTGCTGGAAATGGAGAAGAGCTCGTCGCGGGCCGTTCAGGAACTGGCATCGGCGGGCGTTGATTCCATCGCCTACTGCTGCACTGTCAGCGGGGCACAGCGAGGGCTGGAGAAGGACCGCGAGTTCTGCGCCGATATGGAGCGGGAGTTCGGGGCACCGACCACGTCGACAATGCTGGCCGCCGCGGAGGCGCTGCAGCATTTGGGGATACGCCGGGTGGTGCTGACCAGCCCTTACCCGCACAGCTACCACGTTGCAGAGAACCGGTACCTGGCCGAAGCCGGGATAGAGACGGTGTATGCGGCAGGGATGGGATTCCAGACCGCCGCCGAGTTTGCCGCCGTTACGCCAGACGAGATCTACCGGTTCGCGCTGGATGCGTGGCAGAACAGCGGGAGCGAGGCGGACGGCCTGTTCGTCAGTTGCATGAATTTCGACGCAATGGCAGCGACGCAGGCTCTGGAGGATGCCATCGGAAAGCCGGTGGTGACGTCGCACACGGCAACGCTTTGGCGGGCGCTGGCGCTGGCAGGCATTGATGAGCCGGTGCCGGGATACGGTCGGCTGCTGGCAGAGCGGCGGGAATGCCGTGTTACCGTTGCCGCATAACACTTGAATCTGGAGAGGTGGAGAATGACCACTGCGGAACGTCTGAACGCAATTCCCCTGGGTGAGGCGATGTTCACCCAGCGGGCCATTCGCCGGTTCAAAAAGGACCCGATTCCCGACGATGTCCTCGAGGACATCATGCAGGCCACCATTCGCGCACCCAACGGCGGCAATACCCAGCCGTGGCGGTTCATCGTTGTGAAGGACGAAGAAAAGCGCCGGAAGCTGGGAGAGCTTTACCATGAGGCGTGGTGGGCCAAGCGGGCCGACGTAGGCATCATGGGCCCCGAGGATCTGCCGCCAGGCAAGAACAGCATGCAATCCGCGAGGCGCTTGGCCAACGAGATCGGCAACACACCCGTCATGGTGCTTATCTGCGCCACGGCCAAGGGCGCGCAGGCCGCAGCTTCGGTCATCCCGTCGGCACAGAACATGCTCCTGGCGGCGCGGGCGTTCGGCATCGGGGGGACCATCACCACGCTGCATGCGGTGGTGGAAGAGCGAGTCCACGAACTGTTCGGCATCCCCGGCGACGCGCAGTTGGTCTATTGCATGCCGCTGGGCTACCCCCGAGGGGAATTCGGGTCGGTGCAGCGCAAGCCACTGACCGAGGTGTGCGGCGTGGACGGCTGGAGCAACAGCTATCCCGGGTAAAAATTCACTGAGGCGAATGCCGGACTCCCTGAATGTCCGGGATTGATACGTCCCTGCGGGCTGGAGAAAAATATGCCGCCGCAGGGACGTGGCTGTTTCCGGGGGAAACACCGACTCGAATTTGAGGACGATTCCATGGCAGTTCGTACTGGAGAGCAGTTCCTGGTGGGGCTGCGGGACGACCGGGAGGTATGGCTGGGAGGCGAGAGGGTGGCCGACGTCACGTTTCATCCCAAAATGGCCCGAATGGCGCAGACCCTGGCCGGGATTTACGATCTGCAGCACTCGCCTGAATTCCGGGAGCGGATGACCTTCACCTCTCCCACGAGTGGCGAGCCGGTGGCGCTGTCGTACCTAGTGCCGGAAACCCAGGATGACCTGACAAGGCGCCGGGGAGCGCTGGAGATCGTGGCGGAGTCGTGCCACGGGATGCTTGGGCGGACACCGGATTATGTCAACATTCAGTTGACCGCTTCGCGGCAGTTGTCGGCCATCTTCGGGGAGAAGGACCCCAGGTTTAGCGCCCATCTCAGGGAGTATCACGAGTACGTGCGGGAGAGGGACCTGTGCCTGACCCACGCCTGCGGGCACCCGCAGGTCAACCGCTCAGTGGGACTGTCGGAACTGCCGGACCCGTATATCGCGGTCGGCGTGGTAGATACGTGCGCCGAGGGAGTGGTTGTCCGCGGGGCAAAGAACCTTGCGACGCTGGCACCGTTTTCCGACGAGATTTTTGCGCCCCTGTACCGCCCGCTCCGGCCCGACGTGGAGGAGGATCGGAAGTACTGCATCGGGTTCTCGGTGCCCTCGAATATCAAGGGGTTGAAGTTCATCTGCCGGCCTTCCCACGACTTGGGAGAGCCACTGGGGGACTATCCGCTGTCGGGGCAGTTCGACGAGATGGACTCGCTGGCGGTGTTCGACGACGTGATTGTGCCGTGGGAAAGGGTGTTCCTGCTTGATGACGTGGATTTGGGCAATCGGACAGTTACGCAGGTCGCGCTGTGGCGCCACTACATGCAGCAGGTGGCGGTCAAGAACATCGCCAAGCTGGAGTTCATCCTGGGCATCGTTCGCGGGATCACGGAAGGGATTGGCATCGGCGTGTACGGGCACGTGCAGGAAAAGACTGCGGAGATCATAGACACCATCGAAACGTGCCGGGCCTACATGCGGGCTGCGGAGGCGGACGCTGTGCCCCTGGAGGGGGCGGAGGGCATCTGGCCCGCGCCGGAGCCATGGATCGCCATGCGACACTGGTACCCGGATGCCTACGCGCGGGTGGTCGCCATCGTGCAGCAGCTTGCGGCCAGCGGGCTGATGCTCACCCCTAACGAGGCCGACCTGGCCAGCTCCTTGGCAGCAGACATTGCCAAGTATTACCAGGCCATGACCATGGCCGCCCCGGAGCGGGTGCGGCTGTTCCGGCTGGCGTGGGACCTGATCGGTACGGAGTTCGGTTCGCGTCAGACGCTGTACGAGCGCTTCTTCAACGGCGACGTGGTGCAGTTGCGGATACGGCGGTACGCGCAGTACGACTACTCGAGGGCCGAGGAGTCAGTGCGACGGTTCATGGGGGAGGTGTACGGTGATTTGGCGGACCAATGAGGTGCTCGCTTTGCCTGGAGACCCGAAGGCTTTTCGGAGGTGCGAACCCTTCCTCTATGCGAAAAACGGAATTTTACCAATTCCATGCACCTATTTCGTCAAGAGAACTGAAGTGCCTTTATTGTGTTTGGTAATAGGCGATATTATACTGCACGCACTTCAGTTGACCCCGATGTTTATCCCCATTGAGCTGAGGTTATGCTATGGCCATGCAGTTTTGTCCCCACTGTCAGCGGGACGTAAGACCTGACAAGGCATTCGGCTGGCTGCCGTTCATATTCTGTTTCGGCGTGTTCTACTGCATTTACTATGCCTTCGTGAAGAAACCGCGCTGCCCGATTTGCGGTGGGGAGCAATTCGGGTCCCACAGTCCGTAGTGAACCGGCCCCGCCGGTTGCCCAAACTGCTGTATTTCGCCCTGTCGCACCATTACGAAGGGCGCATTAGTCGAACATTCTCAATTCGATTCCGTGGTTGGGAACAGCAGTTCTGCACACGGTGCACGGCTCAATGGGCGTCTTTCTGCAGTTTCGGTTGCGTCCTGTGGTTCTACAGCTTTGACCCCGGGAACCTGTTGTGGGCTGCAATCTTGGCCATGCTTCCCCTGCCAGCCATGGTTGATTGGTTGACGCAAAGCTGGGAACTACGGGACAGCACGACAGTAAACAGGGTTGTGACGGGGTCAGCGCTTGGCGCGGGCTACGCCCTGGAATTGCTGGCCATCATCAATCTGGATTTCGCAAAGGCCCTGCTAGGCTTGGGCGTTTATGTCGGCTACATGCTGGCGCTGCTGGCCCTCCTTAAAATCAGGCCATTCTCTTCTGACGTCTTCGGCTAGCCGCCGAAGAGGTCTTTGATGCGGTCTAGGAAGCCGCCTCGGCTGGCTCCGCGCTCCATGAATCGGGCCCACTGCTGCTCGGCGGATTCGGAGCGGCGGAGGTCGCGGGCTCGCTCCTTCATGAGGTCGAGGACGCGATCCTCCTCCCCCTTGTCCAGCCAATAGCCGTGTTCGTCGGGGCAGTGTTCGATCTGGAGGTTGTGGGCGCGGTAGTTGAAGACGTCCATGGCCGAGCTGCAGTGAGGGCAGGGCCGTTCCCCGGAACGCCGGGCATACTCACGCATTCCCTTGAGGATTTCGTCCTTGTTGGCAGAGTCCTCGAGCATGTCCAGTTCGTTGAAGTCCAGCCAGAGACCCCGGCACTCGGGGCAGTGGTCGACTTCTATGCCGCGAAATTTTTGCTCGTCCAAGGCTACATTACAAGCGGGGCAGTTCATTATCAGTGCTCCAATTCAGTGGGACCTTGCCTCTTGGTGAAAGCGGAACCCAATCAGCATAGCATACGGCGCTCGTTCAATTGGTTCCCGTCGCCAAACGGGAATTACATCTCACTGGGGGATCAGACGGGCGTAACCGGCGTTGGGATTTCGACCTCGACCTCAATTTCCTTGAAAGTGACTGATAGCGTGGGAGTGTCTTCCCCGAACTGAGCAAGAGTCTTCAGCTCCCCTTCAGTGAGAGGCTCGCCATGGTGGGCAATCGCCTCCTCCAGAGACATACTTCGCTCGGGGAGAGGGTCGCCGTATTCCAGCATAACCTCGATATGTCCGGTGATGGCCTCCTGAATCATTTCCAGCATCTTCTCCCAAGTCTTGCCAGTGCTGACGCAACCGGGCAGGTCAGGTACATAGGCGGAATAGTTATCCGGCCCTTGCTCAAAAACCACGACGTATTTCAGCCTCACCGGTTTCTCTCCTGTAGTCCCGCCTGTCTCAAGATGCTTCGCCAAGTCTTAATTTTCAGGTCTTCGCCGGGATGTCCGGGTATAGTAACCGTCCCTGGCTTTGCCGGGTGGTGAAAATGGCGATGGCTCCCTCGAGCACGCACCAGACTCCAACCATCATCCTCCACCATGCGAATTGCGTCCCTGACTTTCGGCAATGGTTTAGCTCATGACGCGGCGGAAGAACTCCATGGCGTTGCCGCCGATGATCTTTCGGACGTCCTCGTCGGAGTGGCCTCGGCGGATGAGGCCGCGGACTATGTTGCCGCCGTCGGCGGGAGACTCGAGGCCGTTCAGATAGGGTGCGGGCAACTGGTCGGGGCCATCGCGGCCCATCACCACGCGGTGAAAGGCGACGTGGTCGCCGATGGTGGTATCGGTGCCGATGCCCACGTGGTCCACGCCCACAAGGTTGACCATGTAGTCGTAGTGGTCAAGGACGCACTCGATGTCCTGTTCGGGGTCGTCGCTGAGCGAGTTGGGGACGGCGGTAATGCAGATGAGGCCGCCGTTCTCGGCACAGGCGGTCAGCTCTTCGTCGCGGCGGGTGCGACGGTTGGGACGCAACGCGTAGGCAGCGTTGTGGCTGAATACCACTGGCACACGGGAGAACCCTATGGCGTCGAGAGCACTGGGCGTGGAGACATGGGACAGGTCGATGGCCATACCGAGGTCGTTCATGCGGCGGACGACTTCGATGCCGAAGTCGCTGAGACCACCGGGGTTGCGCTCGTTCATGCCGTCGCCGATGTAGTTGCGGCGGTTGTAGGTGATGCCGGCCAGGCGCACCCCCATGCTGTAGAGCTGCTCGAGGCGTTCGATGCGGTTTCCGATGGGCAGGTGTTCCAGGGTGGGCATGAAGCCGACGTTGCCCTGCTGCTTGGCGGCCTCGATGTCGGCAGCGTTGCCGACGCGGGTGATGCCATCCTGCGACGCCACATCGGCAACCATGTTGCCAACCTCCGCGGCCACGTCGTCGTATTCGACGAAGGACATGTCGGCGGTGCTCTTCAGGCCAGCGAAGACGTTGGCGGTGGTGATGGCAGTCCATCCTCCGGCGCGGGCGGCCTCATAGCCCCATTCGTAACGACCGATACGGACGAGGTCGACTAGCTGCTCCATCACTTCGGGGAGGACGAAGGGGTGCTGATGAACGTCAATTGTGATGGCGTCTTCCGCTATGGTCTGGTAACGGACCTCTTCGGCGGCGTCAAGAGGAACCACCGATGACGGGACGCGACCGACCTGTCGGGCCAATGGAATTCCTGCAGCCATGTCAATTCTCCGCCGCGTTGGATTTATTCAGGGATGGACAAACTTCGGGAAGGGCGCACGGCTGGTGCGACCCTATAGGGTATTGGAGCGATCAGTTGACAGAGATGGGCGCGCCGGTGCCGCCGGTCTGCTCGTTGACCAGGAATGTGGCTAGGTCGCGACCGTACACGGTTTCCAGCTCGGCGTCGAAACGCTGGCCGCCAATTCCGCCCATTATCTCGTAACGGCCCTCGGTAAAGAGCCTGCCCTCGTAGCTGTCGTGTTTGACATTCCGTTCTGGCTCTCCGGCGAGATACATCTCCACTGCCTGCACCATCAGCTCGTGGAACTCCTCTGAGTTAAGGTAGTTGGCAGATCGCAGGAACACGTAGCCCCAGCGGATGCCGCGATGTTCCATCATCATGGCGCGGCCTCGCAGTATGCGCAGGCAGGGTCAAAGGCGTGGTTAGCTGGCATTGGTCTCCGAGTGAACGCAATTTATGTGCTGGGAAAAACTGTATGCAGAAGCCGTTGGTTCGTCAAGGTTCCGGGCCTCGGACGGCAGACTTACTCATCGGGTGGACGAGTAAGCCGCCAGCCGGACGGCCGCACAGCCCGGGATTCCCGCTTCCGCTTTTCGCGAGAATACCTCACGATTATAAGGGGTTGACTGGGGCCAACCACGTCAACTGGAACGTCATTGCACCCCCTACATGCCAACGGGATACCAAGATAGTCGACGTGAAAGCTACTCGGGTATGCCAAGGGCTTTTCGCACCGCTGTACCGATGGGTGTCAGCGGGCTTTCTTCGGGAGGGCCGTGGGAAACCATCCGGTTATGCTGGATGGCAACCGCCAGCCGGTGCTGGGGATCCGCCCAGCCCAGGCAACCGCCAGCCCCGTTATGTCCGAAAGCAAGAGGGTTGCTGCCCATCGCTCCCATGCCGGGGCTGCCCGCGAAGTGCAATCCTCCAATCGTGCCGTTATGGGGCTTGCCACTTACTTGGTCGTAATCGCTGGGGGGACGGGGTATGTGGAAAGTCCGGACCCGGTCCTCGGACAGGAGGCGCACGCCGTCCAGTTCGCCGCCGTTGGCCAGCATGGCGTAGAACCGGGCCTGGCTACGCGCATTCATGATTCCCTGTGCCCCCGGGATGCAGGCCTGGCGCACATCGGAACGTCCAAACACCTCCTGGGTGGTGGCGACCTCGGGCGGAGTGGCCCGCGGCCGCAGCGAGTCCGGAGGTACTCCCGGGGCGCCCGGAGGAATCGGCGGCAAGTTAGTGAGCTTGGCGACCCTCGGCTCGACTTCGGGTGGAATGCCCGCCCACAGGTCGGTGATGCCCAGTGGCTGGCAGATTTCTTCCTGGATGAACTGGCCGAAGGGCCGGTTCATTGGATCGGTACGGCGCACGACCTCGCCCACAACCCAGCCAAAAGTGTAGGCCATGTAGCCGCTGCGAGTGCCCGGCTCGAAAAGGGGATGCATTTCGGCGATCTGCCCCGTCATCCAGTCCCAGTCGCACATCAGCTCCGGCGTAACCCCCACGGGCATCAGGGGAACCCCGATGCGGTGGGTCAACGCATCGAACACCGTGCCCTTGTCCTTGCCGTACTTGCCGAATTCAGGCCAGTATCTGGCCACCGGCTGGTAGTAGTCCACCAGACCCCGTTCCGCCTGAATGTGGAGCGCTGTCGCCGTCATCGCCTTTATGTTGGAAAACACCGGGAAGAGGGTGTCCCCGTCGACCTCACGGCCAGTGGTCTCATCAGCCAAACCGCCCCACTGGTCGATCACCAGCTCGCTGTCCAGGTAGGCCGCGACCTGGACTCCGATTTCTCCGCGCTCTCCGATGGCGATGTCGATGGCTTCCTGCACGATGCTCGTAGAGTTTTCCGTCATAGCAGTGCCCCTCCCCGGATGATTCTTGGTGGTGCCAGTCCATTGCGGCCCCCCAGTTTGGAGGGAATTGTAATAGTCCTGATTCCCACTTGCATGTTCCAGATGGTTTTACCACCGTCCATGTCCTTGGAACAAGCGGAGGGACAGAATGTAGGGGGTTGATGTCCCTGCGAGTGGGCAGTCACGGGTCGAATCGCCCGACCATCGCCGAATTGAGGCGGTGCCTCCGCTGCCAGCCGGCATGGGCGAAGTGTTTGCTGCCTATTGGTAGCTTTGCTACCCTCGTGGCCCCGACTGCCTGGGTACATTACTTCCGGCAGGCGCTGGCCACATGGGTATATTCCCAATGTTTCCTGTAAAATGGAAATTCAGGGTATCGAATCGCTTTAGAGAGACCGGGGGGAATGAGTCTTTCTACGATTGATGTAACAACCCATCAGTTCAGTTTGCCAGAAGAACTGATCCTGATGCTCCTCAACGAGGAGAACAGCTGCTTCCACCAGGTACCGGGCTGGTACTTGAACTGCGCCTTCGTCGGTGCCGCGCTTGCCGAGCTTTCCCTCACTTCCCGCATCGACACTGATATGGAGTCCCTGTTCCTTCTCAACCCCACGGAAACGGGCAACCATGCTCTGGACTCCATCCTGAAGGAAATAGCAGAAGAGCCGGTCCAGCGAAACGCCCAATACTGGATCGAACGGCTCGCCCCTCACGCAGAATCGATCATTGATCTGACCATGGACCGCCTGGTTGACCTGAATATCGTGGAGCGTCACGAGGGCGAATTCTATACGATGGCCCGCAGCACGGGCTGGATGGAAATCTTCGGCGACTCCCAGGAGGGTTCCCGGATACAGTTTGTAAAGACTCGCATCAGCAACGCCATATTCAACAACGAGATTCCTGAACCCAGAGATATCATCATTATCTGTCTCGTCAACACGTGCGACGTCTTTCGCTTCATGTTTCAGCTTGATGATGAAGCTGAGTAACGCATCGACTTTCTCAGCAATCTGGACCTGATCGGCCGGTCCATCGCTGCAGCGGCCTCCCACAATCTTGCCGGTCCGCTGCTTCGGCATTCCGCCTTCACCAAGAAGATTCCGACAGTCCCCCTGCGCAAGTTGGCGCTCAATCCGCACGTCCGCAGCGGCAGCATTCCCGCACTGTTTGCGGATCTCACTCAAGAGTAGGGCCCGGTTTTTGAGATTCGCCCCCGTTTAGCCAGCCCATGATTTTTCTTTCGGGGCCGGAGACAAACAACTGGGTGCATCGCAGGGGCTGCATGTACCTCAGGGCCAAGGACTATTCTTCCGATTTCGAGAAGGTCTATGGCGCGTCCGGAGTATTGCCTTCCCTGGACGGCGCCGATCATTTCCGGCTGCGCAAGTCCATGTCGGCAGCTTATTCTCGCGGGAGACTGATGGGGCAGCTGGACCAGCTCTATCACCATGCCCGGAAATACATTGCGGACTGGGAGGAGGGGGATTCCTACTCAGCAACGAGCCTGTGCCGACGGATGATAAACGCGCAAATCTCGCCGCTATCGGTGAGCGTTGATTCCCAGGACATCATCGACGATTTGATGAAGTACAAGGAACGAGCGCTCCTGACCCACATCGTGAAAGTCCTGCCCAAATTCATGCCGGGCACACCGGGTATGAAACGCCGGGCCAAGGCCGTCGACACATTGCTAGAACGGGTGCAGAGCGTCCATACGCCCGCCCAGAAGGCCGGGAGTCCGCGGGACCTTGCGGACGAAATCCTGAGCCTGCACGCCAGCGACCCGCAGTTCGTGCCGGAGTCGAACTTGCGATTCGCTCTTTCAGCAGCGCTGATTGCCAGCGTGTACCTTGGCGATGCGTTCAGCTTCCCGCAGTACGCCATGGCGTCGCAGCCAGAGCTTTATGCCAGAATCCAAAGTGAGGCCGATGCCCTGTTAGAAAACGGCGATCCGGCCGGAGCAGACTTCACACTGTCCGCCATTGACGTCACTCACCGCTTCCTGATGGAGTGCCTGCGTCTCAACCCGATCGTCCCGATGTCCATGAGAAACGTAATGAATTCCTGCGTGGCCGAGGACCATGAACTGCCTGTGGGGTCGAAAATCATTATCGCCCAGACGGCCTCGCACTATATGGAAGAGGTTTTTCCTGACCCCCTGAAGTTCGATATCGACCGCTATCTGCCGCCGCGCAACGAGCACCTCAGGCCTGGGTACGCACCCAACGGGCTGGGCACGCACACATGTCTTGGTTCCCGGTGGATGGACCTGCAACTGGCCGTCAATGTGCTGATGGTGGCGCACTACTTCACCATCACGGTGTCTCCCGAGAATTACAAGCTCAAGTTCAACCCGCTACCGTCGATGAAACCGAGCAGGAAGCTGAAGTTCCACATTGCCGAGCGGAGGCGTGAACTATCCGCCTGACGGACCGGGGCCCTTCGTCTCATTCCCTTTCTCGCCAAGCGGCCAGGGGGCCTTTCACCAGTGTGCAGTCGACCTTGGCGCGGGAGCAGGGATCCTTCCGGAAGCCGAATACTCCCTGAAGTTGCGGGGGCTGCTGAATCCCTTGCGCGGCCTACGGCCGTTCCTGTCCCTGCTCGTGTCGCCGGTCCAGGCCTTCGATCGCCTCGTCGAGCTCCTCCGCCCAGCGCCGCACGTTGGAACGCAGCCGCATGTTCTGGTAGGCGCCCCACATCGTCATCGCGGGCGGAACGACCAGGATGGAGACTATCAGCGAGTAGGCGATTGTAATCGCCACCGTGATTCCGAACTGCTGTGACGCATCCAGTGGCGATCCTACAAGCACTCCCAACCCCAGCGCGGTGGTCAGGGCAGAGCCCAGCAGTGCCGAGCCAGTGGTGGAAAGAGTCTGGATCGCTGCCCTCTCGGGATCGCGGTCCAGTGTGTATTCCTCGCGGTAGCGATGAATTATATGGATGGTGTAGTCGACCCCGATCCCAATGGGGAGCGCGGTGATTATGGACGTGATGATGGTGTAGGGGATGCCCAGCAGCGCCATAGTGCCCAGCACCCATATGAGCACGAGAACGATCGGCCCGACTGCGATCAACGCCAGTGCGGGCTGGCGCGCCGTCACCCAGAAGAAAACTGCGAGGACGATCAGGGCTGCCGCGATCGTGGTGCTGATTGACTCCGTCTGCCGTTCAGTCACGGCGGCCGTAACTGTCACTGAGACAATGCTCTCCGAAGTCGCTGTGATCGATTCGCTGTCGCCAAACCAGAGTTTTTCAATGTCCTGCTGAAGCGATCTCACATGCGTGGGATCGCTCGAATAAGCTGGAAATTGGAGCAGAACTGAATCGATACCTTCCGGATTGTTGACCAGGAGGCGAGCGACTTCAGTGTCCTTCGTCTCTAGCTTGTCGAGGAACTCCTGCATCAGTTGTGCGTCGAGTTGCACCCCGGCGGTGGCTTCCTCGAAAAGCGCGGCGAGCTCCGGGTCGTACTTGTCGCCGTGCTCCCCGCTGTCCTCGAGCCAGTCGTGTGCAAGCAAATCGTACGTTGCCTGAATCGGCCCCGCCGCTGCCCGAGGACGGCGCGCATCATCCGCGAACGCGGCCGTGAGGTCGTGGAGGTTCAGGAGGGTGCGGGCCTCCGTGGCTTCAACCTTCACCAGTACACTGACAATCTCCGTTGAACCCCCTACGGTGGCATCGAGGGTATTCAGGTCCTCCATAACCATCCCGCCTCTTGGCAGGATGTCGCGGATGCTGAATTCCGACTCGAGGTCAGCGGCAGCAATTCCGAGCCCAATCGTCACCGCGATCACGGCGATGAGGAACGGCGCCGGTCTCCGGGTGACTCCTTTCCCAGCCTCTCTGCAATGGGCCTGATACCCGGCAGGACGTTCGCGATCGGGTGCGGCGTTCCCAACGTGCCTCTTGCCTCGCGCTTCCGGTCGATGATCGTACGTCCGGCAGGAACCAGCGTCAGCATCACGATCAGGCTCATCGCTACACCCAATCCCGCAATGATGCCAAAGTCGGCAACAATTCCGATAGGGGAGAACAGGTTCGCCAGCAGGCTCACGATGGATGTGACGGCGGCCAGCGCCAATGGAACGGCGACGTTTCGCATCCCGGCGCGAACGGCCCCCATAACTCCTTCTCCCGCAGCGCGCTGCTCGCGGTAGTGAGAGACGATCTGAATCGCGTAGTCCACCGTCAGGCTGATAACGATGATTGGCACCATCGTCGTGAGCGAGTTCGGAGGACCCGTAAGGCCCAGCGCGTTCGGCCCGAGCCAGCCCTCCGCGCCGACGATCCAGATCATCGCCATCAACAGCCCCACCAGCGTGAGAACGAAGTCTGATATCGCCCGCAAAAAGAGTAGGAGGAGAGCCGCGATCAGCAGGAACGCCAAGCCTATCAGCGGCGCCATTCCCTCTTCAGTGGCTTTCTTGTACTCATCCTCGATGACCACGAACGAAACACTGCTCACCCGGAGCGGGCCCTCATCCCCTTCAGCAAGCTCGTCTATCCTCCGCTCAGCCAGCTCAATTCGTTCGTCGCCAGTATCGTGCAGGCGGATGACGGCTATCGAGATCGGCGTGCCATCAGTGTCGATGCCGGCCATCGCGTCCATCGCCGCCCGTATCTCCGGGGTGCCGCGGACGGCGTCGATCTCGGCCTGGCTGACTGCTTCGAAGCTGTCCACCCGGAGCAGCGCGCCGATCAGCAGCGAGGGTGAGATGACAGGATCGGTTGCAGCCAGCAGGGCTGTCACGCCGGGATCGCTGAGGATGCCATCAATCAGGCCGTCCATCTGCGAGAGGCCGGTGGGCGTGAGAGCCTCCCCTCGAAGATGAGCATTACCACATTGGCTTCGCCGGATTCGCCGAAGAGTTCTCCCAGCTCATCCAGGGCCTCGGCGACGGCGCCTCCTTCGGGAAGTGTCGCCTTAGTATCGGGCACTGGCGCCCGGACCGTCGCTCCGGCAGCAAGCAGAACGGTAATGATGACGAGGACAAGGAGCGTTATGTATGGCCGAACCGTGACCACCCAGCTCAGCCAACCGAGTACATTGCTCATTGCAAACCTTTCCCTCTGGAAAAGAGCGTGGAGGCTGCGTCGGTCATCATCCGGCTCCTCCAGCGAAATTCATAATCGTTGTGAATCTTCCTTGGGTTGTGGAAGTCCATATCGCCAGTGTTTTCGAAGCCCCGTAGCCCAGTAATTGTGGCGGCCCACCTCGACAGCGCTCATGAAGCCGTGCGCTGCCGCCGCTTTGTTCCACAAAATTGCCCTGCGGTACAGCGATCGGAACTTGGCCGTGGCAAGCCCTGGGACCATTCAACCAGTTCGAACGCTCATAGTGCTGCGGTGTCAGACGTGACGGGGAGTGCGCTGACTGAATCACTTTGATCGGGATAGAACTGGGCGCAATATGTACGAAACGGCATTATCTCGCCGTCTGATCGGCTGAGACGCGGTCGGGTCTGGTACCGCTTGCGGCTCCAGATAACAACATCCTGCAGGACGTCCGCTTGTTGGAAGGCCGCCATGAACTTGGTCATGACGGGGGCGCGCGGCCCTACCGGGAGAAAACCCAGCCCCGCAATCCACCGCCGCGGCTTTCGGATCTCCGCCACCTGCAAGACCAGGGACAGGTCGATGAGCGTGCCCTCCACGGGCGTTGCCAGCACCCAAAGGCGCATATCTATCCCGACGGAGTGCTCCCGGATCTCCACGTAGGAGTAGCCCAGACCAAAAACGCGCGTGCTGGCGGAGAGGTCGAAGGTCAGCTTTGCGATCCTGCCGAACCTCCGGATACTCCTGAAGTCGAAGCGACTCTCGAGACACGGTCCGTCGATAGACACCTTGCTGCTGCGCTTGACGCTGGCGTAGCCGTGAACATAGCTCAGGTGGGCCAAGTCAACTGAATTCTCGGTTGTCTCCTGGGGGTGGCCGGGAAAGCCGCGTGGTCCTGATCTCCAGATCACTCCATCCATCCTGGTCCAGTGCATCGTCCGGAAGGCTCCATTGCGGTTCCCGTCCCTCGATGCCCCACCAAGCGAAGATCAAGCCCAGAACCTCCATGGTCTCGTAGGCCCGCAACTTCGTGTTCCTGGGCGGGTCGGCGTATGGAGTTGCGACGCATTGGCCGGTTGCGTCGTACTCAAAGCCATGGAAGGGACAGACGAGCCGGCCGCCACGGATTCGGCCTCCGGCGGCTGGCCCCAAGTAGGAACCCAAATGGGGGCAATAGGCATCGGCTACACAGACATCCCCATCTTCGTCGCACCAGATGACGATGTCCTCCCCCATCCACGTCTTCTCTATGAGCTTGGCTTTCTCAATTGCCTCGCGGCTCGCGACGAAATACCAGCCCTTAGGAAAAGGGGAGGGCAATGAAGGGTTCGCAGACTTTGAATGCCGGGGGCGACATCGGTCAAGAATCCTAACCCGAGTCCCGAAATGGGGGTTGCTCAGCCGTCAAACCCACCCGAGTGGGATGCGGCGACCACCCGCCAATTCGATCCAGTATAGTCGCACTCTACCACGCCCAAATTCAGAATTCCTGTATTGCCGTATCAAGTTGCAGGCAACATTGATACCACGAACCGTTCGGATTCCGCTATTGGCTTGGTGCTGTGTAATTCATCGACCAGAGAGGTCGGCACTGTAATACTACAAAGTACGCCAGGGCCTTGATACTTGGAAACTATGTCAACCAGGTCGCGCCCTCGCGGCATCGACCAGATGTCCGCCCCAGCCTATGGATTCGGATTCTGCACCAAGTTTTGACATCGGCAATTATTTCCAAATGGAAGGATAGTTCGAGCCCAGTTTGCTGGCCGTGATCTGAACCCTCCCAGGATCCAGGTGAGGCCCGGAACGGGAGATGCGACAGACGACCTGGATGACCGCATTGCCGCCACTGTGCGGCAGCTCGTTGCGCTATGCGGTCATTGTTCGGTGTATGGCACCGGTGCTTACTTGAGACCGGTATTCGTCCAGAATCACATTCCCTTCGCGGAGGACAGGTTGACGATGCCCCAACTTGCCAGCCACAGGTCAATGAATCCGACGGTCGCCAGGGCATACCGAGTCTAGTTCAGGTTGTATACCCTGGCAGCATTCCCACCCGCAATCTTGGCCCGTTCCTCAAGGGTGCATTCGGCCAGAATCTCTTCAAGGATCTCCCGGCTTCTTGGGAAGGTGGATTCCTGATGCGGGTAGTCGGAGCCCCACTGCAGGGTGTCGACGCCGATAATCTCCCGGAGCTGAATCCCCAATCCGTCTTCCTGGAACCCCAGGAAAATGTTCCGGCGGAAGAAGTCGCTGGGAAGCATATCGTTCTTGAACCGGTAGCCGCTCACACCCCTGGCCCGCTGGGTGTAGTTGTAATCCATGCGGTCCAGAAAGTGCGCCGCCCACGACACCTCGTGCTCAACCGCCCCGACCTGCAGCCTCGGATAACGCTCGAACACTCCACAGAAAATCATGTCGGTAAGCGACATCCGGACGTAGTGATCGAAGTTCACCGTTACGGAGAACCGGTTGGTACTGGCGCGGTCGCCCTCCCCTGATCCAAACCGGTTGGTCGCGGCATGAAGCCCCAGCGGCATCCCCAAATCTTGGGCAGCCGCCCAGAGGGGATCATAGACCGGCGAGTCGTACCTGCGGTCCTCCTGCGGGTAGACCGTGATCATGCCGCCTATGAATCCCAGCTTGTGGCACCGCTCCAGCTCTGCCACGGCAACCTCCACATCGTCCACGTTGATCATGGCGATCCCGGCGAGACGCTTTGGCGCGGCCCTGCAGAACTCTCCCAGCCAGTCGTTGTAGGTCTTGAAGACGGCGGTCAGAAGCTCGCTGTCCGGCACCTTGAACAACTGGAGGCCAAGGGTGGGATAGAGAATGCTGACATCGATGCCGTCCAGGTCCATGTCCTTGATCTGCTCTTCAGGGATGTAACCCCCGGGCCGGACGTTTGCAAAGACATCGCCGCTGGTCAATTCCTCCGGCGATTCAAACCTTCTTCCAGTCTGGGACCCACCGAATCCGAACCCGGTGGAGATTTTCATCCCGTCGCAATACCACCATTCGCCGTCGTCTTCCAGCGTGGTGCGAGGGGCTCGCTCCCGAAATTTCTCATCAATCCGGCTCACCCAAAGGTCCGGTGGTTCCATGACGTGGTTGTCCGACGAAATGATCCTGTAGTCAGCCATGGCTTAACTCCCGGAGTGTAGTTTTGGTGATTTCCAACCTGGCGCCTGACGTAAGTCAGATTGTGACCTTCACGCCAACCCAATCGCACCGTGAAACAGGTCGGTCGACCCAAGTTTGACGATTTATGTCGATTATGTCCGCGATATGAAACGAAGTCCAGTTGCAGAATTAGGTCTTCTCAATCCGTCTTCACCAAAATTATGGCAGGGCTTAACTTTACACGCCGGCCCACTGGAGCTTTTCCGATTACGAGCCATTCGCGGTAGCCCCCGGCGTCCCTCCGCAATCTGGTATGCTTACCGAGGTTTATCCCTTGGCCCTGTTCGGCCAGCAATCGCTGGGCCTGAGCAGACGATCGCTCGTAAAACGGCTTGGTTGCGTCAGCTCCGGTATCCGTCCCTGAGACGTCCCGCCGCCGATCCGGCCGCGTCGTCCACCAGGATTGGGCGCCCCGGGCTTGAGTCGATTCGGGGAATTTTGGTTACTGTGTCTGGACGACCGCCACTCTGCTGATTCTGCCCCTGAGTCTCCTGCCTGTCACTATCCCCAGCGCCACGAAGTTCAGAGAAGGGTGAAAACGTTGTTCTACGGCTGGGTAGTAGTCGGCCTAGCACTGGTCGCCAACGGCATGTCCAGCGGACCTGTCTGGAGTGGCGTCGGCGTGTGGATCAAGGCCCTCGAGCTGCATTTTGGCTGGAGCCGCGCCCAGCTGACCGGCGCTTTTTCCATGGCCCAGCTCGAGGGCAGCATCATCGGGCCATTGATGGGATACCTTATCGACCGGCTTGGCCCGCGCCGGATGGTCCTCATCGGATTCATCATCACCGGCCTGGGCTTCATCGTCTTCAGCCTCACCAACAGTATTTTCATCTTCTATTTGTCATACGGGATGATCATGCTGGGCACGGCGGCCGGCACCTGGCTCCCCTTCATGTCCGTGGTCAACCGCTGGTTCGTTCGCAAGCGGGGCATGTCCATGGCCATCGCCGGCCTCGGTTCGCCACTGGGAGGGTTGGTGCTGGTGCCGATCCTCGCGTGGGCGGTAACGCCTGGCAGCCATGGCTGGAGCGTAACTGCCCAGTGGATCGGTGTGGTGTTCCTGTGCGTGGCGTGGCCTATCTCCCAGTTTGTACGGGTGAGTCCCGACGATTATGGTCTACGCCCCGACGGAGACCCGCCCGACTCAGTTGTAAGGGAAACGCCCAGATCAGCAAGGACCGCCCCATCACCGGACAAGCTGCAATTCACTGGGCGCCAGGCGATCAGGACCCCCGCATTTTGGCTGATCACCTTCGGCCACGCTTTCTCCAGCATTCTTTTCGCTACCCTGACGGTGCATCTCGTGCCCATGCTCACGGACCAGGGCCTGTCGCTGCAGCAGGCGGCAAACATGTTCTCCGTGGTCATGGGAGTGGCCGCAGTCTTTCAACTTATCGGAGGGTACGCGGGAGACAGACTGCCCAAGAACGCCGTCATAGCCTTTTTCGGCTTCATCCAGGCGGGCGGCTTTCTCATGGCGGTGATGGTCGACAGTATTCCTACGGCACTTCTTTTTGCCGCAACATTCGGGGCAGGCTTCGGTGGCAGAAATCCGCTGACCACCGCCATTCGCGGCGACTACTTCGGCGAAAAAGCCTTCGCCACCATCACCGGAATATCCAGCGCCCCCATGTACATGCTGATGCTGGCCGCGCCTCTCTTCGCGGCGTTCATGTTCGACGCCACCAGGAGCTACACCATTTCGTTCCTGGTCATCGGGAGCCTCGGAGTCATGAGCGGCGTGCTGTTCCTCATGGCCAAGAAGCCGACCTCCCTCCCGTTGGAAAGAAGAGCCTCCACCGCTCCCCGGCCGACCGAGTCCGGCGCCTGCTAGAGTTCCCATTGTGCGTCGGGCGGATTGGCCCGCTTCCGCGGTTCGGAGCAGGTTTCTCCTTTGGCCAGCGCGACGATAACGGGCAATGCAGTCGCGAGGGCTAACGAAGCATCGAGCTGTACTTCTGTCGCACCTTGGCTACCTTGGGGCTTATGACTATCTGGCAGTACATGCTGCCAGGGTTGTTTTGGTAGAAAAGCTGGTGTTCCCTTTCCGCGGGATAGAACACGTCGAAAGGGACCACTTGGGTTACCACAGGACCGTTTTCGGTCCCTGACGCATCCAATTCCTTGATGAAATTCAGTGCCTGCTCCTTCTGGGACTCCGAGGTGTGAAGAACCACGGAGCGATACCTCGCGCCCCGGTCCGCCCCCTGGCGGTTGAGGGTGGTCGGGTCGTGAGTGGCGAAGAACAATTCTAATATTTCAGGGAAAGTGATCTGGTCGGGGTCGAACTCCAGCTTCACCACCTCGGCATGCCCGGTCCTTTCACTGCACACCTCATAGTAGGTCGGATTAGCCTTGTGGCCGCCGGAATATCCCGACGTGACTGCAGTAATCCCCGCGATCTCTGTGTAGACGGCCTCAACGCACCAGAAGCATCCGCCGCCCAGTACGGCAATCTCGATATTTTCGTCAGACACCTTACCTCTCTCCAATGGCAGGGCCTTCCATTTTCCGGCCCTGCAAGTCGTCTGATCTCATTATGGCATGGTTCATCGATGAGGCAGGTGTCAAGAAATCAGCGACCTCGCTCTACGCCCATTTTTGTACTGCAAACCATTCCGCCTCCTCACAACCGGTGCCCCGTCTCAGTCAGATGCCCCGCCAGATCGACGAGGGCATCTGCGAACTTCGCTCAGCTACGTGGCTGGCAGACCACCTGAACCGTGGCGGATATTCACCATCGCGCCAGTCACGGCTTTCTGCATCGTCAGAGCGAAAGTAACGGTCAGGGCGGTCGATTGTGTCCGCATTGGTAGCCCGAAGCATCCTCGACTACGCTCCCTCCCTTCATCGGAAGCAACATCGAATGAATTCGTTGGTGAACCAAATGGACACGTCGTAGAGTCTGGCTATAGGCTGGGGACTGGAGAATTCTTGACCCTTAAGGGGGTAACCAATTGAGAACCCAGTGGTGCACTTTGAAATTGCCGGCCCCGATGGGCCTGCCTTGCGGCAGTTCTACGGCGACCTGTTCGGATGGAATATAGACGTGCAGGGCGAACAGATGGGCAGCTACGGAATAATTCCGGCCAATGAGGGCGGCATCGGTGGAGGTTTGTTACCTACAACCGAGGATATGCCGGCGCGCAGCTACGTCACTTTCTATGTGCAGGTTGAAGACCTGCAGGCGGCGCTGGATAAGTTGGCTGGCATGGGCGGGAACGCCATAATGCCACCGATGGAGATAGCACCCGGCATGGGCCACATCGCTTTGTTCGGGGATCCTGCCAGTAACACCATAGGGCTGTATGCCCCGCCGTCGGACTGGGACGGACAGATGCCCCCCAAGGGTGACGGTCCACCGGTGGCGCACTTCGAGGTTGGAGGCAGCGACGCCGCTGCGCTTGCCGAGTTCTACACCGGGATGTTCGACTGGGAAATCGTCCATTTCGAGGAAGCCAACTACCGATTCGTCCAGCAGGAATCCGGAGGGATTGGCGGCGGCATCTTCGAGCACATGGAGGGCATGCCGCCCAACCATCCTTCCGTCGCAGTTTTCGTCAACGACCTCCAGGCGTATCTCGACAAGGCTGTGAGCCTGGGCGGTACCGCCCTCATGCAGCCCACAGAGATTCCCGGAGCATCCGGCTCGATTGCCATATTCTACGACATCGCCGGCAACCGCATAACGCTCTTCAAATCCTCCGAGTAGAAACCGCTACTCTGGCCGGATTGGCCCGCAGCACTATGCAACAGAGCCCTCACAGAGCGTGGACTGCCATCCTGTGAGGGCTTCGCAACCGGACCAACCTGACCTCCAACACAAAGGTTCTTCAGACGCAATTGCAACGGAATAAGGCTCATCCCCGAAGCTTACCCAGAATCAATGCAGGATTCCGGACAATATGTGGATGAGCCATGGCCAAGAGAAAGCACACAGGCTGGTGATCCGTCACAAACCTAAGCCCATAGCAATGTCACCATCAGAACCCGTTCCAGCCGGGTATGGCGGCCGCCTGCCGAATCCAGGTCGCCAACTGATCCTCGTCGAGACCGTCCTCATAGATATCGACCCAGCGCGCGTCCTTGTCCTTGCCTGCGCCCGATGGGACGGGATGCAGCGAGGCGCCCTGGAAGAACGTCACCTTCACGTAGCGAGCGAAGACGTGGTAACTCAGGAACCAACCCTGACCCTCGACGCCATAGAACGGTGAGTTCCACCTCACAGCCTTGCGGACGTCAGGGACGCTACCCACGATGAGGTCGTCGATCCGGCGCCCAATGTCGCTCTTCCAGCCCGGCATCGCCCCGATGTAGGCCTGCACGGGCGCGTCGCCGTCGGCCTTCGCGATCTGCGGATTGCCACCCGAAAGCAGCACAACCTCCCCGTCAGCCATCCCACCGTCCGGCTCCCCAGCCGATCCCGTTCTCTTCCCGGATCTCTTGCCAACCATTAACGTCACTCCAATCCACCCCTCGCGGACCGGACTTGACGGTAGACAGTACCACTTTTGAGATGTGCATGGAACTTTGATACCACCAATTTACTGGTTCCATAGGTCTCCTCCGGCCCCACCTTTGGAGAATTTGGATCCTCGCGTTCGTTTTCGAGTCGGAAGGAACCCACATAGTCATCAACTATGGATGGACGTAAGGTCGATGCGATGGCAGAAAGTCGAGCCTTATAGCCCGACGTTAGGAAACCCTTTTCTTCAAGCCACCTGCAATGGAGCAAATAGGCTAAACAGTCTGCTGCGATTCCGCCAATTGATTTCTTCGTTACATAGTGCAGATCTCCGAACCGGGAGTTGTCGACCATATAATCTTCGTCAATTAACTCTTCGACACCATCTCCAACCCAATTCAGATATGAAGTTGCCTGGTCCATCCAACGCATGTATCCCGCGAAGTTTTCGTCTTGTCTCATGGAGTGATCAGTTTCCATGACTGGCCATATTTGCCCAAAGTGTTCGAAGTCATCGACCGATATCAGCATTGACCTGAAACAAAAACCAACCAGGTCTATCTGCTTTTTTCGTAACAATTCATGGCCTGGCATAAAATTGAAGCCACGCCGATACACTTTGCACTTGAAGTCATTAATTATCGAAACCAGTCCACTGTAAAACCTAAAGTGTTCGTCATCGGGTCGTCCTGGAAAAAGATTGCTAGCGTGTATATCTACCGGAAAATTGTCTGCCCCTTGATCGAAGCCTGGGACAATCTTGAAGAATTCGTCCCGGAAACGAAGGAACTGGTCAGAGGCTATTAGAAGCCCAGTAAGTGACGTTACTTGCATTGCTGGCGGTGCTTTGGTATCTGGGTATTTTTCGTCCATGTATAGGAACGCAACCTTCTCCGAAGTCCGCCCCTCATCTGGGTCTCTCGTTAACGCCTCTCGTATATCCTCCGGCACCTCTGGGCTAATGACTAAACTGTGGCCTGGTGGGTGGAATGCCCTGGGACGAGCGATTACGTTCCCCCTTACGGATGGGAGAATGAGCCGATCACCTCTTTTTAGAGCCATGTTGGGAAACCCTCGAGGTGCTAGATATTCTAGCTGAGGAACGTACAAATCCCAACCAGCGGTGCGAGAAAACGCTCTTATTTTTTCTTGGAAGGCAGCCCTGTTCACCTTACCAGAGGGTGTGTGACGCTCTTCGTATTCTCTCCAGTACTTGTCCAGGCAAGCTTCGCAGTATGGAGCAACCGAATAGGCTAAGACTTCCCCGTCATCGGGCAGCACCATCGCGCTAGGCTGCCCTTGCCGCCGTTCCATCCAATCCTTCACGGCAACTTCATCCTTGAGCGTAATGTCTAACCGTGACAATTGCCAAGTTAGACGGTGCTTTCTGCTCTCTATGCAGCCACATACTGCGCACACAGGAACTTCGCCGTTATGATGGCCTGAGCTAGCGCCCTCTCCGGGCATAAACAAACGCTCATCCATTGATTCAACCGCACCTAGAATAAGAGCTGGGGGCTGATCAGGGCTCAGGCAAGGCTCCCCAAAGAATGGTCTCGAAGCATCCAGTATGGTAAGCCATTGTGCGATCTGGAAACGGAACCAATTCGAGATGACGTGGTGTACGGTATCATTTACCGTCAAGTATGGCCGGGGGGGGGGGGGGGTGGTGGAGCTGGAGGGGATCGAACCCTCTACCTCTTCAATGCCATTGAAGCGCTCTCCCAAGTGAGCTACAGCCCCACGTAGACATCCAATATAGCAAAGGGCGCGTTTGGCCCGCAAGCCCCGCGCCCTTCGACAACCGCGACAATGCTGGTTAGCGGCGGTGGAACTTGACCACGCGGCGGGAACGACCCCACTCGCCGGGCATCACGAAGTACAGGTCCTTGCTGGAGTCCGCCCACACGCCGTGGCAGGAACGGTGCAGCTCGGACCCCCACTGGGTGATGATCTCGCCGTCGGGGGACAGCACGCTGAACAGCCCTCCGTTGTGCTCAGGGATGTAGGCGATATCCTCGGAGTCGACGTATAACAGAGCAGGGCCGATGAGCTTGCTGGGCCATGTGGAGATGTATTCACCCTCCTGGGTGAACACCTGGACCCGGTCGTTCTCGCGGTCGGCAACCAGTACCTGGCCCTGGCGGTCAATCCAGACACCGTGGGGCAGCCGGAACTCTCCGGGGCCGTCGCCGGGCTCGCCCCACGACATGATTAGCTGGCCATCGGGCGTGAACTTGTGGATGCGGGCGTTGGCGTAGCCGTCGGCGATGAATATCTGGCCTTGGTCGTTGAGCGCAATGCCGGCCGGCATGTTGAACGGAGGGCCGCCATGCGTCACCGACTGGAAGGTCGTGGAGCTGTAGTCGTCGGGGTCGACGCCGGTGTCGGAGCGCACGCCCTTCTGCCCGATGGTCATGATGTGCTGGCCGTCGCCGGTGTACTTGTGGATCTCGTGGGTGTTGCGGTCCACCAGCCAGACGTTGTCGTTGTTGTCCAGCAGGATGGAGTGGGCGAAGGTGATCAGCCCCGCGCCCCAGGCGGAGATGAAGTTCCCGTCCTTGTCAAAGATGCAGACGGGATGCTCCGGGTCGCGGTTGAAGGCGTAGACACGGTCCTGGGAGTCGCCATACACCGCCGCGGTGGGCATCTCCCACCCTTCGGGCAACTTGGCCCAATCGGGGTTCATCTCGTAGCTGAAGTCGCCGGAACCGACAAAGTTGCTAGACGTCACTATTCGTCTCCTGATCGCTGATTCGGGTTGCCGCAATCATACAGGCAGGCGCAGGCGTTAACCACCTGAGATTCATCCCCGGCACGGACCAACCATTGGGAGCTCACCTATCTGGTCGGTCCATGGGCAGGAACGCCTCCGCGGACATCCCTCCACTGGGCGTAGACACGCGGACCGTGTAGTCGTAGAACCTTCTACCCTCGTTCTCGCCCTCGTATTGGTCCACGACTGAGCTGATGGTAGAAACCAGACGGTCGGCCAATTGTTGGATTTCCTCCCGTTGGGATTCCTTCCTATTCCACTCCACTGTCACTTTCCAAAGCAATCCGTGCCCGTCGTGGTAAGGTCCCCACTCAATACCGGTTAACGAGGGGAATCGCGAGAGCTCGGCCCTGATCGCGCGATCTACCTGCCATCCAGTGTGACTACTAAGCGGTACCGGGGTATGTGCAATTGGAAGCTTAGTTGGTGGCGTGGGGTCGCTGGGGTGAAGTCTAATATAGCCAAAACCAGACAGGTACAGGGAACACACCCCGATAAGCAGAACGATCGCCACGATACCAATGGCCGCGATGGAAGAACGGAAGATCCTGAGCTTGAGTCTCCTTCTCAAATTCAATAATCGTGAGGCCTAATCTTCAACGCACGCAACACAGACCTTTGCAGCCCTGCCTTGCTCACGGCAGCCCGGCTTAGATACCCGGTGTGGTCACCCGGAAGCTGTAAACCGACGTTCCAGGAGTGGTGTACACGGTACGGTTGTCGTCCCCGCCGAAGGCGATGTTGCGGGGAATCTCCGGCCCCCGGATAACGCCAATGTGGGTGCCGTCCGGATCAAACACCCAGATGCCGCCGGACCCGGTGCAGAACACGCGGCCGGCCGTGTCCACCTTCATTCCGTCCGGCACGCCCGGCTCAGCCGAGCTCATGTCGGCAAACACCCAGTTGTTGCTCAGCGTGCCGTCGGCGGCCACGTCGAAGGCTCGGATCTTGCGGTGCGTGCAGACCTCGCCGCGTTCCTCCTCGCCCATGCAGTCAAGGCTGATACGGCTGATGGCGACGTACAGCACTGACTCGTCGGGCGAAAACGCCAAGCCGTTGGGATACTCGCAGCCATCGGTGGCCACATGGACATTGCCGCTGGGATCGACGCGGAAGACGCCGGCGAAGTCGTACTCCCGCAGTTCAGCCTCCAGCCGCAGCGACGGATCGGTGAAGTAGACGCTCCCGTCCGAGCGGCAGACGACGTCGTTGGGCTTGTGGAAACGCTTGCCGTCCCAGCGCTCGGCGACGGGCGTGACGGTACCATCGGCGCCCATGCGAGTGACGCGGCGGTGGTCGGCTCCCTCGCACATCAGCAGGCGGCCCTCGCGGTCGAAGGCGCAGCCGTTGCCCTCACCGGTCCCCTCGCGCACCACGCTGACACCGCTCTGTTCGTCCCAGCGATACAAACGGCCTTCGGTGAGCGATACAAAGGTCAGGTAGCCATCCGAGTGCCACAGCGGACCCTCAGTGTTGCCGCCGACGTTGGCGAGGAGGGTGTGTTCGGGGGACTCAAGGATTCCGGATAGGTCGTCAGGCATGACTGCCTCCTTGTCGCAATTACTGTCTCAATAGGCCCTGATTTTCGGGATTATAACAGCGGTATGGCAGGGTGCCTCGTTTGACCGCCCTGGAGGCCATCGCGTTGCCATTTGGATATTCTGATGACATTTGCCGCTTGCCAAGCCTCGTGGCACCTACGTACCATGTCTTCGTATGCAGCTTGTACCCACAATACCCTGCGAATTCCCGCTTGCCGCGATGGCGGCTGGGACATCCGCGAACAGGCCGCAAAGGCCAGTGGGACAAAATGGTGCGGGAATCGCATTTTTTGGCCAAATTGAGCAACTTCCAGATACGGCGGAACGTGAATCTGGGACAAAATGGGACTGTCGTGGGAATTTTTCCCACTGAGGCACCGAATTCCCTTCGCCGGTCCGCCTCTCTCCGATATCTGCACCGGATTCCCTGTGCAGTCACGGAATCTCTCCAGCCAAATTCGATAGCCAGGCCCTTGAATACCCTGGCCGACTCTCAACGAATCAGCCAGGCACTACGGGTAACTGCGGAGCGATCATGAATCAACATTCCGACCTGGAACAGATCTACACGGAACTTCGCCGACGGGCCGTGACCGAGTTTGGCGAGGAACGCGCCGCCGAGCTCGAAGACTACCTGCGAACGGCCGCCCAGCAGGTCGCGGACGTGGAGGGAGCCGACGTGCATCCCGACCTGGAACCGCTGGTCCACGGATGAGCAGGATGAGCGGGATCAGCGGATTGGCGCGTTCTGAACTCCCGACCACCACCGCCCGGGCCGCGAACCGGTGCCATTCACCCCATCGCTGCGAGGATTGATCATGCCTGAGCCCTATGAGCTTTCACTGGTAGACGCCGCGGCCCGGATCCGTGAGGGCAGCCTGTCCCCTGTGGCGCTGGCGGAATCCCTGTTGGAGCGCATCGACGCCCTCGACGGCGACCTGCAGGCGTGGGTGACCATCGACCGCGACGGTGTGCTTGCGACCGCCAGCCAGCGTGAGGCCGAAGTCGCCCAGGGCGCACCCCTCGGCCCCATACACGGCGTGCCCGTGGGCCTGAAGGACATCTTCTACACCGCCGGTATGCTCACCGCCTGCGGCTCCAGGGTCTACGCCGACTTCGTGCCTGACTTCGACGCCACGTCCGTTGCCAAGATCAAGGCCGCCGGCGGCATCGTCCTCGGCAAGGCCGTGACCACCGAGTTCGCCACCTCCGACCCGTCGCCGACCCACAATCCCTGGAACCTCGACCACACACCCGGCGGTTCCAGTAGCGGCTCATCGGCGGCCGTGGCGGCCCGGATGGTGCCCGCCGCCCTCGGCTCGCAGACTGGCGGCTCCACTTGCCGGCCCGCCGCCTACAACGGCATCGTCGGCCTCAAGCCCACGTACGGGCGCATCAGCCGCTACGGCGTGGTGCCGGTCAGCTGGTCTCTGGACCACGTCGGCATCCTTACCCGCACCGTGGCCGATGCTGCGCTGATGCTGATGGTGCTGAGCGGCGAGGACGACAACGACCCCGGCTCGCTACGGCAGCCGGTCCCCGACTTTGCGGCGCAGATGGCCGCGCACGATCGTCCGCCTCGCATCGGGCTGGTTCGCCAGTACTACCAGGACTACTCCACGCCCGAGATCTGGGCACACACCGAGGCCGTGGCCAACCAGCTCGCCGAAGCAGGCGCCGAGGTGGAGGAGATTCCCCTGCCGGACAGTTTCGCCCGCGTCCACAGCTTCCAGCGCATCGTGATGAACGTGGACTGCGCCGGTTTCCACGAGGCCAACCACCGCATCCGCGCCGCCGACTACGGGCCCCGTGTCCGGGCCGGGATGGAAATGGGCATGATCATCCCCACCGCGACCTACCTGAAGGCCCAGCGAATGCGACGCCAGTTCCGCGCCGATATGAACGAGATGGCCTCTAGGTTCGACGTGGTGATGACCCCCGCGACTCCGGCCCCAGCGCCCAGGGACCTGAACACCACCGGCGACGCCGCCTTCCAGGTGCCCTGGACCGCCGCCGGTCTGCCGACGGTTGTGGTGCCAACGGGCCTCAGCGAGCTCGGCATGCCCATGGCCGTGCAGTTCGGCGCCCCGTGGGCCGAGGAGGGCCGTGTGCTGGGAGCCTCCCAGTGGTGCGAGCGCGTGGCCGGCCTGAACCAGGGACCGCCCAACTATTCGTAGGCGCCACTTTTGAATTCCCACTATGACCTGGTAGTCATCGGCGCCGGCTCCGCCGGGTTGATTGCAGCACGCTTCGCCCGGCAATTGGGGCTGTCTGTGGCGTTGGTTGAGCGTTCCCGCGTCGGGGGAGACTGCACCTGGACCGGCTGCGTTCCCAGCAAGGCGCTGCTCAAGGCCGCGGGCGTCGCCCAGTCGATGCGGTCTGCCAATAAATACGGCATCCCTTCCTCGAACCCACAGGTGGACCTCCGGGCAGTGATGGAGCGCATCCGTTCCGTCATCCACCACATCTACGACACCGAGTCGCCTGAGACCCTCGCCTCCGAGGGCATCGACGTCATCCTCGGAGATGCCAACTTCACCGGCCCAGATTCCATCAGCGTGGATGGAAGTTCCCTGACCGCCCGGCGATTCCTGGTTTGCACCGGCGCTTCTCCCTTTGTCCCTGCCATTCCAGGACTGGACGGCGTCGAGTTCCACACCTACGAGTCCGTCTGGGACATGGATGAACTGCCTTCGTCTCTGGCGGTGGTTGGAGCCGGCGCCGTCGGCTGCGAGCTGGCGCAGGCCTTCGCCCGCCTGGGGTCTCGGGTCGCTCTGATTGAGGCCGCCGACCGGATTATCCCGCAGGAAGATGCCGAGGTCTCCGATGTTATAACTCGCCAGTTCGTCGATGAGGGAATACAGGTCCTGGCAGGCGTGGAGGCACGGAGCGTTTCCCCGGCCTCCAACGGATCGGCTGGCGCCAGCATCCAGCTGGCCAACGGACGTAGCCTCGATGCGGACACGCTTCTGATCGCCGTGGGCCGCCGTCCCAACACCGGCGGACTCGCTCTGGAGGCGGCGGGAGTGGCTGCCGGACCCACCGGCATCCGCACCGACCGTTACCTGCGGACCGCGAACAAGCGAGTGTATGCGGCTGGGGACGTCACCGGCGGGCCCCAATTCACGCACTACGCGGGATGGCAGGGATTAATGGCCGTCCGCAACGCCTTTCTGCCCATGAACACCGTGGCAGTCCGAGATCAGGTGCCTCGGGCCACGTTCACGGATCCCGAGGCGGCGCAGGCAGGGCTCACCGAGGCGGAGGCTATGGAACGGCATAGCAATGAGGCCGTCGTTTCCCGCTGGCCCCTTGCTGACGTGGATCGCGCCCTCACCGACGGCGAGACCGGTGGTTTCGTGAAGGCAGTTCACACGCCCAAGGGACGCATCTTCGGCGTGACCATCGTCGCCCCAAGGGCGGGCGAGATGATTCACGAGTGGACCCTCGCCATCGACCAGGGCATCAAGCTGGCCGACCTCGCCCAGTCAATCCACGTCTACCCCACCTACTCCATGGCATCCCAGCAACTGGCCCTCCGGACCTACTCGCAGCGGCTGATGTCCGGACGCATGGGAGCGCTGCTGAGGAGGCTGGCGAGGATGGCCGGGTAGTGCGCTTCTCAGGGTCGCAAGAGCATACCCGAGCTAGCCCAGACGACGCGCCCCCACAGGCTACGCACCGTGCAGCCGGGGCGCCCTTTTGACCAAATCAAAGGGGTGTCTTTCACGGCCACCCCATTGCCTCAAGGCATTGACCGGGCATCCCTATCGCTTGGCTCCCGCGAGTTCCCTAACTGCGAAGCAGAGGGGCAACCTCTTCGACAAATCGCTCGGCGGCCCTTGAATCGGGGTCGGCGGGATCCAGGGTCACGCCCCGGATGATGAATTTGTCGACCCCAAGGTCAATCAATTCGGCCAGGCGGTCGGCGCAATGGGTCGGAGGACCGAATATCCCGAAGCTCCTGGCGAAGTCCTCGGTTACAGCCTCATCCTGGGGCGAGCCGGCCAGTCCGTGATGCTGCATGTCGTAAGCATCGTGGATGTTCCGCATCACCTGCCGCTGCTCCGACGATACCGGTCCCACCACGCTCCCGTACATGGAGGAGAACCGGGCGAATAACGAGACCTGGAAGGTGCCAATTCGTGCCGCCTCCTCAGGGTCGTCATGAACCACCAGGGGCACGTAGGCCCCAAAGGGAATATCCGCCGGTAGACTGGCCTCTGCGCGGGCGGATCGGGCGACTTCCATGCCCCAGCGGATCCGGTCCGGGTCTGCTCCAACGTTCAGGGTAACCCTGTCGGCGTGTCGCGCGGCGGCGGAAATGACCTTGGGGCCCGTCGCCGCCACATCTACGGGCACCTTGGGCGGCTTGACCTCCTCTATCCAGAAGATGAGGCTGGAGTCCTTGTAGTCCGCGAGGCCGATGGAGTCGATGTCTCCCCCAGATTCGAAGGGGACCTCCTCGCCGCGAAGGTATCCTTGGAGCCTCTCCAGGTAGTTCTCGAACTTGGGGACGGAATCGGGCGCCCGCCCCAGGTGGGCCAGCGCGGAGTCGCCCCTGCCGATGCCCAGGTACGCCCGTCCCCCACTCTCCACCTGCACCGTGGCTATGGCCGACGCCGTGACCGCGGGGTGACGGGTGTGTGAGTTGGTGACGCCGGTACCCAACTTGATGGTGGAGGTGGCATGGGCAGCTAACGCCATGGCCACGTAGGTGTCGCCATAGCGGTTCTGTGAATCAACGTAGACGATGCCGTCGTATCCGATTTCCTCGGCCCGGACCGCCTGCCGCACGGCATTGAACTTCGGAGAATTGAGCCCCCCTGCGTTTGGCCGGCCCATCGCCCAGAACTCGATAGCCATATTTGCCTCCTGAATTAGCCGTTAGTATCTCCCTAAACGGCCAGTCAGCTTATCATATCGCCGCTCCTTCCCCGTCGACCACTCAGGCCGATGTGCTGGCCGACCCAACTACAAAATTCAGGGCAATCCACACTTACCCAGCGGCGGCGAAGGTGTCTGATCCCCGGCGCAAGTGCCTGCCAAACAGGATGGCTATCAGGCCGCAGGCAACGGTAACGCCGAGGCAGAAGTAGCCAATACCGGTGAAGCCGGTACTCGCCAGGAGCGCGCCAGCGATGGCCCCTCCCAGCACTCCCCCGGTTTGATTGCTGAGGCCCATGATACTGGCGCCCGTGGACTTGGACTCTCCCGAATATTCTGTGCTGGCGGCGACCAGTGTGGGCATCGACACTGCCAGCAGACCACCGCCGACGGTTGCCACCGCCACGGCCACCCAGAGCTGGAATTCCACGGTGAAGCACAGGAAGGCGCAGACCCCTCCCGCCACCGAGGTGGCGCCGAGAAGCAAAGCGCGGTGCCCTTGGGTCGCCACGGGCCCGCCGCCGAAGCTGCCCAGCGCCTGCCCCAGTGCGACAACTCCCAGCGGCAGGGCCGCGAATGCCACGCTCAACTCGAAGGTGTCTCTCAGGTAGGTCGGGAAATAGCTGACCATCGTCCAGAAAGCAATGCGCTGCGACAGGCCAACCGCCACGGCAGTGCGGAAAAAGGGCAATGACCCCAGGGACCAGTACCGGGAGAAGAAGGCCCAGTTGCGGACTCGCCCCCTGCGGTCCCGCGGAAACCAGATCAGGTTTGCCAGGAATCCGCACGCGAGCAACAGCCCCGCAATGATGAACACAAATCGCCAACCCCCCAGGTCCGCCAGACCGAGGGCCAGCGGTACGCTGACTGCCGAGGTCAGTGTCCCGATGGCCAGGAAGCCGCTGACCGCCTGCGCCCGTCTTTCCGGCGAAATGACGTCCGACAGCACTCCCACGGAGGTGGGCGGGAGCGCCCCTGCTGCCAGGCCATTCAGGACTCTCAGGGCCAGGAAAACTTCGAGATTGGGCGCAAAGGCGGAGGCAAGGACCGACACAATCAGCAGGAACAGGCCCCCCAGGATCACCGGACGACGTCCGAAGGAGTCGGACAGGGGGCCAGCCATGACCAGGGAGACCGCCCAAGCCGCAAAGGTGGCGGTCGCCAGCTGACCGGCGACCGCCACCGAGATTTCCAGGTCTGAACCGATCTCCACCAGGAGAGGCGGCAGCATGAACACCGAGTTCTGGGCGCCCATTATGGCGAACGAAAGCACAGCGTAAAACCAGGCCTTGTTCACCTCCCTTTCGCCCGCCGGTTTGGCTTGAATCGCTATGCTGATCGTCTCCTGGCCAAAGCCCCCAAATTCGGTCCCGCTCGCTGCCAATTATCCCGGCCAGCAAAACCAAAGAAACCGTCATATTTCGGGGCAGAGGATAACCGCGCCAAGAGCCCCAGGCAACCGAAAGCCGCACGCTACCAAAGCAATCGCGTCTTAAACGCCGGAGGCCCTATAACTCGTCATTCCCGCGCAGGCGGGAATCCAAACCCCAGTCCACCCACGCACCCGGAACCGAAGGAGGCACTGCCACTCCCGTCTCCACCGCCATTCAGACCAATTTTGTGTGCTGATAAATAAGACGCGATTGCCCTGCGCACGCTACCTCTACATCATATGCGCCGACAGTGTAGATCACGGCACAAGCGTCGCCTGTCGCCTGCTCCCCGACGGGCTGCCCAGCAAACGCTCAAGGGGTGGAGGTCGCAACAGCGACCTCCACCCCATCGGATTCGGCCAGTTAGGAATAGATTCGAGGAATGGTCCGAATTACTCCCCCAGTGTCGTCGTCAGCACCCACATGGGACGGGCGCCCACGTCGTAGGTTGCCAGGGGCGTCATCTCGCCGGTGGCGGCGTCTATGCTGTGGGAGGAGAGGCGCCCAGTGGCCGACCCGGCCCCGAACACGAACTTGCCCTGCGGGTCCAGGCTGAAGGCGCTGGGGACGGCCTCGGTGGAGGCACGGCCGGCCGCCGTGAGAGCACCGGTCTGCGCGTCAACCGAGAAGCTGGCAATGCTGTTGTGGCCCCGGTTGGGGACGAACAGGAAGCGGCCGTCCGACGTAATCTGGATCTGCGAGCAGGTGTTGCGCTCGGTGTGTCCCTCGGGCAGCGTGGAAATGGTCTGGAAAGCGGACAGCCGCCCCTCGGAGTCCATGTTGTAGGCGGTGACGCTGCTGCCCTGCTCGTCGGAGAAGTACACCACATCCAGCGACGGGTGGTAGGTGTAGTGGCGAGGGCCCAGGAAGCCGTTCATCTCCACCACCAGCGGGTCATTGGGCGTCAGGCTCCCGGTGTCGGCGTCGAAGCGGAACTGGTGGATCACGTTCGGGCCGGGGATGTTCTTGGGCGGCTCCAGCACGTTGTCCTGGATGTAGGCAATATGCGGCACGTAGGCGAAGCGGTTGGAGCGGTCGGTCAGTATGGAGTGAGCCCCGGCCACCGTCTCTACTGACTCGGACGGCGCGCCGCCCAACTCGCCTTCGGCACCAATGGGGTACACTCCGGCTCGTGCTCCTCCGTAAAAGGCGACGGTCAGGTGGCGGCCCGTGCGGTCCGTGGCAATGTACGCGGGCCAGTCCTCTACGGCCACCGAGCCGGTCTGCGTTAGCCCACCGGAGGCCGGGTCGATGCGGTGGCTTGAGAGCCCCAGCGACTCGCGGTGGCTGACATACAGCGTCCCCTTGTCGGGGCTGATGGCCAGCAGCGACGGCCCCCCGGGCATCGCGGCATCGGCCTTGTGGCTGAGAGCGCCGGAATCTCCGTCCATGGTATAGATGCCGATCTTGTTGTCATCCTGGGCTGCGACATATACATAAGTTGGCATGGTTTCTCCTCCTGAACGAAATCTCCTGAATGAAATCCCCTCTCCGTAGAGAGGGGATTCGTGGTTCCCTAGAATATCGCGATGGGATTCACTGGGGAGCCCGTGGTGTTGTGCAGCCGCAGAGGCCCGATGGAGATCATGAACTCCCACCGGTTGCGCTCCCGGCAGGCCACCGCCACCTCCTCGAGGTTCGCGTTGTCGAGAATCCAGATGCCCATGGCGGTGATGCCGACCTGGTGAATGGGGCTGGGCACCTTCTCATACTGAGGCGGGTTCACGTCGTTGCCGGTGTCCGTTCCCAGCATGGCGATGCCCCGCTCGTAGAACAGCGGCAGGCACGACGCCTGGCATGCAGCGGAACCGGCCTCGCGCGACCACGGCCCCTCGACGTTGCGGCGGTGAAGCTGGCCAGTGCGGATCAGCAGCACGTCGCCCTCCTCCACCTTGAAGCCGCAGCGCTCCTCGGCGGCAAGGATGTCGTCGATCATCACGCCCTCGCCCCGGTCGATCCAGTCGATGCCTTTGATCATCGGCACGTCCACCAGCACGGCCCGGCTGATGATGCCCTCCTTGGCCTCCTCGACGGAGCCGAAGGTCGCGCCCAGGCTGGTGGATACCAGATGCGCGGGCTTCCCGTTGTAGGTCTTGCCGTTCCAGAAGAAGTGGGCCAGGCTGTCGACGTGGGTCACGGTGTAGCCGTGGAAGATCATGCCGAAGTAGTCCGTGGCGGCCGGGAAGGCGCGGTTGCTCACCTTCTGCCCGCTGGCCCAGCCTTCACCGCTCTCCACCATGAAGTGCACTGGCGGCGAAGGGGCGTCCAGCGAAGGCTCAAAGCTGACTGTGCGGGACATGGAGATGCGCACCCCCTCCTGCACCGTGGCGATGGCCTGCTTCACCTTGGCCGGCGTGATCAGGTTGGGCGCGCCCAGCTCGTCGTCATCGCCCCAACGGCCCCAGTTGGAGAACTTGTCGAAATAGCTGAGGACTTCCTCTTCAGACGGAATGTTGGCTTGCGGCATAAATGAATCTCCTTGCTGATATTCCCCCTCGACCGGGAGAGGGTCAGGGTCGGGAGCAGGACTACACCGGCGGCGCCAGGTGAACGTCCAGCACCCGCTCGCACCACCGGGCAGCGGCCAGCAGGCGCTCCTCACAGAACGGCGCCGCGACGATTTGCAGTCCCATCGGCAGGCCCGACTCAGCCAGTCCCGACGGGATGGTGATGGTCGGCAGGCCGCAGGATGTCCACGGCCCCTGGAACGCCGTGTTCCCCGTGTTGGACAGGTCGGCCAGCGCCGGTGTCGGAGTCGACGGCGTGATCAACACGTCCGCGCTCTCGGCCAGCAGCTGCATGTCAGTGATGAAGCGAAGCCGCCTCTCAAGCGCGGCGGAGTAGTCCACAGCGCTCGTCTCCATCCCCCTGGCCAGCAGTCGGCGCAGCAGCGGCCGGTACTCCTCCGACCGAGTCTCGTACATCGGCCGGTGGAAGGCCGCGGCCTCGCAGCGCATGATGATCTGCTGGTCCTCGATGGCGGTGCCGAAACTGTCCGGCAGCCTGACCTCGTTCACCTCAGCGCCAGCAGCGGCGAGCTGCTGCAGTACCGCCCGCGTGTGGCGCTGCGTCTCCTCGTCCGACTCCTCCATGAAGAACGACGTCACCAGGCTGATGCGCGGCGCCGCCCCGTCCTCCAGGCCCGTGAGGTAGTCTGGTGCCGCGAAGCGGGCGCACACCGGGTCGTTGGCGTCGGGCCCGGCCATTACCTGCAGCATCAGCGCCGCGTCCTCCACCGAGCGCGACATCCAGCCCATCGTATCCAGCGACCAACTCACCGGCACCACCCCGTGGCGGCTCACCCGACCGTAGGTGGGCTTGAGGCCAACCACGCCGTTGTAGGACGCCGGACGCAGCACCGAGCCCACGGTCTGCGACCCCAGCGCCACTGGGGCCATCCCCGTGGCCACCGACACCGCCGACCCGCTGCTGGAGCCGCCGGGGGTGTGGGCCGGGTTCCACGGGTTCAGCGTCTGCGACGGATCAAGGCAGGCAAATTCAGTCGTAACCGTCTTGCCCATCATGATCGCGCCCGCACCCTTGAGGCTGGTCAATACCGCCGCGTCGTACTCCGGCACAAAGTCGGCGTACACCTGCGAGCAGGCGGTGGTGGGGATGCCGGCAGTGTAAAAGATGTCCTTGACGCCCACCGGCACGCCATGCAGCGGACCCGGATTGGGCAGGGAGTCCAGCTCCCGCTGCCGCTGCTCCGCGTCCGCCAGCACGGTCTCGCGGTCGATGTAGACCCACGCCTGCAGCGATTCCAGCGCGTCGGTGCGCGCCAGCAGCGCCTCGGCCACATCCACCGCGCTGATCTCTCTAGCACGTATTTGCCGCGCCATCTCGGCGGCTGTAAGTTCATGCAGTTCCGGCATTTGTACTCCTCTGAGTCCCTTCTCCCTTGAGTGAGAGGGTTGGGTTGATGGCAAAAGTGAGTGGTGCAATTCGGTGGTCTAAACCGGCGGCCTGCGAGTGTGCCAGTCCGTCGACTGCTCGTAAGCGTAGGCGGCACGGAACAGCGTCGCCTCGTCGAAGGGTCGGCCCACCATCTGCAGGCCGACCGGCAGACCGTCCGACGTGAAGCCGCAGTTGATGGACAGGCCGGGAACGCCTGCCAGGTTGGAGGGCGTCGTGTACGTGCGCCTTCCGCCCAGCATGTTCAGGAAGTCCTCTTTCCCGTTCTTGGCCAGACCTGCCTCGGTGGGAATGGGCGTCGCCTGCACCGACGATGTCGGCAGTATCAGCACATCCACGCGCTCCAGGGCGTCCAGTATGCTCTGGCGGAAGATGTGGCGCAGGCGGCTGGCCTTCTGGTGCGCCTGGGCCGGGATCAAGGCCCCGGTCAGTAGGCGCACCCGGTTGTTGTGGTCGTATTTCTCAGGGTGCTCATGCAATCCGCGGCGGTGCACCGCAGTGGCATCCACGTAAATCAGGGTAGTGGATATGGCTGCCGACTGGGACATCATCGGGATGGAGACCTGCTCCACCTTTGCGCCCAGTTCGCCCATATGCGCCACCGCCGCGTTCACTGCGTCGCGAACGTCCGGTTCCACCCCGTCGTCGTTCACGCGATCGCTGAGCACCCCCACCCGCAGGCCCTGAATGCCGCCATCGATCCCTTCCAGGTAGTCGGGGACCGGAGCGTTGCGAGTGTGGGAGTCGTTGGGGTCGTGTCCGGCAATAGCCTGCAGTGTCACTGCGCAGTCCCGAACGGTGCGGGAAATCGGCCCGGCGGCGTCCATCGACCAAGTTGATGCCAGCATCCCGTGGCGGCTGACCAGTCCCCACGTCGGCCGGATGCCTACCAGGCCGCAGAAGGCGGCGGGTCCGCGAATCGAACCGGCCGTGTCCTCGCCCAGTGACGTGGCGCACAGGAACGCGGCTGTGGCCGCACCGGAGCCGCTGCTGGAGGTGCCTGGGTTGCGCGACAGGTCCCACGGGTTGCGCGGGCGGCCATATGGGTGATGAAAGGCGTCGCCCATGGCAAACTCGCTCATATTCAGCTTGCCCAGCAGCACCGCCCCGGCCTCTTTCAGCTTGGTCATTACCGTCGCGTCGTAATCAGGCACGTATTCGCCGAGAATCGACGAACCGCCGGTGGTGAGAACATCCTCAGTGCAGAACTGGTCTTTGACTGCCACCGGGACGCCGTGCAGCGGCCCACGGTATTGTCCGGCGCCGATCTCCGCTTGCGCCCGCCGGGCGTCCGCCCGTGCCCGCTCCGCAGTAACGGTGATGTAGGAGTTGAGGGAGGGGTCTATCTGCTCAATTCGGGAGAGGTAGGCTTCCGTCGCCTCCACGGGCGAGACTTCACCCGATTTGAGCAAATCCGCCAGCTCGGTGGCGCTCAGAAAAGGAATTTCGTTGCTGTTCATTGTTGAGGCCCTTTTTTACGGTTGATTGAGGGCGTTGACGCCCCGAAAGCAGCCCAATTTTGCAGTGGCCGTACACCTATGTCAACGAGACCGCCACCCTCCGCAGTACGATTGCAAAGTGTTTCCCGAGCCGATCATGGTGAGCCAGTCGAACCATCGGCGACTTAAACGGGCATCCCTGCGATCTTCCGTCGTTCCCGCGAAAGAACGTCACCCTCGCGGAAGCGGAGGCGGGAATCCAAACCCCCGTCACACCCACAAGAGAAGGGGAAGGGCGGAATCTACTCCGTCCGTCCCCCCGGCGCAGGCCCATCCCAAATCGTCACTCCCGCCCCCCAATCGTCACTCCCGCCCCCAACCGTCCTTCCCGCGTAACACGGGAACCCAACCCCCCCTCACACCCGCAAGAGAAGGGGAAGGGCGGAATCTACTCCGTCCGTCCCTCCGGCGCAGGCCCATCCCAAATCGTCACTCCCGCCCCCAACCGTCTGTCCCGCGAAAGCGGGAATCCAAACCCCCGTCACACCCGCAATAGCAAGGGGAAGGGCGGAATCTACTCCGTCCGTCCCTCCGGCGCAGGCCCATCCCAAATCGTCACTCCCGCCCCCAATCGTCATTCCCGCGAAAGCGGGAATCCAAACCCCCGTCACACCCGCCAATCCAGAGCAGGACAGGAACCCGCGTCCCCCAAAATTGCTGACAGTTGCCCCTTTACAAGCCTCATGACACATCTCTAGCCTGAATACATAGAAATACAACCCGCTGCCGCAGGCCGGATCCCAGCACGGAGTCGCGCAACTCCCAACGGCAAAAGACAAAAATGATCGGAAATGCTCGGGTTTGATCGGAAATAAGCGGATTATCCAAATTTTCGGAAACCATCAGGAGGCTGAACCATGTCGTCGCGCCATATGTCGTTGCGCCAGATCAGGAACGGCGTCGAGGCCCTCAAGCGCAAATTCGCCCCCGAGCTCGCCATCATCCGGCTCAGCCGCATCGCCAATGAGATCACCGAGCTCTGGCACATCGCCATTGCCAACAAGCAGCCCAAACCCGACCCCTACGCCTGCGTCCGCAAGGTGGCCGACGCCGGCTTCCGACTTCATACCTATATGGCCTTCGAGAAATACCTCCAGCGGTGCATCGACGACGACAGGCGTCCCGTAATAAGGGGAATCATCACCACCCTCTTACCCTGGACCGCCAATGGTTCCTGGCTGAACAACCTGGAACGGAATATCCCCGGCACCGCCTGATCCCCGCGATCTTTCGTCACCCCCGCGAAAGCGGGGGCCCAAACCCCCGTAACCCCGGATCGGCCCCACCCAGGTCGCACCCAACCGCCATTCCCGCTCGCGGTGAGCCCGCCGAACCACGGGGCCTGCCGGACCACGGGGCCGCGACTCAACGCTCGGAAATGAGCGGGAGTGCTCGGAAATGATCGGGAATAGCAAAATTTTCAGCACCCACCCGTCATCCCCGCGAAAGCGGGGACCCAAACCCCCGTCAATATGTGCATCAAAAACGGAAGTCGGGCCTTTGCCTCGAAACCCCCAACCCAAAAATGAGACAGACTGAGACAAAAAGCGACACTTAAAACAACTTTCGTGGGTAACTTGAGACACCCAGACAAGAACTCAACGCCCCTTCGCTAATCCCGACAAGAGGCGCCAGGGTACCGAAATTTACCGGAAAAACAATAATTTCAGGGTGCCGGACAGTTGCCCCTTGGCAGGGTCGTTCGCGACCCGTTCGCGGACCTGGCACGGGATCCTCACCCCCATCGCGATATAATCAATACGCGGTAACCAATTGTAGAAGCGCGACCGCAGGAGGGAGGGACATGAGTCTTGCCGGAGTGGTCATGGCAGCAGGCGAGGGAAAGCGGATGCGTTCCCGTATTCCAAAGCCATTGCACCGCATCTGCGGGAAGGAGATGATCCGCTACCCGGTGGAACTGATGAAGGTTGCGGGTGCGGATCGGGTGATAGTTGTCGTGTCTCCGGATAATCGCGAGGCCATCAAGGCCGTCCTGGGCGAGACCGTGGAGTATGCCGTTCAGGAACAGGCCGACGGCACGGGAGGAGCTGTCGCGAGCTGCCTCCAACTCCTGCATGGCAACACCGAAAACATGCTGGTCGTAGGCGCGGACACTGCTCTGGTCCAATTGGATTCAGTGAACACACTGCTTGAGACTCACTCGGAGGCCGCCGCCTCCATGGCGGTGTTGACCGCTCCTAGTGATGGGCCGTCTGATCTCGGCAGGGTGGTGCTGTCCAAGGGAGGCAAGATCATCCGCATCGTCGAAGCATCCGAAGTCGAAGGGAACCGCGACGAATTATCACCGCTGTTCAACGCTGGCGTCTATTGCTTCAAATACTCTTGGCTTGAGCGAAGCATTGGTAAGCTCCGGCCCCGTCCCTCCGGTGAGCTGTACCTAACCGACCTTGCTGCCATTGGATCCAGGGCGAAGGCCGGGGTTTCTCCGGTCCTCGTCGGTGAAATGGAGGAAGTCATTGGGATCAACAATCGGTCGCAGCTCGCTATCGCCGAGGCGGTGATACGAGATCGAATTCGTGAGCAGTGGATGTTGGCCGGGGTTACCATGACCGACCCCGGCACGGTCTACATTGATGCCGACGTGACAATCGGGATGGATACCACAATCCTGCCCAATACCATCCTGAGTGGTACTACCTCTATCGGTGAGAACTGCGAGATTGGTCCCAACTCCGTGATTCGCGACAGCGCCATCGGCCACAACTGCCGCGTTACCTCGTCTGCCCTCGAGGAAGCCACCATGGAGGACCACACGGACATCGGCCCCTTCAGCCACCTGCGCCCGGGAGCCTATCTCGAGTCCGGAGTCCACATAGGCAACTACGTGGAGATAAAGGAGAGCAGGTTCAGGTCCGGCGCAGTGATGGGCCATTTCGGATACGCTGGAGACGCCACCATCGGGGCCAGGGTCAACGTCGGCGCGGGAATGATCACCTGCAACTACGATGGCAAGGCCAAGCACCGGACCGTGGTCGAGGACGACGCCTTCATCGGTTGCGACACCATGCTCGTGGCGCCGGTTACGGTGGGCGAGGGATCAATCACCGGAGCGGGAGCGGTGGTGACGAAAGACATACCCCCCGCTAGACTCGCCGTGGGGGTACCTGCTACCATTAAGCGCAACTTGAAATAGCCCGGCCTCCCCGCGGTGGCGGGTACAGGTGAGCCTGACACGCCAGCACACGCATTGAGTATCGGGAGACTTTTAGGTTTGGATACAGATAACCCCCCTCCAGATTTAGACCCTGACGGTCTTACACAGGCACATCGCCGGCTGCATATACCCCCTGCAACCGAGGGAGTTCCGACCGCCTCGCGTGGGACCTGCCGCACCACCTCGCTACCCCCATACTCTCCTTCGTCGAACCGCCGCCATGTCTCCGCTTGACTGGGTCGGGCGGCTGCTCGGGAAAAAGGCCGCGCCCGAGGCCCGCTCAAGGCGCACCACGAACGGCGGTATTCACGGCAACGGCGGAAACTCCAGCCGGGGTGAAGGTGTGCCCCCCGCCTCTGCCTACCCCGGCCTGATATTGCCCGCAGACGAGCCGGCCTTGACCGAGGCGGAGCTGAGCGGCCTGGACCACCGGGACCGCGAGATGCTCCGGTCAATCATAGAGCTCGACTACACCACGGTCAGGGAGCTGATGGTCCCTCGATTGGACATGGTGGCCATCGAGGCCGGAGTGTCCCTGGGCGTTGCCGTTTCCACCATCGTCGAATACGGCCATAGCCGTCTCCCTGTCTATGTCGAGACCATAGACGAAGTGCTGGGCATCCTCTACGTCCGAGACCTTCTGGCCGCGATTGCGGACCCACTGAACCAGAGCGACGTCCGGGCGCTTACCCGCCCCGCCTTCATCGTCCCGGAAACCAAGCGGGTCGATGAGCTGCTGGAGGAATTCCGCCAACGTCGCACACAGATAGCGATCGTCGTAGACGAATACGGCGGCACCGAAGGGCTCGTAACCATGGAAGACGTGCTGGAGGAAATCGTCGGGGAGATCGAGGACGAGTTCTTCCGGGGAAGGGACGCGGAGATCGCCCGCTCAGAAGATGGTACCGTCTACGTGACCGCGGGCGTCAGCACAGAGGAAGTAGAGGAGCTTTTCGGGGTAAGCATCGAAAGCGACGACTTCGACACAGTGGGTGGCTTCGTCTATCACCACCTCGGTCGTATTCCCCACGTGGGAGACATAGTTGAGAAAGAGGGTCTGCGCGTCGAGGTGGTGACGGTTGCTGGCAGAAGGCTTCGTTCCCTCAAGATAAACAGAGAGAACGGCGGCCCCACCGAGAATCCCGGTTAGACCGCCGTCCTTTTGGCTGCCAGATTGTAGTTCGGTTTCTAGCTGCTTGTCTTCCTCGCGATCAGCGTAGCGTCCACGATGAGTCTGTGGTCGTAGACCAGGCGTGGGAAACAGGATACCAGGTGAATGCTGGGACTTCCGTCTCCATCGAGAGTAATGTCGTCCTCGTGCACAACCCGCGTAGCGGTAACTTGGTACAGGAATTGCTCCGTTCCGTTGTCTGTAAAGATCTGTACTTCCTCACCATTGGTCAGCAATTCGGGTATAAGGTGGAGGTTGCGAAACACCGAACCCTCTCCCATCAGCGGACTCTCCATGTGACCGAAATACCAGCCGTCGCCATTTTCGCCGGCATCAAGGGTTTCAGGGATGTGTCCCACCGCGGAGTCGGGAGTCTCGTAAGCCCGGCGGTCGCCCAGGTCCTGAATGGACAGCTCCATCACAGAGGCCTGAATCTCCAAGTCGGGGATGCTGATGCTGGTAGCCGCAGCTACCGGGGACAGAGCATTCTCATCGGTGAAGTCGATAAGGACAAATCCATCGGGCAGGACGTTTTCAACTGCCGACGGGTCAAACCCGGAATAACCGGAATATAAAGATAATTCCGGAATAATGGAGGGAATGGACAATATGGGCGCAGGCGCGGGCTGCCGGTTAACCAGAACCGGCACGAGTTCAGCCGCGGACACGTTGTACTTGTCCAAGTCGGAGCGAGCGCTGCTAGCGTAACCGTAGTAGGCACCGCCCACCCCGATGAGAATCCCCCCGGCCAGTACCAGGGAGGCGCCAGCTATTCGCGTGCGGGTCCAGAATCGTCTGACCCCGTCGCGAAGGATCATGTAGTCATATCCGGCTATCACAGCGTCCCTCCTCCCGGTGCCCAGTAAGCCGCCATAATCAGGGCGGCCCGCCGGGACCGGGAACCTCACATCACCACCACACGGCTATTCCCCGGAGCGTTCAGGGAGCGCGGCGGAGGCGTCACGAAACAGGCTCTTCAGCCCAAGAATGGCGAGTTTCCCTTCAGCGAGCCCTGGGGGCATTCATAGAGCCCGGGGTAATGGGTTCGTTGAGGTAAATGTCGCCATTTCTAATCTTGATGTTGAATCCGCAAGGTGGATTCACGCAAACCCAAGCCTTGAAGTGCACCGCCGCTCCCTGACCACCATAATCCGACAGCGGCACCAAGTAGCCGACGTCGCATTTTAGGCACTTGGGTACGTTCATTTCACCCACAGGAACCACCTCCCTCACTGGCGACTGCGGTGAGTATAGCGTCATGCGCTGCGCATCTTCAACAAAATCGACTCTTAATATTGCGAATTTTTACGAATTCTGTTTACATAATGACGTATTCATTTATGTAAAGTAGAATTCCACCTATTTTTCGTGTTGTTTGCCTCTTATCTCGAAAGTCATAGTGCAAAATCCACCGTCAATCCCAGTGGCGTTTGGCATAGATCGCACTGAGAGTTCTAGTCCAAACGCCTACTTGGATGGAGAAAATTTACTCAAGGAAGTCCCGTAGTTTCCGGGATCGAGTGGGGTGTCGCAGTTTTCGTAGCGCCTTGGCTTCGATCTGACGAATTCGTTCCCTAGTCACACCGAATTCGCGTCCGACCTCTTCAAGGGTACGACTGCGCCCATCTTCCAAGCCGAATCGCAGCACTAATACCCTGGCTTCCCGTTCAGTTAGTGTGTGCAACACCTCATCCACCTGCTCTTTGAGCAGTTGGAATGATGCAGCATCCGCAGGGGCAGGGGCGTTTCGATCCTCAATGAAGTCCCCCAAATGGGAGTCTTCCTCCTCGCCTATCGGAGTCTCCAGCGACACTGGCTCCTGGGAGATCTTCAGAATCTCCTCGACCTTCTCAGGCCCGATTTCCATAGCCAGCCCAATTTCCTCAGGGGTCGGCTCACGACCGTATTCCTGGAGCAACCGACGGTGCTGGCGCATCAACTTGTTGATGGTCTCGACCATATGCACTGGAATGCGAATGGTGCGGGCCTGGTCAGCGATGGAACGGGTGATGGCCTGCCTGATCCACCAAGTGGCGTAGGTGCTGAACTTATAGCCCTTGCGGTAATCAAATTTTTCAACCGCGCGGATCAGGCCAATGTTTCCCTCTTGAATCATATCCAGCAGGGCCATGCCGCGGCCGATATACTTTTTGGCCACGCTGACCACAAGACGCAGGTTGGCCTCGGTAAGATGGGACTGGGCCTTGCTGCTGTCCGCATCCACCCGGTTGTAGTGCTGCCCCAGCAGAGGGTCAAGCCGCTGTAGCCTGGCCAAGTGTTCTGGGTTGCCCAACGCAGAGCCCAACTCGGTGAGCGGAGCATCCCGAAGGGCGTCCACGGTCGGCTGGGCCAGCACCCAAGAACTGAGCGACAGGTCGAGTACCCGGCGGTATACGTCCTCCGAAGGTTCATCAAGGTCCTCGGCCAGCCGCGCCAGCATCTCCTGCGACACCTCGGCGTCAATGAAGTCCCTAAGGTGGGCGTTGGTCATGATCTGCGACAGCGCAGGATTGACAGGGAGCAGGCTGGGGTTGGTGCCGGATGGGCGCTCCCTGTTCTCCAAGAGGTGAGATAGATCAGGATTGAACGGCAGGACGTCCTGCTTTATGGCCTGACGCAACTCGGGAGGCAGCGCCTCCCGCAGATCAGGCATTTCCAGGATTTCGGATAACGTCGGGTTGAACGGCTCAACCGACGGTTCCGGCTCAGGAGTCTCCGGAGCCTTCGATTCGTGGCCACCTTCCGATTCCTGCACTTGGAGCACAGGACCGTACGCTTCACGCAACCCGGCCTTGATATCCTCGCTGACCTCTGGGTTGCTAAGTATGTCCAACAGCCTGGCGTCTGCCGGCAGTACTTCTTCCTCTCCTTCCTGTACATCCTTCAGCGCCGCCTTGACCTCGTCGCTTACTTCCGGATTCTCGAGTATTTCTAACAGGGTTGGATTGGTGAGGAGGCCTTCTTCCCCCATTTCCGGATTGGCATCAACAGCCCCATTGTTACCCTCGTAATCCTCAGCAGCATCTGCGGCCGAAGAATCTTCCGAAGGGAAATGGGTTTTTATGATGTCTCTCAATTCGGGTGTATCCAACAGCTGCGAGAGGGCCTCGTCGTGGCGGTCATGGAAATCCCGGGCCATGGCGGAAATCAGAGGCTCGTTGTTGGAGATGCGGTCAAGCAACCGACCCGTTATCTGCCACGGTTTTGGGTCATCGTCCAATTCCCCCAAGAGCTCCGCCTTCACCCCCTGGAGGTGTTTGCCGCCCTCCAACTGCCGGGCGAGCTTGCGCTCGTCTGCAGAGGTGAGAAGGCGTACACGACCAATCTCGCGAAGGTACATACGGACGGGGTCGTCCAGCACTTCCGTGGTCTCGGCCGCCTCCGGCTCCCGTTCGGTGTCTTCCGCCTCAGCCTCGGTAGTAGCTCCATCAGTGCTTTCCGTTCCGCCCTCCTGGTCGGGAGTGTCCCATTGCTCCTCCTCACTGGGCACTGGCAGAGCTGCCGCCCTGGGGGTGGAGATCCCGTCGCCATCCTCAGAGGCATCGTCCTGAACAGCGTCCACTTTGCGAAAGATATCGATGATGGGGTCCCGCTCTTGGGTCTCTTCCTCGGCGGCGGGTTCCAAGAAATCATCAGGGTTAAGTTCTCTGGCTCTATGAGTGACCATGAAATCTCCTTGAATAGACTAAGAAAGTTATACGCATACTGAATTGATCTGAAACAAGTACTGGCGCCGAATCACAAGCCGTGCTTGAGACTTCTGGCGAGTTTCTAATGACTGGCCCTGAGGCCCGATCTCGTCTCCTGATTTCTTTTCAGCCTCTCGTTGAGGGCCACTGCAGTTCTATGGTCCTCATCGTTCAATCCTTCGGGTGAATCGACGAACCGATCGTACTCATCCTTTTTCTGCTGTCGGAGATTGCGCTCTTCTAGGCGGGCCACCACATCTCCGAGAGCTCGTCTCCGCTTCAAGAGATCCATTGGTGGGAGTGTCCTTGCCTTCAATGACTCGAGCTGTTCACGAATTCCAAGCGGCCCATCGTTAAATTCCTCCGCTCTTGAATGAATTTCCTCGATCTCCTCTTGTTCGGTTAGCGAGGCAGCATCCAACAGGAGTCGGCTGAAAATCTCACGATTCTCCGCCCGCAGAAACATGTCCTCGGTAAGAGGTTGGGCATATTCACCCAGGTCGGGATGCCGCAGCAATAGGGAGAGGCAGTACTCCTCCAACGGATCGTGGTCCAGGCGGGCGAAAGGCGACGCCGTTACTGCCTCACCCGATTCGGTGGGCGCCTGTCCGGCAGAAGAACTCCTCGGCCGCCGTTCCTGAGCGGGCCTGCTGACGCTGGCCCGCAGAGTGTCCAGTGGTACCTCCAATTTTTCGGCCAGCATCCGGAAATACTGGTCTTGCTGCGGCCCGTCCTGAACCGTAAAGATCAGTCGTGATACCTGGTTGGCGATGGCGGCCTTACCCCGTGCCAACGAAGTGTCTACACTTGCAGACATGGTGGAGATCACGAATTCCAGCAATGGCCTGGCATTCTCCACCAACTCTTTCCATTCTGAGGGAGAGCGCCGTATAACTTCATCTGGGTCCTGCCCAGGCGGCAGGGTGGCAATCCGGATCTCGGGATTCTCCTGTCGCTGCAGCACCGTGGTGTCCCCGGAACGGCCTGCAACCCTGCTATGGTAAATTCGCCAAGAGGACTCAAGGCTACGGAGGGTTGCCTGCTGGCCTGCCGCGTCCTGGTCAAGGGCCATGGTCACGCGGTCGGTGAGCCGCCTGATGGTGTTTACCTGCGGTTCGGTCAGGGCGGTCCCCATGGAGGCAACCACATTCTGAAAACCTGCCTGATGCGCGGCGATCGCGTCCATGTAGCCCTCAACTATGACCGCGCCGTCTCTCCTGATGCTGTCCCGCGCCCGGTCCAATGCGTAGAGGATGCGGCTCTTGTCGAACACCTCGCTCTGTGGAGAATTGAGGTACTTGGGCTGCGAATCGTCGAGGGCCCTGCCTCCGAATCCTGCCAGCCGCCCCTCTGCCTCCCTTATCGGAATGATGAGCCTTCCCCGAAACAGGTCCCGCTGCTGGCCGTCATCTCCCTCTCTGACAATCCCCGCAGCCACCAACTGGGCCGCATCGAACCCCTCACGCAAGAGGTGAGTGCGGAGCGACTCCCCATCTTCGGGGGCCAATCCGAGCTGGAACGCCTCAGACGCGGCCCGATCGAGGCCACGGCGCTCCATATAGGACCTAGCGTCTGCCCCCTGGGTGGATGCGAGGGTACGCTGGAAAAACGCGCAGGCCGCCTCATTGATCCGGAAGGCCGGATGATCAGAGCGAGAGTTCCTTCCATCCGACAACTGGACGCCGACCTGTCGCGCCAGTTGCCTGATAGCCTCGCCGAACTCGAGGTTTTCGGCCTTCATAACGAAGTTAATTGCGTCGCCGCCGGTGGCGCAGGCACCGAAGCATCGCCATGACTGCCGGTCAGGGAAGACGTGGAAAGACGGGGTGCGCTCTTGGTGGAAGGGGCAATTGCCCTTGTGGCTCCGCCCGGACCGTTGCAGTTGAACCCGCTGCCCCACAACGTCCAGAATATCCAGCCTGGCTTTAATGTCATCTATCACGGCCACAACAAGCCCTCCTGAATCCGGACCTCAACAGCCAATAAGCCGGTCGCCGGACTGCAGAACCCTACATGGACCAACCGGACCGAAAGCCTGGCCAAAACCGACATCAACTAACAAGCCGGTTTCCGAAATTGCACATTAGGCCAATGCTATTTTATCAAGCATTGCTTTCTGTTGCAAGAGTCGGTCAAGGTTGTCCGTAACAACCGCGTCCAGCCTGGCTCCGGCCATCCGCGACAGATCCCCACCGAAGTCCACGTCCCACGCGAGTGTGCGAACGCCCCGTTTCCTCATCTTTTGCATAAGCCGCGGGTTGTAGCTATCGTTGGCGGGGTCGTACCAGTGGGCCCTGACCAGGCAATTGAAGCAGCGGGAGCGAATAGGGGGAGGATGGCGGCGGGACCAGATGTAGCCGCGCAAAATACCTGGGTCGATTTTTCGCAATTCCCAGAGGGAAATTGGGTTGAAGCTGGCTACAAGGGTACTATTCAGACGCTGATGCCGGCGAACGACATCGGCAACCCGGTGTGCGATGAGACGCATGCGGTCAATGACCGCCTTCATTTCAACGTTGACGAGGAAGTCCTGAGGTAGCATCTCGAAGACCTCGTCGAGAGTCGGCGTTTGCGCTCCGCGGTACTCTGGACTAAACCACTCCCCAACGTCCAACACACGGATCTCATCAAGGCTCGCATTAGTAACGAGACCGTTGACACCAGCGATGCGCTTCAGGCTGCGGTCGTGAAACACCACCAACTGGTTGTCACGCGTGAGGCGAACGTCGAGCTCTATACCGTCCGCCCCACTCTCGTACGCTTTCTGGAAGGCTGGAAGCGTATTCTCGGGGGCTTTGGAGGCGTCACCGCGGTGGGCAATGATGAGGGGGCGCGGAAGGGCACCGGGCAGGAAGTCCCAAGTGTTGGGGCCTTCTGAGGGGGCAGGGTCCAGTGCGGGGTCGGCTGTCTGTGTGAGATCGGCCAAGCTACACTCGTACATCGGCAACCAATGTAGAACATAAAGTAGCGGTCGCTACTTCTACTGTCAAGGCATTTCGGATGAAAGAGGGCCTCGGAGCAAGCAGCAAGTATGTCCCGGCCCGAAACCGATATTTCAAGTAACGGGTTTTTCGAAGTACGATTTGTCAGCCCCGATCCTGACATTCGGAGAATTGGCGTTAGAATACTGAGGTTCCCGCCGAACCTGGCATTCGAGTCAGCGCGGAGAATAGCTGTGGAGCATTGATGAGGCCGAACTCGGGCGTTCGCGGAACAGCAGTGGAGTTGATGCGAGAGCGGGACTTTCGCGTCATCTGGTCCGTGGGGATCCTTGCTGAATTCGGAAGGCGCTACGAAATTCTGGCTTTCAGCCTGTTGATCCTCGAGATTACCCACTCCCCCGCCCAATTGATGCTGCTCTGGGTGTTCAATAACCTTCCCCGGCCATTTGTGTCGTCTATGGCCGGCTACATTGCTGACCGATTTCCCCGGCAGCGTGTAATGTTGCTGGTCCAAGCAGCAAACATAGCCACCACCGGGGCCATGCTGGGGTTGATGCTGTACGGCTTGGACTCCCTCCAGACATGGCACATATTCGTGGCGGCCTTCATCCAGGGAACTACTAAGGCAATTGAGGACCCATCCAGACGGACGGGCATATTCGACATCGTTGGGCGCGACCGGCTGGTCAATGCGATGTCACTGGACGTGATCTCCCAGAACGTGGGGAAGATGATTGGCCCGGTGATCGGCGGCCTGCTCATCCAGTTTTCGGGGTACCCGGTTGCGTATATGTTCCTGTTGTTCGTCCACCTCGACAATCTGTTGCTGATCTCTAGGCTTCGAATTCCCGAGACCGGGCTACGTGCAGCCATGCCTCCTATTTGGCAGGGCCTCAGTGACTCCTTTGGCTTTGCTTGGAAGAGCCGGATGCTGGTCGGGATGCTGTCAATAACCATAGTGATGAATGCCTTGGCATTCCCTCTTCAACAGTTTATTCCAGCAGTTGGACAGGAACTGCTGGGAGTTGGCCCCGCGCTGGTGGGCGCGCTGGTTGCGGCTGACGGGTTCGGCCATCTTGTTGGCGCAGGTGTGGTCGCGTCGACGCGAAGAGTGAGGTACCACGGCCGGTACTTCACCTACGGTTCTATTGTCGTTTTGCTGGCGTCGTCGGCATACGTATGGTCGCCTTGGTATGCTGGGGCATTCGCGTTGCTGTTTGTGAGCGGTCTCGGTCAGGCCGGGTTTTCCACGATGCAGAGCAGCATAATGATGCTGGTGTCTCCACCGGCAATGCGTGGGCAGATGATGGGGTTGCTCAGTTTCTGCATCGGCATAGCCAACCTGCTGGGCGCCTTGGAGATCAGCTACGTGGTATCCCTGCTGTCGCTGCAGCAGACCATATCGTTGCACGCCATGGTGGGACTGACCCTGATGCTCCCCGCCATAGTGTTCACTCCGCTGATCTGGCAGCCACTGACCCCGCCCGAGGTGAGTCCGGCCACCTGAGCGGTTGCCCCTCGGATTCCCAGGCGGTATATTCACTCTGGTCCGCCCCCGGTCTGCTTAGTTAACGTCGACATGAAAGGCGGGTTTACGGAGTGGTCAATGACGCAGGTAATCGACTGGCCAGCGCGAATGCAGGAGCTGGCCGAGTTTGTCGGGCTGGACCAAGAGGGGCTGGAGCTGATCCAGTCCACCCGTGACTTGATCTTGGAGCACGGCGACGATTTGACTGCGGCAGTTTATGACAATTTCCTGGATTTTCCGGAGACGCGCCGGTTCTTCGCCGACGAACACGGCGAGGTCAACGAGGACAGGCTCACAAGACGCAAGCACAGCCTGATGCGCTGGCTACGAGGATCTGTGGACTTCCAGATGGACACGGACTACCCCATTCGAGTGCTGGCAATGGGGATTGTACACAGCCACCCGCCACTGCACCGTGCCCACCTTGGGTCGGTGCCGGCCCGATTCATGATCGGGACAATCGGGTACATCCAAGCTGCGGTCACCGACCTGCTGAGGCGGGAACTTAAGGATCAGGGGCTAGCCATCAGGGCAGCAGAGGCGTGGAACAAAATGCTCATGCTGCAGTTGGATATCATGCTTGCAGGCTACATCAACGAAGTGCCGAACGAACCAGTTGCTGGGGGACCGCAATACACCGGCCCGGGTGCCGAGTAACGCCGAGTTTTAACAGAGGAGCAGACGGTATGAGCAAGGTGCTGGTGATCCAGGGCGCAGGAATGAACATGCGCGGCAAATCGCAGGTCGAGATTTTTGGATCAGCGACCTTAGAGGAAATCGACGAGCAGATCAAGGGTTACGCCGAGGGTCTGGGCATCGACGTAGAGCTGTTCCACTCGAACATCGAGGGCGAGGTGGTTAACGCGCTTTACGACGCTCATGATCGAGACTTCGACGCGTGCCTCATAAACCCGGCGGGCTACACCACGGTGGCAGGCCCTCTGCGAAGCGCCATTACGCAGGTCAAGTTCCCAGTTTTCGAGGTACACGTGTCAAACCCAACTTCAAGAGGAACCGTCTCTCAGGTCTTACCGGTGTGCAAGGGGGCGGTGTACGGATGTGGGATCTACGGCTACAGGCTGGCTCTTGAGGCAGTGCAGCAACTAGGTTAAATGGATTATCCCTCGTCCACCAGGCGAGGAAATGGAGTCAGCAGGTTTGAAAGGAAGCGGGCGGGTTTTTACCCGCCCCTAAGAATATTACTATTCGCAGCGCAGGCAACGCGGTTCGGAAAACACCGTCGCATGTATGTCCGGGCTGGTGATGAGGTAGTCGAGCACTACGCGCATCGCTTTGTCTTCGCTGGAGAGATTGAACTTCTCCTTGGCCTGCCTGATGAAGGCCATCTGGTCCGGATTCAGTTCAATTGTGTACGCTTCCTTGGGACCCGCCATATCAAATACTCCTTGGCTCAGCCGGATTGGGCGGCAGGCCGCCCGACGCGCTTTTAGAATAGAGTACGGGGCGGCGGCGTGCAATGATCGGGGTAGGGCTTGCTCCGGTCCGGGAGGGGATTCGAACTCTTGCTGAGAAACGAACTAGTCCTACTGACTATACTCCCAGTCCTCCCAGTCCTCCCAGTCCTCGCACTCCTCGCAGCCTGCGGGGGCGAACCTGCGCCTACCTCAGGCAACTCCCTGGCGGCCGCTGCAGGCAGGCCGGTACCCGCGTCCTCACAACCCCTTCCAACCCTTCAGGCAACGGCCACAAGCCTTCCGCCTACGCCTACCGTGCCAAGTCCGGGCTCTCCAATGACCGAATCCGCAGGCACTTTCCCCATAGCAACCAGTTCGATTCCGGTATCTGTTGTTAGGGTTGCCGAGCCCACGGAAATACCTACGCCTACCGTCGAACTCTCATCTACCATTCCTCCCGATACGACCGAGGAGGATATCGCGACCATACTCAGCATAATCGAGGAGTATTGGGAGGCTCTGAACGAATACGACGTCGACCGCGCAATTCCAATGCTCGAGGAGAGTTACCGGACGGCCGAGGAGGAGCTCATCAGGAAAGATACAGGTCGGATGAAGCTCTTCCGAGCCAAGCTGGGGGTGTCAGAAGAAACGCCCCTTTCGCTGAAGGAAAACGGTGAGTATGAGACTTACCTTAGCGTCAAAACTCCCGTCGATACCCGCCGCGTGCTGATGGTGTTCCGCAAGATCGAAGGGCAGTGGTGGATTGGCTACTCCGACTTAGTCGAGTAGCCAAGTTCTATGGGCTGGGCGAATGCCTAAAGGCAGGCGTCGGTTACGGCCTGGGAAATGGCCGCTAACCTAGGTGTGTTGCTGATTTCGGCGCGGAAGCCGTTGGTTATGTAAGCCACCGCCAGACCGGTGTCGGGGTTGGCCCAGCCAACCGACGTGCCCGAGCCCGCGTGACCGAAGGTGTGAGGATCCAGCTTTTCAGGATCGCCGGTACGCGGGTCGGCCAGCGAAAGTCCCATCCCACGGATTACGCGTCGATTCAGCGAATGGTCGATACCTTCGGAGTGGGGCGAGATGACCTCTTGCACTGTTTCCGGCTGCATTATGGTCGCACCGTCGAGAGTGCCACCGAGCTGCATCATGGCAAAGAACCGCGCCAGGCCCCGGGCAGTAGAAATGCCTCCTCCCGCAGGCTGCACGGTACGGTGCACCTCGGGGCGATTGTACAGGTCGACCTGGCTGCGGCGGTCGCAGTCCTCCATGGCGTGCAGCCTGGATACGCGGTCCAGCAGCCACTCTGGCAGTCCGATGTACAGGTCGTTGATGCCCAAGGGGCGGGTGATTTCCTCTCGGACAAAGCGGTTGATGGGGCGGCCGTCGATTCGCCGGACCAGTTCGCCAATGACCCAGCCGAAGTTGCGCGGATGGTAGGCGATGACTCGCCCTGGAGGATAATCGGGACGGAGATCCTCCATGGCTTTTACAGCAGCATTCCAGTCGCTCCAGCGGTCCCACGTCATGTGGCTAGGGCTGTCAGGAAACCCCCCACGATGGGTCAGGACCTGTCCGATGGTCACCTCTTCCTTGCCGGACTGGGCGAACTCGGGCCAGTGGTCCGCGACGCGGTCCTCCCACCGGAGCCTGCCGCGCTCCCAGAGGATGTGGAGGCAGGCGGCCGTCACCGGCTTGGTGGAAGAATAGAGGACGAACATGGTGCTCTCGTCCACGGGACGGCCTGTAGTCTGATCGGCGAGGCCACCATAGAGGTCCAGCACCAGTTCACCGTGATGGTAAACGGCCAAAGCGGCCCCTGGGTGGAGGCTCGACTCTATCTGTTCGAAAAACAGGTCCTTGATGCGATCTAGACCCTTGGGGTCCATCCGCGTTTCCGTCGGCGCTCCTGCGCCGCAAGCGACAGTCACTACGTGTTACCTCACCGCATCCAGTGGGCCGATGTCATCCATACAAGCGGCCCGAAGCATCTTCAATAGGAGTTTAAGCAACGCTAAGTTCGGCTTTGCCCAATCCCTCGATTTCGATCAGGGCGGAATCACCAGCCTGGAGCCACTTGGGCGAAACGATACTGCCGGTGATCACCACCATACCTGCCTTAAGTTCCTTGCCGTGGGCCGCCAGGGCATTGGCCAGCCAGGCCAGAGGCTCCAGCGGGTGCCCCATTACGTCGGAGCCCACCCCTTCTCCCACCAATTCGCCGTTGATTTCCATGTAGCCCCGGCAGCCGGCCAGATGAATGCCCCGCCAGTCGTTCACCGCCTCACCCAGCACGACACCAGCGTTCAGGATGTTGGACGAGATTGTGGTCAAGAGCTGCGTCTGGGTGTCCTGACCCTGAGTGCGACGATTGTCTATGACTTCGAAGGCTGTCATCACCGCTTCGACCGCATCAGAGACACCGTCCCTGTCGTAGGGAGCGTCTGACGCAGGCAGGTCACGGCCAAGCCGGACGCCGACCTCGCACTCAATGCCCGGCTGGAGGAAATCTGCAGAGTTCAGCTTGGCAGGGGAGTGCCGCACGTTCTTGGCGAGGATCACACCGGCCACCGGCTCGCTGATTCCCGAGGACTGCTGCAGTGCGGCAGTGGTATAAGCGATTTTGTATCCTGCTACCGCACCAAAGTCCTTGGCCAGCGCGCCCTGGTATGAATCCTGGACCTCATAAGCTTCGTTGATGCTCTCGGGCAGCAAGTCTCCCTCGAGCAGATACTTCTCCTTGTTCCGGAATTGCTCCAGCAGCGCCTCGGCCGCCTGCGATACTCTGCTCATCTCTTCCTCGCCTGTGCATTACCGTACTCGGTTCAATTATACCTAGACCATTTGGTTCCATGGTCTCGCTATTCGTACGGAGCAAGCTGAATTTCGTGGAGGGCCGGTACCACTTCCTTGCCCAGCAACTCCACAGATCTCATTACGTCCTTGTGCGGGATGTTGCCGTCGCTGCCGATGAGGATCATATAGCCGGGATTGAGTTGCCCGATGGTCTCGGACAGCCTCCTAGTGACAGTTTCGGGGCTGCCCACGATTATGGCCCCCACCTGCTGCAGATCCTCATAGCCCATGGGCGGGCCGCCACCGCCGCCGATACGCCGGGCCGCGAGGCGGCTGGCCGTGGGCGACTGGTACCCGGGCGGGTCTACGTGCTCCGCGGGACCGCGCATACGGTGCTGACCGGCCCACAGGAATCCGCGGCCCAACTCCTGCGCTTTTTCGTCGGTGTCCGCCACCAGCGCCCGTACCTGGTATCCGAAGTGCTCGGGGCCGGGTGTGAAGCCGACTTCCTTGGCCGTATCAATGTAGACCTGTTTCAGCTCCTTGGTCAGGCCTATAAGGGCACCCAGGTTCATGTAGGCGTACTGATGGCTGGCCGCCCAGACCACACTCTCAGGGCTACTGCCGCCGGGGAACCAGACGGGTGGGTGGGGCTTCTGCACCGGCAGCACCCACGGATTGACCACGCGGTGGTGATAGTACCGGCCCTCGAAACGGAAGGGGCCGGGTTCTGTCCAGCACTTGATAATCAGGTCGTGGGCTTCCTCGAAACGGTCCCGGTTCTCTGTCGGGTCGATTCCTGCCTGGAGCGTTTCTACCGCACCGCCGCGGACGAACCCCGAGATGAGCCGGCCGTTAGAGAAGCAGTCGAGCATGGCCAGTTCCTCGGCCATGCGCACTGGCTCATTGATGGGAATGATGTTACCGAGAATGGCGATTCTCACCCGGTTGGTGATGCGGCTGATGACCGCCGCATCTATGTTGGCCGAGGGCTTCATGTTCCAATACGACGAATGGTGCTCGTTGGTCATGATGCCGTCGAGGCCTGCCTCGTCGGCCATTGCGTATTGCTCGTGGTACTGGTTGTACAGTTGATGGGCTTTTTCCGGGTCGAAGTAGGTGTTGGGGAAATCAAGCCGACCGGACTTGAACTGTGCGATGTCCTCTTCGTTCAGGTGGGTATAGGGCTGCTGGGAATGGAAAAATACTTCCACTGTGTCTTTCATGACGGCCCTTCCTCCGGTTGATTCGGCGCTTGAAGCCCGGCTGAGTTCGCTCAGGAGATTTCGATTCCTACGGGGCAGTGGTCGGAACCCATTACGTCGGGCAAGATGAAGGCATCGGTGAGATTTGTGGCGAAGTCGGTGTCGGCGAAGAAGTAGTCGATGCGCCAGCCGACGTTCCGGTCCCGTGCCCGGGTCATCTGGTCCCACCAGCTATAGTTGCCGGGTTCCTGGTTAAACTGGCGGAAAGTGTCGACGTAGCCATGATCGAGGAACGTGTCCATCCAGGCACGCTCCTCGGGCAGGAAGCCGGATATTTTCTCGTTTTCCTTGGGGCGGGCAAGGTCGATTTCCTTGTGGGCGGTGTTGACGTCGCCACACACCACGACGTTGCGTCCCTCTTTCCTGAGGTTGTCGACGTATTCCAGGAAAGAGTCGTAGAACTCCATCTTGTAGAGCAGACGATCCTTGGAACGCTTGCCGTTTGGGAAATAGATGCCGAGGAACACGAAGTCGTCAAAGTCGGCGACTACGGTGCGGCCCTCCGTGTCGAAACGCTCGACGCCAAGGCCAAAACTGACACTGCGCGGCTCCTGGCGGGTGTACAGGGCAACGCCGCTATAGCCCTTGCGCTCCGGCTGGGTAAACCACGCCCGGTAGCCATCAACATCCTTGAGGGCCGCGGGCAACTGGATTTCGTGGGCCTTGGTCTCCTGGATGCACAGCACGTCGGGCTGCTCGGACTCTAACCACTCCAGGAACCCTTTTTTATGCACCGCCCGAATGCCGTTGACGTTCCAAGAGATCAGACGCATAGGCCACTCCGCTTAGTAACCGGAATCAGCCACGATTATAGCAAACAGGGGACAGTGAGGGAGCCATTGCCCAGCGGGGCAGGGCCATCGCGGGCAGTGTCAGGGGTATCGAAATTCCTGTCATTTCCTGACATTCGCTGACATTTCCTTGTATCTGCCACTATCCGGGTCGTGCAGGAGGCAGGCGAGTTGACAAGTTGCCGTTCCCAGTTGCCATGAAAATGATTCCTTCTCTTCCCCATTCACGGCCACATTGCCCAGAGGGTCATCAGCAAATTCCGCAGGTATAGGCTTGGCCGGGATCACGGTGCACCCTTGCCTGAACTTCGGTGATTTTCTCTTAGCGGCTCTTGAAAATTCTTGATTTCCCTGCCATACCCTGCCACCGGCAGCCATTTCCGAAAATTCAGTCACCCGGCGGGTTGCCAGACCGCTGCCAAGGGCGTCCTACGGGTTGTACTCGCAAGATCAGGTTACGCAAGTGTCATGAGGCTTGGCAAGGGCCTTCTGTCAGCAAATTGCGGGATGGTTCTGCCACGGCCTGAGCACAGAGGACGATACGATGCAGGATCAGGGCAATCGCGTCTTATTACTCAGCACACAAAATTGGTCTGAATGGCGGTGGAGATGGGAGTGGCAGTGCCTGCTTCGGTTCCGGGTGCGAGGGTAGACGGGGGTTTGGATTCCCGCCTGCGCGGGAATGACGACTCATAGGGCCTCCGGCGTTTAAGACGCGATTGCCCTGGATGCAGGATGAACCGAATTGGAACGCTGTGCGCACGATGCTATCATTGGCATCGCTTTGCCATTCCGGCACATTCCGAGTCCAAAACGGGCGGTGAGCTTGCTATGGTCAGGACGGGGCAGCAATACATGGAGAGCCTGCACGACGGGCGGCAGGTGTTCTTGGACGGCGAACTGGTGCCGGACGTGGTGGACCATCCGGCTTACCGCAACGCTGTGCGAACCACAGCTGGCCTATACGATTTTCAGGCCGCTCCTGAAAACCTGGAGGCGATGACCTTCCAGTCGCCCACCAGCGGAGAGCGGGTCAACCGGAGCTGGCAACTGCCCGAGTCATACGACGAGCTGGTTACCCGGCGCAAGGCCATGGAGGCGTGGGCAGAGTGCACCTACGGGTACATGGGGCGATCCCCTGACCACGTGGCCTCGTCGCTGGCCGGAATGATGATGCGGCTCGACCTGTTCAAGGCGCACGGCGAGGAGCGGGCGAAAGCGCTGTCCGACTACTACCGGTACGTGCGCGACAACGACCTGTTCGTCACCTACACCATAACCAACCCGCAGGGGTGGACAGGTGAGCACGACGAGTTCCTGGTTGCGGGCATCTGCGACGAGGACTCGACCGGCGTGACGATCAGGGGCGCGAAGACGCTGGGAACGAGCAGCATTCTAGCGGACGAGGTGCTGTGCACCACCATCCAGCCACTGACGCCCGCGGCCGAAAAGCATGCCTTTTCGGTGGCCCTTCCAATGAGCACGCCGGGGCTGAAGGTACTTTCGCGCAAGTCCTACGAGGCGTGGGCGCAAAGCCAGTTCGACAACCCTCTCTCCTTCAGCCTGGACGAAAACGACGCCGTTCTCTACTTCGACGAGGTCAAGGTGCCTTGGGAGCGGGTCTTCATCCATCGCGACATTGGGCTCTGCCGGGACCAGTTTCACGAGGCGCCAACCCACATCTTTCAGAACTACCAGTCACAGGTCAGGGTGATGGTGAAACTGCGCTTCCTGGTCGGGCTGGCCCGAAGGATGGCAGACGCCAACGGCCTGACCCGCATCCCGCAGGTGGTGGAAACGCTGGGCAAGCTGGCGGCGCAGGCCGGGGTGATCGAAAACCTGGTCAAGGGAATGGAGGCGGCGGGGCGATACGTAGGGCCGTACTTCGTTCCTGATCGTCACCCCCTTTACTCGGCGCAGGTGATTGCCCAGGAGATGTATCCGCAGATCATGGACACTTTGCGCGAACTGGCCGGGGGCAGCCCGATTATGTTGCCCTCGTCCGTCAAGGACTTTGGGAACCCTGAGATAGCGGACTACATCGCCCGCAGTCAGAGCGCCGTCGGGCCGGAGACACAGGAACGGGTCAAACTCTTCAAGCTGGCGTGGGACGCCATCGGCTCCGAGTTCGCTTCCCGACATATCCAGTTCGAATTGTTTTACGCCGGCGCCGGTTACGTGGTGCGAAACAATTCCTACCGGACCTACGATTGGGACAGGGCCACTGGCATGGTTGACGGCCTGCTGGGCAGTTACGGGCTGCCTGGATAAGCGGGGCTTACCTGCGCAAGTCCTGGTCGAACTGCACCAGAATACCGTCCGGATCGTAAACGAAGAAGGTGCGCATCGCACCCTCGGCGTCGGTGAAATCTTCAAGGTTCCCTGCCAAGGGAACGCCCTTGGACACCAACTCCTCAGCGTACGCGCGAACGTCTTCCACTGCGAAGGAGATGTGACTGATTCCAATTTGGTCCAGCTTTATGGGCTCTCCTTCGACCGCGCTACCAGGGTGTGAGGTCAACACCAGAAACGGCTGTGAGGTGTCTGGATCGTCAAACCACACGTTGGCGACAGTGCGCGACTCTCGCGGTCGATGGTACATCTCCGCCGACTCAGCGCCCGGCCTCTGGGCCATCGCCTGAGTCGTGTGCAGCCTGACGGTCAGGCCTAGCAGATCGCGATAGAAATGCAGGGAGCGGTCAAGGTCGGCTACACACACCGCTATGTGGGAAACTCCTTTAGCATGCATCTCATACCCTCCTTGTCGATTGCTATTATGATAAGGCCAAACGGGCCAACACAAAATCCTGAACTTGCGCGGCGCGACGGAGTAAAACCATGACCATCCCTGCACAGTTTCCCCTCAGTATGCCGACGGGCCTGCCGCTACCACTGGAAGGCTTACGGGTACTGGACGCGACGCACATCGTGGCCGGGCCGTTCTGCTCGCTGATACTGGCCGACATGGGCGCGGAGGTGATCAAGATCGAGCGGCCTCGAACCGGCGACATCGCGCGGGGGAGAACGCCCTTTATCACCGACGACAACGGCAACCGGATGAGCTCGCGGTTCCTGGGAGTGAATCGAAACAAGAAGAGCGTGAGCATCGACCTGCGCCATCCACGGTGCAAGCAGGCCTTCGAAAGCCTCGTAGCAGTGTCCGACGTGCTGGTGGATAACTGGGGCTCAGGGGCATTCGCGCGGTTGGGATTGGGGTACGACCGCCTATGCGAGATCAATCCAGGCCTGATCTACGCCAGCATCACTGGTTACGGGGACAGCGAGGGATTGAACGGTCCATACTCCAACTGGCCGGCTAACAACATGGCAATCCAGGCAATGGCCGGCTGGATGGAAATGACCGGGGACCCGGACGGTCGCCCCCAAGCAGTGGGGGACAACATCGGCGATTCTATCCCGGGGTTGTGGGCCGCGCTCAGCATCGTGCTGGCCCTCGAGACGCGCCGCAAGACAGGTCGGGGCCAGCACATAGACGTGGCTATGTACGAGTGCCTGGTCTCGCATATAGAGAGCAATATGAACCACTATCACGCGACAAGGGAGGCGCCGATGCGCTCCCACGACCGAATGGCAACCGCCGGAGTCACGTTCCGCGCCAAGGACGGCTACGTGGTTTTGGCCGGGGCGCGGTCCGAGGAGAGACTGCGGTCGCTGTGGCAGACGATCGGCAGGGACGACCTTGCCGGGGACCAGCGTTTCTTGGGCGGCGAACTGGGAGGAGATTTTTTCGTCAACGAGTTTGTTCCTGCAATCGAGCAATGGTCGGTCAACCTGAGCAAGCTGGAAATAGCGGAAAAGCTGGTGGAGTTGGGATTCTCCATGGGGATGGCGCAGACCATGGAGGAGTTGGCTCACTGTCCGCACCTTGAGAGCCGGCAGATGTACGTGGACACCGGCGACACGCTGGGCGGGATGTTTCGCTCGCCGCGTACGCCGGTGCGCCTAACCGGGTGCGTCGACATACCCACCGAAACCCCGCCGACGCTGGGCCAGCACAACCGCGAAATCCTCTGCAGCATCGGCGGTCTGACGCCGGAGGAACTGGAATCGCTGGAGGCTGAGGGGGCACTGTAGGAGCTTCCTGGCACCGCTACCCTGCTCAGTCCTCTCACTCCTCGGCCGGAGAAATCGGCCTCTTCACCAGTGGCGTGAATATCATTACCGGAATGATCAACAGGAGACCAAGGCCAGTGCTCAATGCGACAGCCTCGTTGGCGCTCAAGTAATCGGCAACGAAGCCGACTATCACACCCCCCACTGCGGCGACACCAATGCACTGCCCTAGGACTCCCAACGCTGCGCCCCGAATCTCCGGCGGCGACGAGAGCATGATTATGGTGCTCTGCATCGTGCTGAACCCTGCTGCTCCCAGACCGGATACCAGCAACAACATGAAGGATACCGAATACCACGGGGACAGTGCGAACCCTATAAGGCTCACAAGCTGTATCGCCATCCCGAAGCAGAAGACCCTGCCGTGATAGCGCAAGTTGGGGACGAGGCCAATGGCCAGCGCCGCGCCAAGAGTACCGAATGACTGAGCCGAAATCAGCACGCCGGTGAGTTCGGGACCAACTTCGAGGTGCTCTGTAGCTACCACTGGGAACAACGATTCCACGCTGAAGGCGAGGGCGTTGAATATGATGGTACCCATCAACACAGCCCGGACTACCGGATTTCTGAAAGCGTATCTGAATCCGGTCCTAGCGGTCTCCATAAGAGCAAACGGCCCACTGGCCCTCGGGGGGAGTCGCGTCCTGACGAGCAGGACAAAGACGAAGGCAAGGCTGTAGAGCCCCAGCAGGGTGGCGAAGGCGGTGGTGAAGCCGGCCTGACCGACTATGACTCCCGCTGCCAGTGGCCCCAGCAGTCTCCCGATAGTGGTGGTGATAGTCTCCAAGGACATTGCGCCCACCAACTCCCGGCTTCCCACGAGCTCGTAGATGAACGATCGCCTTGAGGGGAACTCCAGCACGTACAGCCAACCCAAGAGCAGGGAGGCGACGAATAGGTGTTCGGGCCTCGCTCCGTTGCTGGCCACCAAGACCAACAGGATGGCGGTCACGGCAACAGACACTCCGCGAGCCACGATCATTACTAGGCGGCGATTGGCCCGATCTGCCGCCATTCCGGAAACCAGTGCGAACAGCAGCATGGGCGTCCAGCGGAAGGCGAAGAGCAGAGCCACCTGGAGAGCGGAGCCACCGAGGTCCAGCATCAGGAGCGCCATGACCACCGCTTCCATCCAACGGCCGGAGTTGTCGGCGCCGCCGGCCAGCCAGAGAAACCGGAAATCCCGATTGCCCAGGACGGAAAGAATGGAGGCTGAACGGCCGAATGTTCGGGGAGCGGTCGTCATATTCGCGTGGACATTCCTGGCGTGCCGGTCGGGGCGACGCGGTCCTCGCGCCGAAAGGCGCGAAAAGAATGGTGAATCCTACCATTGTAGCCAGCGGCCCATTCCGCCAAGGCTGCTCGGGCAACCGGAAGAAAGCAAAACGGGCCCCACGATTGCGGGGCCCGTTGGTCAGACCTAGTTATGTTAAAGAGTTCCTACTCGCCCTTGCTGGCTATGGCCTCCAGGACGTCCGCCGGGGTAATGGGCAGCTTATTGATTCGAACGCCGATAGCTTTGGAGACCGCGTTGGCGATGGCGCCCAGGGGAGGAATGATCGGGGCCTCGCCGACGCCGCGCAGACCGAAGGGGTGGCGCGGGTTGGGGACCTCGACCATGACCGTTTCGATCATGGGAACGTCCAGGCTGGTGGGCATGCGGTAGTCAAGGAAGCTGGAGTTGAGCATTACTCCCTGGTCGTTGTAGGAGTATTCCTCGTTCAGCGCCCAGCCGATTCCCTGCACCGTGCCGCCCTGGATCTGACCCTCGACGTAGCTGGGATGCACGGCAGTACCCACGTCCATGAACGCGGTACAGCGGACCACGTCCACCTTGCCGGTCTCGGAATCGACCTCGACGTCGAAGATATTGCCGGCGATGATCGGTCCGACGCCGGTGGAAACCGCTGACACCGATGTCGTGATCGGCCCGCCGGTGCGCATCATGCGGCCGGCCAGTTCCTTGAAGGTGAACCGGTCCTCGGGGTTGACCCTACAGACGAATGATCCGTCCTCGAAGGACACATCATCTTCCTGGACTTCCCAGATGGCCGAGGCACGGGTCGCCATCTGCCTCTTGATATCCTCGGCAGCCTGGATTGCGGCCAGGCCGGTGTCGAAGGCGGTTCGGCTGCCGCCGGTTACAGCGGTGTAGCCGATGGTGTCTGTGTCGACCACAGTGGGAATCACGTCCTCGGCGGCGATGCCCAGCACTTCGGCGGCCTGCATCGCCACGGCGGTGCGGGTGCCACCGATGTCGACCGAGCCGGTGACCAGGTTGATAGTACCGTTGCTGTTTACGATGATGGTGGCCGCGGACATCTGTCCGGCCTGCCAGCGATAGCCTACGGCGGCACCGCGACCCCGGAGAGCCGACGGTGACCCCGGCTCACCCAGCGGCGCGTTGTAGTGGTCGTGGTCCCGCATGGCCTCTTCCATTTCTTTGACGCCGAAGCGGGGATGGGCCACGCCGTTGGGCATACGGTCGCCTTCCTTGGCGACGTTCTTCAGGCGCAAGTCCATCGCGTCAATGCCCAGTTCCTGGGCCAGTTCGTCGATGATTGGCTCTATGGCGAAGGCACCCTGAGGCTGGCCGGGCGCACGGTAGGCCTGCACCTTCTGCTTGTTGACCACCACGTCGTAACCGTCGATGAGCAGGTTCTCGATGTTGTAAGGGCCCGTGGCGCAGAGGGTACCTCCTCCCACCGGCGAGCCAGGGAAGGCACCGGCCTCGAAGGCCATCCAGGACTGGATCGCGGTTATCTTTCCGTCCTTGGTTGCACCTATCTTGGTCTTCAAAGTGGTGGCGGAGGTGGGGCCGGTACCCTCGAACACGTCCTTGCGGCTCATCACCAGCTTGACCGGACGGCCAGTCTTCTTCGACAGGATGGCCGCCAGGGGCTCGAGGTAGGTGGTAATCTTGGCGCCGAAGCCGCCGCCGATTTCAGTGGGGATCACCCTCACCATGTCTTCGGGTATGGCGCAGATGGCCGCGGTCGAACTGCGGATGGCGAAAGAGCCCTGGGTGCAGGTCCAGACGGTCAGACGGCCGTCGCCGGACCATGTGGCGGTTGAGGCATGGGGTTCAATGTAGCCCTGGTGCACAGTGCCGGTGGTGTATTCCCGCTCCAGCACCACATCGGCCTCGCGGAAGCCTTTTTCCACGTCGCCCAGCTTGTGCTGGATATGGCTGGCGATGTTGCCCCTTGTCCCGGTGTCCTCCCCACGGGCAAAACGCTCCTGTTTGAAGTGGGTAGACAGGGTCTCGTGGATGACGGGCGCATCGGGCCGCATGGCCTGCTCCAGTGAAAGAACAGGTTCAAGCACTTCGTAGTCGATGTCGATCAGGGCCAACGCCTGCTCGGCGATGTGCGGGCTGGTGGCAGCCACGGCTGCCACGGCGTGCCCCTGGTACAGCGCCTTCTCGTGGGCCATCACGTGTTCGGCCATCAGACGTATGTTTCCCTGGGTCTCGGCGAGATCGATAATCTGGTCCTGGATTATGGGAAAGTCCTTAGCCGTCAGCACGGCCAGCACGCCGGGAAGGGCCTCGGCCCGGGCGGTGTCGATGTTGCGGATACGGGCGTGGGCGTAGGGGCTGCGCAGGACCTTGCCGTGCAGCATACCTGTCAACTGGATGTCTGCGCCGTACTTGGCGGCGCCTATAACTTTATCGATGCCGTCGTGGCGGATGGGCCTGGTGCCGACGACCTTGTAGCCGCTGGCGGGGCGTTGCTCGGTGGTGGTCATTCGTACCTCCGGCAGAATGAATTTCGTCTATTGGTTACGCTTTATAGCCATTCCCAACTATAGCTGGCAAGTGCGGAATGTCAAACGGGGCCGCGTCCAGGGCAATCGCATTTGGCCAGAGAGTTTCCGTGCCTGTAGAGGGAATCGAGCACCGCTATCCGAGAGCGGCGGGCCTCCGGAGGTGAATGCGTGTCCTCATGGGAAAATTTTCCCACCCGATTCCCATTTTGTCCCAAAATCAGGATCCGTCGTATCTGAGATTTGCCCTAATTGGCCAAAAACTGCAATTCCTGCACCATTTTGTCCCATTGTGTCCCATTTGTCCCATCCGGTCGTTCCGGCTGGTTTGCGGATGACCAGAAGGCCATGGCGACAGCCGGGAAAGCAGTGGGCCCGTACAGATGTGGAAGACCGGCATACGAACACATGGTCACATAATAAAAGGGTGCCATGAGGCTTGGCAAGGGGCTTCTGCAGGGCAATCGCGTCTTATTACTCAGCACACAAAATTGGTCTGAATGGCGGTGGATATGGGAGTGGCAGTGCCTCCCTCGGTTCCGAGTGCCAGGGTAGACGGGGGTTTGGATTCCCGCCTGAGCGGGAATGACGACTTATTGGGCCTCCGGCGTTTAAGACGCGATTTCCCTGGGGGCTTCTGTCAGCAGAGTAGCGTTTCGTTCCAGGCGGTGTGTTCCGCGAAGGCCATCTCGATGAAAGGGGGGTTGAAAGCGGCCGGTACAGTCTGCATACCACTTGATTCGGAATCGTCCCGGGGAGATGTAAGGGGAGGGTAGAAGTGGGGGTGGCTGGTCCATCCCTGCTAACGAGGGAACACGCTTCGAGGGTCCGATGAACGAGGTTGGGAGGCAGGTTTTGAACTATGCCATTAGGCAGTCGGAGTCACCACCTCTGCGACTGTTCAGAATATACGTGGTCCGGCAACCTGTACGAGATAGAATCATCGTAGACGGAAACATCAATCAAGCCCTTGAAGTTGTTTAAGCGGTCGGACTGGGTCTGGCCCGGCACCAGTCTCCGCTTGAAGCGCCGTAGCTTGGTGTTCAACCACATCTGCCTGATGATACCCCGAGTTTTGGCGGGCGGGAACTTCAACTGATCGGCGAGTTCGTCTCCTATAAACGCACGCGCCACAGTGTACGCCAGCTTCCTCAACTCTTCTCCTTCACCATGTATTGGCATTCCCAGAATAAGAGGAACGGCGTTGATCAGCGCGTTAGCCATGATGACTGATTCAAAGTCCGGGTAGGGTTCACAGATGCGGGCGACCTCATACAGCTTCAGGGCCTCGGGCTCGCTGCGGGGAAGAATGGTCTCAGGGATGCCCATGAGATATGCCGAATAAAGCCATATCATCATGAAGCTGTCGCTTTCCTCCTTGCTGAACGGTACGCCAATTCTTCTCGAATGTTTCAGCAACCTAGCGGAGAAAGCGGAGGCTGCGAATGCCAGATGAGCCGCGCTGATGGGGTCCCCCCAAGCCTCGGCATCCCAATCGGGGGGCGTGGCGCAGCAACCGTCTGACCTGAGCGTGAACCAAGCGAATCCGAACAGACAGTTTCCAGCCGTCGCCCTGCCTCCCGAGACCTTCGGGCCAAAAGATCTCCATCACATGGCTGTTGTTGTTTTTCAATCGCCTGACGCCCTGGTCCCTCAACCTCCCAGTAATGATGAAAGACCTGGCGATATTGGTCGTGAAGCCTTCCACCAAGACACCAGCGGCGAAGGCCTGCAAAATCATGTCTGAATGCCGGTGGAAGCTGCGTATACCAGGGCCGACGGCGGAAGGATCCCACCATGCCGGCGGGTGTGAAATATCCTCGAAGAAGTCCAGCAGCGACTGAGGTGCGTCACTCAGACCCTTGTCGTCCTCATCCATTGCCGCTTTCATCAGCCGGTAGGCATTGCTGTCGCCCAGGTCAAAAAGTTCTTCAACCACTGCTTCGCATTGGGGGTCCCCAATCAGCGTGTGGGCACAGAAACTTGCAGCGAGTTCACGGTCAGCGGCTGGCACCCTCTCGTAGCCGGGCCTGTAGTCGGACCCCATTTCCAGCGTTTGCATCGTCTACTCCGAGCCGAAGCTCGCTTTCTGCATTTAGAAAGGCGTTCTCCGCAGTTCAGACGCCGATGGATTTACCTGATTCCTCGTCTTCAGTCAGTTCGATATGCAGCGAAGGGAGCCAACGAAGAAAAGATGGCAGGTACCAGTTCCTGGATCCCAGCAGCTCCATGCTGGCCGGGACCAGCACCGAACGAACCAAAGTAGCGTCCAGGAAAACCGCGACTGCCAGGCCAAAGCCCACCTGCTGGTTGATGATGGTTTCACCCGCAGCGAATGCGCCAAACACCACGACCATTATAACAGCCGCCCCTGTAATTATACCTGCCGTAGAACGCAGCCCGAATTCAACTGCTTCTGCGTTGTCGCCGGTAAGGTCATACCGTTCCTTGATCCGGCTCAGGAGGAAAACGTGGTAATCCATGGAGAGTCCGAACAAGATGGAGAAGAGGAACAGGGGAATCCATAAGTCGATGACGTCGGTCTGCTGGGATCCAAAAAGGCTTGCTCCGACCCCCAATTGGAACACGATCACCAGCAGTCCGTAGGCCGCACCCACGGAAAGCAGGTTCATGATGATGGCCTTTATCGGAATGACCAAGGACCGGAATACCAGCATAAGCAGGATGAAGCTGAGGCCCAGCACGAAGGTGAATACGATCGGCGTGTAGACGTTGACTATGTTCCGGAAATCCGCAGCTGCCGCTGAGAAACCACCGACGATGGCCACCGCAGGAACTCCATCAAAGGCCGCTGGAATGTACTGTTCCCTTATGGTGTTCACCGCTTCAATGGCCGACGGGCTGCTGGGCTCACCGGCTATGGCGACCGAGACCACGGCCAGATTCGCCTCGGGGAATTCCTTCAACTCAGGCGGCAACGGAAAACGCGGGTCGGCCTGGATTGAGGCCATGAATTTCCCGGTAGCCTCCTGGACTTCAGGGCTGTCCACTTTCCCGTCTATCAAGATTTCTGCCGGATTGACCACCCCGAAAGAAAATTCCTTCTCCAATACTATGAAAGCGTCTCTAGTGAACGCACCTTCAGGGAAAGCGTCGACACCGTTACTTCCCGTGTCAATCTGGAAGAAAAACGCGGCGGCGGCAATCATCAGACCGCCGACCAGAATTAGACTGACAATCGGAACCCTCGTCACAGCCCGAGTTATGGCGTCCCAGAACCCGCCATCAGCCTCAGATGAACGACCTGAAGCGGCCCGGCCCACGAAGGGAAGACGCAAGGCGTTAACCTTTGTCCCGAGCAACGCCAAGGTGGCTGGCAGTAGCGTGAAGGTGGCCGCCAGGGTGACCAGCACAACGATAATTGCCCCGAGGCCAAGGGACAGGAAAAGAGAGGAGGGGATAATCAGCATACCGCAGAGAGCAAACACCACGGTAATACCGCTGAAGAGCACCGTGCGCCCGGCGGTTGCACCAGTCTTGACCACTGCCTCGCGGGGGGTCTGACCGTTCTGCAGTTCCTCCCTGAATCGAGACACCATTAGCAGGGAGTAGTCGATGCCGATGGCAAGACCAATCATCGTTATCATCAGTGTAACGAAGAAGGACAACTCGACTGCCTGCCCGACAAGGGCCGTGATGCCCAAGGCAACGGCAATGGAAATTATGGCGAGGCCAATGGGCAAAAAGGCGGCCACGGCTGTACCGAATATCACCAGCAGTATGATCAGGGCGACGGGAATGCCGAAGCGTTCCCCTTTTTGCAGGTCAGATTCCGACAGTTCGTTATTTTCGTAAGAAATGCTGGCTTCTCCGCCCAGCAGCACCCGGAAACCGTCCTTTCCATCCGCTTCCCCGGTTATGTGAACGAACTGTTCTATGTTTTCGATGGCTTCATCGAGTTCGCCGGCCATGACGACGGGCATTATGGTGGTTGTGCGGTCGGCGGACACCATGGACTCGTCGCCTGTGATGTAGTAGTTGAGTCCTCCGGTCACTGTTTCGGGGCCAAGTGCAACCAGGGAGGCGAAGATCGATTCGGCCTTTTCCTGGAACGCCGGATCATCAACTGTCAGCGAATCCGATTGGATTACCACAATCTCAGTAATTGACCTGCTGCCCAGCCTTTCTTCCAGCAGGCTCTTTGCTCTCTCCGACTCGACATTTCCAGTCAGCCGAAGTTCGGTTGTGGTAGCGCTGTCCAGCAATGCTCCGGCGATCAGTACCGCGAGAACTGCCAGCGCCAGCCATATGGCGATCACGACCAACGGTTTGGACCCGCTTGCCCTTGCGAGTGATTCAGGCGAGAGTCGTTTCAGCACTTGTCCAGGGCCTCGCTATTTACGATTTCGCTACATTCTAGAAACCAGAAGCGCACGCCCGCAACGGGAAGGAGTGTAATTTTCGTGATAATAGGATGAATGGGATAAGCATACTATGGGGCAGTTGGGGACTTGCATACAATTCGCCCCCCTGGGAAACCAGAGGGGCGAATTGTATAGAACTAATGAAGAGTTTGCCCGACCGGCCTGCGGTCAGGTGGAGCCGCGGAGTTTCGGGTCCAGGACGTCACGCAGGGCATCGCCCAACAGGTTCCAGGCAAATACCACGATGGCTATGGCCAGCCCGGGGAACACTGCCACCCACCAAGCCGTCTCGACGTACTTGGTGGCGCCGGTCAGCATGCCGCCCCAAGTCGCCACGTTGGGAGGAACGCCGACACCGAGGAAGCTCAGCGACGCCTCAACCACGATGGCCCAGCCCAGCGAGATGGTGGCGAGCACGATGTAGGTCGAGGCCAGGTTGGGCGCCATGTGGCGCACCATGATGCGCAAATCACTAACCCCTATGGCCCTGGCGGCCAGGACGTAGTCGGTCTCCTTGATGCTCAGCGCCTGCGATCGGATGGTCCGTGATGCGCCGGGTATGAACACAACTGCAAGTGCGATGATCACATTTACGATAGACGCACCCATCACCGCCATTATGGATAAGGCCAGTATGAGAGCAGGGAACGCCATCACGGCGTCCATCAGTCGTTGGACCGCGAGATCGACGGCACCTCCAAAGTATCCGCTTACAAGCCCTATGGCCAACCCGATGGTGACCCCGAACAGAACGCTCAGGATTCCCACGAGGAGGGAGATGCGCGTGCCGTAGATCAGCCGACTGAAAACGTCTCTGCCAAGCTGGTCGCCGCCCAGGAGCATGTCTACGCTGGGGGTAGCCAGAACCGCGCGATAGTTGGTTGTCTCAGGGTTGTGGGTGGCCACCAGTGGAGCCAAGATCGCCAGCACGATCAGCAGGACCGCCACTGACCCGCCGAACGCTCCCAAGGGCTTGTCTTTGGAGAATTTGATCAGGTTCTGCCAGAGATTTCGTTTCGGGCGCAGGCCTGCGGGCAGGCTGAGCGCATCCGCTCTCTCTTCTACATCTTCAACTCGAAACACGGCCACGGATCCACCTCCCGGCGGCGGGCAGATTAATTAAGCGTAACGAATTCTGGGATCGACCCAGCCGTACATCAGGTCAACGACCAAATTCAGCAGCAACACCATCGTTGCCACCATCATCACGATGGCCTGAATCATGGTGAAGTCCCGCGCGAAAATGCTGTCGATGAGTAGCCGTCCAACCCCGGGAACCAGGAATATCTTCTCGATGATGACGGTCCCGGCCAGGAGCCTGCCGATCTGCCAGCCTGAGATGGTCAGCACCGGCAGCGAAGCGTTCTTGAGGGCGTGGCGGATAATCACCACTCGTTCATTCAATCCCTTGGAACGCGCCGTGCGGATATAGTCTTCGCGGAAAACCTCGAGCATGGAGCTGCGGGTCACCCTGGCTATCAGCGCCATGTTGTAGAAGCCCAGGGCGATGGAGGGGAATATCAACTGCGTCAGATTCTTCCCCGGATTCTCCCATAAGTCCGCGTATCCCAAGGGCGGTAGCCACCCAAAGAGGTTTACCAGGACGATGATCATCAGGATCGCCAGCCAGAAATTGGGCATAGCCACACCAGCAATGGCGACGACCCTTGAAATGTAGTCGGCGGGCGAGTCCTGCATAACCGCCGAAATCACCCCAAGCGGGACGGCTATGACAGTGGCCAAAAGCAAAGACAGAACTGTTAACTCAAGCGTGATGGGCAGTCGGTCTTTGATATCATCGATAATCGGGGTGTCGTGGATCATGGACAGGCCCATGTCGCCTCGCAGCATGTCCCATACCCACAGGACGTACTGCTGCACGAGGGGCTTGTCGGTGCCGAGCTGCGCTTGTAGGGCCTCCAGCTGCTCCTGGGTGAATTCAGCGTCGCCGTCGGTACCGATGAGTCGCAGATAGGCGGGGTCGCCGGGGATCAGGCGCATTAGGGAAAAGACAATGATAGTAACCAGCAACAACGTAGGTATGAAAAGCCCGAGTCTCTTCGCTACGTATGTGTTCATTGACTACTCCCTTAAACGACCCGGTTGCGGCTACCTCTAATTAGCCGAGTGAAAGCCGGAGCAAGCCTTCGCCCGCCCCGGCATTGTGAATGTTATTCCTCGTACCAGAGATGTTCCTTGTTGGTATGGTTGGCAAAGCCGGACGCGATGTTGTAGTTCTTGATCCTGTTGTCCACGTAGGGAATCAGCATCGCCCATTCCGTGATGACCAAATGGTTGTCCACATCGGCCAAATAGTCGCCTATCTCAAGAACCAGCTCACGACGCTTTTCGAGGTCGGTCTCGACCTGCTGCCTGTCATACAGGTCCCGGATTTCCGCCGGCTCCCATCCACTGTAGTTACGGGTGGCCTTGGTAAGGTAGCTGCCGGCCACGAGCTGGTCCGGATCCATAACCAAGATGCCATTCCCATGAAAACCGAGTTTCCAGTCGCCAGACTCGTAGCGAACATACCCTGCGGCGGGTTCCTCGGGCTGCACAGTTGCCTTGATTCCGAGCCATCGCTCCATCTGGTCGGCAGCCACCTGGGCCATATCGGGGAATGACAGGAAGTTTGCGGCCAGGATGGTGGTGTCAAAGCCATCGGGGTAGCCCGCTTCGACCATCAGCCGCTGGGCCTCGGCGATGTCGTCGGGGTGCTTATCTCCTTCGGCCGTCTGTCGCAGGCCGGGCCGCTCCAGCCACTCCTCAGTTGTCCTGCCGAACCACTGATCCGGCGGCAGCGGCGAACCAATCAGGTATTCACCGGCGCCAAAGATCTCGTTGAATGCCTGGCGATGGAGGATCAGGTTCAGGGCGCGGCGCACCCGCACGTCATTGAACGGTTCCGCCTCGGTGTTGATCAGCATTGCGTGCCAAAGGGTAGGACCGGCGAAGAATACGCGGCCCTTGCCTTCCCTGTGATCCTGCAGTTCCTTGCCCTCCCGTACGTTCATGTTGCTGTTCAGGTAGACCGTCATCAGCACCTGCTCGGCCTTGTAGGCGGCCACGATGCTGCTGGAGTCGTTGATGATGTAGTAGTTCATCCCGTCAAAGTAGGGCAGGCCGTCTTTGAAATAGTCCTGGTTCTTTTCCCACTTGTAGACCACGTCTTTATCGTGCTCCACCATTTCGAAGGGGCCGGATCCGAGGATGTTTTCTTCAAGACGCATATTCTTCTGCGTTGCCGGATCCGTGCCGACGTGGTGCTGCGGCCACATTTTCATAAAGTCGAGGGCCATGAATGCCAGGAAGGCAGACGAAGCGAAGTTCAGGTCAACCTGCACCTGGTAATCACCAAGGGCGGTCACCTCCTTCACGTATGGCCTTATCTGACCGGAACGGGGGCGGGGTACGTCGGTCCGCAGCATTTCGTTGATACTGAAAACCACGTCTGATGAAGTGATCTGTACGCCATCATGCCAGCGGGCGTCGTCCGGCAGGTCGAACACATACCTTGTGCCGCCTTCGGAGACCGTCCAGCCAGTGGCGAGGTCGCCCCGAATATCCAAAGGTTCGGGTGTTTCACCGTTGTAGTGGACCAATCCGTTGGAGAACGGTGCAGTCGGCGACATGCAGGTCCCACCAGAACCGCATTCCATGATATTCCAGTGGGCCACGTTACCAGCGACGTGCATGTCGATGGTGCCTCCGTACTTGCCTTCAGGCTTGGCAGTTGCCTGGGCTGCCTCCGGGCCTGAGGACTGTACTTCGGGGGCTGGCGTCGCCGTGGGGTCGGCAGATCCGCTGGTCATAGCGACTTCAGTCGACGCTATCTGGGGTTGAGGCGTCGGCGTGTTGCTCTCGCCGGTAGTAGACGTCTGGTCCTGACTTTCTGCCTCTGCAGTAGGCGCCGTCGTCGGGGCGGCTGCGGCCGCTTCCTCCTCTGCCTCCTCCTCTACTGCGTCTGATGAGCTGCAGGCTACTGCCAGCAGGGCCACCAAGACCAGCAGTGAGAGAAGCAGGGTTCCGGGTCTCCAAAGTAGTTTCGCCATGTTCCCGTTGACCTCCTGAGTACTTGGTGCCGGCTCCGCGAGGATCCGGCTCTACCCCAAATGTGCTCTCGGGCCTTTTCCGAGAGAACTACGCAATGTTACATATTTCGTAATTATTTTCTAGATTTGTGCTCTATTTACGGCAATCATGTGCAAGTTTTTGATAAACTGCTACAAGGTTAGCCAAACTTCTTACAAGCCCCGTGGAATATAGGTTATCGGCAAACGCAAAGTCAATAGCCCGCAGTGCAAGCGGCGAGTGATGAAAGAGCCAGGTATTTGACGTTATTGACATGAGTGGGAGTGGTAGATACATTTCCTGTGGATTAAAATTAGGCGTCGCCGCCTCATGTTGGCGTAATTACGGCTGGCGTCTACCTTCAGTGGGGTCAAACACCCTTGGAGTTAACGAAATGGCAAACATTCCTTTGTTCCCAGTCACCGTGGTGGGTAGCTGGCCCCGGTCCAACGAGTTGGTAAGGGCTCTGCGCAGCAAAGAGGCCGGTGAAAGCACGCTGGCCGACTTCAACAAAGTGGCAGACGGGGAGGTGTTGGACTGCATCCGCGCCCAGGAGGGAGCGGGGGTCGACATTCTGAGCGATGGCGAGCAGCGCCGCGACAACTTCTATTCTTTCGCCGTGGACAAGCTCAACGGCATGCAGTTGATGAAGGTGTCGGAACTGCTCAACTATTCCTCAGACCGCGCCCGCATGGAGGAAGTGCTTCGCGCACTGGACGTGCCGGCGTTTGCCATCAAGAGCCCGATCGCGATCGAGACGCTCAGCAAGCGACAGGGACTGGCGCTAGATGAGTTGGCCTTCGTCAAGGAACATACGGACCGGGCCATCAAGATACCGATTCCGGGGCCTTACATGCTAACGAGGTCTGCGTGGTTCGAGGGTCTTTCGGACAAGGCCTACCCTACGCCAGACGACTTGGCCAAGGACGTGGTCGCGTTGCTAAGGGAAGAGATTATCGCGCTGCGGGACGCGGGCTGCGACTTCATTCAGCTAGATGAGCCTACTTTGTCGCAGGTGGTGTTTGGAGAGGAAACCACCGAGACCTTCATGTGCGCCGCTTTGCCGAACCGCCGCGATCCAACCGACGAGCTCGAAATGGCAGTGCGGCTGATGAACGAAACGCTGGAGGGGATCGACGGCATCAGGACCGGAGTGCATGTGTGCCGGGGCAACTGGAGCCGGAAGGAGGAGGTCCTCCTCACGGGCAATTACGGGCCCATGCTTCCATACTTGGTACAGATGAACATTGACCAGTTGGTGCTGGAATGCGCCACGCCTCGCGCTGGCGAAATGGAAGTATTCAAGGAATACAGCAACGAGAAGGAAATTGGGCTCGGAGTGGTTAATCCGCGGACCGACGAGATCGAGTCGCCGGAGCAGATCGTGGCCCGGGTGAAGGAACTGCTTCAATACTTCGATCCCGACAAGATCTATTTGAACCCCGACTGCGGCTTCGGAACGTTCGCCGAGCGGAACGTAAACACCCACGCGGTAGCCATCGAAAAGATGAAGACCATCACCGAGGCTGCCCACATTCTCAGGGCCGAGTACGCCTAACTCGCCAGGTCGACAAATGTCGACGAATAAGGAAACCAACCGAGTACAGGAGTGTCCAAATGGCGCAGGAACCGGAACGAGATCTCAACGGGCTTCCCCGGGAAAAGCTGGCCGAAGTGCTCGACTCTTTCCGAGACCCGGAGGTATTCAATGCGGTAACGGGACCGTGGAAGTCCAGGGTTGCCTGGCAGGGCGGCATGAGGGCGCGCGCTTTCATGCGCAACCACACCGTGGACATGGACGAGCCCGGCGACCTGACAGCCACCGACGTGGCGGCCAGCGCCCACGAGCAGCTGCTCTCGGCCATCGGTAGCTGCATGACAGTTGGCTTTGTGGTCAACGCCACCAAGCAGGGCGTCCGCATCCACGATCTGGAAGTGGCGGTTGAGGGATACTTCGACAACATCCGTAAGTGGGCCGGTGTCGAGGACGAAGGCAACCCCGGCTACGGCAGAATCTCGGCCAAGTGCTTCGTCCGCGCTGACGCCGATGAGGACACGCTGCGTGAGATCTGGCGGCTGGCCGTGGAGGGCTCGCCCGTGACGCAGTCTGTAGTCAATCCCACCAACGTCACCACAGACTTCGAAGCGATTGGCTAATGGCCACCTTCGTTTCCGCCGATTGGGTTGAAGAACATATAGACCGACCGGGGTATCTTCTGATAGATCCCCGGTCGGCGATGCGTTATCTGATGGGGCATCTTCGTAGTGCGGTGAGTGTGCCGCTGAAAAAGCTGCAGGACGAGCAGGGGCGCCTGCTTCCTCCCGAACAGATGGCAGGAGTCTTCGCTGCAGCCGGACTGGGGGATGATGTCGTCCCAGTGCTGTACGACGGTCAGGACGGGCGAAACGCTGCGATGCACTCTTGGATCCTGGAATACCTGGGGCGCGACGACATCCACATCATGGACCTGCTCTACGACCGATGGAAGGACGAAGGTCGGGAGGTGCTATACCGGCCAGTGGCGACCTCGCCGCGAACCTTCAACCCGAACGTAAGGCACGCAATCCGCGCCTCCTTAGAGGACGTGGCAAGTCCCGGCGGCGCGAAGCTGCTGGATACGCGCTCAGCCGAGGAATTTCGAGGCGAAGTCGAAATCGATCAGCGTCCTGGACACATACCGGGTTCGATTCACTTGGCCTGGAGCGAGCTGGCCGGAAATGACGGCCGGGTGCTGATCGAGCCAGAGCGACTTCGAGATGCGATGTCGTCGGTGGGCATCGGAAATGACGATTCGGTCATTGCCTATTGCCGCAGTGGGCTGCGGGCGTCCCTGCCATACCTAGCCATGAAAAACGCGGGTTACGACGTGCGGCTGTACGACGGATCCTATGCCGAATGGATGATGAGCGGAAATCCGGTGGAGATCTGAACCGCATCCTGCCCGTGGGTACAAGCAGAGAGCCGAATCAATTGATTCGGCTCTCTTTGCATCTTGGAGTTCCAGCGGCGTACTACAGCCCAGGGAGGTCCCAGCCGATCCAGCGGCAGAGGGACTTGCCCATCACCTTCTCCAGATCCTCTCCAGTCAGCCAAGGAAGCTCCTCGGTAAACAGGGTTATGCATTGCTTCCAAGAACAAGGCATACGGGTGATATCGGTGCCCCAGAAAGTGCGGTCGGGTCCGAAAGCGTCGTAGATCTGGTGGAGATGATCGTGGATGTTGCTGTAGGGATAGGGTGCGCTGGAGTAGCTGGGTGCGCCCGACGCCTTGCAGGCCACGTTGGGATACCGGGCCAGGGCCAGCAGGTCAGGGAGCGTCTCGAAGGCGGCGGCGTCGGTGACCCTCTGTCCTCGCCCCATGTGATCCACGATTAGCTTCAGCCCTGGATGCCTCTCCGCAACCTGGCCGACTACCGGCAGGAAATTGGCGCAGGCCAATCCCACGGGCAGCCCTGCCTCCTCTGCAGCCGCCCACAGCCAGTCCATGGTGCCGTCGGTGGGCCAAGTCTGCTGGTGGGGCTGGAGGAATGTAAATCGAAGGCCCAACATGCCGGGCTGATTCTTCCAAGTGGGGACAAGGTCACGACTAGCGGGATCGTCCAGCAGGAACTTGCCCAGGATGGAGAATCGTGTTGGATGCTGCCGAGCGGCTTGCACAGACAGGTCGTCCGAACCTGGATCCCAACCGGGCGGGTGAATCACCGCCGCGTCCACGCCCGCCTCGTCCATATCGCGGAGCACATCCTCGGCGGTATATGAGGTGATCTGGCGGTGCGCCGGGTTGGTGGGCAGATTGCTGCCCCAGATGTGAATCTGCGAGTCAACGATCAGCATCAGTCGGCCTCCTGAGGGCTGCGAATGCGGTGAATGCGAGGAGGATTCAGTTCTATTTCCTCTTCCGTTTCCTCTTCAGTGTCTGCGACAGGCTCATCCGTCGGTTGCTGGAGCATGCGCCTGCCGGGGTTCTTGATGCTGTTGTACAGCGCCTTGAAATAGGGCTCAGTGATCCTCAATATGAACTCCAGCAGGACGACAAACACCCAATAGTAGAAGATACTCTTCCACTCGTCGCCCACTCGGTTCAGTAGATCCGCGGAGGCGCTGAAGTCGAAGTACCGGAGGTCGATCAGGAAAATGCCCAGCAGGGCAAAGGGCAGCATCTTGGCGATGTCTCTGGACAGGTCCTCCGTGTAGTAGGAAGTCACCCTCACCGCTGTCAGCACCGCCATCGCAATGAGCAGCAGGTCCTCCACCTCCTTGGTCTTGGAGAGAATGGAAACCATGATCACCAGCACACCGAACCAGAAGAAGGCAAACAGGGGGAAAATCAGCAGGTATTTGGCCACGTAGAACAAGAAATGGAAAGTCTTTCTGAGGAACGAGTGGCGGGATTCCTCGTACTTCGAAAAGTCCAAGTTAAATATGTCCCGCCTGGACATGAAGCGATAGAGATTAAAAATAATAATCGCGTAAACGGCAACACCGATCGCAAACAACGTCGCTGGCCGCAACAAAGTCACTGCGTCCGCCAGGCTGAGTTCTCGAAACAGGTCGACTTCCGGTGTCATATCCCCTCCCGCACTACTAGTCGGTCGTATCGGCCCAAGGGTCGTACGACCCGAAGTTCCAGAGATGTCCCTCTGGGTCCAGGGCGCTGTACAGGCGTCCTCCGTATTCCTGGTCAGCTATCTCGTAGACTATTTCGGTCCCGGCCGACACAGCTCTACGGTAGTGTTCATCGATTTCTTCAATGACAACGTAAGCAGACTGGGTATTCGCTCCCAATTCCCGGGGTAGACCGATGTGGCTGTCGAGTTCTCCGCCCTCACGGGCCGACCCCAGCATTATCATGCCGTTGCCTAGCACCAGCTGGGCGTGGGCGATCCCACCGCTGTCGTCGGGGACGACCAAGTGTTGGGAAAACCCAAACACCCGGCAGAGCCATTCGATGGCTGCCGGAGCATCTTTGTATCGCATTCCAGGAATGATATTGCTCTTACCCATCGGGTCCATCGGTTGAAGGTCACTCCGCATGATTATGTAATATGTACCGAGATCAATCTTAACAGCAGGGATTCCCAGATTTACATAGGCTGGCAACCCGGAACTAGGATTTTCCCACCTCCGTTGCTTCACAGGCGGGTGTTGCAATTGCAGTGAGGGATTTTCAGGCAGCCATTAAAATGAATCAACAATTGGAATGCAAGATTGTCGTGTATGTTTTCCACAGGCGTTGACGTGAACCAAAAACGTGCTAATTCGTTAAATTTGTACGTGGTTATGATAGAGTGAGCCTGAATAAAAGGCTGATAAAGGCTCGAATTGAAAATGGCCTATCAAGTCGCCGAAAGGAATGCTGTCGATCGATGGCAGGCGAGTGGGCATGACTCCAGAGAGGAGTCAAGCTCGCAGTTCAAAATACCTCACGGGTTCCAAGCACAAACATAGGATTCCGGACACAGGCTCCCAATCGAAAGGCCACTCGCAGCCAGCACTACAGGGGGATGGATCGAAATGACCGCCGAAGTCTCCAACCAGATGAGCGTATACCAAGCGATATACGGACGACGCAGCGCCTGGAAATTCGCTGACAGTCCGGTCGACCCAATGGCCATCGAACGGATGCTGGACGCCGCAGTCTGGGCCCCCAATCACCGGCTTACCGAGCCCTGGCGCTTCTTTGTCCTGGAGCAAGACAGCCCGGCAAGAAAGAGGGCGGCGGAACTGGCAAGCGAGTTCCAATTGGAACGCACGGGCGACGGGAGGAGGGCGGAGGCCTCTCGACAGAAAGTTCTGGAGCCGCCGATGGTGATCTATGTATATAACGTCCCCGGCCCGAACGATGAGACCACCAAAGAGAACTACGCCTCAACCTGCATCGCGGCGCACAACATGTCATTAGCCGGTGCGGCCGAGGGGCTGGCGGTAACCTGGGAGACCGGCGGAGTTATGCGGCATCCGGGGCTCGCGGAATTGCTGGGGGCGGAGGAATCCTGGGAGATGGCTGCGATGCTGCTCATCGGCCACCCAGGTGAACATCCTGTTTCCCGGCGGTCGCCGGCCTCTGGATTCGTGCGCTGGTTCCGCGATTCTGACAACAATTCATAGAGCCTACTAGTACTCAGTCATGTTTGGAATCAAAGGGTTCAGCGTCCCCTGCAATGTCGGTTTGGCAACCGCCCTAGGGTCGTAATGTTCCAAGGATACTTCTATTCCAAGTTTGACCGAGTACTAGGACGTGAAAGTTTCCGCCCGCTTGCCTGGATTGCCCAATGCGGAGGTGGGAGCAGCCTCCCTGCTGCTTGCCTAGCCCTCTCTTAACCGGGCGAACTAAGGGCACCTTCAGGGTCTTTTGCCGCCAGCTCTCCTAGCGGGCTTCCCTCAAGCCCTTGGGGTCGGCGGCGGTACCAATGGAATTCGATCTTCTACACCGGGGAATCGTGCCCCTTTTGGTGGATTTCCCTGTTCGACGTATTCAGCCCCGGTGGGCTATTCCCGCTTCACTATCCGTCCGCTCGATGGCGTCGCTTTCTGGCGACGGAGTCTGCTGATTTGCGTCCGGTTTGGCAAAGGACTCTCGCCGTGACTCTTGGGCCGATTGGATGCCATCTTCTGATTTCCCGGCACCGGGTGGGCGCTGGATATCTTCCATGATCCCAGGCCGCTAGGTTGTGCCCGCGACCCCGACAGTGATTATGTCAATATCGTGGTATTTGCGGTGCTGGACAGATGAGGCATAGTGGCGCAAAAGTCGGAAGGATATCTCCTCCTCATCACGTATCTCGGGCTGATCGCTCAGATACGCCAGCCTGTCCTCGAGGTTTTCTCCCTCCGAAGTTGCCATGAATTCCAACTCGATCAGACCATCGTCGCGTCGCGCGTTGATAATCAGCCGCTTGGCACCATCTGATTCCGGCTCTGATTCGTGGGACAACAGACTGGAAAGCGTCTCTTCTCCCGCAGACCGCAGCCTGTTGATCGATGCACCGTTCCAACCTGCCCTGGCAGCGAATTCCTGAAGGAACTCATCGATATCAGGTAGCGATGACAAGTGCATTCTCATATTGAGGCGCTGTCGTCGCCTGGAGGCCAATCCCATCAGCAGGGTTAGCAGAATCACGCAAACGGACCCGGTCGTCATGCCGTTGCTCAATAGAGTCTTGAGAGTGCCGCTCAGGAGTTCGGGGAGGATCACCTGATTTTGAAACCCTATGCCGATCCACAAGGACACTCCAACAACCGCAGCATTTCTCCCGTCGAACCCTTCACGGAAGACGGTCCTCATTCCCTGGACGAAGAGCAATGACAACAAGAAAGTCATGTATGCCACGAGCACCGGCTTAGGAGTGGCGATGGCCAGCGATATAATCTTGGGAGAGAACGCCACCACTATCAGAATCAGTCCGCCGTATACCCCCATTCGTCTTGCGGCAACTCCGGTGAGCAGTATCCGCGCGGAATTGGCCGCCCCGATCATATTTGGAAGGGTACCGAGGGCAGCTGCGAAGAGATTTGTCAGCACTAACAGGTTGTGGGCTCCCTGGACTACCCGGAAGTCGGTGGCTCGCGGTCTGCGCCAGGCGACCTGCTGAATGACGACGGTGTCGCTGATGGAATTTATCGTGGTCGCAAGGTAGACGATAACGAATCCTGGCAAGAGCGCCCAGAAAGTGGCTCCGAAGCTGAGATCGAATCCCGGCCATGCGACAGTAGGAATTCCGATCCACGCCGCCTGCCTCACCACCTGGAAGTCATACGCTCCAAACGGAACAGCAATCACGCATCCGATGATGATTCCCCCAACTGGTCCCCACTGTTGCCACTTCGCTGACGCAAACAATCTCAGCCCAACGAGAATCGCAAGAGTCACTCCGGCCAGGATGGGAGCGGAAACTTCGGGAGCGCCCTCCGGTAGGTCCGAGAGCCGACCAAGCACGACGGTGATCACGGTGGCGGCCAGGAGCATCAGGACCGTTCCCGCCACCGCAGGCGTGATCACGCGGCGCAGCAATGACAGGCGAGAAATGAATACGAACTGGACCACGGCCGAGACAGCAATCAGGCTTGAGAGCATCGCCGGACCGCCGTCCACCAGCGCGGAAATGCAGATGGCAATAAAGGCAGTCGCAGATACGACGCTGAGAGCGTAACCTGACCCGAACCGCCAGAACTGTACAGTCTGGAGGATTGTACCAATCCCACAAACTACCAGAGCCGCAAAGAGAATCCACGACAGGTAACCGTCCGACTGCCCCCCGGCGACGGCGACAATGGACGCGGTGGCCGCCATGGAAGCCATTCGACCCATGACGCTCTGGGAACCGTGCAGGAACGAGGCAACATGGTTGGGTTGCTCGTCGGGTTGATATATAACGGATTCGTTTGCTCGGGACAAACTTAGTACCGACCCTTCGGTCGCTCATACAAGTATGGTGGAACCATACCTGATTTTGCTTGGCTTGTCCTTAGTTCTGGTTTAGTCCTGGATAGTTGGCGGCACTACGTCCCGGCCGCCTTCACGGCCTGACGGTTTCGCCACAGCGCGGGCTCCACGTACGCGCTGGGAGACGAGAGCGCATCGTCTATGATTTCCAGGACTGCCACAATGGCCGGGTTGCTGAGCAGAGCCTCCCGCTTCTCCTGCGTGTCTGCCAACGGCTCGTACCCGGCGGCGTTGGCGCTCTGATTATCCACGACCTCGGCGGCCCGGGTAATCGCCCGCTCGACATCGGCCTGATCGATTACGCCGTGCAGACGCCAGTTGGCCAGGATTGCGCCGTCGATGCGCTCGGTGGCACGGTCCTTCATCTCTTCGATACCGTCGAAGTTGGGAACCCCGCTGCAGCCGATGCCACGGCGGACCCACGGCTCGCAGTAAGCAACCATGCTATGGGCATATCGAATGGTCAGGTTAGCCTTGACCTCCGGGTCGGCCACTTTTTCCTCTTTCAGCACAGGGAAGGACAGCAAGGACACCCGGTCTATGTTAAGCGCCGGAGAGTCCAGCATCACCCGCTGCACCTCATCGACGTCGATCATGTGGTAATGCATGGAATGAAGGTCGCTGGGATAGGGCGCAGGGACCCAAGCTGTGTTGCCGCCGGTCCGGGGGTGGTCGATCTTGCGCTCAAGCATCTCGGCCATGGCGCGGTTGCGGACCTGCATGCCCTTGCCGACCTTGCCGTGGCGGTGCACTCCTGCGTGCAGGCTGACGTCGACGTTGTGACGCTCGTAGCTGATGTTGAAAGTCTCCTGCGTCAGGTCGTCGCGCAGGTCAACGGGCCCGGCATGCATTTGTGCGCGAATCTGCGAGCCGGTGCGGTCGAGGAAGCCGGTGTTGGTGAAGAAAGTTCGACCCTGGGCGGCTCTGAGCGCCTCTGAGAGCTGCAAGGTCATTCCCAGTTCTTCATTCATGATGCCGATGAGTATGCACCCCGGGGTCAGGCTCAGGCGCGATTCGATGGCCTCGAGGATGCGCACCTGCTCGGCCACCTCATCAGCCGTCTGCAGCTTTGGCGTTACCTGGTAGACCATACCCCGGCTGCTGTTGGGGCCGCGAACGGGCAGATCGCCCGACCCGTCGGCGCGGGCCTCGCCGCTAAAGCCGTTGTCGTGGCTGGTGGCGATGAGCGTGGTCAGCAAAAGCCCAAGCATTCGCTCAGGGATTTGGTGTCCACCCACCTTCACGATGTCCGTATACATATGCAGGGATACGTTTCGAACAGACATCAGGCTGGTGGCCTTCAGGTGCCTGGGCTGGCCGTCGGCGCCGGTGCAGGTGCGGTCGGAATTCAAAGCCTTGCGGTTGCCCCGGGAGCTGTAGCCGACAAGGTCGCCGCGTATGAGGCCCAAGTAGTTGCGCAGGGAGATCACGAGGTCTTCGGCGTCAACCACGGCCACGGCATCCTCGAAGTCCACGATGTTGGTCACGGCGGATTCGACGAACAGATCCCTGAACTGGCCGTTCTCCTCGTTGACCTTGCCCCCTTCGTAGAGCTGGAACTGGATGTGCAGACCGTTGTCCTCGAGGTAAAACTCGTCAAGGTCGCCCTGCTCATTCAGGTTGAAACCGAAGAATTTGCGAGGGTCCTGCAGCCTCGCCTCGCCGCTCGCAGTCTGGCCTACGAGTTCGTAACGACCGCCGCCAGTTTCGCGCACCGAGAAGGACGCAATGTCGCCAATGCTGCCAGCGCCGTGCCACTGCGCCACGTGCCCGTCGAAGAACGCGTTGGTTTCCTCGACAACCATGCGCAGCCTGGCTGGCCTCTGTTCCTGGCGGTCGATCTCAGGGTGAAGGTCGCTGAGGAAGTAGGCGTCGTACAGGCTGCCCCAACGGGCGTTGGCGCCGCCCACTGCCATGCTTGCATTGGAGACCGGGGTTACCAGTTCAGGACCGTTCAAGTCCATTTCCGGGTCGAGTTGCGGAGTGGTCATGTCAAAGTCGACCGGCCCGTCCGGCTGCAGGTAGCCGATGCCGATAAGGAACTGCTCCAGATCGGCAGCGTCCTGTTCCTGGGTATCGCGTGACGGACGCCAGCCACCCTCCCGCTTGTTGCGGTAATAGTCGTCGATCTGATGCTGAACCTCTATACGGCGTTCCAGCAGGGCTCGATTTCGTGGTTCAAACTCCTCCACCAGTGCGCCCAAGTGTTGGAACACGGCCTCGGCAGTCCAAGCAGTGTCCGGAACAAGCTCATCCCGAACGAACTCAAAGAGCAGATCGTCGACCTCTACCTGGTTACCGGAAGGCAGTTTGAGTTGTGCCATTTCACGCTCCGCAAGTGGGGTTAAACGGGAGGCTATCGCAAGACTACTCTGCCAAACATTGCCTTGTAGTGTTGGCTATGTGCGGTAGCCAGTGGGCCAACCAGCCGGGTCAACGCGCAAGACGTGCCGACCTCCAAGCAAGGTCCGATCTCCACGTCGTTCCCTGCTCGCTAGCAAGGCAATTTTACCATCGGTTGCGACGTTGCGGTGAGCACTGGCATTTGGGCCAGAGCAACAGCGTTTCGGCAGAATCCAGCCATGTAGCGGTACTTCATAGCCATAGGCAAGGTCGGAATGTCCGAACTTCCCGGACACGTCGGCTGGCTGGCTGGGCGGCCAGATGCATACGCTAGGCCGCGGCGTGGGAATCCTGGGACAGAAAATCAGGCCTCGATTCCCATTTTGTCCCATTCTGTCCCATTTTCTTCATTTTTCCGCGTTCGTTAGCTACGGAATTGGCCGCTGGGGACAGAGAAATGCGGATTCCCGCTCCATTTTGTCCCACTGGGCTTGTCCGACCGGGCAACGGAGCCTCATGGGGTGCCGGGAGGAGGGTATGTCGGAGATCATGCACAGGGTCAATGGTAGAGAGGTGTCATGAGGCTTGGCAAGGAGGAAGTGTCATCAGATCGCGATTGCACTGGCAGGCGGGAGTGATGAAATGCTGACGTTTTACTCGCGAGTGTGTGGGCGAGCCAGGGAAATACAAAAATCGGAGGGCGAGCCGTTATCGGCTCGCCCTGTTGTACCAGGGGTGGAATACGTTCTAAATCCAGCGGCCATCGCGGCCTTTAGAGCAGAGTCTTGGCACTGCAGGCGATGGATTCGAGCCGCCGCATACAGCGTTATCCAAGCAACTCCACGATCGAAATCCAGCACGGTCCGCTGCCCAGCGCAACGGTCTCTGAACGGTCCAGCGCGCCGGAATCAGGATCAACCCTGAAGATGGCCATCTGGCCCGAGTCCTGCCCGGCGGAGTAGATGTACCGGTCTCCGGGGCCCAGGCACAGCGCGTTGGGCCTGGCTTCTGATGCGACGATCCCGTTGCCGGTCAGTTCTCCGGTTGCGGTATCCACCGTATAGCAGGCGATGCTGTCATGGCCTCGGTTCGGCGCGTACAGGAACCTTCCCGACCCGCTGACCTGGATCTGGGAGCAGGTGTTTCTCTCGGCAAAGCCTTCCGGCGGAAGGGTGGTGACGGTCTGGAAGAGCGACAGGGTACCGTTGGCTGTGTCGAGGCGGTAGCCGCTCACGCTGCAACCCTGCTCGTTGGAGAAATAGAGGACGTCCAAGGAGGGATGAAAGCAGAAATGGCGAGGCCCCAGGAATTCTTCAGGCTCCACCAATGGAGGAGAATTGGGAGTGATCTGGCCCGTGCTCTCGTCGAACCTGAACTGCCAGACCTGGTTGGGGCCGTTACCCGCGATGTGAGGCACGAACGCGTATTGGTTGGTCGGGTCGGTCTGCATGGCGTGGGCGCCGGTCGCCGTTTCCAACGACACGACGGGCGGCGCTCCCAACGAACCGTCATCTCCGATAGGATGCACCGCCACGCGCGCGCCCTGGTAGTAGGACGACAGCACGAACCTGCCTCGGCGGTCGGTGTTGACGTAGACGGGCCAGGAATCCAGCGGCACCGTACCCGTCCGCGTGAGGCCGCCACCGGACTGGTCGATGCGGAAGCTGGCCAACTGGGGGGCTTCCCGGCAGCCGGCGTACAGGTGATTGCGGTCCGGGCTGATAGCCAGTGTGAACGGCCCGCCGTCGACCGGCACATCGTGCTGATGCGTGAGACCTCCCGTCTGAGGGTCAACGGTAAAGACCGATATCTTGTTGTCTTCATTCACGGCTACATACATGTAGTGGGGCATGGTTCCCTCCTTGATAATTGCCTTAATTGGTGAGCGAAGTTACAAACTGGCGCACCTGTTGAGTGCACCACTCCGGGTGGATGGCATTGATCCCGTGGCCCAGGCCGGGATAGACCACCAGTTGGGAGTCGGGCAACTGTTCGGCCATGAACTGCTGCTGCTCCAGCGTGGAGGTGGGTGATTCCTCGCCCACTAGGAGGAGCGTCGGGGTTTCGACCTCCTTCAGGTGAGGGCTGAAGTCCAGAGTATCGAGGTATCCCTGCAGGCTCCGCCCGATGGAGGACGGCGTGCGGTCCATCTCGGCGATGTACCAGTCGATGAGTCCCTGCGGCGCCACCCGGGTGTCCAGCCGGTTGTTGATGGTGGCGGTGGACCAGGCGCCCACGCTCCGACTGAGGGCGGCGTCCACTTCCTCTCCCCGTCCGGAACGTTCCCGGCGGGGCAGGCGGCAGGGGGTGTTGCACAGCACCAGCGCGCGGGTGCGCGCGGGGTATCTGTGGGCGAAATTCAGGCCGATGATGCCCCCGAAGGACTCCCCCACATACACCACATCCTCAATCTCAAGATGGTCCAGGATGCGCTTCACGTCATCCACAAAAGTGTCGAGGGAAGGCTCGAACTGGGCCTCGTCGATGCTGGTGCCGCCCATGCCCCTCATGTCGGGGCGCAGTATGCGGAACTGGCGGGACAGCAGGGGCACCCAGTTGTACCAGAACCTGCCGTTACGCGAAAACCCGTGCTGCAGCAGCATGGTCGGCGCCGGCCGCCAGGGATCGGTGAAATCGTCATCGTAATAGTGCAGTTCCACTCCGGGTTCAACGCCGAGAAATGGCATGGGTGCGCCTCCGATGCGGTTGTGTCCTGCCCCGCGAAAGAATGGGATTGTCTTTCGAGGGTATACGCAGCCGGGGGAAGGGTGGTCAGCCCGTTGGGCCGAATCCGGAGCGTTGCGCCCACCTCATGCCGTTGGGGTCATGCGCCACCTCGACGGTCTCGTCCTTGGAGTTCCTCAGCCCCAGTGGGTGCTGCACCAGCTCGATCATGTTCCCGTCGGGGTCTTTGATGTAGGTGGAGTGCCCGCCACTGTAGCCACGGACCGTGGGCGGGGAATACGGGATTTCAAGCGCGTCCAGGTTGGCAATCATATCGTCCCAGTCGTGGATTTCCAGGGCGAAGTGGCCCGACGGGTTGGGGGTCGGGGTAAGAGTGCTGTGGATTTCGCCGCTCCCGATCCTCAGCTGTAGCTGTCCCTGGTTCAGTTCCGGGCCGCGGTCGAGGTATTCAGCGCCCAGGACTTTCTCATACCACTCGCGGGTCTGTTCCTTGTCGGTGATCTGGAGATTGATGTGCTGGATCATCGTAACCCTGGACATGAGTCTCCTCCTTTTTACGTGATCTTCACCACTTGATCTTCTCTTGCGCCCGCGCCGGGTTCGAGCTTCAGGCCCGGCGCAGCAGTTCCTCTTCCAGGCGGTCTGCGTCGAAGGCCTTCGACGCCTCTGCGACCTGGGCGTCGACCTCCCGCACCATCCTTTCGGCCTCCGTTTCCTCCAGTGCTTCCGGAAGCTCCTCTTCCCGCTCCCGGCGGCGCTGGACGTCGCGGGCGTGTTCCACGAAGAGCCGGCGCATTGCCACCACAACCGAATCGGTGGACGACAAGTACTCGGGAGAGGCGTACTGGACGTATTTTTCGGCGTCGTAGTCCTGGTTCCGGAAGTTGAAGTTCAGCTCCCAGTTCCGGTAAGGCCATGTAACGCTGCTCCAGAACCTCCGGACGATGCCTGGGCGGGTGGCGTACCGTTCCACGTTCAGGTACACCATGCGCGTGAGATTGGCCTCAACGGGCACGGCCCAGCGGGTGCTGCGAAAGAACTCGTTGTTGCCGCCGGTGCGGGACATACCGGGAAGGCGGGTGCCGTTCCACTCGTTGACGTCTGGGCTGTCGGCCTGCGGGGGTTGGAGTCGTCCCGGCATCTGTCCGCGCCGGCGCGCCTTCCGGTCGAAGATCCAAGTCCACAGCAGCCTCCAGCGGTGCAGGGGCCAGACTCCATCCACGCCGGGGTAGTACATCTGGTACGGGACCACGCCGTTTTCGTCCTCGTAGTACTTTTCCACGTGGGACTTACCCTCACCCGGGCGGTAGTGGACGTTCTTATCCTTGACCAACGTCACCCGGTAGCCTAGGGGAGTCCGGGGGCGGCCTCCCAAGCGGCTCTTCAGGATGCGCAGCGAATTGCGGTGCACCATGAAGGCGTTGTGGGCGTCCATGGTGTTCTCCAGCACCAGGACCCAGTTGCAGTCGAACATGGTGAACGAGGGTCGGAAGATGTTGTGCTGCTCGAACATCTCCGGCGGGACGTCCTCCTCAGGAGCGACCGGTTCGCTGTCGCCCATCCAGACGAAGATCATTCCCTTGATGTTGGCGGTGGGGTACTTGCGGGCCCGCATGCCCGGAGCGCCGGTCATCTTGGAGTCCGGGCCCTCGGTGAGGAACGCCACGCAATTGCCGTCGCCGTCAAAGGTGGCGCCGTGGTAGGGGCAGGTCAGGAACCCCTTGAAATAGCAGCGCCCCATGGACAGATATACAGACCGATGCGGGCACATGTCCAACAAGGACTGCACCTCGCCTGCTTTATCGCGGAAGAAGACGAGGTCAGTGCCCAGCATCCGCAGCACCTCGGGCCGGTCCTTCCTGACGTCCTTGGCTGGCAGGGCCGGGTACCAGTATTCGCGGTAACCGGTGGGCGGAATGCGGCTGCGGCGGTCCAGGGGGTCGGTCGGCACTTCGAAGGGAGGAGGCCCGTCGACGGCCTGGGTCCCCCGCCGCATGTGCTTGTAGCCTCCGGGGTAGCCGGACAGCAACTTGGCCGTTAGCTTCCCGAGTCCCAATGGGCCACTCCCTTGCTGATGTTCTGTGTGCCGCCGTCGCTAGATTGGCAGGGGCTTTTCGGTGATGTCCTCCGGCAATTCGACGCCGAAAGCGTTGACGTTGAAGGCCAGCATGGCGTAGCAGCCCATCAAGGTTGTCAGCTCAGTGGCGCCGTTGACTCCGAAGTGGGCCACCACCGCGTCGAACGCTTCCCGGCTGACGCGACGGGTGCGGAAGAATTCGCGCCCGTAATTGACCACCGCCAACTCGTCGTCTGCGGGATTGGGCAACTCCTGCTTGTCCCGAAGGGCGTCGACGAGTTCGTCGCGCAGTCCATCGCGCCGCGCAGGCGGAGCGTGGGCGTTCCAGATGAACTGGCAGTCGTTCTCGCGGGCCGCCAGCAGCATTGCCAGCTCACGGATGCGAGGCGAGAGCGAGGTGTCGGTGCGGAGATAGGCGGCCAGGCCGAGGGCGCGCTGGGCGACCTCAGGGGCATTGAGCATCACGGAGCCGGGGCCGGTTGCGGGCACTTCTCCCCGGGCGGCCACGAAAGCATCGAAGGCATCACGTTCTCGATCTGGCACGGATTCCCTTGTAACTGTTGGCGTTCTGGCCATTCCTGCCTCCCTTTTAACTCATTCTATGCTGGTATTGTATTGCGGCAGTCTATCATCGTTGAAAAGAGGAGAAAACTTGTCCCGGAATCGACGATGCGATTGGATGAACTGGATCTTTTGCTGGGCCACGAGGAGCTTGCAAGGCAGGCCGAGATTGAATGCCCCGAACACGGAGACCGAGACGCCAAGAAAGGCTTGAGCCAACCCGGCGGCGTTTGGTCCGGGCCAGGCCTCCATCAGCAGGCGCAAAGAGGGTAGCCGACCAACACGGCGTCAAAATACCGGTACAAGGATGGGGCGCCCCTTCGCCGAGGAGGGTTAGTTGGCCGCCGGCAAGTCATCCGTGCGTTCCGCACGAACCAGTTGGGCGGGGCGAATGCGCGGCCAAAGGGGTGGTTGTTTATGTCTTATCCGACGATCCTGGATCGAGCCTAGTGCTGGACCTCTTGGGACCGCGCTCAATAGCAACACTATGCCGTTACTGTTACCGGTACCACCCGGTGCCTCGATGGTAGCCCCTCAGGTAAGCGATCTGGCCACCGTGGGCGACGCTCTCGAGCACCAGTTGGCCCAGCGCAGTGTTCAGGGTGTGCTCCTGACGCAGCGCCGTGGGCGGGAACACCACCCTTTTCTCCAGGTCTTCGGAGGACAGCGATGGCACGTATTCTCGGGTGATGGCCTTCGTGGCCTCAAAATAGCCGATCTGCACCTCTTTTGCCGGGGGCTTCCACGTGGCGAGGTCGGCAGTCCTTCCCAACCCTTCCACGTTGTCGGCCAGCCCGAATTTTTCGCACCACCCATCGGCAAACCAAAGCTCCGGCTTGGACTGCAGCCGATGCATGATGAACATGTCGGTGACCCGGCTGATGTGGCCGAATATCCAGGCAATGGAGTTGCTTTGGGTATTTGGCTGCATTGCCAAGGTCTCGTAGTCGAGGTCGGAGATCGCAGCTTCCACCATCTCCCAATTGCGCTCCAATGAATACATGATCGAATCTGTGGCTGCCACTCTTCGCTCCTTAAGAGTTTATATGTCGAAACTGACGGACTGACGGTGGTCTGCAGGTCCGCCGGGAAATCGGCCTGATGCTAACATATTCGATCGCGGCCGGGCGGCTTTGTACACGCCGCGTCAAGCGAGTCAATTGTTGCCGGACCTTGGACGAACTCTTCGTTTCTCCCATTTGATCCCAACGCAGCGGCCGCGCGCCCAGCTTAGAACAACGGACAGGTAGGGCATAATCTTGACACTGTACCGCAGGCCCAGCAGAATCCTTCCAGAATCGACATCCACGCCCCACCAGTGCCCCCAATTGCATACGGGGCCGAAAGGACGGACTTGAGCTACGAAACCATCATTCTCGAAAAGAAAGACCACGTCGCACGGCTCACCCTCAATCGTCCGGATCGCCTCAATGCGGCAAATCCGCAGATGTTCTCGGAGCTAAACTCGGCGCTAGAGGACGTGGGGGGCGACCGCGAAGTCCGGGCGCTGGTTCTGACCGGCGCGGGACGTGCCTTCTGTGCTTCTGCCGACATCAAGGATGAGCGGCGCGACTCCGACCGACTGTTGGGGCACATGGAGCCCTACCAGATTTACGAGTTCATCCGCAGTGGTCCGCAGGGTATTACTCTAAAGCTACACCAGATGGAAATTCCCACAATCGCTATGGTCAACGGCCTGGCCGTGGGCGATGGTTTCGACTGGGTGCTGGCGTGCGATATACGGGTCGGTTGCGAGCACTCCCGGTTCATGAACGCTTTCCTGCAGATGGGGCTGGTGTCCAACACCGGCGCGACCTGGCTCTACCCCCGGGTACTGGGGGTGAGCAGGGCGCTGGAGTTGCTGTACACAGCGGACTGGCTGGAGGCTGAGGAGGCACTGCGCCTCGGTGTGATCAACCGGCAGGTTCCTTACGAGGAACTGGAAGCGGAGACTATGGCGCTGGCTTCCAAGATCGCTGGAAAGGCCCCGGTGGCCAATCGCCTGGTCAAGGGAATGGTCTACCGAGGGTTGGGTCAATCCCTCGAGGAGCATCTGCCTGAGGCCGCCCACGCGGAGATCCTGTCCCTGGCCACCGAGGACCACCGGGAAGCCCTGGCCGCGTTCCTTGAAAAGCGGGAACCAAAGTTCAAGGGCCGCTAGGGCACGCGGGCAAAGACAGATATGGCGGATTCGCTGCTGGAGCAGTTGAAGACCACGGTCGGGCGGGAGCTGGTGTTCCAAGCCCCCGACGAGATAGGGCGGTCGGCATTCCGTCTATACGCCCTGGCCGTTGGCGACTTCAATCCGATCTACTCAGACCGGGAACAGGCCGCCGCCCAAGGCCTTCGAGATGTGATGGCACCACCTACCCTTGTTTGCGATACCTGGCAGTATGTCGACAGCGATATGGACGAACGCGGCGATCTGGTGGGGCGCGGCCTATTCAAGGAACTGGCCGGTCTAAGGGCCGGCAACGAGTATGAATTCTTCCAGCCTATCCACCCCGACGACGTGCTCACAGCCCGCTGGCTGGTAAAGGACGTGTACGAACGCACCGGCCGCTCCGGTACGCTCATCTTCCAAGTCATTGAGGCCACCTATCTCAACCAGAGCGGCGAATTGCTGGCCCGCAACACCGAGACCCTGTTCTACCGGGAGGAGGCGCCAGAATGAATCTCAACGTCGGCGCCTACCGGTACTTTGAGGACGTCTCAGCAGGAGAGGAACTGACGCCGCTCCATAAGCAGATCGACCTTCCCCGAATGATGGCCTACGGCGCCGCCACCTGGGACTTTATCCGCGTCCATTACGACGCCGATCACGTGCGGGAACTGGGATTCCCCGGCCCGTTCGTGGACGGTCAGATGCTGGGCGCCTTTTTGGCCCAACACGTTCAGGACTGGGCGGGCCCGCGAGCCTTTCTGCGCAAGCTGGGGTTCCGCAACCGGATCATGGTTTATCCCGGCGACTCCCTAGTCTGCAAGGGCGTGGTGGCAGGGCTGTACAGGGAGGGCGACGACAGTGAGGGGCCGGGACTCGCCGAGTGCGACCTGTGGATCGAGAATCAGCGTACGGAGCGTGTGGTTGAACCGGCCAGCGCGGTGGTCCAGCTTCCGTTGCGGCCCGCGTCGCCCGATCCGCTCAAGCCAGATTCATTTCGTTCCGCTGGGGACGGCCCCAATGAGCGCTGACGTTAACCCGGGCGCGACGACGCCGTCGGCTCTCGCAGGTGTGAGGGTTGTGGAGTACACCGAGACGGCGTCGGCGTCCTTCTGCGCCCGGCTGCTCGGCGACGCCGGGGCCGACGTGGTGAAGGTCGAATCGCCCTCGGGCGATCCCTATCGCCGGCACGGCCCCTTCCCGGATGGCAACGCCGACCCGGACTGGAGCGGGATGTTCCTGTACCTGAACGCCAACAAACGGGGCATTGGCCTGGAGCTACAGGACCCGACGCAGAAAGCAGCGTCCAGTGAGTTGGTCGCAAAGGCGGATATCCTGATCGTCGGCGGGCAGAGCGCTGATATCACTGGGCAAGGCATGCGCCGCCAAGTTTTTCAGCATCTCAATCCCGGTCTGATAGTCTGCGCCATCACGCCCTTTGGCCTATCGGGGCCCAACAGCACCTACGTGGGGGACGACCTGACGGCGGTTGCGGCCGGCGGTCTGTCATTCAGCACTCCCGGAGTGCCCGACGGCGTGCTGGACCCAGCTATGGAACCCCCGCTCACCGCCAACACTCCGCTCGCCGAACTGATGACCGGGGTGCTGGGCTCGGCAGGTTGTGTGGCGGCGCTGCTGGCCCGCCAATTCAGCGGGCAAGGTTGCGAGATCGACCTCTCGCTGCAGGAGGGAGTGGCTGCGGTCATGCCATACGAGTTGGCTCACGCTGCCTACGATGAGGCCAAGAAGCGGGAGTTGCTCGGTTTCGCTCTGATGCCAAACGTTTATATGCCGTGCAAGGACGGCTACGTGGTGATCATGGCGGTCCTCGATGGCCATTGGCGCAGCTTGATGCGGGCTGCGAACGACCCGGACTGGGCCGACCTGGAGGTGTTTTCCACCGCCCGGGACCGGGCTCGAAACTGGGACGCGCTGGAACCACTTATGCTGGAATGGACCATGTCCCACACCGGCGAGGAGATAGCCCGCCTGGCCCAGGAGCGGGGTGTTCCCTGTTTTCCGGCCTACACAGTGGGCCAGATGATGGAGTCGCCACACGTAGCCGAGAGGGGCTTTCTGCAGGAGTTCACCAGCCCCGGAAAGAAGAGCTTCAAGCTGCCCGGGCATCCCATCCGAATGAGCGCCACGCCCTGGCGGTCGTTCCGCCCGGCGCCACGTTTGGGACAGCACACAGTCGAGGTCCTGCAGGACTGGCTTGGCTGGTCGGAGAGCGAAGCGCGGTCTCTGTTCGATGCTTTCGGAGAGCAGGCCAGCGCGAGGGCTGTGCGGGAGAGCAAAGTATGATCTCGTCGCCACCGCCTCTGCGGGGCATCCGGGTGGCCGATTTTGGCCAGGTGATCGCCGCGCCAGTAACGGCCCAGATGCTTGGTTGGATGGGTGCGGAGGTGGTGTTGGTCGAGACTGAGTCCCGTTTCACCACCCGCGTATGGCCGCCCTTCGCCGACGGAGAGTTCGGCAGGGATCGCAGCGGCGGATTCAACCTCGTCAACAATAACAAGCTGAGTTGTTCCCTCGACCTTCGCCAGCCCGAGGCATTGGAACTGGCCAGGGACATCATTTCCGTCAGCGACGTACTGGTGGAAAACTACGCAACCGGTGTGATGGAAAACCTGGGCCTTGGTTATGACGAGGTGAAGAACCTCCGGCCCGACATTGTGTACATGTCTCTGGGTGCCTTTGGCCGCAGCGGGCCGTTCAAGGACCTGACCGGGTTTCACAGCGTCATCAACCTCTTCAGCGGCCTAGCAGCCATTACTGGTTACCCTGGTTCCCACCCAAGAATCATGGGAGGTCTGATCCCTGACGCTTTCGCTGGCTGTTACTGCGTCCTGGCAGTTCTGGAGGCGCTGTACCACCGTTCCCAGACCGGCGAGGGCCAGTTTATCGAGGTGTCAATGACGGAAGCCCTGACCGGCATGATTCCTGAAGCGGTGATGGAATATTCCCTGACCGGAAAGGAACCGCCAAGAGTGGGCAACCGCGATGGGCGGAAATCGCCCCACAACGTGTTCCGGTGCCTGGGCGAGGAGAAGTGGGTGGCGGTGTCCGTCGAGACCGATGAACAATTCCGGGCACTGTCAAATGTCACCGGCAACGTCGGCTGGGCTGACGATGTGCGATTCGCCACTGTCAACGCTCGCGTGGAAAACCAGGATGAGCTGGAGGCGCTGCTTCAGCACTGGACTGCCGATCAGGAAGTCGAAGCCGTGGTCGCAGTCCTGCAGGCTGCGGGGGTTCCGGCTGCGCCCGTTAACGATAGCGCCGACGTGCTCGCCGACCCGCACCTGTTGGACCGCGGCTTCGTGGCGCACCCTGAGCACCCAGTGGCCGGTACGCGGCCGGTCCTCTCCCTACCCTGGGCCGCCGACGGACGGAGGGTGGACGACCTTCGGGCAGCCCCCACCTTCGGCCAGCACAACCAGTGGGTGCTGAAGGAGCTGCTGCAAGTGCCGGACGAGGAATACGAAAGACTGGTATCCTCAGGCGCTATCGGCTGAAATCCCCCCGCCAGCCTTGTCTCGAGCTGGTCGATGGGACGGAGTTGTTATGCCCAGAAACGTTGTCGAGGTCGACCCGCAGAAATTTCCGTGGCTGGACCTGAACCGGTACACCTTCTGTCTTGGAGCGGAAGGCGGCGGGATCCTGTACCTCGCCGGACAGACTGCCAGCGAGTACGACCCGGCCGAGGGTGGTGTCGTCTGCAAGGGCGACCTGCTGGACCAGACCAGGGTTATTTATGAAAAACTGGCCGTCGTATTGGAAGCCGCCGGTATGTCCTTCGACAACGTGGTGCAGACGGTAGACTATATCGACCCGTCAGCTCTCCCTCAGTACCGTGAGACTGGCGCCATCCGTCGTGAATTCCTTGGTGGCACTCCGGTGGGGTCCACTGGAATCTGCGTGGAGCGCCTGCTGCGGCCCGACGCCCTGCTGGAAGTCAGTGCGGTGGCGGTGCGCGGGGAGAAACGCGCGGTAAACCCCGGCTACGACCGGTACGGCGCCCTCACATACGTGCCCGGCGTAGTTGCCGGCGATATTCTGTGGACCTCCGGCTTCGTCGGAAGCGAAGAGGTTGAGGGGCAGGCCTCCTTTCCCCAGGACACCGGCCGACAGATGGGGCTCACCTACGAGATCGTGGGCAGCGTGCTTGAGGCCGCCGGGGCCGCTCCCTCCGACGTCGTCAAGACCCTCGAGTACGTGTCGCCACAGGCTTGGCTCCAGTATGACGGCGGATCAGCCGACGCGCGCCGGGAGTTCTTCAAGGGCGCATACCCGGCCAACACCGGCATCACGGTCAACCGCCTGCTCCGTCCCGAGGGGCACGTGGAGGTTGAAGCGGTCGCGGTGCTTGGCGGAAACCGCGAGGAGATACAGGTGCCGGGTTGGGAGCCCAGCTACGGAGGCGCGACTTACGTTCCGGGAGTAAAGAAGGGGCGGATGCTTCAGCTCTCGGCACAGGCAGGCGTCGACCACACGACCGCCTCCGTCGTGGCCCCCTTCGACATCGTGGCACAGGCCGAGCAGGCCTACGGCAACTTGGCGAGAGTGCTGGCCGAAGGCGGTTATTCCATGGACGACGTGGTCAACACCATTGAGTGGGTTCCCCCCAACGGCCTGTCGGCATACCGGAGAACCGGGGAAGTGCGCAGGAGGTTTTTCGGCGACAGCTTTCCCTCGGCGACTGGAGTTTCGATGCACCGCATACGACGTCCCGGCCCATCCGACCGATTGATCCCTGAGCTGTTATTTGAAGTGACAGCCGTGGCCATGGTTTAGCTCTGCGCCTTTCTATTACTGCGGAGAGATGACTGGCAATTTTCAGGGTCATCGTGCCGTCGATTTCACGGGCAGCCGACTTCCTGGGCCCGCACAATGGTAGAGCACATCGAATAACAGGTAGAGGGCTATAGAGGAACCCGGCAGCCCGTGCTGCTGCCTGGATCGCGGGGAAGTTTTCCTGTTGCCCCCCCTGAGGAGCACCGGTTCAATCACCGGCAACGCAAACACTACTTCCACTAAGAATGCGTTGTTTAGCGGCCCTGCAAAGCCGATGCCGCTTAAGGCGAGGAACAGGAATTCGAACCTCCCGGTCGGTGCGGTAGATTTCATCTGCGGAGCCATCTTAGTGGGCCTGAGGGCTCGTGGCGATTGGCGCTACATCTCTGTCGGCCAAACTTAAGGTTCCCTTGCGCGGCATTTTAGTCTACACGGGGATTTATGGTCCTGGTATATCGACTGGGTCAGGGGGCACTCCAGGGATTTCCACAACTTGCCGGGGGGGTCCGCGAAGGGCCGAATTCCCGCTTGGATACCACGTTAGACCACGATTCGATTAAAGCTGACGTCTCGTTGAGTGGGTCCGTCTTCGCGTATTGCAAAAAAGGTGGCGTCCGTCCGGCACTCCCATATAATGGCTGCCTAGCAGAAGAGGCAACCAAACGTGATATTGCTGCGCGATTTGCGAGTTTTCGACTTTTCTTACAATCGAGTTTTTGGCAGGCAGGAGGAGGCGATATGGCAGTCTTGAAAGTTGAAGGTATTACTCACTGGTCAATCCCCGTAAACGACTTGAACGAGTCGGAAGCGTTCTATGGCGAACTGCTGGGCCTGACTCCCAAGGGAAGGCTGGGCAACAACACAATGTCCTGCTTCAACGTCGGCGACCATAACATTCTATTGTGCGAGCGCTCCAACCCGGCTGATGGAACATTGATGGAGGATGGTGGGGCTCACCATTCCTTTACCGTATCGCCCGAGACCTTCGACGAAGCGTGCAGGGTGTTCCACCAGAGGGACATCAAGATTGACAATTTGACCTACCGCGGCCGGGGTTTCTTCACTGGGCGCGAGCTGTATTTCTACGATCCCAGCGGCAACCGGCTGGAACTGCGGGATCCCAACTGGACTGAAGGCATGCCTGAGCCTCCTTTTGAAGTGTTGGCCAGCGCCCAGGCCGGGAATTGAATTGCTGCTTGCTTGGACTCTTCGCCTGTGCGGCAGTAGGGTATCGCAGTTATGGACCACAGGGTTGTTTGCTCAGCCCAGGCACGATTGTTGAGTACCGGGACGACAACTATCATCGGGACGGTTCTGCGTTCGTCCTGACTTTTCAAGGGTCGGAATAGACCGGCAATAGACCCTGTTAATCCGCCGATGCCAATTCACGTCGAGACAATGGCTGCAGCAGGACCCGTTCACTGAGGCGACTATCCCAACCGTCGCGGGAGATGTAATCCATTAACGCAACGTGGTTGATTCGCCGAGTCAACCAGCCTAAAAGTGCGTTCTTCACAAACGGCACGGTGAGCATCGCGCTGCGGACTTCCCCGCATCCGGGAACGCCGTTCTTGGCAGCGTTGCCACTGACGATGACTATGCCGGAGCTCGGGCCAGAAGCCATCAGTAACACCATGGGCATATTGCTGAAAATTGGGGCGGAGCTTGCTGTGGTGCGCTACGAGCCACCGCGCACAGTCCCGGAGCACTCGCGAAGTCGCCCCTTGGGGGTAGGAGTCTTAGCAGATGACCAAAACCGAAATGCCACGAAACGTAGCCGTCATTGGCGCCGGTATCGTGGGCGCCGCGATTGCCTGGCGGCTGGCCCGGCGCGGTGTTCACGTCGACCTCATCGACAAGGGCCAACCTGGGCACGGCGCATCGAGCCACAGCTTTGCCTGGATCAACGCCGGAGCAAAAGAACCCGTCGGCTATCACAACCTGAACCGTCGTTCCCTGGAAATGTGGTCTCGATTCGCTGTTGACATCGGCGATGACGGAGATCCAGCCAGCATCGGCCTCCGCTGGGGCGGCAAGGTCTCCTGGGAATTCGACCCGGTGGCCGCCGCGGGGTTGGTGTCCCGGGTTCGGCAGCTCCAATCTTGGGGCTACCCGTCCCGCCTGATCGACGCCGACGAACTGAGCCTCCTGGAACCGGCACTGCACATTGGCCCAGTAGCCGCCGCTGAGTACAGCCCCAACGAGGGCCAGGTCGAGCCGCAAATGGTGGTGGATGCGATCCTGCGGCGCCTTCGGGAAAAGGGCTGTGCAATTCATACCGAGACGGAAGTTCTTGGGTTCGACCGTTACGATGATGGTCGGATCCAGGGATTGGAAACCACGTCGGGATCAATGGGAGCAGATGTGCTGGTCATCGCCGCAGGCGCTGAAACCACCGGCCTGGCCGCCCTGGCTGGAGTCAATGTGCCCCAAGCAGAGAGTCCCGGCGTGGTGATTCGCACCAACCCTCTACCGCCATTGCTCTCCAATGTGCCGGTGGTGTACGCGCCAGCCCTCGGCGATGGCCGGCGGGAAATTCATCTGCGACAATCTGCCGACGGCAGCCTGATGATCGGCGAAGGCGACCAAGAGAGCCTGGCCGAGGACGATACCCAGACTCACGCCGACGATCTGCTGACCCGGGCCTGCCGCTATCTGCCCGGAATCAACGGTGCTCGTGCCTTTCCGGTGCCGGTGGGCTGGCGGCCGATGCCTCTGGACGGCTATCCAGTGATGGGATTTGCGTCCGAGGCGCCCAATCTGTACGTTGCCCTAACCCACAGCGGCGTTACCCTTGCTCCGGCCTTGAGCCAATTGGCTGCCCAGGAAATCTGCGACGGAACGCCTGCCGATGCGGTGCTAGGGCCCTATCGCCCGCAGCGGTTCGCCGGCCTGACTACTGAAGATATGGCAGCGGCCCGCCATCCACGAGCCTCCAAGATCCACTGACCCGCAAGGCATCCCACTTCGCCCTATTGCTTCAATCTGTACTCAGCTACTTACTTGTTCCCAGGTGGCTTGCCCCCAAAGCGATCCAGAATCAATGTCAGGATTCAGGGCTATGGTATTGCCCCATTTACTGCACCAGCCATAGTGCAAGTTTTACGGGTCAACCTGCTATTACCGCCAGTACGGCGAACTCCCGTGGGGACAGGATTCCACTTTCTCCTTGGCATCCGCCACGGACAAGAACAATGGTCCCGAGTTCACTGCCAAGGCTGTCCGAGGGTCGCCTGCCGGAATGGGGACTCGAACCCTGTACAAAGAGCCTGGACCGCCCCGGCAGAACAACTACGGTGGATACGTGAAGAGGCGCTTCAACGGTAAGCCGAGACTTGTACCTGCATCGCACTGCCTCCGCTGGGTCGTACACGACCTTGCAGAAGGCGGTGGATAGCCCGGCTTTCAATCGCCGTGGGTCAACAGTTCAATCCGGCCACTTTGGGACATGCTACCGACTCCGCGCTTGTAGGACGGTACCCCGACTTGCAGGGATGGTGCGAGACCGAGGTCCGGCGCCGCTCCACTACTGGTCAAGGTGCTACAAGCTAACGGGTTTAGCCGATGTGATGGTGGATAAACGATGTCATTTGTTCGAGAGCCTGCTTTGCAACCGGAGAAGATAGATTCTGCAACAGCCTCTCGCCCTCTCCCTCAAAGATCGTCACGTCGATCTGACCGCCAGCCTTGCGGTACTGGGAAATGAATTCGTCGAGGTCAGGACGCGGATGCGCCTCCTCGTAGTTGCGCGCCAAGCAGAGCGTGGGTGGCAGAGCTGTGCGCTCACCACGGGCAAGCATACGAGCCGGGGCAGCCTCGGCCATAGCCTCTTCGGTCTGCCAATACAGGTCGTGCATTGGTACTACCCGCTCGGCGATCCCTTCTGGTGGCGTGCAATCATCCCGAAGACCCTTGGCGTAGTGATAGCGTCCTAACGGGTCGATCACAGGTGAGCACAGGATCACACAGCCCAAGGTGCAGTCCACTGCAGTTGCGCCGTTCGAAAGGGGCAGGGACGCGTATCGTGAATCGTCGGGCCGCATGCCAAGCAGCATTGCCATGTGCGCGCCGCTGGAAGTGCCCATTGCACCAATGACATCGGGGCGGCCGTTCCACTCTTCGGCCTGCGTCTTGCACCAACGAACTCCGTAGTGTATATCGGCCAGAGAGGCCGGATAAGATGCCACCGGCGGCACGCGAAAGTCCAGAGCCGCCACTATTACGCCATTCCTGGCCAGCGCCTCGTTGGCCGCGTTGCCGTTGAGCCGGTCTCCTCTCACCCAGGCGCCGCCATGGAGCTCGACCATTATCGGAAACGGTCCACTGCCACGGGGCCTGAACACTCGGGCCAACAGGGGCGTTTCCCCGTGGCGGAGGTATTCTACGTCCTGGACGTCAATGTCATAAGTTGACTGCTTGCTGACAACCATACCAACCCCCGTTTATCAGTCTAGCAGCCCGTCTGAGAAACAGGGTTGGCGAGTTACAGAGGGTATGATGGTGCGGAGCATCAGACGAGCGGAGCGGTCAATGAGCAAGACCTACCTTCCCTACGATCCGGATCAGCAGTTGCTGCTGCCGGCGGCCCTACAGGAATGGCTGCCGCCGGACCACCTGGCCTACTTCATCTCTGACGTCGTGGACCAGTTGGACCTCTCGGCCATCACCGCCCGCTATGAGGAGGAGAGGCGGGGCGGCCCTCCCTACCATCCCAGGATGATGGTCAAGGTGCTGCTCTACGGCTACTGCAACGGGGTGGCATCGTCCCGTCGTATCGCCCGGCGTCTCCACGAGGACATCGCCTTCCGGGTGCTGGCGGCGAACAACACGCCGGACTTCCGCACCATCTCCGACTTCCGCAAGGACCATCTGGAGGCGTTGGGGGAATTGTTCCTGCAGGTGCTGGAGTTGTGCCAGCAGGCAGGACTGGTGAAGCTGGGGCACGTGGCCCTGGACGGCACCAAGGTGAGGGCCAATGCCTCAAAGCACAAGGCGATGGGCTACGGGCGGATGAAGGAGAAGGAAGCGCAGTTGCAGGCCGAGGTGGACGAGTTGCTCCGGAAGGCGCAGGAGGTGGACGAGGAGGAGGACCGCCGCTACGGGAAGGACAGGCGTGGGGATGAGTTGCCGGAGGAACTGGCCTTCCGGGAGGGACGGCTGCGGAGGATAAGGGAGGCCAAGGCGGCGCTGGCAAGGCGGCGCTGGAGGCCAAGGCGGCGCTGGAGGCCGAGGCACGGGCGGAGGCGGAGCAGGCTGAGTCAGAGGGCCGCATTCATCCCGGGGTGCCTGATGACAAGGCGCAGCGGAACTTCACCGACCCGGACTCCCGCATCATGCCTGGCCCGGGAGGGACTTCCAGCAGTCCTACAACTGTCAGGCGGTGGTGGACAGCACCCACCAGGTGATCGTGGCGGCCCGTGCCACCGATCAGCCCTCGGACAAGGGTCAGGCCGTGAGCATGATTGAGGAGACCGTGAATAACACCGGCGCGGTGCCGAAAGAGGTATCCGCCGACGCCGGGTACTACTCGGCCAAGGCGGTGGATGGGCTCTACGCCCTTGGTGTCGACCCGTTCGTCGCGCCGGAGAAAACCCGCCATGGCTGGGTGCCGCCACCCGCGCCCCGCGGCCGCATACCCAAGGGGCTGTCAGCCAGGGACCGGATGCGCCGCAAGCTGCGGACGAAACGGGGACGTGAACGCTACGCCCTCCGGATGGAGACGGTGTTCGGCCAGATCAAGCAGGGCCGGGGCTTCCGGCAGTTCCTGCTGCGGGGTCTGGCGAAGGTGAACCGGGAGTGGCTGCTGATCTGCGCCGGCCACAACCTGCTGAAGCTGTTCCGGTATGGGGCCGGGATGTCCGGCAGGGTGGGAGGCAAAGGCGCCACCGGGAACAACAGGGAGACGTGCCGGACCATGGCCAGTGGGATTTTCAAGCGACAATCCGCATGTGGCTAACCGCACCACGCAAGAACTGTTGCCACTGGGTAATCCCGGCTGACCTACACCGCCAGTTGATCAATCATCAGACAGGCTCCTAGTATTACAACGACGGTATGAGGAGAAAGGCGGATTGTCCTCTCTTGGAGGGTCAAGTAACTGCTCCCTTCAGCTTTGGCAAAATTCATTTCAGTGTTCAAAACCGCCCCAAGGATTGACCTTCCTGGCAATGCGTCGTTGTAATACTAGGGTAACCATCCAATTTTCCTGCTCACTTTCTGGACAAACTCACGGCAACACTCTGTATCTATCAGAATGACACAGCAAATCGTGCCGTTCGTAGCAGTTCCACGCGCCGAACCTGGCTTACTGGACAGGTGCATCCCGTATGGTGTTGTTCACCGTGTCATCCCGGCAAAATCGCTTTTCAGACAGCCTGATACTGGCTGCCAGTAACTAAATACTATCACGACCTTAAAGTGGCTCCGGGATCTGGCCCTGCCAGTCCTGCGGTCTCGCCCAACAGACTCAAGCGGGCATACGCACCCGATGGATCGGACAAGGCGAGTTTGCCCCAAAGTGCTTCTGGCGCCTCTGCCACGCAGTGCAAGCGAAGACGGTGGCGATGGCCTGTTTCAGTCGTCCAGCATTCGCAGCGGCAGCCCTCCATGGGCAGCAGAGGTGGCCAACTCCCCCCATGTAGGCTTCTGACGGTCTAGAAGGGGATGCCACGCAGGTCGCCCTGAAAAGTGGGGGGAGATGCCGGATCATTTTTCAAGTACGGTAGGGAGGGCTTCACTGGCGCAACCAAGCCACCCTTCATCCCTTCTCGAACGCACGTCCCGCTTTGGCTTTGGAGCTTGTATCTGAAGTATCTGGCGGGACGGATGTCGATTTCAAGACAGCATTCAATTGCGTATCATCACTGGTTGACAACGGAATTCTGTCGTCACGGCATCCATGGTCTGAATGTCGTTGTGATCTTAGACTTCTGAGACAAGCTGCAGGGCAGGGTCTAATGGGATCAGCATAGTTGAACCGAACCATAACGAGCCGCCGCAGTTGGGGCACCGGACCTTGGCAAGAATCCCAGAGGTCAAGCATCACCGCCTTCGAAACCGCGCGGCGCGAGGGCGTGACTTGACGGCCCCCGCCAGACGGCCTGGCTATCGGCGACTAGATTAGTATTTGCGGGAAGGTGGCAGAGGCGACCCGATGAGCAGATGTCGAGATGCTGAGGCAAGGAGGGTCAGAGCCGACTTGACCGCCTGAGTGTCGGGGCCGATTACCTTGACGCCCACGCCGCAATCACCGGGCAGGCAGGTTGCACCGATGCTGAGGTCCGGGCTCATTGCCTCGACGCCATCTGCGGCGGGGTTGATGATCCTTCGCAGCTCAGCCGCCAAATCCGGGGCCGGGATGACGGCGGTGATGATCAGCAATGAACCCAGGGTGGGAGCGTAATGCCTTCCGAGAACGGCGGCCGTCTGCAAAGGGTTGGTCCTGGGTTCCAGCCGGTAAGCCTCATGATAAATGGGGTCGCCGTATATGGGGCCGACATCGGGCGGTCCGCAACTGTTTCCGGAAACGGGTCTGGAAATGGTCAGACGGGTGACCAGCCAATCGAAGTCCAATACCTCGCCGCGGGCAACCCGTCCGGGAGTGGTGATCTCTGAGTAAAGGAGCGAGCCGGTTTCTGACACCGTGATACGAGTCTCCTGCGTGAACCTAGAACCCCGGAAAGGAATCAGTGGCTCCGGCAGGTATTCAAGATAGCTATTGTCCGCCACCCCAAGGTTGGTTTGCTGGTACGCGTCGGAATCCGGCATGGCGTGGATCTTGTTGGCTGACTGATTGGAGACGTGGGCCTTGGTCCCCGGCTGGACTTCAACCTTGATGTGTTGGTGGTCTCCCTGAAAGATTCCTGCCGTTGGGTTAGCCACGAAAACGAAGGCCATATCAGGCAGAGAATTGTCCAGGTACAGGGCCCTCTGTATCGCCAGCGGCGGGCGGATCCGGCTCTTGACCAGCCGCGTCCGCCCTTGTCTGACCGCGAAGGTCAGGTCGGCCAATCCACTGAGGGAATTGAGGGACTGGTCCTGGAGGGAGTCTGGGGACATGGCCCTGACTAAAGCGCGTTCAAGACTGGATTGGGTTAACTTTGTCGCCAAGCCCGGCGCCCTGCAGCAGGTGCTCCAGCACCTGGTCCAGGCCATCTCCGGTGCGGCAGTTGGTGAACTCGAAGGGCTTGTCGCCTCGCACGAGGCTGGCGTCCCGGCTCATCACCTCGAGACTGGCGCCGACATGGGGAGCCAGATCGGTCTTGTTAATCACCAGCAGGTTGGTCTGGGTGATGCCCTGCCCACGTTTGCGTGGAATCTTGTCACCGGCGGCTACGTCTATAACGTATAGCTGGTAATCGGCCAGCGAAGGGCTGAACGTGAGGGTAAGGTTGTCTCCGCCGCTCTCGATCAGGATCAGGTCTGCGTCGGGGAACTCCTGCGTGAGATCCTCAACCGCGAGAAGGTTAAGGGACGGATCTTCCCGCACCGCCGTGTGGGGGCAGGCCCCGGTTTCCACCCCCCGGATGCGTTGGGGAGCAAGAATGCCCGCCAGGGTGCGGCGGGCGTGTTCGGCGTCTTCCCTGGTGAAAATATCGTTGGTAATTACCAACGGACGGTATCCCTGATCAATCAACCGCGGCACCAGTTGTTCTATGAGGGCGGTCTTGCCTGACCCGACCGGGCCGCCCACTCCTACCCGGGGAATTTTCTTGCTCATTGGCTTTCCTCCGCTGGTTTCCGACAGTTCATTTCGTTCCGAGGATTCAGCTGGCGAACATCCGCAAATCGTCGGTCTCGTGGTCAATTGAACAAATATCCAAGGCTGGGGTAAAGGACGTCATATTCTCCCACGATACACCCCGCACTTGGTCGATCATCTCCGGCAATTTCCCGTGCAGCCTTCCCAGGATGTTCTGAGCGTCGGTGTGGGACAGGGGAAGCAGACGCATGGCGGCCCCCAGCACTGATACAGCATGACTGTGGCTGAGGACCAGCAGCGCGTTTTCCGCCGGAATCCCACTGGCCTGCGCGACCACGCCCAATGCCACCGCTCCGTTGCCGGGGGTCTGGTTGTGCAGCGATTTCTTCGCGTAGGCTGCGTGTATCTGGTGGTGTCCCAGGGTGGAGGCGGTCTCTGCCATGAGGCGCCGGCCCAACTGCCCGGAGGCAGTTCTCAACTCCGACGGCAGCTTCAGGGCCCAGAGCAGCCGGTCGATGCCCACAATCAAGTCCAGATCCCGGGAGGCGGCAGCAGCGTGAGCATTCAGCAGGGCCACGCCGTCCCCGGGAACTACCGACCAGGCGAATTGGTCATCCAGAAACGAGGCCACGTCGCCAACGGTCGCAACCAATCCCCGGCTCACCATAGGCTCCAACCCGTGGGAATGGGCGTACATTCCAGTGGGGAAGAAGGAGTCGGCCAACTGGAGGGTGCTCAGGAAAGCCTTGCCGTCAAGCATCACGCACTCGGCAGCCGTGCCTGTTTATGTTTTCCTCTCGCCATGGATAAGGGGCCGGGGGATGGGGAATCCCAGGAGTTGCACTGGCCATCACACCAGGAAATACAGCTGGGCCAAGCTCAACCTCTCCGCAGGCGGGACCATCGCCAGCTCGCCGTCCACCCGCACCTGATAAGTTTCCGGGTCAACCTCGATCTGGGGCGTCCGGTCGTTGCGGACCATTTGCCGCTTGGTAATCGTCCGGCAGTTTCTGACAGGTTCGATGATGCGGGTCAGGCCCAGGGACTCGTGCACTCCCCGTTCGTGGGCTTCCCTGGAAATAAACGTAGCGCAGGTGCTCGCCACGGAGCGGGCATGTGCACCGAACATGGGCCGGTAGAAGGTTGGTTCGACAGTGGGGATGGAGCCGTTTGGGTCTCCCATCAACGCCCAGTTGACCATTCCGCCCTTGATGACCATTTTCGGCTTGGCCCCGAAGCTGGCAATCGGCCACAAAACGATGTCGGCCAACTTGCCAGGAGAAATGGACCCTACGACGTGAGAGATGCCGTGGGCGACAGCCGGGTTGATGGTCAACTTGGCCAGATAACGCAACACCCGGAAGTTGTCGTGTTCCGCCTCATCCTCCGGCAGCTTGCCCTTCATCTTGAGCATCTTGTCCGCGGTCTGGAACAGGCGGGTGAAGTTCTCACCGACGCGGCCCATCGCCTGGGAATCGGAGGAGTAAATGCTCAACACTCCAAGGTCGTGCAGTACATCCTCGGCAGCCATGGTCTCGGGTCGGATGCGGCTTTCAGCGAATGCCACATCCTCGGGAATGTTGGGGCTGAGGTGATGGCAGACCATCAACATATCCATGTGTTCCGCCAGGGTGTTCACGGTGTAGGGACGGGTGGGATTGGTGGATGAGGGAAGGACGTTCAGTTCGCCGGCCATGCGAATGATGTCCGGAGCATGGCCACCGCCGGCGCCTTCGGTGTGATAAGTGTGGATCGTCCGCCCGGCAATGGCGGCTATGGTATCTTCGACGAAACCCGCTTCGTTGAGAGTGTCAGTGTGAATTGCCACAGGCACATCGTAGGCGTCGGCCACACCAAGGCAGCAGTCAATGGCCGCGGGCGTAGTTCCCCAGTCTTCATGCAGCTTCAGACCGCTGGCTCCGGCGGCGATCTGTTCCACCAACGGCTCCGGCTCGCTGGCGTTGCTCTTGCCTAGCAGTCCCCAGTTGACCGGTAAGCCCTCGGCAGCTTCCAGCATCCGATGGATATTCCATGGGCCGGGGGTGCAGGTGGTGGCGTTGGTGCCGTCGGCGGGACCGGTACCGCCGCCCAACATGGTGGTGATGCCGTTGGAGAGCGCGTGCTGAACCTGTTGGGGTGAAATCATGTGGATATGGGCGTCAATCCCGCCTGGTGTGGCGATGAGATGCTCCCCGGCGATGATTTCGGTGCCCGGTCCGACGATCATGTGGGGGTCGACGCCGTCCATCACCCCGGGGTTCCCCGCCTTGCCGACCCCGGTGATACGCCCGGCCTTCACCCCTATGTCTGCTTTGATGATGCCCAGCAGAGGGTCCATGACGATGGCATTGGTAATAACGAGGTCCAGCGCACCGTTGTGGTTGGTGATCCCGGAAGCCTGGCCCATGCCGTCACGGGCAGTCTTCCCCCCGCCGAATACCAGTTCGTCGCCTGCAGATTGCAGGTCCTGTTCCACCTGACAGATCAGGTCGGTGTCCGCCAACCGGAACCGGTCGCCGACGGTGGGGCCGTAGAGGTCGACATACTGACGGCGGCTAATCTCGGTCATAGGAAACCTCCCCGCGGGCTGAGTGGGCAGGTTGCGAAAGCCCTGTTGAGCCAGCTTTAACGCCGCCTGTGTACGGGTGTTCGGTCCATCCACGCTGCCGTTAGTCAACCCGTTCAGCCCGGTAACGCGCCGGGAGCCGCCGATGGGGACCAACGCAACGTCCTTTCGGTCGCCCGGCTCAAACCGGACGGCGGTCCCTGCTGGAATGTTGAGCCGCATGCCAAAGGCCACAGAACGGTCAAATTCCAGCGCCTTGTTGACTTCAAAGAAGTGAAAATGGGAGCCGACCTGAATGGCCCGATCCGCTGTGTTGGCGACGCTGATCTGAATGGTAGGCCTGCCCCGGTTGATCTCGACGGGTTGGGGCGATAGCAAATACTCCCCCGGTTCCCCAAACATCAAATACCCCCTCCCAAACTTGGAGATCTCCTGAGGCCTGCGGCCTTAGCCTTACAACGAGGGCAGGTATCGCTTGATTTCGTAGTCCGTGATGATGGAGCGATACTCTTCCCATTCGATTTCCTTGTTGCGGATCAAGCTGGTGAACAAGTGGTCTCCCAGCACCTCCTGCAACAGCTCGCTCCGCTCGGCCAAGGCAATGGCTTCCCCCAGACTGGAGGGCAGGGACTGGATATTCAACGACCTCCGGCGCTGGGCCGACATCTCGAACACGTTGCCCACCACCGGAGGCGGCGGAGCGTATTCTTCCTGGATTCCCTTCATCCCTGCCGCCAGCATGACGCTCAGGGCAAGGTACGGATTGCAGGCGGGGTCGGGCGCACGGTATTCGACACGCACCGAAGAATCGAATCCGGGCTTGTAGGACGGCACCCGGATCAAGTCCGAGCGGTTGACGTGGGACCAGGATACAAATACCGGAGCTTCGTATCCCGGTACCAGCCGCTTGTAGGAGTTGACCCACTGGTTGGTGACCAGCGTAATCTCGGGCGCATGCTGGACCAGACCAGCAATGAACCGGCGTCCCGTGATCGACAGGTAATGCTCGTCGTCCGGGTCAAAGAAGGCGTTCTGGTCGCCCCGGAACAACGATTGGTGAATGTGCATTCCCGACCCATTGGACGACGACAACGGCTTGGGCATGAAGGATGCGTATACGCCCCGGAGTTGGGCCAGTTCTTTAATCAGCAGCCGTGCGGTCATCACATTGTCGGCCATGTCCAGAGCGCCGGTGTACTCGAGGTCAATCTCGTGCTGGCTTTCCGCTGCTTCGTGGTGGGAATACTTGACCGAGATGCCCATCTCTTCCAGGTTCAGAACCGTGTCCCGCCGCAGGTCGCTGGCGGGGTGACTGGAAAGCTGGTCGAAGTATCCGTCGCTGTCCAAAATGTCCGGGGTCTTGGAGCTCTGCATATAGAAGAACTCCAGCTCCACGCCGGCGTTGTAGGTGAATCCGAGGTCGGCCAGCTTGTTCAGGTTTAACTTCAGAATATGACGCGGATCGCCCCGGAAGGGTTCCCCTCCCGGGCGGCGGATGTCGCAGAACATTTTTGCGACCGAGTTTTCCCGTGGCCGCCAGGGCAGGATCGAAAAGGTGGAGGGATCCGGGAAGGCCCGCATATCATTTTCAAAGGACCGGGCAAATCCCTCGATGGCCGATCCGTCGAACCCCACTCCGTGCTCCATTGCATCGGCCAAATCAGCGGCTTTGATGGCAAAACCCTTCAGACGGCCCAGAATGTCAGAGAACCAGAGCCGGATGAACTTTACGTCCTGCTTCCGGGCCTCCTCAAGCACATATTCGCGGGTGAAAGCTTCCTTGCTAACCATCATCAAAGTCCTCCTTATGCCTAGCGGCCATCAGGATGCCCATGTGCCCCAGGTAATTGAGACGGGCTGTCCGGACACCGGAAAGTGGCGCGGCGGGACCAGTCGTTGGTATCTATACGATGGGATCGTGGCAGGATACAAGCTTGGTGCCGTCCGGGAAGGTCGCCTCCACCTGAACCACGGTCACCAACTCGGGCACGCCGTCCATGACATCCTCGCGGCGGAGCACCTGACGACCCAATTCCATCATCTCCGCCACTGACTTGCCGTCGCGGGCGCCTTCCAGAATCGCCTCGGTAATCAACGCCACCGACTCGGGAATGTTCAGCTTCAGGCCGCGGACCTGCCTCTTGCGGGCCAAATCTGCGGCCACATAGACCAGCAATTTTTCGGATTCCCTGGGGGTGAGCATCATAGTTCTGCCTCACTGAACCTCAGTCGGGATCGAAAGCCGGGTATAACGCACGGAACCAAAACACATCTTATTTCTCAAGAATAACGGCGCGCAGTTCGAGCGAACCTGTTGACTGACACCGGCTCCGCAATACACGGCAGGTTCGCCAATGGGAAATTGCATTCATACCGCCAGGAAATCCCGCATCAGGTTATGGTCCAGCGTGTTGGTGGGGCCTTCCAATACTATCTCCCCCTTCTCCATTAAAAAGCAATGGTCGGCCACCGCCAGTGCGAAATCCAATGACTGCTCCACCAGCAGAATAGAAGTGTCGCTCTGCTCCCTCAGGCTGACTATCAGTTCTTCAATCTCCTGGACAATGGACGGTTGAAGGCCCTCGGTCGGCTCGTCCAGCAGTAGCAGCCTCGGATGGCAGATCATGGCGCGGGCGAAGGCCAGTTGCTGCTGTTGCCCCCCGCTCAGGGTTCCCGCGTTCTTGGACGGGTTCAGCTTCAACGCGGGGAACAATTCGTACATCTCGTCAACGTCCCCGGCGGCATGGCCGTTGCCGGCTTTGGCTTCGAGCCCCATCAGCAGGTTCTCATGAACACTGAGGAAGGGAAAAATCAACCGTCCCTGCGGGACGTATCCAATCCCGGACCGGGCCCGCTTGTGGGGAGGCCAGTGAGTCAAATCGTGCTCGAGGAAGCTCACCTTCCCGCTTCGCGGCCGCAACAGGCCCATGATGGTCTTAAGCAAGGTGGTCTTACCCACGCCATTCCTGCCCATAAGACAGACCACCTGCCCGGGTTGAACATCGAGATTGACGTCGAACAGCACACGGCTCTGCCCATAGGCCACAGAAAGAGATTCAACCAAGAGCATCAGTTATCTCGCATCACTTCGACCCAAAGCTCGCCAAGGACATTCGTACGGACTAACGTGATTCCGCTCCCACTGTGGCGGCAAGGCCCACTTTGCTTCTTCCCAAGTAGGCACGGACCACCTGGGGGTCCTGCTGCACGGCGTCAATGGAACCTTCGCTCAGCACCCTGCCCTGGTGCAGCACGGTTACGGTCCGCGCAAACTGCCGAACAAACTCCATGTCGTGCTCAACCACCAGTACGCTGCGGTCCTCGCCGATGGACTGAAGCAACGCGCCGGTTTGCTCCCTTTCACGGCGTGTCATGCCGGCCACCGGTTCATCAAGCAGCAGCAGCTTGGGTTCCTGGGCAAGCAGCATCCCGATCTCCAGCCATTGCTTTTCCCCGTGGGACAACGTCCCCGCCACAGCGCCAGCCCGGTTGGCGAGCCCCACCTGCTCCAGAGTGGCGTGAATCCACTGGGCGTCGCTGCTGGGCAACGGGCGCAGCAGGGATGTTAACCGCCGTCGGAATCCCACCGCAACTTCCATGTTTTCGTACACGGTGAGACTGCCAAACACGCTGGGAGTCTGGAACTTGCGGCCAATCCCAAGCTTGACCAAATCGTGTTCCAGCATCTTGGTCAGATCGGTCCCGCCGTCGTAGACGATTTTGCCTCCGGTGGGGCGGGTCTTGCCTGTAATCAGGTCCAGCAGGGTCGTCTTGCCTGCTCCGTTGGGGCCGATCAAGAAGCGCAACTCGCCCCGCGCAAGGTTGAAGTCCAGTTTGTCCAGCGCTATGAAGCCACTGAAACTGACGGTCAGGGCTTCCACGGAAAGGATGTCGTTGTCCAACTGCGTACCACGTCTCCTATTGTTCTACCCGGGTGCACCACCGATTGCCACAATGCCTTGGAACGGGTCGCGGCCTGTCTCAGGGACGTTCGTCCTGAACTGCCGCGAATGAAACCCATAATACCGGCCGGGAACAGAAGCACGGCACCAATGAACAGGGCGCCCAGGAAGAACTGCCAGATGATGGGGAAGGACTCGCTCAACCCGCTCTTAGCGGCGTTGACCAGGATGGCCCCAATCACCGGCCCGGCCAGAGTGCCTCTCCCGCCGACGGCCACCCAAACCGCAATCTCAATGGACTGGATTATTCCCATGCTGCTCGGGGATATGATACCTACCTGAATCACAAACAGGGCTCCGGCAACTCCCGCTATCCCGCCAGACACCGCGAACACCAGCGTTTTCAGCACGGTGGGATTGTAACCAATGAACCGGACCCGGTTCTCGTCGTCCCGCATCGCCACCAGCACCCGGCCAAACCGGGATTCCAGCACCAACCGCAGGACCAGGAAGATAGTTACCAGGGTGCCCACCGTAATAAAGTACAACGCCAATTGGGTGTTCGGACTGAATACCTGGAATCCGAAGATGGTGCTGAAGTTGGTGATTCCGTTGGTTCCTCCGGTGTAGGGCTGCTGACCTACAAACAGGATGCTGACGATTAGGGCCAATGCCTGCGTTATCAGAGCAAAGTAAACTCCGGTAATCCGGCTGCGGAATACGAGGTAACCGATGCCGCCTGCCAATGCCGCCGGCAGGATGAACACCATCGGCAGCGCGAACCACGCGTACTTGAAGGGGGCCAGAAACACCGGAAGCTGCTCCAGTCCGCTCCAAAACATGAAGTCCGGCAGCCTGCCTCCGCTTGCCTCCAGCTTCATATACATGCCCAAGGCATAGCCGCCCAGCCCAAAGAAGACCCCGTGCCCAAGGCTCAACATCCCGGCGTAACCCCAAATGAGGTTCAGTGCCAACGCCAGGATGGCAAAGGTAAGGAACTTGCCCAGCAATCCAAGACGGAAGTCGGATACTACCAGGGGTGCTACGAGCAACAGGGCGAGCACCGCCAGCAAAGGGACCCAGACTTTCGCGGATGCGGCCACCCGTCCGGTAAACTGAGCCATCATCACTTACAGAGCCAGTTGTTGAACGCGCCCCGATTCAGAGCGCCGGATTGGGTCCAGTTTGCCTGCAGTTCGTACAACCGAGTCACCTTCCCCGCACCCGCACTAATCCATCGGGACGCCATTGCAGGAACAAGATGACCATGACGAACACCAGCACCTTGCCAATGACCGCGGTGGTGCCGAACTCGAACACGGTGTTCAGCACCCCGATTATCAACGCCGCCAGAATGGTCCCCGGAATCTGTCCCAGACCCCCCAGGATAACGACTATGAAGGCGTCCACAATGTAGAACGTACCCAACGAAGGGCCAATTGGGCCGATCAGCGTCAAGGCACACCCGGCCAGACCGGCAAGGCCGGATCCCAGGGCGAAAGTCAGATTGTCGACCCGGCGAGTTGATACTCCCAAGCTGGACGCCATGTCGCGGTTCTGCATTACCGCCCTGGTGCGCCGGCCCTGGCTGGAGCGGTACATGTACCAGTAAAGACCTGCGATGCACACGGCCACCAGCCCGATGATGAACAACCGCTTTATGGGAAACACAAGATCATCGGTCAGGGTCAATCCGCCGCCGAGCCACAGCGGAGCGACCACCTGCACGTTGGGTGCGCCGAATATGGTTCGCGGAGCTGCTGCAGAAAAATGCCGACGCCCACCGTGGCCAGTAAAGTGTCCAACGGGCGCCGGTAGAGAAATCGGATCAGGAACGCTTCGACCAGCATTCCCATAGCAGCGGATATGAGGAATGAAAGCGGTAAAGCAATGATGAAAGTCAGGCCGGGGGACACGTGGCCGGTGAAATACTGGGATGCCTGCTGAAGCGCGTACACCGTGTAGGCGCCAATCATGATGAACTCGCCATGGGCGAGGTTGATTACGTTCATTAGCCCGAAGGACAACGCCAATCCCAGGGCAATCAGCAGCAATATAGAACTTAGACTAAGCCCGTTGAAAAGTTGTAGAGCCCAGACTTCCATATCCTGGATTATTCCCCTTCAGACTTCGCCCTCACCCGGGCTTGCGGATTTCGCATCCGTGGGCCCGAGTCAAACAACATGCTCGGGCCCCATGAATGCAAACGAAAGTGGATGCCGCCTGATACGGCTGATGGGTGTGGTAGACGGGGCTGGTTACTGGGTCGATTCCCTGAGACCCGCGGCCCATTCGTAGGTGTCCAGATAAGGGTCAGGCACTACCGGCTGGCCGGAGTTCCAGACCTCGTCAATTTGACCGTCATCCCGCACCGACCCGATGCGGACCGTCTTGGAGACGTGCTGGTTCTCGTCATGGACGGTTACTAGACCGCCGGGAGCCTGGAACTGCAGCCCCTTGGCCGCTTCCTTAACAGCCGCCACATCGACGCTGCCAGCCTTTTCCGCTGCGTTGGCCCACAGGTAGACTCCGAAATACCCGGCTTCAATGGGGTCGTCGGTCACGCGGGACTCACCGTACTTTTCCTTGAAAGCTGCAACGAACTTGGTGTTCTCCGGCGTGTCGGTGGTCTGGAAGTAATTCCAGGCAACCAGATGACCCATCATGTTGTCGGCGCCGATCCCGGTGATTTCTTCTTCGGCTACGCTGACCGAAACTGTGGGCAAGTCTTCGGTGGAGATTCCGGCGTCCTTGAGCTGCTTGAAGAAGGCCACGTTGGAGTCGCCGTTAAGGGTGTTGAACACCACGTCCGGGTCTGCAGCCCTAATCTTGGCAATAACCGTGCTGTATTCGGTGTGGCCCAGAGGCGTGTACTCTTCTCCCACTGCTTCTAACCCGGCAGCATCCAACTGTTTGTTGATAATGAGGTTGGATGTCCGCGGGAAAACATAGTCCGAACCCAGCAGGAAGAACTTAGTGTTGCCCTGTTCCAGCAGGTATTCCACCGCTGGGACAATCTGCTGGTTGGTCGTGGCCCCAGTGTAGAAAATGTTGGGCGAGGTTTCCAGCCCCTCGTACTGCACCGGGTAGAACAGCAGCCCATTGTTGGACTCAAATACCGGCAGCATGGCCTTGCGGCTGGCGCTGGTCCAACCGCCGAAAACCACCGCTACCTCATCGCTTTGCAGCAACTTGCGGGCTTTTCCCGCGAATGTGGGCCAGTCCGACGCCCCGTCCTCAATAACGACTTCAATCTGCTTTCCCATGACGCCGCCGTTAGCATTGATTTCGTCAATGGCCAACAGGGAGGCGTCCTTAACAGCAGTTTCGCTGATTGACATGGTTCCCGACAAGGAATGGAGTACACCGACCTTTATGGTGTCGCCGGATTCGGCAGCGGCGGCCGGTTCCTGCGTCGCAGTTGTGGTCGCGGCCGGGGCAGCGGTCGGTGTGGGCGACGAGCCGCAAGCGATGACAGCGGTCAGCAGCAGCGCCCCCAGGATTACCTTGATGAAAACGGAGACCCCACCGAGACGGGCCGATAATAGACCAAGCATTGAACAATCTCCTGCCAATATTGTTAACGTTGCAACTAGACTCTGTGCCCTGGCCTAAAAATGAAGGCTTCGGGGTGGTCGCAAGTGGCGGCCAAGACGAAAGGCTGTGTCCATCGGACAGGCCAAGAGCCGCACCTTGCGGGCGGATGGCAACCCGTGCCCCTGCTGGTCTACGGATGGAAACTCACAGCCAAGCATGACAGTGGCATAGGTGTGGCAACGTTGACGTTGCATTACCATAACTGCGATTTGTTGCGCCCCGATGTCACTTTTGTAACATCTATGCTACGTAAAGGCGTACCACGATAAGACGTAACCCACTAGGGTCAACGAGTATTACGCCGAAATTAGTGTGTTTCTCAACGAATTAGTGCAGAACAGGTGGCGGACTCGGTAATGAAATAATCGTCTTTCGGGTTTTGGATCCGTCCGTCCAAGGGGCGGCCCCGCCAAGGTAACGGTTCGACGCAGGCCCCATGGAATCGTGAGTGGGGGGGTAGTCTCTGCCTTGCCGACACCCGTCGGAAGGCCTGCGTCGTATCGAGATGGCTGATACGGCCCGTGAAAACGATAGCCGACATGCGCTTTCGCGAGAGATTTACACCGGCCTGCGGTGCGGCCTAACGGTGGTGGCGACTACGCTGCCCAAGCAGTCTGGCGATACCGGCAATGTGTCGCTTTATAATCGGGTTGAGCGACTAAGGGGTGTCGTCAAAACAACCTAGCCCAGATTGCCAGTGCCCTGATTTGGCAGATGGCCAAGAAGGACGCCTCGTTCTTCGCATACCGAGTTGCTACGGCACGCCATTGCTTGAAGTCCAGAAATGAGTTCTCCACTAAATGACGCAGTTTATACAATGCCCGGTCGTAATACCGGGGTTTCTTGCGGTGGCTCCTCGGGGGTATTACCGGTTCCATTCCCTGTGCAACGGCCTCCGCCACTATGGAGTTGGTGTCGTAGCCCCGGTCGGCCAGCAGATACTGGGCCGGCAGGTCAGCCGTCAGCGAATGGGCTTGGGTGCAGTCCGCCACCGTGCCCCCGGTCAGAACCAACCGAACCGGCATTCCATGGGCATCAACGGCCAGGTGCAGTTTGCTGTTCAGCCCTCTTTTGTGCGGCCTATGGCTTGATTGCCTCCCCGTGCTCCAGTCCCGTGGGGATGAACCTTGATGTAGCTGGCGTCGATCATCAGCCACTCAAAGTCCGGATCGTCAATTACCGCATCCAGCAGTTGGTTCCAGACACCCCGGTCCCGCCAGCGACAGAAGCGCCGGTGGGTGTTCTTCCAGTCCCCGTAATCCGGTGGCAGGTCCCGCCACGGAGCACCGGTACGCAGAATCCAGAACACCGCGTTCAGAAACAACCGGTTGTCTCGAGCCGGCCTACCCCTTTTGCCTCCGTCTCCAGGCAAAAGGGGTCGCAATCGTTCCCAAACCTGGTCCGATATATCGTGACGTCGATGCGCTGCCGTCATAGTCCCACCCCGCACTCTCACACTTTCCCCAGCACCTTACCATCAAGTAGTTATTTTGACGACACCCCCTAGATCCTTCCGCTGACTATTGCGGATGGCGTCCGCCCTCGACGTGTTCGTTTTGGGAATCGGCTGTTGGAATGTCGGTTCGCTGGGGTTCTACACGATCACGGGGATGGGGCCATGCGGTACCGGAGCACAGTGAACGGGAAGTTAGGCTCAGCTTGATACGTTAGTCGCCTTGTCCTATACCGACACAGCCGGTTGGTCGTTCGATGCCCCAAATTGGAGCTGGCAATCGGCGAGCCTTGGCCTAAGCCAGGGCAGTCAATCTTCTCGGTCTGCTGCCGGATGTGATGGCGGGTAGATTTGAACCCGGCCAAACCCTGGGGAGATTCTGGCCGCATCTTCCGTTTGCCGCGCCGCCGTCTGGGTGGGATCCGGTTTCTTCGGAGCATCCTGGATCACAACGACCACTGGGGCACTCCTGCCGTTTGCACTGCAGACGGTTCTTACGACGCGCTCTCTCTCAGGAATCGCCGATCTTCTGTGCCAACCCCGAACCATCCGCAGACGTAGCTGTATCGTCAGTACACTCTGGGAATCTCCCCCTATTTTTGGCCTGAGCTCCGGTGGTTTCTACTTGCCGCGCTACTCCTGTTGCCTGCGGCGAGACCCTTATCGTTGCTCGACGACTCACCCGCCTTAGCCGTCGAGCTCCTGGGATTTTATCCTCGTGGGCGGCGGCCTGGTCTGCCCGCTCCGAGTGCTGATGCCAGAGTTGCTAACCACTCGTCAAATGGAGAGGATTGACGTCGGCATCACTTAGGTTGGAATCGTTGTGGGCGCAGGAGTCGGCCTTGCGTAGGTAGACGCAGTGGCATCAGCAGGATCTCCTCTGGCGCACTCGCAAGGGGCATACCCTTAGCCATCGTCGCCAGCGGCCTCCCGAGCCTGGAACCTGCCGAAATTCATTAGCTACAGGAAGCTATCCCAAGCTGCCCGACACGGTCAGGACGGGAGATCAATAGTGAGGCCATCGGAGGCTCTCAGGAACGAACCGAATTGAGAGGCTCGAAGGTCAAAGAACCGAGATTAACATGTTTAGGGTTAGCTCATCCTCCGACTAACGGACTGTCCAGGCAACCCCTAGAGTCCAACCGCGCGGATCCGATGATTATGGGTGTCAGCGATAAAGAGGTTGCCTTCGGCGCTGATGCCGCACCCGTGAGCACGGGACAATCCTGCGTCAACGGCCGGCCCGCCATCGCCATCGCCCCCCTCGTGTCCCCCGGCAATGGTCGCCACTATTCCGGTGCGGGAGTCGATCCGCCGAACTGCAAAATTTTCGGTATCAACGACAATAATGTTGTCGTTCAGGTCGCAGCGCATTGCCTTGGGCGCGCCCCAGGTAGACGTCAGGGCGGGACCTCCGTCGCCCGTATAGCCGAAGACGGAATCGACGCCGGCTACTGTGGTAAGGATCCCATCGTTGGAAATCTTGCGGACCCCGTTCCCCTCCCTCTCGGCTATGTATATATTCCCCAGGCGGTCCATGCAGACCGCCCTTGGACCCATCAGGCTGGCTTCGGCCGCCAGCTTGCCATCTCCGGCGCGCGACTTCTCGCCCGTTCCGGCAAACGTCGTAATTATTCCGGTTGACAGGTCCACCCTGCGGATGCGCTGATCCTGGATGTCCGCGATCAGCAGACCACCCTGGCCGTCCAAGCATAAGTCGTTGGGCTCCCGGAGCATTGCTTCGTTGCCGGGGCCACCGTCTCCGCTGTACCCAAACTTCCCTGTGCCGGCGACCGTGGAAATGATGCCGGTTTGACCATCTATCTTTCGTATCACCGGGTCGAGGCGCTGGGAGAAGTAGCTATCGCCGTTCGAGTCCACGGCCAGGCCGTAAGGTTGGTTTATCACGGCATCAAGGGCTGGCCCGCCGTCCCCGGAATAACCACCCTCGCCGGTTCCGGCCACCAGGGAAATCGTGCCCGTCCGGGCATCCATACGGCGGATCCGGTGCTGCCGTCCCATGCACAAAATCATGTTTCCCTGGGAGTCGAACTCACAGGCGTAGGGCAACTGGCAGGCGGCATCCAAAGCGGGCCCACCGTCCCCATACCAACCCTCTTCCCCGTTTCCTAGAATCGTCTGGATAATGCCTTTTGGGACAAGGATCAATGACCCTCCATTCATTGAACAACTACCGGCTCCCGGTTTGACGCTGACCTACCCCCAGCGAATATTCCGCTCACGCTGAACAGCATCGCCCAGCTGCGTACATGGGCTAAGGACAGGGCCTTCCCCGGTTTGCCAGAAGTGTGTTTCGTCTGCTTAACCTTACTATGAGGTTCCTGTCATTTCCGTCTTTTGATGACAACCAATGCTTAAATTACAGGATTCTCTCACTCATCCTCCTGTTCCAATCTGCATAGTCGGCTGGTTCAATACCCAAGAACCCGAGAAAATCAAAAAACCTTCCCATTCTCTACACCGGCCAACCTGCCGCACTCCTGCACTCGCATTTCTACAGATGACCTCCCGAGAAAAAGCCAATCTATCATTTCTTCTAACTTATAGAGTGGAGGCCTTGACACTGTGAAGAGTCAAAATTCCTGCCGGAAATGCATCGTCAGAGACGCCAAAGGCACGAGGCAGGAACGATTCCAGGTTATTCCTCAGGATTAGAGCGACATGCAAGTAGGGATGGCTGAGGTAATACTGTCAAGCGTGATTGCCCCATAGGGACAGTTGTTACCTTATCAAAGTCCCTTATCCTGCGTATCCTATACATCCATGTTTGAATGAGTTACTTAGGCGAGGTCAGCAAGAGATGGAATACCGTAAACTCGGCAACCTGGACGTTTCAGTCATTGGTTTGGGAACCTTGCGAACTTTCGATGTTACCGACGACGATGAGATAGCCGTCCGAAGACAGATCGTGGATAACTGCCTGGACAGCGATGTGAACCTGATCGACACCGCCGCCTGGTACGGCCACGCGGAGCAGGTCCTGGGCGAGATATCCTGGGACATTCGGGACCAGTTCTACTTAGCCACCAAGGTGCGGACCGAGGGCAAGGAGGCTGGAGAGGCCCAAATCACCCGCTCTTTCGAACTGCTGAAGACTGATTACATCGATCTCTTCCAAGTCCACAACATGATCGACTGGCAGACTCACCTCCCCACCCTGGAGCGGCTGAAGGGCGAGGAGAGAATAGGCATGCTGGGCGTGTCCGCCATGGTGCCCGCTGCCTATCCCACCATCATGGACCTCATGCGCCAGGGCAGGGTGGACGTCGTCCAGATTCCCTACAACGTTCTCAACCGCGGCGTCGAGGATGAACTGCTGCCCTTGGCCAAGGAACTGGGTACCGGTGTCCTGGTGATGGAGCCTTTGCAAAAGGGGCGCTACGTACTCGAGTTGAAGCAACAACCCGACCTGACGCCGCTGCGGGACTACGGCATCAATACCTGGGCTCAGGCCTTGCTGGCCTGGGTCATTTCTGACCGCCGGGTGAGTTCGGCCATACCCACCACCTCTCGCCCCGAGCGCATCCGGGAAAACGCCGAGGCCGCCGAAGCCGCTGGGCTGCCCCAGCAGATCCGGGACTACATTCGCTCCGAAGCGGAGCGGTGTTTGTAGGCGGCAACCGGCAGATAATTGACGAAATCGCCGTATACCAATTTTCCTTCCCGATGCATGAATCTGAATTAAGCCCCCACTGTGAGGTGGACCGAAAAACTCGCACTATGCCTGGTACAGGAAATGGGGCAAGACCAAGTCCATCAGCCCGGACTCGATAGCCAGGATTTTGCAGCACAGGGCAATCGCGTCTTAAACGCAGGAGGCCCAATAAGTCGTCTTTCCCGCGAAAGCGGGAATCCAAACCTCCGTCTACCCTCGCACCCGGAACCGAAGGAGGCGCTGCCACTCCCACTCCCACTCCCGCTCCCATATCCACCGACATTAGACCAATTTTGTGTGCTGACAAATAAGACGCGATTGCCCTGCCGAGTGAGTCTTCTCCCTTGCCAGCCTCTGCGGCGCTGTTGTATTCTTATTAAGAATATATGTTCGTTAATAGCGTCCGCAAGACTTGGAGCAGAGGTGGTTTATTGGACGAGGGCCCTGTCCCTATGTGCTCCGAAAACAGGCGGAAAAGACCGGGTGGGACAGAATGGGACAATATGGGACGGGAATCGCGATTTTTGGCCAATTCGGGGAAACTCCAGCTACGGCGGAACGCGATTTTTGGACACTATGGGACAAAATGGGACAGCGGTGGGAAAATTCTGTCCCGTGCAGAGATCGAATTGCCCTCCGCGAGTCCGACACTCTCGGATAGCCGTACTCGATTCCTGCGCAGCCACGGAATCTCCCCAGCCAGTGGCGACAGCCCTGCATAGACAGGGCAATCGCGTCTTAAGCGCCGGAAGCCCTATAAATCGTCATTCCCGCGCCTGCGGGAATCCAAACCCCCGTCTACCCTCGCACCAGGAACTGAAGGAGGCAACGCCATTCAGACCAATTTTGTATGCTGAGAAATAAGACGCGATTGCCCTGTTTTGCAGCATAGAATATTGCGAACATCACGATATTGAGGTTAAATTCCCCAGGGTGAATTTCGCATTGGTGTACCTGCAGGGAAGAAGGCCACTTAGGGTAGCATTCGTTTTCCGACCACCTTGCGGAGGCGCTTGAAACCTGCCTTTCAGTAAGCATCTACACCATAGGAGTTGGACCGAAAATGGCTTTGATGACACCGGATCCTACATTCTATCCTTCAGCACGCCTGGCTGGTCAGGCACCTGCCGAGCGGCTGGGGTACGTGTCCGTCTTGAATACCAACGGCAGCCCTGACGCAATTGCAGTAGTCGACATGGACCCTTCGTCCTCCACATACAGTTCAATTGTCAACTCTTTGGAAATGCCGAATGTGGGCGACGAGTTGCATCACTTCGGGTGGAACGCGTGTAGTGCTTCCCTGTGTCCTTACGCCCCTCACCCTCACTTGGAGCGGCGTTACCTGATAGTGCCTACACTGAAGACTTCCCGCATCTATGTGATTGACACCAAACCAGATCCTTTCGATCCCAAGGTCGCAAAGGTCATCGAAGCTGACGTAATCGCCAATCGTACCGGATACAGCCGGTTGCATACGGTTCACTGCGGGCCCGACGCAATTTACCTCAACGCGATTGGTTCCGCCGATGGCGGAACTCCTGGTGGAATCCTTAGAATCGATCACAATACTTTCGAACCCTTGGGTGCTTGGGAACTGGACCGCGGACCTCAAACACTGGCATACGATTTCTGGTGGCACATTGGGTTGGACGTGGTCGTCACCAGCGAATGGTGCTCACCTGAGCTCTTCGAAAATGGTCCTTCGCTGGCAGATATTGTCGCTGGCAACTACGGTCACAAGATTCATTTCTGGGATTTGCGGCGACGGCGCCACATCCAAGAGGTCGATCTGGGTAGCGAGAATCAGATGGTCCTCGAGTTGAGGCCATCTCACAATCCGACCAAGGCTTACGGATTCGTGGGAGTCGTTGTCAACAACCAGGACCTCTCGGCTTCAGTCTGGACCTGGTACCAGGAGAACGGCAAATGGGCCGTCACCAAGGTGATTGAAGTTCCTGCGGAGCCTGCCGATCCAGATTTGCTTCCCGATGCCCTGAAGGGACTTGGCGCGGTACCGCCGTTGATTACCGACTTGGATTTGTCACTGGACGACAAGTTCCTTTACGTCTCATGCTGGGGAACCGGCGAATTGAGACAGTATGATGTCTCCGATCCCTTCAACCCCAAGCATACCGGAACCGTGGAAATAGGCGGCATTGTCAGGAAGGCCTCGCATCCCAAGGCGGGTCCCCTCGTAGGTGGCCCGCAGATGTTGGAAATCAGCCGGGACGGGCGCCGTGTTTACGTTACCAATTCTCTGTACAGTTCCTGGGACGACACCTTCTACACAGATATCAAGGGTTGGATGGCGAAGATTAATGTGGATCAGGGTGGTGGAATATCGGTTGACGAAGACTTCTTTGTGGATTTTGGAGACGGAAGGTCTCACCAGGTGCGCCTTGAAGGGGGAGACGCGTCTTCCGACTCCTTCTGCTATCCCTAGCCGACAAAGCTAGTACTCGGTCAAACTTGGTCCGATAGGTAGACTCAGCGACTTGGATGTCGCTGATATTCTGAGTCATGGAAGATGTTGTTGTGAGGTGGCGGTGTGGTCAGAGAGAAATTTATAGTTCGGCTGACGTCGGAGGAACGCGACCAACTGGAGCACATGGTCCGGGCAGGGAAGAGTTCAGCCAGGGTTGCGACCCGGGGCCGCATCCTGCTCAAGACCGCCGAGGGTTGGTCCGCGTCCAGGGTGGCGCAGGCCCTGGATGTGTCCGAGGGCACGGTGTTCCGACTCAAGCGGCGCTTCGCCGAGGATGGGCTGGACGGGGCGCTCAGGGACCGGACCCAGCCCCACCGGTACCGCAAGCTGGATGACCGTGGCGAAGCCCACCTGATCGCCCTGGCCTGCAGCCCGGCCCCCGAAGGCCACGACCACTGGAACCTGCGCCTTTTGGCGGACCGGATGGTTGAACTGGGCGTGGTTGACTCCCTGTCCCACGAGACGGTGCGTCTGCATCTGAAAAAAACATCCTCAAGCCGTGGCAGAAGAAACAGTGGTGCATTCCCAAGGTGAGTGCCGACTTCGTGGCCCACATGGAGGATGTCCTGGACCTCTATGCCGAACCCTATGACCCCGAAAGGCCGGTGGTCTGCTTCGATGAGACATCCACCCAGATGCTGGCCGACGCCCGGCCGCCCATCCCGGCGGCACCCGGACAGCCCAGACGTGAGGACTACGAGTACCGGCGGGAGGGCACCCGCAACCTGTTCTTGGCCTGCGAACCCTTGGCAGGCTGGCGGCACGTAGAGGTAACCCAGCGGCGCACCAAGGAGGACTTTGCCCACCAGATGCGCTGGCTGGTGGATGAGGCCTATCCGGATATCGCGGTGGTTCGAGTGGTCTTGGACAATCTGAACACCCATTGCAAGGCGTCCCTCTATGAGGCGTTCCCAGCTGACGAGGCCCGGCGCATTGCCAAGCGGCTGGAATTTCACTACACGCCCAAGCACGGCAGTTGGCTCAATATGGCGGAGATCGAGTTCAGCATCTTCTCCCGCAGTTGCCTCAGGCAGCGTCTCCCGGACGAGGAATCCCTCTGCCGGGAGGTCCGCGCCCTGGAACTGGAGCGAAACGATGCTCAAGCCCGCATCAACTGGCGCTTCAGCATCCAAGACGCCAGAACCAAACTCCATCGCCTCTACCCCATCAATTCCTGACTTGACCGAGTACTAGTGTTTGCCGCGCTGCCAGTTCACGCTGAACCCGCTGCATTGGCATTCCAAGGGCCGCTAATCCGATTAGCGGCCCTTGGCGCTTTTCATGGCGTTAACCCGGCAATGGGCTGGCTTTTCGCCGTGAGCCTGGGTTTACAACGTCAAAGCACTTGGGCTGTTGGCCACGCCCTATTCTTCATTACCCTTGGCCACGTAGCATCTTTGGCGGCTGTAGCAGCATTTCTGATGCTGGTCGGGTATTTCGTGCCGTTGTTCTGGGTGCGTATTGCGGCGGGAATGGTCCTCCTTCTTTTTGGAATCTACAAACTGGTCCTGTACTACCGCCACTTTCGCTGGGTTGGGATGAACATCAGCGGTCTCGACTTGGCAGGGTGGTCATTCCTTATGGCCACGTCCCACGGCGCCGGACTGATGCTTGCACCCATCGTGTTGAGCATTGAGGAAAAGGGAGTCGGTACGGTAATTGAACTGGATCACCATTCGGGGTTGTTGGATCTGACGGATACAGCGGCTGCCTGGGGGATAGGTCTGGCGGTTCATACCTTTGCCATGCTCCTGGCTATGCTGGTAATAGCTTTGATAGTTTACAAGTGGCTGGGCTTAGGCTTTCTAAGGAGGAGCTGGATCAATGTGGACCTGCTTTGGGCCGCTGCTCTCATGGTGGCCGGGGTCAGCACTATAGTTCTTGCGCTTTATTTCTAAGAGGGTGTGTGACAATTGTCGAAACTTGGATTGGAACAGCTTGGTGTGGTTTGCGGGTAGTCTGTAACTTTGGGATATGGATCGAAGAGCGTATCCCACTGATTTGACCGATGCCCAATGGGGCTTGTTGGAACCCCTGTTGCCCCCGGTTTCACCCAAGGGACACCCCCGAACCGTGCACCTTCGGGAGGTGGTGAACGGCATCCTGTACGTGTTGCGTGGCGGTATTTCCTGGCGAATGATGCCCCACGACCTGCCTCCTTGGGGCACGGTCTGGTGGTACTTCCGGAAATGGCGCAGGGACGGCACTTGGGAGCGGGTTTTGGACGCACTGCGTCCCATGGTCCGGGAGAGCGAGGAACGGGATGCCACTCCCAGCGGGGCAATCATCGACAGCCAATCGGTGAGGACCACGGAAAAAGGGGGCCTCGCGGCTACGACGCCGGCAAAAAGGTGTCCGGGCGCAAGCGCCACATCGTAGTGGACACCACCGGGCTGCTCTTGGCCGTGGTGATTCACGCCGCCAACATCCAAGACCGGGACGGGGCCAGGCTGGTGCTGGCCAAGCTGCTGGGCCGGTTCCCCAGACTCCAAGTCATCTGGGCGGATGCGGCCTATGCCGGTCGGCTGGTGGCGTGGGCTTGGGAGACTGGAGGATGGTTGCTGAAGGTGGTGCGCCGGAGACCGGACAGCCACCAGTTCGAGGTGCTGCCTCGCAGATGGGTGGTTGAACGGACGCTGGCCTGGCTCAGCCGATGCCGACGGCTCAGCAAGGACTACGAGGAACTGCCAGAAACCGGTGAGACCTGGGTTCATATAGCGATGGTCCACCTGATGCTCAAAAGGCTCAAGCCAACCTGATTGCACTTTGTCACACACCCTCTCAGACATCAGCGTGGGCGATAGCCATTCATGCGCCCTGCGCGCCGATGGCTCCGCGGTCTGTCGGGGCTCCAACGGTCGGGGACAGTCATCGCCGCCATACGGTGAGGTGTTCAGCTCGATCACCAGCGGCACTGCTCACACCTGTGCCGTGAGGAGGGACAGCGGCACGGTCGTTTGCTGGGGCGACACTTTCGGCGGACGGGGCAGAACGTCCACCGTGCATGGGTCGCCTCCTCACGGGCAAGGGTTCTCCGCCAACAGTTCCGGGCATGAGCATACCTGCGGTCTGACGCCGCAAAACTCGCTGATCTGTTGGGGACTCGGCTACGATGTGGAATCGCCCCAGTATTCCCCCGTTCCGGGTGCTGGATTCGTCGCCGTTAGCAGCGGACGCAACCATACCTGCGCTCTGAAAGGTGACGGCAGTCCGCAGTGCTGGGGGGACGACACAGAGGGGCAGGCATCCCCGCCGCCAGGTCTCCTTTTGACGGACGTCGGCAGTAATCACGAATATACCTGCGGCCTGCGTGCCGACGGCACCGCCGTCTGCTGGGGACTGGACCGGTTCGGTCGCGCCACCCCCCCCCCCCCGCTGGGGTCAGGTTCAAGGACATCAGCGTGGGAGCCGACCACGCCTGCGGGCTTGAGCAGGACGGATCGCCGGTATGCTGGGGCTCCAACCAGGATGGCCGTTCCACGCCGCCGGAAGGCCGGACTTTTGCTTCCATCAGCTCCGGCTATGGGCACTCCTGCGGCCTGGAAGGGGATGGCAAAGCCACCTGCTGGGAAAACAACTTTGACCGGCAGACCCACGTTCCAGAAGGTGACATATTCGAGTCAATTAGCGCTGGAGCCGAGCAAACTTGCGGCCTCCGGTCAGACGGTTCTGTATGGTGCCGTGGAGGCAACTGGCTGCCGCGGTCGGTCCCTGATGAAGAACGGTTCGAGTCCATCAGCAGCGGAGGCGAACACGTATGCGGTCTGCGAGCGGATGACTCTGCCGTATGCTGGACCGAGGTCGAGGAGGATGGCCGAGGCTTTCCGCCCGCCGACCAGCGGTTCGAGACGTTGAGCAGCGGGGGCAGGCATACCTGCGGGCTGCGCCACGGCGGAACGATCCTTTGCTGGGGAAACTACTCCCACGGGCAGTCCTCTCCTGAGGAGCAGCCTCGTTGGTCCACCTTCGGAGACCGGTTCAAGACGATTCACAGCGGATACGACGTTACCTGCGGGTTGCGGCAGAACGGGACTCTCTACTGCTGGTTCCTGCCCGAGGGTCGGGGCGGCTACTACGATTTTGATGTAACTGCCCTTGAGTGTCCCGCGTCAACTATTCTTGCCGGAAAGTCGTCGATTAGTTTTGCCGGTTCACCTCCTCGGCCTGGCCTCGTTGCTGGGCAGCATCAGTCCGATAGCTGGGGACGTCAAACTCGAGGATGACGGAGTGGTGCACCACCCGGTCGATGGCCGCGGCGGTGGCCATGGGGTTGGCAAAGATGCGCTCCCACTCGGAGAAAACCAGGTTTGACGTTATGCCCAGGGACCTCCGTTCGTAGCGTTCGGCAATGAGGGTGAAGAGCACCTCGGACTCCTCAGCCCCCTGGGGCAGATAGCCCAGGTCGTCCAGGAGCAGGAAGTCGAAGTTGTCCAGCCTGCGGAGCCGGCGGGGCAGGTCCAGGTCTCGCTTGGCGGCGAGGAGTTCCTGCACCAAGCGGTAGGCTGGGGCAAAGAGGACGGAGTGGCCGGATTCCACCAGCCGGTGCCCCAGGGCGCACAGGGCGTGGGTTTTGCCAGTGCCGGGCAGTCCGAAGGCCAGGACGTTGACGCCGTGCTCCACGAAACTGCCCTGGGCCAGATGGTCCAGTTTCTGGCGCAGCGCCAAGGGCATCCGGTGGTGCTCGAAGGTCTCCCAGGTCTTGCCCAAAGGCAGCCTGGATTCCCGAAGCAGCCGGATGATGCGTCGCTGGCGGCGATCCTCGGCCTCCTGCTCCAGCACCTCAAGCAGGGTGGGCAGGGCGTCGCCGTGGCCTGCCTCGGTGAAACGCGAAGCGGTTTCCGCCGCCACCGTGGGCAGCTTGAATTGGTGGCACAGCTGGCCGATGCGTTCCTGCACGACTCTGGTGTCGGTGTTGGTCATCCACACACCGCCGCCACTGCCAGACTGCTGGTGAGCAGGCCGTCGTAGATTTTCAGGTCCGGCTTCCCAGACCAAGCCAGCGCCGGGGCCTCGGGAGGCTTGGGCTCGGCCAGGTCCCGGACCTGGGTGTAGTCGAAGGGCTCACCTGCCTCCAGCAGCAACGACAGCGCGCTGTCCACCGTGGCCTCCATGGTCGTGGCCGCAAGGTGCAGGATCCGCACGTACTCCACGTCGGCACGCTCGCCGCGCCACTCCTTTAGCGCGTCGTAGGTCAGCCGGAAGGGCATGGTGGGAAACAGCTGCTCCCGGAAGCGGTAGCGAGCGAAGGCTCCGGGCTTGCGCACCAGCGAGCCGATGACGTGGCGGTAATTGACGTTGGCCTCCCCTTCGCCACGCACCCGCGCCATACCCTCCACCAGATGGCCCTTGTAGTACACTTCCATCCAGTCGGAGTACAGACGGATCTGCACTTCTTTTCCGATGAGACGGGAGGGGACGCTGTAGCTATGTCCCGCTACCTGGATGGTGCTCCACTTGCGCACCTTGGACTGGTAGTTGACGTATTCCGGCATGGGAGCTGGTGGCAGGGGCCGTAGGCAAGCCATTTCCTGCTCCAGCTTCCCCCTCACCAGGCGATTGCGCTTCTCGACCATCTGCTGGACGAAGCCGGCGTAATCGTCGGCGGTGTGGAAGTCGCGGCTGCCACGCAGGATGAGGGCCTGATCCACGGCATCCTTGAGGCGATAGTGTCCCTGCTCGGCGACGCCGTTTTCATGGCTCTGGCCACGATTGATGCGGGTGGAGCGCAGGCCGTAGTGGTCCAGGAGGGCGGCGTAATTGTCGTTTAGTGCGCGGCCGCGGCTGCGGCGCATCTCGTGGGTGGCGGCAGACGTATTGTCGCTGCGCACCACCTCCGGGACACCGCCCAAAGCCCAGAGGGCGGCCTGCAGTCCCTGCTGCAATGCCAGGAAGGTCTCGCCGGTGGCGACCTCTGCGTAACGCCACCCCGAGTGGCTGAGAATCATCTGGAACAGCTGGTGGGGATAGATCTGGCCAGCAACGGTCACGCCCAGGGCATTGCAGTGAGTGAAGTCGAATTGGGCTTCCCGACCCGGCGGATGCTCCTGGGGGAAGTACACCTCCTGATCGGGACCGTTCAGCGCTCGCCAGTCCTGTAATCGTCGTTGCAGGGTACGCAGTTGCGAGGCGCTGAACCGGCCGGGATGCCGCTCCTCCAACCATTCGATAATTGTCGTTGCTTTCAGCCTGCCCGCTGGATCACCTTGCAACAGGGGCTCAATATCCTCCTCCCAAATCCCGTCGAAGGGGTCGGGCCGGGTGCGCCACCAGCGATCCTGGCTGGTCTCCGACGGCAACGGGCCGCTCTGCCACTTGCGCGCCGATCGCACGCTCATCCCAGCCACGGCCGCCGCCGTCTCCTGAGTTTTTCCTTTCATAAGTCTCTGCCTCAGTAGCCTGACTTGTCGGTCTTTGAGCAATCCGGCACCTCCGTGCCGGAGGGTTTACCTCATCTCGACCGGCAATAATAGTTGACGCTACCGGCATTCCTTATTGTCGTTAATCACTTGAGGACGTCCGACTCATCGCCATGAGTGACCGTTGCGGCTTGCGGGAGGACGGCACCGCCGTCTGCTGGGACCCCGACTCGTCTGAGGAACTGTCACCTCCTGCGGGAGAAAGATTCGTGTCCATCACCAGCAGCAGAAGGCACGCCTGCGGACTGAGGGCCGATGGCACCGGCCTGTGCTGGGGCAGCAACCGGGACCTCTGGGACGGGATCGCCAACCAGTCGGTCGTGCCGCCCGGCGAGAGATTCTTAGTTATCAGCGCCGGTGCCGCCCACACCTGCCGCCCTGCGGCTGGATGGCTCGCCCCTGTGTTGGGGCAGCGACAACAGCTACCACGGCGGCTACAGCGGGCAAACGCAGGCTCCCGCCGACGAGCGCTTTGTCGACCTGAGTAGCGGTTTCTCCCATACCTGCGGGCCGACGGGACGGCGAGGTGCTGGGGTGCGGGCGAACATCCTAATGGCGCGGCCGACGCTCCCGAAGGCATGCAGTTTTCGGACATAAGCAGCGGGCGAGGCTACACCTGCGGCCTGCGGCTGGACGGGTCGGCAGTCTGCTGGGGAACGCCAAATCCAGGTGCGGCCTGGCCGCCTGCCAACGAACGGTTTGTGTCAATCAGCAGCGGGGCGTCTCATGCCTGCGCCCAGCGGGAGGACGGCACCGTCGTCTGCTGGGGCTCCGGCTATACCGCACCACATCACCTCTCCAAGCCGTATGAGCGGCCTCCGGCCCCCCTGTCGGACCCCGTCCCTCCTCTGATAGACATCAGCAGCGGCCGAGAGCATGCCTGTGCCCTCGCCGAGGGGGGTTGGGCGATCTGTTGGGGAGACAACCAGTACGGCCAGGCGTCTCCGCCCACCAACAAGCGGTTCGGGGAAATCAACAGCGGTCATTTCCAGACCTGTGGGTTGGAGTTCGACGGGGAACTCATCTGCTGGGGGGCTGCCGGAATTCCCTCCACTCGCGCTACCGGACGGGTCGCCAAGTTGTGGGACACCAGGGGACCCACCCGGTGCGTCATCGACGAATCCGGAAATGGCAGCTGTACCGGAAATGACTCTTATGGCCAGGCCCGTCTTTCCGGTAGCCCTATGGTGGCCATCAGTGGTGGTGCCCGGCACACTTGCGGGCTGTACGAGAATGGCACGGTGGAGTGCTGGGGCGATGACGAATACGGACAGACGGAACCCCCGGAGGGCGAGCGGTTCGCCGCCATCGCGGCCGGGCACTCACACACCTGCGGGCTGCGACGGGACGGCGTGGCGCTGTGCTGGGGCCGCTACCAGGACTACGGCAACCCGCAGCCGGAGAGCGTTCGCTTCACATCCATCAGGCAGCGGTGTGAATCATATCTGCGGGTTGCAAGCCGACGGTACAGCTCTCTGCTGGGGTAACGATACATTCGGCGAGTCAAATCCACCGGCATCCCAGAGATTCGTTGCCATCAGCGCCGGCGACTGGTTTACCTGCGGCATCAGACAGGACGGCACCGCCCTTTGCTGGGGCGACGATCGGAAAGGCTAGGCCTCACCCACGCGCTAGCATCTACTGCGTGTTGGAAATTGGGCCGGGAGTCCCCAAGGAGTTCATCTGCCATTGACTGCAGTACCGTCCGGCAGCGCCGCTTTACCTCATCTTGTCCGGCTGGACAGCCCGGCCAAGAACCTGCCGACCCTCTCCTGCACTGCCACCCTGCTCCCTAGGCGCAGGTTTATCGCTGCCTCCTGCCTGCCCAATTTCTCGGCGCCATTGACACCGTTAGGCGCATGCGCGCGGTGGCCATCGTCCTGCCCTCCGTCTCCATCAGGTGCTCCAGGCAACAGCCGACGTCAACCGGGGCTCCTGGCAGAACGGTGCACCGGTTCTCGAAGCGCCAGTTGGTGAAGTGATTTCATTCAGCCACGAAGGCCCGCCGGGTGTTGGGAGACCAGCTCCGCGCCTCGGCCCTGGCGTCGGTCAGGAGATCTGTACCGGCCGGGGTAGTGGGCGCCCCCTCTGGAAATGTCAGGGGGAGCGCCGGCGTTTCCCAGGGAACAGCCTCCAGCTCAGTTTCGATTGTCACGGTCATCCAATACCCAGGCCTGCTCCAGGTTGAAGAGAGCGGGCGAGCTCTTGGCCATCAGGGTCATCGCCTTCCATAGGCGGGCCCGCTTGACCTGGCAGGGCTGGCAGCCTCAACCAGCGGCGTGGGTATCTTCCTGAAGTGCCATCTCGGCCTCGAAGTAGGCCTTGTCCTCGCCGACGGCGTATCCCACGGCATAGCGGCCGCAGGGCTCGGGACGGTCGCAAACAGGTCGGCCCTGACCAGTCATTGCATTCCTACTTGCGCTGGACTTTCATCGAAGATCGCCTTGTTGGCCGTGCTCCACGAGATCTTCATGATCCTGGCCACACGGCTCACCGACGGGTTCTCTGCGAACATACGCTTGCACTCGTTCACCTGGTCGGGTGAAAGCGCAGGAGGCCGCCCAGGCGGCCTCCCCTCGGCCTTGGCACGCTCTTGGCCCACCTTTATGCGCTCGCTGGTGGAATCAGCCTGGTAGGCACCGTTGGCCATCATCATCCGGCGGAAGTACTTGGCCGCGGCGCTGTCGTCGGTGGTGTCGATCCCCTCCTTGATGGCCACTATGCCGATGTTCCGGCTGGTGAGGTCCGCCTGGATCCTCACGCCCTCGTCGAAGTTGCGGCTGAAGCGGTCCAGCCAGACCACCACGATGGTGTCGTTCGGCTGAACCCGGGCCATGAGACCGTCCCATCCGGGCCGCGACATCAGACGGCCGGTCATCACGTCGGAAAAGATGAGCTCCTCGCGGATGCCGTGGTTGGCCAGCTCGCGGAGCTGGGTCTCGAGGTTCCGGTCGTCCCGGTCGCTCTTGCTGACCCGCGCGTAGCCATAGGTGACGGGGATCATCATCGCTTCACCACCCCGGTTTGCCGCAGTGCGGGCAGGGGTTCCGGACCGCCCGACGCCAGGCGACTCCGCCCTTGGCATGGATTTCCTGATTGCAGTGGAGGCAGCGGCCCATGTATCCGTTCTGGTCGGACAGGTCCTCGGCCACCAGCTCAAGACAGTCTCCGCATCCCCGCACCAGCTCCGGGTCGGGGGTCATCGGTTCGGGACTCCCCTCGAGGCCACACAGCGGGGAGTCTCCCGGGGCGAAGTGGACCACAGCGGCTGCGGCGACAACTCTGCTCTCCCCGCGTCTGCGGTCACCCTCTGCCATGGTGACGGAATCGACCCCTTCCTAAGAGCCTGTTTACAATCTCTTCAGGATTAGCACCGCGAAGGCGAGAACCACCATTTGCAGGCTGGTATTGAGCTTTCCCTCGCAGTTCTTCCATAGTCGGCGGCACTTCTCCAGCCAGGCGAAAGACCGCTCCACCACCCATCGTTTCGGCAGCACCACGAAGGTGTGCAGTTCGTTGCGTTTCACCACCTCCACCGAGGCTCCCAACAGGTTCTGCACCTCCGCAGCAAAGGGCTTCCCGGTGTAACCCCCGTCGACCATCACATTCTGCACCCGGCTCAGGTCGGCTCGGCTTTGTTCAAACATCGCCAAAGCCCCGGCCCGGTCGGTAACATCGGCCGTGGTCACATGAATCGCATGGGGCAACCCCTGGCTGTCCACCGCGACGTGGCGCTTGATCCCGGACACCTTCTTGCCCGCGTCATAGCCCTTGTTCTCCGCGCTGTCGGTGTTCTTTACGCTCTGGGAGTCCACGATGCAGAAGCTGGTCTGCTCTGTCCGCCCATTGCTCTGCCGGACCGCGCCAACCGATTCTTTTTAAGACCCGCTCCAGAATGGACTCTTCCTCCGGGCCAGGGCGCTCACTCCATTGACGGAAATACTTGTAGCAGGTGCGCCAGTCGGGGAAGTCCGCTGGGAGCATCCGCCACTGGCAGCCGCTCTTGAGGAGGTAGAGCACGCCGCAGAAGACGTCGTACAGATCCACGGTGCGGGGCTTGGTCCGCCGTCGGGCCGATTCCAGCATGGGAAGAATCCGGGCGAATTGCTCCCGGCTGATGTCGCTGGGATAGGAATGAGACATGATTACCCTGCCTTGGTAATAGTCTCAACTTAACATATCAAACAGATCGTAGACAGATTCTTAGAGGGTGTGTGACAATTGTCGAAACTTGCAGTGGAACAGCTTGGTGTGGTTTGCGGGTAGTCTGTAGCTTTGGGATATGGATCGAAGAGCGTATCCCACTGATTTGACCGATGCCCAATGGGGCTTGTTGGAACCCCTGTTGCCCCCGGTTTCACCCAAGGGACACCCCCGAACCGTGCACCTTCGGGAGGTGGTGAACGGCATCCTGTACGTGTTGCGTGGCGGTATTTCCTGGCGAATGATGCCCCACGACCTGCCTCCTTGGGGCACGGTCTGGTGGTACTTCCGGAAATGGCGCAGGGACGGCACTTGGGAGCGGGTTTTGGACGCACTGCGTCCCATGGTCCGGGAGAGCGAGGAACGGGATGCCACTCCCAGCGGGGCAATCATCGACAGCCAATCGGTGAGGACCACGGAAAAAGGGGGCCTCGCGGCTACGACGCCGGCAAAAAGGTGTCCGGGCGCAAGCGCCACATCGTAGTGGACACCACCGGGCTGCTCTTGGCCGTGGTGATTCACGCCGCCAACATCCAAGACCGGGACGGGGCCAGGCTGGTGCTGGCCAAGCTGCTGGGCCGGTTCCCCAGACTCCAAGTCATCTGGGCGGATGCGGCCTATGCCGGTCGGCTGGTGGCGTGGGCTTGGGAGACTGGAGGATGGTTGCTGAAGGTGGTGCGCCGGAGACCGGACAGCCACCAGTTCGAGGTGCTGCCTCGCAGATGGGTGGTTGAACGGACGCTGGCCTGGCTCAGCCGATGCCGACGGCTCAGCAAGGACTACGAGGAACTGCCAGAAACCGGTGAGACCTGGGTTCATATAGCGATGGTCCACCTGATGCTCAAAAGGCTCAAGCCAACCTGATTGCACTTTGTCACACACCCTCTTAGCGAAGTCCCACAGCCTGTTGGCCCAAACCTCCGGGTCTATCGAGCCGTGCCACTGCAGCCCCCTCCCGGTGAGTCCTGCCTCGATCACCCGGCGGCCGCAGACACCGCAGTTGATGGCGTGGTCCTTTCCCCAAGCGTCGTCCTGGTTGGTGAGCACCATCGTCGTGCTGCGGCACTGGGGGCAGGCGGCTGCCAGGTAGACGTGCATGGCGTTCTTCTCCGCTCAACAAACGGCCGTTTTTGAGAGGGCCGGTGCGAACCTCGTCCGTCAGCTTTGGCGAGCCTCTCAATAAATCCCCTCAACAATAATCGACACTCAAAAACGCTGTCAAGGATTTTTTGAGTGGGCAGGAACGTCGTGCAGCAAGGCAACACCCTGAGCCTTACCCGGGTATACCTGGCGCCTCTATTACCTGGTCGAAGGGATTTGGAAACCGTCGGGCCTGCTCTGCCTGTTTCGGGCTGGCTTGCCCAACGCTGAGGAGATCTCCTTATGAAGCGCTAACTTGCGGAAATCGCCTTAAGCGCAAGTGGCAGGTCGGATAACACAAAAGGTGCATAAACGGAAATTACTTAGCGGGATCCAAAACACCGTGCGAGGCACTCCGGACAATCTGTCCAGCGCTGTTGAGAATATGAATGTTGGGGCCCCTGCCACCACCATTCGCCGTGCCATGCCGATGCGGCCGCGGCGGCCGGTGAACCTTTTGCCTATCGAGCGAGTCCGGAAGTGTCTCGAGGAACTCCTGAAGGGTCCATTGGGCGAGTCCCTTGCGGGCTTCTGGATTGATCTGCTGCTCATCCGTCTTTCGCTGCATTTCTGTCATGTAGTGGATCAGGCTTCGCAGCGCGGATTCCGGGGTCGTTGACTTGGTCATGCTATTGCCGATCCCCTCATCATAGGACTGGGGTTCCAGGAACTGGAAGGGGAAGGGGTACTTGAGGTGCCCCGTCCTTGTAGATCCTGAAATAGCCCACTTGGTCGCGGTGTTTCACCCGTACCACTGCGAGCGACAGCCGTTCTAGGACGAACCTCTCCAGGGCAATCGCGTCTTATCAATTCGGCAGGCGTTCACCAGTTATTCTCGAGCAGTCGGGAATCCATACAGCCTTGCTACGGTGAGATTGACCTGCGGCGGCACACTCTGGATTCCCGCGTGTGCGGGGAGATTAGGGTGTGGACCTCCGCGCGTGCGGAGGGTGGGCAGGCTGCAGTGGCAGCAGACCGCGAGATGGAGTCGCTTCATCGGCGTGTAAGCTGTGATCGCAGTTCCGCCAGCCGCGGAACCAGCTTCGGCTGCAGTTCTTTTGAATCGTAAACGTGGGCACAGAGAGGACTGGCTCATTTAGTAGCCCAATTGGAGACGGGGTCTTCACGACTCCGGCTTGGTGCGTTTCCATCTGCTCCCGCCCGGCGACATATACCGTGGCTGTTGTAAGCCGCTAATTAGGTTGTAGGTCGACGTCCGTGAGCTGGAACCAATGCACGGTGTTATTCTCCACTAGGCGCTGTACCGCGTAGTCGTTCTGCCTACTGGCGATCACGGCATGGGCGGGTTGCCCGGTAAACCGTGTGAGAAACCCGGCGTTGCGGGTCAACCGGTCGGTGTCGCGCGCGTCTGCGGTGTAGGAGGCTTCCATTGCCACGTAGTGGGTGTTCTTGTCGTGGTCCAAGGCTTCCATGACCAGGTCGGCCCGGTAGAAGCTCAGCAGGTCCGAACGATGTATGCCGGTGGTGTCGCTGCGGTTGGCGAGGTTGTTCAGGTCGGCATTGGAGAGCATAGTCACCAATGTGAAGTCAAGTTGGGCGAGGATGTCATCATGACGGTCCCAGGCGGCACGTCCGGCGACGTTGCCTTTGAGGTCGCCGACATCAGCGGCGATGCGTTGCACGTCCTCTCTGAGACTTTGCACGTCCTCTCTGAGACTTTGGTTGAATGCCTGCTGGCTGGTCGCGAAAGCGGCGAACTTTTCTGGCAGGTTGATGAGGTCGTCGGTCAGCAGGTGGCGGCGTACCGCTTCCCGGAAGGCGGGATCGGTGTCCAGAGCTCGCAGGATGTCCTGCTGGTTGTTGATTTCCATAGTCGTGGCAGCACTACCTGTTCACAATTTTAACAGATGGGGTTATTGGCTGGATGGGACGTTCTGCAGATAGCGCTATGCGCCGCGTTTCCTTGGAGGCACCCTGCTGTCGCCCGATTTGTTTAGCGCCGGATGTTCTGCTCTACAGGTTGAGGCTGCTCGATGAGATTGCGCCACGCGCTTCGCTGTTGCTGCCTCGCCAGAGTTTTGGGGCTTACGCTGCGGAATGGATGGACGTCCGCCGACTGCGTTGGCCGGTTTGGGCAGGTCAAAACTGAACTCCAAGGTACCGCTTATGGTCCGTGTCTGCGGGGGAACCAGCTCCGGCTCTGGTCTGGGATCCACCGGCCAAGGTCTATCCCCGCGCCTGCGGGGGTCACATGAAGAAGTGGGGCATGGCACTGATGGGTCTGTTCAGAGTGTTCGCCGCGACCGGCGTTGTGTTCTGTGCTCGGTCCCTCATAGCTCCCGTTAAGTAGGATTCGCCACTGGGTCTGCCTATATCGTCCTGCTGTCTACCACCGGCAGTGTGGCGCTCCCACATAGCGTCATCGTACGTTGCAAGAAGAGCAGCCCCATAGTCGCTGATCCCAGCGATAATTCGAATCCTTGAGAGACTCGCTGTGGTCGCCCTTTTTGTTCAGGATGTAAAGGAGCCCCGGGCTATGTCCAGCCCCTCACCTCTGATCTGGATCAATGTCCTCCGGTGTCCCCAGGGCGACACCATTCGTGAGCGTTTTCGGCCGTCTTCACATTCGGCAGAGGGGTCAGGTGCTGCGGGCGGGGTTACCGGACCGCAGAGGCGATTTCGCCGGATAAACGCAAGTGACGCAGGGGGCGTTGGTGTTCCCAATGCAACTGTATGCATTCCAATCCCAGTTACCGTATACAATTAACTGGGTTAATCGTCGTGTATCTTGCGGGACACGCTGCAGGCCTTTCGGCTAATAGACAGCTCTGTTGTCCGAAACACCACGGTTTGGGCTAACCTCCCTTTAGACAGAGAATGGCAAGCTGGCTTCGGCAAAGTCGTTGTGAGGTCATCTGTATGGGTTCAGTTTCACCGGTGCCCAATGATTCATCGGCAAAATATTCAACGCCAGTGGCAGACCCAAACACTCGTCCAACCAGTGGCGACGCTGATCAGCAGTGTAGATCTACCGGTTCACGAGCAAAGAAATCAGGAGTAAACCAACGATGCGCATTGTCGTCGACACAAACATCATCAGGAAGGAAGGGTTTGGGACTAGTCGTCTGTTTAGGTTTCTTATCGGGGCGACTCAGATCGCCGAGGACACCGTAGACATTCCCGAAGTTGTAGTCTTGGAGGCTGTGGCCGGATTCGAAGAGGAGTTGCAGAAGAAAAAAACGACGCTAAACAAGGAGTTTAGTGTGCTACAGAACATTCTTGGAAAGCCCCCTCAGTCACTACTGATCGAACTTGAAATAGCCAAAGAAGTAAAGTTATTTCGAGAAAGGCTAGAACGGTTCGGATCTATCTTGGATATAAACGAAGTACCTCACGAAGGCCTAATTAAACGCGCCATTAACCGCAAGAAACCTTTTGACCACAACGGCTCTGGCTATAGGGACAGTTTGATTTGGGAGGCAGTGGTCGAATTGGCCTCTCGAACCAGCGAAAATATAGTCTTGCTGTCGAACGACAAAGCATTCAAGGATGGCGACGAGGAGCATCTAGCAAAAGAACTGAAAGACGAAGTGTCTCGCCTGGGGCAGTTCCACGACGATAAGGTGGTGTTGGTTCGATCTGTGGAGAATTTTCTGGATCGGTTTGTTCGCCCCAGATTGGCAGAGGCTTTGCTGGGGGACCCTGCCGAGTCGTTAGGCTGTCTTGGAATCGACCCCCAAGAGACCTTAGCCCTCGCTATTCAGGAAGCACATCTAGGGAAGGAATGGGATGGAGAAGAACTGGGACTCCCATCGGAGTACGAAACTCTACACCTGAGCATGGTGGAAGGTGTTTCAGACCTCGAGAGAATTGATTGTAGGGAAGTGAAAACGGGGGAGTATTGGTTGAAAATTGGAGCTACATTGGAATGTCAGTTTGATGGATTTGTTCATAAATCGGAAGTGTTTGGGCTGGAAGATTTCAGCATTTACGAGTTCGATTGGAACAACCACTATGCCTGGGGAGGCATTTCCTGTCTACTGCGGTGTGAAATTGACATTTCAGTCGATATCCCTAGTGAATACGATCCAGAAATTGTCGTGCTTTCAGTACGACCGATTTTAACGGATCCGTGAGTATGCGAGACAAGGAGGACGTCCTAATCCTGGATTCCAGCGGCTGGTTCCGGTTGGCTGTAGCGTATGCCAGCTATCGTCCGCGCCCTCGAATACGCTATAAGCGAATGGAACTCATATGTCCAATCAAAAGGCCGGAGACGGGAATCTCCGTTTGACCGAACTAAGCGTTCGGTCTCCCCGCGATTACGTCCGCTCACCAGAACCGGCATTGTGCGAAGCGTAATGGCGGCGTCCGAGGGACCTCTTGAACACCATATACCTGCTGCCCGGACCGCTCCCGATGACCCGCCGCACGGTCCAGGGTGGCCAGTCAGATTCATAGAACACCCCGTCATCAGCAACAGACAGTAACTCCAGTGCCCTTCACAGAAGTTCGAAGCGGGCCTTGTAGTCTTCATACCGCACCGACTGCCTCCAGTCTTGCAGACCCGGCGATCATGCGGCTGGGCCGCATGACCTTGCGAGCAAAGTCAGATGAGGCTGACCACTCGGCGCGCATGCTCGAAATCCCTTCCTTGAGCTGCGGTTGTAATATTAGGGAAATGCCCAGCAAAGTCCCGGTCAAATGCTCCATTCCCGGCTGCCACCGCCGGATCAAGCTGACCCTCGCCGAACGCGAGGAACTGCGGCGGGTGGGACGCGAGAACAATGCTACCGCGGGCGTCGTATGCCCCGCCCACGTGAGGGCCGCCTTCAACTTTGAATTCGACGATATCGACATCGATGTCCCTCTGGGGGAACTCCTGGTCGAGGCGTCCAAGGAAACTCCCCGTTGGCGCGTGATGCTGACCCCGCTGCCGGGGGCGGCGGGTGAGCCGGACAGCCAATCCACGCCAGGGTCAGGAGACAGGGTTATCTAGTCCATCCACGCCAGCCCGTGGCTCTCGGGAGAATTCAGGAAAGTTCATAGTGCAATAACCGGCCGGTCTGACCGATCCTGTAGCCGCATCCAGCGGGAGGGTTTCTTTGGCTATAATCCTGGCAGCCTCCGGAACAGGAGCCTTCGATTATGGCCACGCCCCCCGAATCCGTTGAAATCTACTGTTTGAAGTGCCGGGCCAAGACCGGCTCGAGGGATGTTGAACAGGTGACCCTGAAGAACGGACGTCCCGCCCTGCGCGCTGTGTGCACCGTGTGCGGCACAGGGAAGTCCCGCATCTGCTCCGCCGGATGAACCTGGGCCGCCAGGCGAGCCTCCGGCTACACTCATCTCGTGTGATGCGCCAAGGAGCGCAACTTCCGCTCCGGGAAATGCCGGGTATGGCACCACCGGCCCAGGCTTTCAGTGGCCTACAGGAAGCCGAGCCGCTCGAAGCCACCTTCAGGGAATGCCATTCTGCTTCCTGTCTCCGTCCCCGAAAGCCGGACTCTGAGCATCGAGTTACGCTCCCCGGGACGGTCGTTTCGCACCGCCATGGCCAGCGCCCGGCGGCTTCCGACAACCACAACCAGTTTCCTGCCCCTGGTGATCGCGGTGTACAGCAGGTTGCGCTGCAGCATCGGGTAATGTTGCGTCAAAAGCGGCACCACCACCGCGGGAAACTCGCTCCCCTGGGCCCGGTGTACGGTCATTGCGAAGGAGGGCTGCAGTTCGTCGAGTTCCGAGACATCGTAGTCCACGCCGGTTTCCTCGAAGCTCACCGTGACCCGGCCGGCGGCGTGGTCCACCCCGGTTACCCAGCCCAGATCGCCGTTGAACACATCCTTGTCGTAGTTGTTGACCGTCTGGAGCACACGGTCCCCCACCCGGAAAGTCCGTCCGAAGCGTGTTACCTCGGTTCCCACCGGGTTGAGGGCCTCCCGGAGCCTGTCGTTGAGCCGATGGACGCCGACGTCTCCCCGGTTCATGGGACACAGCACCTGAACGTCCCTCATGGAGCGCAATCCGAACCGCGCCGGGATGCGTTCCGCGCAGAGGCGGACGACGGCATTGGCGGCTGCCTCCGGTTCTCCGGCCTCGACGAAGTAGAAGTCCCCCTGGGAGTCGCTGGAGCCAAGAGAGGGCAGGCGGCCCTGGTTGACCCGGTGGGCCGCCTCGACGATGCCGCTCCGGTCCCCTTGACGGAAGATCCGCTCCAGACGGAGGAAGGGTACAACTCCGGACTCGAGAACATCCCCAAGGAACTTACCGGGGCCAACGGAGGGCAGTTGGTTCGCATCTCCGACGAATAGCACCGAGGCGTGGCGAGGCACGGCCTGCAGCAGGTGATGGCACAGCACGATGTCCAGCATTGAGGTCTCGTCGACCACCACGGCATCGGCGTGCAGGGGCCGCTCCGCGTCCCGTCCGAATCGGCCCTCCCCGGGCTTGAACTCCAGCAGACGGTGCAGGGTCTGGGCCTCCCGGCCAGCGGCCTCTCCCAGACGCTTGGCCGCCCTCCCGGTGGGAGCAGCCAGGGCCACCCGCTGGCCAAGGGCCTCGAGGATCGATATCACGGCGCGCAGTATGGTTGTCTTGCCGGTCCCAGGCCCGCCCGTAAGGACGAAGACCTTCTGCGACACGGCTTCGTGGACCGCCTGCCTCTGCTCCCCGGTCAACTCCACTCCCATCCGGTGGCTGGCCCAGTCCACGGCGGCCGGAACGTCGAACTCGCGCCGCTGCCCAGGGCTGGCCACCAGGGCCCTGATGGAATCGGCCACGGCTCGCTCGGCAAGGTAGAGGCCCCGAAGGAAGACGGCATCTCCATCCAGCACGATCCGTCCCATCTTTCGCAGGCTTCCCACCGCCGCCGTCAGCAGCTCCTCGGGGAGGTCGAAACGGCTTTGACACAGGTCGACCAGCTCAGCATTGGGGGTGAATACGTGGCCCTCGCCGGCCCGCTCCAACAACAGGTGCTCCAGGGCGGCCTGGGCCCGGTGGGGCGAATGCTCGTCTATCCCCATCTGCCGGGCGATCTTGTCGGCGGTGATGAAACCAATCCCCCGCACGTCCTGGGCCAGCCGGTAGGGGTTCTCCTGAACGACCTTCACCGCGTCCTGGCCGTAGGTCTTGTAGATGCGGGTGGAGTAGGCGGCGCTGACCCCGTGGCCCTGCAGGAACAGCATCACGCCCCGTATCTCCTGCTGCTCCACCCAGGCCCGCTTGATGCTCTCCAGCCGTCGGGGCCCGACCCCCGGCGCCTCGGCCAGACGCTCCGGCTGCTCATCGATCACTCGCAGGGTGTCGTCGCCGAAGCAGTCCACCAGCCTCCCGGCAAGTACCGGGCCGATGCCCTTCACCAAGCTTGAGGCCAGGTAGCGGCGCACGGCATTGGCGCTGGCGGGCAGCTGGGAGCTGTAGCTGTCAGCCCGGAACTGATAGCCATGGACGGGATGATTTATCCACCTGCCCCGCAGGTGCAGCCGCTCTCCCGGCTGAATTCCCGGCATGGTTCCGGCAACGGTCACCAGGTCGCCTTTGCCCGGGACCACAAGGCGGCAGATGGTGAATCCTGACTCCTCCGAGCTGTAGACCAGCCTTTCGACCTCGCCGCGTAGCTGTTCTAGGTCGTTCATCACGGTATTCATGATACACGCGTGCCTGCCTCCGCTCGAGGACGCTTTCTCCAACACCGGTTGCGTCGCAGGCGATTACGCCAAGAGGGTGGGTGCTGGTGCAGATCGACGGCAGCCAGCACCTCTGGCTGGAGGACCGGGGACCCAAGCTGACGTTGCTCATCGCCGTCGACGACGCCACCGGCACCGTGGCTCAAGCTGCCTTCCATACCACTGAGGACACCCGCGGGTACCTGGTGCTCCTGGAGAGCTGGGTCCGCCAACGGGGCAGTTCCAGCGCTACCGCCCCTCTTTGCTTGCACTGCCGGCAGAAAGTCACCGCCAAGGGCGTCGTCCAGTGGCGCAGGACAGGCCGTCGGCCGTATCCCCACTGCGGGAAGCCGCACTGATGAAAGGGGGCTGCTACCAGTCAGTGTTGACGCGCGCAGGTCGTTTTCCGTCAGTCTCTTCGGCGGCCGTTGATGCCTCTGGTTCCGGGTAAATTGTAGGTGCGCTGAACGGTGAAAACGGTGTCGTTGGGCTGTACTGGGGTCATCAGCTCATTCCAACCGGGGCGGGACAGGGAGCAGCCAGGCATCCCGCCGGTGAAGATGTGCTCCTCGCGGATTCCGAACTCTTGGAGCACGTGGACCTGCGTTTCAGGGCTCCGCGCGGCATCGTCGGGCTTGCTGACCCAGGCGTAGCCGTAGGTGGCGGGGACCATATGGGCAGCCTCGCACAAGGCCCCTTCTGACTGCCGGACGTAAACCCCGGGGGGCACAGAACGCCGGGCAGCGGGCCAATTGAAAGTCCAGCCGTCTATCCTTTCAGGCACATATGACCAAACTAAAGCCAAGGTGAAATGCACCTATCGCTAGACCGCACTATCGGTGCCCACCCAGTTGGGGCCTGAAGGTGATATGAGGTGCCGTGGAGTCCTTGCGATCATCGTAAATCTCCCCGAAATGCACATCCCACCTTGGTATTGGTTTAGCGTCGAGCTAAGGAAGAGCACGGCTTGAGTTCGCCGTGCTCTTCCTTAGACCTGTAGAAATTGTCCGGGAAGCCTGCGTTCGGGCTAGACGAACCAGCCCATGCCTTCCCAGTGGCCGCGCAGGAAGGCTATCTGGCCTCCGTGGACGGCGTTGTCAAAGACCAGGACACCGATGATGGCCTCTTTCGGCTCGGGGTCCGAACCGGGACTCAGGCTCATCGTGGCGCTCAACTCCTCGTCGGTCACGGAGGACATATAGTCCCGGCAGCAGGCCTTCATGGCCTCGTAGTACCCTACCAGGACGTCTTTGGAGGGTAGCGGCCACGCGGCCAGGCGCGCCGCGTCCCAGCCTTGGCCGGTCGTCTCCGGGTCGTCGCTCAGGCCGAATTTCTCGCACCAACCGTCCTCTATCCATATCTGAGGCTTGCCTTGGAACCTGGCATTCATGAAAACGTCCACCACCCGGCTCATGTGGAAGAGGAGCCAACCGATGGAATTGTCGCTGTCGGATATCCGGCGCGCCAGTGTCTCATCACTCAGTCCGTCTATGGCGCGGTCTACCATACCCCAGTTACGTTCCAGCGCATTCGATATCCCGGCGGAAACAGCCATGGTTACTCTCCAAAAGTTTCGCTAGTTTGGGGTTGCGGGCCTAATTGTAACAGCCCCAAACCTGGAATGGTCTGGAATGGTCAGGTAGCACCGACGATCAAGAAGAGACCTGCTTCTGATCTGCGACTGTAGTATCAGGGTCCTGTCGGTAGTCTTCAAGACCCTCGAAATGTGGATCCCACCGTGGCTTTAGTTCAGGGTCTCGCCGCCCTCGACATGTTCTTCATCGGCCTGCTAAGCCACAGTCCGGGCCGAATCCCGGTTTGCCGGCTGCACAAGGACGGGCAACAGTCGAAAAGCCCGCACTGTTGAGATCGTCCTACAAACGCTCCAGCAACTTTGCAATCTGATCGGTGTGGTTCATGTCGGGTTCCCACTCGCAGATCACACCGTGTTCGTCGATGACAACTGCCGGCCTTTTCCCGTCTGACGGGTCTTTGACGTACCTCTCTCCATCGAGAGCGGACATGCCCAGCTCAATGCCTACTCGCCGATCAGGGTCGTTCAGGACCGCGAACGGAAGCTGCTCTTTCTCGACCCACTGGCGTGCAGCATCCAAGCTTCCGTCATGGATTCCGAACAGCACGACGTTCTTCTCGGTGAACTCGACAGCATGCTCTCGGTACCCAAGAGCCATGCGGGTTCAGTTACCACCGCCCGGACTCGTGAAGAAGTACAGCAGGACCTTTTGTCCGCGAAGACTGCTGAGGGATATCGTCCGTCCATCGCTGGACTGAAGTGTGAAATCGGAAATCGTCTTCCCGATGTAAGTTCCCATCATTTCCGTCCTTTCCGGTGAGACTTAATAGAACCGACGCACGCATGGCAGAACCGTTCCTCATGCAGTTGCTGGGCTGCACGGAGTCCAGGCGTTTCTCACCGCCGATCCACGCCTGGCTACGTACGTCCGCTCGGGCGGCGACGTGAGTAGCGCATCCTCTTGCGCCAGGACGTCTGTAGGTCCCAGGTGATCAACGACAATTAGTCGCATTGCCTCACCAGCGACACCCCAGTGGCCCAACTTCTCGGCGCCATTGACATCCATCGGTGTCCTTCGGTGGATTCGGGCTAAGGAATCCAGGCTCTCCAGACTGCCTCGTTGGCATCAACCCACTGTTGCGCGGCCTTGCGTACGGTCAGGTCGTTTTCGGTAAGGTTGAGGACGATCTCGTTCTGCTGATCGTTGGTCATCTGGAATCTGGAGAGGAACTCGTATGCCTCAGGAAACTCGTCCTTGAGACCCGGCCAAGCCAGCTTGGCAACGACGTCGGTTGGGAAACCGCAGTTGTAATCACTTCCGCCGGGATAGCAGTCGGAAGTCCACTCGGGCATCTCGATCTGAACCAGGTTGTACTTGGCGTGCGCCCAGTGGGGCTCCCATAGGTATGTGAGGACGGGTTCACCCCTTTGGAAGGCGGCATCAACTTGAGCCAGGCCTGCGCCCTCGGACCCGGCGAACACCACCTGGTAGTCGGCGCCGAAGGCCTCCAGCCGTTCCTCGGGCTTCGTGTCCCACGCCGCAGTGAACTCGAGTAGTCTACCCTGGGCGCCGGTGTCGCTGGTGGCGAAGACGGGCTTGTACTGGTTCAGGTCGCTAACAGAGCGGAGGTCGGGCGCAACGGCGTCGATGCCGCGCTCGGAGTCGCCATTGATAACATAGGAAGGAACGTACCAGCCCGTCTCACCCGTGATGCCCACTGGCCCCATGCGCTCAACCTTGGCGTCCTCGGCATTCACGTATTCATCGAGTAGGGCGGCGCTGTAGGAGGGCCAGTTGCAGCAGGCGAAATGGAGGTCGCCCCTTTCGAGGCCGATGAAGAGCGGAGCCGAGTCGGCGGGCGCGAACTTGGTCGCGACAGTGTGGTCCATCTCCTGCTCCAACAGGATCTGTGCCACAGCCGTCGTGACGAGCTGGCCGTTCCAGTCCTGGTCGACGAGATACAGAGTGCCCCTGGTATCCGACTCATCGGCGCCTCCGCCACAGGCCAATCCCACTGCAAGGACCATGATGAGCGCCGCAATAAACGAGAGACCAATCCACCTATTCTTCACTGTTTTCATTTCCTTTTCCTTTCTGGGCTGGAAGTGCGTTCGACAAACCTGACAGATCGCCGCATGCGCTATCTTTTCATGGGCATCCCCCTATGCGGCCCGCGAGCTTTGGGCCGGATTCTCGCTACCTCAACGCGCCAAAGGGAATTGCGGGGCCGCGTTTGCCTTGGGTCATGCGGTCGAGCACCATCGCCATAAAGACGATGACCATTCCTGCAATCAGGCCATGGCCCATCCTGAGCCAGATGGAGTTTATGAAGACTTCCTGTCCCAGGCCGCCGCCGCCCACAAGTCCGGCGATGATAACCATGGCCAACACCATGATAATGGTCTGGTTGACGCCCATCATTATCGTTGGGAAGGCCAGGGGTATCTTGACCTGGAGCATGGTTTGAAGGGCCGTCGAGCCGTGGGACTGGGCCGTTTCGATCACTTGGGACGGTACTTCCTTGATACCCAGGCTGGTCATGCGGATCACCGGAGGCAGCGCGTAAACTGAGGTGGCTATGATGCCGACCAGCGGCCCAACACCCCAGAGCATTATGACCGGGATCAGGTAAACAAAGATCGGCATGGTCTGCATGGTGTCCAGGATAGGCCGCAGGGCCAACTCGAAGGCTCTGCTCTGGGAGGCGAGGACGCCCAGCGAGACACCCACGACCACGGTGAATACCCCAGCGGTCAGGACTTGGCTCAGGGTATCCATGGTCACGTCCCAAACCCCACCGGCGCCGGCAAAGGCCAGCCCTACCAGCGCGAGAAGCGCCACGCGCCAGCCCGCAGTGAATTGGGCCAACCCTGCCGCAATGACCATCGAGGCCGGCCAGGGGAGCCAGAGAAGCAGCGTGTGAATGGGTGAGTAACCAAGCTGCCGGAACAGAATGTCTCGTACCCAACTTGTGATGAAGTGCAGGTTGACAGCCATCCAATCGAAGACGCTGTTCACGGGCCCCGCCATTGAGAAGGTCAATGCGTCCGGAAAGTCTCTCAGGGGCCCGATCAGGGCCCCAAGGATCAGCAGGAAGGCCGTTACAACCACGCCCGCGACGGGAAGAGCGTGGCGGGTGGCCATGTTCCGAAGGCTTTGGCCGGCCGCCTCCACGGCCTGCGGACTGATGGGCGGTAGGGATGCAGAGGAGTCGGGATCCGACTTCACGAGGGCGTAGCTAAACCTGTCCAGCATGATGGCCAGGAGCACGATGGCGATGCCGCTCTCCAGACCCTCCCCAGCGTTCACCTCCCTCAACGAGAGCCATACGTCCCTGCCGAGTCCCTCCACTCCCACCAGCGCGGTTATGATCACCATGGAAACTGCCATCATTATGGTCTGGTTGATGCCCATCATGATCGAACTCTTTGCCAATGGCAGTTGTACCTGAAACAGCGTTTGGGACGTGGTCGATCCGTGCGAGTGAGCCGTCTCCATGACTCCCTGGGGGACCTGGCGGATCCCCAGGTTGGTGAGTCTGATGACGGGCGGGATGGAGTAGACCACCGTAAGGAATACCCCCTGGGTACCGCTCACTCCGAAGAGGACCAGGGCGGGAATGAGGTACACAAAGGCGGGCAGGACCTGCATGGTGTCGAGAATCGGGCGGACGCCTCGCTCGAAGCGATTGCTGAAGGCAGCGGATATGCCGATCGGTACACCAAGTCCTACGGCGATGATCACTGAAACTCCCACTATGCTCAAAGTGAGCATGGCGGAGTCCCAGAACCCGATGAAGCCGATGAACAGGGTTGCCGCACCGCAGAGCAGCCCCAGCCACCTCCCGCCGAGCCTGAACCCCAACAACGATGCCGCCGCCACTACAAAAGGCCAGGGGAGCCAAAGCAGGAACGTGTCTATCCCAGCGAGGCCCGTGTCTATGACCTTGGAGATTGGGTTGAAGAACCAAGCAAAGGTGTCGGCCGTCCACTCAAAGATGTCGTCGATCGGCTTCTGAATGGGAGGCTCCCAGCTCTTGGGCCAGTCTCCGAATTCGGTGCCCGCATTGGTGGTCGCCAGTGAATAGGCCAAGAGGTACGTCGCGGCGGCCACTGCCGCCCACAGAATACCCCTGTACCTGGGTTCCCGGAGAAAGCGGACCTGGAGAGCCTCCGCGCGGTTCACGTCGCTACACCTTCATCGCTCACTAAGGCAGCGATTGCCGCCTCGGGTCTGATGGTGCCGATGCATCGACCGTTTTCTAAGATAGCGATAGGGCCATCGCCGGAGATGGCGAGGGGAATGAGGTGTTCGAGGCGGGTACCCGGCTCCGCGACGGGGCAGGAGTCCCGCATGACGGAGGCGACACTGGGGTGCGCCCCACCAGTATTGGACACATCCGCCAAATGCGCGAATCCGATGAAGCGACCTTGCTCGTCGACTACCACCGCGCTTTCACATTCTTGCGCGGCCAACTTATTCTCTAAGTCGGCTAGTCCCTCATCTGCGGTGACGTGGACTCGGGGCGGGGTCATAACAGAACGTGCGGTCAGCACCTTGGACCTGGGCACGTCCCGCGTAAAGTCCCGCACATAGTCGTTGACTGGGTTGGAGACCAGCTCCTCCGGCGATCCGATCTGAACGAACTCGCCGTCTTTCATTATGGCCACTCGATCCCCGACCTTTAGAGCCTCGAGGAAATCGTGAGTTATGAAGACCATCGTCTTCCGGACCATTTGTTGGAGCCCAATCAACTGGTCCTGCATCTCTCGCCGGATGAGGGGATCAAGGGCGCTGAAAGGCTCGTCGAAGAGGAGGATCTCCGGGTCGACAGCGAGTGCACGGGCTAGCCCAACCCGCTGCTGCATTCCGCCACTCAGCTCATGCGGGTATCGTTCCTCCCATCCCGACAGTCCCACCAGCTCAATGACCTCGGCCGCGCGCCTGCGTTGGGTGGTCTTATCAATGCCCTGGACCTGGAGACCGTAGACCACGTTATCCAAAACCCGTTTGTGGGGAAAGTTGCCGAAGTGCTGGAACACCATGCCCATTTTGTGGCGGCGAATGTCCCGCAACTGATGCTTGCTCATCGCGAGCAGGTCCTCGCCGTCTATGTGAACTTGCCCGCGCGTCGGTTCGATGAGACGGCCGAGACAACGGACCAGTGTTGACTTGCCGCTACCGGAAAGGCCCATGATGACGAAGGTCTCTCCTTCGCGCACATGGAACGACACATCCCTGACGGCGAGTACGCAGCCTGTTTGGGCCAAAACCTCTTCCCTGGATAGGGCGGGGTCAACGGAGTCAACAAGGTCCGGGCCGCCGTCCCCAAACACCTTCCACAAGTTTCGGCACACAAGCCTTGTGCCCGCCTCTACGCCGGATTGACGGGTCGGTCCAGAATGATTTGCGGCGTCGTATTCTCTCGACATGTGTCGTTGTCCAGCGAAAATGTCCGCCTAACTGGTCTGCGATATTGTCCGTTTAGGCGGGTGTTCCCGTCTCAGGTTGTAGTGTCGTCGCTGCGCTCCTGATCTTTCTCAGTGACGGGCTTTCGGCCAGGGCGTACTTGCGGACAGTGTTTCTGTGAATGCCCAGCTCGCGAGCGGTCGCCCTGAAGGAGAGTCCCTTGAGCTTGGCCTGCTGCACATTCTCCCACAGAGTCCTCTGGCGAGCAGTGGGTATTTGCCCTTCGGAAGTAGCGTTGTCGCAGTCGGTAGTCAACAGCTAGGAGACGGGGCCCGTTCTGTCCCCCGGGTTACGTCGGGCAGTCAGAACACCGGTTGTGCGAACCGGAAAATCACTTTCCCTAAGACCCTTTACGATGTGAGAGTCTATGCCATCATCAGGGTCTTTTAATTGTAGGAGGGGACGTTTGGGGTGTTGGATAATTGGGTGAGAGCTTACGGGAGTGTGGAGGAAGGTTGTGTGGGAGGAGAGTGTTGGTGATTGGGGTCCCGGACTGCTGGATGCCCTGGGCCAGATATAGGATCCCAGGAAGCCCAAGGGAGTGAGGCATCCCTTGCCGGTGCTGCTGGCCATGTCGGTGTGCGCCATGCTGAGCGGGGCCAGGAGCCTTTACGCCATCGCCCAGTGGGGCCGGGAACATCCCCAGTTGGCCCAGTCATTGGGGTTCATCCGGGAGCAGACCCCCTGCGTGGCCACCTTGCATCACGTATTTCGCCGCTTGGACCCGGACGCTTTCGAGACGGCCTTGGGACGCTGGGCCCAGGAGTGCCTGGGAGAGGGCGAGGCCACCATAGCCATAGACGGCAAGGCCCTGCGGGAGATACACGGCAGGAAACTGCCGGGGGTGAGGCTGGTGGCCTACGGTGGGGAGAGCGGCCTGGGACTGGGACTGGGACTGGGACTGGGACTGGGACAAAGGGTGGGGCAGGGGTGGTGGCAAGGAGAGTGAACTGGGGATGGCCTTCGGTCTGCTGGCCCAACTGGAGTTGAGGGGTAAGGTGGTTACCGGAGACGCCCTCTACGCCCAGCGGGAGTTGAGCCTGAGGGTGCTGGAGCAGGGAGGGGACTATTTCTGGACGCTGAAGGACAACCAGCCTGGTATGAGCCTGGTATGAGCCTGGTTTGAGCTTGGTATGAAAGAGGCGGTGAGCCTGCTCTTTGAGCAACCGCCCTGGGGAGAGAGCTTTGCCTACACGTGCCAGGAGGGCCGTCGTGGAGACCGGTGGGAAAGACGGCGTCTGTGGGCATCGGCGGCCCTGAACGACTATTTGGGTTGGCCGGGGCTGGGACAGGTCTGTTGCGTGGAACGAACCAGGAGGCACAAGGGCAGGGATACGGTGGAGCGGGCCTACGCCATCACCAGCCTGCCGCCGGAACGGGCGGATGCCGCCCGGCTGCTGGAGATCTGGCGGGGCCACTGGGGAATAGAAAACCGGCTGCATTGGGTGCGGACGTGGTCTTTGGCGAAGACCGGAGCCAGGTGCGAACCGGGTATGCGCCGCAACTGCTGGCGGCGCTGCGGAACCTGGTAATAGGCATGTTGACGCTGGGCGGAGTCAAAAACATATCGGCGGCCCTGCGCCATTACGGCTCGAAGGCTTGGGAGACCCTGTTGCTAATCGGCCTACCCCGACACAATTAAAAGACCCTGCCACGGTGCCGGCTCGAATTTAAGTGCACCATGATTGATGATACTATTGCGAAGCTAAAATCAGGCGAGCCCATAAACGGCAAAGGCTGAGTTGATAATTTGCAGAGGCGGACCGACCTGGAATCCCCCGCAGGCGCGGTAGTCCCACCAAAGTCCAGAGGTCTGGCGGCGCGACTCCCCTTCCACTACAGCTGGGTCGTCATAGCCATCCTCGCCACAGTCCAGATTTTCGCCAGTTCCATCAGCATGGCTGCCGGCATCATGGTGCCGCCGCTGTCCGACCCCGAAGGCGCCTTTGGGTGGAATAAAAGCCTCGTTGGCCTGGGCATCGCCGCCTATTACGGATTCGGAGCAATCTACGCGCCCTTCACCGGCTGGCTGGGCGACCGCTTCGGCTCGCGCATCATGCTCGCGGCGGCGGCTGTGATGTATCTGATCAGTATGATTCTACTGAGCCAAATCAGGGAGGTTTGGCACTTCTTCCTGTTCTTTGGCGTGCTTCTCTCGCTGACCCAATCGCTGGGGATGGTGCCGCTCATGGCCTCGGTGACCGGCTGGTTCCGCCGCCGCCTGGGGTTGGGCATCGGGATCCTGTGGGCCGCGGGTGGCATCGGCACTGCGGCCTTCGCCCCCCTTGCCGGTTTTCTCATCGAGACCCTGGATTGGCAGAATACTTTCCTCATCATCGGCCTGATTGGCGGCATCGCCATGCTCTGCCTGGTGCCGCTGATGCGCAACCGACCTTCCGACTTGGGCATCGAGCCCTACGGGACCCGGCCCGGAGACGCGACAACCGCGCGCCTTGGAAAGGGGCTGGAGCAGTTGCGCATTAAGGTCTTCAACCAGCACATCCGCCGCACCAAGCCCTTCTGGAACCTCCCCCTGATTCACGGCTTGGGCTGCGCCGGACACGGCATCATCATAATATACGTCGCACTGCTCGCCCTGGAACGGGAAGTATTCTCCAGCCTGCTTTCGGCAGGGTTTATCCTGGCCATCATATCCCTGGTGAGCATCATCTCCCGGTTTGTCACTCCCGTGCTGGCCGAAATCTACGGCACCCGCCGCATGATGGCCTTGAGCCTTAGCATCCAAGGTCTCACCGTGCTCATCCTGTTCTGGGCGCAGGATGCATGGGTCTTCTATCTGTTCGCGGTCACCTTCGGGATAGGCTTCGGCGGCGAGTGGACCGGTTATCTGATTATCAACCGTCAGTATTTCGGCGACGGGCCGATGGGCACAGTCTACGGCTGGCAGACTACCGGGGCGCTGTCGGGCCATTTCGTCGCCACCGCCCTGGCCGGCCTGGTGCTTTACGCCACCGGCTCCTACAACGCCATCCTCATCCTGTCCATGGCCTTCAGCCTTGGCGGCGTGGTGGTAATCGCGCTGCTTGACAGCAACTCCCATGTGCTCATACCCGACTGGGAGAGCGAACTCCCTGACGAGGCACAGTTGAAGCCGGCTTTACCCAGGTCGGCCTCGCCCCCGCCCTTAGCCGCGGCACCCACCCCCGCTGGAGGGGACGGCGACGGCTGACGCTGACTGCTGGCCAGACACGAAAGATGAAGGGAGGGATGCGCCTTGTTTGCGTCCCTCCCTTCACCTTGTCTCGGCCGTGCCCTTGCCCGTTGGGCGACTACTCCCCCTGCAGGAACTCGCGCACGAAGGTCGTGGCCGGTTCCTTGTCGTAGAGGCCATTGAGCAGCACGACGTTGCGGTAAACGTCTCCCTGGAAAAGCGCTCGTAGGGGATCTGCCGTGAGCCGAAGGCACTGCAGCAGGTATCCCAGGCCAACCGGAACAGGCGCACCCGGTCCTCGGCCGAAGCGGTGTCGGTGCGCATTGCCTCACCAGAGAATGTTACCGAAATTCCAGACCTTATTTCCCACCCCAACCAAGACCAATTCCACCCTCTTGCTCCGCTCCGATGCAGGTTCAGCAGATGCGCCGTAGACCAGCCTCTTGGCCATGACGCCACGCCAGTCCCTCACCCTGCGCGCATACCCGAAACCCCCTGCCTTGAGCTGTCGTGATCAACGACAATTAGTTTTGCCGGTCCTGTTGCCTCACCAGAAAATGTTACCGAAACTTTAGCACCTGGAATCCACTCCAACCAGCGCCATTTCCGGCAGTCCATCCAGTTCTGTGTAGGTTTCTTCAGTCCCGGCGTAAACCAGCTCTTTGGCCATGATGGCGCGCCACTCTTTCAGTCGGCGTTGCATGCAGTCGGCGTTGCATGGTTCGCAGCTGTGCCTCGCTGAAGCGGTCCGAGTGTTCTGATTGCAATCTGGCCATCAGCGCCTTGCCGGTGGCGTCTGGTTCGGACTGCAACCAGACCAGCACCTCACCCCAACCACCCTCGAACGGATCCTTGCGGGTCCGCCAGCGCCGAGGACCTCGGACCCGGGCCGCGTGAGTAGGTCGGACTTCACCTTGGCGCCACAGCCTCGGCAACTTGGCGAGGAAACTGTTGCGGCTTTTCGCCCTGCGGCGTTTCCCGCACTTCCGGTGCAGTCGCCGCCACCAGGGCCGACTGGGCTTCTCGGATGGTATGCAGCAACAGCACTGGGTCCAGTTTGGCTCGGTACTGGATGAGCGCGGCCCTCATCTCATCGCTGGTTGCATCGTGTTGGATCAGCCGGTCGCACGGCGTGGTCGGCGGACTGTAACGCTTGACGGTGGTGGCTCCGTCCCTGGTCTTGTCGATCAGCTTGAACGAGGGCTGGAAGAAGTTCACGTACAGGCGTAACGCCCCGTACAGGTGTGCCATGGTCTGACCGGCAACTTGGCCCGAGTAACGATCATGGCCGACGAACCGCCGCACCACGGAACCATTCTTCTGCTCGATCCAGGCCTGGTCGTTGCTGCGGTACGCTCGCGACCGGGTGAACTCGATACCGCGACCGCGACAGTACTTGATCAGCGTCTCGTTGATGAACGCGCTGTCGTTGTCCGAGTCGATGCCACGGATACGGAAAGGCAACCGCTGCCCGATGGCTTCCAGTCCCTCCACAATCAGGGATTGCTCCTTGGCTAGGAGGGGAACGGCTTCGGTCCAACCGGTACAGATGTCGGTGGCCACCAGGCTGTGGATGAATGATCCGGACAGCGGCCCACCGCAGTGAAGCACCAGATCAATCTCCAGAAAGCCCGGCGGCGGTCCGTTCCAATCATTGTAGGTACGTACCGGAACACGTTTCCCCATCGATTGCCGACGCCGGCGTCGGCGCCGGCTGCCCGCGGTGGGACGGATCGGTTTCAGGAGACGGTCGAGGGTCGCTGCGCTGGCGGCCAGCAACCGATCTAGTACCTCGGGATCGAGAGCGAGATGGCCATGGCGTTCCATGGAGTCCACCAAGTGGGGCAACGCTGCCTTCAGGCGTTTTCCGCAAATACGGTCGGCAGCTTCCCAGATCACGATCACCGCTTCCCTGACGGCCTCATCATAGAGACGCCGGCCTTGCACGGAATGCGTTGTGTCTCTGCGGTCATCAAGCTTTCCGAGCAACCTGATGCGGTGCTTGCGATGGTGTCCGGTGACCGCGATGAACCCGTCAAGGATCCTGGTCTTGTCCTTCTTCTTAGAGCTCCGGTAACGGTCCCGTATTGTATCCAACAACTCTTGCTTCGCCATCTTGCTGATGCCTCCACTCACGTGGCTGCCTCCGTATTTTCGGTAACATTTTATGTGAGGCAACCATCTTCGTTGGGTAACGTTTTGAGTGAGGCAATGCGTCTGCGCCAACCGGCAAAAATAGTTGACGCTGAACAGGCGGGAGCCGCGACCATCGACCAGGCCAACGCCGTGCTGCGGGACTTCCTGCCCCGCTTCAACAACCAGTTCCGAGTGCCTGCCCAGCAGTCCCCAGCCGCCTATCGTTCCTTGGCATCCTCCCTGCATCTGGAACGGATCCTCTGCTTCAAACACCTGCGCCAGGTGGCCAGGGACAATACCGTCAAGTACCAGTTGCGCACCCTGCAGCTGCTTCCAGCCCAGAATCGGCCCAGCTATGCCGGTGTCAAGGTGGAGGTGCTGGAGCAGAGCGACGGACAGCTCATGGTGCAGCACGAGGGGAAAGTGATCGCCCACCAGGAAGCTCCGCCCAAGGCGGGAGCGCTGCGGGCCGCCCAGGGAGCACTGGCTCCCACTCCCGAACTGGCCCAGGTGGTCAGGAATCTGAGCCAGCATGGTCTCACCAGGTTGCAACTGCAGCGCCTGGCTGCCTTGGGAGCACCTGTCGACCAACCGATGGATGATGAGAGCGGCCCCACCTCTTACACTCCGCCACCCAAGCAGGCAACGCCGCGCAAGCAGGCCCTGTGGAAAGCTGTCCACCACGCCAGGCTGCAGGGTGTCTCCCTGAGGGGCATCGCCAAGCAACTGGGCATTTCCAGAAACACGGTCAGGAAGTACGTCGACTTGCCGGGCCCGCCCATAAACCGGACTCCTGGACGGGCTACCCAATCAGGAATTCAGCACCATAGCAACGGACATTTTCCCTGAGCACTTAGGCGGACATTTTCCCTGGACAACAACACGAAAACCATTATCCCAGATTCAGAGGAGCACTTTCTTACCCCCCTCAGGACGCCGCGACACTCATCTTTTCGGTGGACCGGGGTTTAGATTTGTCATCCGGGTCTACCCGGTGCGGATGGTCGCTTTCACCATCAAGCTGGACTGCGCGATCCAGTGATGAACTGCTGAGTGGCACAGTCCTTTTCGTTCCATGGGTTCTGTAATCGCACGCGAAGCCACTTTTATCGCTTGTCATTGCGACAACGGTGTCAGACGTTCGTGCCAATCTCAATGCCCGAAACGATGGCTTTGTCCCCGACGGGATTGTGACGCTGCTCTGGCAATGACCAACTGGGTAGGCGCTTAAGATGCCGTCGTTCCTGTGCCTCGCCTGACCTGACCTGATAGACTGAACCCCTCACAAGCGCTCCGCACCTAAGTGGACGGAGGTCCCATGGACGTAAAAGAAGCGGTAAGCATGGCCAAGAGATACGTCACTGACCTCTTTGCCGAAGAAGCGATAACCCATGTCGGTCTTGAAGAGGTCGTGTTCGATGAGCAGTCGGGGGACTGGAAGGTAACAATCGGCTTTTCTCCCAACTGGAACCAAATCAATGCCTTGACCGCAGTACTGAGTGCTGGGCGTCCTCATGACCGTTCCTACAAGGTAGTACGTATCAGGGATAGGGACAGTCACATCATTTCGCTTACTGACCGCCTACTAGTTGAGAGAACCAACTAGATGCCTGCGAATGGATACTTCATTGACGCAAACCTGCTTCTCCTGCTCGTGGTGGGCAGCGTCAGCCCGGATGCGATTGCCAGACACCGCCGGCTTCGGGTGTTCACGCGGGACGATTATGACATCCTGCTCAACCAGATTGGTCAGGTTGAGCGAGTGCTGGTGACGCCCAACACTTTGACGGAAACTTCAAATCTCCTTGGATACCATGCCGAACCGGAACGATCTCACTTTTTTGAGCGACTTCGGTTCATTATTGATGAAACTGAGGAGATTGTTGTTGCCAGCGCCAGCGCCTCACGCAACAACAGCTTCACACGGCTGGGCCTGACCGATGCTGCGCTCCTGGAAGTTGCCACGAATGAGACTCCGATCATCACGGTGGATTTGGGTCTGTATCTCGCCGCTTCTTCATCAAATCCGGATAGTGCGATAAATTTCACGCACCTTCGCAACATGTAGCTGCAACTGTAGGCGTAACCGTTGATGACCTGCTTATTAATGGCGCCGAGATATTGGGCCATTGGGGCGGAGTAATGGTGGCCCACCTACACTACGCACGGGATTCGAGTGAAGACTGCAATTCCTATCCAACCCCTACCTGTCCACTTGTTGGATGGTCCAACGGCTGACCTCCAGGACCTTGGTCCGCTCCCGCTGGCTCACTCTCCCCTCGACCGCTCCTCCCTGATGTACTCCCGCTGCTGCCAGGACAGTCGGGGCCGCCGGCCGGGGAAACGGCCCTCGATCCGCGCCTTCGCCTGTCCCACGATGGAGCGCTCCCTGATCGAATTCCGCCACCACTCGCTGAAGGCGAGCACCATCTGGAGCTGTAGCTTGCCGTTGGCCGTGGCCGTGTCAAAGTCTACCGCCAGGGACCGGAACTCTACTCCTGCCCCCTACCGGAATCGACCCCACATTGGCAAACTCCAAGAAGGCCAGATGGAAGTGGCAGCATGGACATAACTCCGGATAGACATACAAGGTGGTACCAGGGCATCCAGAGAATCTATAGGAATGCCGTAGTCAATCATCTCAGGAATACATTGCGAAGGAAGTATCCCCAAGAATGGGAAAGCGTCCTTCAGAAGCCGTTTGCCAGAGAGTGGCCTACTATAAAAAAGAACGCGGACCTAGCACGACAGGTCGGTGCGATCAGCTCGACGCTCCGAGATTCAGCAGATTATCTGGGCGTCAATCATTTCCATAATCTCTTCGAAGTCCATTTTGAACTGCTTTTCCCCGCGCCAGGAGAAACCGCCCCGGACGCACGTAAGCAAGAGAAAATCGCGGTACTGGGCTGGGCGAAGGAAATCAAGGCTGTGAGGGATCCGGAGTCACATCCTCCAAGTGACGACATGGATCTCCACGATGTCATCCGACAATTGGACACCGCTCGGCGCATCTGCTCCAAATTTGACATGCAAGCAGCTAATCAACTAGAGGCGCTGGTGAGCAATTTGCACTCTGATCGCCCAAGCGACTTTGGTCGCGGCGAAAAAGAGACCTCCCATCGCCAGCCTACCCAAGCAACACCACATAGCCATCTTCAGGCCGAAGCGCTGCTACTTGGTCCCGTGCAAGCCCTTGGACTGGGATCGCGTGTCGAGCAAGCTCAACGACTGGTATCCGATGCGCCGGCCGATGCCGCCCGCCTCTATGCAGAAATCGCAGAAGCTCTTCGTGAGCGGTTCTCTGGATATGCAGATCGATTTGAGCGGCTAGGCGCCATGGCTCTTAGAGCGGCAGGAGACCCCGAGGCTAGCCATGACCTTCTGATACGACAAGCTATTCGAGACCTTTGGGACCGGGCCGAACCAAAGGTCAGCTCAGAGGTGGCGCGAGCTGTTGAGGAGCTAACCACGGAGGTTGACGTGGTTCGGCAGGCACGTGGGCGTGCCATGATCCACTTCGGACGGTGTCACGAGTATGCCGGAGAACTTGAGAAACTCGCGGAGTGTTTCGAGAGCCTCGGGCCGGAGGACGACTTCGCACCTGTCATTGCCGCACTCTCTGCCGAGGCTGCGCTTGCCGACCGAGCCTTCCAATTCATTCTGGACCGGAGAGAGAGTCTGCAAAGGGCAGCAGCAGGTGGCAATACGGAAATCGAGCTTCGGGTTCATGCCGCTCTGGGGGACGCCGGGGCCTCGGACGTCTGGACCGATCTCATCAACAAAGCCAGTTCACTCCGGTTCCCACCCGCTGAGGGTACCTACCTCTGTCTTCGAGGAGCCCGTTGGTGCGCATGGAACGGACACCTGGACAAGGCGCAGTCGCTTTATCGGTTGGCAATCAAGCTAGGTTCAGAGGTGGGCCATGACCTGGATGTGGAGAACGCGCTCTGGTCGCTCACGGTTATCTATTCGCTTGGGGACATCTCGGTAGAGCTCTTCCAGGAACTCTCCGAGACAAACCGCATGGCGCTTTCCATCGAAGGTTCACGATCTTTCGTGAGAGTGAACTCGCGAACCCAACTGCGTTCGTATCAAAACATGGTCAATCGGCGATTGCCGGATGCCCATCTGTGGGCCCAGTACCGCCTGCTTGAGTCCATCCGTAGTGGATGCCTCCATGACGAGCTCGTATCACACACGATTCTTTCACGTATTTACGGTCAATCAGACGAAACACTCGATGCTCTTGAGCACGCCATCCTTGGCGGCTCGGAGCAACTTGTCAAAGAGATAGCTCCGACTCTAGATGAGTGGCCGCAATTCCTTTCCAACATGGTGGTCAGTTCAGCTCCTTGGGTGCGGCAGTGTGCCCTCCTAGCTCTGGAGTATGTTGGTGACCTCGCGCCACCGGAATCAGCGCGCAGGCTTGTTCCTGAACTTCTACATCAGCTTCACGAAGCCGCCTATGACGCTCGGGTGGCTCCCGCTCTGCTCAAGGCTCTCGGGACACTGATCCTTGAGGCCGCTGACAGCGACATAGAGCAACTCCTGCCTTACCTTGAGGAATACGCTGCTCGCGAGCCAGAGACATACCTACTCACCGACCCTGGTGTAATGACTTTGGCCGCTCGGTTGTACCGGTTCCGGTCTACGTTCAGGCCGCAGGCCGCAGCAATTCTTGGGGAGATGGCCATCGGTTCCCACACAAGCGAGTGGTCGCGCGCGCTCGGTGAATGCGGAGACGATACCAGAGAACTCATCGAAGCGATTGAGCGAGTTGCTGAACGTGAGAATATGGATCTCTCTCATACCTTGTCAGACGTTGGCCATCTGACCGACAAAACATGCCCGATTTGGTCGCAGCGGCTTCAGTTCATCACCGACCATCCATTGGGGCCGCGCTCTAAGCATGCAATCGGTCCGAGATACGATGTCCCGACCGAGTTTCTCCGAGAGCAAAGTCCTGCAGCCGTACTCCTGTACGTGGATAAATTGGTCGCAATTGGCTGCGATGTTAGCCAAGTGGTATTGAACCGAGCAGCTGCGCTTGCAGCTGCAGCGAACGTTATCGACACGCTCTCAATCAGTGAGAAGCAGCACGTCTTCGAACGGGTGAGACCACTGGTGGAGCAACCAATTGAGACCTCAGGTATGGATCAATTCGATGCCCGTACCCAGCATCCGCTAAGTCGGTTCCAGATGTCTTTCGGTAGAGCAACCAACATGCGAACATCGGCCGGATGGCTTCTAGTACTACAACGACGCGTTTAAGGTGGTGGCTCCATCCTGCCTTCACGGTGGGCGGAGCGGCGTCTCTGGTGGGAGCGGCGCGCCCGCTCGTTGCGTAGCTGCGTATCCTCCAGCCACAGCAGCAACTCCTCCGGTCCGAACCGTTCCCGGGGCAGCATTTCCCGCACCACCCGGTACACCTGGGGACGGGTGATCCGGGGCATCTTTTTCCCCCCAGTCCTGCTGCAGGCCCAGCAGGAACGCTCCACCCAGCAGGCACATGGCTATGTGGTGATGCCAGCCGGACCAGCTACGGGTCTCGTATTCGTCCAGGCCCACGTCGCCCTTTTCCGTCTCGAACTCCGTTTCAATGGGCCACCTGGAACCGCCCACATAGGCCAAGGTCTCCAGGGGAGTATCCTCGGCAGCGTTGGACAGGTAGTAGCGAGGCTCGCTGCCGTCCAGGTTTCGGCGGTAGACGGCCCATGCCTCCTGGCCCGGCTTGCCCTTCCGGGTTACCCGCACCCGCTGGGCGCTGAACATATAGCTCCGCGGTCCCTGGCTTCCCTGGGCCACCGTTATCTCCCGCCAAGCCTTATCCGGCAACTCGCCACTGCGCTGCTCCATGGTACGACGCTGCCCGTCCCTGAGCCTGGGCTTGCGGGGGCGCCCGGACCCCTGAGACCCCGGACTGGTCCAAGCCAACTCCAGGGGCCAGACCGGAGTGCTGCCCGGAACGTCCAGCACGTAGCGCATCCCCAGGCCCGCCAGGGACTCCCGAAAGGACGGCGACATCCCGAAGGCGTCGTCCCCGGCAACCCATCCGGCCTTGAGGTGGCCCAACCCCAGGGCCCGCTCCAGCAGCTCCAAGGCCAACTCCGTCTTCGACCGGTAGCTCAGCCGCTCCTCGGGCACACCCGCCGCCGCACACCGGTCCTGGTCGGAGATCCAACTCTCGGGCAGATACAGCCCCTTGTCCACCAATGCCTGTCCCAGCGGGCTGACGTAGGCCAGGAACATCCCCGCCTGGCAGTTGGCCACCTTCCCCAGCCTGCCGCAGTACTGCCGGGCTACCCCCACCGACTTCCGTCCCTGCTTGGGAAAGTCGCTGCCGTCCAACACCCACACCGCCTCGGGGTGAGCCAGCCTGGGGGCCAGGTATTCCTGCAGCCGACCGATGACCGCGGCATCGTCCCACCGGGCCTCGGTCAGAAAACGCTGCATCGCCCGGGCCGAGATGCCCACCGATTCCGACAGGTTCTCGGCGTTGCGCCGCTCCCCAGCCTGCACCAGCAGCCCCTGAAGATAGTTCCGGCTGTGCTCCCGCCACTGCTTGCGGCCGAAGGAGGCCGCGAAGAAGGCGTGAAAGTCCTGAAAGTTGTCGTAAACCCGCTCGAAACTCGCCCCATCCATCACCCAAACCACCCACTATCATCTTGACAACTATCCTACCAAACAACCCGTCGTTGTAGTACTAGCGGGTGCGGCCACAAGCCCAGACGAATGCTCAGCGGTCGAGGAGTTGGCGCTCGGCTGGGTGCGATCAGGCGATTCCAATCTTCAAGGAGTGGGTGCCGCCATCCTCGCCTTGCCGAACTCGTCTTCCGGTACGGTGCGACGATCTGAGCTAGCCAATCATAGCAATTCATCGGTTCGCAAGGCAGCAGTATGGATGGCCAGCATGCGGGAATCTTCAGACGAAATGATATTAGAACAACTCGCAGGTGACCCTGACCGGAATGTTCGGATGGCGGTCGTGCGAGCTCTGTCAGATTTCACATCGATGGATACCGACTCTTACGAGCGCACTCGAGCACGCCTTAACAGTGATACGAGTGCAATCGTTAGAGCTTGTGCGTCTGCGCTGTGAAGAAGGCAGCAATTTGAAAGGAGAGAACTGAGGCGGGAACCGTCTGAGCTACGTAAACATGGCCTTGGGATCCCATCCCAGGGCTCACACGAAATGGATACCACCTTACAGTTCGAATCAAAGATTGCCTTTGCTCGCGCACGCGTTGGAGAGTCCAGCTTTGTATGGACAGCAAGAACCACTCTGGCTACCTGCCCTGAAGTAGCGCTAGCCAAGGCATAAGCATGACTCGGCACAGTGGGTCCCGCCTGCTCAACAAACGGGTTTTTTTGTGCATGGTCTGCGGGGCCAGGTCTTCAGCTTTGCCGAACTGCTCAATAAACCCGCCCAACTTTACCTACAGCCTGCTAACCCATTCGTGGTGCGCCCCGGCCAGCTCGACGTAGCGCTGCGTGTCGACCATCGAGGCGTGGCCCAGCCATTTCTGCAGCACGGGAATCGGAACGCCCCGCAGCACGCAGTTGCGGCCGTAGGTGTGCCGGAAGGCGTGCGGGTGGGCCCTGGCGGGGTCGATCCCGACCTCGCGTGCCGCGTCCTTCATCACCTGGCCGACCCGCTGGCGCGACAGGTTCAGCATTGGCTGGTAATGGTCCTTGCTGTGGGACGACGCCAGGTCCCGGAGACTCTCGACCAGGTCGGCCGGCACCGGCACCTCCCTGCCTTTCCTAGCCTTGTTGCCCGGTGAGTCGGCCCGCACCACAATGATCGGCGGTTCCTGGTCCAGGCGCAGGTCCACACGCCTCAGCGCCAGGGCCTCCGACACCCTCAGCCCGGTCCTGAGCATGATCCGGAACGCCATGCGAGTCGGGTAGGAGGAGGCGGCGTCGACCAGGGCATCGGCTTCCTCTTCGGTGAAGTAATCGGGGAGCTTCCGGAGCCTGCGTACCACCCTACCACCGTATAGTTGCCTTTTGGAAAGCAATGGCGAAAACATAGCGCACGGAAGGCCGGTGCGCAAGGCTGGGCGGAGTGGGAATTGGCCGGGTTGCTTTCCAAAATCACGGATAAGCGCAAGTGCCGGAGGGGGCCTTGTACAATGCGTGAACAGAATAAAGAGAGGATGGCAGCTGATGAGATTGGCTCAAATCACGGTTCTGAGCGTATTTCTCGCAATGGCGTGCACCTCGATGGATGCAACCAACGCAACTCCGCGCCCAACCTATACCCCTTATCCTACTTTCACCCCAGAATCACTCCTTGGAACAAGGAGCAGCGCAGAGATTTCCACACGACTGGCCGACCCAGGCGAATTCGTGGAACTGGAAGGTAGGAGAGAGCGATTCTCGGGTACGGCCCTATCCCATGCTGAGGAGGGGATCAAGGAATTCAAGCGGGGGCGCTACCTACTCGCAATCGAGAGCTTCAAGAAATCTCAACGATATAGGGACGATCCGTCATATGTTTTGGAGAATTGGACCGGCCTCGCATACCGGGCGTTGGGACGATATGCGGAAGCAATCGAGCATTACTCGGCGAGCATAGAGATTGAGGATAACTCTACTGTGCGCGTCAACCGGGGGATTGCCTATCTCTTTGACGGACAGTGCGGGCCAGCTCTGACAGATGGAAAAGCCGCGCTCGCGATGGAACCGGAAAGCGGAACCGGGATTCACACTGACGCCGAGGCGAATTACATCCTAGCGAGTTGTTATGCCTACGATGGGCAATTCCTACTGGCCCTGCAACACGCGGAGGCGGGATTGAGTATTTCCGTCGAGCAGGGTTACAAGAGGGAAATGATATCGGATAGGGAAGCGTTGGTGGAACAAATACGCCAAGCATTGCATCCGGATCAGGGTGATGTTGACTTCTTCATAGCCGCTGCCTTGGAAGCCTGGACACAGGGCGTGGAGCTGTTCGAGGAGGGAGATTACTGGGCGGCAATCCGAAGTTTCGAGACGGCAAGAAGCCATCACGGCAAGCCCTCCACAGTGATAGAGAGCTGGATAGGCTTGTCGTACCAATCCCTGGAACAGCACAACCAGGCGATAGCCGCCTTCACCAAGGCCATCGAAATCAGGGACAGTGCAATCGACCGTCTGAATCGCGGCCTGTCTTACCTGCTGACCGGCCACTGCTTGCACGCAATAGACGACGCTGAGATTGCCCTTTCCATGCCAGCTTATGAGGAGGCCGGATACCACTCATTCACGGAAGCAAACTCGCTTCTCGCGAGTTGTTACGTGGAAGAGGGGAACTTCAAACTGGCATCGGTGTTCGCAGAGGCCGCGCTAAGTGGCGCCATAGCAAATGGCTACTCTGTTAGTGACATCGAAGCATTGATGGAAAGTCGCGACTTTGCCAAATCGCTGGCCGCGACGCAGAATTAAATCAAAGCCAACAGGATTTCATCAGCTGAGCACTGTCTCACCCTCCTGGAGTTCTGCGGGGAACCGGGTGCTCTCCCAAGACATGATATTCCTGCGGCTTTAGAAGCGTTGCTGATGCCTGTGGCCGGCGAGGCGCTGCTCTCGGAGAATTCATTAAAATCGCGATAAGCTGATCTTATCACGGGTTTAACTCGCCCTGGGTCCAAAAAGAGTTCTGGCAGCACGGCAGGCCGTTGGACATGCCGAGGGCCAAAAGTCTGGGGACAGGGGAACATCACCTGCAGAGGGAACGGCACGGCTATTCGGATAGTTCTAGTCGATACGAGTGTCTCCTCTAGGCCATTGAGGGCAGGTTTCTCTGGCTCCCCGGATCACAACCAGCCGACGGAAGCGATGTTGTGCGATGCAGCACTAACGATCATTGGACGGCCAGAAAAGCTGAATGGCCACGTCCATCAAAGCCTGAAGACCGACTTATCGCCCACAGAAATTGAGAGACAAATTGCAGGGCCGTGGAACCGAAGTTGTAGGGAACAAGCGGAACGATGGTAGCAACCTGGTGAGCAATAAGTGGCGCGCTGTATACTGCCGAGATTCCGACAGGGAAGGCAAGATCATCTTCGTGAAAGTCAGCAGAGTAACCGCCACATTAGCATGGACACTCGCAATGCTGGCAGCCCTCGCCTGCAACGGCACTGACACTACGGTGCCACATTCTGGCACATTCGTGGCCGAGCAGGCACTTCCCAGCGTGTTGCATATCACCACGGGTTCCGGATCAGGGACAGGCTTCATTATCAACGAAAGCGGGCTAGTGGTTACCAATCGCCACGTAGTGGAAGGAGCACGTCGGGTCTCCGTTATCCTGTCAACAGGTGAAGAATTCCGCGGCGACGTTATCCAGAGACATTCGGTGCTGGACTTGGCATACATTCAGATAAACTCCGATCAGTCGTTCACGCCCCTTGCCCTTGGAGACTCCAACGACGTTCGTATCGGAGAGGCAGTCATCGCCATCGGCTACCCTTTGGGAGAGGAGTTGGGGTTGGAGCCTACCGTCAGCCGCGGAATCATATCGGCCAAACGGGATGAGTATCTCCAAACCGATGCCTCTCTGAATCCCGGTAACAGCGGCGGCCCTTTACTAAGTGGCGACGGCCGCGTCATTGGGGTGATCACCTTTAGGGTAGAGAGAACTGAAACCGGCCAGCCAATCTCAAGAATCGGGTTTGCCATTTCCATCAACGAGCTAAAGCAAATGCTGGCGGTGGCTGGAATGCCTGTCCAAACCTTGGTGCCATCCATGCCAACCTCGCTGCCAACGATCCAGCCCACTCCTGATATTCAAGCAACCAAGTCCACCCTGGATAGAATAGACGCTCACAGACGCGCATCGGAACAGGCCACCCGAATTGCCACTGAAGGCCAGCAAGAAGCCGAACGATACGCTGCTTCACTTGATGCCACCCGTGTCGCTGAGGCGCCTACACCTACGGCAGTACCGTCTCCGGACATCGAGGCCACCAAATCTGCGATAGAGGCTATCGACGCTAGCAGAAGAGAATCGGATCTAGCCACCCGAACAGCTGCGGAGGCTCATCAAGAAGCCGAACGATTCGCTGCATCACTGGAAGCTACCCGCATCGCCGAATTACCTACTCCGATACCTCAGCCGACAGCTACCTATGTGTCAACACATCACGTCACACCGATCCCAACATCCACTCCGGGGGTGCCCGGGGCGGTAGCACCCCCCAACTCTCCTGCTGCAAATTCGAGTGTAGGAGCCTATTTCACCCGCGGGTCAACTCAGGATGACTTGCTCCATATACAAGGCACTCCCACTGACATCAACACGTACAGTGCCTTGGGGAAAGAAGTGTGGAATTACGGCTTCAGCACGGTTACCTTCTCGTTGCCCGACGGCTTGGTCTCAGAGTGGAGCGACACCGGGAACCTGAGAGTTGAACTGGTCCCCCGAACTGGCGCCCCAACCAACCCCGACTATTTCACCCGCGGGTCAACTCAGGATGACTTGCTCCATATACAAGGCACTCCCACTGACATCAACACGTACAGTGCCTTGGGGAAAGAAGTGTGGAATTACGGCTTCAGCACGGTTACCTTCTCGTTGCCCGACGGCTTGGTCTCAGAGTGGAGCGACATCGGGAACTTGAGAGTTGAACTGGTCCCCCGAACTGGCGCCCCAACCAACCCCGACTATTTCACCCGCGGGTCAACTCAGGATGACTTGCTCCATATACAAGGCACTCCCACTGACATCAACACGTACAGTGCCTTGGGGAAAGAAGTGTGGAATTACGGCTTCAGCACGGTTACCTTCTCGTTGCCCGACGGCTTGGTCTCAGAGTGGAGCGACACCGGGAACCTGGAAGCTAGGTAGAGATTGCTAAGTGCTTGAGAGATGTCGGAATGGGCTGACTGGACAAACGTCGGGAGGCGGGGGCTGACCGCGGAGACTTCCCTGCCTGCATTCTCAAGAATTTTGATACTTAAACAGTGTGCTGGACATTTAGACTTGGATTCATCTGGAATGCTCAACAACCCTTTGACGCACTTTTTGTGCAGCAAGTATTGTTGAGATGGATTGTAGAGCACCTCGGCAAAGCTGGCCCACTGGCCGTTTGGGGCCTGCACAAAAACGCCCGTTTGTTGGGCAGGAGATCCAAAAAATGAGAGCGCTAACTTTGCGTCAACCATGGGCTAGTCTGATAGCGGTCGGCGCAAAGGCCACGGAGACCCGGAGTTGGGCCGCTCCCTGTTGGTTATGGGGGGGCATTTTTGGAATCCACGCAGGGAACAGAGAGGATCGAGCATTCAGAAAGACCGACCCTGATGTGGTCGACCTGCTCGGTTGCGAACCCACTCCCAAGGGGGCCATCGTTGCCATTGCGACGCTCAAGGACTGTATACCGACGGAGCGGAGCATCCCAGGGTTTCAGGATGAACATTTCGGAGACTTCAGTGCGGGACGATTTGCTTGGCGATTGACGGACGTGCAGCCACTCGTCAAGCCGCTGCCACTGACTGGCCACCTGGGTCTCTGGATTATTCCCCCAGAACTAGTCACCGTGATTATGCGCAACCTGGCGAATACGGTAACGTCTGACCCTCATGGCACATGATGGGCCTTGTACGAGGTTGACCTCATGATACCCGTCACCTACGGCTACGCCAGGGTCAGTAAAACCGACGACGCCACCCGGAACTTGGAGACGCAGCTCCACATCCTGCAGGAATTCGGGATTCGGAGGGAGCACATCTTCGCTGACGAGATGACCGGCAGCTCCATGTCCCGCCCCGCTTGGATCGAAGTGATGACTAGGGTTCGTCCCAACGACTCCGTCGTGGTCGCTTGGCTGGACCGGTTCAGCCGGAACTTCGACGAGGGTGTGAGGATCCAGGCAGAGCTCACCAAGCAGAACGTCGGCATCGTGGCCATCAGGGAGAACATCAACACCGCCGACGACAGTGCCGCGGCCAAACTCTTCCGCAGGATGATGCTCGCCCAGGGCGCCTACCAGGTGGAGTCCACCAGCGAGCGGGTTAAGGCAGGTCTGGAGCGGGCCAGGGCCGAAGATAGAAAGCCTGGGCGACCACCAGCTCTCGCGCCCGAGCAGGTGCAGGAATGCCGGCGGATGTACGCTGACACCTCGTCGATCCGCCGGGTGGCCCGCGTCATGACGGTCTCGCAGGGCACGGTGAAGCGGGCACTGGAACTTGATGCAGACCCCAGTTATCAGAGAGGGACAGATGCCGCGTTTGGTCAACGTTAAGCTCGACCTCAAGCTCCCGGGGATCGGCGGCATCCAAGGCACCTGGGAACCGGACGAGTCCGAGGTGCGCGCCGCTTGGGAGTTGTACGTGGAAATGGTAACCCGAACCCCGCTGGGCGAGTTATCGTCCGTGGAGGGCTCGACCCGAGAATCCCTCAACTCTATCTATTCCTTGTTCGACACCACCAGGGCAATCCTGCGAAGCTGTGGTCCATCGGTCGCCAGACCCGGAGGAGGAAGGGGGCTCTCCCTCGGATACCTCGCCGTCTCGATGCTGAACCTGGTGCTGCGGCCACTGCTGACCAAGTGGCATCCGCGGCTGCAGGCATGGGAGCGAATGAATCTGAACACCCCAGAAAAGGAATGGCCGGACAGGAGCGAGTTCCTAGAGGACCTCGATATGGCCAGGGAGCAGCTAGAGCAGTACGCTGGCCTCTTCGCAGAAGTCGCTGGCGTGCCGGAACTGTTGACAGAGAGAACAGATGCAACAGATACATCGGCATAAGGTTTTCGTCAGCTACCACCACGAAAAGGACCAAACCTACCGCGACCGATTCGAAAGGCTCTTCGCCGACGTATCCAACATCATGGATTCCAGGTCCGTGAGGCTGGGAGATATTCCGAAGGGGCTTGACACCGAAGAAGTGGCCCGACGGATCCGGGACGGATACCTGAGGGATTCGACTGTCACTGTGGTTCTCATTGGAAGGGACACCTGGCAGCGGAAGTACGTTGACTGGGAGATCGCCGCTACAGTCCGGCACACCGAATTCAATCCCAGGTCAGGGCTTTTGGGGCTATTCCTGCCAACCCATCCGTCCTACGGCCGGGACGTCTACTACGAATACACTACATCCCCTCGACTCCACTACAACGTGGAGTGCGGCTTTGCTAAGGTATACGACTGGAGTGAATCGTCGAGAGACGTGGCGAGCTGGATAGACGCTGCATTCAGAAGGCGCAACGAGGTAATTCCGGACAATTCCTCAGTCAGGTTCGCCAAGAACTGGAACGGAGAAAGATGGTATCCCCAGAGGTCAATCCGATGACAGCAGTCATAAATCAAAAGCAGTTAGTCGGCTCGGTAGCTCAGAAACTCAGGACTACCTAGATCCAGGGGATGAGATTACAGGAACTCAACCCTGGTGCAATCAAGCAGAGCCGACTCAAGCTCAGACATTAGAGGGAATGCCAAATGGAGAGGTTCCTTGTCCAGGTCAGCAAGGACTTAGGATATGCAAACATTACTGAGAACCAACGCTATAGCAACCACAATTGGGAGAAAAAGCCCCGGGACAGCGATCACGGTCAGGTAAAAGCCGGAGACGAACTCTTCGTTTACTGCACGACAAATGTGCCGGGCTACGGCGCCACACTTGCGTTCAAAGTTCTTGTTGAAGGTGTCAGCTCTGACCACTTCGACTTTACCTTGGGCGAGCGAACTCCCTTCTCCTCCTCGCTTAAACGGGAGGAGGTACTGGACCTTGTGGCTCAAAATCGACTGCCGGACGAGTTCAGGAAGTGTGGTCAGCAGGGATTTAACATTGTGAAACTCCAACAGGTGCTGACAGAAGAATCTCTATCCTTGATAGAGGGTAGAGAACCATTGATAAAGGGTAGAGAACCGGAGGAAGAAGACAACCAATCGGAGCCGGAGATCCCGTACTCCGTAAACGACATCATCGCTGACGGCTGCTTCCTAGAACGGAGCAGGCTCGAAGGGATGCTTGAGCGTCTGAGGAAGAGGAAGAATGTCATCCTGCAGGGACCTCCCGGGACCGGCAAGACCTGGCTTGCCAAGAGGCTGGCGTTCGCGCTAGTCGGTAGGAGGTCGGAGCGGCGGGTGAGGCCCTTCCAGTTTCACCCCAACCTGTCCTACGAGGACTTCGTCAGGGGCTGGCGGCCCAGCGGGGAAGGGAAGCTCGCCCTGGTGGACGGGCCGTTCCTGCAGGCGGTCGAGGACGCCGGTAAGGAGCCGTCCTTGGACTTCGTGGTGGTGATCGAGGAGATAAACCGCGGCAGCCCCGCGCAGATCTTTGGTGAGATGCTCACTCTGCTGGAGGCGGACAAGCGAACCTATCAGGAGGCGCTGGCGCTCAGCTATTCGCGGCATGTTGGGGAACGCATCCATATACCGCCCAACCTCTACGTCATTGGCACCATGAACGTCGCCGACCGTTCCCTGGCCCTGGTGGACCTCGCACTACGAAGGCGATTTGCTTTCATTAACCTGGATCCGGCCTTCGGAGATTTATGGCGGAACTGGGTCAGTGAGCGGTTCAGCGTGAACACCTCGTTCGTGGCTGATATCGAGCAGCGGCTGACTGCGCTGAACGAGTCCATCGCCACGGACAGCCTTCTGGGCCCGCAGTTCAGGGTCGGCCACAGCGTGGTGACTCCCAGCGGACAGGAGGAGATTGACGACCCGGTTTCCTGGTTCCGTCAGACCGTGGAGACCGAAATCGGGCCTCTCCTGGAAGAGTACTGGTTCGATCAGCCCAGCAGGGCCGGCGAGGAGAAGGATAAGCTTCTCCAGGGCCTCAGCAGTTGAGCGAGGCGACGACGCCCGCGGCAACAGTGGGCAAAATTCCCGTCAGAAACCTCTGGCTGCTGATGCTCTATGCCTCCCGGCTGTACCAGGCGCTGCCCACTGGACGCAGGTTCGCGGCCGAGGATAACCCTGACGAGATCCCCGACCTGGTCGCGGAAATACTGACCCGGGCTGTGGAACGTCGGCTCAGGCGCAACTTGAGCTCTGAATTTGACCACCGAGAGGCCGACCTAACCCGGGTGCGTGGCCGTATCAATGTCCTCCGCACGGAGCGCCGCCACCTGCTGCAACGGGGCAGGATAGCCTGCTCCTTCGATGAACTGACCACAGACACCCCAAAGAACCGGTACGTCCACGCGGCCCTGAATCATCTGCACAGGATGGTGAGGGAAAACGAGCTGAAGCGGAGGTGCCGCATCACTGCTTCGGCGCTGGATAGGGCGGGAGTTGGCACCGATGGTCCCCGTATCACCATGAGAGGCGGCAGCCGGTCTCCGGTCTCCGTTGGCAGGACCAACACAGAGGACCGTCAGATGCTGGCTGCGGCGGAGCTGGCGTTCAGCCTGAGGCTTCCCATGGAGGAGGCTGGTCAGTCAAGATTCCCAGCGCCGGACCGGGACGAGCGATGGGCCAGGTTGTTGTTCGAGGCGGCGGTGGGCGGCTTCTATGACACTGTGCTCTCACCCCAGGGTTGGTCGGTCAGAACTGGCAGTAAGTTGAACTGGCAGATCGAGTCGCCCACCGCGAGGATCGAACTGCTCCTCCCGGGAATGACAACCGACATCATCCTGGAACGCCCAGCGGGAGCAGGTATGCCTACAGGCTCCCGCCTGGTGATCGATACCAAGTTCACCAGCATGGTCGGCACGGGCCAGTACGGTAATCCCACCCTGCGCAGCGGCTACATTTACCAAATCTACGCATACCTGAGATCCCAGGAAAGGAAGACAGACCCCTTGTCGCTCACCGCCTCCGGCATGCTGCTGCACCCCGCTGTGGGCGAGGAGTTCGATGAGGCGGTCACGATCCAGGGCCACCGGATCAGGTTTGCCACCGTCGACCTGGCAGCCGAAAGCAGGATCATACGAAACAGGTTGATGTCACTCGCGATGGATGGCTGGCCATAGGACTAACCGGGCCGTGTGGTCAAATCCGCTTCAACGAGCCGTCAATCGGCCAGTGTCGGCTAGGAGTTCTCCTCAGGCGAGTCATCATCGCCGAGGAGAATCGGAAGGGCGCCTAGTACTACAACGACGGCTTTAGGGTGGCGGCTCCATCCTGCCATCGCGGCGGGCGGAGCGGCGTCTCTCGTGGGAACGGCGAGCCCGTTCGTTGCGTAGCTGCGTATCCTCCAGCCACAACAGCAATTGATCGGGCCCGAACTGCTCCCGGGGTAGCATCTCACGCACCACCCGGTACACCTGCGGTCTCGTGATCCGGGGCATCTTTTTCCCCCCAATCCTGCTGCAGGCCCAGCAGGAACGCTCCTCCCAGCAGGCACATGGCTATGTGGTGATGCCACCCTGCCCAGCTGCGGGTCTCGTATTCGTCCAGCCCCACGTCGCCCTTCTCAGTCTCGAACTCCGTTTCAATGCGCCACCTAGACCCACCCACGTAGGCCAGAGTCTCCAAGGTTGTGTCCTCAGGAGCGTTGGACAGGTAGTAGCGAGGCTCGCTGCCGTCCAGGTTCCGGCGCCAGACGGCCCACAGCTCCTCGCCGGGCTTGCGCCTCCTGGTGGCCCGCACCCGCTGGGCACTGAACCGGTAGGTGCGCGGCCCCTGGCTTCCCTGGGCCACCGTTATCTCCCGCCAAGCCTCATCCGGCAGTTCATCACCGCGCTGCTCCATGGTCCGGCGCTGCCCATCCCGCAGCCTGGGTTTGCGGGGGCGCCCGAAACCTGGATATTCCGTACTGGTCCAAGCCGGGTCCAATGGCCAGACCGTGGTGCCGCCCGGAACGTCCAACACGTAGCACATCCCCAGGGCCGCCAGTCCCTCCCGGAAGGTCGGCGACATCCCGAAGGCGTCGTCTCCGGCAACCCACTCGGCCCTGAGGTAGCCCAGCTCCAAGACCCGCTCCAGCAGCTCCAGGGCCAACTCCGTCTTTGACCGGTAGTTCCGCCGGTCCTCCGGCACACCCGCCGCAGCACACCGGTCCTGGTCGGAGGTCCAACTCTTGGGCAGATACAGCCGTTTGTCCACCAACGCCCGGCCCAGCGGGCTGACGTAGGCCAGGAACATCCCCGCCTGGCAGTTGGCCACCTTGCCCAGCCTGCCGCAGTACTGCCGAGCCACTCCCGCCGATTTCCTGCCCTGCTTGGGGAAGTCGCTGCCATCGAACACCCACACCGCCTCCGGGTGTCCCAGCCTGGGGGCCAAGTATTCCTGCAACCGCCCTATGACTGTCTCATCGGACCACCGGGCCTCGGTGAGAAAGCGCTGCATCGCCCGGGCCGAGATGCCCACCGATTCCGAGAGATTCTCGGCGTTGCGCCGCTCCTGGTCCTGCACCAGCAGCGCCTGAAGGTAATTCCCGCTGTGCTCCCGCCACTGCTTGCGGCCGAAGGAGGCCGCAAAGAAGGCCTGGAATTCCTGAAGGCTGTCGTAGACCCGCTCGAAGCTCGCCGCATCCATCACCCAAACCACCCACTATCATCTTGACAACTATCCTACCAAACAACCCGTCGTTGTAGTACTAGAAGGGGCGCAGCATGGTCATTTTCCCGGAGCTGAGCAAATCAGGGTGTTACCAGCTCCGCTGCCCGCAGTGCGGGCATGGCCGCCTGACTACCCTGCGCCACTGGACGCCGCCCTTGGCGGTGATCGCCTGCCGGTAGTGGAGGCACCGGCCCTGGTACTCGTTATCGTCGGCCAGGTCCTCAGCAGCCAGATCCAAGCAGTCGTCGCACCCGGCCACGGACTCCGGCTCGTCGCTCCAGTCCACGCCCACCGGGTTTCCCCCGCAGAGTGGGACCTCCCCCGGACCATAGTGGACGGCGTGCCCCATCCTGGCGTCCATCTCCCTGAGGTCAGCTTCCAACAACTCCGGCTGCTCCGCGGTGAGGAGCTCGTCCTTGGTCATGGCGGCGGCATAGACCCGGTGAGTGGGGATCACCAGCAACCGTGTCCCGTCGGGAGTCATGGTCCAGAGCGCCATGACCGCGTGTCAATGGCGCCGAGATATTGGGCCACTGGGGCGGCGTGATCGTGTACCACTGACGTGATGACTGACGGCAGTGAATCAGTCAGGGTGGAGACGTTGAAGGAGCAGGAGGAGACAGCGTCAGGGTGAGCTAGACGTCATCGGTTTCTTCTGAAGCTTGGGAGGCGGCGGTTTCCCGGCTGCGCTTGAGCCGGTAGCTCTCGCCGTTCATCTCCAGGATGTGGACGTGGTGGGTGAGCCTGTCCAGCAGCGCTCCGGTGAGGCGTTCCGAGCCGAAGACCTCGGTCCACTCGTCGAATGGCAAGTTGGTGGTCACCATTGTGGATCCCCGCTCGTAGCGCTGGCTGAAGACCTCGAAGAGCAGTTCCGCGCCGGTTCTGGAAAGGGGGACGAAGCCCAGCTCGTCGATGATCAGCAGGTTGAGCCGGGCCAGTTGTTTCTGCAAGTTCAGCAGGCGCCTTTCGTCCCTGGCCTCCATCATCTCGTGGACCAGTGCTGCTGCGGTGGTGAAACCCACGGACATGCCCCGCTGGCAGGCGGCCAGTCCCAGCCCCAGGGCCACGTGGGTCTTGCCGGTGCCGCTGTTGCCAACGGCGATAACGTTCTCCCGGCGCTGGATGTATTCACAGCGTGCCAGTTCCATCACCAGGGCCTTGTTCAGCGACGGGATGGCTGGGAAGTCGAAGGTGTCCAGACTCTTGACCGCGGAGAATCGGGCGGCGCGGATCCGCCGCTCCACCATGCGCTGGTGGCGGTCGATGAGCTCCAGTTCCGCGAGCCTGAGCAGGTACTGGGGATGATCCACATTCTCGGCGGCGCACTGGGCTGCCATCTTACTGTATTCCCTGAGAAAGCTGGGCAGCTTCAGCTCCTTCAGGTGGTGTTCCAATAGCAGCGTCGACCGGTCGTTCATGCCGCCCTCCCCGGCAGCAAGGTCATGTAGTCTTGTGTGGAGGTGGTGCTGACCCTGACCCGGGGCAGGTAGGGATACAGCTCCAGGTCCAGCCTGGGCGGCCGTCCCTCCATCCGGCACAGCACCAGGTGCTTCACTGCGTCAAAGCTGATGGCTCCCAGGTGGATGGCATCTTTTACCGCTGCGTGCACCTCCTGCTGGGAGAAGGTCTCCAGCAGCCTTAGCACCTGCACGTACTCCCGTTTGCCCCGCCGTCCCATTCGGGACTCCAGCAGACGCCGCAGCGTCCCGAACTCCTCGGGGAGTTCCCAGCCCTGCAGCGGCGCGGCCTGGTCCAGAGCTCCCGGCTTACGCTCCAACAGCAGCAGGTAGTGGATGGGGTCATAGACGAAGTCGTCGCGTTCGTAGGAGCGTGGGTGTCTGGCGATGACCTCGGTTCCGCAGCTGATCACCACTGCGTCGACGTAGCCCCGTACCAGGACGTCCCGGTATCCGTAGGCCACCGGCACCGAGTAGTCGTTGGTCCTGTACCTGACCAGCGACAGCGAACTCACCCGGCTTGCCTGCTTGTCGCAGGCGTCGTATGCCGCCGGCGGCAGGGGCAGCAGAGCGTCAAGGTCCCGCTCAATCCTCTGGCCGATGGTCTCCGTATGTCCCCTGAGCTGGGCGTCCATTCGTTCCAGGCATCGTTGTTCCAGGTAGGCATTGAGTGCATCGAAGCTTTCGAAGAACGGCACCGGCACCAGGAAGTTGCGGCGCGAGTACCCCACCAGGCCCTCCACCTTGCCCTTGTCATTGCCCTTGCCGGGACGCCCGAACCGGTCCTCGAACAGGTAGTGGGACTGGAGCTCGGTGAAAGCGCGGGTGCGTTGACGCCGGCCGTCGCCCAGGATCCGGGCAACAGCCAGCCTGGTATTGTCGTAGAGGATGCTCTGGGGCACTCCGCCCAGAAAGGCAAACGCCGATACGTGCCCGTCCAAGAACGCCTCGGTGGTCTCAGCCGGGTAGGCCTTCACGAAGCAGCCGTCGCTGTGGGGCAGGTCGATGACGAAGCAGTGGGCCTTACGCTCCACCCCGCCGATGACCACCAGAGCCTCGCCGAAGTCGCACTGGGCGTGGCCCGCGGATGGGACAGGGGCACGAACATCTCCCTGGTCTGGCGGCGATTCTCTCTGACGTAGTCCTTGACCGTGGTGTATCCGCCGTCGAACCCGTACTCGTCCCTGAGCCGCTCGAATATGCGCTTGGCGGTGTGCCGCTGCTTCCTGGGGCGCGCGAGGTCATCCTCCAGGATCCGGTCGATGACGCCGGTGTAGGGCTCCAGCTTGGGCATCTTTGGCGGAGTCTGCCGGCGATAGCCCGGCGGGACCGAGTAGGCCAGCATCTTGCGCACGGTGTCTCGGTGCAGGCCATACTCTCTGGAGACCTCCCGAATGCTCTTGCCCTCCACCATCACCGCCCGGCGAACCCGCAGATATACGTCCACGCTGTACATCCATCGCACCATCCATAAGCTCGACTTGAAGCCTATGGATGGCGGCGGACGGTCCAATTTGCAACCGCCGTTTGTCAGAGATTACCCGCCCGCACGGGACAATTTACCTCCGCCGCTTACAAGGGTAGGGGATTGATGGTTACTGGGCCGTCTTCCCGGACGTCTATGGTGACTCGGTTGCCGAGTAGGAGTTCCATGCCCAGAAGGGGCTCGCTGTCCGCCTCGATCACCTCTATGATTCGGGTCTCGCCGTTCCACATAACTGTGCCGTTATAGGTCGTCAACCTGACCCTGTGTCCAGTGGCTGTGATGGCTAGCCTGCTGCTCTTTTCAGTTAGCCCTAATGTCCGAATGGTATTCGCGGGTAGTGAGATTTGGCCATTGAATCCGGTGTCCAGTGCGACTTCTATGCGATGTGGCTGGCCGCTAGGCGTCATAATTTCAATCGTGAGGGATGCCTGCAAGTCCCTGTTGACTCTGCCGGTTAACAATCTTCTTCCGGCAGCTTGCGTGCGCCGAAGCTGATGGAAGCTTTGTAGCCGATCTTAATGGTAAAGAACAGGTCCCCTGGGTGCCTTTCTCTTAATTTTTCTGAAGCGTCGATAGCGTGGTCGGCGATCTCATAGTCGCCGCTTTCCGGTTCGAGGACTAGCATGCGTCCCTTCTGTTTCGGATAGACCAGCGGTCGAATCCTGTCGCGGTAGACGGCCATGCTGTTCTCGGCATGTTGGTCGAGATTGTCGTTGTCAGGTTTGGCGTTTGTCATTTCAAGTTCCTTTGCCTACGGTGCGTCGCTTGTACCCTTTTGGGGGTTCCTTTGAGGCGGCCCAGGCCGGCCTGTGTTCACTCCACCGCGCTGGTTATTTCCAGGGCGTTGACTGGCATCAGCCTCTTTGATTGTGGGTCCACCGCCAGCATGGCGTCTTCCAATGCCATGGCTCCGAGCAGGTTCTGTTCTCCGTCCTCTCCAAAGGTCACCGGTGTGGGGAACTCCTTGCCTTCTATGCGAATTAGGGTCCTGCCCCGGGTGCGTTCAATGTGGCTACCGTCGGCGAGGACGGTGGTGTAGGTGTCTTCAACCGGGACGCCCAGCCGTTCCAGAAGTGCTCTGGGGGCTTTGGTGAATGTTGCTCCCGTATCCATCAGCATTTCCACGGCTTCGAAGCTCTCGCCTCGTGGGCCAGCTATCTTAACCGTTATCTGGAAAGTTCCCATTTTCTCTCTTTGGTAGGTCTATCCCCGCGTGTGCGGGGTCAGGCGGCCCGTAGGTGGTACTGGCCCCTCGAGGGCCAGCGCCAGCTCTCTCGCCTCCGGTCTCTTGGCGTCCCTCGGCAGCGGGATGCGGTACTCCACCGTCCCCTTGCCGGGCTCTATCCAGACGCACTTGACGAACCGACGGAGCATGTTCTTCCTTTCCTTCGGCGAGGAACTTCTGATGAACTCCGCGACGTCGGCGGTGAATTCCAGTATCTCACCGGGTCCGGCGACCACGGCGGCCTCGTGTTCCAGCCTCTCCGAGGTCTCCGCGATGGTCTGCCTCAACCCTGCCTCGGCCTCCCTCAGCGGCGCCGTCCTCCGGGTGTAATCGTCCACGCTGTAGGCGCCCTTCTCGTAGGCATCCATCACGCGGGCCTTGCGTAGCTCAATTTCGAGAAGCTCCTTCCTGAGGACTTCCAACCGGGCCTTCTGTTCCTTGTAGGGGTCGGTGATCTCCTCCGACATTCTCCGTACGGCGGATTCCACGTTGCTCGGAGATAGGATGTCCTCCAGCACTGCCTCTACAAAGCGCTCGTCCAGCTTTACTGCGTTCAGGTTGGGGCAGTTGCACATCTCCACGCCCTCGCGCCTGCGGGTGCGGCACTGGTAGTAGCGAGAGGTTCCCTTCTTGCTGGGCCTGATGCTCAGGCTGGCTCCGCACCGCCGGCATTTCAGCATCCCGCTCAGTGTCCAGGCGCTGCCCGCCTGCCTGGGGTGAATCACCTTGGGCGTTTTGCTCTCCAGCACCCGTTGCGCCTGTTCGAATTCTTCCTCGGACACGATGGGCTCGTGCCGTCCCTTGGCGATCACTGGCGGGTCTCCGCTGGCGGAGCTCACGCCCCAGACGATGTATCCGGCGTACGTCCGGTTGTGTTGGATGTCGTAGATGGTCGATTCCGCCCAGCCCGTTCCCTTGGCCTCGTTCTTGTTCTTCGGCGCCGGGGGCGGTACCCGGTCGGCGTCCAGCCCTTTTCTGATGTCGCTCTGTGTGCGGCCCGCACTGGTTTCGTTGAAGATGCGCCGGACAGCGACAGCGGCCTCGGGGTCTATGACGAATATGTTGTGACGCGCCTTTCCGCTCTCTTCCTGCACTTTTTCCAGTCTGTAGCCGTGGGGCACTGGTGTCCCGGGTAGTAGCCGCGTTCCGCCACCTGGCGTTGTCCACGCCGGACCTCCTGGCTGAGGTTGGCCGAATAGAAGGCGTCCATGCCCTCTATGACCCTCTTCATCAGTTGCCCCTGGGGGCTGTCGTCGGTGGGTTCCTTGACGGACACCACGCGAAGGCCGCGCTTCTTGAGCGCGTGCTTGTACACGGCGTTGTCCAGGTCGTTGCGGGAAAACCGGCTGAACTTCCAGACCAGCACCACGTCGAAGTGCGATTCCTTGGCGGTGGCGTCGGCCATCATCTCCTGGAACTGGGGCCGTCGGTCGGTACGCCCGCTCTCCGCCTCTTCGGTGTAGGTCCTGACCACGATGATTTTGTGTCTTCCGGCATACTGCCGGCACTCGGCGATCTGGGCCTCGATGGAGTTCTGAACGTCCTGGGCGTCGCTGGAGACCCTTGCGTATATCGCGGCTCTGACTGGGCCCTCCGGCTGTCTCGGGTTCGACATTGCTCCCTCCTCACTTCGTTGGCGGGTTCCAGTGGTGTGCTGCCGCTGGTCATTTCCTCATGCCTGCTTGGGGAGGTCTCCCCCTCTGGACGCTCGTCATGGTCCGTCCGCTGTGACGGGCGCTGCCGGCTCCCCTCGCGGCTCCTTGGGAGGTCTCCCCCTCCGTCTGGTCCCTCCGCCGCGGGTTCTCCTCGTGGCCGCTTCCTCGGCCTTGGCCTCCGGGCTCCACCTGGTCGCCTGTTTTTCCTTCGGGAGCTTCCTTTTCCGTGGCTTGTTCCAGTAGGGGCTCTTGCATTCGGGGCAGTTGTTTGGGTCCCGCTCGTCCCGGAATCCGGTCCCGTTGTGGGAGCCCCACCGGTATCCGCAGCGCTCGCACTCGTAGCCTTCTATCAGGATGTAAGGCATTTCCTTTTCTCCGCGTGGTGCCCGTGCGTCCGTGCTCCTGTACGCCCGCGCTTCTATGCTGCTTAGTATAATTGCGAGTACATACAACTTCAAGTAGCCGTTCCGGTGTTCCGGACCCTTGCAACGATGGTCGTTAGTGTAGCTGATCTCGCCTGTGAGATGGGGTTTTACGGTTCGCTTATAGGGGGGAATTCCATTGACGTTTATGCACTACAATCTTATACTTACCGCAGGTTCGGAGCCGCGCAAAAAAAGTTGGACTGCCGGAGAGTAATTCCGACAGTCCAGTGAGCGGTTTCTGCTACCCGACCCGGGGACCAGCCCGCTCGTGTGGCATTGTACGGGGGCAGTAGGCTACTTACAAGTACAGCCTAGTATAGCCTATTCTCCTCGGCCTGCGCATGGCGTTGGTCCACCACGTTCAGGAGGTTTGCCATGACCGCAGCCAAGGATGAGGGGAAGCAACCGCTTTTGTTCCCGGTGGGGGACCTGGGGCCGCCCAACGATCCCATGGGAGCCGCTCTGGGTCTCGAGGATGATGAGGATCCCGCCCAAGCCTGGGAGGAGGTGATGGACATGTTCGCCAAGCTGGCGGTGAAGAGCTACTTCGAGTCCCAGCGCCAGAAGCGGGCCGGTTCGTAGGGCGGCCTGCTCCCCGTGCCTGCTACTCCGTTGCCGGTACGGGGAGTTCTATCTCTTGTGACCGGGAGCCGGCGGCCGGCGATCCTGGCGGCAACGCCATCACGTACCGCACCGTGACCTGGCCCGGCCGGACCTCGATGCGCTCGATGAACTTTCCGAGCAGTGCGGCTGACTCCTCTACTTGGTCTTCCGCCATCATGGTCTCGGGGTTGATCAGCCGGGCCCGGATTTTCTTGTCCGTGATATCTTGGTCAGGAAGGTCCGGGTGGTCCACCTGAATCTCTACAAGGGCCCGTGTCGCGGCAGCCTTTAACGCCGGGAAGGTGACGCCGGTGACGACGGCGGGTATGATGCCCCCGATTATTGTGCGGTTCAGCTCTTCCGCGCCCCGCGGGGACGCGCAGCCGTTCGGGCAGGCGTAGCTGGATTCCGGGCTGTGTTCCAGCTCCATCCCGGCTTCGCAGTTCCCGCAGACTATCAGGCGGTCGATGGGGTAGGTTGAGGCGCTGGTGGCTGCGCTCATGTCTTGATGCTCCCGCGCCGGTGGCGCGTGTTTGCTGTGTCGGCGGCTCCATTGTAGGCCAACCTGAGAAATTTCCGCTACTCGATGTGTGGAGCGGTTCTCTCGTTCACATTTCCGTGATCGTCATCTCCAGGGCGTCGACCGGTATCAGCCGCCTCGAGTGCGGGTCCACCGCCAGCATGGCGTCTTCGAGGGCCATGGCACCGAGCAGGTTCTGCTCCCCCTCCTCTCCGAAGGTCACCGGCGTGGGGAACTCCCGCCCTTCCATGCGGATTATCGTCCGGCCCCGGGTGCGCTCCACGCGGCTGCCGTCGGCGATCTCGACGGTGTAGGTGTCCACCGGGACGCCCAGCCGCTCCAGCAGGTCCCGGGGTGCTTTGGTGAACGTGGCCCCGGTATCCACCAGCATTTCCACTGCTTCGAAGTGCTGGCCTCGTGGGTCGGCAATCTCAACTGTTATTCGGAAAGCTCCCATTCCTGTCCTTAGCCCCGTGCGGGCCGCTGCCTGTGGTCATTCTAGCTGCCGCAGGCGGGCCAGAGCCAGCTCTCTTGCTAGGCCTCGTTATTCCCTCGACATCCGCTTCAGGTCTTTTCCGGATTTTTGGGATGGCTGAAGCGTATTCGTTCTATGCGGCTTCATCTAGCGGCGGCAAAGCCCTCACGATTGCCATTGTTTCTACGCTCACCGTCGTCACTCGCTTCACCAGATCTATGATGTAGCGGGGATTGCCTATCTCGGTGCCCCAGTCGTTTGGGTCGTTGACGATGCCGCTATCCTTGTCGCTGTTCACTTGGTAGCGGTCGAGTAGCCAAGCTAATGCTGAGCGCGGTCCGACTATGTATTCATGAGCTTCGGCGGGAATGCCCGCGAGCGTGATCCAATCGTTGTAGACGATCATGGAGTGGTCGGTTTCTTTGGCTGACGTTCCCCAACGCATCTTCAGCACTCGATAGCGTTCTGGCCCATCTGGAGCCCCAGGTGAAACACGTTCCTCTAGCTTGTACGGCTCAGTCGTTTCATATCCGATGTGCAAGTTGAGGAGCCGCTGTCCGGCCTCTGAGAAGGTTCGGAAAGCATCGCTGGTCGCGACTTCTGGGATACGCGGCAATAGCTTGGCCAAGTCGTCCGCGTAGCGCTCACGGTATTCTCGCGAGTGCAGTATGCCGTAGACGTAGGAGAAGATTTGGTCCTTTGTCACCGACTCGCCATAGCGTGTGCGGTAGGCCTCAACGGCGTTGTCGGCAATATTGTCTAGCTGATTCAGTTCGCCCGGCAGTAACTCTCCTTGTTGGTCCTCTGGTGGCTCACCATAGGTATAGCGAGGAAGAACTTGACAAGCGCGGCCAGATGCTCCAGCTCCTACCTTGTCAGTCGGAACAGAATCGAAAGCCAGAATCGCTATATCTCTCCCAGGTGCAGGAAGCCCACGCTCTACCACGATGGACGGATTACGGATGTCCAGTGTAGGGAAGTACTTCGGAATCTGGGAGAGTGCGCTTGTGAGCACCTGATCCATGTAGTAGTGTTGGCGGAAGAAGGGTCGATATATTGCGGACCGGAACCTCACCGGCTGCACGTCTGTCAAGAGACCTCTTCTTGCTCGCTTTTCAGCAGCGAGGTCCCACTTGAACTTGATCGGGTCGCTCTCCACAGCCTGCGCACCGCCTTGCAACGCACGCACTTGCCCATTGTAGAACTCTACCTGTCGTTCGACCAGTTCACGCAAACTGATGGCGGAGGAGTTGAAGACCCAGCCGTCGCGGCGCGAGGTGACCCCAAAAGATGAGGATTCAAATAGAGGTGCCAGCGATTGAATAGAGCCTTCGCTCGGAATGACTGCAACTGGACGCAGACCGAGATAGCTTTCGCTGCGCTGGTTGATCCAGTCGCCCTGTCCATTGGGTATGACATCCGTCCAGTTGATCTCGTCGAATTGCGCTTTGCCAACGACCTCAAGTTTTTGCTCGCGGGAGAGGTAGTCACCAATGTCGTAATAGTGGATTGCTGCAGGCTCGGTGACTGGGCCTGGCCGCTTTACTAAGAAGAGGACGGCCACTCCAGCACGACTGCCGCTGCCGAATACTTTGCCGCCCTCTCTTTGTGAAGGTTCCCCTGCTGTGCGTTGGTTGCCACGTAGGTCGTAGACGTAGATCTCGTGAAACTCTTTTGCCAGTGTTTTTCGGAAACCATCGGAACTCTTGCCGTCCAGAAAACCGCTGTTGGTGACGAGGCCGACGATTCCGCCGTCGCTTGCTTGCACGCGGTCTGTAGCCCACCTTATCGCACGTATATAGGAGTCGTAGAGGGAACTCTTCAATCCCTTGGAGTCAGAGGACTTGATGTAGCTGCGGGCAATCTTGTCGTCCAGTGTTGGGTAGCGCTGATTCGCGTTGTCGTCTTCGTAGCTACCTTGCCCGCTGGACCAGGGTGGATTGCTAATGATGACGCGTATGTCTAGTCCGAGCTGTCGCTCAATCCGAGCGTTATTGCGCGGGAAGAACGTCATGTCTCTTTGGTCCGTCGTTTCGGACGCTTGGAAGGTGTCGGTTAGCACGATCCCCTCAAACGGGCTGTACTCGCCCGAGATCTCGGCGTAGGCCATTTCGATGTTGACCGCGGCGATGTAATAGGCCAGCAACATGATCTCGTTGGCATGCAAGTTGGAGGCGTACTTGGTGAGCAGATCTTGCCTGGCTATGAACCCGCTCTGGAGAAGTCTAGTAATGAAGGTTCCGGTTCCCACGAAGGGATCAAGGACATGAACGCCCTCATCGCTTAGTGAGGCGTTGAACTCGCGGCGCAACAGGGTCTGCACGCTGCGTATGATGAAGTCCACGATCTCGACTGGTGTGTAGACAATCCCCAGCGACTCGGCGACCTTGGGGTAGGCGACCTTGAAGAACCGCTCGTAAAGCTCGACCACGACGTGCTGTTTGCCTTCGGCATTGTCGATGCCTTCCACCCGGCGGCGCACACTGTCGTAAAACTCCGCTAGTTCGGCTGTCTCTCCCTCAAGGCCGTATCCCTGGAGCTCGTCGACCATGAGTTGCATGACCCGTGAGACGGGGTTGTGCTGTGTGAACTCCTGTCCACCGAATAGGGCATCGAACACCGGCTTCGTAATCAGGTGTTGGGAAAGCATTGCTGCGGCGTCTTCCCTGGTGATGGAGTCATTTAGGTTGTTGCGCAGGGCGGCTACGAACTCATCGAAGCGTGCGCCCACGGGTCCCTCTGGGGCCTCTATCAGGGCACGGATGCGCTCGTCATGGCGGCGAGTGATGTCTGTTACAGAGTCTGCCCACTTTTCCCAGTAGTGGCGCTCTCCGCAGCGCTTGACGATCTGAGCGAAGATTGCCGTGCGCAGGTCGCCCATGTCGAGGTCAAGCAACGCTTGGGTAACATGAGTGTCGGCGTCTCCGCGCACATTCCCCTGGTCTCCTTGGTCTTGTTGGTCCCCCACTCCGATCACGGAGATCTTGCCCTCGTAGCTTTTGTTGAGGTCTAACCTGTTGACGTAGGAGTCAAAACGTTCGTCGTGGGCGCGGAGGGCCTGTAGGACCTGCCAAACGTGGCTGAAGGCATCGTTGCGTTCCAAGGCTTGGAGGGGGTCCTCGCCGGATGGCACGACCACAGGCAGGATTACATAGCCGTGGCGTTTGCCCTGTGCTTTGCGCATTACCCGACCTACTGCCTGCACCACGTCTATCTGGGATTTGCGCGGTTGTAGAAACAGGATCGCGTCGAGGGCGGCGACATCAATTCCCTCCGTGAGGCAGCGGGCGTTGGAAAGCAGATGACAGCTCTGGACCATGGTCATTTCTTCACGGAGCCATGAGAGCTGCCGGTCCCGCTCAGTCACGCCAGTCTTGCCATCCACATGTCTTCCCTCAATCGAGAGATTCCGCGCAGTGAGGGCTGCTTCGTCCTGTTCTCGCTGAACTAAATCTACGAACCGCCTTGAGGCGGCAATTGTGTTTGAGAACGCGACTGCGCGGTGCATCGGCTCAGGGTCGTCCGTGAACTCCCGGCCCTCGGGGTCTATTTTGGCGAGGCCATTGAGACATCCTATGACGCGCCCGACGTCGGCCAGTGCCTCACCCTCGGCTAACAGTCCCTGATAGTCACGAGCGATTTGCTTCTCGCCCATCACCAGAATAATGACTTTGTAGTCGCTCAGGAGGGGTTCTCCATTTTCGTCGAGCGTATCAAGGGCTTCGGCAAAGCCTAGGCGGTGAAACTCTGGGCCATACTGTTCCTCGTTGTCCATTGAGGCGACGTAGATATCTTCTTCTTTGGCCTTCAGTTGGGCCTTCTCCGAGTAGATCCGCGGCGTGGCCGTCATGTACAGCCGTTTGCGGGCGCGCACCTTTTGGTCGTCGTGAACTAGGAGAAACGATGAACCTTCGTCCCCCCGGAGGGCGCCAGTGGTGCGGTGCGCCTCGTCACAAATCACTAGATCGAAAGCGGGAAGCCCCGCCTTCTGGGCGTCGGCAATCACCTGCATTGACTGGTAGGTCGTGAATACCACCGTCATGCGCTCAGGCGCGTCGGCGCTGGCCGAATTGACCAGGGCCTCGGCGTCGGTCGTGGCCGGAATCGGCATGTCGTAGGTGCGGGTGCAGTCAGCATCGTCTCTCCCGACCTTCGCATCGGAGCAGACCGCGAATGCGCGAAGAGGTATCTCGGCATCCTTTCCCCACTCCCGCATGGACTGTGCGAGGAGGGAGAGTGACGGGGCCGCGAACAGCACGCGTCCGCCGAGGGTCGCCACTTGTTCGGCGATCCGTAGTGCGGTAAGGGTCTTGCCAGTGCCGCAGGCCATGATGAGTTTGCCGCGGTCGCTCGCCTCGAATCCGGCGAGCACATCATTTACTGCTTTGACCTGATGGCGTCGAAGTTGCTTGCGTGGCTTTCCCTGGAGGGGTGCGGATTCATCCTCCAGGTAAGCATCCCAGTCTATTGCGGATGATTCGAGGTCGAAGAAATCAACGCGTTGTACTGGAGGGTCGATGCGGGTGAGCGCCCGCTCTGCATTGTCGCTCCACGTTGTCGCCGTCGTGAAGATGTATCGCTCCGCGTACGGTTCACCTAGGAGACGCCGTTGCGAGTCAGCCAGGAACGAATTGATGTTGCTCTTTTCGATGTGGTCTTGGCACTTGCACTGGATCGCCACCAAGCGGCCATCGTGACGCTCCGCTACGAGGTCGATCCCAATGTCACTGCCGTCGCGTCCCGGCCACTCATTCCAATGCCAGACCTGGGAGAAGCGTTGCTGGTATATGGGATCGGTGGTCAAGACCTTTTTTACAATCGGTTCAAAGGCGAGTCCTCTGACTTTCTCGTCAGGGTGGCGTTCGCATAATCTCTGGTATACGTCTGCGAAGCCGCTCATCCGGCTGTCTCCTACTACTTGTGGGCGGCCAGGTCATGGCCGCTTTCTCTTGCGTAGCTTCAGGGTGTGCAGTTTATTCGGTTTGTCCTCGTCGCGCATAGTGCTACCATCCCTGCGAGGTCCTGCAGGGATGGTAGCACCGGGCGGCTGTACGTTCGTTTGACGCGGCGGTCCATCGGTGGCTTGCTGAGGCGTGACGCCGGAGTGAGGTCGCCGGTGCTGGTCAGTCGTCAGCTCCTTCCGCGAGCCGGTAGCGGCTTGGGGTCGTTTCCCCGGACCTTATGGCTTGGTACAGAGGGGACTCCCTTGATATGACCAGTTCCGGGAACTTGACGGGGTCCCAGTGGGTTCTGTTGAGGACCTCTAGCTCCTTCAGGTTGTGCAGGTGGCTGAAGGTATACCTTTCGATGAGTGTCCTTGGGTACGCTATCTCCACGCGCTCGAGGGCGGGGTTCCCGTCGAAGATCTCCTCCGGCAACTGGACCTCGTGACCGCTGGGTTTCACCCAGGTCTCGATCCTGACCTCCTTGAGGTTGCTGATTCCCTCGAGCAGGCTCGCCGGTATCAGGTACGGCTCTACTGGCTCCTCGGCGTCTTCCTCGCCGAGCACGATTCTCAGGTCCAGCGTCTCGAGGTTCTTCAGGTTCCTGAACGGGCTGGGGTCGCTCTCCTCCACGTTCATCCCTCGGATGATCAGATACCTGAGGTTCGGCAGCTCCGGCAGTTCGGAGAGGCCTGTTTGGTGGGGGCCATCGGGTAGCAGCTCTATTTTGAGTTCCTCCACGCTCTCGAGCCCCGCGAATGATTCCGTTCTGAGTTTCTGCTCTGGCCGAGTTACCAGGTGCATTTCCCTGAGGCCATCGAGGCCCTCCAGGCCGTTCGCTTCAATCTCTCCGGTCCGGAGCGTCATGCTCCGGACGTTGACGAAACCCGCGAAGTCTCCCTCTTTCACAGAGGGCATGTTCACGCTGTCCAGATCCCTGATTCTGAAGAGCTCCTTCTCGTTGACCACTTGGCAGAGCTTCACGTCCAGTAAGCCCAAGATCACTTTTTGCAGCTCCGGGTTCCGGTAGCAGATCCCGTCCGGGGCTTGGTCACTTGCTCTCTCGTCTGGTCGGTCCGTCTTGGCGGGCGCCGGTGTGGGCGCGATCCGCGTCAGGTCCGCGGACACCCGGGCCTGCACCGTTGCCTCGATGTCCGGCGTAGCCGTTGGAGCCGGCGCGGCTGTGGGTATCGTTGTGGCCGACGGCTCTGGTGTAGCGGTCGCCGCGGTTACTTCTCGCTCCGGTGTTCCGTTGCCGCTGCATCCTGCCGTCATCGCCATGACCAGGATGGCTAGTACAACTGCTACTCGCATCGCTCCACGCCCTTGCAAAGTCCTGCAGGGATGGTAGCACCCGGCCGCCGCACGGTCGTTTGGCGCGGCGTGGAAATCAGAAGACCCGGTCGTCCCTGGCCGGGCCCTGGTGTTCCTGCATTCGGTTGCTTGCTACTTCAACTCCCTGCCTTGTTCTTGCGCCCGTTTGGATTCCCTCCTGTTGGCCGCCCTGGGTAGGGTGAAAGAGAGCTCGAGAGTACCTCCTATTACCCGCGCCTGCGGGGTCACATGAAGAAGTGGGGCATGGCACTGATGGGTCTGTTCAGAGTGTTCGCCGCGACCGGCGTTGTGTTCTGTGCTCGGTCCCTCATAGCTCCCGTTAAGTAGGATTCGCCACTGGGTCTGCCACCGGCAGTGTGGCGCTCCCACATAGCGTCATCGTACGTTGCAAGAAGAGCAGCCCCATAGTCGCTGATCCCAGCGATAATTCGAATCCTTGAGAGACTCGCTGTGGTCGCCCTTTTTGTTCAGGATGTAAAGGAGCCCCGGGCTATGTCCAGCCCCTCACCTCTGATCTGGATCAATGTCCTCCGGTGTCCCCAGGGCGACACCATTCGTGAGCGTTTTCGGCCGTCTTCACATTCGGCAGAGGGGTCAGGTGCTGCGGGCGGGGTTACCGGACCGCAGAGGCGATTTCGCCGGATTCCGGGCGGCTGGGTTTTCTGTGGACGCGAGGGCGATGATGCTGAATGCGACACACGCCCGAGCAGAAGTTGCACTCCCTGAACCGCCACCCCCAAGCTGTATCAGTCATGGCAGTCTTTTATCCAAGGTGCTGAACACTCGATTCATCGCCTGCTTGGAGAAGTGTTCCGAGAGTGCCCGCATCACCGTGGCCTTGTCATCCCGGAACTGCTCAGGGGCGAACTCCCGTCCGAAGATTTCCAGTATTTCATCCTCCCGCCTGCGCCGTTCCAGGGTTTCCTCCAATACCCTCCGGATGGTGTCCATGGAGCGGCGTAGCTGGTCCTCCGACCAGTCCTCCCGGAGCATGGTCAGGAGGTGTTCGAGTTCCGGTTCGTCCGCGACCTCCCAGATGTTCCGGGCGGTGGCCTCGGCCTCGGCCTTTGGCACGTGGTCCAGGGCCTGGTGGATCTCCTCAATCTCCGGCGGCTTGAGCTTTATCAGCCGGGTGAAGGCCCCGGGCTTGGTCCTTGCCCCGTCTGGGAAGCGGACGTAGAGCATCTCGCCCTCGTGCCCTTGGAATGCCTTTTCCCCGTCGACCTCGGTCTCGCGCAGCCCGGCGCTGTAATCCGCCTGCCTCCTCTGATATTCCTGCCTGGAGTCCTGCCACTGTTGGGGCGGACGCGCTGACGACAGGGGACAGTCCAAGCGTGCGAAGGCCGGGTCCTCGGGGTCCGCAGGGTCTATGTCCCCTGTGTCCGGGTTTCTCCGGAACAGGGCCGTGAGCTCGATTTCCTCTCGGTAGGTGATGAGCATCGGGTTCTGCCTGCCGTAGAGCTCATAGACCATGGCTTCCCCGGGTTCCATGCTGAGTCCGGCGACCGCAGGGTATTTCCTGAGGCTGCGATCCAGCATCACCCTGAAGTGGGCTGGTACGAAAGGTCTCGTCCTGAGCTTGAAGGTGGTGAACCGGTTGCCGTCGGCGTCTTGGTAGGAATACTGGCAGATGTTGGTGCCGTCGTACTTGAGGGCGGTCCTGACCCACTGGGATTGGTTCATCAGCCAAGCCCGGTCCCTGCGGTAGGGATAGGAGGTCTTGGGGGTGGCGGCCGTGATCCTCTGTAGCGACGGACGTTCGTTTATCTCCTCGATGAGCAGGTTCCCGTACTCGTCCCCGCCGATCATCTGCACCCATCCGGTCATGAAGTTGCCGGTGTTGTAGGGGTCCTGGAGGTTGGCGAAGCGCTGCCATGCCGAGCGTTTAGTCTCGGGACTGGTATGAGCGTAGTGGGTGTCGTGCCAGGCCTTTATCTCGTTTTCGTGGGCCCAAGTCCGCCGTTGCCCGTTCATGTTCTTCTCTTCCCCCTGCTGAACGTCCACAGGTCCCTTCATAACCGGAACAGGCTCCGTTGAGCGGAGGCCTCTCTGAGGTAGCTCCAGCTTGCCCCTTCTTCCGCTTGCCGCCGTAGAGAAGGGGTTGAGAGCCTTGGCCATGAGGTCCGCGGTCCACACGCTGCAGTAAGCGCCGATGCCGGCGGCATGATCGCAGGACCTGCACTTTGCGTTCACCATAACCGAAGTCCTCGTGGGAATAGTGAGGATTTGACGATACCTTTTCCTTCCTTATCCCCACAAGGCCTGACTGTCAGTAATTCCACGCGCAACGCCGGTTCGCCAAAGGCCACTTATGTCAGTTGAGGCCGTCGGTTTCGGTGATGTTATGCCGACCTCGGAACTCCGCATCGTATAAGGCGAAAAGGACCGCTCCCTCATCGGATGCAAACCCGAAGGCTTGCCAGTACAGTTCAACGCCCGGCTTAGAGGAACAGGGCGGGCACAAATAAAGCTCTTCGCAGTTCGGCTCCGGACAATCCAGGTAATCGACGCCTGTAGGCCAATACATCGAAGTCTCAGGGAATTCGACATCAAGGTCGCGCGTTTCGCGACAGCGCACACATTGGCGTTGGTAGCTTGTCATACTCTTAGCACCTTATTTCGTCCATCAAACGGGCGATTATTGCGTCTCCGAGGGATCGGCTAGATGCACCGAGTTGTCCTCGACCCAGCGAAGTCCGTTACTCATTGGGGAGTCGTGGCCCTTCCGTTCCATCGCAGCGCCCACCGTCACCCAGGTCCTAAGCTGCGAGTCGTTGAGCTGGCGAAGTCTGGCCCATTCCTCGCTACTCATTCCGCCGTCGCCATTCGTGGCTTGGATGCTACGGAGTTGGCTGCTCAGTTCTCTCCACCAGCTCAGGTATGTGTTCGACCGTTCCTGCTCTTTGCTTAGCTGTTCCTGCGCGTGGTCCTCAGTTTTCTGCAACTCAGTTTCGAGAAACTTCTCGAAGCTGTGCCTAAGGTTCACTTTCAGCAGTTCGTAGACGGCCGCGGTTTTCCGATTCCTGGCTCTGAACTCGGCCAGCATCGGATCTATCAGCTCGTCGATGGCCCGGCTTCGTTGCATGTAATCCATGATTCCTCTCTGCCCAACAAACGGGCGTTTGTCGCCAGTGATCGTTGTGGACCGTCAGATAAAAAGCACCACCTCGGGCTCTAGGTCCGGCGATCAGGAGCCGGTTGTGCGAACCAGATTTTCAGCGCTCAACGGTCCTTTCCAGTGTGCGAGTCTATTCCCAGAACTACCTGGGTGCAGACATTCTCCCACGCCGCAACCAAGATAAAAGTTGACGCTGAACATCCTCCACGCACGCCCGGAACCCCCTCCTCGAGCTATCGTTGTAGAATTGCGGAAATGCCCAGAAAAGTCCCGGCCAAATGCGCCATTGCCGGCTGCCACCGCCGGCTGAAGATGACCCTCGCCGAACGCGAGGAACTGAGGCGGGTGGGACGGGAGAACAACGCCACGGCAGGCCTCGTGTGCCCCGCCCACGTGAGGGCCGCATTCAACTTCGAATTCGACGATATCGACATCGATGTCCCGTTGGAGGAGCTCCTTGTCGAGGCGTCCAAGGAAACTCCCCGCTGGCGCGTGATGTTGACCCCGCTGCCGGGAGCGGCGGATGAGCCGGACAGCCAGACCACGCCAGGGCGGGGAGACCGGGTTATCTGGTTCGGCCGCGCCGGCCTGTAGCTCCCGGGAGGATTCAGGCGTGTTCCGGACTTTTCGGTAACAGGACGGAGCTCCTGTTTGGGGAGCCGTTGCTGCGCCGCGCAGTCGCTGCGCGGGCTGGGCCGGAGCTCGCTGGAACGGTGTGTGCAGAACGGTTCATTACCGGCTGGCAGCAAGAACCAGTCCATAGAAAGAGACCAGAAAGAGACCAAACGAAACTATTGTTCTTATACTCGAATGGGTGTTATCCTCATTGGCATGGTCAGATTTCTTCATTCCGCAGACTGGCAAATAGGGATGGTCAGGCACTTTCTTAGCCAGGAAGCTCAAGCTCGCTTCAGTGCCGCCCGGCTCGACGTAATCGAGGAAATGGGACGGCTGGCCGTCGAGGAGCGATGCCAGTTCGTGGTTGTGTGCGGAGATGTTTTCGAATCGAACCAGGTGCAGAGACAGCTGCTGGTTCGTGCCCTCGAGAAGATGGCCGCTTTCCCTGAAGTGGGGTTTTTCCTGCTGCCTGGCAACCATGACCCGGTGAATGCCTCATCGGTCTACGAGTCTCCGACATTCCGCCAGCGCTGTCCGGACAATGTAAGGGTTCTCAGAGAGTTCGAGGTGGTTGAGGCGGTGCCGGGAGTGGAACTGGTCCCCGCTCCGTGGCCCAACAAGCATCCAACCACCGACTTGGTGGAAGCGGCTTGCGCTGGGCTTGAGGCCGGCAGTGCCCTGCGTATCGTTGTTGGCCACGGGGCAATGGACTCGATGTCTCCGGATCCCGGTGACCGGAGGGCAATCGGACTGCGGGGAGTGGAGGAGCGAGTTTCTGCGGGGCTGGTCCACTACGTTGCCCTTGGCGACCGCCATTCCACGACGAATGTGGGCTCCACTGGCCGAATCCACTATTCGGGTGCCCCGGAACCCACCGATTACGATGAGACTGACCCTGGAAACGTTCTTGTCGTCGACCTCACGGCTGACCGGGTGGAGGTGGAAATCAGGCATGTGGGGAAATGGCGGTTCCTGCAGCGCAACTGGCCGGTGAGCTCCGATCTGGACATTGACGCGTTGGAGGAATGGTTGTCCGGTGAGGAGGCCAAGGAGCGCACGGTCGTCAGGTTGTCCCTGGTGGGCCAGGTCTCCGTGGCCCAGAAGGCCCGCCTGGATGACCTGCTGGAACATCACGCCGACCTTTTCGGGGCCATTGAAATGTGGGAGAGGCAGAGCGACCTTGTGGTAATCCCTGATGAGACGGACGTGGACCACTTTGGGCTTTCGGGATTCGCGAGTGACGCGTTGAGCGAGTTGCGGTCCATGGCTGAGGGTGGTGAGTCGGCCCCTGCTGCTCGTGATGCCCTGGCGCTGTTGTACCGACTGGTGGAGGCCCGTTCATGAAGCTCCATCGCGTGAAGCTGACGAACTTCCGGGGCGTGGAATGCCGGGAGGTGAACTTCGCAGAGAATGGCGTGACCATCGTTGAAGGCCCGAATGAGGTGGGTAAGACAGCCATCGCCGAGGGGCTTCGGTTTGCTATCGACCTGCCCGACAGTTCCCAGAGGGTGGAGGTAAAAGCTCTGCAGCCCGTTGGGCGCGATGAGGGCCCGGAGGTTGAGGTCTCGCTGTCGTCCGGCGATTACGAGCTGGTGTACTGGAAGCGGTGGCTCCGGCGGCCGGGCACCACGCTTGAGGTCAAGGCTCCCCGGCAGGAGAGCCTTACGGGCCGGCAGGCACACGACCGGCTGGAGGCGATACTTGAGGAGACACTGGACGATGAGCTCTGGCGGGCCTTGCAGATCGACCAGGGGACGGAACTGATCTTGCCCAATTTCAGCCTGCCGTCCATGGGGAGGGCATTGGACCGCGCGGCCGGGGGCGAATTTGCTGACGAGCGTGAGGAGTCGCTCTGGACTCGCATCGGAGAGGAGTACGGGAAGTACTGGACTGCAAACGGACAGAAGAGGAGCACACGGACTTCGTTGCAGAAGAGGGTGGATGGGGAGCGGGAGAGGGTTACCAGTCTGGAAAACCAGCTTGAGACCATCGAAGGCGATGTTGCCGAGCTGGGGAGGTTGGTAACGGAGTCAGACCGGCTCTCGGGCATATTGGCGGAATTCCAGAAGAGCGAAAGCGAATTCCAGCAGCGCGTGGTCGCGGTTGAGCGGTTGCGCTCCGAGGTCGAGCGACTTGATGCGATTCACAGCGCCTCGGAGGCCCTGCGGGACGGCGCCGGGAATGAATGGGAGCGGCGCAGGGGGTTGATTGCCAATCTTGACGAGCGCAGAAAGGAGCTGGCGGTTCTCGAGGCTCAGGCCAAGGATGCGGAGCCGGGTCTGGCTTTGGCCACTCAGCGCAGTGAGGCAGCAGCCGCGGCGCTGAAGGTTGCCGACGTTGCTGTGCGCGAGGCTCGGGAGAGGCTCAGCATGGCAATTGCGGATAGGGATCACCTGCGTCAGTTGATCGAGGTGGAGCAGCTTGGGGAGCGCCATGAGCGGTACATCGCTGCGGAGGAATTGCTGAAGCAGGCCGAGGAATATCTGGAGACGGCCGTTGTAGACGATGATGCGGTCAAACGGGTCGAGGACGCCTACATCGAAACTGAAAGGGCCATGTCAGCCGCGGGAAGTGCTGCAGCCTCGGTAGAATTAACTGCTCTGCGCGAGTTGCCCCTCGAGTTGGGGGACGAGAGGATCGAGCTTGCGGTTGACGAGGTCAGACGGGTCCGAGTTGAAGATGAAGCCACCTTGACCATACCTGAAATCGCGCGGGTGCGTGTGATTGCGGGGCCGGAGTCCAAGGGTCTGGCCGAGGAGCGTCGTAAAACGGAGGATAACTACCGGCGGCTGTGCGAACAAGCTGGCGTTGCCGATGTCAGTGGGGCAAGGAGGGCCGGGCAAGAACGGCAGGATGCCGAGCGGAACAAGGACGAAGCCCATAAGGCTATCGAAAGAGAGCTACGGGACCTCACTCCTGACGTGCTGCTTGGGAAAGTGGAGAGTCTCAGGGTAAGGGTGGCTGCCTATCCGAACGAACGGACCTCGGAACCCGCTATGCCGGCGGACCTGGACCGGGCCCAGGAAATCGAGGCCGAGATATCAGACCTGGTCAAGGAAGGTGCAGTTGCGCTACAGGCTTGTCAGGATGATGTCCAGGGGGCCGAGACCGCTCTGAAGAGCGTTCACTCGGAAGGGGACAGTCTCAGGGCAGAGATCAACATGGCTCGGGGGAGGGAGGCCGACGCCGCCGAACAGCTGGCCGCGGAAAGAGAAAAACAGGCGGATGACGTTCTTGAGTGTGCTGTGGCGGCCGCGCAAGAAAGGGAGACTGCGGACCGGGAGGCGCTGGACGCAGCCAGGGCGGAACTCGATGATGCCGATCCCGAGTCCGTGGAAGAACGCCTGGGGAACTACCGGTTGGCCACTGAGCGTGCGGTGGGAGAGCTTCAGGCGAACAGGGACCGGCAGAACGGGTTGAGAAGCAGCTTGGAATTGCGCGGGGAGCAGGGACTGCAGACTGCTTGCGACGCGGCTGTCACCCTGTTGAGCCACTTGGAACGGGAACATGTTGGTGAAGAGGCCCGGGCAGAGGCTGCGCGGGTGTTGCGAGACACGTTTGCCAAACATCGGGAGCAGGCTCACCAACGCTACATCGGGCCCTTCAGGGAATCCATAGAACAGCTCGGGCGCATCGTTTTTGGGCCTACGTTTGAGGTGGAGATCGACCGGAATTTGAATATTGCCCGTCGCACGCTGGACGGGGTCACGCTGCTTGTCGAGCAGCTGAGCACCGGGGCTCGTGAACAACTCGGTGTGATCTCCCGGCTGGCCTGCGCAACCATAGTCAGTCCTGAGGACGGTGGGGCTCCCGTGATGATTGACGACGCATTGGGGTGGAGCGATCCTCAGCGTCTTCAGGGTATGGGTGCCGTCATTGCAGCTGCAGGCAGGGAGTGCCAGGTGATCGTGCTCACCTGTACGCCGGGCCGATACTCCCACGTGGGGAATGGGACGGTTGTCTCGTTGTAATTGGGGTGGCGGAACCTGTTTTCAGAGCCTGTCTTGCCTGTTTTCAAAAAGAGTTGTTCTCCTGCCAGTAGACCACCACCATTCTGAGCGGAGATTGGCGTGTTGGCTGTAGGGAGGGCTGCTGTCATGGTCTTGAGTTTCCTGCCGGGGCCCGGTGGCCACAGGTCCTCCGCCTCTCTTTCCGCACAGAACTTGGCAGTAGTGCATCCGGAGGGCCGCTGTGGCTGGCTCAGCTATGAGTTGTGTCGTCTCGGGTCCAAGTTTCCCTCTCCCCAAATGGTGCGGACGAGTTGCTGGTCATCAGCCTGCGCCTGATTGACTCGAGGCTGCGCTGCAGGCTTGGCGACCGCAGTTTGCGTTCAGTTTGCGTTATGGTTGGAGTCCAGGACGGCTGGGACCTCGAATGAGCCCTCTCCCTGCTGCAGGAGGGCCGGGCAGGGTATTGGTGACGGGTCTTCTCGACCCGTCCCTAGTCACCACTGGACAAACATTGGCATGACTACGTGGACGTAATCATCACTGTCGGTGGGTTTGAATACGCCTGGGCTGGAGGATGTTGTGGTCTCAATGGCGATGCGGCCGCGTTCCAACACTGACAGGACGTCCAGCAGGTAGCGGCTGTTAAAGGCGATTTTCCCCTCTTCCCCCTCCAGTTCGGCCACGTCGACGACGTCCTCGTTGTCGCCAACCTCTTCAGAGCGGGCCGATATCATCAGCCTGCCGCCGGACTCCTCCCCGTCCCCGTTGGGCTGCACGTGCATGCGGATGATGTTGGAGCCATCGCGGGCGAATATTGCAGCAGTGCGGGCCGCTCGCAGGGTCTCCTGAAGGTCAAGGATAGCCCTTGTTGTGTAGCCCTGCGGAATGAGCTGGTCATAGTTGGGGAAGGTGCCCTGCAGCAACTGGGAGACCAGTTCGACGGTGTCGCCGCCCTGCAGACGGAACATCACCTGTCCCTTCTGGGGCGTGAGCATTATGTCCACCGGTTCAGAGTTATCGCCCAGGAGCCTCTGCAATTCGTTCATGGTGCGCGCGGGGATGATGACGCTCATCTCCTCCGGCGTTGACTGCATCAACTCGCCGTGCTGCACAGCCAGACGGAAGCCATCTGCCGCGGCCATGGTGAAAGCGCCTTCGCGCAGCTTTACTTCGACCCCGGTGAGCACCGGACGCGATTCCTCGGTGGCGGCGGCAAATGCCACTCTGGAAATAGCGGTTCTGAGGGCCGACGGCTGCACCTGTGCGACCACAGCGTCCTCTATGGTTGGGATGGGCGGAAACTCGGAGGCGTCGGTACCATTTATGTTGGCCTGGGACCGGCCCGACTTTATCTGAAGAACGCGGGAACCCGGCTCCATCTCGATGTCTATCCGGTCGCTGCCCAGCGAACTGACAAACTCGGTCAACAGGCGTGCCGGAACTGTCACCGACCCCTCTTCCTCGACCATCGCACCCACCCAGGTGGTCATGGAGATTTCCAGATTGGTGGCTGACAATCGAAGCATGCCGCCATCGGTGGACAACAGCACGTTCTGGGTAACTGGCAGCGTGGCCCTGGTGGCGACCGCCCGCCCAACCACACCCAGACCCCTGGTCAAATTCTCCTGCAAGCACGAAATTCTCATCGTTCGCCCCTGAAACCGGCCTCACCAGCCGCCCTGTTTTTCATTACTGCCAACTTTTCAATTGGCAAGCCATTATATGCCAAATTCGTGCCTTGTGGCACACGGACATAAGAGGCGCTGCAGGGCAATCGCGTTTCAGCGGGATCCAGCTTTGTAGTGATATTTCATTGCCATGGACCAGTCCATCTCAGTTTGATTTCTCTTCTGAGCCGGGTCGGAAGGCTGGGTCTGAATTCTCAAACGATGCGGGCACACCGGTTGGTTGGCCGGACACATGCCTCGGGCTGTGGCGTGGGAATTTTGGGACAGAATATTTGGCCCTTTTCCCCATTCCGTCCCATTTTTCCCATTTTCACCCGACCGCCAGCTACGAATTGGCCCGCGGGTGGCATAAATTTCATTTCAGGTCCCATTCTGTCCCATTGTGTCCCACTGGGCTTGTCCGACCAGGCGACGCAGCCGTTGGGATGCCTTGAAGGGCGTAATTCGGGGATCATGCACAGGATTCATGGTAGGGGCGCGTCATGAGGCTTGGCAAGGAGCAAGTGTCATCAAAACGCGATTGCCCTTTGAGGCGCTACCAGACGGGACAGGACCGATTCTAAAATTTCGTCTGATATAATACGGCGACCTTGGAGCGAACGTCATGACTGACTTGCTGTTTCACAACCACAGTTATCTTCGCGAATTTGACGCCACTGTAACCGGCGTGGCGGAAACTGGCGTGGCACTGGATCGCACCGCCTTCTACATCGGCGGTGGAGGACAACCAAGTGACGTCGGTATTTTGACCGCGGACGGGCGGGAGTACGGCGTGACCGGTGTCAAACGCGGCGGCGGCCTGCTTGTTCACTTGATAGAAGGCGATCGCCCCTCTGAAGGCAACCGGGTGTCCGGCAAGATTGACTGGGAACGGCGCTACCGGCTGATGCGCACCCACACCGCGCTCCACATTCTCTGCGGCGTTGTGTGGCGCGACTTCGGCGCCTTGGTGACCGGCGGCAACATGCAGCCAGGCGAAGCCCGGATGGACTTTGAACTCGAGCGAATGACCGCCGATTTCGCTGATGAGATCGAGGAAAAGATCAACGCAGAGGTGGCTGCGGCCCGAAGCGTTCTGGCGGCCAACCTCCCCCGAGAGGAGGCGGAACAGATCCCGGACCTGATCCGCACCAAGATCAACCTGCTGCCCGCCAACATCCGCGAAGTGCGCACCATAGATATCCAGGGCCTTGACGTGCAGGCCGATGGTGGAACCCACGTCGACAACACCATCGAGGTGGGGCGCATCCGTGTGGTCGGCCACGAGAGCAAGGGACGTATCAACAAGCGTCTGCGCATCGCCTTGGAAGAATAGCGAGGACGCCCTTCTATGTCCCGGACCGTAGTCGGAATCGATGTCGGCGGCACGTTTACCGATATCGCCGTGCTCCAGGATGGTCGCCTGACCGTACACAAGCTCCCATCAACACCCCAGAATCCCTCCCTCGGCATTGTGCAAGGAGTCAACGAGGTTGGCATTACGGCGGAGTCTGCCGACTTCGTTCACGGCTCCACCGTAGCCACGAATGCACTATTGGAAGGAAAGGGCGCACGCACAGCGCTGGTGACCACAATGGGTTTCGAGGACGTGCTCGAAATCGGTCGCCAGAGCAGAGCCGAGCTTTACAATCTGGAGCAAGACCGCACTCCCACCCTGGCCCCGTGGGAACTGCGCTTCGGACTGCCCGAACGCGTAGACTACACGGGAGCGATACTTGAGGACCTTCAGCCAGCGGCCATCGAAGCGCTGATGGAACTTGTGGCACAGTCCGGCGCCGATGCGGTGGCTGTCTCGTTCCTCTTCTCATTCTTGAACCCAGTCCACGAGGAAATGGTCAATTCGGCCCTCAAGAGGCTGGAGCCCAAGCCGTTCATCTCGCTCTCATCCCAGGTACTGCCTGAATTCCGCGAGTTTGAACGCACCAGCACTGTGGTGGTCAACGCCTATGTCGGACAGGTGATGAGCCGCTACCTGGGCGAACTTGAGCAGTCCCTGGGCGAGGGGCTGAGGATCATGCAGTCTTCTGGCGGCAGCATCACGGCCCGCCTTGCCGCTGAGCAACCGGTCCGGACTATTCTGAGCGGACCGGCGGGAGGCGTGGTCGGAGCATTTCACGTCTCGTCGCAGGCCGGGTACCCAGACATCATCACGCTGGACATGGGCGGCACATCTACGGACGTCTCGCTGTGCCCGGGGCGGATCAAGGAGACCGGCAGCTCCAACGTGGGCGGTCATCCCATCAGCGTGCCCATGATCGAGATTCACACTGTTGGGGCCGGCGGGGGCTCCATCGCACGGGTGGACACCGGCGGGGCCCTCTCGGTCGGTCCGCAGTCAGCGGGAGCAGACCCTGGGCCCGCCTGCTACGGCCGAGGCGACCAGCTCACTGTGTCGGACGCGAACCTGCTGCTGGGACGACTACGGCCTGACCATTTCCTGGGCGGACGCCTCACGCTGGACCTGCCACGGGCGCGAGGTCTGATGACGTCGCTGGCAGGACAGCTTGGTCTGGGCGAGCAGCAGGCTGCGCTGGGCATCCTGCGAGTGGTCAATGCCAACATGGAGCGGGCCATACGAGCCATCTCACTGGAACGCGGATACGATCCTCGCAACTTCACCTTGGTGCCGTTCGGGGGCGCCGGGCCCGTGCATGGGTGCGATCTGGCCCAGGAGTTGGGCATTCCCCGAGTGCTTATACCGGCGCGTCCGGGCATCTTGTCGGCTTTGGGCGTAGCAATCGCCGACATAGTAAAGGACTACTCCCGCACAGTAATGCTGCGGGGCAGAGACTTGAAGCGCACCAGGCTGGAAGAGGAATTCCACGGGATGGAGGGACTGGCCCGAGCCGAACTGGAACAGGAAGGACTGCCCGTAGATCGGATGGGGGCCCGCCGTTTCCTGGACGTTCGATATGTGGGCCAGTCCTTCGAACTGACCGTGGATTACCCGGCCTCGCGCAGCTCTCGTTCGTCGGACGGGCTGGCCCGGGCCATATCGGACAGTTTCTATCGCGCTCACCTGCAGCGCTTCGGCTACGCAGATCGGAACGAACCGGTTGAGATAGTTAACCTGCGGCTCAAGCTCGATCTGGTGGTGGACAAGCCGGATCTCCTGCTGGACGCGTCCGCGGGTTCCGGTCTCGCGCGGGCCGAGTTAGAGAGAGTCAACGTGGTTTTCCGTGAGGGAGAGCTGGAGACGCCGCTTTACGACCGAGACCTGCTATCGTCAGGCGACCGCGTCGTCGGCCCGGCCCTGATCGTGCAATTGGACACGACAACCGTAGTCCCGCCCGGCTGGGCGGGCGAGGTCGATACCTCCGGCAACCTACTGCTGACGATGGCGTAGAACGAAAGTGAAAAGGAATTGCGATGGCTCACAGCAGTAGCTCACCTATCCTCACTGTCCTAGCCGTTTTCGCGCACCCAGACGACGAGGGGTTTGGCTGCGGCGGCACGCTGGCAGCGCTGGTCGCTGGGGGGCACCGGGTTACGCTGATTTGTGCCACCAACGGCGACGTGGGCGAGATCAGCGATTCGATGTTGGCCACGCCCGAAAACCTGTGGCAGGTCCGACAGGGCGAGTTGCGTGAGGCGATGGACGTTACTGGCATAAAGGACGTCCGGTTCTTGAATTATCGCGACTCCGGCATGGTGGGATGGGAGGACAACAACCATCCGTCCAGCCTATTCCAAGCTCCCGAGGGCAGAGTTGTGGAACAGGTGGCGGACGTCTTACGCGAGGTACGCCCGAACATTGTAATCACCCACGACCCCACGGGAGGATACGGCCACCCCGATCATGTGACCATCAGCGAGAGGACCAGGGCAGCGGTGGAACTCTGCCGCGATGACGTGGAACCGTTGCTCTATTATGTTTGCTTCCCTCGCAGTTTCTTCCAGCGCATGTGGAACAAGATGGTGGAGTTGGACTTACGCCCTCCGTTTTCCGCCGACGATACGGAAGCGCTGGGCACGCCCGACGACGAGGTGACCACCGTGCTGAACGTTGGGCAGTATGTTGCCGTCAAGAAGGAATCGCTGGAACGCCACCGCACCCAGATCGAGAAAGACGGTCCTTTCGCGAGACTTCCCCGAGAATTCATGAACGAGATAATGTCCAGCGAATTCTTCCAGCTCGCCCCCTCCCAAAATCCAGATGAGCGGGACATACTTGCCCAGATATCCGAGGGCTGAAGTCCCGCATCCGCGTACCGAGGTGTCCCGATGCCCGTTGATCCGGTCAGCCTTGAAGTTTTCAAGAACATGTTCGAGTCGGTGGCCGAGGAGATGGGAGTTGCCCTGCAACGCACCGCGTACTCGCCGAACATCAAAGAGCGCCGCGACTTCTCCTGCGCCATATTCGATCCCGAGGGCAACATGGTGGCGCAGGCGGCCCACGTTCCTGTGCATCTCGGAGCTATGCCGGCCTCTGTGCGCGCGGCGCTGGAGGTCTACCCCAACGCGCTCCGGCCCGGCGACATCGTCATCCTGAACGACCCATATCTCGGCGGTACGCACCTGCCGGACATCACCATGGTGGCTCCTGTTTACGTGGGCGAAAAGGGACGGCAGCAGTTGGCCGGGTTCGTCTCGGCCCGAGGCCACCACGCCGACGTTGGCGGCATGACCCCGGGATCATTGCCTCTCTCCACCGAGCTTTACCAGGAGGGCACCATCATTCCGCCGATCAAGCTGGCGAGGGGTGGGCGGCTGAACCACGACATCATCCAGCTCATCTGCCGGAACTCGCGCACCCCGGACGAGCGCAAGGGAGACCTGGCAGCCCAGACCGCCTCCATTCGCGTCGGCGAGCAGCGAATGCGTGAGCTGTTCGAGCGATACGGTACAGAGGAGACATCCGAACACATGGCAGCCCTGCTGGACTATTCCGAGCGGGTCACTCGCCAGACCATACGGGACATTCCCGACGGCACGTACAGCGTCCTCGACTACATGGACGACGACGGCCTGACGCAGGAACCGGTTCCCATAAAGGTCACAATCACAGTTTCTGGCGACGAGATGGACATCGACTTCACAGGGACGTCGCCCCAGCGGCCCGGTTGCATCAACGCGCCGGTGGCTGTTACGGTGTCGGCCTGCCTGTACGTCGTGCGTTGCTTGCTACAGGCACAGGCCCCCGCCAACCAGGGCTGCCTGCGCCCACTGCACATCAACGCGCCCGAGGGGTCGCTGGTCAACCCCCAGCCCCAGCGGGGAGTAGCCGCAGGCAACGTTGAGACCTCGCAGCGCATCACCGACGTCCTGTTCGGCGCCTTGGCCCAAGCCTTGCCCCAGGTGATACCGGCAGCCAGCCAGGGCACCATGAACAATATGATCATCGGGGGCCACGATCCGGTCCGCGAAAAGCCCTACGTGTACTATGAGACCATTGCCGGCGGTATGGGTGCCAGGCCAGACAAGGACGGCATATCCGGCATTCAGACCCACATGACCAACACCATGAATACACCTATTGAGGCGATGGAGTTCGCGTTCCCGCTCCGTCTGCGCCGGTACGCTATAAGGCGCGGCTCTGGTGGAGATGGCCTGTACAAGGGCGGAGACGGTGTGGTGCGCGAGGTGGAGTTTCTGGCACCGGCAAGAGTCACTCTGATGTCGGAGCGCCGACGGCGTCCGCCGCCCGGATATCACGGCGGCCACCACGGCGAAACGGGCGAGAATATTCTACTGCGCGGTGGAGTAGAGGAAGTCCAGCTGGCGGGCAAGGAAGTCATCGACGTCTTGGAAGGCGACGTGATCAGCGTACGCACTCCCGGCGCCGGAGGATGGGGCGCGCCGCAGCACCACCACGGCGACCAGCACTGACAATCTGGATGAAATTCGTTTCCCTCCTTGCCCTGTTGCCTTTATTCAGCATACTGATTGCAGGATGCGGGTCCGAAATCTCATCCGAGCCGCGGGAATTGCTCCTGGCGCCGAATGATTTCCGGAACAGCAGTCTGTCCGTCCTTTCTCTTAGCGAGGAGCAATCGCTGGACGGCCCTTCGGCGCAAGTGGAGCTGCAGGGTCCGCAATACCGGGTGCTGCAGAGCGTGGTGTTATATGAGGACCGCGAGTTGGCCTTATCCGCCTTGGACGGCATCCGCTCCGACCTCGTAAGCCGGGGTGAAGCGGGTCCGGGCGCACCTCAAACCAGCGGCGTCTACCAGCACATGTTGGGTAACGACGAGGCGGCCAGCCTGTTCTTTATCGAGGGCCGAGCTCTCGTTCGGCTGACTGTCACTGGGGACAACAGGGTGGAATCTCTGGATCAGTTGGCTGGACTCGCACGGGACAAGCTGGCGGGCGGATGATTTCTCAGCGTTGCAGAGAACTGGCATCCTGCCCCTGAATTCCCGATAGGGTTTCACCTGGCCATGTCTGCGGTTTCCCCGGTGCGCTGCTACCCTCTCCGTTAACAGTTTTCTCCCTCTCCCACGCCCATAGCGCTCAGAATAACCTGGGCTAAGTAGTAGCCTCCTAGGTCAGAGCCGTGATCGGAGAGTGGAACTTGCGGTGATAACACTGCTTCATGGGCTCCGCACACACTGACTGTACTGTCTTCGAAGGTTTTGGCCGGGCTTTCGCCCATGTGCGCAGAGGTAAGTTCAGGGCCACCGGCCAGCACCTCAGCTGCGTCGACGGGCCGACCGAACAGGACCGCCGTAGCCACCAACGCCAGGGATAGAAGCACCGGGACCATCACCAGCAGCAAAAGCGCGGCCTTGTCACTTGGCAGGCCTGATTCCCATTCATTCCGTTGAAATTCATGCTTGTTCATAGCCTCACACCCCCCTCGAAAATTGCTTATCCGGTGATCCCTGCAGCACAGTGCAAGTGATCGACCAAGGAATCGGAAGTCTGTAAAGGTGGTAACTTGCGGTCCCTTCAGTGCCCGACAGGCATAGGAGGAGCAAGTACCCGCGCAATTTAGTCAGCCAGAACGCTCACGCTCACCCGGTATGTACCAGCCGGTATGCGGGAGCGGTTGGGCATGTAGGGACTGAAGCTGGTCGCGGCGACGTAGTGCACTCCGTTGGAGTCGGGCGTGAATTCGACGCTGGTGTTCCGATCGCTGGAATAGGCGCTGCCAGTGTTTCCAGTGCCTGAAACAGCGTTACCCTCGCTGTCGTATATTCCGGCCAGTCGGGGTTGCCCCAGGGAACCATCGCTGGTGGCCTTGCCTCTGATTTCGATCTGGTAGCTGGTATCGGCCGTTAGTTCCGCAGCGAACCAGTCGACATCGGCCGGAGCCTCCAGGTCACCCTCCGAGTAGCCCCCAACCGTCAATTCGCCCGCGTTGCTGGCATCGGCGGAATAGTCGTCTTCGGATACATCGGTCAAGCTGACGGTGAAAGTGCCGACGGGGGAGGGGTTTGGCGAGCCAGAGACAGCAATCCGGTATTCCGTTCCGGGGAAATTGACCAGGTAGAGCCTGGCGTTGAATCCCTCTCCTCCGTCGTCATTGGCGCCCATAACAGCCCGCAAAACGGACTCTCCGCCTGCACCGTCACGTACGACGTACATACGCCCATACTGGTTAAGCTCGAAGTTTCCAATGGTAGGTAAGCTAATTGTTGTTGACCGCCTACCCTGTTCGTCGTACCAGGTGGGCTGAAGCCTCGGGCCGAGTGCAGTTTGGAAAGGACCGTTAATCCCTGAAATCCACGGATCGGACAGCGAGCCGTCCCCGGTGTCGGCTCCCAGCATGTCGATTCGATACTTCCTGCCTGGTTCGAGGATCAGCTTGTAATACTTGAACTGGCCGCTGACCGTTATTTCTCCCGCCAGTGATTCCCCGGCTTCTATCGTTCCGTCAACGTGTGTTCCATCCGGAAGCGTGTGGAGCGGAGCCGGGCCAACGAATTGCGGCGACTGCTGCGCGCCCGTGTCCAGGACCCGCCACAGGATTACCTGAAACGTTTCGCCTTCGGTCCAGTCCAAGGGAGTGTCCACCCTCCAGATGTGAATATTGTTGTAAAGGCCAAGGGCCATTGATTCCTGTATGGGATACTCTTGCGTCTTTGCCTGGAAAACCAGGTCGTCGGGCAGCCGCTGGTTTGCGTTCAGGACCAGTTGCATTGCGCCGCCCAACACCTGCTGAAAAACCAGGTTCTCTATCACGAACGACTGGTCGTCGTAGGAGAACGAATCCAAGTCAAGGGCGCCGTCGGACCCATATACCTCCGGCATATAACCGAGTAAGGTGGTGATTGAGTCCGTTGCGTATCCGACGGTCAGATTCGCTTGCCAGACAGCCTCAAATCCGGCCTCGCTATCTGAGAAGGCTGATTCGGTTTCTTCGGAAGGAGAGTTTGCCTGAAAAAAAGGAGACGTTCCTCCGGCCTTCGGGAAGTTGCTGGCAATCGGGACCTCCTGCGCACCGCCCCCATCTGCCGTTTTGGCCCAAGAACTCGGATCGTCGGCCTGCGTAGGGGCGGCCATCGCTGTGCTGCGAATGCTTGCGCCTAATGCGATGATGGCCACCATTAAGGCGGTGGCAAGCAATGCGATAAACCAAAAAGGCCTCAGGTTTTCCAGACTATCGGTTTTTAGTCGCCGGCCAAGAACTCTGTAAATTATCATTTCGCCCCCAAAATCTAGATTTTCATCAACAATCGAAATACTGCTCGGTATAATGATTCGTAGTATTCTATATACAAATATAGAATATCCTAAAAATTGCTTGAGAGGCAATTGGAATTTGTGAGAATCTCGTGAAGGAACCGGAGGATCGGCAGCCTGGGACAGAAAGCGACTTGGGGGAGGAAAATCTCGACCCAAGCAACAAAGAAAAGCACCGGCAACGAAAGTGCCGGCGCTCATTGAAAGGGCTTCACGTCTCCGGGCGAAATTCCCGGAGGCAAAAATCGGGCAAGTAGAACCAGATTGGTCTCCACTCACCCGAGTATGGGTAGGGTTCTTACATTCGGCTAGCTGCCGTCGTCAAAGCTGACGATCACCACAGCGTTGGCTATCACCAGGGCGTCGTCGCCCCGTTCGTTGGGGATCTCAAGGCCACCGGCAACTGCTTCGCAGTAGCCAGTGCCGTGGGGCAGAATGGAGAGCACCGCCTCCTTATCCACCTCCTCCGGTTTCGGAACGCCTATGGTGACATCGACGCGCATATCGTCGGCCGTCTTGCCCAGCATCCGCTGGAATCCCAGGCTGCTGTGGTGAATGGCATCAAACACGGCCCGCTGGGCAGCAGTGGTGTAGTCCTGCCCGTGAACGTCGACGCCCATTCCCATTTCAGTTACGCAACGAACTAAGGCCATTTCAATCCTCCGCAGGGAAAAAGCTCCCGCCATTACAACCCAGCCTCATCGTTGCGTCAAGCGGGAGCAGGGCACGCATCAAGCTGCCAGCTTTACAATCCCGTGATTCACCGTTAGATTTCAACCGGCCACTGCTGTCATTAAACGGGCAGCAACGCGCCATACACTGAAGCCATCCCGATGAACAAACATCCCCGATACATCGCCCTATGGCTCGTCCTGCCGCTTCTTTCCATTGGCCTGGCATTCGCTACTCCCGGATGCAGTAGCGGCGAAAAAGACACGGTGACCATCATTGTGTTTGCAGCAGCTTCGCTCACCGACGCCGTGCAGGAAATTTCGCGGGAATACGAATCGAAAAATCCCGGTATAGAGGTGAAGTTGAATTTTGCGGGCAGCCAGAGGCTCAGGTCGCAACTCGAACTCGGAGCCAAAGCGGACGTTTTCATTTCGGCCAACGATTTGCAGATGACTCTGGCGAGAGACTCAGAACTGATCTCTGGAAAAGTTCGGCCTTTCGCCACTTCGTCGCTGGCAGTGATCGCGGCTGCCGGATCCGGCATATCCTCCCTGGATGACCTTGCCGATCCTGGCAACCGGTTGGTTATGGCACACGAAGGCGTTCCCGCAGGGCAGTATTCCCAGCAACTGCTGGAACGGCTATCCCAGCCGGAGGTCGGTCTGGGCGATGACTTCCGGCAGCGAGTAATGGCCAACGTGGTGTCGGAGGAAACAAGCGTAAAGTTCGTGGAGCAGAAGGTTTTGTTGGGACAGGCCGACGCCGGCATTGTCTATCACCCCGGGATGCTGACGGCAACAGACACCGCGGCGGCGTACGAGATTACCCTGCCTGCGACCGCACGTGAAATCAGGGTGACCTATCCCCTCGCGGTCCTAGACGATTCAGCCCGGCCTGATGAAGCGGAAAGATTCGTGGACTATGTCCTGTCCAGACCGGCACAGGCCGTCCTGGCATCCTACGGGTTTGATCCTCCGTGATTTCTCCGCAAGGCTCTCCCTGACGTGAACATTCCGATATTCAAGCCGCGCAATTCGGTAAGCAGTGGTAGCGTGCTGGGAGGAGTTGCGGGGTTCCTCTTCATCCTCTTCATTGGCCTGCCTATCTTGGCTCTCCTGGTGCGGGCCGCCCAGCAAGAAAGCTTCTGGGGCGCGGTTACCGGGGACTTGGCATTGACCGCCCTGCGCCTGTCCATCTTCACCAGCGTCGTCAGCGTTGCCATTGTAGTGGCAGCAGGAACGCCCTTCGCATATCTACTCGCACGCAGCGACCACTGGCTGGCCCGGGTAGTTGACGGGCTGGTGGAGTTGCCCATAGTCCTGCCACCGGTTGTCGCCGGGGTCGCAATGCTGATGGCCTTCGGCCGTGGGGGCATTATTGGCGGCCTGCTGGACGAGGCTGGAATAAGCATCTCATTCACCACCACCGCAGTGGTATTCGCCCAGATCTTTGTCGCTGCACCGTTTTATATACGTTCGGCCAAGCTGGGATTCCAGTCCGTAGCACGGGACTACGAGGATGTCTCGCAGACCCTTGGCGTGTCGCCGCTGTTCACCTTTTTGCGTATCACCCTTCCGCTGGCGGCCCCGGCAATTATCACCGGGCTGGGGCTATCATGGGCCCGGGCCCTTTCCGAATTCGGCGCCACGATCATGTTCGCCGGCAACCTGATGGGCGAGACCCAGACCATGCCGCTCGCCATAATGACCGCTATGGAAACCAGCGGCGGGCTGGACAGCGCTCTGGCCCTCTCCGCGCTGCTACTGACCGTATCGGTCATATCGCTTTCCGCGCTGACTCTGGCATCAAGGTGCCGATGGAGCAGCAGGTTGTGAGCGGAGAGTACGCTTGCAGAGGCTCAATGCATTGCCGGCTGGACCAGTTCGAACTGCGTATGGACTGGGAGCTCGAACCCGGAAAGACATTGGTGCTTTTCGGTCCGTCAGGGTCCGGGAAGACCACGGCCCTGAGGGCTATCGCAGGGCTCCACAGGCCGGTCTCGGGGCGCATCGAAATCCATGGCCAGGCCGTATATGACAGCCACGCCTCGATCTGGATGCCCGCCCATCGGAGGCAGGTCGGTTACCTGACACAGCAGTACCACCTTTTCCCTCATCTCAAGTTGACCCAGAATATTTCCTACGGACTGCGCGCCGAGAACAACCGGAAAAACTCCGCCTTGATCGAGGAGTTGCTCGATTCCTTCCAGTTGCGTGGGCTGGAGGACCGCTATCCGTGGGAGCTATCCGGCGGACAACAGCAGCGGGTCGCTCTCGCCCGGGCGCTGGCGACACAACCGCGCCTGCTGCTCCTCGATGAGCCCTTCGCTGCCCTCGACCTCAGCCTCAGGCGCGTATTGAGGCAGGAATTGCGTACAACCCTGGACCAGCGGCCGATCCCCGTAATCCTGGTTACGCACGACCGCGAGGAAGCGCTGGCGCTGGGGAACGACGTTCAGGTACTGGACGGCGGCCGTGTCATTTCGCAGGGCACCCCCCTTGATGTATTGGGTCAACCAGGGCAGGCAGCGGTTGCGCGTCTGATCGGCGTGGAAAATCTGTTTCGAATGAAGGTGGCCTCACGGCAACCAAGAGACGGCACCATGCGGCTAGTCGGCGAAGGAATCCAGGCAGGGTTCGCGCTGGAGACTCCTCTCGACGACGGGCCGCCAGGCACGGACGGAGCCGACTGGGTGACCGTCGGAATTCGCGCGTCGGACATCATACTTTCGGCTGAGGAGCCGGTCGGGACATCGGCCCGCAACCGCCTACCGGGCACCGTAACCGAAATAGAGGTGAGGCCGCCAGGATACACGGTTGAACTGGACTGCGGCGTTCCCCTTCAATGCCATGTAACCGGCGCCTCGCTGGAGGAGATGGGGATCAGGGAGGGTCAGCAACTCTGGGCCGTATTCAAAGCCTCATCGTGTTTCCTGGTACACGAGCAGGGTACAGAACAATCCGCCGACTCTCTTGAGTGATTGATATGTCACCTCCCCAGGAAGGTACCCGCTGGTCTTGAGACACCAAGGTGAGGCGGTCTCATCCGCAGGTAGTCTGGCTTGTTATTCCATCACAAGCAAATGCGGATGAATGCAGGCGCATGGTGGTCAGTTTACACAATGTAAACCGAAATCAACGGATATGTGACGAATTACTGCAAAATTATGGGAGTTTGCCAGTTTTGGTTGTATAATCACCTTTGATAGCTATAATGTTGTGATACGCACACACAAGGTTACTCGGGGCAGGTTTTTCAACGTAAACCAGCCGGTTTTCCCATCCCGACGGCCGTCGGTTGGTCCGCTGGGGCACAGAGCTCACCGGCCCTGTACCTGAAAGTGCTGAGGAGGTCTCCCGTGGCATTGTCGGACAAGACCATGGTTTGCGTGGAGTGTGGAAGCGAGTTCATCTTCACCGTCGGGGAGCAGGAATTTTTTCAGGCTCGCGGATTTGGAAACGAACCCAAGCGCTGCCGCAGTTGTCGGGCCGTGCGCCGCACTGAACAGCGGGGCGGCGGCGGTGGTGGCGGGGGCGGCATGTACCAGGATGGGCCGCGCGAAATGTATCCTATAGTCTGCGCGGAATGTGGCAACGACGCTATGGTGCCGTTCCGTCCCAGGGGCGACCGCCCGGTCTACTGCAGCGACTGCTTCAGTCGCATGCGTGAAGAGTCTTCCTCAGGCTTCTAGTCGGCTCTTAGTTGCAGGCTTGGGGGTCGCAACTAGCCGGCCCCCAGCTCTTTCAGCACCGGCAGCCAATTTTTCTGACAGCTCCCGGGCGATGACAATCCGCGCCCAGCAATTCGGCCGACCTCCTCCGCACTACGAGCCCGCTCCACGTTTTAGCACCTCTTTTGTCGGCTCTCCCAGGGCCGCCCTTCATTGAAGCCCTTCCCGTTTGCGGATAGAATTGATCGACGCTGGTGAGTAGGCAACCTACTCCTCTTTTCATCTACGCAAGTGCCTTGCCACATAGACGGATTGTTCGCTCCATGAAATTTCAAGATATCCGGGAATTCATCACTTTCCTGGAGCAAAAGGGCGAACTCCATCGTATTTCGACCCCTGTCGACACGCGGCTGGAAATTACGGAGATCGCAGACCGCATGATTAAGTCCGGGGGGCCGGCGCTGCTCTTCGAGAGCCCCTTGGGATACGACATTCCCGTCCTCATCAACGCATTTGGCAAGGACAACCGCATTTGCTGGGCCCTCGGACTTGACGAACTGGACCAGGTGGCGGAGAAGGTGCAGGGCATATTGGACATGGTTCAGGGGCCTCCCGAGGGCATCGTCAACAAGCTTCGCACTCTCGGTCAGCTAGCCAACCTTGCGTCCTATCGGCCTCGCACAGTGAGCAACCCCCCCTGTCAGGACGTGGTGCTCCAAGGCGAGGACGTCGACCTCTTCAAGTTCCCCATCCTCCAGTGCTGGCCCATGGACGGTGGTCGCTACATCACACTGCCGCTGGTAATCACCCGAGACCCAGAGACGGGAATACAGAACTACGGCATCTACCGGATGCAGGTCTACGATCGGCGCACTACCGGCATGCACTGGCAGACCCACAAGGTAGGCGCCCACCACGAGCGCATTGGACGACAACTCGGTTTGGATCGCCTGGACGTTGCTGTGGCGCTGGGCGGCGACCCCGCTACCATCTGGTCGGGGTCTGCCCCAATGCCTCCCGACGTTGACGAGATGATGGTGGCAGGTTTCCTTCGGGGGGAAGGAGTTGCGCTGGCCAAGGCCCTTACAAGCGACCTGATGGTACCGGCGGAGGCGGAAATCGTGCTGGAGGGCTATGTTCTCCTTAACGAACAACGGCTGGAAGGGCCGTTCGGCGACCACACCGGCTACTATTCCATGCCCGATCCCTACCCCGTTTTTCACGTCACATGCATCACCCACCGGAACCGGCCCATCTATCCTGCTGCCATCGTAGGCCGGCCACCCACGGAGGATTACTGGATGGGCAAGGTAACCGAGAGGATGTTCCTGCCGGTTATCAAAACACTCATGCCCGAAGTGGTGGATATGAACATGCCCGCCGAAGGGATATTCCACAACCTGGTCATTGTTTCGGTGAAAAAGGAATACCCCGGCCAGGCACGCAAGGTGATGCACGGTCTCTGGGGGATGGGCCTGATGAGCCTGGTGAAGGGCATCATTGTCGTTGATCATTTTGTGGATGTGAAAAACATTTCTGAAGTAGCCTGGCGGGTAACCAGCAACATGGACCCGGCGCAGGACTTCGTCTTCACCACCGGCCCCATCGACGATCTGGACGTCGCTTCTCCCACACCCAAATTCGGCAGCAAGGTTGGCATTGACGCAACCATAAAGATGCCGCAGGAGGGTGGGCGCACCGGTGAGTGGCCTCCCGATGTGGTAATGAGCCCTGAGGTGAAAGACCTCGTTGATCACAAGTGGGCCAGCTACGGTATCTCTTGACCATTCCGGTCTGTCCCGGGCATTTATGCAAGCCGCTAACGCCATACGCAATCCAATAGCCAAAATCCCTCACTACCTGTGGGTGGTGCGGTTCTGGGAGTCACTGTACGCCCTCCCGTTCTGCTACATGGGGATGATGTTGGCATCGGTGGATTCAGGAGGCAGCGGGTGGCCCGGCTGGAGCGTGTTCATCTGGATCACGGTGGCCCTCACTGGCGTACGCACACTCGGGATGTCGGCCAACCGGGTCATCCACCGCAAAGAAGACGCCGCCAATCCACGCACCCGGACTCGGCATCTGCCCCAGGGGATCCTGCATCCCATCGATGTAATCGGACTGGCGGTGGTTGGCACGGGGGTCTTTTTCTACGCCGCCTCGCAGCTCAATACTTTGACGCTGATTCTGGCCCCAGTGGCAGCAGTGTATGTGGTCTTTTATTCCTTCACCAAGTACATCACCTGGGCCTGCCACCTGTTCCTAGGCCTTGCCTTGGCAATCTCCCCGTCAGCAGCCTGGATCGCGGTTACCGGTCGTCTCGATCCGGAACCCATGCTGCTCACCTTCGCCGTAACCATGTGGGCTGGAGGGTTCGACGTCATTTACGGAATCGCCGACCATGACTTTGACAAGCAGTACGGGACCAATTCCTTCGCCAAGCGATTTGGAATAGGCGCAGCTATCTGGACAACTCGGACGATGCACCTGCTTGCCGCCGCCGCTCTGCTGGTCTTGGGCGTATGGATGGGCCTGGGGTTTTATTACTTCATCGGATGGGCGATAGCCATTGTCCTGCTGGCCCTGGAAAACAGCTTGGTCAAAGCAGACGATCTGTCGAAGCTGCGTTCGCCGTTGTTCCAGTACAACAGCGTGATTTCAATGTCGCTGCTGGTGTTCACCATCCTGGCGGTGAAGCTCTGACGCCCGGGCCAGTCATAGTCGGCATCACGGGCGCAAGCGGAGCGATGATGGCACGAGCCATGGTCGACGAGTTGCTGCGCCGCGACCTCCCCACCGCCGTCGTATGCTCCAATGCTGCTCGGTTGGTCTGGCAGGAGGAGTTGGGCTGCAACCTGAACGAGAACCTCATCGAATGGCAGGAGCACCCCGCCTTCGTACACTACGCCATCAACGACCTGCGGGCGCCCATCGCCAGCGGCTCCTATCCAGCGGCGGGCATGGCGGTGGTGCCTGCAAGCATGAACAGCATCGCCTCCCTTGCCAGCGGGATTTCCGGCAACCTGCTCCTTCGCGCCGCCGACGTATGCCTGAAGGAACGCAGGCCCCTCGTCCTGGTGCCGCGAGAAACGCCGCTGCACAGCATTCATCTCGAAAACATGCTCACTCTCAGCAGGATGGGAGCCGTTGTTCTTCCGCCGGACCCGGCTTTCTATTTGAATCCCAAATCAGTGGAGGATATAGTCGATTACGTGGTGAACAAGACCCTGGTGGCCTTGGGGGTTGACATGACGCTGCCCGAGCACCAGCAATACCGCGGGGAGAACTGACTATGGGACTGACCTTCGCTGAGGGACAGGCCCTGGGTCCGAGCGGCCAGGAAGAGACAGTCAACTTCCTGGTGGACAGCGGCGCGGGCTACACCCTCCTCCCATTCAATGTATGGCGGTCGCTGGAACTGGAGCCAACTCGCGAGGAGAAATTCATCCTCGCCGATGGCACAGTGGTAACCCGCAATTTGTCTCGATGTTATTTAAGGCTTCCGCTGGGTGAGGAGTACACTCCAGTAATCCTCGGCGAGGAGGGCGATGATCAGGGCCTTCTTGGTGCCGTGACGCTGGAGGAAATACGCCTTGTACTGAACCCTTTCAGCCGTACCCTGCATCCGATGCGACTCCTATGGCGGAGCTGAGTGGCGACGAAAGGCAGCGATACGTCGCTCGACTTTTTTCGCGAATTTCCCCCCACTACGACCTTATGAACGACCTGATGACCCTGGGCATGCACCGGGGTTGGAAACGCAAGACCGCCGCACTGGCCTCTCAGAACCTCGCAGGCACGGCGTTGGATGTATCCACCGGAACCGGAGACCTAGCGTTTCAGCTGGCAAAGCACACCCGAGTAAACCGGACCGTGGCACTGGACCTGCTACCTGAAATGATTGGCCGCGCCCAGAAGAGGGCCAATTGTCGACCAGGCTGCGAGGTCAATCTCCTTGTAGGTGATGCTCTTTCCCTTCCCTTTCCAACAGGAACCTTCGCCTGTGCCACGGCTGGTTTCAGCCTCCGCAACATGCCCGACGTCCGTAAGGCGATTTCAGAGATGACGAGAGTCATACGTCCCGGTGGACGAGTTACGCTGCTAGAGTTGTCCCCTATGGAATCGGGAATGAGGGCCCAACTTTTCCGGATGTATTTTCACCGCCTTGTGCCCCTGGTCGGCAGCATCGTGGCGCGCGACCGGGATGCCTACACGTACCTCCCTCGGTCGGTGGATGTCTTTTACGGCGCGGATGAACTGATGGAAATTCTGAGAGAAGCAGGCCTGCATTCTGTAGGGTATAGCCGGCTGGGTTTTGGCACAGTATGCCTGCATTGGGGCGACAAGCCGTTGAACTGAATCGGCTACCGTGCCGCCTGGCCCGACAACCCCACAGCAAGCAATTAAATGTGTGTTCCTTTGAACTTCTCCAACGAATTGCGGTAAACTTGTCCATAATGGTGGCAATGGGTTACAAACAAACACGATCACACTTGGAATCTTCAATTCCCTTGATTGAAATACAATCGGCCGGGCAGGGTTGGTGATGGACTCAATGATTGAAAAACTGGGCCCTATAATTCTGCGTTTCGAAGAGATAGAAACGTCGATGGCCGACCCTGATGTGGTGGTCAACTACGAGCGCGTGCAGGAACTGGCCAAGGAGCGTGCATCCCTCGAAGATCTGGTGGCCATTGCCCGCGAGTACCTCCAACTCTCCGAGGATACCGCCGACCTTGAGGCACTGATACAGGAAGGTGCCGAACCAGACTTGGCCGACATGGCCCGTGAGGAACTGGAATCCAACCAGGAAAAATTGGAAGAACTCACCCAGTCATTGCGAACCGCCCTCCTGCCTAAAAATCCCAACGACCAGCGGGACGTGATAATCGAAATCCGGGCTGGGACAGGTGGCGACGAGGCGGGCCTGTTCGCTCGTGACCTCTACCGCGCCTACAGTCGCTATGCGCAGATTCGCGGCTGGGATGTCGACATTATGGATGCAAACCATAGCGAGGTGGGCGGCTACAACAAGATCGTCTTTGAGGTTCAGGGTCGAGGAGCGTTCAGCCGCTTCAAGTACGAAAGTGGCGTCCATCGCGTCCAGCGGGTGCCGGAAACCGAGGCCCAGGGGCGCATCCACACTTCAACGGCCACGGTGGTCGTGTTGCCGGAAGCCGACGAGGTAGAGGTCAAGATCAGCGAGGGAGATCTCCGGATCGACATTTTCCACGCCGGCGGGCACGGCGGTCAAAACGTCAACAAAGTTGCCACCGCCGTCCGGATCGTGCATGGCCCCTCCGGCTTGACCGTGGTCTGCCAGGACGAGCGGTCGCAGTACAAGAACAAGCAGCGCGCCATGGCAATGCTTCGAGCACGAATTTTCGAAGCCGAGCAGGAACGCCACGACGCTGAAATCAGCCAGGCCCGCCGCTCGCAGGTTGCGGGCGCAGAGAGGTCCGAAAAGATCCGCACCTACAACTACCCTCAGGATCGCGTGACCGACCATCGCGCCAGCACGACGTTCCACGGTATCCCCCGTCTTATGGACGGCTATTGGGACGACATCATCGACCGCATGGTTTCCTGGGAGGAAGAACGGCTGCTGGCCGAGGCAGGCATCTGACCTTTCCGGTTGTCTTCCACCAGCGTCCCTCTGGCGCACCTGCCTCAGACATAGTTGAAAGCCTAGCCTAGTTTTGGCTGTCTCCCTCAACACTCCAGTTTGCAACTCGTGTGGCTTCAGGAATGTGCCTAGAGCCATTTATTGCGGCGGGTGCGGTCAGACGCTGAATAGCATCACCTGTGATAGCAGTGGCTTCATAAATCCTGGCAAGAACCGTTACTGCAACAAGTGCGGTGCTGGCGTAACAAGCCTTCAAACGGCGCCGACGGATTTGGCGGGCAACACCCCCGAGACGCCATCTCTTGAACTGGCGGACTTCTCTTCCCTGAATTTAGAGACGCACCCATCCCCTGCACCTGTCGCCGCCATACGTGCGAGACCCAGCTTCTCGGCTGCTGCTGACTCCGTCCATACGGCCATTTCGGAAATGCGAGGGCCTCTATTGGCCTCGGGAGCACTGGCCGTCATCGTTGCTCAGGTCGGCCTGTATTTCTCGGTAGAGCTCAACACCAAGGCACCACTGGGGTACCTGATTCTGCTGGCGATTGGCGTCGGATTATTTGCCTTCGGATCACTCGGGTTGTGGTTCCAGCGGTCTTCAAGATCTGACGGTACTTCCGATCCTCAAAGTCCGGCCACCTCGATCATTCAACCTGTCGACTTTCGCTCCCGCTACAGGGCTATCGCTCCTCTCGCCGGCGCATTGGTCATGGTGGTCCTGCTGGGTCTTTTGGCTGCGGGGTGGGAGTCAGGGAGTGCCCTTTTCCTCTGGGTCGCGGCCCTTGCCGCCTTTTCTACACTGTTCTGGCGGCCGCTCACTGGGCATACCCTGCCTTTCGCCACAGTTGTGACATTCCTACGCAGGTACAGTTGGGACGTCTCGCTGGTCGCCCTGATAGTAGTCGTATTTCTCGCCGTAAACCTGTATGACTTGCAGCACTGGTACTACTCGGCCATAGGAGACGAATATCTCTTCTTTGAGCACGCCAAACGCGTCATCGACGAGGGAATCGTCCGTCCCTTCAGCCAAGAGGGCGTCTACAACAAGCATCCCGTCCTGAACTCTGTATTCCAGGCGAGCGTGATGCGGGTCTTTGGCGTCGACTATTTCGGGTGGACCTTTAGTGAAGCTCTGAACGCCGCGATTGTAATCCCCGCTATCTACCTTCTGGGCCGGACCCTCGGCGGCAGGATCACTGCCATTTCGGCTGCGGCGATCTTCGCCTTCAGCCACTACATATTCGCCTTTTCACACACCGGATACACCAACCTGTCTTCGCTCCCCGTCGCTGCCTGGGCTTTAACCCTGTTCGTACTCGGCTGGAGGAACCACAATCCCCTGCTCATTTACGCCGCTGGTTTGGTCGCGGGTCTGGGCTTTTACACGCACTATTCGGGCAGGGCGATCATTCCGATTATCGCCGCGTTTTCGTTGACCGCGGGCAGCCCCAATCGATTGCTGCATCTATGGCCCATTGCGTTGGGTTTTGTACTGGCAATTGCTCCGACCTTCCTGGTGGAACAGGAGGCAATTCTCACCCGCATGTTGGAACAGGTGGTCGGTGGGTATTCCCAAGCCGTAACGGGCTCCGTTGGGCATCGCCTGTTGAGCAATATCGAATTGAACCTGCAGGCATTCAACTACAATTCAGCTGTCCATACCTACGTTTATGGGCCGTTGCTTGACCCGATCAGCGGAGTGCTGGCTGCCCTGGGCGTTGGGTTTGCCCTCGGTCATATGCGTCAATCTGCGTACAGGCTGCTGTTGATATGGTTCGGAGTCGGAATCTTCATGACCGGGGTGCTGTCCCCTTATCCACATGTGGCGATAACCCGGCTACTCTTCACGGTGCCCCCGCTGGCTCTGATGGCTGGGCTCCTCATACAACGGTGGTCGGATGTCGTTCCCAGCTCCCGCGCAGAGATTCCGGGGCTTCTCAAAAATGCGTTCCCCCCGGTACTGTTGGCCGTGGTGCTGCCAGCAGTTCTCATTCTGAATCTATGGCAGTTCTGGACTATTACGCCAACTGTTTTCCCTCATTCTCAGGAGGCGGTCGCATTGGGAGCGTACCGTTCCGACAGCTGTTCCGGAGACGCGAGCGCAACCATATTTGCGGGTCGAGCCACGGGCGAAGCCAGCCTCTTGAGTCAAATCTTGGCAGCAATGTATCCGAACGGTCCGTGGCCGCGGCGAATCGAATATCAAGAGCTCGCGACGAGTTTTGAACTGCCAGAACCCCCGGTGAAATGCGTCGTATTCGTCAGCGCGGATGCGCCTGAGGCCCTCAAGTTGCAGGAAGAACTGGCCCGCCGGTATCCTGATGGCCGGTTATCTTCCTTCACAAATCCATCTGGCACTACCGCCGTAGAGGTATTCATCCGGCAGTAGTTCAAACCTGCGGAAATTCCCGACCCAAACTTAGCTACAGTAAGGCCAGTGAAACCATGACAATAGTCCGCGAAACCATCAGGGAGACTCACCAGACCCTTGAGGCCGCCGGTATCCCCGACGCCCGCCTGGAGGCCGAGGTCATGGTGATGACGGTGATGCGTATGACCAGGCAGAACATCTTTGCCGAACAGGAAACCGAGGTTCCTTCCAACTCAGCGGACGATCTTGCTGGCATCATCGGTCAGCGCCTCGAACGCATACCGCTTGCCTACATTCTTGGATACCGCGAGTTCTATGGCATCAACGTGGTGGTGACCCCGGATGTCCTGATTCCCCGACCGGAGACCGAGGGCATCGTCGAGCACACGCTGTTCATGGCGCTGATGGGGATGGAGACCCGTGAGCTGAGTATTGCCGACGTCGGGACGGGCAGCGGCGCGATCGCGGTCAATCTGGCCATCCACTTGCCGGCCGCCCGCATATATGCCGTGGACATATCGGAGCCGGCACTGGATGTCGCCGCCTGGAACATACGCGCTCACTCCGTCGCCGACCGTATTCGACTGGGCCACGGCGACCTCCTTGAGCCAGTCCCCGAGTCGGTAGACCTGATCGTTGCCAACCTGCCCTACATTCCCACTGACCGTATCCCCACACTGCAGCCCGAGGTGCAGTGCGAGCCAGGCGCGGCCCTCGACGGAGGGCCCGACGGCCTTGACTTGGTGCGGCGTCTGCTGGCACAGGCTCCGGGTAAACTGAACAGCCCGGGCATCATCCTGCTGGAGCTGGATCCGGAGCAGTTCCCTGCCGCTGAGGCTGTCGCTTTGCAGCACTTTCCCGATGCCGAGATTACTGCAGAGCAAGACCTCTCACACCGCGACCGGATTATGGTGATTAGCCGGCCATAGAGTATGATTGCCCTTCCGGCCGTGTATTCTAAGTTGGCCGTTGGCGAAAAACACTCACGAACCGAGTGCGATCCAAATTGAGAGAGAAAAGACCCGATCATCAGCAGCCAATGCCAAGATGATCGGGTCTGGTTTGTGTCCTCGAATCGTCCGCCACTACATGTGAATTGGCGGAGCCAGGCGGTTCTAGTTTGGGTTGATGGGATATGCCCGCAACGCGTTGTCCCACATGATCTTGTGCTTGCTTTCCATGGACACATTGGGGAGTTCCAGCATGTCCTGCTTGGCCTTGAAGTACTTCCTTCCCTCTGGATGCCCAAAATCAGTGGCCCCGACGATTACGTGATCACCGATGGACTCGATCAGCGGCGCGATGCCAGGGTCGTCCTGGTCGGCGGCCACGAAGCACTGCCGCTGGAAGTAGTCGACAGGATTGCTGTTCAATCCCTGTATCCTGAGCCGTCGCGTGCCACCCTGGATGCCCGCCTCGAGCCGGTCCAGCCAGAAGGAGGCCCAGCCGCAGCCAGACTCCAGGAACACCAGCTTTAAGTCAGGGTGTCGCTCCAGCACGCCGCCCATTATGAAAGCGGTGCATGCCAGCATGCTCCCCATCACGAAGGACACGGTCGTACGGCAGTTGCGAAGGCCGGGCAGGTAATCCAGCAGACCCTGGTCGAATGGATGGTTGGCGCTGGGATGCAGGCCGATAGGCACTCCCAACTCGGCGCAGGTCGCCCATAGCACATCGCACTCTGGGTCGAACAGGCGCAGGTTGGGAACGGGCGCCGGGTTCAGATGCACCGCTTTGAAATCGTACTCCTGCACGCACCGGCGCACCTCCTTGGCGGCCAGCACGGGGTCCCGGAGATCAATGGACGCCGCTCCGCAGGCACCCTTGCCAATTTCGGCACAGTAGTCACCCAGCCAGCGGTTGTATGCCCGCCGAATGGCCATGGCGGTCTCCCCGTCCATTTCGGCCACACCCGTCGTCCAGAACCCGGCCGTTGGATAGAGAATCATGTGTTCAATCCCATGAACGTCCATAACTTCCCTATAGGCGCTGGACGGGAAGTCCTGGTCGGCCCACTTGCCATAGGCCACATCCAACTCATCCAGGTCCCGGTCCTGGAAACTGCGCGTGGCCGCGTCGGTGTCCCTAACGCCCAGAGGATACGTGCCCATCACCTCCACCTCCAACTCGAAGGCCAAGGCACTTTCCCGGGTGGATGACTCGTCTACTGCATTAACGCCCTGACCTGAGGGCGCCGTCACCCAACGGACATGGGCGCTTACCAGGTTGCGGTACTTTTCTTCCAGATAGTTTTCCCAGATCGATTCTGGCTCGAGAACGTGGGAGTCGCCGTCAATGAACCTCAGGGCTTCCATAATTCCCTCCTTTCTCGCCTTACAGCCCGGTCAATTCCAGCGTCGCCACCTCGTTGGTCTCCATGTCGGCGACGCGGATGGCGTGGTTGTTGGTGTCAGCAATGTACATCTTGCCGTTGGCGATGCTGAGCCCGCAGGGTTCTGCGAACCTCGCCTGCCCGAATGGGCCGTCCACGTACCCCGGGGTGCCAGTGCCCGCCACCGTGAACGCCGCTCGGGTCTTGGGCAGCACTCGCTTTATCTTGTGGTTGTAGGTGTCAGCCACATACAGCACGCCGTCGTGGTGGGTGATTCCGATGGGATGCTGCATCCGCACACGGAAATCGTCGCCATCAACGTCGCCGAACTCGAACAGGCCCAGGCCGATCAGGGTGCGCACTGAGCCACTGGAATTCAAGTCGCAGTTGCGTATCGCGCTCGTCTCACTGTCAGCGAAGAACAGCCGGTCGCCGTCCGTAGTGATGCCGCTGGGCTGCGCCAGGCCAGATGTCGCCAGCGGGCCATCGGTGATAGCCTCCCGTCCGCTGCCGGCGTAGGGGCCGACCTCGCCAGTCTCCAGTTCCAGCGACCACAACTGGTGGATGCCGGCCATGGCGATGTATAGCACACCATCATGCAGGACAACGTCCCACGGTGAGCTCAGGCTGTAGGAACGGGCCGGCCGGCGCCCCTCGCGCTCGTAACCCTGCTCGCCGGTACCGGCAATGGTCTCCACCCGGCCAGCCTGCAGGTCAACGCGGCGGATGGCGTGGTTCTCGGTGTCTGCGACATACAGCACGTCGCCGTCGATGACCATCCCCTGCGGGTGGTTGAACGCGGACTGCGACAGGGAGCCGTCGATCAGGGCTTCCTCTCCAGTTCCGATCACTTGCTTCACGTCCCCGTCAAATGAGGAGACGACTATGCGGTTGTGGTTGGTGTCCGCGATGAAGAGCCGTCCCCCGGCTTCGTCGGCAAGCACCTTTCCGGGGAAGCTGAGAGCGTTCTCCGGGCTGCGGGGCGGAGTGGTCGGAAGCGGCGATCGCTGCATGATCCCCATTTCATCGAACTCTGCGACCATGCCGCCAAGCAGGGTGTCGAACTGCTCAAAAGTCATCTCTCCTTCGTGCTTGCCAATGACGTTGCCGAGAGGGTCGATGAACATCAGCGTCGGCCAGGCCCGGCAGGAATACTGCTGCCATACCTGAAACTCAGCGTCGTTGATGACTGGGTGTTCCAGCTCACAGCGTCGCACCGCGGAGATCAGGCTGTCGGTCTCCTTTTCGGTGGGGAACTTGGCCGAGTGGACTCCCACCACCACCAGCTCGCTGGCGTACTTGCGCTCCAGTTTCCGCAACTGCGGAAAAATGTGCATGCAGTTGACTCAACAGTAGGTCCAGAAGTCTAGGATGACAATCTTGCCCCTCAGTTCATCCATGGTTAACGCCCGGTCAGTGTTGACCCATCCGAGGCTCTCCGGGAATTCGGGCGCGGCCGTCTGGCCTGCATAAGTGCGACTGGTTGTCATCTGGACCTCCGGAATGTGTGACTGTGGCCGCGAAAACTCTAGCCTTGAGTAAAGAGTCTCCCTTGGATTCTCACCTCAGCCAACCGGCGCAGGCTGCAACTGCTCCGCCAGGAACTCGCGGGTGCGCGCCCAGGCCATCTCTGCCGACGTGCGGTGGTGACGCTGGGGCATAAAGCGGTTCATAAAGGCATGGTTTGCGCCAGGGTAACTGTAGAAGCGGTGCTCCTTCCCCAGTCGGGTTAGCTCATCGTCCAGCGTGCGCATATCGTCCGCTGATGGGTTGGAGTCTGCCTCGCCAAAGTGGAACAGCATCGGGCAGTTGATGCCCTCAGCGAGGGCAAAAGGCGCGGTCTCAGTCGCGCCCCAGGGCACAAGAATATTGCCACCGTAGAACGGCACTGCAGCCTTGAAGTGCGGGTTGGTACAGGCCGCCAGCCATACCACCCGGCCGCCCATGCAAAAGCCGGTGATGCCCAGCCGGTCTCGGTCGACCGACTCGTGGGAACGGAGGAAATCGACGGTTGCGTTCACATCTTCGATTGTGTCCGGGTCGCTCAGTTGGTCGCGTTTGCTACGTCCGGTCTGCTCCACCATCTCCTTGGTGATGCGGTGGAACAGGTCGGGCGCGGCCGCCACATACCCATCTCTGGCCAGGTGGTCAACGATCTCACGGATGAACATATCGACGCCTGGTGCATGATGTGCGACTACCACCGCCGGAAAGGGACCGTCGCCGTCCGGTATGCTCAGGTACGCCGTCATGTTGGCGTCGCCTACCGTCAGCCGTTGTTGTGATGCTGGCATGTTCCCCTCCGGCGGATGCTTGGTATGGCGCAGTGCAAATTGTCCCCGCCTTTAACTACAACCCTGTAAAGTCTGCGAAAGCTTGGTGCCCAAATAGCACCATCTCGCTCGCTAAGATGATTGATCCAGGCCTTTCCCCCTTCCCTCTACTCAAACGCCAAAGTGGCGTATCGTACAAAAATGGTGCCCACCGGCTCAGCCAGCGGCGCGTTTCCGACCAGCACCGCGATTACGTGCTCCGTGCCGGGAACGGCGCTTTCCTCGATGAGGACGCGTTTGGGCACGTTGTTCCCCGTGATAACCCAAAGGTTGCGGTCAATCTGGCCGTCCACGTAGACCTCGCCATAGTTGTCCACGTTGGTCTCAAACCAGACCCGGCGGCCTGCCAGATCCTCCCCCTTGGCCGTGGACGGGATGGTCACCTTCAGCCGGTACCAGGCGAACGTCAGCCCTACGGAACGACGTTCCTGGATTTCGGCGTTCTGCTCCCACCCGGAATCGTCGTAGTCGGGCAGTCGGGCCGGGCTTCCCCTCATTTCCGCGACCAACCCCTGGTTCGATTCGCCGGGAACAAGCCCCATTGCAACGCGCCAGCCGCCTGCGTTCAGCAACGCCAGGTCGGCGGCATTTTCAAGGTCCAGAGACACGCGAGGCATCAGCTTCTCCTTTGCAGGTGAGTTGCTAGGGGAAAGGAGCATCCTTCCCCCTGTCATTGTCACGGAATATCTAGGCAGTTACAGTGGCAGCCTTGAGATGCTTGTCAAAGAACTCGATGGTGCGAGGCCAGGCCGCGGCAGCAGATTCCGGGTGGTGCCGGTCGGGGTTGTTGAAATCCATGAAGGCGTGGTTCGCGCCCTCGTAGGTATGGAACTCAAAGGTCTTCCCCAAGCGGGTCAACTCCGCCTCCAGCTTGTCCCGGTCTTCCAGCGACGGATTTGCGTCAATCGACCCGAAGTGGAACAGCATCGGGCAATTGATGCTGGAGGTCATGTCGAAGGGCGTCTGAGCGCCGTTGCCCCAGATACCCATGATGTTGCCGCCATAGAAGGGCACGGTTGCCTTGAAAATCGGGTTGGAAGCGGCCATCATCCACGCTATGCGCCCGCCCATGCAGAAGCCGGTGACGCCGATGCGGTCGCTGTCGACGTGGGAGTCGGCGACCAGGAAATCCACCGCAGCGTTCATGTCGGCAATGATGTCCTGATCATTCAGGTAGCCGAGTCGCTCCAGTCGCGGCCCGTTCAGCTGTTCCTCCGTGTAGCGGTGGAACAGGTCAGGCACCACGGCGACGTAGCCAGCCTCGGCCAGCCGGTCGGCCATGACCTTGTCGAACTCGTCCAGCCCCCCGACGTGAAACGCGATCACCACCGCGGGATAGGGCGAAGTTCCGCCACTGGGAACCGCAGCGTACATTTCCATCTCAGACCCGTTGACTGTCAGCTTGTCAGTAAACGAAGGCATATCATTCACTCCTTGTTATTGGATTCGTTAACTGTTTCCAGAGTTCCCGATATTCGGGCAGCCGCGCGCCACATCAGATGGCTAGATCAGCCCCTCGGCCCGCACTGCGGCCATGGTGTCAGAGAAAGCCTCGACCGTCTGGTCTATTTCGGACTCATTGTGGACACCGGAGACCAGTATGGTCTCGCGCCCCATTATGTCCACCCCGCGGTTCTGGAGGCCACGCTTCATTGCCGTCGTCGCCGGGGAGGCCGCGGCTGCCGAAATCTGCCGGTGCGGCATGGTGCATATCTCGCGGTCGCAGTCGCAGTCGGCCAGCACCACGTGGAGCATCGAAGCGATGCCATGCACGTGGCCAGGGATCTCCAGCCGCCCCAGGACCTCGTTGAATCCGGCCTTGAGCCGGGCCGCCATGGCGTCGGCGCGTTCGTTTATGGGTTCACTGGCCAATAATTCCAGAGCTACGGCCCCGGCGGCAGCCGACAGGGGGTTGCCGTTGAAGGTGCCCGGGTGGTAGACGCGACGCACATTGTCCCACTCCGGGTCGCCGCGGTGAGCGATCATGTCGATGATGTCGGCCTTGCCGCCCACGGCGCCCCCGGGAAGCCCCCCGGCCACGATCTTGGCCATGGTCGTAAGGTCCGGCGAGATTCCGTAGCGCACCTGCACCCCACCGGGGGAGGCACGGAAACCGGTCACAACTTCGTCAAAAATTAGCACCACTTCGTGCCTGGCGGTGAGTTCACGGAGCCCCTTCAGATATGACGGCGTATCGAAGGTCATCTGACCCATGTGGGCGCCCGTCGGCTCCAGGATCAGTGCGGCGATATCATCGTCGCGGTTCAATGCGTCCTCTACCGCCCCCAGATCGCCGGGCGGAACAATGACCATCGTGGCCATGCTGGCGTCGGGAATGCCCGGTGCGGAGCGGTCGGAACCGGCCATGGCGTAGTCGTGCCAGCCGTGGAAGTGGTCCTGCAGCTTGACCACCTTGTTCTTGCCGGTGTAGGCGCGAGCCAGGCGCATGGCCATCAGGGTGGCCTCGGTGCCGGAGCTGTTGAAGCGCACTTTCTCTATGGACGGCATCAGCGCCTTGATGGCCCTGGCCCAGCGCAGTTCTTCATCGGTGGAGGCGCCGAGGTGCGTGCCGCGCAGTATTTGACGTGAGACCGCCTCGGCAATGGCCGGATGGGAGTGGCCCAGCAGCAGCGCCCCGTGGCCCGACACGTAGTCAATGTACTCGTTGCCATCAACGTCCCACTTGCGCGGTCCCTCGCCGTGGGTCATGAACAGCGGGAAGGGCACGGCGTAGCGGGAGTCGTGTGTGACACCGCCGGGGAAAATCGTCACGCTTTCCTCGTAGCGCTGGGAGGAACCTGGGTGCTTGGCGATGTACTCTTCGAGAATAGTCGGCATACCGTCTCCTGCGGCTATGGCGTCTGCGGCGACCGCTCTTTTTATGGCTCACGACATTGTATCGCGGAGGGACGGCGGGCGCCACGGCGGTGCTGTGTCGCACAGCAATCGCGATTTGGTGACACTTGCCCCTTCCCATGCCTCATGACACCTCCCTATCATGAACCCTGTGAATGATTCCCAACATACGCCCTTCCCGGCACCCCGGAGGCGCCGTCGCCCGGCCGAACAAACCCAATGGGACAGAATGGGACAAAATGGGAATCCAGACCCTATTTTCTGTCCCAGAATTCCCACATCGCAGTCCGATAGATTCACCGGCCAACCAGCCGGTCTGTCCGCAGAATTTGAAAATTCAGACCCTGCAGACCCTGCCCGGATCGGAAATCAAACTGAGATGACCTTATCCATGCCGATGCAGTCCCGCTCAGTAGCTGGATTCTGTTGAAACGCGATCGCCCTGGCTGTTCACCGAATCCTTCGCTCAACTCGTTCATTCTAAGGGCGAGATAAACTCAGGGTGTAAAATGGGGACCAGTTACCTCGTTACGCCTTCCGACTGACACGTATCAGATTCACCCCTGCGGGTGTTTCATGCGACACATCATCCACGCCGACCTCGACGCTTTCTACGCCACCGTGGAGCAGCTTGACAACCCTGAACTCCGCGGCAAACCTGTGTTGGTCGGCGGACGCCCTGAGAGTCGTGGTGTCGTGGCCACGGCATCCTACGAAGCACGGCCTTTCGGAGTCCGGTCGGCCATGCCCATGCGCACCGCCGTGCGTCTCTGCCCTCAGGGAATAATCGTCCGCCCCCGGTTCACCCGCTACCGTGAGATGTCGCGGCAGGTGATGGAAGTATTCCGCGAGTTCACTGAGGTCATTGAGCCGCTCTCGCTGGACGAGGCATACTTGGACATCAGCGGGGCGGTCAATGAATCAGAGGGCCGCTGGCCGCTGGGCGTAGCCCTGGACCTGAAGCGGCGGGTGAAGAGCCAGACTGGTCTGACCGTTTCGGTAGGGGTCAGCGTCAGCAAGTCGGTGTCCAAGATCGCATCCGACCTCGACAAGCCCGACGGTCTGGTAGTGGTGCCCCCGGGTGATCAGGCGGATTTCCTGGCTCCCCTGGCGGTGGGAAAACTGTGGGGCATAGGCCCCAAGACCGCCGAGCGTCTGAAGGCTGAGGGGGTCGACACCATCGGCGCACTGGCGGAGCAGCCGCCCGAGTGGTTCGAGCGCATGTTCGGTCAGCGTGCCAATAGCGTGCGACTGCGGTCCATAGGGCTGGACGACGAGCCCGTAAACACCGAGCGCATCACCAAATCGGTGTCCTCCGAAACCACCTTCCCCGACGACCTCGGCGACCCGGAGGAATTGCGGCGGGTCCTGGAGGAGTTGGCAGGCGGGGTGGCCGGCAGCCTTGAGCGGAAGGGCCTGCAGGGAAGAACGGTAACCGTGAAGTTGCGGCTGGCGGACTTCACCACTTTCACTAGGCAGTCCACTCTCCCGTCACCCTCCAACGAACCGGGCCCCATTCAGGAGCTGGCGTGGCGACTGTTTTCCGCCGAGCTCACCACCGGGCGCACCTTCCGCCTGCTGGGAGTGGGAGTGAGCAACTTTGCCGAACCCGACGAAATACGTCAGCTCCCGCTGTCAATTGAGGGAGACTTCCGCGCCTATGGCACTGGCCTGGGCTGGCCGGAGAGAGCACCACAAGCCTGAGCGTTTGTCCTCGCAAACGAAAGGTCGTCTTTACCGGAACAGGTCTCGTTCTCCGGTGCGGAGCAGGCGCTGGATGGTGGCGCCCTCCAATGTCTCGAACTCATAGTCCCGGATGATGGTCACGGGAATGCCCAGGGCCTTCCCGGTCACGAGTTCGGCTGCGGCGGCCAGTTCGTCGGCGACGGCGATCTGGGTGGTATGGAGCACGTTGCCGTGGGCGTCCAGGGCGCCCACGTAATCCAGCAGCGGGTCCATTCCGGCCACGCCGATGGCCACGTTGGCAGCACCGTTACGCCACGGACGCCCGAAGGTGTCGGAGACGATGACGGCCACGTCCACACCCAGCCGCTGTCGCACGGCTTCGCGGATGCTCTGGGCCGAAACATCCGAATCGTCGGGAAGCAGGGCAATGGTGTTGTTGCCGGGTATGTTGGAGGCGTCTATCCCCGCGTTTGCACAGTAGAAGCCGTGCTTCGTCTCCGCGATGATCACACCACGGTCCATTCGCACGATACGAACGGACTCTCGCAGGATCATCTCGGTGTGCCGCGGGTCGCGGCGGTGGCCCTCTGTGATTGTGATGGCCAGCGCCGAGGGCTCCACGCCCTCGAAGGTCATCACCTTGCCTTCGACCTTGGATATGACCTTCTGAGTGACCACCAGGATGTCGCCCGCTTCAATGGGGGTGCCCTGGGCGGCGGCCGCGTCTATCATCAGTCCAGCCAGGTCATCTCCAGGGCCGAACTCCGGCATCCCCCCGACACCAATTATGCGAACTTCATTTAGCATGGCGACTCACCTCGCAGTTGATCCATTTCCAATTATATCCCCATTCGACCGCAAGGGCGCTTGTGTCCCCTCGACAGCCGCCGACCGAAAGGAGACGTCCCAATTCAGGTGGTTAACGGGCTGGTGGTCCGTTGTAAGCGTGAGGCATTTCCTCGCAGAATATATGGGGCCGCTAATCCAGCAAGCCGGGATGCCCAACCCAATTTCTCTTCTCCGCAGGTCGCCCTATCTCCTGACAGAAGCTCCTTGCCAAGCGTCATGACATCACCCTACCATTGAATGGCAGACTCGAAGTCCCGCGACCCCAACACCGCGACCAACGCACCTAGTGCAACAATGGCCGACTACCCCGACTTTGCCTCCGGCGCGCTTCATCACAGCGCAGCGCCAGCCCTAGATCTATCGGGGACAGGACCGCCGGGCCACCCAACTCGTCGCGTCGGCGCCGACCCTCCGGCGACAACCGAGGCGCTGTTGGGCCGAACGCCCAGCTGAAGAGTTACAAAATTTGCACATACTTGCACACATTTGACCCCCTCCACACGTCTTTAACTCCAATACTCGCCCGTAACCCTGGCTCCGGCACCCCGGCGATAAGCTGCGTAAGAATGGCCGCCGGCCTAATTCGAGGGGAAAGCCTACCTTCGACTCAATCGGGAAAGGGTCACATCTTCGCGGAGGCAGGGCGAGAACCCAAGGCCATGACCCAATGATGGCAAAATCATGACCAACTGCCGAAATGCAGGTTCGACCGCCTGAAGCAGAGCGCTGCCCGATTGTAGTGTCCCGGCGGAATCCACCTCTCAGTATGCTAAAATCGACCGGCGACTTAGAAACTATCCAAAGGCAAGGCAAGACAAGGCAAGACACCCCATTCGTCATTCCCGTATAGCATTTCATCGCGACAGCGGAGAGCGGGAATCCTGGGCCTCGCTTAACAATCGGTGGGATTTAAACAAAATCCGGTGCATTTTGAGATAGTTTCTTATACGTGAAAGCCATGGAAATCGAGCCTGTAGTGGAAGGTGACGCCTGTGTCCTCTTCGAATTCCGGGGAATACCGCAAACGGGTCTACACTAAGTTCGGGGACAAGGGAGAAACCAGCCTGCTGTATGGCGGCCGGATTTCCAAGAACAACCCTCACACCGAGGCCTATGGCGTTACCGATGAGGCAGTCTCCGCAATGGGTATGGCCCGCGCCATGTCCAGCGACGACCGGGTGAAGGAGCTGTTGCGCAACCTCCAGAGCGAGCTGTTCACTGTCGCCGCCGAGTTGGCCACCGACCCGGACAAGTACGAGTTGTTCCAGCAGCATTTCTCGCCCGTGACTCCCGAGATGGTCGAAAATCTGGAAAACGCCATCGACTCGCTCGAGGAAGATATGACTATGCCCACGGTGTTCATCCTGCCCGGTGGCTCCCCCGCATCGGCAGCAATGGACCTGGCCCGCTGCATTGTGCGTACCGCCGAGCGGCGCGTGGTGGCCATGGGTGAGGTCGGGCTGCTGACCAACGAGTTGCTGGTGTCGTATTTGAACCGCCTCGGCGACCTGCTGTTCGTGGTGGCGCGCTACGAAGACCGCGACTTGCCCATCGAACGCGCTACCGGACAGCGGACGTAGGGCAATCCACCGATGAAACTGGTCGTTGTTGACTACGAGTCGGGCAACCTGCGCAGCGTCTCCCGCGCGCTGGAGACCTGCGGCGTTGCGCCCCTGGTTACCTGCGATCCAGACGAGTTGGCGGAGGCCGACGCGGTAGTGCTGCCTGGGGTTGGCGCAGGGCCGTCCGCGATGAATGCCCTGAACGAACGTGGTTTGGTGCAGCCATTGCGGGACTTCACCGCCAGCGGCCGCCCGTTTCTCGGCATCTGCCTGGGCCTGCAGCTATTGCTCGATTGGACAGCCGAGGAACCCGGGGCGTCCTGCTTGGGCATCGTACCAGGACAGGTGATTCGCCTGCCCGACGAGCAGAACGACAAGTCGCTGAAGATCCCCCACATGGGTTGGAACAGCGTGGCTTTGAGTCAAGAGCACCCGGCCTTCTGCGGCATCGAATCTGGCAGCTACTTCTACTTCGTACACAGTTTCTATGCAGACCCCCAGGATAGGGAAGGCGTCGTCGGTACCACTGAATATGGCCTGCCATTCTGTAGCGCCTACGCCAAGGACAACGTTGTGGCCACGCAGTTCCACCCGGAGAAGAGCGGTCCCGTGGGTCTGCGCATCTACCGGAACTTCGTAGCAATGGCGGCCGGCGGCTACTGATGACCTGACCTCGTTGTGCGTTCCGACTTCGCTCCAGCCCTATTCGACCAGAAGACATCCTAAGGCTAAACGACCTCTGATAGATGATGGAAATCATTCCTGCCATTGACCTGCGCGGCGGGAGATGCGTCCGGTTGCACCAAGGGGACTTTGGGCGGGAAACGGTGTTCTCAGACGATCCCCTGGCGATGGCCCGGCGGTGGCAAGCCGAGGGCGGACCACGGCTGCACGTCGTGGACCTGGACGGCGCAGCCACCGGAGAGCCAGCACACCTTGAGGTCATTTCGGCCATCGTCTCCGCGTTGGACATTCCGGTGCAAGTGGGCGGAGGGATTCGCAGCGCGGACACGGCGCGGGCCTGGCTGGACGCTGGCGTGGACCGGGTGGTCATTGGCACGGCGGCGGTGCGCAACCCCAACATGGTGGCGGCAGTCTGTCGGAATCACGGCAGCGAGCGGGTGGTGGTATCGGTGGACGCCCGCGACGGTATGGTGGCCCTGCAGGGATGGACGGAAGCCAGCGAGGTCAACGTGCTGGAACTGGCGCACCGGATGACTGACCTCGGGGTAGGCCGGCTGCTCTACACCGACATCGCCCGCGATGGCATGCTTGCCGGCCCCGATCTGGATACCAACGCGAGTCTCGTTAAGGAGACCGATATGGCAATCCTCGCCTCCGGTGGAGTTTCGTCGGTCGAGGATGTGCGCAGGCTGGTTCCTACGGGCGTGGAAGGCGTGATCGTCGGGAGGGCTCTTTACACTGGAGCAGTGGACTTGGCCGAGGCCGTGTCCGCGGTAGCGAGAGGCTAGTCCGGACCGGACTGCGGGAACACCGAGCGGCGCCTGGCCTGCGGGGGGTCGACTTCTTCCATGATTTCGGAGTGTTCGCTACCGACTGCCTCCGGAACGTTGCCACTGCCATTGGCAGCCGACTCCATCCCCCTGAACCTTGCAGCGAGCCGCTCCTCGCCGGTCTCCAGCCAGTCATGTCTAAGCACTTCCATCAAGATGAAGTCCTGAGACATGCGCCGGACCGTTCGCACCGGCCTGAATCCTGACTTGGAGAAACAACGCTGTGCTCGCTCATTCCAGTCCAGGGTATGCAGGTACACACGGTTGAGATGCAAGTCCGCGAACATGTGGTTGAGCAGAGTGGTCACTGCGTCGTAACCGTACGAATTGCTCCAGTAGTTGCGGTCCCCGATTACAATGCCCAGCTCGGCCTCTTTGTTTATGCTGTCGAGGTCGTAATACATGCAGTTGCCGATGTAGGTGCCATCGGTTGCGTCGGCGCCGAAGTGGTGGGAACCGGGAGTGGGGTAGCGCAACTGGTCCTGGAACAACCGAAGATAGCGCTCGTAAGACATGCTCAGAGGGAAGGCGGCGTCAAGCCTTGCGATTTCCGGGTCGCTGCGCCAGCGATAGTCGAATTCGGCGTCCTCGACGCGCTTTTCCCGGAGAATTACCTTGGCGCCCTGGAGCTCAACCATCTTTGGCCTAACCTTGTCTTGACTTAATGAGATCGAGGGCCCGCCGCAGTACACCGGCCTCGTTTCCGTAGGCCATGGAAGAAAGAGCCTCGTCAACATCGAACCATTGCACGACATCAAACTCAGGATCGTGCTGGTCTATGTGGCCGCCAACCGGCGACATCAAATAAAAATGCACCGTCTTATGATAACGAACATCGTGATCCCGATCAGCGAACCAGTACTCGATGCTGCCGAGCGGGTCCCGCAACTCGACCTCCAGCCCGGTCTCCTCCCGCACCTCTCTCAAGGCGGTTTCCTCCAGGGTCTCGCCGGGATCGGGTGTGCCCTTGGCGAGACTCCAGCGCACCGGGTCTGAACGCCCACACAATACCGTTTCGAGCCGCCCGTGGTTATGGCGGAAAACCACACCGCCTGAGGAAACCAGTCTTTCCACCCTGGAAGTCTCTTTATCTGCCATCTCCGCCCGTGAGTCGCGCTGAAATAAAAGCGCCCGAATTTCGATGGGCGCGCCAATAGCAACTGTCAGCCATTGTAAGCGGCCCCGTTTGGGCCAGTCAATCGAGGGTTGTGACCGAGCAGGGTTGCGATTCAGGGTGGTCGAATAGTCTCGGGGTGTTGCCACTTTGTCATGCGTTGCCTCAGGGCGCCAAATTCACCATCCGTGTGCCCTGGCCTTGAACCAATCCGAGGGCAGGACCTGCTTTGACAAGGCGCCAAGGGGGGAGTCTCAACACTGGATGACTCCGGACAGGCACCCCAAACAAGAGTGGGCATCTATGTGCATTTCTGTGCAGTTTTCCACGAACCTGGGTCTCAATAATGGGCGCTACCCTGCGCGCAGGGCGCCCTGGAGGGGGATGCCACGACAGCGGGCGCCAAAATGAAAATTCTGAATTCACTCTCTCTAGTCATGGCATTTTCGGATTTCGGCGGATGGTGGAGTTGCAAGCTAAACCGAGATGATTTCAAGAACGTATGTTTGATTGTATGGGAGCGTAACCTGATTTGAAAGGTGTGAGTGTCAGGGGATCAGGGCTTTCGCATTTGGCCGGAGAGATTCCGTGGCCGCACAGGGGATGAAATGCAACTATCTGAGGGAGCCGATCTGCGGAGCTGAATGCGATGTTTTCACTAGATCAGGAATGGGACAGGAATTTCCCACCCCTGTCCCATTTTGTCCCGTTTCGTCCCACTTTGGCGCAAATTTTTCGTTATTTCCTATCTGAATCGCGCCCGGTGGGACAGAAATTTTTGATTCCCGTCCCATTTTGTCCCACTGGCCTTTCCGGCCTGTCTGCGGATGACCTGGCGGCCGTGTCGTCGGCTTGGAATACACTGGGGCACTGTAGAAGCCAGAATGCATACGAAGGCATGGTACGGAGGCGTCTCAAGGCTTGGCAAGCGGCAAATGTCATCAAATTATCCAAATGCGATGGCCCTGGTCAGGGGATGATGTTCCGAACCAGGTGGTCGTCTTACATTCCCAGACAGCAAGCACGTAACCTGGGATTCCCGCTTTCGCGAGAATGACGGCTGCACCGGCGTCAAACCACCTGATTTGAAAAGCTGTCCTGGGGGTTCACCCGCCTCCGATTGCCGGAACGAAATGGACTTCGCTACCCTCGCTGACACGTTCCAGCATTCCCATCCGCGCCACGTCTCCGTCGATTGCAACGGCCAGGTTGGAGCGAATTTCATCGTCCTCTACCAGACGCGCCTTGATCCCGGGGTATTGTGCCTCTAGCGCCTCAATGATCTGGCGCACATTGCGGCCCTGGCACTCGGTCTGTTTGACGCCGCCGGTCAGCGGCTGCAGCATCGTCGGTATGAATACCTTCGCCACGTCCACCCTCCTGGGCAAACAATGCGCCTGAACCCATCATTTTGGGCGGGACACACCTGCCAAATTCAGATTACTGTTCCTCGGCAATCGATTCAACCCCGCGCCGCGAGTAAAGCGGGGCGGTGAATTCGACCGCGAATTACCATCGCTATAAAGTTGAGCCTCGCGCGGCTCGCCCGCTGGAAGGCCCCAGAGAGGACAACACAAGGTCTTACACGAATCGAAAAGGGGCGGATTTGAAACCCGCCCCTGCTATTGGCAATCACCTGAATGGGAACGCTACCAGGGCCGGGGGTTAGTCCCCGTTCCGCTCCCACTCTGCTTCTAGGACTTTGCCCGGAGTCATGGGCAGGCTGCGGAGGCGGAGACCGGTGGCCCCGTGAATGCCGTTGGCAACGGCGGCCATGGGAGGCACGATGGGCACCTCGCCCACGCCACGCACTCCGTAGGGATGGCCGGCGTTGGCGACCTCGACGATGACCGTGTCGATCATCGGCAGGTCCAGTGATGTGGGCATGCGGTAGTCCAGGAAAGTCGGGTTCATCATTCGGCCGTTGTTGTCGAAGAAATACTCCTCGTTCAGCGCCCAACCAATCCCCTGGACAACACCGCCCTGAATCTGACCTTCAACGTAGCTGGGATGTACTGCTTTACCGACATCCTGTATAGCGGTGAAGCGGGTCACCTCGGTCTTCCCCGTGTCAGGGTCGACCTCTACGTCGGCGATGTGAACGGCGTAGGAATTACCCTCACCAGGCGGGTCGACGTTGGCCTGTCCGGCAATGGTTCCGCCGGTGCCGGCCAGTTGACGGGCCAAGTCCTTGAAGCCCAGCCGGAGCTCAGGGTCGGACTTGTGGCGCACTACTCCATCGACATATTCGACGTCATCTTCGGAGGTGTCCCAGATCTTGGCGGCACGGGCCACCATCTGAGCCTTCACCGACTCTGCGGCCTCGATGGCGGCAATGCCGGTGGCGAAGGAGGTGCGGCTGCCACCAGTAACCATGGTGAAGCCGATAGAATCGGTGTCCACCACCGTCGGCTTTACATCTTCGTAAGCGATGCCCAAGGTCTCGGCGGCCTGCTGGGCTATGGAGGCGCGGGTGCCGCCGATGTCCACCGAGCCCATAATCAAGCTGATAGTACCATCGAAGTTGACGGTGATGACGCAGCTGGACTGGAATCCACGGTTCATCCAGAAGCCTGCGGCCACTCCACGCCCGCGGTTTTCGCCTTCCACAGAGGCCTTGTAGTGGGCGTGGTCCCGGGCGGCCTCCAGGCACTCCACCAGGCCGATACGGCGGGCGACCGGTCCCTCGATGCGGCGAGTGCCTTCTTTGGCCGCGTTGAGCAGGCGGAATTCGATGGGATCAATGCCGAGCTGCTGGCACAACTCGTCCATCACTGTCTCCACACCGAAGGCGGCCTGGGGCGAGCCCGGGGCGCGATAGGCGGAGGTCTTGGGCTTGTTGACCACCACATCGTATCCGTCGACCTTGCCGTTCTCCACGTCGTAACAGGCGAAGGCGCAGGTCATGGCCTGCATAACCGGCGAGCCGGGATAGGCGCCGGCATCCATGGCCACTTCCAGTTCCACGGCGGTCAACTTACCGTCGTTCTTGGCACCAACCTTGACTCTCATCCAGGAACCAGGGGCCGGGCCGGAAGCCTCAAATACCTCGGAACGAGTCATGGCCTGCTTAACCGGAGCGCCAGCCTTTCTGGAAAGCAGGGCGGTAATGGCGTCCAAGTATGCAGTGATCTTCCCTCCGAAGCCGCCACCGATCTCCATTGGAGTGACCTTGACCCGGGACACAGGCATCCGCAGCACGTCGGCCACCGCAGCCCTGGCGGCGAAGGAGCCCTGGGTGCTGGTCCAGACGTTCAGCTGTCCGTCAGCGTTCCAGAAGGCTGTGGAGTTGTGCGGCTCGATGTAACCCTGGTGCACTGAGGCAGTGTTCAACTCCCGCTCGATCACAACGTCGGCCTCGGCAAAGCCCTCCTGGGCACTCCCCTTTTCGTAGCTGAGATGCGCTGCCACGTTGCTGGGCTTGTCGGCAATCTCGCCCATAGCGGAGGTGCGGAGCTCCTCGTGCAGCAGCGGGGCGCCGTCCTTCATGGCCTCGCGGACATCGACTACGGCCTGCAGGACCTCGTAATCGACCTCGATCAGTGCCAGAGCCGATTCGGCCACGTGGGTGTTGACCGCGGCCACGGCAGCCACAGGATGCCCCTTGAACAGGGCCTTGTCGCTGGCCATCATATGGTCGGAGGCGAACTTCAGCCGCCCGTAGTCTCCCCCCAGCTCCTCCTTGCTCAGCGAAGCAAAAGGCAGGTCCCTGGCGGTGATGACCGCCCTGACTCCCGGCAGCGCCTCAGCCTTGCTGGTGTCGATGGAGCGGATGCGGGCATGGGGGTGAGGACTCCGTAGGACCCTCGCCGCCAGCAGCCCCGTCAGCTTCACGTCGGCGCCATATTGCGCGCGCCCGGTGACCTTGTCGACGCCGTCGGGACGTATCGGGCGCTTACCGACGATATTGTAATCCACTTCGGATAGAACTTGATTGGAAGAAGTCACTGCTCGTCCACCTCTAGTAATGTGATCGTAAAATGCCCTCTTACGGCCGGAGGCGCATGGGCCGTTATACCGGAAAGGCGGCTCCTCGCGGGGCCGCCTTTCTGTTTACCTGTATGATCCCCAGGACCTGGTTCGACTACTTGTTGGAGGTGGTGCTGACCTGGAGCACAGCACGCACGATCTTGTCGTAGCCGGTGCAGCGGCAGAGGTTGCCTGCCAGCCAGTGGCGGATACGGCCCTCGTCGGCATCCGGTTCTGCTTCCAGCAGAGAGCGGGAGGCTATCAAGAAGCCGGGGGTGCAGATACCGCACTGGAGGGCGGCGTTCTCAAGGAACGACTGCTGGAGGGGGTGCAGTCCACCGGGCGATGCCATGCCCTCGATGGTCTGGACGTCGCGGCCCGCGACCTCGACACCCAGCACCAGGCAGGAGTCGACGATGCGGCCATCCAGCATCACTGTGCATGCGCCGCAGTTTCCGTCGTTGCATCCCTCTTTCGTGCCGGTCATGCCGAGGACGTCCCTCAGCACTTCGAGCAAGCTCTGGCGAGGCTCACACAGGAAGTTGGTGTCCTCGCCGTTTATTTTTGCCTGTACGTGAACAACTCCGGGCATGCTTTAGCCTCCCCTGGCCCGCTCTACGGCGATATTGAGAGTGCGGCGCGTCAGCACGCCGATGAGGTGAATCCGCTGGCGAATGGTACCGCGCATGTCGTTGATGGGTTTGGCGTCGGCCATTGCCAACTCTGAGGCCGCGCGAATCGCTTCGTCGGAGACCGGCTTGCCTGCCAAGCTGTCGCCGGCGGCCTTCGAGAACACCGGAGTCGGCGCTACCGAAGCCAGCGCGACGCGACCGGAGACAAAGTTCTGGCCCGAGGCGTCCAAGACCACCGAACTGCCTACGCCCGCGACGGCGATGTCCATCTCGTTGCGGGGAATGAACCGCTGGTAGTTCGCGCCGGAATTAGGCGCGGGAGCCGGAAAGTCGATGGAGACCAGCATCTCGCCCCGCTGCAGCGCATTCTGGCCGGGCGCGGTGCAGAACTCCTCAGTCGCCAGCTGGCGAGTGCCGTTGGGACCGGCGATGTTGCAGACCCCGCCGAGAGCGATGACCGCGGGAATGGAATCGCCACTGGGAGCGGCGTTACAGACATTTCCGCCGATGCTGGCCCGGCCCTGGATCTGGATGCCACCGATGAGCGTAGCCGAGTCGACCAAGCCGGGATATGCCGCTGAGATGGCGGCATCCTGGTAAATCTGGTAGCAGGGCACAGCGGCGCCCAAGTTAAGACCGCCGCCCGCTGAGTAGCTCATATTACTAAGTTCGGGAATATCCTTGACGTCAATGACTACATCGGCCAACCGCCGGCCCGCACGCATCATTACCAATATGTCGGTGCCGCCAGCAATTATCCTGGCCCTATCGCCATGCTCATTAAGTATCGAAACCGCTTCGTCGATACTCTTCGCAGCTACGAAATCAAATGCTTCCAAATTGCCCACCTCCTGCGGCGTGAATTATAGCATCCCTCGACATAGGGTCAAGCTGTAAGTTAGAGTCAGACCCTATAAGACCCTATAGCTGACGGCACGATCAGGAGCCCCGAAATGATGTCCGATCAGCCTCAAACCGCAGCCAATACGACCGCCTCTCCCCTGGAACATGCGCTTCGCAGAGACCGGGTCGTGGTCATCGCCGCCATCATCATAATCGCGGCCATCGCCTGGGCCTACACTGTGTATCTGGCCGAGACTGGCATGGGCATGGGCGACATGCAAACGGGCATGGGTATGGCCATGGCCGATATGCGATCGTGGAGCGGGGCGGACTTTGGCCTGATGTATGTGATGTGGCTGGTGATGATGATCGCCATGATGGCGCCGTCCGCCGGCCCCATGCTGCTGATGTTCGCCGCCGTCAACCGCAAGCGGCGGGAGCGGGAGGCGCCCTACGTGCCGACTGGGGTGTTCCTGGCGGGGTACGTCATCGTCTGGGCTGCCTTCTCCCTCGCGGCTACAACGGGCAACTGGGGCCTGCACCAGGCGTCGCTGCTGTCGTCGATGATGGGAGCGTCCACCAGTGGCTACCTGGGCGGGGCGCTGCTGCTGGTAGCCGGGGTGTTCCAGTGGAGTCCCCTGAAGTACGCCTGCCTCACGCAGTGCCGAACGCCCATGGGGTTCCTGATGACGTCGTGGCGGGACGGTCCCCGGGGGGCGTTGCGCATGGGCCTGGAGCACGGAGCCTACTGCCTGGGCTGCTGCTGGGCGCTGATGCTGCTGCTGTTCGTGCTAGGCATCATGAACCTGGTCTGGATCGCCGCGCTGGCGGCCTTTGTGCTGGCGGAGAAGGTCGCGCCGAAGGGCGAATGGGTAAGCCGGGCCACCGGCGTGCTGATGGTGGGATGGGGCGCCTGGGCGATCGTCAACGCGGCGATGTAACGTCGAACGGCACCGGTCGGGGACGCTCCGGGGTGAGCAGGGGCGCAGGGTTGTGCGACCCTTTGCTTCATCCGCCAAGCTTGGTCAAGACCTCATCGACCGCGCCGGTGAGGGAGCCGCGCCGGAACGTTGCCGTGGACACGCCTTCCACGTCGCTCAGCGCCAGGGGCGACGCATTGGAGGCGGAGGCGCGCAGGGATTCCAGAACGGGACCCCAGGTCTGGCTGTCGTCCAGTTCGCCGTCCCGATCTCCCTTGGGCAGCTCTACGCAGTACACGGACTCCAGCCCACTCGACATTGGCGCGATGGCCAGCAGCGGCACGTTCTGCTGGACGAAGCCCACCTCGTCCAGGAAGGCGACCTGCGTAGTGGAAACGCCGTGCTGTCCGAATATCACCAGATGGTGGAACCCGCCTCCCAGTTCCTCGAACACGGTGCGGTAGCGACGGAAGATGTCGTGGGACAAGCGGTCATCGGGAGACACTAGGAAGATGGCGCAAGCCGGGAAGGCCTCGGCCTCAACGTCAGCGGCATCCAACCCGTCCTTCCACCGAGCCAGTTTGTCGAGGTCGTGGCGGTCGGCGTGGCTCATCTGCTGATCACTGGCTTCAGACATTGGTGCGCCCTCCTCCAAGGGTTCTCACGCAGCGTCAGCGACGGTTAACCGTGGTCGTCGAACTGGACGAGGATGCCGTCGGGGTCGTAGACGAAGATGCTGCTGACCCGGCCGTCGGGAGCGGTGAACGCCTCGAGGGGCGCGGCCAGCTCGACGCCCTTGCTGACCAGCTCATCGGCCAGCGCCTTAACATCAGGCACGGTAAAGGAGATGTGGCTGATGCCGACCTGGTCGAGCTTGATGGGGCCGCCGTCCGGGTCTTCGCCGGGGTGGCAGGTGAGGACCAGCGACGGGGCGGTGTTGCCGGGCCCGTAGCGGACGTGGGTGGTGCGGCGGGTCTTGCGGGAGTGCTGGTAGATGCTGGGGAGGCCACCGGAAGTGGTGTCCTGCACCTGGTCGAAGTCGACCGTCATCCCGAGGATGTCGCGGTAGAAACCAAGGGAGCGGTCCACGTCGCGGACGCAGATCGCAATGTGAGAAACCATGCTTGCTTCCATAGGGATTCGCCTCCTGCCCAAGCAGAGAATGAGCTCGTTTGCCCGCCTATGCTAAGGGCCTCAATGGGCAGTGTCAAAGTCCGGCATTTATTGATACGGAAGGGCTTGCCAGCGGATGCCACACGGCACCAGGACCCTGCCCTGTGGTGCGAGAATCAAGGCGCCGTGCCGTCCACCAGAGGCTTCAGCATGGCGTATATGACATCGTTTATGGGCGTCGGCACCCCGCCAGCCCGGCCGGCTCGCACCACTGCGCCGGTGAACGTTTCCAGCTCCAGCGGCCTCTCCGCCATCACGTCGGTGTGCATGGAAGCCTGCAGGTCATCCAGGTTCTCTTGAATGTAGGCCAGAGTCGTCTCGTGGATGTCTGGCGGGAAGTCGACGCCATTGGAGCGACCCGCCGCTTCAATCTCCTTCAAGCAAGCCACCACCACTTCCTGCCATTCGGGCCGGGGCATCAGCTCGGCAAGCCTCTCCCGCGCCATGGCGGTGGTCCCGGCCATGGTGGCGATGAACAGGAACTTCGACCAGAGGCCCGTGCGTATGTCAGCCGTCAACTCCGCAGGGATGCCGCTCGACCGGAGCGCGGCCTCTATGGTCCGCCCGCGCTCGGAAAGGGATCCGTCGGGCTCACCGAACACCACCCGGACGACGTCGCCAGCCTGCCGGACCACTCCGGGGCCCTCGGTCCCGGCCTCGATGTACACGGCTCCGGGCATTACTCGCTCTGCCCCGAACCGCTCCGCAACACCCACATAGCTGTCGACACCGTTCTGGAGGCACAGCACAGTCGTCTCCGGGCCGACCATCGGGGCCATAGCCGGGACCGAGACGCCGTTCTGGTAAGTCTTGGTGGTGAGCAGGGCCAATTCAACCGGGCCGACGTCCCTGGGTTCGTCGGTGGCGGCGCAGTTGACCGTAAACTCCTCATGGTCCCGAACCACCTTCAGGCCATGGTCGCGAATCGCGGACAGGTGCGCGCCCCGTACAATCAGGGACAACTCGTGCCCGCCCCTTGCCAGCATCCCGCCGAGGTATCCGCCGACGCTGCCCGCGCCCATTACCGCGATTCGCATTGTCCGTCCTCCGTTGCCGGGTTGATCTGGCGAAAGTAGCGGAAGTGGCTGGCTTCGGCAAGGCGGACCCTTGAATGGTTCCGCCTCTCGCCAGAAGTAGGTCAGCGTGAGTAGGTTCCGTCGAGGGTGGCCAAGCATCCGTTCTACAGAGTCTCACTCCCTTCCGGCCAACGCGGATGCAGACTCCAAGAACTTTAATTTTCCGCTCATTTCCGAGCATTTCCGAGCATTTGGGTGGGTCATCTTTCACGGCAGGGCGCCGATGTTTTGCCGCTATGACGTAGTAAAGGCGGATCTTCGGGAGGTTATGAGGCCGACAGGCCTGGGCACGAGCCCACTTGGTCCGGCGGGGTGTGGACCGCGGCCACGGATTGCTCCCACTGGTCGCAGTATTCGTCGGCGTAGGGGGCGCAAGTGAACTACGGCCAGTTCTGTGGCGAACTTGCGCTTGAGGGAATCCACTTGGCTGCGGATGGAGGCGAGGGTGGTTCCGAGACGGTAGATGTTCATTTCTCCTGTCGCATGCGGTCGCTGGCGCAGAGTGTGTCGTGTTTCGATGTATTCAGGCTAGAGATGTGTCATGAGGCTTGTAAAGGGGCCACTGTCAGCAATTTTGGGTTGCGGGCCTGTACAGAGGTGTTGGGGCCGTGGATTTCGGTACCGACCCTTGCTCTTGCGGGTGTGACGGGGGTTTGGATTCCCGCCTTCGCGGGAATGACGGTTGGGCGGGGGGGGGGGGGGGGCGGTTTGAGTTGCGGGGATGACGGTTGGGTGCTGAGGGCTGTTGGGTGTGATCCTCCTTCCGGTGTGGGTTGCGGTTGGGTTGTCGGGTTGGGGTCTGCTTGGTGTCAGGGGTATGGAAATCGCTGACATTCCCTGACATTTCCTGTCATTGGGTGGGTTATGGGGGTTTGGGCCCCCGCTTTCGCGGGGATGACGGTTGGGTGCGCGGGGATGACGAAAGATCGCGGGGATGACGGTTGGGTGTTGAAAAAATTTGCTATCCCCGATCATTTCCGAGCATTTCCGAACGTTGAGTGGCGGCCCCGTGGTCCCGGCAAGCGGAGGGCGAGTTTCTGGAGCATTTGGTCAGCCTCCTTGTTCGGGTTTGGGGTGGGTTACGGTCGTTTTGGGTGGCCCTGGGTGGCATCTGCCGGGGTTACGGGGGTTTGGATCCCCGCTTTCGCGGGGATGGCGGTTGGGTGCCGGGGGTGGCGGTGGGCAGCGACGGTGATGAAGGTTGGTAGCGATGGGGGTGACCGTGGGCAGCGACGGTGATGGCGGTCGGGTGCTGAAAATTTCGCTATTCCCGCTCATTTCCGGTCATTTCCGAGCGTTGAGGGCGGCCCCGTGGTGTGGCAGGCCCACCGGGAGAGGGGATCAGGCGGTGCCGGGGATATTGCGTTCCAGGTTGTTCAGCCAAGGACAATTGGCGGACCAGGGGAGCAGGGTGGTGATGATTCCCCTTATTACAGGACGTCTATCATCGTCGATGCACCGCTGGAGGTATTTCTCGAAGGCCATATAAGTGTTGAGCCGGAAGCCGGCGTCGGCAACCCTGCGGACGCAGGAGTAGGGGTCGGGTTTGGGCTGCTTGTTTGCAATGGCGATGTGCCAGAGTTCGGTGATCTCATTGGCGACGCGGCTGAGCCGGATGATGGCGAGCTCGGGGGCGAATTTGCGCTTAAGGGCATCCACCTGGCGACGGACAGAGGCGAGACTGACTCCGCGACGGTACATCTTATTTTCTCCTGTCAAAGCGGGGCATTTGGATTCCTGGGCTAGCACACGGCCCGCCGCTACGGGCACTCTGCATATCGATGTATTCAGGCTAGAGATGTGTCATGAGGCTTGTAAAGGGGCAAGTGTCAGCAATTTTGGAGCGGCCTTGACCAGAGGGTTGGAGCCGTGGATTTCAGAGCCGGCCCCTGCTCTTGCGGGTGTGACGGGGGTTTGGATTCCCGCTTCCGCGGGAATGACGATTCGGGGGTTTGGGAATGACGATTCGGGGTGGGAGTGACGATTCGGGGTGGGAGTGACGGTTGGGGTTGGGGCCGTGGAATTCGGGACCGGCCCTCGCTCTTGCGGGTGTGACGGGGGTTTGGATTCCCGCTTCCGCGGGAATGACGAATGGGGGTCCGGGAATGACGATTGGGGGTGCGGGCCTGCGCCGGAGGGACGGAGGGCAGTGGTGTAGGGGCGGGTTTGAAACCCGCCCCTACGATTGGTGGCAGGGCGGGCGATTTTGGGCAGTGGATTCTCGCGTCTGCATTCGCTGGGGTTTGGGACTCTGGCGGGATGGGGTCGGGGAGGGCGGCTGTGCGCCCCTGCGGTGGGTTCAGTGGTGTGGGCGGTTTTGGGGCATTGGATCGCCGGCCTGACTTCGCTGGGTTTGCGACGTTTGTGGGAGGGACCTAGTACTACAACGACGGGTTGTCTGGTAGGATGGTTGGACAGATGATGTTGGGTGGTTTGGGTGATGGATGCGGCGAGCTTCGAGCGGGTCTACGACAGCCTTCAGGAATTCCAGGCCTTCTTTGCGGCCTCCTTCGGCCGCAAGCAGTGGCGGGAGCACAGCGGGAATTACCTTCAGGCGCTGCTGGTGCAGGACCAGGAGCGGCGCAACGCCGAGAATCTCTCGGAATCGGTGGGCATCTCGGCCCGGGCGATGCAGCGCTTTCTCACCGAGGCCCGGTGGTCCGATGAGACAGTCATAGGGCGGTTGCAGGAATACTTGGCCCCCAGGCTGGGACACCCGGAGGCGGTGTGGGTGTTCGATGGCAGCGACTTCCCCAAGCAGGGCAGGAAATCGGCGGGAGTGGCCCGGCAGTACTGCGGCAGGCTGGGCAAGGTGGCCAACTGCCAGGGTGGGATGTTCCTGGCCTACGTCAGCCCGCTGGGCCGGGCGTTGGTGGACAAACGGCTGTATCTGCCCAAGAGTTGGACCTCCGACCAGGACCGGTGTGCTGCGGCGGGTGTGCCGGAGGACCGGCGGAACTACCGGTCAAAGACGGAGTTGGCCCTGGAGCTGCTGGAGCGGGTCTTGGAGCTGGGCTACCTCAGGGCCGAGTGGGTTGCCGGAGACGACGCCTTCGGGATGTCGCCGACCTTCCGGGAGGGACTGGCGGCCCTGGGGATGCGCTACGTGTTGGACGTTCCGGGCGGCACCACGGTCTGGCCATTGGACCCGGCTTGGACCAGTACGGAATATCCAGGTTTCGGGCGCCCCCGCAAACCCAGGCTGCGGGATGGGCAGCGCCGGACCATGGAGCAGCGCGGTGATGAACTGCCGGATGAGGCTTGGCGGGAGATAACGGTGGCCCAGGGAAGCCAGGGGCCGCGCACCTACCGGTTCAGTGCCCAGCGGGTGCGGGCCACCAGGAGGCGCAAGCCCGGCGAGGAGCTGTGGGCCGTCTGGCGCCGGAACCTGGACGGCAGCGAGCCTCGCTACTACCTGTCCAACGCTCCTGAGGACACAACCTTGGAGACTCTGGCCTACGTGGGTGGGTCCAGGTGGCGCATTGAAACGGAGTTCGAGACTGAGAAGGGCGACGTGGGGCTGGACGAATACGAGACCCGCAGCTGGGCAGGGTGGCATCACCACATAGCCATGTGCCTGCTGGGAGGAGCGTTCCTGCTGGGCCTGCAGCAGGATTGGGGGGAAAAAGATGCCCCGGATCACGAGACCGCAGGTGTACCGGGTGGTGCGTGAGATGCTACCCCGGGAGCAGTTCGGGCCCGATCAATTGCTGTTGTGGCTGGAGGATACGCAGCTACGCAACGAACGGGCTCGCCGTTCCCACGAGAGACGCCGCTCCGCCCGCTGTGAAGGCAGGATGGAGCCGCCACCCTGAACTCGTCTTGTAGTACTAGGACGGGTTTGAAACCCGACCCGACGGTTTGCGGCAGGGCGGTCGATTTTGGGCAGTAGATTCTCGCGTCTGCATTCGCTGGGTTTGGGACTTCGGCGGGAGAGGTGGAGGGGTGCGCGGTATGAAGGAGCAGTGCGGGAATGGCTGCTTGGTTAACAGGATGAGGGAGCATTTGAATGGGCCTGCGGCGAGGCGGGGCTTTCTTGACGGGTGCGGGCTGTCTGCGTATTCTTGGGGACGTTCGACCGGGCCCGAGGAGGCCCGATTCCGCTGGTCAATTTGCAAGGAGATTTGCGATGACTCAACAGCAGTCGCCGCCCCCGATTCCGGCACCCACGCCCCAGCCCGAATCGGATTTCTATTTCGAGAAATGCAAGGAAGGAGAGCTTTGGCTGCGGCACTGCAACGCCTGCGACACGGCCTACTTCTATCCCCGTGACATGTGCCCCGGCTGCTTTTCCCGCGACACCAATTGGATCCAGAGCAGCGGGAAGGGGATCATCCACACCTTCGCCATTGTGCACCGGGGGCCCACGCCTCCCTTCCGCGAACGCTCTCCCTACGTTCCAGTGATCGTTGAGCTGGAGGAGGGGCCGCGAATGCCGTCCAACCTGGTCGAGTGCGATCCCGATCCGGAGAGCATCAAGGTAGGGATGGCCGTAGAGGTGGTTTTCCAGTCCTTGGACGACAACATTACCATTCCTTATTTCAAGCCAACTTCCTGATGTCCCTGCAGGGCAAGGTAGCCATAGTCACCGGCGGCAGCCGCGGCATCGGCCGTCAGATCTGCTTGGCCTACGGTGCGGCAGGGGCGCAGGTGGTGGTGGCATCACGCACCACCAGCGACGTTTCGGCCCAGTCGGATTGGCCCGAGTACGCCGCCGGGGACATTCGTGACACGGCCCGAGCAATCGCAGCCGCCGGAGGGGAGGCCCTGCCGGTGCAGTGCGACGTTACCTCTGCGGACGACCTGAAGACGCTGGTCAGCGAGACGTTGAAGCACTTCGGCCGCATAGACGTAGTGGTGTCAAACGCGGGCATCGACTGCGAGTCCCCCATCACCGAAATGGATGAGGACCTGCTGGACCGGGCCCTGGCGACCAACATTCGCGGCCCGATCCTGCTGTGCAAATACACGCTCCCCGCGATGATCGAGCAGAAGAGCGGTGGTTCCATATTCTGCATCACTTCCGGCGCCTCCCAAGGCTACCGTCCTGGGCGGGTCGGCTACTCGATGACCAAGGCCGCCCTTGACCGGGCCTACGCCAGCCTGGCCGAGGAGGTGCGTGAGCACGACATTGCGGTCAACGTCCTCAGCCCCGGCAAGGTGGATACCTGGATGAACCGCCGGGGGCACTGGCTGGGTACCGAGGGCATACCCATGGACCCGCCGGAAACCATCCGGGATGCCGCCCTCTGGCTGGCGGAGATCAGGGCATCCGACTTCACCGGCCATCGAGTCGAGCGCGCCCAGTTCGGACACACCTGGGGGCCGGGCGTGCTTGCCTGACCGGGTCAGGAATACCCTGCAGTAATCCGAAAGCGAACGCAAAATAAACAGGAGTAAAACAATGACTACCGCACGCAGCGTTATGGCCGAGATTTCACCCAAGCTGGCAGAACTGAGTGCAGACGTTCTGTTTGGCGATGTCTGGGAACGGCCCGGATTGTCCAAGCGGGACCGCAGCATGATCACAGTCTCCAGCCTGATCGTTCTGTACCGCACCGATCAGCTCCGTGGCCACCTCGGCCGTGCGCTGGACAACGGGGTTACCAAGGAGGAGATCTCGGAGATCATCTGCCACATGGCCTTCTACGGCGGCTGGCCCACCGCCGCCAACGCCGCCCGGGTCGCCAAAGAGGTGTTCGAGGAGCGGGGCATCTGAACTATCAGATGTTAAACTGGTTCTCTGGAGGTCGGTCTCGAACCGGCCTCTTCGGAGCAATTCGTGGGCAACATACTAATTGATATCGGCGTGGGACATCCCTCCGGAGGCGACTTCACCACGATACAGGATGTCCTGGTTGACACAGGGGCCGCCCACACCATGCTGCCGGAATCCCTGCTTACCCGCCTGCATATAGAGCCGCGCACGCACGACCGCTGGACATTTGCCGACGGTGGGGTCAGGGAAATGGGCTACGGAATGGCTCGAATCCTGATAGACGATATGGACTGGCATTGCCCGATTATCTTCGGCCCCGAGGAACAGTACCTGGTCGGAGCCACCACTCTGGAAATATTCGGTCTCATGGTGGATCCAGCCGGCCAAGAGCTCATTCCGCGAATTTACCGGGCGAGGGCCATTTAGCGGCGACTCACCACTCGGCAAAGTCGAACCCGGCCTCCCACAGGCCGGGTCTTTTTGTGCGCTCACGCTTGCTTGGGTATAATCCCGGAACAATTTTCCCCCTCTCGTTCAGCGGAGGGGCCAGTTTGGGAGAATAGATATGGCGCGAATGACAGGCGCTAAATTCATGGCAGATACGTTCAAGGCTTATGGAGTTACCCACGTATTCCTGGTGCCGGCGATTCTGCGCCGCGCGCTGGCCGAGATGGACCTGATCGGCATCAAGAGAGTCATAACCCACGGCGAGAAGGCCGCCGCCTACATGGCCGACGGATACGCCCGGGCCTCGGGCAAGCCAGGCATCTGCATGGCGCAGTCGGTGGGCGCGGCCAACCTTGCCGCCGGACTGCAGGACGCCTATCTCGGGCTGTCGCCGGTCATCGCCCTGACGGGCCACAAGCGCAGCGACGAGCAGTACAGGAACGCCTACCAGGAAATCGAGCACTCCAAGCCCTTCGCGTCGGTAACGAAGTTCAGCGCGGTCGTGGACAACGCCGAGCAACTGCCCCACCTGCTGCGGCAGGCCTTCCGCGAGGCGACCACCGGGGCCCCAGCGCCGGTGCATCTGGACATACAGGGCATGTCCGGCGACTACGCCACCGAGGCCGAGGCGGAACTGGAGGTGATGTTCGAGGCCACCTTTGCCCAGCGTCCGGCGTTCCGGCCCGAGGCAGACCCGGAGAGCGTGCGGGCGGCAGCGCGGGCGCTGACCTCGGCGCAGCGTCCGGTGATCGTGGCCGGTGGGGGAGTAACGGCGTCGGGGGCGCAGCAGGAGGTCGTGGAGCTGGCCGAGATGCTGAACATCCCGGTGGCCACGTCGCTGAACGCCAAGGGCACCATCACCGATAACCACCCGCTGGCCGTTGGCGTGGTCGGGTCCTACTCCCGCTGGTGCGCCAATCGTGTCGTCAACGAGGCCGACCTGGTTTTCTACATCGGCAGTCACACGGGCAGCCAGGTCACCAATGAGTGGCGTGTCCCGACGCCCGGCACGCCGGTCATCCAGATCGACATCGACCCGAGCGAACTTGGCCGAACCTACCCCGCACAGGTGGCGATGCACGGGGACGCCAAGGCCACCCTGCGGCGGATGATCGAGGCCCTGGAGCCCATCGGCGGGCGCGCTGACTGGGTGGCCCGGGCCCAGCAGCTGGTGCAGGAGTGGCGCGACGACGTGGCACCCCGTGTCAACTCAGAGGCGATCCCGATCATCCCCGAGCGGCTGTGCAACGAGATCACGCAGTTCCTGCCATCCGACGCGATGCTGGTCGCCGATACAGGCCACGCCGGCATCTGGACCGGCAGCATGATCGACTTCAACCACCCGAATCAGGAATTCATTCGCTGCGCCGGGTCGCTGGGCTGGGGACTGTCGGCGGCGATGGGGGCCAAGTGCGCCCTGCCCGACCGGCCGGTGCTGTGCTTCAGCGGCGATGGCGGCTTCTGGTATCACATCGCTGAGCTGGAAACGGCGGTGCGCAACAACATCAACGTGGTCTTCGTCATCAACAACAACAGCGCCCTCAGCCAGGACCAGCGCGGCGACCATCGGGCCTATGCCGGCATGGAGGGCGGGCATCCTGAGGAGCTGTGGAGCTTCACCGACACCAACTTTGCGGCGGTGGCGGAGTCCATCGGCTGCTTCGGCATCCGGGTCGAGCGCCCTGGCGACATCCAGAGCGCGCTGGAGCAGGCCCTCGCCTCGGGCCGTCCCGCGGTGGTGGACGTGGTCACCGACCCGCTGGACAGCCTCGCGCCGGTGCCGTGGAGCCCGTAGGGAGCCTGCCAACCGTAGGGAGCACAGACAGTTCCGCAAGAGGCATCGACAATGGGAGGAGCGGCAGGGTTAGCGATAGTTTCCCTCTTCGTATTGGCGGCTATCCTTGCCCCCCTGGTAACTTCCTCCTCCCCCCACGAGATCGGCGTATCAGCAGGGAACACTCCACCCCTCTGGCAGAAAGGTGGGGCATTGTCTAATCCTTTAGGGACGGACCGCTTGGGCCGGGACGTCTGGTCTCGGCTGGTATACGGCGCCCGAAGCTCCCTTATAGTTGCCGCGGGCGCCTTGGCTATCGGCGGAGGGTTGGGGACAGCCTTGGGCTTTATTTCCGGTTACTGGCGCGGTCCCAAGGACAGGATATTCGACATTACCATTCCCCGTCTGATAAGACCGCTGACCTGGTTGCTGTGCTGTCTGTGGGTCGCCATAATCTTGCTTGCTTCCAGCGGGGCGGGCTTGATTAATCTGATTATCATCATGGGGTTGGTAACTTGGCCTCGGTACATCAAGGCGATTCGTCGCAAGGTGATGCTCCCTGAGACCCCTGGACTTGATTACACAACGCATGGAGGAAATGGGCCATCGGACTTCCAAAGTAGCATCCGGTTTTTGATTCCACGAGTAGCTGCTGCGCTTCCAGCCCTGTTTATTTCGCAAATGGGCTTCTTGATTATCCTGGAATCCATCATTTCCTTCCTGGGGTTAGGCGTGAGCCCAGCAACGCCATCCTGGGGCAATATGATTGCGGGTACGCGCGACCAGCTGACGAATTGGTGGGTATGGGCCACGCCGGCCTTAGCTATCCTGTCGATGGTGGCCGGCTTCTATATGCTGGGAAACTCGCTGACCACCCGCGCCAAGAAGTCGCGGGCTGCTTCGTAGTTGCGGGCGCCGCCTCGGCGGATGGGTGGCATCAGGTACACGTTATGTAGACCGGCCTCCTGGAATCGTTGGTACATCTCTGCGGCGATGTCTACGCCGGAACGGCCCGCGTTCAGTTCCTCCCGCACGCCGTCAGGGATCGAGCTGAACAGGACGCCGCCCTGCTCCAGTATTTGCAGTCCGTAGAACACCGGGATGGATAGCGGCGCGCCGGTCTGCCGTTCGTAGCTGTCGCGAAATCTCTGGGCGTCGTCTGGCTCGAAGATTGGCTGTGATATCAGGAAGTGCGCCCCTACTTCCACCTTTCGTGCAGCCAGGGTCGCCTCGCCGTCGATACCGCGCCCCAGGTCGAAGGTGGCGCCGATGCAGAAGGTTGTTGGCTCCCGTAGCGAACTGCCCCGGAAGTCCACTCCATCGTTCATCGCCTGGATTCCAGCTATCAGCGCCGTGGGCCAGTAGTCGTCAACGGCCTTGGTCAGTTCCAGGTCCCGTTCGCTGAACGGGTCGCCCTGGACAACCACGACGTTTTCCAGTCCCAGCATCTGCGCCCCCAGAAGTATCGACTGGACCGCCAGGCGGTTCATGTCGCGAGTGGCGAGGGTGAAGATGGTCTCCTTGCCAGTTTCCTGCCGGATGGCGGCGGCCAGCATGGCGGAGTTCGTACGCACCGTCCGCCCGGGGTTGTAGGCGACGGAGATGAAGTCGGCGGGAATGTCGGCCCGGCGGGCCTCGGTGATGCTGCCGGAACGGGGAGGCGAGAAGTCGCATATGAAACCGGGGCGCCCCGTGGATTCGTAACAGCAGTCAACCACTCTTACCACGGGGCGCCCCTCCGGCTGCGGTTAATATTCCTCCGTTTCTCTAGGAGGCAACCACCTGGTCTCTATAGCTGCGGAAGAGATTCATGGATTTCTGCTCAGACAACCCGACGAAGTAGCGGTATCCGATGATGTATTCCATCACGTCGCGGGCCAGCATCAGCAGGTTTTCCCGCGGGTCGGAGAGATGGAACAGGCTGTCCACGCCCTCTTCCAGCCCAACATAAAGCGTGTCCTCGAGGAGCATGGCGTCCCGATGTTCCATATCGCTCCGGCGCATCCATCGGGCAAAGACGAAGGGGAGGTCGGCGAACCGGTGCCACTCGTCTCCAAGGTCGTACCGGTGGGGATATCCGCGCATGCCCCGCCGGCGGCGCAGGGCAGCGTCTCCCGAGATTAAGAGAGCGTCGTGCTCATCGGCGGTCTGCACCAGTTCAGGGGTGCCCAACTCGTACTTCTTTGCCAGGAGCACCTGCAGCAGTTGGACCGTGGTCGGGTCGACGTCGGAGAGAGCAATGCGCCCTCCATTCAGTTCCTCAATGGGGACACGGGAATAGCACAGGTTACTGCCGGAACGGGCTGCAGACGACAGGCAGAATCCGGCCACGGGGGACGCATAACCGTCCATTTCAAAACTGTCGGTCAGGGGGACGGGGCCGCCGTCGATCTCGCCCTCCTTCATAGCTTCCGCCACCTCGTTCAGGCCGATGTCCACCAATTGCACCCCGCGCCGTTCCATATCGATGTAGAAGGGCTCGAAGCTCAGTTGAATTACCCGGCCTACTCTAATCGCCATTTATCAAACACCAACATTAATCTGCAGTCTGCAATGAGGCCTCCCCGCCTGCATCGGACATCGACACAGCCTTGGCGAGCAGGAATTTTCCGGAATTTGATTGTAGGTAACGGAAATTTTGCAGTCAAGCAGACTTCCCGGCCGCCCAGGGCAATCGCGTCTTATTTGTCAGCACACAAAATTGGTCTGATGTCGGTGGATATGGGAGTGGCAGTGGCAGTGCCTCCTTTGGTTCCGGGTGCGAGGGTTGACGGGGGTTTGGATTCCCGCTTGCGCGGGAATGACGACTTATAGGACCTTCGGCGATTAAGACGCGATTGCCCTGCCCGGCCGCCGATCACGAATGGCGCAGTCGGCGATGACACACTGCCCGCCCGCGTTGTAGTAAACTCGACGAAATCGAGAGGAAAGCGATGACGAAAAAACTTCGCTTGGCAGCGGTCCTGCTGCTCATGGCTATTGCCGCACTGACCAGTTCTTCGATCGCCCTGGCTGAGGGGGGCGATATCGAGGTGACAGAGGCAACGGCGCTAAGTCAATTCCCCGACGGCATCTTGTTCAAAGTTGCCGCGGAGAGTGAAGGCATCGTTGATGAAGTACGGGTCTTCATCAAGAAGGCCGACGAGAAGGGCCGCAGCTCTTACAGAGGCATTGACCTGGAACCCGCGGAGAGTATCTCCGGCGACACCCTGCTGCCCGCATCGGGGAGCGACTATTTTCCGCCCGGCACCAAAATTTCCTACTACTTCGAGGTACGGGACAAGGCCGGCGGAGTGGTTCGCACCGATGAGACCGACTTCGTATACGAGGACATCAGGTTCCAGTGGCTCACAGTCTCGGACGGCCTGATCACCGTCTACTACTACAGCGAATATGTCGAGGAGCGAGCCCGTATTATCCTAGATGCCGCCAAGCAGACCATGGACCGGATGGTGCCGGTACTTGGCATAGCACCCACCGATCCCCTGCGGATTGTTACCTACAACAACTACCGCCACATGGTCATGGCGCTGCCCTTCCGCTCCCAGACCGTTTCCGAGGACCTGCAGGCACAGGGCATGGCTTTTTCCGACGAGCGAGTCCTGCTGGTCCACGGCTTCGACCCCACAGTAACCGGAACCACTTCCCACGAGTTTACGCACCTGCTGGTGGCCGAAGCGGCCGGTGGAACGGCGGCGGCCGTCCCCGCCTGGCTGAACGAGGGACTGGCAGAATACGGCAACATCGACAAGACAGATGAGTACGACGCCGCACTGCGTTACGGCATTTTCACGCGCAGGATAAGGCCGCTCTGGTTCCAGCATACGTTCAGTGGGGCACCGGAAGACATCATCATTGCCTATGGCCAAGGAAAATCAGTGGTCAGTTTCATGGTCCGGGAGTGGGGAGAGGACCGGATTTCCGAGCTGTTTGAAGTCGTCAGAAGGAGCAACGACATAGACATCGCATTGATGCAGGTATACGGACTGGACCAGCACGGTATGGACAGCGCTTGGCGGGTCTCCCTGGGACTGGAACCGCTTCCGTCCCCGGAGGAACTGGAAGAGCAGATGAAAAGCGCTGCCGAATCCCAGGATCCCGAGGACAGTTCCGAGCCCGCATCAGCAGATCAGGAGTCTGAGTCTTCCGAAACAGAAAGCGAATCGTCCGCAGGGCAGGAATCAGACGAGTCAGGCGACCAGACCGTCGTTCAGCCTTTATCCACGAACGCTCCCACAGAGGAGCCCGAGAGCGATTCCGCTGAACAGGACTCCGGCAGCTCATCGTCTCCCTGCTCCGCTCCGCCGCCCGGCGGGTCCCCCATTGGGCTTGGCGCTCTCGCACTGATGGCAACACCCCTGTCCCTGGCAGGTATCCCCTTCCTTCGGAGGTTCCGAAGAAAGGACTGACCGCCAATGGTGTTGACGCTCAGTTTGCAGGCAGCCAAGGTCGATCACTTGCCAGGAACCGCGCAGCCTCTGGCCCGGCCAGACGTCGATCACGTCCGTGGCCAGATTTACGAACATGATGGCCAAGGCAACTGCCAGTAGGTCGCCCATCACAGGGATCCAGGCGCTCGCCACAATCGCCAGCGATTGCAGGGCTCCCATTCCCGGGACTGCTGGTCAAGCAGGTTGAGGGGCTGGCAGCTCCTCCAGCGACTCCAGTTGCGGCTTGCTGGGCCGTAAATGTCAACTACGCAATCGTCGTGGTCGGCTATGTTGAAACCGTAGCCGGTCATCAGGATATCGTAGTCGCCCGCCGCGTCCGTAATGATACAAAGTGAGCAGCGGCGAAATGGAGCTGGAGGAAAGTTAGCGCGCCCTCGGGTTGAAAGCGTCGTTCACCGCGTCGCCCAGCAGGCTGAAGGTGAAGAGGAGAATGGCAAGGGTCCCCACCGGGTACATCAGCAGGTGCGGGTTGGTCCTGAGGACCGACAGGCTGCCGTTTGCATAGATCATCAACCCCAGGCTGGGCACGGGCGGTTGAATCCCGATCCCGAGGAAGCTGAGAAACACCTCCGCTCCGGCAATCCCTCCCAGCGAAGCCGACACCAGCACAATTATCGGGCCGCTGACGTTGGGCAGCAGGTGGCGGAAAAGCAGACGGGGAGTCCGGCACCCGATGGAGCGGGCAGCGTCGACGTATTGCTCCTCTCGCGCCTGCAACACCTGCCCCCTGACTAGACGGGCCATCCCGAACCACGAAAACAGCGCCAGGCCCAGTGACAGCGCGAAGTAGTCCGCTATCCCCAGGTGCACAATATGAATGCCCAGCGTGTCCTCAACTCCCCGCAGCCACTCCACCATGGGCGGACGTACCGTGAGGACGATGATCAGCACGAGGAAAATGTCTGGGAAAGAGGTGGTGATCTCTCCGACCCGCATGATTATCGTGTCGGTCAACCTGCCGAAATAGCCGGCCAGCAGCCCCAACGTTATGCCGAGAGCCAGCGTGCCGGTCGTCAGCGTGACCACGGTCAGGATGACGGTGGTGCGCAGGCCATAAATGACGCGGGTGAAAATGTCGCGACCCAGCCGGTCGGTTCCGAAGGGATGTGTCAGGCTCGGCGACTGCTTGACGTTGGCCAGGTTCTGGTCGTTATAGCCGTGGGGGGTCACGACAGGGGCGAGAATCCCGGCCCCGTACATCAGCAGGATTATAGTCAGGCAGGCCACGCCAATCTTGTTGGCCAACAGCCGGCGCAGGGAGATGGTCAGGTAGTTTCGTCCCCGCCAGTGTGTCGTTCCACCAAGAACATTGGCGCTTTCGCTATGCAACATTGCCCTGCCCCAGCCTGATGCGAGGATCCAGAACAGGGTATACCAGGTCTATCAGCAGGTTGACCATAACGAACATCGTTGTGCCAATCAGCAGCACGCCGTCTATGATCGGGTAGTCCCGGGCGAAAATGGACTCGATGAGCAGGTTTCCTACCCCGGGAATCCCAAAGAACCGCTCCACGATAAACGAGGTGAACGCTATCCCCGCCAGCGAAAGGCCCAGCGAGGTGACGACCGGGATCATGGCGTTGCGCAGAATGTGCCTCCGCCTAACCATCATCTCGGGCAGCCCCTTGGCCCGTGCGGTGCGAACGTAGTCGAGGCTGATCACCTCCAACGTGCTGGCGCGGGTCAAGCGCGCAACGATAGCCACGCCAGGGATGCCCATTGCGACCGCCGGCAGAATGATGCTGGTAGAAAAGAAGCCGTCCCACCCGTGGGTGGGCAGCACCCCAAGTTTCCAGGCAAACACCCACAGCAGCCCCGGAGCGGTAAGGAAGACGGGCACTGACTGCCACGAGAGCGTCATCATCACCGCCGCGGTATCCCAGAGCGAGCCCTGCTTGAGGGCGGCGAACAGGCCTATGGAGATTCCCAAGCTAACGGAAAGGATCATCGCAGCGATGTTCAACTGGGCCGACACCCACATTTTCGCCTTGAGCAACTCGGTGACTGTGCGGCCCCTGTACTTGTAGCTCTCGCCGAAGTCCCCGCGGGCGACGTTCCCGATGTAGCGGCCGTACTGCACGAAAATGTTGTCGTTCAGGCCACGTTGCTCCCTGATCCGCTCAACAACGGCAGGGTTGTTGTGCTGGCCCATAAGCACCTGAACCGGATCGCCCGGCCCGTACCTGCCCAGGATGAAGGTAACGAACGACACGACGAACAGTATGATGGGCAGCCACATGAGCCGGCGCAGGACGTAAGACGACACAGCTTCTCGACCCCCGCCTACTCGTCCGTCAGATAAATGTAGCGGTAACGAGGAATGATCAGCGGCGGCAGCAGGTAGTCGTGGACGTTCGGCTTGACCAACAGCTTGCTCTCGCCGTCGAACCAGAGCGGCACCCAGGGAGCGTCATCGAGAATCATCTGCTCCGCTTGGTTGTACAGGTCGTAACGCGCCGTGGTGTCCGTCTCTACCCTGGCCCGCATCAGCAGGTCGTCCACTTCAGGGTTGCTGTAGTGGGTGTGATTGTTGGTGCTCTCGCTGTGGAACAAGATGTCCAGGAAATTCTCGGGGTCCGGATAATCGGCAATCCAGCCGATGTCGAACATCTGGAATCTTCCCCTGTGCAGGTCCTTCAGGAAGGTGGCGTACTCCGTCTGCTGGAATTCAGCGGTTATCCCCAGGTTTCGCTCCCACATCTGGAGTATGACTTCCATATCCAGGCTGACGTTGGCCCCAAAGTTGCCCGGTGTGGTTATGGTGATAGGGGGGATGTTCGCCAGGTCATCTCCGTACTTGGACTCGCCCAGCAATTGCTGCGCCTTGACGGGGTCGAACTCGTAGCCTTGCACGCCCTCGTCGTAGCCCGGGAAATTGGGCGGCAGTATTCCGTCGGCGGGATCAACCAGGTCGCCCAATACGATCGAGGCGATTTCCTGCTTGTCGATGGCCAGATTGAGCGCCTGCCGCACCTTGACGTCGTCCAGCGGCGGCTCGGTTACGTTCATGCCGATATAGTTGACGCTGAAAGATGCGGGCGCCGTGCGAAGCTCCGGGTAGAGGTCGTTGCTTGGATCACTGAGCCGGTCCAGGTCGGCCAGCCCCACGCCCGCGACGTGAATTTCGTCGTTTTCGTACATGAGCAGCGAGGTGCCGCCGCTGAGGATGAATTTCACCTCTTCGAGCCTGGGCGATCCCAGGTGGAAGTGCTCGTTGCGTCCCAGGACCAGCGTCTCGCCAACCACGTATTCCTTGAGGTGGAAGGGCCCCGTGCCGTTGGGTTCCCGGAACCAACTGCGGGGGTTGGCCTCCACATTTTCCTGGTCCAGAACAAACCCGGTTGGATAGGTCATTTTGGCCAGGAAGTACGACTTCGCCCCGTCGATGGTTATCTCGATGGTGTGTTCGTCAACATAGCGTACGCCTGAAATCGTGGTCGCGTCTCCCGCCAGCTTTTCCTTGACACCGACGATGTCGCCCAGGTACTGGTCGGCGACTGGCGACTCAGTGAGCGGATTGGTCACCCGCTCAAGGGACCACAGCACGTCCCGGGCCGTTACGGGTTTCCCGTCATGGAACTTGGCGTCCGGTCGTATGTGAAAGGTGTAGACGTGGCCATCGCCGCTTATGTCCCAGCTTTCTGCCAGGTCCGGCACGATGTCCAGGTTGCGGTCAATGGTCACCAGCCCGCCGAAAATCTCGACGATGACCCGGGCCGACGTGGCATCGGTGGTCAGGTGCGGGTCCAGCGTCGGCGGATCCACGAAGAGCTGCACCAGGCGATCTGTGTTGCCTCCGGTGCTCTCCGTATCGTCGGAGGCGGTGGTCTCTTCGACGGTCGATTCGGCTGCTGCCTCGGTTGGAGCGACTGTAGGATCAGCAGGGGTTGGGTTGGGCCCAGAATCCCCGCCGCAGGCCAACAGGAGCATCAACGCGAGAAACAGTGAAAAGATTCCCAGGCCTCGCCAGATCTTGAATACATTCATACCTGTGACCCTGCTGCCCCCTTTTGAACTAGCCACTCTCAGACGGGCCGGTGGACCTTCCATAGTACTATCAGTACCATCCCGGTACTATCGCGCCATTGTAGGCGCGCCTTTTACCAAGTTTCAAATCGGTTTGAAAATCGAACGTCCCCGCTTCGCTTGTAACCGGCAATCCTATTTGTTAGCATTGAAATACGTGGCGAGCGTAGCCGAGTGGTCAAGGCGCCTGTCTGTGGCACAGGAGATCACGGGTTCGAACCCCGTCGCTCGCCCCAAGCAGCGCCGGGACCCTCGGCACTGCACGCTGCTTTTGCCAGCGCCTGTAGCTCAATGGATAGAGCACTGGGCTTCGGACCCAGGGGTTGCGGGTTCGAATCCTGCCGGGCGCGCCAAATCTCTCAATTCCTCAGTCCCTCTTTCATGCCTCTTGTACGCCGGTACCACCATACCGGATTCCAGTTCTCTCGCCTGATCCCTGGTCTGTTGTAGAATGGGATACTACAAGGGACCCCGATTGGCTTTTCCATCGGAAAGATAATTGAGTTGGGCACTGGGCAGAGTTTCCAGCAAGTCCCAGGAGGCGAGCATGGCGACCCGGACGAACCTTGACGAGACGGCAAGAGACTACGTTCTGCAGACTGCTGAGGACGCCGACGTTAAATTTGTCCGCCTCTGGTTTCCGGACATTCTCGGGAACCTGAAGGGGTTTGCCATCAATGCCGCCGATCTGCGCGACGCCATCGAAGAGGGCGTGGGTTTCGACGGATCCGCCATCGAGAGCTACGCGCGTTCCGACGAGAGCGATATGCGCGCCTTTCCGGATCCCAACACCTTCACCCTGCTGCCCTGGCGTCCCCAGCAGAACGCGGTGGCGCGCATGTTCTGCGACATTCAGCGGCCAGGTGGTGAAAGCTTCGGCGGCGATTCACGGGCGGTCCTGAAGCGCAACCTGGAACACCTCGCCCGGATGGGCTACACCTACTACGTCGGCACCGAGCTGGAGTACTTCTACCTGAAAGACTCCGGTGGAACGAAGAAACGCAAAGAAGCCAAACCCCTAGACCACGGTGGCTACTTCGACCAGCTTTCTAGCCAGCCCGCCAGCGACCTCAGGCGCGACACGGTGCTGAACCTGGCGGCAATGGACGTCCCGGTCAAGTACTCCCACCACGAGGCGGCCCCAAGCCAACACGAGATTGACCTGCAGTACACCGATGCCCTGGCAATGGCCGACAGCGTGATGACGGCCCGGCTGGTCGTAAAGGAACTGGCCCAGGTGCAGGGGGTCTACGCCACCTTCATGCCCAAGCCTATCGCTGGCGTCAACGGCTCCGGGATGCACATACACCAGTCCCTGTTCCAGGGTGAGAACAACGCTTTCTTCGACGAGGATGACGAGCACTACCTGTCGGAGGTGGGCCGCAAGTTTATCGCCGGTCTGCTGCGTCACGCGCCGGAGATTACGGTGGTGACCAACCAGTGGGTAAACTCGTACAAGCGACTGGTCCCAGGATATGAGGCCCCGGCGTACGTCTCATGGTCCCACGTGAACCGGGCGGATCTGGTCCGGGTGCCCTCCTACAAACCGGGGTATGAAAGTTCCATGCGGGTGGAATACCGCGCACCCGACCCAGCCTGCAATCCATACCTGGCCTTCAGCGTAATGCTGGCCGCAGGAATGAAAGGCATACAGGAGGACTATCCGGCGCCCTTTCCGATAGCTGAGAACGCTGCGTCGATGAGCGAAGCGCAGCGTCAGGCCCTGGGCATAAAGACCCTGCCGACCAGCCTCGGCCACGCAATCTCCCTTGCGGAGGACAGCGAGCTGCTAAGGGAGGCTCTTGGCGATCAAATCTTCCCCAGCTTCATCCAGAACAAGCGCAGGGAGTGGGGCGAATACTGCTCACAGGTGACCAACTACGAGATTGAGCACTACCTGCAGCGCCTGTAGACTGGACTTCAAGCCGGCGGGTCACATACGAAAAAAGGCCCCCTCATTCGGGAGGCCTTTCTATTTTCGGCTCAAGCGAGAGTCCTAGCTCATATAATCGCAGCCCGCACCCGCCTGCTTCTCAGTACCGTCCGGACCGCTGGCAGCAGCGGGCATAATTGCCGCGATGGTCAAAAGTGCTGCGAATACCAGTGGAATCAGTATGCGGCGCATAGGCCCTCCTGATTGCGGGGTTGATTGATCCAACTTTACCAAGGAACGTCACTGAAAATCAATAGAGCATACGACCCGACCGGCATTTGGCCCGCTGGGACTGTATAATCCGCCCAACTCGACGCCTGAGAGCGATGCGTCCCGATCCTTATGACCCGGAGGAGTAAAGTGGCTGGAAAAATCAGACTTGGAATCATCGGCGCTAGCCCTACCGTGGGCTGGGCCCATCGTTCCCATCTTCCCGCGATCGCCGCAAGTCCGGAATTCGAGCTTACCGGCGTCTGCACGACGCGAATGGAGACCGCCGAGGAATCGAAGCGTCTGTACGGCGCGGTGATGGCCTTCGATAGTTACCAGGAAATGCTGGCCCATCCCGACATAGATGCGGTCGCGGTGGTCCTGCGCGTGCCCGCCCACTACCAGATAACCAAGGACGCCCTCAACGCGGGCAAGCACGTCTTCACCGAGTGGCCGCTGGGCAAGACCACCGGCGAGGCCGAAGAGCTTGCCAACCTGGCCCGCGCAAAGGGGGTGAAGGCGGTGGTCGGGCTGCAGGCCCGCGCCGCACCCGCAGTGCTGCAGATGAAGCAGCTGGTCGAGCAGGGTTATGTCGGCGAGATTATGTCGTGCTCAATGACGCTCATCCGCGGAGGTGTGCTCGCCCGGCCCTCAGGCCGGACTTGGCAGCGCGACGACGAGCTGGGCGCCAACACCCTGACCATTGCCACCGGACACTCAGTGGACGCCACGCGTTTCGTGGTGGGCGACTTCGCCGATGTTTCAGCCATCGTTTCCACCCAGTGCGATCAGTGGTACGAGACCGACACCGATCAGTACCTGGACGTTACATCCCCCGACAACATCCTGATCAACGGTCGCCTGGACAACGGAGCGGTGGTTTCCGTCCACGTCGCCAGCAACCCCTGGGCGGGCAGCGGCTACCGGCTGGAGGTGTACGGGCGAGAGGGAACGCTCATCGCCACTTCCGAGGACTCTCCGCAGCTCGGTCCCGTGCGGCTGCAGGGCGCCGAGGGAACGGACGAGTTGGAAGACCTGGCCATCCTGGACCAACACCGGTTCGTGCTGGAGGGAATGCCGGAGGGAGCGCCCTACAACGTGGGTCAGCTCTATTACATGTTCGGCGAGGCCATCCGCGGGCAGGGAGAGCGCCAACCCGATTTCGATACGGCCGTTGACCTGCACCGGCTGGTGGACAGCATCCGCCTCTCGTCGGAGCAACGGCAGACGGTGGCGGTGGGAGGCTAGTAGTCCGGAATTGTTGGAATGATGGGTTGATTGGTACGCGACCTCTCCTCGGGCATACCAGGCTAATGGGAACCATCCCCAGGCAACCTGGCATCCCACCCGTCATTTCAAGGATTTTGGTCCAGTAGGTTGGTGGAGGGGTTGTAGGCGAACCAGCGTCTCCGGTCCGGGATGGTTGCGGTTTCGCCGCCTGAGTGTCCCGCATGATGCCGAGCCCGTCGGAGTAGGGCGCGAAGTCCACGATCTTTTCTTATCTGACTGGGAACTTTTCCTCATCCCCTGAAACGTACAGATGTTCGGCGACGGACTGGGATCTCGACTTGGAGTTACGCTCTCCGCTGGGCTGTATCCCTCGTATTCGCGGATATTGGCGATCACAGTGTTCAGCCATCCGGTCAGTTCGTCCAGTTCGGATTCATTCAGCGGGGCGTCCGTCCGGCAGGACAGGTCCATTCCCTTGCCAGATGGTTAGCGGGGCCCACAATTGGGCGGTCATCCGAGGAGTGCGGCGAGGGGGTTCGGGCGCTCCGTACCCTCTTTTGTGCCTATGGATTATGGCACTCCTATCCAGAGGAAGGGCTGTCGGGGTGTCCGCCCTGCAGTATTTGGGCGCGTCGCAGTTCTATCGCGTCTTGTAACAGGTCGGAGCCATAGCGGTCCAGAATGTCGATGTCTCTGCGCAGAATCGGGTCGGACACCTTGACCTTGTTCTCAGCCTGACGCAACTCCATCAAGTCGCTACCGCTTGCACGGCCTGAATTTCCCGCGCCGAACAACTTCCAGAAGGCCAATGCAAACGCAGCAACAACAGCCAATCCGACAAGATACAGCATTGCACCTAACCCTCACCCCTGCGTGTCCCGATGTAAAGCGAAGAACCTCAGCGGTGAATATGGGCTCCCGTTTCTGGCATCCCTCGCCCGTAGCGCGTCGATGTTCCTTTCGACGTATCGTGGCCTGCTACCGTATTACTGTGCTTGCGGCGTTCAAGTTGTCGCTACTGTCGGGACTCATCATTTCTAAGATTTCGGACTACTAGGGGGCCTTCTGCGCCACCAGCCTCACCTGCACTCTGACTTCGTCGGCCACGTAGACCACGGAGCGGGCCGAGGGCTTGGTGAGCCCCAATTGCTCCCAGGTAAAAGTCGTCAGACCCAGAATGTTGACGGCGTTGCCGTCGTTGCGGGCCGTCACGTCGAAAACCAGCGGCGTGGCGGTCTCTCCTATCTGCAGCGACCCGTCTAGCTGGCCGGTGGTCTCCTCGCCGTCAAAGAAGCTCTGGGGCAAGTCCGGTAGTTGGTCAACCGTAACGACTGCCTCGGGCGAGTCGGGGAACAGTTGATTTCGGATGTAGCGGTCTCGGAACTCTTGGTCGCTCTGCAACGAGTGCAGGTCAAGGGTGATCACTGACGGCTCACCCCCCAGGTTAGCCACGCCGTTCAACGCTGTGCTGGAAACTACCGCGTCGAACCGGATCGGTGCACGCCCAAGTTCCTCCTCGAAAGTGAAAGTGATCTTTGACCCCTCGCCCACAATATAGGCATCGGAACCGACAACATAGGCAGGCTCGTCCGAAGTCTGCGCGGGCGGACTGTCCGGTGCCTCCGTGGGCGCGGACGCCGATGCAGTGGGAGGTGGCGGCAGCGCCAGCTCGCCACTTTCGGCATCGCCCTGGGTCACCAGCGCGAACCCGACCACCAGCGCCACAATCACTGCCACGACGGGAGACCATTTCAGGAGCCCAATGGTGGGCTTCAGAAAGAACGATGCCAGCAGCGGCGTAAGCACCGCGCAAACGACAATGACAATGACCGCGAGGGGCACCATGAAGGAGACCATCCGGTCAAGCTGGGTATTCCCCGCGAATGCGATTACCAGGGCGATGATAAGCAGCCCGGCCAGCGCACCCAAAAACCACAGCAAGCGGCCCGACAACCGTGACCACAGGAGACCGGAGATCCCTCCCACAACCAGCGCCGCGATGGCGACCGTCGCGCTGTTGAAGGCACAGGGGCATGAAGCGGGAGGGACACCAAGGCAGCGATAACTGCGGCTATGGCTCCGGCGGTTAGTCCTGCCAGCATTATGGTATTCCTCCTCAGGGAACAATTGCGCCTTGACCGTGGAATGCGCCACGACCGTGAAAATTTTAGATCACCCTACCACACGTGTGTATTCAACATCGTGAAGAAAGTATGACTGTTTGGGACCGGACATCATCGCCTGGGAGGGTCCCGTTTGCTTGTGGTGAATGCTCACGAGCGAGTGGGACTTCTAGCGGAGCGTACTTTCTCTCACAAAGACCAACATAGTCTGGCCTTCCCGATCCAACACCTCCAATTGCCCATCCACCACGCGATATTTTTCGCCCATCTCCAACGCTTCGAGGTAGTTTTTGCCCTGTTCCTCATCCTCTGGGGTAAAGTAACCCGCCTCTGTACTGAGCTCGTGGCGAAGGAAGAAACTACCGCTTGTCCCTGCTTCCAGCTTCCCGTACACATAGCTACCATTAGTGGTGTTAGTACCATCGAATGCATGGAATGAATTGTCGTCCAGTTCAAGGGTCAGCTGTGTCCGTGGAAGCGCAGGCTGTTCGTTCAACGAAGAAAGTTGCCACTTCCCGTATGGGTCTTCGTCTGCGCCGCCACAGCCAAGGACTACCAAGCCGAGCAGAGCCAGAGGTATCCACATGTGGGTACTGACCAATGTGCGTACCGACCCCCTATATTCTCTACGTCCCACAGCCATGCAGAATCTCCATTTCTGTAGAGCATACACCCCAAGCAAACGGAACCCCCGAGAGTCTACCCTTGGAGTCCACGAGGCCGTGCGACATATCTGTATACCCCAGAATACAGCGTGATGCAGTGCATCTGTCGGTCCTGATTAAACAGGAGATGGCCTCACCCTGACCCTCTCCCGGAAAGAGCTGGAATTAGTCGCATACCTTCCGCAAGCAAGAGGCGGGCTGTGTCGCCCGCCTCATAAAAATACCTGCCGCTCCGGTTGCCCGGCAACTCCGATGCCGGTGAGCCCCGGGCTTAAAGAGCGATGGCGTAGCAAGCGCGGCGGGGGTCGGCGCCGGTGCTCAGGTGCCCTGTCTCCTGGTCCCGGACGGACACGGTGGCGCCCATGCCGCAGTCGACGGTGCGTGCGATCTGATGTCCCAGCGCCCGCAGGTCCTCGGCGGTCGTCTCGGGAATAGCCTCCTCCAGGTCCGAGCGGCCGGGGTGATAGACGTGGGGGTAGAAGGAGTTGACGTTGCTCATGGTGGAGAAACGCGGCGCCTCGACGGCCTGCTGCGGGTTCATCCCGAACAGGATGACGTTCAGCATCAGCTGGAGATTGGCCTGCGCCTGGTTGTCGCCTCCCGGGCAGCCCACGGTCATCACCGGCTGGCCGTTCCTGCTGATTATGTAATTTATCAGGGTGGTGCGGGGCCGCTTCCCCGGCTCGACGACGTTCGGGTGGCCCTCGTCATTGTTGAACATCTCGATGCGGGTGCTCAGCGCGCAGCCCAGCTCTGGGAAGAACACAGACTTGGCGAAGGCGCCGCCGCTGATAGTCCCGCAGACCATGTTGCCCTGCTTATCCAGCACCGACACGTGGGTCGTGCCATCCCGCGCCGACGTATCCACCGCAGAGGGGTCGGACGCGGCAGGGACACCGTTGCCTCCGTGGGCGCTGTTGCCGCTCCGCGACTTCCTCGAGTACCGCCATGGGTCTCCGCCATCGGGCTGTGCCGGGTAGGCCTTGGCTGGGTCGATCAGCTTGGCCCTCTCGGCGGCGTACTCCTTGGAAAGCAAGCCGTCGATGGGAATGATCGAGAAGTCGGGGTCGCCGTAGTATGCCTCCCTGTCACCAAAGGCCAGCTTGAGCGCCTCGAGTACCGTGTGGATGTACTGCGGACTGTTGTGTCCCATGGACTTGAGGTCGAAATTCTCCAGCATGTTCAGGGTCTGCATCAGCATCGGGCCCTGCGTCCACGTGTCCTGGCCGTGGATCTCGTAGCCGTGGAAGGTGGTCTTGACCGGCGTCTCGTACTGGGACCTGTACGCGGCCAGGTCGTCGGTGGTCATGATGCCGCCAACGCTGGCGACGGAATGGGCAATCAGCTGGGCAATTGGGCCGTGGTAAAACACTTCCCGCGCCTTCTGCAAGCCCTCGACCCTGGACAGCGCATGGCCGTTTCCCGACCCCGGCAGCATGGCGCGAAGGGTGTTCGCCAACCCCGGCTGGGTTAGCAGGGAGCCGGCCTCAGGGACCTGCCGGCTGTTGTAGAACACATCCCAGCCACCCGGTTCGTAGAGGTCAAACTGCTGTGCCGTTGACGCCGAGTCGAGCCGGTCCAGCATGTATTCGTAGTTGGGGATGCCCTCATCGGCGTAGCTGATTGCCGGGGCCAGCAGCTCGTCGATGGTCTTGGTGCCGTACCGCTCCGCCAGCGAGATGTAGGCATGCACCACGCCGGGCAGAGTGAAGGACAGGTGGGACCGGTCGTGACCCGGGCCGGTCGGTATGCGGTCCAGCCCCTGCTCCTTGTAGAACGAAGGAGTGGCCTTGCCGGGCGCGGTGCCCTGTCCGCTCAGAGAAAGAATTTCGCCGGTCTTGGCGTAGTGGAGCATGAACACGCCCTCGGCGGCCAAGGAGTACGATGCGATGGGCTCCACCACGGCGGCCGCGAATCCTGCGGCCACAATGGCGTCGAATGCGTTCCCGCCGCTCAGCAGCATCTTGGTGCCCGCCATGGACGTCAGGTAATGCCCGCTGGAAATCACGCCCTCGGTGGAACGGATTACCGGCCTGCCCGTCGACTGCTGCGTGATATTTCCCTGTTCGGTGTTAACGCTGGACTGCTGGCTGACCATGTTGTCTCCTGCCATCTTTGAGTTAGGAGTGAGTGACTACTCTGGCCGTTCGTCTTGGACCACGTCGGACGGTCGAGAAATCTTGGAGGCTACTGCACGTCTACCACGGCGTCCCTGCCGGGATACGCCCAGACGCCCTCTCCGTCCACCAGGTGGCCGGGCATGAAGTATTCGCGGGTGTCGGGGCCGCCAAATCCGGGGATGAATGACTGCACCACTCCCTCTGACTCGAGGGCGGCGCGGACAATCTGCTTGTTGAAGTTGCTGATATCCTCGCGGGACAGGAACTCGTCCACCGGCAGCCAGAGGCACTCCTGTATCTCGTCGGCCTGCATCGTGATCTCCCGGCTCAAGGGCCGGAGGCGGCCGACGAAGTAGATGTCGGACTTGCCGTACCGGTAGCCGTGCCAGTGGCGGAAGCAGGCGATGGCCTCGAACTCGGCCCGCACGCCCGTCTCCTCCAGCACCTCGCGCTCCACCGCCTCGGCGAGGTTCTCATTGGGGTGAAGGGCGCCGCCGGGCAGCTTCAGCGTGGGCGGACGCCCCGCTACTCCATACAGCTCCCGCACCACCAGCAGTTCCCGTTCCGGAGTCAACACCACGCCGCCGATTCCGATGTAGTGCGTAGCGTAATGCGGCACCCAAGCACCATCCTGCAGGATGGTGGTGAGCATCAGGTACTCTTCAGAGCTGTGATGAAAGGTGAATCCCTGGTTGACCGCGTCGGGTATCAGGGCCGCCTTGGCAATGGGCACTTCGAGCCATGCGGCTTTTATGCCGTCAGCGGTCCACTGTTTCAACGAAACCTCGAGCCGCTGGGCGAATTCCGTGGCATCGGAGGGTAGCTCGGCAGGCACGATGACCATGCCTCCGAAGGGATTGGCTCTAGCCTCCAATAACTGCTTGCTGGACAACTGAGTCATTGGCGCCTCGCAGACAAAGACGATTAGCGGACATATGCCGAAGGTGCGGCGCCCGCCGTCGCCAATGCTACGGCGGGATTGCGGCGGCGTCAATTCTTATGACAGTAGCTCCTTGCGGATACAGCAGGCAGCAGGGACAATACGATCCAGCAGTATTTTGCAGGCACCAAGAGTCAGCGTGTCCACATCGCATTTCCATCCGATAGTCCAAGAGTGGTTCGAGGGTCGGTTCCAGGGGCCTACTGAGGCGCAAACCCAAGGCTGGGCGGCCGTGGCCGAAGGACGCCACACGCTCATCGCGGCCCCCACCGGATCCGGCAAGACCCTTGCGGCCTTTCTGACGTGCATAGATCGCCTGGTCAGGCAGGGACTCGAAGGCGAGCTGCCGGAGACGACCCAGGTGGTTTACGTGTCGCCGCTGAAGGCCCTCTCCAACGACATCCAGAAAAACCTGGCCGGGCCCCTGGAAGAAATTTCGGCTCTGGCCGCCCGCAAGCACAGGCACGGCCAGCCCTGCCTTGAGCTGTTTCCCGAGGACGAATCACCATTCCCGGAAATCCGCGTGGGCGTCCGCACCGGCGATACCCCCCAGTCCGAACGCCAGAAGATGGCGAAGAAACCCCCGCACATCCTCATCACCACGCCGGAATCGCTGTACATCCTGCTCACCTCCGCCAGCGGCAGGCGCGGGTTGCAGGGCGTCAACACGGTGATCCTCGACGAGATTCACGCGGTGGCCGACGACAAGCGCGGCTCTCACCTTTCGCTTTCCGTTGAGCGGCTCTGCGCGCTGTCGGAGCAGCCCGTGGTACGCATCGGCCTGTCGGCCACCCAGAGGCCCATCGAGGAGGTCGCCCGCCTGCTCGTGGGCAGCCAGAACATCGACGGCGCTGGAAAGCCGGCTTGCACCATCGTCGACACCGGACACGCCCGCGAGATTGACCTCGCCCTGCAGTTGCCTGAGCAGGAGCTGGGACCCATAGCTTCCCACGAACTCTGGGGCGAGACCCTGGACGCCATCGCCGGCCTTGTAAACGAGCACGAGACAACGCTTGTTTTCGTTAACACCCGCCGCCTCGTCGAACGGGTCTCGCACCAGATGAGCGCCCGCCTTGGCGAGGAGGCAGTTGTCGCCCACCACGGCAGCCTCTCCCGCGAAATTCGGCTGGACGCCGAGCAGAAACTCAAAACCGGCGAGGTCAAAGTCTGCGTGGCCACGGCCTCATTGGAACTGGGCATCGATATCGGCGACGTTGATTTGGTCTGCCAGATTGGCTCGCCTCGCTCCATAGGTGTCCTGCTCCAGCGCGTCGGGCGCTCCGGCCACACCGTGGGCGGCAAGCCCAAGGGCCGCCTTTTCCCCCTGACCCGGGACGAGCTGGCCGAATGCGTGGGACTGGCCCGTGCCGTTCGCCGCCGCAATCTCGACACGCTTTCCATCCCGCCATGGCCGACGGATGTCCTGGCGCAGCAGATTGTTGCTTCCTGCGCGCAGGAGGACTGGGCTGAGGATGACCTGTACGATCTGGCAAGGCGCGCTTACCCTTATCGGGACCTGCCCCGGGAAAAGTTCGACCAGGTCATCGAGACGCTCTCTGAGGGCTTCGCCACCCGGCTGGGGCGCGGCTCCGCCTACCTCCACCGCGACGGCGTAAACGCGGTAGTCAAGGGTCGCCGTGGGGCGCCGCTGGCTGCCATGACCAGCGGCGGGGCCATCCCGGAAAACGCCGACTACGACGTGATCGCAGAGCCGGAGGACACCTTCGTCGGCACGGTCAACGAGGACTTTGCCATCGAGAGCCTCAAGGGCGACGTGTTCCTGCTGGGCAACACGGCCTGGAAGATACGCCGCGTCGAAAACGGTCGTGTCAGGGTCGAAGACGCCCACGGGCAACCGCCGACCATCCCTTTCTGGTTGGGAGAGGCGCCGGGACGCACCACTGAACTGTCGGACGAGATCACCGAACTCCGTGAGGGAATTGACCGCCTTCTGCCCGACGCGGGATCAGCCCGCGAGTGGGTGGTCAACGAGTCCGGTGTGGATGGAGAGTCCAGCCGCCAGCTTGTCGCCTATATCGAAGAGGGCAAGCGGGTGCTGGGCGTGACTCCCAGCAAGAACCGCGTGGTCGCCGAGCGGTTCTTCGATGAGAGCGGAGGGATGCAGCTGGTTCTCCACGCGCCCTTCGGAGCCCGGATCAACCGGGCTTGGGGCATGGCCCTGCGCAAAAAAATCTGCCGCTCCTTCGACTTCGAGTTGCAGGCGGTGGCTACCGACGACGGCCTGAATTTCTCCCTAGGCCCGACACTGTCGATGCCGGTGGAGGACGTGTTCAATTACCTCAAGTCCTCGAACTTCGAGGAAGTATTGACGCAGGCAATACTCCAGGCACCAATATTCGGCACCCGGTGGCGATGGAACGCCACCCGCTCGCTCGCCATCCTGCGGCACAACGGCGGAAAGAAGGTGCCGCCGCCGCTCCAGCGCATGCGCTCCGACGACCTGCTGGCCTCGGTCTTCCCGGCCCAGGTCGCCTGCCAGGACAACGCCCCGCCCGGCGACATCGAGATCCCCGATCACCCCCTGGTCTTCGAAACACTGCGCGACTGCCTGACCGAGGCATCAGACCTGGAGGGCTGCCAATCGTTGCTGGCTGGCATCGAGTCCGGCTCCATCGAGGTGTATGGACGAGATACCGTCCAGCCGTCGGTGTTCTCCCACCAGATTTTGAACGCAATGCCCTACGCGTTCCTGGACGACGCACCACTGGAGGAGCGCCGGGCCCGTGCCGTCTCGCTGCGGCGCGCGCTCCCTGATGATGCCAGGGACCTGGCACAGCTCGACCCCGAGGCGATCCGGTTGGAGTCCGAGAATGCCTGGCCTCGTGTCCGGGACGCCGACGAACTGCACGACGCCCTGCTCACCCTGGGCGTGCTGCCCGAGGGAGAGGAAGGGCTGTCCCGACCGGTGATGTCGGGCCTCCCCCTGCGAACGTGGCTGGAGCAGTTGGCCACCGCGGGGAGGGTGCATCGGGTATCCACTGGGAGCGGCCTTGCTGCCTGGGTGGCGGCAGAGCGCCTGGACCTGGTGCGCATGGCCTACGACGGAGTCTCGGTGAACCCTGCGCCACACGTTGGTGTGCCGGTCCCCGGCAACGCCCAAGCCGCGCGGACACGTGAGGACGCGATTCTTGCTCTGGTTCGCGGATGGGCCGATTGCATCGGTCCGTTCACCGCCGCCAACCTGTCATCCACTCTGGCATTGCCACTGGACGACGTCAGGTACGCCTTGGGGCAGCTTGAGAATGAGGGCGTTGTGCTGCGGGGCAGCTACCGGCAGGGCGTCGAGGACGAGGAGTTCTGCGACCGCCGCGTGCTGGCCCGGATACACCGATCCACCATCGATTCGTTGCGAAGCCGGATTGAACCAGTTTCGCCGTCCATCTTCATCCGCTTCCTCCTGGACTGGCAACACGTAATGCCGGAGGCCCGGCTGCAGGGAGAGAGCGGCCTGCTGGCTGTCATCGAGAAATTGCAGGGGTTCGAGGCAGCAGCCAGCACAATCGAAGATGAAATCCTGGGCAACCGGGTCGCCGAGTACAGCGGAGTGATGCTGGACCGGCTCTGCCTCGGCGGCGAGGTGGTGTGGGGACGGTTCTCGGCCCGCCAGAACGCTAGCATAAGCCTGGGGCTGCCCTCTTCGACCAGGGCTGCATTTTCCCGGTTTACGCCCATCAGCCTCGCCTTGAGGGAATCCATCGACTGGCTGGTCCCTGATGATCTCCCCGAGACCGACGGACTGACCGGTGCCCCAGCGGAGGTCCTGGAATTCCTGCAGCGCAGAGGGGCCTCCTTCCCTTCAGACATTGAATCCGCAACCAAACGCCTGCCGTCTGACGTTGAAGAAGCGCTCTGGACGCTGGCGGCGGCCGGTCTGGTAACAGCCGACGGACTCGAGGGCATGCGTCAGCGGCTCCGGGGAACCAAGAGGCCCCGCCGTTCCCAGAGCACCGGTAGAGGAACGCTCCATCGCCGCCGGGGATTCAGCCGGTGGTGGCTGCTGGAACCCGTGGAACCACTGGAGGACTGTACCGAGGTGGTGGCGCGCCAATTGCTGTTGCGATACGGCATCCTGTTCCCCGAACTGCTGCACCGCGATTCCCTGGCCGTCCGCTGGCGCGACTTGGCCCGCGTCCTCCGCAGGCTGGAGGCCAGGGGCGAGATTCGGGGCGGACGGTTCGTCACCGGGTTCGTCGGAGAGCAGTTTGCCCTGCCGGAGGCGGCAGACGCGCTGCGTCGCTGGCGCGACCGGGATCCCGATGACCGCTTGGCGATAGTCTCGGCGGTTGACCCGCTGAACCTGGCAGGAATCCTGACCCCTGGACCTCGCGTGGCCGCCACTCCCGGCAACCGGCTCGCGTTCCGTAACGGCGTGCCCATAGCGGCAATGGAGGGCGGCGAGTTCGTGCCCTTGTCCAACGCCCCTAGCAGTGCGCTGGACAGGGCCATGGCCCTTCTGTCCGTCCCGGTCTCCCACGCCAACTTCCGCCTCGAACAGGAATCGTTGGCCACCGCCTGACTTGCGGACGCCCGGCCCCTGAATCATTCACAGTCAGGCCTCCGGGCAAGGGCTGGTCGTACCTGGCGTATCGGCGACATTCCTCCCTTGCCAAATCTGGAGATTCACAGGTAAAATGTTATTGGAATATATGTTCTTTACACCGAGGATGCCAACTACATGAACGTTGGCCCGGGCTTTGGGACACACCGGCAAATAGCTCTCGAGCGACGATTACAGAACGATGGGACAAAATGGGACGGGAATCAAGAAATTTTTGTCCCACGACATCTGGAGTGCGAATTCTCAGCTTTAAATTCGGCAAATCGTCCGCTGTCAGGCGACCAAAATGGGACAGGATGGAACAAAATGGGACAGCCATGGGACATTTCAGTCCCACTCCGACAGGGTTCCATTTAACGTGGCTTGCCTGACCACGATCAGTCTTATCTCCGAAAGTCTAAGGCTCCCGCTGCAATCAGGGCTGGAATCCCTGCCCCTTGGACGGGGAGCAGAAATGTAGCTCGACCACCTGAAGTGGAACTCTGACGCCCGGACCCTGCAATTGAAAATCAACGTCCTGTGTGCTAACGTGAAAAATCGAAATCCGTAGCAGTGACGGGTCAGAAATTCCGCAGGCGGCCTTAGTGACCAGCATCCGTTTCTCACCCAACCCCAACCAGGCGCACCGCATCGAATGGCTGCCGTGGGCACTTTCCACCTTTGAGCGGGCCCAGGCCGAAGACAAGCCCGTACTGCTCTCCATATCCGCTGCGTGGTGCCACTGGTGCCACGAGATGGACGAGACCACCTATTCGGACCCGGACGTGCAGTCCCTGCTGTCCGGCAGCTTCCTCGCCGTCAGGGTCGACAACGACCACCGGCCCGACATCAACGCCCGCTACAACGTAGGCGGTTGGCCGACCACCGCATTCCTCACCCCACACGGCGGACTGATTGGCGGCGCCACCTTCCTGCCCCCCGATCAGTTTCTCGCCATGCTTGGGGAACTGCAAGAAGCCTACCGGGCAGACAAGCCGCAGCTCTACAGCCAGTCCAGGGACCTGCTGCGCCAGCGCCGCGACCACGCCCGCCGCACTACTGCAGGCGCCGACGTGGAATCCTCCCTGGTGGACAGGGTCTCGAGGGTTGTCGCCGGCTCCTACGATGCCCGGGAGGGCGGATTCGGGAGCGAGCCCAAATTCCCCAACGCGCAGATCCTCCGCTTCGTCATTCACCTATACCGAACTACCAGCGAGGAGTTCTATGCGGCCATGCTGCGTCGAAGCTTGGACGGCATGGCCAACTCTGCCCTTTACGACTCCATAGAGGGCGGCTTTTTCCGCTATAGCTCGGCAGCGGACTGGTCGGAACCGCAACTGGAAAAGATGCTGGACGACAACGTGCAGCTCGCCCGGGCATTTCTGGACGCATCCCTTCTCCTCGAAGAGCCACGATACAGGCTTGTCGCTGAGGAGATTTTCGGGTTTCTGCACCGCTATCTCTACGACGCCGAGAGCGGCGGCTTCCGCGGCAGCCAGGGCGCCCACTCTGATTATTTCGCGCTGGGCATCGAAGCCAGAACCACGTCAGTCGCACCACCGGTCGACCCATATTGCTACTCAGGTCCAGGAGCGCTGGCGGCCGCGTCATTTCTTGACGCTTCGTGGAAGCTGGGGCGCACGGATCTGATCCGCGCTGGGCTGGACATAATCGACCACATCGATGGCAGGGCTGAGACGGGTGGTTTCGGACACATCTATTCCAGCGACGGCCCTGGAGAAGCACCCGCACTTCTAACCGATTGGGCCGGCCTGCTCGTCGGCTTGATGCAAGCGCACGCTACCACTGCCGAGGCACGCTACCTGGATCGCGCGATGCAGGTGGCAGCGGTAATGGTGGACCGCTTCTTCGATGAGGAAGGCGGTGGGTTCTTCGACATCGAGGCCGATCCCGATGCGGTGGGCCATCTCCAGGTCCGGGAGAAGCAGCTGCCGGAAAACATGACCGCTGTCCAGGGTCTTCTCAGGCTGTACCAGTCGACGCGAAACGAGGATTACCGTCAGGTCTGCGAAGCGACCCTCAGCGCTTTTGTCCCGGTCTTTCGTGAACACGGCGAGTTCGCCGCCGAGTTTGGCTTGGCTGTTGACCTGTTCCTAAATCCCATCGTGGAAGTCACCGTCGAAGGCGACCCGGAGTCCAGCGACTGCCGGGCCCTGGTGGAAGCAGCAGCGCGCCTCGACAGTCCTAATCTCGATCTCAAGACCATTGCGGCAGGCGGACCGGCGCTCGCCCATGTGTGCCTCGACACCCTCTGCCTGCCTCCCGTAACCACGCCGGATGCCCTGAGGGAGGCGGCCCGAGGCATCGACAACCAAGCGGCCAGTCCATTCAAGGACATTTTCAGCATATTCCCGGGCTGTTAGCCCGGTCCCCATTACAGCCCGTATTTTTGGAGGCTTTGCTTGCCCGTCTCAGTGCGAATGAAGGGCGCTAACTGCGGTGATTTGCGCCTTGCCGACGCGGATTCCGAGGTCACTCTTGCCGGATGGGTCGGGCGACGGCGCGACCACGGCGGCATCATATTCCTGGACCTGCGAGACCGGTCCGGCGTGGTGCAGGTGGTCTTCAATCCTGAGCTGGCGCCCGAGGCCACTCACATCGCGGAGGATCTGCGACAGGAATGGGTGGTACAGGTCAAGGGAAAGGTGCAGCAGAGGCCGGAAGGCAGCGAAAACGAAGCTATGCCGACGGGCGACATCGAGGTTATGGCCCAGTCGGTGGAGGTGCTGAACCAGTCTCTTACGCCTCCCTTCTACATAACTGACGATGCAAGCGCCGATGAAAGCCTGCGCTTACGTTACCGTTATCTCGACCTCCGGCGACCATCCATGCAGCAAAACCTCATCCTCCGGCACAGGGTAGTCAAATATATCCGCGATTTTCTGGACGCCCGGGAATTCCTCGAAATCGAGACGCCCATCCTGATCAAGAGCACACCGGAGGGTGCCCGCGACTTCCTGGTGCCCAGCCGCCTGCACCCTGGGACTTTTTACGCATTGCCTCAGTCTCCTCAGCAACTGAAGCAGCTGTTGATGGTCTCGGGCGTGGAACGCTACTTCCAGATAGCCCGGTGTTTCCGGGATGAGGATATGCGGGCGGACCGCCAGCCCGAGTTCACCCAGCTGGACCTCGAAATGAGCTTCGTGGACCAGGAGGATGTGCTGGCACTGACCGAGGAGCTGTATATCGGGATGATCGAGACGGTGGCCCCGCACAAGAAGCTGCGGAAGCCCTTCCCGCGTTTGACCCATGCTGAGGCAATGGCGCGATACGCCTCCGACAAGCCCGACTTGCGCTTCGGACTGGAAATGACCGACGTATCCGCGCTCGCCTCTGAAACCGGCTTCCGGGTATTCCTCTCCACCGTCGAATCTGGAGGATGCATCAAGGGATTCGTCGCTCCCGGCCTGGCCAAGTACACAACCTCACAGGTCAGAGAACTGGACGCCTACGCCCGCGAAGCTGGTGCTGCCGGCCTCGCCCACGTCCGCTACCGCGGCAGCGAGCCGGTGCCGGAGCAGGGCGAGGAAGATATCCTGCAATCCTCGGGCCTGCGAATGCCGGCCGAGTGGCACGGACGGTTGGCGGCAGCCATGGGGGCCGGCCTAGGAGATATGGTCCTGCTGATGGCCGGACCGCCGGACCGCGTCAACGTTTGGCTCAACGCCATGCGGAACCACGTGGCAGAACTGCTGGAACTGGCAGATCCCGACGAGCTGATCTTCGCCTTTGTGACCGACTTCCCACTTTTCGAATGGAACGGGGAAGCGGGTCGCTGGGACTCATCACACCACCCGTTCACATCCCCTGCGGACGGCGAAAACGGACTGCTGGACGGCGACGACCTGGGTGCCATCCGCTCCAAGGCATATGATCTGGTATGCAATGGATCGGAATTGGCCAGTGGCAGCATACGCATCCACAACCGCGAGCTGCAGGAAAAGATCTTCTCCATACTCGGGTACAGCCGCGAAGATGTGGGCGAGCGCTTCCGCCAAATCCTTGAGGCCTTCGAGTACGGAGCGCCGCCCCATGGGGGAATCGCCCCAGGCATTGACCGGCTGGTGGCCATTCTCGCAGGGACGAACTCAATCCGCGACGTCATTGCCTTCCCAAAGACTCAGAGCGGCACCGACCTGCTATTCAACTCGCCGGCAGAGGTGTCGCCTTCACAGCTGAAAGAACTGTCCATCAGCACAAACCCATAGCCGCAACCGACTGCAAGACGCAAAAAGGGCCGGGGCTTGTATAGCCCCGGCCTCATCTGTATCAGACCCTTGCCGATTTGGGAGAAAGAAGCTTAGTCGTCGGCAGTGCCGGCCTTTTCCGGAATAGCACTTGATTCCTTGCCGTTGCGGATGGCGAACCGATCCACGAGATTGCCGATGCTGGTTCGGAATCCGGAGTATTCCAGTTCGCCGTAGGGCAGCATGGCCGCGCCGGACCAGCCCTGGGAACGCATTGCGATTCCCTTTTCCTGGGCAATCTGCCGGACGTAGTCCCAAGCCGGGTTATCAAAGAAATCGGCGGACGAATCGGAGAACTTGCCATCGCGATTCAGAGAGAATCCGACGCAGGACACCAGCGGCAAGCAGTACATGCCAGTAACTGCGGTGTTGATCGGCACTGGCATCAGTGGCATCACGTGGGACCCGCGGGCGTCGCCCCCGATGTAGTGGGCCTTGGTGTAGGGGGAGATCAGTTCCTCGGGAGCAGGGAAAATGCCCTGGTTGCGAACTAGCGCTACAGGGTCGTCCTTCCCGGTATAGGTCCCCGCAATGTTGTGCATTCGGGTAGCGGAAATGGCCGCCGCAGTCTCTCCCGAGTAACGGGAGACGATGCTTTCAATGGCAAACCGCTCATTGTCCCTCAGCAGTACAGTGATCTTGTAATAGTCTTCGGGGGCATTGAGAGAAATCAGACTGTCGCCGTCAGTGTTGTCCATGTCGATAATGTTGAAAGTGAATCCCTCACCTACACGGGGCAGCATCAGGCCGCCGCAGTACATCGGATCGGCAAAGCCCAGAAACATCGGGAGGTTGTAAGCGCCAGGTCCGCACTTGTCGGCGGCCAGCACCATGAAGGATTCCGCGGGGCGAATCGGGTTGGTCTTAACCGGATCATGTTCGAACTCGATCTCTGCCACCGCCGGACCCGCGCCCCTGATGTTTCCGGAGGGGGCGTCTACCAGCAGGTCCTGACCAGCGCCATAGAGGCCGTATTCTGTGGCAATGGCTGTGGCGTTCAGGAAAGAAGTCCAAGCAAACTGGTGAACTTCTGTATCATTCTCACCACGGGTATGGGAAGCAATAATGCAGATGTCGTCGCCGGTGTGGCCCACATAAGCGTCAATGAGCAGGCCTCTTCCGATGGCGGCCGCAACATCTGATCGAACGGAGTCCAACATGCGATCGGACGGCTTGGTATGTCCGCCAATTGATCCTACGTCGGCTTTAAGAATGGATAGAGTGATTTTCATAGTCCTCCTAAGCAGCAACACTGTCGGCTTGACTCTATGCTGCGCATAGACTCTTTTCGTGCCCCGACATTATATCGGATTTGGGTAAGTGGGCAATGCTTACGTGCCAGAGGCAAGGCTCGGGGTAACTACGGTGCAGCCACTCGGCGCCCCGCCAACCCCGAAAAACTTGCCTGACCATTGCCTGAAAAGTCGATTTCTTGTATATTTGAATGTACGTTTGTAGACATCAGGCGGCAATAGCACTCCTTACCGGATCAAGGCAGCCCCGATATGAGGCACTGAGGCTAGTCCGGGACTGCGGAGGCAAGGACTTATCTTCGGACTTGAAACTACTGATCTGCTCCTCGTCTTTCTAGTTCCGTTCGTGGCATTCTGGACGGCGCGACTGGCAGTTGCCAGGGGAAGAAGTCCCTGGATCTGGGGTGGGGCCGCGCTAGTGCTCGGAATCCCTTGGCCTGGAATAAACCTGCCAATTCTTGGCGTCGTTCCAGTCCTCTTTCTGATGTTTTTCGTGCGCCCCACTGAGCAGCGCGCCAATGAACCTCGAAATGCCTGCTCCAAGTGCGCCAGTCCGCACTCTGCGGGGCAGAATTTCTGCACAAAGTGCGGCTGGGATTTGTCCCACGAATTCACTCCTGACACCACAGACACCGTCTTGGCCTCTGAGATGCGCCAATCACAAGCCGCTACCACAGCCACCTTGGAGCGCCCCTCGGAAACCGCCGCCAGCGAACCGGTGACCGCCAATGGCTTTGCTCCCGAGCAATCTCCCGTTCCATCAAGCGAAGAAGAGCCTGTACCGGAGCCGGGGGCACAGGTCGTTGCTGAGGAAGCCGGAGTTGGCGAAACAGCGGCCCAGTCCCCAGGCGCCTCGAATGGCGAAGACGTTAACGAACCTGAGCCCGAGCCTGCGGACAGGCCCTGGGGTATTCCGATCCCTGGACCCGCCCCCACGGCGGAAGTGATGACCGCCAGAGGTGCCGCGCTATTCAGCGAGGGAAAGCTCCAGGAAGCGATAGACCAATTCACCAAGGCAATCGCCCTCGACCCCAGGCATCGGGAGGCTTTCGAGGGTCGTGCCGAGGCCTACAGCAAACAGGGACGGCAGGACAGAGCAGACGAGGACTACCAGAAGATCCAGGCACTCATCGCCGGTACATAGGCGATCGGATTCTCCGGTTCAAAGGAAAGAGGCAGGATTTCAGTCCTGCCTCCTTTTTGTCTCATCCACCGCGGTTCTCTCGTCACACCGCCATGATATGGTACCCCGCATCGACCGGTATGACTGCTCCGGTTATACCGCTGGCCATTCCGCTGCACAGAAACAGCGCCGTATGCGCCACCTCCTCTGCGGTGATGTTGCGTTGTAACGGCGCTTTTTCGGCGTGTGCGTGTCGCATGTCCCTGAAACCTGTGATGCCCCGTGCAGCCAGAGTTTCCAGCGGGCCCGCAGAAATGGCATTGACCCGGATGTTGTCGGGTCCCATTTCGGCCGCAAGCTGACGCACCGCGTGTTCCAGGGCTGCCTTGGCCGATCCCATGACGTTGTATCCCGGATACACACGCTGGGATGCGTCGAAAGTCATCGCGACCACACTTCCGCCACCGGTCATTAGAGGAGCCGCGTGGCGCACCAACGGCAGGAGAGAGTAGGCGCTCACCTCCATCGCTATCCGGAACCCCTCGCGTCCCGTATCCACGAATCTCCCGCTCAGATCCTCCCTGTTCGCAAAGGCGATGCTGTGTATCAGAAAGGAAATATCACCGAACTCTTCGCCAAGTACCTCAAACACCTGCTCGATCTGTTCATCGTCAGTTGCGTCGCACGGGAGAGTGAGAGGGCGCTCCAGCGATTCCGCCAGCCGTTCCACGCGGTCCTTCAGGCGGTCACCCTGGTACGTAAGCGCCAGGCGAGCGCCGGCATCCGACAGCCTTTGCGCAATCGCCCACGCGATACTGCGCTCGTTGGCGACACCAAGCACGATCCCGTTCTTGCCTGATAGGTCAATGGGAACCACTGTTTCCTCCGACGAGGGGATATAGCCTCTCGCTTGCGGAGGCGTAGCATTCAGAAAGAATTCAGGGAGTTTCTCTAGGCGAACTGCGGAGCAATTCTCTCCAGGAAAACGTCGAGCTGACGTTCGGAGTCAAAAGATGCAAGCCGGACTATGACCGTACCCGCACCTGCGTCGGCATAGGCAGCCATCCGGTCGGCTACGTTCTGCACACTGCCAAATGGACCCCACCGGCTACCCCAGATGTTTGCGCCATAGTAGCGCATCAGCCAGTCTTCTGCGTCGGCCTTGGCGGCGTCTTCATCCTCGTTCAGGTTTACCGTCATGTAGAAAACATTTTCCCTGTTGGAGGTGTCCCGGCCGTACTCTTTGGCTTTGGCATCCACTTGGGCGATGATTTCTGCGAATTCGGCGGGTGTATCTGAAATAGCAATAACGCCGTCGCCAACCCTGGCAGCCCGATCAACCTGCGCGGGCTTTCCGGCCCGGTAATGGGTGGCCAGGAGCCACGGAATGCCTTCCGGTTGAGTGGCAGCAGGCAACATCGTGACTGAATCGAGGCTGAATTGGCGGCCCTCGTGACTGTGGGGGTTGCCGGAACCCAAGCCTTTTGCTATTTCGACGATTTCCTCGAACCTGCGAGCCCGCCGTGTGGCATCAACGCCCGCCGCTGCCCACTCACCACGCTGCTCGTCGTTGAAGGCCCCTCCCACTCCGGCACCGATGACCAATCTGCCGCCGGAGATCAGGTCCACCGTAGCCATGGCCTGGGCAAGCAGGACCGGGTGCCGCAGCGCGGGTAGCAGTACGGCGGTCCCCAGTCTAACCCGGCTGGTACGGGCTGCCAGCGCCCCCAGGGTGGATAGCGGCTCGAGGCGGGGTTTGGCCACCAGGCTGTCACCCACCCAGACGGAATCCAGACCGGCCTCCTCGACTCGCTGGGCCATTCGAAAAACCCGGTCAGCGTCTGCGGGATGGTCTCCACGCAACAGAATTCCCCTGGTGGGGAGTAGAATGCCAAGTTTTGGTTTATTGTTGCTCATATACACACCGAATTAATGTTTGCCTTCACTAGAACCGGGCTAGAATGATGGTGCATCGCCTCCTGAGTCGGGACGCGCCTGTGGGCTCTGATCGCCCGTCGTCTGCATCAAGCGCTCGATCAGGCCCGGCTCCATGTGCTGATACGACTCCAAGTCATCAACGAGGTCAAGATCCAGTCCCAGGCCTGGACTGTAGGCAATTGCGACCGACGTCTCCAGCTTGGCCGCCTGGGACAGGTGCTTGCTGAAACTCCTGCGTCCCAGTTCAGGCTTGAATCCGATCCCCTGGGGAATCAACATTGCGTTGGTACCCGCATCACGCCGGGCGGGGGCCAGCGTTACATTGCCCGCTCCGCGGGAGGCCTGAATGAAGGAATGAATGTCCGACGGCTTTACGAAGGGCAAGTCACCTGCAATGTAAAGCGCCGACTTTCCTCGCAGGAATGCTTGCTCAAAGGCCTTTCCCAAGGTGTCATTGAGATCGCGCCCCATCTCCTCGAACCACGTACCGCCCAAGTTACGGGCAAGGTTCCTCACCCGTTCGTCGCCACCCACCACCCAGATCGGGTCAATGGAGGCTCCCCGGAGGGCTGCCAACACTCGCCGCAGCATACCTGCGCTGATGTTGGCTCGCTGCTCTGGCGACAGGGTGAGCGCCAGCCGACTCTTGCCCTGAGACAAGGGTTTCATTGGAATAATGGCGATAATGTCGTATTCCCGGTTCGACACGGTCGACATATGCTAGCTCGACCCTCTAGCGCCCGTCGGCATCAATTTGCGTGGCGTCTGACAGCGAAAGAATCGTCTTGGCCAAGTCGATCCTGTCCTGCAACGATTCCATGATCGTTTTCGTTACAACCGGGCGCAAGCCCTGCTCTGCAACCGCCGGGGCCTTCGCTTCATCCTGGCGATCGATCACGAGCACATCGCAGAATTCGCGATACGAGCGGGCGACCCCTGCGACGGATACTTCCTGCCCCAGCCCAGCCATGATCCTGCCAGCTGGCCCTCGCACAGCGTCATTGCCCACAATTGGGCTAACGGCAATGCGCAGCCCCTTGAACTCCGCCAGGACCCTCCTCATACCCCCAACGGCCACAATTGGTTGCACACTGAGGGGAGGGTTGGAAGGGCAGATCACCAACATCTCCGCCCTCGAAAGAGCGTCCAACAAGGCGGGTGATGGACTGGCCTCAGGCGCCCCCACGTATTCAATCGCGGAAACATCGGGCTGAGCACGCCTATGTACGAAATATTCCTGCATCGACAGCTTTCCGTCGGCAGTTTCCAGCACCGTCCTGACAGGCTCATTGCTCATCGGAACGATACTGTGTGCCACTCCGAGGGCAGCGCATAGTTCTGAGGTCACGTCAGAAAGCGTCTTTCCCTCACCCAAAAGCTGTGTTCTGCGGATGTGCGTAGCGAAATCAGCGTCACCCAGGTTGAACCAGGCATCAACACCATAACGGCGCAGCATTGAAAGGGCCCCGAAACTGTCGCCCTGCAGACCCCAACCGGTCTCAGGATTGGAGAGGCCGGCCAGAGTGTACATCATGGTGTCAAGGTCGGGAGACACATGCAGGCCATGGAATAGTTCGTCGTCTCCGGTGTTAACTCCTACGACGAGTTTACCGGGCTGCAGGCACTGGGCCAGCCCGACCACAAGCTTCGCTCCGCCGACGCCTCCCGCCAACGCTACAACTCGCGGAGCGTTCATGGGGTCATCGCGGCTGACAAAGACCCAGGATGTCGACAGGCAAGTACGACAATCAACGAGCGAAACAGCCCCGAATCCAGATGACTAAGCAGCGGTCAGACACCGGCGCTTTGGGCATGACGGGGGTGTTCGAAGCGATAGGTTTCGAGTCTTACCAGTTTGTTATAGGACCCGAAGATCTCTTCCACGTTCTCGCCAACCAGGTCCAGAGGATCGTGCTCCTCATCGGCCTCGCTGAACACGCGACGCAGACCGTAGGTGGTGGAGCGCTCAGCTGGGATCCGTCCGGCAGACCGGATCATCCCCCGGAATTCCGACGGTCGCATGAGCTGACCGTGCTGCGCCCCGGCAGCAGTGGAGATGCTCTCGTTGATCAGTGTACCGCCCAGGTCGTTCACGCCGGCAGTGAGCAGAAGCTGCGACATCCGCGAGCCTTCCTTGACCCACGAAGCCTGAATGTTGGGGATCCAGTTGTTCAGCATGATGCGGGCGATGGCGTGCATCTTGACTACGTCCATCCCAGTCGGCCCGGGCCGGACGTTCGGCAGCAGGTTCTTCAGGAACATTGGCGCTTCGGTGTGCACGAAACTGAGAGGTACAAATTCGGTGATTCCGCCCGTATCCTGCTGGAGTCCACGCAGTAACGCCATGTGATTGGCCAACTGATCAGCAGTCTCACGGTGCCCGAACATGACCGTGGAGGTGGTCGGTATTCCCAGGTCGTGGGCTGTGGTAATGACCTCGACCCACTGGTCGACGGTAATTCGGCCGGGAGATATGCGGTCACGCATTTCCTGGTCAAGTACCTCAGCGGAGGTACCGGGCAGGCTCCCGACACCGGCTGCCTTCAGACCCTCAAGGTACTCACGGATGCTGCAGCGAGAACGTATGGATCCGTACAGCACCTCCTCCGGGGAGAAGCCGTGGATGTGCATGTCGGGCAGCGCTTCCTTTATCGCGGCGCACAGGCGGATATACAGATCGCCTTCCATCTGCGGCGGGAGACCGGCCTGTATGCAGACCTCGGTCGCACCGTAGTCCCAGGCCTCCTGCGCTCGACGAACGATCTCCTCTATCGGGAGGTAGTACCCCTCCTCCTCTCGGAAATCGCGGCTGAAAGCGCAGAACCCGCAGCGCTTTATACAGACGTTGGTAAAGTTGATGTTTCTGTTAACAACGTAGGTGGCTATGTCGCCAACCGTACGGCGACGCAGTTCGTCGGCCACTAGGATCGTTGCGTTGTATTCGGGCCCTGTCGTCCCGAATAAAAGCGTGGCCTCTTCGGCTGTGATGTCCTCTGCGGCGAGGGCCCGGTCCAAGACAACCGCCACTTCAGGCTTCAGCGTCTGCACCAGATCTTTGAGGCTGGCTGCGACGGGCTGCTCAGTTATTCCCGACATATCGCTGGATTCCCCCTTGTACATATCCGTCATTACCGGCCAGGGCGCGGACCTTGGTCAACAGCCCCTCCGGCATGTATTTGCCGGTGGTAAGAAAGTATTCGGGATATACCGGCAGCCTCGGTTTCAGTTCAAACCCCGCGGCCTCTGTTTGTTCCTTGAGGTGTTCCAAGGCAGGCCACGGCGCTTCCGGGTTTACGAAATCTATAGTCAGAGGAGATACACCGCCCCAGTCGTTGATTCCTGCATCGAGATATATCTGGTAATTGTCGGCGCTGAGGTTGGGTGGCACCTGCACATTGGCGTCCGGACCAAGAATCAGCCTAGCCGCAGCCACAGACCAGAGCAGTTCAATGGTGTCTGCGTCCAGTCTGTCCGACATTGCGGTTCCGGGCTTGGCCCGAAAATTCTGTACTATTACTTCCTGAACGTGCTCGAAACGACGGTGCAGGTCCCTGATTGCCAGCAGCGACTCGATGCGATCTTCCCTAGTGTCCCCTATACCGATGAGGATACCAGTAGTGAATGGGAGCCGCAACTCGCCCGCCAGTTCGATGGTGCGCAGCCTGACCCGTGGCCGCTTGCTCGGAGCGAACTCATGGGCGCCACCCGGCCCATAAAGCACGGCCGATGTGCTCTCCAGCATCAAGCCCATCGAGGGGTTATAGGGCTGAAGCGCGGCCATCTCGCGGCGACTCATCGTGCCTGGATTGGCATGTGGCAGAAGCGTGGTTTCCTCGAGAACCAGGCGGTTGACGTAGGTCAGGTATTCAAGAGTCGACTTGAACCCCCGGTGCTCGAGCCACTCCTTTGCCTCTGGGTATCGCTGCTCTGGCCGCTCCCCCAGGGTGAACAGGGCCTCGGTGCACCCCAGTTTTTGTCCGGCCTTCGCCACATCCAGCACCTGCTCGGGTGTCATATACAGCGTGTCGCCAGCCTGTTCGGGAGTCTTGCGGAAGATGCAGTAACCGCAGAAATCCCTACACATGTGCGTCAGCGGAATGAACACCTTGGGAGAGAAGGAGACGGTGCGTCCTTTTCCTCCATCCCGCATCGCTCCCGAGGCTTCGACCATTGCAGTCAGGGTCTGCTCGCTGGCACTGACCAGGGACCAGGCTTCTTCGTCTGTCAGAGCGCGACCCGATGCTGCCTCAGCCAAAGCGGTGGGGAGGGAGACTTCCGTCGAGGAAACAGTCAATTCAACTCCGAGAGGCGTTCATGCGTGGGGCCGTTGGTTCGGCATATTGTAGACGCGTGTATAACCGCATTCAACAAGAACGGCTGTTGGAATGGGGCAACCTGCAGCCCATAGGTCAAACCGGCCTAAAAGCCCTCCAGTTTGGGCTGGTCGCTATGGGGTAGCGCGAAAAATGGTCTGCCCAGGTGCTCGTGCGCCAGGCGAGTTGCCACCCTTCCTCGGGGTGTGCGGTCAAGGAAACCCAGCTGCAGCAGGAATGGTTCCCACACGTCCATGATCGTATCGGAGTCCTCGTTGAGTGCGGCCGCCAGCGTCTCCAGGCCAACGGGGCCTCCGTCGAACTTGTCGATAATCATTATAAGCAGGCGATGATCGGATTGGTCCAATCCGAGGGGGTCGACGTTAAGTTGTTCCAGCGCGGCCCTGGCTACCGCGCCGGTTATGGAGTTGTCAGCCTTCACCAGTGCGTAGTCGCGGGTGCGCTTCAGCAGCCTGTTAGCCACTCGGGGTGTTCCTCGCGAGCGGCCAGCGATTTCAGCCACTCCATCAACATCATGGTCCGTCTCCAGGATGCGTGCTGAACGCTCAACGATGATGTTCATTTCGTCGACGTCGTAGTACTCCAATCTCCACACTGAGCCGAACCTGTCACGAAGGGGAGCGCTGACCATGGAAAATCTAGTGGTGGCCCCCACAAGGGTGAAGGGGTTGATCCTGAGATTCACACTGCGGGCCGCTAGCCCCTTGCCAACCATCCACGACAGAAAAAAGTCCTCCATTGCCGAATACAGTACTTCCTCGACAACGCGGTTCAGGCGATGAATTTCGTCGATGAAAAGAACCTCGTTGGGCTGGAGGCTGGTCAGTATGGCAGCCATGTCGCCAGCGCGCTCAATGGCGGGGCCGGACGTCACCCGAATCGGAACGCCCATTTCCGCAGCGATGATGTGAGAGAGGGTGGTCTTACCCAACCCGGGAGGGCCATAGATGATGGAGTGATCCAGCGGCTCTTCGCGTATCTTGGCCGCATCAATAGCTATCTGGAGGGTCTGCTTGGTGTGCGACTGGCCGACGAATTCATCGATGCGTCGAGGGCGCAATGAGACATCGGCGTCTTCCTGGAGTTCGCCTCCGGCTACCAACCGCTCGGTCATCTTGCTTCCCCTCAGCCCTTCCTGCCAGCCCATCGACGAATCGAAAGGGCCAGCGAATCACTCCTCGAACTTGCGGAATACCAGGCAGGCGTTCTGCCCGCCGAAACCGAAGGCGTTGGACAAGACGACCTTCGCGTCCAGTTCCCGCGACTCATTGGGAACGTAGTCCAGGTCGCAACTGGGGTCTGGCGTAGTGTAATTGATCGTGGGATGCACCTTCCCTTCCGTGATGGTCTTGATGCAGGCAGCCGCCTCCAGCGCCCCGGCCGCCCCCAGTGCATGACCGATCATTGATTTGGTCGAACTGACTGGTATCTGGTAGGCCCTGTCTCCAAACGATCGCTTGATTGCCACCGTTTCCAGGGTGTCGTTCAAAGGTGTTGAGGTGCCGTGGGCGTTTATGTAATCAACATCCTCCAGGGACAGGCCGGCATCCGCCACGGCAAACTCCATGGCACGGGCCGCACTGGCTCCCGTTTCCTCGGGCTGAACCGGGTGACCTGCATCGCTGGTGCTGCCGAAACCAACCACCTCGGCCAGTATCGTTGCTCCGCGGTCCAGCGCGTGCTCCAGTCGCTCCAGCACAAGCACCACGGCCCCTTCGGAAGGAACGAACCCGTCGCGACCGGAATCGAACGGGCGACTGGCGAGCTCGGGAATGTCGTTCTGGGTGGTCAGTGCCCGCATAACAGCGAACCCTGATAGCCCCAGCAAGCTGATTCCCGCCTCGGCCCCACCAGCAAAAACAACGTCGGCAGCGCCCCGCCGTATCACCTCCATGGCCTCACCGATGGCCTGGTTTGACGCGGCGCAGGCGGTGGTTGCAGTGGAGTTGTAACCGTGGGCACCGAGATAGCGGCTGACGGCAGCGGCAGCCATGTTCGGAAGGATCATCGGAAAGAAGAAGGGAGACATTCGCATGCCGCCCCGGTCGGCCAGGATGCGGCAGTTCTCTTCAAGGGTCGGGAAGCCACCATTACCGTTACCCAAGATCACTCCCACCCGGTACGGGTCACCATTAGAAACGTCAATGCCGGAAGCCTCCACGGCCTGCAGACCCGCGGCCACGGCCAGCTGCGAAAAACGAGCCATCCTCCTCGCTTCCCGGCCGGAGATGTATTTCTCAGGGTCAAATCCGGACACTTCTCCCGAAACTCGACAGGGATACCCCGTGGGATCGCAGAGAGTCATCGGCCCAACTCCCGACTGTCCTGCAACTAGGTTGGCCCAAAACTCTTCAGGAGATTCACCCAGCGGAGTCATTGCTCCCATGCCGGTCACGACCACCCTGGCCCGCTGATAACCCATCGTCAGCCCCGCTAGTCCGCCTTCTTGGCCAAGGTCGGATAAATTTCCGGCTCTATGCCGAGGGCGGCCTCCCTCACCTCTGCTGCGAGGAACAGCGACCCCGTAGCCAGCACCAGGCCATTGGGGCCCGCGGCGTCCCTGGCATGTTCGAGTGCTTCACTCGGAGTTGCCGCAACTTCAGCCCTGGCGCCTTTTCCCTGCAGCATGTCGTTGAGTTCCCCAGCCACGAGAGCCCTCGGATGGCGGGCCTGGGTGGCAACGACGAAGTCGGCTGCGGGGACTATCGAGCTCACCATCGCATCTACGTTCTTGTCTCGTGAAAAGCCGGCCACTACAACCAGACGGTCATAATCGAAATAGTGGGGCAGTGACTCAAGCAGCCGGTCTACAGAGTAGTCGTTGTGGGCGCCGTCAGCGATGACCAGGGGATCGCGCCCCAGAATCTCCATTCGGCAAGGCCAGGACACATTCGCGAATCCCTTGGCTAGGGTTTCAGCGAGCATCTCGAACCCTTGGGCACGGCACATCGCCTCGACCGCCACCACGGCAGTGGCGGCATTCTCCATCTGGTAGTCCCCCAGCAGCGGAATGTCCAGATCGTATGACCCCAGCAGGCCGTGAACCGTGAGCTGCTGGCTGACCGCTTTGGTTCCCTTCGGTTCCCAGGCGACGTCCCGGCCGATCAATATCGGCTCAACACCCACCCGGTTGCAGGCTTCCAGGATGGAGGCAAGGGCCTCGGCCCTCTGCGGCGCGATCACCGGCGTGGATCCCGCCTTGATGATACCCGCCTTGTCTGCGGCAATCTCACCAATTGTGTCACCAAGAATTTTGGCGTGGTCCATGCTCACGGACGTTATGACGCACACTTGAGCATCAACGACATTGGTAGCGTCCAGCCTTCCGCCTAGCCCCACCTCTATCGTCTGCACGTCTGCGTTTGCCTGGGCAAAACACTGGAATGCCATTCCCGTCAGGAACTCGAACAAAGTCACGGTGTCCTGACTGTTAACATTGCGCATCGGCCAGAGGTCTCCGACCAGTCCAGCGAATTCGTCCTCGGAGACAGGCTGGCAGTCCCTGCGCAGTCGTTCCCGGAAAGTGTGAAGATGCGGCGACGAGTAAAATCCCGTCGAAAGGCCTGCGGCTTGGAATGCCGCATCGCACATTGAAGCAGTGCTTCCCTTCCCTTTTGTGCCCGCAATGTGAACGGTGGGGACCATCCTGTGTGGGTTCCCCATTCGCTCCAGGAACCCCACCATCCTGCCCAGATCATAGATGACCTTCTGACGCGGACCATCGACCCGGGCTCTCTCCGAGTCGAATAGGGAGAGCACGTTTGCTATTGCCTCAGGATATTGCAAACCACACCTCCCGATTCGCCACAACAACTACAGACAGCCTCGTACATCAAACGCGATTCATCCACGTCGAGGCATTCCCAAGCCTACGGTCATGCGGAAAGCATCACCGAAACTCACGTCGTTCACATAATTAATGTTACCCCTCAACGCTTTGGGGGTAAACCCGAATGCCTCCTCGATGTCCCGGCTCACCGACACATTCCGGATCCCCAGCATTCGCAACTGTCCTGTCGTTACCGGCGGTCTGGGCGTCAGGCTCTGCATCAGGGCAACTGCTGGCCATGCCAGGGGTGTGGGTATATGGAATCGGCGGATGCCCCTGCCCATTGCGAGCGCTACCTCGTCCAGAAGATCGTTGTAACTGAGCCGATGCGGCCCTGCGACGTTCAGCGTCTTTCCCTTGACCAGGGAGTTGCCGACCGAGGACGCAACACACTGCGCGACGTCCTCCACCGCGACAGGCTGCATTCGATTCTTGCCGCTGCCTATCACGGGCACAATCGGCCCCAGCCGCACCAGCCCCGCCAGAGCTGTCATGAACTCGTCCCCTGGCCCGAAGATTACCGAGGGCCGCAGTATCGTGTAGCTCAGCCCCGAACTGGTAACCCTTAGTTCCGCTTGGTGCTTTGAGTACAGGTAGGGATACGCGGCGTTTGCGGTCGCCCCAAGGGCGCTGACGTAAATCAACTCGCGGATGCCTGCAGCAGTGGTCGCCTCAACCACGTTTGCTGTGCCCTGCCGATGCATCCGGTCGAAAGTGGCTCCCCGGCTGGGCCGGATGATCCCCACCAGGTGCACCACCGCCTGCACGCCATACATGGCCTGGCCAATGGACTCCGGGTCGAGAACACTTCCGTAGTGAACATCGACGTTGAACTGGTCCAGCAGCCGCTCCTTGCCCGGCGAATGCACCAGGCATCGAACGTCATGGTGATGCGCCAGGAGTTCAGCAACCACCCTGCGTCCCAGAAATCCAGTAGCCCCGGTAACCAGAACCAGCACGCCCCGGGCCCTCCTCTCGATTCTGCTGGGACAGTGAATCCATTCCCGGATCGTTAATCCCCGCTGAATCCCTTGAATCCCTTGAATCCCTTGAATCCCTTGAATCCCTTGAATCCCTTGAATCCCTTGAATCCCTTGAATCCCTTGATTCCGGCATGGCCATGCCGTTGTCAAGGAGCGAACGTCACTGGGGATTGCGGAGCGTTGGAAGCAGGCAGCATGTGGGTTAACATTACACAGTATTTTCCACGGCAAACTTGAGGGAAGGAGAACAGGGCAGCCTATGGGTTTTGATGACCTGCATTTCGGTGCGAACCTGACACTGGAAGTCGAAGAGACCGCGCGTCAGGCAAAGTGGATGGAACAGCACGGTTTTGAGTACATATCCGCCGGCGAGCACTTCATGCGAGGCGATCCCCCAGGTCCGTCCCACGCTTCGCTGCCTGTGCTGGCTGTTGCGGCTGGAGCCACGACCTCCTTGCGGGTTCTGTCCTCCATAGTGCTGATCCCCTTTTACCATCCGCTCATGTTGGCCCGAATGACTGCCACGTTGGACGCTGCCTCGAACGGCCGGCTGACCTTGGGCGTAGGCATTGGAGGCGAATACCCGGCAGAATTCGAAAACTCGGGCCTGCAGGTGAATCAACGCGGCAGGCGCACCGACGAGTGCCTGGAGGTTATGACCCGTTTGTGGAAGGGCGAAAGCGTGTCCTTCTCGGGCCGGCATTTTCAGCTGGACGGAGCGATGATCAACCCGCTGCCCTCGCAGAAGCCCCATCCCCCATTGTGGGTGTCTGGGCGCCGGGATCCCGCGATGCAGCGGGCGGCCAGGTTTGGTAACGGGTGGGTGCCCTACTTCTTTGACCCGCCACGGTACAGGGACAGTGTCGAAAAGATTCACACGTTCGCCGGGGAAGAAGGTCGGAGCCTGACGGATTTCGACTGGGCGTTTTTCCCTTATATATCTCTGTATCCAACGGAGCAGGAGGCCGCCGAGGTGGCGGCCCGGCAGCTTGGCGGCCAATATCTGTACGGCGGGGAGTTCATCAATATCGTGCGCAGGTATTGCTTGCTGGGGACCCCGGAACAATGTGCTGAACGCCTCAATGAATACATCGAAGCCGGCGCTCGCCACATTGTCTTCAGCATAACCTGCCCTCCGGAGGACCGGGAACGACACCTGGACGAGATCGCCGGGAAGCTGATCCCGATGTTTCGATGAAATTCCAGGCCACGTCTTATGGCATCTTAATGATATCTTGTATAATGCGGTATAGTATTATGAGCCGAATGCGGCTTGTGAGATACCGGCAGGCAACAGCGCGACTCTTGGCATCGGCCCGGTCTGACTCTCATGTCGGATGAAGGGCCGGCGCCACCGCCTGGACAGGCGAAAACCGAACGGTACTAGGGAGGCAAAAATGTCTCGCATAAAACGGGTAATGCTGCTCCAACCGGCGTCAGCCGGAGGCAATTTTGAATACGTGGCCATTCCTAGGCAGGGGATGCTCTACCTTTCCGCGGCCTTGGCCCAGTGGGAAGGTCCCTTTGTTTACGATCGGGAGATTTGGTTTGAGGACCGTTCCGGCCTGATGGATCCTGAAAAGGATCTGGAAGGCGTCGACATCCTCATGCTTACAGCCTTGATCAATGAGGCCCCGCGGGCTTACCAGGTGGCGCGACAGGCCAAGGAATTCCATCCCGACCTCATCACCATTGGCGGCGGCCCACAGATGAGCCCGTTGCCCGAGGAAGCTTTCGACTATGGTAATTTCGATGTCATAGTTCAGCGCGAGGGCGAGGATATAATCGGCCAGCTGTGCGATGTCCTCCTCGAACATCGCGGGCCCGGTCGAAACCAGTACCTGTCTAAAGTTCCCGGCATCAGCTATCGGGAAGAAGGGAAGGTGGCTTATACGAAGAGGGTGGGTCTGGTAAGTCCCGACTTCGTTGAGCTCCCCGACTTCCGCTCCATCAAGGATCTCTCGCCCGAAAACCCGATGGCCGGCGGCGTGATGGAAAGCATCCGGGGTTGCACTGAAAAGTGCACTTATTGCCAGGTCATCCAGCAGTTCCTGGGCTACCGCCTGGTATCTCGGGAAACCGAATTCAAGCGGCTGGAGCAACTGCACGAACTGGCAGCCGACGGGTTGATTCACACTTCCCGCAACGGTTCGTTCCAGGTTTTCATTTCCGATGACTTGCACACTCCACCCCTCCGCGCCGTCAAGTTCCGGAACGAGCGGCTGGAACGGCTCCAGGGCTGGAGGGGTCGAACTGACGACATGAACCTGATTATCCAGGCCCGCGCCGAGATCGGCCAGGACCCTGAGTTGGCCAACGCCCTCCAGGAAGCCAACGTCAAGATGCTCTATCTGGGCGTCGAGTCGGACAACGCCGAGAACCTGAAAGCGGTCAACAAGCGGCAGGAACCCGGTCAGATGCATCGGGACCTGAAATACATCAATGAGCAGGGCTTCACTGTGGTCGCTATGACCATAATCGGCCTGCCCTACGACACCGAGCAGAGCGTCATGGAGCTGGCCGACTGGGTCACGACGGTTAGCCGCTACCAAACCGCCAACTTCTTGACCCCGCTGCCGGCCACGTCAAACTGGACCGACCTCAAGCCCCTGAATGAAAACGGGGAGCTGCTGCAGGAAGGCGAAATGCGCCCCTACCAGCTCTACACGGGCCGCCAGTTCGTTCACCACGATGAGCGCTGGTCAATGCAGGAGAGCCGCGAAATCTTCGACAAGTACACTTCAAAATTGCAAGAAGTGGACGACGTCTACCGCCGCGTGTTCCGAATTCTGCGCACATACAAGCTCCGTCTGGCAGCCACCAGCAGCGACCTGAGCAACACCCTGACGGCACGCCTCGGCGAGGCCACGGAAACCCTCCATGACCTGTCCGACCCGGTGATTCTCTCTGGCCGGGAATTCGGCGAGAACATTTCCGGACGGGTGGGAGAGTTGGTGGAAACTCTGCGATCAGTATCCCAGCCCCTGTCGAACGTCCGCCGCGACGCCGCCGACAGCATCGGCTCAAAGCTCAATGAGCTGACTGACTCCTTGAAGACGCTGACCGACCCCAGCGTGGCCAGCGGGAAAGAAGTCGCAGCTAATATTTCCCGGCGCATCACCGAAGTTACCGACGCCATCGACGCTGCCCTTTCAGAGCAGCGCAGCGGAGGTAACAAAACGGCTGACCAGAGCTGAAGAAACAGGCTCCGATCTTTTCTGTAACCTTCTTGGCCGCCGTTAACGGCGGCCAGTAAATTGAGTCGCCACTACCCAGCGGTATAACGCTGGTTCAGGGGTTGCGGCCCATTGCATAGACATCAGGGATTGTGGATGGGATGACAGGACTTCACCGTGTCTTTATCACCGGCGTCGGCGTCATCAGCCCCTTGGGTCTTGATCTTGCCTCGACTTGGGAGGGCATAACCCAGGGGCGCTCCGGGGTTGACTTTCTTACCTCCTTCGACACGGAAGGATTCGACACTCGTTTTGGTGCCGAGGTCAAGGGATTCGATCCGGAAGAGTATCTTGACCGTAAAGACGCCCGTCGCATGGACCGTTTCGCCCAGTTCGCGGCCGTCGCGGCCCAGCAGGCCTGCCAGCAGGCAAACCTTTCTCCGAAAGGAGAGGACCCCTACCGCGTGGCCGTGATTATCGGCAGCGGCATCGGCGGTATCTCCACCCTTTCCCAGCAATTCACCGTCCTGAGTGAGCGTGGCCCAAGGCGAGTCAGCCCATTCCTGATACCGATGATGCTGGGTGATATGGCTTCTGCCCAGGTCTCCATGATCACCGGTTCAATGGGCGCCAACTATTGCCTGGTATCGTCCTGCTCCAGCGGGGCAGACGCCATGGGCCAGGCATGGGATATGGTGAGGACCGGAAGGGAGGACATCGTACTCGCCGGCGGCACTGAGGCGCCGCTAGTCCCAGTGTCGGTCGCCGGATTCAATGCCCTGCGCGCCCTTTCCCGGAGAAACGAAAGCCCGGCGCAAGCGAGCAGGCCCTTTGATAAATCCAGAGATGGCTTCGTCATGGGCGAGGGGTCAGCTGTCTTCGTAATGGAAAGCGAGGAAAGTGCTGCTCGCCGGAATGTAGAGCCGCTGGCCGAGCTCAGAGGCTACGCCGCAACCTCCGACGCTCATCACCTGACCGAGCCCTCCGCCACAGGCGAGAGCGCCGCCCGCGCCATGGTGATGGCGCTGGCCGAGGCAGGCATAGACTCCTCTGAGGTCGGCTACATCAACGCCCACGGGACCTCCACTCCTCTCAATGACAAGCACGAGACCAAGGCAATCAAGGTTGCCTTGGGTGAAGACGCCTACCGCGTGCCGATCAGCTCCAGCAAGTCAATGACCGGTCACCTGCTGGGTGCGGGTGGTGCGTTAGAAGCCGCCATCTGCGTGATGGCCATGAGGGACGGCCTCATACCGCCCACAATCAACCTCGACGAACCTGACCCGGAATGCGACCTCAACTACACCCCCAACGCGGCCCTCAAACTGGAACTCGACGTCGCAATGAGCAATTCATTCGGGTTCGGCGGACACAATTCGGTGCTGGTATTCAGCAAGCCACGCCAGGGTCGGCAGGAGTGAGCAAGGGTAAAGCGGCTCCACGCTGGCACATACCACCTGATCCAGACGTTTCCGGCCTTTCCGCCCAGGTGCCGGGACCGGTCGGAAGGGTTCTGGCCTCTCGCGGCCTGGATACCAGCGCCAAGCTGGACCGGTTCCTTAACCTCTCCCATCTCCCTCACGACCCTGCATTATTGCCCGGGATGGACAGGGCGATCCCGAGGTTAAGATCCGCCGTCGAAACTGGGGAGATCGTCGGTGTATTCGGCGACTTCGACGTCGATGGAATCACCGGCACCGCAATTATGTCAGAGGGGCTTGAGTCCCTCGGCGCCCGTCCCATCCCGTACATTCCCCAGCGGGGGGAGGAGGGGCATGGCCTGTCCAGTGGAGCTATTGATTACCTGAAAGCTGCCGGCGCAACTCTCATTGTCACCGTTGACTGCGGAATTACCGACGCTGACGAAGTCGCCTATGCCTCCGACCTCGGCGTCGACTTCGTCATAACTGACCACCATGTCCCCTCGCGGGGTTTGCCCAAGGCAGTGGCTTGCGTAAACGCCAAATTGCCGGGCAGCAAATATCCCTTCGCTGAACTCTGTGGCGCAGGTCTGGCGCTGAAGGTCATCCACGGGCTGCATCAATCGTGGCAGGTGCCATTCGACCCGGCGCTGTTTGAACTCGCCTCCCTGGGCAGCGTGGCCGACCTAGTACCCCTCTTTGACGAGAACAGGTACCTGGTAACAGAGGGACTGGTGCGGCTGAAGAAAACGGGGCGCCCCGGTTTGCTCGCTCTCTTCGAAGCGGCCCGGCTGTCCTCCGAAGGAATCAACTCGGAGTCCATTGCCTTCCAGATTGCCCCACGCCTGAATGCCGCCGGTCGCATGGGGGACCCGGCTGATAGCTACAGGCTGTTGACCACCCGCTCCACATCGGAGGCATTGGAACTTTCGCAAAAGCTGGAGTCCCTGAATCAGCAGCGTCGAACTGCCACTGAAGAGGCGGCCGTATTGGCCGTGGCCAAAGTGGAGGCCATGCCCACGCTGCCATACCTGTTGGTGGTGGCCGACGAGGCCTTCCCCCAGGGTGTCGCCGGCCTCGCGGCCTCCCGGCTGGTAGAGCGGTTCAGGCGCCCCGCTGCGGTGTTGTCGATCCGCGATGGGATGGCGGTCGCGTCGGCGCGAAGTATCCCGGAATTCGATCTGATCGAAGCCATTTCTTCTACATCTGATCTACTGGTCAAGTACGGCGGCCACTCTCAAGCCGCGGGATTCACGGTTCAAACCAGTGACATCGGGCAAGTTACAGAGCGCCTGGAAGCCTACGCTGACGAGCGTCTCAGTTCCATGGACCTCGCCCCGGCACTGGAAATCGACGCTGTGGCGTCCCTTCCAGAATTGACGATGGAAGCCTTCGAATGGCTACAGACACTGGAACCTTTCGGGAAAGGCAACCGGCGCCCAGTGTTTGCCTCTCTGGGTGTTTCGGTCAAAGAGGCACGGCTGGTCGGCCACTCGCAGCAGCACCTGCGGCTTCGATTGGAGCAGTCCGGTCGGGAAATAACTGCCCTCGCCTTCAATCAGGCATCCGATTGGACAGCGTTGGGATACGCAACGTCTGGCGCTCGCCTCGACTGCGCCTACACCCTGATGCTTGATTCCTGGCAGGGCCAGAACTCGCTGGCCCTGCGGGTTTCGCGCTTTCGATTGACCCAGTCCTGATCTCCTGGGGCTCCAGGTCGAGATCAACTACGTTCCCTGTGTGCTTCGCCGCCTGTCGGCACGGGTTCCTCCGCCGGGACGCACCACCTGCGCCTTCCAGATCAAGAGCGGCACGGTGATGATTATCACAATCAGCGCGACCACCTGCGCCTCGTTCAACCCACCGAAATAGACGTTGTATTCCTCCCGCATGAAGCTGATGAAGAATCGGCCTATTGAATAGGTGGCGGCATAGAGGGCAAAGAACATTCCATTGGGGCGCAGGCGTTTGCGAAGCGGCCAGAGGGCAGCCAGCAAGACCAGGTCAAACAACAGCTCGTAGGCGACGGCGGGATGAGTTGCCGGCCGGCCAAATCCGGGACTGTCCGGGTGAGTGTACACCAACCCCCACGGCAGGCTCGTCACCTGGGAAAAGTGCTCACCGTTGATAACGTCCCCTATGCGGCCGATCGCCATGGCCACCAGCAGTGCCGGCGCCGTTACGTCGGCCAGATGGCCGATGCTGGGCAGGTCAGCCTTCTGGGGCTGGCCGAACAAAGGAGAGAAAGGGCGCCACACGGCAAGAAACCAGTTGGAATTGCGTATCATCAGGTACAGGGAACCGCCTACAAAGCCGCCGGATATGGCGCCGAATATGGCGATTCCTCCCTGCCAGACCTGGAACACCCGGATGAAGTCGTGCTGGTACACCTCGTCCCAGAAGTCGATCACGTGCAGTACCCGGGCCCCTATTACGCCGCCGATGATAGCCCACATCGCAGCCGAGTAGAGCACGTCTGCCACCATGCCCTCGCGGGTCCCCCACCGGACGACCAGGAAAACGGCAGTTGCGACTGCGATGAAAGTGAACACCCCATGCCAGGACAAAACAACGCTGCCCGTGTTGATAAGGTTGGGATTGATTCCGATGGAAATACTGGCCAGGATGTCCGTTAGCATCAATTCTTCCTTGATCCGTTTATGCCCCAACCCGCCTGGTAAGCAGTTTCAGCCAATTGTCGGTACAAGGTATACCCCTGCTCCCATGGGCTGCAAGGCATCTGCGGCGCTACGATGTTCCGATTCGCTGGAGGGGATTGCAAACATGGCCGGGCCCGCCCCGCACAGGTACAGCTCCGGCCCTCCATTCTCTCGGACGGCTCGGCGCATCTCCGCCAGCATCGGGAACTCCCACTCCGCGACGTCCTGAAATACGTTGAAAACGCAGTCCCGGATGGATTCAACGAAGAATCCGCCGCCGGAAAGCAGCAGGACCAGGCGGCGGGTTATGCCTCCGTCGCTGTAGTACGCTGGGGTCAGCCGAGAGTACATCCGCCGCGTCTTGTCGCTGATGACCAGGTCGGGAAAAACCAGCGTCAGGTTGAAGGGCGGCAACTGCGGCATGGGAGATACGATTTCGCCTCGGCCTTCCGCCAGGGCGGTGCCGCCCCACAGGAAGAACGACACGTCCGAACCAATGCCCGCAGCGATTTCGGCCAGCTCTTGGTCCGTCGAGTTGGTCTCCCATAGCTCGTTGAGAGCCCGAAGAGCGGCGGCTGCGTCGCTGCTCCCTCCCCCTAGTCCCATTGCTACCGGGATGCGCTTCTGGATGTGAATGCGCGCTCTCGGCTGAATCCCCCGCGAACGAGCCAGAGCCTGCGCCGCCGTCCAAACAAGGTTCGCTTCCCCCGACAGTTCGCGGCTGTCGCAGTCCACCTGCAGCCTGGGCCAGGACTCGATTGAAATCTTGTCAGAAAGGCCAACCGTCTGCATGACGGTCTTAACTTCGTGGTAACCGTCGGACCGTTTCCCCAGGACCTCAAAGGTCAAATTCAGCTTGGCATGGGCATCAACCTCCACCGCACTCCGCCCCCTCTCGCAATTCCACCCACGACTGGTACACCGCTGCCCACTCCTCGAGCCCCAGGGTCGCAGGGCGCCGCCGTCCGTCAATGCCGGCCCGCTCCAGTACCGCGGACCCAAGGGCTGTCCCGACCCTCAGCCCGTGGCTCAGGGAATTGTGAAGCTGCTTTCGTGGTGCTGAGAATCCGGCCCTTACGACCTCGAAAAATCCGCTGGCATCATCCACTGCGACTGCTGGTTCAGCTCTTACGTCCAGCCGCACAACGGACGAACGCACCTTGGGCGGCGGACGAAAGGCCGACGGCGGCACGGAGCACACCACCCTGGCCTCGGCGTAGAACTGGGTAGCCACAGACAGCAACCGCATGTTGCCCGGAACCGCCGTCATGCTCTCAGCCACTTCCCTCTGCACCATGAACAGGGCCAGAGTGGGAGGCTCCTCCGACTCCAGCGTACGGCGGATGATGGGATTGGCAGCGTAATACGGCAGGTTGCCGACGACTTTGTATCCCGCCGGATTTCGACCCGCCTCTCCGTATGCCAGTCCGGACAGATCGACCTCCCGGGCGTCTCCCAGCACGCACTGGAGATTCTCCGGAAATTCCAGTCGGGGCGGCAGTTCCTCGCACAGTTGTGAGTCAAGCTCCACGGCGATAACTCGCCCCGCCTGCTGGACCAGCCGACGGGTGAGCACGCCCCGGCCGGGACCTATTTCCACAACCGTGTCTTCCGGGGACAGGTCAGCAGCGTCAATAATGCGCTGCACCACGCGGGTATCATGCAAAAAGTGCTGCCCAAGCGACTTGCGAGGCCCGAAACGACGAGCAGACGCGGTCATCGCGGACCGGATGCTGGGGGACCGTAGAAGAGATTCATCATATAAAGAGACCGCGCACCTCCGGTCGACACTGACAACCGAGCTTGTCGCGGCGGATGACTCAGGCCAGGCACTCCCACGGCGCACACAGGATCCTGTTTACCGTTGCTTCCTTTCGGACCTGGCGGGGTTCACAAGTCTGCGCCGCGTGGGACCCAGCCCTCAACGACTTCCGGTCACGATATAGGCCCAACGGGCAGGCCTCTGGGAGGAATTCAATCCCGCTGTAGCGGATTGCGGGTGCAGGGCACCGCTAGCTCCCCATCTAGTGCGGCCTCATTTCCATGGTATGTTCAGCCGCAAGTGGTGTCAATTGCGGCCCTCTTTGAAGCGGGACGATTGCGTCTTATTACTCAGCACACAAATTTGGTCTGAATGGCGGTGGAGATGGGAGTGGCAGTGCCTCCTTCGGTTCCGGGTGCGAGGGTAGACGGGGGTTTGGATTCCCATTCCCGCCTGCGCGGGAATGACGACCTATAGGGCCTCCGGCGTTTAAGACGCGATTGCCCGGTTGATTCCAGGGTAATTCCCGGGGCGATTGGACCGGTCAACAGGGTTCTGAAAGCCTTCAGATCTCGGCGGGGGCATCGGAGGAAAAGACGTTCCAGATGATGCTCAGCCTGTAGGCCATGGGCAGGAGCACCTTGATCATATCCCGCGGATCCGGCTCCTCATCTTTTTCGCATTGGCGCTCGAGGTGGGCTCGCAGATAGCCAAATGTGCTGAAGTACAGGCCCTTGCTGGCGATCTTCTGAATGAGGGAATGAGGGTCAGGGAGAGACTTCCTCTCGACGGTGGCGACTTGCCACTGCCAGCAGAACTCCTCGACCAGAGGCCGGAGCCTTACGACGGCGAGGGGCAGCGCGAGCTTGCGCTCGAGGGACTCGATGCGGCTGCGGCTGCGGCTGCGGCTGAATGACATGGTTGCTCCTGATACCAGAATGCAAATTTTTCGTTTTTCCCGCTCACTTCCTCTCATTTCCGCTCATTTTGGCGCTGTGGGAGGGAGCGAGGGAGGTGGCCACGGCGAGCACGGTGCAACGGCCTAGAACTGGGGTTTCGTGCTCTTGTCAGCACCGAGAGCCTGCTCAAGGGCGCTCAGCCTGTGGCGCAATTCTTCAGCTTCCTTGAACTTCAGGCCGTAGTCGAGAAGATACCGGGCGGCGCGCATGCGCAAGACCGGGTCGTCGCTCTCGACGGCGACCCTGGCGATGATGTTCAGGCACTCGGGGACCAGGGCCTGCACCTGCTTCAGGGCGACGGAGTAAGCCTCTTCGCGCAGCCCGTCAAGGGCCTGGCGGAACCGGGGTTCCTCCAGCCAGCGGCGGAGGGTGGACTCGCCGACGCCGGACCTGCGGGCAGCCTCGACTATGGTGGGGGCTGCGAAGACGGCGGGGAGGGCCGTCTGCTGGCGGCGGGACAGACCTGGGACATCGACGGCCCACTGGTTTTCGGTGAGCTCAGGCGGCTTTGATCCGGCAAGAGGGCCGGGGCCGGGTTCTGCGGGTTGCCATTGGACCGGGGATGCGGGGGATTTGGCGATTTTGCCGGACATCAAGCGTCAAGGGGCCTCAGTGGCCGTCCCAGATTGGCCCGGCCGCCGCTGGGGCGGGCTTAAGGGCGGGACTGTAATAATAGTACCCGCGTTCTAGTATCTTGGCAAGGGGATTGTCTGAATCAGGATTTTGGGATGCTCTTCGATTTGGCCGATCGGTTAATCCGGTTAGGCTTGATTCTGACTATATTGAATTCGAGAGGCTTTCGAATTGTTCTGCACAACCCGTGTTGCGTCGTTGTTGGGCCAACCGGGCGATGCTAGACTAGTTGTCGCGAACATTGTTGGTGGTTGTACATGCCAGTCAGAAAAGCCGTCATCCCCGCCGCCGGTCTCGGCACCCGGTTCCTCCCGGTTACAAAGTCCGTTCCCAAGGAACTCCTCCCCATCCTGGATCGCCCCATGTTGCAGTACGTCGTGGAGGAGGCGGTCGAGGGCGGCGTGGAGGAAGTCATTATCGTCACTGCCCCCGGAAAGGAGGGCATCGCGTCCTACTTTCAGCCGTCTGCGGCATTGGAGGCTCGGCTCGCCGGGACCGGAGCCGAAGACTTGCTGGAGAAGGTGATACACGCCTCCAGCCTCGCCAGGGTCTCCTTCGTAATACAGGAAGAGGCGCTCGGCCTGGGCCACGCGGTTCTCACCGCCAGGGATGCGGTGGGCGATGAGCCGTTTGTCGTCATCCTCCCCGACGATATCGTCCATCACGCGCCTGGGGTGGTCTCACAGATGGCGGCTATATTCGATCGTAAGCAGTCGGGCGTCATAGCGGTCGAACCCATGCCTTGGGAAACGGTGCACAACTACGGCGTCGTTGACGCCACGCCCGTCGGAGACGGCCTGCACCAGATCAGGGGGCTGGTGGAAAAGCCGCCCCGCGACGAGGCGCCATCCAACCTCTCAATCGTCGGACGCTACATTTTGCCGCCAGAGATTTTTGACTGCCTAGAACGCACCCCACCGGGCGCCAAAGGGGAAATCCAGCTTACTGACGGTATGCTGCTCCTGCTGGAGGCTGCGGACCTGTACGCCTACGAGTTCCAGGGTATTCGCTACGACGGAGGCCAGCCGTTGGGTCTGCTCAGGGCCTCCCTGGAGTACGCGCTTCGCCGCGATGACACCCGCGATGCCGCTCGCGCAATGCTGAACAGCATCCAAGCCGACTGAAAGAGGACCGGAAATACCTTGAGCACGATCCAGGCCCAACAAGAAAACCTCGAATCACTACGGACTTCCCTGCTGGAACTGCTGGACGGAATGGACTACTGCCTGGACTGGAAACCAGACGAAGACAGCTGGTCCGCCCGTGAGATCGCCTATCACCTGCTCGACACACCGCCCAGTGGAATGGCAAAAGTCATTGGAGGGATAGTCTCAGGTGAGATCACCGAATACGAGATTTGGTCAGACCGTTCAAACGTAACCGAAGAGAAAGCCACTGGGGAAATGGCGGACATTGTGTCCGACATCTCCAAATTCTTCGACGCTTTCAGTTCGGGTTTGGCGCCCGCCAGCGACGCCGACTTGCAAAACCTGCGCGTGCTCATGCACCAGCGCACCCGCGGCGAGGATGTGGAGCGAACACTGGAGACCGCTCTTGCTGGCTTCGACCGGCACTGGAGAGGGCACCTGGAGCAACTGGGAGAAGTGCGCTCCGCCCTCGGGCTTTGAGCCTGAAAGGCGTTCGCTGCCGGAAGGGTTTTACAAGGCAGTCCGGGAGAGATATCGGAAGCTAGCCATCGCCACCGACCTCAAGCAGCGTGAGGAACGCCTCCTGCGGGATCTCCACCTGGCCCACCATCTTGAGGCGCTTCTTGCCCTCTTTCTGGCGTTCCAGCAGCTTGCGCTTGCGGGTGATATCGCCACCGTAGCACTTGGCCAGCACGTCCTTGCGCATGGCCCGCACGGTCTCTCGGGCAATAATCCGGCTGCCAATCGCAGCCTGGATCGGCACCTCGAAGAGCTGGCGCGGGATGGTGGTGCGTAGCTTCTCAACCACCCGCCGGCCCTGGTTCACGGCCTGGTCCCGGTGCAGGATCATCGACAGCGCCTCGACAGGCATGTGATTGACCAGCACGTCCACCTTGACCAGTGGCGCCTTGCTGTAACCAATGAATGTATAGTCCAGCGAAGCATAGCCTTGGGTGCGGGACTTCAGTTGGTTGTAGAAGTCAGCCAGCATCTCTACCAGCGGCATGGTGTATTCCATCATCACGCGGGCGTTGTCCTCTGAGGCGACGCCCTCGCTTTGGATATACTCCATGCGCTTGAACTCTGACCGGCGGGAGTGCATCAGCTCCATCAGGGCCCCCACAAAGCGGCTGGGCGCCACGATGGTCAGGTCCAGCATGGGCTCTTCGATGTCCGAATACTCGTTGGGCGACGGCAGCTTGGCGGGGCTGTCTATTTTGATGACGTCCCCGTTGGTCAGGGTAACCTGGTAGGCCACACTGGGGGCGGTTACTATCAGGTCGAGATCGTATTCCCTCTCCAACCTCTCCTGCACGATTTCCAGGTGCATCAGTCCAAGGAAGCCGCACCGGAAGCCGAAACCGAGCGCCGCGCTGCTTTCCGGTTCAATGGTCAGAGACGCGTCGTTGAGTTGCAGCTTCTCAAGAGCGTTCCGCAGGTTGCCGTACTGTTCTCCGTCGGAGGGATACAAGCCTGCGAATACCATGGACTTGAGAGGGACGTAACCCGGCAGTGGGTCAAGGGCGGGGGCACGATCGATGGTCAGAGTATCTCCCACGGTGCATTCCCGAACCTCCTTAAACCCGGTCGCAACGTAGCCTACCTGCCCTGTCTCCAGCCGGTCTGTTGGCGTTGGAGCAGGCGCGAATACGCCCACCTCAACGATCTCGGCCGAGCGCCCGGAGGACATCACCCTGATGCGGTCCATCTTCGAAATTGCGCCGTCTGCCACCCTAATGTGGGCGATTATCCCCTTGTACTGATTGTAAACAGAATCAAAGACCAGCGCCCTCGCTGGTTCCTCGACCTTACCGCCTGGAGGCGGGATACGGTCTACCACAGCGTCCAGGATTTCCTTGGCTCCGGTCCCCTCCTTGGCAGAAACGAACAACACCTCATCACGCCGGAATCCGAAGACCTGCTCAATTTCGCCGACGACCCTTTCCGGTTCTGCCTGCGGAAGGTCAACTTTGTTAAGCACCGGGATCATGTCGAGGTCGTACCCCATGGCCAGCAGGGTATTGGCGATGGTCTGGGCCTCGATTCCCTGGCTGGCGTCCACAACCAGCAGTGCACCTTCACACGCAGCCAGTGCCCGTGACACCTCGTAGCTGAAGTCAACGTGACCGGGGGTATCGATGAGGTTCAACTGGTAAGTCTCGCCGTCAGGGGCTTGGTGATACATTGTCACCGCCTTGCCCTTGATGGTGATGCCTCTTTCTCTCTCCAGATCCATCTGGTCGAGAAACTGGGCCTTCATATCCTGGGGCCTGACGGTGCCGGTTATCTCCAGGAAGCGATCGGCAAGCGTGGACTTGCCGTGGTCGATGTGGGCGATGATGCAGAAGTTTCTGATGTGAGACGGATTCATATGCTCACAATGTTATCACGGTCAATACGGAATATGTAACGCAACTATATCGGTTATGCACAGGACACAAATAGCGGGACCCAGTGCTCATAGACGAAGCTGTCGTCCAGCCGCGTTCAGTCGCTTTCGGAGTTCATAGGCGTCGGGCATGGCGCGCAGCACCACCTCCCAGAACGCCGGGGAGTGATTCATCACAACCAGATGCGCCAGTTCGTGGACAACTACCGAATCGACCAACTCCGGCTCCAGCATAGCCAGCCGCCAACTGAATCGGAGAGTTCCGTCCGCGTTGCAACTCCCCCACCTTGCCCGTTGCTCTCGAACCAACACTCTGGGCATTTCAGTCCCACCCACTCTGGGTAGCCAGTGTGCCACCCGGTCTTTCAGGTGCCCCACTAACTGGGTTTTATACCAGCCCGTAACAGCTTTTCTGGCGCATTCCTGGCGCTCATCACCTGGCAGATTCTCCGGGACAAGGACAACGAGTGTCCTTCCATCCAAGTGCGCAAACGGGCGGCGCACCGCATCCTGTTCCACCAGGAGCGTTAACTCTTTGCCGAGTAGAGGGATCGCCTCGCCGGTAACCAGTTGAAGTGGAGCAGGTTCCTCAGAAACGGCCTCCAGTTTCTCTAGTATCCACTTTCCCCGTTTCCTGAGTATCTCCTCTATTTCCCGAATGGCAGTCCTAGAAGGGGCGGCAACTTCAATGATACCTGGTGCAACTCGAATCCCCACCGTTTTCTTTCGTCGCCTGCTTCGCCGCACCGAATACTGAATGACCGTCTCCCCAATCCGGAGGTGTCGCTGACTTGTCATACCGTCAGCAGATCCTCGAAGAAAACAACCGCACCATACCGCCGACCAATCAACCGAGCATCGTGGATGAAATCAATCGCCACAGTATTTGCCATCGTTCACAGGTTCCCAGTCAGGAGAGGATTCGTTGCTGTTTCCACTGTCGCTGAAACCGGCCTTGGTTATGTTTGTGTTCTCGGCACCATCATAGTACATGGTGGCCACATCCAGGTTAAGGTCCCCGCCAGAGTCAATATCACTGTCCCTGTCCGAGTTAATCGCCATGTACTCAGCCAAGGGATCCCAGCTAGGCTGCTGTTCCGCCGCACTGTTCAAAGTCGATTGTAACTGCTCGCTCCCGTCGTCGTACATGGTGAAGATTTCCCAGTCTCCATCGCGGTCCGAGGCGAAGGCAACCAACTCATCACCGAAGTAGTCAGCCAAGTCCGGCCACCGGTCGTTGCTTGTATTGTTTGTTAGCTTCGAGGGATTTGCCAGGTTGGAATCCGTCAAGTAGATCTCCCAGTCCCCGTCGCGATCGCTGGCAAAGGCCAGCCGATTGCCGTCTGAATCCCAAGCTGGGTCCACATCGCTGGATGAGTCATTCGTGATTCTGGATACGGTTGGAGTGCCCATAGCGACGCTGGCTACATATATTTCCGCGTTGCCGTCCCTGTAAGAGACGAATGCTATTTTGCTTCCATCTGGGGAAATAGCTGGAGCCTCATCATTCGCCGTATGAGACGTAACTCGAACAATTCCCCAAGGATTAAGCGTGAGGAGATAAATGTCGAACCCTCCATCAGCGCTGCGATTCGAACTGAAAGCCAGCGTTCCTCCTGGTCCCCATGATGGTTGCTTGTCCTCAGATGAGTGATTCGTCAGGTTGACCTGGCTGGTTCCATCGCAACCCATGACGTAGATCTCGCTATCCCCGTCCCTATCAGTCTGGAAAGCTATCCGCCCTCCAGCCGGATATTCCGGCAGAGTAACCGGGTCAGGTTCCGTAGACGGTGTCGGCGTCGGGGTTGGCGTTGGCGTTGGGGTTGGCGTTGGTGTCGGCGTCGGGGTTGGCGTTGGTGTCGGCGTCGGCGTCGGCGTCGGGGTAGGCGTTGGTGTCGGCGTTGGTGTCGGCGTTGGTGTCGGTGTCGGTGTCGGTGTCGGTGTGGGCGTGGGCGTGGGCGTGGGCGTGGGTGTGGGCGTGGGCGTGGGCGTGGGCGTGGGTGTCGGCGTCGGCGTCGGCGTGGGTGTGGGCGTCGGCGTCGGCGTCGGTGTCGGCGTGTCGGTGTCGGTGTCGGCGTCGGCGTCGGCGTCGGCGTGTCGGCGTCGGCGTGGGCGTCGGCGTCGGCGTGGGTGTCGGCGTCGGCGTGGGTGTGGGCGTGGGCGTGGGTGTCGGTGTCGGTGTCGGTGTGGGTGTGGGTGTGGGCGTGGGCGTGGGCGTGGGCGTGGGCGTGGGCGTGGGCGTGGGCGTGGGCGTGGGCGTCGGCGTCGGCGTGGGCGTGGGCGTCGGCGTGGGCGTCGGCGTCGGCGTGGGCGTCGGCGTCGGCGTCGGCGTCGGCGTCGGCGTCGGCGTGTCGGCGTGGGTGTCGGCGTGGGTGTGGGCGTCGGCGTCGGCGTGGGCGTCGGCGTCGGCGTGGGTGTCGGCGTGGGTGTCGGCGTGGGTGTCGGCGTCGGCGTGTGGGTGTCGGTGTCGGCGTCGGCGTTGGGGTCGGCGTGGGGGTTGGTGTAGGCGTCGGCGTGGCCGTGGTGGTCGGCGTCGGCGTGGGGGTCGGCGTCGGCGTCGGTGTGGGGGTCGGCGTGGGGGTCGGCGTCGGCGTGGGGGTCGGCGTCGGCGTCGGTGTTGGCGGCGTCGGCGATGTGGGTGGCGTCGGGGTAGGTGTCGGCGTAGGCGATACCGTGGGTGTAGGCGTCGGGGTAGGTGTCAGTGTCGGTGTCGGCGATACCGTGGGTGTAGGCGTCGGGGTAGGTGTCGGCGTCGGCGATACCGTGGGTGTAGGCGTCGGGGTAGGCGTCGGCGTCGGCGTCGGCGTCGGCGTCGGCGTCGGAAGAATGGGTGTGGCTTCGCACTCCCCTAAGTATGGCTCCGACTGCCAGTCGGGGAAGGAATCATCGTTGGCGTTATTGTTGCTCCGGTTTCTCTGGTCATATCCATGCCGGTCCTCAGCTGAAAATATCTCGCGGTGCTGGTTCGGCAACGTTGTGAAGGGGTTGCGATCCCTGTCCGAATGGAAAACGAAGGTATCGCCAGAGGGACCCCACGCGGGGGCGGCATCCACGTTCAAATTAGTTGTGGCTTTAAGCAAATTGTCGCCGTCCGTGTCCTTGGAATAGATTTCCCAGTCCCCTTCGCGGTCGGACGCAAATATGACCACTTCCCTCCCTTCAAACATAGCGAGATCCGGCCAACGCTCGTTCCAAGCCTCATTGTCGTCGTCCTCGCCGTCCGTCAGGTTTACTGGTGTGCCGCCTTCGGCATTAGAAAGGTAAATGTCGTAGTCCCCGTCCCTGTCGCTGGCAAAGGCAATTCGGCAGCCATCACGAGACCACACCGGGTCCAAGTCGTTGCTGGGGTTACCTGTGACGTTGATCGGGGTTCCATCCGGGTTATTCTCGGCATCCAGGGCCACCACGTAGATTTCCGCATTGCCATCCCTATACGAAACGAAGGCGACCTTGCCTCCCGCACCGTTGATGGCTGGCGACTCATCAGCTGCAAAGTCGCTGGTGAGTCTCGAATGTCTCCTGGAGTCCGGCTCCAGCAAATAGACATCGAACCCGCCACCACCCTCTTCCTGCGCGTAGCGGTTCGAGCTGAAAACTACCAGACCACCTGCGGATATCGACGCGTCCTTGTCAAGACTTGGGTGGGTCGTTAGGTTCCTTTGGTCGCTCCCGTTCGTATACATCGAGTAGATTTCGCTATTTCCATCCCGATCAGTTTGAAAAACAATCCGCCCGCCCACCGGGGTCGGAGTAGGTGTGGCCGTGGGTGTAGAGGTCGCGGTCGGGGTGGGAGTCCGCGTAACAGTTGGCGTAGGTAAGAGCGTCGGAGTCGGCGTTGGCGTAACGGTCGCGGTCGGAGTCGGGGTCGGGGTAAGAGTCCGCGTAACAGTTGGCGTTGGTGTGAGAGTTGGCGTTGGCGTTGGCGTTGGCGTTGGCGTGACCGTCGCAGTCGGCGTGGGAGTATGAGTGGCAGTCGGTCTCGCTGAAATGTACACCCACACGAACCGGTCGCTGCTCATCTCCAAGCTTGCTGCGAGTCCATCGACTGCATCGGTGCCCACGATCCGGAGACCAGTGCCGCGACGGTCCACCGTAACCGTAAACCCGACCTGGACTCCCTCCGAAAATTTTCCGTCGGCCTTTGGGAGGTTAAGCAGACTCACAATTCCCAGGGGCACCAGGAACGATTCATCACTGTCCAGAACCTGCCTTCCATTAATGTACAACCGATATCCGTGTTCGGGAGTGGTAGATGGGGCACGGGTGGGAGTTACGGTCGCAGTTGGTGTAGAAGTGGGAGGAGGGGACGGTAGAGGCACCGGGGATGGGAACTGCTTTGGTACAGTTGCAGGTGGCGTCTGTAAAGAAGTACGAAAAGGCGTCGGAGTGACCGTCGGCAACACGGTTCCCGTTACGGGAGCAGGTTCCGGCCTTGGGGTACCCGTAGGTGAGGAAACGGGCACCGGAGTCGCTGCTGAGCGGAGATCGCTACCAACGTTAGCATGGTCCTTATCTACCGTCAGCTCCTCTACGTTGGCCTCATCCCGAGGGTCGTGCAGTAATCTTGCGTACTCCTCTTTCTTGATCGCGGTGGTGGCATATAGACCTGGGGCACTTAGTGCCACGTGCGTTCTCAGCCAGGGAAAGTCCAAGGTAAAAGGGGTTAATTTCCAAGAGGACGCTGCTTCGTCATAACTCTGGATTACCATCCTGTAGGGATTTTCGTCGACAATTGACAGGTCCCCATCATTCAGGAGCACAGCAAGGCTGGCAGGTAGTGGATTGTCCTTTGCCAAAGGTTGACCGTCAGGGTGGTAAGCGGACAGGTAGAAAATCCTAACGGGCCCGGAGTACCCAGTCGGAAGATGGGGAACATGGAGCACTGACGGCTCCTCATATTCTATGCGCAGGCCTGAAGCGAAAGTCTCTCGATCAACCGTAACGGTTACTGAGCCGTTAGCAAAGTAGAATTGTCTATGAGACGCAACGCCACGAGGAGTAGAAATGAGAAGGGACGGAACTTGTAAGCCTGAATCTTCTCTCGGCGGTGGCGTCCTCTGTTGCGGCACCCCATCAGGCAACCCTATGAAAAGCGCGACGACTGCCCCGGAAGCGACGACCAGCGCGATTCCGCCAACGGCTAGCCGGGTTAAAGCCCGCCATTTGAGGAGCGAGTTACCCCTTTTCTGAGCCATTCATTCTGCAATCGCTCCATATCCTTGCCTCGGCAGGTATGGTGGGTTCGCTGATGCCACTGGTCGCTTCGCCAAGTCGCACAAGGTGGCAGGCCGGGCCCATTGGTCTTGCCGGGCAGTCGGCCTCGAGTGTCAACTCACGGTTGCCCGTTGGAGTCGGGCAGCTTCACGCAAAAGGGCTAGCAGAGCACCGGCGTGCTGCGCCCGCGCAACGCTAACAGCAGCAATCCAAAATGGCTGTTCATTTCCCAAAAAGGACGAGCTATATCTTTTCTGTCCGGTTAACTACGATCGAAGCGCGCTTGTGCGGACTTTTGCGGACGCTTGAGGCACTGGTCGCACACAAAGCAAATCTGTTATCTGTCGGGGCAAGAAACACATTTAGAACTGATCACCACTCGTTGCCCCTTGCACACTGGGTCAAACTAATTTGCACACCGGTGTGACGGGAAAATCGGTTTGCATTCAACAGTTCTATAGCCCATAATCCACTGACTTTGGGTCCCGCGGCTCCTAGTACAGGCGCTAGGTCGCGTAGACTGGTATTGTCTGGCGGACGACGCCAGAGCGGCTGGAGGAGGTCTCTTGGCTAACCTGCTTGAGGTCAAGGACTTGCAAACTCATTTCTTCACCATGGATGGGGTTGTAAGGGCCGTGGACGGCGTGTCCTACGACCTGGAGGAAGGGGAAACGCTGGGATTGGTGGGTGAGAGCGGCTGTGGAAAGAGCGTAAGCGCCCTGTCCCTTATGCGACTTATCCCTGATCCCCCTGGCAAAATCGTCAATGGAGAGGTCTACCTAGACGGTGAGGACATCCTCAAAATCGGCATGGACGAAATGCGCAACATTCGAGGCGCAAAGATGTCCATGGTTTTCCAGGAGCCAATGACCTCCCTAAACCCTGTATTGACTATCGAGCGGCAACTAACTGAGACGCTTCAGTTGCACAAGGGCATGGGGAGGGTCGAAGCCCGGAGTGAGGGAGTGAACCTGCTCGCGCGTGTCGGCATCCCCGACCCTGAACAGCGCATCAAGCAGTACCCGCACCAGTTCAGCGGCGGAATGAGGCAGCGCGTCATGATCGCAATGGCGCTCAGTTGCAGCCCTCGCTTGATCATCGCCGACGAGCCGACTACCGCACTTGATGTGACCATTCAGGCCCAGATTCTGGAGTTGATGAAGTCACTGACTACAGAATTCGGGGTGGCTCTCATTGTCATTACTCACAATCTCGGCGTTGTTGCCCGTTACGCGGACCGCGTAAACATCATGTACGCTGGCCGAATCATCGAAAGGGGAACCGCGCGGGAGATTTATTCCAATCCCCGGCACCCATACACAGTAGGACTCCTTCGCTCTGTTCCACGGCTCGACTTACCCAGGAGGGCACGGCTGGACCCCATCGAAGGACAGCCACCCGACTTGGTAAGGCTGCCGCAGGGATGCGCCTTTCGTGCGCGGTGCCGGTGGGCCATCGATAAGTGCGCGACCGACACTCCGGTCCTGGAGGAAGTAAGCCCCAATCACTGGTCGGCGTGCTGGCGGTTCGAGGACTTGGGACCCGCTGCAATAGACTTGCTAGGCGGCTCGGAATACGCTGAAGGCGAAGTTGCTGCCGGAGATTAGACGCGATGACGACAATGACGGACACGGTACCGCAGACCACTGATGCCCAGCGGGACAATGACATTCTGCTGGACGTAAGAAACCTCAAGATGTACTTTCCGGTTACCTCCGGGATGCTATTCCAAAGAACCGTGGCACACGTCAAAGCAGTCGACGATGTCAGCTTCACCGTAAGGCGAGGCGAGACCTTGGGATTGGTGGGAGAAAGCGGCTGCGGTAAGACAACCACCGGCCGCTGCATTCTGCAGCTGTACAAGCCCACTGGCGGTGAGGTGATTTTCGATGGTCAGGACCTCACCAAACTCGGCACCAGGCAGATGAGGGCCATGCGTCGGGAGATGCAGGTCATCTTCCAGGATCCTTACAGCTCCCTGAACCCTCGCATGACGGCAGGGAACATCATTGGAGAGCCTCTCATCGTTCACGGGCTAGTGAGCGGCAAGGCCGAGTACAGGGAGAAGGTGTCCGACCTATTGCAGAACGTGGGACTGAACCCATACATGGCAGACCGCTTCCCCCATGAGTTCAGCGGCGGGCAGCGCCAGCGCATCGGAGTGGCGCGGGCACTGTCAGTGAGCCCCAAGTTCATTGTCGCAGACGAACCCGTTTCCGCCTTGGACGTGTCAATTCAAGCTCAAATCATTAACCTGCTTGAGGAACTGCAGGAGCAATTCAACCTCACTTACCTGTTCATTGCCCATGACCTCTCGGTGGTGCGCCACATCAGCGACCGGGTTGGGGTCATGTACCTAGGGCACATGGTCGAGATCGCTGACCGGAACGAAGTATATCGCGACCCGTTGCATCCCTACACCAAGGCCTTGCTTTCCGCAGTTCCAATACCCGACCCGATATTGGACGCCGAGAGAGAAAGGGTCCTGTTGACCGGAGAGGTGCCCAGCCCGCTCAATCCGCCTTCCGGCTGCGTGTTCCATCCCCGCTGCCCCATAGCGGACTATACTTGCAGTCAAGTGACACCCGAGTTGCGGGAGATTGGAACAGATCACTGGTCTGCCTGCATCAAAGTAGAGGGCTACGGCTCCTACTAGCCGGCAAACGTACAACCTTTTTACGGAACCGCCCCCGCAGCCTGCTGCGGGGGTTCACTTTTAATGTCGGTTCGATCCGATGCTCACCGGAACCGTGGCCGTAGCGTCAGTCTGCAGGGTCCGCGGCCATTCTGCGGGCCTCTTCCCGAATTTCATCCATTAACGCCACCAGTTCCAAGATTTCATTACTGGAAACCATTCCGAGGAACTGGCCTGTGTTCCTGTCCATTACCGGAATGATTGTCAGGGAGGTTTCCGCCATCCTTTCAAGAGCATCCTGGATTGGCTCGTCAGGGTACGCGTGAGGCGGTCTGCGGCGCATTAGGGACCGCAGAGTCGTGTCTCCGAAAATCCCCCTCCGCCAGAAGAACAACCTGCGTCGTAAGTTAACCCTCGTCAACGATACTGTCCCCACCGGAATGCCACGCTCTACGATCAAGTAATCGGTCTGATTGGGAACTACCCAGTCGCTCAGGAATCCGCTGACAGTAATACCCTGCTCAGGGTAAGTTCGAGAGCGGTCTATGACCGAACCGACCATCAGGCCAGCCAACGCGTGGCGTGCGAAGGCCGGCACCATTGTCTGCGGCTGTGATGCTTCTTCCGGAGGCTTCGCCCTGCTGACTGCCAAGCCAATCACTGGCGGCATCAGCAGGATGTAGGCAAACATTATGATAACCAACAGCGAAAAGACATCAGCTCCTATGACACCGGTTTCCCGCAGTACCAGGAGCAGGGCAATTTCGGCCACTCCTTTTCCCATAAGTCCCACGGAAAGCACTATTGGTGTATCCAGCCTTGCCAGGTATGTGCCAACGAAGGAGGCCAGTACCTTGCCTGCAAATGGAATTATCAAAAGGCCGAGAATGGTCATGGGAGGGAGGTTAATGAACGAGAAGTCCAGATACAGTCCGGCGGAGGCGAAGAACAGCGGAACAAACAAGCCCTCCGCCGTGCTGCGCATGCCCGGCATTATGTCCTCTCGCATGCGGTGGGGGAGGCCGGAGAGAGCGGCGCCAAACAGTAGAGCTCCCAGCGAACCGTGGAGGCCTCCAAGCCGTTCCGATCCCACAACTACCAGGAACAGTCCGCCTATCAGCAGGCCATACGACAGCTCGGGAACGTTCAGAAATCGCTGAAGTAGTGCCATTACTCTAGGAAGGGCTTTGGCGGAAACGATCCAAATGACGACGGTGGCACCAGCGATTTTGCCCAGCAGTTCGAGCACACCGATTACGCTCAGTACCTGGTGTTCCTCTCCTCCCAGGGTGAGACCGACTATGAGAAGAGCCAGTACCTCGGCGATAATCACCGCCGTGAAAATCCTCAGGCCAATCAGATCCTTGAGCAGGCCCTTATCGGCGAGGACCTTCGCCACGAGTCCCAGACTGGACAGAGAAAGGATTCCGGCAAGGGACAGCGCCTCGTTAAACTCAAGCTCCAGGCCGAAATCAAAGCCTGCCAAGTCATAAGTGACGATGAGCGATGTCAGCATAGATATGATGACAGCTACCGTGGCGGCCACGAAGTAACGCCCGCGAATGGTGGACATGAAGCCGGGAATGTCTATTTCATCGAGCCCGATCAGGAAGAAGAAAATGAAAACACCGATGTCGAGAAACAGCTTGATTTGGTCGGTTACTTCAACCAGCCCCGTTACAGGACCGAGGATGATTCCGGCTACGGTATAAGCAACGATGGAGCTAAGACCGACCCGACTCATCACGCCTTCCACCAGCTTGGCCAAAACTATCAGCATGCCAATGAAAAGCAAAGCTTCGAAGTGACTGGCTTCTCCCGAGAAAGGCAAACCGATAGGCAGGCCGAGTATCACCGGTGGTTGCGGCATAAACCCTGAGTGACTCCCGATTGGAATAACCTCGTCCCAGTTCCGCAGCCTATTTTAGACCATTTAGGTAGGTTCATATCAACCGGTCGCTTTGGTAAAGGGGAGATTCCGCCATATCAAAATTGGGCGACGGAGGAAAATACCTACAATCCCACATTTACGCGCAACACATTCTCCATTCAGGAAGATAGGACTGTCCTGTATTGCACTCCCGCTCTATCGCCTCCATGCCGTGCCATAGTGGGAATTGTCCTTCCTAACAAAGACGCAAGCCTCCTGCCGGACAGTAGGATACATTACCCAGTCTGCCTCCCGTGCCTATGCTGAACGCAAAATGCGAAATCGGGCACCTGAGAACAAAACGATGGATTCGTGGTTCGCAATTTGACGCCAGGAAGTTAGAAAATGCCCAAAACAATTTATCTGGCTAATCCCTACGGATTTTCCGCACAGCAGAGAGCGCTGCTACTTCCACCAATTGCTGCGGCATTGGAGGAGTTGGGCCTCGAGGTGTGGGAGCCCTTTGCCCGAAACAATCAGGTCGACTTTGACGAGCAGGGTTGGGCCTACCGGGTCGGCCAGAGGGACTTCCGCGACGTCGCGGAATCAGACGCCATTTTCGCCGTGGTAAATGGCGTCCCGCCTGACGAGGGCGTTATGATCGAGCTTGGGATTGCCATCGCCTTGAATAAACCGACGTTCCTCTTCCGCGACGACTTTCGGCGGGCGACCGACAGCGAACACTATCCTCTCAACCTGATGATATTCACGGGACTACCGGAATTCGGTTGGGCTGACTACTATTACACGTCAGTAGAAGAAATCACCTGCCCCACCAAGGCGCTGGCACGTTGGGCGGCAGACCGCTAGTACTACAACGACGAGTTGTTTGGTAGGATAGCTGGCCAGATGATGGTGGGCGGTTTGGGTGATGGATGCGGCGAGCTTCAAGCGGGTCTACGACAGCTTTCAGGAATTTCACGCCTTTTTTGCGGACTCCTTCGGACGCAAGCAGTGGCGGGAGCACAGCCGGAACTATCTTCAAGCCCTGCTGGTGCAGGCCGGGGAGCGGCGCAACGCCGAGAATCTCTCCGAATCGGTGGGCATCTCCGCCCGGGCGATGCAGCGTTTTCTCACCGAGGCCCGGTGGTCCGATGACGCAGTAATAGGGCGGTTGCAGGAATACCTGGCCCCCAGGCTGGGGCATCCCGAGGCCGTGTGGGTGTTCGACGGCAGCGACTTTCCCAAGCAGGGGAGGAAATCGGTGGGAGTGGCCCGGCAGTACTGCGGCAGGCTGGGGAAGGTGGCCAACTGCCAGGCCGGGATGTTCCTGGCCTACGTCAGCCCGCTGGGCCGGGCGTTGGTGGACAAACGGCTGTACCTGCCCCAGGTTTGGGCTTCGGACGATGCCCGGTGTCAGGCGGCGGGTGTGCCGGCGGAGAGACGCAGCTACCGTTCGAAGACGGAGTTGGCCTTGGAGATGCTGGCGCAGGCCATGGAACTGGGCCATCTGGAGGCCGGGTGGGTTGCCGGAGATGACGCCTTCGGGATGTCGCCGTCATTCCGGGAGGGACTGGCGGCCTTGGGTATGCGGTACGTGCTGGACGTTCCGGGCGGCACCACGGCTTGGCCTTTGGAGCCGGCTTGGACCAGTCCGGAATATCCAGGCAATTCACATCCAGGGTTCGGGCGCCCCCGCAAACCCAGGCTGCGGGATGGGCAGCGCCGGACCATGGAGCAGGGCAGGAGCAGCGCAGTGATGAGTTGCCGGAGGAGGCCTGGCGGGAGATAACGGTGGCAGAGGGAAGCCAAGGGCCGCGCACCTACCGGTTCAGCGCCCAGCGGGTGCGGGTTACCAGGTGGCGCAAGCCCGGCGGAGGCGCAAGCCCGGCGAAATCCACTGGGCGGTCTACCGCCGCAACCTGGACGGCAGCGAACCTCGCTACTACCTGTCCAACGCACCCGAGGACACAGCTTTGGAGACTCTGGCATACGTGGGCGGTTCCAGGTGGCGCATAGAAACGGAGTTCGAGACTGAAAAGGGCGACGTTGGGCTGGACGAATACGAGACCCGGAGCTGGGCAGGCTGGCATCACCACATAGCCATGTGCCTGCTGGGCGGAGCGTTCCTGCTGGGCCTGCAGCAGGATTGGGGGGAAAAAGATGCCCCGGATCACCCGCCCGCAGGTGTACCGGGTGGTACGTGAGATGCTGCCCCGGGAGCGGTTCGGGCCCGATCAATTGCTGTTGTGGCTGGAGGATACGCAGCTACGCAACGAACGGGCGCGCCGCTCCCACGAGAGACGCCGCTCCGCCCGCTGTGAAGGCAGAATGGACCCTCCACCCTGAACCCGTCGTTGTAGTACTAGGAGATACTCTCCAAGAGCAAGCCCATTCTGGGGCTCAGCCTCGATCACCCCAACTCGAAATGAGGACTCTCCCAGGGCTATCGCGATTGGATGGAGCGATCTCGTGGCTGCATGGGGAATTGGGTACAAGTACCGGAGAGAAACGCACCAGCGGAGGGCAATGTGGTGAACCCGTGTGGAAATGGGAAGAAATTCTTCATTCGAGTTCCCATAATTTCCCCAATTGTCCCATTTTCGGGTTCATCCGTAGCTGGGAATTCCTAAAACAAGAGTATTTTTTCATTTCGGTGCCGTTCCGTCCCATTCGGCCTTTCCGGCCTGTTTGCGACTGGCCTGACGGCCATGACGCGGTAGAAGACCCGCAGGAGAACTGTGGGTAGCGGCCATCATACGAAAGACATGGTACGAAGGTGTCCTGAGGCTTGGCAAGCGGCAAATGTCATCAAACAGGGCAATCGCGTCTTATTACTCAGCACACAAAATTGGTCTGAATGGCGGTGGAGATGGGAGTGGCAGTGCCTCTTTCGGTTACGGGTGCGAGGGTAGACTGGGGTTTGGATTCCCGCCTGCGCGGGAATGACGACTTATAGGGCCTCCGGCGTTTAAGACGCGATTGCCCTGTGTCATCAAAATATCCAAGTGCGTTAACCCAGGAAATTATCTCTTTCTGGCGAGATTGCCCACGGCTTTAACCCTGACGCGCGTCGCACTGCTGGGCACGTAGGTGAGGGGAACCTCGTCGATCTCTACAACTTCGATAGTAGCTGGGTCGGCCCCAGCAGCCGCAGCCCTGTTTGTGGCGGCAGCGGAACAATCGGCTATGGCCTCCTCGCGCCTCATTGACTCCAGGGAATAAACCCTCTCCACTTGGCCACCAACCTGGGCGATGGCGGCGCCTATGGCGTTGGCTACGTCGGCGTGCTCAGGCCTCAGGACCATCGAAGCACCAGCGAGTGAGTCTCCCAGCAACACGCTTCCGCCGCCAACCAACACTACAGGAACATCTTGCTGACTGAGCTTCACCCGGTCAATCGCATCTTCAGCTCGTCGCTGAATCTCGGCCATGGTCCGGGACACCAGCGAGCCATCCAGACCCCCGGCCAGTTTTGAGTCGCCAATCGCCGCCCTGCCGTCAGCAACCGCAAGATCGGTGGTGGTAAGGGTGTTCCCTCCAAAAACCAGTGCATCATCGGACAGCCGGTACCCGACGCTCTCCGGCCCCATACGAAACGGATCACGCTCCACAACAGTCCCGCCACCCAAAGGAATGGACACCATGTCTGGCATCCTGAAGTTGGTGCGCACCCCGGCCAATTGCACCGCGACGGCGGCCTCTCGAGGGAATCCCTTAACCAGAGATCCCACATCAGTGGACGTTCCCCCCACGTCAACCACAATGCCGTCGGTAACGCCCGAGAGATAAGCCGCTCCTCGCATGCTGTTCGTGGGGCCGGATGAAATGGTCAGCACCGGGAATCTGGCAGCAAACTCAGAATCCATCAAGGTCCCGTCGTTCTGGCTCATGTACAGGGGGGCGGATATGCCAAGAGCATTCAGGGCCTGCCTGATACCTTGAATCGTTCGCGTTGCGATGTCTCCGAGGCAAGCGTTCAGCACCGCTGCGTTTTCCCGTTCGAGAAGTCCCATACGACCGTTCTCATTAGAGATACAGACACGGATCTCGGGCGCCTCTTCGTGGATGAGCTCGGCGGTCTCTGCCTCGTGAGCAGGGTTGACCGGCGAGAAAACGCCGGAAACCGCCACTGCACTGACTCCGTGGTTCCGCATGTCCCGTAACGCGTCCCTCAGGCCGGTACGATCCAGCGAGGATATTTCACGGCCGTCGAACTCGTGGCCTCCCCTTACCATGTAGGTGTGTCCGCCCACCGCCTGCCTGAGGGGTTCAGGCCAGTCCACAAGGGGAGGCAGCAATTGTGTAGCCGGAAGTGCCAGCCTAACCACGGCCGTGGGGGCGAGGTCGCGTCGCTCAAGCAAGGCATTCGTGAAGTGGGTGGTCCCCACCATAACCGCTTCTACCCTCCCGCTCTGTGAGAGGTGAGAGAGCAGTTCGGTGAGAGAGGCGACAATTCCCGACGTTACATCCTCGGAGGTGGGCATTTTGACAGCGGCCACAAGGTCCGCACCATCCATCAGGACGGCGTCCGTATTGGTTCCTCCGACGTCTACGCCAACGTACACGGGATTCGGAACTACAAGACCAGGGGAACGTAATCGGTTTCGTACCCGAACGCCCGCGGACCCGCCACCGAGAGGCCCTCGGGAGTGGTCCAAAGGGCAGGTGCCGGGAACCCGAGGATCGTCACTCGCAGACCATACCGCATAAGCTCGGTGGTCACCGGTTCACCCAATTCCGTTGCAACGGCGCAAATGAGATCCGGCACGATGCAGACCATCTCGCCATCGATGCTCGCTATCAGGTTCTCGTTCTGAAATTCAATGACCATCCGCTCGCCTGAAAACTCATCCAGACCATCAATGGTGAGCGTTCCCCGAGCGAACCCCGCCGTGGTGCGCCGGTCCAGGTCCATAACCTTGCCACCAAAAAGCACCCGGCCCGGACAGGTCTCCAATATTGCATCCAGGGGATCGCGACCGGATACCCGGGCGTTCTTTACGGCATCGCCCAGGTCTCGGGCCATCGACATGCTGTTGTGGACGGCGGTTTCCCTTACCTGCTTCGCGGACATTGGCGCCACGGCATAACAGGCGACACAGCCCATTTGCACAGTGATCGAGCGGGCAAGCCTCTCGGCCCACGCAGGACTGATTGTTTCGCGAATGATTACGGAGTTCCCCTTCTCGTCGGCGATCGCCATTGGGCACCATGGCACGCCGTATACGAAAAAGGTCTTCATCTGGAATTCCGGAAAGGCGCGGCCCATTCCGTCAGCGTCTACCACCGGAAGCCCCGCCATCGCCGCCGGAATCAACGGCTCTACGGAGTTGCTGCCGCCAATCTCGTTGGAGATGAGGGCCGTGGCCTTCTCTCCGGTGTACTCTTCGATGGCCCGCAGAGCGTAGTAGGACTGCAGGTCGCGCACCTTCTCTATGCCTACCGTCGGCGCACCTATGCCCCCGACGCAGACGACCCGAGCATCCTCGGGAAGCTCCTCAGGATCCAGAACGGTGACCGGTCCCCACTGCCTTATCGCCTGCCTGGCCCGCAGCTGGCCGATGTAGGGGTTACCACCGCCACCGGTTCCCAGTATTCCGGCGCCGATGGCTATGGATTCGAGAACGTCTTCGGTTGCTTGCCACAAACTTGTATCAACACCTAGCTGGGGAATTAGGTCAGCAGTTGCTCAGGCCGAAGCATGTTGAAACCTGTCAGGGGGTGGTGGGGAAGGGGAGACTCGAACTCCCACGCTTTGCAGCACATGATCCTAAGTCATGCTCGTCTACCTATTTCGACACTTCCCCGCAGGCTCCTGGCTGGCCATTCCGCTGTCGATGCACAAAAATGGGCCAACCCCGTACTTTTCGAATCATACCACGGGGTTGGCCGCCAAGAGTATTCCGTTGACCTGCGCCGGCTCCCACCCTACTGAATCGCGGAGCTGGCCAATTGCATCACAGGGTTTTTATCCTCCCTGGAGTTCCCAGATCCACCGGCCTATGGCAACCAGCAGCGCCAGCAGCGCCACCACCATGGCTATGATGGCTATCATCAAGTTGCCTGGGCTGCCTGCAGGACCAGCGGCTCCCTGCACCCCCGTTGCGCCCGTCGGGCCAGTCGATCCCGGGGCACCCACCTGTCCATTCAAGCCCTGCGGCCCTCGGTCGCCGCGGGCTCCGGGTTCTCCTGGGAGGCCGGTGGCGCCTGGTTGACCTGTCGACCCTGGTTGTCCGGTTGCGCCCTGGACACCAGTCGCGCCGGGCTCACCGGGGAGACCCGTTGGGCCGGGCGGGCCGGGTCGCCCGGTGGGTCCTGGTCCCGTAATAACAGGACGCGGTGTGTTTGCCGGCTGATTCGTCGAGGGCCTCGCGGTTGGCCTCGGCGTGTTTGTGGGGCGCGAAGTTACCGTTGACGAGGCATTTAGGTTGAAGGTGGTATTGCTCCCCGCAGGAGTCCATACCGCCGTTTCAGTTGCGTCTAAACCCCTCACCTTGAACGTAATAGTCTGCCCTGAAAAGGTCGGGCCGCCACTGGCTGGAGGTACAGGGAGAACATAAAAACCAGACGAGTTAGTTCGTACGACCTCCCCGACCCTATTACCGTTTATGAAGGCCTCAACTGTCGTGTTTGCAGGAACCAGGTTATTGTCCACATACGCATTTCCTGCAAAGAAGTGTGGTATATCCTGGGCCGAAACGACGGCCGGGATGGCTATCAGCAGGGCCACAATGGCCGTGAACAGGAGGATTTTGGTTCGGGTTAGCTTCATCAGCAAACTCTCCACACGATAACTCAAGCCGGCCCGCTTTGACGCGAACTACGTCCCACGTACCACGATAGATACGACCGCCAAGCCGCTCTGGGTCTGTGGAAGAGTCTCCGCCCTACCGACGGACGCTGGAGCGCCCGCAGTAGGCTGGGGCGCGATCCTACCTTCCACATCCCTCACTCTCGAAATAAGAGTTTACAGTTGCTTTGAGTAAAATTCCAGCATATGTTTAACTATTTATAAGAATTCCTATAAATATTGTGTCCGGTCTTAAGTCACCACTACCCCGGTATCCCTTCCTCTTGGGCTATGCTTACATGGGGTACAGGCGAGCTGTCCTGAGCATATTCAAAGTTTTTCCAAAGTGAGCGCCATGAACGAAACAGGCACGGGAACAATACCGACCACTCCAGAGGAATACATTGCCGCACTGCATCAGGACCGGGCAGAGCAGCTCAGCAGATTGCGTGAGGTTGTCCTGCAGCGCCTGCCTGATGGCTACGTTGAGCAGATCGACTTCGGTATGATTGCTTACGTCATTCCCTTGGAAACATACCCGGAGACATACAACGGGCATCCCTTGATGTATGCCGCCATAGCGTCCCAAAAACGGCATATGGCGGTCTACCTGATGAACGTCTACGGAGACGAGGAGACGCTCCGTTGGTTCACTGACGGGTATGCCGCCTCCGGTAAAAAGCTGGACATGGGCAAGTCCTGCGTGCGCTTCAAGAAACTGGAGGACCTGCCCCTGGACCTCATAGGCGATGTGATCGCCCGCACCCCGGTGGCCGAATACATAGCAGGGTATGAGGCATCTCGCGCCCAAATGATGAGCAATCGAATCGCGAGACGACAGTCGAAAGGAAAATGACCAGACTCGTCTCGTACCCAAAACTAAAAGGGTGATGCAGTTCGCCAGGCGCTTTCTGCATCACCCGAGCCGAGGCTAGCCCGGGATTCCGGCTGACGTGGCTAGCGGTGCCAGCCAGTGCCACCGAAAAAGCCGCGGATGTAGGCCACTTGTCCCCCGTGGACGATGTTGTCCCATACCAGGATTCCCAAGGCTTCGGCGACCGACATGGTGGATCCCGCAGGGCCAGGCGCGGGCACCTGGCGGTCGAGGCCGTCGGCGTCCAGACCGTTGATGTAGTGGCGGGCGTCAGCGTTCACCGCGTCGTAATACCCCATGAGCACCTCTCGTGGAGGACAGTCCCAGCCTGCCACCTTTTCTGTGCTCCACCCCATCCCGATTTCGTTGGGGTCTTCGTCCATGCCGAATCTCTCATTCCAGCCACCGGTTGTCCAGATCTGATCTGTGCTTTGGCAGCGGTCATGGATTAGACGATCGACCACTCGTGTCATGTGCCAGACCAGCCATGACATCGAGTTGGAAACGTCGTTGGGCATGCTGTTGAGAGTGTCGTCGTCAACGCCATCAACGGCGCTGGCCACCATGTCCCAGTTCCGTTGTAATGCAAATATGGTTGTGGCAGCGTCGGACATTATTCCTTCCTCCATCTTGACGTCCACTGGCTCCTCGCGGCCGCAGACAATCCTTCGCTAATGTAGACCTGCGGGAAGTCATTCACAACACCCGACACCCTTGCGGCCGAGTTCCGTTCCAGGTGGTTGAGCCATCTGTTCATCCCACAGGCAGCGCCTTAGGACGTGATTGGCGTACGGTTCTGGACCTTCCGCCTCCACGAGGGTGAAGTTCCTTCGCGGGCACGACGACGGAAAGGCTCCCGTCGGAGTGATGGATGGGGAGGCTTATAATTCAGGTTCATGTCATCGGAGGGGGTCAAATGTGTGAAATTTTGTGCACTTTTTGCGTCTCTCCGGCTGCGTGTTCGGCACCACCCCGATCCGCCCCGGGTTTCGCAGAGGTGACAAGTCGGGGTGACGGCTCAGGGGGTCGAGCCAGGGTGGCGCACCGGCCATAGCCTCGGATCAGGACTAGAGCGAGCTATGCGCCGCAGGCTCCACCGGTTCCTCCACGGCAAATCCCTCTGCCAATGCCGCCAGCACCTGGGATTGGTTCCCCTTGATGCGGAGGAGATGAGAGTGGCAGTGCCTCCTTCGGCTGCGGGTGCGAGGGTAGACGGGGGTTTGGATTCCCGCCTGCGCGGGAATGACGACCTATAGGGCCTCCCGCGTTTAAGACGCGATTGCCCTGTTGATTCCGGGGTAATTTCCGGGGCAATTGGACCGTTCAACAGGGTTCTGAAAGCGTTCAGATCTCGGCGGGGGCATCGGAGGAAAAGACGTTCCAGATGATGCTCCGCCTGTAGGCCATGGGCAGGAGAACCTTGATCATATCCTGCGGATCCGGCTCCTCATCTTTTTCGCATTGGCGATCGAGGTGCCTTCGCAGATAGCCAAAGGTGCTGAAGTACAGGCCCTTGCTGGCGATCCTCTGAATGAGGGAATGAGGGTCAGGGAGAGACTTCCTCTCGACGGTGGCGACTTGCCACTGCCAGCAGAACTCCTCGACCAGAGGCCGGAGCCTTACGACAGCGAGGGGCAGCGCGAGCTTACGCTCGAGGGACTCGATGCGGTTGCGGATGCGACTGAGGGACATGGTTGCTCCTGATACCAGAGGGCAAATTTTTCGTTTTTTCCGCTCACTTCCTCTCATTTCCGCTCATTTTGGCCCTGTGGGAGGGAGCGGGTGAGGGGCGGGAGGTGGCCACGGCGAGCACGGTGCAACGGCCTAGAACTGGGGTTTAGTGCTCTTGTCAGCACCGAGAGCCTGCTCAAGGGCGCTCAGCCTGTGGCGCAATTCTTCAACTTCCTTGAACTTCAGGCCGTAGTCGAGCAGATACCGGGCGGCGCGCATGCGCAAGACCGGGTCGTCGCTCTCGACGGCGACCCTGGCGATGATGTTCAGACACTCGGGAACCAGGGCCTGCACCTGCTTCAGGGCGACGGAGTAAGCCTCTTCGCGCAGCCCGTCAAGGGCCTGGCGGAACCGGGGTTCTTCCAGCCAGCGGCGGAGCGTGGACTCGCCGACGCCGGACCTGCGAGCCGCCTCGACGATGGTGGGGGCTGCGAAGACGGCGGGGAGGGCCGTCTGCTGGCGGCGAGACAGACCTGGGACATCGACGGCCCACTGGTTTTCGGTGGGCTCAGGCGGCTTTGCTGCGGTGGGATCGCCGGGGCCGGGTTCTGCGGGTTGCCATTGGACCGGGGATGCGGGGGATTTGGCGATTTTGCCGGACATCAAGCGTCAAGGGGCCTCAGTGGCCGTCCCAGATTGGCCCGGCCGCCGCTGCGGCGGGCTTAAGGGCGGGATAGTTATAATAGTACACACGTTCTAGTCACTTGGCAAGGGGGTGGGTGTCAGGGCAATCGCGTCTTATTACTCAGCACACAAAATTGGTCTGAATGGCGGTGGAGATGGGAGTGGCAGTGCCTCCTTCGGTTCCGGGTGCGAGGGTAGACGGGGGTTTGGATTCCCGCCTGCGCGGGAATGACGACTTATAGGGCCCCCAGCGTTTAAGACGCGATTGCCCTGGGGTGGGTGTCAGGGGCAGGGAGTCGGTTCGTTTTTGAAGTTGTCTGAATCAGGATTTTTGGATTTCCAGGATGGTCTTCGATTTGGCCGATGCGTTCATCCGGTGGGGCTTGATTCGGACAGGATTGAATTTGAGAGGCTTTGGATCGTCCTGGCTTCTGTCAGGAATCCGAGGAGAGGGGAGTACGTGGGAGAGGGCATTGGGGTTGAGGTTCCGCCGTATTGGACTGTGGGTCCTCTCTCTTCTTCCGCGAGGAATTGCTGCTGCCCGGCAACTACCGTTCTCAGGTACGCGAACCACTAAATTGAAAGCCACCCAGCCTTGAAACAAAAAAAGACGCCCCTCCGCAAGTCGGAGGGGCGCGATTCCACTGACTGATGGTGACCCGCCTCGGGGTCGAACCGAGAACCTACGGATTAAGAGTCCGTTGCTCTGCCAGTTGAGCTAGCGGGCCATTACTTTCCAATCTAACAATTCGCAGTCGAACCTGTCAATTGCATTTCGTTTACGTGCCGTGGTCCAGCCGGTCTATGAGGTACTGGGGCAACCCCTCCTGCCGCATCTTGCCCTGTGTGGCGGTGCGGTTGTACTCGACGCGACGGTGTTCGACCGTATTGGCATCGTGGTCATAGACAGCGTAGCTGGATCTGGGGTCGTGGTCCCTCGGCTGACCCACACTTCCGGGATTTACGATGCAGCGTTCGGAATCCAAGTGGGCCAGCTGACCATCAGGTGCGGGCAGAAACAGGGGCATACCGCCATTCTCACGACAGATGAACGGATAGTGGGAATGCCCCACCAAGCAATAGTCGGTAGTCAGCAGGTTCAGGGTAACGACCGCCTGGGACGGGTGAAGCAAGTACTCCACGATCGGGTCCCTGAGCGTTCCGTGTACAAAGGTAAAGGGGGTGTCGATGATCACCATTGGAAGACCGGAAAGGAAATCCGCCTCATCAGAGCTGATCTGTCCCGATGTCCAGCGGATGGCGGCGAAGGCAGCACCATTGAAGTCGGCAGCATCGATCACACCAGCCGCAGCATAGTCGTGGTTTCCTGCCACTGCCGTCAGCTCAAAGCCCCGCAACCGGTCAAGGCAGGCGGAGGGATCGGGCCCGTAGCCCACGATGTCGCCAAGGCACCAAACACGGTCGAAGCCACCGTTCCGTTCGGCATCCTCGAGTACTGCCTCGAGGGCTTCAAGGTTGGAATGAACGTCCGACACGATCAGGGACCGCAACCACGCCTCCCTCTGTCTGCAGAACTCACAGGTTGCGGGTATTATAGCAACCGACCATCCACTATCCTGACTGACTACATCGTTAACAGGGAGGCGGCAACCATGACCGCAGCCAAGCCAAGAGTGCACGTAATCGGCACGGGCGGCAGCATCGCCGGGATCGGGCCTGACCGGATGGACTATATCCTGTATCCAGAGATAGGAGACCACCTGACCATCGAGCAGTCTCTGGAGCGAGTCCCAGAGGCACGGGACCTTGCCGCCATCACCTCTGAGGACCTGGTCAGCGTGGGCAGCACCGCCATCGGTCCCGCAGATTGGATAGCCCTCACAACGAGGATCAACAGCCTGCTGCGCGAGGATCCCGGACTCACCGGCATCGCGGTTACCCACGGGACCGCAACGCTGGAGGAGACGGCCTACTTCCTGCACCTGGCGGTCAAGACCGACAAGCCGGTGGTGATTACCGGAGCTATGCGTCCTCCTACAGCCCTGGGCACCGACGCCGATCTGAACCTGCTGGACGCGGTACGGATTGCCGCCTCGCCGCACGCCGGAGGGATGGGGGTACTGACCGTTCTGAACAACCAGATCCACTGCGCCCGCGACGTCTCCAAGGCCAACACATTCCGGGTGGAGACCTTCCGGCCAAACGAACTGGGATTCCTGGGCTACGCCGACTCAGACCACCAGGTGGTGTTCTACCGGGCACCCCTTCGCAAGCACACGACTGGCACGCCATTTGACGTCGAGGGTCGCGACGGCATGCCTCGGGTGGAGATTGTGTACGCCTACGCCGGAGCGGACGGGGCGATAATCGACGCCGTGCGCCAGATGCGTCCCGACGGCCTAGTCGTCGCCGGCTTTGGCGGCGGCACCTATCCGCCCGCCTTCGCAGCTGCGGCGGCGCGCGCCGTGGAGGACGGCATTCCCGTGGTGCTGGCCTCCCGCTCCACCGCTGGCCGCGTCGTTACGACTCCAGCCAAGGAACGTCAGGGCTTCCTGGTTTCCGATAACCTGATGCCTCAGAAAGCCCGCATACTGTTGATGCTTGCGTTGACCGTCAACACTGAGCGGGAGTGGCTGCAACAGGCATTCCACGAATTCTGATCCCGTGTATAATTCGCGAATTCGAAGACTTTGCATTCCATACCCGGCGCCGATACCCGACGCCGAGTCACATGGCGTGGACTGGCAGCAAGGGATGTAACTGTTGGCGCAAGTAGCAGCGGGCGGGCAATCCCCAGCGGAATTCGGGCCTCGACGGACCAAGGACCCGATCATGGCCACCACCGTGATCGGGGCGCATACCCTGGAGCACATGTATGGCCGTGGGTTCCTTGTGCTCATCACGGCCATCTATGTCAGTCTTGGTCTGAACCCGATTCAAGCCGGACTTCTGGACGGTGTTCGCCAGCTCGCCGGTGGCGCCACCAGTATGAGCGGCGGCTTCTTCGTTGACGTTTTCCAGCACCGCCGGGCCCAGGTCCTCACCGCCAGCCTGGCCCTGATCGGCATCGGCTACTTCCTCGTCTCGATCTCGCCTGCCTACTGGCAGGTGTTGGCGGCGCTGGCCGTAGCGTCAGCGGGGACGGCCATGTGGCATCCGCCAGCCCTGGGGCTGCTGGCGCAGCGCTTCCCGGAGCGGCGAGGCCTTTTCATATCGATGCACCGCTCAACGGGAAACGTTGGCGACTGGATCGGGCCGCTGATCGTGAGCGGACTACTGGCGGTCATCGGCTGGCGATGGATCGTGGGCGGCGGCGCCCCTCTTATGTTGCTCCTAGCCACCGCCATTTTTCTGCTTTTGCGAAACGTTGACCCGCCTCCCCTGCCGGGCGTGGACTACGGGGCAAAGATAAGGCAGCAGTTTCACGACATGGCCGACTCCTTCCGTGGGACGGGCATGTGGAGCATTTTCACAGTGTCGGCGGTCAGGGGGATGGGAGACCGGTCTCTGTTGTGGGTGATCCCACTCTACCTGTCGAGGGACCTGGAGTTCAGCGACTTCTGGGTCGGATTCCACGTGGCCCTGTTCGCGGTGCCCGGAATCGTTACGGGACCCATGTTCGGCGCCCTCTCAGACCGCATCGGCCGAAAGCTAATCACCATGTTCGTCATGCTCGCCACCGGCGTAATAACGCTGGCGATCGTAATGCTGGGCGACAGCTGGGGAATGACGGTGATGGTGTTCATGTTTGGGATCTTCATCTTCACCGTCAACTCGCTGACGCAGGCGGCGGCGATAGACGTGGCTGAAGGCAAGGGTCTGGAGGGCTCATTCATCGGCCTGATGTGGGGAAGCAACGCCTTCTTTGGGGCCATTGCGTCAGTCGCGGCGGGAGTGCTGGCCAACCGCGCCGGTTGGGAGTCCGCGTTTTACCTTGCCGCCGGGCTGTACTTCTTTGGGTTTCTGGTCTCCATGCTGATGCCAAATGGCAAGAAAACAGCCTAGCGAATAGAGCGGATTGCAATTCGCCACCGCTGGCAGACTAATACGCGAAGGATTCCACCGCCTCGCTGTACTGCTCGGGCGTGTTCAGGTCAAGCAGTATCTCGGGGTTTTCCAGCGAGAATCGATTGATCGCATCCGGTCTACGGCGCACGACGGCTTTGATGCCCTGAGATTCCTCGTCAATATTCCGCAACTCGCCCAACAACGCAGCAGACAGAGCGATCGGGTGCCCTCCCTTGCCGCCGCAGGTGGGGACGGTGACCGCGTAGTCGTTGGCGCGGTGCGTGTCGAGAACGCGCGCAATGTCAGCAGCGGACCGGGGCTGGTCGACGTTCAGCAGCAGGACTTCGCTTACCGCACCGTCATCCAGAGCAGATAGCCCTGCCTTGATGGAAGTGGTCTTGCCTTGCAGGTAGTCGGGGTTGAGTACCCAAGTAGCCCCGTCGTGACGCTCAACCAAGGGTGCCAACTCATCCGCCCGGTGCCCCAGCACCGCCACCACCCTGTCGGCGCCGCCCGCTCTGAGCGCCAAGATCTGGTGATCGAGCAAGCTTTGCCCCCGCCAAGGCAACAACGCCTTTAACTGGCCCATCCTGCTGGATTCGCCCGCGGCCAGCAGGATGGCCCACGCCTCAGCCATTGCTCAGACCTCGACGGTACGCTCGACGATGCTGGCCGCCCTGTCGATATACCATTCGCCCATCGTCATCTTGCCGCCGTCGCCGCCTCGCCGGACCATGATGATCTCCGACATTATGCTGACGGCGATCTCCTCAGGCGTAAGAGCGCCTATGTTCAGTCCGATCGGCGCGTACACGTCTGCGATTCGTTCCTTGGTGATGCCCTGTTCCATCAGGCGACGATAGATCATCAGGGTCTTACGGCGGCTACCCAGCAGACCGATATAGCGTGCCCTGGTCTTGAGCGCCGACTCCAACGCCATATCGTCGTAGCGATGACCACGGGTTGCCACCACCACGAAGCTGTTGACGTTGATGCTCAGTTGGTCGGACCATTGATCGTATGGTATGACGATCGTATCTTCCGCGTAGGGGAACCGACCTTCGTTGGAGAACTCAGGGCGGTCGTCCACGATGTAGACGCGGTAACCCAACAGGTGAGCGAGGTCCGCCGTAGCTTTACCCACGTGCCCGCCGCCAACCATCACCAGCGTTGGAGGCGTGGTGAACCCTTCTACAAATATCTCCGTACCGTCTTCTGTAGAAATGGATTCGGTGTTGCCTATCTCGGCGATACGCCTGGCGACCTCGAGCGCAGGCTCGTCGAGCGTTTCCGCTCCCAGGGTGCCCGAAACCATGCCATCGGCGCGGAGGAGCAGCTTCGCCCCTAACCGCTCCGGGCTTCGGGGACTGTTTACAACGGTGGCCAAGCTGACCGGTTCCCCACCATCGTATGCCTCCAGGATCTCGTCTCCCAAGGGCAAGAAGTCTTCCATGCGGCGCAGAGGCTCAAGGTAGAAGTACATCGTACCGCCGCAGACCAATCCATCCCGCGCCGCTATGTCTTCATTCAGGTAATAGTCTTTAAACTCGGGTCCACCACCCTCGCGCAGCATTTCCTTGGCCGCGAACCAGATGTCACCCTCAACGCAGCCACCGCCCAGCGTACCGAGTCCGCTACCGTCATCCTTGACAAGCAGCATCGCGCCGGCCTTTTGCGGCGTGGATCCCTTGGTCCGCACCACAGTTGCCAGGACACAGGGTCGACCATCCCGCAGAGTGTCGACAGCTCCCTGGATGACTTCTTTCATGGCTCTTCCTTACCCCGCTCTATGGACCTGCGTTCAGGGGTGGGTTCATGGTGCCTAGCTTAACAAAACGCAGGCACAGCCCGCAATCTTGCAACGCCATCCCGCTATGCCAGTAATCAATTTTCATGATAATACACGCATGCGGGACTCCAATTTTCCACTGGATTCAAGTATAATATTATGTTGTATGGCAGTTGTCGCGATCACTTCTGCAAGTGCCCGGAACGCCCGCCGGTACGTTGCAGCCATGGAGGCTGCGGGGTCGGAAACGCGGGTGCTGCTACCGGATTCCTGCGGTGGGTCACCTGCCTCCCGGTTCATGCAGGGTGTCGGAGGCTTGCTACTCTCAGGAGGCCCTGACGTTCACCCTGAGCGATACGGGCAGGAGCCGGATTCCAACGCAAGGTTGCAGCTCCGTCCCGAATTGGACGATCTTGAATTTCGGGCTCTGGAATACGCCCTTTCCCGCGACATGCCGGTGCTGGCAATCTGCCGCGGAATGCAGGTATTGAATGTCGCTTTCGGTGGCAGACTGACCCAGGACCTGGCGGGGCACAGAAACGAGGGAACGAACGAGAGCGGCGAGCCGGCCACGCACTTGATTTATGTCGCCCCAGGTGCGAAGTCTGCGGCCGTCATTGGGTCGGCAGGCTTTTTCAAAGTCAATAGCTACCACCACCAAGGCCTCACCGAGGCGCAGAGGGCCCCGCGCCTAATGAGCACGGCCTACAGTGTAGAAGACGGGTTAGTGGAGGGGTTAGAGAGTCCTGAACACAGCTGGGTCATCGGGCTGCAGTGCCATCCGGAGCGCCACGACGAGGTTCCCAGGCTGTTCGTCAATCTTTTTGCCGGTCTCCATGACCGTGCGGAGAAGTTTGCGGAGAGCCTCACTGTTTAAGGCGGGTGCCCGTTTTTCACTGCCTGCCCGCTGGCATTCCATACCTCCGTTGTCCTTTTGCAGGAAGGTCAACTTTGCTCTTTGCCATACCGGCGTTCCACTAGCATCAGGAGTGTAGTCCTATGGTAACGACCGCCCCAGTCCCACCCGGAGAGCAACCGATTCGTATCGCCGAAGAGATGCGGACCTCATATCTGACCTATGCGATGAGCGTCATCGTAGCGCGGGCACTCCCCGACGTTCGGGACGGGCTCAAACCGGTGCAGCGGCGCATAATGTATGCGATGCACGACATGGGTATCCGACCTGGATCCCAATTTCGCAAGAGCGCCCGAATTGCTGGAGAGGTGCTGGGCAAGTTCCATCCGCACGGCGAAGGTTCCGTATACGACGCCCTGGTGCGGATGGCGCAAGACTTTTCAATGCGCTACCCGCTGATCGGGGGCCAAGGCAATTTTGGAAGTATCGACGGTGACCCTCCGGCGGCTATGCGGTATACCGAGGCTCGTCTGGCGGCCATAGCGGACGAACTGCTAGCCGATATTGACCAGAACACTGTGGACTTCGTTACCAACTTTGACGACTCTCTCACTGAACCCACGGTGCTCCCCGCGCGACTACCGAACATGTTAGTCAATGGGGCGTCGGGAATAGCGGTGGGAATGGCAACCAACATACCCCCGCACAACCTCGGGGAGATCTGCGACGCCCTGGTCCACCTTATCGACAATCCCGATACGGCAACAGAACGGCTGATGCGCTTCGTCAAGGGCCCGGACTTTCCGACAGGGGCCAAGGTGAGGGGCCGCAAAGGGATAGTGGACACCTACACCACGGGCCGTGGCCGAATCATCATGGAGGCCGACACCGAGTTCGAGGAGACTCGCAACAACCGCGAACAGATCATCGTCACCTCTCTGCCCTATCAGGTTAACAAGGCCACTCTGATCGAGAGAATAGCTGCCCTTGCTCGTGAGAAGAAGATCGACGGTATCTCCGACATACGCGACGAGTCGGACCGGCGAGGGATGCGCATAGTCATCGAGTTGCGCCGGGACGCCCAGCCCCGTGTTGTACTGAACAACCTGATGCGACAGACGGCGCTGCGGTCTTCATTCAACTCCATAGTGCTGGCCCTTGTGGACGGTCAGCCCCAGGTACTGCCCCTTCGCCGCTGCCTTGAACTGTTCATCCAGCATCGCCAGGAGGTCATCCGGCGGCGGTCCGAATACCAGCTGCAACGGGCCCGAGACCGTGATCATATTGTGCAGGGGCTGCTGCTGGCCCTGGACCGGATCGACGAAGTTATAGAAATCATTCGCAGCTCAGCCGATGTTGAGGAATCGCGAAACAACCTGATGCAGCGTCTGGACCTTTCGGAAGTCCAGGCCCAAGCCATCTTGGATATGCAGTTGCGTCGCTTGGCTGCCCTTGAGCGTGAGCGTCTCCAGAACGAGCACCAAGAGCTGCTGCAGAGGATAGCGGAACTAGAGGCCCTGCTTGGCGACCCGGAAAAAATTCTGTCCGAAATCAAGTCCGAAACGCGAGAGCTTAAGAAGTCGTTCAACAACCCACGCCGGACGGTGATCTTTGATGAGGAGGTCGGCGAGGAAACACCAGAGTCCCTCATACCCCAAGAAGATGCGATGATCACCCTGAGCCAGCGCGGGTACGTGAAGCGGGTGCCGCCAAACACCTTCCGTCAGCAAAACCGAGGCGGCAAGGGCGTTCGTGGAATGACTACCCGGGAAGGCGACGCCATTCTCGACCTTGTAGTGGTCGACACTCACAGCACGTTGTTCTTTTTCACCAACAGGGGTCGCGTCTACCCCCTACGGGCCTTCCAGATTCCAGGCGATGCCTCTCGCACGTCGCGGGGCGTCCTGCTCTCGAACCTGCTTCCGCTGCAGAGAAACGAGCAGGTTCAAGCCATGCTGCTCATCGCAAACCCGAACGACGACTACCCACTCCTGCTTGCCACGCTGAAGGGGCAGATCAAATCGCTCAAGACCGGTGAGTTGACCAACATTCGCCCTTCGGGGTTGATAGTGATGAACCTCGCATCGGACGACGAGCTTGTGTCCGTGGCGCAGGTCGGAGACGCCAAGGACGCCATGATGGTATCCGAGCGCGGCCAGGCCATTCGATTCGCCATCGACGACCTGACACCCCGCTCCCGAACCGCCGGAGGAGTTCGTGGCATTCGGCTGATAGGGGACGACAGGGTCATATTCATGGGCGTCGTGACTACAAACAGCCAGCTGCTGGTGGTCAGTCAACGCGGGTACGGCAAGATGACGGCCACGTCCAGCTACCGTTCCACCGGACGCGGCGGACAGGGTGTTCGCACATTCCAGTTGACGGAAAAGTCCGGTCCCCTTGCGGCGGCGCGGATAGTCAACGACCCTGAGAATCAGGAGATGCTGATCATTTCGGCATTGGCGCAAGTAGTCAGAATCAGCACAGAAGATGTGCGGGAGACAGGACGCATCGCACAAGGGGTCATCCTCTGGAAAGAACGTGGATCCGACGACCAGGTGGCGTCCATCGCGATCTTCCAGGAGACAGACCGAAACGGCGAGGCTGCCCCTCCGGCCAATGGGCATCGCCGCAATGGTCGCGCCAGCACCAACGGACACGAACCTGAAACGCAGATCGACGACGAGGACGGGCAGGAAGACGAGGTGGACGAATAAACCACGGGCAATAACATCGCATTTGTTGGTGGGGGCGGAAATATTTCCGCCCCTTATTTTTGTCTTAATTTAGGTGGGTTTCTTCTTGGTTACGGACGAATCTCGTCTCATGTTTCGCTTTGAGGCTTACGAATACCGAGAACCAACATCGGATTGCCATCATCAAGTTGATATTTCATTCGTCGTTAAGTACAATGTTCATCAGTATTGATATTAGTGATGGTGCAGTATCGGCATCGTTGATTAGGAGAGATGGGAAGTTGGGGATGAAGCTCGTCTTTCTTCATGGAGCGGGGTGCTCCAGCCTTTCTTTTTACTACCAGCTGAGGCACTTCAGGAGCGCAAAGGCAATTGACCTGCCGGGGCATCCTGACGGAAAGCCATGCGAAACGATAGAAGGCTACCTTGAATGGGTACGCGGCTTCATCAAGGCCCGCCGCTACAAGAACGTCGTGCTGTGCGGCCATTCAATGGGCGGCGCGATCGCGATGCGATATGCTGAAAGGTATCCGGAAGAACTGCGCGGGCTCATCCTCCTCGGGACGGGAGCACGTCTCCGTGTTCACCCCTACTACCTGGAGCGTTGCGAGGAGCCCGGAGAGAACAACGCACCTTGGCTGGAACAGCACTTGGAATACTATCGGGACGTCCAAGAAGAGGTGTTTCCGGTATTGAAGCAGCGGGCGGCCGAAGTGGGTCCACAAGTGGAATTGAACGACCTAAAGGCATGCGACAGCTTTGACATGATGGACCGCGTGGCAGAAATCAAGCTGCCGACCCGGGTTATCTGTGGAGGCGATGACGTGATGACACCGGTCAAGTATTCCGAGTTCCTGACGAACAGTATTGACGGAGCCAGCCAATCCGTCATCCCCGGCGGAGGCCACTTTGTACACATGGAAAAGTACCAGAAGGTCAACGAGGAGATAGAGGAATTCCTCACGTCATTCAGGGGTTAGCGCCAAATTCCAAATTCTTGGCTGCGTAAGGAATAATAAAAGCGCTGGTTTGATTAAACCGGCGCTCTTATTTTTTTGCCACTGTACTGGTCAGATGTTAGCTGCGGTGTGGGTGATACCACCGGCTGCGGTAGAACATCAGCGGGTTGTCGTACTCGTTGCGGCGGATTTCCTTGACCTCTCCCATGTAGACCGTGTGGTCGCCGTACACGTGAGAACCAATAACGTCGCAGTCCATAAAAATTGCTGAGCCATCCAGAACTGGTACGCCATTCTCCGATTCTGAAAAGCTGTAATCCACCCCACCGGTGCGGTCCTGCGGTTTCTTGGCGAAATATGCCCCGACTTCCTCCTGGGCCTCGCAGAGGAAGTTGACGCCGAACCTCTGCCGCTCCTCAAGGTAGCCGAAAGTATGCGTTCCGTGGGCAATGCAGACCAAGACTATAGGCGGGTCCAGACAAACAGAGGTGAAGGAGTTAGCGGTCATGGTGTGGGGGTTGCCTTCGTCGTCCAGCGTGGTGATTACGGTCACACCGGTGGCGAACTCGGACAGCGCCGAGCGGAATTCGTTTTTGTCGAACGAAACCATATACACCCCAAGTTGGTTATCGGGGGAGCTACCTGCGCCTGCGGAGGAGCGCCCAACGACGAGTCATTAGAAGCGCCGATATTCCAACCCGGTAAATTTGCGCCATTATAATACGCAATTACTGGGTTGCGCTACTATCCCGTTTGGCTAGTCACTATGCATTGTTGTGAGAAGAAATCAGGGAAAGGGATGGAAGCATTCCGCAATCCTCTCCGGGGCCGCACTGGCTGCGGCTTCGCCGTCCAGCTTGACCACCACCCCCGGTGGAATGAGGCCGGTGAACAGGTCTGGATGAGTCAGTTGCGCCAGGATCTCCAAACCAATCACCACCCTGGGGCCCGGACAACTGAAATAGGCGTGATCGATCAGATACACCTCGCCGGATTGCACCGCTGGAATGTCCCTCCAGCCCCGCTGGCCGGCCAACCACGGGACCTCTCGCAGGTGCCGGGTCACGTCAGACGAACACAGGTCAACGAACAGCTTCTCCGGCGCAGCGTCCACCACGTCCTCCCACTCCAGTCGCCTGGCGTTGCAGCCCGGTTCGAGTGCCGTCAGGTGGCCGCCGGCAATCTGCAGCATATCCGGAATCCAGTGCCCACCTGCCACCAGGGGATTGACGCCCTCGAGAGAGAATACCGACGGCCTTTTGGACACACTCTTCAATGTCGATCCTACCGCGTCCGCTCGGCGTCGCAGGGACTGGACCAGTTCGGCGGCTCGACGGGGGACCTCGCAAACCTCTCCGACTTCTATGATTGAATCCAGGATTTCATCGAAAGTCCTGGGCTGCAGCACCACAACCCTGGGCTGTATTGACATGCCGCGCACCGCGAGATTGACCTCGCCTGCGTCAATTTCGCATATATGGCACAGGTCCTGGGTGAACACTATGTCGGGCAGTTCCCTTGCCAGCCATTCGTAGTCCAATTCGTAGGGACTTTCGCCGCTGGCCAGGATGTCCCTCAGGGCTTTCTCCACCTCTTCGCTGGACATCACCGCCGGGTCAACCCTGCTGCGGCTGACCACTGGCTTGGTATTCAGGATCTCCGGCGGATAGTCGCACAGGTCGCTGACGCCGATTACACTCTCACCCAAGCCCAGTTCCCAGAGAATCTCGGCACCACTGGGCAGCAGGCAGCAGATCTTCAAATCATCATCTCGCCGTAGATAGAATCGGGGCCACGTCAGCACCGCTGTTGTATTATAGGGGCAACCAAAGCTCGCGTTACCTTAGGGCAACACCATCCGCAGCGCCGCAATCAAATCCCGCCAGCATTGCCCTCCCGATCCTCGCTCCTCCCCGGCTTTCCAATGTTCTGCATCCTACACTGGCGTGCGCCGTAAATGTCCACCATTCGGACAGAGACATCCTGGAGCAGCTTCGCGCTCATCCGCCTGAACGCCTTCAGCTTCGGCGTCTCCGGGTTCGTCCTGGCTATGGATACTGCGGTGTTGCCGGTGATCATCCTGTCGCTGGCGCCGGAGCATCTGAAGAACAGCTACCTGGCGATGCTGGGCATGGGAGGCCTGCTGGTTGCCGCGGTGGTTCAGCCGCTGATTGGAAGGTTGAGCGACCGCACCCGATCTCCCCTGGGGCGCCGTGTTCCGTACATTGTGGCGGGGACCATGGCCGTGTGCGGGAGCCTGGTGCTTACGCTGCTGGCGCCCAGCATCGGTGCCCTGATGGGGGCGTGGATATTCATCCAGGCCAACCTGAACGTCGCCTACGGTCCGGGGATGGCACTCATCAGGGACCTGGTCCCCCGGAGCCGCATAGGAGTGGCATCCTCGCTGAAGGTGCTGCTGGATGCTATCGGGGGCCTGGCGCTGATCACTGCCAGCGCCGCTCTCATAGGACAGGCCGGAGTTTCGGGCCTGGGACCCGTCGAAGTGTATGTGGACTGGGAGTGGGCGGTACTGGGCCTGCTGGTGGCTGCACTCCTGATTTCGGTGGCCATTACCTGCGCCACCGTGCTCGCCCGGGAGCCTGGGAGGCGGGAACGTCCCGTCAGGAGGCGAGAGGCACCCGCGAGGCCCGTGTTGAACCCGCAGTTCGTGCTGTTCCTGGTTTCCAGGCTGTTCATGATGACGGCGATCTACGCCTTTCCGACGTACGGGCTGTTCTTTCTGCGGGACGTGGTGGAGGCGGCCAACCCAGCCCAAGCACTGAGCCAAGCGATACCGGCGATCGGCGGCTCGCTGGCGGTGGCGGTCTATTTGGCCGGTTGGGTTTCCGACCGGGTGGGCCGCAAGCCAGTGCTGATTGCGGGCGCAGTGGCCGGGGCGGTCAGCACCTCGTGGCTACTCATGGTCGATACCGCGGGCGGCGTTGTCATCACGGCCAGCGTCATCGGCGCATCCGCCGGCACGGTGCTGAGCACCAGCTGGGCCCTGGCGAACGAGATGGGGGATGAACAGCGGGCTGGGACCCATATCGGCATCGTGAACCTGTCCACGGTAGGGGGAGCGGCGATACCCAGGCTTTTCGGGCCGGGGATCGACCTGCTAAACCACACCTCGGAAGACCTGGGCTACCGGGCACTCATCGCCGGCTGCGCCGTCCTATTCGTGGCAGGGGCCCTGGCCCTGCTTGCGGTGAACCCCACTCAAGCGGAAACGGGGCCGCAAATTGAGCCGGCGGAGCCGAGTGCAGCTCCACCGGCTGAGAATTGAACTGAAGGGGCCAATCCGGGTGAGTCCGGGTCAATCCGGGCCCTTCGGCCAGGGCAATCGCGTCTCATTACTCAGCACATAATATTGGTCTGAATGGCGGTAGAGATGAGAGTGGCAGTGCCTCCTTCAGTTCCGGGTGCGAGGGTAGACGGGGGTTTGGATTCCCGCCTGCGCGGGAATGACGACTAATAGGGCCTCCAGCGTTTAACACGCGATTGCCCTGGCCCTTCGGCGGCTACTTGGCCGAGTAGGCAGACGGGGAGCAACCCGGCCACGGGATTGAATCCCTAGCAGCCCGTCTGAGGATTGACCAACTGGCGGTGTCGGTCAGCCGGGATTACCCTGCGGCAAAAGTTCTTGCGTGGTGCGGTTAGCCACATGCGGATTGTCGCTTGAAAATCCCACTGGCCATGGCCCGGCACGTCTCCCTGTTGTTCCCGGTGGCGCCTTTGCCCCTCACCTTGCCGGACATCCCGGCCCCGTACCGGAACAGCTTCAGCAGGTTGTGGCCAGCGCAGATCAGCAGCCACTCCCGGTTCACCTTCGCCAGACCCCGCAGCAGGAACTGCCGGAAGCTACGGCCCTGCTTGATCTGGCCGAACACCGGCTCCACCGTCTCCATCCGGAGGGCGTAACGTTCCCTGCCCCGTTTCGTCCGCAGCTTGCGGCGCATCCGGTCCCTGGCTGACAGTCCCTTGGGTATGCGGCCGCGGGGCGCGGGTGGCGGCACCCAGCCATGGCGGGTTTTCTCCGGCGCGACGAACGGGTCAACTCCCAAGGCGCAGAGTTCATCCACCTCTTTGGCCGAGTAGTACCCGGCGTCGGCGGAGACTTCCTTTGGGACTGTGCCCACGTTCAGGATGGCCTCCTCAATCATGCTCACGGCCTGACCCTTGTCCGAGGGCTGGTTCGTGGCACAGGCCGCCACGATCACCTGATGCTCGCTGTCCACCACCGCCTGGCAGTTGTAGGACTGCTGAAAGTCCCTCCCTCCCGGGCCGGGCATGATGCGGGAGTCCGGGTCGGTGAAGTTCCGCTGCGCCTTGTCATCAGGCACCCCGGGATGATTGCGGCCCTCGGACTCAGCCTGCTCCGCCTCCGCCCGTGCCTCAGCCTCCAGCGCCGCCTTGGCCTCCCTTATCCTCCGCAGCCGGCTCTCCCGGAAGGCCAGTTCCTCCGGCAACTCATCCCCACGCCTGTCCCTCCCGTAGCGGCGGTCCTCCTCCTCGTCCACCTCCTGCGCCTTCCGGAGCAACTCGTCCACCTCGGCCTGCAACCGCTCCTCTCTCTCCCTCATCCGCCCGTAGCTCATCGCCTTGTGCTTTGATGCATTGGCCCTCACCTTGGTGCCGTCCAGGGCCACATGCCCCAGCTTCACCAGTCCTGCCTGCTGGCACAACTCCAGCACCTGCAGGAACAATTCCCCCAACGCCTCCAGATGGTCCTTTCGGAAGTCGGAGATGGTGCGGAAGTCCGGCGTGTTGTTCGCCGCCAGCACCCGGAAGGCGATGTCCTCGTGGAGACGCCGGGCGATACGACGGGACGATGCCACCCCGTTGCAGTAGCCGTAGAGCAGCACCTTGACCATCATCCGTGGATGGTAGGGAGGGCCGCCCCGCCTTTCCTCCTCGTAGCGGGCGGTGATGGCCGAGAGGTCCAACTGGTCCACCACGTCGGAGATGAAATAGGCCAGGTGGTCCGGTGGCAGCCACTCCTGCAGGGCCGCAGGCAGCAGCAACTGCTGGTCCGGATCGTAGGGAAGGTAGGTCTTGCTCATTGACCGCTCCGCTCGTCTGATGCTCCGCCCCATCATACCCCCACCGGCTCACCACCCCTGTTTCTCGGACGGGCTGCTAGTATTACAACGACGATTGGTTAGATAGGGCTCCTGAGCACCCACTCCTGGCTACCAGCCACTCGCATCTCAGCTTTGCGGCCTTGCGTTCCGCAATAAAATTTCCGCTCATGAGCTACCCTATTGGATGAATCGTCGTTGTAATACTAGGCAGAGGCCTTTTGCAGGAACTCGGCGGCGCCCCGCGCGACCCACGCGTTCCAGGACGTCATCATGAACTTGACGCCCATGGCCTTGAACCTGGCAATGTTGGCGTCGCTGGCCAACGTTCCCGGGGTGCGTCCGGCGTCCACAATCTTGCCGATGGCCGTCTCAATGGCAGACTGCACCTCGGGATGCTCGACATCGCCGATGTGGCCCATGGTCTGGGCGAGATCGGAGGGCGCTACGAAGAAGACGTCGATGTTGTCGACCTTCAGTATCTCGTCGATGTTCTCCAGAGCCTCCGCCTCTTCCAGCAGGACGACGACCATGGTCTGGTCGTTGGCGGTATGGAAGTAGTCAGAGACGCCGAAAGACTGGCGCCCGCCAAACATTCCCCGGTAGCCGATGGGGGCGTACTTGGCCGACAGTGCGGCCTGCTCGGCAGCCTCACGGGTGCTGACATGGGGCACGACGATGCCCATGCTGCCCCGGTCGAGGGTGCGGGTGATGAGGCCGGCGTCATTGGCGTTGACGCGGGTAATCGAGGTCAGGCCCCAGAGGTCGCAGGCCCGGGTCATGTCACCCAGGGCGTCCCAGTCCACCGGACCGTGCTCGCACTCGATCCACGCGGCGTCGAATCCCAAGGGTCCCAGGAAGTCTATGATTTCGCTGTCCTGCAAACCGGAGATGGTGGTGACCACCTCGCCCCGTTGCAGCTTCTCTTTTGCCCGGTTCGGTCGAATCGGCATGGTTCGTCCCCTTGCGTAAGATGCGGCCCCAATCCAGCCCAGACACCTGGCGGGCGGTAGCCGCCGCCATTTTGCCATCGCGTGCCGGGTATGACAAACGTCCTTTGGAGGTTGGAGGCGCGGCGTGGTTTCTCCTTTGCTGGGGTCGAGGGGAGCACGAGGCTATGCGGGAGCTTCCAGAGCCGACGTGAAAAATAGTGATTCTCCGGTATTTAGCAGCCTCGGGTTGGGTCTTACGCATGGCGTAAAGCCTTTTTGGGTGTCTCACGTCAGCTACGAGCGTTTTTTTGTGTCCGTTTTTGTCTCATTCTGTCTCATTTCAAAGAGTGGGGTTAGACGCAATGGCCTGACTCCCGTATTCGATGCACTTAGATACGGGGGTTTGGATTCCCGCTTTCGCGGGAAAGACGGAAGATCGCGGCGATGACGGTAAGGTGCTCGGGCCACTGGGTTGTCGGGTTGGGGTCTGCTTAGTGTCAGGGGTATGGAAATCGCTGACATTCGCTGACATTTCCTGTCATTGGGTGGGTTATGGGGGCTTGGATCCCCGCTTTCGCGGGGATGACGAAAGATCGCGGGGATGACGGTTGGGTGCTGAAAATTTTGCTATTCTCGATCATTTCCGATCATTTCCGAGCGTTGAGTGGCGGCCTCGTGGTCCCGGCAGGTTCCTGGTCCGGCGCAGGCTCACCGCAAGCGGGGATGGCGGTTGGGTGCGACCTGGGTGACATCTGCCGGGGTTACGGGGGTTTGGGTCCCCGCTTTCGCGGGGATGACGAAAGATCGCGGGGATCAGGCGGTGCCGGGGATATGCCGTTCCAGGTTGTTCAGCCAGGAACCATTGGCGGACCAGGGGAGGAGGGTGGTGATGATTCCCCTTATTACAGGACGCCTGTCATCGTCGATGCACCGCTGGAGGTATTTTTCGAAGGCCATGTAAGTGTGCAGGCGGAATCCGGCGTCGGCCACCTTGCGGACGCAGGCGTAGGGGTCGGGTTTGGGCTGCTTGTTGGCAATGGCGATGTGCCAGAGTTCGGTGATCTCATTGGCGACGCGACTGAGCCGGATGATGGCGAGCTCGGGGGCGAATTTGCGCTTCAGGGCATCCACCTGGCGACGGATAGAGGCGAGACTGGCTCCGCGACGGTACATTTTATTTTCTCCTGTCAAAGCGGGACATTTGGATTCCTGGGCGAGCGCACGGCCCGCCGCTACGGGCACTCTGCATATCGATGTATTCAGGCTAAAGATGTGTCATGAGGCTTGTAAAGGGGCAACTGTCAGCAATTTTTGGTTGCGGGAATTCCGGAAGCGCGGGGGCCGTGGATTTCCGGACCGACCCTTGCTCTTGCGGGTGTGACGGGGGTTTGGATTCCCGCTTCCGCGGGAATGGCGATTGGGGATGCGGGTGTGACGATTGGGGGATGGGGTCGGGGAGGGCGACTGTGCGTCGCTGCGGTGGGTTCAGGGGGTTGGGTGGTTTTGGGGCATTGGATCGCCGGCCTGACTTCGCTGGGTTTGCGACGTTTGTGGGAATGATCTGGGGGCTTGAAACCCGCCCCTACGTTTTCAGGCAGGGCGGGCGGTTTTGGGCATAGGACTACCGCGTCTGCATTCTCGGGGGTTTGCGACTCGGGCGGGATGGGGTCGGGGAGGGCGGCTGTGCGTCGCTGCGGTGGGTTCAGGGCGTGGGCGGTTTTGGGCAATCGCGTCTTATTTGTCGGGACACAAAATTGGTCTGAATGGCGGTGGATGAGGGAGCGGGAGTGGCAGTACCTCCTTCGGTTCCGGGTGCGAGGGTAAACGGGGGTTTGGATTCCCGCTTCCGCGGGAATGACGACTTATGGGGCCTTCAGCGTTTAAGACGCGATTGCCCTGGGGTTGGCAGTTGGCGGTTTGACACACCCTGATACACCCGGCAGACTCCTTTCGCGGGTGGTTGCAGCGATGCTGGAGAATCCCTTGAGAGACCATCTGCCACATCCAGTAAAACAAACGGCCTGCGAATAGGCCGAGTCGCAGGCCGTTGCAAGCAGATGGATGCACAGGCAACGATATGCCCCGGGATGGTAATGGTCGCGAGCCGCCATGACAGAATTTGCGCCAGACAGAATTTCAGCCGCCTCAGGGACAGAATTTGCGCCAGACAGAATTTCAGCCGCCTCAGGGACAGAATTTGCGCCAGACAGAATTTCGGCCGCCTCAGGCCGACTCCAGTTTGAGACCTGGGCCAAGGGGGCTGGCCTTCTGCTTCTTTTTGTCAGCTTCCTCGTGATGATGTCCGCCGGGTGCAGCGACAGTCAGGTACCAGAGGACAGTACTCCACAGGATGCCACCCCGCTGGCAGGCGACGGCCAGGCTTCTCCAGTCATTTTTCCCCAGCACGACGCGCCCCTGGGAACGGACGGTGGTGGAGATTATTTTGCGGGACAACTGGTCCTAATCGACGGGTGTCTGCGCGTTGAAGTCCGCTCCAACGATACCGACAACCCGCGACCCTCCTCTGTGCTCATCTGGCCCAGACAGTTCACGCTAGAAGGTGAGGCGGAGAACGTCCGGATCGTAGACGGGCTTGGTCGGACCGCCGCGCGTGTCGGAGACTATATTCGACTCAGCCGGGCTGACGTAACACATCAGCAGGCAACTGACCTAGCGTCGGAACTGGGACTGCCCGATGATTGTCCGAGGCCCTCTTTCCTGGTGGGTGACGAGGTCACTGTATTCGATCCCAAGAACGAGGCTACCGAACTGCGGTTGGCGGACCCTGATGTTCTGTTTCTCAGGCAAAAGACTGTGATCTGGGTAAATCGGGTGTTCCCGCTAGCGTCAGGGGTCGGAGAGCTGGTCCTGGACGGCCCGTGTCTTCGGCTGAACGGCGGTGCCACAATAAGCTGGCCTGCGGGGTTTACACCCCATGTCGAGGATGGTGTGGTTCACGTCCGCAACGGCGCGGGCCAAACTATCGCCAAGGTCGGGGATGAGATAGCTGGCGGGGGCGGATACCATAACAGCAGGTACGGGGAGTGTCCGGGCTCGGTGTTCGAGATCCACGGGATCAAAGTCCTGCCCGATGTCGAGGTCTACTTCCCCAAGCAGGATGGGACGTTGGCGAACGGGCGGATAGCGAAGCGCCACGTTGGAGCGCTGGTCGTAAACCATAAGTGCCTGGAGATCAGACTCATCGGCGGTTCCGGTGTCCCGGACACTGTGCTGCCCCTCTGGCCGAGCACATTCGAGTTGAACGTCGAGGATGGGGAAGTCGCGATAGTCGACGCAGGTGGGCGTGTTATCGCACGCGTGGGGGATGAGGTGCAGTTCGACGCCTTTAACGTCTCCTTCAGCCAGGCGACTGAGCATGGAGGCCTGGAGGAATTAACGCCTGCTTGTTCCGGACCCTATTGGGTGGTGGCTGAAGAGTTCGGTGTTATCAAGACCCCGTGAAAGGACTCAACGCCGACGCGCTTAAGTTGCCCCGGCTGCACTGCTGTTCTCGACCGAAGTGACAGCACTTTGCAATCGGCCACAAGCAACCGGGTCTCATCGGTTTTGGCCTGGGCCTGTCTGGCAGCAGTGCCTACGGGTGTGTAAAGCCGATAATTGCCGGGGCAATCGCGTCTTATTTGTCAGCACACAAAATTGGTCTGAACGGCGGTGGAGATGGGAGTGGCAGTGCCTCCTTCGGGTCCGGGTGCGAGGGTAGACGGGGGTTTGGATTCCCGCTTGCGCGGGAATGACGACTTATAGGGGCTCCAGCGTTTAAGACACGATTGCCCTGCGATAATTGCCGCTCGGGTTGACAATCACGGCAGGCGCTTGGACAATCGAAACGGCCCCGCAGCCTGAAAATCCTCTCAATAAATGCGAGGCCCCAGGGAGGAGCTAATCTATGACGACCACGGCAAGTTTTACCGAGGAGCGTCTGCAGGCAGCGGGCGCCGAGATGCAGATGCTGAAGGGCGGCAGCGGGGAGCCGCTGCTGATACTGCACGACGAGATGGGGCAGCCCGGATGGCTGAGCCTGCACGAGGAACTGTCAAAGAACTACACGGTATATGCGCCATCGCTACCGGGCTTTGGCGTTACCGACCGGCTCGACTGGGTCATGAACATGCGGGACATCGCGACGTGGACCCTCTGGGCGATGGACGACATCGGCCTGTCCAACGTGAACGTCCTCGGGCTATCGCTGGGTGGCTGGCTCGCAGCGGAAATGGCTACACAGGACCGCGGTGCGTTCAGCAAGATGGCGCTGGCGGCTCCTCCGGGAATCCTGCCGCCGACCGGGGAGATTCTGGACATGTTCCTCATCGTCTCCAAGGAATTCATCACGGCCGGGGTACACAATCCCGAGGCTGCAGCGGAGTTCCAAACGGTCTGCCCCGATGAACCAGCCCCTGAGCTGGCGGAGCAATGGGAAACGGCGAAGGAGGAGGCCTGTCGGCTGACGTGGCGCCCCTACATGCACGACCGCAGCCTTCCCCACCGACTGGGGCGTTTGAGGAACCTGCCCTCGCTGATCCTGTGGGGCCGGAACGATGAGGTGGTGCCACCGAGCGCCGGCGAGGTCTACAACGCCTCAATTGCCGGGTCCCGGCTGGTGACGCTGGAAAACTGCGGCCACCGGATGGACGTGGAGAAGCCGGCGGAAATGGCACGCCACCTTCGCGAATTCTTCGCGTAAGTCCCAAAGACCCTTCTAGCGTGGAACCGAGGGCCCGCGTCTCAGAGGCGCGGGCCTAGCCTTTGAGTTGGGGCATGACCTCACGGGCGAAGGTCTCCATGGCCTGGCGAACGTCGTTGGTGGATGTTCCACGGAAATTACAGACGACGGTCGGTACGCCCAAGCCTGCCAGAGATGCGAGGTCGTCGGCGACTTGAGCCGGAACCCCGCGGCCCATCCGCCTGTCCGCCGAATCGTTGACGTGGTCCTCGAAGGCTATGGACATGTGCAGAGTCGTGTGGGGCGGTTCTGCTAGGCCGGCTTCGGCGGAAAATTCGGCCAAGCGATCCACGCGTTCCCGAAGGGCGGGCAGCGGGATGGTGGTAGGGTGCCAGGCCTGTCCGAAACGCACCGTGCGCCTGAGGGCGGCATCGCTGCGTCCGCCGACCCAGATGGGCGGATGGGGGTCTTGAGCAGGTTTGGGGGCGAAGCGGACGCCCTCAAAGCTTGCAAAGCGGCCATGGAAACTGGACGGATCGGTGGTCCAGAGCTGGACCATTGCCGCCAGGTATTCGTCGGTGCGGGCACCACGCTGGGACTCGGGGACGCCCAGGGCGGCGAACTCGTCGGGGGCTCCACCGGCGCCGATGCCGAGAATCATGCGGCCTCCGGAGAGCGAGTCGAGGGTGGCGATGATCTTGGCGGCCACCACCGGATTGCGGTAGGGCGTGACCATAACGGTGGTGCCCAGCTTGACGCTCTGAGTAATTGCGGATACGTGGGACAGGACGACGAAGGCGTCGAGGAACACGGGGCCGATGTTCCGGTGCATGTGCTCAGGTGTGACGATGTGGTCGCTGGCCCACACCGAGTCGAACCCCTGGGCCTCGGCGTCAGTGGCCACGGCGTGCAGATCGTCCCAACTCACCTCGCGCCCGTACTGAGGGAGACAGACACCGAATTTCATTGTGCTACACCCTACGATGTGCTGGTCTTCCCAAGAACTTGCCGCCTACCACGAGTTGCGCAACACGGTCATGATGGGCCCAGCGTCTGTTACCGGGCGGGGGTTGGTGGCGAGGGCGCGATCGTGGAGGGTGGCTGAGGCAATCAGCTCCAGACCTTCCTCGGGGACGCCCACGTCGCGCAGGCGGTCGGGCAGTCCGAGCGACCGCCGCAGGCTCTCGACGCCGTCGGCGGCAGCGTGGGCCGCCTCGTCGTCGGTCATGGCGGAGATGTCGATGCCCATGGCGTCGGCGATCAAGGCGAGCCGGTCGGCGCAGGCCTCGGCGTTGTAGCGCATGGTGTGGGGCAGCATGATGGCGTTGGCCTCGCCGTGGGGCACGTCGAAAATGCCGCCGACGTGATGGGCGGTGGCAGTGTTCAAACCCAGTCCGCCAACATTGGCCAGGGAAGCCATGCTGGCCGCCGTTTTGATCATCAGCAAGCGTTCCACGTCCAGCTCGTGGCAATGGGGCAGGTGTTCCGCGAGGAGCCGGATGGAGTGGAGGGCCATGCCGTCGGAGATGGGGTTGTGGTTGGTGGAGTAGATGGTCTCGATGGCAATGCGGAGTTGGCCCATGGCCGTGGCGGTCAGGATGTTCAGGGGCGTGGTGGCGAGGGCCTTGCCGTCGATGATGATGTAGCCGGGGATGGTGTTGGGGTCGGCGACCAGGATCTTGCGGCCGAGGTCGCGGTCGGCGAATCCGGCGCCGCGGCTGAGTTCGGCGGCGCCCATCGTTGTGGTTACCGTGATGATGGGCAAACGGTCGGTAGAGAATTCAGGGTAGGAGATCTTGTCGGGCGGTTCGAAGTGGGCCTCCCAGTCGTGGATGCGACCACCCTCCGCAAGCAGAGTTGCCACACCCTTGGTGGTGTCGTGGGTGCTGCCGCCGCCGACGCTCACGAGGGCGTCGGCGGCGGTCTCCCTGGCGAGCGCGACGGCAGCGTCGAGGGTGGCGATGGGGGAGTGGGGCGCTACGCCGGAGTACAGGCCAACGCACTGATCGCCGAGCGCTTCCTGCACCCGCGGCACGACGTCGCAGTGGGCCAGGATGGAGGGCCCGCAGAGTACCAGCGCGCGGTAGGCGCCGGCGCGTTTAAGGACAGTGGGCAGCCCGGAGATGGCGTCGACTTCACACACTATCTCGTGCTTGACGCTGTTGTAGGTGTAGCTCAAGGTGTTGGGTGATTCCATTTCTACACTCCCCAGATGTCCTCTGTGGTATGACAGTTGCCCATTGCTAAGCAGGGCCAATGCGCTATGATTGGCAGGAAATGTCCATCAAACGGCAGGCAGGTCCACCGGCAGTATGAGCTTTCAAACGGAATTATGGCAAGCAACTCCGGCACAAGGCGTCTACGGCAAGGCCGCGTCAGCCCACAACAAATCGCAAGCAGTTCACCGATGGGCCAATTGGATAGCCGGATTCTCCGGAGAATTTGCTCGCAGTGCCATCATTCAATTCCTCGATGGGTCGGTTCCAGAGACAGGGCTGAATGGGAAGCAACCTTATCTCGTTCTTGATCCTTTTGCGGGCGTCGGGACAACTTTGGTGGAAGCCAACCGACTGGGGGCGAACAGCATAGGATTCGAGATTAACCCCTTCGCCGCGTTAGTGTGCCGGGTTAAGCTGGAGGCCTTGCACGTTAATCTCGCAGATTTCCGAGACGCCGTTGATGGTTACAAGGATTTCATGGAATATTCGGCAGACTACAACCCCCGCCGCTGCATACCCTCGGGTTTTAAGAGCCGAATACCATTTTTCTCGCCGTCAGTGGAACGCAAGGTCCTGGCGACTTTGGACTACATTGATAGTCTGGCGGAGGAGATTAGAGACCTTTTCAAGGTAGCCTTTGCATCGGTAATGGTAGAATTCTCCAACTATACCTACGAACCCTCCTTGGGGACTCGCCCTGGCGCTGGAAAACAGCTGGTGCTCGATGCGGATGTCGGGAAAGTCATCTCCCGTAAACTTCACGATATGCTCAACGACATTGCGGAGATACAGCGAGAACACGCAACGATTGTACCCGGGAATCAATTCAGGAACCCCGCTCCCTCTTGGCACATTCACGAACGCTCCTTTTTCGAGGCAGAGGACTTCCTGAATGCTTCGTCAGTTGACTTGGTCGTCACGTCTCCGCCATATATGAACAACTATCACTACGTACGAAACAGTCGCCCTCAACTGTATTGGACTGGTCTCGTGCAGGCATCATCTGAACTCAAGGATCTTGAAACTGGCAACTTCGGCAAATACTGGCAGACAGTGAGGGGGGACCAACCTATCCCGCTTACACCAGATTTGCCGGAACTGCAGCGAGAAATAACAGAGATCAGAGAGATAAACAAAGAACGCGGCGTTTATGGGGGGAACGGCTGGGCCAACTATGTTACTGCGTACATGAACGATCTGGACCGATTCTGCGGGTTGTTGGCAAGAGTACTAAAGCCGGGCGGTACTGCAGTAGTGGTAGTGGGGAATTCCGTCGTACAAGGACGAGAAATAAGAGTAGATGCGCGACTTTCCGAACTTGCAGAACTCAATGGCCTCTCGACGCTGAATATTGTGCGATTGAGAGATCGCGTTGGCACCAGTATCGTCAACACGGGCGCCCGATTGTCTGGTACTAAGAAGTTGGCCTTGTATGACGCAGCCGTGGCAATTCGCCGTTCCAATTAGTCGGCTGGCGGGAATCTCAGGTCCCACTGGTTAATGTAGTCTGGCATACCGGGCCTTCCACGGCCTGGGGCATGCATGCTGAAACCCGAGATCCCGTTCCACTCAGGGGCAAGCCGGCCAATTAAAACCTCCTCGGCACGAGCCACCTCCCAGAGCCTCGCAATCGTTAGGAATCTACAGGTTACATCACCTACATTTATGCCCTGTCTGCCTTCGATTTTCCGTTGATAATCTCGAAGCCTGTTATGAAGGCTCCGAGCTTGGCCCGCATACATTGCAACCCCTTTCCAATACAACACATAGACTCCATATTCCCGAGGCGCCTCTGGTGTGGTAATTGGATGAGACGGGCTGTTTCCCAGCACAGTTACAAGCTGGTCTTCATACGCCCTGTCAACGTCAAATGTGAAATCGTGTTGTTCGCACATTGCATATCCAGATTTGTGGTAACCAGGCTAGTCCCGCTCGACCAGGCCCACCAGGATATCACTGGGGAGTTGTGCTTCGTCGAGGGACATCAGGCGGACGGGTATGCCTTTGGCCTGGGCTCCGGCTATTTCTACTAGGACGCCTTTACTGTCCTGCCAGCCTGGGAGCTGGATGACCAGGAGTTCGTCGCAGCGGGCGAGGAGCTGCAGGTCGAAGGCGTACCAGCCCTGGGGAGGGTGGACTCCCTTGGCCGCCAACTCGCCCAGGTAGACCATTGGGGACAAGACTATTCTGCCCTCGTCGACCAACCTGCCACAAACATGGCGGACGGCTTCCAGCCGGGCCTCTCTCACTGCAGCGGATTCGTGGGCGTACGGCGAGGCTAGGTAGATCAAAGTGGGATCGGCGCTGTCCAGGTAGTCCAAGGCCAAGAATTCAGGCACGTCACGCGACACCATACACTGCCCCGTGGATAGAGAGTTTAGTGAATGCGTAGGGGCGCACAACTGTGCGCCCCTACAAGGGTGCCTACAGATTCACTGGAACTAGGAGCCGTTTTTGTCCCAGAGGGCTTCCAGCACCACGCCGGGAGACATGGGCAGCTGTTCCATCCTGACACCGATGGCGTCGTGAATGGCATTGGCGATGGCGGCCATGGGAGGGACGATGGGAACCTCGCCCACGCCACGCACGCCATAGGGATGTCCGGGGTTGGCTACCTCGACGACCACCGTGTCTATCATGGGCAGATCGAGGCTGGTGGGCATGCGGTAGTCGAGGAAGGTCGGGTTGAGCATGCCTCCGTTGTCGTCGAAGACGTACTCCTCGTTCAGCGCCCAGCCGATGCCCTGAACCGCTCCGCCCTGGATCTGACCCTCGACGTAGCTGGGGTGGATGGCCTTGCCGGCATCCTGCAGGGCAGTGAAGCGCACCACGTCGACCTTGCCGGTTTCCGGGTCTACCTCGACGTCGGCGATGTGGACAGCGAAGGCGCCGCCGACGCCGGTCGGGGCCACATTGCCGCGGCCGACCACCGGACCGCCGGTGCCGTTCTGGCGGGCGGCCAACTCCTGGAAAGTGAGACGGAGTTCGGGATCGGAGGTGTGGGAGGCGCCGCCGTCCCGGTACTCCACGAGGCTGGGATCGACGTCCCAGATGCGCGCGGCGCGCTGGACGAGCTGGTTGCGGATGTCCAGAGCGGCCTCGTAGCAGGCCCAGCCGGTCTTGAAGGCGACGCCGCTGCCGCCGGTCATGGAGGTATAGCCGATCGAGTCGGTGTCGCCCACCGCCGGGCGGACGTCCTCGGCGGCGATGCCCAGGACCTCGGCCAGCTGCATGGACACGGCAGCGCGGGAGCCGCCGATGTCGGGCGAGCCCTCGACGAGGCTGACGGTGCCGTCGGGGTTGACGCTAGCTATCGCGCTTGACGGACCGCTGGCGTTGAACCAGTAGCCGGCGGCGACGCCACGTCCGCGGAAGGTGCCCTTGCCGGTGTCCTTCTGCAGCGGGGCGTCCCAGTGCTCATGGTCCTTGGCAGCCTGCAGGGTCTCGATGTTGCCGATCTTGCCGAAGACCGGGCCGGTCAGGCGGCGGGTGCCCTCCTTGGAGCCGTTGAGCAGCCGGAACTCCAGCGCGTCCATGCCGATCTTCTCGCAGATTTCGTCGAGCACGGTCTCGATGGCGAAGGCGGCAGCGGGGGCGCCGGGCGCGCGATAGGCGGCGGTCTTGGGCTTATTCAGGACGACGTCAAATCCCTCGAGGCGGCCATTGGCGATATCGTAGGGGCCAGTCATGCACTGGACGCCGGGGTTTATGGGCGAGCCGGGGTAGGCACCGGCTTCGTAGGCCATGGAGGCATCGACGGCAGTGATGCGCCCGTCGTTGGTGGCGCCGACCTTGCAGCGCATCCAAGAGCCAGCGGTGGGGCCGGAGCCCTGAAACACCTCTGAGCGGTTCATGCTCAGTTTGACTGGGTGGCCGGTCTTCTTGGAGAGGATGGCAGCCACGGGCTCGAGGTATACGAGCGTCTTGCCGCCGAAGCCGCCGCCGATTTCCATCGGGATGGCCTTGATGTGAGAAATGGGCACCCCGCAGACGAGGGCGAGCTGGTCACGGACGTTGAAGTGGCCCTGGCTGCTGCTCCAGACGGTGATGTCGCCATCGGGACCCCAGTTCACAGTGGCGGTGTGCGGCTCGATGTAGCCCTGATGCACCGACTGGGTGCGGAACTCGCGCTCAACGACGACGTCGGCATCCTTGAACCCCTGCTCGATGTCACCCATCTCAAACAGGAAATGGTTGGCGATGTTGGTGCTGGCCTCGGAATCGTCGTCATCGCGCAGGCCACCGGTGCGCATGCCTGGGTTGGCCATGGTGGCGAGCCGCTCGTGCAGCACCGGCGCCTCGGGCTTCATGGCGTCGACGACGTCGGTAACGGAGCCAAGAACCTCGTAGTCGACCTCGATGAGCTCCAGAGCCTTCTCGGCGACGTGAGGGCTGGTCGCAGCAACAGCGGCGACGGCGTGCCCCTTGTACAGCACCTTCTCAGCGGCGAGACAGTTGTTGCTGAGGAACTTGGGGTTGACCATGGACGCTTCTGTCTGGTCGCTGATCCGGCCACGGGGCTGAGGCAGGTCCGCAGAGGTTACCACGCCGCGGACGCCCTCCATCGCCTCGGCCTTGCTGGTGTCGATGGACTTGATGCGGGCGTGGGCGTGGGGACTGCGCAGGACGCGGGCGTGGAGCAGCCCCGGCAAGTTGATGTCCGCGCCATACCGGGCGCGACCTGTGACCTTCTCGGCGCCGTCCTGACGTATTGGGCGCGTCCCGACTACGTTGAATTCCTGATTGGAGAGCACCACGTTGGAGCCTGTAATGGTGGCCATGCTTAATCCCTCCTACTTTATGTCTATCTTGTTAAGTCAGTCGCTCGCCTGCCCGTTGGCAGGGATGGTCAGTGGTTCAAGTACATCGAGCAGTACAGCCATATCGTTGAGACCTAACCCAATGGCATGATCGCTCAAGAAGCGCTTGCGCGTGTAGAAATTTTGGTGCAATTCGTATGCAACGGCGCGAAGCACTCTCAATCTATCATCCCCTGTAGCATCGCTGGCGTTTTGCAGAACCACACTAAAATGAGCGTGTTGGCTGTACTCCCAGCCCTGTGTGACCGCTACTGCCTTTGCCATCCATGCCGCGGCACCCCACCCTTTCTCCGACGCCTGGTGCAGATCATCAACAGCAAGATATTCGCGGGCCTTGCCCAGGAATTCGCGCGCTTGCTGGCGGTAGTCTTCCACTGCGAGCGGGTCATATTCTTCGGAAAGATTGATCTGCGTCATGGGTAATTGGTCCTCGGGTCACTAGCCTTCCATTTCCATACCCGATTCTAGCCCAATTGTCGGACGGTTCGCCAACCTTATGCTCTGCGAGGTTCAGATGCCTCGGGACAGACGCTCCATTTCGAGGGCGAACCAGAGGGCCATGCCCCCGCTGCGGTCGTCGAAGCCGTAGATGGCGGGGCGGTCGAGGTAATCGCGGACGTTCTGCTGCACCCCTGTGCTGGCGCAGGCGTCAACCACGTTGCCCACGTCGTCGATGCGTTCCGAGACTCCCTGCCAGGCAAGGTCTAGAGTGGTTCGCCATTCGTCGTCCAGCCATCCCCGCCGCAGCCCTCTAGCGATGGAGTAGCCCATCATGCAGGTGGCGGTGAATTCGTCGTAGGAGCCAGGGAAATCCAGTACCTGGGGCAACATACCCGACTGGCGCTGCAGGTCGCGAAGGGAATCCAAGAGGTCCAGATACATGTCGGTTATGTCAGGCCGAGTTGGATGGTCGTCAGGGAGGTAGGTCAGGGTCTCGGTCAGGCCCAAGGCAGCGAAACCATTGCCCCGTCCCCAGTAGAACGGGGCCGGGCGGCAATGCCAGAACAGGCCGTTGTCCTGCTGGATATCCGCGTCCAACAGGAACTGAGCGAGGATGTCTACGTAGCGTTTCTCGGCGGTATGCTGAAAGGCACGTCCCAGCAATGCGCCAGCCATGAACATGTCCTCGGTACGGAATTCAGGGTCGCAGGGGACGGGAGCCTCTCCCGACGATGCGGGCTGGAACCGACTGGCCGCCTGAACGATCAGGTCCGAATATCGGGAGTCGCCAGTGGCCTGGGACAGTTCGTGGCCCCAGACAACCGATGCTAGCGCGGACGGGGCCAAGCCATCACTGAGCCCTCCCTGTACAAAGTTACTGAGCAATTCAGCGATACCCGTCGACGGGTCGCCGCCGTCCGGGTCAAGCTGGGCGAGTTGGAGGCGACCGCTGATGGGGACGCCCTGGGTGTAGACGACGGGATCGAAGGTGTGCCCGTATGCAGCAGCGAGGATTCGGGCGATTTCCAGTGGGCTGCGGGTCCGACGACGGTCGAGGACCTGGCGCGCCGGGGACTTACCGGCCATGCCGGCCTGTTGCAGCACGCCGAACAGCCGGCTGATCTCACGGGGCAACTGGTCCTCTGAGGCGGTCAAGCGAAGGGCCGGTATAACACCCAATCCTTCCGGGTAGCCCTCGCCAAGGGCTCCCAGCAGAGAATCTTTCTCCATCTCACGGGCGGCCAAGGCGGGAGCAAAGCGACGAGCGGCAGAGTTGCGCTCCCATCGAACGGAGCCGTTTCCGGATCGCGCCGCAATTACAAGGTCCGGTGCCTGAAGGCAGATCCACCGCCACAGGTACCGTTTTTCCGGGTTCTGCTCGTCAAAATAGAAGTTGCCCTCAGGCGGATATCCTTGTCCGGGATTGCCTCCCGCGCCATTCTCCGGTCCGCGCTCAAGCCGCAGCCCGTCGGGGTTGCCGCAGGGGATCGCGCTAAGAGCAACGCGCAGGGCGAGGCCGTCGCCACCACCGGCGTACAGTTCCAGGGTGTGGAGGGCCATGTCGACATCGGCGGCCCGACCCGACAGCCCGCCCACCAGAAGCACCCTGATGCGAGCAGTATCGGCAGAGTAGGCATTCCGGTCCAGAAGTGCCGGAATCGGCATCAGCGAACGGGTGACTCCACAGGCAGTACGACTCCAAAATGCTGGCCGGGCCTGCGCCAGCGCATCCAGCGCGTTGATGATATCCCGCTCACTGCCGCCGCTTGCCACGTCTGCTATGACTCCCTGGGCTTCTGTACGAGGTCCACGTTCACGGTGCGGGCAGCGCTTACGGTGAAAGTCAATGATGTGGTGCCGCCGCCCTCGGTGCTGTTCATAACCTCGATGTTGGCCGGTCCGTGAAGGTAGGCGATCTCGTCACCCTCCACGCGGAAGGGCCTGTCGTGGCCGGGGTAGAAGACGTTGGACGACGCCACCATCTTTTCGACGCTGGCGTGGGCGTCCTCAGTGTCCCAGAAAATGTTGTAGGGAATGCCCCGCGCCACCGTGCCGCTCTCTGGCATGGCGTCGCCGGCTATCAACACGTTCTCGCCGTCGATTTCGGCCAGCACGCTCATGTGACCCTTGGTGTGGCCGGGCGTTTCGAGGATGGAGACGCCGTCTACGATGGTGTCGCCCTCGGAGACGACCTCCACCTTCATGTTGCGCATCATGTCGGCCATGCCAGCCGCAACAGCAAGGTCCCAGCTGTTGGGGTTGCGGGCGTAATCGATCTCGACCGGATTGACCAGCACCCGGGCGTTGCGGAACAGGTCAGTGTTCTGGCAGTGGTCCCAGTGCATGTGGGTCAGGATGACGATGTCGATGTCGTCGGTGGTCAGCCCCATGTTGGTGAGTGCCCGGTACAGGAAGGGGCGGCGGGAGGATGGCCCGGTATCGATCAGGATGTTGTGGCTGCCAACCCGCAGCAACGAGTTGGTGGAGTAGCCGAAGGAGCCCTGATCGGTGTTGAGGGCGAAGCCGTAGGTTAGGACGTCCAGAGTTGCCATGAAAAGCGCTCCTTACCGGAAGTTGGGCATCACTTTCTCTGAGAACAGCCGCAGCGAACTGGATATCTCGTCGTAGGAGAGCCCACCTGCGTCCAGGTAACTGATGAAGTGAGTGACGTGGTCTCGTTCCAGGTCTTTGATCGCGGCCGTGACCTTCTCGGGGCTGCCGATGGCGGCCATCCCTTCCTTGCCACGCTCGGCGACGAGGTCAGGCTCGATGAAGGGGTCGTGAACGTAGTGCTCGTAGCCGGTCACGCCAGCGGCTCGCACGACATCGGACAGTGGGCGCCGAAGGAAGTCGCTCATGTCGCCGGCCCACTGGAGGCGGGGAGTGAGCAGGTTGACGGCCTCTTCGTCGGTGGGGGCCACGTAGACGTTGCGGACGGCAGCGACCTCGATGTCGTCGGCCGCCACGCCTTCCTCCATCATACGGCGGTGGTACAGGTTGATCAGGTTCTGGTCGGAGTCGGGCGAGGCAGGGAAAAAGCTGCTGCCCACGGTGAACAACCCCCAACGGTTCTTCACCGCGATCTCCACCGACTCAGGGCTGTGGGTCACAGCCATGTATATGGGCGGATAGGGCTGCTGGACCGGCTTCGGAATGACCCGGACCTCGGGGAACTGGAAATACTCGCCATCGTAGGCAAAGGTGTCCTCGGTCCAGGAGCGGACGGCTATTTCCATGCCTTCGACGAAGCGACCACGGGACTCGGCGATGTCGAGTCCGTAGATGTCGAATTCCCGCTTCTGGTAGCCACGGCCAGCGCCAACGATGAGACGGCCCTGGCTGATTATGTCCAGCGTTGCGAGGTCCTGGGCCATCCGCAGCGGCGGGTGCCAGGGCACGATGGTGCAGGCGACGCCCACCTTGACGCGCTTGGTCTTCGCGGCGATGGCGGCCAGAAGGCTGTGGGGCGAGCTGATTATGCTGTGCTCGCTGAAGGCGTGCTCGGCGATCCACACCGAGTCGAAGCCCAACTCTTCTGCGAGTTCCGCGCCCCGGAGTATGTCCTCGTAGACCTGGACGTCGGTGCGGCTGACAGGGTTGGGATTGACCTTGCTCTCGTCGGCGTACTGCTCGTGGAGCAGCGGACGCTGCCCCACGAAGAAAGCTCCGAACTGCATGTCGGCTAGCTCCCGGCTTCGATCTCGGCGTATACCTCCCGCATTGAGGCGCCGGAGTCATCCTCCACCTCGGTGAACCACTTGATCAGCGAGCGGGTCAACTGATCGACGGATTCGTCATTGCCAGCTTCCTCGTAGCGCATGCGGACGGTAGGCAGGGTCATTCGGGTCTGAAACTCCCGCATCGTTACGATCTTTTCGGCGTCGGTCATGTCGGACTCTGCGACGCGGACTCGCTCGTGGAACATCTCGTCGTCCTTGTCCTCGGGGGTGCCACCCAACTCGCGGATGCGGCGATCGAAGATGTCGCCGTGGCTGGTCTCACGTTCGGCCACGAGGGAGAGGCAGCCCTTCAGTCCCGGGTGCTCGGTTTTGTCGGCCCAGGCCTTGAGGAAGATCCCAGCGCGGTGCTCCTGCAGTCGGATGTCGTTGAGCAGATCGATGTATTCGGGATTATCTGGCATTGCGTTACCTCACGAAAATGTGCAAATTGGAGTCGAATTCGGACGAGGCAGTAGATACGAAGGGTATCGGATGGCGAAAACTGCCAAGCCGCGCCATTGCAGGCGAGTTTAGTGCGCTGCCAATAGGGTGTCAAACCTGACGGAATGCGGCGCGTGCTAGAATTGCCCTACTTTTGAGACCAGAAACGAGGAGCCATTTTGCCTCAACTGACCGAAGCGCAGCGTGGGATGGTTGCCACTATCCGGGAGTTCGTCCGGCGGGAGGTGCAGCCCGTTGTGCTGGACATGGAGCACGCCGACGAGTACCCGTTCGAGCTGGTTGAACGGATGAAGGAACTGGGGCTGTTCGGCGCAGTGATCCCGGAGGAGTACGGCGGACTGGCGATGGACGTGTCGTCCTACGCGCTGGTCATAGAGGAGATCTGCCGGGGGTGGATGAGCCTCAGCGGTGTACTGAACTCCCACTTGATCATGGCATACATGGTCGCCACCCACGGCACCACTGAGCAGAAAGAGCGGTTCCTGCCACAGATGGCCACAGGCGAGAAACGGGGAGGCATCTGCATCACGGAGCCGAACGCTGGCAGCGACGTGCAGGCCATAGAGACGCGGGCCGTCAGGGACGGCGACGACTACGTGGTCAACGGCTCCAAGAGCCTGATCACGAACGGGCGGCACGGCAACACATTCGCGCTGGTGACCAAGACCGATCCGGACGCAGACCCTCCCCGCAGGGGCATCAGCATCTTCATCGCCGAAAAGGGACCGGGGTTCAACGTGGTGCGGGATATCCCGAAGCTGGGCTACAAGGGGGTGGACACCTGCGAGCTGTCCTTCGAAGACTACCGTGTTTCCGGCGGCAACCTGGTCGGCGCCGAGGAGGGCAAGGGCTTCTACCAGATCATGAGCGGGCTGGAGCTGGGGCGCATCAACGTGGCGGCACGATGCCTGGGTGTGGCAAGGGCCGCGCTGGAGGAGTCGACCCGGTACGCCAAGCAGCGGGAGACTTTCGGCAAGCCCATCGGGGAGCACCAAAGCGTCCAGATCATGCTGGCCAACATGGCGACGAACATCCAGGCGGCACACCTGATGGTGCTGCACGCCGCCGAGAAGAAGGACCGGGGTGAGCGCGCCGACATGGAGGCCGGGATGGCCAAGCTGTTCGCCAGCGAGATGTGCATGCAGGTGGCGACCGACGCCATGCGCATTCACGGCGGTTACGGCTACACCCAGGACCTTTCGGTGGAGCGTCACTTCCGGGACGCGCCGCTGATGATGATCGGCGAAGGCACCAACGAGATTCAACGTCTGGTCATCGCGCGCCACCTGCTCAACAACTACCCCACGGGCGACTTCCTCTACGAGTCAGGATTGTAGCGAGGTCTGCGGTATAATCTCGATTGATTCTCAATTCCCAATCGAAGTGAATAGAGGAAGACATCAAGTCATCCTTGAACCCAGGATCAGGAGGCCAAAAACGATGGTGCAGACCAACAATGAGACCGGCATCACGCGCGCTCTGGGCAACTTTGCCCAGAGCCTTGAATACGAGGACCTATCGCCAGAGGTAATTGACTGGGCGAAGTACCTCTGCCTGGACTTTGCCGCCGTTACGCTCAACGGCTCGACCACCGATTCGGCCAAGGCCGTAGTGGACGCGCTGCAGCGACTGGGACGGCCCGGGCCTTCGGCCGTCGTGGGCACGCCGTACCGGGTGCTGCCGGAGTACGCGTCCATGGCCAACGGCGTGGCCTTCCACAGCATCGAGATGGACGACGTGAACAACGAGGCCTCGCTGCACCCCGGGGTGGTGGCCTTCCCCACGGCGCTTTCGATGGCAGACCTGGCCCACGTGTCGGGCAAGGACTTCATCGCCGCCGTAGTCGCTGGGTATGATGTGATCGTCCGGCTGGGTCGGGCACTGCAGCCCGCCGAGCACTACGGGCGCGGGTTCCATCCCACCGGCACCTGCGGGGCGTTCGGCGCTGCAGTGGTGGCCGGGCGGCTGCTGGGGCTGCAGGGCGACGACTTCATCCACGCGCTGGGGATCGCCGGGAGCCAGACAGCGGGGAGCATGGAGTACCTGGCGCAGGGGGCTTGGACCAAGCGGTTCCATCCCGGCTGGGCGTCGCACAGCGGATCGTGGGCAGCGCTGCTGGCGCGCTCCGGCTATACCGGGCCGACCACGATCCTGGAGGGTCGCGATGGGTTCCTGCAGGCGTACTCGGGCAACCCGGACCCGTCGCTGGTGCTGCAGGACCTGGGCGATGAATACCTGATCACCCGCACCGGCATCAAGCCCCACGCCTGTTGCCGGTACAAGCAGGGTCCGATCGACTGCCTGATCGACATCCGCAACAGCCACAGCCTGACCGCCGACGACGTTGAGGACGTTACCGTCGGGGTGCTCAGCGGTGGGTTCAAGCTGGTGGCGTCGCCGGAGGGAGACAAGGCCAACCCCAAGACCGTGGTGGACATGCAGTTCTCCATGCCCTTCGGCGCCGCAGTGGCGCTGGCCTACGGAAAGGCGTCGCTGGAAGAGTATGCCGACGGCGTGCCGGACCGGCCGGAGGTCCGCCGGATAATGCAGCAGGTCAAATGCGTGACCGACCCGGAGTTGGACTCGCACTTCCCCAAGGAGTTCCGGGCCTGGGCAGAGGTGGCCACGACTGACGGGCGCACCCTGCGCAGCGACATCCGCTACCCCAAGGGCGACCCGGAGAATGCGCTTTCGTGGGACGAGATGAAAGAGAAGTTCCTCGTCCTGACCGGCCCCGTGATCAATGCCGAACGGCAGCAGGAGATCATCGCGGCCATCGAATCCCTGGACGAGATGGACGACGTGAGGGATTTGGCGGCCCTGCTCTCGACCGAGTAGGTGAGGCGACGGCCAAGTCCGTAGTAAAAGCATGACTCCGCCGCTGCAGGGTGTACGCATCCTCGAGATGTCGCAGGCCATCGCCGGCCCCGTGGCGGCGCGGACGCTGGGCGATCTGGGCGCTGAGGTCATCAAGATCGAGCAGCCGGGCGTGGGGGATATGTCGAGGCGCATCGGCCCTCATTTCCTTGGCGGCGAGAGCGCCTACTACCTGAATTTCAACCGGAACAAGAAAAGCGTAACCATTGACCTGCGGACACCGCAGGGCCGGGAGGTATGCCACCGGCTCGTCGCGGTATCCGACGTGGTTTTCGACGCCTTCAGGCCCTCGGTGCTGGACCGGCTGGGGCTGGGCTACGAGACACTCAAGGGGATCAATCCGTCCATCATCGCGTGTTCGCTGTCAGCGTTCGGGCAGGAGGGTCCATACAGGGAGCGACCGGGTTTCGACGGCATCGTGCAGGCTATGGGCGGCGGAATGAGCGTCACGGGACATCCTGGCCAGCCCCCGGTGTTCATGGGCTTCCCGGTGGGAGACATGGTGGGCGGCTACATGGCGGCACTGAGCATCGCCTCGGCCCTCTATGGTCGCAGGGTAACCGGCGAGGGGCGGCGGCTGGACATTTCACTGCTGGATGTACAGATTGGACTGCAGGCGCACCTGGGGCAGTTCTATCTTGTGTCCGGGGAGGTCCCGCAGCCAATTGGGTCCGGGCACCCATCCAACCTGCCGGTCGGAGCGTACCAGTGCGCCGACGGCAAGTACGTGCAGGTGCACTGCGCCAGCCAGGAGTTCGCGATGAAAACGCTGCGGATGATGGCCGGCGAGGTCGAGGCGCTAGAAGGGATGGACGAGGACGCAAGGTTCACCACCGCGCCCGCACGAATCGAAAACCGCGGAGCGCTGGAGGCCTCGCTGACGGCAGGTTTCGCGACCAAGCCACGGGACGAGTGGGAGGGACTGTTGCTCAAGTGGGATGTGCCCGGCGGGCCGGTAAACAACATCGCCGAGGCCCTGGCAGACCCGCAAGTACAACTGCGCGACATGGTGGTGGAGATCGAGCACCCGGTGGCTGGCACGTACCGGACGGCCGGCAACCCCATCAAGGACGGAAATCCCGACAGCTTCGACCCTCCGCCTACACTGGGGCAGGACACGGACGGGGTGCTGACCGGGCTGCTGGGCTACAGCGACGCGGAGGTGGCAGAGTTTCGGGACGCAGGGACGATTTAGCTCATGCCACTGCCAATGGACCCGCTACCGGACAAACGGATTATCATAATTGCCGGCCCCAAAGGGCGCTGGCAAGACCACCTTCGCCAGGGAACTTCTGCCCCACGAAGCCAACATCCCCACCTTCATCAACGCCGATCTGCTAGCCACGGGTCTCAATCCCTTTCACCCGGAGCGAGCAGCCTTCCAGGCAGGACGGATGATGCTGGAGATGATTGACGCCTGTGTTCTGAGGGGTGAGAGCTTCTCATTCGAGACTACGCTGAGCGGGCGGGGATACGCGCGAATGATTCCCAAATGGAGGGAACTAGGGTATTGCGTCAAGCTATACTTCCTGCAACTGCCCTCGCCGGACGTTGCCATTGCGCGAGTGAGCCAGCGGGTAGAAATGGGAGGGCATCATATACCGAAGGACGACATCCGTAGGCGGTTCCATTCCGGTTGGGACAATTTTCAGCGTATCTACAAGGGGCTGGTAGATGAGTCTTTAACCTGGGGTAGTGGCGAAACTCCCGACAACTCGGATGCAAGGGCAGCATTGCTTCGGGCCACCCGAAAGTCCCGCAGACTGGCCATAGCTTTGACCGGTTCAGTAGTTTCCATTCGGGACGGCCAGGTAGTTCACGAAACAGATCCATAGCGCACAGGAGGTCCGAAAATGGCAACCAGCGCGAAACTGGGTATCCTGGTGCCCGGCGGATTCGGTGGAACTCCGCCCACGGTGGGCGAATTTTCGTCGTTCTTCCGCAGGGCGGAGGAGCTTGGCTACGAATCACTTTGGGTGATTGACCGGGTGTTCCATCCCAACAGCATCATTGATCCGATGGCGCTGCTCACCGTGGCGGCAACGGTCACCGAGCGGGTGCGCCTGGGCACTGCGGTGTTGTTGTTTGTCCTTCGCAATCCGATTCTCGCGGCCAAAACCACATCGACGCTGGACTACCTTTCCGGCGGGCGCGTGACTCTGGGCATCTCGCTGGGCGGCCGGGACAACGAGTTCGGGCCACTGGGAGTGGACGTGCGCAGGCGGGTGAGCCGGTTCAACGAGGGGCTGGAGGTCATGCGGAGGCTGTGGAGCGAGCGGGATGTCACGCACCACGGCCGGTATTTCTCAATGGACAACGTGAACATCGACCCCAAGCCGGTGCAGCAGCCGTCGATTCCGGTGATCATCGGCGGTTCAGCCGACACGGCGCTGCAGCGGGCGGCCGAGCAGACGGACGGCTGGGTGGCCGGCGGCGCTGCCAGCCCCGAGGTGTTCGCAACGGCGTGGGGGAAGGTGCGAGACTTTGCCGCCGCCGCTGGGAAGGACCCGGAAACGCTGCAGTCGGCGAAGCTGATATACACCTACGTCGACACGGACCGGGAGCGGGCAAAGCGAGCACTTGAAGAGTTCACCCACGCGTACTACGGACCTCAGTATGACGTCGAAAACGCATGCGCCTTCGGGCGGCCCGAGGACTGCGCGGCCAAGCTGCAGGCGTACATCGACGCCGGGGCTCAGACGGTGATGGTGGGGCCGACTTGGCCCGATTCTGCGCAGATTGAGCGGATCAGCGCAGAGGTGTTGCCGCTGCTGCGGTAGCGTCTGCAAGGAATCTTAGAAGATGCCGAGGGGCAGGCGTTTAACCTGCCCCTTCTCATTTTGTCTAGGTAAAAGCCTGGTTGCCTCATCAATTCGCTGGGGCTGCTTGGCGGCAAAACTCGTCGATCGATTCGGCCAGCGCCGGATGGGTTTCTACAATCCGAAAAACGAGAGCCACTAGCCTATCGGCATCCAAGTCGAGCAGCAGGTCTTCGATGGGTGCTCGCACGGCGACCAATTCTCTTTCATGAATCCAAGTTAGAAGCACTGCCACGATGTGCTTGCAGTAACCACCCCAGTCATAAGGGCAGGTGCAGTGCGCGTTGAAGTCGCCCTCCTGAAATGCAACGCCCACGTGATAGAGGTCCTCTTCACTGCCCAGAACCTCGGCGAACAATCTGTCCCCTCGCTGAACTACCGTCTCGACCATGCCGGAATCAAAATAAGTCCTGCCGCGCTCGAAAGACTTGGGTGTTACTTTTCTGAGGATCTCCTCTTCGTTATCAACGGTGGTGATTGACAATTCTCCCCATCCCTTCCGGATTTGGATAGCCCACTAGCGTCCGCCACGGGCTTTGCTTCCACCTACACTGACGTCTGGGTTATCACCCTGGGGGCTACTTTGCGGGAGAGCCAGCGACCGTCGCTGGAGTCGCCGAGGAGCTGGCCGTCGCGGACTATGGTCTTGCCTCTGAGGATGGTCATTACCGGGTAGCCCTCGCACTGGAAGCCGTCCCAGATGGAGTAGTCGGACTCGGCGTGCAGCTCGTCGACGGTGATCGTCTTTTTCAGGTTGGGGTCGAAGATCACTATGTCGGCGTCGCTGCCGGGGGCGATGGCGCCCTTCTGCGGATACATGCCGAGGATCTTGGCGGCGTTGGTGGAGGTGATGGCGGCGAAACGCTCCAAGCCGATGCGGCCGGGGGCCACAAGCTTGGTGTAGGTAACGGGCATGCGGGTCTCGATGCCGTTGTGTCCACCGCAGAGGGTGCGGATAGTGTCACCGGCGAGCTTGACGTTCTTGTAGGTGGTCCATTCGTCGGTGGCGGTGGTGCATATTGGGCCATCGACCAGCCCCTGCTGCAGGGCATCGCGGTCGTCGGAGAATTTGATGGCAGGGTAGGTGTGGATGGCGAGGCCGTCTTGCTCCAAATAGTCGTCGCAGGTGAACTGCAGGTAGTTGTGCAGGGCCTCCCCGTAGACGGGCTGTTGCTTGGCCCGCGCCTCGGCGATGGCGTTGACGCCTTCCTTGGCAGTGGTGTGGACGAAGTAGATGCCGGTCTCGGTGCTCTGGGCCAGTCTCGTCACCTTGCGAAAGGAAATGTCTTCGGAGATGTTGTTGTGGGCCAGGTGGAGGTTGGAGCCGTGGTCCCGGCCCTCGCGCTCCAGCTTATCCTCCATGTAGGTGACGATGTCATCTTCCTCGGCATGCACGGCCATGATGCCGCCATGCTTGCCGACTTCCTGGAAGATCTCCCAGAGGTGGCCCATGGGCACCTTGGCATGGAAGGTGGTGAAGATCTTGAAGCTGGCGACGCCCGACTGGATGGCCTCACCTATCTCGCCCAGGGTTACGGGCGGGATCGCGCCGGCGAGGATGTAGTGGAAAGTGTAGTCGATGTAGGAGTGGCCGCGGAATATGTCGCGCCGGACTTCGACCTGGCCCATGATGGGGTCGGAGGGCGGGACCGCTCCAGGTGTCAGGGGCAGTGCGCCGGCGAAGTCCACGTAGGTGGTCACGCCCCCGAAGGCCGCGGCGCGGCTGGCGGCCTCGGGCGGCTGGGTGTAGATGCCGGTGTCACCGCCGGCCCAGTAGTCGGGCACGGGAACGTTGATATGTGCGTGGGGTTCGATGCCGCCCGGCAGTACGATCATGCCGGTGGCATCGATGGTTGCAGCGGCGCCCACGTCGTCGAGGGCGCCGGGCGAGGCCACCGCGGCAATCTGCTCTCCCTGGACGCCCACGTCCATCAGGCCAGCGCCCTCCGGCGCAACCACTGTACCGCCCTTGATGATCAAGTCCAGCATTCTTGCCTCCAGTCAGGCGATTGGGGCAGCCTCTTGCCCGCTATTTGGTTCAGCTCACTAATTGACGGCGGGGATCTCTATCTCCTCGTCGAGGGTGGCCGGGATCCAGGATGCGAGGAGCGTTTCAAGCTCATCGCGGCATTCCTCCAGCCGGTGCTCGGCATCCTCAAACAGCACCAACTCCTTTGGCTCCTTGGCCCATTCGTAGATCTGCAGGGAACAAGAGAAGGGCAGGCGGGAATCGGCCTTGCCGTGGGCCACAAGCAGCTTGCGTGGCGCCAGTTGCCCGGCCATACCGGCCCCGTAGGTCTGGGGCGAGAGCGAAACTACCCCCTTGATGTGGGGGCTGGTGGCGCCCGCTGCTATTACCACAGCCCCACCGAATGAATGTCCCACCACGACGACCGGGCCGTAGCCGATGTCATTCAGGTGGCCGGCACCGACCATCAGGTCGAGGGCACACTCCAAGAGGTCGTTGGGCAGCCGGTAGTCAATCCTAAGAGAGGTTATGCCCTCCTTCAGAAATCGCTCGGACAGGCGAGCATAACTCTCAGGACCAGGGCCAACAAATCCGCCGCGTGCGCCGCAGACAAAGATGACGGCGCGGGTCGATTCTTTTGCCCTGTGAATGATTCCGCTGAATTCGCCCCGGTTGGTGTGGAACTTCTGCCCCTCTCCTATGCCTCCGTATGGAAGGGAAACGTCAGTCACCCGGAACAGCTTTATCAGCTCTGCGGCGGATTCCGGTCTCTGTCCTGTGGCCATCTTCTTTCCTTATGCCAGAAAGCCTACCCCAGGAAGTCTGCCAGGGCAGCATTGAATTGCTCGGGGTTGTCCTCGAACACCATGTGGGCTGCGTTGTCCACGTGGGCCAAACGGCCGTCGGCCAGGGTTTCCACCATACGATTGGCCACTTCGAGGCTAAGCGTGTCGGTGTCCGAACCTCGAACGATGAGGGTGGGACAGGTCGCCTGACTCAGGGGGCCCCACAAGTCAGGCGGGGGAGCGCCGGTGACGTTGCGGCGCTGTTCCCGGATCTCCGGGTCGTAGCGCCAGCCGATCCTGCCGTTGGCCAGCTCCCTGGTCTGGTACCTCAGCCGACGGCGCATTACTGCTTCGGAGGCGAAGCGGTTCTGTCCGTTAACGTGCTGGAACGCAGCCTCAAAGCTGTCAAATTCCTCGGGCACTTCCACGACCTCGCGGGTGATACGCGCTGAGCCGGCGGGATCGATTTCCGGCCCAATGTCTACTATTACGAGCTTTTCCAGCATCTGGGGATTGCGCCCAGCGAAAGCCATGCTGTTCCGGCCGCCCATGGAGTGGCCGACAAGGGTGAACTTCTCGAATCCGATGGTGTAGCAGAATTCCTCGATATCGGCCACAAAGGCATCGGTTGAGTAGTCGCCGCGAGGAGCCCAGTCGGTCTCTCCGCGTCCACGCTGGTCCAAGGCCAAGATGCGGTAGTCGCCGCAGAAGCGGGTGGCCACATCGTCCCAGGAATGGGAGTGACCCCGCAGTCCATGGAGCAGGAGCATCACCGGCGCGCCTTCATTGCCCCAGTCGAGGTAGTGAAAGTTCATACCGTTGCAGGTAACCATCACGTCCGTGGGTTGCACAGTTGTGGTCATGGTTCAGTCGCCTCCGGCAGGAATCTAGGGATCCTCGAAATTTGGCCAAGTTTAGCACAAGGGGAGACCGATGAAAAAAGCGGAACCAACGAGGCGAGGCTTCGTCAGCGCTTGATGATGAGCAGGGAAAAGTAGTCGAGATCCTCGGCAGATAATTTGCTGATGTCGTGGATTACCCGCTCGCTGGCGGTGCTGGCTTGGCGGACGTAGATGGCGTGTCCCGCGAGGCCGAGGCTCTCGAGGTTTGCCAGTGCCCTCATCAGGTTCTGATCCGTCTCCATCAGCACAATGGTGTCAAAGTTGGCGATGGCCTCACGCAGGTCGTCTATGCCGTAAACGGCGGGCAGTATTGCCAGTCTCTGACCTTGGGAGACCAGCGGGATGCCGGAACTTGCTGCGGCAGCCATAACGGATGGCACCGCCGGCACAACCTCGGAGTCGAGGTCCGGGTTCTCTGCCTGAAGATGCTCGAGCAGGTGAGGGTACTCGCTGTACAGCATCGCGTCCCCCTCGGTGATGAAGGCAACGTCGAGCCCCTGACGAAGCCTGTCGCCAATCTGCTGGGCGGCAATGTGCCAGGTCTCATGACTCACGGGGGAGTCGTCAGAAGGAATGGTGATAGGGACCATCTCGGCATCACCGGACACCAGAGAACTCACCACCCCCAAGGCAAAGCTGGGCGCGCCGTTGTCGAGCTGGGTATAACAGATGACTCCGATCTGCTGAAGCAGCCTCTGCGCACGAACGGTCAGGAGTTCAGGGTCGCCGGGGCCCACGCCCAGCCCATAGAAACGGCCAAAACTTGCCACATCCCCACCTATTGAACCACTACGTTGACCAAGCGACCAGGTACATAAACCGTCTTATCTATGGACTTGCCATTCAGGAAGCTCTGCACCCGCGGGCTGGCCAGTGCCAGTTCCTGCGCCTCATTCTCAGGAATGCCAACCGGCACTTCCAGCTTGTCGCGCACCTTGCCGTTGACCTGCACAACCAGCGTGAATACCTCGTCTGCGGCCAGGTCGTCGTCCCAGCCCGGGAAGTCCTGTTGATGAATGCTGTACCCACGGCCAGAGCGTTCCCAGAGTTCTTCGGTCATGTGGGGGGCCATGGGAGCAAGCATCAAGAGCAGTTTTTCCACACACTCACTCCACAGTTCAGGTTCGACACTCTGGTCGGACCAGACCCTGTTGAGGTGGTTGGTAAGCTCCATCATCGAGGCGATGGCGGTGTTGAACTTGAACCGGTCCAAGTCGCCATAGCACTTTCGAACGGTCTGGTGCAGCATCCGCCGGGTCTCCCTGGAAGCGGACCCGCCAGAGCCATCCAGCGCCGCAGCGTCGCGCGTGGCAATGTCCCACACCCGGTTCAGCCAGCGGGCGATGCCGTTGATGCCCTCACCACTCCAGGGGCCACCGTGATCCCAAGGGCCGATGAACATCAGGAAGCAGCGGACCGCGTCGGCCCCCATCACGCCCACGACATCGTCGGGGTTGACGACGTTGCCCCGGCTCTTGCTCATCTTTTCGTGGTCCTGCCCCAAGATCACACCCTGGTTGAACAGGCGCAGGAACGGCTCTTCGAAATCCACCATCCCCATGTCATAGAGCGCCTTGATGAAGAAGCGGGAATACAAGAGGTGCATTACCGCGTGCTCCGCCCCACCGGTGTACTGGTCGACGGGGAGCCACGCCTTGGCCACCTCCGGATCAACCGGACCATCGGAAAAATGAGGGCTGAGATAGCGCATCATGTACCAGGACGAGTCCATGAACGTGTCCATGGTGTCGGTTTCCCGTTTCGCCGGGCCGCCGCAGCCGTGGCATGTGGTGTTGACAAAGTCGGCGCTGGCCACCAGGGGTGACTCTCCGGTGGGTTTGAACTCGGCATCCGAGGGGAGGAGCACTGGCAGGTCCTCTTCCCTTACGGGCAGCACCCCGCAGCTCTCGCAATAGATCATTGGTATGGGCGTGCCCCAATACCGCTGCCTTGATATGAGCCAGTCCCGGATGCGGTACGACACGGCCCGTTTGCCCCAGCCGTGCTTTTCCACATCATCGGAGATGGCCTCGACGCCTTCCTCGTTGGTCATGCCGTCGTAAGGGCCAGAGGAGGTCATGAAGCCGTCGCCCAGGTAGGCTTCCATCAGATCACTGCCATCCCACGAAATGGGAGCGATGACCTGCTTGATGGGGAGCCGGTACTTCCGGGCGAAGTCGAAATCACGGGCATCGTGGGCCGGCACTCCCATAACTGCGCCTGTCCCGTAGGTCATCAGAACGTAGTCGCTGATGAATATGGGCACCCGCTCGTAGTTGAGGCGGTTTACAGCGTAGCTGCCAGTGAATACCCCGGTCTTTTCCTTGTCAGCAGAGAGCCGGTCTATTTCGGAGGTACTGCGGGCCTGTGCCACATATTGTTCCACCTCCGATCTGTGTTGCGGCGTCGTGATCTGATCAACGAGCCGGTGTTCCGGCGCCAACACCAGGAAGGTTACGCCGAAGATGGTGTCGATACGGGTGGTGAAAGTGGGGATTTCCCGTTCTTCCAGGCCCAGGGACGAGATATCGAAACTGATATCGACTCCGGTGCTCTTTCCGATCCAGTTGTTCTGCATGGTCAGGATCTTGTCGGGCCACTCCTCCAGCCCGCTGAAGTCCATCAGTCTGTCGGCGTAGTCCGTAATCTTGAAGAACCATTGCTCCAAGTCCCGGCGCGTTACCACCGTGTCGCAACGTTCGCAGGCGCCATTGAGCACCTGCTCGTTGGCCAGGACGGTGATGCATGAGGGGCACCAGACAACGGGAGCGTTGGCGCGATAGGCCAGTCCCTTTTCGTACAGCTTGAGGAAAAACCACTGGTTCCACTTGTAGTATTCAGGGAGGCAGCAGACGACTTCGCGATCCCAGTCGTAAATGGCGCCAATGGATCTCAGTTGGCGCCTCATATTCTGGATATTGTCCATGGTCCACTCGTACGGGTGGATACCACGGCTGATTGCGGCGTTTTCAGCAGGCAGACCAAAGGCGTCGAAGCCTATGGGATGCAGGACGTTGAATCCCTGCATTCGCCGAAATCGGGCGTGAGCATCGGCGGGGGCCATAGCATACCAATGGCCAATGTGGAGGTCGCCGGAGGGGTATGGGTACATGGTCATCTCGAACCACTTGGGCCTGGTGTCATAGTCAGGCACCTTGTGCAATTCGTCCCGCTCCCAGCGTTCCTGCCACTTCCTGTCAATCGATACAGGATCGAAAGCCAACTCCACCTGTCTGGAACCCGTCGTCATTGGACAGTCACCTCGAATCGGCTGCGCTCGTAGATTATATCAGTATAGCTGAACCGCTTCCCGGCAATACGGCATGGCCCCGTGCGGAGTATCAAGCATTACGGGGGTTGGACAGCAATTGACAGCCCCAACGGGCAAACCTAGAATCTCGTAGCTGGCTCCTTTCAATAGTCCGACCTAGCGATCCTTCGGACCAGACAACTGCGGTCAATGTTCACAATTCTCTGGCCAATCCGGAACCCTACGATATTCGGCAATTCTTGTTGACCGAAGCCTATTCTTCCTCGAATCGGCGGGTCTCGCGGCCTGCAAACGGAGCCAGAGAGATTGGCATCTAACCGGGAACCGCGGCCCCTTGATTCCACAATACGGCTCCCTCGCCTGAGGGACGTCCCGCCCACCCTGCGGTTAAGCGAAAACGAGCGCCGTCCCCCTCGCTTGCTCGGTGTTTCGACCATTCTAATCGCTGCATTCGTGTTTCTGATGTCGGTGGGCGCCGGCTTGCTGACACTTCCGTTAGCATCCACTTCCGGTGAATCTGCGTCGGTGCAGGTCGCTTACTTCACTGCCATTTCGGCGGTGACCGTTACCGGCCACACGGTGGTAAGCACGCCCGAATACTGGGCGCCCTTTGGTCAGATCGTCGTATTTCTCCTGATGCTTGTCGGTGGTCTCGGCTTCATGGTGATCAGCACGTTTCTGCTCCTTGTGCTGGGAGACCGCACCACCATCCAGCAAAGAGCCATTACTCGTGGATTGATGAGCGACGCCGCTGGAGTCAAGCAGATGCGCGCCATCCGGTCCATTGGCAACCGGGTCATCATCATAGTTCTTGTCGTTTACCTGATCGGTTCGTTCATTTTTTTCAGCCAGATAGACGGACTGGACGGCGTAAGCCGCGGAAAAGCCTACTGGTATTCACTTTTCCTGTCCGTCTCGTCCTTTAACAACGCAGGGTTCAACATCATCCCCGAGGCCGCTCAGGGCAATGCCGCGAGGTTTGTGTCCAACTACACGGTGCTGATCACCATGACCATCATGATCGCCCTTGGCGGTCTTGGTTGGGTCACAATGGTGGACTTGTGGAGGCAAAAGCGTTTTTCCAGGTTTTCCCTGGACACGAAGCTTGTGGTGGTGACCAGCCTTGGACTTTGGCTGGTTGCAGCGGGTCTTCTGGCTCTTACCGAGTTTGGCAATCCAGAGACTCTTGGCCCGTTGGGCTGGAGCGACCGGGTCGTTAATTCCTTCTTCCTCGCCGTCAGTGGCCGTACGGCGGGTTTCAGCACGATAGACTTCAGCCATGTTGCCGACGTCACCAACATGACATTTACCGCATTGATGTACATAGGAGGGGCGCCCGGTTCGGTTGCGGGCGGGATCAAGGTTGTGACGTTTGCGTTGATTGTAGCGGCGGTGATTTCCTCCCTTCGCAGACGATCTCATGCGGAGTGTTTCGGGCGAGAGATACAGCAACCCCAACTGCACCGCGCGCTGGCGGTGGCCGTTCTCGCGCTGGTGATCATTTTCGCAACAGTCATGGCGCTTGTTGAAATCGAGGGCGACGCTGACTTCCTCCATCTGCTTTTCGACACAGTGGCCGCCCTTGGCACTGTGGGAGCTACGACCGGTATCGTGCCCGATATGGGGCTTGTGTCCCAGTCAATTATCATGGGGGCGATGTTCATCGGAAGGCTTGGGCCACTACTTTTGGCCCTGGCCCTGGCGCCCAAAGAGGATGAGGTGGAGGCGTACCGCTACGCTCGGGAACAGGTTAGAATAGGTTAGTTTCCTCGAGAGGTTGATGGTGAAAAAACAGATTTGCGTTATAGGAATGGGGCGATATGGTTCCATTATGGCGCATGAACTGTACCAGAGCGGTCACGACGTCCTTGCCATAGACATGGACGAGGCCAAGATCCAAGAGCAGCTGGGCAAGGTCACCTATGCAGTCCGGGCCGACGCCACCACCGAATCGGTCCTGAGGGAACTGGATGTTCCTGATTATGACGTCGTGATCGTGGCACTGGGAAGCGAGAACATCCAGGCCAGCGTGGGGATTACCGTGCTTCTGAAGAGCCTCCAGGTGCCGATGGTCATGGCCCGGGCTGCCAACGAGTTGCACGGCGATACACTGGAAAGGGTCGGGGCCGACCGGGTGCTTTTCCCCGAGGCCGAAAACGCCCGCCGCGTAGCCCGGCTGGAATTTACCCTAGAGCTGATTGACTACATGCCGATCCTCGCCGACTACGGCATCAGCAAGATCCGCCCTCTGGATGTGATGATTGGTCGTACCCTGGAAGAGGCTGTGCTCTCCGGCTCAGGGGACCGCCACGAAATTTCGGTGCTTGCCATTCGCAGGGGCAAAGCATCGCTGCTTCATCCCGCGCGGAACGAGGTGATAATGGCTGGCGACGTCCTAATCCTGGCGGCAACCAGCGAGCAGTTGAGCAAATTAACTGAGACTGCGAAAAAGTTGGAGGAACCCATCAACGGGGCAAGGTCGAGCAGACAGGGGGCGGCGCGCTCCTGACCGCTTTTGAATGGAATCGTCAAAACACGAGAGCACCACGGAGGGACGCGTGGCCCAATCCGTCAGGTTAACGCAGAGGCAAACCTGCCACGCGCCGGAGAATAATATTGCATTCGCTCAGAGGCGGTTTCGCCTCTTCGTGGCAAGATGCCACAACTAGCATACTGGTTATGGTGGCCCTCAACCCCTTATAATTCGTGCTTGCCCAATTCGCAGGAGATTTCGGCGCATCGTTCACCACGGTCGGGGGCAGTCAGTAATGGCGCTTGACGCCCAGCGAATTCTCATTCCGATCAACGCCAGTCCTCACTGCGAGCACGCTTTTCGATGGGCCTGCCACATGGCCAAAGGTGCCAAGGCGGAACTGGTTGCTCTGCACGTTATCGAGGTTCCCTTATCGATGGCCCTCGAGGCCGAGGTTACAGAAGACATTGAGGAAGCCGAAAAGCTGCTTCGCAAGTTCGAGCAGATCGCTCGGCAGGAACAGAAACCAAAATTGACGGCGCGGAGCGTGCGTGCCCGGCAGGCTGGTGCCGCAGTCGCAAGAGAGGCTGAGATAGAGAAGGTCGATTTGGTGATCGTAGGCATTCCCTTCAGCCGTAATCTGGGCCAGTATCATCTGGGTAGCACAGGTTCATACATTTTCCAGCACACAACCTGCCAGGTCCTGCTCTGGAGGGAAACCATACCACCGAACATTTGGGTTGAGAGCTAAAGACCTGTGCGTGTTTTGGTATATGGTTGCGGTCAGTTGGCCTCCGGAGTTGTCCGGGAGCTGACAAACGACGCCACTGAAATTATCGTTCTCGGTCACGAGCTCAGTGCACTGGAGCGTCTCAGCAGCTATGAGAATGTCTCCGGGGTTTTTCTGGACGAGCCCGTGATGCACGACTACCTGATCGAAGCGGGTATCGCCAACGCGGACGCCTTCCTTGCCCTTTCCACTAGTGACCACGACAATTTGCTGGCCGCCCAGATAGCTCACCAGATGTTCGGTGTTCGAAGTGTAGTCTGTCACGTCGAGAACCCGCAGTTGCAGGTAATCTACGCAACATTAGATGAATCCCAGGATATGAACGTGATAAGCTACTCCGTGGGAATTCTCCAGGACATTCGGTACGCAATGAACGAGGGCCAAGGGTAAAGCTCCCTGGAAACTAATCGGTACACCTCTCGGACCGCGGTCTAAAGTCGAAAGATGTTCGTCGTCATCGTAGGATGCAGCGAAGTAGGTTTCTTCCTCTCCCGGGCGCTTGCAGCTACCGGCCACGAGGTAGCCGTAATCGAACGGGAACCCCACCGTTACCAGATACTCACGGAAAATATGGGCATGGTGGCTCTGCTGGGCGACGGTGCGGACGCTGACGTCCTGAGGAGGGCCGGCGTAGAGCGGGCAGACGCAGTTGTGGTATTAACAGGCGCCGATTCGACCAACCTCGTAGTCTGCCAACTGGTGAAGTTCCTGTCCCAAAGACCGCGAACGGTGACGATGGTCAAGGACCCCAAGAACGAGCCTGTTTTTGAACGAATGGGCATCGACGTGGTGGTCAACTTGATTCACCTTGCCCTGGTTGCCCTCGAGGCGGGGGTGCCCGGTCAGCCGCTGCGGCACCTCATGCCGTTTCCCGAACAGGGAATGGAATTGGTGAGCGTCTCCGTACCAGCCGGCGCGGACATCGTCGGCAAGCGGCTGGACGAGGTGCAACCACAGCTACCGCCAAACAGCTTTGTTTCGTTGATCGTGAAGAGGGGCCATGCAAGCATGCCCGCGGGGCAGACGATTGTGGAAGCCGACGACGAAGTGGTGGCCGTAACCTCCATCGGGGAAGAGCAGTTACTCTACGACATCCTTACCGGAGTGTAAGCATGGCACGGAGACTGGCATTCCTGGGTCCGTCAGGCACGTACACCGAGGAAGCGGCTCTTCTTTATGATCCAGCGGCCGAGTTGCGCCCCTTTCCCAACATCACCGCCGTCGGCATGGCGGTGGCGTCAGGGGAGACCCCACAAGGCGTAGTTCCCATCGAAAACAGCATAGAGGGTTCAGTTAATTTCACTCTCGACCTGCTGCTCAGCGAGGGATCTCTGCTCATAAGAAACGAGATGGTGCTGCCCATTGAGCATTACCTCATGGGCAAGCCCGGGACACGACCCGAGAGCATCGAAGTAATATATTCTCACCCCCAGGCCCTGGCGCAATGCCGGGAGTATCTGGAGACCCGGTTTCCCAGTGCCGTTCGATCGGCCTCTCTCAGCACGGCCCAGGCTGTCGGAGACGCCATTGCCAGCACTGTGCCGGCTGCGGCCATTGCCCCTCGCAGGTCCGCGGAACTATACAGCGCCGAAATCCTCGACTCGGGCATACAGGACGTTGCCGCCAACGCCACGCGATTCGTGGTGCTTGCCAAGACGGACCATCCGCCAACGGGCAACGACAAGACCTCGTTATTCTTCACCTTTGACGAGGATGTGCCTGGCCAGCTTTACACGGTAATGGGGGAGTTCGCCCGGAGAGGCATCAACCTGGCAAAGATCGAGTCGCGTCCCACCAAGAGGTCACTGGGCCAGTACATCTTCCTCATTGATTGCGACGGGCACAGGGAGGACTCAATGCTGGGAGAGGCCATACGGTCCGTGAGCAGCATAGTGAGTTCGTTGAGGGTGATGGGTTCTTACCCCAAATGGGCGCCGGATATTCCGTCCGGAGACTGATCGCAGTCGGACGCTTTTGCGGCGCGAGGCTGTCTACATTTCCTGGTCAGCTGTCGCCTGACAAGGGAATTTCGGGACAAATAAATCGGCCCCCCTCTTGCAGTTCCCGCGCGCCCGAAACGCCACACAACCCCAAAGGCTGGAACACTCAAGGAGGGCCGATAGGCCGGATTCTATGTCCAGCCGCCGATGGAACGCTCCCACCGGCGGAAGCATATGCCCTGAACACGGGAACCCCCGACCATCAACCTGTAAGCCGCCACGAATACACGTATGGTATCCGTGGTAATTGTATTGTTAAGGCTCGGCTATGATTTTAAACAAATATAAGGATTATGTCAATACTAAACTTTATGGAAATTCGGAACGAAATATTTTGGTGCCCAGGTTTTCAAAAACCAGTTCAATCATCCCTGCATCGGCCATAGAGTCAAACTTGGCCAGTCCTTCCTCTCCGTAATTCAACCTTTCAAGGTCTCCCACAATAACGTAGGAGACACCATACCGCCGCATCACGCTTTCCGCGGCGTGTGAATCGGTGGACTGATATGCGATCCGAACGTCTCGCGCCCGCACCTCAATCTGGTCGTCGTAATCCAAGCGTTGTTGAGTCTGGTGCCAGGGCCAGCCGATCACTGTGGGAAGACCTGTGTAAATGGCGAAGCGGCTGCCCCAGCGGTATTGCTCCATGTGGGCCTCCAGCACTACAGGGCTGCCCTCCGCATTATCCTGCAGCCACCTGATAGCCTCCCAGTCCCAACGCAACGGGAAACGCTCGTCGCGCTCCCAGTGGTCCGCGTGCAGCATGTAAGCCGTACCGTCCAGAGTCGGTGCCAACTCGAGGAAGCGGTCTGCGACCCGCGCCCGCGTGCCCATCACGGTGTATACCAGAGACGACCCCACCAGAATTGCCAGCATCACGAGCCATGCCACCCTGAAATCGAATCGGGGGAACCGAAGTTCAGGCAAGCCCGTCGATGCCATTCGCCACAGCGCGTAGGCAGCCGCGATTGCCATGAACACCCACACTTCCAGGTAATACTTGAAGAGGGTGTTCATCCGGCCAATATCACCCTCCACCGTGACGAAATCGACGCCGATAACTATGAGGGCTGACATCGCCATCATGGACAGCGCCATCGCTTCAAAGGGTCTAGTTGGTTCGGGAGCGACGAGCATCCGCCAGCCTGCAACAGCGACCAATACGAGCAGGGCCAGTACCAGAACGGCGTTCCAGTATCCAACCACGGCGAGGAACAGTCCTGCGACCAGAATGACCACGAGGACCAGCTGAAGCCACCCCATTCCCCGCGGCAATTCCTCACTGGCCCACGGGCTGCGCAGAAGCAGACAAACATCTCCGCGTGTCCTCAGAATCAGGAAAGTGCCGATGATGAATATGAAGAGGCTGTGTATAGCCAGGAATCGGTCGGCGGGCGTTCGCCACCTCGAAGCATCAAGCCCGTTGTTGAAGGTTTCGTAGTGCTGGTGGAATGGCCAGAATGAAACCAGGCTCAGGGCCAGTACACCCACGGCCAAGCCGAAGAACATCAACATCTTGCGGCGCGGACTCATACGGGCAAAAAGGACCGCCAGCCCGATAAGCACCAGGACGAGTATCACGTAGGACGGGTAGTCCCAACTGTTGATGGCCCACAGCGAGCCCAGAGTAACGCCAAGCGCGGCGCTGCAGACCGCCATCCACACGGGGCGGGCATTGCGCAGCCCGACCAGCAGGGCCAAGCCCAGCGCAAGGGCCAGCAGCGTGAAGGGAATGACCATCATGTGGGCGTGCAGGTCGGCAAACAGAAAGGTGAAGAATGGAAACTCGGTGATGTGCCATGACGACCCGGCATCGCCGGGTATGTGCTCAGGCAGCCAGAACGCCAATGCCGGCGGCTCAAAACTGTCCAGGGGCGCAATCATCCGGCTGCTTCGCCAAAAATCGAACCCGGCCCATGCCTCGCCTCTCACGGCGACACTCCAGAGTCCCTGGAGCAGCTGAATCATCCCGTCAATATTCGCAATGACGGCGACGAAAGCTGCGGCGACAGCACCGCAAGTTAACGGTGACGAGAGCACTTTCCTTATTCTGCCGTGCCCAAGGGCATTGACTGCCGCCCGCTGCCGGACCCCAGCGTTTCTGAACCCTCCCGCCAGGTTGAAGCCCAAGGAAAAAGCTGCAGTGAAGGTCAGCGCGAAAAACAGCGGCACGGCCAGATTGAATGCCGTGGTGGGGGCGATTGCCGCCACGCGATTTATGCTGGCAGTTACGAGGTAGCCCCAGTAGTAATAGTTCAGATACCCGCCGGCGAACCACGGGTCGAAGGGCGGAAACGTAGTGGAACGGAATACGGCGGTGAAATACGCCAACTCCATCGGCTTTTCACCGCCGCGGTAAGGGTGCCAGAGGTCGGGATTAAAATATCGAATTGCGAGAAAGGCCAGGAACGCCCCCAAGAAAAGCACCTCGCTCATAACGAGGAGCCGCCAGCGAGTCCGGAGAAACTCCCGGATTTCCTCCCGTTTAAACCATAGGACCGTCGCGGAGGCCGCCGCCAGCACTGCCATCCCCACGTAGACGGCACCACGCGAAAAGTCCATCCAGCCCACGGAAACAATCAGCCACGCAACGTAGCAGACCGCCAGCAGGCCAAGGACTCGGGCCACCAGGATGCCGCGGTCGGACAACGGACGAAAGATGAACAATGCGAGGGGCAGGGCCAGCAGGTAAATCACTTCTACGACCAGCAGCCAGGCCAATACCGGAACATCGTTCGTCCACCCGTTCCTGGCAACAATGTCGCTGAACGTGCCCCCGGCCCGCTGCTTCTCCAACACCTCCGGGTCCAGCATCAGGGCGCTCTTTTCCTTTTCGGAGCGGGGAGGCACAGCAGGAGCAAGCAAACGGCGCAGGGAGGGCTCGCTCAACCTACCATCATTTCGGAAAACAAGGACTCGAGGATGGTCATACCCTGAAACGTTGTCGTCAGCATATCCCAGATTCAGGGTAAAGTTGGCGTCTTTTGACACCACCTCCGAATCCGGACTTTGGAGGCCCGAATACGCCAGCGCATCGTCCTTGAAAACTACCCCGCCAAGGGAGGGGTAGTTTGTAAACTCCCGGTGCAGGCTGTACCCCAACTCCCCTGAAAACAGCAAACGGTAGTAGTTGCCGCTGTACGGAAATCGCTCCGGGTCTCGAGATGCACTGGCATAGGGGCGGGCGCTGTAAAAGATCAGGTAATTGGAACTGGCAAGGTGATCCGCCAATTCCCCCATCTTTTGCGGGGTATCGTGTTCGTACAAAGGAAACTGCCAGACATTTCTTCCGTGCATTCCAGGCAGAAACTCGTCCCAGTGGTTGTCCAATACGATGGGAGAACCTCGCGGAACTTCATCACGCAGCCACTGCGACGCCTGGTTTGCGGGATGCTCACCGGCATACACACGCTGAAAGGCCAGCGAATAGAACGTGGTCGCAAAAATTACAAAAGCCGGAATTGCCACTGCCACAGCAATACCGGCCGTTACTGCCCAAGGTCTGACGGCAAAGTGCTTCTGCCGCAGCCCCGCCATCACCTCCCTGCCGGATTCGGTGATCTTCCGCATTGGCTCACCAATGCGGTCAATATTCCAGAGCATCATCCTTGAGGCCAGCAGGATCATGACCGGCATTAACGGAAAGAGGTATCGGAGGAACCGGACCTCGAAACTCTCGAGAAACAGAAGGCTGGGAACCACCCATACAAGGAGAATCAGGTCAGCCCTGAAATGGCGTCGGTTGAAGGCGGCCATCAGGACGGTGAACGGGATGGCAACCCAGGCGACAATTCCAAGCGGCAGCCCCAGGCCCCACACCGTCGTCTGCCGGATCTGGTACAGGAATGCCGGGGTATCGACGTACTGGACGGTAAACGGGAAGAACCCCGCCTCCCGTGCCATCCTTGTCTGAAGTCTCACATCGCCGACAAAGGCCCCTATGTCGATGAATGCGTAGGGAGTCGTGATGAAGAAGACACACAGCGCGACAACCCCGCCGAGGATCGCATGACTAGCAACCCTCCTCAGCATTGCAGGCTCAATCTCATCCCACCGGCCCTCGGCCTCATCGAGAATCCGGTAGCCATAGCCCAGAGCCAGGGGCGCGAGAATGGGAAGCACGTTGACCTTGGGAGCCAGGGCCAAGCCCACGATCACCCCAAGCAGCACCGAGTCCCTGAGCCTGCGTTTTTCCACCATCCTCAGGGTGGCCCAGATGCTGGCCAGCGTGAGCAGGACGGTGAACGTCTCGGGGCGGTAGAAGTGGCTGTGCTGGACGTGAACAACCGCGAGCGCAGTGAGTCCGGCCGCCAGCAGCCCCACATTTCGACCGTAAAGCCGGCGCCCAAGAACGAACACCATCAGCACGGAGCCAACGTCGGCCAGTGCCGAGAGCGTCCGGCCGGCATAGCGCATGTCGAAACCGCCGACGTCGGTGAACAGTTCGACCACGGACCGGATGAATACCAGGGCGTAGATGAGAATGCTGCCCAGCGGGAACCAATGCGGGTTCAGCGGGCTGCGGTCTGCGTCGAAGAAGTAGCGCAAGCCCCCCAGCCCGGGCTCAGCCTGCGGTTGGTCGTTCAGGTAGCCGCAGGTGGGGGCGTGAGGAGCGTCAGTGAGCAGGGCATACATGCAGTCGGAGCGCATGTAGATGTCCCGCTCATCGGGGTGAAAGCCATAGCCGTCGTCCCAGTTCAGGCCATGCAGGCGAAGCAGGAGAGCCACGACGACTATGGCCGCCAACACGAAGAACGGCCAGGAAACCCGGCCGTTCAAGGTCAGAAAGCAAAATTGGTTGGCCAAGGGGCGCATAGAGGTCACTCAGAGGGTTTCTGTTCTACCTCCAGTCTCCCTGACATACGATAGTCCCGTCCTGGCTAGATGCCTTTCTCACTCATCATCGCGGCGAGGTCGGCGGTCCGGCAGGAATAGCCCCACTCGTTGTCGTACCAGCCCATGATCTTGACCATCCGGTCAGCCATCACGATGGTGGACAGCGCATCGAAGATGCAGCTGTGCGTGTTCCCACGGAAGTCGGAACTCACCAGCGGCTCGTCGCAGTACTCGAGGATGCCCTTCAACTCATTGTCAGCAGCCTTCTGGAAGGCGGCGTTCACGTCGGCCACCGACACATCGTGGCCCACCTGGGCAGTGAAGTCGGTGATGGAACCGGTGGCAGTGGGGACGCGGAAGGCCATGCCGTGCAGCTTGCCGTTGAGCTCCGGCAGGACGAGGCCCACTGCGCGGGCGGCGCCGGTGCTGGTGGGGATGATGTTCATGGCCGCTGCACGAGCCCGGCGAAGGTCGCTGTGTCGCTGGTCCAGAATTGCCTGGTCGTTGGTGTACGAGTGGATGGTCGACATCAGTCCGTGCTCCACCACGAACTGGTCGTGGAGTACCTTAACCATCGGAGCGAAGCAGTTGGTGGTGCAGGAGGCATTGGAGACAATGTTGTGCTTGGCAGCGTCATACAGGTGGTCGTTGACGCCCAGCACCAGGGTCAGGTCCTCGCCACGGGCGGGGGCTGAAATGATGACCTTCTTCGCACCGCCGGTCATGTGGCCGGCCGCCTTTTCAGCGTCGGTGAAAATGCCGGTGGATTCGATGACCATGTCAACGCCCATCTCGCCCCACGGAATGGCCGCGGGATCGCGCTCGGAGAACACCTTGATGGCCCGGCCGTCGACCACCAGGTCGCCATTGTTGGCCTCCACCTTGCCGGGATAGCCGCCGTAGCTGGTGTCCCACTTGAGCAGGTGGGCGTTGGTCTCTGCGTCGGTCAGGTCGTTGACCGCGGCGACCTCCACCTTGCCCTCGTTCCGCTCCTGGTTGGCCCGGAGCACCAGCCTTCCAATACGTCCAAAGCCATTGATCCCAATCCGCGTCACCATACTCAACCTCTACGATGTCAGGGTGGAATTATTCGATAGAAAGACAAAAACCGATGGCTAATCCGAATGGTTGATTGCTAATACCAATCCAGACCGGCCATTTTGAGCGCCGCTATCTTATCACAGCGTACGCCCCAGGTACTCGAACGCCGATTTACCGGCGTAGGCCGCAGCATTGCCCAGCTCGGCCTCGATGCGCAGCAGGCGGTTGTACTTTGCGACGCGCTCCGAGCGGGCGGGCGCGCCGGTCTTGATCTGCCTTACGTCCCAGCCGACGGACAGGTCGGCGATGGTTGTGTCCTCGGTCTCGCCGGAGCGGTGGCTCATCACGGCACCCCATCCGGCGGTGCGAGCGGTGTCCAGCGCAGCGCGGGTCTCAGTAAGGGTCCCGATTTGGTTGGGCTTCAGCAACACCGCGTTGCTGGCCAGCTCACGTATGCTGCGGCCGATGCGGGAGATGTTGGTTACCAGCAGGTCATCGCCCACCAGCTGTACCGTGGCACCCAGCCGATCCCGCATTGCTGACCAGCCCGCCCAGTCGTCCTCAGACAGACCGTCCTCAATGCTGATGATAGGGTACTGGCCCGCCCAGTCTTCATAGAGGTCGATCAGCTCCCCTGAGTCGAGGGTGGCGCCCTCGCGATCAAGTACGTACTTGCCAGATGCCTCGTCGTAGAATTCGGTGGCCGCCACGTCCAGCCCCAGGTAAACCTCGCGGCCCGGAGCGTATCCAGCCGCCTCAACGGCCCGCAGCACCATCTCCAGGGCGTCCCGATTGGAAGGAAGCGACGGCGCGAATCCACCCTCATCGCCGACGTTGAGGTTATGCCCATCGGCACGAAGCAGTGACCGGAGCGACTGGTAGATCTCCGCTCCGGCTCGGAGCGCATCACTGAAAGTGTCCACTCCGACCGGCAACACCATGAACTCCTGAATGTCCGCCGAATTGGAAGCGTGCCGACCGCCGTTCAGGATGTTGAACATCGGGACCGGCAGGCTTACCCGCCCGTCTGCAGCCAGGTAACGCCACAGGCTGACACCCTCCGACGCGGCAGCCGCGTGAGACACCGCCAGCGACACTGCCAGGATGGCGTTGGCGCCCAGCCGTCCCTTGTTCGGCGTGCCGTCCAGGACGCACATTCCTTCGTCGATGGAGGCTTGCTCCAGCGGCGAACGTCCCGCCAGCCAAGGGCCGATAACATCGTTCACATTGGCGACGGCCCGTCTCACGCCGCGACCGCCGAAGCTGGCCGGATCTTCATCCCGCAGTTCCACCGCCTCGTGGCTACCGGTGCTGGCGCCGGACGGTACCAGCGCGTGGGCCGCGACGCCATTGGACAATCGAACTTCTGCTTCCACCGTCGGGTTGCCGCGGGAATCAAGGACTTCGCGTCCCTGAACAGAAGTAACAGTGATTCTGCCGTATGAGCTGGTCATTGGAGTGCCGTCCGCCGAGTAAAGTCAGGAGGTGAGTCAGGTCCGTGACTGGGCCGCTGCTATGGCCTTTTCCACCGCTTCCACGGGGTCGTCGGCCCTGATGATGCGGTCGTGTATAGGCGTGCCTTCACCCGTCTCAGTGAGCGGCCAGGTATTGAGTCCGACGACGGGTATGCGGGCATCCAGGGCGTATGCTATCTCGCAGAGCGTCCCGAAGGCCCCGCCAACGGCAATGCATGCCGCCCCGGTGTGCACCACTATGACGTTGCGGGAGTAGCCCATGGTGGTGACGATGGGTATGTCCACATACTCGTTAGCGTCGGTGGGAACGCGGCCGGGCAGTATGCCGATGGTCTGCCCTCCCTCGGACTTGGCGCCACGGCAGACAGCCTCCATCACGCCGCTGAGACCACCGCAAACAACTGTTACGCCGCGCTTGGCCAGTTCCTTCCCGACCTCTTCGCCAAGGTCGATGAGTTCCGGGTTTGGGGGATTGCTGCTACCTATGACGGCAATAATCATGGCATTAACGCCCTGCTTGCAGCTTCAATTGTGTCGATTAGCGGCGCGGGGTAGACCCCAATCCAGAATACAGCCAGCAGGCCAGCCCCCAGCACCGCAAGGATCGTGATCGACGGTCGGCGGCCCAGCGCCGGGTATGTTTCGATAAGCGCGGCCCCGTATCGTCGGGCAGGCTGCGGGGTTTCCTCTTCGTGGCCGTGTTCCTCTTCGCCGTCCTCGTCTTGATCGCCATCGCCGTGGCCACCGTCGATATGCTCGTAACCATAGCCGTGGCCATATGCAGGTTCACCCTCGGCAGGCTGGATGTATATCTGCCGGATCACCTGCAGATAGTAGTAGAGAGATACCAGGCTGGCAAAGACCGCAAGGCTGGAAAGCCACAGCAATCCCTCGTCTGCTATCGCGGTGAACAGGTAGAACTTGATGGCAAACCCGGCAAATATGGGCAGACCAGCCAGCGAGAACATGCCGATGGTGATGCTTGCCGCCAGGAAAGGCTGCGTGCCGCCCAGGCCAGCCAGGTCGGACATCATCTCCTTGCCGGTCATGTTGAAGAAAGAAATCAGTCCTCCGAATACCACGAAATTCGTGACGGAGTACCCGACCAGGTATAGCAACACCCCGTTGGTAGGAAGGCTGGAATCCAGTGAGAGAGCAGCCACCCCCGCCAGGAGGAACCCACTGTGGCCGATGCTGGAGTAGGCCAGCAATCGTTTCAGATTCTGCTGGGCCAGCGCCACCAGGTTGCCGACCATCATGGTCACCGCCGCCAGCACCGCGATAACCAGCTGCCATTGCTCCCATCGATCGCCCACTGGGACGAAACCCTCGGCGGTCAAGCGCAGCACCAAGGCAAAGGCTGCCGCCTTGGATCCGATGGACAGGTAGGCGGTAATCGGGTACGGGGCGCCCTCGTAGACATCCGGAGCCCACATGTGGAACGGAACCGCCGCCACCTTGAATCCAAGTCCGACCAGGATGAGCGCGACACCCACCCACAGCGCCGGGCTCACCTCCGAGGCTGCCGCAAGACCCACGGCTATCGCCTCGAACTTGGTGACTCCCAGCACGCCGTAGACCATGCTGACTCCGTACAGGAGCACGGCGGAACTGAAGGCCCCGACGATAATGTATTTCAGGCCGCCCTCGTTCGACTTGGGGCTGTTCTTGGCGTAGGCGGCCAGCACGTAAAGGCTGAAGCTGAGCAATTCGAGGGCGATGTAGGCGGTCAGCAACTCCCTCGACTGGGCCATAATGTTCATGCCCAGGATGGAAAACAGCACGATTCCGTAGAACTCGCCCTTGTGTTCCAGGTGCTCGTTTACGAAGTCCATGGAACTCAGGATGATGCCCACCCCGATCCCCATGAACAGCACCTTGAACCAGAGGGAGAAGTCGTCGATGGCCAGAAGCCCGTTGTACAGCGATTCGTCGTGGTCCCAGAGCATGAAGATTGAGACCACGATCACTGCGATGAGCCCGACGATGGAAATCCAGCCGAGCAGGTTCTTCCGGCCCTCCGGCAGCACCAGGTCTATGACAAACACCAAGAACGCCAGTCCGGCCAGAGCGAATTCCGGCGTAAGCAGTTCCAGGTTTGCTGTAAGCGACACGGCTACCTAGACTCCCGGAATGGTGGGAATGCTGACGTTTATCACACGCATTATCGGCTCGGGCCAAACGCCCACGAAAATTATTACCAGCACAAACGCCCCGGCCACCGACTTCTCCATTACGCCCGCGTCGGACAGCCCGGACCAGCGGACGTCCGGCTCGCCGAAGAAGGTGAGGGCCAGCAGCCGCAGGATGTAAACGGCGGTGATGGCCGCGCCGACCACCGCGAGAATCGCCAGCGGAAGGTAGGTCCGGAAAGCACCGGTGAACACCATGAACTCGGCGATGAATCCGCTCATCCCCGGCAGGCCAAGCGAACACAGGCCAGCCAACGCGAAGAAGAAACAGGTTACGCCCATCCGCCCGAAAAGGCCGTTCAGGACATTGATGTCGCGAATGTGAGCGCGATCATAAATCGCCCCGACCAGCGTGAACATGAGGGCCGTCATTATCCCATGCGAGAACATCTGCAGCACGGCACCGGCCATCCCGATTTTGTCCAGAGTCGCAATCCCCATCAACACGTAACCCATGTGGCTGACGCTGGAATATCCGATGATGTATTTGAGGTCCTGCTGTGACATTGCCGACATGGCGCCATAGAGCACGTTGACCGTACCCAACGCAATGAGCACGGGCATCCAATAGTCCGCCCCCTCGGGCAACAGGAAGATACCGACACGGATGATGCCATAGGCACCCAGCTTCATCAGCACGCCGGCGTGCAGCATGGACACGGCAGTTGGCGCAGCCACGTGGCCGTCCGGCGACCAGGTGTGGAAGGGCCAGAGACCGGCAAGCGACCCAAAACCGACCATGAACAGCGGGAATACCAGCGTCTGGAATGTGCTGTTGAACTGGCCGGTGGTGGCCATCTCGGCCAGCTTCTGCAACGAGAACGTCCCGTCACCCTGGCTCGCTGCCTGAGCGTAAACGGCAAGGATGCCCACCCAGATCAGAATGCTCCCCGCCACCAGGAACAGGATAAGCTTCATCGCGCCGTATTCCTTGGTGCGGAGGAAGGTGCCGAAATTGGTGCTGCTGCCCCAGACTCCGATCAGCAGGTACATGGGCAGCACGGCCAGCTCGTAGAAGAAGAACAGGAAGAACAGATCGCGCACCACGAAAACGCCGTACACGCCGGCCGCCAGGGCCAGCAGCAGGACGAAGAACTCCCGCGTGCGGTAGGTGATGTTCTGGGAAATCATCACCCCGCCCATCAGCACGATGCCGTTCAGCACGATCAGCGGAGCGGAGATCCCGTCGATGCCCAAAGACAGGTTGATGTCCATCGGCCCGGGCAGCCATTCATAGACCCGCGTGAACTGGAACCCGCCCGACTGATAATCGTATCGCGCGAATATCAGGACCGACAGCACCAGCGAAATCGCCCCGACGAACAGGGCAAAATACCAGCTGTCCTTCGGGCGGTCGCCCGGCATGAACATGGTCAGACCGGCGCCGGCCAGCGGCACCAGTATCAACAGCAGCAGCGCGACTTGGTCGAAGTTGCTCATCGCATCCAACCCAAAGCGCCGCCATTCATCAGCCGTTTGTCGCGCGTTTCTATCACGAGGTTATCAGCCACCAGAAAATTGCCAGTCCGATCGTGCCCAGCGCCATGGCCAGGGCGTAGCTGTACAGGTGTCCAGTGACGTGCAGGCGCAGGGTGATCCCCAGGCGGCGCACCACGTCCGCCGGACCGTTGATGCCCACGTCGTTGACGATCGCCCTGTCGAAGAAACCCACGAAATTGGCTATGACCAGAACGACACGGTCGATCGTCCACTGGTAGATCTCGTCAAAATAGTACTTGTTCTCAACTATCCGGAGAATTGCGCCGAACCTCTCCCGCGTGGAGTCCAGCGAGATGCTGCGCCTCTCATAGATCAGGTAGGTGAACACAAACGAGCCCACCGCCATCACCCCTGACAGTATGCCAATCCACCAGGTGAATTCGAACCCATGGCCCTCGTGGTAGAAGACGAAGTAGCCGAACCCGCCAAAGGCACCGGGCCAGTTCCAACTGATCAGCCCGAACCCGATTGCCAGGATGGCCAGGAGCACCAGAGGCACGGTCATTACCGGAGGAGATTCGTGGGTGTGTTCCAGTTCGTGCGGCAACCTGCCGAAGAACGTGACGAACACCGCCCGTCCCATGTACAGGGCGCTCAGAAGCGCCGTCACCAGCGCCAGCACGATGAACGCCGGGTTCAATCCGTGGCTCACCGACTGCAGTATCTCGTCCTTGCTCCAGAAGCCCGCGAGGATGGGTATGCCTCCCAGCGACGCCGCCCCGATGGCGAACACAATGGTCGTGATCGGCATCACCCGTCGGAGGCCGCCCAGCTTGGAAATTTCCTGCTCCTCGGTGGAGTGAATCACACTGCCTGACCCCAGGAACAGCAAGGCCTTGGCGAAGCCGTGGGCAAGCAGGTGGAATATCGCGGCAGTGTAGCCTCCCGCGCCCAGCGACAGCATCATCAGTCCAAGGTGACTGACGGTCGAATACGCAAGTATGCGCTTTATATCAGTCGACACCAGCGCGATCGTCGCAGTAACCAGCGCGGTCACCAGACCGACGATGGCAACCACCACCAGTACCACTTCGTACTCTGCGAAGATCGGGTAGACGCGCGCCACCAGGAACACCCCGGCCACCACCATGGTCGCTGCGTGGATCAGCGCGCTGACAGGCGTCGGACCCTCCATGGCGTCTGGCAGCCATACGTGGAAGGGTATCTGCGCTGACTTGCCCATGGCTCCAAGGAACAGCAGCAGCGCGGCGGCGATGGTCACTCCCTCACTCAAGGTCCCGGCATGCACCGCCTCGAAGGCGTCGGTCATGCTGAAAGTGCCGACCTCGCGCCACAGGAGCAGGATGCCGATCAAGAGACCCACGTCGCCTATGCGTGTGACGATAAACGCTTTCTTGGCCGCCTCCCGAGCTGCAGGACGCTCATGCCAGAAACCTATGAGCAGGTAAGAGCAGACACCAACTAGCTCCCAAGCCACGTAGAGCAGCAGGAAGCTGTCGGACAGGATGATCGTCAGCATCGAGGCTGCGAACAGCGCGTGAACAGCGAAGTACCAGTTGATGCGCGGGTCGCCGCGCATGTATCCGAGGGAGTAGATCTGCACCATCAACGCTACGAACGTTACCAGCCCCAGCATGGCGATGGTCACGGGGTCTACGAAGAAGCCCCACGTCAGAGTCACGCTGCCTTCCGCACCGGGGAGGCCGGCGTTGAACCAGGTGCGGTCGTAGTTGCAGGTCAGCGCCTCGGTACCGATGGCGATGTAGCAATGCTCGTTGCCAGTGGATGCCCCCATCCATCCGAATAAGGCGATCCAGAAAAACACGAATCCAGCACCGATTGCCGGAATGGAAAGCAAAGCGCCCTTGCCCGGCAAACGATCACCGATGATGACGATGATCGGCGCTACGGCAAAGCTGAATACGGGAATGAGCCAAGCCCACTGCATCAGGTAAGGGCTCCGGCCAGAGTAACGTCAATTGCTCGGGTGTGGGTCTGCAAGAGAGGAGTTACCACTTCATCAAGTTCATCTCGTCCACGTTGACCGTGGAGCGATTCCGGTACATTCTCAGTACTATGGCCAAGGCCAGACCGACCTCGGCTGCGGCCACAGTGATGATAAAGATCGCGATGAGCTGCCCATCGAAATTGGCAAACGGGCTGGTGCCTTCCATGTGGGACGCCGCGGCAATCAGGTTGATGTTCACTGCATTCAGCATCAGTTCGATGGACATCAGGATCAGTACGGCGCTGCGACGTGCCAGCACCCCGTACAGTCCGATCACGAACAGCCCGGCGCTCAGCAGTTGGAACCAGACGAGGTCAACCACGGTCTAGTTCTCTCCCGGCCCGGAGCGGGCGATGATGATGGCACCGATCAGGGCCACGAGCAGCACCAGCGAGGCCACCTCAAAGGGCACAGCCCACGTGGTGAACAACGACTCGCCGATGCCCGTGAATGACGCGTTGCTAGGCTCGGTACCCCGAACAGCGTTGATGAGGAAGGACGGCACCAGAACGCCCAGCAGACCCAGCGCGGCAAGCGCGGCAAGCGGCCACTGGCGGTTGTCGGAAGTACGCGGGTACTCGGCATTACGGGTCAGCATGATCGCAAATATTAGGACTATTACAATGGCGCCGCCGTAGATCAGAACCTGCACCAGGGCGAGAAATTCGGCGTACAGGACCAGGTAAATACCGGCCACCGCAACCAGCGATACCAGCAGCGCCAGCGCGGCCTGTACCACGTTGCGGGTCACCACCACGGCCAGCCCACCGCCCAGGATGAACACCGCCAGCACAATGAAGAGCGCCACGGACATCTAGCGGCCCATTATTCCGTGGACGAAGAAGAATTCAGAGTCCGCGGCCCTCGAGGAGACGGAACTGGGAAGGGAAGGACATCCGGAAAAGACGATCAACGTCTGCTAGCTCCCGCTGCCGGTGTTGGCAGGTTCGGGCTTGGCACGTTTTGTCGGAGGAATCCAGTCAGTTTCCTTCTGGTGCTTGTACCCAATCTCCAGCAACACTGGAAGGTCAACGCGGTCGCCGTTCCGGACGTAAGTGCTCATCTCATGTTCGTGGGACATCACGATGGCGTCGAAGTTGCACCACTCCACGCAAATTCCGCACAGTATACATCGGTTCAGATTTATCTCGAAGCTCTCAACGATCTTCCGGCGGGAACTCTTCCCATCGGCATGCAGGGGGTTGTCCTGCATGGTCGCTGACATGCACTGGGTGGGACAGTGGCGGATGCAGACCATGCAACTGGTGCAGTAGGGTTCATCCACTTCTTCGTCCCACGTCAGGGCAGGAAAACCCATGAAGCGGTCCTGGACCGGCGTCGGAGCCTCCTCCCTCTGGAACAGGTTGCCCGTTGCCGGGTACTGGTTCGTAACCGGCTGTCGCAGCCCCTTGGCCGAGGAGACAAGTGTCAGGAACATTCCCTTGATACTGTTAAGCATGGCGTCAGCTCCTCTGGCTCCGGCTTGCGGAGGTTCCCCTTCCGGACCTGGAGGCCATCAATGCCTCCTGCCGCGCCTTGACTTGAGCCACCCGGCTGGCCGGACCAGCCATTCGGCGGTAGATCGCATAACTCACCCACACCAGGCCACCCAGCGACATCAACGTCAGCGACCAGGCCGGCCAGTTGTAGAACTGGTAGACGGCGGTCATCACCACGGTCAGGAAGGAAAGTGGCACCACTACCTTCCAGGCAAAGGCCATAAGTTGATCGATCCGGAGGCGCGGGAATGTTCCCCTGATCCAGAAGATCACCAAGAGCACCAGGTAGACCTTGAACAGGAACCAGATGATCTCCCAGCCGCCCTCGAGGCCCGGTCCGGACCATCCGCCGAAAAACAGGATGACGGTCAGCGCAGCAATGGCGAAGGTGTTGATGTATTCAGCCAGAAAGAACACCGACCAGTGGGCCCCGCTGTATTCCACGAATGGGCCACCGACAATCTCCGATTCCGCGAAATAGATGTCAAAAGGCGTCCGGCCCACCTCGGCCAGTCCGGCAACAAAGAACACGACCAGTCCCAGCGGCTGAACCAGTACGAAGGGGTAGCTGCCCTGCGCCGCCACGATTTCCCGCAGATCCAGCGACTGCGCCAGCATGGCAACCGAAACTGCCACCATGATGATGGGGATTTCATAGCTGACCAACTGCGCTGCAGCCCTCAGCCCGCCGAGGGTGCCGTACTTGTTGGCCGATCCCCATCCTGCCAGCACCAGCCCGAGAATGCCGATGACTGAGAAGGCAATGATGTAGAAAAGGCCCAGCTCGAGGTTCTTGATTACCGCGTTCTGCGCGCCCGGAATGGTCACCCAGATCATGAATGCCGACAGCATCACAATGATCGGAGCGCCCCAGAATATGGCCTTCTCGGAGGACGTCGGTATGATGTCCTCCTTGAGTATCAGCTTGATGCCGTCGGCTATCGGCTGCATCAGACCCATCGGTCCGCTGCGGGTGGGGCCCAGGCGTCGCTGCAGGCGGCCGAGAGTCTTGCGCTCCAACCAGGTCAGCGACAGCGTCACAATGGCCAATGCGTTGAACATTAGGAACAGGGCCAGGGCAATCCAGCCAAAGTCAGCCCATGAGATAAACAGGAGGCCCGGCATCAGCGGTCTACCTCGCCCATCACGATGTCCAGCGACCCCAAGATCACCACTGAGTCAGCCACCCACGTGTCGATGAGCATGTGCCGGATGGCCGACAGGTTGCAGAAGGATGGTGGCCGCACCTTCAGACGGTAGGGCTTGTCGCTGCCGTCGCTGACAAGGTACACCCCGATTTCGCCCCGCGGATTCTCTGCCCGCACATACACCTCGCCCGCCGGCGGGCGGATCAGGCGGCGGCCCAGCGATGACGCCACATTTCCCTCAGAGGGCATCTGTTCCATTGCCTGCTCAACAATGCTTATCGATTCGTAGCATTCCTGAATTCGCAGGTAGTAGCGGTCCCAGCAATCGCCGTCCAGCCCGATCGGCACGACAAAGTCGAACCGGTCGTAGATGGAATAGGGCGCGGCCTTGCGCACGTCATAGTCCACCCCGGAGGCTCGCAGGCAGGGACCGGTGAGGCCGAAATCTATGGCGTCCTCGGCGGTGACCTGAGAAATGTCCTTCATTCGGGCAAGGAATATCTCATTGAAGCTCAGAAGGTTGTCCGATTCCGCAAGGTCCCCCTTTATGAGGGGCATCAATTCCCGCAATCGAGGAAGGAAGTCGTCAGGCACTTCCTCCTTGAGGCCGCCGACCCGGAAATAATTGTGCATCATCCTGGCGCCTGAAACGTGCTCGAACAGCGCCTGGATGCGCTCGCGCCCCCGGAAGCAGAACATCGATGGTGTCATGGCCCCGGCGTCGAGACCCATGGTCGCGATGAACAGCAGGTGGCTGGCGATACGGTTCAGTTCGCAGAGGATCACCCGAATATATTCGGCCCGCTCCGATACTTCCAGCCCCATCAGCTTTTCAACTGCGCGTACGTATACGTGCTCGTTGTTGAAATTGGCGATGTAGTCCAGCCGGTCGAACAGCGTAATGACCTGGTGATACTGCTCGCCCTCGGACAACTTTTCGGAACCACGGTGCAGGTAGCCGATATGCGGAACGACGTCGACGATCTTTTCGCCATCTACCCACAGCACCATGCGGAACACGCCGTGCGTCGACGGATGCTGCGGTCCCATGTTGAGCAGCATTTCCAGCGGCTCGGCACCCTCCCGGGGCGACACCAATGGACTTCCTATTGCGTTGCTGGCGGCTTCAACCATTCCAATCTTCTTGCACGGGTTCCCGGGTTGGACTGCTGTCTCTCTCTACAGGATTACTATCTCCGGCCCGTCAACCGGCTTTACCTGGCTGCTCATCCAGGTGTCATCTTCGAAGTAGAACCCCGCTTCAATCAGCGTTTCATCCAGCACGCCAAGATTATCGCAGTCTTCCAGGTATTCGGCTACCTGCAGCCTAAGCGCATTGCGGGCGTATTCCGCTGTATCTCCGAAGGCAGTGATCAGGAGTTCCGGGCACACGGCCTGGTGGGCGCCCTCCAGCCCTGATTCCTCTATGACGTATACAACCCTGTCTGAGGAGCCATCCTCACCGTCATAATCCTCGACCAGATTGCCTGGCAAGTCGGCCATTTCCTTAAAATCCCGATCCTCACGATTCCGGGCATACGTCCGCGAATTCCAGTAGCAGTTCCGTTTCGTCGTCTATATCAGGAAACCCTGCCTCCGCCAGCGCCACTCTCATGGTGTCGGTGCAGTCTCTCAGGGAAATCCAGTTCAACATAGCCTGGATCAATTCCTCTCGAGCTGTGTCCGGAGAATCGCCTTCCCCCTGGACGTCAATGCCCTCGACTCTTGCCACGAATGTGGCATCCTCTTGCTCTACCCTTGCCTTGAGGATCAGGCGCTCCACTTGGACCGTGCTCCTGGTTATTTTTTCCGGTCAGAATTCGCGATATTCATTGAATGGGAATCCCTTGCGGCCCGGATAGCCCTCGAATTCATCGTATAGGAGGAGCGGCGACAGGTCCGGATGGCCGTCAAAGGAGACGCCAAAAAGGTCGTGGGCCTCCCGTTCGTACCAGTCCGCAGCCCGCCAGACGCCGGTAACCGATGGGACCACCGGATCGTCATAGGATACCTCGGTCTTCAAGACCACAGTGCGTTCCGGCTCCAGGGACTGCAGGACGTATACCACCTGCAACATTTCCGGGTAGTCCACGACGGAAAGGCACAGCAGCATCTTGGCGCCCATGCGCTCGTCGTCCTTCATCCTGCGACAAGCGTTGGCGATGTGCTGGCGGTCGACAGTTACTTGCGGATATTCGTCCAGTGTGCCCGGTTGCGGCCCGAATGGCTCCAGGGCGGCCAGCACGTTGTCGAGCAGGACACGCGCCTCCGGACCTAGAGAACTGAGGTCTGGCCCTTCCGGTTCGGCCTCCTCGGCCATCTCTTCTGCGGCCGCTTCATCCGGGACCCGGCTCTCGTCTGGCACGGGGGACTCTGCCACTACTTGCCGGCGTCCTGCATGATTTTTTCCTGGAGCTTGATTATGCCGTAGAGCAGAGCCTCGGGCCGGGGTGGGCATCCAGGAACATACACGTCAACGGGCACGATGTGGTCGACGCCCATCACCACGGAATAGGAGCGGTAGTAGGGCCCGCCATTGGTGGCGCAGCTTCCCATAGCAATGACCCACTTGGGCTCCGGCATCTGTTCGTACAACAGCCGGATGGGCTCCGCCATCTTCTTTACCACCGTGCCTGCAACGATCATCACGTCCGACTGCCGCGGCGACGGCCACGTAACGACGCCAAACCGGTCAAAGTCGTGGTGCGCCATGTAGGTCGAAATCATCTCTATGGCGCAGCAGGCCAGCCCGAAGCTGAGGGTCCACAGCGAAGACTTGCGAGCCATGGCGAAAAGCTGGTCAGTCGTAGTTGTGATAACCCCGGGCATCTTGTCGCCGACGGTCTGGTCGAACAGGCTGGGGCCCGGGCGGTTGCCGACGCCCAGTTCGATCTGTATGGGGGTTATTTCTGCCATTCAAGCACCCCTTTTCGCCAAGCGTAGACGATGGCAAAGCCCAGGACCGCGAGGAAAAGCATCATGGCGTAGAAGGGAAGCGACGTAACCTGGTCCTGGAGGAATATCACTGCCCAAGGGAAGAGAAACACCGCCTCCACATCGAATATCAGGAACAGGATGGCGAAGATATAGAAGCGGACGTTAATGTTGGACCAGACGTAGGGAGTGGCCGGAATGCCACACTCATAGGTGGTCAGCTTGGTTTCCGAAGAGCGCCTCGCGGACAGAAACCGGGACGCAGAGAACATGCCGACAATGGCAACGGCGGCGACCAAGGCCGAGACGGCCACTGCCGTCCAGTTTTCGGTAAAAATCTCGGGGTTAAAGACCTGAAGAAGCATGGCGGGAAGAGCCCTTCATCCCCTCACAGCCTGCCCAGAATGGCAGCCTATTATTTCGCAATCCAACAATACCTTCGGCGGAGCCGAATATAGCATCAGGCTCAACTTAGTGTCAATTTAACCGTGAGCAAGTACAGCGAACTGAAAATGGACGGACCTACCCGCCCCCTCTCAATTCCGTAGATGATATGTCCTGCCGGAACTCGGACTCGGACATCGCGGAGAACATGGGCCCGAATCCTGCGGGAACAGCAACGTCGGAGAGCGTGCGGAAAGTCCCGTTTTCGGCCCTCCCGGCGATGATAAACCTTGCGCCACCAACCATCATCTCCGCTAGGGCAAGCAACATCCGTGCGTCCCCACCGTAGTAGCGTGGTGCGACCAGCCGCACCGCTGTGTCCCACCCCAGCAGAAATGTCCTGCCCGGAAAGAGAGCCGCCTTTTTCTGGAAAGTCTCGGCGCGGGTCAACACCACTGTATCGCCGTCGCCGAACTGTCCCAAGCGGCGCAGTATCTCGGACTTCTCCAATGGCGGCTTGTCCACATTGGTAACGGACAGTTCGTACCCGCCGCCATTCCCCGCCTGCTCTGATGCAGCCGCCATCATCTCTCGGTGGCCAAGATGGATGGGATTGAACGATCCCGGCAGCAGCAGCGCCGGCGCATCACCCTCGACCTCCATCTCCCCACTCGGATGGCGCACAACCCAGCGCGCCTCGTCGTTGAGCAACTGATCCAGCGGTTCGGGCCGTGCCTTATGCTCCACCTCCAGCATGTCTCCCGGTGTCAGGGTCAAGTCCAGTTCGGCGTTCAGCCCGGAGAATACCGACAGCGCCCGAACGATCAGCAGGCTTACGATCTCCTCTTCGCCTGCCCTATCGCGCAACCCCTTGTGGAACGTGAGCGACCACGTAGCCGTGGAATGTTCGTCCCACGCCGACACAAACGCCCGGTGGTCGCCGCGCTTCGGCCGGTCCGTGGCAATGGTTGCCGCGCAGGCCAGCCCCACCGGCGGGGAGTCGTCCTCAAGTTGCGCCTTGGCCCTTTGAAACCCCCGTCGTGCCATCTGCCGGGCTGTCTCCGCCGCCGCCGACTGCGCTGGTTCGAACCCAAGGAAGTCCTGCATGGACAAACGACCGTAGGGAACGATCACTTCCAGTATCGTCCGCGAGGCGCCACTCACCCCCAACAGCCAGGCCACGGCCTGCGTCCCGGCGCCTGATACCGCCAAGACCGTCTTGTGGGGGGTAGCATGCAATTGCTCAATCTGCGGGCGGATTGTATCCAGCATCGCCATAGCCCTTCCTAACGTTGGGGTTGAGAAACGGGACCGCTCCACGGTGAGCTTTCTATGCCGTCCATGTGGGAACGGGAATAGGCAACCTCGCCTGACTGCTTTTCAATATAAGCTTTCATCCAGTCCTCAGGGATACGATTCCTTGCCTCTCGCCACCAGAGCGGCTGCCCGGGACCAATGGTGCAGCCGTCCACCACCTCGGCGAGGAAGCAGGTCATGTCCCCCCCATCCATTGCGTTGACCACCCTGCAGTCCAGCCACCCCCAGCAGTCGGTAAACAAGGGACTGCCCGTCTCCCCCTTGGAGTACTCCAGGCCCGCGAGCTTGTCTCGATCTCGGCCGGAATAAAGCCCAAATTCCCGGATCCATTCCAGTTGCCCTGCCCTGGGAAAGTTCAGCGCGAACCCGCCGCTGGACGAAATCATGCCGTGGCTGTGATTCGTCTTGTAAATATGCACCACGACGCGTGGCTTCTCCGGAACTATGGAAGCCCCGCCGATGGAGAGACAGAGCTGGGCGTTGTCCTTTCCATCCCAACAACTCGAAACGGCGGCCAAGGGAGACCACAGTTGACCCAGCATTGGGGCAATATCGCTGTATTCCATCCCAACCTCCATTCAACGGCTTTGGCAATCGGAGCGCAGGCAACGGGAGACCGCGGCCGCGCCGGTGGCCGGAAGTCTAGCACCGCCTGCCCGGCAGAGGCTACCAGTCAGGCGAGTGGTCCTTGGCGTCGTTGTGTGTCAGGCGCTGCTGGTTGGTGCCGTCGGCGTCCATCACAAGTATCTCGGTCTCGCCGAAGAGGTCGGTAACGAACGCGATCCGGTCACCGTCCGGCGACCAGACAGGCTGGGTGTCCGAGGCCTCGTTGATCGTCAGCCGCTGCGGTGGTTCATCCTCGTTGGCATCGGCGGTGTAGATCTCCAGATTGCCGTCCCTGTCGGTGACGAACGCCAGGATGTCCCCGTCCGGCGCCCAGGCCGGCGAGTGGTCTTCCTCCGGCGAGTTCAGCCAGCGCTCCTCGACCACCTTGCCTCGCCAGTCCTCGCCGTCCTCCGGCTTGAGCAGGTAGATGTCATTGTTCCCAAGGTCGTCCCTCACAAATGCGATGGCATCGCCATCCGGGGACCAGACTGGATCGCTGTCGGCGCCATCAGTAAGCCGCAGCAGGTTCACACCGGCGGGGTTGCGCAGCCACAACCCCTGTACCTCGTCATCTCCTCCCTGGCGGGAGAAAACCAGCCACTGCCCGTCCGGAGACCAGTCGCCCAGCAGTTCCCGGCTTTCCTCAGAGGTAATACGCGTTGTTACTATGTCACCCTGCCCATCCTCATCAAGGGTGGACACGTAGACGTCGGATTGTCCGTTGCGTTCCGAAACGTACGCCAGCCTGTCGCCATCTGCGTTCCAAAGCGGTGAACCTTCGTTTCCTACGCCGTCGTCGTTGTCGGGAGAAACCGAAAGCTCCGCGCCCGCGCCGTCGTATTCGACGATGATGACGTCCCGGTTGCCCTCTGACGACACTACGTAGGCGAGGCGCTCCCCGTCGCCAGACCACGAGGGGGCGAACTCCGACCCCGGTCCTCGTTTCACCGGCTCGGACTCACCCGTCTCGGCATCTATGGCGTAGACGTCGGGATTGCCGTCTGCCTCGGACACATACACTATGGGTCGGTCGGAGCCGCCGGCGATCCCGCACGCCCCAAACACTGCGCCCAGCGTCGCCATTAATATCAATACAGCAATCGGGCCAGCGACCCGCCGAAAAAACAACATCCCCAGCCCCTCCGCAGCGGTTGGTATAAACCGCCCCAACTTGGAATTATAGTCAGCCCGTGCGCCAAACTCAGGTTCAGGAGACGCGCAAATTGGGCGGTTTTCGCATCCTTGACAGCGCGAGCCACCCTATCTAGCATTGAGCAACTTGTACTGCGTACTCTTCACCCGGAGGGACTGGCAATGAGAGCGTTGGTCGGCGCAACCCTGATAGACGGCACCGGCGGCCCGGTGCTGCAGGACTCGGTAGTCCTTCTCGATGGAGACGTGATCAACGCCGTAGGCCCAAGGGGAGCGGTGGCCATTCCGTCTGATGCGGAAGTCATCGACCTCTCCGGCCTCACCCTCCTGCCCGGGCTGATCGACACCCACGACCATCTCGCCGACAAGAACTACAGCCTGCTCTCCCGCTGGGAAATCGAAGAGCCCGCCTCTCTCGCCCATCTGAAGACCGCCAGGGCCATCGAAGACTCCCTGGCAGCAGGCTACACCACCATCCGCGACGCCGGCGGGCTCGACGCTGGGTTCAAGCAGGCTATCGCCGAGGGTTTGATCCAGGGACCCCGCCTGCTCACCGCAGTGTCCATCATCTCGCCCACCGGCGGCATCGGCGACCGCGTGGCCCCCTCCGGCCACCGCACCGCCTACGCCACAGACCCCATGCGCCCCGTCGGCGTCGCCAATGGCCCCCAGGCAGTCCGCAGCATGGTCCGGGAGATGGTGCGTGTTGGCGCCGACGTCATCAAGTTCGCCACCACCGGTGGGGCAAGCTCCCGCCAAGGCCACGGCCCCAAGGACATAGCCTTCGGCCCCGACGAGGTCAACGCGCTGCTCGACGAGGCCACCTCCCTGGGCAAGCTCACCATGTGCCACGCCCTCGGCGGGCCGGGCCTGCGCATGTGCATCGAGGCCGGTGTCGGATCCGTCGAACACGGCTGCTACCTCGCCGATGAACCCGACCTGCTGAAGATAATGGCCGACAACAACACCTTCTTCACGCCCACCTTTGAGGTATACGAGTTCCATTCCACCATCAGCGCCCCCCACGTCAAGGCCCGCGCCGAAACCCTCTTCCATACCCACAGGGACAGCCTGCACAAGGCGGTCGAAGCCGGAGCCAAGATCACGGCCGGCACCGACGCCGGTGGTTTCGTCCACGGCGACAACGCCCGCGAGATTGAGTTGATGGTCGAGCGCGGCCTCACCCCCATGCAGGCCATCCAGACCGCCACCGGCTGGGCTGCGGAATGCATCGGCCTCAGCAAGGAGATCGGCACCGTTGAGAAGGGCAAGCAGGCCGACCTGCTCGCCGTTGCCGGCGACCCGCTGCGGAGCGTCAGCGTCCTCCGGGACAGGGAGGCCATCAAGCTGGTCATGCGCGCAGGAGTTGCCTACGTCGACAAGGTGCCCGCCGCCGTGCCAGTGGCCGCTGACTAGGCCCGCGCCACCGCCAGCGATGCGATTTCACGTACTGACCCTGTTTCCAGAGGCATTCGCTCAGCCCCTTCAGTTCAGCATCGTCGCCCGCGCGGTGCAGCGGGGGCAGATCAACATCGACGTCGCTGACATTCGCGACTACACCCACGACGCCCACGGCACCGCCGACGATTACCAGTTCGGCGGTGGCCACGGGATGGTAATGAAGCCCGAGCCCGTATTTGAGGCTGCTGAGGCCACCCTGTCCGGTTACGATGCCGCTGAGCGGGCGCAGATCCCGGTGATTCTAACCACCCCCCAGGGCGAGTTGCTAACCCAGAAATTGGTGGAGGAGCTCGCCTCCTCCCCGGCCATCGCCATCATTTGCGGTCACTACGCCGGCGTCGACGAGCGAATTGCGGAGGGCCTCGCCACCCGCCCGGTCAGCATCGGCGATTACGTCCTGACCGGCGGCGAGCTTCCCGCCATGATCATCATCGACGCCGTCACTCGCTTGCTTCCAGGCGTTGTCGGTTCTCCCGAAAGCGTCGCCGGAGACTCCATAACCACCGGCCTACTCCAGCACCCGCTCTACACCCGCCCCGCCGAATTCCGAGGAATGACCGTACCCGAGGTCCTGCTCTCCGGCCACCACGCCGAGATCGATCGTTGGCGCCGCCGGAAGTCGCTGGAACGCACCCTGGAGCACCGTCCCGACCTGCTAAGCACGGCCTCGCTCACCAACGACGACCGACGTTACCTCGCTGGGCTGGGATACGCTCCACCCGATGCCGGGCAGGTGGAAGGTCGAGGTGCCGACCATGCCCAGGACTGATTTTCAGTTCACCACGCGGTTCCGTATCCGCTGGATGGAGTGCGACGCCCAGGGCATCGTGTTCAATGGCGCCTACCTTGGCTATCTGGAGTTGGCCACCGCCGAATATTGGCGCAACCTCGGCATCGGCATCTACCACCTGCCCCGGTCCGGCTATTTCGACCTCGCCGTGGTCAAGACGACCATAGACTTCCGCTCCCCCGCCCTCGTCGACGAGCTCGTCGAGGCCTGTGTTCGCGTCTCCCGCTTCGGCAACTCCAGCATGGACATGCAGATGGAGCTCTACCGCCCCGAACCCGAGACCCTGCTCACCACCATCGACGCCGTCTACGTCGGCTACGACGCCACCACCAGGGCCTCTCGCCGCGTCCCAGACGACTTCCGCGAGCTCGTAAACCACTACGAGCAGACCGGCGATGCCCTCCCGCTTTCGCGTTTCCCGGCCCTGGAAGAGGCCATGCGCATAGGCGCGGCCGCGGACCTACCACTCTGAAAGACATTCCCTTTCAAAACGCTCCAGCGGGCGGCGCCCAAACACTTTACTGACACTTCCCTCTTACCGAGCTGTATGTCATTTCTCTAATATGAAATGCAATGGTTCGAACACCTGTCAACGGAACCCGCAACCGGCAATTCTTGCAGCACCCCGATGTCGCCATTTGTCCGGATCTGTCCGTATCTTCGAAAAACCATTCGGTGTTACGCCATCTATTGATGTGTACCTGGAAAACTCGGCGCTGTCTGTGCTGAAGATCGCACCTTCAGTCCCGAACTTCCGCACTTGTCCGGAAATTGCAGTATCAAAAGAATTCTTCAAGGCGCAGTCATCGGATAACCGGAGACATTCGGTCGAGCGGGGCCTGCCTTCGGAAGACGCGGGCGAATGCAAATGCGGCGATACAGATCCAATCAGACCTGAATTGATGATTCTTGCAACATAATTTGGGTGCATCGGGTACGATAAATACAGTTCAATTTCTATTTATATACGAGAGAAATCCCCATAATCGGTACGTTTACACTATTCGAATGGTCTTTAGTGGATTCTATACTAGCGTCGATCTAGTAACTTGAGTCCTTGAATATGCTGAAGGCCTTGATTTGTTCCCTCGCGCTGGCTGGACTATTGCTGTTGGTTGTCGCGTGCAGGTTGGAACAAACACCACGAACCAGATTACCCGCGACCACATGGCCGCCCAGGCCGTACTGACTGCACACTACTTAGACGTCGCCCTGGACGCGGTAAAGTCGACCGAGGAAATCAACGCAGTCCTGATGGAAGTCTCTGATCAGACAATCATTTCCGAGTTCTGGATCATCGACAGCGAGGGACGGGTGGAATATACGAATATGCCTGAGGTGGACTTTACTTTCCCCACCGACCCCGACTCCGACACCCAGGCTGCCTCGTTCGCCAAGTTGCTGCAGGGTACCGAAAGCATCGTCGCGCAGGACGCAGAGAGGCGAGAACTGGACGACGTCATCTACCAATACGTGGGTGTAGCAGGAGTGGACAAGCCGCGCATTGTCCAGGTCGGGATCGTACGACTGGAGTAGTTACTCAGGAAAATAGCTGCAACCACCAAGCACCAGGTGCCACAAGTGAATCGATGGCTAAACCTCTCAGATTCGCGATTTCCGCGGGACAGCCGTCGGGGTGCTCGGGTAACCGCGTGGACAGTCTCTAAACCGTACGAAGGTCGAAACCTTGATTGCAAGGCGGCATCGGCAGGACAGCGGGATATCCTACCTGCCTCTGAGCGGCCGGCCCCCTGGGTCCCTGCGACTCGCCTCCCGTCCAGTGCAGGCCATAAGAGCCAGAATGCGGCATTCTTCACAATTATTTTAGGTGTCTCTGCTCAATCAGCCAGAACTCCCTAAAGTCCACGCCCGGCACCCCCGCACTGAACATTTGCCTGACAATGCAAAGAACTGCACACTGATTGCAGAGGTGTACCAACGCGGGGGTTGGCCGCCTTAGCCCAGCCTAGCCGATATATTCGATTGACGGAAATCGTCGCAGGCCATAGACTTGAATTGACTATGGCTGAGGTGGCCCGGCAGCGCTGAGCGCCGGTTAAAGCCGACATCAGCGGAGCGCCAATTGCCAACTAAAGGTAGATAGCATGGCCCGACTCTTCGACCTGCATATCCACACCACCAAGGGCAGCAGCGACAGCAGCCTCACCCCCGAGGACATGGTCCTCGAGGCCGACCGCCTAGGTCTCCGGGGCCTCTGCATCACTGAGCACGCCGGACCTTGGGACCGGCACGAGTTTCAGAAGTTCGCCGCCCTCCACAGCGTGATCCTCATCCGCGCCATGGAGGTCGAAACCGACATGGGCCACATGCTCGCCTTCGGACTAGACCGCTACCAGGCTGGCTTTAACAAGGCCGCTGAGCTGCGCAAGGCAGCCACCGCCGCCGGAGGATTCGTCATCACCGCCCACCCCTTCCGGGGAGTCCTCAGCAGCAACGGCAATCGCTCCCGTGCCCTGATCTACCAATCCGTTCCCGACGAGTTACCCCAGTCGCCCGAAGATGCCCTCGACCATCCGGTGTTCAAGCTCGCTGACGCCGTTGAGGTCGCAAATGGCGGCACCATCGATCGGGAAAACGACTTCGCGGTCAAGGTTGCCCAACTTCTCCACAAGCCGGTCACCGGCGGCAGCGACGCCCACTCCCTGCACGGGCTGGGCAAGTTCGTAACCGAATTCAACGACGAAATCACCACCGAGGCCGAGTTCCTCAAGGCACTCCACTCCGGCCAGTATCACCCGGTTACCGGCCTCCGCCACGGCGCCATCAAGCGATATTCCGCCTGAACCGCCAGGCGAATTTACTGACATTTCGGCGTCGAACCCCAGCAAGCTCCGTGCTACACTTTATGTCGCCTCGCGCAGGGGCGGTAAGGGTATGGGAGTGACATGACCCAGCAGCAGTTGAGCGGCGGTATGGGTCGGGACCACCGGCTGGTTTCCCCGCTGGATCAGGTCTACGTTTCCCTCGATCTGGAAACGACTGGCCTCGACTCAGAACGCGACACTATCCTCGAGATTGGCGCGGTGCGCTTCCGCGGCGACCAGGTTCTCGACACCTTCGAGACCTTCGTGAACCCCGGCCGCCCCATCCCGGACCACATCCAGCGGCTGACCGGCATCCAGCCCCGCCAAGTGGAGCGCGCTCCATCCTTCCACAGTATCTCCGGAGAATTCACGGAATTCCTGGGTCCTCACCCAGTGGTGGGGCACAACGTCCAGTTCGACCTGCGATTCCTTGCCTCTCACGGCCTCCCAGTGGCCAACCAGGCCTTTGACACCATGGACATGGCCACTGTCTTCCTGCCCCGGTCGCGCCGCTACTCCCTCAAGCATCTCGCCGACCACTTCGGGGTTGAACTGCGTAACCACCGTGCCCTCGACGACGCCGTCGGCGGCAAGGAGCTGTTTGTCAGGCTGCTGCGGCTCGCCGGGGAGCAGGACGGCGGCCTTCTCGCCTACATGTCCGAGCTGGCGCGGAGAAGCAGTTGGACACTCCACCCGGCACTGTCCGGCCTTGCCTCGACGCAGTCGTCAGGGCCTGCGTCCGTTGGCCCTTCTGGCCTCAACCTCGACCTGCTGGCCCATCGGGTCGAACCCCCGGAGAGGCGTCGTCCCAACGAGGATCTCGACTACCTGGATCAGAAACGAATCCACGGCATGCTGGGCCCGGACGGCCCATTCGCCAAGGCCTTCAACGGCTTCGAGCACCGCGCGGAGCAGGAACAGATGCTCGACGCCGTTACCGAAGCCATCTACGGCCAGCAACACTTGGTGGTCGAGGGTGGGACAGGCGTCGGAAAGTCCCTGGCTTACCTGCTGCCGGCGGCCCTGTTTTCCGTTTCACAGGGCCAGCGCGTGGTGGTGTCGACCAACACCATCAACTTGCAGGAACAGCTCATAGCCAAGGACATCCCGGCCCTGAAGAGTGTCCTCGAGCAATCGGGCATCCTGCAGCCGGGAGATCTCAGGGCCACGTTGCTCAAGGGCAAGGCCAACTACCTCTGCCTGCGCCGCTGGCAACAACTCTCCCGCAGCGATGCGCTCAGCGTTGATGACGCCCGACTCCTGTCCAAGACGGCTCTGTGGCTGCAGGATACGTCGTCCGGAGACCGGGGCGAGATCAACCTGAACGGCCGCGAAATATCGACGTGGAACCATGTTTCAGCGGGTGAAAGAGGCTTCTGCCTCGACATGCGGGATGGCTCTCCGTGCTTCGTGCGCGCCGCCAGGCAACGCGCAGAGCAAGCTCACATCATTATCGTGAATCACGCCCTGTTAATGAGCGACCTCGTTTTCGGTGGCCTGATCCCCGACTACGACACTGTCATCATCGACGAGGCCCACCACCTGGAGGACGCTGCAACCAACCAGTTCGGTTTTGAGCTTGCCCAGGGAGACCTTGAGCGCACGTGGGAGTCCGCAGGGCGATTGGCCCGCGACGTGAGGCAGGCACTCGCCGCCGACGGGCTCGAGGCCTCGGCCGTCGATGTCGGGCACTCGGCCATGACCGCAGTGGAAACAGAGGGCCCACGGTTGCGCCAGTCCTGGGACCAGTTGTTCAGCGCCCTGGAGGCTTTGCACATCGATCAACGCCGGGGCCGAAACCAGGGCGATCAGAATCAGGTGTTGATCACTCCAGATGTTCGAAGTACACAGGCCTGGGCCAATCTGCATCTGGTCTGGGACAACCTGAACACCCGGCTGGGCCAAGCCGGAATCGCCCTGAGGAACCTCCGCAGCTTCCTCGACGGCAATCCGCTCCCCGGCGCGGCAGACCAGCAGGCGCTGGAAATGGAGGCAATCTCACTGGCCGACGATCTGTCGGAGCTGGCCAATCACTTGGCATCCATCCTGGACCAAGCGCCTGAAGACGCAATTCATTGGGTCAACGTAAATCCTGCCCAGTCGACCATCTCACTCCACTCTGCCCCCCTGGACGTGAGTCCCATCCTCGCGGAGAAGCTGTTTGCCGAGAAAGACTGCGTAGTCCTGACCAGCGCCACCCTGACCACGGGAAAGAGCTTCGAGTTCCTGAAGCGCCGGGTTGGCGTCGAAGGTGAGACTCCGGAACTGCTGGTGGGATCACCCTTTGATTACGAGAGGGCTGCCCAGGCACTGATCCCTGACGACATGCCGCAACCCAACGCCAACGGCTACGTGGCGGCCACCGCCGATGTCCTGGCACAGTTGGGCCTCAAGCTGCAAGGCCGGACCATGGCGCTCTTCACGTCCCACTCCTCTCTCCGGGCGGTCGCACAACGGCTGCGACCCATGCTGGAACCCCACGGGATTCCGGTGCTGGCCCAAGGCGTCGATGGCTCGGCTCCGTACCTCATGGCAGCATTCGGAGAGGAACCCGGCAGCGTGCTGCTCGGCACCGCCAGCTTCTGGGAGGGGGTGGACATGCCGTCGGGCCTGCTCAAGGCACTGGTCATCACCCGCCTCCCCTTTCAGGTGCCCAGCGACCCAATCGTTCAGTCCCGTTCGGGCCTCTACGGGGACCCTTTTAACGAATACACGATTCCCAACGCGGTGCTTCGTTTCAGGCAGGGCCTCGGCCGACTGATCCGAAACAAGGACGACAGGGGCACTATCATAGTTCTGGATTCCAGGATCTCTTCTCACGGTTACGGGCAGGCATTCAGAGATTCAATGCCGCCGTGCCACCACACCCCGTGTTTCACATCCAATGTGGGGATGCTGGCTGAAATGTGGGTTGATGGAGGAAGACAGGGAGGTAGACGTGGCGGCCGTTCCCGGCAGTAGCAGCGCGGAGCCAGGCAAGTTTGGATTCAATGCAACTCAGCCGATAGACTTGGTCGCAGCTGCCAGTTTCGATGCCGGTCAGCCTGTCGACTTGGAAGCCTGCCTGCTGGGCGGACAGGCCCACCGCTGGAAACGGGACGGGGACTGGTACAGCAGCGTACTCTGGGGAAACCTCATAATCACCCGCCAGCACGGCACTACCGTCAAGCTTCTCAGCTCACCCTCTGACCCAGCGGCGCTGATTCCCAAGTTCCGACACTACCTGCGGCTCGATGACGACCTTCCAGCCATTTACGCCGACATCACTAGGGATTCCAACGTATCCGCGCAGGTTAAGCGGTACCCCGGCCTGCGGGTCCTGCGCCAGGAACCGTGGGAGTGCCTGGTTGCCTACATCTGTTCGGCCAACTCGAACATCGAGACCATCCACCTCAATATGGAGCGGCTTTCCAACGAATTCGGCTCACCGCTGAAGTTGGCGATCCCAGAATCAATGGGAGGTGGCGCCTCGACGATAGAGCGCAACACCTTTCCCACTCCAGCGGACCTGGCAGAGGCGGGGGAAGCCGAGCTGCGCCGCTTGAAGCTAGGCTTTCGTGCTCCCTACGTCTACAAGGCGGCGGTCGCAGTGCTGGAAGGTCGACTCGACCTGCAGCACCTCACCTCCGCCCCCTACGAGGAGACCAAGTCGGAGCTGATGTCGCTCAAGGGCATCGGCGACAAGATCGCCGACTGCATTGCGCTGATGTCCCTGGAGAAACTTGAAGCCTTCCCCATCGACGTGTGGGTTCGCCGAGCCCTCGCAGACTGGTACTTCCCTGGTCAGAAGACCCCCACTAACCGAATGCTGCTCCCGTGGGCGCAGGAATACTTCGGCCGCTACGCCGGTTACGCCAACCAGTACCTGTTCCACGGCAGGCGTCTCCGCGACAAGAAGGGTGGGCAGGCCGAGGAAGACTAGAGGAGCCTCGGCAGCAGAAGATAAAGCGCCATCAATACTAGGACGCTCACGGTGGTGGCCAACAGCAACGTCCGGAAGAGACTGCCTCCCCCGGCCCTCTGGCGCTGCTGTCTGCGGTGGTCCCAGGGCGCAACCGCACGGCGGTTCGCCCAGAGTCCTCGGCGTCGTCGTTGGGCCTCCGCCTCGGCGTGCTCAAGTCCCAAGTCCCCGCCGCCGTACTGGCTGTACCATCGGGCGAGACCCTGCTCCACCATCAGCCGGTTGACTGAATGCTGCCTGCCGGCGGCACGGTGATACAAAACACCGACCAGTCTGCCATACCGGTCGGTGTCCACAGGTTCGAGGAGGAGATCAGTCCGTCTCCTTACCAGCCTGCCCAGGTATTCCCTGGCCTCCCGCCCATATTCCTGGTCCAGCTCTGGAGCGTCAATCGCGTAGAGCCTGAGCCTTAGTTCGTCTCGGGAATCGCGGCCCTTTACAAGAAGCGAGTCGCCGTCCTGGACCGAAGACACCTCCACAGGAAAAGGGCGTCCCGGGTGGAATCCCTGCTGCCTGCGTCTCGCCGGCGCAAAGATAGCTCGAACAATCCACCACACCAGCCTCCACACAAACACGCCCGGCGCCCTCTCAAGCTATCAGTTCTGAGTCAGCAGGAGCTTCCCGAAAAAGCTGGTCGCCTCCATGGCCTGATGGGCAGCGGCTGCATCCGACAGTGGGAACGCGCGGTCTACCACTGGCCGGACGGCACCCCGGTTGAGCATCTCCACGATCTGGCGCATGTCTTCCTTCGTGCCCATGTACACGCCGTAAACCTCTTTCTGCTGGCTGAACAACAGTCCGAGATGCAACTCCGCTCGCAGCCCGGTTGTTGCGCCGCAAATGCCGTAACGTCCACCGGGACGAAGGGATGCAAAGGCCGGGCCAAAGAAGTCGCCTCCCACATGGTCGACAACAGCGTCCACTCCGGCCCCGCCGGTGATCTCGCGCACGCGTCCCCGGATGTCTTCCTCAGTGTAGTTGATGACCTCGTCAGCACCCAAATCCCGAGCCTTGGCCGCCTTTTCGGCGGTGCTCGTGGTGGCGATCACCCGCGCCCCAATAACGTCCTTCGCCATCTGGATGGCGGCAGTACCCACGCCAGCCGACGCGGACAGGACGAGCACTGTCTGCCAGGGCTTGAGCTGCAGTCTGCGAACCAGCATATTCCACACGGGGAGGTAGGTAGTCGGAATGGCGGCCCCCTGCTCGAAGCTCACACCGTCCGATATGACGTGGGCGTTAGCTGCCGGAACAATGAGGTATTCGGCGTAGCTGCCGTCCAAAGCGCTGCCCAGGAACTGCGACCGACGGCACAGGTCATCCTGTCCCGACAGGCAGGCCTGGCATTGTTGACAGGAAAGGCGCGGGTTGATTACCACCCGGTCTCCATCCTTCAACCCCGAGACGCCAGCGCCGACCGCTGCCACTTCACCGGCGCAGTCCCCACCAAGAATCAGTGGCGGAGGAAACTGACGCTCCAGGCCCCTCTCGCCTGCCCTGGTGTAGAGGTCCAAGCGGTTCAGGGCCGTTGCCCGCACTCGGACCTTGATCTGGCCAGCTGCCGCCTCCGGCTCCGGGCGTTCTCCGAAAGTCAGAACCTCCGGGCCGCCATGCGCGTCTATGTACACCGCTTGCATCTGTGGTCTCCTCTCGTTTCGTCAAAGAAAGCAATCTTGAGAGATCTTGTTTGGAAGAGTGGTCAGGGCCTCCGCCCGTAGAAACAGTCATCGCAGAGGAAAACAATCGCGAGTGCGTCCTCGTGACTGCCTATGCGCCCGCACTGCGGAGTCTGCGAGTCCTGGCTCCAAGGCTGGTGAAACTTGCCCCCACACATCTGGCAGGAGGTCTCGTTGAATCCATCCAACGCCTCGTCGCAGATAACGCAGGATTCCATTTCGCTCTCTTCTACTGGTTGCTCTGCCATGGTTTTTACTTAGCAGCCCTCTCCAGATTGCGGTCCAACAATTCCCGCACCAGAGCTCGCTCCTCTTCTTCACCGGATACGATGCCATCCAGCCTGGCATCTCGGAGTTGGGTGAGAATTTCTCCAACCACTGGCCCCTGCGGAACGCCGATCTCCAACAGTTGGCCCCCGGTGAGAACGGGCCGCGTGAACTGAAGCTCCAGGAGATATCGCCGAAGTCCCGAGGCGACAATTTGATCCCGAGAAACTTTTGCCTTGTAGGCGACTGCGGCAGGATGAAAACCAGATAGCAACCTGAAAAGCTCGGCAGGTCTGCCGGAGGCCGAGCGGATGCGTGGTTCTAGCTCCCGGAGAGCAATGGTATCACGGGCCAATTCGGCACGCTGCCCCGACAGTCGAAGCCGGCCAATGACGCTCTCGCCCTCATCTACGGTAAGCGGGTCGAACAGTGCCGCCAGCCACTCGTCGGGGTGGAAATCTTCACCAGCGCTGTCCGAAAATGCCTTCAGCCCATCGTTCTTTGACAGCGCGGGGTGCAGTGCGGGCAGGAGGCCGACTTCAGACGCTCGCAAGAGTATGTGGCCTGGGTCGGACTCTTCCAGAATTCTTTCGATCTCGTGTCGCCACCGGTCGCCGCTTACAGCGTTCATATGGCTGGCCGAAATGGCGGACACCAGGCATTCCATTGTGCTGTCTTCAATCTGAAAGCCGAACCGCTGCTCGTATCGGAGCGCTCGAAACATCCTGGTGGGGTCGTCTTCGAAGCTGCGGGAATGCAGAATTCGAATGAATCCTGTCCTAAGGTCATCCAACCCGCCCAAGGGATCTAGCAGCGAGCCTTCGGTGGGCGCAATGGGGAGGGCCATTGCGTTGACCGTGAAATCCCGCCGCCTCAGATCGTCGGATATGCTGCTCCAAGATACCTCGGGCAACTGCCCCGGCCGGGAGTAGGTTTCGCACCTGGCGGTGACCAGGTCCAAGCGAGTCCCATCAAACAGCACTGTGGCCGTCCCGAACCGAGAGTGAGCCGTTACGCCCCCTCCGGTCTCGCTCGCAAGCCGCTTCCCGAAGTCGACCGCATCGCCCTCAATGCAAAAGTCCAGATCAACAACAGGCGTCCCCAGCAGGAAATCGCGTACGGGTCCACCCACGAGAAAGACTGGCAAATTCGCCTTAAGGGCCAATCGACGCACCATTTCCAAGGCCCTACGGTGTCCATCGTCCAACCCTGCAATAAGTGAGGTCAAGCTGTGGGAACGGCTGGCGAGAGGCAAAGTCGCAGAGCCTCCGTCTAGTGAACATGCGCGGGTTGAGGGCGGTAATTCGTTGGTGAAAACCGGGAGTGAAATTATATCACAGCACCGTCGCTGCCCCGGCATCCAAGAGAGCCAAATAAAGAGAAGTCGCGTTTGACCAGAATCCAGTTCTGCCGTGGTGCTTCATCGCCATAGGCAGAGTCATGGCGGTTTGGTATTGCCGCCGAGGTACCGGGAGAGGCGGATGTGCAGGGCAATCGCGTCTTAAACGAAGGAGGCCCAATAAGTCGTCTTTCCCGCCAAAGAACGTCACCCTCGCGGAAGCGGGGGCGGGAATCCAAACCACCGTCTACCCTCGCACCCGGAACCGAAGGAGGCACTGCCACTCCCGCTCCCATATCCACCGACATTAGACCAATTTTGTGTGCTGACAAATAAGACGCGATTGCCCTGCCGAGTGAGTCTTCTCCCTTGCCAGCCTCTGCGGCGCCGTTGTATTATTATTACGTATATATGTTCGTAAATAACGTTCGCAAGACTTGGAGCAGAGGTGGTTTTTGGACGAAGGCCCTGCCCGTATGTGCTCCAAAAACAGGGGGGAAAGACCGGGTGGGACAGAATGGGACAATATGGGACGGGAATCGCGATTTTTGTCCAATTTGGGGAAACTTCAGCTACGGGGGAACGCGAATTTGGGACAATTTGGGACAAAATGGGACAGCAGTGGGAAAATTCTGTCCCGTGGAGACATCGAATTGCCTTCCGCGAGCCCCACGCTCTCGGATAGCCGTACTCGATTCCTGTGCCGCCACGAAATCTCTCCAGCCAGTGGCGACAGCCCTGCATCGACAGGGCAATCGCGTGTTAAACGCCGAAGACCCTATAAGTCGTCATTCCCGCGCCTGCAGGAATCCAACCCCCCGTCTACCCTCGCACTAGGAACTGAAGGAGGAACCCCACTCCCATCTCCACCGCCATTCAGACCAATTTTGTGTGCTGACAAATAAGACGCGATTGCCCTGAGCGTATTTGGGGGATCAGGGACAGGGTTAATGCTAGAAGGTTGTCATTGGGCTTGGCAATGAGCAAGTGTCATCAAAACACGGTTGCCCCTGGACCTCACACTCTGCGAGTTTATGTAGTTTGCGCTTTGACAACCCAAGAGCGCGTGGCTACAATTCTATTCAAGTTGGCCCTTACCATCAGAGTAGAATTGGGCCACAAACAGCAGCGGGAGGCATAAAATGGCCGAGGCTGAATTCACCACTTATTACGATTTTCGTTGACCCTTCGTTTACAATGCCAACATGTGGTTGGCAAAGGTCCGGGAACTGACCGGAAGCCCGATCGAGATTGACTGGCAGCCCTTCTCCCTGTCGCAGATCAACAACAAGGACGGCGACAACGTCTGGGAGAGGCCTAATGTCGTAAAAGGCGACGATCCAGTTCTCTTGGCTCACCAGGCCGGTTTGGCAGTCAAGCGACAGGGCAAAGAAGCCTTCGAGGCCTATTTCATGGCCCTGCTCAAGGCCCGGCACGAGGACAAGGCCGATCTCAACGACCGCGCGGTCATTGACGCTGCAGGCGATGCCGCCGGCATCGACATGGCCCGCTTCCGCGAGGACATCGCCGACCCCGATCTGCTGCGCGAGTTGGCTGACAGCCACACCAAGGCAGTGGAAGAATACGGCGCCTTCGGCGTTCCGACATTCGTCTTCGACAACGGCAACTTCGCCTTCCTCAAGATGTTCATTCCGCCGGAAGAGCAGTCGGTGGAGATTTACGACAACCTGATGAAGTCGATGAGCGAGTTCGTCCACGTTGGCGAATTCAAGCGCCCGCAGCCGCCGTGGCCCCATGGCGTCATCTAGGTTTCCCATGAGCCCGTCCAAGGACGGTCGTGGCCGCAACTTTGCGTCTATGCTGGGGTTCCAATTTAGGGACCCCAGCCTTTTTGAGCGCGCCCTGGTTCATCGTTCCTACTGCAATGAACACGGGATGGACGCCTCAGACTCCTACGAGCGGCTCGAATTCCTCGGGGATGCGGTCTTGGAACTGATCGTCTCCGACAGCCTTTACGTTCAGTTTCCCGAGGCCGACGAAGGGCAACTCACCAAATCCCGCTCCTCAGTGGTGAGGGGGAAAGTTCTGGCGGGAGTGGCGCGCCGGCTGGGGTTGGGCGAGATGCTACTGGTGGGCCACGGCGTAGAGTCCTCCGGCGGGAGAGATCAGGAGTCGGTGCTGGCCGCTGCGCTTGAAGCGGTTATCGCCGCCGTATACCTCGACCAGGGAATGGAGACCGCTCGTCAGTTTGTGGACCGCCATTTAGCCCCGGAATTGGCCGACATCGGCCGGAGTGGCGCACCGCCTGAAAACCCCAAGTCCCGGCTGCAGGAACTGCTGCAAGGTCGGGGCCACCCGACTCCCTCCTATCGCCTGATAGGCCGGGAAGGACCGGACCACAGTCCCGTCTTCAGCGTCGAGGCATTGGTGGGAGAACAAATACTCGGCATCGGCGAGGGAGGCCGAAAGTCGGAAGCGGAGCATGCGGCTGCAAAGGAAGCCTTGGAGAACATCCTCTCCGGCAGCTGTTCTTTGGCACAAGAATCCAACTGCACTGGGAATTCTCCAAGCAAACCGAACACTGAAGTCGAGAACCGTCCCGCAGATTGCTCTCGCGTCGCCAGGGGCGGTATCCTGAATCGGCTCAGACTGACCAGAAAAGGCTAGACGAATTCAGAAATGCTTCGACTATTTCGGCGCAATCGCCAGGAAGAAAGGCAGGCCACTGAGCAGGCTGTCAAACCCAGCCGCGATCGCTGGTTCGGCCGCATAGTGGGATTGCTGCGTTCTCCGCGCCTCGACGACGCTGTCTGGGATGAAATCGAAGAAATCTTGATCTCATCGGACGTTGGCGTCGAAACCTCTCTAAGGATCATCGAACAACTCAGGGAACGGGTGAAGGCCGGGCAGCTCGATTCTCCCGACGCAGTCACGGACGCATTGAAGCAGGCGTTGACCCAAGACCTTTCGGGAGATTTCGAGGGGCTATTGCCCAGCGACGACGGGGCATCCAAGCCGTACGTGATCCTGATGGTGGGTGTGAACGGTGTAGGAAAAACCACCAGCATCGGCAAGCTGGCACATCACTTTTCGGAGTCCGGCAAACGGGTCGTTATCGGAGCCGCCGACACCTTCCGCGCCGCCGCAGCCGAGCAACTCGAAATCCTGGGGGAGCGCGTGGGCGTGGACGTCATCCGGCACGCTGCAGGCGCCGACCCGGGAGCCGTGGCATACGATGCCTATCAGGCAAGCAAGGCGCGCGGAGCCGACGTCCTCATCATCGACACCGCCGGACGTCTCCACACCAAGTCGAACTTGATGGAAGAGTTGCGAAAGATTCACCGCGTTCTGAATCGCCAGGACACCTCCGCCCCTCACGAAGTGATTCTTACCCTGGACGCCACGACCGGCCATAATGGGTTGGTTCAGGCCAAGTCCTTCAATGAGGCCGTTAACTGCACCGGTATCTTTCTTGCCAAGCTTGATGGTACGGCGCGGGGCGGCATTGTACTGGCAATTCGCCAGGAGCTGCAGGTACCAATCCTGTTTATCGGCACTGGCGAAGGGATGGGAGATATGGCTCCCTTTGACGCCGAAGACTTCGTTGACGCTCTCCTCGCGCCGGTATAAGTCCCCGTTCTTTCTCTCCCTCACCGCCTTTCCGTGTGACCAATGGCCGACGCCTTATTGTGGTTCCTGACGCTGGAGTTGCTGGGTGCGGTTGCGCTCCCCTGGGCCTATCGCCTATTCCGGTTCCTCCCCGACCGCGGCATCACCCTGGTAAAGCCCACTGCCCTGCTGGTGCTCTCATACCTCGTGTGGGTACTGGGACTGACCCATCTACTTCCCAACACCCAGCTGACTATCTGGGTCATCGTATTGTGCTTTGCCGCCGCTTCAATCTGGATGGCTGGCCGGTACTGGGATGAGCTTCGGGACTTCCTGCAACGGCACTGGCCTGTCCTGCTTGCTGCCGAGCTGATCTTCCTGTGCATGTTCGTCGCCTGGGCGCTGGTAGTGTCCGGCTCCCCCTCCATTACTCACACCGAAAAGCCGATGGACTTCATGCTGCTCAATGCGGCACACGAGACCCGTTTCTTCCCGGCCGAGGATCCATGGCTCTCCGGTCATTCCATAAGCTATTACTACTTCGGCCACATCATCATGGCAACCCTCACGAAGATGGCCGGGGTGGTGACGTCGGTTGCCTACAACTTGGGCATCGCCACTGTACCCGCGCTGGCAGGGGCGGTCTGCTTCGGGCTGCTTTACAACCTTGTGCGACTGGCGGGAGGGGGCACGCGCTGGGCGTTGGGTACCGGCATTGCCGCACCGGTGGTGATCCTCCTGGCCGGCAATCTGGTCGGGGCCCTGGAATTTGTCCGAGTCCAGGGCTGGGCAGGCCCGGGGTTCTGGGACTGGGTTGCCGTCGAAGGCCTGGATGCCGCGGGCTCGGTCGGGGGGACCTTCCCCGGCGATTTCTGGTGGTGGTTTCGCAGCACCCGGGTCATAGGCACATTTGGCGATGCTGGGGTGCTCGATTACACCATCACCGAATTCCCGGCGTTCAGCTTCATCCTGGGAGACCTGCACGCTCACGTCCTCGCCATCCCATTTCTGCTGCTCGCCATCGCTGCAGCGCTGAACGTGTACCGCACTGACCGAAAACTGGAACTGGCCTGGTTTCGGCATTATCCTGCTCAGGCCGGGGCGGTGGCGCTGTTTGGCGGAGCGCTGGCTTTCATAAATTTCTGGGACTTCGCCACTTTCGTGGCCCTGTTGGCGGTCGCTATCCTTCTAAAGGGCTGTCGGGACTATCCCGGATCACTGCTGCAGGCGGCGAATTCGGCGGCGTCGGTCTTTCTACCGCTATTCCTGCTGTCCGTGGCATTGTTTGGACCCATCTATCTGGTCTTCAGCGGTCAGACTTCGGGTGTTCTGCCCCTTCGTGATGTAGCAACGCGGCCGTTCCATCTTTTCCTCGTCATGGGCATTTTTGCGGTTCCGGCTCTGGCATTGTGGGCCCAAAAGGCCATCAGGTTCTGCCGTTACAATCCTGCCGATGCTCCGCTGGTCGTGGTAGCCCTTCTGGTCGCGCTTGTTCCGTTGGGCATCTGGATGGCAACGGCTTTCCTGTTCAGCATCGCCACAGGCGGCCCTGGTGTTGCGTTCGATGACCTCGGGCGCAGGCTTGTCCTGGCAGGACCAGGAGCCATCGTGGTGGGAATCGCAGCCTACCTGGCAACCCTTCTGGCACGAAGGGGAAACGATTCGGCTACCCCCTTCGTGCTCCTGCTCGTGGCGCTGGCCTTCTTCCTGATTATGATCGCCGAGCTCTTCCACATCGTGGATTCATTCAGCGGGCCGTGGCGCCGCATGAACACCGTGTTCAAGGTCTACTACCAGGCTTGGCTGCTGCTTGGGCTGGCCGCCACCTTCGCAATTTACAGCCTGTGGTCCGGCCGACTCACCCTGCTGGAGCCCTCCCGATGGCGCTATTACGCAGCCGTCGGGGGCCGAATCGGAGGCGGCGTTGCACTGGCGATCCTCGTGGCCGCTGCTCTCTACTACACCGTAGGCGCAACGCTGGACCGCAGCGGTGCGTACGGGACACCACCCGAGGGTCGGACGCTGGACGGCCTGGCCTACCTGAAGGCGTCGGCACCTGGGGAATATGCTGCCATTTCGTGGCTCCGGGATGAGGCTCGCCCCGGAACAATCCTGGAGGCCGTGGGCGACGACTACAGCCAGTACGGCAACATCTCGGCCAGCACCGGATTGCCGACAGTGCTGGGATGGCCAGGCCACGAGCTGCAGTGGCGCGGCTCCTCGGAGCCATTCGCCGGGCGCGCAGAAGACGTTGCGGCCATCTACACGGGTCGAGACCCTGAGGAAGCGCAACGGTTGCTGGACAGCTACGGTGTGCGTTACGTTTACTTGGGCAGCAGAGAGTTGGAGCGTTACGGAGTTTCATCGCTGCCCCACTATCTCGATTTCTTGGAAACCGTTTTCCATCATGATGACGTAACAGTGTACGAAGTTTCGAACAACCCTGACTTATGACCGAATCAGAACTCGAACATCCTATAGTGGCGGACGATGCCGCCGAAATGGAGCCGCCGGCACCTGTCCAAGAAGATGCCGCTCATGTTCCCGCCTTCCTTCGGCGTTGGGGCTGGTACGAGGCGGCGTTCCTAGCGGTAGTGCTCGGCGCACTGGGCCTCAGGTTGTTCGAACTCAGCGGACGGCCCATGCACTACGACGAGGCCATCCACCTGCACTACGGCTGGAAGCTGGCCAACAGTGCCGGAGCACTCCTCGGATGGCCCTGGATTTTCGGCACCGACTACTTCCATTCCGCCTGGATGCACGGTCCCTTCCAGATAGAGATGACGGCGGTCATCTTTACAATCCTGGGCGATTCCGACTTCACTTCACGACTCGGCTACGCTCTGTTTGGAACCGCCCTGGTAGGCCTGCCCTTCTTCCTGCGCGACCACATCGGGCGGCGCGGTGCGTTGATTGCAGCCGTAATGCTTGCCCTCTCGCCGACCCTCCTATACTTCAGCCGGTTCGGCCGCAACGACATCATCATGATGTTCTGGGCTGTCGCCCTGTTCACCCTTATGTGGCGCTACCTGCACGGTGGCCGGAGAATCCATCTGTACCTTGGCTCAGGGCTCCTAGCCCTGATGTTCGCCACCAAGGAAACGGCCTATCTTCTCGTTGCCGTCTTCGGCTTGATTCTTTTCCTCGCCGCGCTGCCCGAGGTGCTGCCCTGGGTGCGCAGGCAGGCCGAGCTCACGAAAGAGGGCACTGCCACCGCGCTTTTCCTGCTGCTGTTTACCATCACTCTGCCACAATGGTCCGCCATCGTCGCACTTTTCCAGGGGATACTCGGCCTGACCCTGGCCAACCCCGACCCTCTCACAGGCCACAACGTCGCCAATATTGACGGCTCAGCGGGCATGACAGGCGCCCCGGCCTGGCAGGGCAGCATCCTGCTTTTGCCGGTCGCCGACGTTCCGTGGGTTTTCCACGCCGCGTTCGCCGTTGCCGGAATGGCCGCAATATCGTGGATGCTCAGTCGGGGCTCCATGAATTCGGAAAGGGTGGCTGGATTGGCTGGCGCCCCTCTGATGAGCGCATTCGCCTTCGCATGGATTCTCTTCCGCCCCTATTCCGGGGTGGATCCTGAGAATGGTCTGCTGGCAGCGGCAGACTGGGCCATCTTCATTGCTGCCCTGGCAGTTGCGACCGGCTTCCTGTTCTGGAGCCGATTCTCCATGGGTCGCGCGATCCTGCTCGTTCTCATCCCGGCTGCGGCGGTCACCCTCTACTCTCTCCTGTTCACGCCCGTGCTGGATGTGCAGGGTGTGGTGAATTCCGTGCTGCCCGGAAACGTCACGGTCGGCACCATCGACGCAGGAGTCCCTCTGAACTTCGTCGTCGCGGTGGCAGCGTTGTTGGGTGCCCTGATCGGGTCGGCGGCTCTTGGAATCTGGTGGCTCGGCCGGGGATGGCTGATATGCGCCGCCATCTTCTACCTCATCTGGTCTGCGCTATACACGACGTTGTACACCAACCTGTCGGGAATCTTTACTGGTTTCTGGCAGGGAATGGGCTATTGGATAGCCCAGCAGGACGTGGCGCGGGGAAACCAGCCCTGGTACTACTACTTCGTCGGCCTGTCCGTGTACGAGCTTCTCCCGCTGGTGTTCGCCGTGGTTGCAGTCATCTATTTTTTCAGACGACAGGATGCGCTCGGTCTCGCCCTGGCACTGTGGGCCGTGCTTTCCTTGGCCGCATACACCGTGGCCGCCGAAAAGATGCCATGGCTGCTGGTCAACATCACCACCCCGTTCATCCTCGTGTCCGCCAAATATTTGGGCGAGGTGTCCGGTCGGCTTGAGTGGCGTTCGTTCTTGGGGAAGTCGGGCAGCCCATCCTTCGACATGGGGACGATGGTCGCCTTCGTGATCTCGCCTGTAATAGTCGTGATCTCCGTTTACCTCTTCCTCCAGTTAGTCGATCCCGCCAGGCCATTTACCATCGAGCACTGGCTGCTGCTCGCGTCGGCCGTGTCCTCTGCGTTCGTTGCCGCGCTCATCTACCGGCTCACTGGAATGGAACGCGCAGCCCCGGCGGCGCTGTTGGGCTTGGCCACGCTGCTGCTGGTTTTCGGCACATGGGGAGCATTCCGGGCCGCATATACGCACGACGATTCAAACGTCGAGGTGATGGTCTACGCTCAAGGTTCCGCAGACGTCCGGGAAACCTACCGCACCCTGGAGCGGGAGGTTTATCCTCTTTCCGACGGAGTCCAGCCGGTGAAGGTCGACTACGACGTTTGGTATCCCCTCCAGTGGTATGTCCGGGACCACGCGGTCGACGGCAGGCTGAATTTCCAGTGTTTTGAGCTTGAGGAAGAGGAAAACTCGGGTTGCATAGTCTTGTCGGGCAGTCTCCTTGACGACGGCACCTACGATTTTGGAAACGTGGCCAGCCTCCTGGTCAAGGCCGACCACGTCGGCGACGACGGCGACGTGCAGACCCGCTACCGCCGCCAGGGTCCGTTCAAGGAGCTCCTCTGGTTCCCGGAAACTTATCGCCGGCCGGACGAGAACCGGGAGGAAGAACCAATGCACATCCAGCTTGCCAATGACTTCGGCTTCTTCCGAGATGCGGTTTCCAACCGGGCGAAATGGGCGGAGGCCCTTGATTATGTTATCCACCGCCGCCTGGACTCACCCTGGTATCAGTCGGAATACTATGCATATTTGCCTTGAGGCAACATAACGGAAGTCATATACTGAGCGTCCGACGAATTTAGAACGGGCACTAACGAATCCCGTTTGTGTCCATCTCACTGAAGGAAACCATTTGATCACCGCCAGATGGCACATCTGGTTCGGCATCGCAGTAAGCGTAGTGCTGCTGCTGTTCCTTGCCTTCCAGGTATACCGCATCGATGACCCGTCCGGTCTGATTGACGAGTTGGCCGGGGCCAACTACCTGTATCTGATTCCGGCGGTCGCAGTCTATTTCATCGGGGTCTACTTTCGTGCCCTGCGGTGGCAGTACCTGCTGAGCCCGTTGCGGCGTTTCCCGGTGAAGCGGCTGTACCCCGTGGTGGTGATCGGTTATGCCGCCAACAATCTGCTACCAATGCGGCTTGGAGAGGTGGTCCGCTCCTACTACCTGGCACGGCAGGAGAACTTCAGCGCCAGCTCCGCATTGGGCAGTGTTGCGGTTGAGCGGGTGTTCGACGGGCTGACGCTGATTGCCCTGGTCGCTGTTACCGCTCCCTGGCTCCTGCTCCTGGGTGAATTTGACTGGACGGCAGGAGTTTCTCAGACCACCGCAATAGCCTTGGCAGTCGCGGTCGTCATAATTTTTGGTGGATTCCTAGTGGTGTTCACGCTGCTCGCCACCTGGAAAGGATTTTCCGGCGTGGTGGAGCGGATGCTGGCGTTTCTGCCGGGCAAGCTCGGGGTTGTGGGTCTGAGATTCTTCGCGTCGTTTGTTTCCGCGCTCGCCATCCTGAATTCGCCGCGCAAGCACCTGGCGCTGGTGGCATTGTCGGCACCCATCTGGTTTTGTGAATTCCTCGTTTATCTGCTGGTGTCCTATTCCTTCGATTTGGGCTCCCACTTCGAATCGGCGGGCGTCTATTTGCTGGCCGTAGCGCTACTCACCGCCACCTCGAATCTGGCCACCGGCATACCCAGCGCCATAGGCGGTATTGGTCCTTTCGAGGTCGTCGCCCAGCAGACCCTCGTCGCCCTGGGGGTAGGAGTCGGTGTGGCAGTGGACTACGCGCTGGTAGTGCACCTGGTGGCCCTGTGGCTGCCGGTAAATGTCGTTGGCCTGGCTATCCTCTGGAAGCAGAACCTCAACCTGCGGCAACTGACCAGCGCTCCCGACACTGAACCAGGCGACCAGTCCGCTTCTGATCCGTCGGAGGGAAGTCCTGCCGCCAATTCATCCCCGGCGGGAGGTGGCTAGTGAGGGTGGGAATTATAGGGGGAGGGGTCGCCGGCTTGGCGGCCGCCTACGACCTGACCAAGCAGGGGCATTACGCCGAGGTGTTCGAAGTTGCCCCTTTCCTCGGAGGACAGGCCTCCACCTTCCCAGTGGGGGGCGGCCAACTGGAACGCGGCTATCACCACCTTTTCGTCAGCGACACAGCCATCACCGAGTTGATCTATGAACTGGGCCTCGGCGACCAGCTGGCTTGGCTTGAGTCCAAGGTGGGGCTGTACCACGACGGCAGGATCTGGGACTTCGCAACTCCCCTGGACCTCCTGCGATTCAAGCCGCTGTCGCTGTGGCAGCGTTTCCGCGTAGGCCTCTGGACGCTGCGGTTGCAGCGAATTGCTGACTATGGCCGATTCGAGGACATCACCGCAAAGGACTGGCTGTCGCAGCACATGGGACGCAAGGCCTACGAGGTGCTCTTCGAGCCTCTACTGAGGGGAAAGTTCGGCGACCACTACGACCAGGTGAGCATGACTTGGCTTTGGGGCAAGGTGCGCCTGCGCGTGGCATCCCGCGGGAAGGCAATGCAGAAGGAGCGCCTGGGATATCCGATGGGAAGCTTCGGCGAGGTGATCGAGGTTCTCGCTGACCGGATTGGTGCCCAGGGAGGCGACGTTCATACCTCCGCACGAGTCAGTCGTGTGCTGATCGAGAACGACAGGGCGACCGGCCTTGAAATTCAGCTTGGCAGGGAGGCTGAGCCTGAATGCAGGGACTACGACGCCATTCTTGCCACCACGCCCTCGTACGTCTTCACTCAATTGGTGCCGCCGATGCCGGATGAGTACCAGGAGCTTCTGACCGGCGTGAGCTACTTGTCAGCGGTCCTCTTGATACTAGAGTTGGACCGCCCCTTGACCGACAAGTACTGGATAAATATCGCCGACGTCGATATGCCCTTCGTTGGCATCATTGAGCACACCAACATGATCGACAAGTCCCTGTACGGAGGCAGCCACGTCATTTACATCAGCAACTACCCCGACCGCAACAGCGATTTGTACCATATGGAGCCTGGGGACTTGCTGGAGTTGTTCGTCCCCCATCTGCGCAAGCTCAACCCCGACTTCGACCGCTCGTGGGTGCAGAATATTCACCATCATCGTGTCGACGGTGCCCAGCCCATCATCAGCAGGAACTACAGCCAGCGCATCCCGTCCCACCAGACGCCGGTTCGCGGGCTCTATCTTGCTAACACAACGCAGATTTTCCCCGAGGACCGCGGCACGAACTATTCCATCCGAATGGGCCGCCAGGTGGCGCAGATGGTAATGGACGAAGCGGGGTAGCGCAGTCCGGGAACCCGCGATCGCATTTCTTTTGGAACGATGCGGCCGCAAATTTTGTATTCGCCCGCCGGCGCAGCCGTCATTCCATCGAAAGCGGGAATCCAGGCCCCCGTTACTTGCTGTTTGGAAAGTGGCTTGACCAGCTGATTCGGAACGCATTCCTCTTGGAGCACTTCCCTTGAAAATCCCACGGCGCTCCCATATAATCAAACACATGTACTATAATGCTTTGGCTAAGACCTCCACCTCCCCGCAGATTCCGCAAATATCACTCGAAGTGAGCGGAAATGAACGGAATTGAGCGGAATAATAGAAAATTTCATATCGGCAACCGCTATCAGAGCATCTCCCCTCAGGGTGCTATGCGCGAATGGCGAGTTCCCTTATTGAGACTCAGGTTCGTAGAAAACTGCACACAATTGCACACTTTCCTGGGGTGTGCCAGGGCAATCGCGTCTTAAACGCCGGAGGCCCTATAAGTCGTCATTCCCGCGCAGGCGGGAATCCAAACCCCCGTCTACCCTCGCACCCGCAACCGAAGGAGGCACTGCCACTCCCATCTCCACAGCCATCCAGACCAATTTTGTGTGCTGAGAAATAAGACGCAATTGCCCTGCCCAAAAGTCCTCCCGAGGCCACGCTCACAGGAAAAATGTCAGAGAATGTCACGGAATGTCAGGGAAGACAGGGGGGTGACATCGGGGCAATGGCGCCTTGAACTCCGGAGGCCCTATGAGTCGTCATTCCCGCGCAGGCGGGAATCCAAACCCCCGTCTACCCTCGCACCCGCAACCGAAGGAGGCACTGCCACTCCCATCTCCACCGCCATCAGACTAATTCTGTGTGCTGAGTAATAAGACGCGATTGCCCTGTGGTGGGTGCAATGTCTGGTGCCATCTCGTATTGAGACACTCTACGATAGAGAATCCGGCTGCCCGAGGCGAAGCACACCGGTGACGTCATCCTGGGACAAGTCGATACTCCACCACCTGGAAGAAAACCGCTAACCGGAGTGGCGATGGATGTTGCAAATGTCTTCCGGTGGGGTACAATTCTAAACAATCAGATCACGATGCCCGGCAGCGGGCAGGAGAAAAGCGTGCCATCCCAGCTTGACTCACCAGACCAGAAAGACCGGAAGCCCATGGAATCCCGTCGTAGCTTCCTGGCCAAGCTCGGCATTGGAGCGGCAGCCCTTGCCTTGGTGGCTGGACCGCTTTCGGCGATACGAGGCGTGGGTTCGAACAGCAACACCGCCGTTGCCAACCAGGAATTTCATGGCGATGACTCGATCTTCCATCCAGCAGTCGACCCCAGGCAGGACCCCCGTCGCACGAATCACACCTGACCCCGGCACCCAGCTGACAACGAACAATGGCCCGACCCTTACGGCGGGCCATTGCTGTTGAAGACGACCTTTGGGAGGACCAAGTATGCCTGAAGCCAGATTGACCGTCGGCAACGTGGAAATCCTCTCCCTCAACGACAATGAGGCCACCCTGCCGCTCAGCGACGTTTTCCCTGAAGTGCCCGCCGACGCCTGGCCGCCATACCAGGAAAGGTATCCCAGCGGCTTCAGCGGATCGGAACACCTGCTGGCCCACTTCGAATGCTACCTCATCCGCTCCGAGGGCCAGACAATACTGGTCGACACCGGGCTGGGAGGCGCGGTCAGCAACCCCAACGCCGTCGAAGCAATGGCCGGGGGAGTTGACGGCCGTCTCCTTCAGGAACTGCAGGGCGTGGGAGTCAGCCCGGGCGACATCAACACCGTCTTCTTCAGCCACCTGCACTTTGACCACGTGGGTTGGAACATTACCCATCAGCCGGGCACCGGCCCGAGAGCCACGTTTCCCAACGCGCGCTACGTCGCCCACCGTGCCGACTGGGACGTATTCCAACAGCCGGAAGTGATGGAGCTGTTTCCGCCGCATTGGGATCAGGCACTCGGACCCCTGCAGGGCTTGGGGGTTCTCGATCTGCTAGAAGGAGAGCGGGCCCTGACCAGCGAGATCACCGCCATTTCAACGCCAGGGCACACACCTGGCTCAATGAGCTTGGCCATCGTATCGGGCGGGCAACGGGCCTACATCATGGGGGACGTATTCCACGGCCCGGCCCAGGTTACCGAGACCGGCTGGAAATTCAGCTTCGACATGGATCCCGACTTGGGTGTTGCCACCCGGACCGCAATGATCGAGCGGGCCGAGTCAGAAGACGCCATCATTGCCATCTGCCATCATGGTGGCTTTGGCAGAGTGGTCAGGTCCGAGGGTCGCCGCTACTGGCAGCTGTTGTCCTAGCGCCGGCCAAACCCCCGCTCAACGTGGTAGGAGCTGTAATGCACCATGGTCGGGCGACCGTGCGGACAGGTATGGGGGTTTGGAGTCGCCTCCAGCTGTTCCAACAGGGCACGCATCTCAGCCTCGCTGAGAGATTGGCCAGCCCGGATCGCCGCATGGCAGGCGATCGACGCGGCCATCACGTTCTCTTTCTGGCGAGTGAGGCCTTCCAGCGTAGCCATGTCGAGAATGTCGATTAGGGTCTTTGCCGGGTCTTGTGTGGACAGAACAGACGGCACGGCCCGCAGCAGGTAGCTGCGATCTCCAAACGGCTCTACCTGGAACCCATATTCGGTGATTTCCTCCAGGTTGTCCTGAAGCGTGCTGGCGTGAGACGGCGTGAGTTCCACGTTCACAGGAGACAGCAGCGGCTGCGTGGCCGGGCCTCTCTGGTTCCTCTCGGCGCAAATCCTGTCGAACAGCGTCCGTTCGTGGGCGGCATGCTGGTCAACCAGATACATTCCCTCGGGTCCCTCGGCCACGATGTAGGTGAGCTGCAGTTGACCGACAACCTTCAGAGGTATTTGGGGACGCCCCAATAGCGACAGCGCCTCTCCACCGGACGCTTCTCCCGGTAGTTGTCTTGGAGGATGGTCAGCATCAAACCGGGCATTCATAGCCCCCGAGGACGAAGACCCACGGCCTGGGCCCGCGAAGGGTCGAAACGACTGGTGCGGGCTTGGAGCGGACGAAGCAGCGGGTACCGGCGAGTCTGTCATCAACGCGGCGCGAACCGCTCTCTGGGCCAGTGAGAACACGCGATTTTCCTGATGGAATCGGACCTCGCGCTTTGCCGGATGCGAGTTGACATCCACGTCAGCGTAGGGCAATACCACATTGATGGCCGCCACTGGGTATCGCTTGACTTGGAGCAGGCCGGTGTAGGCCTCCTCGACGGCAAAGGACAACATTCGACTTTGTATCAGGCGGCGGTTGACGAAGAATGTCAGGTAGGTACGGTTTGCGCGGCTTACGCTGGGGGCGCCAGCGAACCCTTCCACCGAGTAACCCGTCTCCGGGTCCTCCACATGGACCTCCAGCATGTCCTTGGTAACCTGCGACCCGTAGACCGCCAGCAGAGCCTCTCGAGGCTGCCCGTTGCCGGGTGTGGTAAGGGATGCACGCCCATCATTTTCGAGACGAAAGCGGATCTCTGGGAAGGCGAGAGAATACCGGCTGACCAGCTCCTGCACCCGGGCTGTTTCTGCTTGGGGCGACCGGAGGAATTTTCGGCGTGCCGGCTGGTTGCCGAACAGATCGGATACCTCGACCGCGGTACCTGCGGCGCAGCCCTCGCTACCTGACTCCACAGCCTCGCCCCAATTCAAGGCCATGCGAAAGCCAGCTGTTTCGTCATGGGGACGTGTTTGGATGACTATTCGGGATACTGCGGCAATACTGGGGAGCGCCTCACCGCGAAACCCCATTGTCGCCACGCGGTCCAGAGAATCTGTATCGGCCAGCTTGCTGGTCGCGTGCCGGTAGAAGGCGATGGGAACTTCGTCGGCGGGTATGCCTTGGCCGTTGTCCACGACCCGGACTAGTTCGGTGCCGCCGGACTTGACCTCAACCGTAATCTGAGAGGCGCCGGAGTCAATGGAGTTTTCCAGAAGCTCCTTGACAACCGACACGGGGCGTTCGACAACTTCGCCTGCGGCGATCATTGCAGCCAGACCGGGCGGCAGGATCCTAATTGGCATGGGCAACCGCTAGAAGAGGGGAACTATCGTACCCTTTGCCCGATATTGCTTGTCCTCCGAGGTTCCGGTGGCTGCAAAGTCTTGCGCTATGCGGTAGACACGTTCCATTTCCTTGTCGGGAGAGCGTTTGAAAAAGTAGGGTGGGACCCACACTCCTCCAAATGCAGCCACAACCTCCGGATAGTCGTCGATGACGAAGTCCGGTTCGAATGGAACACCCAGTTCCTCCAACCGTTCGTGGAAGTGGTGCGTCGGCTTTTCGAATACGCCACTCACGTAGGGTTCCAATTGATGTTTTTCGATTACCTCCCACCGTTCCCCCATCCCTGACCAGATGTAGATTTGGTGGTTTTCGTCCAACAGCGCCTGGAATGTTTCCTTGGTCTGGGGACGCAGGCTGTTGTCCAAACCTAGAATCGTATAGTCGACGTCAAAGAAAATCTTCATTCGCGGTAACAGGCCCTTATTGTTCCGGCTCCCCATGCCAGAGGCAAAAATAGCCGGAGGAAATGATGGGTGACCCGATCAGTATATTACATTCTCGCCACTGCTTCAGCATTATATCTGCAGGAGTGCTGTCTCTTTGACATCGCGGCTTAGCCAAAACAATTCAGCCATCCCCGCGGTCTTTCTATGTAGATTGGCAAAGATGAAATCCACCCAAATTTGCCCCTCTGATGTTGATCTCAGGCCTATCTCCGAAGGCCCGTCAGGCTCGGAAAGGCCACGAGCACTGGAAGGCTCCCCTTTGAAGGAAGGTCCCAAATGTGAAGGACCGACGTTGCACGGAGTCATGCCCCAGCGGCGGAAACTACTGAGTCCAACACTGCAGCCCCTCCACCGACGAACAACTCTCCACCAACTCGCATTATGGGCCTTCGAACCAGCTTTGGCTCCTGCAACATCAACCGCACCACTTCGTCCTCTGGCAGTTCCTGGCCTGCTAACCCCATCTGTTTCAAGCTGGGACTACGCTTGGCGAAGATATTGTCGATGCCTGCGATTGCAGCCATCTCCCTCACTTCTTCCTCAGTGAGTTGTTCTTTGAAATAATCCCGTTCCTGCAGGGATATTCCATTTTGCAAGAGAAACTCCCTTGCCTTGCGACAAGTGGATCAACGGGGCCACCAATAGAGATGCACCGTTTGACTCATAACGACCTCTTACTGAACTGAATGATTGATCGGTTGTGAATGAACGCCTGCCGCCCATTCTATAACCGCAGACAAGCCTCAACAAACAACGGCAGGTACCCCAGGAATTCCTGTACTTTCAACGCAATGAATTAGCCTGCTCCTGCAGTTCGTAAAGCTTGTTTAACGCCTCCAGTGGAGTCATGTTGGAGACGTCAAGAGCCCTCACCGCATCCGCGAGGCCCGATTCGGGCGCAAGGAGCGCCAGCTGCTGAGAAGGTGAGGAGCGTGCATTACGTTTGCGTCCCTCCCCATGCTGCGATTCAAGGTCCTCGAGCACCTCCCAAGCACGGTTCACAACACCCGGCGGCATTCCAGCCAAGCGGGCCACGTGGACACCGTAACTTTTGTCAGCCCCGCCAGGTACGATGCGATGCAGGAACGCCACCTCGCTCCCTTCCTCCGCCACGGCTACGCTGAAATTTCGCACCCCCGGCAGAGAGTTAGCCAGTTGAGTTAGCTCGTGGTAGTGGGTGGCGAATAGCGTTTTGCAGCCGAGCCTTGGATCGTTGTGGAGATGTTCTATGACGGACCGGGCGATGGACAAACCGTCATAGGTGCTCGTGCCTCGACCGATTTCATCCAGGATCACCAGGGAGCGCGGCGTGGCCTGGTTCAAGATGGCGGCAGTTTCCACCATCTCAACCATGAAGGTCGACTGACCCGTTGCGAGATCGTCCTGCAGCCCGACTCGCGTGAAAATTCGGTCCACGAGACCGATTTTGGCCTCGGCGGCGGGTACGAAACTGCCAATCTGCGCCAGCAAAGTGATCAGCGCTACCTGCCGGATGTAGGTCGACTTGCCCGCCATGTTGGGGCCGGTTATGACCAGTACGCGCGCATCACGGGATAGCTCCACATCATTTGGCACGTATTGCCCGTTGGGGAGAACGTTTTCCACGACTGGATGGCGTCCATCACGAATACGTATAACAGGTCCCTTGTCCACCTCTGGACGCACGTAGCCGTTATCCACCGCAGCCTGGGCTAGCCCGCAAAGCACATCCACTCTGGCTATGCCGTAGGACGCTCGGGCTACCTGGCCCGCTGATTCGGCGACCTGAGCACAGACTCGCCGATAGACGGCAGCTTCCTCCTCAGCAAGTCGCTCGCGTGCATTCAGTGCTACAGATTCGTACTCCTTCAACTCTGGGACAATGTAACGCTCGGCGTTGACCAGTGTCTGACGGCGGATGTAGTCGTCCGGGAGGCTGCCACTCTGAGACTTGGATACCTCAATGTAGTAGCCGAAGACCTGGTTGTAGCCCACCCTGAGAGAGCGGACTCCTGTCCGCTCCCTCTCTTTCTGCTCCAACCCGGCGATGTACTGGCGAGCGTTAATTCCAGCGTCTTTTAGCTCATCCAGGTCGTCGGAGAACCCTCGGCGGATGATCCCACCTTCGCCCATGTTGCCCGCGGGTTCAGGCTCAATCGCAGCCTCTATGAGGGCGACAACCTCGGGTATGGGGACCAGTTCACTTTGCAGCCACTCCAGACCTGAGCCTAGGTCGCCCAAATTCTTCCGAAGTTCGGGAAGCTCCTCCAGCCCGGATTTAAGAGCCAGCAACTCTCGAGGCGCAACCGACCCGGCAACCACACGCCCGATAATGCGTTCCAGGTCGGCCACTCTCGAGAGCGCCGAGGCTACTGTGCCTCGAATTAGTCCGTCCCGAAAGAAGCATTCCACGGCATTCAGGCGACGTTCCAGTTCGTCGAGATCCAGAAGGGGTTGGCCCAGCCAGCGCCTGAGTAACCTTGCCCCCAGCACAGTGCGGGTACGATCGATGGCAGCCAATACCGAAAATTCACGCTGTTGGCCCCGTCCCCCCTCGAATAGCTCCAAGTTGCACCGAGTGCGAGCGTCCAGCGCCATGAAATTCTGCAGAGAAAAGACTGACAAGTTGTTTAGCTGAACCCTGGCAGTCTTCCGAGTTCGCTCAAGGTATTCTACGATAGCGCCCGCTGCGGATGCCGCCAGGGGAAGACCCTCACAACCAAAGGACTCCAACGTAAGTACTCGAAAGTACTTCCGTAATACTGCCGAGGCACGATCAAAGGTGAAATCCTCATCGCCGACAGGTGTAACCCGCCAGGTGGCGTCGGGAAAATCCACCAAGTCTGATTCTTTTTCAGGAACAAGCACCTCGGCGGGCGCGACGCGTCCTAGCTCCAGAGGTAGTTGCGCCAAGAGAAACTCAGTGGCGGCGAATTCTCCAGTAGTGATGTCTGCGTAGGCCAACCCAGCTCGGTCGCCCTGCACGGAAACAGCGGCAAGGTAGTTGTTTGCCTGATGGTCAAGCAGGGAGTCTTCGAATACAGTGCCAGGCGTAATGACTCTCACTACATCCCGGTCCACCAGCCCTTTGGATGTAGCAGGATCACTGAGTTGTTCGCAGATCGCGACCTGATGCCCTTTCTTGACGAGGCGTACCAGATAGGGCTCCAGGGAATGCGCCGGAACGCCGGCCATGGGCACCCGCAGGTTCTTGCCCAAATTGCGACCGGTCAGGGTGATGTCCAATTCTCGGGACACAAGGTGTGCGTCATCGTCGAATGTCTCATAGAAATCCCCCATCCGGAACAGTACGATGGAGTCCCGGTAGGCTTCCTTGATCTTGAGGTATTGACGACGGATTGGCGTCACAGAACCACGTTCCCTTGGTTTGAGTTTATGTCATTCTATAACAATCGAAATGTGTCAGCCGCAATTGCCGAGGTCGCAAGAAAAAGGCCCTTCCCTGAATTGGAAAGGGCCGAGCTTTCATCGTAAAGGTAACTGGTTTATTCCTTCCAGAAACGCTCCTCTTTGAATCGCCAACCCTGTGGTGGCAGCTTGGCCTTCATGTCCTCAATCATACCGGGATGTCCACAGGCGTATACCAGCGTGTCATCCTTGGGAAGGCCAAATTTCTCCAGATATTCCTCGGCGATGGCGTTTACGCGCCCCGAAGCTCCGTCCCAACCTGCGTTTCGTGGGTCGCCTGGGCGGCTGACAGTGGGCACGAACTTTACTACGTCGGGATGCTTGGCTGCCAACTCCATTAATTCAAGGTCGTAGGTTAACTCATCACAGAAGCTGGCCCCTAGGAGGACGTAGAAAATGTCCCCTTCCCGGCTGTTGTGCAAGTAGTCCCGCACCATGCTCACCGATGGAGATATCCCTGTAACAGTTGCCAGCATGAAATGATGGTGCGCCTTTGGATCCATAGTGAAAATACCCTTGGCCCGCGGGCGGATCGACATGGCGTCGCCAAGCTGCAAACTCCACATGAGGGGTGTCAGTTCTCCGTCTGGAACCAGTTCAACAAAGACTTCCAGAACATTCTCGTGCGGGGCGGATGCGATGGAATAAGCCCGCTCGATCGGGCCGAGGCCCAACGTGCAGTACTGACCTGGCTTGAAATTGAAAGAGCCTCCCTCTTCGGGTTCAAGCCTGATGACCACCAGTTCTTCAGTAACGTCCCTGCGTTCAGTTACATATGCTTTGGGAAAGGCAGGGTTGGGAGTCAGGTCTATGTCCCTTTCCCTGTTGGTGGCCGTTGACTCTACCATCGTACTCCCTGCCTCCTATGTTCGATTTGCGCTCCTGGCGTTGACCCATCGAAGACCCATGCGTCAGACGCCAAGGGACTCATCATTCCGATTCTGTCTTTATCAAACGGGCCGGGCGGACATCGAGACCCTGCAGCATAGGTGCAGGATCGAACTCCTCGCTGGCCTCCATATCGATTGCCAATTGACCGAACAGGGCCGTGGACGCCACTGTCCCCCTTGGCACGCTGGCGTTAAATCGGGCTACACCCGGCAACTGGCCGTCCGCCGTTTGGACCGCTACTTTGTCTCCCTCTTCGAGTTCCATTCGGGCGGCATCGTCAGGGTTGACCTCGACCCATTCCTCTCGAAGGATACGATTGCGCTTCCCTCGGACAACCTCCATCTCCCGGTCCTGTTGCAGCAAAACTCTACCCGGTGCAAACCAGAAAGGAAAATCGTCGGGCGTACCGCGAGGTGAACCGAAGTACGAAGGAGTCAGTGGCACTGCTTTGGTTTCCCCGAATCCCTCCGTGTACAGGGTAGCTACGCCGGGATGAGCCGCATCAGGGCAAGGCCACTGGAGGCCGCGGTGCTGCTTGCTGGCGTAAAGGACCTGTGTCGGCTGGGGACTCTCCAACTGGGTGCGCAAAACCAGGGAGCCTTCACTTTCCAGTCTGCGGTGGGATATACCCCCGTAGATCGGCACCAGTTTGGCGATTTCCTGCATCGTTTCCGAGGGTGTTTGCATTGGGAAAAGGTCGGGCTTGATTCGTTGGGCCAATTGAGAAAGCAACCAACCTTCGCCGCAAGCGCCAGAATCGCCCTTTGCAGCAGGTTTGATCCGCTGTACCCGGCGCTCCATGTTAGTGTATGTACCGTCTTTTTCGACGAATGTCTGACGTGGCAGAACTACATCTGCCCTCTCTGCCAAAGGAGTGAGGAAGGTGTCGTGCACCACCAGAAGGTCCAATCCTGCGAAGGCGGGGAGGGCGTCACCTAACCTGCCGTTTGTGAAGTTAGGGCTATCGCCAATCACTACAGCAGCCTTGAGGGTCCCAGAAAGAGCCGCCTCGACCATCTGTGATATGTGCAGACCGGGTGCCTCCGGCACCGGAGCGCCCCATGATTCCTCAAAAGCCTCACGGTCGGCGGAATCACTAACCCGCCTGTAACCGGGCAGACGATCGGGCAGGCACCCCATATCCCAAGCCCCCTGATCGTTGGCGCCTCGGCGCAAGGGGTAGAGGCCGGTACCAGCCCTGCCCACATTCCCAGTCAGCAAGGCCAAATTCACCAGCGAGAGTACGCAACCACGCGCCTGGGATGCTGGGACGTTGTCCAACCCGTACACAACCGCCCCTTCGGCGGCCTGAGCAAAGAGACGCGCTGCCTCTGCGATGTCCTCGGCAGAAACCTGGGTCTCACGTACGATTTCGTCCATCTCGCGGGATCGCAGTGAATAGCGGAGAGTAGCTGGGCTTTCGCAGTTCTCCTCCAGCCATGCCTCATTTTCCAATCCTTGGTCAACGATGCTTCGAAGCAATCCGGCGAGCAATGTCAGCTCTGTGCCTGGTGCTGGGCGCAACCACAGGTGCGCGTACCGGGTCAGTTCCACCTCACGGGAATCGATCACCACCAGCTTCGTGCTCTTGCGGGCAGCCCTTTTGATGGGCACGGCGACCACGTTCTGCTCTTCCGTCACGTTGGCATTGAATGCAAGTACGCACCCGGCCTTCTCCAAATCCCATATGGGATTGGTGGCCGCGGCGAAGCCCAGGGACGCCTCCAACCCCAAGACAAGCTCGGGTTCGGTATTGGAGGTGTGATCGACGTTGTTGGAGCCCATCACCGCCCGGGCAAACTTCTGGGCCAGGTAGTGTTCCTCGTTGGTACTGGTGGGCGACGTGAGCAGGGCGAACTCCTCTCCCTTCACCTGTGAAAGTCGCTCAGCCACGAAGTCCAGCGCTTCGTCCCAGGTTGCCTCGACCAACACATCGCCACGGCGAATGAGAGGTGCTGTCAAGCGGTTGGCGTCGTTGACGAACTCCAGTCCAAACTTTCCCTTGAAACAGGCCTGTCCCTGATTGGCGGGCGAGTTGATCTCAGGAACGGCACGGATCAACTCCTCCTTGTCATTGAACTCGAGGTTCAGCTGGCAGCCGACGGGACAGTGGGGGCAGATGGAACGCTCTACCCGCCGGGCCTTTTCCCACTTATGATCCCGCTCCACCAGCGCACCCACGGGGCACACGTCGATGCAGGCACCGCAGAATTCGCAGCCCGACTCAAGCAGCGAAGTCCCGAAGGATGTACCCACGAGGGCCTGACCGCTCCGTTCGGTAAAGCCAATGGCATCATCGCCGCGCAATTCCTCGCAGGCACGGACGCAACGGCCACAAACTATGCAGAGGTTGTAATCGCGGTCGTAAAAGGGATCGGCAACTTCCAATGGAATGTTTCGATACTTATACCCCAGCGGCGATTCCAGATTCATCCCCAGATAGCGGACTGTATCCTTAAGTTCGCAGCGCTCGTTCTTGGGGCAGGTAACGCAGCGGTCGTTAACGGAAACATGGCGGAGACATACATCACTGGGGCCGCAGATGTCGATGCGGTGGCAAGTCAGGCATCCGTTGGGATGTTCGGCTATGAGCATCTCCATCACGGACCGGCGCAACTGGTCGACAGCAGGAATCTGGTTGTGCACAACCATTCCGTCGGCCACTGGCAGCGTGCAGGCGGCGGGATACCCGCGTTGACCCTCGACTTCCACCACGCACATTCGGCAGGCGGCGTAAGGTTTCATGCCCGGGTGGTAACACAGGTACGGAACATAGATGCCCGCATCTATGGCCGCTTCAAGGACCATCTTGCCGGGCTGGGTGGCCACCTCTACGCCATCGATGCTTATGGTAATGTCGTCGAGCATTTCGCCTCTTCGCTCCCGTTCCTGAAACGCGGGCCTAACGCCGCGACCGCGCTGGGGAATATCTCGCCTCGTTGCATACTCCGGTGGGACATGTGTGCCTGAGGATGTGGTCTTCGAACTCTCCCGGGAAATACCTGAGGGCGGACGACACCGGGTTGAAACCCAACTGACCATGCCCACAGAGAGAACCGGCCTGCATGTTCTCGCCGGTGCTCCGCATCAGGTCCAGATCTTCGGGTTCGCCCTCCAGGTCGCAGATGCGTTCCAGAACCTCCAGCAGGTGGCTCATGCCCATCCGGCACGGGAAACACTTGCCACAGGACTCATACTGGCAGAAGGCCACCAGGGCCCTGGTGAGGTCCACAACGCAGGAGTCTTCGTCAGCTGCGATGATACCGCCAGAGCCAAGGATGGCGCCGGCTGTTCGCAACACATCAAAGTCCAAGATCAGATCCAAGTTGTCGGCTCCCAGAACTCCGCCCAACGGACCGCCTGTCTGCAGGAATTTCAGTTTCTTGCCACCACGGATGCCGCCGGCGGCATCATAGAGGACGTCCTTGAGATTTACTCCCAGAGGAACCTCCATCATACCCGTGTAGTTCAGCGCACCGGACAAGCACAGTATGGCGGTGCCTGTACTGCGCTCGTGGCCGATGCTTGCAAACCATTCGCCGCCCTTGGACATGATCTCCGGGACGTAAGCCAGGGTCTTCACGTTATTGATGTTGGTGGGCCTGCCGAACAACCCGTACTGGGCCGGGAAGGGCGGGCGGAAGCGGGGCATAGCGCGTTTGCCCTCAATGGCCTCCATCAATGCGCTTTCTTCGCCGGCCACATAGGAATCCCCGGTGAGGGCTACCTCGATTTCAAAGTCAAAGCCTGAATTCAGTATGTTTTCACCCAGGAGTCCCAATTCCTGTGCTTGGCTTACGGCAGCGCGGCAGCGATCGATGGGGCCATCGTGGCCATGGCGGATGAAAATGTAGCCCTTGCTGGCGCCGGTCGCGTATCCGCAGAGAATGACACCCTCAACCAACGTATGGGGATCGCTCTCCAGGATTGCCTTATCGTTGAACGCCCCCGGATCGCCTTCCTCGCAGTTGCAGAGGACATACTTGTCTCTAGATGGGTTACCGGCCAGGAATCGCCATTTTGTCGCCGTGGGAAAGGCGGCGCCGCCCCGTCCACGGAGACCCGACTCGTTCACCTGCTGAAGGGCATCCTCCGGCGTCATTTCCAACAGGGAACGGTTGAGAGCACGATAGCCCCCGTTGGCGATGTACTGGTAGATGTCTAGCGGGTCAATGTTGCCCGCGTTGCGGAGCGCAATCCGGTTCTCCCAAGCCCGCATGGGGTGCAGGGCGAGGTCCTTCAGCCCGGCGGGCGGAATGAAATCGTCGCCTGCTTCAGGAGGGGCCAGATAGCCCAGCGCCAGTTCCTCCACGGGCTGGCCTCCGGCCACATGGGCCGCGACCACGTCTCCGGCACGTTGGGGGTCGAAGTTTCCGTAAAACACCCGTGCGCCGCCCGGAAGCTGCACGTCCAAAAGCGGTTCCGCGAAGCACAGACCGATACATCCAACCTCAGAGAGTCTGGCATCAACACCCTGGCTTTCCAAGGCTGCCCGCAGAGCTTCCACGACCTCGAGGCCCCCGGCCGCTTGGCCACACAGGGCGGTGCCAACCCGCAGCCAAGGCCGGGCGGAGTCGGTCTCCCAACGGCGAAGGGACTCCTGCTCTAGTTCTTCGAAGCTAGCGGACACTGGGACCACCTTGATTCTGCGCCGCAGGGATATCATTCTGCAGCAGTTCTGAAACGCGCTTGGCCGCTGACTGTGGGGTTACTCGACCGATCAGGTGATGGTCAATCGACATCACGGGAGCAAGTGAACAGGCTCCGAGGCAGGTGTTCAATCTAACCGACAGGCGATGGTCGGGACGTTCGCCTTCGTCTTCCAAGCCAGACGCCTCCAGCACAGACTTCACCACGGCCATAGATCCCATCAGGTGACAGGAGGCACCCCAGCAGACTTCGACCTGGCGTTCCGCAGGGGGCTCAAAGCGGAAGTTTGGATAAAAGGAAGCAACCGCCCACACATCATTAACGGTGAAACCAGTGAACTTGGCCACCAATTCAACGGCTTCCCTGGGGATGTAGTGCAGCTCGTCTTCGACGGCCAGCAGGGAGGAAAGTACCGTTACCGTAGGCTGTGGCTGGCCGCGGACGGCCCGGTCTATCCGCTGTTCCAGACCATCCATTCGGCAGGACTCCTGGGCTTCAGAAAGCTGCGCCGCAGATAATTTTCAGAGGCGGCAGACCTTCGTTCTTCCCATTCGTGAAAGAATTAACAATCGTCTTGATACTATCATACTGCTCAATGACGCTTCAACAGAGATTCTGTCCCGATTACGTCAATTGGTTGCGAAAAAGATACAGGAGCGGATGCCAACCGCTCCTGTCTGGGGCTATTGTATTGTCCTGAAGATACGGGGGGGTCGGTCAGGATTACTCCACCCTGGCGACACTGCCCAGCAGGATCCGCTCGACCTCGGGGAGCAGGGCCTCTGCCCGCTCATGGCATTCCTCGTCGCTCAGACTGGAAAGGGGATGGGGAGCGACGGCGTATTCATAGTCCGGCACACCCATCATTCGGGTCATGGCCTTGGCGGTGTTATTGAACACGTGAGTAATGATGGACGCGGTCGGCAGACCCAGGCGCTCCATCTCGATTCCGTCGTGCACACTGCACGAACTGCAGGACCCTCAATCACCCACCCCGGTGATCAGCACGTCCACTCCGTTCAGCATGTCCTCAACAACGTCCGTCTTGGTGGGCAATGAGGCGGAATGCTTGCTGAACCTCCGGACTTCCCTCAGCCCATGCCTTTCCTGCAGCATCCGGCCCAGCTCGTCCAGAACTTTGTCCGAGTTGGCCTTGGAGTTTTCCAATAGGCCCAGAGTCTTGCCTTCCAGCGAGTTGGGCCGGTCATTTAGGCGAAAATCTCCGACCTGGAGCTCCAGTCCTGCGGGATTCACCAGTCTGACGTTTCTGACCGTTACAGTATCCGCCATAACGCCCTCCTTAGATTGGTCTAAATACTTATGGGGAGTGAACTACACACAGCCCGATTTTTCAAGTCCCCGGAGCTAGGCTGGCAGTTCGATTTTCCGGGTACGAATCTGGTAGTTGGTCGTGTCAATGATTGCGCTGTTGCGGCCGCCGGTGCCGCCGCCCATCACGATGATGATGTCGTCGGGCTCACGGGAGCAGCGGCGGAGTATCTGGTCATCACCCTCGCGCTCGGGGCCCTGGGCCACACCCAAACGGATCAGCTCAGCCTGCGGTCGGGCCGCGTGTTCCATCAGGTACTCTTGGATGCCCCGCCGGGTCCATCCGTCGTTGCCCAGTGTGATGGCGTGCTCGGGGCCAAACACCAGGGCCCACTGCGCCGGGAAGCGCCAAGCCAGGCTCGCGCTCTTCAGCGTGTCAGCGACAGAGGCCAGGATCACCTCGCCAGTCTGCCCGTAGGCGTTGTTCACGGTTATGGGATTGTAAGCCACAGCAATGGTGACGGTGCTGTCTCCGGCCTGGAAGCCTCGACTGACGTGCAGCGGCTCCCACGGTGAGTCCTCTTCGTTCTCGGCGAATGTCAGAGTGTACTTGCTGGGGTTCCCCAGAGTTCCACGGTCCAGAATGCCGGGACGCGCCTCAAAGCCGTTCATGAAGCAGAGCCGCACCGCCCGTCCGATGCAGGCATTGGCCCGGTTGCCGGGTCCGAAGATGCCATCCCGTGAGTTCATCTCAAGCGTGTGCCGGATGGGACCGTTTACGATCATCAGGATGGCCGGCGAACTGGTGGAGGAGGCTGCCATGTTCACATAGTTCTTTTCTTCGTCCAGCGTCCGCAGTGCAGTGGTCAGCACCGGGAAGTACTCGGGCAGGCAGCCGGCCATCACGGCATTGGCGGCAGCATTTTCCGACGTCAGCACACGCCGGCGCATGTCGAACGTGATGATCTCCTCTTCCCCGGTGTAGCCGGAAAGCTCCAGCATTTCCCGCACCTTATATTCGACAGGCGGGACGACCGGCAGGCCATCGCTCCACCCCAGCCGGTAGCATTCCTCGATGATTTCCACCGTGTCGCTGAACTCGACGATGTCAGAACGGTTCATATTGCTTTCCATCCAGATTTGACCCCTCTTGAGAAAAGAGGGTCAAAGAAACTCTACACGTTGAGGCGAAGCTGCACGCCCGCCTTCTCTTCCTGGATGCGGGCCACGGCGTCGGAGTCCTCGGGGCCGAAGCCGCGGAACATCGCCTCCACGTGGCGCTGGTCAACCAGGTTTGAGAGGTCCATGGGCACTCCGTACTCGCGGCCCAGATCAGTGGCCAGGCGTACGTCCTTTGCGGCGAGGGCAGTGGCGAAGCCTGGCTCGAAGTTGTCCTGGAACAGGAACCGGGGAAACTTCTCAGTCAGCCGCCTTGAACTGCCGGAACTATGGGCGATGACATCGGCCAAAGTGGCCAGGTCAACCCCAGCTTTGACGCCCAGCGTCAGGGCCTCGGACAGCAGGACGCCGATGCCCATGCTCATCAGATTGTTGCAGATCTTGCAGACCGAGCCGGCCCCGATATCGCCACAGTAGACCACATGGCTGCCTATGGCCCCCAAGGTAGACTCGAAGCGGTCAAAGGTGGCGCGATCTCCACCCACCATCACGGCCAGCGTTCCGGCCGCAGCGCCGTAGGTTCCGCCGCTGACTGGAGAGTCGAGGAGAGTCACACCTTTCGCGGCGCAGACCTGGTGCAGATTCCGCACGACAGTGGGCGAGTTTGTGGAGAGATCGAAGACTACAGTACCGTTACCGGCGGCCTCCAGTATTCCGTCCTCTCCCAGGACTACCGCCTCGACGTCCCTGGGAACGGGGAGGCTGGTTAGGACCGCGTCGTTGCCCGGGACGGCCTCCCTGGGACTGTCCGCCCACTCGGCGCCCATCTCCAGAAGGTTGGTTGCGGCCTCGCGACGCAGGTCGTGAACGGTTAGCTGGTGGCCGGCCTTGATCAGATTGGCGGCCATCGGATTGCCCATATTGCCGGTTCCGATGAACCCTAGTTTCATCCTGCTCTCTCCTGTCCCTTGGCGGTTGCCCCTGTTGCGGCCGCGGTGGCTGCCCCTGCTGTGCCCGTGGTGGCTGCCCCTGCTGTGCCCGTGGTGGCTGCCCCTGCTGTGCCCGTGGTGGTTGCCTCTGTTCACTGTTGAAATCGCCCCGTGGCGGACCAGGTCTAACCTCCGCATCCTGGCCGTCGCCGGCAGCAGGCCGGACCCGGGGAGTTTCTCCTTCTTCCAGATCCTGAGGGCCGTAATTCCCGACGCTCTCCCGGCGGTAGGCCGGAGCATAGCCGCTGGGGGTGTCACGGGGAGCACGCTCCGTCCGCGGCCTGTTGGCGCCCTGGCGTTCGGCCTGCTCGTCGAAGGTCTCCTTGGCAATTCGGAAGGCATTGACCGCAGCGGGCATCCCGCCATAGAAGACCATCTGGGCAATTATTTCCGAGATTTCCTCCTCGGTCACGCCGATGTGCAGTGCGCCGGTAATGTGCCGCTTGATCATCTGCGGACTGTGGCCCAGCACCACCAGCGCAGCAATGGTGCACAGGCTGCGGGTTCGCAGGTCTACCGCTGGGCGGTTGTAGATTTCCCCGTAAACCACCGCATCTACAAGCCGCATCACGTCCGGCGCAAGCTCGGCCATTGCGGCCGGGGGTTGCGGATTGTTCTCCGCCCCGTAATAAAGCATCCGGAATTCGGCAGCAGCCTCCTCGAGGTCTACTGCATCTTCCTCTTCGTCTCCTCCAGATCGTCTTCGTCGTCCTCCAGATCGTCGTCGCCGGGTTCTAACTCACCCTCAACGTCGGGTTGATAGGGACGCAAATACGGGTCGCTTTCATCTTCATATTCGGTGGTCACGGTAATGTCCTTACCCTAGCCCCCTCCCGGCGGGAGGGGATCTCAGGCATCCTACAGAATGTGCCAGTAACGGCGGCCTTCCTTTCTAATAACCCGGCCGATGTGGTCATCTGGGTGGAAGTGGCCGGCGGCGATGACGATGTTCTCCGCCTCGGCACGGTCAAGGATGTGCTCGCGGTTGCGATGGCTGGCTTCCTTGTCGGTGTCCACCCCGGCGGTCCATTCGGGACGCTCCACTTGCACTTTACTGTGCAACAGGTCTCCCACCACCATTGCCCGCTCTCCCTGGGATGTGATGTCGATAACCATGTGGCCGGGCGTGTGGCCTGATGCCGTCAGCATCTTTACCTCGCCGGTGATGGTGTGTTCGTCGTCCACCAAATCCATTGCGCCCATGCCCTCCAGGGGCACCACGCTGTTGGTAACCTGCGGAGCGCTGCCGATGACATCGGGCTTGGTGAAGTGCTCCCAGTCCAGCCTGGGTACCAGATAACGAGCCTTCGGGAAGGTAGGGGCCGGACTCTCGCCGGTGTAGTCCACGTTCCAACCCACGTGATCGCCGTGCAGGTGGGTATGGGCTACAACGTCGATGTCCTCGGCGTTTACGCCCTTTAGCCGCAACTGATTTACCAAGTCGCCGGTCCGGTTGCCTCTGTCCGGGTGCGGGCCGGGACCCATGCCGGTGTCGACCATGATGGTCTTGCCTTCGGAGCGCAGGAAAAAGTGCAAGTAGTAGAGCTGTAGTTGCCCGCATTCCAGAGCGTGCTGCTGGTCAGCCCAGTCCGGTTCCGCGGTTGTCGGAAACATCATCCACGGGTCGCGGGGCGGCGGCACCATGTCCAGAACCGCCACTATTTCCACATTGCCTATCGTGATCTGGCCTGCCATATCGTGCCTCCTGAATCGGATTCTCGGCCGAAGATACGCTCAGTATTGGATGAGCGACACCAATTCTCGCCCCTCCAGCCTGCTGCGTCCATCTAGGAAAAGGAGTTCGATGACAACCGCGAGCAGCACAACCTCGCCTCCGCAGGCCTCCACAAGATGGGATGCTGCGGAAAGGGTGCCGCCAATGGCAAGAAGATCGTCTACGATGAGTACGCGTTGCCCCGGAGTTATGCCGTCCGAATGAATTTCCAGCACGTTGGAGCCGTACTCGAGGTCATATTCGACGGAATGGGTATCGGCGGGAAGTTTCCCTGGCTTCCTCACCGGCACCAGCGGCTTTCCCAATTCGCGGGCCAATGGCGCTCCGAAGATGAACCCCCTGGATTCCACGGCCACGACAGCATCAAAAGCGGCGTCGCTGCACCGCGTTGCCAGTTGGGCAACCGCGTGATCAAAAGCCTGCGGGTTGGCCAGGAGCGGCGTAATATCCCGGAACAGAATGCCGGGCTCCGGGAAATCGGGGATGCCACGAATGTAATCTTTCAGGTCCATCGTTAACTTGTTACAGCTCAAATTGTGTGGTTTGCCAGCAAAGAGAAAACAGCCCCTCCAGAGGAGGAAAGGGGAGCGGGCGCAGTGTAAGTTACACCCCCAACTCAGTCAACCCAAGCCACAGTTGCCTCCAGGACTTTTGCATTTGGCCGGAGAGATTCCGTGGCCGCACAGGGGATGAAATGCAGCTATCTGAGGGAGCCGACCTGCGGAGTTGGGTGCGATGTTTCCATCAGATAAGGAATGGGACAGGAATATCCCACTCCTGTCCGATTTTGTCCCATTTCGTCCCACTTTGGCGCAAATTTTTCGTTATTTCCTATCTAAATCGCGCCCGGTGGGACAGAAATTTTTGATTCCCGTCCCATTTTGTCCCACTGGCCTTTCCGGCCTGTCTGCGGATGACCTGGCGGCCGTGTCGTCGGCTTGGAATACACTTGGGTACCGTAAGCAGGCGGCTGCATACGAAGGCATGGTACGGAGCCGTCACAAGGCTTGGCAAGCGGCAAATGTCATCAAATTATCCAAATGCGATGGCCCCGCTCGCCTGTAAGGGTATGGTCGTTCGGCCGTCGTTTCCTTCGGACGTCCAGTGCTTGTGAACCTGGTCGCCGCCAGGAAGCCACCCGCGCTGATTGGAAACCGATTGCGGGATACCCGGTAAGAACCGGATGACCCTGTTCTGCAATCGGATTGACTTGCTGCAGGGTTGTAAATATAATTATTGGCAGTCTTTCAGCTAGGTTCCTTAAAGTCGCGCGACACAGGATAGCCCCGCAGAAGTGGGGCTATTTTATAATGTCCGGGTTTAAAGCATTGACAAGCAGGGCCTGGCGGGAATTCCAGGGCAAAGATCCAGATCGAGGTCAAGGTCAAACGGGTTCGGCGACGCCCCTGTGGCGCAAAGGAAGCGCAGTCGATTTGTAATCGACAGGTTAGGGGTTCGAATCCCCTCTGGGGCTCCAAACTGCACCTCGAAACTGAGAATGCTGCGTTGCGAGTCGAGGGCGTTGCGCCGAGACGGTTACGTATGCGAATATGGATAGGCCCTCTCTTAATGGAGGGGTGGGTGAGTGGTTAAAGCCACCAGACTGTAAATCTGGCGTCCGGAAGGGCTTCGCAGGTTCGAATCCTGCCCCCTCCACCATTAAATAAGATCCGGAGCCGTGAGCAACAGACCATAGGGTTGCATCGTAAAGTTCGCTCATGCATCGGAGTTCATATTCACCCAATGCCCAGATAGCTCAGCGGTAGAGCACGTTCTTGGTAAGAACGGGGTCGGCGGTTCAATCCCGCCTCTGGGCTCCAGATATAAGCCCACAATAGTCACAGGCTATTAAGGAGGACACGGCGTAACATGGCCAGACAGCAGTTCGACCGGTCGAAAAACCATGTCAACGTGGGAACCATTGGGCATGTGGACCACGGCAAGACCACTTTGACTTCAGCCATTACCAAGGTGCTTGCCGGCCGAGGCCAGGCCAAGTACCTGGACATGGACTCCATCGATAACGCCCCCGAGGAAAAGGCCCGTGGCGTAACCATCGCCATCGCCCATGTGGAGTACGAGACCGAGACTCGACACTACGCCCACGTGGACTGCCCAGGGCACGCCGACTACATCAAGAACATGATCACCGGCGCGGCCCAGATGGATGGCGCTGTGCTGGTGGTGAGCGCACCCGACGGCCCGATGCCGCAGACCCGTGAGCACATTCTTCTGGCCCGCCAGGTGGAAGTGCCCCGCATTCTGGTCGCCCTGAACAAGGTCGACATGATGGACGACGAGGAACTCCTGGAATTGGTGGAGCTGGAAATCAGGGACCTCCTCAATCGCTACGACTTCCCCGGCGACGACACGCCGATCGTCCGGGTCAGCGGACTCAAGGCCCTTGAGGGCGACCCGGAGTACGAACAGAGTGTCATCAACTTAGTTGACGCCATGGACGAGTGGATTCCGATCCCTCCGCGTGCCACTGAACTCCCCTTCCTGATGCCCATCGAAGACGTATTCGGCATAAAGGGCCGCGGTACCGTGGTGACGGGCCGTGTGGAGCGTGGCACCATCAAGGTGGGCGAACCGGTGGAGATCATCCGGTTCGGGGACACCCGGGCCACCGTTGCCACCGGACTCGAGATGTTCCACAAGCAGCTGGACGAGACGGTCGCTGGCGATGCGGTGGGCGTCCTGCTGCGCGGCGTGGACCGCGACGAGGTTGAGCGTGGACAGGTGCTGGTGAAGCCCGGTTCCATGCGGCCCTACACCAAGGCCAAGGCCGAAGTATACGTGCTGAGCAGGGACGAGGGCGGACGCCATACCCCCTTCTTCAGCGGTTACAAGCCACAGTTCTACATCCGCACCAGCGACATCACCGGCTCCATAGGTCTTCCCGAGGGAGTGGAAATGGTGATGCCCGGCGACAACGTGCAGATGGACATTGAATTGATGTCCCCGGTGCCCTTGGAAAGCGGTATGCGTTTCGCCATCCGGGAGGGCGGCCGCACCGTGGGGTCCGGCGTGATAATCGAGGTGATGGACTAGCATGGCAAGAAAGAACGCCGATATCCGACAGATCATCACCCTGCAGTGCGGCGACTGCCGGGAACGTAACTACACGTCCATGAAGAATCGCCGCAACGATCCGCAGCGGCTGGAGCTGAAGAAGTACTGCTCCCGCTGCCGCAGCCACCGCACCCACCGCGAAGTGAGGTAGCACAATGGCCAGGGCCGGTTCGCGCGCCCAGCGAATTCTCGCGCCATCAGGGGGCGTCCGTGTAACTCCCGTTCAGTTCCTGCGGGAGACATACGACGAACTGCGGAAGTGCTTCTGGCCCAGCCGTGAGGAAACTGCCCGCCTGACCATGGTGGTCATCGTTCTCTCAATAGCGGCGGGCTTCTTCTTGGGCGGCCTCGACCGAATATTTGGGGAGCTGTTCAACCGGGTGATCTTTGGACTCTAGGATAAACTTGGCCGCAGACGACCCACTGCCACGTAGCAACCGCCCCCCGCCTGCGATACGGGCTGGGGGCGTGATTCATCAGTCGGGAAGGTTCGCATGACGAACGCCAACGACATTTCGACTATTGAAGAACAACCCGAGGATATGCGCTGGTATATAGTGCATACCTACTCGGGCCAAGAGGACTTGGTAGAAAAGAATCTCAACCTCCGAATCAACAGCCTGGACATGGAAGACCGCATAAAACAGGTCTTGGTGCCCACCGAGGAAGAGGTTGTTTTCAAGGACGGCAAGCGGCGTTCAGAACGCAAAAAGCTGTTTCCGGGATATATCCTGGTTCAGATGAGCATGGATGATGAGAGTTGGTACGCCGTCCGCAATACTCCCGGCGTAACCGGCTTCGTCTCCACGGAAGACGAGCGGGACAGCCGCCCCAAACCAGTACCACTTGAGGACAAGCAGATCGAGGACATCCTCCGCCAGGTGGAATCGGATTCCACCAGGGTAAAGATAGCCCTTGAGCAGGGAGAGACGGTCCGCATCACCGAAGGCCCATTCGTCGACTTCATCGGTGCCATAAACGACGTCGACGAGAGCAAGGGCAAGGTGCGTGTACTGGTTTCGTTCTTCGGAAGGGAAACCCCCGTTGAGTTGGACTTTCTGCAGGTCGAACGCATCTAACGCACTGTCACCGTCGGCTGCGGTCAACGCGGACGACAGGGGTCATCTTAGGAGTACCAAGTGGCGAAGAAAATTCGCGCAATCATCAAACTGCAACTGGAAGCAGGAAAAGCCAGCCCGGCGCCGCCGGTCGGGCCCGCACTCGGTCAGCACGGCGTCAATATCATGGGCTTCGTCAAGGAATACAATGCCCGCACTGCCAATGCAGCGGGGACCATCATTCCGGTGCACCTGACCGTCTACGAAGACCGTTCCTTCTCCTTTTTGACCCGAACACCGCCGGCTTCCGACCTGTTGCGCAAAGCAGCGGGCGTGGATCGCGGGTCCTCCGACGTTCGTCAGGCTCGCGTGGGCACTATCAGCAGAGACGCCCTCCGTGAGATAGCGCAAACCAAGCTGCCCGATCTCAACGCGGGGACCGTCGACGAAGCCATGTTGATCATCGAAGGCACCGCCCGTAGCATGGGCATACAGATTTCGGGAGATTAGAACATGCCCAGCAGAAGTAGACGCTACAGCAATGTTGCAGTACGGGTTGAACCGGAAAGACCGTACAGCCCCGAAGAAGCGATTGAGCTCTTGAAAGATGTCTCTACCGCCAAATTCGACGAGACGGTCGAGTTCCATTTGAGGACAAATGTCGACCCTCGCCACGCCGACCAGATGGTCCGCGGCGTGGTAAGCATGCCCCACGGTCTCGGAAAAACGATGCGGGTGCTCGTGTTCACTGGCTCCGATGGCAGTGAAATCGCACGTCAGGCCGGCGCTGATTTCGTGGGTGAAGACGAATTGATCGAGCGCATCGAGGGAGGCTGGGTCGACTTCGACATCGGACTTGCCACACCGCAGGTGATGCCCAAGATCGGCAAGCTCGGCCGAATTCTGGGACGCCGTGGCCTGATGCCCAACCCCCGTTCAGGCACTATGGTGCAACCTCAGGACTTGCCACGCGCCATCCAGGAAGCGAAAGGTGGCCGCACAGAATACCGGACCGACCGGACGGCCATCATCCATTGCGCAATCGGAAAGATAAGCTTTGAGACCAACATGCTGCTGGGCAACCTCGCCACGCTGACATACGCCATCAGTCAAGACCGCCCCGCCGCTTTGAAGGGCCAATATTTCCGCTCGGCTTATCTAACCTCGAGTATGGGCCCGAGCATCTTGCTGGACCTGGCCACCCTACAGGCCTTGCGCCCTGAGGACTAATCGGTTAGCCTTTAGCCACAATTTAATACTGTACGCCAGAGACAGCGGGTCCCTCCGGGGATAATGGCCAGGCCGCCCGCCGAGGCGCGACGATAACCATCAGGGAGCAAATAAACCCTGCGCCGCGTCTTACGTCTGCGCAGGGTTTTTGACGATCATTTTTTCGTGGGAGGTGAATGTTGCCAACAGAGGAAAAATTCAACCGGGTGGAGGAGCTGAAGGACCGGCTGGAACGCAGCACGATCACATTTGGCGCAGACTACACTCGCACCACGGTTAACCAGATGACAGAACTGCGGCGCGCCATGCGAGCCGGGGGTATCGAGTTTACGGTGGTCAAGAACACCCTGATGTACCTTGCCGCGGACCAAGCCGGAATGCCCCAGGTAAAGGAGTTCGTTCAGGGGCCCACCGCCGTTGCATTCGGCTACGACGACCCGGCTGCGGCCGCCAAGACGATTTCTGACTACGCCCGGGCCAACGCCAATACCTTCACTATTCGCGGGGCAGTAATGGGCGAGGGAACCGCCCTCGGTACGGACGGAGTCGCCCGCCTGGCAACCTTGCCCCCCAAGCCTCAGATGCTTGCCATTCTGCTCGCCCAAATGCAGGCGCCCATGTCTCGGCTGGTCGGGGCTCTCAATGGACCAGTTCAAAGCCTCGACAACGTCCTGCGCGCACGAATGAGCCAGCTGGAAAACGAGTAACGCACTCCTAGCACAAAAAATCAAGAACGAGGAAACGAGAGATGGCTTTGACTAAAGATGAACTAATCAGCGCAATCAAGGAAATGAATGTCGTTGACTTGGCCGAGCTGGTCAAATCTCTGGAAGAAGAATTCGGCGTGACCGCAGCCGCCCCTGTTGCTGTTGCCGCCGCCCCGGCCGGTGGTGACGCCTCCGCCGCTCCTGCGGAGGAGGAAAAGACCGAGTTCGAGGTCCACATCCAGGAAATCGGACCTAACAAGATCAACGTCATTAAGGCCGTCCGGGAAGTCACCTCCCTCGGACTGCGCGAGGCCAAGGAACTGGTGGAATCCGCTCCTGCCGCCGTCAAGGAATCTGTGCCGCGCGACGAAGCCGACTCGGTGAAGGCAAAGCTCGAGGAAGCCGGAGCCGTCGTCGAAGTCAAGTAACCAAAACCTGCAGGCGTTTGGAGGAGTGCCATGGGTCGCAAGGACAGGGAGCGATTCCTCCGGATAAAAGAGGGCAACCCGGACTACCAGGGATTCCGGGGCGCCGCCTCGGTTGCGGCTCCCCCACCTCCGCCGGAGCCTGTAACCGAGTCAGTAACCTGCTCGGTGTGCAACCGGCGTCGCAACGTCAACGTGGATATTCTTCCCGAGGACCGCAGCACTTTTGTCTGCCTACGGTGCCAGGAAGAGGAACAGGCAGCGTAAGACGAGGTTATTGCAAAGAAGGGACCGCGCCCCAGAGAACTGGGGCGCGGTCTTTTTGTTTGAAGTCTGCCCAACCTGACGAGATTCTTGACTCAATCCAGTGCGCTGCCGCCTAGCGGAACAACGGCAGACGGCTGTCCAGGTACTCGTAGGCTGTGCTGAACTGCATCTCACCAGACTCAACCAGGACATCAGGCTGGACTGGGTTCTCGCCAACCCACGTACCCTCGGGTGTGTACCAGCGTGAGACGGGAATGTAAATTGCCGATCCATCACTGAGTTCGACGAATTCATAGCTCGATCCCTCTCCAAAAGTCGGGACCCCTATGACCGCGGCTCTTCCGGCCTCCTGCAATGCAGCGGCCACCGCCTCGGCCACACCGGTTGTCCGATCGTCGACCAGTGTGGCGACCAGCAAATCATCTATGGAAAGCCGGTTTTGGTCATCCGTGAATCGATGTTCGCTGCGTATTCCGTCCCTGTCCTCGACTAGCCGGAACAGTTCGCCCGGTGGCAGAAATTGCCCGGCCACCTCTGCTGCGGCTTCAACGGATCCCCCCGGGTTGCCTCGAAGATCCAGGATAAGCGCCAGCATATCCACTTGCTTGAGTCGTTCCAGTGCGTCGAACACCTGTCGACCGGTGTTGTCGCGAAATAAGTGGACTCTAATGTACCCGATGCCGCCCGGCGTGAGTCTGCTGGACAACGTGGGCGGCTCCACATTTCCGCGATAAACCTCGAGGTCCAACGGCTCGTCGTGACCGGATCGTTGCAGACTGAGTAGTACCTTGGTGCCCTCTTCGCCCTTAATCCGATCACCCACCTCCGGAGGAGTGGCGTCTCCCACTGGTACTCCGTCAATCGCAAGGAGAGTGTCGCCAGGTTCGATTCCCGCTTTTTCTGCTGGGGAGTCGTTAAACGGGGCAAGAAGAATTCGGCCCTCCCGCAACCCAACTTGCGCCCCGATCCCGATGTACGTTGCCTCTGTACTGCTCTGCAGCCGTTCCAGGGCCTCCGGCAGTTGGTCCGACGTCAGATATTCCGCACCCGGATCTGGCAGTCCGCCCACCAGTCCCCTGATGAGCATATTGGACACCTCATCCGGCTCCGCCCCAGGGTTGGCCTGACGGTATATTCCGGTCGCTCGCCACACATCGGTAAGCCCGGCAGGAACTGAAGCAGGAACCTGTCCTCGCATTCTGCCCAAATCGGTGAGGAACGGGTAGGGTTCAAGTTCTCCCAACTCCAGGATGCGCTCCATAGCACCCCCCGCCACAGCTCCCTGCCTCAACGCGCCTGGGGCTGCGTAATTGTCGTGCAGGGAATACCAGGCCTCCCAAACCAAGGCCAGCTCATCCGCATCGCCGGGATCGATCGGTTCTTCGGCATCCGACACGCACGCTGTCAACAGCGGCAGCACAACGAGAATGGCGCCTAGGGTCAAAATGAGACCAAATCTAAAATTGGGTTGAAAAATCAAAACTCAATCCTGGGCCAACGATCTGCAGGGCACAAGTATTCTATCAAACTGGGCACATTACGCCGCTCTGGATAAGCGTTGCCAGCGTGCTGGGCTGAATGTACACTGGCCCTGAAACAAGGGCGGCTGTTTCTAAACAGCACGGCCTCTATCAGTTTGCAAGGAGTATCCAAGAATGATTAAGGTCACCGTACTGTACCCTAACGATGAGGGCAAATCGTTCAATTTCGATTACTGGACGGGCCCGCATATGGAAACTGTCCACCGTCTCCTGGACTCCATGGGCCTGCAACGCAGTGAACTGGAGAAAGGGGTCTCGGCTGCGGACCCGAACGCCCCGGCCCCATTTGTCGCCATGGCCACAATGTATTTCAACACCGAGGACGAAGTGCACGAGGGTTTCAAGACCCACGGCCGGGAAATACTTGGCGACATCAAGAACTACACCGACATCTCGCCACAGTTCCAGATCAGCGAGGTGCTGTAAGGAGCCCGGATTCGTTACGCATCGCAAAGTTGCAGGGCGGGCGGCCAACTTAGTCAGGCCGCCCGTCTCGCTATCTATGACCTCATAGCTGCAATTGGGGAGCGGGACAATGACAGAACACACAGGCGAAACCGGAGGGAGTTCGGCGGCTTTCCTGGACGAGATTTCGGAACGCCTGATAACCGAACACTGGGATTTCTATCCCACGACGGGATCCCGCATCGGGCGGCATGAGTATGACGGGCGCCTCCCGGATCTTTCCCAGTCCAGTGTCAGGAGGCGCGAAGTGCAAATAAGGGAAAGCCTGAGCAAACTGCGCTCGCTTGACACTTCATCTTTGACCGCCGATCAAACGCTTTCCTGGAGAATGCTGGAACTGTTTCTACAAAGGGAACTCTTTACTTTCGAGGAAATGAGGCCCTTGGAGAACAACCCCATGCGCCAGGCTGGGTTTCTCAACGTGGGTGGGTACGTGCGCCGAGACTACGCCCCCCTGGAGGACCGGCTGCGGTCCGCCACCTCAGCCCTCAAACAAGTGCCTGACTTCCTGCAGACACTGCACGCCACGCGCAGGGACGACCTGTCTCGCCATATGGTGGATATGAGCGTAGAGAGCTATGGCGGAATGGCGCATTTTTATCGCAATGACTTGTCGGCATTCGCCAGCGAGGTCTCGGACCGCGGAATTGCCGAGGACTTCCGGACAGCGATCGAAACTGCCGCGACGGCCCTTGATGAATTCGTTGAACAGCTGAAATTGCGCAGGGGGACAGCCGACAATTCTTTTGCAATTGGCGATCACCTATATTCAAGAATGCTGTCCACGGGGGAAGGGCTTGACTTGCCGCTGTCTCGTGTAGAGGCGGTGGGACAGGCTAACCTCGAGGATAACCTGGCCCGGATTAAGGAGGTGGCTGCCTCAATTGCTCCTGGCAAGTCCGTGCAAGAGATTGTGGACAACAACAGCCGCTACCATCCTTCCGCCGAGGGCCTGATTCCCGACACGCGAGAGCTATTGGAGGACATACGGCAGTCTCTCCTGGATTTTGACATCATTTCAATTCCGTCAGAAGACCGCTGCCAGGTGGTGGAGACACCCGCCTACATGCGTTATGCCTTTGCGGCCATGGACAGCGCCGGGGCCCTGGAAACCCGGGCAACCGAGTCTTTCTATTACGTCACGCCTGTGGAAGAACACTGGACGGCGGAACAGTCAGAGGAATGGCTGTCTAAGTTCGACTACAGTACGCTGAAAATCATTTCAATCCACGAGGTCTATCCCGGTCACTTCGTGCATCATCTCCACAACCGTTACGGAAGGAATCTGCCGCTGGTAAACCGCACCGCCACCTCATACGCCTTCACCGAGGGATGGGCGCACTACACCGAGCAGATGATGGTGGAGACGGAATACGGCCGTGGCCGTCCCGAGTTGCTGCTCACGCAACTGCTGGAGGCGCTGGTGAGGAATTGCCGGTACATGTGTTCCATGGCCATGCACACCGGCAATATGACGGTCGATGAAGCGACCAGGATTTTTGTTGAGAACGCCTATATGGGTGAGCACCCGGCCCGGCGCGAAGCTCTGAGAGGAACCTTCGACCCTGGCTACCTGAACTACACGCTGGGCAAACTGATGATTCTGAAGCTGCGGGAAGACTACCGGCAAATGCAGGGTGACCGCTACTCACTGAAGGACTTCCACGATCAGCTGCTATCCTATGGGGCTCCAGCATTGCCATTCCTGAGGACCGCAATGCTGAGAAATGAGGGAACGCCGCTATAGCTCTTCGCTCAACGCGGCGCGCTCCTTAATACGCACCCTGGCCCGGCTTCGCCGATCAGACTCGGAAGTTGATCCTTCGGAAGGCTTCTCCGAAGCTTTCGCCTGTATCACCGGTGCTTTCTTGGCCATTTCGACGAACAAACTCGTCGATTTCATCATTTGAGCGACCAGCAACCCGGCTCCCGCCAGCCTTGATCGCTCTAGTCTTTGAATCCAGTGAGGAATCGATTCCGACGTAGGCATTTGGCGTCTCGGTTCCCCAGAACAGCACAATTCCGGTCTTGTGTGGCTCGAGGCCCTCGTCCCGCCAGAGTTCCTCGAAATGCAGGTGGTCGCGAGCGCATGGAAAGACCGCGTCGAGGGTAACCTGCCCGGTGATTCGGTGGTCCCGGTGCCACACCAGGTTCTTTCGATATGGCTCCGGGCAGATCACCACATCGGGCCGGACCTGTCGAATCTGTCGAACGAGTTCCCTTCGTAAATCGTCGGTGTCCTCAAGGGTTCCGTCAGTCCGTCCCAGTGAGACCAATTCGTGCACCCCAAGTTCCTTCGCAGCCTCGGCCTGCTCACGTTCCCGCCTGGAGGCCAACTCCGAACCGGATACTGCTGGGTCGGTCGTGCCCTTGCCACCGTCTGTGCAGACTACGTAGCGAACTACCGCTCCCTCGTTTATCCAGCGTGCGATAGTACCGGCGCACCAGAATTCAGAGTCGTTGGGGTGCGGTACCACGACCAATACCCGCTGTGGTGTTTCCTGCATAGTTAGCAACCTCCCAGAAATGAAGCGCGGTCCACATGTTCAGTATCCACGGTTCTACCAGCACGAGAACGCAAAAGAAGTCCGCTGGGTAGGGCCGGACCCACCCAGCGGACCGTAAAGTCCCCGTTTTCGACCTTCGTGTTGAGGTGCCAGGATAACTGGAGCCTTATAGTAGCCTTGAAATCTCAACTCTCTGCTACAGCCATAGTCTACTGTCAAAAGTCTCCGTTTCCCTCACAAGGCCAAATCATCTGGCCCCAAAAAGTCCCAGCATATTGCGAAACACAGGCATACTTTCGAAAGCCGTTTAGCCCTGCGGCACCGGCCCTGTGGCCGACTCTGACGCCTGCGGGACAAGAACTTTGCATTCCGGCCCTTTTCCGTCCCGCCACCAGTGGCTATAGCTATTTCAATCTATCCCTGATGTACAGGTCAAGGCCAGCGGCCAGGTGCCCTCTGAGTAAACCCAGCAACTATGTTAAATCTCGGCTATAAGCCTTGGCAAGGTATTGCTGGCACAAAGCAATCTATCTGCGCGGCACCAGTACTCAGATAGAATACGCGGTTACGCTTTTCCCAGTGTTCTTACGCACTGATACTACATGTCACCGCTTTCTGTGGAACGGGCCACGAATCCGGAGCGCTGAAACATCTTCTCGGAAAGTATCCCACCGGATATGACAACCGACATCGCTTCCTCAACCGACATATCCAGTCGAGTCACTTGGCTGGACGGCACAATCACCAAGTACCCGGACGAGGGAATAGGAGTGGTGGGAACAAAGACGGCCAGCACTTCTTGTCCTTCAGCATCGAACATCTGAGAAGTTACCAACCCAATGGAGCGTATGCCCGGCCTTGGGAATTCTATCAGCACCGCGCCGCTGTACCGCTCGGTGGCGTCAGTACCGTTGGTGCCATTAGTGCCGTTAGTGCTGGTAAGGCGGTTGCTGTTTGAAATCAACTCGACGGCGGTCCGGGTGGTACTGTAGATCCCCTTTACGACAGGAATCACCTCCATGGCCCTGTGAGCCAGACCAATTAGCCGGCGGCCAACAACAAAGGCGGCCACCAGCCCAACCACGTATATCACGATCAGAAGAGCGACCAGTCCTGTGCCATACAAGTCAGGACCAGGCAGCAAGTCGGTAAGAGGCTGAAGTATCGGGGTTAGTAGGTCGAAGATGAACTTCAACACAAGGGCGGTGATAGCAATTGGAAGCATCACCAGGAAACCTGCAACCAAGGTGCGTTGAAAGTGACGGGCGATTCGTCTCACTAGAGTCTTCCGCGCGCTGACCCTATCCCGTTGGTATTTCGATGGATTGTGGTTTGCTGTGGAGAGTTCACAGTCTCAACGGGCCTGACCGGTGGGACAAGCAAGCTCCATATCCATCCACAAGGGAAGAAGGGAACCGCGCCGCGAATGGCGGCGCGACCTGTGCGGCTAAATCAAAGGACAGGAAAGAATAGTTCATTTAAGGGTTCCGGAATACATTACCCGGCGGTACTTAGCGCGCGATATTCATCGGAAATCATGGAAGCGACATTGGGCCAGCTCATCATTTCAGCCCGGCGCCTCGCCGCAGTTCCCAAGCTTTCCTGAAGACGCTCGCTCGAGATTATCATCTCGACGGAGTTGGCAAAAGCCTCTGGGCATCGCCAAGACTTGAGATAGCCCGTGTGGCCGTGATGCACCAGGGTGGGCAGACCTCCAACCCGTGTTGCCACCACCGGTGTTCCGCAAGCCATCGATTCGAGTGCAACAAGCCCAAAGCTTTCGTAGTAGGAAGGCACCACGCAGACATCGGCGGCATTGTAGTAAAGGGGTAGTTCATCGTGGTCGACCCGGCCCACGAATTCAATCAAGTCGTCCACATGGCGTTCCTCGGCGAGACGTCGGACTCGGTCGGTCTCGGGTTCTCCGGGGCCGCCTCCGCCCACTACCATCATCCGTACGTTTTCCCCTTCTGCCTCCATCTGCGCCGCGGTCTCCACCAGAAGGTCTAGCCCCTTCAAGGGCTCCACTCGGCCGACGTAGAGAAGGAGTTTTTCTCCGTTCAGCCCCAGCTTGCGCCGGACTTCTTTCTGGTCCATGGGGCGGAATTTTGTCAGATCGACCCCGCAGGGCGCCAGCATCACCCGTGAGGGGTCAGCGCCGTAAAGCCTGGCCATTGCATCTCTTTCGTGGCCACTGAAGGCGATTATGCGATCGGCATTCAGCATCGCCTCCCGTTCCACCTCCCCACGCTCATCAGGCTCTACTTCCCCGGCGCGAGATTGCATCTTGATCAGGGCAAGGGTGTGGAATGTAACCACGTGCGGAATGCCCAATCCCTTGGCCAAGCGTTGCCCCACCCAAGACGAAAGCCAGTAATGAGAATGAACTATGTCATACTCCAGGCGTTCCTGCTCGCGGAACGCCTGCACTTCTTCCAAAAAACGGGGTAGATGAACGAAAAGCTCAGCCACCCCTGCCTCATTGGGTCCACCCGGTAGGTGGATGACCCTCACATTTGGGGCGATCCACGCTACTTTTTCCTGAACTCCCTCATGCTCTCTGGTGAAGATGTCAACCGGAATGCCGGAGTCTCCCATGGCCCTGGAAAGTTCCCGGACATACACGTTCATCCCCCCCGACTTGCCTTGTCCAGGCGCCGCCAGAGGGCAGGCGTGGAACGAAATAAACGCTGCTCGCTCGAGGCTCAAGCTCGCTTCACCACCATTCTGTAAAGACTCTTCTGCTGACCGCCAAGATGCGCCTTGTATGGCTCTGGCCCTCTCAGAAAGTCGAAATACTCAATCCCCTGTTCTATGGCGTCTCTCACGCACATGGCGTGGAGCAACAGCCCCACGCTGTAATAGGAAAGGTCCGGATCATATCCGCTATTGTACAACAGGCGTTCCTGGCCATAGTCGAAGCACAAGCTGGCTGCGGCCGTCGAGCCATCCATTTCCATCATGAACAGGCGGATGCGGTCCAACTCCGCCATCCGACGTGCGAGAGCGCGGAAAAACTGTTCGCGCTCCGGAGTCATGAACTCCTCTTTGTCGGTCCGGCTCATCCGCATCAAAGCCAGGAACGTATCGAAGTTTTCCATCACTGCGTCGGGGTTCGTATGGCAGACCCAGCGCCATTCGGTCTGCGTGTCCAGACGGCGCAGTTTCCGGCGCAGCTCGTGCCTGTCTTTCTTGGAAAGCAGCGCCAGATACTGGTCCCAGTCGGCTGGCAAAGGAAGGCCCGAGGTTACGTCCTCGTATTCCACTTCCACCGTGTAGCCTCTCGCACGGGCCAGGTCGGGAAGGTGAATCAGAGTCGGGGAATGCTCTATCAGGGAATCAAGTCTGAGTTCGCTCCAATCCCAGCCCTCCACTATATCCAGCAGCGCGGGGTAGAAGGCCTCTTCAAACCCGGGGCGTATCAGGAAGTCGTTATAGTCAAATGTGTCCGGGGAGCCAACGAATCCCAGCGAATCACCAAAAAGAGCTAAGGAAGCAATGCCGCCTATAGCGCCGTCAGGGGAAGACAGCGTAAACCCGGTCATTTCCCGCTGGCCACCGAAATTGTTCCACCAGACCTCCTGCCACTGCGGAGAAAGGAATAGGCAGGAAACTGGCGACTCTGCTAGGAGAGAGTCCCATCCGTCCCCAGCGTCCCGGAAGGACGTCAAGGCATCCGCGGGGTGCGTCAACTGTTGTGCATTAAGTTTAGTAATGTCTCTCTGTCCTCATTGCTGGCCGACGTTCCTCGGACGGCCTTGGTAAGCATCTTCGTACCCGGTTTGCTGATGCCGCGCATGGACATGCAGAGGTGCTCCGCCTCCAACTCTACAATGACCACACGAGGCTGAAGGACGGTTGCCACGGCGTCCGCTACCTCTGCGGTGAGCCTTTCCTGAACCTGCGGCCGGGCCCCCGCAATCTCAAGAGCGCGGCCCAATTTGCTGATTCCCGCGATCTTCCCTTGCGGGAAGTATCCTATCCTGGCCTGCCCGAAAAAGGGTAGCAGGTGATGTTCGCACATAGAGTAGAAGGGGAGTTGAGAGATGGCTACCGGATCATCGGCATCCGTCTCGAATATCGCATCTATGGCGTCCTCAACTCGGGACCCAACCCCTGAGAAAAGTTCCTGGTACATGCGAGCCACGCGCGCTGGCGTCTGCTCCAGGCCCTCCCGTTTCGGGTCCTCGCCGATGGCCTCCAGAATAGTGGCCACAGCCTGCTGAATGCGGTTGTTCTCGACCGTGATAGCCTCCTCAGCGGCTATGAGTTTGGCGATAGGCCGGGGTTCGGGATCAGGAAAGCGCGACGGCCTCCACAGCCTCAAGGGTCGGCTCGACGACGACGGTATGGGGAGTAACGCTGGAAACGGCCAGATCGGGGTCCTTGAGTCCTGAGCCGGTAAATATGCAGACTACTCGCTTCTCCGAAAGGTCCAGGCCTTGCTTGTGCAGCTTGACCAGTCCGGCAAACGACGCCGCAGATGCCGGCTCGCAGAAAATACCCTCGTGGGAAGCCAGAAGCCGGTACGCCTCCAGTATTTCATCGTCGGACACCATGTCAATGGTGCCGCCAGAGCTGTCGCGTGCATCCAGGGCTCCCTTCCAGCTGGCCGGGTTGCCGATGCGAATCGCTGAGGCGATGGTCTGCGGATTGGCTACCGGCTCACCACGGACGATCGGAGCCGCGCCTTCCGCCTGGAATCCCATCATTTTGGGCAGGGTTTTGCTGCGCCCCAATTCATGGTATTCCTTGAACCCCCTCCAGTAGGCGGTTATGTTGCCCGCGTTGCCCACTGGAATGAAAAGGTAGTCAGGCGCGTCCTCGAGGGTATCCACTATCTCGAAGGCAGCTGTCTTCTGGCCTTCCAGGCGATAGGGATTCACCGAATTTACCAGCGTTACCTCGTGCTTGCTCGTGAAAGTGCGGACCAGTTGAAAGGCGGTATCGAAATTACCGTTAACCATGATTATTTTGGCACCGTAAGCCATGGCTTGGGCCAGCTTGCCCATGGCGACCTCGCCCCTCGGAATGATCACGAGCGCGGGCAGGCCGCTGTAAGCACCGAACGCTGCGGCAGAGGCACTGGTGTTGCCGGTTGAGGCGCACATTATCGCGCGACTACCCTCTTCAAGCGCCTTTGCGATGGCCACAACCATTCCCCGGTCCTTGAAAGAGCCCGTGGGGTTGCAGCCCTCCAGCTTGAAATACAGTTCTGGGCAACCCAACTCCGCTGCCAGTCGGTTGGATTTGACCAGAGGAGTATCGCCCTCTCCCAGGGTGATCATGGGTGTGGCGTCGGTGACAGGCAACAGGTCACGGTAGGTTTTCAGTACGCCAACGCCCATTCCGCCCTCACGAATTCCTTATCAATGACAATGAAGGGTCCTGTTCCGGAGTACGTTATTCCTCGATCCTGAGCATGTTGCCGATGCGGCGTACCGGTTCCAGGTTGCCGATAGACAGCAGGGCCCGCTGAACGAACGATTCCTGCGCCGGGTGGGTCATAATTACGATCTCGGCGCTTTGGGATTCGAGATCGGTGTCTTTCTGCAGCACCGAGGCGATGCTGATACCCTCGTCCCCCAGGGCTCTCGCGATCTGTGCCAGCACCCCGGCTTGATCGGCCACAATCAAGCGAATGTAATACCTCGTAAAAACGCTGCCAATGGATCGCACTGCAGCCTGCTCCTGGAAATGCCTCGGGCCCGCAGGTGAAGTCTCTCGGCTCATCAAGCGCGCAGTTGCGACGAGGTCTCCCAGCACCGCGCTGGTGGTTGGACCGCGCCCCGCACCCATGCCGTGAAACAGAACCCGCCCGGTCAGGCTACCGTGGACCTCAACCGCATTGTACACGCCATTCACGTTGCCAAGCATGTTTTCCGCTGGAACCAGGGCCGGATATACCCGCAGCTGGACCTCGCCATCCTGGATATCCGCAATGGCCAGTGATTTTATGGCAAAGCCGAATTCCTCGGCATAGCGGAAGTCTTGCGGTTCAAGAGCGGAAATTCCCTGCCGATACACATGCTCGGGCCGGAAGCGGCGTCCATAGGCCAATGTCGCCAGCACGGTCAGCTTGTAGGCGGCGTCGATCCCCTCGACGTCATTGGTGGGATCTGACTCGGCGTACCCCAGTCCCTGGGCTTCGGCCAATGCCTCGGCGAAGGGCGCCTTTTGAAGAGCCATCCTGGTCAGGATGAAATTCGTGGTGCCGTTAATGATGCTGCGGATGTGGTAAATATCGTTGGCGGCCAGTTCATTCATCAAGCAGCCGACTATGGGTATTCCACCACCGACACTGGCCTCGAACCGAAGGGTCACTCCGTTGGCCTGAGCTAGTTCCAACAGGTCCACGCCATTTTTGGCCATGACTTCCTTGTTGGCGGTGACCAGGTGCTTGCCCGACTCCAGTGCCCTTCGGAAGTAGTCGGCCGCGGGGTCTGACCCTCCCATAACCTCGACTACGATGTCTATTTCCGGATCGTCCAGTATTTCGCCCGCGTCGGTCGTCAGCAACCCGGGAGGGACCTCTACGTCCCGGGAACGGGACGTGTCACGCACCAGCACCCGCCGCAAATTGACCGCGCGCCCGACACGTTCGGACACCGGTGACGGGTTCTGAAGGAGAGCGTCGGCAACTCCGCCGCCCACGACTCCCAGCCCCATCAGGCCCACGTTGATGCTCGGCGAACTTGTCATTGCCCAATAGCCGGCTGACCAGACTGGCCCGTAACGGGCACACGAGGCGCGGTTACGAATACCTGATTCGCGACCCATTCGTAGAGGTTGCTGTCAAAGTGCATCTTCACAGTTCCGTTGGAGGTGCCTTCCTGCAGTGCCTTGTTCTTCCATTCCTCGGCCTTTTCCAGGGCGAGCTTGACTGACATCCGCTCGTTTAATTCCCTTACTTCGGGGCCGGACAGTATTTCCACGATAAAGATCCCGTCCCGGGCGTAAAGGGGGCTGCTCACCTCGCCGGGAGACAGCGCCGCAGCCCCGCGCTCCTCGTCTCCGTACATCAGGCGGTCCAGGTTGGGGAAAGCGCCCTCGGGCACCCAGCCAACGTAGCCGGAGGGATCGGAGTATCCGGCGGAACGATTAACCTCACGGGCTACCGTCTCGAAGGGCTCCACCTCCAATCGCTGTGCCACCTGGTCTGGCAACAGGCCGCTGGAACCGGATTCGCTCGGATCAATAGACAGTCTAATCCAACGGACTTCCACATGAGTCTGCGGGCTCTCAATCTCTTGGCCCATCAACAGGAACAGCCCAAATTCCGTGATTTCCTCCTCGACGATCACCCGGAATTCCGAGTCGGTCAACCCGGTCGCCGTGAGGAATGTCTGGTAATTGTTTCGGAACTCCCGGTCAAGCTGACCTGGGTCAACTTCCTGCCCTTCAGGGACTGTGGGTGTATACCTCCTGCGCAACTCGTTCTCAATTGCCTCGTCGCTGGGATCAATACCGAGCTCCGGAGCTGCTTGCCTCAGGATTTCCACATTGACCAGGTTTTGCAGGTACTCAAAGGGCACCGTACTCAGGTCCACCCGGCCGCCCTCATATCGATTGACGCCCTGCAGCACTCTAATGCGCTGCACCAGGTCACCCATCGTGAATTCGACGTTATTGACGCTGCCCGCCCAAACCCTGGGAGGGCGGAAAAATTCCCAGAAGTATCCGAATATCACAACCCCGAAGACTATCAGGAGCAGAAAGACGCCGATCCCCACGGACCAGAACCGTCGCCGGCGTTCGCGTCTCTCCTCAGGGCTGGAAGTTTCCGGTCCGTCGCCCTCTCCTGATCCGGAACGGGATCGCCGCCGCCGGTCGGCACGGCTTCCGGCATTTCCGAAGCGGCCGCTAAGCCTGGCAAGGGCCATGGATCACCCTCAGCGCCCCTTCCAAAGGGCGTGAACCCCGCGGCGCAAGCAGGAAAGCTGCTGCAGCGTTTGGAGCAGACTCCTGACCTGTAAGACGAAAGTGAGGCAAATGTTCAGCGACGTATAGTCGGGAAGGAATGGTGTGCCACAAATGGGATGAGCGCTATATGCCGCGCCCGATGTATCGCTATCCGGAGCGCCCGCTGGTGCTTCGCGCACACACCGGTACGGCGCCGGGGTTCAATCTTCGCCCGGTCCGATACGAACCGGCGAATCTTGTCGATGTCCTTGTAGTCGATGATCTTTATGTGCTCTACGCAGAAGGTGCATACCCTGCGCCTGGGCACGAATCGCCCTCGTGGGCGCCCGCCGGGGCGTCCGCCTGGACGGCCACCCGGTCCTCCGCCGGGGCGTCCCCCCGGGCCGCCTGGTGGACGGCCTCCCTGTTGTCCATAGGCCGGCCTGCTGGTGGATTCTGTTGTCATATTTCTTCGATTCCTTTAGGGCTGAAACTGGCTTTGCGCCGCCCGCTAAAAGGGCAGGTCGTCTGAGTCGTCGTAAGGTGGTGGATCTCCGTCGCCCATGCCGCGGCCTCCGCCATAGCTCTCTCCGCCGCCACCGCCACCGGATTCGTTTTCACCGCGACGGCCCAGCATCTGCATTTCCGAGAGCATAATGTCCAGCGAATACCGTGGCTGACCGTCTCTGTCGGTATAGCTCCGACCTCTCAAGCGCCCCTCAACGTATACCTGCTGGCCTCTGGTCAGGTACTGGTTACAGATCTCTGAAAGCCGGCCAAACGCGCTGACGTTGAACCACTCCGTTTCTTCCCGCTGTTCTCCATCCGCCGTGCGGTAGCGACGGCTTGAAGCCACACTGAACGAAGTAACCGCCTGGCCGCTTGGTGTGTATCTCATTTCTGGGTCGCGGCCCAAATTTCCGATAACGATGATCTTGTTCACGGCTGACCCCGCTATTCCGACGGCTGTTCCGGCTCAGGATCGCCGGCTGGCTGTACGGGTTCCTCAGGTGCCGGTGCCTCCGCCGCAGGCTCTGCACCCTCATCGGCGGCGCTGGAAACAGGCTCAGTCGCAGCCTCTGCGGCCTCATCGGCGGCGCTGGAAACAGGCTCAGCCGTAGCCTCTGCCACAGGCTCCGAGGACACACCGGCGGCGCCGGGATCAGCCTCCGTCGTGACCTCCGCCACAGGCTCCGAGGACCCTTCGGGGACGCCGGCAATAGCCTCCGTCGTGGCCTCCGCTGTCTCACCGGCGGCACCGGGCTCAGGCGCAGTTGCGCCCTCCTCCGTCCCCGCGGCTGGTGCATCCGCCGGGGCACCTGGAGCGGCCCCCTGGGGCGCTCCGGCAGGGGGCATGCCTGCGGGCGGCCGCGGCGGTCGGGGCGCACGGGTTTGCGCGGCGTGAGCTGACAGTTCTTCCTCGGAGAGCGTGATGGTCACAAGAGAGCGCAGCACGTGCTCATCGAGTTTCAGGTAGTTTTCCAGTTCCCTATTGAATGCCCGATCGGTTGTGAACCGGGTAAGGTGGTAATTGCCCTCCAGGAACTGGTACTGCCCCTTCTTGACCGGGTAGGCCAAGCGCCGGGTTCCCCAACGTTCCTCGTGGACAATGTCTGCTTCGCGGGTAGTAATGAATCCCTTGATCCTCTCCCAATCCTGCGACGCCTCGTCGGGGCTGATCATAGGGCTGAGAACGACTACAAGCTCGTAATGATGCAACGGTTCCCCTACTGTCGAAAATTCTGGCGAAAACCCAGTGATTATAGCATCGGCCTCAAACCGCCTCAACTAGTCGTCGATGCCCGGAACAGGGAAACCTGACGTCAGTTCCTGCACCTCTTCGCCCACCTGGCGTTGCAATTCCATGTCGCCGATGTTGGTAAGGACCCGTGCCACCATGGAAGCCACCTGCGCTGACTCCGCGGTGCCCATTCCCCGGCTGGTAATGGCAGGAGTGCCCAGGCGAAGGCCGCTGGTCACGCGGGGCGGACGGGAATCAAATGGTATGGCGTTCTTGTTTGCTATTATGCCGACGCCCTCAAGGGCCTGCTCGGCCTGCCTGCCCGTGATGCCAAGAGGCGTCACATCAACCAGCAGGAGATGGTTGTCCGTCCCCCCGGAAACCAGCCGCATCCCAGCCTCGGAAAGACCTGTCGCCAGCACCTGGCAGTTCTCAACCACCTGGTGGGCGTACTGGGCGAACTCCGGCTTCGAAGCCTGGCCAAAGCAGACCGCCTTGCCGGCGATGGTGTGCATCATCGGCCCACCCTGCATCACCGGAAACACGGCGAAATCAATGTCCTTGCCCAGTTCCTCGGTGCACATGATGAACCCGCCTCGGGGTCCCCGCAGACTCTTCTGAGTCGTGGAGGTAACGATCTGCGCATGGGGGAAGGGCGAAGGATGCGCCCCCCCTGCTATCAATCCGGAAATGTGGGCCATATCAACCATCAGGTACGCGCCCACGCTGTCCGCGATAGCCCGGAAACGAGGGAAGTCGATCACCCGGGGGTAGGCGCTATACCCTGCCACGATGATCTTCGGCTTGTGTTCCTGCGCCAGTCGCTCAACCCCGTCGAAGTCTATAGTCTCCGATTCCCGGTCCACGCCGTAGGAAACGAAATTGTAGAGCTTTCCCGAGAAATTGACCTTCGCGCCGTGGGTGAGATGCCCACCGTGGTCCAACTGCATACCCATTACAGTGTCGCCCGGCTCCAGCAACGCAAAGTACACCGCCATGTTGGCTTGCGCTCCGCTGTGGGGCTGAACGTTTACGTGCTCGGCTCCGAACAGTTCCTTGGCCCTCTCGATGGCCAGGCTCTCGACCACGTCGGCGTGTTCGCAGCCACCGTAGTAACGCCGACCGGGATATCCCTCGGCATACTTGTTGCTTATGACACTGGACCCCGATGCCAATACAGCCTTGCTGGCATAGTTCTCGGAGGCGATGAGTACGATCGACTCCCGTTGCCTGCGGTCTTCACCCTCCAGCGCCGCGGCTATCTGCGGGTCCAATTCGGCTAGTGATGCCATGCGATTCTCCATTGCAAGTATTCTCGTCAGGCCCCTTCTGCAAGAGTCAAAAGGGCTCAAAATTGTTCATTTCCACATTTGATACTGAGTTCCAGTCTAAGCTGGCTCCGGAGAGGGTGTCAACGAAATGCGCCTCCGGAGAGTGGTATCCGGGCCATCCAGGCAGGCGTGATCGCTGGCCATATTTCAGCTCCTGCAGCCACTGCGTAAAAACAGGAATACGCCGATCGTGAAGGGTGCCAGTCCGGTTGTTCAGTTGTCAGGTCTTATCGAACCAGTACATGCGCGGATGGGAGCAAGACGAAAGTCGTTCGCCCCTGGTGCGGGAGGTTGGTTGGCTATTCCAGAGTGGTTGGCAGTGGTTACCACCGCACCAAAATACAACATCTTGACGGGCAAATTAACCCTGATACAATCACTGGACACATCAAATGCGCTTCCTGTCAGGTGGTTCTTTCCCATGGCAACGGTCGCATTTGTGGGTTCAGATGCCCTGTGTCCGGAAACCTGATTCCTGACCTGCCGCCTCTTTAACAGCTAGCAGCACTGCGATCCAATAGCCACAACGCTGGAGAGCAACCTGGGGTATGACTGAATCCTGGCAGCTGCCCAAAGCCTCGAAAGTCCTCGAAGTGCCAATGGATGACGGTGCCACGGTCTATGTCCGGCGGCACGGCAATCCCGACGGACCGCGTCTGCTCTTGAGCCACGGCTGTGGCATGGCCATCGACACTTATCTGCCTTATTGGACACTCCTGTTGGACAGGTTCGACCTGTTTCTGTTCGACCTGAGAAGCCACGGTTGGAACCCTCCAGGTCCCCGGATGGCTCAGAACATCCCTACCTTCGTCAGGGACTGCGAAAGCATCCTGCGGGCCATCGGGCAGAGTTGCGGCGAAAGACCTGTGATCGGTGCCTTCCACTCGCTGTCCGGATTGGTGGCCCTTCTCCACGAAGAGCAGTGGAAAGGATTCGCCGGTCTGATGCTCTTTGACGTCCCCATTATGCCCCCGGGTGGACGCCCCGAAGACCTTGTCGAAATGGGCGAGGAAATGAGCGCAGCCGCCCGTAGGCGTCGCGACCGTTTCTCCAGCAGAGCGGAATTTGTCCACCGCATGAGGCGAAACTCTGTTTACCAGCGCCTTCCGGATCCTGTGATGGACCTGATGGCGGAGACCACTCTCCGCCCGGTTGACAACGGCATGGCATACGAACTGTGCTGCCCCCGCGACTACGAGACCCAGGTCTACGACTACCTCTTCGGCTGGGCCATGAGGGTCAACCTGAACAGGGTTTCCTGCCCAGTGAAAGTCGTTGGCGCTGATCCCACCATTCCGTTTTCCTTCATGCCAAGCATGGACCTTTCACAGCTCATTGGCCTGGACTACGACTACCTGCCCGAGGCAACCCATTTCCTCCAGATGGAAGAACCCGAAAAGTGCTTTGACTTGACTCTGGAATTCCTGGAAAACAGCCTGCTTATTTGAACCCCTGACTTCTACCCAGGGCAATCGCGTTTTGATGACACTTGCCCCTTCCCAAGCCTCATGACACACCCCTACCATGAATCCTGTGCATTCTCCCCGACATACATCTCGCCTGCGACTCCCGCGGCTCTGTCGACCAGCCGACAGACCCAGTGGGACAGAATGGGACAAAATGGAGCGGGAATCCGAATTTTTTGCTCTCTGCGGTCAATTTCGTAGCTGACGAACGCAGAAATTTGGGAAAATTGGGACGGAATGGGACAAAATGGGAATTTAGGCCGGATTCTCTGTCCCAAAATTCCCACGCCAAAGCCCGGAGTATGCCCCACCCAGCCGGCGTGTCTGCAAATATCTACAGAATTTGAAAATCCCGCCCCTGCCCGGAGGAGAAACCCACCTGTGATTCCCCTGCCAGTGGCGATGAAGTCCCGCTGCATAACTGGGTTTTGCTGAAGCGCCATTGCCCCTTTCCTCAATACCATCCTCTGGCACCATCCTCTGGCGAAATTTTTTCTCGACTGCTACCCTTCTGGTGCCTTGATAGATCGGGGCAATCTGAGATGGGACCAGTAAAATGGCTAGCGATTACGATGTTTTGATAGTTGGCGGCGGACTGGCCGGTATGACCGCCGGCATGTATGCCGCACGGCATGGGCTCCGGACTGGGATCATTGAGCGAATGATGGGTGGAGCCTCCATTATCAATGTGGAGAAGGTGGAGAACTTCCCAGGATTTTCTGAAGGGATCATGGGGGCCGACCTCGCCGCGATGACCCAGGAACAGGCAATGACCTCAGGGGCAGAGTTCGTAATGGGAGAGGTGTCCGGCATTTCTACCAGCGGCGACTATCGCATCGTCAGCGCGGACTCCGGCGACCTGCAGGCCAAGACGGTCATAGTGGCAGCCGGTTCCACGCTGAGGCTGCTCGGAATTCCCGGCGAGGACGAATTCACCGGCCGGGGCGTTTCCCAGTGCGCCACCTGCGACGGCCCGCTGTACAGCGGCGAGGTCGTGGGTGTGGTCGGCGGCGGCGATTCAGCCACCGATGAAGCCTTGGTGCTCGCCCAGTACGCAGACCGGGTCCTGCTGTTCCACCGGCGCGACGAGCTTAGGGCCCAGAGGGAGTTGGTGGACCGGGTCCTGGCCGAGCCAAAGATCGAGGTCGTGTGGAGTACCGTGATTGAGGAAGTCCTCGGAGAAAATACTGTTTCCGGTGTCAGTACCACCAACATGGCTACCGGTGAGAAGGGAGCGCGAGAGCTGTCCGGTCTCTTTGTATACGTCGGGCTGGCACCCAACGGAAACATTGTGGACGGTCTGTTGGAAACCGACGGTGGCGACCACATCCCGGTGAACATATCAATGGAAACGGCCCTGCCCGGCGTTTACGCGGTCGGAGACATCCGCCAGCACTCCTCATCGCAGTTGGTGTCCGCAGCGGGCGACGGCGCAACCGCAGCCATCGCAGCGTTCCGTTATATTTCCGGAAGGTCCTGGGACTAATATAGAGTCAGGCAACTCGAAGCCGCGCCCAGTCGCGGCAATTCACCTCCACGGGAGAAGAAAATGGCCAGCGAATACATCGACCTCGTCGACGAGCAGCTACGGAACAGCAAGACCATCGCGGTCGTCGGTCTTTCCAACAACCCCGACAGGGACAGCCACAGAGTCGCCAGCTACCTGCAGAGCCAGGGTTACCGCATTATCCCGGTCAATCCGGTGATCGAAGAGGCCCTTGGGGAGAAAAGCTACCCCGACCTCAAATCCGTCCCCGAATCCATCGACATGGTAGACGTCTTCCGCCGCTCCGACCAAGTAATGCCCGTGGTCGAAGAGGCCATCGAGGTGGGCGCGAAATATATCTGGATGCAGGACGGCGTAATCAACGATGATGCCAAGGCCAAGGCCGAGGCGGCAGGCATCCCGGTAATAATGGACGACTGCGCCCTCCGCCAGCACCGCCGCCGCTTCAGCCGCGGCTAGCTCCCCTCAATCCGTTAGCGACCCCCGAACGGAAGCCGCAGGGATTTCTCCCTGCGGCTTCAGACACATCAGTTTCTGGCGCGGACAGTTACTCCGTGATCGGGACTTTGATTACCGTACCGTCTTCCTGGATAAAATACCCCACCACATTGGAAAACTTCTCGTTGAACACATCTATCCAGGGAGAGTCCAGTCCAACACGGCTGGCCCAGTTCGGAATCACGCCCTCAATAACTGCCTTGTCGCTCTTGGCTCTTAATTCCGGGGAGAACTCCGTAAACTCCATCTCACCTATCTCGGTGAGCTTCCTGAGCCCCATCTCGTTCTGGATGGCACCAAGCCGCAGCATCTCCATTTCAGCCTTGGCGGCCTCTTCCATGACTATCGCCTGCAGGTCGGGGGGCAGGCCTTCCCAGATATCTTTGTTCATAACCATGTCGTTGGCGGGCCAGCTGGTCAAGGGGCCGGTTAAGTAGTCGGCTACCTCATACCAGCGCTGCCCAAACCCAGCGTCGCCTCCAGTTACGCCAGCCCCCAGAATGCCGCGCTCCAGGGCGGTGTAGACCTCGGCGAAAGCCACGAACTGGGCGTCGGCACCCATACCGATTATCCAGTCGGAAATGGAGGTTCCGAAGGCGCGGGTTTTTACCCCCTCAAAGTCTTCCGGGGTCAGTAAAGGCTTCTTGCTGAAGAAGAAGAAGTCGTTCCCCGAGGCCCATTCCTTTATGACGAGCTTGCCGCCTCCGGTCGATTCCTCCAAGAGCGCCTCAACTTCAGGCGCTATGGCGGCCGTTGTGAAATATTGTTGCTGCCGTTCCGTGAACAGACCGAACAAGTATTGGATCTCGAGAGCAGGCACCTGTCCGGCCACATACGGCCCCACGACGCTGCCCGCGTCCAGCGTGCCGGCCGCCAGCAGGTTCGGGATGTCCGGCCCACCCAGCCCCAGCTCGGGGAAGGACGACATCACAAAGTCCACCTGCCCATTCGTACGCTCCGCCACGTTCGGGAAGTAAAAGGTCTCGATTACTTTGCAGAAAGACAGGGCGCGGTTCAGGCAGGCGTGCTGGATGGTAAAGACTTCATCCCTCTCCGCCAATTGAGTCGGGTTCTCCACGTTCGCCTGTTCGAGGAGGCCCTTGTAATAGTCGGACTCGAAAACGTACAGGTGATTCTGCAATGCGCCCAACGTCACGTTTCCGTCAAAGTCCCCTTGCTCAAGCGTAGCGGCGGGGCCAACCAGTTGGTTGAGATCACCCACGTATATCGCCCCGGGACCATTGGCAGACTCGTCGGCGTACGCCTGCAGTTTCGCCGAAACTGCTGTCTCGGATACCTCCTCGGGCTCCTGCTCCCGTGCTGCCGCCATTGTGGGCTCTTCCGTAGCCTGGACAACCTCCGTTGCGGGCACTGGCGTGTCCGCTTGGATGGCAGCGGCGGTCGAGGCGGCGGCGGGAGCCTCGGTCTCGGCTGTCTCCTCAGCAGGAGATTCCTCGGCTCCGCCACAAGCGGATAGCAAAAACAGCAGCAGAATCGTTACTCCCAAAATCCATAACTTTCTCATGGCTAACGCACCTCTCGACTACTGAAATGCCGTTTTCGGACACAGATTGCTGGTTGAGGCAAGTTTGTAAGCGGTTTTCTTCTCCATTGCACTATTCTTCACGAACTGTGATAGTTTTTAGTGGTATAAAAGTATTATTGCGAAGTTCATTTCAGTCAACCGTGCACAAAGCAATACAATTAGGTTCACAGTATCGGGTGTTTGACGCTTGAGGGACGATGTCGGCCGCGGAGGAGACTCGGCACTGCCGTCAGGGAGATAGACAATCTCAATGGCTTGTGCGCCCAAGTCGGCTTCCGACCTATCCAAGGGCCCAGGTTCGGTTCTTGACCGCTGAACGGCGGTATGCCGCAAGATTGACGTCGAAAACGAGTCAGGGGCGGGAGTGCATCCCGCCCCTGACTCGTTTCAGAGAACTTCAGTGGGCTACCGCAGCTACTTGGCGTACTGGGGAGCCTTGAAGTTATCAAGAGGCTGTGTGATGGGCGCCTCGACCGCAGTCCCGTCCGGGTTCACCTTCATCCCCACAATCGGACCGATCTTTTCGTTGAACACGTCGATTACTGGTTGGTCAGCGCCACCGACACGCTTCACCCATTCCGGCATGAGGGCGCCCAGGACCGCATTCTGGTAAGCAAAGTCCTGCAGTTCGGGCGAAAATGGTCTGTACGTCAGGCCCGCGGTGGTGTTCTTGATCAGCCCCTGCTCATGCTGGACGGCAGCGGTCCGCAACTCTTCCAGTTCGTTTAACGCGGCCTCCTCGAGCAGGATCTTTTGCAGGTCCTCGGGCAGCTTGGCCCACTCGTTCTTGTTCATCACCATTGCCGAATTGTCCCAGCTGATGACAGGACCGTTGATGTAGTCGGTCACCTCGTACCATCGCTGGCCAAAACCGGCGTCCCCACCCGTCATGGCAGCGTCTAGGATGCCTCGTTCCAGGGCCGTATACACCTCGGTGAAGGCCATGAACTGGGCGTCAGCCTCCATTCCTCCCAGCCAACTGGACATGGCAGCGGTGGGGGTACGGATCTTCTTCTTCTGCCAGGCCTCCACGGTATCCAGGGGGTCCTTGCTGAAGAAGAACACGTTGTTGCCCGAATGCCAGTTCAGGGAAATGTACTGGCCTCCCTCTGTGGCCTCCACAGCTAGGGCGCTCAGTTCCGGGGTCACGTGGGCCATGGCAATGTAGTTGTGTTCGAGGGTCGGGTAGATCCCGAACAGGCTGCCGATCTCAATGGCAGGGAAGGCACCGGCAATGTACTGGGCGATGTCTGCCATCGCCAGGGTACCGTCCGCAACCAGGCTGTGAACGTCAGGCCCGGCCAGGCCCAGCTCGGGGAAGGACGTCGTGACCAGCTTGAGCTGACCGTTGGTTCGCTCCAGCACCCTCGGGAACATGTAGTCTTCCTTGAGTGCGCACCACAACAGGGCCCGGTTGATGCAGGCGTACTGAATCTCGAACTCCTCGCCCTCGGTCACCAGTGGAGTCGGGTTCTCCAGGTTGGCCCGCTCCAGGACGCTCTGGTAATACTGGGACTCGAATATGTATGCGTGCTTTTCGATCGCCTCCAGGGGGACGTTACCGTCAAAGTCGCCCAAGCGGGGTTCGGGCGCCGGACCAGCCAGCTGCCCAAAGTCGCCCACGAATATCGCCCCTGGCCCGTTGGCGTTCTCATCGGCATAGGCTTGCAGTTTCGCCGATACGGTTGTCTCGGATTCCACCTCAGGCTGCTCCTCCTGTGCTGCCACCATGGTGGGTTCTTCCGTAGCCTGGACAGCCTCCGTTGCGGGCACTGGTGTGTCCGTTGGGATGGCAGCGGCGGTTGGGGCGGCGGCGGGAGCCTCGGTCTCGGCTGCCTCCTCAGCAGGGGATTGCTCGGCCCCACCACAAGCGGAGAGCAAAAACAATAGCAGGACCGCTACACCTGTTATCCATAACTTTCTCATGCCTGCCGCACCTCTCGATTACTAAAATGCCGTTTCCTGGCATTGACCGCTGGACAATGCCGGCGCGTTTACGTTTTCCGTCTCCTTTGCAAAAAATCACGAACTTATAGGGATAATTTACCGTGCCGAAGTATTATTGCTAATCATCTGTCAGTCAACCGTGCGCAAAACGATACATTTCCGCGAGCATTATCGGGTGTTTGACACATTGAGGACGAGGCCAGGCGCGAACAATCCTGGAGTTGGTTTCAAATCTTGGCACTGGTTTCAGGAAGATAGACAATCTCACATTGGAATCCTTATAATCCGGCACAGACAGGGCTCATTAGGCCGGTCGCCTTCGTGCGCGCCGGTTTAGTCCCCTACTGTGGACTTTTCACCGGCCAGACTACTAAGGCAGGAGAGGCATTCATGGCCAACCAAGACATCGAGCTTATGGCTCACCTCATGCGCCGCGCCGGGTTTGGCGCCACTTACGAGGAAATCGAACGGCGGACGGCTGCCGGCTACGAGGCCACTGTAGAAGAGCTCCTCTCTCCAATGGAACAGCCAGACCTCGACAAGCCCCTGTTGGAGCGCTATTTCGTCGACTGGAAGGAAATGAACGCCCTGGAAGTCAACCAGGCATATCTGACCTACCGGATGATCAACACACAGCGCCCCCTCCAGGAGAAGGTGACCCTGTTCTGGCACGGCATCTTCTGCACGGGCAACTCCAAGTGTGAACATGGCCGCCAGATCCAGGACCAGTTGGATATGTTCCGCACCTTGGGAATGGGCAGCATGCGCGACTTGTTGCTGGAACTGTCTCGGGACCCGGCCATGGTCTTTTTCCTGGACAACTGCATGAGCCATAAGGACGCCATCAACGAGAACTTTGGGCGGGAACTACTCGAGCTGTTTTCCATGGGCGTCGGCATGGACGGGCACGCCAACTATTCAGAGGATGACGTCAAGGAATGCGCCCGCGCCTTTACCGGGTGGACCATCACCAACGCCATCCCCCGCTATCCCTACGGCCGCTATTCCTCCCAGTTCGTCTTTAATCCCACCGACCACGACGAGGACGAAAAGACATTCCTGGGCGAGACCGGTAACTTTGGCGGCGAGGCCATTATCGACATCATCGCCCGCCAGCCGGCGACTGCCCGCTTCATCGCACGCCACCTGTACAACTACTTCGTGGCCGACGAGCCGCAGATCCCGGCTTGGCAGGACACTCCGCCTCGCGACCCCGAAGCCATCAAGATGCTGGAAGACGCATACTTTGAGTCCAATTACAGCATCACCGCCATGCTGCGAACGATGTTCAACTCGGAGTTCTTCAAGAACGCCCGCTTCGCCAAGGTCAAGAGCCCGGCGGAGACCGTTGCCGGCACCATGCGACTGGTGCAGGACTTCACCCACCCCAAGCCCGGCCTGCATCCCATCGCCATGGAAATCCGCTACATGGGTCAGGACCTGCTGAACCCGCCCACGGTAGAAGGCTGGCACACCGGCGCAGAGTGGATCGACAGCGGTACGCTGGTGGAGCGCATTAACTTCGCCGCCGACCAGGTCGGCAACACCGACCTGCCTGGCATCCGCGCCATCATCGATCGACTGTCCTCCGAGAGCATCACCGAGCCTGTGTCCTTCGTTAACCGCTGCCTGGATATGGTTGGCTCCTACCAGTTGCCGGACGAGACCCGCGACTACCTCGTCGACCACGTAGAGAAGGGAGGCGCGCTGCAGACCGGCACCGAGGACTATGCCCGCCGCGTCGGCCAGACTCTTCAACTCATCGTCGCTACCCAGGAGTACCAGTTCGCATAATTGAGGGTATTGTGGAGTGAGCGACTTGCAGGTTTGCTCACTCTCCCGGATCACAATCACGATTCGCAGGGGAAAATATGGGCAGACTGGATGGCAAGGTGGTACTGATCAGCGGGGGAGCCAGGGGCCAGGGGGCCGTTGAGGCCCGCATGATGGCCCAGGAAGGCGCCAGGGTGGTCATCGGCGACATCCTCGACGACCTTGGCAAGCAGGTAGAAGCCGAGTTGGCCGAGGCTGGGCTGGACGTCACCTATGTCCACCTCGACGTTACCAGCGAGGACGACTGGAACTCCGCGGTTTCTGCCGCCGTCTCTGCCTACGGACACTTGGACACGCTGGTCAACAACGCCGGCATCCTCATCCGAAAGGGCATCGAGGACACCACTGTCGAGGACTGGGACCGGATAATGGACATCAATGCCAAGGGCGTCTTCCTTGGCACCAAGGCCGCCATCCCCGCTATGCGGGAGGTCGGCGGCGGGTCCATCGTCAACATCTCGTCTACCGCAGGACTGGTGGGTAGCCCGGAGGGGTCGTCCAGCTACACCGCAACCAAGGGCGCGGTTCGACTGCTCAGCAAATCCACCGCTATCCAGTACGCCTCCGAGGGCATCCGTTGCAACTCTGTGCATCCCGGGCCCATCGACACCGAGATGATCCGGGACTCCTTCTCCGACCCTGAGCGCTGGGAAGCCCGGATGCGCCGCCTGCCCCTCAAGCGAGTCGGCACCCCTGAGGACATAGCCTACGGCGTGATCTACCTGGCATCCAACGAATCATCCTTCGTGACTGGCTCCGAGCTGGTCATCGACGGCGGTACTACTGCAGAGTAGTGCCTCCCAAGTCCTGAAATCGACAAGGCTACAAGAGACCATACAAGGAGTGGCCAGACAATGACTTCAACCAAAAAAGATCCCGTGCTGGCGGTATTGCAGCTCTCGGGCGGCAACGACGCCGTGAACACCCTGATCCCATACGGCGACCCGCTCTACGCCGACAATCGCCCCACCGTGCGCGTCTCCGACGAGCAGGTGCTGCGCCTCAACGATTATGTCGGCTTCAACCCCTCAATGGGCCCTCTGAAGGACCTGTATGACCAGGGGAAGGTCGCTGTCATCCAGGGCATCGGCTATCCCAACCCCAACCGCTCTCACTTCCGCTCCATGGACATCTGGCACACCTGTGAGCCGGACAAAGTCGGGCTTGAAGGCTGGATCGGCCGGGCCATCCGCGACGTCGACCCCAAGTCCGAGAATGTTTTGACCGGCGTGAACTTCGGGCGCGGTCTGCCTCGCTCGATGGCCGCCCCCCAGGTCCCGGTTGCCTCGGTCGGCAACCTCGAGACCTACGGAGTGCTGACCGGCATTGAGGAAGAGGAGCGCGATGAAGCCCTCGACCTGTTCTCCCGCATGTATTCCCCGGCCATCGGCCGCGGCGCCGTGGTTGACTACCTGTCCCACACCGGCATGGACGCCCTGAAGGGCGCCGACATCCTGGCCACCGCCCCCGGTATGTACAACTCCACGGTGGAGTACGGCAACGACACGGTGGCTCAGTACATGCGCAACATTGCCATGGTGCACTTGGCCAATCTGGGAACCCGGTTCCTCTACACCACCGCTCCCTACAACAGCTTCGACACCCACGCCGGTGAGCTCAGTGCTCACGCCAAGCTATGGAGTGACGCCTCCCGCGCCATCTCCAACTTCTACCAGGACATCAGCGAGAAGTCGGCCAGCGACAACGTCGTCCTGCTGGTATTCACCGAGTTCGGTCGCCGCGTCCACGACAACGGCTCCGGCACCGACCACGGCTCCGGCGGCGTTGCCTTCGTCGTCGGCGACCACATCAAGGGCGGCCTCTACGGCGAGTACCCCTCGATGGCTCCCGACAAGCTGCTGGAAGGCGACCTGCACTTCAACAACGACTTCCGTGGCCTCTACTCCACCCTGCTGGAGCAGTGGATGGGTCTGGATGCCAAGCCGATCGTCGGCGGGACCTTCGAGCAGTTGGACTTCATCGCCGCCTGAAGACACAGCGAATTGCCCCAACGCCCCGGAGCCACATCCGGGGTTGGGGCCTCGCGCGTATCTCTGGCGACAACCGAATCGAGCGAGGTAACGATGGCTACACAGACTCTCGGCATTACCTTCCAGTACAGCCACACCATCGGGCGCGGCGAGTTCTCCGGCCCCGGCTTCCGCAACCCCGTCGCCATGGCTCGGGGCGAAGACGACACCATGTACGTCGTCAACCGCTCCTACGAATACCGGCCCGACGGCAAGCGCATCACCATCTGCACCATCGATGAGGACTACGTTGGCGAGTTCGCCCGTGGCGTCCACACCGCCGGTGAGACCGAGGAAAACGAGGACGACGGCTCCCTCATATGGCCCACCTCCGTCGCCATCGACAGCAAGGGCAACGTCTACATCGCCGATGAGTGGCTGAACCGAATCTCCATGTTCGACCGCGACGGCGAGTGGCGCGGCAAGTGGGGCACCAAAGGCAGCAGCGACGGCGAGCTCGACGGCCCTTCCGGCATGGCGTTCGACGCCGACGACAACGTGTTCGTCGTTGACAGTAAGAACCACCGCATCCAGAAGTTCACACCCGACGGCAAGTTCATTTCCAAGTTTGGGACCGAGGGAAGCGGCAAGGGCGAGCTCGGCCTGCCCTGGGGCATCTCCATCGACGGTGAAGGCAGCATCTTCGTCGCCGACTGGCGCAACGACCGGGTACAGAAGTTCACCGCCGACGGCCAGTTCCTGCAGGCCTACGGCGAAGGCGACCTGAACCGCCCTACCAGCGTCGACACCGACAGTCAGGGCCTGATCTATGTCGCCGACTGGGGCAACGAAAAGGTCCGGATCTATAGCCCCGAAGGCGACCTGGTATCCACCCTCACCGGCGACGCCACCATGTCCAAGTGGGGCAAGGACAAGCTCGACGCCAACTCCGAGATGTGGCAGGAGCGCGAGATCGCTCAGGGCATCGAGCGCGAGAAGGACTTCTGGGGCGTCTGCTACGTCGAAGTCGACGATCAGGACCGCCTCTTCGCGGTTGAGTCCTGCCGCAACAGGATCCAGATCTACCGCAAGCAGCAGCCCATGTTCTTCGGGGGACGCCTCTAGGCCGTCTCCTTCCCTCGTCCAGCAGGGACAACTTTAAGGGAGGGGGGACGGTCGCACCGTTCCCCTTCCTTATGTATTATGTATTATGTATTTGATCCGCCGCTGCAGATGCGACAGGCATCGCGCACGGCGTCTGAGGGCCTTTGACTACACCCGAACAGCTTGCCTCAAAACTGAAGGCACTGGGCATTCGCCAGACCCCACAGCGACTCGCGATAGCCGAAGTGGTGGTCAACTCCGGCGACCACCCGTCGGTCAAGGATATTTACCAGCGCGTCAAGGAGTTCTTCCCGTATGTGACTCTGGCCACCGTTTACTCCACCTTGGAGACGCTGGAACGGGCCGGATTCGTACGCGCCCTGCCCTTCCAGAAGCAGTCGCGCTACGACGCGAACCTGTCGCCCCACGCCAACCTCGTCTGCGTAGGCTGCGGCAGGGTGGTGGACTCCAGGGAAGGCAAGGAAATCGTTGACCAGATGATGTCCCGCCTGGAGGAATCGAGCGACTTCGAGTTCACCGGCCAGCGGATCGACTTCTACGGGTGGTGCCGAAGCTGCGCCGACCGCCGCGATCACAAGGCGCGAATCGCCGCAAACTGACCGACCCTACCGCTCCGCCCGCTGGGACGTTTCCTGGAACCGGGGTACTTCTAAGTTCTTGCCGCCTCTAGTCCGGCAAGTTTTCAATCTTTACCGGCTCGATTTCGTCTGCCAGCTCGAAGCCAAACACCCGCGAATAGAAGTAAAGCTCCGCCTCCAGCGCCCGCTCGATGTTCTCAGACCGGCGAAAGCCGTGCTGCTCGCCCTCAAACGGCACGTAGGCCGTCGGCAGACCCTTGGCCTTGACCGCCTCGAACATCGTCTCAGCCTGGTTGGGAGGCACGATCTCGTCTTCCAGACCCTGCAGCAGGAGCAGCGGACAGGACAGCAGGTGTGTGTGGTTGATCGGTGAGCGCTCCACGTACAGGTCCTGCCGCTCTGGGTAAGGCCCCACCAGGCTGTCTAGGTACCGCGACTCGAACTTGTGCGTCTCCTTGGCCAGCGCCTCCAGGTCACTCACCCCATAGTAGCTCGCCCCTGCCTTGAACACGTCGTGGAACGTAAGCGCCGCCAGCGTCGTGTAGCCGCCCGCACTTCCGCCGTCGATCGCCAGCCGTTCCCGGTCGGCATCGCCGCGCGCCGCCAGGAAGCGCGCCGCGTTCACGCAGTCGTCGACGTCCGTTATGCCCCAGGTGCCGTTTAGCCGCCTGCGATATTGCGTTCCATAACCGGTGCTGCCGCCATAGTTAACATCTACCACGCCAAACCCCCGGCTGGTCCAGAACTGTATGCCTAGATCGAGCGCGGTCTGCGCCGCCGCCGTGGGCCCGCCGTGGCTCTTGACGAGGAGCGGAGGCCTCTCCCCCTCGGGCGCGACGAAGTCGGGGTTGCGCGGAGGATAGTAGAATGCATGCGCCGTCCTCCCCTCTGTGGTCTCAAATTCGATGGCCTCCGGCGACGAAAGGTACGCAGCATTGACCTCCAGAACGTGTGCCTGCTGCAGCGTTTCCACGTTATTGCTGCCCGCGTCAAACGACATCAGCGTCATCGGGCGGTCTGGAGCCCCAGCCAAGAACACTAGTCGGTTCCCCGAAACCCTCATCTCACCCCGTCCCATCTCGGAATACTGCAAGTCCAGCCGACTGAGTTGGCCGGATCCGGGATCGATCAACCCGATGTTCCAAGTGCCTCTTTCAACGTAACTGCAGGCGATCCTGCCATCGCTGAGAAAGCCGTAAGCGGCCTGATCAAACACCCATTGCGGGCGCGCAAACTCCGCCTCCATCTCCAGCACGGGCTGCACCGCGCCGTCGCGCCAGCGGTACAAGTTCCACCAGCCGCTCCGGTCCGACACGAAATGCAATTCACCTTCGTCAGACCACAGCGGCAGCAGCACTGACTCATCGGCACCACCCGCCACATCCTGAGGCTCACCCAGATTGCCGTTTGCATCGACCACCGCCTGCAGCAGCCTCGTGCCATCCCAGGGCATGTTCGGATGGTCCCACGCCAGCCATGCCAGCGTTTTGCCATCGGGACTCAGGCGGGGGGCGGCGCAGAAATCCGAGCCGGCAAACAGCACTTCCTGGGGTCTGACGCCCTCAGCGTCGACGGCCACTATGGCGTTGACCGGCTCGCCTTCATCACGGTGGTCCTCCCGAACGCAGATGATGCGTCCTCGCTCGGCATCATAGACGCCGTCCGCATACCGCAACGGCTCCTCGGGCGTGATTGGCTTCGGCTCGCCGCCACCTTCCTGGCGATAGAGCCGCTGGTCGCTGAAGTTGGAGAAATATACGGTGCCGTCAGCTACCAGCATTGCGGCGCCGCCGTACTCGTGCACCCTCGTCCTTGCGCTGAATGGCTCCGGCGTTATGTCCGCCGTCGTCCCGTCGCCTTGTCGACGCACGATGACCATTCGTCCGCCCTCGCTGGGCCGCATTTCCACCCAGTAGACATCATCGCCGTCCAGCGCAATCTGCCCGAGACCGACCGCCCCTGAAACTATCAGCGACGTTGTAATGGGGGATTTCCACGATCCATACGGCGCGGTAACGGGCATGACGACATCTCCGGAGCGAGAATAATGGACAGGTCCACCAAAAATATTACATCCTTGACAACTGCTTTTCCATCGAACCGACCTTGGGGCCCAGGCGATTGTGTCTACCGGGCTTTAATCTCATTTTGCTGTCATTTGGGCATTGCCAACCCGGCAATAATTATCTAACATATGTTCTATGTACTAGATGCATGGCAGACACAGGTTTACTGCCATCCCAGCCAGTCTGCTGACTTGAGCCTGCGGTCATCCAGGGAACGCAAAAATGATCGGAAATGATCGGAAATGATCGGAAATGATCGGATTAGCGAAAATTTCCCCTCAATCCTGGTAAAGCCGGCTCCGCACACCCGGCCTGCTGAGCTGCAGAAATCAATACGCTGTTGCCAGCCCACATTCTTGACCCGAACGATCGTCAGAGAAATTCCAGCCTTGCAACACGCCGCTCCCGCCACTCCACACACAGGCAGCCATCCCAACGATTGTCCGCACCTAGACCCCGAAAATGCACAAAAGTGCACAGCCTTGACCCCCTCTGGCTGGCATTCCCCAGAAGCGGGGCCCCTCCATCCATCACTATGGGCTTAGCCGCGGACCCCGTCGCGATCAGCTCGGAGGACGGAATCCGGGCCCGTGTCCCAGCTACAGCCAAAGGCCGGACCAACGACCCAAATGGTGGCTCAACCACCTTGAAACGGAACGGTGGTCCTGCTGGCGCAGGCCGTTGACCGCCTGACTTGCGAGCCGTATATTGGGCCAAATCACGGCCGGGGGTCTCAAATGCCAGAACTTGCCCACACCGCCGACCAACTGCCTCCTCCCTCAGTGGAGGAGGTCAGTCCCGGCGTCTACGCCTATATCCAGCTCGACGGGACCTGGGGACTTAACAACACCGGCTTCATTACTGGCGCCAACGCGGTGTCGGTGATCGACACCTGCTTCACCGAAGCGCGTACCCGCGCCTTCCTGCGGGCGATAGAGGGCGTGACCGACCTGCCCCTTAGAACGCTGGTAAACACGCACCATCACGGCGACCACACCCACGGCAACTATCTCGTCCCAGGCGCTTCAATAGTGGGCCACGAGCTCTGTCGCCGGACCGTAATCGAAACCGGCATCCACACGCTGCGCCCTCTGTTCCCCAACGTGGTCTGGGGAGACCTTGAGTTGGCGCCGCCGTTCATTACCTTCCAGGACCGCCTCGACCTGTTCGTGGACGACCTCAGGCTGGAGTTGCACTACATGGGACCGGCTCATACCACCAACGACGTGGTTGTGTGGTTGCCGGAGCGGAAGCTGCTTTTCACCGGAGATCTCGCCTTCAACGGAGGAACGCCCTTTGTAGCCATGGGCTCCATAGCCGGTTCTCTGGTCGCCCTCGACCGCCTGCGGGAATTCGGAGCTGAAATTGTGGTCCCCGGGCATGGGCCGGTGTGCGGCCCGGAGGTGTTCGACGACATGGAGGCATACCTGCGTTTCGTGCAGGACAGGGCCAAGCAGACCTACGCTGCCGGACTTGCACCTTTGCAGGCCGCTGAACAGACCTCCCTGGAGCGGTTCCAGCACTGGCACGACTCCGAGCGCATCGCTGGAAACCTGCACCGCGCCTACTCGGAACTGCGCGGCGACCCTCTTGGGACGGTACTGGACCTTGGCCCCATAGCCCAGGACATGGTTGCATACAACGGTGGGCAACCCGTCCGCTGCCTGGCCTGATGTACGGGAGACATCCACGGCGTCCGGCGCGACGTAGTAAAATACGCGGGACGAAATGCCCGCAGGCAAATTGATCCACGGACCATTGAGTTGAATCGCAGAATCAATTTCCGTTTACCTCCGGGAATCATGCTGGCCGTTTTCGGCCTCATCATTCTGACTGTCGTTTCGCTGGCTGCCTGCGGCGGAGAATCGCAAGAACCGGCCACATCGAGCCAGGCGGTCACAGAGGAACCATCGGCCGCAGTGGCAACCGAACAAACTGCGACCGAAGCTCCTGTGGCGACGGTCGCTCCTGAGCCAACCGAGGCTCCGACGGACAACGGGACTGATACTTCCACCGCTCCCGGGAGCACCGAAGCTCCGCCTACCGAAAGGCAGCCCACGAATACGCCAACTCCTCCGGCCACCGAGGCCCCAGCCGCTCCGACGGAAGCGGCAGCGACGGAGGAGCCAACGAGCGTGCCACCCACACCGGAGCCGGAACCAACCAGTCCGCCAGCGACCGAGGTTACATCCATCGCGACGCCAGAGGCAACCGAGGCTCCGGCGATTGCGCCGACTCCCACTGCCACGGCAGTGCCTGAGCCTACAGCAACCGCCGCACCCGCTCCGGCACCCACGGCGGCGCCAACACCGACGCCGGAACCACCGGAAAACGCAGCTCCGCTGTTCACCCTGCCCAACGCTTCAACAGGAGAGCAGATCAGCCTGGAGTCCTATCGCGGGGACCGGTCCGTCGTCCTGGTGTTCTACCGGGGATTCTGGTGACACTATTGCGTTCAGCAGCTCGGGCAGCTGCGAGGGGCATTCGATAAGTTCGCGGATTTGAACGCTGAGGTACTCACCATCGCTGTTGACGACTTCTCAAGTCCCAGTCTGGCGACGAGGGCCCAGGGCTATCCGTTCCCTGTCCTGTACAACGTAGAGGGGGATGTCGCAAGAGCTTACGGGATATACAACCAGTCAGCTGGTTACGCGAACCCGGCCGTTTTTGTGGTGGACAGCAACGGCTCCATCGTCTGGGAGGACAAAGGCTCCGTTACACACAGAACTCCAATAAGCGACATCATCGCAGAGTTGGAAAAGCTGACTTAATCCAGGCAGGTCTCTCCGTGGACTTGCCGCAACAGGATAATCGATGCTCGGAAGATATTTAACGCACGCATGGGGACTGGCCGGATTGGTAGCACTGTCCTTGGCGCTGCTGGCGATGGCAGCCTGCGGAACATCCGCGGAGCCAACGGAGGAAGCCCCGGCGGCGACCACCGCACCAGCGGGGTCCGAGACAAGCGAGACCGCGTCTGACACAACTGCGGCAGAGCCGGAGGGGGACATCGCGCCCAAGTTCCAACTGCCCAGTGGTACCGGCGGGTCCATCAGCCTCGCCTCATTTGCCGGGGACAAGAACGTGGTGCTGGTGTTCTACCGGGGATTCTGGTGAACCTATTGCCGGGGGCAGCTCGGTGAGCTGCAGAACGATTACTCAGCCATCTCAGGCCTGAATGCCGAACTACTGGCCGTTAGCATAGATGACCTTTCACAAGCAGCCCACGCCGTGGAACAACTGGGACTGGAGTTCCCGGTTTTGTACGACGAGTCCGGCGATGTCGTCAGATCATATGACGTGTTCAACCAGGCCACCGGCTATGCGGTGCCATCGACGTTCATCATTGACACCGAGGGAGTGGTCCGGTGGGAATTCATCGGTTCCGACAGCCACCGAACCTCTACCAAGGATATCATCGAGCAGCTGAGCTGACAGCTAGGCGAACTGCGTTTCCACCCAGCCCTTGCCGTCGAATGGCGTCCAGAAGTGGGATGTCAGCGTGAGGTTCTGGAACTTCCACTCGCCGTTCACCCTGACGTACTCTTCGTCGTAGCGGGCTGAACCCCACACGGCCTTCCCGCCGTCAGCATAGGTGCAGGGCTGGAACAGGTACCAGATGCCGGTTGCCCGGTCGCCGTCTACCTCGATGATCGGGTTGAGCACCATGTGGATGGCAAAGGGCAGGCGGTTCGGGGCGTTCTTGAAGAAAGCCCTGATGGCCTCCCGACCCTCGTTGCGGCCTCGCTCCCTGCCGTCCCACACGGCGTCTTCGACGAAAAGGTCGGCTAGGGCGTCGGCATCGTAGTGGTCATCGCAATAGCCGCAGTACATGTGCTTGAGGCGCTTGATCGCCTCAATGTCTTCAAGAACCTGGATTCGCTGCTCAAGGTCTCCCGATGGCATCATTCGCCTCCTGTATAGTGCTGCGGATGGCTTTACAGCGCGGTCCACCCGCCGTCGACCAGCAACAGGTGGCCAGTGGTGGCCCCGGAGGCTGGGCTGGCAAGGAAGATTGCCGCGCCAACGAGCTCCTCGGGCTGCATGCGGCGGCCCAGTGGCATTTTGTCTGCGTACTCGGCCTGTAGCTCCTCGGGGGTGCGGTTGTAGGCAGCCAGGACTCCCGGCGTCTCAGTGGGGCCGGGACCGATTGCATTGACCGTGACCCCGTACGGCGTCCACTCAGCGGCCAGAGCGCGGGTGAGGCCTAGCACGCCGTGCTTGCTGGCGATGTAGGGCGCTCGACCGGCGGAGCCGACGGCGGAGAACTGGGAGCCGATGTTGACGATGCGGCCCCAGCCCTGCTCGATCATGGGCCTGGCCGCCGCCTGGGCGCAGAAGAACAAGCCCTTGAGGTTGGTGTCAACAGTGGCGTCCCAGTCGGCCTCGGTTACCTCGAGGGCCGGCCTGGGGATGCGTATGCCTGCGTTGTTGATCAGGATGTCCAGTTGGCCATACTCTTCGACGATCCGGTCGATGGCAGGCGAAATGCTGGCGACGTCCAGCACGTCAAGCTCGTGAGTGCTGCTCCTGACGCCCAAGGCTTCCACCCGAGCCTGGGTGTCTCGGGCCAACTCGATCCGCGATGCCATATCGGATACAGCGACGTCCGCGCCGGCCTCGGCCAGCCCGACGGCCAAGGCCTCCCCGATGCCCCGCGCTGCGCCCGTGACCAGTGCGACCCTTCCCTCCAAGCTGAATCCTGAATAGGCCATCGCTCCCTCCATCGCTTTGCCCTCTGGCTGATGCGATGCCGTAGCATAGCACAGGGACGCTGGCTGCCGGAGCCGCGAGCGGCTTGCGCCGGTGCCTGCGCAGGACTAGAATCAGCCGGAATGTTCGCTCGCTGGGCGGGCATTAGGCCCAGCAAACTTTCAGGCAGGCGACTATGGCGGAAGCGGTACAGGCCTCGGGAGGACGCAGGCAGAACCGGGGATTCATTCTCGGTTCCTTGACCTTCGGCCACGGCGTGGCCCACCTGTACGACCTGGGTTTTCCAGTGTTCCTGACCGCCATCGCCAACTCTCTAGCCCTGACCACCCGGCAGACGGGGTTCCTGCTAGGCATTCGCACCAGCGGTAACGGCCTGATTAGCATGGGATCGGGAGTTCTGGTCGACCGGTTCCGGGACCAGTGGGGCCTGATGCTGACAGTCTGCATGGTGCTGAACGTCATAGCCTTCGTGGTAATTGGCCTGTCGCCCAACTGGGGCATCCTGATCATCGGGGTCATCCTGATCTCCATACCGGGATCATTGTGGCACCTGCCCGCCATCGCGTCCCTGTCTCGGCGCTTTTCAGACCGGAGAGCTTTCTCCATTTCAATTCACAGTTTCGGCTCCACGGTGGGCAATGCCTTGGGGCCGTTGGTTGCGGGCACGCTGCTGCTGTACCTCGTGTGGCGGGAGGTCCTGTTCCTGTACGCCATACCTGCTGGAGTGGTGGCGCTGTTCGTGTGGTGGTCGCTGCGGGACCTGGGCCGGGAAGATAACCTTCAGCCGGGGGACTCTGAGAGGCGCACGCTGCGGACGCTGGCGGGGGCCGGATGGACCTTCTTCCGGAATCCTGCGATGCTGGCGTTGCTGGTGGCTGCGAGCCTCCGGAGCGTAGCCAACAACGCCATGTTCGACTGGAGTCCGTTCTACCTGGAGAACTCGCCAGAGGACGGTGGACTTGGATATTCGTACTTCTGGACCGGAGTCCAGATGGCGCTGCTGACAGGGACCGGAGCGGTTTCCTCGCCCATCCTGGGCCAGCTGTCGGACAAGCTGGGCCGCAAGCAGATACTGGTGCCTGGGCTGGCGCTGGCGGCGGTCCTGCCCTTCTTTGTTATACCGGCAGGCAGCGGCTTCCTTGTGCCAGTCGTAATGGCAGCTATGGGGCTGTTCAGCTTTGCCCTCCATCAGGTGATGCTCGCCGGGATTCTGGACGCGGCAGAAAGAGGAACCGAGGCCACCGTAGCGGGCTTGGTGTTCGGAATTAACGGGGCGGTGGGATTCGCATCCACTCTCCTGGTGGCCTATATCATTGACAACCTCGGCGGCTACGGCTCAATGTACATTTACGTTGGAGTGCTGACGGCGGTCGCGGGCGTAATCGTCCTGCTGACACCGTTCCCCAACTACAGGACAGAGCCGGCCTGATACCCCTTACCAGCCATGCCTGATATTCCACGGGAAATTGCCTTGAACCAGACCATCACATCAGTCCCTGGCATCGGAGCTGGCCATTACACTGACCTCGAGAACGCCACCGGGTGCACCGTCGTGCTGTGCCGCAATGGCGCTGTTGGCGGCGTCGACGTTCGCGGCGGCTCCCCGGGCACTCGCGAGACTGATCTACTTCAGCCTTCACGGCGAGTGGACCAACTCTTCGCGGTATCGCTCAGTGGAGGCAGTGCCTTCGGCCTTGATGCAGCAACAGGCGTAATGGCGTGGTTGGAGGAGCACGACATCGGCTACCGCGTGACGCCCGACGTGATAGTACCGATAGTATCGTCGGCCATCATATACGACCTGGGTCTCGTCACCTCGAAGGTGCGTCCTGGACCCCTGCAGGGGCGCGCCGCCTGTGATGCCGCGTTACAAACGCCCTTGCAGGAGGGAACTATCGGGGCGGGAACCGGAGCAACCGTGGCGAAGACCGGGGGAACGCATCGCGCCTGCAAGGGGGGGCTGGGCACCGCCTCTATACAGCTGCCCGGCGGTGCGACAGTGGGAGCAGTGGTGGTAGTGAACTCAATCGGAGGGATCCGGGACCCCTTCACAGGCCAACTTGTGGCAGGGCCAAGACGACAGGACGGGAGCTTCGACGACCCAGTCGGAATCCTGCTGGAGGGGCCTCCGCCGCCGATGCCGACCGGCCCCGTTAATACCACCATCGGCGTAGTGGCGACCGATGCCCGGCTCACCCGCGAGGAGGCCAACTACATGGCCCGGGTGAGCCACAACGGCTTATCGATGACCATCCATCCCTGCCACACCATCAGGGACGGCGACACCATGTTCGCAATGGCCACCGGTGAGTTCCAGGACGAAGTTGACCTGACCACGCTGGGAGCCGCAGCCGCGGTGGTATCGGCCCGTGCCATTCTGCGGGCAGTGCGGCTGGCCACCGGGCTTGGCGGCATTCCGGCGGTGTCCGAGATATCAGTCGGGTAGCTGGCAGGGCTGGAGCGCGTCCATGCGGGTTGTGAGTTCGAAAGATGAGATGCGCCGGGCGTGCCGCGAGTCGTCCCGCCCTCTAAGCTTGGTGCCGACCATGGGGGCCCTGCACGACGGGCACCTTTCGCTGGTCGACCGGGCCCGGAGCGACTCGTCCACCGTCGCGGTCAGCATCTTCGTCAACCCCACTCAGTTCGGCGAGGGCGAGGACTTCACGGAGTATCCCCGTGACCTGGATGCCGACCTGGAGTTGCTGCAGAGACATGGCACGGACCTGGTGTTCGTTCCTGATGTTGCCGAGGTGTACCCGCCGGGGTTTGATACCTGGGTGGACGTTGGGCCGATTGCTGACCGGCTCGAGGGAGCGGCACGGCCGGGCCACTTTCGGGGCGTGGCGACTGTGGTGGCCAAACTCTTTGGGATAGTGCAGCCGGATCGCGCCTACTTCGGGCAGAAGGACGGGCAGCAGACTGTAGTGGTCCGCAAACTGGCGCGAGATCTGGACATGGGAATCGAAGTCGTGGTGCTGCCCACGGTGCGAGAATCGGACGGACTTGCAATGAGCAGCCGGAATGTTCGCCTGAACCCCGAGCAGCGCAACGCGGCGGCGGCGGTGTACCGGGCACTGGCTGCGGGCATGAACCTGTGGAGCAGTGGTGAAGCGGATGCATCGAAGGTACGGGATGCGGTCCGGCAGGAATTGGAGGCGGAGCCGCTGCTGGAAGTCGTAGACTACGTCAGCGTTGCGTCTCCAGACTCCCTGGAGGAACTGGACCGTGCAGGGCGGGGAGCCATGCTATCCACGGCGGTCCACCTGGGGCCGATTCGTCTGATCGACAATGTGATTATGGAATAGGGGCGCACAAAAGTGCGCCCCTTCATCGTTCACTTCGTATCCCGGATTCTCCCGGAATTGAATGATACCTAGTAGACCAACTGCTTTGAAATGATGGCTTGAAGAGGATGGGTCTTGTCGAAAGAGCACCATCGGCCAAGTATCACCGGGTGCTCAGGCCGATGCTGTCCACTCATCAGTTCAAAGATTTCGTACTACTAGCTGTCCATCAACTCCCGAACTGCCTCGGTGAGAGCTGGGATCACGGTCTCCCAGTCGCCAACCACGCCGTAACGAGCATCCTTGAAGATGTTGGCGTCGGCGTCCTTGTTTATGGCGACGATGCACTTGGCGCCGGAGCAGCCGGCCATGTGCTGGCTGGCGCCAGATATGGCTACGGTGATGTAGAGATCGGGAGTTATGGACTTGCCGGTCAAGCCGACCTGGTAAGAAGACGGCACCCAACCAGAGTCCACGGCCGCGCGGGATGCGCCTACAGCACCACCCAGCAGCTTTGCCAGATCCTCGAGCCCAGAGAACGGTTCAGGCCCGCCGAGTCCCCGGCCACCGGAGACGACCACGCGGGCGTCCTCCAGCTTAACTCCCTCGGACTCCTCTCTCACTGTCTCGACCACACGGGTGCGGGCCTGCGATGCATCGAGGTCCACAGGGAATGAAACCACCTGCCCCTGCCGGGACTGGTCCATCTCGGTGGGTTCGTAGGCCTTGGGGCGGATGGCCGCAATCTGTGGGGTGTGTTCGCAACTGACTACGGCAATGGCATTGCCTCCGTACACCGGACGGTTGGCCAACAGCGTCTTGCTGGCCTCATCAATCGAGACCTCGAGGCAGTCCTGAGCCAAGCCAACGCCAAGCCGGAACGCCAGACGGGGGGCCAGTTCGCGTCCGTCGTTGGTGCGCGCCATCAACACCACGCGAGGGTTCGCCTCCCGGCAAAGAGAGTCCAATGCTGCCAAGTACAAGTCCGCCTGGTATTCGGAGAGCAATGGATTGGTGACCGAATAGACCTTGTCTGCACCGTGGGCTATAGCCTGTTGCGCGGGGGCATCAACGGCGTCGCCCAACAGAGCGATTGAAAGTTCCTCGCCCAGAGAGGCGGCTACCAAGCGGCCAGCGGCCAAGAGTTCGGCGGCGGTTGAATCGAGCGCGCCTGCCGAGGTCTGTCCGATTACCAGAACACCTGTGGCGTCAGCCATTGCGGCCTCCAGTACCAATTAGCAGAAGGTGGAAGCGTGGAAACCCTCTAACAGCATTCTTTATCCAGGGGTTTCCGACGAAATAGTCCCTAGATTATCTTGGCTTCCCGCAGTTTGAGGGCCAACTGACGTCCGGCATCAGCGGCATTCTCTCCTTCCACAAACTCGCATTCCTTGTCGCTGACAGGAATGAATAGCTGTCTTAGGGTGATGCGGGCTTCAGACTGAGAGTCATCAAGGGCCAAGTCATCCTTGCTCCAGACGGTGGGGCGTTTGCGAGTGGCGGCCATGATTCCGCGCAGGGTGGGGTAGCGGGGCTGGCCCAACTCATTGCTGACGGTTACGAGGGCCGGGAGGGATGCCTCCACCACCTGGAACCCGTCGGGAACGATACGCTCGATGGTGGCCTTGCCATCGGCCACATCGACCTTTTTGCCCAGCGACACGCAGGAGACACCAAGGATTTCGGCGACTCCCAACGGAACCTGGGCGTTATCCCAGTCAGATGCCTGGCGCCCACAGATTATCAAGTCAAACCCGCCCAGCTTGCGAATCGCGGCGGCCAGCAACTGGGCCGTCTGGAAGCTGTCTATGGTGTTATCGAAGGCATCGTCCTGCAGGAGGACGAGCTCATCGGCGCCCATGGACAGCGGCTTTTTCATCACATCGAGCGCAAAGCTGGAGCCTGTGGAAATGACCGTAACGGTGGCTTCCTGCGCGTCCTTAATCTGCAGGGCCGCCTCCACGGCGTTCTCATCGAAACCGTTCACGACGGGAGGAATATTCGCCGGCGGTACGACGCGTTTAGCGTCTCCATCTATGCGGAAGGCCGCCATAGGCATCTCGGGATCCAAGACCTGCTTGGCTAAAACAGCAATTTTCAGTGGCATACAAAAACTCCGTGCGATTATGTCGCCGGACTATGTGAAAGATATCACGAATGAAATTGGAGTGTCAATTTGGAAAGGGTGGCCCAAGGCAATCGCATCCTGATTTCCACAGTGCAACAGGCCGGATCTACGGAGACAACTTCACCGGATCGAAACTCTGAATTTTCCGTATTTCCGCTCAATTCCGCTCATTTCCTACCATTCCTGCGTTTTCGGACTAGTCGCTGGAAGTCGCTTGGGCAAGGCGAGCCCACCGGGATCCCAAGCGAGTTGCTTCTGCCGAACGTCTCATTTATAGAACATATGTTGTATGCAAGTTGCCTAGCTTGGCAAGGGGCAAATGACAGCGAGATGAGCTTCCAGCGTTGAAGGCGTGATTGCCCTGAAATGTGCCCTCGTTATTGTCGCAACTAAAGGTTGCGAAACCAGTCGTCTTATTATTCCAGGTACCAGTCATCGCCTGCCGGAGGCCATGGGTTGTCGCCCGCGAAGACCTGGGACAGCTGGGTAAAGGTGCCCAGGAAGCCGGCGGGGTGCAGCCAGATGCTGTTGAAGCCGAGGTTGGTATAGTTTTCAGTCCGGCGGGATGTGGTGAACCTGGCGCCCTGCTCCTCGAGGTGGGTGTCCATCGCCAGCGAATCCTCGATCTCGTAAATGGTGAGATAGATGCCCTCGCCGTAACGGTCCAGGAAACGCTGCGACGGCGCATCAGGGCCCGTGGGCTGGGCCAGCTCGATGAATGTATCCCGTCCAGCGAGGGGTATGACGGCAATTTCCAAGTCGGTGAAACTGACTTCAAAGCGCTTGGTGGCCTGTAGCTGGAACATCTCGCACCATCGGTCGAGCGCGTGGTCAAGGTTGCGCACCAAGACCGCAATCTGCCGGAGGCGCAGGGTCCGCGGTGGAGGTGAAGACTGCCAGTCATCACCAGCCAGCGGCCAGGGATTATCGCTGGGTTCGAGCTCCACGACCCTCACGACAGCGCCGTTGGTAGCTGAGGAATCAAGCTCGACAGTGCGTCGGCCCGGGCGCTGCGAAATGCCGCTGTGCCTGACCCCAAGTCGTCGCAGGTTCTCCAGCAGCGCGTCGAGGTCCCTGGTCTCAAATACGAGACGGTACGGGCCCTGTCCGCGGTTCTCTCGAAATGCGCTGGACTCAGCCTCTCCCATATCGGGATGCCAGAGTTGGACAAAGGTGCCGTCCCCGGCGTGAAGCACGGCGCGATCTCCGTCGGGAGACTGAGAGCGGTGGACAGCCTTCATACCGAGGTAACTATCGTAGAGGCTTGTCCCGTGGCCCAAGTAACCAACGATATAGTCTACCTGGCGCAGGCGATGCAACATGGCGTTCACTCAGCCGTGATCCCCGGTGTAGAACGGAATCGAGGCGGCGAATTTTGGGTGGGCTAGTCTTTGCTGGGGAGGGCAACGATCGCCTTACCGCCGACGTGCCGCTCGCCCTGGCTGCCAAGCATCAGGATGTCGCACTCGGCCAGGTTCTGGCCGTCTTCCTGGCGGAGGTCGGTTATCGTGGCTTCGAGAAAGAGCGGAGAGTTGTGAGGGACGGGCTGGCGGAACACGACGTCCAGATCCCGCACGGAGTCAGGGCCGGCCCAGTCGGTCAGCAACTGCGCCATCATGGCCATTGCCATGATGCCGGGGACAATGGGCCCGGCCATGCCCGAGTCGAGGGCTGTCTGAACATCGGTAAACCTGTTGGGAGTAGGTGGCGACCACACGTTACAGAAGCTGGCCACGCTATCGTCGGTGGCCACAATTTCCACGGGACCGACCTGATCTCCGAGTTCCAGATCTTCGAAGTAATGCAATTTGATTCTCTTCGATGCAGTTTAGGCAATGAGGAGGTGTGCAACCCTTGCTGCGCCACCACAGGCTGTCTCACTCGCGTCGGGCGAAGGACTCCTGAACTTCCGCGACAACCTGTCCGTCCTGGTTGCGGAACGTGGTCTCCCACACAATGAAGACCATGGTGCCGGAACGCCCCGTCTTGGCATAGACATCCTTGAGGTGCGAGGACGCGGTCAGGGTGTCGCCGGCGCAGATGGGAGCGATCGGTTGCACTCGCTGTCCGGCGTGCATCTGGGTGCGCCCGAATTCGACACCCACATCGGGCAACTGCACCTCGCGCACGAAGATGGAGCACAGCGTGGGGGGAGCGATGATGCCGCGGAACCCACCTTCTTTGGCGCCATCGTTCGAGGTGAAAGCAGGTCCTTTCTCCCCCAAACTGGCGTTGACTGCCTGGATCATATCGACGGTTATATCGAAGGGCCCGGCCCGATGCTCTTTTTCGTGCAACGACCGGTCGTAATTCAATTCCAGCGCCATACGGCTAACCCCGGTTCTTACAACTGTGTTCTGCTGGGACGGATAGCCCGGTCAGGCGGAGGTGACGGATGCGGTCGCCTCCAACCTTACCGGCTGAAACTCCTTGCTGAGCAGCGCGTCCACCAACTGGTGCTCGTTGGAGATGGTGGCGCGGAAGTCGGTCATGCAGGTGGCTATGTGGCTGGTGAAGTGGGCGTCGCTACCGCCGATGCCCAGAAAACCGAACTGCTGGCAGAGGTCCTCGGCGCGCTCGTTTTCGCCGGCCCGGCCGCCGCCATTCAGAATCTCGACGACGTTCACGGCGGGGAACGATTCACCCTGCTGGATGTACTCGGTAAGCCCGATGCCGAACCGTCCCGGATGGGCGGGGATCGCCACCGCATCGTGGTACCGCGCGGCCTGCATCAGTTCCCTGGCATCCATTCGGACGTCGGAGAAATCCATTTCTCCGGTCAGCCCTTCGCTCACACCGTACACAAGGAAGTGGCCGAAACGCGTATCCAATTCTGAGCCCTTCAGAATCAGTAGATCGTACTGCTGGGCCAGCTCGGAATAGTCTTTGTCGAAATCGAACTTACGATGCTCGGTCAGGACGATCCCGTCGACCACATAGTTTCTCTTACGAAGCACCTGCACCCATTTCACGTATTGCTCCACCGTAGCGCGGGAGTCATCAGAGGAAACGGAATGGCAATGCAGGTCAAGAAACACGTCGAACAAACTCCTGACAAGACCACAGAAATGGTAAGCGGCCTCGCCGACTATCATAAACAACGATACACAATCCGGCAACCGCCCAGCGGATTCTGACAGCGTTCATATCGCCGTCTGATTCCGGCGATGGGGCTTCCCCTTAACCATCATCGGAGCTCTGCCGTGGACTCCGGGCCGCCGCGAGGGGCGGTCGGAGGTGGAGGGGCGCAATCGCAATTCGGGTTAGTGCCAAAAGAGGGGATGGAATGTGTGCAATTCTGTAAATTTTTGTGCAGGTTTTTACTTGCCGGGAGTTCGGCCCCGGCCCCGATCAGGTCGAGGGCATTTCCTGCTACGACGTGATGGGTGCCGGGATTTAGGTTGCGGTAGTGACCCATGGATGCATCGGGTGCATCGGGTGCATCGGTCGGGGTGTTGGAATAACGAGTCTACGGATCCGCCGTATTTGATGGTAATGGGGTGTCATGAGGCTTGGCAAGGGGCTTCTGTCAGTAGAAAGAGATATGGAGGGGAGATTGGGCATACGCGACCCAGAGGTGGGGCTCTCGAATGGGACGATGTGTGAGTTGGTGTCGAGCTTGTTCGTCGGGGCTGATGGAGCCGTAGCGGGAGGACCTGCGGACCTGTAAGCCGGGTTCTGTATCCCGAAAGAATCGGGATGGTGACCATCTATCTAGCCTCCCGACTTGCGTCGGAACCCGCGGGGCGGGACGGCGTTACCGCCGTGGTCAAGCAGCCAACCCGGGGACGAGCCGGACGCTCATAGTCCCTCTATTTGGCCTTGCTCCAGGTGGGGTTTGACCGCCGGTGTGTCGCCACAGCCGACCGGGCGCTCTTACCGCCCGATTTCACCCTTACCCCGATGTCGAGACACCGGGGCGGTATGTTTCTGTGCCACTTTCCGTCTTCCGCGCCGGACTGATCCATTGCGAAAGCCTGGGGGTTACCCAGCACCCTGCCCGGTGGAGCCCGGACTTTCCTCCCCGACAACCGTCTCCGACGCCAGGGCGGTCACCCGGTCCGCTTGGGCCTCCTCAGCCAATCTAGCACGTCCGGCATGAGTGGTCAAACCGCGGCTTGCACAAGAAAAAGGGACCTACAGGGCGGTTGTCAAAATAACAAAAGGCACCGCATTCACGGTACCTTCAGCATTCCAGATTGATCAGACTGGCTATTCGACGAAGAGCATTCGGCCGCAACTGCTGCAATTCACTGCCTGGCGGCCGCTCTTTACGCGCTGCCGCAGCTGGGTGGGCAGGGACATACGGCAGCCCTGGCAGAGGTCGCGCTCCACCTTGGCGACTGCCCGTCCTCCCTTGGACTTGCGCAGCGTCTCGTAGCGCTGGAGGGTCGCCGGGTCGAACCTGGATGCCAGTAACTCCCGCTGCTGTTCGAACTCGTTCTGCTCCGCCCGCAAGTCTGCGACCCGACGGTTCAACTCGCCCTGCTGAACTTCCCATCGAGACCTCGTTTCCACGAGCTGCTGGTTGAGATTGCCACAGCGGGACCGGGCTTCTTCAACCTGCAGGGACAGTTCAATGGATAGCGCCTCGTCCTGTTCGAGCAGGTGTCTGACATTAGAGGCCTCGATTTGCAGTGCCTCTAGGTCTCGGGCGTTAATCATCGATCCGTCGTAGAGCTGTGTTTCCAGGGTTTCCGTGCGTTCGCGGCGAGTCTCTATATCAATCTGGTTGTCCCGTTGCCGCAACTCCACATCCTGCAATCTTTCCTGCTCTTCCTGGAAAGCGTTCTCCAAGTTCTCGATGGAAACCTCGATCTTCAGTTCCTCCTCCGCCTCCTCCAAAGCGCGATACACCCTGTCGAGGTCGAGGTCCACTTCCTGCAATGCATATAGCTGTTTTACAGTCGTCATCCGCTGCTGACCTGTCCCATCTTCAATACCAAAGCCTTTCGATTCTAGGAACGCCGCCTGCCGTTGTCAAATTGGGAGGCAGGATGACAACGCAATGGCCGGCGGGTAGAATCATCGGGTATTCGTGCAGAAATCATGAAAAATGAGCCTGCGATAAACCCGAGTGGAGAGGAGGCCGCCGATGGTTCTTTCCAAGCTGGACAATGAAACACTGACCCTTGTAGGGGCAGGCACCCCGATGGGTGAGACCATGCGCCGATACTGGCTGCCTGCCCTGCTGTGTGACGAATTGCCTGAACCAGACTGCCCGCCGATACGGCTGCGGCTGCTGGGCGAGGACCTCGTCGCCTTTCGCAACACCTCCGGACAGGTAGGGCTGCTGGAGGAGTTTTGCCCCCACCGGCGCACCTCGCTTTTCCTAGGCCGCAACGAAGAGGACGGGTTGCGCTGCGTCTACCATGGCTGGAAGTTCGACGTGGCGGGCAACTGCCTGCACATGATGAACGAGCCGGAGGACAGCGACTACCACACCAAGGTCAAGGCCATTTCCTATCCCGTGGTGGAGATGGGCGGCGTGGTCTGGGCTTACATGGGCCCCTCGGACAGGCAGCCGCCGTTGCCGCGGTTCGAGTGGACGCAGGTGCCGGACAGTCACCGGCTGATCACCAAGAACCGGCAGGAGTGCAATTGGCTGCAGGGGCTGGAGGGCGGCATTGACACGGCCCACGCTCCCATTCTGCATCGCCGTATTACGAAGAACACTACGCGACCCGGCTTTGGTGTCGATACGGCCTTCGTTACCGGCAAGGCGCCGAAGGTGGAGGTCGATCGGGCGGACTATGGCTACCGCTATGCGGGCGTCCGAGAGTTGGAGGACCAGGGCCATAACTTTGTCCGGGCCTATCACTACGTCCTGCCCTTCCACCAGATGCGCCCGTCCCAATTCGGACTCCAGGGGCAGGAGCCCCGCACCCTGATCGCAGGGCATTGCTGGGTCCCAACCGATGATGAGAACACGATGGTTTTCAACTGGATGTACAGCTTCGGCGAGGAACCTCTGAACGAGGCCGACCGCGACCTGGAGCGACAGTTGGGACGCGGGCCCGAGGATCTGGACGCCAACTACCGGGCCAAGCGCAACCGGGACAACGACTGGATGATCGACCGAAAGGTTCAAAAGTATGAGACCTTCACCGGAATCGAGGGCATCAACACCCAGGACCAAGCGGTGCAGGAGAGCATGGGAGGCATTGTAGACCGCAGCACTGAGAACCTGGCGAACAGCGACATGGCCATCGTTGTTGCCCGCCGAATGCTTCTCGGGGCGACCGAAACGGTGGCGGACGGCGGCGACCCGCCCGGCTTGTCCGAAAGCTACTACAAGCTACGGGCAATAGACAGCGTGCTGCCTGTGGACGCCGTATGGCAGGATGCACTGGCTGACCAGATGTACCCGCACTAGCCGACAATCAAGACCGCGGGAACCAGAAAAGGCGGGACCCTTATCGGGGTCCCGCCATTCTCATTTCATGGTCTGGTCGCCAGACAAGACCAAACAGATTGCACTCGGTCAGGCGACTGCGCTTGGGCGGCGGGTATGCCAGTCGGTGGCCTGCTCGTAGGCGTGGCCGATGCGGAAGAGGGTCTCCTCGGAGAACGGCTTGCCACCAATCTGCAGCCCCACGGGCATGCCGCGGTCGTCGAAACCGCAGGGGACGGACATGGCGGGGCAACTGGCGAGGTTGAACAAGCGGGTGAACAAGAAAGGCAACCGAGACGACGTCTCCTTGCTGGTTACGGGTGGATCGTCCTCGACGGATTGGGCTCCTCTGCCGGCGGTGGGGAAGACCAGGGCGTCGTAGCTGCCCAGCGCATCGATTACCTGGCGGCGGATCAACTCCCTTATTTTCTGGGCTTTGTTGTAGTACCGGGCGGGGATCACGCTACCGGTCAACAACAGGATGCGGTCATCGTGGCCGTAGTCGTCGATATTCTCGTGAACCCACTTGGCGTGGTTGTTTGCAGGCTCCACAGCTAAAAGCGTTCCGGAAATCGGCCCGGCCACTGCTGAGAGGGGCAGCGAAACTTCCTCGACCGTAGCACCCAGTTCCGCGAGACCGGTGATGGCGCGCTGGACCGCACTGCGTACGTCGGCATCTACAAGCTCGGACTCCATCTGTTCGGTGACCACGCCTATCCTTAGGCCTTCAATTCCCTGACCCAGCGCCGCTCGGTAGTCCGGCACTGGAGCGGTCGACATATGGCCGTCTCTGGGGTCATGGCCTGCAATGGCTCCCAGGGTGATGGCGGCGTCCTCGACCGTGCGGGAAATGGGACCGACGGTGTCCATAGACCAGACGCCCCGCATCACGCCATAGCGGCTGACCAGTCCCCAAGTGGGACGCAGTCCCACAAGGCCACACCAAGTGGCAGGGAAGCGGATGGAGCCGCCGGTATCTTCACCCAGAGACGTGGCGCAGAGATAGGCGCCTGTTGCCGCACCGGAACCACTGCTGGAGCCGCCGGCGTAGGTGTTCAGGTCCCAGGGATTCCGTGGGGTGCTGTAGCGATGGGAGAATCCAGTGATGGCAAACTCAGTCAGGTTGGTCTTGCCGAGCAGCACGGCACCCGCCTGCTTGAGGTTGGCGATGACGGTGGCGTCCTCGTCCGGGACATAGTCCACGAGAATCCGGGAACCACCAGTGGAGCGGACTCCGGCGCTGAGGAACTGGTCCTTCACTGCCACCGGCACGCCGTGCATCGGGCCGCGGTGGTGGCCTGACGCAATTTCCCGCTCGGCCTCACGGGCTGCGTCCATGGCCATTTCGCGGGTGACGGTCAGGTAGGCGTTGAACTTGAAATCGAGATCGTCGATTCGATCAAGGTACGCCTCCGCAGCGTCGACGGGCGAAATCTCACGCGACGCGATGCGCCTGGAAAGCTCAGCCGCAGACAGAAAAGGAAGCTCGGACTTGTCCATCAGACCCTCCGAGTTGACGGGATCGGGGACCGGAAAGAACCGGCTTCCTATGCCGGGGGAAGGATAATGGGCAGCGGCTCCACTGCCTCGAGGCCGGGCGGGTTGATGGCGTCCAGAGACTCCAGGAGCGCGTTCAAGCTGTACATGACTTCGGTCAGCTCAGGCTCCTGGATATTCAAACCCACGGCCCGGCCCAGTGCCTGTATATCCTCTTTCGACAAATCGGCCATGATTGCCTCCCTTTTTCTGCCTTTTGAGGTGGCAACATACTGCGGGATAACCTACGGTCAGTCAAGGTATACAACGCGTCATCCCCGTGACGGATTTTGGGGTATACTGGCCTCGCCCCGGCTGAATCTCCAGAGCCAGGGTCATTTATGGATCAAGGTGAGTCGGCTATGGCGAATCTCAAGGAACTCAAGGTAGACATAGGGGCCGAATCTTCGTTCACCAAGCTGCCGGCGACGGTCGAAATCGGCGACTGGTCATACTTTCTGGCAAAGAGCAAGAAGGGGGCCTACCAGTTGCTTTCGAACGTGTGCCCGCACCAGATGGGCGAAGTGGTGGACTGGGGTGGCGTATTCATGTGTCCCGACCACGGCTGGCGCTTCGAAAAGACCGAAGGTGTCTGCATCAACGGGCCGAACTCGCGCATGACCGCTTTCCCGGTCAACGTGGAGGCCGGACGGCTGATCGCTACGGTGCCAGACGACTAGGCAGCGATGGCTTCCCCCGCTCCAACCCTCCCTGCTCAGGGAGGGTTGGTTTTACTTTCATTGTTCTGAATCATAACGCGCAGGGCCAAGAGGTTGTCATGGAACGGAACGAGATACCTTTCCTCAGCGCGTCGGACCTGGCCCGGCTCATCGAATCACGGCAGGTGTCGCCGGTGGAGGCGACCGAGGCCTACCTGGACCGCATCGATTCAGTGGACGGCCAGCTCAACTCCTACATTGCAGTCCTCAAAGACCACGCCCGGGAATCGGCCAAGCAGGCGGAGGCGGAGATCGCGTCTGGCAACTATCGCGGGCCGCTGCACGGCCTGCCGGTGGCGGTGAAAGACCAGTTCTACACCGCGGGGATGGTGACGACGGGCGGTTCGTCGATACTGCGCGACTTCGTGCCGGACGAGGACAGCACGGTGATGGCCAGGCTGAAGGATGCCGGAGCGGTGCTGCTGGGCAAGCTCAACATGAGCGAGTTCGCCATGGCCGACATCTACAACCACCCGTACGGCACGCCGCGCAATCCCTGGGACACCACGCGCAACCCCGGCACTTCCAGCAGCGGGTCCGGAGCGGCAACCGCGGCGTTCCTGTGCGCCACCTCGCTGGGCGAGGACACCGGTGGTTCCATCCGCAGCCCAGCCAACTTTAGCGGTCTGGTGGGGTTGCGCCCGACGTATGGACGGGTGAGCCGCCATGGAGTAATGGGCGGCTCGTGGTCGATGGACACCGTAGGCCCCATCTCGCGGTCCGTAGAGGACGCTGCAATCACGTTCCAGGCCATCGCGGGCCACGACCCGAAGGACCAGTACACCTGGGACGTTCCGGTGCCCGACTACCGGGCAGCACTGACCGGCGATATCAGCGGGCTGCGGGTGGGTATGCTTGCGGAGCGGATGGACGCGCCCAACCTAGACCCTGAGATGCGGTCTGCCGTAACTTCCGCCATCGGCACTCTGGGGGAGCTGGGGGCTGATGCACGGGAGGTATCGGTCCCGCTGGCGCCGTCGGCCGGGGCGCTGAGCATGACCATCATCGGCGTCGAATGGGCAAACCTGCACCGGCAAACCTTCGAGCCGAACTTCGAACAGCTCGACCGGAACAACCAGATCAGGTTCCTGACTGGCCTCGTCATACCGGCCCAGGCTTACAGCAAGGCCCAGAAGCTGCGCACGATGCTCAGGCAGCAGGTGCTGGCCGCGCTGGAAGAGGTGGACGTACTGGTCCTGCCCTCCGGAGTCGGGCCTGCCCCGCCGGTGGAGAGCGTGCCGGGGGTGACGAGCAAGGAGATGGCGCTGGCCGGCCTGAATGCTCGCATCAGCTTCACTGGGCCGTTCAACCTGGCGAATGTACCCGCGATTTCGGTGCCCTGCGGGTTCACCGAGTCCGGGCTGCCCCTGGGGCTGCAGATCGTAGGCAAGCCGTTCGCCGAGGAGACGCTGTTCCGGGTGGCACACGCCTACGAACAGGCGACGGACTGGCATACACGGCGCCCGCCGATTTAGCGCCTCTTCTCACCCCACGTACGCGGTTCGAGGAGCAGGCCTTGGCGGGCTGAACGGTTCCACTGCTGGTCCGGCCCTTTCCAACAGACTAACTGGCAATCTAACCCTGACACAGTCGTCTCTTCAGGAGGTGCATTATGTCCATGGCCGACGACATTGGAGTGATGGAGGCTATTTACAGCCAGCGCCAGATCACGCGCTATCGCCGCGACCCCGTCTCCCGGGAGGACATTGAGAAGATCATTGACGCGGCAATACGCGCTCCCAGCGGGGGGAATACGCAACCGTGGCACTTCATCGCCATCACCGAACGGGACCTCATTGAGAAGATCGGTGGACTGTACCGGGATATCTGGCTGGGAGCCCAGGGGGCGGAGCCAGGACCCAATGAGCCCCCGGCGTACCAGCAGGCCCGGCACCTGGCCAACCGAATGCCTGAGGTTCCGGCGATGATTCTTGTCTGCGTCGACCACTCCAAGGGCTCGGCTCCGTATACGCCGGGTCAGCCCGTAGAGCGGGGGCGCTATGCGTCTTCGGTCTGGCTGGCTATCCAGAACCTGTTCCTGGCCGCCCGGGCCCTTGGGCTGGGCACGCGGATTACGACAGTACACATTCGGGGCGAGGAGCAGATCAAGGATTGGCTGGGCATCCCGGAACACGTGGAGACGGTGTGCCTGACGCCGCTGGGGTATCCTCGGGGCAGCTTCGGGCCAACTCAGCGGACACCTGCCGAGGAAGTCAGCTCCTTCAACCGGTATGGGAGCCGCTAGCAGTCCTGACGATTCGGGGCGCGCAGCCCCTCGTCCCCCTGGTTGCCCTGCAATAGAGAAGCCCCCGGTCGCTGGACCGGGGGCTTGGTTTTGCAGTGCCTGTGGATGACCGGGTCAGGCGTTGGTGGTGATGGGCATCTCTTTGATGGAGCGGAAGGTGATGCTGGATTCGTACTCCATCTCATCACGAACCAGTTCCATGTCGGGGTAGCGCTCAGCCAGTTCGCGGAAGACTTCCTGACCTTCCACGCGGGCGATGGTGGCCCCGAGGCAGTGGTGAATGCCGGCACCGAATGCCACATGCGGGTTGGGCCAGCGCATGATGTCCATTTCGTCGGGCCGCTCGAACTTGTTGGGGTCGCGATTGGCCGACGTGATGAACCAGCGGATGCGGTCCTTTTCCCGGATCAGCTTGTCCCGCATCTCGATGTCCTGCGAGGCGAGGCGCTGGATGGACTTGACCGGAGCGTCGTAGCGCAGGCATTCCTCGGTGGCCCTGACCATCATGCCCTGGGGGTCTTCCCTCAGGATGTCCCACTGGTCGCGGTTGCGCATGAAGGACAGGGTGCCATTGCAGATCAGGTTGATGGTGGTCTCGTGTCCTGCCAGCAGCAGCAGCGAGGTGTTGACCAGCGCCTGCTCGCGGGTGAATACGCCAGCCTTCTCGCCGCCAGCCAGAACGGAGATGAAGTCGTCGCCGGGCTTGACGAGTCGCTCTTCAATCATGGGGTTAACGTATTCGAGCATCTCCTCCATGCCTTCCACCAGCCTGGGCAGACGGTCGGCCTCGCCGCGGGCGATGTTGAGCAGCTTCTCGGCGATGGCGCGGATGTACGGGCGCTCTGCCTTCGGTACGCCCATCATCTCGGCGATGACCAACACCGGAAGAGGCGTGGCCAGGTCGCGCATCATGTCGAAGTCGTCTTTCTGATCGGCCTCGTCCAAGAGCTCGTTGATGGCGTTCTGTACCAAGGGGCGCCATTCCTCCATGGACTTCGGAGTGAAATAGGCGTGCACTACCTTCCGCATCTCGAGGTGGTCGGGGCGGTCGTACTGAATGAACTGCTTTCCCTGGTAGTTGCGAACGAACTCGTACAGCTCGTTGTCGGACTCGTTGACGGCGGGATAGGGGCCGCGCGGGTCGTTGAGCCAGACGGTGCTGGAAAACAGCTCGTGATTGCGGGTCAGCCAGACCAGATCATCGTGGCGGGTGACGACCCAGAGCTCGTACAGCTCGTTCCAGTGCACCGGGTCTTCTTCCCGAAGCTGCCCATAATAGGTATAGGGATCGTACATGATTTCGGGGGCAAACATGTTTTCGTTGATGGTTGTTACCATATCCTCACCAACTTAGCTTGGAGTTAACCAACTCTAATTGGAATCGAAATAACTTGTCAAGTTAATAACGATCATTACTCCGGGTTTTCGCGCCTTGATTTCAGCAGAGCAGCAGTTCAGATTTGCGGAGCCGGTTTTGCCGGTTTGAAGGAGCTGAATTTTTCGTTTTTCCGCTCATTTCCACCCATTTCCCACCTTCCCTGGCTGGCCCCCAGGGCCCAAGCGGGCCCGCCGGGTTAGCAAGATATTGGTGTTTGCCGTCTACTTTATTTATAGAACATATATTGTAGGATACTTACGGGTCTTGGCAAGGGTCAAGTGGCAGCAGGATGAGATTGCAGCGTTGAATATACGACTGCCATGCCCGCTCTTTCACGGCCTCGCAAGGGGCAGTGTCGCCAAGGCAATCGCGTCTTATTACTCAGCACACAAAATTGGTCTGAATGTCGATGTAGATGGGAGTGGCAGTGCCTCCTTCGGTTTCGGGTGCGAGGATAGGCGGGGGTTTGGATTCCCGCCTGCGCGGGAATGACGACTCATAGGGCCTCCGGCGTTTAAGACGCGATTGCCCTGGCAGTACCGCACCACTTTGTCAAACCTAGCTGCGTAATTCATAATGGGCCAATCTGCCTGGCTGCCAGGGCCGGGCCTCACGGGAGATTGCAATGCGAATCCTGCTCGTCGCCACCAACCGGCACGACCGGCTGAACAGCCGCATGAATGCCCAGCCCATGCCTATCGGCCTCGCGTACATCGCTGGCCATCTTGACCACGATCGCCACGAGGTGAAGGTTATCGACCTGATGTTCGCCGAGGACTACCTGACCGAGATTGAGAACATCGTCAAGGACTTTCAGCCGCATGTCGTTGGCGTATCACTGCGAAACCTCAGCAACCACAGCTACCTTAATACGCAGTGGGCGCTGCCCATCACCAAGGACGTGATTGACCGCATTCGGGATCACAGCGAAGCGACTATCATTGTCGGCGGGCCGGCTTTCAGCCTGCTGCCCAAGCAGTGCTACGAATTCCTGAACCCTGATATCGGCGTGGCCGGGGATGCTGGTGAAACGTTTGCCGAGGTGTGTGAGCGGATAGAGATCGGCGAGCTTTCGGCGTACGACCTGCCCGGGATGGTCTACTCGAAGGATGGCGAGGTGGTGCTGAACGAGGGGCTGTGCGTATCGGCATTCGCCAGCCGGCCCCGGCTGGACGACCTGGAGATGGACAAGTACCGGACCGCCGGGTTCGGGATCGGGGTGTTGACCAAGCTGGGCAGCTTCTCGTATCCTACGCCCTCCTCCACCGCGGGAATGAGCGAGGCGGACTTCCGGGTCATCAGGCCCATCGACGAGGTGGTTGCCGAGGTCAAGGACCTATGGGAGCAATACCAGCTCCGCAAGGTCTTCTTTGTGGACAACGGGTTCAACTTCCCACTGGATCACGCCAAGTCGCTGTGCAGCGCGATCATCGAGGCAGACCTTGGGATTCGCTGGAACACATGCCTGGCCTCATTCAACGTCGATACCGAGTTGGTACGCCTGATGCGGGACGCTGGGTGCGCGCTGGTGTTGATGGGAAACCGGGGCGGCGATCTGCACGACGGCACCGGCTCGCTGGAAGAGCATATGGCTGCCCAGTTGGAGGTACCGAAGCTGTGCGAGGAGGGAGGGCTGCATTACACCATCGCCCGCACCTTTGGCGAGCCTGGGGAGACGCGGGAGACGGTGGAGCACAAGCTGGACTTCCTGCGGCGCATCAATCCTGCACTGGCCAACCTGCGGGTCGGCGTGAGCGTGATGCCGGGCACCGACGTGGCGACAAGAGCCATCGAAGAGGGGCTGATCTCGGACGAGAGCGAGCTGATCGAGCCGACCTTCTATATCGCCGAAGAAGTTCGGGACTGGATCGTCCCCTACCTTCAGGAGCAGGCGGAGGGCAACCCACGCTGGAACCTGTGGTAGTCGCACTGGGCTGAATCAGCGAAAACGCCGGGGCTTGCACAATGCGGGCCCCGGCTTTCTTTTTGGGTGGCACTTCTTCGCTCCCTCAGGGTGAGAAACCCGGGGGAGTTTGCAAAAGCAAACATGGGAGATTGATTGGAGGCCCTAAATTCATGCGTTCGTGGGTAAGACGATTCAAGGGGGTGCTGTGATCGGGGGCAGGAATAGCGGGCCGAGGTGGGTCACCACCTGTTGAGGGTGGGCTGTGACTGCCGCGTTACTAGAATGAAGAGTTCGTGTTGTATTAAGGGAGCGGGTTAAGCAACCGACTGTTGCGACAGTCCCGGCAATGATGCAGCGGTTGTGAGCTGTGGATGCTAACCCCGACCGTACGTAAGCCTCACCAGAGTCTATGGTTTTCGGGTGAACGGCAGGTTGGCAATCGTCGTTCCGTTGAAGACGGGGCTCCAACGCAAGCCCTCCCCTGGAGGGGAATCGTCATCCGTGACTTAAGCTTGCTGGGTGTCGGCGGCGACGGCGGTTTCCATGGCTCGTATGGCGACCTCGATCTGCTCGTCGTCAGGTTCGCGGGTGGTCAGGCGCTGCAACCACAGGCCGGGAGTGGCGATAGCCTTTCCGATGATGGCGGTCTGGTGCCGGCCGCTGAACCGTATGACCTCGTAGCTGACGGCGGCAATGACCGGCAGGAGCAAGATGCGGGACGCGATACGCCACCACCACGAATACTCCAACAGAGCGAAAGCGATAAACACGGCCACCGATACCACAACCACCGTGAGAAGGAATGCGGTGCCGCAGCGTGGATGAGGTGTGCCGAACTTACGCACGTTGTCGACGTTGAGGGGCAGGCCGGCCTCGTATGCGTGGACGGTCATGTGCTCAGCGCCGTGGTAGGCGTAGACCCGCCGGATGTCGCGCATGGTGCCGATCACCGCCACGTATCCCACGAGGATCGCCAGCCGGAGGAGGCCCTCAATGGCCTCGCTGATCAGGCCGCTGCCAATCATCGGCTCCAAAACGCGAACCACGCCAAGGGGCAACAGGAAGAACAGCGCGATTCCGAATACCAGCGAGAAGGCCAAGGTGGCACCCATCATCCAGCCGGGAATGCCCTCGGCACTGGCGCCCTTTTCACTGGCCGGAGTCGCGGCGAGGTCGGCAGAGATCTGCAACGACTTAATGCCCAGAATCAGAGTTTCGAGGAGGGTGAGCACGCCTCGAGCGAGGGGCATGCGCCGGAGGCGTCCGTTGTATATGGGGCTAAGACGTTCCTGCAGGTCCTCGATGCTTCCGTCGTCGCGTCGGACCGCGAGACTGTAGTGGTCCCGGCCCCGGATCATTACGCCTTCGATTACGGCCTGGCCACCGTACAGATGTACTGGCTGGTTCGCCAAGAAAACGCCTCGAACAAGGATGTGGCAGATGTCGGTGGGTCTGCCCGCAGGTGGTCTGAGCACGGAGACAGGTCAAAAATAAAATCGAGGGCCGCGGCCCTCGATTTCGATGGATTTCGCCCTACCGGCGGTTGAATCGCCGGTTGAATCTTTCAATACGTCCCTGGGTGTCCACGATGCGCTGCTCACCTGTATAGAACGGGTGGCAATTGCTGCAGATTTCAACCCTGAGCTGCGGCTTTGTGGCGCCAGTCTGGAAGGTGTGCCCGCAGGCGCAGGTCACGGTTGCGTTGAAAAAGCGGGGATGAATATCGGTCTTCATGCCGGAAGTCCTTTTTGATTATTCGTAGAGAGGTCGGATCAGGCTTGGTTCAGCGGGTAGACGCTGACGCGGCGGCGGCCCTTGGCGGCCCATTCATACTTGACCTCGCCATCGGTCATGGCGAAGAGGGTGTAGTCACGGCCCAAGCCGACGTTGGTGCCGGGGCGGATGCGGGTACCGCGCTGGCGCACCAGAATAGAGCCCCCAGTTACACGCTGACCACCGTAGCACTTCACGCCAAGCCGCTTTGGGTTGCTGTCTCGCCCGTTGTTAGTGCTGCCGCCTGCTTTCTTATGAGCCATGTCTATTCCGCCTGCCATGCCCACAGGCGCCCGTTGCGGCGCTAGGGGGTGAGAATGTCCTGGATCTCCAAACGGGTGTAGGACTGGCGATGGCCGCGCTTCCGGCGATAGCGGGTTTTGGCCTTGTACTTGAAGACCATCAGCTTCTTGTCCTTGTAATGCGACTTAATCTGGGCGACGACCTTGGCCCCTTCAACGTTAGGGGCGCCGACCACCAGTTCGCCATCCTTGGACACAGCTAATACCTGATCAAACTCCGCCACCGATTCGACATCGTTAGGCAGGAGCTCCACGTCCAGCGTATCGCCGGGCTGGACCCGGTACTGCTTTCCACCTGTTTTAAAAACCGCGTAATCCATAAAACCTCAGATTTTTATACTAGGGCAGGGCGCCACAACTGTCAACCGAATTCGACGCCGCTGCAGGGCCATTCGACTGTCACGGGAGAGGTGCCGTGGCCCCATGGGGTCTCACTGCAGGCACCCCAAAACCTAGACCAAATGAAGGAAGGGGGATGCAGTTTCGATGTGGGACAGCATCTTCCCATGCCTGTCCCAAATATTCCCATTTTGTCCCAAATTTTCTTTCCGTCCTATCTAAAGCGACCCCGATTTCACGGAAATTTTCGATTCCAGTGCCATTTTGTCCCGCTCTTACTTTTTGTGCTGTTTGCGGGGGACCTGACGGTCGAGAATAGACATGACTGAGTAGGGGCGAATGGAATACAAACTCTATGGTACGGAGGCGCTACCGGGCTTGGCAAGCGGCGAATGTCATCAAATCATCCAAAAGCGATGGCAGACGCGATTCAGGGTTTATGCATAGCGCCGCTTAAGTAGGGGAACCAGTTGCCAAGCATAGTTTTTTACCTTGGTGAGAGTTAACGGGTAGTTATATAATACTCGCGTTCCACCGACTGCTGGACAGGGGGCTGAGAGGTTCAATACGTGTCTACGATGAAGGACAGCGAGTTGACGGGGTCGGAGTTGCGCCGCGCATTTCGGCTAGCCTTCGACCGCCTTGAGGAAAATCGCGACACGGTAAACGCGCTGAACGTCTTTCCCGTCCCGGACGGCGACACGGGAACCAACATGTCGCTCACGCTCCGGTCGGGAATTGAGCGGTGTCCCGACGGAGAGGGGCCTTCCGCCGGCGAGGTAGCTTACGAGCTGGCACAAGGGGCTTTCTTCGGTGCACGCGGTAACAGCGGAGTAATCCTGTCCCAGTTCTTCAAGGGGTTCAGCGACGCCCTTCAGGGCCGTGAGACGTGCTCAGCGGCCGACCTGACGCAGGCGCTGGACATGGCGCGAGTGGCGGCGTACGGCGCTGTCGGAAGTCCCAAGGAAGGGACGATGCTTACCGTGATCCGCAGGGCCGCAGAAGCGGCAGCGGAGATCGCGGGGGACGCCGACACCACCACCGTCTTTGAGACGGCCTTCGGTGCCTCGTGCATTGCGCTAAAGAACACCCCGGAGCAATTGCCAGTGCTCAAGGAAGCGGGTGTTGTGGATTCCGGCGGGCTTGGGGTGGTGGTGATCCTGGGCGGGACCCTGGAGGCACTGGCCCCCGACCGCTACGAGGAAGCGAGGGCAAGTGCCGGATTAGACAGCATTGTTGACACCAGCATGGCCTCGCTGGGAGGTGCCGGGCAGTCGCAGGAGCAGGGTTTCGTGCACGCTTCGCTGGAGGAGGCGTGGGGCTACTGCACAGAGTTCATCATCAGCGGCAGCGACCTAAGCCTGGAGCAGGTGCGGCAGCGTTGCGAGGAGATGGGGCGCTCGACAGTAGTGGTTGGCGATTCCCTAAATGTCCGGGTGCATGTGCACATGGAGGACCCGGGGGCAGCCATCAGCTACGGAGTGGCCCTGGGAACGGTGTCCAGCGTCAAGATCGAGAACATGGACGAGCAGAACGTGGAGTGGGCCGCCGGCCACTCAGGTCCGGCCCCCAGCGTGGGCGCGCCGATAACCGTGGTCGCGGTGGCGGCAGGACGGGGGCTGGCGGAGCTGTTCATGGAGTCTGGCTGCGGGCATGTGATCGAGGGCGGCCAGACAATGAACCCCAGCGTGCAACAGATAATGGAGGGGGTGGAGCATGCCGGGGCCGAGCACACCATATTCCTGCCCAACAACAAGAACATCGTGCTGACGGCCCAGCAGGTCGCCGCCAACGACCCGACGATACACGTGGTGCCGACCCGCAGCGTCCCGCAGGGTGTGGCGGCGTTACTGGCCTACAATCCGATATCGACGGTTGAGGAGAACATGGCCGCGATGGAGGGCGTGCTTCCGGAAGTCACGACGATTGAGATCACTCAGGCGGTCAGAGACACCAGCGTGGATGGGGTGGCAGTCAGCCTGGGGGACTACATCGCCCTGCTGGACGACAAGCTGGTGCTCACAGCGCGGTCAGCGGAGGATGCCTTGCGGGAGAGCATCGGAATGGCGGGAGTCGATTCAAGCTCCATCCTTACCATATACCGGGGCTCGGACGCCGACCCGGGCGCTGCCGAGGCCTCCGCCGAGGCGCTGGAGGCGGCCACGCCGGGCCTCCAGGTAGACCGGCTCTATGGCGGGCAACCCCACTACCATTACCTCGCCTCTATCGAATAAAGGGGCCCGAATCTGAAGCCGCTAATGACAATGGCTGAAAAGGCACAATGGCAGGGCGTGAAGCCCTCCGCAGAGCTGGAGGCTCAATGGCGATACGAATAGTCACCGACAGCGTGTCGGACCTGCCACCGGCGTTGGCACAAGCCAACGACATCACCGTCATTCCCTGCTATGTGATCATTGGCAGCGAGACCTACAAGGATGGCGTAGAGATTACTCCCGAGCGTTTCTACTCGCGCCTACCCACTCTCTCGCGCCTGCCATCAACATCGCAGCCGACAATCGCCGACTTCCAAGAGGTGTACCAGCGGCTTCTAGACCAGGGACACCAGATTGTATCGATCCACGTCAGCGCCAAGCTGAGTGGCACGCTGAACTCCGCGGCACAGGCCAAGGCAGCGCTGGGCGACTCGTCAGACATCGAAATAGTGGACTCACAGATGGCATCGGCCCCCATGGCGCTGGTAGTGCTGGACGCCGCCCGGATGGCGCGGGAGACATCCGATTTTCGCGAGGTGGCCCGCCGGGTGCGGGGGTCGCTCGTGAGGAATCATGGCTTTGTCATGGTCGATACCCTGGAGTACCTGCAGAAGGGCGGGCGGATCGGCAAAGCGCAGGCATTTCTGGGCGGAATGCTGAAGGTCAAGCCAATCCTGACGATCCGGGACGGCGAGGTTCATCCTCTAGAGCGTCCCCGGAGCCTGGAACGGGCGAAGAACCGGCTCATCGAGATGGCAAGGGAGCTGGCCCCGATCCGGCAAATCAACATCAGCTACAGCACCGATCGCGTCCAGGCCCTTGGTCTGCGGGCGGAACTTGCGGAACTGGTGGGGCCTGAGCACCTCGTCGAGTCGCGTTTCGGGCCGGTGCTCGGGGCCTACGTCGGGCCCAATGCGCTGGGCGTTGCCGTCACCCAGGGCAGCGACGATTAAAGGCAACCGAGCCGCCTATTGCAATCAGGCGGCTACAGGTAGCGCGGCCCCGATCGGACCATATTGATCGCCTGTTTGCGCAGGTATATCGTTGTATTATGTCAAGCCCCAGAACCACCCCCGCCGACTGGACAGAAACCTTCAGAAAGATTGTCGCCCTCGAGATCGAACGGGGTTTCAACAACAGGGCCGTGGTCGGCGGCCTGGACCAATTCCGGCTGCACTGGCAGGCGGAGATGGAATCGCGGGTGGCCAATTCCCCCGATGCGGCCTTTCTCCTGTCCCGAAACTACGGTGAGATGCCGCCGGAGCAGCGGGAGTCATGGGCCCGGCGGTGGATGGAACTTCTCGACGGCTCTCCAAGCATTCCGTCGAAACCAACACCTCCCACTTCCACGGATTCCATACCCGAGAGGACGGACTTCGAGAATTTCTTGAATCCGCCCCAAGTGGTGGGGTCGGCAGATGGGCGTACGCTGCCGAAGCCCCGCCCGGCATACCTACTTCCTCCAGCCGGGCGCAGCGTCGACGATCCGGTCGACTCGCTGCGGGGAATCAACGCCAGAACAGTTGATCGGCTGAAGCGTCTGGACGTTGCCACTGTCAGGGATTTGATGTACCTCTTCCCGCGCCGCCACGAGGACTACTCCAACGTGGTGAGCATTTCCGAGGTGCAACCTGGCCGGGAATGTACGGTGATCGGCACGGTGTGGGAATCGCGGGTGATTTCGCAGGGGCCCAAGGGCCGCAGGCAGGACACCGAGGCGATTCTGGGCGATGAAACCGGGAACGTTCGAGCAATCTGGTTCGGTCAGCGCTACTTGGCCCGCACGCTGCCGTCGGGCCGGAAGGTCGCAATCAGCGGGAAGGCCGACGTTTTCCGCGGTCAGCCGGTTTTCCAGTCGCCAGCGGTAGAGACTCTTGAAATAGAGCAGGCAGGCGTGCACACCGGGCGACTGGTACCGGTCTACCCGCTTACAGAGGGCTTAACGTCTCGGGCACTGCGCGGATTTACCTGGGATGCGTTGCAGAACTGGCTGGGCGGCATCGAGGAGACCCTGCCGGACGGGATCACAGGTTCAGAAACGCTGGCGGGTATGATGCCGCTGCGGGAAGCGGTCTTCCAGGCCCATTACCCCGACGACGAGGAAACCTGGCAAGTGGCCCGCACGCGGCTCGCTTTCGACGAGCTGCTGGTGCTACAACTGGCGGTGCTTGGCCGACGGCGGGAGAGCCAGGTGGAGGTGACAGGCGTCTCCGTCCAACCGCCAGCGGGGGTTGTGGAGAGTTTCCTGGACTCGCTGCCCTTTGACCTGACGGGGGCACAGGCTCGGTGCATCGGCGAGATTTCCGAGGACATGCAGCGGGGGGCTCCTCCGATGAACCGCCTGCTGCAGGGCGAGGTGGGCAGCGGCAAGACCGTGGTGGCCCTCGCCGGACTGTTGTCGGCCGCAGCGGCAGGCTTCCAAGGCGCTTTGATGGCCCCCACGGAGGTGCTGGCGGAGCAGCATTTCCGATCAGTGTCGCGGATGCTGGAGGGACTGCCGCGGCCGGTGCAGGAGGACAACCTGTTCTCCGTCCACCTGCCTGGACTGGACCGCCCGGTGTCCGTGGGACTTCTAACAGGGAGCGTACGGGCCTCGGTCAAGCGAGTGCTCACCGCAATGGCGGCTGACGAAACGCTGGACCTGTTGGTGGGGACGCAAGCACTGATACAGGAGGGGGTGTCGATACCGTCGCTGGCGCTGGCAGTTGCGGACGAGCAGCACCGCTTCGGCGTGATGCAGCGATCGGCCCTGAGGGCTCGCGGCGGGGAAAACCCGCATACGCTGATTATGTCAGCTACCCCCATTCCGAGAACACTGTCGATGACGCTGTATGGCGACCTGGACATCTCCACCATCGACGAACTGCCTGCGGGACGGCAGCAGGTGGGGACACGCTGGGTGCCCCAGGAGCGCCGCCCCGATGCCTATGATTTTGTTCGCAAGCAGGTGGCAGACGGCAGACAGGCGTTTGTCGTTTGTCCGCTGATCGAGGAATCAGCCAGCATCGAAGCCAGGGCCGCGACGGATGAATATGAGCGCCTTTCAGGGGAGGTGTTCCCCGACCTGCGTGTGGGATTGCTTCACGGACGGATGCACTCGCGAGAGAAGGATAGGGTCTTGCGCCAGTTCAGCGACGGTGACCTGGACGTGCTGGTTACCACCGCAGTTGTTGAGGTGGGCATTGACGTGCCCAATGCCACGATCATGCTTATCGAGGGGGCGGAGCGTTTCGGGTTGGCCCAGCTGCACCAGTTCAGGGGACGGGTGGGCCGAGGAGAGCACAGGAGCTACTGTTTCCTGCTATCCTCCGACACCCAGAGCGTGGCGGCAAAGGAACGGCTTTCAGCGCTGGAGCACACGAATGACGGGTTCGAGCTGGCCGAAATAGATCTGCAGCTGCGAGGGCCGGGCGACTTTTTCGGCACCCGCCAGAGCGGGCTGCCCTCACTGAGAATGGCGCAGTTCTCCGATCGGGCGCTGCTGGAGTCTGCGCGGGAACTGGCCACGCGAATCGCTTCCGAGGACCCCAAGCTCGAGGCTCCTGAGCATTCCGCCCTGGCTGCACAGGTGGCCCGTTTCGTTGAGCGCGCCGCCGCCGTGGCTGATTGATTCCGGAACATTGCCCAACGGAGACATACCTGTCGTCAGAGGGTGTCGGAGAGCAGCACGATTGTAAAGCCTATCGGAGTGAGTTCGTTCCAAGCTTGTCGAACCACTACCGGACTCTTACAAAACGTCCTTATGCAAGATCAATACAAGCGAGCTTGGTGCTCGAAGGATTTTGCAGTCAGCCTACGGGCCCGAGGAAGGGAACGGGTCAGCCCGGAGCCTTGAAACGGTAGCCGACGTTCCAGATGGTTTCCACAAAGGAGCGGCCGGGCGATTCCACCTTTGAACGCAGCCGTCGCACATGCACATCGACCGTGCGCGTACCGCCGAGATAGTCGTAGCCCCAGACCTGGCTTAGCAGAGCTTCGCGGGTGTAGACGCGGCCGGGGTTGGAGGCCAGCAGTGACAAGAGCTGGAACTCCTTGTAGGTCAGGGTCACGCGGCGGCCGGCCACGGAGACCTCGTAACGTTCCAGGTCAATGCTGAGATCCCCGATGGACAGGGTCTGCGAGCCTGAGGGTCCGTTGACCCGGAAAACCACCTGTTGCATCCGCAACGTAAGTTCGTCGTCTGACGTGGGGCAGATCAGGAGGTCATCCGGGTTCAGGGTGGGGTCATAGCGCCCAATGGCGTCCTTGGGAAGTGCCGCCACCACCGGCAACTTCCGCTCCCGACAACTGCCGACGGCCCGGCGCGCGTCGGCCATTTCCATGGTCGACAGGTCCAAGACGACTGCATCGGGAGTATCGGCACCGTCGGCTTCCCATGGAAAATCGCCGGTATCATCGAGCCTGCAGGACATGCCGACGCGCCCGACGGCATCAGCCAAGCCATCGCCACCGCCACGGTTAGCCAGAACAACTACGTTATACAATCAGACCGGTCCGACCCATACACCACGGCCGCCAGTCGCATCAGCCAGCCGCAGGCATTCCAAACTATTTCGCAACATCTATATTAAGTATATTAAGCGATAGCAGAGCGTAAGGCAGTATATCAAACACACAGAAATCTCCTCATTGCCCGGCGGGCAAGGGTCCGGGTCAGGCGGCGTCAATTTGACGCTCAATTGCACGCAAACTATTATTGAGCCTGCTTTTCCAAACGCAGTCGGGCGCCTCTAAAGGGCAATGGCGCCTCGCGTCCTTCGGAGGGACCGAGATGACAGTACAGAGTTTTGCATCCACCGCCGAAGAGGCACGCCATCGCATTCGCACAAACCAGTGGCGTGGCGTAACCTCTGGGGTGGCTCCGGGCCACGTGCAGGCCAACCTGGCCATTCTTCCCAGGGATCTCGCGTTCGACTTTCTGCTCTTCTGCCAGCGGAACCCCAAACCTTGCCCACTGCTCGAGGTGATCGAGCCTGGCAGCGTTGAGCCAGTGTTGACGGCCCCGGGCGCAGACATTCGCACTGACGCTTCCGGCTACCGGGTGTACCGGAACGGCGAATTCACTGCCGAGGTGGACACCCTCGAGGACTACTGGCAGGACGACCTGGTGAGCTTCCTGCTGGGATGCAGCTTCTCCTTCGAGCAGGCCATGATTGACGCCGGCATCCCGCTTCGCCACCAGGAGCAGGGCAAGAACGTGGCAATGTACATCACCAACGTCGCCACCGCTCCAGCGGGCGTGTTCTCGGGTCCCATGGTGGTGAGCATGCGGCCAATCAAGCGGGATCAGGTTGTGAGGGCAGTGCAGGTGACCTCCCGGTTCCCGGCCACCCACGGCGCCCCGGTCCACATCGGCAGCCCCCGCGACATCGGCATCCGGGACCTTGACCTGCCGGACTTCGGCGAAATGGTGGAAATAAAGCCCGACGAGGAGCCGGTATTCTGGGCCTGCGGGGTAACGCCCCAGGCAGTCGCCCTGAGCTGCAAGCCGCCGCTGATGTTCACTCACGCGCCGGGGAGGATGTTCATCACCGACCATCGGGACGCGGACTACGCCGTCCTGTAGAGGTCTGTCTCAGCGGAAGATGACTTCTACTCCTTGCCGGTAGCTCGGCCCTTGAGGCCGAGTTCACGCCGGCGGAATCGCTTGTCCCGGAAAAACGCATCCAGGTTCTGTCAAGTTTTGTCTTTCAGGAACGGAAATGGCTGAGACCATCGAGGATATTATCCTGGACCACGACAAGCGGGGCATGCTGGCCTTACGACCTCACCTTCCTGCCGATTTCTGCAGGCAGGCGGCGCAGTATGTTATGGATCACCTTGGCCATACGGTGATCGTAACCGGATTCTATGTCATTATGGCCGGCAAGCCGGAGACCGACGGTCCTCCCGGTGCCATTGCCATCGGCCGGGCGCTACAGGCGCTGGGCCGGAAAGTAACTTACGTCACCGACTCCTATACTGCCCCGGTGCTGCAGCAGTGGGCAGGGGAAGCAGACGTTGTCGAATTTCCCATATCCGGTATCGAGGAGAGCAAGCGCCACGCCGCGCAGTTGCTCCAGGACCTCCAGCCTGCGTTGCTGATCTCCATCGAACGCTGCGGCCGAAGCCGGAACGACACCTACCTGAACATGCGGGCCAGGGACATTACCCCACAGACGGCCCGTCTGGACTACCTGTTCGATGGTGGCATCCCGTCCGTAGGTATCGGTGACGGCGGAAATGAGATCGGCATGGGGAATCTGGTTGACGTCATACCGTCGGTGGACAGCCTGCCCGACGATCCTGCCATCAGCCGCGTCGACCGGCTGGTAATCGCAAGCGTGTCCAACTGGGGCGGCTATGGCCTCGTCGCCGCCCTGTCCCAGATCTGCGGAAGGAACATATTGCCCGTCGCCGACGATGAGGCACAGATGGTCCAAGGCATGATTGATGCCGGCGCCGTGGACGGTACCACGGGAGACGCGGTGCCTACGGTGGACAACTTCAGCATGGACGAGAACAGCGAGCTCCTGGCGCGGCTTCACAGCGTCGTCAGCACCGGATAGATGCCAGCCCCAGCCAACTGCAAGCATCCGGGCGACAACCGCCCGGCGATCGTCCTGCTTCGCGTCAACGGCCTGGATCGGGTCCCCGGGACTCGAGCATGGCATCAGTTGACGGTGTCCGCGCTTTCGCTGCTGATTGTGATGTCGCTGGCATTGTCTTGGGCGGGGCCGATGCTGGACCACCACTTTGCTGAACGCCATCCGGCTCACCAACACATCTACCTGGGCACGGCCACCTCGGAACACTCCCACGACTACGGGGCGATCCACATTCACAGCGTAACCAGCATGATGCAGTTGTCGACCGGGCAGCCTTCCGGCGGTCTGGACGACGGCATCGTGTTCGTGGTCCCCAGAGGCGGCTCGGGGCAAGGGGTTGCCGACCTGGCAGCCCCGGTGGTCTCTGAATCCCCACGATTCGGCATTGGTGACGGCACGGGCATACTGGGCCATCACTTTGGCTCCGACAGCATCCTGCCGGGCACCAGTATCGCGCCCCCAGTCCGCCCTCCGCGAGCATAACTCCTTTAGTTGCCGTAAGGCATCCAATGCGTGAAGAAACCAGGCCGTCACGTAAGCGGATGTCGTCTGAGCAACCATAAGACAGGTTCTGCGCCAAGCCTGTGAGAGGAGATTTTATGCTACAGCATATCCGCAAATTCGCGTGGCTGATCGTCGCCGCGCTGGCCGCCCTTTCCCTGTTCGGCGGGGCTGTCCTCGCCCACGAGGGACGCCCCGTCGGCGACTACCGCTTTATCGTAGGCTGGCTGGAAGAGCCCGCGTACGAGGGTTCTCAGAACGCGGTGTCGGTCCGGGTCAACAAGATTGTCGAAGGGGAGGCCGGGGAAGCAGGCGAGGCCGAAGGGGAGGACCACGGACCTCCCGGCCACCACGAGGAAGATCCTGACCCCACCCCTTCCGGGTCTCACGAGGAACAGGAGACCGACGAAGAAGACCACCATGGCGCGGAGGATAAGGAATCGGAGGAGGGCGAGGGACACCACGAGGAAGCAGACGAGGACAGCAACGCAACGACCAGCACGGACCGCGGTGAAGGTGGGCATCATGACAGCACCATAGAGGCTGCGGGCCACATGTCGGTTGCGTTCGAGACGTCGGTGGACTCGGTGACCGGGCTGAACGTGCAGATCATCCCCGAGGGTTTCACGTTCGCGGCAGAGAAAGTCAACGAGGCGCACGTCGAGGGTGAAGGGCACGCCCACATCTACGTCAATGGAGAGAAGATTTCCCGCGTGTACACGCCTTGGTACTACCTCGGCGATCTTGAACCCGGAGAGTACGAGATCCGGGTGACGCTAAATGCGAACAGCCACGAGGAGTACACGTCCGGGGGGAGTAAAGATACAGGCCACCAAGGTTATCAACGTCCCTGAGCCGCACGGGCATCATCACGGAGCAGAGACCGTCGGGGCCGAAAGCGAGATGTATGTGGACATCTCTCTGGAACCCGACCCTCTGGGTGGCGCCAACCTGTACATGGAGACTGAAGGAATCACCTTTGCTCCCCAGAACGCCGGAGCGCACCACGTTTCCGGCGAGGGCCATGGCCATGTCTATGTCAACGGTGTACAAATTGGCCGCATCTATGGCGAGGCCATGCAGCTGGGAAACCTGGCCGAGGGAACGAACAAGGTGCGGGTGACCCTCAACTCGAACGAACACTCGGCGTACACCTGGAACGGTGAGAGGGTTGAGGCGACAGCCAGCATCACCATCGAGGAAGGCATGGGCGGCGGCGGTTACGGGGAGCCGGCAACGGACCACCACAAGCCGGAAGACAAGCCCGAAGGCGACGCAAACGTCAACGGGGAACAGAACCACCACGGTGCGAACGGCGATGGGAGCGGCATGGAGGACAAGGAGACCAGCAGGACGGTGGGACCCCTGGGCGCCGCGAAGCCGCTGGCGAGCATCTCCGGCCAGAGCGAGGAAGTGGCGGTGCCGGTCGAAGGGCTGGAAGGGAGCCTCCAAGTGGAGGTGACCCACGTCGCCACCGGCGCCTCGCGCATCATCGACCTCCAGGCGGCCTGGGGGGATCCTGGTCATTACGTGGCCGGGCTGATCCCCACAGCCTCGGGGGTCTACGAGTTCCGCGTGTTCGGGACCATCGAGGGAACAAACATTGACGAGACCTTCGTTTCTCAAGGTGCTGGAGGTGACTTCGACGATATCCAGTCGTCAGCGGAGCTCCAGTTCCCCGAGCAACTGCCGGAGATGAGGGAAGTCGTCAGCGCGGTACAGGGAGCGAGGAATATCGCGCAGCAGGCTCAGGACGCCGCACTGGCTGCTCAAGCGGAAGGAACAACTGCAGGTGGCGGCGGTAACGGACTAGCCATAGTTGCGCTTGTCATCGGCATCGCCGGGGCAGTCCTGGGCGCCGGGGGTGTCTTCCTGGCCCTGCGGGCCCGCCAAACCCAGTAGCTGAGGTGGTAATTGGCCGCCCTGTCGAGAATTGACCGTCACGACAACCGGCTGAATGTGGGAGGCTGGCGCAGACGTCAGGCGTTTGCGTTGGCCTCCTTTGTGGCGCTGCTGGCTGCCGCCTGGCTGTGGCTGACGCCGGCAGGAGTGTCTGCCCATGCCAACCTGGTTTCGGCGGAGCCTGCGCCCAACTCGGAACTGAAATCGGCGCCTGACCGGATCATCATCTGGTTCACGGAGCCGCTGGAACCGGCCCTCGGCAGCATCCAGGTGCTGGACGCCACCGGCCAGCGGATGGACCTGGACAACAGCCAAGTCGACGACCTGAACCCGCTGGTGATGTCGGTGGGAGTTGGCGACATACCGGATGGCACCTACACCGTGGCCTGGAAGAACGTCTCGACCGTCGACGGCCACCGGGTGCGGGGTTCCTTCGTTTTCGCCGTGGGCCAGCCCCTCAGCGGCGATGCCATCGAGCCGCCTGAACAGCCGCTGCTCCAGTCGCCCTTCGCGCCATTCCTGCGATGGCTGATATTGCAGGGCGGGCTGGCCATGGTTGGCGGGCTGGCTTTCGAGATGCTGGTCAGCCGGCCCGCACTCAGGGCGGTAGGCGCCTCTGCGGCAATGCAGGAGGCCTCAGACTCACTGTCGTGGCGGTCCCTGCGTCTCGTATGGGCCGGGCTGGCGCTGTTCCTCGCGGCCTCCATCGGGCAACTCTTGCTGCTGACAACCATCACCCAGGAAGTGTCGGTCTGGAAGGCCTTCGGAGGGCCGGTCGTTGATATGGTCTCCGGCACCGAGTGGGGCCAACAATGGCTCTGGCGCATGGCGGCCGGCGTTGGATTCGGCATCATCCTGGGAACGCTGCGCTACGCGTCCGAGCTGTGGCAGCCGGCGGTCAGGCTGCTGGCCCTGGGGCTGGGTTGCGCAGGCCTGTGGACCATTTCACTGGTCAGCCACGGCGCAGCCACGGTCGAAATCAGGACACTGGCCCTGGCCGCCGATTTCCTGCACCTCTTGGCTTCCGCCTTCTGGGTCGGCGCGGTGTTCCACTTCGCCCTTGGTGTCAGGCTGTTTCGGTCGCTGCCAGATGCGGACCGGCGCGAATGCCTGGCGAGCCTGGTGCCGCGGTTCTCGGTAGTGGCCGCGATGAGCGTGGCGGTGATAGTCGTCACCGGCGTCTTCAGCGGGTTCGCCCAGGTGACTGTTGCGGAGGCGCTGAGCACGCCCTATGGAGTCACCTTGATCGCCAAGGTGGCGCTGGTGCTGCCGCTCCTCTTCCTGGGCGGGCTGAACCTGGTGTGGGTGCGACCACGGTTGCGGACCGACAGTAGCTCGGGGAACTGGCTGCGGCGCTTCCTCGTGGGCGAGGCGGTACTGGGCATCCTGATCCTGGCGGCGGTCGGTTTGCTGACCAGCATTGAACCGGCGCGGCAGGTGGCATCCCGCGAGTTGGCAGAGGAGCGGCAGTCGCTGACCTTCAGCGACACCGTTGATACCGACGACATCGCCCTCAAGGTTTCCCCAGGACGGGTCGGCACCAACGATTTAACGGTGACGCTGACCGACCGGCTGGGGCTTCCCATCGCCAACTCCAGCGAGGTGATGGTGCGCCTGGTCTATCTCGACTCCGACCTTGGTGGCGATTCCCTGGTTGCCGACTCTCGAGGCGACGGCACTTACGTGCGGAAGGACGCACAACTCAGCATCGCGGGGGTGTGGCAGGCGGAGCTCATCGTGCGCAGGCCGGACGCATTCGACGCACGCACGGCGTTCCGGTTTGAGGCTCTTCCGACCAGTGGAGGAGGCAGCGCGGCCATTTCGCCATCGCCGGCTACAGCTTACCTCCTGCTGGGTGTCGGGCTGCTGGTACTGGGGCTGATGTTTCTTGGAGCCGGCCTGCCGCTGGGCGGCTGGTTCTCGCGGTCTGGCGCGGGGGTGATGACGCCGGGCATTGCCGGAGTGGCGGCGGGCCTGCTGCTCTTGTTCAACGCGCAGCTCGGGCTGGGCGGCACCGAAGTACTTCGCAATCCGACACCGCCGACGCCGGAGTCCTTACAGGCCGGCACGGTCACATACGGGCAGGTCTGCCTGACATGCCACGGGGACGCAGGCAGGGGAGACGGTCCAGCGGCTGCCGGACTCTTGCCGCCGCCCGCCGACCTCGTGGTGCACGTGCCGCTGCACGGCGATGCCGACCTGTTCCGGTTCATCCGCGACGGCATTCCGGACACCGCTATGGCGCCGCAGGGAAGCAACCTGACCGAGGAGCAGATCTGGAACGTGGTCAGCTACATCCGGACACTGGAGGAGTAACGTTCCAGATCGCCGGATAGTTTCAGTGGGACCAGAGACCATTGCCGCACAGGCGACCGCTCAGCCCCCCAACGGGCTAACTGCCAAAGGAACTCTTGCATGCAGCGGGAGCCCTGGTGTGAGGCTCGACCTCAGTTGCCCCAGACCTGGCGGGCAACCTCCGCCACCATTTCCAGCTTTCGCCACTGCTGATCCTCGGTCATCAGATTGCCGGGCGCGGTAGACGCGAAGCCGCATTGAGGGCTGATGGCAAGTCTTTCCAGCGGGACAAATGCGCTGGCCTCTTCAATTCTCCTCAACAATTTGTCGGAGGATTCCAATTCGGCCTCTTTGCTGCTGATCAACCCCAGGACAACCACCTTGTCCGACGGTGTGAATCTCAGCGGATCGAAGGTGCCTGAGCGCTCCGTGTCGTATTCCAGCAGAAACCGGTCCACCTTCAGTGAGCCAAACAGCAATTCTGCGATGGCCTCGTATCCACCCTCCGCATACCATTTGCTCTGGTTGTTGCCCCTGCAAACGTGAAAGGCGACGACAATCCCCTCTCTCTGTGCCCCTTCCAGGCAATGGTTGTCGGCGGCGACGGCTTCTTCAAACATCTGGTCCGGGTCCTCGCCAAGATCGCGCAGATGTTGCCGCCAGCGAGGGTCGACGTAGTAGCTGTACCGAGGGGCGTCCATCTGGATGTACTGAACCCCCGATTCGGCCAGTGCGGCGATTTCCGAGCGGATTATTTCAGCAATCTCCCACAACAGGTCGGAGCGGCTGGAGTAGAACGGGTCCGTGATGCCGGGCTGGAACGTGAGGGCGGGAAACTGGTTGGGGCTGGGAAGGGTCATCTTTACGGGACCCGGGGCATGTTGCAGCAGGAACGGCAGTTGATTTCCGGTCAAACTGCGTACCTGCCGCAGTTTTGCGCCCACGACATGCCGCATTCCCGGTTCCGTTGGCTGCTCGCCCGGCCCCTGCCAGATTCGGACAACTGCCGGTGAGCTGGTTTCCACAAAGCCATCGACACTTTCGACCAGGTCATTCTGGAAAACGGTGCGGCGAAATTCTCCGTCGGTAAAGACGGTCATGCCGACGTCTTTCTGCCGCTCCAGCACCCTGAGTATGGCCCGGTCCTCGACGGCAGTCACCTCGCTCAATTCCATCCGCCCGCCCTGGTAGGCACTCCTCGCCTCCTTGACCTCAGTCGGACGGAGCAGGCTTCCCACGTGGTCGGCGCGATATATATCAGGCATGAGAATTTCTCCGGCTTTGAATGGGGGATTGTCCCCTGGATGGCTTGGTCTCAAGTTTTTGATTTCTTGTTACATAAAGTTGAAAGAATGGACATTTCCGGACCCTTGGCGGCGATGGTCGGGTGCCAGAGCAGGGGCGCTGGGTCCTTTCCTGAGTGTCTCACATTACCCACAAAAGTTTTTTAAGTGTCTCATTCTGCCTTTCTTTGTCTCATTTCAGGGCGGAGGATTTCAGCGCTCCCTGGCGCCTCGATGACATCCGCCAATGGTCGGCAGGGTACCGATCAAGGTGGTCGAATCGCTCAGATACCGGGGCCCGGATTCCGGCTTTCTCTGGAATGACGGACCTCAATCTGGCAGACCACCGAGAGCGGAACGGGAGATCCTCCGTGCATTCGATGTTAGAGGCGTGTCATGAGGCTTGGCAAGGGGCTACTGTCAGCAATTTGGGACGGGACATTGTCCACGAGGCGGGAGGGCGGGTTTGAAACCCGCGCCTACGGCGCGGGGTATGAGGGCCAAGCGGGCGTGGGCAACCCTCTCCCGGGGAGGCGGCGGGGCTAATCGGCCGCGGGGGCGAGGGTCTTTTCCTCGATGGCCAGCAGTCTGCGCAGCTCGAAAATCTCGTCGCGGAACTGGGCGGCCTTCTCAAACTGCAGTCCCTTTGCAGCGTCCTTCATCTGCACCTCGAGGTCCTTGACCACCTTGAACATGTCGGCCCGTGACATCTCCTTGCGCACCACGTTGTAGCGGGCGCGGTTCTCGGCGATAGCCTTGATGCCCTCGGTGATGTCGTGCACCTCTTTCTGGATGCTCTGCGGCTCGATGCCGTGGCGCTTGTTGTGCTCGCTCTGCAGCTGGCGGCGGCGGGTAGTCTCGTCGATGGCCCGCTTCATCGAGTCGGTGATCCTGTCGGCGTACATCACCACGTGGCCGTTGGCGTGCCGGGCGGCGCGGCCGATGGTCTGGATCATCGACGTGTCGGAGCGGAGGTAGCCCTCCTTGTCGGCGTCGAGGATGGCGACAAGACTGACCTCCGGAAGGTCCAGACCCTCCCTCAGCAGGTTGATACCAACGATGACGTCATAGACGCCGAGGCGGAGGTCGCGCAGGATTTCGATGCGGTCCAGCGTCTCTATGTCGGAGTGCAGGTACGTGTTGCGAATGCCCATCTCCGACAGGTAGTCGGCCAGCTCCTCGGCCATACGCTTGGTCAGGGTGGTGACCAGCACCCGCTCGGCCCTCTCGATGCGTTCCTTGATCCGGGCCAACAGGTCGTCGATCTGCCCCTTAGTGGGCAGGACCTCGAGGGTTGGATCAAGCAGTCCGGTGGGCCGAATGACCTGCTCCACAACCTGCTTGCTGTGCTGCAGTTCGAAGGGCCCCGGAGTGGCCGAGACATAAACGACCTGGTTTATGTGCTCTTCGTACTCGTCGAAGTTCAGGGGACGGTTGTCCAAGGCCGACGGCAACCGGAAACCGAACTCCACCAAGGTCTTTTTGCGGGACATATCGCCGTGGTACATGCCCCGTACCTGGGGCAGGGTCATGTGGGACTCGTCGACGAACAGCAGGTAGTCGTCCGGGAAGTAGTCCAGCAGCGTCCAGGGCGCGCTGCCGACGGGGCGCTGGGAGAGGTGCCGGGCGTAGTTCTCGACGCCGGAGCAGAATCCAGTCTCCTGGAGCATTTCCATGTCGTAATTGGTACGGCTCTCCAAGCGGGCCGCCTCAAGGATCTTTCCTGCATCCCGCAACTCCCGGAGCCGCCATTCCAGTTCCTCGCGGATGCCCACGACGGCTAGGTCAAGCTTGTCCCTGGTTGTGACGAAGTGGTTAGCGGGGTAGATGGCCACCTGGGGCAATTCGGCCAGCAACTCGCCCGTCAGAGGGTCCAGCTGCACGATTCGCTCCACCTCATCGCCAAAGAACTGGATGCGAACGGCCGCTTCCTCGTAGGCAGGCACGAGCTCGATGACATCGCCCCTCACGCGGAACTTGGCGCGGGAAAGCTCGAGATCGTTGCGGTCGTACTGCATATCCACGAGCTGGCGGACCAGTTGACTACGGCTGCGAATTTCCCCCACCTGGACCTGCGCCACCAGGTTGAAGTAGTCGTTGGGATCGCCAAGACCATAGATGCAGGACACCGACGCCACGATCAACACGTCGCGCCGGGTAAGCAGCGAAGTCGTGGCAGACAAGCGGAGCTTGTCCAGCTCCTCGTTGACGCTGGAGTCCTTTTCGATGTAGGTGTCGGACTGGGGGACGTAGGCTTCGGGCTGGTAATAGTCATAGTAGGAGACGAAGTATTCGACCGCGTTGTGAGGGAAAAACTCCTTGAACTCCTGGGCGAGCTGTGCGGCGAGGGTCTTGTTGTGGGCCATAACGAGAGTGGGGCGCTGCACCTGCTGGACGATGTTGGCCATGGTAAAAGTCTTGCCGCTTCCCGTCACGCCCAAGAGGCTCTGGCGGGGCAGTCCATTGCCCAAGCCTTCAGCCAAGCGGTCCACTGCCCCTGGTTGGTCGCCGGTCATTCCGAATTCGGCCACCAACTGGAAGGGCCGGTCTTCGGGGTTGGCGTTGCGGCGTTCGTTCACTTCTTTCCCTGCTTCAGCCCACTTCTTGCCTCGCGCGTAGACCGTCATGCTCCCACTCCATCGACTTTACGAAGTCATCGTGACCTGAATTATAGACCCGAAGCAGCCCCTGGTGGCCCGTGAATCGCTACCGCTGTGCAAACTGCTGAAGGGCAATGCGTATCTTGTCCTCCACGGAAAGGCCGTCGGAATCGGGGATGGCGCCCGCGGCGGCCCTGGCCTCGCTGGCAGAGTAGCCGAGGGCAGAGAGGGCCGCCAGCACCTCGCTTGTGTCGTCGGCTGACGCCGCGCCGGGAGTCCCTTCGATTTCATCCACCTTGCCGCGGAGTTCGAGGATGATGCGGTTGGCGATGCGGCGTCCCACTCCCGGGGCGGCTGAAAGGGATGCGGCATCGCCAGAGGCCACCGCCATCTGGAGCGAAGCCGAATCCATGGACGAGAGCAGCGCCAACGCCAGCCGGGGACCCACGCCGGATACGGTGGTCAGGAGCGTGAACAGCTGGGCCGTGGCATCATCGGGGAAGCCGTACAGGATGGGCTGTTCGTCGCGGATGCGGAGGAGCGTGTTCAACGATACTGAGGAACCGGTGAGGCCCAAGGCGGCGATCGCATTCGACGGGACAAAGATCTGCAATGTCACCCCGCCCACTGCGACATGCACCCAGTCGGGGCCCGTGGCTGCCAGTGTCCCGCGCACTCCAACGATCATCTGTCAGCCTACCGCCGCCGCAATGAGCCGCACGCCTACCCGCTAGCGTTCGCGCCCGGGGGGAATCTCGTTTAGCATCGCACCCGACGCTTGCCGTTGCGCCAGGTGGCACAACCCGACGGCTAGTGCGTCGGCGGCGTCGATTTCCAAGGTCGTGGGGAGGCTTAAGGTGGCGGCGACGATGCTGCGAATCTGCTCCTTAGTCGCAGCGCCGTAATCAGCAACCGCCCTCTTCACCTGAGCGGGAGCGTATTTGAATATTTCAATACCCTGGCTGGCAGCGCCTATCAAAACGGCCGCCTGGGCCTGTCCGATGGCCAACGATGAACCAGGGAAACTTCGCTCGCCCCTGCCCACAAAGGGGTCTTCGATGGCCAGCGCCTCTGGACGGAAGATGGCAATCATGTTGAGGATGTGGGAGTGCATCTGGTAGAGACGGCTTTCGATGCGCATCGAGGACGGGAGGGAAACGACGCCGTAGTCGACAGCTTCGATGGCGAGGCCCTCCTTAATGACGCCATAGCCCATGCGCAGGGTGCCGGGGTCAATTGCCAGGACAGTCATCTGCGGCTCCCTTGCGATTTGGCTATAGCGGTCGAGGCCCCATTGAGGCAATAGGCGATGTCAGGCTCATTCGATCGCGTCTATGCGTTTGTCCAAACGGACGATCTCGGCCTGGGTAATCGGGAGGTAGGCCACGAGTGCCTGGATGATCTCGTCCTGACGATCCAGAATCTCTCCAACTTCTGTCATTGCTTCTTCATACCTCGCCTGCGCGGCACGAAAGCGGCGTAGTGCCGCGTTCATGTCCCGCTGTGCACTGATCAACAACCGAGAGACTTCTTCGACGGTTGTGAGTCGCTGTTCCATCGACATCGGGGAGGAATGCTCCTGTTACTCTCTGGTCAGACCAGTCCGGGTTCCTAGCTGGCCTGGTAGCGCTCCAGAACCTCTGACGGGAAGTCGGCGTTGGTGAAGGCCTTTTGTATGTCGTCCAGGTCTTCGAGGGCGTCAAGCAGGCGCAGGGTCTGTTCAGACTCTTTTTCACCCAAGGCTATGGTGGTCTTGGGCACCATGGACAGCTCGGCGTTGCGGACCGCTACACCCTCAGACTCCACGGCACTCTGGACGTCCTGGAGGCTCTCGATGGGAGAGAAAATGTCGAGCACGCCTTCGTCGATCTGGATGTCTTCAGCACCGGCGTCGATGGCGAGAAGGCCCAACTCCTCAGCTTTCTCCTCATCGTCAATATCGATTGTTACCACGCCACGGAGATCGAAATTCCAGGCCACGCAGCCACTCTCACCCAGGTTTCCGCCGCCACGGTTGAACGCCGCACGAACGTCGGAAGCAGTGCGGTTACGGTTCGTGGTGACAGCCTGGATCAGTATGGCTCCGCCGCCGGGCCCGTATCCCTCGTAGGTGACCTGCTCCAGGGCTTCGCCGTCACCGCCTTCCCCGCTGCCACGCTTGACGGCCCGACTGATGGAGTCCTGCGGCATGTTGTTGCCCTTGGCCCGGTCGAGGGCCAGCCGCAGCTTGAAGTTCATATCGGGATCGGCTCCGCCCCCTTCGCGAACGGCAAGGGCGATGTCGCGGCTCAGCTTGGTGAACAGGGCACCGCGCTTGGCATCGGCGGCTCCCTTCTGGTGCTTGATGGTTGACCATTTAGAATGACCGGACATTGCGCTACCTCCCGGCCCATCGATTGTTTAAGGGCGATTTTAGCATCGGCCCAAAACAGGGTCAAAAAGAAATTGTCAGCGGAGCCCTTCAGGGAGGTTCACCAGCATCTTGCCAGACGCAAGATCGATGTCCTGAATCACGCTGGCCATCGCCGGAATCAACAGTTCAGCGCCAGTGCCCCTGACTATGTAGACATCGTTGCTGCCCGTTTCCAAGATCTCCTGCAACTGCCCGAGGTCTTCCCCGTCTTCTGTTATGACCTGCAGGCCGATGAGTTGATAGTGGAAATATTCGCCTTCCTCAAGAGTGGCTTCCGAGTCCGGGAGGGCAGCGAGGAATTTGCCGGTAAGGAGAGAGGCCTGGTGGCGGGAGGTGATGCCTTCGAGTCTGATTATCGCAGTTTCCGGGCCGGTCTGCCGCGACTCCACGATCGAGTAAGCGACGTCATCGACCAGCAATTCGCGGCCTACGTCGAAGCGCCCTGGCAAGTCGCTGAGCAATTCGACGCTGAGGGCGCCGTCCCGGCTGTGAGCGCGGTAAACGCGGGCAACGACAACAGGGGCGGGGGGTTCCGGATGGGAGCTATCCAACGCTTGGTGAGCTGGTATTGTGGCTATTCTATTTCAAGGACGGCCTGCGAGCCATCCTTGACAGCCGCGACGCGGAGGATGACCCGCATCGCCTGGGCCACGCGCCCTTGCCTACCGATAACCTTACCCTTGTCCTCGGGGGCTACCTGAAGGCGGAAAACTGTCCGCCCACCCATGTTGGACTCTTCCACACGGACCTCTTCCGGTTTGCTCACCAGGGAGGAGGCCATATATTCAATGAGTTCTTTCACGCCTCGGATTCCTCAGAAGGTTCTTCGGCAGCGGCGGAATCCTCACCGGCGGCGGAAGCACCAACAGCGGCCAGACCGTTACCCTTTTCGATGATACGCTTTACCGGATCGGAGGGCTGTGCTCCATGCCCGAGCCAGTACTGGGCGCGATCAAGCTTGATGTTGATGGCAGGAGGATTCTGCATGGGATCGTAGGTCCCGATCCATTCTATGTAAGACCCGTCTCGGGGGGCCTTGGCCTCTGCGACCACGATCCTGTATGACGGCTTCTTTTTTTTGCCGATCCTGCTGAGCCGAATCCTAAGCATTAAATCTCCGTTGCCTTTGGCTAGTCGCGCGACGCCGAATTTATTACGGCAAAATTGTACGAATTCCGTAGTTTGCTGTCAATCGGGGAGAGCCTGACGGGCCTTCGATTCCTTCGCTTGGGCAAAGAAATCGGGCCCGGCCAACTCTGGCTTAAGTTCGCCCGAAAATCCATCCCGGATCCTAAGGGGCGATGGTAGACATTGGCCTGGGCCCGACGTTCGGGTTATATTTCGTGGCAAATAGCTACGAAACAATCACCTCGTCGCGTCCAGACTGATGCCTACCATCGCCCCTACGTGTTAAACTGTCGTCCATTCTTATCACCTCCCTCTTCAAATTCCGACAAGCGGTAAACGAATATTACTCCGTCCTCTTTTACGATGTCAACTATCTCTTTTGCCTCATCTTCTGCAATTGTAGCGATCTGAACGGCGGATTGACTTGATCAAGGTCATATTCATGGGAACGCCGTCCTCGGTTGTTCCGGTGTTGGGCCGCCTTCTCCAAATGCCGGACGTCGATGTGCTGGCCGCGGTTACTCCGCCTGACCGGCCCCGGGGGCGAGGCCGGCAGCCGGAATCCCCACCGGTGAAAGATGCAGCAAGCTCGCTGGGGATTCCGGTTTTGCAGCCGCCCACTCTCAGGCGCGAATCCGTCCAGGCTGATTTGGCGGCGCTGTCGCCGGACGTCATTGTCGTCGCGGCCTATGGTCGCCTTCTGCCATCATCAGTCCTGCAAATCCCGCCTCACGGCTGCCTCAACCTTCACCCGTCCTTGTTGCCGCGGCATCGTGGTCCTTCGCCAGTAGCGACCTCGATTCTCGAGGGAGACGAGACTACCGGCATAACCCTGATGTTGCTGGACGAGGGCATGGATACCGGCCCGCTGGTGGCCCAGAGAGAATATGCTCTCGAAGGAACCGAGACTGCGGGTGACCTTACCGACCTCCTGTTTAACATGGGCGCTGATCTGCTTGCGGAAAACCTCGAGTCCTGGACGCGAGGCGAATTGAAAGCCGGGGCACAAGACGAGACCGCGGCCACAGTGTCGAGCAAGCTGGAACGCACTGACGGACTGGCGGACTGGATGCTTCCGGCCTCCACGCTGGTCAGGCAATGCCGGGCGTTTTCCCCTTGGCCCGGCCTGTACACGGAATGGGAGGGCAAAACGCTCAAGGTGCTGGAAGCAGAACCCATGGGCGACCTTGTCCCTGCGGGAGCCGGTCCGGGTAATGTGGTTGGCGGCGCCTCTGGACAAAGGCTGAGCGTTGCAACCGGCCAAGGTATGCTGGCACTCAACCGGGTTCAACTGGAGGGGCGGAGGGCGGTAACCAGCGAGGAATTCCTGAGGGGCTACCCGGAAATCGTGGGCGCAAGATTGGGCAGTCAAGAAACGAAATCCTAAACCAGGAGAACCGCAAATGGCCATGAACATACCCGAGGAATCGCAAGTGCTGCAGTGGCTCGATTCGCTGAAGAACTGGGGTCGCTGGGGACCGGACGACCAGCTGGGATGCCTGAACCTGATCGGGCCCGAGCAGCGGAAGCGGGCCGTGTCGCTGGTAACCGACGGCGTGTCCGTCAGCTGCGCCCGCCCCATCACCACCGAGATGGCGGCCGACACCACCTACCAGGTGCAGCGGTTCATGGTGGACAGCGGCGAGGGCCGCGATACCGACCCGCCGGAACGGCGGTACACCCGCCGGGGAGCTGGGGAGTTCATCGGCATGGTTTTCCATGGCCAGACCATCACCCACATCGACGCCATGTCCCACTACTCGTGGAACGGGCTGATGTACAACGGCGTGCCGTCAAGAGTCATCACCTCCCGCGAGGGCGCCCAGTCGCATAACATCGAGGCGGCTTACAAGGGGATCATCACGCGGGGAGTGCTGCTCGACCTGCCCCGTCTTCGCGGTGTCGACTGGCTGGACCCCACTGAGCCAGTAATGCCAGAGGACCTGGAGGCGGCGGAGCAGGCCCAGGGCGTTAGAGTGGGAGAGGGCGACATTCTGCTGACCCGCACCGGCAACTACAGGATGCGCCTGGAACGCGGGGCGTCTGGGCCGACCGACCCGATGACCGCCCACCAGGCCGCATGCGCGCCCTGGTTCAAGGAGCGGGGCATCGCGATGATGGGAACCGACACCTCGAACGACGTGCGGCCAAATCCCTACGAGACGATCGGCAACCCGCTGCACACCATATGCCTGGTCAGCCTGGGCCTGTGGTTCATTGACAACGCAAACCTCGAGGAACTGGCCGCTGCCTGCTCAGAGCGCAATCGCTACGAATTCATGCTCACGCTGGCCCCGCTGCGCCTTCGCAACGTGACGGGGTCGCCGGTCAATCCGATAGCGCTGTTCTAGAGGCGGCGGTCATCGCCGCCACCCGGCAGGACGCGCCGCAATGCTGCCCAGATGACGCCGGCGAACAGGGACGCCAAAAGCAGTACGCCGCCGATAACTATCACCGTCACTGCCGCCGGAATGAACCCGGCGGTAACTTGGCGGGCGAAAGACTCGCCAAGGTCGCCCGCCAAACTTATGGCGGCTGTGGGAACGTCGGACGAGTAGGAAATTGGGCGAATTGCCGCGTCTTTTATCCGGCCAGGAACCGCTGAATTCAAGACGAACCCCACCCCCAGGCACACGCCGCCACCCATCAGGAGGGCCAGCCCCGGCCAGCGCAACATATCAGCGGGGCGCGGGAAATGGACCGCCGCCAGTACCAGAGCGCCCAGGATCACCATCAACAGCGCAATGATCCTGCCGGGACCGTTGGCTGCGCTGACAGTGCTGCGGAGGGATTCGGCTTGTTCGTCGATGTCTTCCCTGGTCAGGTCCTCGGAGTTCTCGGCCAGTTTCTCGAGGAGATCCAGACGATCTCCCCTCTGCAAATCGCGGCGAATCTCCCTGATCGCATCGTCGATGACCGGCGTGATCAACGGAGTAGCGGCCAGCTTGAGAAATTCTCTAGTATCTCCAGCCACGAACGCATTTCGGAGTTGCTGCCTTTCACCCTCCAGGATTCGGGCCGCCTCAGAATTCATGGCCGGATCGTCAAGCACGCGATCGAACCAGACGTCGAATTCCGTTTGGCGACAGTCCCTGGTCAGGGTCTCCAGAGAGGGGGCGTTAGTGGGCAACTCGCCATTGGACAGTTTGGCGAAGGGTACTGCGGAGTCGGCGGCCAATCGCCGCTGACTGGCCAGCGAACATCCCGGGGAACCCGGCTGCTTGATCTCCAGCTCGTCAATTTTCTTGTAGATTCGGTCCAAGATGGCGGGTTCCACCCGCTCCAACGGCTCTTTCAGCTCCACGAAGAGCTCAAGGCGTTCCTGTTCTTCCTTAAGGAAGTCAGTGAACCGGTCTATGTTGTCCTCCGTCTGCTCCCTCAGGTAGGCGGGAGGCATGACGTCCTTCAGGATTTCGACCGATTCTTTCTGGACGTCAAATTCCACGCCGCCCAACAGGTTTTCGCTCTGATCCTTCAGCGCCTCGTCTACAAGGACCTCATCGTAGATGCGGTTGTAGGCGTCGGTCTCGTTGATTGAGGCCCGGTAAACCTCGGGGTCTTCCAGTCGCTGGGAGAAATTGACCACAACGAGAAAGTAGAGGAGACCGGCAAAAATCACCATTCCAAGGACAAGGCCAGCCAGGGCCCGGACAATAGTCACAACTCGTCTCGCGGTATCTTCATCTGTCGACTGTGCCTTTCAAAAAATGAATTCCTGTGACGCCTGCGTCAACACCCGGGTTTCGGAACCCCTGAATCAGAACTTGGGGGTTATTTGCATCGAAGCAAGGCGTCTCACACGCTCAGACGTCGGTGGATGGGTGGAGAAAAGGCCGGCCAAGTTGGCCCCCTGAAGCGGGTTGACAATGAACAGGTGAGAGGCGCCCTCGACAACCCGCATGGGACGGACCTCAGAACCACGTTCCAGCTTCTGCAGCGCGTTGGCCAGTGCCAGGGGATCGCCGCAGTTGTGGGCCCCCCGGTGGCGTCGGCCTGGAACTCGCGGGTGCGGGACACGGCTGCCCGGACCAGTGCCGCCGCTATCGGCATGACGATGGCGATGATCAGCAGGCCGACAATGTTGTCCCGGCCCTCGCGTCCCCCGAGCAAACCGCCGAAGATCGCGGAGAACTGGGCAATCATGGCCAGCATGGAGATGGCACCTGCGATGGTCGCCACTACGGCCATTATCAGGGTGTCGCGGTTGCCCACATGCGCCATCTCGTGGGGAAGCACCGCCGAAAGCTCCTCACGGCTCAGGATGCGGCGGATGCCGGTGGTAACGGCAACCGCGGCATTCTTCGGGCTACGGCCCGTGGCGAATGCGTTGGGTGAGTCGGTGTGAATCTCGTACACCTTGGGCATGGGTAGGCCGGCCAGGCGCGCCTGTTCGCGCACGATGCTGTACAGCTCTGGGTCATCCTGCTCGGAAATGTGCTGGGACTTGGTCATTCCCAGGGCGATCCTGTCGCTGAACCAGTAGGCCCCAATGTTTATGATCAACGCAAATATCAGGGCTATGACGACGCCGCCCTGTCCGCCGATGACGCCGCCAATAAGGACCAGCATCATGGATAGAGCCATCATCAGGACAAAAGTCTTCAACGTATTCAACTGAACACCCTCCAGCTGGAGAACGTCGAGAAGCGGATGTGGACCGTTACAAAACCAACGGACGCAAGTGCGAACCCACCTTATTGGATTATAGCATCGGGCATCCGACTGAAATTTTGCTGCCATCGCCGAAACTGCCGCCGGGAGGTCGCCATTGCCTATGTTCGAATCTGAGCGCACACACTCGGGCCATCAAGGCGCAATCAGGGCCGGCAAGGGGCAACTGTCAGCAAATGCTTAACACATGTCGCTGGGACCACGAGATTTCGCACAAGTTCCAGGATTCCCGGCCCTGCTTCCTGTAGGCGCCACGAGATGCCCCGGGAGCGCGTGCCTCGAGCGGAATTCCAGATTGCAAGCAGCCGAACAACCTGAGAACCACCTGAATGGGAACGCAGTTGACAGTGCTGGAACCGCCAGAGTAGAATGCCGGAAGTTAGATACAGTGTCTCAATAGCCCTCCGTGGATGCACGATCATGGCGTTGACCAAGCGAAGCGCATCAGTAGCTGACCAGATTCTGGACACCCTGGACGAGCGGGGTTACCGATCCACGTCGCCTCGCCGTTCGCTTGCCGTTGCGATTGGGGAACAGGAGGGCCACTTCACCGCTGAGGCCCTGAGAAAGCAACTGCCATCGTCGCTCGGGCGCGCCACCGTGTATCGCACCCTCAAGATACTGGTCGATGCGGACGTCCTGTGCCGGGTAATGCTGGAGGACGGCGACCTGCATTACCAGTTGAGCCACCACGGACACCATCACCACCTCCTGTGCGTCCTCTGTGGGTCCTCCCAGGACCTGACCGGTTGTGACATCGAGGACGTCCTGGTCTCGACCTCAGCTCGCCACGGCTTCGAGCTAAGCGGGCATTGGCTGGAGGTCTACGGCCGCTGCCGTAGCTGCGTCGACAACCTGCAAGCCGCGGACTAGTATTTTTTAGCCACCTTTCCTGATACCGCCTATCAATTCTCGCCGACTACTGAGACTCCCTATCAATTATAAAGGCCTATTGAGACAGATTATCAGGAAAAGACCCATATTGAGACGCTTTATCAATTAACGAGAATAAATGATACTGGATATCATCATTGCTCACTGATTGAGACTCTGTCTTGAATTGACCCGGTTTTTGAGACATCGATACATTTTAAATGGGGGAAGACAAGCCAAAAATGATCCGACGATACACAATCCTGTTCGTAATTCTCGCATCGACTCTCACCCTTCTACTGGCGGTGGCTTGCGGCGGGGACGCGGAAACGGATGCCCCAGCAACGACTGCGCCATCGCCCGCAGGCGCGGCATCGACTACGACTGACGCTACAGGAACAACGACATCCAGTTCCACACCAACCTCTGCAGCCACGACCGGGTCATCGGCACCCACCTCACCAGCCTCAGCCTCTTCAACCACAGGGTCTCCGGAGGAGGGAAAGATCAGTGTCGTTACCACCAGCAACATCCTGGCCGACTGGGTCAGGGCCGTTGGCGGGAACCGCGTTGACGTGTTCTCGCTGCTGCCGGCAAACGCCGACCCGCACACCTACCAGCCAGGGGCGCAGGACATCACTCGCATTGCCGACGCCGACCTTGTATTCAGCATCGGACTGCAGCTCGAGGGCGGCTGGCTGGAAGAGCTGATCGAGAACGCCGCCCGCGACCACGACTCCATCGTGGCGGTGGGGGACGTCGTAGACCCCATTGACTTTGTCGAACTAATTGATGAACACGGCGGGGAGGGTGCCGAAGACCTGGTGGGCCGCCTGCTCATCGGCGACGGCGAGACGGGCATGATGTCGGTCATCGACCTGGAGCACGGGAACGTGGACCAGGACGCTTTCGACCTCGGCTCCCGGGCGGGACGCATCTACGCCACCAAGAACGGACGCTTCGCCATCGCGGTCTCCAGCGACGCCAACACGGCCCACGTCCTTGACGGCGGCATCTACCTGGAGGCCCACGGTGACCACTTCGACGAAGTGGAAGGACCGGTCGAGCGCATGGGCATCGACCTGTCCGGAGACCGCCCGGTGCACCTGTACGTCGGCTCCGAATGGGCCTCCGTCTTCTACGACGGCTCCGGGGATGTCGTGCTGCTCAACGAGCACGAACTGGAGGAAGAGGGCGACGACTACGTTCCTCCGAAGCTCAACGCCGGTGCCCATCACGGCGCGGCGGTCCCTCTGGAGGGTGACCTGTTCGCCGTAAGTGCCCAACACCCGGACTACGCGTCAAATCCGGCAGACTACCGACTCCCCGTCGGCGCCGAAATAGTCGACCTCGACGGAAACGTGCTGCACCGCGACGAGGGCTGCGAGGGACTGCACGGCGACGCCGGTAACGGCCACATGGCAGCCTTCGGATGCATGGGCGGCGTGTTGGTAGTCGAGGCCCATGACGGCAACTACGAGGGTATGTTCATCGATGCTCCTGCCGGGTCAGCGGATGACTTCCGTATCACATCGGTATGGGGTTATCCGGGCCTTGACCATTTCTTTGGACTGGGCTCGGCGGTAGGCCTGTACGTGATTGACCCCGAGGAGGACTCGATGGAGCAATTAATGGCCGCGTCCGAAGACGGGCCTGCGCCCATCAACGTCGCCATCAGCCACGACGGTGAGGCGCTGCTGGTCGTGATGAGCGACGGCGAGCTGCGGATGTATGACGCCCACGACCTCGACCTGTTGGCCTCGGCGGACGGTTTCCTGACCGAGCCCGTGGAGACCGGCTTCTGGGCCCGCCCCCACGTGGTCACCGCCCCGGGCGCGGTGTTCATCACCGACTCCATAGGCGGCGAGGTGATGCAACTGGACGACCATGACTTGGAGGTCGTGAACCACTGGGAGGTTGACGGCAACCCCACCAAGATCGCCTTCGTCGGAATCTACGGCGAGACTGAAGACCTCGAGGAACACGGCCACGAGGAGGAGCACGACGAGGGTGAGGGGGAGGAGCACGCCCACGGAGAGCTGGACCCGCATTTCTGGTTCGATCCATTGAGGGTACAGCAGGCTGTGAGCAGCATCTCCGCGCGGCTTTCGACGGTCGACCCGACGGGACAGACCCTGTACCTGGAAAACGCCGCCTCATACAACCGGGAGCTTGACGGTCTGCACGCCTGGATCACGGAACGGGTCGAGGTACTGCCGGAAGACCGCCGGGTGCTGGTCACCTCCCACGACAGCTTCCAGTACTTCGCCCAGCGCTATGGCTTCGAGGTGGCAGGAGCAATCTTCCCGGTTTCCACCGAGCGAGAGCCCACGGCCCAGGACCTGGCCATGCTGATCGAGACCATCGAGCACGAGGCCGTTCCCGCCGTGTTCACGGAGAAGTCCCACAGCGAGCGGCTGGCCCAGCGGGTAGCCGAGGAGACCGGGGCGACTCTCATCGGCGGCCTGTACACCGGCTCACTGAGTGAAGCGGGAGGCCAGGCCGGCACCTACCTGGACCTGATGAGGCACAACACCACAATAATAGTGGAGGCGCTGAGATAGCCATGACAACAGCAGTTGGCATCTCCCCTCTCGCCGCAGAGGACTTAACAGTCGAATTCGGGGGAGTCAAGATTCTCGATAGCGTGAGCTTCAGCGCGGGCCCCGGCTGCATCATGGGAGTCGTGGGGCCCAACGGGGCCGGCAAGAGCACCCTGTTCAATGTGATCACCTCCCTGCTGCCGGCAACTTCGGGCCGGGTGCTGATCCACGGCAGGCCCATGACCGAATCGAGGGGTGTGGTTGCATACGTCCCCCAATACGAGCGGGTGAATTCCCGCATCCCTGCGAGCGCGTGGGACGTGGTGATGCAGGGCAGGGTGCGCCATGCCGGATGGTTCAGGCGCCCGGGCCGCGCCGACCGCACGGCCGCCGAGGAGGCCCTGAACCGGGTCGGAATGTGGGACCGCCGCAAGTCCCTGATCTACGAACTGTCGGGCGGCCAGCGGCAGCGGGTCTTCGTGGCCCGCGCGCTGGCCCAGGGCGCCGACATACTGCTGCTGGACGAGGCCTTCAGCGGTGTGGACATTGCCTCGCAGACCGCCCTGATGGACGTGCTGCTGGAGCTGCGGGACGACGGGCGCACGATAATGATGTCGTCGCACGACATCAACCACATGGCCCACTTCTGCGACGAGTGCCTCTGCCTCAACTGCAACGTCTGCGCCTGTGGCCCGCCCGGCGAGGTGCTCAATGATGACGTTATGACTCAGCTCTACGGGCCCTTCGGGTCGGTGCCCTTCCACGGACACGGCCTTGCGGGAGACGAGCATGGACATAATCACTGAGGCCTTGGTGGGGCCCTTCCAGTACGGGTTCATGGTGCGGGCGCTGATAGTGGCCATCGTCGTGGGCGTAATGTGCCCGGTGGCCGGAGTCTACGTGGTCACTCGCGGCCTGGGGTTCATGAGCGACGGGCTGGCCCACTCGGTCCTGCCGGGTATCGTTGCCGCCTCCATTCTCGGGACGGCGGCGACCAGCGTTTTCGCCGGCGGGATCCCCATGGCCATCATCATGGCGCTGCTCAGCGGCTACCTGATCAAGCGGGCGGGGGTGAGCGAGGACGCCTCGGTGGGCATACTGTTCGCGGCCCTGTTCGCCATCGGCGTGATAATGATCAGCATAGCCTCCTCGCAGGGTGTCTCGGTCCAGGTCAGGCTGGAGGATATGCTCCTGGGCAATGTCCTGGGCGTGTCCAGGGTGGAGATGTACGTGACGCTGGGCGTGGCCGGGGTGGTCATGCTCGTGCTGTACGGGTTGCACAAGGAGCTTGTCTTCTCGAACTTCGATCCCACCGGCGCCTCGGTGGTCGGACTTCCGACTGAGAGGCTGGAGTACCTGCTGCTGGCACTCCTGGCCATGGTGGTTGTGGTCGCGCTGCAGGCGGTGGGCATAATCCTGGTGATTTCGATGCTCATCACCCCGGCAGCGGCGGCACTCCAGGTAACGCGCAGCTTCACTGGCGCCATGATCGTCGCGGCCCTCATTGGAGTTGCGTCTGGCGTGGCGGGACTGTATCTTTCGTACCACTTCAACCTGCCGTCCGGACCGGTCATGGCACTGGTGGCTTTCAGCTTCTTCATCCTTACCGTTGCCTGGAAGCAAACGGGGGCAGGCATTCTGCAACGACAGAGGGCCTGATATGTACGACCTGAATGGAAAGATAGCAATCGTAACCGGCGCGGGCGGGCGGCACGGCATCGGCCGGGCCATCGCCACGCGTCTCGCCTCCGAGGGAGCCAACGTGGTGGTTACCGACGTGCCGCAGAGCCTGGATGCCATCCGCGCCGAGGACCGGCAGGCAGGCTGGGAGGGGCTGAACAGCGTGGCCGCTGAGATCGAGGCGATGGGGCGCGAATCGCTGGCCCTGTTCTCCGATGTGTCCGACAGCGGACAGGTGGACGACATGGTGGGTCAGGTGCTGGCCAAGTTCGGTCGCATCGACATCCTCGTCAACAACGCCGGTTCCCGGCCTGGCAAGGACCGGGTGCTGGTGGTGGAACTGGAAGAGGAGGCGTTCGACGAGGTGATGCGGGTGAACGTGCGAGGCACCTACCTCGTCTCCCGCGCTGTCGTCCGGCACATGACCACCCGCGGCGGCGGCGGCAAGATCATCAGCATCTCCTCGGGCGCTGGCAAGCGGGGCATCGCCCGTTATGCCGCCTACTGTGCCTCCAAGTTCGCGGTCATCGGATTCACCCAGGCCCTAGCGCAAGAGATGGCCGAGCACCGGGTCAACGTCAACGCCATCTGCCCAGGGCTCGTCGACACCGAGCGCGTCGACTACATCGCAGCCGCCCTGGCGCCCGCCGGGGAGTCCAGCGAAGAGTACCGCGCCGGCATGATCGCCGACCGGGCCATCCGCGTGCCCATGGGCCGGGTGGCACAGGGCGACGATATCGCCCGGATGGCCGCCTTCCTGGCCTCCGCAGAATCCGACTACGTCACCGGACTGTCCATCAGCGTTTCCGGCGGATCCGAAATGAACTAGGGTCAATCAACAATCGGACGGGAGCTGGTTGGGGTAGCCGTATATGGCTGTTATAGAGCGGTGGACCTGCGGAGGGTAATTCGATTTCTCCGTGGGAAGAAATTTTCCCATTCATGTCCCATTTTGTCCCATTCCGTCCCATATTGGCGAGAATTCTCGTGATTTCCTATCTGAATTTCGCCCCGTGGGACAGAAATTTTTAATTCCCGTCCCATTTTGTCCCACCGTTCCTTCCGGCCTGTTCGCGGATGACCAGACGGCCATGCCGTCGGCTTGAAATGCACTGAGGCACTGTGGAAAGCAGCAGTCATACCAAGATATGGTACGGAGGCGCCATGAGGCTTGGCAAGCGGCAAATGTCATCAAAATGCCCAAATGCCATTGCCTGTAGTGCGGGGATTTGCGTGGGGCGTTGCGAGTCGAACCCCGCTCGACGTTACCCATTGGAGAGGTTCCCCCTGTGGCGTGGGCGTAATTGCCAAGGGCAACCGGCACGAGCTGACTGATTCCACCACAGTCGGGACCCATCAGCAGGCTACCTGTGGTAAAGGGGGCCAAGGCCAAGTTCCGGACCGCTCCCGAGGCGGACTGAGCACCGAGGTTCAACCGGTGGCTGAGGCCCAGGGTCGGCTGGAACGTTTCTTCCTTGGCAGCGGACAGCGTGTGGATGTCCGCCAAACCAGACCCTTGCTGACCGATGCCCAGACCGAGCGGTCATCGTTGCCATAAGGGGTATGAAAGCAGCCGCGTACTGGCCTTTGTCAGGGACCTGGAACCCGAGGTGGCCATACCGCCCAAGTCAAACCGCAGGGGCCCTTGGGCAGGGCAATCGCGTCTTATTACTCAGCACACAAAACTGGTCTGAATGGCAGTGGAGATGGGAGTGGCAGTGCCTCCTTCGGTTCCGGGTGCGAGGGTAGACGGGGGGTTGGATTCCCGCCTGCGCGGGAATGAGGACTTATAGGGCCTCCAGCGTTTAGACGCGATTGCCCTGGGCCCTTGGGAGCACTACCTGAAACTGCACCTGCCGCGAAGCCTGATCGAACGGGCCGTCAACAAACGGAAGCACTGGCGCAGAAACGCCCCCCTCCCATGATCACAGGAAGATTTTCTTTCTGTCAGCTCTCTACCTACTCGCCTCCGTCATCCGGGGTTAGCGATTGTCGATTGGCCCTGGTCTCTTCGCACTGTCAAGAAAGAGAACGAAAGGCTCGCCAGTGAGGCCAGGGCAATCGCGTCTTAATTTGTAACTGCGCGATTACCCAGTTTTAGGACGTCTTTTGCGCTCAAAATGCTGGGGCGAAGCTCTGAGGGCACTGAAAATTGGGCTGGAGCAAGGCCCAGGATGACTCCAGGACAGACGAGTCTGGTCCCAAAATGCTGGTATTCGTGAGAATCATCAGTGAAGTAGATACTCATTATGCACTATAGATTAAGACGCGATCGCCCTGCCAGGAGGCCGCCTTTTATCAAAATATCGACACTCTTGTGATACAATTTCACCTCCGTTGTCAATAACCGTAAGAGTAACTTGTAACATATCCTCCGGAGGCTGCGTCATTAACCTGGGACTGCAGAAAGAGGTAGCCATCATTACCGTCGGATGCGCAGGCATCGGCAATGCCGCGGCCCTCAGCCTGTCGCAGGAAAGCGCGTCCGTCATCGTCGCCCGCCGTCCCGGCGTGCTGGAAGAAGCGGCCCGGGGCATCCGGGCCACCACCGAGGGCTAGTTGCTCCCCATCTCCGCCGATGTCGCCGACCACGCCAGTGCTCGCAGCATCAACGTCGCCAACTTTGCCTGCCGCATACCAGGCCGGCGTCCATGCCCGCCTCCATCTCACGCGACGCTGGCATCGCCAACACCGATTGCCTGTCCAAAGATCTCGCCGGCAAAATTCTGGTCTCCACAGTGTGTACAGGCCTGATCAGGAGCGGCCAGCAGCAGCGATTAGACTCCCGCATCCAGAAAGAGCCCGACCTCAGCATCGACGCCTTCTGCAACCAGCTTGGCCATCGTCAGCTGAGTGCCCTTGGGCCACGTCGGCGAACCCGAAGAAGCAAGCGATGTCATCGTCTTCCCGGCCTCCGGGCGTGCCAACCATCCCTACGGCATAGCGGTCATGCTTCAAGCCAGCCAGTTGAGGAACTTCGCAGGGTGACACCTCCCATTCCAGGCAGCGAAAGATGGTAGAAGCCTTTGGCGGCATAGTCGGGGGGCTGGGCCTGTTCTTTGTGGGAATGTGGCTGCTCTCCGAAAGCCTTAAACGGACAGCCAGCCGCAGGCTTCGCGAAATTGCCGCCAACTGGGCTCCCAATCGGTTCGCCGCACTGGGCTGGGGAGCGCTGGCCGGGGGCATCATCCAGAGTATGCCGACGCTGACCTTCATTACCGTCAGCCTGATGCGGTCCAACCTGGTTTCCACGCAACGCGCATTCGCCTTTATCCTCGGCGGAAACCTGGGCGTGGGTACCCTGGTGCTCCTGGTATCGCTGGACGTGAAACTTGCGGCCCTCTACGTTCTCGGAGTGGCCAGTGTGCTGATGGTTAGCGAGAGAGCGATCAGGCTACGGAACGTCGGCGCGGTGCTATTCGGTGTCGCAATGATGTACGTAGGTCTCGGCCTCGTGAAGGAATCTGCCACCGCCCTGGCAATTCAGCCGGTGTTGGCCGAATTTTCCGAGTTCTCGTCGCGCTCCCTGTTGCTTACTTTCTTCGGGGCCGCGGTGCTGTCCTTCGCCGTACAGTCCTCCGCTGCCGTGGCCGTGTTCGCCATCAGCATGGGCACTCTCGGCATCCTCACCAACGACCAGGTGTATGTGTCGGTCTTCGGCTCCTTTGCCGGCACGAACATCACCCTGCTGGCCCTTTCGTGGACCCTGACCGGCGGGTCTCGCCGCATCGCCATATTCGAGGTGTGTTACAACTTCCTGCTGGTGTTTGCGTTCGTTCCGATTTTGTACGCCGAATTATGGTCGGGCGTGCCACTGATGAAATCCCTGGTCCTGGCCATGCCCCTTGACCAGCCAATGGCGCTCCTTGGCGTAATGAGTGACATTATCGGGGTCACGATACTCCTCCTCTTCCTGCCCTTGGTGGTGAGGCTCTTTGCCCGCCTTTGGCCGGGGACTGCGGCTGAAGCCATGTCGCGTCCCGAATACATAGGCGACCGCAGCTATGGAAACGTTTCCATAGCCCTGGGACTGATAGCCCTGGAACAGCAGCGGGTGATTTCCAGTTCTTCGTCTTATATGGATGCCGTGCGGCGGGGAGGCGGGATTGACACTGCGAGAGACTCCGTCAGGACCCTCATCAGGGATATAGAAGAATTCTTGACCTAGGTGAGGCTCCGTCATCCCGGTTACTCCATAGAGGACGTCAACTCCATTCTGACCCGCCAAAGGCTGATTGTCTGGCTGGAAGAGCAATTCTCTGAGCTGTGCGACTCCCTTGGTCAATTAACCGGCGGTGAGGCGGGGGAGCGGTTGCGGGGCGTGATGGTCGAGGGAATGGACACGGTAATCCTGACCGTTTCGGAATGCCTGAACAGCGGCAGCCCTGATGACTGGGCAACCGCGAACCAAGTCACCAGCGACCGCTCTGAGGTGCTGCGCCAAATCAGGAGCGACTACATGTCACAAGACAGCAGTCTCGACATGAAAAATGCGTTACCGGAGAAGATCGTCGAGGTGACAAATACGTCAGGAGAGATTTTCTTCCTGCTCTCCCGTCTACTCCGGGAAGTGGAGAAATCCCCCATGACGTTTTCCTCCGTAAAAGGCAATCCCTAGAAACGATCTCAAGGCCGTAGTTGCCACCGGCGGCGGTACCAGGTCGGGGCGCACGGCATTTGGACCAGGCCGAGGTACGTTCCACAACCCGCCGTCAGCGTTCAATATCCTGAGAATCCAGTTTCTCCTCCTCTGTCCCAGCAAGAGAGCATCGGGGCATCGCCTGCCACAATTCGCCTGCAGCCCGTGAGTGGGGTGCCGGCGATTTTCATTTTGCTAGCGAAACAAGGGAACGATCACGGCATTCGGCGCATATTATCAATTGAACGGGACATCGCAAATTCAGGCGCGAGGGCACTCCATGACTGACAACGAAGCCATTTTGCGATGCCAGGACGGCGATCGCGAGGCCTTCCGTCACCTGGTGGACCGGTACAGGGACGTTCTCTTCGGCACGGCGGTCCTCATGACCGGCAACCGGGCCGTGGCCGAAGAGCAGGTGCAGGAGGCCTTGCTGTCGGCCTGGCGGGGAATAAAGGGCTTTCGCCGAGGGAGCCCGGTGAAGCCGTGGCTGGTACGCATCCTGGTTAACGCGGTGCTGTCCCAACAAAGAAGGCGGACCATACCAGCGGTTCAACTGGATGGCAGCGACCCGCAGGCCACCGCTTTGGATTTCGCAGACCCTGTGGAAACCCTGAACGCGCTGGAGAACCGGCTGGCGCTGCGGCGGGCCATCGCCGAGCTCAGCCCGGACCACCGGCAGGTGGTTGCGCTGCGCTACTTCGCCGGGCTGACCGTTCCGGAGACGGCCCGGTCGCTGGGGGTTCGAGAGGGTACGGTGAAATCACGCCTGCACCGGGCCCTGGCGATCCTGCGGCAGCAGTTGGATGAAAGCGTCCCGGAAATGTCCGCAGCAACCGGCCGGTCTTCGACAGGCTCAGAGGGAGGTTAGCGCAATGGCTTATGACAATTCCCCCGACAACGAATTTGACCCAGAGATGGAGCGCGTCCTCCGAGAGCACTTTGACGCCGATGAACCCGGCCTCCGCTCGCCCGGCGACCCGTGGGAATGGCTGGAAAGTCGTATGGAGGAACCTGAAGTGCCATCTTTTTTATCCCGCATCCTGGGCAGCATTGCCCCGCCAACGGGGTTCCGGCTGTCCCCGGCATTCGCAGGCGCAGGGGTCGCCGTCGTCGCGGTGGCCGTCGCTGTCGCTGTCTGGGCCGTTTCCGGCGACAGCGGCCCTGAATCGTCGGGCGGGATGGCCGCGCTTGCGCCCACTGAAGCGCCGGCCAGAGCGTCGGTAACGACCGAAGCTGCTGCTGAGGCCACGCTTATTCCACGTGCCACAGCAGCACCTGAAGAGGAATCTGCCAGCGACGCGACGCCGGAACCATTTGCCGCCAACGAGGAAGCCGATTCGCCAAGCCCGACGATTGCCATGGCTTCGACTGCGAGCCCCGCTCCAACCCCGGCGGCCGAGGCAATGATGGGAGATGAGATAACGGAAGTTGAGAGAATAGTGAATGTGGGGGAGGGGGAAACTGTCGAACGCGAGACTGCAGCTGTAGGGGCAATGCCCACCGCTGCACCTGCGATGCAGGCAAGCAGTCAACCGACTGCCAAGGCATCGGCATCTCCTGCCGGCCCGACGGGGCACCGTCCAGGCCCGCCGCGCCCCGCTCCTACCCTGACCGCAGGAGGCGGGACTCCTCCGGCCACCACGTTCCAGGACTACCAGAGGCAACAGTTCGTGACGGCGTCGCAGGACAACGTGTCGACCTTCAGCCTTGACACCGACCGGACGTCCTACCACCTGGCGCTCAGCTGGGCGCGTTCCGGCTACGAGGTGAACCCTGACTCGGTGCGTGCCGAGGAGTGGCTGAACGCGTTCAACTACGAGTATGACCCGCCATCCAGCAGCGATGAATTCGCCGTTAGCGGCGACCTCTTCCCGCACCCACTGGACGAGGACAAACGGCTGGCCCGCATCGCCTTCCAGGCCCCGGAGCTGAACGATGACACGCCTCTGAACGTCACGCTGGTGCTGGACGCCTCGGGGTCGATGGCCGACGGCAACCGCGTGGCCATCGCACGGCAGGCGGCGGAGAGCATCCGCCAGAGCCTGCGGCCCAACGACAGTATCGCCATCGTGCAGTTCTCGACCGATGTGCTGGACGAGTACACCGTGCATCACACGCATCCAGATGATGGCCCGGTGCAGAGTTCCATAGCACGACTCCAGCCCAGCTCCAGCACCAACGTGCAGGCGGGACTGAACCTGGGAGTCAGGCTGGCGGCCGAGGTTCGCGAGGAGCGGCCGGACGCATACAACTACGTGATCCTGATGTCCGACGGGGTGGCCAACGTGGATGCCACCGACCCCTTCGCCATCCTGGAGACTGCATACGATCCTGACTCGAGAAATCCCCTGAGGCTGATCACCATCGGAGTGGGGATCAACAACTACAACGACCCACTGCTGGAGCAGCTGGCGCAGCACGGCAACGGCTGGTATCGCTATCTGGACAGCACAGAACAAGCCCAGGCCACGTTTACCCGTGAGAACTGGCTGGCGCTGTCCACTCCCTTCGCAGACCAGACCCGTGCCCAGGTGACCTGGAACGCCGAAATGGTGGAAAGGTGGCGCATCGTCGGATATGAGAACCGGGTTACGGCGGACGAGAATTTCACCCAGGCCCGAAAGGAGTTCGCCGAGATCTACTCCGGAGCAGCCACCACGGTACTGTACGAACTGTTGTTGACGGAGCCGGCGCAGTCCCTCGGCAACGTCAGGCTGGGGACAGTGGAGTTAAGGTGGATAGATCCGAAGACGGGTGACTCACGCAGCCAGGCCTCGACGCTGATGGGCGACACCAGCGATGCCTTCGATGGCCGGGACGGCTCGCTGGCACAATTCGGAGCGATAGTGGGCTTGGCCGCTGACCTTTATGGTGCGCTTTCGGGCACCACCGATGAGGCATTCGCAGAGGTGCATGACGGTCTGGCCAGCCTGCAGGTCCAGTTGCGGGAACTCGATGGCGAGCTGGGAGGCCTCGACTCATACAACGACTTTTCGTTCCTGTTGGACCACATCACTGTAGGCCTGGAAGAGAGGCTGCCTCCATCCAACAGGTCAGGTTACAGCCGGTAGGTGGAACGCACCAGCAGAACCGTGCGCAAGGGGTGATTTAGACTATAATCGCTGCCGAGTCCCAGAATTGGGTACGCCTATACTATTGTGGAGAAATCAATGACCAATGCGTTTATTGTCGCGGCTTTCGCCTCCCTGCTCTTGCTGACCTTGGCATGCGCAGGTTCAGAGGCCGAGACGGTGCACACAAGGGGGCCGGCGGCAGACCAGGCCCCCGCATCCCGCAGCCAGCCGGTGCCGACGCAGGCCGCCGCATCCCAAAGGCAGCAGGTAACGAGGGAGTCGGCGGGGTCGGAAGCGCCCGTATCTCGCAGCCAGCCTGCAGCAGCCACCACTTCGGCTTCTTCTGCCTCGGGGCGGCCGGCTCCGACTCCCCGGCAGCCGCAGAGTGCTGCACCTGCAGCGAGGTCAACCTCCAGGGAAACAGGCGGCCAGGGTCAGCCTTCCGCAACCACATTCCGGGACTACGGTCGGCTGGACTTCACCGAAACGGATGTGGACAGTGTTTCCACCTTCAGCCTCGACACCGACCGCACATCCTACAACCTGGCCCTCAGTTGGGCCAAGGAAGGCTACGAAATTGATCCATCATCGGTGCGCGCTGAAGAGTGGGTCAACGCCTTTGACTATCAATATCCGCCGCCCGAGGACGGCGGCAGCTTTTCAATCACAACAGACGTGTTCCGTCATCCCCTGGACAACCGCATGCACATGGCCCGCATTGGCTTCCAGGCTCCCATGGTGCTTGACGCAACCCCCCTCAACGTGACCCTGGTCCTGGACTCATCGGGTTCCATGAAGGAGGGCAACCGCGTGGAGATTGCCCGAGCAGCGGCGGAGACCATCCGTGATTCCCTGAGCAGCCGGGACCGCTTGGCTATCGTACAGTTCACCACCGGTGTCAAATCCGAACTGACCGTTGACCACCGTCAACCAGGGGACCGGGATATCAGCAGGTCTCTGGACCGGTTGAATCCCGGTGGCTCCACAAATGTACAGGCTGGCTTGAATGAAGCGGTCTGGCTTGCTGACCAGGCCCGCCGTGACAGGCCCGACGCCTACAATTACATCATCCTGATGTCCGACGGTGTGGCCAACGTGGACGCCACCGACCCATTCGCCATACTGGGGTCGTCGCCTGACCGGGACGCCCAGAATCCGTTGCGGATAATCACCGTTGGTGTCGGTATCGAAAACTACAACGACGTTCTGCTGGAGCAACTGGCCCAATATGGAAACGGCTGGTATCGCTACTTGGACGATGAAGATCAAGCGAGAATCACCTTCAGCCGCGACAACTGGCTGGCGCTATCCACGCCATTTGCCGACCAGACCCGTGCCCAGGTGATCTGGGACCCGGATTTGGTACGGGCCTGGCGCATCGTGGGTTATGAGAACCGGGTAACCTCCGATGCCAGCTTCACCGAGGAGCGAAGAGAATTCGCCGAGCTGTTCGCCGGTGCATCTACCACGGTTTACTACGAGTTGGAGCTTTGGAGTGAAGCGCAGCGGGCGAGGACCACTGATCTTGGCACCGTGGAATTACGCTGGACCGACCCGGCCACCGCAAGACCATGGCGCCAGCACACGTCGGTGACGGGCCAACCAGACACGAGCTTTGACTACCTGGGCGACCCCTTGACCCGGTTTGGCGCGATAGTGGCGCTTTCGTCCGACCTGTACAGCGGCATCCCAGACTTCGGCCGGCAGGAGTTCACCTACCTGCTGGGCGATATGTACTCCCTTCTGGACCAGTTGCAGGCATTGAACCGGGACCTGGGACGGATGCAGGCATACAACGATTTCTACTTCCTGCTTGAATACATTGCCGCCGACGTTGCCGATATGACGCCGGAGGGACCGAGTGGGACCGGCTCCGGGTACAAACCATAGGGTAGCAACCGCCGGGCATGCGGGCGTCGGGGCAATCCCTCGCCGCCCGCCTCTCCGGGGTTAGGCAGCTACCCCTGGCCCGTACCCGTTTCTCCGGCGATGGTTCGCCTGACCGGAGGCCGGGCCAGGTAGAGCAGGCACGCCGACGCCACGTAGGCGCCGACCATCACAAAATACTGCAGGTCGTAGCTGCCTGAAACATTGCGCATAACGGATGACAGTGTCGGACCGAGCCCCAGCGCCGCCGTCTGGAAAGGGGAGAAAATCCCCAGCAGGGACCCGTAAGACTCCCGTCCGTAATATTGGGCAAGCATCATGTTCTCCATCGAGCCCACCGCGCCGGAGAACACTCCCCAGACCAGGGCAAACGCCAGCGCCTCGGCCAGCGAGTCCACCATCGTTAGAAATGAGAGGAGCGCCCCTGCTCCCACCATCGTCACCATGAGGCAGCGACGGGGCGTGAAGCGGTCCGAGAGAACCCCCCATCCCACGTTGGCAATGGACAGCACCGTACCGAAGCTGAGCACCCCGGCAGCGGCGGCAAAGCTGAGTCCGGCCCCTTCGACCAGGTAAGGCACCAGGCTGAATCCCACGCTGCTGGACGCCAGTGTCCCCACGCAGGCGGTGGCGACGATGAGCCAGTAGGCGCGGGTCCTTGACGCCTCCCTTACCGTCCAGTTAGCCTCGGAGGGCAGAGCGGCTGGCCGCCCAGCAGCCATGGACGCGCCTCCACTGCCGGCCACGGCCCCGTCGGGAAGCAGCCCGATGTCCTCGGGCCGACGTCGCATCAACAGGACTATCGGGATGACCAGGGCTAGGCTGAATATGCCGAGATAGCGGAACCCCTCGCGCCAGGTCTGCTTCAGGGCGATCAGGGCAAACAGCTGGATGTTGATCGCACCCGCAATGGGCCGGAAGGTCGAAACCAATGCCAAGGCGATGTTCCGCCGCCTCCGGAAGAAGTTGACGGCGACAGTCCTGGGCACCAGTCCGATCAGCACCGGGTTGGACACCGCCCGCGACACAACGTAGGCGGCATAGAACTGCCATACAGCGCTAACCCCCGAAAGGCCGAGGAAGCACACCCCTGCGATCAGCAGTCCTGCGGGCATCAGCCAGCGGGGTCCGTACCGGTCTGCCATGCGCCCGATGATCGGGGCAATCAGGCCTGAGCACCAGGTTCCCGCTGTGGCGGCGTAGGAGAGAACGGTGGGGTCCCATCCGGTGTCTTGAGTTATGTAGACCTGTATACCGCCCAGCACCACTTGGGAAACGCCTGTGGCGCCGAAGGTGGCAAATGAAGAGATTCCAAGGATCAGCCAGCCGTAGTAGAAGGGCGTCCGCGGCCGCCAGTTGAAGAGACGGGTAAGCACGAGAGAGGGATTTCCTTTCCACTCAGCGCAGCCCTGAGTCCGGGGGCTGCAGCATTTCAGGGAAGATCATACATCATCTGCTCTGGCGGCGGCTTTGGGTGCGCTGAGTTTCAGGTGTGCTAAATTGTCACAGGACATTGACCTGCGAGGACGCCATGCCCATCGACCGCGAACAGGTGGTCCACATCGCCGCCCTGGCCCGCATCGGAATCACCGACGACGAGATAGACGCCTACGCCGGACAGCTTTCGGACATCATCGACCAGTTCGAGATATTGAACGAGCTGGACACTTCGGGTGTCGAGCCAACCGGCCACGCTGGCGAACTGCGGGGCGTGATGCGAGACGACACTCCAGCGGACTCGCTGCCACCGGAGGATGCTCTCAGAAACGCGCCACGCCGCGAGGGAGAGTATTTCCGGGTCAGGGCCGTGCTGGACGAATAATCCTGGCCTCCCTGGCATCAGATTACCCCACGAGCCGCCGAGCCGGCGCAAGCCTGGCCGTCGGTATGTTGAGCAGAGCAGTTGCCCGAATTTAACCCGCTTTCCATACAAGAAGCCCGAGACATGCTGGACTCCGGGCAGGTCAGCTCGGTGGAGTTGACCCAGGCGTACCTGGAGCGAATTGAGGCCGTTGAAGCACAGGTGCGCTCCTTCATCACCCTGACGCCCGAACAAGCGCTGCGCCAAGCCGAGGCTGCCGACCGCATGCTGGCTACGGGCGAGGCCTTCCCACTGACCGGCATCCCGATGCAGATCAAGGACGTGATGTGCACCGCGGGCGTCCGAACGACATGCGCCTCAAGGATGCTGGAAGACTACGTGCCCGTCTACAACGCGACCGCGGTCGACCGGCTCTTCAGCCAGGGCGCGGTGATGCTGGGCAAGGGCAACATGGACGAGTTCGCCATGGGTTCGTCCTGCGAGAACTCGGCGTTCCACCCCACTTTTAATCCGTGGGACTTGGGACGCGTCCCGGGCGGCAGCAGCGGCGGCGCCGGGGCCTCAGTGGCGTCCGGCGAGGCGGTCTACGCCCTGGGGTCGGACACCGGAGGCAGCGTACGGCAACCGGCGTCGTTGTGCGGAGTCGTGGGGCTGAAACCGTCGTACGGCACCGTCAGCCGGTACGGGTTGGTCGCTTTTGCCTCATCCCTGGACCAGATCGGCCCGGTCGGGCGCAGCGTCGCAGACTGTGCGCTGGTCCTGGAGGCCATCGCCGGCCACGACCCCAGGGACGCCACGTCACTGCCATTGCCGGAAGCCAATTACGCGTCAGGGATCGACCGGGGCGTGGAGGGCCTTCGGCTGGGCGTTCCCAGCGAGTATTTCGTGGAAGGAATCGAGGACGGAGTGCGCCGGGCCGTGGAGCAAGCCATTGCCACGCTGGAGTCCCTTGGGGCATCCGTCCGCGAGGTGTCCCTGCCTTCCACCAAGTACGCGCTGGCCTGCTATTACATCATCGCCCCCTCGGAGTGTTCGGCCAACCTGGCCCGGTACGACGGCGTGAAGTACGGCTACTCAGACCAGCAGGCCGACGACATGTGGGGCGCAATGGAACAGACGCGGCGGCACGGGTTCGGTCCGGAGGTCACCCGCCGCATCATGCTGGGCACCTTCGCCCTGTCGGCAGGGTACTATGACGCCTATTACCTGAAGGCGCAGCAGGCGCGGACGCTGATCCGCCAGGATTTCGCGACGGTGTTCCAGTCAGTAGATGCGCTGGTCACGCCAACGTCCCCAGTTGTTGCCTTCCCCGTGGGAGACAAGACCGGCGACCCGCTGCAGATGTACCTCATCGACGTCTGCACCCTGCCGGTGAACATCGCCGGGCTGCCCGCGTTGTCGGTTCCCTGCGGCTTCTCCGACGGACTACCGGTGGGTATGCAGCTCATAGGGCCGCACCTGTCGGAGCCCACACTGCTGCAGATCGGCCACGCCTACGAGCAGGCGACGGAGTGGCACAAGCGCTTTCCGGAACTGTAAGTCGACAAGATTTCCGCAATATTTAAGGGGCGCACCTCGGTGCGCCCCTTTTGCAGTTCTTGTTCGGATTTGTGCCCCGACGTCAGATCGCCAGCTTCCGCCCGGTGCAGGTCTCCATCTGGTAGTGGGTGTAGTCGCCGGACAGCTTGGAGACCTTGACCAGCAGGCTGGCGATGGGCCCGCTGTGCAGCTTCGCGTCCTGGGCCGTGGGCCGGGGCGCGCCGGTGTTGGTAATGGTGGTCTTCTCGTTAGTGGTGTGGGTAGACATCCGGGCCTCCTTCGTGGCGTGTTCGCCACCCTCACAATGCGGCTCGGCTACCGAGCCTTCCTTCCATGGACGGGGCGGGACTGCATCCTGTCCCGGGTCCCCGATTTTAGAGGGCCAGCTTCCTCCAGATGCCCGCCTCCATCTGGTAGTCGGCATACTCCTCGTTCCACTTGTTGACCTTGGCCAGCAGACGGGCGACCGGCCCGTTGTGCACCTTGACGTCCCTGACCACAGGGCGGACTTCAGAATCGCCGGTGTTGAGAGAGACCTCTGCCGGGGTAGACGTTGTCATCAAGACCTCTTTTGCGGCTGTTTCACCGCTCAGAATTGGTCACTTACCTTTCCTCTTTAGGAGCGTGTTGGCAAGTAACTAATAATAAGTTAGGTTATTATCAGCCCGCTGTCAAGGGGTTGATAGTAGCTAATTATTTTTCAGTGTGCTAGTATCGCCGAAATTCTAATGTAACGGAGACAGGACTGTCATGAAGCATCTTGAGCCCTGCCCGCGTTACGAACGTGCCATTGAGGTTCTCGGCAAGAAGTGGAACTGCCTTATCATAAGAAGCATGCTGTCGGCGCCGCGCAGATTCTCCGACATTTCCAACTACGTTGAGGGGCTCAGCGACCGCTTGCTGTCCCAGCGACTGCAGGAGCTGGAGCAGTCCGGAATTGTCGAACGGCGCGTCTATGACAGCAAACCCGTGATGGTGGAATACTCCCTCACCGAAAAGGGTCTTGGATTCCGCCAGGTCGTCGAGGCCATCCAGCGGTGGGCCGATCAGTGGGAAGCGAATCCGATGGAAGAGGCCTTGGCGCGCAAATACCAGCCCGAGGGGACCTAGAGGCAATTCTCCAGGCGGGCTTGGCAGTCCCGCTGGCGGAGCAACCCCTGGCCCACAGACCTGCGCGGGCGAGGAGGGTATCGCCGCCAGGGCACGTTCTGCTGCCAGGAGGCGACAGATGCAGCGAACCAGGATCAGCGAAATATTCTCCAGCGACTCCCCCTTGGGCGAAGTGCTGGTGCAGGGCTGGGTCAAGACTCGGCGGTCGTCCCGCGCCATCACATTCGTGCAGGTCAATGACGGCTCCACGCTGCGGGACCTGCAGGTGGTGGTCGACGAGGGGAATCCGGCCTATCCGGTCGCCAACGCCCTGTCCACCGGATGCAGCGTCAGCGTGACCGGCGAGGTCGTTGAATCGCAGGGAAAGGGGCAGCGGTTCGAAATCCAGGCCCGCGAGCTTCAGCTGGTCGGCGGTGCTGACCCGGAAACCTACCCGCTGCAGAAGAAGCGCCATACGCCCGAGTTCCTGCGTGAAATCGCTCACCTGCGACCCCGCACCAACACCTTTGGGGCCATGGCCCGGGTCCGCAGCGCGGTCGCCTTCGCCATCCACTCCTTTTTCCGTGAACGGGGCTTCCAGTACATCCAGACGCCGATCATCACTGCAAGCGACGCCGAGGGCGCCGGCTCCATGTTCCGGGTAACCACACTAGACCTCAACAACCCACCCCGCCGTGAGGGCTCGGTGGATCTTGGGGAGGACTTTTTCGGCCGGCCCACATTTCTCACCGTCAGCGGACAGCTGGAAGCCGAAATTTTCGCATTGGCCCTGTCCAACGTGTACACTTTTGGCCCAACGTTCCGGGCCGAAAATTCCAACACATCGCGGCACCTCGCCGAGTTCTGGATGGTGGAGCCGGAGGTCGCATTCTGCGAGTTGGACGGGCTGGCCGAGCTGGCAGAGGACTTCCTCAAGTACATATTCGGCCACGTCCTCGAAAACTGCGACGAAGACATGCAGTTCTTCAATCGCTGGTACAACGAGGAGATCATCAGCACCCTCAAGGGCATCGTCGATTCCCGGTTCGAACGAATCACCTATACCGAGGCGGTCGACATGCTCCTGCAGTCCGGGGAGTCCTTCGAGTTCCCGATAAGCTGGGGTGTTGACCTGCAGTCGGAGCACGAACGGTACCTCACCGAAAAGCGCATCGGCCGGCCCGTCATAGTCACCGATTACCCCAAGGAGATCAAGGCCTTTTACATGCGACTGAACGACGACGACCGGACGGTAGGGGCCATGGACGTCCTGGCGCCGGGTATCGGCGAGATCATCGGCGGCAGCCAGCGCGAGGAACGCGGCGATGTGCTGCTGAGGCGATTGCGGGAATCGGGGCTGAACGAAGAGGAATACTACTGGTACCTCGACCTGCGAAACTACGGAACAGTCCCTCACGCCGGCTTCGGATTGGGATTCGAGCGAACGGTGCAGTTCATCACGGGCGTGTCCAACATCAGGGACGTAATTCCCTTCCCCCGGACTCCAAAGAACGCAGAGTTCTAGGGATCGATTGTGGCAACATCTCGCGACAGCCGCTCCCTCGCGACGGCCCTGTCTCCCGACAGTTCCGCCGTTAAGCCAGCCATCCAGAACCTTCAAACCATCTACAGCGACTCCGAATCCCTTGCCCCGGTCAACAACTGCTATCGGTTCTGGGTGGCCAACCGCCCCTTCGACGCGGATACCAGCCCGGACCTATTCATCCGGCACACCTGCCTGGCTATGCTGTGCAGACTGATGGCCTACCGCTTTCTCGAGCCCCGGCCGACGGATCGGGTCCTCTGGGAAGTGATGAGCGGTGACTATTTTGCCGGGGCCGGACTGAGCAATTTCCTGGGGGAGGACTTTTTTTCGTGGCCCTTCTTCCGGCTGTCGATGGGGATCGGAGACGACGCGTTTTCCTTGGAGACAGCCAAGTCACTGATGGGAGCCCTCGAGTTGCTCCACCTGGACCAGCCGGACGTGGAACTCCTATCCAGCCTCTACCAGGAGTTTCAGGGGGCGGACGGCAAACCCTGCCCGCAACTGGATCTGTCAATTTTCGAAGGCAATCCGTCGCAGACATGCATTGCCCCGTACTGCGGCGATGGGAACTCGCTCTCCCGGATGGTTCGGGCGGCGCTGGATGCGCGCCTAACTGCCGGCCAGATTCCCCCGGACGCATTGCTGGAAGTATCCGGGCAGTTCATTGGCATGACTTCCGACCCCCTTGGGGCCAACCTCGCCAGCGTGGCCTTCCTCGTGGCCCTGGGAGAGGAAGTCATCGAGCCGCACCCTCCCATTCTAATTCCCGTCTACATGGCGCACGGAATCAATTTGCCCACTGAGAGAAAGGACGGCGACGGCTCCAGCATCTACATCATTGATTCGGCTGGGGGGGCCACTTTGCCTGAGCGAGTGGCCACTGACCCGCTGTACCTCGACTGGCTGTTCGGCCGCCTGCCCAACTACCTGCGGGGCGCTGCGCTGCGGCTTCGGGCACAACCCGAGGACGTGGCGGTGCAGGAGGTGTTGAACGCCTGGTACAACTACCTTACCTCGCCCAAGGCCCGTACTCCCATTCCAGACCCGCTTACCCCGGAGGCGGCCGACGTGATGGTCGAGGCCGCACGGATACTGATCCTTCAGTACGTCGGCGGTTCTGGGCCTGGACCCCTTCACCTGGTGAGGAACGCGCCCGCTCCGCTGTTCGCATCTAAGCGGTCTTTTGACATGCTGCTATGGCCGGCGGAGATCGCCAGGGACGACGATCTGAGATCCATCTGTGCCGCCCGATTCCTGGGAGACGACGGCCAGATCGTTGCGGCCTGACTGCAACGCGGTCTGATCAACAATATGGCAATTCACGTGGTTTGCCGCCAGGCAATTCGCCACTCTCGTGAAAGCCTGTCCTAATCCCACAAAGGCACATTACACAATGCCATCGCTTCAGGCTGTGCCATCTTCCAACAAGGCCAGCTTCTCCTGGAACAGCGCGATGGCCCGCTCCTCCGGCACTCCCAGGAAGAACCTGAGTCCCTGAACGTATTCCAGTATCTCCCTGGGAAGCATGAGCAGGTCGTCCCGGGGTCGGGTTGCCTTGTAGAGATTGTTGAGCCAGTCCTCCTGCCCGACGAAAAGGGCATCCTCAAGCACCACGAAGTCCCGTCGCTCCATCTCTGCGCTGGCCATCCATCGGGAGAATACGAAGGGCAGCCCGGTCCACGTCTGCCATTCCTCCCCCAAGTCGTACAGGTGCAGGAAGCCGCGCAGCCGCCGACGGCTGCGCAGGGCTTGGTTGCCCGTTAGAAGGGTAGCATCGTGGTCCGATTGCTCATCGACGAAAGTCTCCCCGCCTACCCCGTGCTTCAACGTGAGCAGCACCCGAAGCAGCCCTGCCGACGCGGCGTCGCCGTTGCCCAGAGCAATGCGACTGCCGCTCAGGGCTTCTATGGGCTCCTTGGAATGGAGTGCGCTGGAAATAGCCCTGGCAGCCGACGCAACACAGAATCCGCTGATGAGTGTGGCCTTTGGCGACAGCCGGAAAGTGTCAACCAACGGTACCGGCCCGGCGTCTATATCACCCTGTTCCAATGCCTCAGCCACTGTGTTGGGTTCCATGTTTCGCAACTCAATGCCTCGGCGCTCCATGTCGAAATAGAACGCCTCGCATTCGAGGTTGGGTATGCGGGCTACAGTGATGGGCATGGGAAAGACCAACCCCCTGAAAGCTCGATGGCTGGGTATGAGCAGGCGGTTCTACAAACTGCGACACTGAGAAGACCCCCGCTCATTGCCGGAAAAGCCGCGGATAGAGGCTCTCGTCCGGTCTGTTGCGGGGGCCTTCCCAAGGGGTCCGGCGCCGTCAGGGGCTACAGCCGAGGGCCCATGAAAGTGGTGGGTTGCTTGCGATATACCTGGATGCGGTTGCGAGGTCCTTCGCAGACGAACACCGTGTTGGAATCGTCCACCTCAACCCCGGTGGGGGCCCAGAAGTCCTTTTCCCGCTCCAGTCCCGGCGCGCGATCGCGTTCTTCCCACATCTCCGAGTTTGCGTCCAACTTGTCCTTGCCCCATTTGGAGATGGTCGCATCACCGGTCTTGAGGGCGGCAAAGTGGCCATCGGGATCAAAGACCTGGAGGCGGTCGTTCAACCAGTCGGCGACGTAGATGATGCCATCCTTGTCAACGGCGACGTCGGTGGGGCGATTGAATTCGCCTTCGCCCGACCCGGAAGAACCGAACTTCATCAGGAACCGGCCATCGGCCGTGAACTTCTGTATCCGGTCATTACGCCAGTCTGCGATGTATATGTTCCCCTGCTTGTCCAGGGAGATACCCCAGGGCATATTGAACTCGCCGTCGCCATCGCCGTAGGTCCCGAACTTGGCCAGAAACTTTCCTTCGGGAGTAAACTTCTGGACTCGGTGGTTCATGCTGTCGACGACGTAGACGTTATCGTCCTGGTCGATGGCCAGGCCGGCAGGCCGGTCTAGCTCGCCATCCCCGTTGCCGACGCGCTCATCCCACTTGCCGATGTAGTCCCCATCCCTCGTGAACATGGATATCCGGTGCACCCATTCATCGGACACGTAGACGTTGCCATTGCTGGCGACGGCCACGGACACGGGCCAGACCAGGGAACCATCATCGAAGTTGTACTCGTGGGGCCCCTGCTGGGCAACTCCGCGGGCAAAGGCGTTAACGTATTCCTCGTCAACGGTGCAGACCGTGATTCGAGTGCCCTCGGGCCGGTATTCCGGCGACCGGCACAGGACGTACATCAGGGTGTCCTCACCCCGGGCCATCTGGATCGGGTAGGTGAAACCCGGCCCGAACTGCTCGCCACGCCCGATGGTGTGGCTGTATTGAAGTTGTACGTGAGAAATTCTGGTGGGGGTGGTCATAGTTACCTCACTGCGCCTGGCTAATGAAGTCCATCTGCTCGAAGGAGCCGTTCACTATGGGCTTGGCATCCAGGCCCATCCACTTCTCCAGAAGGGCGGAGTAGAGGCCACGGAAGTCGTTGTTGAATTGCAGGTCCCCCTCCAGCAGCTTGTCCGCATCCAGTGACGGATATTCACCGTAGAGGCCGCCCTTGACCGACTCGCCCACCACGAAGGCCACGCCGCCCGACCCATGGTCAGTGCCGGAGCCGTTGTCGTGGACCCTGCGTCCGAACTCGGAGAAGACCAGCAACACCACGTTGTCTCCGGCGTCGTGCTCCTTCAGGTCGTCGTAGAAGTCGGCAACGGCTTGAGATGTCTCGGTCCACAGCCTGGTGTGGTTCGCCAGTTCTCCGGCGTGGGTGTCGAAGCTGTTGTAGGGCGCGGTGGTATACAGCACCCTGGTGCCCAACCCCGCCAGATGCACCTGGACGATGTTGCGCATGTACTGAGCAACGTCATCCTTGCCGTATTCTACGCTGGAGGAATACATGCCGGGGGCGGTGCTGAGAATGTCGGCCCCTTCCAGGGCGTCCAGGCCCGTCTGGGCGAGGTAATCCATCACCGGGCCCGTGCCGAGCATCGGCGAGTAGACCCGGGAGAACACGTCGAGAGCCTTGGTCCGCTGGTCTTCGACCTCGATCCCGGTGAGAACACCATAGGTCTCCAGGTTGCCCACCGAGGCCACCGGCACGCCGGGGGCCACCAGGGACCTCGGCAGGCCCCTGCCGAAGTTCACGCCGGTCAGCACGTTCTCCTTCCCTGGGTCCAGATCGCGCAGAGTCCGGCCCAACCAGCCCTCGTCGCCCACTTCGTCCGGCTCGCAGGTGTGCCAGATGTCCATGGAGCGGAAGTGGGAGCGGCTCGGGTTGGGGTATCCCACCCCCTGGATGATGGCGACCTTGCCCTCATCGTACAGGCGCTTGATCGGCCCCATCGACGGGTTGAATCCGATCTGGTCGTTGATCGGGATGACCCTGTCTGTCTCGATCCTCACGTTGGGCCGGTTGTCCAGGTACAGCGGGTTGCTGTAGGGGATGATGGTGTTCAGGGTGTCGTTCCCCCCCGACAACTGGAGGACCACCAGCACCGGCTCTTTCTTGGTGCTTGTCATTTCTTTTCCCTTCCTTTTGTTATGCGAATAGGTACTCGGTGGTGGCCACAATAGACTGCAGCATCTGGCCGACCCGCTGGCCGAATTCCTCGCTGCCAGTCCGCAACTCGCCTTCGCTGCGGGCCAGGGACACCAATTCGTTGTGGGTGACTTCAGCCAGCTCGTAGGCTCCGAGCAATTCCAGGCAGCCGTCGACCAACTGCTCCGGCGAGATGACTTCTCCCTCCGAACTCAGGCGGTTGATGATCGACCGCACTCCGCGATGGGAGATATTGCCCACGGCATCGGCGGTGAAGTTGATGCGTTCGACCAGGGTGCCGCTGTCGATCCACTCCCTGCCGGTATGCCAGCCCTCTACCGTTGGAGGGTTGAGAAGGTCCTGGCCCATGTAACGAATGGTCAGGGTCATGGCGTTCATGCCGGGCTTGGGAAGGTCGAAGTCGCCGACCAGTCGCATGGTCCCCACCACGGTCTCGGTGGGACTCTTGATCTTGGTGAAGCGTGCTTCCTTGAAGAAGTCGGAGTTGAACAGCACCCGAAGCATCGAGCGGATGTTGTAATTGGAGCGGAAATACTCCTCTTCCAACATCTTGATGGCCTCGGGATTCCTCGGTGGCGTGTTCTGCCACGCCGGCACCTGGGGCTCGTCGGCGACGAAGAAGTTGTACAAATGCCGGGCGATGAATCTGGCGGTGCCGGGCTGCCTGGCGACGATCCTGACGATGTCCTCGCCGTTCCAGTTGCCCGTTTCTCCCAGGAAGGTCTTTTCGCCATAGTCGTGGTCTGACGGGTCGTAAATGAAGGCGGCCTCGTACTTGCCATAGGGGTACCTGGGGATCGAGTTGGTCACCGTCCAGCCGGTGAAGGCGCGGGCGCATTCCTTGACGTCGTCCTCGGAATAGTTGGCCTGCCCGTCCATGCCGACGCCCATGGAGAAGAGCTCCAGAAGCTCGCGGCCCCAGTTCTCGTTGATGGCGTCCTTGTGGCTCATGCAGTTGTCCAGGTAGAACACCATTGCAGGGTCGGCGGACAGACCCAGGAGCAGGTCATGGAAGTTGCCCATTCCCATGGTTCGGAACATTTCGAATTCAATCTGCTGCTGCCTCGGGTACTCGCACTTGGCGTGGCCGGTGACGAATATCTGGTGCCAGAAGAGGGTGATCTTCTCTTCCAGCGGGCGCTTGGTATTGATCATCCGGAAGGTCCATTCTTCCTGCTGGCCCTCCAGTCCCGCCTGGGACACCCACTGCGGCTGATAGCGCATCAACACGTCGCGCTCAATATCGGGCTGCGTATCGGGATGCAGCAGCTCCTCCACAGTGGCCTCGTAGCCCTTGGCGGCACGGGCCTCCAGCTCTTCATACGTCGCCCCGAAACCGGCACGGCGCATCAAGTGGGCCATTAAAGCGATATCCTTGTCTGCCATTCTTTCTCCTCCTGAGCTCATTTCCATGATCATTAACAGGCAATTTCCCGGTGATTACGGTTTTCTATCGTTTTTTCTTAAATTTCAGGCGGTATACCATTATTTTTGCTTGGTTCACGCGCCATTATATACGGTGTTTATAGCTAGCGAAAGCGTCCTGAACCAAGGCCAAGGCCAAGCCGAAATCCACATTCCCGAGATGCTCAAGGAAGAGTCAATCCCGCATAAGCGACGCTCTCTCGGAAATACATTGAGACCGTTCCGACGCCGCCACCGTGCATCCCTCAAATGCGCGTTCTCCCACGAATTCAGTTCAGTACTCGGTCAAAGTTGAAGGGTCACGATAGAGGCAACGGATCTTGATTCCGGCACCCTCGGCGTTGAGACGCCAATTGACGGTGAGTCCGGCCTCGATACGCTCCGCCGTATGAGGCTAATGTTCCTTTCCCAGTATAGTCGTCGGGGTCGACGTTCAGCGAAATGGTCCTCGCTGAATGGCCAGCAGAAACTGGGATGCCTCAGGCAGTGTGGTCAACACCCTGTTTCGTTTGCTCATAGCGTCTGTGCGCCACCGCTCTCCAGTTCCTATACGCTGTAAGAATTCGGAAACTATGGACAGGAGCGCACATGATTTCCTGTGGCGCACGTCGGTGGCTTCCACCCATTTGCCTGGTAGCCCTGATCGCTGCCGTTTGTGTGTTGCCCTACCGTCCCGACTGCGACTCCCTGGCGTGGGGTGAAGACCCGGCCATAGCCCGCATCGAGAGCCAGTGTATCCTCCTTTCCCATTATGCCAACTCGCTCCACATCGTAGAAAAAACCATCGAAAAAGCGGAATTCCTGTTGCTCTTTGATGAACTCGCCTCCTCTGATCGCCAGCGACGGTGGAACGACCGTGTCAACTTCTACGGCCCCGAAACCCTCGCGCTTGCAGGTGCCATCAGGGACTCTGCCCTCTATCAGGGTGCGGTTGCCGACGGACATGCTCCTTCCCAGGAAGAGGTCTCGGTCCGCCTCGACCGGGACCGGCTCCGGTGGGAGAGTTTACACGACGTCGTTCAGTTGGCGAGGTTGGCGCAGAATCAGGACCTTGCCGGATTCACGAAACTGGCGGCAGAGACAAGGCACCCCGACATTAGAGGGTCCCTCAATGACCAGACTCCGTCTGAGCTCATGCAGGCCATGGGCGGGAACGACTGGCGCCAACTGGAGCAAGCGCTGAGAGAGGGAGAGGCTTACATCGAATCCTTTGGCCACCAACGCTACTGGAAGGAAATACTCCCAGCGAACCTGCGCCGCGAAATGGCAACACTCAAGCTGGAGGCGGCGGTGTTGGAGGCCAGCGCCAACGGTCCTGACGGTCCTCAGGCAGATGTGCCCCGCCTGGCGTGGCTGGCGTACCAGGAGAAGGCGTTCGAAGGACTGACCATCAAACTAACGCGTGCCGCTCCCTCGACTGTTTCGGTTGATGGTGCCCTGGCTTATCTGGCCGAAGTTCTACAGGAGGAACAAGACGAACTCAGTGAGGTATATAGAAGGCGATTTGGACGGCGCTAGGAAAGACGGCGATCAGCCCCGTCGCCTCTGGGTCCGAACCCCAACTGAAGTCTCCCCGGCCCAAGCCACGCCGTTCGGCATGAGCGGCTTGACCCTGTTCCCAAGGGGCCGTGAACACCTTTCACCAGTTCTGATTTCTTTTAGCGTATTCAAACTGGAACGCGATGGTGCACACACGCTATAAGCAAACGGAACCCAACACCCTGCTTCGCGGCCGGGATGACCCCCACAGCTACTCCCTGCTGGTCCAGGGCATCCCTCGGAAGCGGGAATCCAAACCCCCGCCACACCCGAGATATGAGGAGAGGGGCCGCCATCTACCCCATCCGTCCCTCCGGTGCAGACCCATCCCCAATCTTCATTCCCGCACCCTCAATCGTCATTCTCGCGGAAGCGGGAATCCAAACCCCCGCCACACTCGAGATTTGAGGAGAGGGCCGCAATCTACCCCATCCGTCCCTCCGGCGCAGGCCCATCCCAAATCGTAATTCCCGCACCTCCAACCGTCTTTCCCGCGAAAGCGGGAATCCAAACCCCCGTCACACCCGCAACAGCAAGGGCCGGTCCGGAAACCCACGGCCCCAAGCCTCCGAGCAAGCCCGTCCCCCGATTTGCTGACACTTGCCCCTTTACAAGCCTCATGACAAATCTCTAGCCTGAATACATAGAAATACAACCGCTGCCGCAGGCCGGATCCCAGCACGGAGTCGCGCGCAACTCCCAAGGGCAAAGGGCAAAAATGATCGGAAATGCTCGGTTTTGATCGGAAATAAGCGGATTATCCAAATTTTCGGAAACCACCAGGAGGCTGAACCATGTCGTCGCGCCATATGTCGTTGCGCCAGATCAGGAACGGCGTCGAGGCCCTTAAGCGCAAATTCGCCCCGGAGCTCGCCATCATACGGCTCAGCCGCGTCGCAAATGAGATCACCGAACTCTGGCACATCGCCATTGCAAACAAGCAGCCCAAACCCGACCCCTACGCCTGCGTCCGCGAGGTGGCCGACGCCGGCTTCCGGCTCAACACATATATGGCCTTCGAGAAATACCTCCAGCGTTGTATCGACGATGATAGGCGTCCTGTAATAAGGGGAATCATCACCACCCTCCTCCCCTGGGCCGCCAATGGTTCCTGGCTGAACAACCTGGAACGCAATATCCCCGGCACCGCCTGATCCCCGCTCACGGAGAGCCTGTCGAACCAAGAGCCTACCGGACCACGGGGCCGCCACTCAACGCTCGGAAACGCTCGGAAATGAGTGGGAATAGCAAATTTTTCAGCACCCAACCGCCATACCCGCGAGAGCGGGGACCCAAGCCCCCATTACCCACCCAATGACAGGAAATGTCAGCGAATGTCAGCGATTTCCATACCCCTAACACTAAGCAGACCCCAACCCGACAACCCAGTGGCCCGAGCACCTTACCGTCATCCCCGCGATCTTTCGTCATTCTCGCGAAAGCGGGAATCCAAACCCCCGTCACTAAGTGCATCAAAAACGGAATTCGGGGCCCGCCTCGAAACCCCGCCCCCAAATGAGACAAATAAAGAGATTTCCGTAGCTAACGCGAGACACTCATAAGCGTGCAAAACCCAACCTGAAGGCCCAGGGCAATCGCGTCTTCAACGCAGGAGGCCCGATAAGTCGTCTTTCCCGCGAAAGCGGGAATCCAAACCCCCGTCTACCCTCGCACCCGGAACCGAAGGAGGCACTGCCACTCCCATACCCACCGCCATTCAGACCAATTTTGTGTGCTGACAAATAAGACGCGATCGCCCTGCTGTGCGTCGCTGCAATTGACGGCATTTCCGGCCCGTGAATATAATGAGGCATCCTGCCATCATCTTGTGTCCCTGTTTGGGAACGTCGGCGGGATTCCCCTCAAGCTCGGAAAAGGAGCCGGAATGACTACTCACGAGGTCGTACTCCACCCTTCCTCGGTTGTCGAGGAACTCAAGAAGAACAACATCAGCCACGTGGTCTGGCTGCCTGACAGCGAGACCAATTTCATGTACCAGCTGCTCACCAACGAGCCGTCGCTGGACTTGGTCCCGGTCTGCCGGGAAGGTGAGACGATGGCCATTGCAGCCGGCCTGTGGGTCGGCGGCAAGCGCCCCATCGTCCTGATCCAGAACACCGGCATTTTCGAGTCGGGAGACTCGATCAGGGGACTGGGACTGGACGTGAATCAACCGCTGGTAATGCTGGTCGGCTACCGCGGCTGGAGCCGCCACGGCATCACCACCGACTCGGCGGCCCGATTCATCGAGCACATACTCCACGCCTGGGGCATCAATTACTACCTGATCGAGACTGACGAGGATGCCGATCGCATCAGCGTCGCCATTGCGGAAGCAGAACGCACCCAGAGACCGGTGGCAGTGCTCGTGGGCACCGAATTCGGTTCTTAGACGGTGCAGGCATTGGAAGACCCTATCCTAGCCGTCTCCGACACGGAGATGGGTTCTGAGGAAACAGCCTTATGATTGACAATCAGGAAGCAGTCAAAGTTATCGACGCCAATCGTGGCGATGGCGTAATCATCGCCACCATGAACGCCAACAACGTCCGGTTCGGGCTGCCAACGGTTACCACCCAGGAACAGCTTGATATGCCGGTGTCGGGAGCCATGGGCAAGGCCGCCAACGTCGGCTTGGGCCTGGCGCTGGCGCAACCTAATCGCAAGGTGATCGTGCTGGACGGCGACGGCAGCTTGCTCATGAATTTGGGCGCAATGGTCACCCTCGCCAACAAGACCCCGAAAAACCTCTGCCACATGGTGTTCGACAACGGGGTCTATGCAGTGACCGGTGGACAGCCCGTGCCGGGATCAGGCAAGGCTGACTGGGAAGGGCTGGCCAAGGCCGCCGGCTATGCGGCCACCTTCTCCTTCGATAACCTGGAAGACCTGACCACGGGCATCGCAGAGGCCATGGCGGCCACCGGCCCCGTCTTCGTGCATCTGCAGGTAACCCCGCAGATCGAAAACACCCCCGTGCAATTCCGGCAACGGGGCCGCCGAAGTATGCAGACGGCCATAGACGAACTGCCGGAGATCTTTGCCAAGGCCTAGCGATCCTCTTCGGCGGGTGAGTCACAATTCGTCGCACTATTGGGGCAGGCTTTAGGCCTGCCCCGCCCCATATCATGCGCACCCCGCCAAACCAGCAGGTCTCAACGGCGCGAAGTCGCGATGTTCCGGAGGACTGAATAGATGCTTGGAGGCTTGGGTAAGGGCCTGCTGCTGCGGCTGGGTTCCTACGCCCTGTTTCTATGGGGATTCTGGATGCTGTTCCAGGCATTCGAGCGTTCTCATATCGGCTTGGGCTTATTGGGCGGAGCCGCCATTCTCGCGGCAATGTGGGCAATGGTGGGTTTCAGACGTCCTCCCTCAATCAATCCCGGCTCTCGACGCAGCGACCGTGACTCTGCCTCATCCGACGAGTCGAAACCGTGAGCACTCACTCATCTGACAGCCGACCGTCGCCCGGAATTCCCTACGCCGAGGCGGCCCGCGCCGTAAGCTACCACCGCGGAGATGCGCTCGTCGTATCGACCTCCGCCGCGTTGCGGGAGTGGAGCAGAGTCTCGGAGCGGCGGGAACTCGACCTTGACCTGATGGACTGCATGGATCGTGCCCCCGCGGTGGGACTGGGACTGGCCCTGGCCCAGCAATCGGGCAGGGTGCTGGTGCTGGACTGCGACGCCACCCTGCGCACCAACCTTGGCGGACTCGCCACCATCGGGGAATCCCAGCCCTCGAACCTGGTGCACTTCGTGTTCGACGACGCGTCTCGCGTCTCGACCTCGGGAGTTCCCATCAAAGAACTGGACCACCTCGACCTCGTCAAAATGGCGGAGAGTTCCGGCTATTCTCACACCTACCATTTCGACCGCATCGAGGAGATGCTGATCGGTCTCGAGGAGGCCATGCGGCAGCAGGGGCCGGTGTTCATCCTGGTGAGCGTTTTCCAGGACAGTGAGGTCCCTGAGTTTCCCGAGCGCACCATGGCGGATGGCTGGGCCGAACTGCGGGACCGCCTGACGGCGGGAGGAAACGACAAAGACGCCGACAACCCATAGAGGGTTTCGGCGCCTCCAGGAATACTGGACCCTTGGCGTTACGCTGGACGAACCACGATCTGGTGGGCAACGGCGTAGCTCATCGATACCGGGCCCTGCTGGGTGCCAACCTCCATAACCCCGAGAAAGGGTGTGGAGTCCGCCACGTTTATCTCCCGCTCCGGGACGATGTGCGAGTCGTCCAGGAACTTGAGCAGCTGAGGATCTTCCTCGGGCACCCGCTCCACGATGTAGGAATTGCCCTTGACCGCTGTGTCCAAGGTCAGCGAATTGGGTGGAATCTTCGGTTCGCCCGTGCCGGGAATGGGCCTGCCGTAGGGTGAACGCCTGGGATTGTCCAGCCGCTCCACCAGCTTCTCCATCAGTTGAGGCGACATCCCATGCTCCAGGCGGTGGGCCTCGTTATGGGCCTGGTGCAGCTCCATGCCCAGCAGACTGACCACCATCCATTCCGCTAGCCGGTGGCGCCGGGCGATGTCCTCCCCGCCTTCCATGCCCTGCCTGGTGAGGCGAATGCGCTTGTCGTTGCCAATGTCCACAAGGTGCTGCCTGGCCATTCGGCGGACCATCCCCGCCACCGAGGGCACCGACGTACCCAGCCCCTCTGTGGGCGGAAGGCGCCGCAGCACGTCTGTCAATTGGGTGATGGTGGGAAACTCGTCGTCCTCCCAAAGACGGTACAGGCACAACAGGTAGTTCTCAGTACCGGGAGACAAGCGGTCGTTCTGATTCTCGGCCTCCTCCGCTTCGCTACGGGTTGGGCCCTTTCTGGGTCGTGGCATGGATTCCTCAAGAACGAAAATTCCGCGCACTCATTGCCCAAGACCAGCGACGGCACACAAAAAGACGCCAAAAAAGTATACCAGAATCAACTGAAGACCCCGGGAGGAGAGAGGGGAATCAGTGGCAGCCGCGAGATGGCTGCGCTAACCGTCCATCAACGAACAGCCGAGTCTGATGGCCTTCACGCAGACGAACAGAAACGGAAGCACCATCGGGCAGGTCGACAATGTGGGACATCAGGCACCGTACCTGGCGGCCCGATGCCAATTGCAGCCTGTAAAGATAGAAGGCGCCACGAAACTCACGGTCGACAACAAGGGCAGTACCATCTTCGTCAGCAGCGCACTCGAGACAGTCGGGGCGAATCATGATTTCCAGGTGGGTCGAAGCGCCCCCAAGGGAAACAGAGGGAATATCGATGCCCTCCAGAATCCCCAGCTCACTGGTCATTACGCCGCCCGCAACACTCACGGGCAGGAAGTCCACAGTCCCAAGGAATTCGGCGGCGTATTTGGTTTCCGGAGAGTGAAATACCCTGGCTGGAGAACCCGTCTGTTCCACCTGCCCTTCATTCATTAGGGCGACCTCGTCGCCAACATGGAGGGCCGCTTCCTGGTCGTGGGTCACAAACACCGCAGTAACGCCGCTGGCCCGGAGAATTGTCGCAACATCGCTCCGCAACTGTTCCGCGAGTTTGGCATCGAGGTTGGAAAAAGGCTCGTCAAGCAAGAGGATGTCGGGTCTGGGGGCGAGAGCCCGGCCTAGAGCGACACGTTGCTGCTGACCACCCGACAGCTCATGGGGCAGGCGCTGCCGCATTTCCGACAGTCCAACCAGTTCCAATGCCTCTGCGATTCGCGTGGCCCGGTCCTGCTGCTTCCTGAGCCCGTAGCCCACATTCTGTTCAACCGTGAGGTGCGGGAAGAGGGCCCCTTCCTGGAAGACCATACCGATGCGGCGCTTTTCCGGTGGAATGGTGCCCACGAGAGAGCTGACTACGTGGCCGCCAATGCTGATTTCACCCTCGTCCGGCTGCTCGAACCCAGCGATAAGCCGCAGGGTGGTAGTTTTTCCGCACCCACTGGGCCCCAGCAACGCCAGAATCCGGCCAGCATCGGCTGTCAGTTCCAGCCCGACAACGGCCTGAACGGTACCGTATCGTTTGGACACGCCCGAACAGCGAAGGGCCACACCCTCCCTGGTTTCGGCATTCTCTGCAACGCCAGACACAGAGGCTGTTCTCTTTATATTGGCGCCGCTTACCATCTGCTCATGGCCTGCCCGATTCAACTCTCGTCAATTGCAATTAGGATTATACGTCAAGGAATAGACAATATAACAGAAGGGACGAACGGCTATGAGTGTAGGCATTTGATCTCAGCGTGTCAATTCATCCTACAAACTCGCGGTGAGCGGCGGAACCCGTCTCGTTGGGCCGGGGAACTGCCGGGACGACACCCTTGTCTAGATACTCGACCAAGGGTGTTTTGGAGGAATGCGGCTTTGGCCGTCTGGGCAAAATTCACGGAATTACACTTACTACGTGGGCTGCCATATCCGCCTCGGGGTGTTGCACGCATTAACCATAAGTAATCGTTTATACTTTGCGCTGGATACGCTTGGCCCAACACTACAGGCTAAACAGAACATTCCGCTTGATAAGAACGCCGACGGAATCTATTGGCGCAAGATATCTCGCCATTGGTTAGTGTTGGGCATTTTTCGGTCGGTGGTCGCATTGAAGAGTCCACTCTCCTTACCCGACAGCTTGTTGGCATCGGCGGTCCTGAGGAACTCTCCTCCGATGGTTCTGCTGGTCCCTGCTCTGATCGTTGGGGCCGCGCTCCTCTTGCCCCCCGTATACCTGGCAGTGAGAGCCCTCGGTGCAGGTGAGGAGCTTTGGGATCTCCTGTTCAGAACCAAAGTGGCAGGCATCATGGGCCGTACTTTGCTCCTCGTCGCAACGGTCAGCGCCGCCTCGGTCCTAATTGCGGTGCCCCTGGCCTGGCTAACAGCCCGAACTGATCTGCCTTGGCGAAGGGCATGGGCGGTCATTACGTCCCTGCCGCTGGTGATTCCCAGCTACGTCGCCGGGTTCATTGTAGTCGTGGCCCTAGGCCCGCGGGGCATGCTGCAGGGAGCGCTTGAGGGACCATTCGGCGTGGACCGTTTGCCCAGCATCTACGGACTCGCCGGAGCCTTTCTCACATTAACGCTCCTCAGCTACCCCTACGTACTGATTACGGTAAGGGCCGCCCTGCAGAGGATGGACCCAGCGTTGGAGGAGTCGGCCAGAGGACTTGGATTGGGACCAGTCGCCACCTTTTTCAGAGTGGTTGTGCCGTTGTTGCGGCCCGCTATCGGAGCGGGGGCGCTGCTGGTGGGACTGTACACGCTGAGCGACTTCGGTGTGGTCTCACTCCTCCGCTATGAGACGTTTACTTGGGCAATCTTTACCCAGTACGACTCCGCTCTTGATCGCACCCTGGGGGCCGGCCTCTCCCTGGTGCTGGTAGTCCTTGCCCTGGCATGGGTGGCACTGGAGTTTGTGAGCCGGGGCCGCAGTCGATACTACTCGACTTCGTCGGGAACATCCCGCCCACCATCTATCGTCCCCTTGGGCAGGTGGCGCTGGCCTTCCATTGGATTCTGCGGCCTGATTGCCGTGGTCTCGCTCGGGCTTCCGGTAGGGATTCTGCTCTACTGGGTCGTTCGGGGCGTGGCTGCCGGCGAGGCTCTGGACCCACTGTGGACCGCCGCCCGCAACTCGGTTTACATCTCCGCGTTGGCAGCACTGGCAGCGACAGCCGCGGCACTGCCCATCGGGCTGCTATCGGTCCGGCATCCCATGGGCGGCTCCAAGTGGGGACTGCTGAGCGGATTCCTGGAACGGCTTGGTTACGTCAGCTTTGCCCTGCCCGGAATCGCCATCGCGCTGGCGCTGGTATTCTTTGGCGCTAACTATGCGGGGGTGCTTTACCAAACCATTGGACTATTACTGCTGGGATACGTCGCGCTGTTTCTTTCTCCGGCGCTGGGCGCGGTGCGGACGACACTGCTGCAGATTAATCCCCGCGTCGAGGAGGCAGCCAGGAGCCTGGGACGCTCACCGCTGGGCGCCTTCACGTCTGTGACCTTTCCATCGGCGCGGCCGGGAATCGTGGCGGGGGCTTCATTGGTGTTTCTCTTGACGATGAAAGAACTGCCTGCGACCCTGATTTTGAGCCCCACAGGGTTCAGCACGCTGGCGACTTCGGTCTGGTCGTTTACCGCGGAGGCTTTCTTTGCCCGGGCCGCAATGCCAGCGCTTCTGCTCATCATCTTATCCGGTGTGCCGCTGGCTCTGCTGATGGTGCGGGAGAGGCGTTAGCCCGGGATGAGTTATAATCGCCGCTGGTTAAACCTCGAATTCCGGCACTCTCACCTTGCCGCTCCCAGGGCCACGCAGGAGAAGGGATCTTGTCCGAATCAAACAGTCCATTGACCGTTATCCTGCCCGGCAGGCTCATTGACGGCGTCGCTACATCTCCGCAAGAGGGTATGGCGGTCGGATTCAGTGAAGGCCGGATCCTGTGGGTCGGACAGCGGGGCGAAGTTGAGAGCTCACAGAGCGATGTCCCACGGGAGGTGCTGGAATTTCCCGACGCCACCCTGATGCCCGGCCTGTTCGATCTGCACACCCATACGAACATGCCCGGGGACGGGCGCACGGGGGAGGAGGTCGACAGCGACGACTCGGACGACGTCAGGCTTCTGCGCTCGGCCCGCAACGTGGGCGATCACCTCGCGACCGGAGTCACCACCCTGTGCGACTGCGGTTCATGGAACAGCACCGCCTTCTCCCTGAAGGAGGGACTGTCGCAGGGATTGGTGAACGGCCCACTAACCCTGGTTTCCGGGCCGCCCCTAACTATCACCGGCGGGCACCTGTGGTTCATGGGCGGGCAGGTGGACGGTGTCGACGGCATTCGAGCCACAGTCCGGCAACGGGTCAAGGAAGGCGCCGACTTCATCAAGGTCGCGGCTTCGGGCGGTAGCACCCTGACCAGCGATCCCTTCCGTGCCTCCTTCAATCTCGAGGAACTGACCGCGCTGGTTGACGAAGCACACAACCGCAACCGCCCGGTGCTGGCCCATTGCCGGTGCACTGAGTCCATCAACTTCGCCCTTGACGCCGGGGTGGACGCCATCCTCCACTGCTTCTTCACCGACTCAGATGGCACGTATCGCTACGACGAACCCACAGCCGACCGCTTGGCGGAGTCCGGGGTCTACCTGAACCCTACGATGCACCTGGGACGGGTTTCGCGGGCCTACCTGGAGCGCGTCCGAACCCAACGTCCGTTCACCCCCGCAGAGCAGGAGCGGTGGGAACGTATGAACAGGACGGGCGGCACCGCTATGGAGCAGTTCGCTCGCCTGATTCGCGCCGGGGTCAGACTAGCGGGAGGATCGGACTGCGGGTGGGGCAGCTATCCCTTTGGCGATTTCCAGGGTGAGATAATCGCCATGCACGACGCCGGGCTGTCGCCTATGGAGGCCATCCTTGCCGGGACCCGCAACCCTGCCGACGCACTCGGGATACTGGACCAGACCGGGACAGTCGAACCGGGCAAGAACGCCGACCTCGTCCTGGTAGACGGCGATCCTTCGTCCAACATAGACGCGCTGCGCAACGTTAAGACTGTTTTCAAGCAGGGAATCCAGGTTGGTTCGGCCCGTCCCGCCGTCAACGCCGCCTGACCTCCAGTATCCCGGCTTTACCTCAAATGCATCACTGGGAAGTTGGCGGAAGCATTCACATTGGGTGGCCGGACTACAATGTGCCGGAACGGCCCTACACCCTCGTTGAGTTCGACTCGTATGGGCCGGTGTTTCGCGCCCGCGTCTCCGACTCAACAGCCGATGGAAGGCAGGGAGGCTTCCTCGTCGTATTCGGATGCCCCGACGTGGTTCTGGACATGCTGGCGGAGCAGGCTACCGAAAAGCTTGGCTTCCAGGTTGTGGTGTCCGACCTCCGATGCAGCATCGAAGGCCAGACCCTGCACAGCTTCGACTACGAGTGGTACCCCACGCCCGAGTTTGCCGACCGTCCCGGCGACCTAGCCCGCACCATCGCCGATTCGCTGGAGGAGATGCGTCGAAGCGGCTGAGCGCCAGGACCACCGCACTTGAATTCGCCAACCTACGGCACCAGCGTCTTGCGCTTGCCCGGAGTCCAACCTCCCGCAGATCGTGAATTATTTTTCATTTTCCCGGTAATTTACGGTAGTTTCCGAGCACGCTTCGAGTGCCCGCTGGCCTCAGTTTAGTCGCGCGAAAGATTGCTTGCCAATTATTCGCCATGAAGCTTGTTCTGATGGATGGTGAGGGAACTACTTTCAGAAGTAAGGTCAATCGGGTATCAACAGAATCCAACTCTACGGTGGTACTTCATCGCCATAGACTTGGTCATCACAGTTTGATTTCTCTTCCGGGCAAAACCGGAATTTTCCGATCTTGCGGACACGCGAGTGGGTGGGCAGGCTGCCGGGTGCGTTCTACGGGCTGTGGAATGGGAATTTTGGGTACAGAAAATTGGTCCCTTTTTCTCATTCTGCCCCATTTTTTATTTTCATCTGTCCGTCAGCTACGAATTGGGCCGCGCTTGGAGGGAATTTTGTTTCCCGCTCCATTGTGTCCCACTGGGTTTGTCCAGCTGGGTGACGGAGCCGACGGGATGCCTTGGGGGGCGTACGTTGGGGATCTTGCAAAGCGTTAGTGGTAGAGATGCGTCATAAGGCTCGGCAAGACGCAAGCGCCATCAAAACGCGACTGCCCTGCGTCAGCACTGGGAAGAGCAGATGAGCTAGACAAGTCTACAGGTTCCTCAAGGCCCTGAAATGATTCCAAAGGGTTTACGGGGAGCCCTTTGGACGGCGTCACTTGTAGAGACAGGAGCGGTTAGAGATTTCGAGCGCGATCGCTGATGGCCTGGGGCGGTCGTTGCTGGACTGGGCCGCTGGGCGAATGTATGATTGTCGATGGTAAATTTTGTTCTCAACCGCCCTGCTTCGCGGCGGTAAACACATTAATTCAAGGAGAGTATGCGATGAAGAAAGTTACAATGAGCGACATTCCCCGGACCGAGGCTGACATGGCTCCCCTGGGCAGCGGCGGACTGATGACCGGAACGCAGGTATGGCGCCAGTCCATCCTGAATCCGGACGACTCGCAGAACTTCAACTTCGCCATCGTGGCCTTCGATGCTGGTTCCCGCAACAAGTTCCACAAGCACTCCGGTGACCAGATCCTGGTCATCACCGAGGGGAAGGGCCAGGTCGCCTCTGACGAAGAAGTTGTCGAGGTGGTTGAGGGCGACGTGGTTGTCATCCCCGCAGGCGAGAACCACTGGCATGGCGCTCCTGGCGATACCGCCATGGCCCACATCACCATCACCGTCAAGGGCAGCCAGACCGAGCAGACCGAGGCCTAGCCCTCCAAAATAATCGTCTCAAAGGTTCACGGAAACACAAACGGTCTGGGCGTAAATGCCCGGACCGTTTTCTTTTAGCAACCGGTACGCGACCTTGCGGCGAGAGTCTGTGATGTGGCCTGCGGGGCCCTCAGTCTCCTTCGGTCTTGATGGCTTGGGCAGAAGACGCTATGCCAGTGTCGGCAGTTGAGGCAGCAGGAGCCTGGCGAGGTTCCCTCTGCCTAACTGCAATGAACCTGAAGCGCAGGCTGGAGTAAGCCATCGCCGTGGCGAATACCGCAGCCTCCACCAGGACGATGGTCGCTCCGGATGACACGTCGACGAAGTAGCTCAGGTATATGCCGAAGAAACCGCAGATAGCCCCAATCCCGGCGGACAGCAGCAGCATCCTTGGGAAACTGTCGGTCAGCATTCGGGCCGACACAGGGGGAATTACCGTTGCCCCAGCTATGAGCAGCACGCCCAGCACCTGCAGCGACACCACGATGGTACCCGCCAGCACCAGCGAGAACATTGCCTCCACCCAGCCAGTGGGGACACCGTAAAACTGGGCCACATCGCCGTCAAAGGTGGTGAACAGGAATTGCTTGTAGGCCACGAACAGGACCAGCGCAGTGGCGACGGTCACCGCTGCCAGCGCCACAAGATCCCCGGTGTTTACGCCCACGATGTTGCCGAACAGGGCAGTTTCGAAGTCACGCGTAAAATTCTTGTAGCGGCTGATCAGGACGATGCCCACAGCAAAGCTGGCAGTCGTGATGACGCCGATAGCAGCGTCGTAGGCGATCTTCCGCTTCTTGGTAGTGAGCGTTATCAGCTGGGCGCAGAGGAAGCCCCAGATCGTGGAACCGATCAGGAAGTTGAATGACAGCACGAACGAGACGACGGCGCCGCCCAAGACAGCGTGGGCCAGACCGTGCCCGATGTAGGCCATTCGCTTAAGAATGACGTAGACGCCGATTCCGCCACAGAGAGCTCCCGCGAGAATCGCCGCGATCATCCCGCGGACTATAAAGGGGTATCCGAAAGGTTCGAAGATTACATCAAGCATGACTGTGGCTGTGCCCCACATTAACTTCATCGCCATTGGCACCGCCATTGCGTCCGTAGCGGTGGGGGCTTTCGGCTACTATTGGCATTCCTTCGTAGTGGATTACAGGCATATCCGCACCGTAGGTCTGGCGCAGCACTTCGGTGGTGATGACGTCGTAAGGCGTGCCTTCCGCCAGCACCCGTCCGGCCAGGCATACCAGGCGAGGGAGATGAACGGCCACCGCGTTGATCTCGTGAGTGGTTATCACGATGGTCACGCCCTCGTGGTTCAGGTCGTGAAGCAGGTGCATCACATCGTCGCGTGTTTTGACATCGACGCCGGAAGTTGGCTCGTCCAAGAGTAGGAGGGACGGACTGCTCACCAGGGCGCGAGCCAGGAAGGCGCGCTGCTGCTGACCGCCGGAGAGCTCACGGATGTGGCGCCCCGCCAGATGCAGGATACCCAGTTGCTCCATCATCCGGTCAGCGAGTTCCTTCTCCTCCTTGCGGAACCAAGGAAAGAATCGATTCTCCATGGTCCGACCCATCATTACGACTTCGCGGACCGTTACGGGAAAGTTCCAGTCGATGGTTTCCAGCTGGGGAACATAGCCGATGCGAGGACGGCCCTCAGATGGCCTCCGCCCTTCAACCAGCACCTCGCCCTCGTAGACACTCACTGCGCCCAGCATGGAGCGCAGCAAGGTGGTCTTGCCAGATCCGCTGGGGCCGAGCAGACCGACGAAGTCCCCCTTCATTATCTGAAGGTCCACACGGTTGAGCACCCGTTGTTTTTCGTAACCGCAGGACAGACCGATGATCTCAACCAGTGGAGCCCCGCGGAGATGTTCGTGGGGTAGGGGATGCAGCATTTTTGCTAAGCCTTTGAATCAAAATGTCCTGGTCTAACCGGGCCGAACGATCCAGCAGGCCCTCTTCCCAGATGTGATCGGTGCCTAATGGTGGTGTTGATGGCCTCCAGGAGCGCCTGTCCACTCCGCTGGCAGCGGCGCATGGCGGTCATGTTCGTCGTCATCCTCTCCGCCGTGAGGGTCGTGTCCGTTGGTTGCCCTCACCATCTGCGTTGCGACTAGCTGCGCATAGAGGCCCTGCTGCTCCAGCAGTTGCTGGTGGCTACCCTGTTCGATGGCTTCGCCACGGTCCAGCACCACGATTCGGTCGGCGTTTCGTATGGTGGACAGCCGATGGGCGATCACCAGAGTGGTGCGCCCCTCCATCAGTGTCTCCAGAGCCCGTCGCAATTGGCTTTCGCTCACCGCGTCCAGATGGGATGTGGCCTCGTCCAAGATCAGCACGGGCGCGTTCTTGAGCAGGGCGCGAGCGATGGCAACCCGCTGCCTTTGCCCGCCCGAAAGTTGCATACCGCGTTCGCCGACGATGGTGTCGTATCCGTCTGGGAACGCGGTGATAAATTCGTGGCAGCTGGCCTGTTGTGCCGCCGCCTCCAACTCATCCTGACTTGCCTCGGGCCGACCCAGCATGATGTTGTCGCGAATGCTTGCGTTGAAAAGGTAGGTGTCCTGAGACACCAGTGCGATCTGCTGGCGCAGATCGTCCAGCTTAAACTGCCGGATATCGTGACCATTCAGTTGCACTGAACCGTGGCCCGGGTCCCAGAACCGCATCGCCAGATTGGCGCAGGTGGTCTTCCCGGCGCCCGACCTTCCCACCAGGGCAACGGTATGTCCCGGTTCAACTTCGAAACTCAGGTGATTCAAGGCCTGCGGCTCTCCCGGTCCGTAGTCGAAAGCCACAGCGTCGAAGACCAATGCGGGGGCCTGATCCGGTTTCAACGTACCGTGAACCCCCTGGCCATCGATCACTGGGACCGGTTCGTCGTGGATAGCGAACAGCCGGCGGGAGGCCGCCAGGGTCTCCATCAATTGCTTCATGGTGCGTGCGAGGTCTGACACCGGAGCGAACGCCGCTACCGAGAGTACCACCGCCAGAATCAGCTCAGGCCTGGTGATACTGCCGTTGGTGTAGAGCCAGACGCCGACTGTCAGCACTACCAGCCCGCCCAAGGCAGTCATTGCTTCGATGAAGCCGATCTGGAAGGCCCTCTCCTTGAGGAATCGAAGCTGAATGTGAGCGAACCGCCAACTGTTGCTCACCATCTCGGCGGTGCGGGACGGTCCCTGCCCAAAGGCGACGATCTCCCGCATCCCCTGGATGCTGTCAACCATGTGGGCGTGCACATCGCCCAACTGGTGCCGCAGCTCCTCGCCCAGCCTCTCCGAGCGTTTCTGGGCGAAGAACGGGCTCAGGGCGACGGCCACCAAGAACGGCGCGACGGCGATCGCCATGGGCCAGGCGATTACCGCCAGAACAGCGACGACCACACCCGGCACGACAACGGCAGTGAAGGCCGGGGTAATAGTGTGGGCGAAGAAGAACTCCACCGTCTCCACGTCGCCGCCCACCACGCTCACCAGGTCTCCGGAGCGCCGCCGGGTCATGTAGGCCGGTGCCAGCGGGTCCAGTTTGCGATAAACGTCGACCCGCATCTCAGCCAGCAGCCGGTAGGCGAGGTCGTGGGCCACCCACGATTCCGTCCAGATGAAGAAGGCCGCCAACGGCGTCAGCACCGCCAGCAGGATCAGCATCAGGGTCAGGTCGCCGCCGGTTATAACCTGTCCCACCAGCAGGGCGCTGACCACGCCGACACCGATGGCGGTGCCGTGGTGAGCCACTCCCAGCAGGAACGTGAGGATGAGCTCGTTCCGCCACGGCTTCACCAGCCCCAGCAGGCGTACCCATATCGTGATGATGCTGAGAGGACGGTGGCCACCACCGTGGGCGTTTTCCCCATGGTGTTGAGCCGCAGGGGCATCGTGGTGGTGACCACCGTGTCCACCGTGCGCAGGCTGGGGAATAAATGCCGACGCATCCGGCTGCGGGCCATGCCTGTGCTCTTGACGACCCTCCACGGCCTCGTGGGCCTCGACGGCGTTGTCGTGGTCGTCGTGGACACGGGTGTGCGGCTGAGCCTCTCGGTGATCCCCGTGGCCCTGGTGTTCGTTGGAAGGAATGTCGGCGGCATGATGATGATCGTCATCGTGGTCGCGACGATGGGCCTGCGGCGCCGCGTGATGATGGTCGTGGCCCTGATGCGCCGGACTGGGCATGAACGCGCTCACGTCCACCGCGGCGGTCGATGGGACCGCATGGTGGAGATCCTCTCCGGACGGGTGCACGTCGAAGTCGAGGCGCTCCTGTTGTTGGGCCATGAGGTCAGCGTACAGTCCGCCCGCCGCGACCAAGTCGTCGTGATTGCCGGTCTCGACCAGCCTGCCGTTGTCCAGCACCAGGATGCGATCTGCGTTGACCACGCTGGAGAGGCGGTGGGCGATTCTCAGGGTGGTGCGGCCATCCATGAGCCGGTCGAGGGCCTGCTGGATGACGGCCTCGTTCTCGGCGTCCACGTTGGACAGGGCCTCGTCGAGGATCAGTATAGGAGCATCCTTAAGCAGGGCTCGGGCGATGGCAATCCGCTGCTTCTGCCCGCCGGATAGCCGGACCGCCCTCTCACCGACCCCGGTCGCATATCCGTTGGGGAGGTGGCTGATGAATTCGTGGGCGTTGGCCGCCCGGGCAGCCTCCTCCAGTTGCGCCTGGGTCGCATTGGGGTTTCCGAAGCGGAGGTTCTCCGCGACGGACCCATGGAACAGGTAGGTGTCCTGGGTTACTACCGACAGCTGTTCGCGCAACTCGCTGAGCGGTATGTCCCGCACGTCGCGCCCGCCCAGCCGGATGACTCCCTGCTGTGGATCGAAGAAACGCAGCATCAGCCAGACGATGGTGGATTTTCCCGCGCCGCTGGGGCCGACGAGCCCCAGGCTCTCTCCTTCGTGAAGGGTGAACGAAAGATCATGCAGGGCCGGTCGTCGGCCCTCGCTGTAGGCATGGCTCACATTTTCGAAGGCCACTTCGGGCTTAAGTGAACCGGTTGGCTCAGCAGTCGAGGACGCAGCCTGTTGCCGGTTCGGCTCCTGAACGGCAACCGGTGAGTCCATGATGGCGAAAATACCTTCCGCCGAAGACATAGCCATCACGCCGTCGTGGTAGAGCTGCACCAGCTCACGCAGGGGGCGAAACACCTCCACCCCCAGCAAGAGGACTATCATCAGCGCTCGAAGCTCGAGGTCCCCATCGGCCACACGCATGGCCCCCCAGCCCAGGGCAACCGCGGCCCCGCCGGTGATGCCGAGAATGGTCAGCGCGCCAGTTGCGGCGTTGGCGGCGAGCACGCCCATGGTGGTGCGGAACAGGTCGCGGGCTCGTTCCGCCAGGAGTTCTCCGCGAATACGGCTCTGCCCGAAGGACTTGAGCGTGGTCAGTCCCTGGACCGCGTCGAGGAAGTCCGCTCCCAGCGCGCCATAGGCGTCGCGGCGAGCCATGCTGCGCTCGCGGTTCCACCGGTGGAACATGTTGGGAATGACCAGGGTCAGCAGCGCAAATGCCAGGAATATCAGCCCCGTCCGGAAATCGATCAGAGCCATGAAAATGAAGATTACGACAGGCGCCAGTGCGGCGACGATCATCTGGGGCAGGTACCGGCCAAAGAACGCCTCCAGGCGCTCCACGCCTTCGGCCAAGGACATCAGCGCATCGCCGGTGCGCGAGGAATCAAAGTGGCCGGATCCCAGCGCCAGCGAGTGCTCGTAGAGCCGCTCTCGCAACTTGACCTTGACCAAGCTGGCGGTGTGGTGGCTCATCACTTCCTGCAGGTACTGGAGGCAGGCCCGTACCACAATGAGGGCGGCCATGCCGACCAGGGGCCAAGTCAAGGACTCGAAGGTCGCGTTACCTCGCACCACCTCCACAATGATCAGGGCAGCAACAGCCAGTCGCGCCACACCGGCAGCAACAGCAAGCATGCCCACGATCGCCGAGATTATGATGCGCCATCGAACGTCTGCTGCCAGCGAGAGCAGCCTCGGATGCAGGTACATTGCTACATCCCCTCCAAAACGGGAAGGCTAGTCGAAATCCCGGTCCGCCAGTTGAATCCGGATTCACTGTGGATAGACAGCACCGCTCTCACCCTCGAATACCGCGCTGACATCCAAATCGTCAAAGGAATCGGCGCTACCGCCCAATGCAGGAATCATGATCTGCAGATTCTGCCGCATCAGACCAAGGTAGGAATGATCCGGGTCTCCCGGCTGGCCTGGCAGGTCATCGTCGGCCAGCTTGTCTATGTAGGTGGTGTTGCCTTCCTGGGAAATGGTCTCCAGGACTCTGCTGGAGAATTCCACTGAGCCGAAAATTGCGGGAAGCCCCAGCTCTCTTATCTGGTCAATGAGTTTCGCCATTTCTCTAGCCGAGGGTTCGGCGAAGTCGGACGGCTGCACCGCCCCGATTACCTCAAATCCGTAGGCCAGCGCGAAATAGGCCCACGAGTCGTGGTAGGTCACCAGCTTTCTATTCTCCGGCGGTATCGTGGCTACTGCCTCCCGGATTACGGCGTCCATCATTGTGATTCGCTGCCGGAACGCTTCCAGGTTGCGGGTGTAGTAGTCCGAATTGTCAGGATCCAGAGATGCCAGCTTTTCCTGAATAAGCTCAGCGTATTTCAGCCCAAGGTTGGGGTCAGGCCAGAGATGCGGGTTGGGGTGACCGCCGGACTCTGGAAAACTGAAGTCGAACTGCCATTGGCCACGGGCAATAGCCTGGTCTCCCAGCAGCAGTATCGGCGTGTCGTCCCCCTTGTTTGCTTCTGCTAATTCGATGGTCGGTTCCTCCAGGAAGAGACCGTTGGCAATTATCAGATCAGCGTCCGCCAACAGCCTCGCCAAGGAAGGTTGAGGCTCGAAAACGTGGGAGTTCACCCCTTCCGGCACCACTCCTTCCAATTCGATTCGGTCGCCGCCTATGTTTTCCGCTATGCTGGTGATCGGAGAGACTGTGGTAACTACTTTGAGTTTCCCCCCATCTTCTTCGCTACCTCCGCAGGCCATGGAGACCGCGACCATCACCACTACCGGAATCGTGAGAGCGAGACGGGTTAGTTCATTGAGTCTTGGGGACAATGCTTGAATCATTCCTGTCTGTGAGTTCACCCAACATCTTTCCGTCCCTCGTCCAGCGACTGGCAACCGGCGCAGATGCCGGTGATCGAGAAGTGTTCGAGGTCAGGTACGAAGCCGAATTCCTGCACCAGGGTCTCGCGGAATTCGGACAAGTAGTGGGGGCTAAGATTGTAGGCACCACTGCACACCCGGCAGACCATGTGATGGTGGACGTCGCCCGGCATGGTTAGTTCGTAATGCAGCCGGTCGCCAATCTCGACTTCGGTTACCACGCCGGCGTCCCGGAACGTCCGCAGGGTGCGGTAAACGGTGGCAATGTCCATGAATTGGTAGACTTCGCGAGCCCTTCTGAACACCTCGTCAACACCCATGTGCTCTCCGCCCTCCGCAACTACGGAGAGTACCAGAACACGCTGCGGCGTCATCCTGTGTCCCTGAAGACGAAGGCTCTCCAGAGCCTGTTCATGATGCAAGGCGCAATTCCAAGTTATTGCAATTGATTGCCAGAACAGATGGTAGCAGGAATAGGGACGAAGTCAACGAGAGACAGGAACGAGTTTGGCTGCCTTCAAATGGTCAGGTGGCGATGCGGATGATGCTGTACATATGCCGGTATAGCCGACCCGCCTCAGCGAGGAGATCCCCGATGCCGCCGCCGCTGGGCCGAACATGCTCGAAGGCCAAGACCTCGGTGTAGCGGACGTCGCCCCGGCCCTCGGTTGCCTCCAGCAGTCGACGAGACTCGGCGGCCGGTACCAGCCGGTCGTTTCGGTCGTGCATAATCAGCAGCTTCGCCTGAATCCCGTCCACGTGCGACGAGGGGGAAATGCCCGCCAGATCATCGCGGAAGCTCATCGGAAGAGTCTCGTACAACGCCTCGGCTTCCTCAGGGGTTGTTCCGTCCAGCAGCCTCATTATCGTTACGGCTGAAGGGGAGAGCGATTCCAGTTCCTCGGCAGTCAGCGCCTCACCATTCATGTAGCGGCGCGTCAGTGCATTCGCATCCTCGGAGGATTCCAGAGTCTCGATCAACTCGTTGGCCAGAACCCGCTTGGTCAGTTTGTCCGGATCCCAGGGAGTCCGCTCTCCGTCATAGACCACCGAACGGGACGCCGCCTGCAACAACAGTGTTCTTGCATCGTAATAGGGGCCGAAGGCGTTTACGAAGTGGACCTTGTCCTGAATCCGAGGGTCTGCGGAGGCCACCAGCGCGAAAGATGCCCCCACGCAGAACCCTCCCAGCCCCACCCGGTCCATGTCCACGTATTCCCGCTCGGACAGATACTGAAACGCCCAGACAAGATTACCGGTCTCGGCCGGTTCGATGTTGGCCCGCAACGCCATCGTGGGGGACCAATGGAACATGACCACGTAACCCGCCCGAGCAAGGGCGTTGCCCAGGTTCACCACGTCGGGGTCATCGCGTCCGGCGGCATTGGCGCCAAGGAAAAGAACGACGGCGGCATGACGCCTGTTGTCATTCGGGCGGTATACGTCGGCGACGGTCGTGCCGTCGTACGACGGGTAATGCACCTCGTGGCGGAGAGGATCATCCGTAAACCATGTCTGCGGTTTGATTGACAGGTCGAGTACCTGCGTTACGAAGAGCACCGTGTTGAAGCCAGCCTTGCCCTGTGGGATAACAGCTACAAACAGTACAAACAGGGCCACAACCACAACAATGCCCTGTAACAACCAGGACGCGCCCTTGCGAACTACTACGAGCGCCACGCCAGTACTCTTCTTGTCAGCCCAGGAGTTTTGAAAGTCTCGTCTACAGTGCTAATCACTGCTCTACACACGCACGAGCCTGATCATGAATACAGAGACAAGCCGCGTTGCGGCCATTGCGAGAAAAACGATAGGCCATGGGCTGCCCGCCATATCCAGTAACACCCCAAACACGATGGCCTGCGCCCCAGCATACAGGTATCCGTGGGCGTCCAGCACACCGGCGGCCGTGCCGGCCATCCGCCTCCCGCCCATATCGACCGACACCGTCGACATGGGCGACATTCCCATCGCCACTCCGCCGGAAAGCAGCAGAGCGGCCCCAAGCAGTTCGTTCGACGGGGGTACTACTGCTATAACGGCGATGATTGCGGCGCTGGCCAGGCAGGAGGATATAACCAAAGGCCGACGCTGGCTGTTGAGAAAGTGGTCGGATATGAATCCCGCCACCGATGGCGCAATCAGATACCCCACCGGGAGAAGCACTGTAACTATGACAGTGGATTCTATGGAAAGCCCGCCAACCTCTGAATAATAGATTGCGACCCAGGTGGTGAGCCCGTACCGAACCACATTTTCCAAGCCCTTGACGTGGCAGGCCAACAGAAAATGGGGATTGGTCATCAGCCAGCGGTAAGGGCCCAGTCCATTCAAATGTGAGGAGTCAATAGACTCGGGACTAGCGGAAACCTCGTCCTCTTCGACATATTCCGGCATCCCGATGTCTGCAGGCCGGTCGCGCACCAGGAAATAGAACGCTATTCCCAACACCGCGAAAATCACCGGCAAATACCGGAACGCAGCCCTCCACCCCCACTCCGCGCCCACCCAACCGGCAAGAGCCCACATGAGCAGCATGGCACCACCCGCGGAGGTGCCAACAATGCCCATGGCAAGGCCCCGACGGCTGCGGGGCCACCATTGGGAAATCATGCTCATAGCGGGCGCCCAGCAGGCCGCGTTAACGAAACCGGCCAGTCCCAACGGGATGGCCATCGTAAGGGACGTGGTGGCAAAACTGGTCGCGCAGTTGAAAACCGCAGTTAATATGGCGCCCAGCATCACCCAGAGGCGCAAGCCGAAAGCCTCGGCCAATCGCCCGTGGCACACATCTCCAAGGGCGAATCCCCAAAACAGCATGGCCCAGATGAACGCTATTTCAATGTTACTTAGCGCCAGTCCCTCTTTGACGAGGGGAGCCAAGGGATAGAGGCTGAAACGGCCAAGGTAGGCGAACAGGTATAAGACGGCAAAGGCCAGCAGCACCCGCCACTTGTACAAGTGGTAAGCGCGGGGCAGGTCCTCGAATCGAACTGCCTTAATTCTGCTCATCGCCAGAACTGATGGTGAGTGTGCGCCGGGAAATAGTAGCGACGCAGGGAGAATAGTTTCTTGCGAACCGTGGCGCCGTGCCTCGACAGTGGAAACTTAAGGTGTCCCAGGAAAACGACAGACCCGGGCAGCCGCGCGGCCGCCCGGGTCCTGAGACTCCGCGAAAACCTGAAAGGAAAAGGTGTCAGTTGGCCGGGATGGCTGCCTTGGCTATACCGATCAACTCCTCGTTGGATGACGCCTCGAGATCGATGGGCTGGCCGTGGGGCTGAGGAACGAGGAAGCCGGTCTTGCAGTAAAGCTCGATCCGGTTGCCTTCGGGATCGAAGAAGTACATGCCGAAGGCATTGCCGTGGCTGACGATTCGGTCGATCTCCACGCCTTCTTCCTTGATGCGCTGGTGATACTCCTTCAGTTCGTCCAAGCCTGAAACGATGAAGGAAATCTGCTGAATGACCTTGGCATCACCCGATGTTACGCGGCCCTTCATCAAGACGAACTCGTGATGCTCCCGCTCCGGGTCCGAACTCAGGAAGGTCATGCCACGACCGTCCAGGTCCTCATCAGCGATTTCAAGGCCCATCACCCGAGTATAAAAGTCCCGCTGCTTCATAATATCCTCGGCATAAATGCCGACGTGTCCCAAACCCTCTATCTTCGCCAAAACTCACCTTCCCCAGAATGTTGTGAAAAAGCCTCAGGGTCCAACTTTTCGGGATTATACACCAATGTGGCGGATTCCCTCTTAAAATATCCGGAGCCTATGCACGTCCATCGGCCAGGTTAACGGCCAATTGCGCCAGTGTGCGGGCTGGTGTGCCAGTGGCGCCCTTGACCAAGTAGCCAGAGGCCTTTTCCGAAGTTGAGGTGCCTGCGATGTCGAGGTGGGCCCAGGCCGCGCCATCCACGAATTCCTTGAGAAGGAACGCGGCGCTGATGGACCCGGCCTGCCTACCACCGCTGTTTTTCATGTCGGCGACGTCGCTTCGGATCAGCTCTTTGTATTCATCGAACATCGGCAGCTGCCAGAATTTTTCGCCTGTCTGTTTCCCTGCGCTGATAACATCGCCAATAAGCCCGTCGTCGTTGCCCATGGCGCCGGTGCAGGCCTTTCCCAGAGTAGTGACCATGGCTCCAGTCAACGTGGCGATGTCGACGAGCCGGGTGATGCCGCGTTCGCGGGCCAGGCACAGCGCGTCGGCCAGCACCAGGCGGCCCTCGGCGTCGGTGTTGATTATCTCGATGGTCTTGCCGTTCATGGCGGTGACCACGTCGCCGGGGCGCTGGGCTGAGCCACCGGGCATGTTTTCAGTGGCAGCGACCATGCCGGTAACGTTGATGCGCGGCCTGAGCTGCGCAATGATCTGCATCGCAGCAATGACGGAAGCTCCACCGGCCATGTCTCCCTTCATGGACTCCATTCCCGCCGCGGGCTTGAGAGAGATACCTCCCGTGTCGAAGGTGATGCCCTTGCCGATCAGGCCCAGGTTGTTGCCGGGGTTTTCGGGATCTCCCTCGTAGGTCAGGATTATCAGCTTGGCCGGTTCGTCGGAGCCCTGGGCCACTCCCATGAATGCGCCCATGCCTTTCTCCAGCATATCGTCGTTGTTCAGGACCTCAAATCCGAGGCTGTTCGCCTCCGCCACCTCGTGGGCGACCTTCGCCATGGACGTTGGGGTCATGATGTTAGCTGGTTCGTTGACAAGGTTTCGCGCGATCATCGTGGCCTCTGCCATGGATCGCCCTTTCGAGACTCCGCGACGAATGGCATCAGCGCGGGCCTCATCCAATTCGGCGATGGTTAACTCCTCGAAATCTTCGTCCGCGTCCCCACCATTGGTGTAATAACGATCGAAGCGGTACAGGCCCAGCAATGACCCTTCCGCCATGGCCTGACCTGACTCATCTGGAGAAAGGCCGCCGATTCCGGCCCCGTGAGCTATGGTCACGGCCTGATCGACTCCCCGACGCCTGAGGTAGCGCAAGACCTCTGAGGATACGCTGCGCACCGCCTCGGCATCGAATTCATCCGCATTGCCGAGACCGGCAACCACGACTCGGGCGGGGGTGATTTTGCCCATGGTATGCAAGAGCGTCAGTTCACCCTTCTTTCCGGTGATCTCGCCATCTTCAATCAAGCTGGAAATCGCCCCATCAAGGGCCCTGTCCACAGCGCCGGTTGCTCCACCCGGCGCCTTGACACCCTTGAACAGGTTGACCACGAGGGCCTGCGTATCTACCGACGTGATGTCGGTGGTTTCCACTTTTATTTTCATGTCTTCATTCCTGTCCCAAGAACGTGATGGTGTCGTGAGGTTAACTTATTACGTCGTCTGCCGCCAATTTGCATGCCGTCCGTTGAATGTTCAGTCCATCAGGACCTTGCCCACTCCAGGACCTGCCGCAGAACGGGGGTGATGTCTTGCGACGTGTCCACTTGGAAATGTGGTGTCCGGACCGGCTGCCATGCCGGAGCCATGCGGCTGTACACGTCGAAGCCGGCGTCAGACCAAGTTTCCGGGTCCATACCGGCCTCGCGCTCCATCATTCTCTCGTGCACGACTTGCCTGGGGGCGGTTACCACTACAATGGCCAGCGGTGCGTCATGTTTCCGTGCAATGGCGATAACCGGACGCCGATTGCGCTGTCCCAGATTGGTGGCATCCAACAGGACCGGATAGCCCTTGCCTACGAATTCGTCAATAAGACGGTGGCAAGCCCGAAACACCCGGCTGTGCTCTACGGCGGTGTATTCGGGACGCGGGACCAGCGTCTTGCGGAGCCTGTCGGATTCCAGTACGACGAATGGACAACACTTGGTAAGAGAGCGGGCAAAACTGGACTTGCCGGAACCGGGCAGACCAGCCAGCATCAGCAGTTTCGGCTTTCCCGGCGCCAGTCCCAACTTGCGGGCGTCCGACATCAAAAGGGGGCGCAGACGGGAAACGTCGGCATTCAGCCCATTGCGGTCAGGGATGGCGTCCACTTTGCCCGAGGCGAATGGCAGCTAAGTGGTGTCCGAGAATCAGCTGGCTCCGTCGTCGCTCTGGCTGACAACACTCAGGTAGTTGCGCCTGTTGGCTTTGGCCTCCAGCACCGCCGGTGAGAGCAAGAATGCCAGCGAGGCAAGAATCATGAAGCCCACCGCAACGAACCCCAGGTCAACCGGCAGGGACAAGGCGGTGATAACTATCAATATCGAGGTGATGAGCACCAACAGCCCAATCCGCAGAGCCCTGGGGCCAACCTTCAGGAACACGGCAGTCGTAATAGCCAATGCCAGAAAGATAAACACCCGGGCAGTGTCGGACTGTTGCATGCGCTCCGCGTGGTCGCTCCACAGCCCGCCCGACCAATTCAGGAACAGCACCCAGGAAGTCAGGAACGGGAAGGGCAAGGCGGTCAAGGAGACAAGCAGCCAGTCCCGCTTCGCTATTTTCGACACCACGTTAAAGACGATCCACATTGAAAAAGGCACATATCCGATGAGCAGCAGGAAAAGCAGCACGTTGAACGGCAGCGACCCCGTGGTCAGCAGCGTCCAACCACCGTAGCCGAGCGTGATAAGAGACAGCAGCCATGAAATCGCCGGAGCGGCCAGAGTGTAGCCCATCCAGGTGTAAGACCACTGGCTGGGAAGGCCTGCGCGCCAGTTGCGCCAAGTCACGAAGGCAATGCAGACAAGGACCAGTGACACCAGGAAGTAATGGCTCCACAGGTGAAGGGCGAACAGAGCGGCAAGGAGAAAGTGAGGCACAACCGCCAGGAGCACATCCCGCCACACTCCAGTGCTGTGGACCGCGTACATGCCGCTGGCCAGAGACCGCGGCGCGCCCATCTCATCCACGGCGCAGGCCACAGCCGACTCCCGGTCAAGGCCTTCCGCTTCCTTTTCCGCGGCCTTGTCCTCAATGTGGGCCTGCACTTCCTCCAGAATTTCCCTTTCCCGGTGCGGGTCCAAGTGGAGGCGGCGAGCCAGTGAGTTCAGATAGTTGTTGATCACGCCCGGCATTTTGGCACCACCTGACGATGGGCGATTAGGTGCCAGCCAACATCACGGAATTCATGGCGTGGCTGAACCGCTGCCATTCCCGTTGACGGTCAGTAAGTTCCTGCAGCCCGCGCTCGGAAATGAAGTAGTAGCGTCGCCTAACGCCGTTGGGTGTGTCCTCCCAGCGGCCCTCGATCAGATTCGCCCGCTCCAGCCGATGAAGCGCAGGATAGAGTGTGCCTTCCTTGAAAGCGAAATAGCCGCTGCTGCGCTGGTTCACTTCCTTAACAATCTGGTAGCCATACATTGGCTCCTTCTGAAGGAGCGCCAGCAGAAGGGTATCGGTGTTTCCCTTAAGCAGTTCTTGTTGTTGCATCAGTCCCACCAGTATGGGGTTCTTCGGCAAGTTTATTTCGCATCAGTGGACGGGTCAACCGGCATCACAATTATGACAGGACGGCGCGTATAAGCCAGAGCACCACCACCACCACCATCGGGCTCAAGTCCAGCCCTCCGATGTTGGGCAGCATTCGCCTGACGGGTGCCAGCACAGGCTCGGTGATCTGGTGGATCGCCCTGCTCACGGATACCAGGAAGGCCGGATAGGGCGGCCGCATCACCAGCGGAAGGAATGACAGGATTGCCCTGGCAAAAAGGGCCACGGTGAACAGGATGATAGCGTAGTTGACTATGCGAATGAGAAATTCCAAAACTGTACCGGCAGGAAGCCGCTTCGACTACCCCTGTCCCAACTGAACCGATTTCTTGTAGGCGGCATCCACGGCGGCGACGATTGCAGCAGGGACTCCCTGTTCCTCCAAGACCCTCAGCGCCTCGGCGGTGGTGCCGGCTGGGGATACCACCATGTCCTTGAGTTCAGCCGGGTGGCGGCCCGTCTCCATAACCAGCCTGGTGCTGCCATACACTGTCTGAAGCGCAAGAGTCCTGGCCATGTCGCGTGGCATGCCTACATAAACTCCGGCATCGATCAGTGCCTCTATGAACAGGAACACGTACGCGGGCCCGCTGGCACTCAGGGCCGTGGCCATGTCCATGTATTTCTCGTCGGCGACGTATATCTCTTCACCAACGCTGGAGAGCACGGCCCTGGTCATATCACGCTGGCCGTCGCCCACCCCCAGCGAGCATGTCCACAGTGTCATACCGCTGCCGACCTGAGCGGGGGTGTTGGGCATCACCCGGACAACTGCCTCGTGATTCAGCCCTTTGGAGAGTGTATCCATCCGCGCGCCCGCAACAATGGACAGAGCGGCCTGACCGGGCTTCAGGGAGCCCTTGAGCTGCCCAAGCACTCCCCCCAAATCCTGGGGTTTCACCGCCAGGACGATTAGGTCGGCCCCTGACGCAGCCTCCAGGTTATCTGCGACGGGCGATACGCCGAATTGGGAGGAAAGAAACGCCCGCCTCTCGGGCACAGGCTCACCAATGGCGATATCCCCCGGAGATGCCAGCTTGCCGGCCAGCACACCGTGGACGATGGACTCGGCCATCTTGCCGCCGCCAATGAACGATAGTTTCATAGCCTCTAAGCCTTTACCGCCCGGGAATCAGCTCGGCGGTACCCGCTCCGGTCCGGGTGTGGAAAAACGACTGAATGTCTGAGACTGCCAAGAGATCCATCGACAATTCGAGCCACTCAACGAAAAATCTGATGGGGCGTTATGGATGCCACGGCGCCGCCGTCATTTCGCGCCAGGGAATCAGAAGTCGGACAGGCCGTCTCCCTTGACCAGGGCGACCGCTAGCCGTATCGCTTCCAGCATGCTGGAGTGGGTTGCTATTCCCTTGCCGGCAATATCGAAGGCCGTGCCGTGATCAACAGATGTTCGCACGAAGGGGAGTCCAAGGTTGGCGGTGATGCTCTCCTCGAAGCCGTAGACCTTTACCGGGATGTGGCCTTGATCGTGATACATGGCCAGCACGGCGTCATAGCGGTCCTCAGCGGCGTGGTGGAAAACAATGTCCGCCGGGACCGGCCCGAAGGCATTGATGCCCTCTGCCCTGGCCGCCTCCACAGCGGGAGCAATCTCCTCGGCCTCCTCGTTGCCCAGCAGACCACCGTCACTTCCGTGGGGATTGAGGGCCGCGGCGGCGATTCGTGGTTCACTAAAGCCGTATTTCAGGAATGACTCGTTGGTCAGGCGCAGATAGTCAAGGATACGGTCCTTCTTGACGTAGTCGCAGGCCGCGCGCAGGGAGCGGTGGGTGGTCAGGTGCACGACCCGCATGTTACGGGCCATGAGCATGGTCGCTACGGTCCGCACGCCGGAAAGCTCCTGCAGGAGCTCCATGTGGCCAATGGACTTGTACCCGGCGAGGCTGGCGGCTTCCTTGTTAAGCGGAGCGGTGGCCAGTCCATCCACCGAACCAGCCATGGCCAGCTCTCCGGCCCTGGTGACCCACTCCATGGCGGCTTTCCCGCAGGTCGGGTTAATCTCGCCGACCGTGATGTCCTCTGGGTTCAGATTGCCTATGTCCAGCACATCGATTACGGCGCTATCCTGCCCTGCTTGGTCGGTATCAGTGGCCCTGCTGACGCTCAGCGGCACTCCGGCCAGGGTGACCGCCTGCTCCATGGCGTAGCTGCTGCCAACAACCAGAGGGCGGCATGAGGCGTAGACACGAGGATCCGCCAAGGCCTTGGCCACCACCTCCGGGCCTATACCGCAGGGGTCTCCCATGGTTATGGCTATTCCCGGTTTCCCGCCGTTATCCATAGCTGGTTCCTCTTCCAATTGCCTTGCGGAATTATATCACGCAGTTGCCGTCGGCCCATCTTCACAAAGGCCCTCATGCGGGGCTACCGAATCTGGCTGGGGCGATTCCGTAGCTGCGCAGGGAATGGAGCACAATTATTCGAGAGAGTCGGGTCCCTGGAGGGGAACGAGGTGTCCCAGTGGGACAAGAGGGACAGAATTTATCCCACGCAGTCCCATTTTGTCCCATTCTGTCCCAAATTCACGTTCCGTCGTATCTGAGATTTACCCATTTTGACCAAAAATTGCAATTCCCGTCCCATTCTGTCCCATTTGTCCCATCCGGTCTTTTCGTCCTGTTCGCGGATGAACTCCCGGCCCTGCCGACAGCCGGGAATACACGGGGGATCTGTGGAAATCAGCAATCACACCATATATGGTACGGAGGCGTCACAAGGCTTGGCAAGCGGCAAATGTCATCAAAATGTCCGAATGCGATTGCCCTGGGCCGTGATATCAAGCAGGGGCGGGTTCTGGCCCGCCCCTGCTTATTACGACTTCAGGCTGGTCTACGAGAATTTTACTCGCACTTATTCCATCCGCAGGAGATGCACATCAGGCAACCCTCCTGGTAGATGACCGGCGTGTTGCAGTCGGGGCAGCGCCGTCCGGTCAGCTGTACAACGCTGTGGTCGCGGCCATTGTCGTTGTCGTGATTGTGGCCGTTTCCGTTGTGGACAACCTCAGGCGCAAAGGCCATCTGAACACCATGGCCCAGAGCCGCCGGGCCGTCGCCACCGTTGGTCTGACGTTCCAATGCCAGTGCGACAGCGTCCGGGGCAGAGCGCACCAGCGTGCCATCATCCCAGGCCGGACAACAGGTGATACCGCGCAACTGCTCCAGCACGGTGCCGGGGTCAATGCCGGACCTGAGGGCCAGCGATACCAAGCGGGATATGGCCTCCAACTGGGCCGAGTCGCAGCCGCCAGCCTTGCCCAGATTCCCAAAGACCTCAAAAGGCTGGCGGTTTTCGTCGAAGTTGACGGTCACGTACATGTTACCGTGACCGGTGCGCACCCGCTCGGTCACGCCCTGTATGCTCTGGGGCCGGCTTCGCGGCGTAACGTGCATCTGGGTGATGGGCGCTTGTGAATCCTTTTCCTCGGCACTGCCCGTATCGCCAGTGCTCAGTACCTGCCCGTCCTTGCTGCCGTCGCGGTAGACGGTGATGCCCTTGCAGCCAAGCTCGTAAGCCAGCATGTATGCCTGGGCGACGTCCTCCACTGTGGCTGTATGAGGGAAGTTGATCGTCTTGGAAACGGCGTTGTCAGTGTGGGCCTGCGCGGCGCCCTGCATCCTCACGTGCCATTCCGGGGAAATGTCGTGAGAGGTGCGGAAGACGTCCTTGACCCAGTCCGGCACTTCCAACCCCTCAAGGGTGCCGGTGCGGGCTATTTCCTCGATGAGCTCCTCGGAGTAGAAGCCCTCGTGGCGCGCAACCGCCTCGAAGTACGGGTTGCTCTCGACCAGACGGGTATTGTCCATGACGTTGCGGACGTATCCCAGCGCGAACAGGGGCTCTATACCGCTGGAAGCTCCGGCGATGATGCTGATGGTGCCGGTAGGCGCGATGGTCGTGGGCGCTGAGTTCCGCATCAGGCGCGACTCATCGCCGTTTCGGCCGTTGTATATGCTGCCCTCCCAAGCCGGGAACGGGCCGCGATCCAAGGCAAGCTGCATTGAGGCCCGGTGGGTCTCGTCCTTGATGAAACCCATCACCTGCTCGGAAGTGTCCAGGGCTTCTGGTGAGTCATAGGGTATGGCCAGCTGCACCAGCAGGTCGGCAAACCCCATCACTCCCAGGCCGATGCGCCGGGTTTTCCTGCTCATCTCGGCGATCTCTGGGATGGGGTATTCGTTCATGTCGATGACGTTATCCAGCATGTGGACCGCGACCTCGATCGTTTCGGCCAGCCGGTCCCAGTCGATGGAAACGTCCCCGCCTTCGTATTGCACCATGCGCGCCAGGTTGACCGAGGCGAGGTTGCACGATTCGTAGGGGAGAAGCGGCTGCTCTCCGCAGGGATTGGTACTCTCGATCCTGCCCAGCTGCGGGTTTGGGTTATCGCGATTGATGATGTCGAGGAAAACCAAGCCCGGATCGCCAGTCTTCCAGGCCATCTCGGCCAGCAGATCGAACACCTCACGGGCGTTCAGCTGGCCGGTTATCTTGCCGGTACGCGGGTTGACCAGGTCGTAAGAGTCCCCCCGCTTGACCTTCTCCATGAAATCGACGTTGACGCCCACCGATATGTTGAAGTTAACCAAGGCTTGGCCGCTTTCCTTAGAGCGGATGAACTTCATGACGTCAGGGTGAGTAACGTCGAGGATGCCCATGTTTGCACCGCGGCGGGTGCCTCCCTGCTTGACCACGTCAGTGGCAGTATCAAAGGCGCGGATGAAACTTACCGGTCCGCTGGCGACGCCGCCCGTGGAGCCAACGACGTCTCCTTCCGGCCTCAGCCGACTGAAGGCGAAGCCAGTACCTCCGCCGCTCTTGTGAATGAGGGCGGTCTGCTTGACCTTGTCGAAGATCCCGTCCAGGGAATCATCCACCGGCAGCACGAAACAGGCCGAGAGCTGCTGCAGTTCCCGACCGGCGTTCATGAGGGTCGGAGAGTTGGGCAGCAGTTCCAGGCGCCGCATCGCCAAGTAGAAGCGGTCTTCGGTAGCTTGGCGCTGGCCTTCGTCGGCGCCGTACAGCTTTTCCGCCTGCGACAGATTGTGGGCCACGCGGCGGAACATTCCATCGGGGTCTTCCAGAATGTTGCCATCGCGGTCCTTGGACAGGTACCGCCGACGCAATACGACCTCGGCGTTGTCCGTCAAATCACCAGAGCGGTGATTTATTTGCCGAGCGATTCCAGCAGCTTCAAGGGCCGCGGCTATATTCTGACGGCTCTGTGGATTGGGGTTGCTTAGGTCCGATTCTGAGGCAGCCCCTCTAAATACGGTCATAACCTAGCTTCCTCTAAATGGTATATGCTATCCCATAAATGGGATAGCATATACCACATGTAGTCTATGCCATGGTGGCATAGACTACATCTCGTGGCATAGACTGTCAAGGAGGGAACTGCTGACTTTTGACTGTATCTTGATAAGGGCTAAACTGGGTATCAAGAACAGATGTACGAGTGATTTATGGTCATCAGGGTATTAGGCTAGAGGCAAGAGTTGGAGCTTAGCAAGGGGCAAATGTCACTAAATTGCGGATGCAAAACCGGGGTGATGCCTTCGGTCAGTTCGCGCTGCTGAGATCATCTTCCCACTCGTCGTCTTCGGCCTCTAGGTCGTAGCCGCCAGTGAGCCAGCATGTCGCCAGGCTGGAACGATAGTGGCGGTCGATCTCCTCCTGGAGTTCGGCAATGCGTCCCGACGCAAAGGGCTGATGCATCAATTCGGTTCGCAACTCGGATATTTCGGTGTTCAAGGTCAGGAGTCTTGCGAGAGGTGGGAGCCTTAGGCTGCCATCCATGGGGGGCTACTCCTTGTCTCCTCCCATCATCCCCACAACCTCACTAAGATTTATTTCGTCGGGTTCTTCGGAGCCGACGACGCCGGTATCGGACTCCGCATGGCTCGCTCCGTTGCTTGCCGGCGACGCTATGCCTGCGACACCCCGTCGGCGTCCCCGTCCCGAACGGCGGGGGGGCGGGGGCATATCCAGCAGCGGCAACTGGTTCCCCTCGAGCAGGTCTCTGACCACCCGCTCAAAACTCTCTATTTCTTCGAAGTTACGGTGCACGCTCGCAAACCGGATGTAGGCCACCCGGTCCAGGGTCTGCAGGCGATCCATGATCGCCGTCCCCAGCATGTCCGAAGATACCTCGCCGCTCCCGTTCTGCTGGAACTCGGCCTCGACCTCATCCACCAGCAGTTCAATCTCCCGCGCGGTCACCGGGCGCTTGGCACAGGCCTTGCGCAGACCGGAAATCATCTTTTCCCGGCTGAATTCCTCTCTGCGGCCGTCTCGCTTTGAGACCATCAGCGGAACGGACTGCACCCGCTCGTGAGTGGTAAAACGGCGCTGGCATTTCAGGCATTCCCGCCGTCGGCGGATGCCAGCATCATTCACCCGAGAGTCGGTGACCCTGGAGTTTCGATCGGAGCAGTACGGGCAGCGCATGGATTCGTGCTCGCTCCTGGATTGCCCCAGCGCGCCTCAACGTTATGTACACCATTTTGTGCCGACCGAAGTCGACGGTACCATTGCTGGTGGGGGGATTGTAATGAAGAGTATCACCGCAGTCAAATGAGTTTATCAGCCCGGCCTTGAGCGGCTGTGAAGAAAGGAACTGTGTCAGACGGAGTCAAAATAAAAAGACCGCCCCTGAAAACAGGGGCGGTCAAAGCGGATTCCCGGCGCCTTATTTTGGTTACCAGAATATGTTGGATAAGTGCAGCAGGCTGCCGAGAACATTACTCCAATTGAAGGACCTGATTGTCAAGGGATGAGCGGGCCCACGCCGGTTCCGTAGACCCGCCCGATTTTTGCTGATGTCTACCGGAGTCCGCCCCGCTGGCGGCCGGAGTTGCGACGCAGGAAGCTGGGGACATCGAGGTCGTCATCGGAGAGAGGAGAGACATCGGCCAACAGACGCTCCAGCTCTTGCTCCCGCAGCTGCCGGGTCTCGGCCATCACCGGGAACGCAGCGGCGACCATGGTTATCTTGACCTCGTCTTCCAGCCGCGGGTCGCGGCAGGTGCCGAAGATGATGTTGGCTTCGGGGTCCGACAGGTCCTGAATGACCTGAGCGGCGTCCTGGACCTCCTGCAGGGTCAGGCTGGCGCCACCGGTGATCACGAACAGGATGCGGCGGGCGCCGTCCATGGATATGTCCAGCAGAGGACTCTTGGTGGCCATGCGGGCCGCGTCCACCGCGCGGTTCTCGCCGGCACCCTTGCCGATGGCCAGCCAGGCCGGGCCGGCATTGCTCAGGATCGTGCGTACGTCGGCGAAGTCAACGTTGATCTCGCCGGGAACGGTGATGACCTCAGCAATGGCCTGGATGCCCTGCTGCAGGACCGAGTCGGCGATCTTCAGGGCGTCTTCCCAAGTGTAGTTCTGGTTGTGCGTGTCCTGCATGTGGAGCAGGCGGTCGTTGGGGATGACGATAAGGGTGTCGACGTGGTCCTTCAGCCTGGCGATGCCTTCCTCGGCGTTCTTCCGCCGGGTGGCGGCTTCAAACTGGAAGGGACGGCTGACAACGCCCACTGTGAGCGCGCCGGATTCCTTGGCAACCTGGGCCACCACGGGGGACGCGCCGGTGCCGGTGCCGCCGCCCATGCCCACGGCCACGAATACCAGGTCGGCTCCTTCACACGCGGCCGCGATCTCGGTGCGGCTCTCCTCGGCTGCCTGCCGACCCAGGTCGGGGTTGGCGCCAGCGCCCAGTCCGCGAGTCAGGTTGCTGCCGATGGCGATGCGATTCGGGACATCACAGCGGAACAGGTGCTGCGCGTCGGTGTTGATGCTCCAGTATTCCACCACCGGCAGCTTGTCCTTGTACATTCTGCTGACTGCGTTGGATCCGCCGCCGCCGACGCCGAACACCTTGATGGAAGGTGCGCCCGCGTTGACTTCCTGCACCATTTCAAAAGTGTTTTCCGGTTCGTTCAGGGATTCCCATGCCGCTGAATTGCCTGTGGTCATTTTGATTCCTCCCCACCTGTTGATATTTTGGTCTGGCCCTGCTCGGCCCTATGATTAACCCGGTACGGGATTCCCCCGTCTGACGGCTGACTACCTACGCCTGCGTTCCGGCTCTGCGCCGCATGGGAGCCCGGAACCGCCACCGCCTGGTCTTGGTCTCCTTGGGAACACTGTGATTCATTTCGTGAACGCTGTCCTGGTGCTTGATTCCCCAGACCAGCAGTCCTACCGCGGCTGAGAAGGTGGGCTTGCGCAGCTCCGCCGGCAAACCCGAGATGCCGTACGGGTAACCGACGCGGACAGGCCCACCCACAATCTCTTCCACCAATTCGGGAAGGCCCAGCATCTGTGCCCCGCCACCAGTCAGGACCATCCCGCCAATTGGCCAGTCCTGCATTCCGGCCTGCCTCATCCTGGTCAGCGCCATTTTCAGAATCTCGGTCATGCGGGCGTTCAGGGGCTCGGCAAGTGCTCTCCGCGGAATCGGCCGCTGCCAGTGGTCCTTCATATCAGGGATTTCGACCGTATCGTTGTCCGGAACGTGATCCGGATAGACGCTCCCCTGGTTGATCTTGAGATCTTCGGCCACGTGCATGGACGAACCCAGGGCCGCTGCCAAATCCCGGGTCAAAGACTGTGCTCCTACCGGCAAGACGTCGGAGAACCACGGAGAACCCTGGCGGTAGACCACCAGATCGGTCGTTCCTGCACCAATGTCCAGCATCACGACGCCCATTTCACGCTCGTCGCCAGTCAGGGTGGCCTCCGCAGAGGCAATTCCCTGGAGCACCAGGCTCTTTACGAAGACATCCTTGGTCTCCACCGCCTTGATGCTGTTCTGCAGGACAACGGAGTCGCCCATCACCACGTGCGAATCGACCTCGATCTTCTTCCCGGCGAGACCAAGCGGATTGCGCACCCCCGACAGCCCGTCAACCGTGTATCCCATTGGAATGACGTGGAGTATCTGCTGGCCTTCGTCCACCTTGGGGAAGGACCCTCTGAGCATGTCATCCAGCATCCTCGGCGAGATGTCCTCGGCCGCTGCCTCATTGTCCAGGACTTCACGCCTGTTGGTGCTGCGGATATGCGAACCGCTAACGCTTACGTAAACACCGCTCAGGCCTGTTTCGCCGATGTAGCGCTGAGCCTCGCTCATGGCTGCCCGGACAGAGGCCCTGGCGTCCTCGATATGCTCAACACGACCCTTCTGTATGCCCTCGGAAGGGACCACGCCTGTGCCGAAGACCTTAAGATCGCCCTCGGACCCGACCCGCGAAATCAGAACGGTAACTTTCGACGTGCCTATGTCTATTGCTGTATAGAACGTGTCTCTCATGCTGTGTTCACCTTCCCACTAATAGGTCATTCGAGTTAACGACCGGACTGGATTCGCCTGGCCAGCCGCAGCCGGGCACTCCGGCTGCGAGGGTTGAAAGCGACTTCTTCACCGGAGGGCCGGATAATCCGGCGGTTCACTATTGCCAGGGCCGGGTCTTGCCCGCAGACGCACTCCGGGAGACCGGGAGGACAGACGCAGTTGGCCGAACGATGCACCATAAAACTCTTGACGATACGGTCCTCCAGGCTGTGGTAGCTGATCACCGCCAGGACGCCCTCGGGCCGTAACAGACTTACCGCAGCCTCCAGTCCCGCCTGCAGGTTTTCCAGCTCCGCGTTGACTGCGATTCGGAGCGCCTGAAATATCCTGGTGGCAGGGTGCAGGCGGTGGCTGCCTCGCGTCCCTATGACCCGCTCAGCCAGTTCAGCCAGTTCACGGGTGGACCTGAAGGGCCGCTCCGCCCGACTCCTGACTATGGCGTTGGCCACCGCTCTCGCTCGTGGCTCCTCCCCGAACCGCCTGAACGTTTCTACAAGTTCCCGCTCGCCCGCGGTGTTGACGAAGTCCGCAGCGCTGACCGACTGGTCAGGGTCGTAGCGCATATCCAGCGGCTCGTCTACCTGGAAACTCAGCCCGTAGCCAGGGCGGTCAACCTGCCGGGAGGAGAATCCCAGGTCCAGCAACACACCATCCACCTCGGAGACACCCTGCCGGGCGGCGAGGGACACCATGTCTGCATAATTGCCCTGCAAAGGGAGGAAGCGGTCTCCGAATCCGGACAGGCGATGGGTCGCCTCTGCCACCGACCGCCCATCGAGATCTATCCCTATCACTAAGCTCGCGACACCCGGCAACGCACGGGCCGATTCGGCGCCTGTTATCCTGTGGTCGGCGCTAGGTCCTGATTGGCTCGATCCCGACTGGAGGATAGCCGCAGAGTGCCCGCCTTCTCCCAGGGTGCCGTCGAGGTAGACGCCGCCCTCTGTAACAGAAAGGCCACGAACCACCTCGTCCGCCATCACTGGCAGGTGAAAAGCCGAAGGGCGCATTCCTGAGTCGCTGGCCCCGGAGCTCAACACGCCGCTCCTGAGGCCTCGCGCCACATCGGCTGTAGCAATGTCTGTTGACAAGACCACTTCCCCACCAGTCCTCGGCTACACTCGGCAGAATTGCTTTTTCTTCCTGTACCGGTTCGCAAAGAATTGAGGTGCCGGTACAAGGCATGACTGAACTTACCAATCCCTCATATCAATTGTCAACCAAATTTTAATAATTTTTTAAACTATTTTCCGTAAAATCCAAATTGTCACAAATTATTCACAAGTCACATTTGCCCTGTTTTCACACCCGCGGTGAACGGAATAGTCTCACCACATGTGCAAGCGCGACCTCGAGGAACAACCACCGCCATCGGTTCGCGCAGCGCAAGGAAATAAGCTATGCGACTGTCGACAAAGCAATTTGTGGCCGTGGGCAACCGCTGAATGCGCTCGCCAGACAATAGGCACAATTCCTTTTGTGAGGAACGTGAGTGTGCTATACTTTTGTAGTCCATTTATAGACTCCTTAAAGACGTGCGCCTCCCACACGGCGGGCAGCAAACGGATACGCAGAGGGTAGCCGGTGCAAGTTACACGGGAAGCAGATAGCCCAACCGAAGTCACTCTCAACATCGCTATGGATACAGAGGACGAAGAGCCGTTCCTCAATCGCTCATACCGAAGGCTGGCGGGCCGTGTCAGGATTCCCGGATTCCGCCCCGGCAAGGCGCCTAGATCGGTGGTAGAGAGCCACTTGGGCCGGATTACCCTGGTGCAGGAAGCGCTGGAATTCATGATCCCGGAATCCCTCGATCAGGTGTTGCGCGAACACGAGATACGGGCGTTTGCCGAACCTGAGCTGGAAGTCCTGGAACTCGAACCCGTCTCATTTAAGGCGGTCGTTCCGTTGGAGCCCGAGGTCGACCTGGGTGAATTCCGCACAATAAGGGCATCGGCGCCACCGGTCGAAATCGGGGACGAAGATGTGACCCGCGTACTGGAGAGCCTGCAGTTCGAGAGCGCCCCATGGGAACCGGTTGAACGCCCCGTCGGATTCGGCGATCTGGTCACCCTGAACGTAAAGGGAACCATCGCAGGCGAAGACGCCATTGATGACGAGGGCGTGGACTTCATTCCCCAGATGGACAACGAATTGCCCATTCCAGGGTTTTCCGTCTACCTCGAGGGCATGACTGAGGGACAGGAGAAGGAATTTACCCTGACCGTCCCCGATGGCCACGAACAGGAAAACTACGCCGGAAAGGAATGCTATTTCCACGTGGACGTCATTTCCGTAAAGGAAAAACAGCTTCCGGAGCTGGACGACGAGTTCGCCAAGGGCGTCAGGGAAGGCTTCGAAAGCATGGAGGCCTTGTCAGACCATATCCGCCAGCGGCTAACCGCGGAAGGAGAAGCAACCGCACAGCGGGAGTTGGAACGCAATGTGCTGGAAGAAGTGAAAAAGCTGGCCACCATACAGGCCTCGGAACTCATCTACCAGCGCGAAATGGAAACCATCCGTGAGGACCACGAGCGCACCCTTCGCAACCAGCGGCTGGACATGGACACCTACCTGAGGTTCGTCGGACAGACGGCCCAGGAGTTCGAGGACCAGCTACGGCCTCAGGCGGAAGACCGGCTCTCCACGTCCCTGGTGATGCGGAAGCTGGCTGAACAAGAAAGCATAGAGGTGGAATCCTCGGAGATAGACGCGGAGATTGACCGCCTTACAGAAAATTCAGCGGAGGAATCCGTAGCCAACTTGCGCCGGCTCCTGGGTTCAGATGATTCCCGCGAGTCGCTGCGGTCCTCCCTCTTGAACCGCAAGGTGCTGGGCCGACTGGTCGAAATCGCCATAGAAAATGGTGCCGAGGACGATGGCAGCGAGGCCGAATCGGAACCAGAAGCCATTGCTGCCGAGGAACCTGAGCAGGCCTTGGACGAAGAGGCCACTGCAGAGACGGAACCTACTGCAGAAGACGAGAGCGAGGGAGAGCCATCAAATGACTAGCGACCCTGCTAGGAACGGGCTCTACGTTCCTCAAGCAATTATCCCCACAGTCATTGAAAACAGTCCCCGCGGCGAGAGAGCCTTCGACATATATTCCCTGTTGCTGCGCGAGAGGATAGTCTTCCTCAACACTCCCATCAACGACCGGGTGGCCAATACCATCATCGCCCAGTTGCTCTACCTTGAACGGGAGGACCCTGACCGCGACATCAGCCTCTACATCACCAGCCCGGGAGGGGTGATTCGTTCCGGCCTGGCAATCTATGACACGATGCAATTGGTGGGTCCCGACGTATCCACTATATGCTTGGGCATGGCGGCCAGCATGGGCTCGTTTCTACTTGCTGGCGGCGCCAAAGGCAAGCGATACGCGCTGCCAAATTCCACCATCCACACCCACCAGGCGATGGGTGGCGCTCAGGGTCAGGCATCTGACATTGAGATTGCAGCCCGGGAAATTATCCGGTTGGAGCGCCAGCTCAACACCATCTTGTCCGAAAACACCGGGCAGCCGTATGACAAGGTGGCCCAGGACTCCAACCGCGACTTTTATCTCACCGCCGAGGCAGCCCTGGAATACGGGTGGATCGACGAGATTCTCTCCTCCAAGAAGCCAGCGCAGGAAGCAGAGCAGAAGAGCGAGTGAGCTTGCCACTGTCCTCTGGCAGGTCTACGATTGAAGCAAGGAACTGCATAAGGAGACTTTTCAATGCCTGACACACCCCAAGACAACGGACTTTTCGTCCCGCAAAGCATTATTCCCATGGTCATTGAGACCAGCCCCCGGGGTGAGCGGGCATTTGATATCTACTCTCTCCTGCTGAAAGAGCGCATCGTCTTTCTCAACACTCCGATTAACGACCAGATTGCCAACATCGTGATCGCCCAGTTGCTGTTCCTCGAGAGGGAGGATCCGGACCGCGATATCAACCTATACATCAGCAGCCCCGGCGGCGTGGTTAGCGCCGGCCTCGCCATCTACGACACGATGCAGCTTATTTCTCCCGACGTCTCCACCATCTGCCTGGGAATGGCGGCCAGCATGGCCACTATCCTGCTCTCTGGTGGAACCAAGGGAAAGCGCTACGCCCTTCCCAATTCAACTATCCACATGCACCAGCCACTGGGCGGCGCCCAGGGCCAGGCGTCCGATATCGAGATTGCCGCCCGGGAAATTATCCGTCTGCAGGAAAAGCTGCGCATGATGCTGGCAGAAAACACCGGGCAGACTTACGACAAGATTGCCGCTGATACCGACCGCGACTACTACCTGACCGCCGACCAGGCCACCGAATACGGCCTCATCGACGAAATACTTGGCGCCAAGAAAGAGGCCTCGGAAGAGGCCAAGGATAGCGAGTAGCGTAAACCGCAGTGGTTCAACCGTGGTGTGGGCAACAAGGTTGCAATTTTCGTGTGGGGGAATAGCAGTTGACTACTAGCATGAACACTCCTCGTTCGTCCCAGTGTTCCTTTTGCGACAGGCCGCATCCCAGTTCAGACGTATTGCTTTCCAGTCAGGGTGCGGCGGCTGTCTGCTTCTCTTGCGTAAGGACCCTCGCCGAAGTCGTAGCGGAGGAGGACGGAATAACGCCTCCGCCCCCACCCCCTCTCCGGCGCCTGACGCCCCGCGAGATCTACGCCAATCTCGACGACTACGTAATTGGGCAGGACCGGGCAAAAAAGGTACTCAGCGTCGCTGTCTACAACCATTACAAGCGCGTTCGCAGTGGCATGAGGTCCCCGGCGGTCGAAATCCAGAAGACCAACATTCTGCTCATCGGCCCCACTGGCTGTGGCAAGACACTGCTGGCGGAAACCCTCGCACGCACCCTGGACATCCCCTTCGCTGTCTGCGACGCCACTTCCCTCACAGAGTCCGGATACGTGGGGGAGGACGTGGAAAACATTCTGCTGCGTCTCATCCAGTCGGCAGACTGGGACATACCGCGTGCCGAGCACGGGATCATTTACATCGACGAAGTGGACAAGATCGCCCGCAAGGAGGGCATAAACCGCTCCATCACTCGCGATGTTTCGGGCGAGGGCGTGCAGCAGGAACTCCTTAAGATTATCGAAGGATGCGTGGCCAATGTGCCTCCCCAGGGAGGGCGCAAGCACCCTCACCAAGAATTCCTGCAGATCAATACCAGCAACATCCTGTTCATCTGTGGCGGCGCGTTCGATGGCCTGGAAGAGGTGGTAGAAAAACGCGTCAATTCTTCGAACAACCGGCTCGGTTTCCTGGCCGGCGCCCGCGCCGAGCAGCAGGGCTCAGGCACCATGACTTCTGGCGTAAGCCCCGACGACCTGCTGGAGTTCGGATTCATACCGGAAATGGTGGGGCGATTGCCGGTAACGGTAACGCTGGAACCCTTGGACAAAAGCTCACTGATCCGGGTAATGACGGAGCCCAAGAACGCAATAGTCAAGCAGTACCAGCACCTCTTCCAGATCGACGGGGTGGACTTGGAGTTCACGCCAGGGGCTCTGGAGGCTGCTGCGGAACGAGCGGTCGAACACCGCACTGGAGCGCGTTACCTGCGGTATGTGATCGAGGACACTCTCCTCGACGTGATGTACGACCTTCCGTCCATGAATACCGCCGTTCGCTGCGTGGTGGATCGGGAGAATATCGAGGGCAGGGAACCGCCGAAGGTGCTGAGTTCCAGCGGCGGCAACGTCTCGTTACCTACAGAGCCAATCAGAAAGTCAGCCTGAGCCAGTTCTGGTTCAGGCGCTCACTTTCCGAGCATCAAATGCGGCCGCGCCGCAGGGAATCTTCGACCCGGCGGTCCAGGCACAGACCGCCATAGCCACCCGGGTCGCATTCCCGCCCGCCTGCTTTTGAGACCTCGCGCCCGAACGAACTTACGTCCAACGTAACCTCTCCCAGGCTGAGAGCCCGAATGGTCTCCAGAAGAATGTGCGGCTCCCGTCTGTACTGCTCGGCCCTTATCAAGCGAAACAGCTCGTATTCCTCACCTTGTGTTTCCCTGATGTTCGCCAAATCCTGGCTCTCCAGACGCAACCAGTGCGGCTGCAGTTCTGGAGTATGCAGCGGTACGGTGGAATAGGACACCAGCGGCCCCCGGTCCACCTCCTCCGTGGCCAGGTGCATCATGGCGCCGGTGCGAGCTGCCCTGTGTTCGATCAGTTGCCAGACCACGTCCTGCCAGGTGCCTATCGGGCCGTCGGGAAGTGCCGGATGCAGGTTCAGCAGCGGGAAAGCGCGACACAGGCGGGAGCTGGCGATGAGCATATACCCTGCCAGCACGCATATGTCTGGTTGCTGCCCCGACAGGAGCTCCAGCACCTCGGCATCATACTCAGTGCGGTGATCGGCGAACCGTCCGCCCATCCGTTTCCGAAACTCTGTAGACGAATGGGTGACCAATGGCAGGCCGTAGCCGTGCACCAAGCGAAAGTACTCGTCTGACCCATCTGCTTCCCCGGGCGCGCGGTTGCTGAAAACGAACTCAATGCGAGCGTCGATTCCCTCGGAATTCAAACCGTCGTGCACGAATCGAAGCAGGCCCCGTGAGCCCTCACCCCTTCCTGTGGAAAACCAGCCTATTTTGAGCATCTTCAGGCCACAAGCTTGCAGAGTTTGGCGTATGCCGGGGTCAGCATCAGCCAGGGGTTCGGACGGCGTCCCACACAGGCGCCTCTCCGAATCGCCCGCATCAGTCCCTCAGGCGTCCCGTTCAGTTCATCGGCGGGCACCTCGGTGAAGGTGCGGCCCAGTTCCAGTGCTGAATGGGAGTCGCTGCAGGCAACGACCGGCAAGGCATGAGCTCCGGCAAACTCCACTCCCCGGCGGTTGTCCATCGACAGGAACGTGTGGGCGTTATAGCCTTCGAGAAAATCCACCCACGGCAGGATTTCCTCAATGGCCCTGAGGCCCATGGCGGTGGGACGGACTCTGTCGAAGGGGTGTGGCACCCCGACCAGTCCTCCCTGGTCCTTAACCCGCCTGGCTGTTTCCTGTGGACTCAATCTGGACGGAACGGGTTCTTCCAGGAACAGCCCGATAATGTCTCCCTTGGCTGATTTGATCTCCTCGCCGACTATCACCGGAAAGCCCGCTGCCCTCTCTCTGGCCTCCAGACCGCCCCGAATGTTGTCGTGGTCCGTGATGGCGACCATCCCCAACCCGGAGTCCTGGCATCGCCGAAGCACCGAGTCAACAGGCGCAGCCGAGTCGTGGGAGTGGCGGGTGTGGACATGCAGGTCGATCCTGACCTTGAGCGCAGTCTCTGTCATCGTCGGTTTTCCATCAAGCGACAAACTCGGTCCGCTTGCTAGAAGGGAAGTGATTCCTCTTCGTCACCGACGTCATCGTACGGCGCTTCATCAAAGAAAGGTGGTTCTTCCGCACCGGACAGAGTCGCAGGCAAAACCGCTCGCTGGTAGTTGTCCCGCAGGGTGGTGATCTCAAGTTCCGCCGAGTCCAGCAACTGATTGCATCGCTGCACAAGCTTCATGCCCTGCTCGTATCGGGCGGTTGCCTCAGCCAGCGTCAATCCCCCGGCCTCGAGCCGCTCGGCGATCTCGGCCAGTTGCCGGAAGGCGTCCTCAAACCCCGGATCATCCGCGCCTGCGGAAGGGTCAAGGGACTCAGTGTTGTCGGTGGACATATCCAGCGTCTCCGGGAAAGATAGAGCAGGCGGTCAGGAACGGCCAGATCAGGCGAGAATGGTGAGGGGAAGTTAGAGCAGCATAGCCGACGCAGGCGGCGACGAAGCCTCCTTGGCTTTGCGCTTTCGCTTTACGGGCTCCTCTCGACGTTCCGGCACGGTGTTTGCAGCGGGTGTCTCGTGCCGCTCCGGTCCTCCCACGACGGCCGGAACCTCGCCGTCAGTTACGGTGATTCGCAGCTCGTCCGCCTGAGAGGCCTGGGAAACGCTGGTAAGGGCCCTGCCAGCCGCCACCAACTCGACTACGGCGAATCCCCTTCGCAACGTGGCGCTCGGATCCAGCCCGCGGAGCCTCTGCTGCAGGCCATCCACCTCCAGCCGCCGCTCCCTCGCCATCGACGCAACCGAGGATCCGGCGATGCGGGAGAGATCGTCGATCCGGCGCCTCAGGGTGGCGATATCCGGCAGCCCCGATTCCATCTGCCTCCGCAGCCTTTCAACGCCGGCCCGCTCCTGCTGCAACTGACCGGTAAGCGTGCGGTCCATCCTCTGGAAGAAATGCGCCACGGTGGCCCGGATGTCGCGAATGTCGGGGGCAATCAGCTCGGCCGCCGCCGAGGGCGTGGGAGCACGAACGTCGGCAACGTAGTCGGCGATGGTCTCGTCGGTCTCGTGCCCGACACCGCTGACCACCGGCGTGCTGCAGGCATAAATGGCGCGCGCCACGACCTCCTCGTTGAAGGCCCAGAGGTCCTCCAGCGATCCACCGCCCCGGGCCACGATAATCACGTCGCAGCTACCCTCCCGGTCAAGGACTTCCAGCGCCGAGGCAATATTGGCAGCCGCCCCTTCGCCCTGTACCTGCGTCGGCGACAGCACCAGCTTTGCCAGCGGGTACCTTCGGCTCAGCACGTTCTGTATGTCGTGAAAAACCGCCCCTGTCGGGGATGTGACGACACCCACCACCTTGGGGAATGCGGGCAGAGGGCGCTTTCGACTGGGGTCAAACAGCCCTTCCGAGGCCAGCTTCTGCTTGAGTCGTTCCAGCTCGAGGGCAAGCTCGCCAAGACCCAGTGGCGCCACCACATCGACCATGATGTTGAGGGTGCCGCGCGGCTCGTAGAAGGAGATGCGGCCGTGGGCGGTCACGGAGTCGCCGTTTGCCAGCAGGTGGATGCCACGCTGGCTGCGGAACATCACCGCCTGTAGCACTGCCTGGCGGTCCTTGAGGTTGAAGTAAGCGTGGCCGGAGGAGGCAATGCTTAGGTTTGAAACCTCGCCTTCGATCCACAGGTCGGCCAGATGCGCGTCCGATTCCAGCTCGCTCCGTATATAGCTTGCAACCTGGCTGACCGTATAGGTTGTCACAACCTCAGCTCACGCGCTCGCTGTAAGCCCCGGTACGAGTGTCCACCCGGATAACCGTTCCCGGCGTTATGAACATTGGGACATTGAGCCGTAGCCCCGTCTCCAGCGTGGCGGGCTTGTTCCCGCCCTGGGCGGTGTCGCCCCGGAACGAGGGGGGAGTCTCGGTAACCTCCAGTTCCACATGGTTCGGCATGTTCACGCTGATAGCCGCCCCCTTGTAAAACACCACCTCGACGTGGGCGTTTTCTTTCAGGTAGCCCAGCGACTCTCCCAGGACCTCGGTCGTCAATTCGTACTGGTCAAAGGTCTCTTGGTCGAGGAAATAGTAGAACTCCCCGTCGGTGTACAGGTACTGGGTCGCACGATTGTCTATGTCGGCAATGGTGAAACCAGTGTCGTAGCGCTGAAAGGTGCGCTCGACGACAGTTCCGCTGAGCAGGTTCTTCATCTTGATCCGGGTCACAGGGGCCCGCTGCTGCATCTTGTGGCGCTCATAGTCCATCACCATCCACGGCGCCCCGTCCAACTCTATGACCAGACCACGATTCAGATCGCTGAAGTTAATGCTCATGCAGACCGCCTGTCAGAATTCGTCTGTCTTAAGCTTCCCCCTACAATGTGAATGAGGGGAATTTTTCTATCTATTACTTGGATGCCTTGCTCAGAGGGATGGCGCCGCTGTCTCCGAGGATGACGATGTCCTCGATACGCACGCCGCCCCAGCCGGAGAGGTAAATGCCCGGCTCTACGGTGAACACGGAATTCACGTCCAGCGGGTCGGTGGAACGCGGACTGACCCTCGGGATTTCGTGGACCGCCAAGCCCACGCCGTGCCCAAGGCTGTGGCCAAAGTTGTCACCGTACCCGGCGTCGGATATGACGTCTCGGGCCAACTTGTCCGCCTCCTCCCCGTTCATGCCGATCTTCACGTCCTTGATCGCCGTAAGCTGCGCGTCAAGAACGATGTTGTAAATCTTGTGGAACATCTCGTCCGGCTCGCCCACAACCACAGTGCGGGTAATGTCGGAGCAGTAGCCGCCGACCTTGGCGCCCATGTCGATGACGATGGGTTCACCGCGCTTGATGATGTGGTCAGTTGGCATGTGGTGGGCCATGGCCCCATTGGGTCCGGCGGCCACGATGGTGTCGAAGCTGATACCATCGGCTCCGGCGTCCCGCATGGCCATCTCCATCCGCCACGCCACTTCCCGCTCGGTCATGCCTTCTGCGATAGTGGGGCATACCTCTTCCATCGCCAGGTCCGAGGCGTCGATGGCCCGTTGCAGCAGTACCAGCTCATCGGAATCCTTGAAGCTGCGCTGGTCATCGGTCAGGTCGGAGAAGGGCACGAGGAGTACGCCGGAAAGGTCCGAATCCTCGCTGATGGCCTTGTTCAGGCTGTTGTAGGTCGCCACCGTCATTGACTGGCTCTCGAACCCCAACCGCTTGGCTCCCGATTCTCTTAGCTGGGCCAGAAGCCAGTCCCAACCGACCCGAACCTGCTCGACATTGAAGTACTCAGCCTGGGCGGTAGCCTGCTCGGTATACCGGAAGTCGGTGGCCAAGTGGGCCCGTTCGCCGGTGATGAACAGGTAGCCTGCCGAGCCTGAAAACCCCGACAGATAACGCCGGTTTTCCGACCCGGAAACCAGGATGGCATCCACTTCCCGTTCGGGCAGCTTGGCGACAAAACTCGCCAATCGAGATTGCATCATCGGGACTCTTCCTCCACCAATGCGGCCAGTATTTCCAAGGCCGCAGTATAGCTTCTCCACCCAAAGCCCGCAATTTGGCCGCGGGCTATATCCGATAGCACCGAGTGCCTCCGCCAGGCGTCCCGGGCCAGCGGATTGCTCAGATGGACCTCAACAAATGGCAGGCGGCAGTCAATGAGCGCGTCTTTAAGCGTAAGGCCGTAGTGGGTGAGCGCGCCTCCGTTGACTATCAACCCGTCCATCCGGCCCCAGTTTTCCTGGATGCAGTCAACCAGCGCGCCCTCGTGGTTTGACTGGAAGAAATCGACCTCCACACCCAGCCGATCAGCTACCGCCCTGATCTCGTCGTTCACCTCGTCCAGCGTCTTGACACCGTAATAGCCGGCATCCCGGCGCCCCAGCATGTTGATGTTGGGGCCGTTTAAGACGAGAAAACGTGCCATCCGGCGGTTACTCCTCCTCTGGTTCTGGGCGCGATGAAGCGGTTGGTTCATCCGCGCGAGGGTGATGGGCCAGGTAGGCGTGCAACGCCTCGTTCTTGGTAATGTGGGTGTAGATCTGGGTGGTCTGGGGGCTGGAGTGCCCCAGGAGTTCCTGGATCACCCTGAGATCAGCTCCGCCCTCGAGCATGTGCGTGGCATAGGTGTGGCGCAGGGTGTGGGGATGGACTTCGTCGCGGGTTCCCGCCGCCGTCCCGTGCTTCCGCACCAGGCTCTCGATGCTGCGCCGGGAAAGCCGCTTCCCGTACCGGTTCAGAAACAGCGCGTCCGTCTTTTCACCAGAAGCCGCCTCTTCGTCCAGTTCGGGCCGGACTTCGTTAAGGTAGCGCATCAGCGCGGTCTCGGCGGGCACGCCATACAGCGCCTCCCTCTCCTTGTTCCCCTTGCCGCGGACCAGTATCGACCGCTGTCCGAAATTGATGTCGGGCAGATTCATCCCGTGGATCTCAGCCAGCCTGACACCGCAGCTGTACAGCAGTTCCAGGATCGCCTTGTCCCGCACTCCCATAGAAGTGGAATCATCGGGTGCGTCCAATAGCCGTTCGGCCTCTTTGTGCCCCAGGAAGGTCGGCAACGACTTGGCAACCTTCAGCCGGAAGCTCCGCCCGGAAGGGACGGGCGTGGACTGGAACATGCCTTCCTGCACCAGGAACAGGTAGAACGAGCGCAGAACGGTCAGCTTGCGGGATACGCTCACCCGCTCGTATCCCTTGCCGCCTTCCCTGAGCGGTGTCGCAAGCCACGCCAGGTAGCCACGCAGGGTGGCGCGATCCATGTCCCGCAGCGACAGGTCGTCCTTAAGGAGAAATTCCCGAAAGGCCTGCAGGTCCGCGAGGTAAACTCTCTCGGTGTTTTCCGAGAGCCCCCGTTGCCCACGCAGATAGTATGGGAAACGCTCCAGGTAGGAGTCGAACTCTGCGACGTTTCCGGGAACGTCCGCTCCGGCGACCACCTCCGCCGTGGGGCTAGTCGCCAACGCCCACCAGCTCCTCGGCTTGGCTGGTTCCCGCAGGCTCGCTTGCCCCATCAGCGCCGGACGACTCCTGCCAGCTGCATGAGGTGCAGGCCACGGTGTTGCGGTTCATCTGTACCATCAGCTTGCCGCATTCCGGGCAGGGGTTGGGCACCGGCTTGCGGTTCATGATGAACTCACAGTTTGGATAGCGGGAGCAGCCCCAGAAGGGCCGGCCGCCCCGTCCACGCGCCCTGCGTTCCACCAGATCGCCGCCACAGTCCGGGCAGACCACGCCGATCTTGTTCAAGATGGGCTTGGTTCCCTTACAGTCGGGGTAGCCCGTGCAGGACATGAAACGCCCAAACCGGCCGATCTTGATGACCATGGGCTTGGTGCAGTCGTCACAGACCTCGTCTGTTTCCTCCTCCAGTCGCACCCTGGGCATTGACTCGGTTGCATTGTCAAGCGCGTCCCGGAACGGGCCATAGAACTCGCCCAGCATGGGCACCCAGCCACGTTCCCCGCGGGATACCGCGTCCAGTTCTTCCTCCATTCCCGCTGTGAAATCCAGGTTCATCACGCCGGGGAAGTACTCCGTCAGCAGGTCCGAGAGCGTAAGGCCCAGCGTAGTTGGGAACAGGCGGCTCTGCTTGCGCTCCACGTAATAACGGCCGAGCAGAGTGCCAATCGTCGGCGCGTAGGTGCTGGGACGGCCAATGCCCCTTTCCTCCATCGCCTTGATCAGAGTGGCCTCAGAGAACCTTGGAGGCGGCTCAGTGAAGTGTTGGTTGGCGCTCAGGCCTTCGGAAAGCAACGGATCCCCAGCCTCCAGGCGCGGCAGCGTTTTCGCCTCGTCCGCGTCGGTTGTCTCGTCGCGCCCTTCGAGGTAGACCGTCCGAAATCCGGCGAATTTGAGCACGGAGCCGGTCGCTCGGAAGTTGTACACGTTTCCCGAATCCCGGCAGGCTCCATCAATGTCGACCGTGGTGGATTCCGATACGGCGTCAGACATCTGGCTGGCCAGCATCCGCTCCCAGACAAGCGTGTACAGGCGCAACTGCTCCGAGTTCAGGTACGCCTTCATGGACGTCGGGTCTCGGTGTATGGACGTGGGGCGTATCGCCTCGTGGGCCTCCTGCGCTGCCTTGGAACGGCGGCTGTAGACCCGCGGCTTGTCGGGACGAAACTCCTTGCCGTACCGCCCAGCGATGTACTCCCGTGTTTCGGTAACCGCCGAGGCAGCCACCTGCGTCGAGTCGGTTCTCATGTAGGTGATCAGGCCGATCGACCCACCGTCGCCGACGTTCAGCCCCTCGTAAAGCTGCTGAGCCACCGACATGGTCCGCTGCGAGGTGAACCGCAGCTTGCGCCCCGCCTCCTGCTGCATGGTGCTCGTGGTGAAAGGCGCGGCTGGCCGCTGCCGGACGTCCCGCTTGCTGACCTCGGCCACGGCGTACTTGGCGCCGTCAAGTTCAGCCTCATAGCGGCGAGCATCCTCTTCCTTGGAAATGGTCAGCCGGGCCCGCTGTCCCTTCACCGAGCGCAACTGGGCGGAAAACTGGATGTTCTGGTCTTCCTTGCGGAGTTTAACGTCGAGGGTCCACGACTCCACGGGAACAAAGGCCGCTATCTCGCGTTCACGGTCCGAGACCATTCGCAGGGCCACCGACTGCACCCGACCCGCCGACACGCCGCGCTGCACCCGCTTTCGGAGCAACGGGCTGATCTGGTAGCCAACCAGGCGGTCAAGTATCCGCCGCGCCTGCTGGGCATTGACCAGCTGCATGTCGATTTCGCGGGGATGGTTGAAGGCCTCCTCCACCGCGTCCTTGGTGATCTCGTGAAACACTACCCGCTTTGGCGGCGTCAGGCGGCCCTCCCAGGCGGCCGCCTCCTGGAGATGCCACGAAATTGCCTCCCCTTCCCGGTCGGGGTCGGTTGCCAGGTAGATGTCGTTGGCAGAGTCCCCCGCCGCCTTCAGCTGGCTGACAAGGTCCTTCTTGTCCTTCACGACCTCATAGGACGGGGCGAAGTCCTCCTCTATGTTCACGCCAAAGCGCCATTGCGGCAGGTCGCGGACGTGCCCCTGTGAGGCAGTTACAACATACTTGTTCCCCAGGATCTGGCCCACGGTGCGGGCCTTGGCAGGCGACTCCACAATGACCAGGTCTTTCCCCTTGGTCTTGATCGGAGCGACTTTGGCAGGCGCCTTTGTACCCTTGCCGCTGGATCGCGCTGAGGCCTTGCCGTTTTTCGCAGTGGCAGCGGCACCCTTTTTGCTCGCCGCGGCTCTGGTTGTCGCCGCGGTCTTCTTTCCGGCAGAAGCGGTCGCTGGCTTTTTCCGGGTCGTCTTGGCCGGACTCTCGGCACTGGACGAACTGTTGCTGTCTGTGCTTGCCTTACGCGCCATGCATCACCTCCACGGCGGACGCCCGGATGTAGTGCATGGTACCAATCTGGGCCACTTTCCCTTTGAGTTCCAATAATGTCAACATACTGGTTATCGTTGCAATGGGCATCCCGGTTTGTCTGCAAAGATCATCGACGTGTACCGGATCGCCGGAAAGACGAGACAGTATCGCCGACTCCTCCTCATCCAGACCCTCCAGGTCCCCCTCCATTTCACTTTCCCTGATTTCCTGGGCTTCCAATGGTTGCTGAACGGCAGGAGGTTCAGTTTCCCGCCGTCTTAATTCGGGCAACTTCAATTCTTCCAAAACATCGGTGTATTCCGCAACCAGTTTAGCGCCCTCTTTTATCATGCGATTGGTATATTTGCTGGCTGGCGAGAAGATGTTGCCTGGTACGCAGAACACCTCGCGATCCTGTTCCAGGGCCTGCTGTACCGTCCAGCGGGTACCACTGCCTTCTCCCGCCTCCACGACCAGGGTGCCCAGCGTCATACCGCTGATCAGACGGTTGCGTCGCGGAAAGTTGCGGGCATCGGGGCGAACACCTAGCCTGTGTTCGCTGATCACCGCACCCTGCCCCTGGATCTGGCGGAACAGGCCCGCGTGCTCCTTCGGGTATACGCTGTCCAGGCCTCCGGCAACCACGGCGATGGTCCGGCCGCCGCATTCCAGCGCCGCACGATGGGAAACGCCGTCAATCCCCAGGGCCAGACCGCTCACTATGGTGATCCCTACCGATGCCAAGTCCCGGCTGAGCGCCGAGGCTGCCTCCCTCCCGTAGCTGGTGGGATTGCGGGTGCCCACTACGGCAACGGAGAATTCGTCCTCCGGCAGTATTTCACCCAGATAGTATATAACCGGAGGCGGGTCAGGGATTTCCTTGAGGCGAGCAGGGTAGTCGTCGCTGTTCCAATGGGCGGCAGTCACTCCAGCCCGTTCCAGGGCATCCATTTCCCGTGAGAGATCGGCATCCTGTTGCGCCGCCACTACCTCCCGGGCCGTGCGCCAGTCCAAGCCGGCTTCCCGCAATTGGGCGGGCCCAGCCTTCCAAGCGTCCTCGAGAGTGCCAAAGTATGATTCCAGGCGGCGGAAACGGACCGTTCCCATCTGCGGGACGGAACTGAGCGCCACCCAGTACTTAAGGTCATCCATGCGCCGATTCTAGCACAAGGCTAAAAAAGCCAACAATGAGCCTGGCGTCACCAATCGTTGGCCTCGAGGGTCCACGCGGGTCGCCCCCATGCGGCATCGGGCGACGAGTGATGGGATCTGCGATGGTTGGCCGCTGAGGATAACACTTCAAGATACATGGTCCTTCGCCGGTGCAGCCGTCGCTCCCGCAAACCAACGTCATCCACGACTTGGTCCGGGACGGGAATCCAGGGCCACATGCTTGCTGTCTGGAGGTGTAACTCCACCACTCGATTCGGAACACTGTCTTCTGACACTTGCCCCTTTCCAAATCAGGTTCCGCTCCCGTATAATCGCACACATGTTCTTTATTGCATCTGGCTTGCGATTGCAACCCCACCATCCGCCGAAATCAGGATATGCCGTTACTGGAGAGCGGGAATTCAGCATTTTCATTTTGCCACCCGCGTCGCGACATCCCCCTCCAAGTCGCCCCGCGCGGATGGCAAGATCCCTTATTGAGACTTACGTTCGTGGAAAATTGCACAGGAATGCACACTTCCCTGGGTGGTGCCCATCCGGGGCAATCCCGTGTTGAGACACCCCTCTGGCGCGTTGTCGGCGCAGGTCCACCTCCGGACTGGTCCGCACCCAGGTGGCGCGGTTCGAAAATCCGGACCGCCAAGGCAACGCCGGACAGAGTGACAGCATCACGACACAATTCGACCACCTGAATCTAAACCCTGCCACCGTTGCGTAATTCGTTGACAAGGAAAATCGCTCGGTGTATAGTCGATTGGCTTAGACCGCCGCGAAAATCGGTCGTATTGCTGAGCCTGCTTTAAGCTCACCCATGGCGGCCGGAATTTTCAGGGGAAACAACTCGTACGCTGTCATGACCGTTGCAGTTGAACATCCCGATCCAAATCGGGATTGCTTCTTTTCTCCCCCCGTTAGGTCTTTTCCTTCTTCCTTTAACCCCGCAGGCTATGCGGCTGTCTTTCAATCTTTTCCGCTCCTCACTGTGAGCTGGGAGGCCTCCCCATATGCAAATGCGTGATTTCGTCGTTCGGTTCGCTGGCGAAGGCGGACAGGGTGTCGTGACTTCCGCCGAAGGCTTGGCCCAGTCCTCCACCCAGGTGGGCTATCACGCCCTTACGTTCGCCACCTTCCCTTCCCAGATTCTGGGTGGCCCCACTTGGACGCAGGCCCGCATCTCGGTCGACCCGGTCCTGGCGCCGGGAGATGACATCGACGTCCTGGTAGCCTTCAACCAGGAAGCCTACGATAGTCATGCCTCCGAAGTGCGTGAAGACGGCGTCGTCATCTTCAACTCCACGGAGTTCGAGTTGGAGGGCGACTCCCGTGCTTTCGGCCTACCAATCGAAGAACTGGCCCGCTCAACGGGCAACAACCGCGCGGGCAACATGGTCATCATGGGAGCCCTCGCCCACCTAGTGAATATGCCCCACGAATTCCTTCAGGAGTTTGTGGAGAAGCGTTTCAACCGCGGCCGCGATGGCGACGACGAGGTCATTCGCTCCAACATCGAAGCCCTCCTCCTCGGCCGCGAACACATCGCCCAGAGCGGCTTCAGCCTCGGTGAGCTGGCTCCCTCGCAGATGCCCGACTACCAGCAGTTGATGATCAAGGGAAACGAGGCGCTGTCCCTGGGTGCAATCGCCGGCGGGTTGGATTTCTACGTCGGTTACCCCATCTCCCCCGCTACGCCGATCCTTCTGTACATGGAACGCCACCTCGTGGGTAAGGACCGGTTTGCCTACCAGGTTAGCTCGGAGATCGAGTCTATCACCGGTCTCATCGGCGCCGGGTATGCTGGAAAACGGGCAATGACCGCCACCGCCGGCCCCGGCGTTTCGCTGATGAGCGAGGGGCTGGGACTAAGTTGGGTCGCCGAGATCCCGCTGGTGGTGGTTGACGTTCAGCGTGGCGGTCCGGCCACCGGCCTGCCCACCAAGACCGAGCAGTCCGACCTGATGAGTTGCATGTTTCCTGCCCACGGCGATGTGCGGCTGCCCGTAATCGCGGTGGGAACAGTGGAGGAGTGTTTCTACGGCGCAATCAAGGCCATAGAATGGGCCGAAAAATACCAAGGTCCCGTGATCCTCATGTCCGAGATGGCTCTGGCGGAACGCTCCCAGAACATCCGCAAGCCCGACCTCAGCAAGGTCAAGCAGACCAAGCGTTGGGTCTACGAGGGCAACAACGGTTACCAAAGGTATGCGGGCCACGAGCTCTCGCCCATGCCTCTGCCCGGCGGCCCCGGTGCCTACGTGGCCAATGGCAGTGAACACGACGACATCGGCGACACGACCCACCTGCCTGAGCGCCACATCCAGATGACGGAGCGCCGTTTCAGCAAGATCAAGTTGCTGGAAGAAGACGACTACGAGAGCGAGGGCAACGAGCACAACGTCGCGCTGCTGCCCTGGGGCGGAAGCAAGGGACCCACTCGCGAGGCCTTCGACATTTTGAATCAGCAGGGCGCGCCGCTGGGGTGGTACTACACCATATACCTGAACCCCCTTCCACCAAAACTCTTGGAAGAACTCAAGCAGAAGGACTTGGTCATAGTTCCCGAGCTGAACTACCAGGGCCAGTTCTCTCAGATCTTGAGAGGAGGAGGGATCAAGGCCGTGTCCATTACCCAATACACCGGGTTGCCCTTCAAGGCGCGCAGCCTGGTGGAAAAGATTTCGGAGATGACCAACTTCCGGCTGACGGAGGCTGTAGGGGTATGAGCAAGAAGAACCCTGAATACGATTTCAAATGGTGCCCGGGCTGTGGCGACTTCGGAGTTCGCCGCGCAATGGAATTGGCAATGATCGACCGGCTGGAAGTGACCGGTCTTCCTATGGAAAACAACGTGGTGGTGGCCGGTATCGGCTGTTCCGGCAACTTGGTCCATCTGCTGGAGGGCGACCAGCCTTACGGCATGCACGGAATTCACGGCCGCTCCCTGCCCATAGCAATGGGTGTAAAGATGGCCCGGCCCGAGCTCAATGTGGTCGTGGTGGCCGGCGATGGGGACTTCCTCAGCATCGGCGGCGAACACATCGGGCCCCAGGCATCCCGCAACGTGAACATCACCGCAGTTATTATGGATAACGGCGTCTACGGCCTAACCAAGGGCCAGAGTTCGCCGACGACCAAGCTGGGTGTCATAACCAGTTCCACTCCCTACGGTAAGATCGAGGCCCAGATAAACCCGCTCGAGCTGTATCTGACCCTCGGCGTTTCCTTCGTGGCCTCCGGGTTCTCCGGACAGCCAAGGCCGCTTTCCCAACTGATCAAGCAGGGCATGGAACACGAGGGATTCTCCATAGTTCACGTGCAGTCTCCCTGCACCACCTACAACGACACGTTCGAGGAACTGAAGGGCAACCCCCGCAAGGGCATTGAGCCGACTTTGTGGGATGTACCCGAAGAACACGACAGTTCCAGCAAGGGCGCGGCCTTCGACCTGTTGCAGCGCGGCGGCCTGCCCGTTGGTGTGGTCTACAACGACGAGTCGCGGCCCTCCTTGGGGCATCGTGTGGAAACCATGTGGGACACTGCCCGGGCCCGCTCTGCCGAAGAGCTGATGACCGCCTTCGAATTCTAGCCCGGGGCACATTCGCGATTCGGAGACAAAAGGAATCCCCGCCATGTGGCGGGGATTCCCATTTTTACTCAGACGATTTCAGTGAGAGGTTCAGGTATTGGAATATGCCGGCTCCTCATACTCCTGCTCTTCAAGGTCGACATACTTGGAAGGACACTTGACCAGGATCTCGTTTGCATGGAAGACCCCGCCGGCATTGTAACTGCCTTCCAGTATGATTTCAGAATGGGGATTGAAGAACAGGTCCGGCAGCACTCCTTCATATTGGGCCAGAAGCAGCGCAGATTCGACGCTCAGCCCCTCCTTGTCGGTCAACTGGAAGTGAGAGATGGTCGACTTGTTCCCGCGTTCGAAGGAACCTTCCACCAACATCCCGGAAACGCGAACCATCTGCCCGTCGTGAATTTCGGTTTTGCTGTTAAACTCGCTAACCGTCAGGAAGTAGCGGGTGTTCTCGCCAAAGGCCGCCCAGATCATGAACCCCAGAGCCAATACCACCACCACAGCCACAATGATGAAGCGGGTGCGATTGGAGCGAGACCCCGAATCCTGTAGTTCCTCGGCCTGTGCGTTCAACAGAAACTCCGCAGTCGGCGGGATTCTCCGCCGCGACATTGTGATAATGATAACAAATGGCTCCATCCCTGCCAACGCGATGGCGGCGCATTGATCCCGGAACGGTCGGAATTCGCCATCGTGGTCGAAGGCCTGGAAAAAAGCTACCGCGAATGGCCGGTCCTTTGGGACCTCGACCTAACTGTTCCATGGGGAGAAACCCTCTCGCTGTTCGGGGCCAACGGCGCGGGCAAGACTACGTTCTTGCGAATCCTGTCCACCAGCGTTCGCCCTGACGGGGGCACGGTGCGCATTGCAGGCCATGACCTGCGCCGCCAGACCGCCGAGGTCAGGCGGCGCATCGGGGTTGTTGGGCACCGCAGCTTCCTCTACGACGACCTCACCCCTGCCGAAAACTTGAACTACTACGCCCGTCTCTATAGCATCGGGAATCGCGAGGCCCGCGTGGGCGCTGCCCTCGAACGTGTCGGCCTCTCTGCACGGGCCAACCACCGCGTTCGTACCCTGTCCAACGGCATGCAGAAGCGGACGGCCATCGCCCGCGCCATCCTGCACGAGCCGGACCTTCTGCTGCTGGATGAACCCGAGGCGGGACTCGACCGCGACTCGCGACAGATGCTCAGCGAACTGCTGTCCGATTGGACCTCCGGGGGACGCTCTGCCGCCCTCACCACCCACGATGTCGAACTGGGTCTGGCCTGGGGCCATCGGGCCGCGGTGCTATCCGGCGGCAAGCTGACCATGGCCGAGGGCGACGATGATGATATTCAGCAGGCTCTCGCGCGGTCCCTTTCCGGGGGAGTTGGTCTGTGAAAGGATTCCTCGGGCCAATAGCAACGATGATCTGGAAAGACATCGTGCTCGAGGTTCGTTCGCGGGAGCTCGTCGCCTCGGTAGTCGTGTTTGGCCTGCTGCTGGTGGTCGTTTTCAGTTTCGCCCTTGACCCTGATCCTGGGCAGGCCGCCAGGCTGGCCCCCGGGATCCTGTGGGTGGGCTTCGCTTTCTCCGCCACCATCGCCATGAACCGCGCCTTCGCCCGGGAGCAGGAGGCGGGAGCGCTTGAAGGGTTGCTGGTCTCCCCCATCAGCCGCGATGCAATTTTCTTGGCCAAGGCGGCAACCAGCTTCATGTTCATGCTGCTGATCGAGGCAGTCCTGCTGCCCGCATATGCGGTCATGCTGGGGTTCTCTGCCCTGTCGTGGACTCTGGGCGCGACCATACTGCTGGCCACTCTCGGTTTCGCGCTGATCGGGACGTTGTTCTCCGCCCTTGCGGCCCAGACCCGCTCAAGGGAAATAATGCTGCCCGTGCTCTTCTTTCCCATAGTCTTGCCGGTGATACTGGCTGCTGTGGAGGCCTCCACCCGCGCGGTGGGTGGTGAGACCTTCGTGGGGCTAGGACGGTGGCTGCCGCTTATCGGAGTTTTCGACGCCCTGTTTCTGTTAATATGTCCGTGGGTATTTTCGTATATCGTAGAGGATTAGCAGGTTTTGGCAGACGCGGATAGAATCGTCGGCGGCGTCGGAGAAGTGTCGACGTCCCGGCGAGGATGGAAACTCAGCCCAAGGACGGCCGTGGGCATCATCGCCGGCCTCCTGTTGCTGGTTGACCTCTACATGATCTTTGCGGTGGCGCCCACCGACGCCAACCTCGGGAACGTGCAGCGCGCACTCTATATCCACGTCCCTATCGCCATCTTCTCCCTCGTGGCCTTCGTGGTGGTCTTCATCGGCAGCGTGATGTTCCTGAAGACCCGGAACGGCCGATGGGACAGAATGGCCGTCGCTGCGGGCGAAGTCGGCTTCGTATACGTCTCACTGGCCCTGATTACCGGAATCCTCTGGGCCAAGCCCGTATGGAACGTCTGGTGGACCTGGGAACCTCGCCTCACCCTGACGCTGGTTCTGTGGTTTATCTACGCAGGCTACCTGATGGTGCGGGCATTTACCTCCAATCGCTCCAAGGCCGCAGTCTTGTCCGCAGTGGTCGGTATCATCGGCTCCGTCGACGCCTTCATCGTCTATTTCGCAGTGCAGTGGTGGCGCTCGATCCATCCGCCGCAGGTGGTTGGGCCGCTCTCCGAGAGCGGGTCACTTAGCGGCACTATGAACATGGTATTGATGTATTCCCTCATCGCCTTTTTGGCCCTTTCCATCTGGCTCATCATGGAACGAATGGCCACGCTCAACACCGAGGACGAACTGAGCCGCACCCGGTTCCAGTTGAGGCGACAGGGCCGCTCAGCCGAAGCCTAGAGCACCCCGCATACTCTTGAAGGCGTCAGCGCCAATAGACTGAGATGATTCAGCTGCTGCAGATGGGGTTGCCCCCCTCCAACCTCTCCTACCTGATCGCCGCCTTTGTCGTTACTGGCGTGGTGTTCCTGGGTTACGTCTTTTTCACCTTCCGCCGCAGGCAGGAAGCAAGAAACGAGATCAATCGCCTCCTCAGCGCCTCCCAGGAAAACGAAAGCGCCGGGCGGAATATACCCTGACCCGGCGCTCTCTGGCCTCGGTTACGCTGTAATACAGACCCTCAGCGAGGGTCTTATGTATTGGGAGTGCCCCGGGGCTTAGCGTCCCGCCTGGTGATCCTGGAACCGGTCGCGAAGCACCTTCTTGTCGAACTTCCCCACGCTGGTCTTGGGGATCTCGTCGATGAACACCACATCGTCGGGAATCCACCAGGACGCGAAGCGCGGCCGGATGAAGTCCAGCACCTCGCCCTTGTCCAGCGAGTCCCGGTACTCGGCGTTCGCCACCACGCAGGCGATCGGGCGCTCCTGCCACGTCGGGTGCGGAATGGCAATCACCGCCGCCTCCAGCACCCCCGGATGGGCGATGATCGCCGTCTCCAAGTCGACCGACGAAATCCACTCCCCGCCGCTCTTCACCATGTCCTTGACCCGGTCCCCGATCTGGATGTTGCCCCACCGGTCCAGCGAGGCGATATCCCCGCTGTGGTACCAGCCGTCGATGAACGTCTCGTCGCTGCGCGGGTCGTTCAGGTACTCCGCAGCGATCCAGGGACCCCGGAACAGCAGCTCGCCCCGCTGCTCGCCGTCCCAGTCCAGGTCCACCCCGTTCTCGTCGACCACCCGCATCTCCACGCCGTATACCGGTGTGCCCTGCTTGCCCTGCTCAGTCAGCCTGTCCTCGTCTCCCAGCCCGTCCAGGTGGCTGCCCATGCGGTTGAAGGACACCAGCGGTGTGGCCTCCGTCATCCCGTAGGCCTGCACCAGTTCGATGTCCAGCCGCTCCTTGAACGCCTGGATCATGCTCCGCGGCACCGCCGAGCCGCCGCTCACCACCATCCGCAGGCAGGAAAGGTCAAACTCCTCCTCGGTGCGCGAAAGGAAGTCCAGCATCCCCACCCAGATCGTGGGAACGCCCAGGCTGATGGAGACCCGGTGGTCGTTGATCAACCGGCAGATGGAGGCGGGGTCGGGGCGAACGCCCGTCAGCACCTGGGTCGCCCCGGTCATCGTCGCCGAGTACGGTACGCCCCAGCTGTTGGCGTGGAACATCGGCACCACCGCCATCACCACGTCCCGCTCTCGCACCCCTGCCGAGTCGGCCGAGCATTCCATCATCGCGTGCAGTATCTGCGCCCGGTGGGTGTAGGTAACGCCCTTGGGCCTCCCGGTCGTTGCCGACGTGTAGCAGAGCCCCGCCGGGTCGTTCTCGTCCAGGGCCGGACGGTGGTAGATGTCAGACGCACCCTCCAGCAGGTCCTCGTAGATGTGCGCCGAAGGCAGCGACGTCTGGAAGCTGGAATCATCGGTCAGGATCACGAAGTGCTCGACATTCTCCAGCCTGGGGGCCAGCGGCTCGAGTACGGGGACGAGGTCGGGGTCCACCAGCATCACCTTGTCCCCGGCGTGATTGACTATGTACGTCAGATCATCGGGAGACAGCCGGATGTTGGTGGTGTGGGTTACTGCTCCCATCGTCGGCGGCGCGAAATAGGCTTCCAGGTGCCGGTATGTGTTCCATCCGAACGTGCCAACCCTGTCGCCCTTGCCGACCCCAAGGCCTTCAAGCGCGTTGCACAGCCGGTTCACCCGCCCTTTCAGGTCCCGGTAGGTATACCGGTGAACGCCGTCGCCCTCGCGGGTGATGATCTGCTTGTGCGGAAAATAGATGTCGGCCCGGTCCAATAGTCCCGGTACCAGCAGCTGGTAATTCATCATCGCGGGTTGCCTCCGTTACTGGGAATTGTGAAACGTCCCCAATTGTTCCACGGTTTCTTGGAAAGATAACAGCTATGGCGACATTATGCTGACCCCGCCGTCCACGGCCCAGGTCTGTCCTGTAATATACGACGCCGCTGGCGACGCGAGAAAGACGCATAGATAACCTGGTTCCTTCAGCTCGCCGAGACGGCCCAACGGCACCTGCCCCTTCGCCTGCTCCTGCCGGCCAAGGTAGGCCTCCGCCGACAACTGCTCCGGGTCGGGAAAGTATCCGGGGGCGACGCAGTTGACTCGCACGCTGTAGGGAGCCCATTCCTGCGCCAGGCTCTCCGTGAAGCGCATCAACCCTGCCTTCGCGGCATCATAGGCCGCCGACCGCGCCCGCCCGCGGAACGACGCAAACCCGGAGATGTTGATCACGTTCCCACCGCCTCGTTCCAGCAGGTGCGGCCCAAGGGCCCGGCATCCTTGGAACGCTTCGGTAAGGTTCACGTCAACCACGAAGTGCCACTCCTCCTCGCTCATCCCCTCCGACCCATCGGGCAGGGCGGCAATTGGCTTGCGGATGGCATCCCCCACGCAGTTGATCAGCGTGTCGACGTGGCCGAATTCCCGCAGCGTATCAGCGGCGATCCGCTCCATGTCTGCGGCCTTGGTGGCGTCGCCTGTCAGGGGCAGCGCTGTCCTCCCCAGGGCCCGCACCTCCTCGGCCACCTGTCCCACCGTGGCAGGGTTCAGGCTGGTGACCGCAACGTCCGCTCCCGCTTCGGCGAAAGCGAGGGCAATTCCCTTACCGATGCCGCGACCCGCGCCGACCACCAGCACCCTTTGCCGCTTATGTCAAACTGAGACAGGCTCATTGATCAACTCCCTCCAGTCATCCCACATCGTCGGCGGTACATCCAATTCCTTGGAGCCATCCCGAGGCACCCTCCGCGACTCGCACCTGCTCACTGGGCATCGGCCGCAGTCCGGAGTTCTCGTGCAGCAGACCTGCCCGTGCAGTCGCAGGATCTCGTGGATGTCCACCATTCTAATGGACAGGTCGACGAACCTCTTGGATTCGTTAAGATAGACCGTCTTTAGCCCGTCGCGCAACGGTGCGGGATTACTGCGCCCATATTCAAGGCCGAACACCCGCTCCAGCACCCTGACACAGTTGGCGTCCAGCGGCAGCGCCTCGTCTCCCCACCCGTACGCCATCACGCATTCCGATATCTTGGCCCCCACTCCCTTGATCCCCAGAAGTCCCTCCCGGCTCCGTGGCACCCCCTCCGACAACGAAAGCGCCATGGACGCCACAAACGGCAACTGCCCAGGCCTGACCGTATGGCCAACCACGTCTACTGCTCCAGCACCGGCTTCCGCCAGGTCCGGGGCGCGGGGTAGGACACGAAAGAATTCACGGCACATCTCAACCAGCAGGGCATCCCTCGTCCGCGCGCTCAGGCCAAACAGCACCAGCGTCCGGTAAGGGCTGCGGCGCCATACATCCCGGGCCCACAGTTCCGACTCCCACGTGAATCCCCCATACGCCGCTTTCAATTCCCCCAGAAACCTGAAGACCTGATTTGAGGACAACATACGCGTACTCCGGGAAGCGTTCCCCTAAAGGTGTCTTGCCTGCCTGCAATTCGTCGTTCTCAAGAAGTACGTCCTCTGGAAAGCACGGGCGGGAATCAGGAGCCATGCGTCAATGCCAGTCAGGGCAACCCCCGCGGGCTGATAAACGGCTCCATCACCCGGAAGCCGACGCTCCCCACGCTCCATCAAGGCAATCGCGTCCTAAACACCAGAGGCCCTATAACTCGTCATTCCCGCGCAGGCGGGAATCCAAACCCCGTCTACCCTCGCACCTGGAACCGAAGGAGGCACTGCCACTCCCATCTCCGCCGCCATTCAGACCAATATTATGTGCTGAGTAATAAGACGCGATTGCCCTGCACGCTCCATACAGGGCAATCGCGTCTTAAACGCCGGAGGCCCCATAACTCGTCATTCCCGCGCAGGCGGGAATCCGAACCCCGTCTACCCTCGCACCCGGAACCGAAGGAGGCACTGCCACTCCCATCTCCACCGCCATTCAGACCAATTTTATGTGCTGAGTAATAAGACGCGATTGCCCTGCCAAGCTTCCCAAGGCAATCGCGTCTTAGAGGGTGTGTGACAATTGTCGAAACTTGCAGTGGAACAGCTTGGTGTGGTTTGTGGGTAGTCTGTAACTTTGGAGTATGGATCGAAGAGCGTATCCCACTGATTTGACCGATGCCCAATGGGGCTTGTTGGAACCCCTGTTGCCCCCGGTTTCACCCAGGGGACATCCCCCCGAACCGTGCACCTGCGGGAGGTTGTGAATGGCATCCTGTACGTGTTGCGTGGCGGTATTTCCTGGCGAATGATGCCCCACGACCTGCCTCCTTGGGGCACGGTCTGGTGGTACTTCCGGAAATGGCGCAGGGACGGCACTTGGGAGCGGGTTTTGGACGCACTGCGTCCCATGGTCCGGGAGAGCGAGGAACGGGATGCCACTCCCAGCGGGGCAATCATCGACAGCCAATCGGTGAGGACCACGGAAAAAGGGGGCCTCGCGGCTACGACGCCGGCAAAAAGGTGTCCGGGCGCAAGCGCCACATCGTAGTGGACACCACCGGGCTGCTCTTGGCCGTGGTGATTCACGCCGCCAACATCCAAGACCGGGACGGGGCCAGGCTGGTGCTGGCCAAGCTGCTGGGCCGGTTCCCCAGGCTCCAAGTCATCTGGGCGGATGCGGCCTATGCCGGTCGGCTGGTGGCGTGGGCTTGGGAGACTGGAGGATGGTTGCTGAAGGTGGTGCGCCGGAGACCGGACAGCCACCAGTTCGAGGTGCTGCCTCGCAGATGGGTGGTTGAACGGACGCTGGCCTGGCTCAGCCGATGCCGACGGCTCAGCAAGGACTACGAGGAACTGCCAGAAACCGGTGAGACCTGGGTTCATATAGCGATGGTCCACCTGATGCTCAAAAGGCTCAAACCAACTTGATTGCACTTTGTCACACACCCTCTTAAACACCGGAGGCCCTATAACTCGTCATTCCCGCGCAGGCGGGAATCCATACCCCGTCTACCCTCGCACCCGGAACCGAAGGAGGCACTGCCACTCCCATATCCACCGCCATCCAGACCAATATTATGTGCTGAGTAATAAGACGCGATTGCCCTGCACGCTCCATACTTTCTTTGACGCTGGTTTACGCCTTGAGTATCATTTCAAAGTAACTGCCTTGATTTTACTATTTGCCCATTCGTGTCCCGGTTAATGCGCTGAATATTAACGATATAAACGGAGAGCCAGAAATGAAAGCTGTCTTCATCAACGAGCACGGTGGCACCGACAAGCTGGTATACGGCGACCGCCCTGACCCCGAGGTAGGCCCCGGAGAGGTAATGCTGCGAGTCGGCGCCAGCGCCCTCAACCACCTCGATCTGAACCTGCGCGAGGGGCGCACCTACAACGGCCCCCTGCCCCGCATCATGGGCTGCGACATCGCCGGTGAAGTGGTGGCCATCAGCCCCGCAGCCCATACATCGCTGAAAATAGGCGACCGCGTCATCCTGAACAACCGGGTCACGTGCGGCAACTGTGCTCATTGCAGGATAGGCAACGACCAATGGTGCCCAAACCAGAAGCGATTGGGAGTAGACTTGGACGGAGGCCACGCCGACTACATCACCGCTCCGGCCATCAATGCCCACGTCATTCCCGATGATATGGAGTTCACCGAGGCCGCCTCCTTGCCCATTGCGGCCCACACCGCCTGGCACTGCCTCGTAACCCAGGGACAGATCCGCCCGTGGGACGACGTGCTGGTGCAGGCGGCGGGCAGCGGCGTCGGTAGCATGGCCATCCAGATCGCCAAGATGATGGGCGCCCGCGTCATAACCACCGCCGGCATCCAGTGGAAGCTCGAAACCGCCCAGGAGTGGGGCGCCGACGAGGTCATCAACTACCGCGAGTCACCCAACTTCAGCGAACGCGTAAAGGATCTCACCGGCGGCCAGGGCGTGGACCTCGTGTTTGACTGCGTGGGAGCCGATGTCTGGGAGCAGAACCTGCTCTCCCTCAAGGCTGGCGGCCGCCTCGTCATCACCGGCGTCACCTCCGGCGCCCACGCCGACCTCAACCTGTCGCTGCTCCAGAGCAAGCCACTGCACCTCATTGGCAGCGGGGGACGCAGCAACCGCACCTTCGCCGATTTCATGAAAGTGGTGCGCAACGGCTCCCTCCGGGGCATCCCCGGCCGCGTCTTCCCCCTATTCGACGTCGGCTCCGCCCACCAGGCCATGCAGGACCGCGACTTCTACGGCAAAATCGTCGTCGAAAACTAGACGTTGGCACCTGGACAGCAGGTAGCGGTATTTCAATTTTAGTATGGGTTCCTGCTCAGCGCAGGGCCGGGTTGAACCCCGACCCTGCGCCGTGCCGGAAGAACGCTCCTGCACCGGACATCCCGTTCTTACCGCCGCCCGCGTGCCAGGTCGATTAAAAGCCCCCCAGTTGTCCCCCGGAGTCCCTCTGGCCGTCCTCCCGTGCTCAGCAGAGAATCCCATCCATGCGGGAGAGATCTCTGGCCGCCGCAGAAACGCCGGTTGAAGGACCAGGGCCACTGACAACAGGGCAATCGCGTCTTAAACGCCGAAGGTCCTATAAGTCGTCTTTCCCGCGAAAGCGGGAATCCAAACCCCCATCTACCCTCGCACCTGGAACCGAAGGAGGCACTGCCACTCCCATATCCACCGACATTCAAACCAATTTTGTGTGCTGAGTAATAAGACGCGATCGTCCTGCCACTGACAATTGCCTATAGCCAAGCCTCCTTGCACCCGCTTATAATCATTCATGCGAACTTTTATTCTGTATCGGCAAGTAGGTGGGCTATCATCCACCCTTTGACCCCCAAACGCGGCACAGCGCCTAGGGACAGCCGACGCAGAATCTCAGGACCATCGATCCAGTGGTGGTAAATGAGCGGAAATGAGCGGAAAACCAGAATAATATCCTCTCGTGACAGGTGGTATTCTCTCTGTCGCGCCCTCGGTAGACGGCCTCTTCCATGATCAAAATTGCGGACTTTCGCACAGTTCTAAGGGACTTCTCTCTCAGCGCTTGGAGCCACTTCCCCGTCCCTCGGTGCCAGACGAAGACCGGATGGGACGAAATGGGACGGGAATCGAGATTTTTGGCCAATTTGGGCAAAGTCCAGATACGACGGAACGTAAATTTGGGACAAAATGGGACACGAGTGGGAAATTTCAGTCCCATCGGGACACTTGGTCGCGCTCCGCAGGTCTGCCCCTCCAGGATAGCTGGAAAGATTTACCGTCCAGCCACGGATTCTTTTCAGCCAAATGCGATAGCCCCGCTGCCTCGCATCACTCTTGGTAGCCAACCGATGCCCCGCGCGTTAAAATTGTTCGGCATTCGAAACGTATAAACCGGCTTTGCCGAACAAAAAATCCTGTCCAGATTCGCTAGGAGAAATCGATGAAAATCGCCAGGTATGAAGCCCACGGAACTGTCCACTTCGGTGTCGTGGATGGCGACAACGTCGCCGCCATCGACGGCAGCCCCTTTGGGGATTTCACGGTGACCGACCACGTCCACAAGCTCTCCGACGTCAAGCTGCTGGCTCCAGTCGTCCCGGGCAAGATCCTCGCCATGGGGCTGAACTACACCAGCCACATCGGCGATCGCCCTGGTCCGGAGTACCCTATGGTCTTCCACAAGACCCCCACCAGCGTCATCGGCCCCGAGGACTCCATCATCCGCCCCAAGGAAGTCCAGCGGTTCGATGCCGAGGGCGAGATGGTCGTTGTTATCAAGGACGACTGCCGCTACGTCTCCAAGGAAGACGCCCTTAACCACGTCCTTGGCTACACTTGCGGCAACGACGTCAGCGCCCGCGACTGGCAGCGCAAGGACCGCAACGAGAACAACTCCGACTGGTGGCGCGCCAAGTCCGCCGACACCTTCTCGCCCATGGGCCCCTGGATCGACACCGACGCCAACCCAGCCGACCAGTGGCTGCAGACCCGCGTCAACGGCAACGTCGAGCAGGACCAGAGCACCAGCGACCTGATCTTCGACGTGCCCACCATGATTGAGTTCATCACCAAGTACGTCACCCTGAACGCTGGCGACTGCATCTTCACCGGCACCCCCGGCTCCACCCAGGACATGGCCCCCGGCGCCGTCTGCGAGATCGACATCAGCGGCATCGGCGTCCTGCGCAACCCCGTAAAGCTGGAGGCCTAACAGCCCTTGCCGTTCCGCCCAGTAAAATAGCTGGAGAAACCAAGGTGGGGGCAGCAGTGCCCCCACCTGCTTTCCGGACCGTTCGCCGGCGCGGAGAATGGGTACGGTTCCAAATTGAGAGTACGAAGACAGTAGGGGCGGGTTTGAAACCCGCCCCATTCGCACAACAGGGTGATCTATCCGGACCAGACCACTCGACCCGGAGATCCCTCACGGAGCATGCTGTTATTTGACCACGCGGAGCGTGTAGGCGTCCCCCTCCATGATTTCCGGGATCTTCGGCCCCAGGTTCCGGAAGTCGTCTGCGGCCGCCGAGATAATCCTGCCCGTCAGCGGTCCGCTCTCGCCGGACGCCAGCCACACGGCCAACTCAGAGCAATCGTCGATCGGGGCGCCCCCGCCCGACAGCACCCTCTGCCCCAGCTCGTGGATGAATTCGGCCCCGGCCTCGGCAGCCTGTTCCGTCATCTTCTCCCACATGCCCGTGTGTACCGACCCAGGCCCGAGAGCGTTGACCGTGATCCCCTTGCCGTCCAGTTCCTGCGCCAGCACCTCGGTCATCCGCACTACCGCGGCCTTGCTGGAGCAGTAGGCCGACATGTTGCTCCAGGCATTGGCCACACCAGCGCCGGACAGGTTGATGATCTTGCCTCCACCCTGCGCCAGCATCACGGGGATCACGGCCCGGCAGACCAGGAAGGTACCGGTCAGGTTGACGTTGATCGTGTCCACCCACTCAGCGATGTCGTTGTCCTGCAGCGAGCCGATGGGTCCGGATGTCCCGGCGTTGTTGACCAGGATATCGATCCGCCCGAACCGCTCCACAGTCCTCCGTGCCAGGCGTTCGGTGCCCATCTGGCTGGTGACGTCAGTGCGGATGGCCACGGCCTCACCGCCAATGTCCGCCACGGCTGCGACGCTATCATCCAGATCGGCCTCGCCGCGCGCCGCCAGCACCAGCTTGGCCCCCTCTCTGGCATACGCCAGGGCAATGGCCCGCCCAATGCCGCGACCCGCCCCGGTGATTACTGCCACCTGCCCTTCCAGCTTCATCGTAAGCCCTCGTCAAGCATCAAGGTTGTCTCCGCCACGGGTGTGCGAGCCTCTCCTGCCGGTCCTCGGGTGGCCAGACTATGACCTTGCGGCCCTTTCGCCACTGCACCAGCAGCGACGGCTTCCCGACCTGCCGGCCCGTCTCCGCATCGATTCGGAACCGTCCGTAGAACGTGGTGAAGTCCAGAGAAGCGGCTGCCTCTCGCAATGCCCCATCTTCCAGGCAGCCGCTCTCTTCAATGCACCGCTGTATCACCACGCCGACAGCGTAGGCCTGAGCCATAGGATAGTCAATGACGGGATGCCCTGACCGTTTCAGGGAGGCTCGCACTTCCTCTACGCTGGGGCCGAAGTCCACCGCATACCCGGCCGACGGTTCCCACTGGCTGGGCCCGATGAAGCCCTCGGCCCTATCGCCCAGGCGTTCCCGGAAGGCGTCAACACCGGCAGCCACTACGGCCACCGCGCCAACATTCGGTGCAGCCTCGGCCAGTAGTTCCGCCAGCGCCAGGTCGTTCTGAAACCGGCCAACGACCACCAGCACTTCAGGGGCGGCACTGCGGACGGCGTCGATGAGGCCGCCGGAATCCTCGCCCTCCGGGTCGAACGACTGCGACAGCACCACGCGAATCCCCAACTCGCGGGCCGACCGCTCCACCCCGGAGGCAACGTCTCGTGGAAAGGCCCCGGTCGACGCTCGCAGGATGCCGACAGTGGAGATGTTTGGGGCCACTTCCCGCACCGCCGGCAGCAGCCCCGTCAGGTAATCATCAGCGGGGGTAAGCACCCCTACAACCCAGGGGTTGCCCTGCTGAAATACCTGCGGCGATGCACCACCCTGGTTCCACAGCAGCTTGCCGTGAGCTCGGGCGACCTCAGCGGCAGCGTTGGTTAGGACCGCGGAATACGGGCCGACCAGCAGGTCAACCCGGCTCTCAAGAATCAACTGCTCAGCAATGCCGCGAACGGACTCCCGCCGGCTCTTGTCGTCGTGCCAGATCAGTTCTAAGCGGCGCCGCGAGCAACCTACCGTCAGTCCGCCCATCGCGTTCAGTTCATCGGCCCAGGCCCGAATGCCAGCCAGCGTCTGCGAACCCTGCAGACTGAACTGACCAGTGAGCGACACTGGAATTCCGACTCTGATCGTCATTGGCTAATCGAGACGTGAGCAAGAAGAAGCCCGTTCATCCTTTGCTGGGCACTGGACGAACGGGCTTACCAACCGGTTTGGAATCGTTTCGTTTAAGAACGGGAGCGGAACAGACCAAAGGAACTGGTGTACCCGTGGAGGAACGTTGTTCCGCCAACAGGGCCAATCTCCCCATTGCAGAAGAATCCTCCCAGCGGCACCTGTCCCAGCTTCTCTTGGAATATTTCCGTATCGTGGTTGGGACGCCCGTAGAGGTACTGACCACGACCAAGGCAAGAGAACAGGAGCGCACCAGGCACCTCGTTTTCCCGGTTGTCGGCGGCATAGCGCTCCAAAACGAACGTCAGGTCCTCTGCCGAGGTATCAGCGTCCCGAAGGTGGAACTGGACCACCTGCCCCTCCTTCAGCATCTCGCCGATGGCCAGGCTCCCGGTTTTCTGGTCCATGCCAACCACGTTCCGTATCAGGAAATCTCCCTGCACCGGGGTGTCCAAGAACTCGTCCATCACGACGCCAAGGAACAGGGAGTGCCCCATCAGCTGGCGATCGCGTTCTGACAGAGTGCGGAACAGGTCTTGCAGCACCGCCATTGGAGCCTTGCCGTCCAGCTCCGCAAGGACGTTGCGATGGCTGGAAGTGATACGCATGGCCTCGCCTATCGGTCTGCAGCCCTGCGCCACCACGGTGTCGACCGTTATGTTCCCATGCAGCGCCAGGCCAATAGCCCCCGAACCATGCATCTGGCCGTCCAGAAACAACGCGTTGTCGCCAGGGCGCTGGGCCCCACTGGCAAGGCCACCGATCTTGGCCGCTCGCGGATAGGCGAAATCCAAGCCCATTATCAGGTTCTGCACCGGGAAGGAAAACGGGTCAGCCAGCAGCACGAATTGCGGGTCCTGGGAGTCCATCACTCCCAGCAGTTCGGTCCATTTGTCCGGCCCGGCATCAAGATCCGGCAGCTTGTCCCCTTCGAGATGGAACGCCTCGATCTCCACTCCAGGGAGAGTGGCTGCGGTGACAGACACTGCAGGACGCTGCTCGACCTCCACCCCGGCTCCGATGATCCCTCCGCCCGAGCAGCCGAACGCGTGCTCTGCCCCGAGCAGCTCACTCAGCAGGGGACCAACCCGCCCGTAGTCAGGCTGGTAGTGGGGCGACACGAACGCAACGGCAAGCTGCGGCGCTTCTCCCAATTGCTCCCGGATTGACGCGGCGCAACCAGCCAGCGCAGCCTCCAGGTTGGATTCCTCAGATATGGCCGATGCCCATTTCATCAGGCACCTCCCGTCCATGGCAGTGTGGTTAGGCGCCAGTATAGCACCCCCTTGGAACGACGGACGTTGACGCCTTGGATGCACCCATCTAGGATTGCCAGACAGTGCGCCCGGACAATTGCGTACAGGGGGCGTCATTAAAGGAACTCATATGACTCAAAGACAGATGTCCGACGAGGACTTGGTGAGGGAACTTGCCAGGCTCTCCGGCATCCCCATCCCCGAGGAGGAGGTGGCTGAGGTCGCCAACCGCTTCGAGAGCCTGATGCTGGAACTGGATCGGCTTAGCGACCTCGACCTTTCCGACATTCAGCCCGTCTCTGTATTCCCGGACGAGGACTGATCCCGTTCCGATATCGTCTGCATCGAGGATAATCAATGGACAGCAAAGAGATAGTATTCCTGTCGGCGGCCGCCACGGCAAAGGCGGTGCGCTCTGGCCAACTTTCGCCTGAGGATGCCGTTCAGGCATACCTCGACCGGATAGACCAGCTGGACTCGCGCCTTGCCGCCTATATCACAGTTACCCGAGAGGAAGCACTGGGTGCCGCCAGACAGGTCGAGTGGAGGCTGGAGTCTGAGGGCGATCCCGGCCCGCTGGCCGGTGTCCCCATGGCCATCAAGGACCAGTTCTGGACCGAGGGCATCCTTACCACCAACGGCTCGCGGGTCTACCGGGATTTCGTGCCCACCGAGGACGCCACCATCGTCAGGAAACTGAAGGAAGCCGGCGCGACGCTGCTGGGCAAACTTAATCTGAGCGAGCTTGCCATGGGCGGGACTCAGAATCCGCCCTGGGGCATACCGGCCAACCCGTGGGATTTCGATCGAACCCCGGGGGAGTCCAGCAGCGGGTCCGGAGTCGCGCTCTCGGCTCACCTCTGCGCCGCCTCAATCGGCGAAGACACCGGCGGCTCGGGCCGTGGCCCAGCGGCCTACTGCGGCGTGGTGGGGCTGCGTCCCACTTTCACCAGGGTCAGTCGATATGGAATGACTCACATGTGCTGGTTCATGGACGCTGCGGCGCCAATGACCAAGACGGTGGAGGACTGCGCCATTGTGCTGGGAGCCATCGCTGGTTATGACGAGCGGGATCCATACACTAGCCGCCGCCCTGTCCCCAACTACACCGAAGCTCTTGGCAAGGGAGTTGAGGGCCTGCGAGTGGGTCTCATACGCGAGCTGCACCAAAGCCCGGATATGCACCCAGAGGTCCGCGAGAGTATGGAATTCGCGTTGGACGTGTTTCGGGGTTTGGGCGCAGAGATTAAGGAAGTCTCGATTCCCCTGGTGGAGTTAGCCGGCGCCATTTTCGTCGGAGTGGCCGACACCGAGGGAGCAGGTGCCAGGGACGAGATTCTTCGAACGCGCGCTGACGAATTGGACCCGGCCAGCCGCACCCGCCTGCTTTCCGCGTCGCTGGTGCCGTTCAAGGTGTATAACCGCGCCGCGAAGGCCCGGGTCCTGCTTCGCCGGCAGTTCATGGCTGCCCTTGAGGATGTCGACGTCCTGGTCTCACCAACGTCTCCGTATCCCGCACCGCTGCACAAGGACCTGACAGCGCGGTTCGAGAGCGCCGATGACGTACGGCGGCGTTTCTTCTTCCGGCGCGCCTATACTGGGTGTTATTCGCTTACAGCCTTGCCCGCCATTTCCATACCCGGTGGGTTCACCAGCGACGGCCTTCCCATTGGCCTGCAGTTGGGAGCGAGGCCCTTCGCGGAGGAAACCCTGTTTCAGGCCGCCAACGCCTACGAGCAGACCACCACTTGGCACACCCGGATCGCCCCTGCTGCTCAAGCCTAGATCTAAAGGAGTTGCCAGAATGACCGACAAGATTCGCGTGGGTATCATCGGGGCCAACGCCAACTACGGCTGGAGCAAGCGGGCCCACCTGCCGGCGCTCTTGGGGATGGACGACTTCGAGTTGACCGCCGTCTGCACTTCCCGCCCCGAAACTGCCGAGGAATCAAAGGCTTTCTACGGAGCGAAACTGGCCTTCCACGACTACACGGAAATGGCCAACCATCCCGATGTCGACCTCGTGGTGGTCTCGGTGAGCGTACCGGCACACCACGGCATGGTCACCGCGGGCCTGAACGCTGGCAAGCACGTCTTCTGCGAATGGCCTCTGGGTGCCAACACCGACGAAGCGGTCGAACTCACCAGCCTCGCCCACGACAAGGGAGTCCGCACGCTCATCGGCCTGCAAGCCCGCGGCGGCCCCGGACTGCTGCGCCTCAGGGAACTCGTGGCGGAAGGCTACGTGGGCGAGATGCTTTCCTGCAACATGACCATGTTCCTGCCGGGACTGATGGGAAGGGGTGCCGACCGAGCGTGGATGGCCGACCGGGCCAATGGCGCGAACAGCTTGAGCATCGCTTCAGGCCACGCCCTGGATATCTTCTGCTACTGCGTCGGCGAGTTCCGTGAGCTTTCAGCTCAGGTCAGCGTGCAGCTTGCCCAGTGGCATACCACTGACGGCAAATCCGTTTCCGTGAACGCACCCGACAACGTAATAGTGAGCGGCGTTCTGGATAACGGCGCGGCTGCCTCTGCCCACATCGCCACCATTCCCTGGGTCGGCAGCGGCTGGCGGATGGAGGTCTACGGCACCGAGGGAACATTGTCTGCCAGCTCCGAGGAAATGGTGCAATACGGCAACGTCAGTCTCTTTGGCGCTCAAGGCTCGGGGCAGGCCCTTCAGCCATTGGATGTCCCGGCCCGGCTTGCATCCGCACCAGGTTCTGTCCCGGCCGGTGCGCCCTACAACGTTGCCCAACTTTATCGCATCGTTGGAGACGCAATTCACAACGGCGGAGACGCGCAACCAGACTTCGACACAGCGGTCGAGCGCCACCGGTTCCTGGACCTGTTACAACAGTCCTCAGACGAGGGACGTAGAGTAGTCGTGAAAGCCTAGCTTTCATGGCCCACGCGCTGTCATCTGGCTTTCCGTAGTGAGGTTCAGGGAGGTCACGACCAGCCGTCCCGTCCTGCTCCCGTGATGGTAGAATAGAGGTTGTCTCGTCGACGTCGCCTTGAGCTTGAATCGAGGAGCGTTCGCAATTCTTGGAAGGAAACCAACTGGCTCGCCTTCTAATTAATATGGCACTGAACCGATTGATCAGCGACCGCGCCCGCGATTGGGGCCGGCTTCCTTTCCGAAACGGCCACAAGGCCTTGGAATCAGGTCCGCGGATCACTGTAATCGGGGGCGGCACCGGGTTGCCCAGCCTGATCCGCGGCATCAAGTATTATTCCCACAACATCACGGCTATCGTTACCATGGCCGACGACGGGGGCAGTTCCGGCCGCCTGCGCAGCGAACTCGGCATCCAGCCCCCCGGCGACATCCGCAACTGCCTGGTCGCCCTCGCTGACTCCGAGGATGTGATGCAGAAGCTGATGGACTACCGCTTCTCGTCCGACGGACAACTGAACGGCCACAGTTTCGGCAACATGCTAATCGCTGCCCTGGCGGAGATTGGTGGCGACTTTTCCCGTGCGGTGGAAATCGCCGGAGAGTTGCTGGCCATCCGGGGACGGGTTATTCCATCTACGACCACCGACGTCACCCTGATCGCAACCACAGAGGCGGGGGAAACCCTGACCGGCGAGAGCAACGTGGCCCGGGCGTCGGGGCGCATTACGTCCCTGTCCCTGTGTCCTCCAAATCCGCAGGCGCATCCCGAGGCCGTGGCGGCACTGAAGGACGCGGACCTTGTAATTATCGGACCAGGGAGCCTCTACACCAGCATTGTCCCGAACCTGCTGATCCCGGGAATTGCCAACGCGGTGGCAGAGTCGAAGGCCCTGAAAGTGTACGTCTGCAATGTGGCGGAGGAACCCAGGCAGACCGTGGGGTATTCCGTTCAGGATCACGCAGACGTCGTGCGACGCTACACCGGGCCGGAGTCCCTGCACGCGGTGATTGCCAACAGCAACATTCCCGACGCCCCCACCCCGGCGGGTCTGGATTTCATCAAACCGAAAAGGCCCTGGAATGACGGGACTCTGCTGATTGAGGCAGACATCTTGGACCAGGAGGCCACGGCAAGGCACGACCCCAGGAAGTTGGCCCTGACGGTGGCAGAGACGTATCGCCGCCACCGGGGAAAACGGCGGCGTCTTCCCCGGGCGACGCCCACATCTGCCGTTTATGGGACAGGAGAGCGGAGCCTGCAGTCCCAGGCCCTCTGCGGAGACTAACCCACTGCCTTTTCTGTACTGTTTGCCAGATCAGCCACTGCGTGGCCCTGCGTAAAAGGCGCCCAACCAGGCGCAACCTGCCTCCTTCCAGCGCCCCGCAACGCCGCCATCGGACTATAATTAAGTCAATCACTATCACCGGAGTTTGCCGGTATGGAACACATCAGTCCCGGCGAGCGCGCCGCAGAACTGCGCCGCGAGCTCAACTACCACGGCTATCGCTATTACACCCTCGACGACCCAGTGATCGGCGACGGTCAGTATGACTCACTGATACGGGAACTTCGAGAAATCGAGACGGCTTACCCTGAACTGCTAACACCTGATTCGCCCACGCAAAGAGTGGGAGGGGATCCTTCACCAGCCTTCGATGAAGTTGAACACTCCCGCCCCATGCTCAGCCTGGGAAACGCCTTCGACTTCAACGAGCTAGCCGCATGGCACAGGCGCATAACCGGCTTGCTGGACGGAGCATCCTTCGACATGGTCTGCGAGCTGAAGATCGACGGTCTCGCGGTAAACCTCACCTACCAGGACGGCATCCTGGCTCAGGGCGCCACCAGGGGTAACGGCACCACGGGCGAGGATGTGACCCGCAATCTGCGGACCATAAAGACCATCCCCATTTCCCTGCTGCGGGGCGCTCCGGAACACCTCGAAGTCCGGGGAGAGGTCTTCCTGCCAATCGCCGAGTTTCAGCGATTGAACGAGGAGAGGGCCGAGCGGGGCGATCCGCTGTATGCCAACCCGCGCAATACCGGCGCAGGCAGCATCCGGCAGCTGGACCCAAAGGTTACCGCAGCCCGAAACATGGAAATCTGGGTCTACGCTCTTGGCGATCCCAACGCACCGGAAGTTCCCAGGGACCACTGGGCCGCACTCGACTGGCTCCACGGCTTGGGCTTTCGCATCAACCCGGAGAACCGCCCGTGCCGCACACTGGACGAGGTGCAGGACTACTACCAGTCCTGGCTGGAGCGACGACACGACCTGCCCTACGAGGCGGATGGAGTTGTAGTCAAGGTCTCCTCCCTGGACATGCAGGACCAGCTGGGGGTAGTGGGCCGTGAACCTCGCTGGGCCATAGCCTACAAGTTCCCGGCGGAACAGGCAGTAACTAAACTCCTTCACATCGATATCAATGTGGGCCGGACCGGCAGCCTCAACCCCTACGCCGTGCTGGAGCCGGTAGTGGTCAGCGGCGCGACGGTGCAGCACGCCTCGCTGCATAACGAGGAGGATATACACCGCAAGGACATCCGCGTAGGCGACACGGTCATAGTGGAACGGGCAGGCGAGGTCATACCTCAGGTGGTTAGCCCAGTCCTAGCCGACCGCACTGGAAACGAGCAGATCTTCCTCATGCCGGAGCGCTGTCCTGAGTGTGACACCCCGGTCGTAAAGAACGAAGATGACGCCATGCACCGCTGCCCCAACCCGTCCTGCCCAGCGCAATTCTTCGAGTTGCTGAAACACTTCGTCAGCAAGGGCGCTGCAGACATTGACGGACTCGGGGAACGATGGTGCGGCATCCTGATCGACCAAGGAATGGTCTCCGATGTAGCCGACCTGTACAGGCAGGAAAAAGACCGGCTATTGAAGCTGGAACGAATGGGAGACAAGCTGGCTACGCGAATTATCGACAACATCGAAGCCAGCAAGAACCGTCCTCTGGCCCGCATGCTCTTCGCGTTGGGCATCACCCACGTCGGCTCTGAGGTAGCGGACCTGCTTTCCCAGAACTACCTGGGAGTCACCGAGTTATCCAATACAACCGAGGAAGACCTGACCGAAATCGAAGGCATCGGCCCCAAGATTGCAGAAAGCATTTTGGCCTGGTTCCGCGCACCGGCCAACCGCCGGGTAATCGAGAAGCTGCGCTCCTCAGGTGTCCGTATGGAGCAGGACACACTGCCGACCACGGTGGTAGCGGCTTCAGGAGCCGCGCCCTTCGCGGGGATGACCTTCGTGGTTACAGGAACTTTGTCTGCGTTCTCTCGCAGCGAGGCTGAAGGGCGCATCAAGGGCTTGGGAGGCAAAGTAACATCATCGGTGACCAAGAAGACCAGCTATGTCGTGGTTGGCGAGTCTCCCGGCTCAAAGGTGGCCAACGCGGAGAAACTGGGCACTCCAATTCTGGACGAAGAAGGGTTCCTGCACCTGCTGGAATCGCCGGATTCCGTCCTGACAGCGGAGCAGCAGGGCACCCTTGTCTGACACCGCGATAATCGTCGGCCTCGGCAACCCCGGACCGCGCTACGCCGACACCCGGCACAATGTTGGCTGGAAGGCTTTGGACTTGGTGGCGGAGCAGCTGAGAATCCCTCTGAACGAACGCCGCCCCAAGGCTGTGCTCGGCATCGGCTACCGCGCCGACCGGCGGGTGGTTCTGGCCAAGCCTCGCACCTTCATGAACAACAGTGGCGAGGCGGTGGAATACCTGCTTGCCAGGTTCGGGGGGGGCGGAGGCAATCTGCTGGTCATCTATGACGAGATGGCCTTGCTGCCTGGCCGGATACGCCTGCGCGCCGCCGGTAGCGACGCTGGCCACAACGGGATACGGTCGATCATTCAAGCAATCGGGGGCACCGGGTTTCCCAGGCTTCGAGTGGGCATAGGCGCCCCACCGGCTGGGCTTGTGGCCCGCGAGTATGTGCTGGGCAAGTTCGACGAAAAGGATTCAGAGGCCATCGCGGAGGCCGTTGAACGTGCGGCGGCAGCAGTCCTGTGTCTGCTGGACGAAAACATCGATGCAGCCATGAACAAGTTCAACCAGGACCACAACGCCGCACCGGATTCGCCCGGGCCACCGCCCGATTCCCGACCAGAGAGGGCCTCCCCCCAGGACCCGGGCGTCGGGCGCCGCCCCGTGTCTCCCGATGTCCCGAACTCAGCCCAGAGCAATGAACAACCCGGCAGCAACCACACAAGCCAGTGACATCAGGAACGGCAGGCAACCGAACCGCCTTCCTCCTCCGCCTCCCCTGCGACCTCGCCGGTTGCGCCTTTGCGTGCATTCCACGCAGGTGCATGCCGGTGGGTGCGTTCCCCGCAGCCGGTTCACGTCATAAGACATACCAAAGACTCGCATGCATACGGTTCGGCCTCGCAACCGTACTGGTCTCATCATGATGCCAGAGGCACACCGGCTTGTCTCGCCCTCAGACGAGGCAACATCGAGGCTTCACCGCTTTGGGATCCGCATTGCGGTTCTGGTGTCTGGAACGCTGGCGCTGGGGGCGCTCCTGCTCATCGCCCTGGGCGCATGCGGCGGCGAATCGCCAGGGACTGCCGACCCCAGCAACCGACCCAAAACAAGGCAGAGCGCGACCTCCACCAGCACCACGCCCGCTGCGCCGTCAGCCCTGTCTACTCCTCATACTACGGCACCCGAGCCAGCATCCGTGCCAGCGTGGACTATCGTACCGGAGCCGACCCAAGCAATGGCTACGCCGCCAGGAACGCCGGCGAAAGGGAACGTATCCACAGCAGCGAACGGTTTCCCAGTGCCTCCCGACAGGGATTTCTATCACTTGGCCCGCCAACTGATCCCCGGTGCCGAGGATGCTGCGCCGATGGCCAAGCAGAATTCCACAACGCTCGACGTGGGTCATCGCGAGACATTCAAACTGGTCGATCTGGAATCGAGGGTTCTGTACGAGAGCGAATTCGAGCTGCGGCACGTAAGTCCACACGCCTACTGGTTCATCGAGGATGGCATTCAGGTGGACCAGGATGACATCGAGCGTTCGGCAGAGGAGTTCGAAGACAATGTATACCCGAGCGTAACGAACGCGTTTGGTCAGGAATGGAATCCGGGAGTGGATGGGGATCCGCATCTCTACGTCATCAGCGCACGACTTCGAGGGGTGGGAGGGTACTTCAGCGCCGCCGACGAATACCCCCGGGAGGTCCGTCCCGTAAGCAACGAGATTGAGGCCATTTATGTGAATGCCAGGTACCTGCCAATTGGGTCGGATATCTTCTCCCAGGTTCTGGCCCATGAGCTACAGCACGCTGTCCACTGGAACCACGACCTGTCAGAGGAAACGTGGGTCAATGAGGGACTGTCGGAGCTGGCCATCACCGTCGCCGGGTATCCCGAACTGAGTATCCTTGAGTTTCGACGGGCGGGACCGGCTTCCCTGACCATCTGGCCGGCTGATGACGTGGGTGGCGCGGAGAGCTACGGAGCGGCATCTCTCTTCATGCGTTATCTCACCGATCACTATGGAGGTCGCGATGACCTCAGGCCGCTGTTGGCCCAAAAGGCCGACGGCATCCAGGGCATTGACGCATTCCTGCAGGCTGAAGGTCACAACGTGACCTTCGCTGAGGTGTTTCGAGACTGGGCCGTAGCCAACGTCCTGGACGAAGATCAAAGTCGCTACGGCTATTCGGATCTGGATATACGGTTCCCTGTATATGAGAATCTGAAGAACGAGATGGATCTTTCTCTCGTGACCCCTCAGTTCGCGAACGAATATGTGCGGCTCGAGCAGACTGGCGATTCGACTCTTTTGACCTTCAATGGGGAGAGCGGAGTCTCTCTGCTACCCGTGGAGGTCGAAGATGGCTGCTGGTGGAGCAACAAGGGCGATGTCATAGACTCTACGCTCTCTGCCAACCTGGACCTGCGAAGAGTCGATAGCCCGTCCCTGCACTACGAGGTATGGTATTCAATCGAGGAGAACTGGGACTTCGCTTATCTCGAGGCATCTGTAGACGGAGGCAGCACCTGGGCAATCCTGGAAACGCCTTTGACCAGCAGCGAGGATCCCCTGCGCGTTTCCTTCGGACCCGGTTACACCGGCGCCAGCGACGGATGGCAAAAGGAATCCGTGTCGCTGGAGAGGTGGGCGGGCCAGGAGATCCAGATGAGGTTTCAGTACATCACTGACGCGGCAATCCACGACCATGGGCTCTGCGTACGCGACATTCGTGTAATGGCAGCTGACGGCCACGTTGAACTCAATGCGGAATGGATGTCGAACGGTTTCGCTTGGACAAACAACTTGGTACGCCAGAGTTTCATGGTCCAATTGGTTTACGAGGGCAGGGAAGAATCACAAAACCGTGTTCTGCAAGTACAGTTGGACGAGACGAACCGGGGAGAGATCGCTTTGGACCCCACCCCGGACACCAAGAGGATTGTAGCAATCGTTCAACCAACGGCTCCTTCCACTCGCCTGCCAGCCAACTACACCCTCAGCTTGAAACCAGGCCAGTAGGCTCAGTCCAAACTGGATAGACGGAGACTCGCATGAAATTCGGACTGTGCGTTATAGGTTGCGGGTCTTTCGCTCGCACGTTTTCCAACGCAATTCAGGGGGAGCTGGGTGAGATCGACCTGTATTTTGCCAGTCGTGACCCGGCGAGAGCAGACGCGTTCGCTGCTGAGTTTCGTGGAGCCGACAGCTTCGGCTCCTACCAGAGCGCCGTCTCAGACCCACGGGTGGAAGCCTTATACATCTGCACTCCCCACAACCTGCACCTGGAGCACACTAAGCTGGCCGCAGGCGCTGGAAAGCACATCCTCTTGGAAAAACCGCTGGCCCGCACAACAGAGGAAGCCAATGCAATCGTACGGACAGCCCGTGAGGCTAGCGTAACCTTGATGGTGGCCGAGAACTACAGGTTTATGCCCCCCGTATTGGCCGCCAGGAACATGGTCGACCGTGGCGACCTGGGATCGTTGCGCCTGATCCAGATGCAGGAGGACTATCCCTTCCAACCCACCGAATGGCGCAACGACGCGGAAATGAACGGAGGCGGGGTACTGATCGACGGCGGCATCCACAAGGCAAGTCTTCTTGCCTACCTGGCGGGAAATCCGTCCGAGGTGTACGCCGCAGAGGTCCCATCGGCGCAGCACGGCCTCGAAGCGGAGGATGGAGTGGTCGCAATGCTGCGTTACACCAGTGGTGTGGTCGGAATAATCAACCACAGTTGGAGCGCCGGACCCCATAGCGATCGCCCGTGGGTCACGATATCAGGTTCAAGGGCAAGTATTGCCTTCGAACTTGGGGGCGACTGGATTGATTCGATCGACGGTGCTGGCCGACGAAGAATGCAGCTTGACAACGATCGGGCAGGGCTCGCTGGAATGGTCCGCGAGTTCCGGCTCAGCGTCCAGGAGAACCGCCCGCCGGCGATGACTGGAGAGGAAGGAGCGCGCGACGTGGCGTTGGTCCAGGCCTGCTACGAATCAATGCGAACTGGAGCGCCCATTACATTCCCCCGATAGCCCACGCCTTGCCAGCCTTGATGTTCCCAAAAACAAAGCGCCGCATCGAATGATACGGCGCTCTCGCTCTTATTTGTCTACTGCAATTGGTCCAGGCCCAACCTGCACCGATTACAACAGCAGGTAGACTGGCTGCTAGGCAGCGGCAGCGGCCCCCACGGTCTCGATGATCAACCGGGTCACGGTGTAGGGGTCGCAGTTGGCGTTGGGGCGGCGGTCTTCAATGTAGCCCTTCCTGTCCCGGGCCACCTGCCAGGGAATACGAACCGAAGCGCCCCTGTCGGACACGCCGTAGCGGTACTCCCGGTAGGAACAGGTTTCGTGCAGACCGGTCAACCGCTCTTCAATTCGGTGCCCATAGTTGGCGATGTGCAGGTCGTGGCGCCCCTGCAAGGCCTCCGCCGCCGCGACGCAGGCGTCGAAGTCCTCCCGCATTCGATTGGTGGAAAAGTTGGTGTGGGCCCCGGCGCCGTTCCAATCGCCCTTCACAGGCTTGGGGTCAAGGGTCGCGCTGATGCCCTTGCGTCCGTCAACGGTCTCCACGTCCTCTCCGATGCGGTAGAGCAGCCAGCGGGCCAGCCACAGGTGATCGCCTACGGCAGGCGCGCCGATCGGGCCAATCTGAAACTCCCACTGCGCCGGCATGACCTCACCGTTGATGCCGGCAATCGCCAGTCCGGCCTCCAGGCAGGCGTCCATGTGCTTTTCCACCACGGGCCTGCCGAAAACCTCGTCGGAACCGACGCCACAATAGTAGCCGCCCTGGGGTGCGGGGAACCCGTTGTCCGGCCAGCCCAAAGGCTTGATGCCGTCAAAGAAAGTGTATTCCTGCTCAATTCCGAACCACCAGTCCAAGCCCGCATACTGTTGCGCCGCGGCGGCGCAGCCGGCCCTGGTGTTGGTCGGATGGGGCGACATGTCTGTGAGCAGCACTTCGCACATCACCAGCTTGTTGCCGCCGCCCCGCACCGGGTCCGGCACCACCAAAACCGGGTTAAGTACGCAGTCCGAGTTCTCGCCGGGCGCCTGGTTGGTGCTGGAGCCGTCAAATCCCCAAACCGGAGGAGCCTCCCCGTCGGGAACGATCTTGCCCTTGGACCGCAGCTTGGCCGTAGGCTGTTGCCCGTCGATCCAGATGTATTCCGCCTTGTAGCTCATATCACAACCCTCATCTACCAGATTTTGCTCGGAATTATACCTGAACTTAGCTGCGGTTTTGGAGTCATGATTCGCCGAACAACTGGCACTTACCCTTCGATCAGGTTTCTGTCCCGGTCGTATTCTCAGTGCCCTGTCGTTTGAATTACTCCTGTCCGATCATTCCCTGTCTTGGCGTCCCCGGCCTTGGCTTGGACAAAATAATCGCTCCGCGCTTTCAATTCACGCGGAGCGATCTGTTTCTTCTCTCAGATGCCCGCTTGGCTACGGGCGTAAGTGCAAACTACTTGTTGCGGATCAACTTCTTCGGGAGAACCACCCAGAGGGCGAACAGTCCAACAAATGCTCCGGCTGCGGCGATGGCTATCATTCTGTGAGTTCCTCCGAAATCGTTATGACCATAGTATCCGGCCAGGTTGTTACATGCCTTTTACGTCCTTGTTAAATATTTGTTACACATTCTCTCTGGGAAAAGCAATCGCCCCGCGCTGCTTAACAGCACAGGGCGATTAAAAACCCATATTGGCAGCCCCGAAAGGGGCCCAAGGATCTGGAACTTCTTATTTGCGCATCAGTTTCTTCGGGAGAACCACCCAGAGGGCGAACAGTCCAACAAATGCTCCGGCTGCGGCGATTGCTATCATTCTCAGGGATCCTCCGAAATCGTTATGACGCTAGTATCGCGCCAGGTTGTTACACGCTTTTTACGTACTTGTTAAATGTTTGTTACACGTTCTCTTGGGGAAAACAGATCGCCCCGCGCTGCTAAGCAGCGTGGGGCGATCAAAAGGCCCTTATTTGCGCCCCCAAAGGGGGCCTAGGGACCTGGAGTTCTTATTTGCGCATCAGTTTTTTGGGGAGAACCACCCAGAGGGCGAACAGTCCGACAAAGGCTCCAGCTGCGGCGATTGCTATCATTCTCAGGGATCCTCAGAAATCGTTATGACGATAGTATCGCGCCAGGTTGTTACACGCCTTTTACGTACTTGTTAAATGTTTGTAACTTCCCTACATCCGAGATCCCGCCCGCCAAACCGGCCTGGGACCTCCAGATGGAAGAGCACCAGCATCTGCACGAAAAGAAAACCCCACGCCTGGTCGGCGAGGAGTTGACAGTTGACCCGCCAGGGAATTACCCAAAACGTTTCCAGGATGCATCTACCAGTTACTTGTTCTTGAGAAACTTCCTGGGCAAGATCACCCAGAGAACGAACAGCCCCACGAAAGCGCCAGCGGCGATGATCGCTATCATCCCGAGCGTCCCTCCCAATCGACTATGAGCGAATTATCAAATTGCCGTGTTACGACCTTTTTTCATAATTGTTACCAAAATGTTACATCATCTGCTTGCCTGCAGTGAAGGCCGGGGGACCCTCGCTGCTACTATCCCGGCTATCGTCGACCCTGTCAGGCCCAGTGTCAGGCCCAGTGTCAGGTCCCCCAGGGTGTCGGTGTACGCCGTATCCAGCTCGGGCGATTGCCGGATGAAAGCATAGAATTCCGCAACCTCCCACAGGATGGCAGTGGCGGCTCCGAACGCCACCACGAATGCCACGATCTCTCCTGACCCGAGTCTATTTTTTCGGCACAATAGCCCAACCGCACCGGAAAGCAGCGCCCAGTTCACCAAGTGGTTGGCGTCATCCCACCACCACACGGCGTCGTAAAGGTCCAGCGCGTTCCCTGCCGTGTCAATGAAAAATGGCAGCGTCAGCAGAATATCACTGGCGTAGGGATAAGAGACATGCCGGTAACGTACCGCCCAGATTATGGGAATAACGAGCGTTGCGACAGGATAGGTCAACAACCGCCAGAAGAAGGCTTTGCCTTCGAACTGCTGCAGCCCCGAAAACGCCCCGAAGGCCAGAAGGCAGACCAGCGCAAGCTTGACTGCGATGTTCATCCAGAAGGCCGCCGGTCCACTGCCCATCCTCACCCCTTGCAAGTGCCCCTTGGCCCGCTTTTCCTATTATAGGGCCGAATGAAAGAAAGGAGGTGGCTCTTGTTCCCCGGGTAGAGAAGCTCAAGGTTTCCCCAGGTTGCTCGACCACAAGAGAATTAGAATGAAAAGGAATCGCCCCGCGCCGGGAGCGTCAATCCGGCACGGGGCGATACATGTATAAGGCGCAAAGTTCCCGAGTTCTGGGAACTCGGGCTTCGGAGGCTTATTTGCCGTTGCGGATGAATTTCCTCGGCATTACCACCCAGAGCGTGAACAGTCCCAAGAATACACCCGCAGCCGCCAAAGCAATCATTCTACCTGCCTCCACAACTATTCCAAACTTTGTAAGTGCAGTATGTAGCGCAGTTGTTACGCTGGGTTTTCAACTCCGTAAACTGTTTGTTACAGCAAGGAAAAAGAAAGGGCCGGAGCAAAACTCCGGCCCAACGCCTATCTATTTGGACTTGCGACCTGCGCGCTAATAATCGTATGCGGGCAGATCATGCTCCGCCAGGTCCATGCCTTGCAGTTCCTCCTCGCGCGTAGCGCGTACACCCATGGTGTACTTCAGCAGCAGGAACATCGCAAAGCCGGTGACCAGGGCCCATGCAAGCACCACGCCCATGCTGATTAGCTGAGAAACGATTTGCGTTCCGTTTCCTGCCACCAGGCCTTCCACGCCGTTATTGCCATTGGCGAATATTCCTACCGCAAGAATGCCCCAAAGACCGCAGGTACCATGCACCGAGATGGCGCCAACTGGATCATCGACCTTCAGAATATTCTCAATAGCCCAGACCGATCCCATCATGATGGGAGCCGCAATGACGCCGATCAAGACGGCGGACCAGGGCTCAACGAACGCCACAGGAGCGGTAACGCCAACGAGGCCGGCGAGCGCGCCGTTACAGGCCATAAGGATGTCGGCGCGGCCTGTGCGCACCAGCTGTATGTACAGTGCCACTACCGCACCGGCGGCACCGGCCAGCAGGGTGTTGACCGCATTCAGACCGATGGAGTCTCCGGTGTTGATGTTGAAACCGAACCATCCGAAAAACAGGATGAATGTCCCGATGATCACGAATGGGACGTTGTGGCCGGGAAGATGGTTGGGCCGGCCGTCTGCATTGAACTTGCCGGTACGGGCGCCAACCACCACTGCGCCAGCCAGGGCTATGAAGCCGCCCACCGCGTGCACCACGCCGGACCCGGCGTAGTCAGCTGCCGCCGGCAGTCCGATGCTTTCGAGGGAGCCGAGCCATCCGCCGCCCCAGACCCAGTGGCCGTAGAGCGGATAAATGACCGCACCGACTATGAAGCTGTATGCCAGGTAAGCCTGGGTCTTGGTCCGCTCAGCAACCGCGCCTGCCACAATGGTGGCTGCCGTTCCTGCGAATACCATCTGGAATACCCAGTCAACGTAGGTCTGCCCGTCGGCGGCATCTGTCAGGAAGAAGTTGGTCGTTCCGGCGATGCCTGCCGCTGATGTTCCCCACATCAACGCGAAGCCAAAAGCCCAGAAGGAAATCGACGCCATGGCGAAGTCCATGAAGCTCTTGGTCATGTAGTTTGTAACGTTCTTGGATCGTATCAGGCCAGCCCCGAGGAAAGCGAACCCAGCCTGCATGAAGAAGACTAGGAATGCTCCTACCATCCAGATTAGATTCGAGCCTTGGTCCAGATTGTCGGCGTCCGATGTGATGTCTTGGGCGAAAGCCACGTTGTAACCGGTGAGCAACGCCGCAGCAAAAAGCCCGGCTATTACGTAAGGCAGAAACCTGCGCAACACCACGGCATTCCTTGAATGGGGAGCCGTCTCAGCCAGCATCTCCTCTCTCCTATCGCCCAATACTGGGCCCCCAAGATTATCCAGCATCCGAATGTAATCCCCGCGTGTTACAGCTACGTTTCCGACATGTTACGTGGATATTTCCGTTATGTTAACAATTCGTTACTTTACAAATTCATATTCGTTTTAGCAACACTTTTTATTGGTATATTTTGCCAAAATAAACTCTAATTGAAAAATGGTGACGAAAAGAGCAGGCACGAGGCCTGCTCTCTAAAATTAGCCGCCGCTCTGAGGCTTTGAACAACAGGAACTACTTCTCGATAGGGGCCCCGACAATGCTGCCCCACTCGGTCCACGAGCCGTCGTAGTTGCGAACGTTCCCCATCCCCAGCAATTGGGTCAGAACGAACCAGGTGTGGGACGAGCGCTCACCGATGCGGCAGTAAGCGATCGTTTCCTGATTGCCATCAATGCCTTTCCCACCGTAGAGATCCCGCAGGGCATCGGCCGACTTGAAAGTCCCGTCCTCATCCACAGCCTGACCCCAGGGTATGTTGGCGGCACCGGGGATGTGTCCACCGCGCTGCGAGCCCTCCTGAGGCACATTGGCCGGCGCCAGCAGTTCGCCGCTGAATTCGGCAGGCGAGCGTACGTCCACCAGCGAGACGCTGCCGGAATTGACTAGCGACAGCACCTGGTCACGATAAGCCCGGATGCTTTGGTCACCCTCATTTGCAGTATAAGAAGTGGACGCAGGACTGGGAACATCGGTGGTCAGGGGCCGTCCCTCTGCCTCCCATTTGGCCCGGCCGCCATTCATCATCCGGACGTCCTTGTGCCCGTAATACTTGAGCTGCCAGAAGGCCCAGGCGGCGAACCAGTTATTGTTGTCTCCGTACAGAATTACCGTGGCATCGTTTCCGATGCCAGAGCCGCCCAGCAACTGCTCAATTTCCTCCTTGGATGCCAGGTCGCGACGTACCGACTGCTGCAACTGGGACTGCCAGTTCCAGCCAACGGCACCGGCGATATGTCCCTGTTCGTACGCATTGGTGTCGACATCTACCTCGACTAGCCGAATGTTGCTATCGGCGCCGTGCTCGGCAACCCACTCTGTGCTGACCAGAGACTCGGGATGAGCGTAATCTGCCATACTATGAACCCCTTCCAGTTTTTGAATCTAAATTGCTGCAATTCCGTTTCTGTTTCCGGTTAGACTTCGGTAACTTTTCCTTGGGTATTTTATCTTAATTCCCTGAACAGCCGCAGCCCCACACCCACGCTCGTTATGGTCCAAAGCTGGCTATCGAATAGCCGCGGTTGAGTTCAAATCCACAAGGTTATGTCATGACGTAAGTTAATTGCGAATTCATTTTGCAATTTCGAATACCCTTGGCTAATATAAGGTTAATAGTAACGTTGGCCCCCGGCGGGTAACGACCGGCCGGCAAGAGGATTTTATGGGAAGCAACCGGTGGCTTCGCAACAGCTTTGTCTATCTGATGATCATCGTCGGCGTGATTGTCATTTTCTACACGCTGATGCCTTTCGGGAGCACCGACGAGCAACCGGTTAGCAGGGTAATCGCCCTTGCCAAGGCCAATCAGCTCGAAAAGATCGAAGTAAACGGGGACAAGTTGACCGTTTACCGCACCGGCGGCGAGACATTCGATAGCAAGCTGGAAAAGGGCGATAGCATCACCTCGCTGCTGTTGGAGAGCGGGGTGGAGATCGGAGAGCCCGGCGTTGAAATTTACTCGAAGGGCTCCAGTGGGCTTTCAAGTTTATTCGGCCTGCTGCTCAATTTCCTGCCCCTGATTTTCTTCGGCGGCCTGATCCTGTTTATGATGCGCCAGGCCCAGGGCAGTAACAACCAGACCCTCAGCTTCGGTCGAAGCCGGGCACGTATGATGCCCTTCAACCGACCCACGGTAACCTTTGCCGACGTGGCCGGGGTAGAGGAAGCCAAGGTAGAGTTGCAGGAAATCGTTGAATTTCTGAAGTACCCGGAGCGCTTTCTGGCTCTCGGTGCCCGCATTCCCAAGGGAGTCCTGCTGGTGGGACCTCCCGGCACAGGCAAGACGCTTCTGGCCCGCGCCGTCGCAGGCGAGGCGGGGGTGCCTTTCTTCCACATCAGCGGCTCCGAGTTCGTTGAGATGTTCGTGGGCGTCGGTGCCGCCCGCGTTCGCGACCTGTTCGAGCAGGCCAAGCGCAACGCCCCCTGCATCGTGTTCGTCGATGAAATTGACGCAGTCGGTCGCCACCGCGGCGCAGGCTTGGGCGGCGGCCACGACGAGCGGGAGCAGACGCTCAACCAGATCCTGGTGGAGATGGACGGTTTCGAGACCAACACCAACATCATTGTCGTTGCGGCCACCAACCGCCCCGACATCCTCGACCCTGCCCTGCTGCGCCCAGGACGCTTCGACCGGCGGGTGACCCTGGATCTGCCCGACCTCCAGGGTCGAAAGGCCATCCTGAGGGTGCACGCCGCCGGCAAGCCCCTCGCACCTGAGGTCACGTTGGAAACCGTGGCCAAGGAGACCCCGGGCTTCAGCGGCGCCGACTTGTCCAACCTCGTCAACGAAGCCGCAATCCTGGCGGCACGAGGGAACAAGAAGTCCATTTTCATGTCCGAGTTCGAAGAGGCGGTAGACCGCATCATCGCCGGCCCCGAGCGCAAGAGTCGCCTCATCAGCCGTCGCGAAAAGGAAATGACTGCCTACCACGAGGCGGGTCACGCCCTTGTGGCATGGGCTCTGCCTCACGCCGACCGGGTGCACAAGATCTCCATCGTGTCCCGCGGTTCTATGGGAGGGCACACCTCCCTCTTGCCAGATGAGGACCGCTATCTCTGGACCAAGAACCAGTTCAGCGACATGATGGCCGTAACCATGGGTGGCCGCGCCGCCGAGGAGCAGATCTTCGACGAGGTTACCACCGGGGCCAGCAACGACATCGAACGCGCCACGAAAATAGCTCTGGGCATGATAAAGCGGTATGGAATGAGCAAGTCCCTGGGCCCTCGCACCTTCGGAAAGCGCGAGGAGATGATATTCCTCGGCAGGGAAATCAGCGAGGAGCGGGATTACGGCGACAAAGTTGCGGAGCAAATTGACGAAGAAGTCAAAATGCTCATTAACCTGGCATACACCAATGCTAATGATCTCCTGATTACACACAAGCCGAAGTTGGTGACGCTGGCCGAGTACCTCATCGAACACGAGACGGTATCGGGCGAGGCCCTGAACCACCTGTTCAACGATGAACCAGGAAGCGAGCCTGAAGGCGTTCCCGCGGTGCCCCCGGAACCGCAGCCCTATCCGTCGCCTCGCCCCCAACCGACAATTCAGCCTCGACCCGCACCCACCCTGCCGTCAACCAGCGGCCAGGACGGCCCAACCGAGGAGTTGCTGCGCTAGCAGGCTATCTGATTCGGCATGAAATTCAAAAGGGCGGGATAGATTCCCGCCCTTTTCTTGGGCCACCCCGGGCGCCCTGTTGTTCAGCGTCGCCACGTAGCTAGTCTCTCGCCTCCGAATCCTGGATAGCGGGCAGCTGCCGGTAGTAAAGACCCCACTGCTTCATCAAGTCCTCCACCGCAGGGTTCTTCAGGGCCACCAGCTCGCGGAAGAAGCCCGCAAGGGCATGCGCTGGCATATGCTCGGCGGTGCACACCCAGCTACGCTCCGCGGGCACCACGTATATCAGGCCCCTCTGGTGCTCGCACACTGCCTCAATGCGGGTCATGTCCTCGCTTGACTTTACCTCAAGGCCGGCTGGGGTGGTCATTGCTTCACGTCCTTTTGACAGAGATTGGTTTGCCGAAAAATTCTCGTCGCAACCCGAAAATGAACATCTCAAGGCCAATACAGCGCCGATAATGTGCCATTATATCGCCGAATCCGCCGACGCATGATAGTCGTATAGTACGGGCGGTGTTATTATCTAATGTGGGTCGTGCCGGACATAGCGGCGCGGCAAGGAATTGTCGAGCATGTACCAACCCGGAGGGCAACCCCCCAGACAACCCGAGTTGAATTTCGACCAGCTGCTGTCGGGATTCGGCGCCACAGTTCGTCGAATAACCGGCCGGTTGGGTGGCGGCGGAGTGGGCCTGGCCGCCGTCCTGATAGCCGGACTGATCGTCATCATTTGGGCAGCCACCGGCATCTACACCGTCAGCCCCGGCGAACAGGCCGCCCTGAGGCTGTTCGGTGCCGCTCAGCAGACAACTGTTACCCAGACCGGTCTGCACTGGTGGTGGCCGTCGCCTGTGGGTAACCGCGACGTAGTCCAGACCGTGGAGACCCGCCGGATGGAGCTGGGATTCCGCAGCGGAGAAGGCGGAACTCTCACCTCGGTCCCCATTGAAGCCCAGATGATCAGTGGCGACCTGAACATCATCGACGTTCAGATGGTCGTCCAATACAACATCAGGAACCTCAACAACTACCTGTTCCGCGTGTTCGACCCCGGTGAAAATGACGGGGCCCAGCGGAATATCCCCCCCGGAAGGCCCGACGGCCGTACGCTGAAGGACGCCACCGAAGCTGCCCTTCGCCTTGTGGTTGGTCAGCGTGGATTGGGTGAGGTACTCGCCGAGCAACGCACCCAGTTGGAGGTCTCTACCCAGGAAAAGCTCCAGGAGATCCTCGACAGCTACGAGGCAGGACTGAACATCATCAGCGTGGAGCTCCAGAAAGTGGAAGCCCCCGAGGACGTGAGGGCCGCATTTAACGATGTGCTGCAGGCCAGGCAGGACAAGGTGACTGCAACCAACCTGGCTCAGGCCTACGAGAACCAGGTTATACCCGAGGCAAGGGGTCGCTCAGAACAGATCATCCAGCCCGCAGAGGCCTTCAAACGCGCCCGTATCGAGAGGGCGCAGGGTGAAGCCGACCAGTTCATTTCCATTCTGAAGCAGTATTCCGACCGATCGATCAAGCTTACCAACACCTTGCAGGACTCCGACGACGCCGATGGCGACAACGACCCCACCACGGGCATCGGTCTTGAGGACGTGGAAGTCATCGATGGCGACGGGCTGTTCATTTCTGACCTGTTGGTGGTGGGAGCGCCCGATTGCGCCTTCACCGCCCGTCAGGCGTCAGCCTTGGAGAACGCCACGCAGGTATGCGGGTTCACTGTTTCCGTCGACTCTGAGAACGACAGCGTCTTGAGTGGCACAAGGGCCACCGTCGCCTACTTGGCAAATGAGGACCTGACGGTTCCGCAGTTCGCCGCAACGGGCAGCGTCAGCATCCGGCTGTCCAATTCCGTGCTGGACCACGACAACAGGGACGGGGACGACGACCCGACTACTGGGATCACCGCCGCCGACATCGTCGTGGTGGACGGACCTGACGGTGGTGCCGTCAGCGGGATAGACCTGACACCGGCTACCTTCGATTCGGGGACGAACATACTCACGTTGACTGTGCAGACGGGCGAAACCCTGCAGCCAGGGGACTCCTTTACGATCCAGTACCTCAACGGGGAGACCCTGACCATTACGCCCAACAGCAGGGTGACACAGGAGCGCCTGTATTTGGAGGCCATCGAAGAGATTCTCCCGTCCGTTAACAAGATAATCGTTTCACCGGAAGCCGAATCGGTCCTGATCCTCGGTGGCCAGAATGGCGTGGTCCCAGTCCCGTTGGGACCCCAACCCCAGCCCTAACTTTCGGCCACGGAAAAGCATCGCCGACGCTCGCTCCGTAGTTACTTGAGGTCAAGCGTCGGTAAGAGCAGAAGAACTTTGAACGCTGGTGGTCCGTCACCGGAGCCGCCGGTGCTAATCGGAAAATAGGCAACAGTTAAGGGGTACCAATGAGAAACCTGGTTATAGCGGGCGTGGTGATCCTGGTGATCATAATTACGCTGTTCACCTCGCTGTACGTCGTCGATGAAACTGAGCAGGTCGTGGTCACCCGGTTCGGTGACGTCCGCGCTGTGCAAACGTCACCCGGCCTCTACCTGAAGGCGCCGTTCGGCGTGGACAGCGTCATCTCCTACGACAAGCGGGTATTGCGTATTGATGCGCAGCCGGGACCTTTCCTCGATAAGGACATCAATATCCTGGAGATCGATGTTTACGCCCGCTACGTGATCACCGACCCTCACTTGTTCCTGCAGACCTTGACCACCCAGGACAACGCCTCACAGGTGCTGGGCCAGCGGATCAACGCGGCCCTCCGTGCTGAAATTGCCGAACGAAGCCGCGAAGAAATCATTGGCGGCGACGTGGCACTTGACGAGTTGGGCAACCCGGTTACCGATGTCGAGGGTAACGCCCTGGTTAATCCCACAAACAGCAGGACCGAGATTCTCGACGATGTTCTGGCGGCTGTGCAGCAGGACCTGAGTTCCGAGCAGCCCGGTTTCGGCGTAGCAATGATCGACATCCGCATTAAGCGCGCTGACTTCCCCAATGAGGTTGCCGGCAGGATCTATGAGCGGATGCGCTCCGACCGGGAAAAGATAGCCCGCCGCCTGCGGGCGGAAGGTGAAGAGGAAGCTCGAACCCGCCGCGCCGCCGCCGACCGCGATGTGGAAATCATTCTGGCCAAGGCCGACCGCGATGCCGCGCGCCTTCGCGGTGAAGGCGAGGCATCTGCAATCTCCATCCTTGCGGATGCCCTGAACCGCGACCCCGACTTCTTTACTTTCCAGCGCAGTCTGCAAGCCTACAAGCAATTCCTCAGCACCCAGTCAACTATGATATTGTCCTCGGATTCCGAACTGTTCCGCTTCCTCCAGAGTTCCGGAGAACTCGTGCCTCCATCTGGAAGCAACAGGTAACACAGTTCGGAACAGCCAACTGGCGTAGAGCAAAAAGGGGCAGGTCTCTAGACCTGCCCCTTAAACTGTTCTTCGAACCCATCGCTCCGGTGAGCCATTACCGGCCGGAGACGAGTCGACCCGTTCAGCTCACTGGCTTCATCCGTCTATCGGCCAGCTAGCCGCCGGCCCTCCTCCAGCCCATGCGTCGTCTTTTCCGGAGAGGTGATGATGATTCTGAAACCCTGCTCCAGGCGCATCGGCACCTCCGCGGCGGTTGCCCCGGTGGCGCAGGGTACTCCGGCCTCCTTGCATGTCTCGAGGATTCGAAGCAGGTTCGCCTGCACCTCTGGATGACCCGCGTTGCCCTTGTGTCCCATGGACACCGACATGTCTCCCGGGCCTGCCCAGACTGCTCCGATGCCCTTGACCTCCCGAAGAATGTCCTTCAGGTTCTCCACGCCGTGCGGCTCCTCGACAATTCCGATAAGCAGCATGTTGCCGTCGGGGTCCAACGGCCACAGGTCGGCCGCATCGTAGTACTCCGCGGGCGTAAGGCCCCAGTACCGAGGCGCGATACGATACCACCACCCGCGCTCCCCCTCCGGCTCAAAATCAGCAGACCCGGGTACCTGAGGGTACCGTGCCGCTATCACCGCGGCCTGGGCATCCTCCACGGTGTTCAGGTGCGGCAGCACCAGGCCGTATACACCGGTATCAAGCGCCTGCTTCAGCACCCACTGATTGCGTTCCCGGAAATTGGGCGGCACCCGGACAAACGGCACCGGGTCGGCCTGCAGCGTGCCTCCCTCCGAGATTTTCTTGCGCGAAAGCAGGAACTGCAGCGACATCCGCAGCTTGTCGAAGCTGAAGTCCTGGTGTTCCATCTCAACTATGGTCATGTCATAGTCTGAGTCCGCGACAAATGCGATGTCATCCAAGTTCCCATTCCACACCAACCCTGAGCAGAACACAGGCTTGCCCTGTTCCAACAGTTCAATCACTTTGTTGTAACGGACCATACATCCTCCTTCCGTATCGCATTTCCGTAAATTAATAGGGCAGTTCGCGTTGGTCGCGACGGCGATTATGATTTGGGCCGGTTCAATTGTCCATCAATAGCACCTCTGCGCCGTGTCCTGGCAAGACGTCAAACAGGTAAGCATTTTGGAGCATTCCAATTCAGGCGGTGAGCCTGCCTGCGATCCATCATCCCTGAGACAATCCTGTCCTCGACCCCATCGGGAGAACATCACACTCGCGAAGGCGTCGGAGGGCGGGAATCCAGGCCGTACACCAATGACGTCCAAGGGCGCTGGCCCTGGGTCGCTAGGAAGACTCAACCACCTGGACCGAGACCCTCCCCGCTGAACTGGTGTCGTTGACTGGTAAGGCAAAATCGCCTACATTCATACAGACCAACGACAAAGATACTGCGAGGCTGCTTGTCCATTTGCCAGCGGTATCGCACAGCGGGCAGAGGGCAGCGCAAGGTAACTGTCGGCGTGCCATTCAGGATTCAGAATGAAAATACACGAATATCAGGCCAAGGAGATTTTCGCCCGCTACGGCATAACTGTGCCGCAGGGGACTATTGCTGGTAGCGCGGCTGAGGCGCGTGCCGCCACCGAGCGTTTCGGAGGACGGGCGGTCATCAAGGCTCAGGTCCACGCCGGCGGGCGCGGCAAGGCAGGGGGCGTCAAGGTGGCCCAGTCCTCCGACGATGCCGCCACTGCTGCGGGCGAGATGCTGTCCACCAGCCTGGTGACCAACCAGACCGGGCCCGAAGGTGTTCCGGTCAACCAGGTGCTCGTGGAGGAACTGGCCGACATCGCCAGCGAAATGTATCTGGCCCTGACGGTCGACCGGGTGGAACGCCGTCCCGTGCTGCTCGCCTCGGCGGCTGGTGGAATGGACATCGAGGAAGTCGCCGAGACCAACCCCGATAGCATCCACACCGAACCCATCGACCCCGTGCTCGGACTTATGCCGTTCCAGTCCCGCCGCATTGCCCGCAGCCTCGGATTGGAGGGAGCGGCGGCCGCCGCTGCGCCCGGCCTGTTCAACTCCCTGTATCAGTTGTTCGTCGACAACGACTGTACCCTCGTAGAGGTGAACCCGCTCATCGTCACCGGTGACGGCGGGCTGGTGGCCCTCGATGCAAAGATCACCCTGGACGACGATGCCATGTTCCGTCGCTCTTCCCTCCGCGAACTGCGGGACAGGGCCCAGGAAGATGAGTTGGAGGCCCAGGCCGCGGAGCTGGACATCGCCTACGTCAACCTCGACGGCGACGTCGGCTGCCTGGTCAACGGCGCCGGCTTGGCCATGGCAACCCTGGACGTCACCTCCTCCGCAGGGGCAGCCCCCGCCAACTTCCTTGACGTGGGAGGCGGCGCCACTGTGGACAAGGTCGCCAGCGCCGTCGGCATAATCCTTTCCGACCCCAAGGTTCGCCGCGTCCTGGTCAACATCTTCGGCGGCATACTGCGATGCGACATAGCCGCCGAGGGCATTGTGCAAGCGTACCGGACCGCCAACTCCAGCCTCCCTCTTGTCGTTCGCATGCTTGGAACCAACGTTGACGACGGCAAGCGAATTCTGGAGGAGTCCGGCCTGCCCGTGATATTCACCGAAACCCTCTCCGAAGCCGCCGACGCCATCAAGCGGGCTGGGTAGCAATGACCGATAGGTCCGTTGCCCCGGACATCCCTATGTGGATGGTGCGCGCTGGCGCTGGCAGTTCCTATTTCGATTACTTCTTGAATAATCAATCAGTTGCTGTAGGTTGGGGTGAGGTAGGCGAGATTCGCCCCTCTGATTCAGTTGAAGATATACGACGGCGCTTCCAGGAATCTTTTCCTGGCGACAATTCTGGGTGGCATATAGTCCCAAGGTTCATTAGGGAAGTAGCTATCGACGACTCTGTAGCTACCTACGACAACAAAAGCAGACTGTACTATATAGGTACCATCGAGTCGGAGGCGAAGATTGAATTTCGCACCGCAAATGAGGGGAGCGGTGCGTACAATCGCGGTGAATATGTTCGAAAAGTTAATTGGCGGCACCAAGTTTCACGCGACGTCCTTTCCGCAGACGCGCGAAACAGACTTGGCGGCCAATTGACACTTTTCCGCCTTGCTACTACGACCAGCCGGGAATTGAGTGACCACTGTAACGGGAAGATAGACCCCGACGGCAATATTTCGGTCTTGCCACTAGATTCCGATTCGGAGGAAACCCTCGGTACTGGAGACATATTACGAGAATACATAGCCAAATCAGACCAGTTTGTCGAAGACCAGATCGCCAGCTTGGACTGGTCTGACCTTCAAGAACTGGTGGCCGGCATTCTGCGGGCGATGGATTACCGCACTACGGTTTCAGGCCGCGGCCCGGACCGAGGTGTCGACGTCTTCGCATCCCCGGACGGTTTGGGACTGGCGGAGCCCCGGATCTTCGTAGAAGTAAAGCACCGTCGAGGAACTATCGGCGCACCGGCTTTGCGTTCCTTCCTTGGCGGTCGGCACGCAGGGGATCGCTGCCTGTACGTCAGCACAGGCGGGTTTACCAACGAGGCCCGCTATGAAGCGGACCGCTCCCAAATTCCCTTGACTCTTCTTACCCTGCCCGATTTGAGGGAACTGCTGGTAAGCTATTACGAAAACTTGGACTCCGAAACCCGAGCCTTAGTGCCCCTGAAAAGGGTCTACTGGCCGGTATCTGTATAAGACCTTTAAATCCCAGATTGGAGCATCCCTGGATGGGCATACTGGTAGACGAAAATACTCGGGTAATGGTGCAGGGAATAACCGGACGGGAAGGCAGCTTCCACGCCCGCAACTGCATGGCCTATGGCGCCAACGTGGTCGCTGGAGTCACTCCCGGCCGCGGCGGGTTTCTTTTCGAGGATAAGGTGCCGGTGTTCAACTCGGTTGAGGAAGCCGTCGCCGAGACCGGCACAAATATGGCACTGATTTTTGTTCCCCCGCCCTTCGCCTCCGACGCCATCGTAGAATCCGCCGATGCCGGCGTACCGCTCATCGCCTGCATCACAGAGGGCGTGCCCGGAATGGACATGGTACGGGTCGCACGATACCTCGAAGACCAGCCGGTGCGGCTCATCGGCCCCAACTGCCCCGGCATCATCAACCCCGGCGCCCGCTGCAAAGTGGGTATCATGCCTGGGGCCATCCATCTGCCCGGACGGGTCGGCATCGTCTCCCGCAGCGGCACCCTCACCTACGAGGCTGTCGGACAGCTAACGGGCTTGGGCCTCGGCCAGTCAACCTGCGTCGGAATCGGTGGCGATCCGATTATCGGCACCAGCTTCGTCGAAGTGCTCCGTCTGTTCCAGGAGGATGACGACACCGACGCAGTGGTACTGATCGGAGAGATCGGCGGGAGCATGGAGCAGGACGCCGCCGCCTACATCGGCGCGGAATTCACCAAGCCCATCGCCACCCTGGTAGTTGGGGCCTCCGCCCCTCCGGGCAAGCGCATGGGCCACGCCGGAGCGATCATCACCGGCGAAAGCGCCACCGCCGAGGCGAAAGTAAGGGCCTTCCGTGAGGCCGGCGCCCACATCATCCCGACACCTGCCGACATCGGCTCAACAGCCCAGTCAATGCTCCGCTCCAGCGGCCTGTCCGGTTGATGCGCCACGATGCGCCCTTGGAAACTCGGCTTGCCTGCTGCCCTCGGGCTCCATAGCCGGGCGTAGCAGTCTGCCGCTGTATTACCCACGAATCACTAAAAGGAGCCGGAATGCCATACGCCGACATTAACGGAATCAACATCCGCTACGAAGTACGTGGCTCCGGTGCCCCCTTGCTCATGATGGCCCCAGGCGGTTTCGATTCCACTATTGAAAAGTGGACGAATGCCGGCGTGTGGGCCGAAATGAACCCATTGGAAACGCTCACCAGTCGCTACACCTGCATCGCCTACGACCGGCGGGAAGCCGGCCTCTCCGGCGGCAAGGTGGAGCGCGTTTCCTGGACCACCTATGCCCACGAGGCCAAGGGATTGCTGGACGTCCTGGGTATCTCTCGCGCCTTCGTCCTCGGCGGATGCATGGGATGCTCCACAGCCACAGCCTTCGGCGTTACTTATCCCGAAGCCACCCTGGGGCTGCTCCTGCACTGGCCTGTCGGCGGCGCACACTGGCGGCAGAACGGGCTGGACCGGTTCGGGTCCCACATCGACTTCGTCAAGGAAAACGGCTTGGCCGCCGTAGTCCGTCTGGCAAAGAAGGGCGGCAGCTTCTGGGCAGAACCCCAGGCCGGTCCCTGGGCATCGACCATTTGCGCCGACGAAACATTCGCCGCCGACTTCGCCGAACAGGACCTGGCGCGCTACCTCGCAATGGTCGCCTTGATGGGGCAGGCGCTCTTCGACCGCGACACCGCAACTGGCCCGGAATCCAGCGAACTCATGGCTCTGCAGGTGCCGTCGGTGATCATCCCCGGCGCCGACGCCTCCCACGCCACCAGCGCCGCCCGCTACCTGCACGAATGCTTGGCAGGCTCCGTCTACCACGACGTCCCAGTCGAGGAACAGACCGCTCAGGCTGTCCGCCAGTGGATTATCGAGTTCATTGAGACCAACGCAGTTGCCGAAGCCGTATAATTTTCTACCTGACTATATCTGGTCGGAAAGGGAATGGAATACGAAACCGTAATAGGCTTGGAAGTCCATGTGCAATTGCGGACGCAGAGCAAGATGTTCTGCTCCTGTCGCGCCGACTACCAGAGCGCCCCGGTCAACAGCCGCGTGTGCCCGGTGTGTCTCGGGCTGCCCGGCGCACTACCGGTCATCAACAGGCGCGCCGTCGAGTATACGGTGATGACCGGCCTGGCGCTCAACTGCGACATTCCCCGCCTGACCAAGTTCGATCGCAAGAACTACCCCTACCCCGACCTGATGAAGGGCTACCAGATCTCTCAATACGACCTGCCCCTCGCCATTGATGGCCGCCTGCAGATCGAGACCGAGGCCGAAACGAAGGCCGTAGGTGTGACCCGCGTCCACCTCGAGGAGGACGTCGCCAAGCTGCAACACTTCCCAGCCGACAGCGGAGGCTACAGCCTCGTCGACGTCAACCGCTCCGGAGTCCCGCTGATGGAGATCGTCAGCGAACCCGACATGCGCTCGGCAGAGGAAGCCCGGGCCTACCTCACGACGCTCCATTCCCTGCTGCAGTACCTGGGCGTGTCCACCGCCAACATGCAGGACGGCAGCTTCCGCTGCGACGCCAACATCAGCCTTCGGCCCGCGGGCAGCGAGGAGTTCGGCAACCGCACCGAAATCAAGAACATGAACAGCTTCCGGTCAGTCTTCCAGGCCCTCAACTTCGAGATTGAACGGCAGCGCCGCGTGCTCGAGGGCGGCGGCCGTGTCGTCCAGGAAACCCGCGGCTGGATCGAAGGCCGCGCTGTCACGGTCTCGCAGCGCAGCAAGGAAGACGCCCACGACTACCGCTACTTCCCGGAGCCTGACCTCCCGCCGCTCGACATCGACCCTGTTTGGGTCGAGGAAATTCGCGGTCGCCTCCCCGAGCTCGCAACGCAACGCTGCGCCCGGTTCCAGCAGGACTACGGCCTGTCCGAATATGACGCCCGCCTGCTCACCGACAGCAAAGCCATGGCCGACTACTTCGAGACCGCAGTTTGCCTGCAGGCGCTGTCGGGAGACGCGCTGAACTCCCACGCCAAGCAGGTGAGCAACTGGATGCTCGGAGACCTGTCTGGACTGCTGAATCAGGACAACCGCGACATTTCTGAGTCGCCAGTTTCGCCCGAAAGTCTGGTAGAGTTGATAGGCTTGGTTGGCGATGGGATCATCAGCGTAACCATGGGCAAAACCGTGCTGGAAGAGGCCTACAACACCGGCGGAAAGCCAAGGCGGATCGTCGAGGAACGCGGCTACACCCAGATCAGCGACACCTCCGCTGTAGAACCCGCCGTCTTCGAGGCTCTGGAGGCCAACCCCCGCGCCGTGGCCGACTACCTTGGCGGCAAGGAATCCGCCGCCAAATTCCTAGTCGGACAGGTTATGAAAATCACCCGGGGTCAGGCCAAGCCCGATTTGGTGAATCAACTGGTGACGGCCGCCCTCGACCGGGCGAAAGCCGGGGTTGACTGAAAACCTTGCCCGCTTGGTGTCTGAAATTCAGCGATGCCAGCCGGGCTTCATAAAATTCGAACCGATGTCAAACACATGGTGATGGGGTAGATGGAAACAATAATCCTGATTGTTCAGCTGGTGATTTCGTTAGTTCTCGTGCTGATAATCTTGGCGCAGGTCAAGGAGGGCAGCGGCGGACTGTTCGGCTCTGCCCAGTCTACCGTGCGGACCAGGCGCGGTGCCGAAAAGACCCTTTTCCAGCTGACCATCATCCTGGCGATAGTTTTCCTGGGGTTGTCCATCGCCGTGGTGCGGTTGCTACCCTGATCCACTGCCGCCTCCACCATTCTGGATGAAGCCCTCCCTCTTTCGTCGGCCTATCACATGATGAGTGTCCCGCTGCTGGTATTCACTACCGACTTCGGGCTGTCCGATTCCTACGCCGGTGTCATGAAGGGCGTCGCCCTTGGCATCAATCCCGACCTGCACTTCATCGACCTGACCCATCAGGTCGCCCCGCAAAACATCGCCCAGGGCGCCTTTGCGTTGGGCGTAAGCTTCAGGTACTTTCCAGCCAACGCCATCCACGTGGCAGTGGTAGACCCCGGCGTGGGAACTTCCCGCCGCCCTGTCCTGTTGCGAACTGCGCACGGAACCTTCGTTGCCCCGGACAACGGCCTGCTCAGCCGCGTGCTTGAAATCTACCTCCCTAATCCTCCGGGCGATTCAAGCAAAGTGCCATTGCCCTCGACGGTGCAGGCCTTCCACCTCACCAACCCGGACTATTGGCTACACCCGGTCAGCAGCACCTTCCACGGCCGCGACATCTTCACGCCGGTGGCCGCCCACCTGTCCCTGGGTGTCCCGCCAGAGTCCATGGGCGAACTGACAAACGAGCTGGAATATCAGCCAATACCGGCCCCTCGCCTTGATGACAGTAGCATCCGAGGTGAGATCATCTACTGCGACGTTTATGGAAACCTCATCAGCAGCATCCCCCAGGGCCTGATCGAAGATCGGAACATCGGAGAGATTCGAATCCGTGGCCGCGCGATTTCTCGGCTCAGTCGAACCTTCAACGATGCCACCCCCTCATCCGGCCTTGTGGCCCTCGTCGGAAGCCACGGCTACCTCGAGGTGGCCGTTCCCAACGGCAGCGCCGCCTCGGCCCTCTCCGCGGGCCCCGGCGAGCCGATAACGGTTACTCTCACCCCCGCGTAAATCCCCAAGCGCTCCCCACCCGCTGTTCAGAGCAATGCCACTCCGAGTGGAGCCAGGAATCTCCCCGGCGGCCAGCCGAAACGTTCCCGTCCAGGTGATAGTCCCCCCGTTGGGGCGGGCTTGAAACCCTCCCATTCCCCACGCCAACCCGATGTTTCTCCACCAGACCACCCAAAGAAAACGCCGCCTCCTGACATCAGGGCAATCGCGTCTAAAACGCCGGAGGCCCTATGAGTCGTCATTCCCGCGCAGGCGGGAATCCAAACCCCCGTCTAATCTCGCACTCGGAACCGAAGGAGGCACTGCCACTCCCATCTCCACCGCCATTCAGACCAATTTTGTGTGCTGAGCAATAAGACGCGATTGCCCTGCCTCCTGACATCCATCCCCTTGCAAACCAAGGCATGATACACCTATAATCGAATTTATGTACTAATTACTATTTAGTTCTCCACCGCTGTCAACACCTGAACCGGCCTCTGCAAAAATGAGCGGAAATGATCGGAAATAGGCGGGAAATTGAAAATTTCTCCCGGCGACAACGTTCCACAGTCTCTGTAATGCACCTTGCATCGTCGGTCAGGTCCCTTACGGAAACCCGGACTTCCGGGGAGTCGCCCGCTTCAAAGGGGGCATAACCATGCACCGCCCTGAAATGCGGCCCCGCCATCCGTAGCTCCAACATAGGCCGGGCCCTCTACTCTATTAAAGAACAGGTCGCTCCCCGAGACCCGGCATTTCTGGAAAAATGCGCACAATTGCACGCTTTGGGGGTACCTCCCCCGATGTAAGCCCGGACATATCCCTTCCCCATCCACCACACGGGAGGAAGTCGCAGACCCCGGCCCACCAGGCAAGACTGCGGAGGCCAACGGCAATGTGCTATTAACGGCCAAGGCAACTGCCCTCGGGGCTAAGAGAGCACTCGACCACGCCGTTCGGAACCCCACCACTCGGCAGAAGCCAGGGCAATCGCGTCTTAAACGCCGGAGGCCCTGTAAGTCGTCATTCCCGCGCAGGCGGGAATCCAAACTCCCGTAACCCCGTCAGATGCCACCCAGGGCCACCCAAAACGACCGTAACCTACCCCAAACCCCAACAAGGAGGCCCACCAGATGCTCCAGAGACTCGCCCTCCGCCTGCCGGACCACGGGGGGCCGCCGCCCAACGCTCGGAAACGCTCGGAAACGCTCGGGAATGATCGGGAATGATCGGGAATAGCGAAATTCTCAGCACCCAACCGCCATCAACGTCGCTGCCCACCGCCCCCCCGGCACCCAACCGTCATCCCCGCGATCTTTCGTCATCCCCGCGAAAGCGGGGACCCAAACCCCCATAACCCACCCAATGACAGGAAATGTCAGCAAATGTCAACGATTTCCATACCCCTGACACTAAGCAGACCCCAACCCGACAACCCAACCGCAACCCACACCGGAAGGAGGATCACACCCAACAGCCCTCAGCACCCAACCGCCTCCCTCGGCACCCAACCGTCATCCCCGCGATCTTTCGTCATCCCCGCGAAGGCGGGAACCCAAACCCCCGTCTACCCTCGCACCCGGAACCGAAAGAGGCACTGCCACTCCCACTCCCATCTCCACCGCCATTCAGACCAATTTTGTGTGCTGAGTAATAAGACGCGATTGCCCCGCGGCAGAAGCTCTTTCTATTGACATAGATTGCCCTCGTGCTAGTATTGGGAAAATTTCGACCTGATACGAAACGACTTCACTCCAAATCCAGATTTCGCAATTCGGGGGTAATATGGACCTCGACCGCGCAGCACTGTTGAAACTCTATCGCACCATGAAAACCATCCGCGACTTCGAAGAGCGGGGCATACCGGAAACTGGGCAGCGCGGTATGTCTGCCTCCGTGCATTCGTCCGCCGGACAGGAAGCCGTGCCGACCGGCGTCTGCGCCAACCTCAGCGACGACGACTACATCGGCAGCACTCACCGTGGCCACGGCCACTGCATCGCCAAGGGCGTCGACCCCAAGGGCATGATGGCCGAGCTCTTCGGACGCTCCACCGGGCCCAACAAGGGCAAGGGCGGCTCCATGCACATCGCTGATATGAGCAAGGGCATGCTCGGCACCAACGGCATCGTGGCCGGCAGCGTCCCCTTGGCCGTCGGCGCAGCCCTGACCTCCAAGCTGAAGTACGGCAACAAGCGGGTGGCCGTGGCCTTCTTCGGCGACGGCGGCGCCAACCAGGGCGTGTTGCACGAATGCATGAACCTGGCTTCCGTGTGGAAGTTGCCGGTCATTTTCTGCTGCGAGAACAACGGCTACGCCGAGTCCACGCCGGTGGAGTACGCCCTTTCGACCAGCCGCGTCTCCGACCGCGCCCCCGGATACGATATGCCCGGCATCCACGTCGACGGGATGGACGTCTTCGCAGTATTCGATGCAGCCCGAGAGGCGGTGGCTCGCGCCCGCGCCGGCGAAGGCCCCTCTCTGCTGGAATGCCGCACCTATCGCTTTTACGGCCACACTGTCTTCGACAACCCGCTTTCCTACCGCACCCAGGAAGAGGAAGACCACTGGCGGGGACGGGACCCGCTCAAGCTGTTCCGCGAGACAGTGATCCCCCAGGGTGAGATCACCGCCGAGGAACTGGACTCCATCGACACCGAAATCGCCGCTCTGATGGAGGAAGCGGTGAAGTTCGCCGATGAGAGCCCTCTCCCCGAACCCCACGAGCTCTACGAAGACGTTTATGTCGACTATCCGCTGGACATGATGCGCCGCGGCGCCAATATGCCCGCCTAGCAGTCAGTTCCGGAACGCTGCACTCAAGCAAGTTCAATGTGGGGGCGCATAGCCGTGCGCCCGTCAACAACAGGAGAGAGCGATGACGACAGCCACCGCCGTCAGGGAATTGCAGGTTCGCGAGGCCATCAACGAGGCCATACGGCAGGAGATGGAGCGCGACGAATCGGTCATTATCATGGGTGAGGAGATCGCTGGCGGCGCGGGTCGCGAGCACTTGGGCATCGTCGATGCTTGGGGCGGGCCCTTCCGGACCACCGTAGGCCTCATCCAGCAGTTCGGCAACCAGCGGGTGCTCGACACTCCCCTGTCCGAGGCCGCCTTCGTTGGCACTGCCATCGGCGCCGCGTCCACCGGCATGCGGGCCATCGCCGAGTTGATGTTCGTCGACTTCATCGGCGTCTGTATGGACCAGATGCTGAACAATGCCGCCAAGATGCGTTACATGTTCGGTGGCCAGGTTAAGGTGCCTTTCGTAATGCTTACCCGCATCGGGGCAGGATTCGGCAGCGCAGCCCAGCACTCCGAGTCCTACTACTCCATCTTCAGCCATATCCCGGGCCTGAAGGGCGTGGCGCCTTCCGACCCCTACACCGCCAAGGGGCTTTTAACCGCGGCCATCCGCGACGACGACCCGGTGGTGTTCTTCGAGCACAAGGGCCTGTATACCAACCGCGGCCCGGTGCCGGAAGAATCCTACATCTTCCCCATCGGCAAGGCCCGCACAGTGCGCCAGGGCACAGACGTCACAATCGTCGGCATCTCCAAAATGACCTGGATTGCCAACAACGCTGCCGAAGAGCTGGCCAAGGAGGGCATCAACGCCGAGGTGATTGACCTCCTCAGCATCTCGCCCATCGACTACGACCATGTCCTGGAGTCGGTGCGCAAGACCCACCGCCTTGTCGTGGTGGACGAGGACACGCCAGTGTGCAGCTTGGCCTCTGAAATCTGCTCCCGTATCGCCGAAGAGGGCTTTGACTACTTGGACGCCCCGCCGTCTCGCGTGACTTCCCCCCACACTCCGGTCCCATATAGCCGTGCGCTCGAGAACATCTACCTGCCCAACGAGGAGCGGGTTATCAAAACGGTCCGGGGCCTGTTCCGCTAGCCCACCGGCAACTGCAACTGAATGGTTTTGCTCACGAGGGCAGGTCGAGTACCTGCCCTTTTGAGTAAATGCCTGAATGGACTGACTGTGGACTTCCCAGGTCGCTCCTCCACGTCACGAGCATGACTGACTGCCCATGAGACGCCCCGACTACAGCTGGATGATCCTCGCCGCTGGGTTCTCCATATTGTTCTTCAGCGGCGGCTCCCGCTTCGCCTTCGGACTTATGCTGAAGCCGATGTCGGAAGACCTGGACGTCAGCCGTTCCACTCTTTCCCTCGCAGTCACCCTGTTCATGGTGGTCTCGGCCATCGCCATGCCCTTTGTCGGGCGCCTCGTGGACCGCTGGAGCTTGCGCGGCACCATCGCCATCGGAGCGGCCATAGGCGCTGTCGGTCTCGTCCTGATGGGGCAGGTCCACTATTCCTGGCAGGTCTTCCTTGTGTACGGCGTCGTCTACGCTTTGGGCAACTCCGGCACCTCCATCTCCCCTGTCATGGTCATGGTCAGCCAGTGGTTTGTCGAAAGGCGTGGGGTCGCCACCAGCATGGCCGTATCGGGAAACGCCATCGGTCAGCTCTTCATCGTCGGCGCGCTGGCCTCGCTGCTGGTAACTATAGGATGGCGATCATCCTATACCATCCTCGCGGTAGCCAACATTGCGGTCCTGCTGCCTCTGACGCTATTGATCGTGCGTCCGGGCCCCCCCGCCCCAGCCGAGACACCATCAATTGAGTCGGGCAACGAACCGCCCCCTCAACCCCTGACATTCGGCCAGGCGTTGGCCTCAAGGCCGTTCCTGCTCCTCGTGGGCATCTACACCATCTGCGGGTTCCAGGATTTCTTCGTCGCCACCCACATCGTGGCATTCGCCCAGGACCAGGGTGTCGGCGATGTACTCGCCGGGAACCTGCTGGCATGGATGGGCGTGATGGGGTTGCTGGGCGTTCTCGCGGCCGGATTCATGGCCGACGCCTTCGGGGCTTCCCGTCCCACGGCGGTGTGCTTCATCATGCGCATCGGCATCTTCGCCCTGATCTTGCTGGCGCAGGACACCCCGGCCATTCTGGCATTCGGCCTGCTCTACGGGTTCACCTTTCTGATCACCGCGCCGCTGACTGTGGTGTTCCTCGGCAATATTTACGGTCCCCACCGCTTGGGCACGCTAACTGGAACCATCTCCATGATCCACCAGATAACGGGCGGCCTTGGCGCCCTCGCCGGAGGATGGATCTACGACTCTACGGGCAATTACAACTTGGCGTTCGTCCTGATGCTGGCCCTTTCCCTCGCCGCCACAGCCTTGACTTTGGTGGTGCGCGAGCCGCTCAGAAGGCGCCGGATTCCCCTGGGCGCGGCTGTCTGCTAGCATCGCCGCCGCTCAATGCCGACGGAAGAAGGAGGCCTAGTGGAACAGCAGCCCCCCGTTGACATTGTAGGCCTGCCCGGTAACGAACGAGGCATCGTCACTCGCCAGGAAGGCCACAACATTGGCCACGTCCTGCGGTTCGGCGATGCGCCCCAGCGGGCTCGACTGAGCACCGGCCTGCACGATCTGACTGCGGAACTCCTCCTGTGTGATGCCTCGCTCCGTGGCTTGGTCCCGCTCCCAGTAGCTCATCCGGTCGGTGTTGATGGGTCCGGGACAGACCGCGTTGACCGTGATCCCATACGGCGCCAGGTCCAGTGCCGAAGCCTGCGTCAGCCCCAGCACGGCAAACTTCGAAGCGCTGTAGGCGGCACCCGTAGCGCTGGCCTGCTTGGAGGCATTGGAGGCAATGTTGATGATGCGCCCGCCGTTGCCCGCCTCGATCATCAGGCGGCCCACTTCTTTGGTCAGCAGGTACGGCGCGGTGGTGTTGATCCTCAGGAAGTGCTCCCACACCTCCTGCTCCAGCTCGGTAACCGACACCTTGTCCCTTCCGATGATGGCTCGGGCATTGTTGACCAGTACGTCAATCCGCCCATAGTGGTCCATCACCTGCTCCACCATCCGCTCGATCTGACCGCTGTCGCCCAGGTCGCAGTAGACCGGGAAGGCTGTGCGCCCCTCTGCTTCGATCTCCTCTTTCACCTCATCAATACCGCGCCAACTGTTCCTAACCTCGGCGGGCGGCAGGTCTTCCGTCTCGCGGTGCACATCGGTCAACGCAATGTCCGCGCCCAGCCCGGCCAGCTTCATCACCGTGGCCCGGCCAACGCCCCGCATCCCGCCGGCCCCGGTAACCAGTGCCACCTTTCCTTCCAGTCCTGCCATGACCAGCCCTCCAACATGGATTCAAGCCCTGATTCGTTCGGCGCATTATACGCCACCACTCTACCTTGACACCGCTCCGGTCGGCCCTATGATAGGCGCATTCACTCCGGCGGGAGGAAGGCATGGCGACCTCGCTGATTCGGGGCAGATACGTCATTTGCGAAGCGGGAACTGGCGAGTCCGAAAGCAGGGTCATCAGCGACGGTGCCGTCCTGCAGCGCGACGGACTCATCGAGGCGGTGGGAACCTACGATGAACTGAAGAACCTCCAGGTTGACGAGGTCATCGGCGGGCCACAGTTCCTCGTGATGCCGGGCCTGACCAACGCCCATCACCACGGGCGGGGTGTCTCTACGTTCCAGTTTGGCAGCGTCGACGGCTGTCTGGAATCGTGGATCGTGGACGGCTGGGGTCGACGGCCTGTCGACTGGCACCTGATCACCCTGTACACCGCCATCCAGATGATCAAGTCGGGGACCACGAACGTGATGTACAACCATCCGCGGACGCCGACTATCGGGATGGTCGAGGAATCTGAGCAGGTGCTGCGTGCGTTCGGAGACGCCGGCATGCGGACCGCCTTTTCCGTTTACTACCGCGGCCAGAACCGGGTCGTATACCACGACGACGAGGCCTTCCTGTCCGGCCTGCCCGCCGACTTGGCATCGGCAGTGCGCCAGTACCTGGCAGTCACAGACCTTCCTGAAGACGATTACTTCTCCTTTTTCGAATCGTTCCGTGAGAGCCACGGACTGGAGGCGTCGGGCGGTCTGGTCTCGGTACTGCTCAGCCCGAGCAATGTACAGTGGGCATCAGACGATTTCTTTTTCCGCACCAAGGAACTCGCCACGCGGTACGGCGCCGCCGTCCATATGCACCTTGTTGAAAGCTGGTACCAGAAAGAGTACGGCGTGCGAAGGTGGGGCAAAACTCCAGTCGCCCATCTAGCTGACCTCGGGTTTCTGGGACCGGAGCTTTCCTGCGCTCACTCAGTCTGGCTGACCGATGGGGACATCGAGCTGCTCGCCGCCGCGGGGACCACTGTCTGCCACAATCCCAGCTCCAACCTGCGCCTGAAGAACGGCATCGCGCCCGTCAATGCCATGATCTCGGGTGGTGTTAACGTGGCCATCGGAACCGACAGCACCGCCATCAACGACGATGACGACATGCTCCAGGAAATGCGCTTGGCCTCCAAGCTGCACCGCCAGCCCGGTCTGGAGCGTCCGGCCTTGGACACCCACCAAGCCCTTCGAATGACCACGGCCAACGCCGCCCGCCCTACCGGTTTTGACGGGCGCATCGGCACACTGGAGCCGGGACGCTATGCCGACATGGTCCTGCTGGATTGGGAGGCTATGACCGCACCTTACTTCGAAGGCACCGGAGATGTCGCCTCTGATGCCGTGAACGCCGTGGTCTACCGGGGCAAATCCACCCACGTCGATACCGTCCTCATCAACGGTGAGGTCGTATTGCGAAATGGCAGGTCGGTGAAGGCCGACGAGGAGGCCGTCGTTGCTGAGCTTCGCGAGCAACTGTCTCGTCCCATCGAACAGGAAACCCTCGCGACTCGTCAAATGGCTGCGCGTCTGCTCCCGTACATCCACCAGTTCTACGACGATTGGAGCATTCCATCCGACGGACCGCACTACGTCTATAACGGACGCGCATAGGGCAATCTGGTCTCGCCGCCACACCACTATGGTAGTATGTTGACGGTTAATCTCATCGGGACCAAGCCAGAAATAAGGAGGCACTTGCTTTGGCTACAGTAGGAAGCGGCAAGTATACCTACGAGGTAATCGAAGACTGGGCTCGCCTGCCAGAGGGCATGGCTTTTGGCACCGTAAGCGCCGTGGCCAGCGACTCACAGGACCGGGTCTATGCCTTCCAGCGCGCCGAACCACCAGTAGTGATCTTCGACCGGGACGGCAATTACCTGAGTTCGTGGGGCAATGGACGCTATGAAAACCCCCACGGCATCTACATCGCCGACGACATCGTGTACGTGACTGATCGCGAGGGCAGCATAGCTGAGAAATGCACCCTCGACGGCACTCCACTGCTTACCATCGGGACAAAGGGCGTCTTCTCGGACACCGGCTGCGAGGTTGCAGGCGAGGTCTGCCCCCGCGCCGCAGGGCCGTTCAACTACCTGACGGAACTGGTGCCGTCGCCCAGCGGCGACCTCTACGTCTCCGACGGTTACCGCAACGCCCGTGTGCACCGCTTCAGCGCCGCCGGCGACCTGATCTCCTCGTGGGGCGAGCCGGGCAAGGGGGGCCCCAACCAGTTCCACCTCCCCCACAGTCTCATCGTCGGCCAGGACGGACGCATCTACCTGTGCGACCGCGAAAACAGCCGGGTGCAGGTCTTCTCCCCCGATGGCGAGTACATCACCATGTGGACCGACATGCAGCGTCCGCTGGATATTTCGCAAGACAGCGAGGGCATCTTCTACACCAGCGAGCGTCCCGAGGACGGCAAGCCTCCCCAGATCAGCGTCCTGGACGGTGAAGGCAAAGTGTTGGAACGATTCCCCGGGCGTTCGGCCCACGGCTCCTGGGTTGATGCGCACGGCGACCTCTACCTGGCTCTCACAGCGGAAAAGAGCATCGACAAGTACGTCCGGGTCGGCTAACCGACCCGGCAGAATCCGGACAATCGCAGACTAGAGGAAGGGAAATGAGCGACAGCGCCAACTCCCGTCAGCCGGAATACAAAACGCTATCGGGGCTGGAGGTCAGACCGGTCTACGGACCAGAAGCAGCCGCGGGCTTTGACTTCGACCGCGACCTTGGCCGCCCGGGCGAGTTTCCCTTCACCCGCGGGCCTTACCCCGACATGTACCGCGGCCGGCTTTGGACTCGCCGACAGATCGCCGGGTTCGGAACGGCGCAGGCAACCAATGAGCGTTACCGGTTTCTGTTGGAGCACGGTCAGACGGGCATCAGCACCGACTTCGACCACCCAACGCTGACAGGCTACGACTCGGACCACGAGTTGGCGGAGGGCGAGGTCGGACGCCTTGGCGTCGCCATCGACACAGTCCGCGATATGAACGACTTGTTCCACCAGATCCCACTGGATCAGGTGAGTGTATCGCTGACGATCAACCACCCGTCCATAGTCCTGCTCAGCATGTTCCTGGCCGTTGCGCAGGGCCGCGGCGTCGACTTGGCTGCCCTCCGGGGAACAGTGCAGAACGATTCCCTCAAGGAGTTCCACGGCCAGAAGACCTTTGCCCTTGGACCCGAACCATCGCTGAAACTCACCACGGACATAGTCGAGTTCTGCACCGAACACGTACCAAACTGGTACACCATCTCCATCTCCGGCTACCACACCCGCGAAAGCGGCTCCGACGCTGTACAGGAGTTGGCCTTCACCATCGCCCAGGGCATGGCCTACGTGGAGTCTGCCCTCGCCCGCAACATGCCCGTTGACAGCTTCGCGCCCCGGCTGTCCTTCTTTTTCGGCGTACACAACGACATATTCGAGGAAATCGCCAAGTTCCGGGCCGCCCGCCGGATGTGGGCGAGGGTGATGAAGGAGCGCTACGGCGCCACGCGCCCGGAGTCCATGCGCATGCGGTTCCACACGCAGACCCTCGGCTCGACCCTGATGCGTCAGGACGCCCAGAACAACATCGCGCGCGGAACCCTGCAGGCGCTCGCCGCCGTGTTGGGCGGCACGCAGTCCTTGCACGTCAGCGGCTATGACGAGGCCTACGACATTCCTTCCGAAGACGCCATGCGTATGTCGCTGGCAACTCAGCTGATCATCGCCCACGAGTCCGGCGCAGCCGCCACCGCCGATCCTCTCGGCGGATCGCTGTTCGTGGAGTCGCTGACCAACGAAGTCGAGAACGCCGCCTTGGAATACATCGGCCGCATCGACGAGATGGGCTCCGGCTCAATGCACCACGGCATCCTTCAAGCCATCAGCTCCGGCTACATCGAACGCGAAATCGCCCGCTCCGCATACGAGTATCAGCAACGAATCGAGTCCGGACAGCAGGTCATCGTGGGCCTAAACCAGTACCAGTCGGAGACCCAGCAAAAGCTCGAACTGTTCCAATTCGACCCAGAAGAGGAGGAATGGCAGAAGAGCCGTCTCGCAGAGGCGCGCAGCGGCCGAAGCTCAACTGAAGTGCGCAGCGCCCTGTCCTCATTGAAGCAGGCCGCCAAGGACGATGCAAACCTGATGCCTGCAACCCTGCAAGCCGTAACCGCCCTCGCCACCGAAGGCGAAATCCTCGACACCCTCCGAGACGTCTACGGCGAATACGTAGACCCCGGCGTATTCTAGGCACGACAGGAATCGAGGCAGATTCGGCCAAGTGGGAGCATTCAGTGTACAGCTGGAGGTGGGAAACCCCACCCGCGAGGAATTCGTGGCTGTCGAAGCAATGGTCGACACCGGCGCAATTTACACGATGCTGCCAGAAGACCTGCTCGAACAACTGGGAGTTGAGCGGCTCGAGTCTGACATCTTTGAGTTGGCCGACAACAGTCTTGTGGAATATGCTATTGGCAGCGCGACAGTACGCATTCAAGGCAGGGCGTTGCCGGTACCCGTGGTCTTTGGACATGCAGGCAACACACCCTTGCTTGGGGCAACTACTCTGGAGATATTCCGTCTGGTCGCAGACCCAGTTAATGAACAATTGATTCCAGCGCCTCGAATCCGGGCCCGCTTCTTCTAGCCTAGATTTTCGAACGGCGAATCTGCCACCTTGAATTCAATTCACAGTCCAGTACACCTCCGATCAAAGGACCTCACCGTTGACCAACCTTAACCAACAGACACCCCCCAAAGTCCTCCTCGCTAAGCTGGGGCTGGATGGCCACGACCGTGGCGTCAAGGTCATCGCCAGGGCCATGCGCGACTCCGGTATCGAAGTCGTCTATATGGGAATGCGCGTCACCGCCGACCAGGTGGCCCAGACCGCTCTGCAGGAAGATGCCGACGTTGTGGGTATCAGCATCCTGTCAGGGGCGCACATGCGCTTGATGCCTCGCCTAACCAAGGCACTCGAGGATCGCGGATTGACGGATGATGTCCTTGTGCTGGTGGGTGGCACCATCCCAGAGGACGATGTAGAGCCGCTGCAGAAATTGGGGATCCATGGCGTCTTCCCAGTTGGAAGTTTCACTTCGGAAATGATTGCCTTCATTTTCTCCAACGTCCGGCGGGAAAATTAGGGGGGCCGACCATGACCGACCCGTCTTGGCCTCCCTCGTATTCATCAGGTTACATTCCTGCTCGTGATCAGGAACACTGGTCGCCGGAGCTTGAGACCATGTCGCCCGACGAGCGGGGCGAAGCAATTCTCTCCAAGCTGCGCGGGCAGGTCCGGTACGCATTTCAGAATTCCGGCTTTTATCCCGAGTTCTATGGCGGAGCGACGGTTGACCCGGAAAACCTGCGCAGCCTCGAAGAATTTGCTCAGCTCCCTATCCTGACCAAGGAAGATATCCGCCGGGAACAGGAAGAGCACCCTCCTTACGGTCGGTTCCTGTGCATCCCGCCCTCAGAGGTCTTCCGGGTTCATGGTACTTCCGGGACCACAGGTCGGCCCACCGTGTTCGGCATCGGCCACGACGACTGGGACCGCATCGCTGAGGCCCACGCTCGCATCCTCTGGGGTGCCGGGCTGCGTCCCGATGACATGGTAATGGTGGCAGCCGTATTCAGCCTCTACGTCGGAAGCTGGGGCGCACTGGTCGGCGCGGAACGACTGGGCGCAACCTGTTTTCCCTTCGGCAGCGGCGCGCCCGGCCAGACCGAGCGGGCCGCTGAATGGTGTGCAATGGTCAAGCCGTCGGCCCTGTACGGCACGCCATCCTACGCCCTCTACCTGGCCGAGACTGCCCGTCAGATGGGACTCGACCCGCTCACTGACTTCGGTTTCCGGTTCATGTTCTTCTCCGGCGAGCCCGGCGCCAGCGTCCCAGCCACCCGCAGGCTGATCGAAGACACCTTCGGCTGCTATGTGGTGGACCAGGGCAGCATGGCGGAGATGACGCCCTGGATGAGCAACTCCGGCTGTCGGCATCTGTCCACCGGAATGCACCTCTGGCAAGACATCGTCTACACCGAGTTGGTGGACCCGGAATCCCGGAGAAATCTGCCTCTCGGGGCCGAAGGAGTCCCGGTGTATTCCCATACCGAGCGCACCTCGCAGCCGATGATCCGCTACTGGTCCGGAGACATCGCCCAATGGGATTTGATCGACTGCCCCTGCGGCCGAACCTACCCAACCCTGACCCGTGGCATCTACGGGCGCGCCGACGACATGATCATAGTTCGCGGACAGAATGTGTTCCCATCACGCATAGAGGACATTCTTCGCAGCATGGATGTTTTCGGAGGCGAGTTCCGGCTACTCCTTGAACGGGAGCGCGGACAACTCGACCGGCTCACGGTACAGACCGAGGTCCTCGCCGACACCTACGTCCAACGCGAATCGGACCCCGCGGCGCTGGATCGTGTGCAGGAGGAGATTACCGCTGCCCTCCGCCGCGCCCTCGGCGTTGGAGTAGCCGTGGAACTGAAACCGGCTGGGGAGTTTGAACGTACACAGTTCAAGGCGCGCCGCATCATAGACCACCGCACCGTATAGTGGCAGCGAACCGGTCCCGCAATCCACTTTAGGATTCATCATGAGTTCCCGTCGTACACCCTGGGCGACCTTGAATCACGAACTCGGCGAAACGGTGGACATCGTCCGGGAGACGGTCCGACAATTCACTGCCGCTGAGATTGCTCCCCGCGCGGACGAAATCGACCAGAGCAATGAGTTCCCCCGAGACCTGTGGCCGCGACTCGGAGAATTGGGTTTGATGGGAATTACGGTCTCGGAGGAGTACGGCGGCGCAGGACTCGGTTACCTGGCTCACACGGTGGTGATGGAGGAGGTTTCCCGCGGTTCTGCCAGCGTTGGACTGAGCTACGGGGCCCATTCCAACCTATGCGTGAACCAGATATTCCACAACGGCAATGAAGAACAGAAGCGCCGCTACCTCCCGCCGCTGGTCAGTGGAGAGCACGTCGGCGCCTTGGCCATGAGCGAGCCCGACGCCGGATCCGACGTAGTGAGCATGCAACTGCGGGCCGAAAAACGAAGCGACCACTACGTCCTCAACGGCAGCAAAATGTGGATCACCAACGGCCCCGAAGCCGACACCCTGGTGGTCTACGCAAAGACCGATCCGAACGCGGGCTCACGGGGCATCACCGCCTTTCTGGTGGAGCGCGGTTTCCCCGGATTCGAACCTTCGCCCAAACTGGACAAGCTGGGTATGCGCGGGTCCAGCACCAGCGAACTAGTATTCGAAGACTGCGAGGTCCCCGAGGAGAACGTGCTGGGCGAAGAGGGCCGCGGCGTGGCTGTGCTGATGAGCGGCCTTGATTTCGAACGCTTGGTTCTGACCGGTGGACCGCTTGGAATTATGCAGTCCTGTCTGGACTCCGTTGTGCCCTACGTTCACCAACGCGAGCAGTTCGGGCAGCCCATCGGGGAATTCCAGCTCATCCAGGGCAAACTGGCGGACATGTACACCGCGCTGTCGGCCTGCCAATCCTATACTTACGCCGTGGCCCGTGCTGCCGATCGGAGCATGATTTCCCGCAAGGACGCCGCGGGCTGCCTACTGTTTTCCGCTGAACGGGCTACGCAGATGGCCCTCCAGGCCATCCAGGTCCTTGGCGGCAACGGATACATCAACGAATTCCCCGTAGGACGTTTGCTCCGCGACGCCAAGCTATACGAGATCGGCGCGGGCACCAGCGAGATCCGCCGAGTGCTGATAGGCCGCGAGCTTTTTCGCGAGACTGCCTAGGCATCACAGCGACCACCTCCACATCCCTGTCTGGAATCCTCCATTACGTCTCCGGACGCCGGCATTTCATACCAGTTCTTCGTATCGCACACTTCCTTCAGGATGGCATCATGCCAAAGGGCGCACTATTGAACCCACGTTTCCCAGGGGTAATCCTGGCAGTGGCGCTGGTTGTGTCGGCGCTGGCCTGCACGTCGGACTCCAAGCCCGACCCTTCCAATTTCGTCATCTCACCTCCGCCGACAGTAACACCCTCGACCACTGCTGCAGTCCGGCAGCCCACCACTGCGGCAGCCACCGCCGAGCCAAGTGCAACCCCAGGCCCGACGGAGGCAGCAACGGAGACCCCCGGATTCCCGGTCCAATCGACTCCGCTGAACGCCGACGACCTCGGACATCTGCCGGATGCGCCTACTGACCTAATGTACGCCACTTTCAATTTCTCTCTCGCTGACGCAGGTCGAAAGATGGCTTATTCCCACAATGAGTCATTTATTCCGGTGTTACTGGAGTTCATGCGGTTCCAGCAGGACGATGAATCACTGCTGACACTGGCCTCATTCATGGTTCGCATTCGAGACAGGATTCCCGAAGGTGAGTTCACCATCGTCCCCGATGGCCAGTACCAATGGGACTACTGGGTGAAGTGGCTGGCCCAGAATCCACAGGTCACTGCCCCTGAGGGTTATGACGGCTGGAAGGGAGCGCTGTTTGGCATCATCGACGAGGCGATGGGCGAGTTCATGTACAAAGGGGTGCCCACCACCATACGCCTGGAAGAGGTCGTGTGGGGAGGCGTGCGGCGCGACGGCATCCCAGACCTGCGATTCCCGCCCGTATTGGCACCCGAAGATGCAACATACCTCGATCCGAGCGACCGTGTTTTTGGAGTCTCCATCAACGGTGAACACCGGGCCTACCCGCTCCGCGTGTTGAACCCCCACGAGATGGCCAACGACATCGTCGGAGGGGTGCAATTCGCACTTGCCTATTGAACCCTCTGCGGTTCTGGAATCGTGTATTCCACCGAGATCGACGGCGAAAACACCGAGTTCGGCACTTCGGGAATGCTCTATCGCAGCAACAAGCTTATGTACGACAGGGCCACCGAGACCCTCTGGCACCAGTTCCGGGGCGAGCCTGTGGTCGGACAACTGGCCGGCAGCGGCATTCGGCTGGAGGTGCTGCCCAACGTCTTGACCACTTGGGAAGAGTGGCTGGCGCAACATCCCGATACCACCGTGATCAGCAATGAAACTGGAGTGTACGGACCTGATCAGTACCTTTCCGAGGACGATCCCAAGTCCATCTATTTCTCGTACCGGGCCGACTCAGGAACCATGTTTCCCGTGGGTATCAGCGACGACACCCTGGCCATCAAGGAACAGGTTTTTGGGCTGACATTTGGCGAACAGTCCAGGGCTTACCCTCGCGACATCCTTACGCAGGAGTCGGTGGTCAACGATACGGTCGGCGATCAGGAAGTCGTCATCATCACGACGGCTAACGGTGGAAGCCGGGCCTACGAGCGGCAGGGCCTGACTTTCCAGTTTTCTGACGACAATCAACTGGTCGATAACACTGGAGCACAGTGGCTGGTTCTGGAGGATGCTATGGAGAACCTCAGCGTTCCAGCGCAGCGCCTTCAGCGGTTGCCGTCGAAGGACGCTTACTGGTTCGGGTGGTACGCCTTCTATCCCGACACCGACCTGTACGCACCCTAGGGAGCCTCGCTCGTTACTTTGCCATTCCGCATTCGGCCTTTCTGGCCTACAATACGGGCGGCCGAAAAGGCTATGAATTCGGAGGTGAAGTATGGTCACACTTACATTGGCGGAAGCTGAAGTTATCCTTGCGGGCGCCAAGGCCAAGGTGCTGGAGATGGGCGTCAGGATGAGCATCTCGGTAGTGGATGCCCGTGGCGACCTGATCACGATGATGCGCACCGACGGCGCTTCCTGGCGCACGCCACCGATCTCGCGGGCCAAGGCAGTTGCGGCGTCCTGCTTCGGGCGCGCCAGCGGTGAACTGACCGAAAACGCGATGGCACCGGTTTTCCGGGGCCTTATGGCCATGGAGGGCGGGCACATGATCCCCGGACAGGGTGCACTGCCAGTGTTCAAGGGCGGCGAACTGGTGGGCGCCGTCGGCGGTAGCGGTGGCTCAGCCCAAGAGGACGAGGACGCTGCCCTTGCGGGTATCCAGGCCGCGGGGCTGTCCGCGACCGCCTAGCCTTCCTGCGAGTACTGGGAAACGAAACAGGGGCGCACCTCAATGCGCCCCGTTTCTCTTTACGATTCCCGTGGTTATCGGGAGGGGCTACCGCTTCTGGTACACCTGGAATCGGTGCCGGTTGGTCTCCACCACGTACAGCCGCCCTTCGCCGTCCAGCGATACGGAAACCGGGCCCCAGAAGTAAGGCTCGGTCTGCGAGGAGATGTGGTACGGAGTGTTCAAGTGCGGTGGCAACTGCGGCATCAGGTCTGCGTGCTGGCGCTCCGCCCACTCCTCGGGGTTGGCTGCGAAATACTCCTCCGCCCATCTGGACACCGTTGCCTCACCCCGCAGAATCAACTGGAACCCGCCCTCGGGATCCAGGACCTGTACCCGTTCGTTACCCCAGTCCGCCACGTAAATGTATCCCTCATCATCCACGGCAACACTGGTTGGCCTCTGGAACTTTCCCTCCGTGCCACCGGACGAACCATAGGCGGCCAAGAACTCGCCGTCGCCAGTGAATTTCTGAATCCTGTCGTTGCGCCAGTCCGCGACGTAAACGTTGCCTGCCTTGTCTGAGGCCGCCCCCCAGGGCAGATTGAACTGGCCGGGTCCGCTGCCTTGCGACCCCCACTTGCCAACGAAAGCCCCGTCCGCAGTGAACTTCTGCACTCGTGCGTTGTGCTGCTCGACGACGTAGATTGAACCGTCGGGACTGGCCGCGACACCAGCAGGGCCATTGAACTCACCGTCGCCGCTGCCCTTGATACCCCACTTCCGTAGAAACTCCCCCTCACTGTCGAAGACCGTCACCCGCTGGTTCTGCTCGTCAGTGACGTAAAGGTGCCCCTGGCCGTCAAAGGCCAAGCAAACCGGCCAGCGGAAGTGGGTGTCCCCGTCTCCAGCCCCGTCACCGAACTCGTAGAGATAGTCCTCGTTCAGGTTGCACACACCCACGCGGATGGCGGCGGCTCGGGCCGGGTCGCAACGGTTGAGCACAAAGATCCGCCCGTCGCTGCTCACGGCCAAGTCGTACGGGTTCGCATATCCCCGCCCGTTCAGGCCATTGTTAACGATGCCGATTGTCTTGACGTAGTCCAGCGTGATGCTGGCCGATTGTGTCTGAGTGGTCACTTACCTTCACCAAAACCCTCCACCTGCTGGTGGAGGGATCAATCTTATTGCCTGGTTAGACCAATTGATATTCGCGAGTGGCAGCGATCAGGCGAAGCATATTGCCCACCCGCTTCTCAGCTTCGTCGCCGGGCTGATGGCCGCGCAGGTCAAGGTTGCCCTGCCGGGCGGCGTAGTCCACCAGGACGGCCCGGGTATCTTCACCCACTGAGATGGGACCAAGCAGGTCAACGCATCCGTCGGCGAATTCGTCGGGCGACAGGACGCCGTCGCTGGTCGAGGCCAGCCGGTCGATGATTGCACGCACGCCGGGGCTGTTGACGTCGGACAGTTCCTTGGCGGCGAAGTTTACCCGCTCAACCAGCGAGCCGCTGTCGATCCACTCGACGCCCTCGTGCCAGCCTTCCACCGTGGGCGGCTGCAGCAGCCCCTGGCCCATGTAAAGCATGTTGTTGGACACGCGCTCGATTCCCAGTTCCGGAGTCTGGTGACCGCCAGCCATCCGGACGGCCCCCACCACCATCTCCACCGGTCCCTTCACGCGGGCGAAGCGGGCATCGTTCGACTTGAAGTAATCCGAGTTGAACAGCGTACGTAACACGCTCTTGACCTGGTAGCCCGACTCGAAATATGTCTCCTTCATCGAGGCGATGCAGCGGCTGCCCTCCTCCGTAACTTCGTCGGCCGCGAAGAACTGGAACAACCGGGTGCAAACGAACTCGGCCGTGGCATCCTGCTTGGCAATGATTCCGATGATGTCCTCGCCGTTGAAGTTCCCGGTTTCGCCCAGGAACGTCTTCTCGCCGGCGTCATGGTCCTCTTCGCGGTAGTCGAAATGCCACGCGATCCGACCATAAGGCCAGATGGAGTCCTTGTAGGCCCGGACTGACATGTACTCGGCATTGCCAAGGGTCCAGCCGGTGAACGCCCTGGCGCATTCCTTGATATCGTCCTCCGTGTAGTTGCCGATGCCCATGGAGAAGAGCTCCAGAAGCTCCCGCCCGTAGTTCTCGTTGATGGCGTCGCCATGGTTGTCCTGGTTGTCCAGCCAAACAAGCATGGCCGGGTCCTTGGAGATTTCCACCAGCAACTCGTCGAAGGAGCCCAGGCCGTTGCGCCGGAACATCTCGACCTGGTTCAGCTGCGAACGGGCCTGGTTAAGCTTCGCGTATCCAGTGGCAAACAGCCCGTGCCAGAAGAGGGCCATCTTCTCTTCCAGCGGGCTCTCTGTTGAGATCATCCGGTACATCCAGTAGGCTGCGGACCCGGCCAAGTCGCGCAGTTCCGACTGCTCCACATGATACCGGCGGATCAGGTCGTCGGGCATGTTGTTGGGGTTGGACGTGTCCAGCAGATCCTCTACGGTTGCCTCGTATCCCCGCTCCACGCAATGCTCCAGCTCATCACGGTTGGCGCCGAACCCGGCCCGCCGCATCAGGTGGGCCATCAGTTCGATGTTGCTATCACTCATTACGGTCCCTCGCATTCCTCTCGTTAAAGGTGTGTCGCTGTGATCCGCAGTGCCAGTTGCGACGGCTTAGTTCCGGAACAGGTCTAACTGCTCGAACTGGCCATTCACAATGGGGTCGGGATCCAGCTCCATCCATTTGTCCAGAATGGCAGAGTAGGTGGAGCGGAAGTCGTTGTTGGGCCGAAGGTCGCCGTTCAGTTGCTCCGCCTCGTGGAGCGACGGGTACTGCCCGTACAGCCCGCCGTTGACCGATCCACCGATCAGGAATGCAACGCCACCTGAGCCATGATCGCTGCCCGTGCCGTTGTCCTTGATGCGCCGGCCGAACTCCGAAAAGATCAGCACCGCGGCGTCATTCTCACGGCCGTGCTCCTTCAGGTCATCCATCAGGCTGCCGACCGCGCCGGCTACATCGTCCCACAGCTGCGCGTGGGTGGGCAGCTCACCGGAGTGCGTGTCGAAGCTGCCATGCTGCGTGTAGTAGACCTTGGTCCCCAGGTTGGCAAGGAACACCTGCGAGATGCTCTTCACGTTCTTGGACAGCGAGTCGCTCCGGTATTCCACGCTGGACGAATACTGTGCCGGGGCAGTGCGGAGGATGTCGGCGCCCACGAAGGCGTCCTGCCCCGTCTTGCTCAGCAAGGACATCACCGGGTCTCGGCCCGCCACGTTGCCGTACATCCGCGAGAATGCCTCGAGGGTGAACATCCGCAGTTCTTCGTCCTCGATGTCCGGGAAGAGGCCGTAAGTCGCCAGATCGCCCACGGATGCCACCGACACCCCCGGGCAACCCAGCGCGCGAGGCAGGCCGCGACCGAAGTTGACCGCCGTCAACACGTTTTCGCCCTGCGGGTCCATCTCCCGGACGGCCCGGCCCAGCCAGCCCTCGCTGCCAATGGCATCGGGCTCGGCGGTGTGCCAGATATCCATGGAACGGAAGTGGGAACGATTGGGGTTCTCGTAGCCGATGCCCTGGATAACCGCCACCTTCCCTTCGTCGAACAGGGCCTTCATCGGCCCCATGCTGGGGTTGAATCCGATCTCGTCGTTGAGCGGCAGCACCTTGTCCTGCGGGATATGCACCGTCGAGCGGGAGTCGTAGTACTCGCCTCTCCCGTAGGGCACGACCGTATTCAAGCCGTCGTTCCCGCCGGAAAGCTGGATAACAATCAGTCCCTTTTCACGCTTGTTGCTAGTCATTTACTGAATCCTCGCGAAGGCTGCTGGATTGCCCTAAATTTACTATGCGGCGCTAATTCGGGCAAGCGCGCTGCACCTGCCAGTTAAGGGCAAAGACATCTCTCTGGCGGGATTCCGTGACCGCTTACGAAATGACGCCGGGCTGTCCAAAGGAGAGCGGGTGCCAGGGACCGCAAAGCCAATGTGGGAAGAGTGGGACATGAATTTCCCATGTCCGTCCCAATTTGTCCCATTTTGTCCCAAATTCAGCCTTCGCCCTATCTGAGATTTCTCAAATTTGCCGGAAATTCGCGATTCCCGTCCCATTCCGTCCCATTTTGTCCCACCCTCGCTTACCGGCCTGTTCGCGGACGGCCTGCCGGCCTGAACAGCAACCAGAATTAATCAGCGAAAATGAGGTTGGCAGCGGGAACGTATACATACAGATATGGTACGGAGTGCTCATGAGGCTTGGCAAGCGGCAAATGTCATCAAATCAGCCATCAGTGTTTGCCCCGTGCGGCCTATGGAGCCACGCGGTGCTCCAAGTGTGGTCGCAGACCGAATAGACCGCACCGTCACACGGTCACGTTGAAAACCCTGGTGAACTCCCGCCGCAACTCGGATTGGAAGTCGGGATGAGCGATGGAGATCAGCTCCCGTGCTCGCTCCCGCAGCGACTTGCCTCGCAGGTGCGCGATCCCGTGCTCGGTAACGACGTAGTCAACCAGCGTGCGGGGCACGGTCACCGCCGCGCCTCCGGGCAGCGTCGGCACTATGCGCGACACCCGTTCTCCCTCCACCAGGCTGGTTGAGGGCAGGACGGTGATGGAGCGGCCCCCATTGGAGTAGTTGGCCGCAATGGCAAACGCTGTCTGACCACCGACGCCACTCCAGATCATGCTGCCGATGGTCTCGGCGGCCACCTGCCCGGTCAGGTCTATCTGGAGGGCGTTGTTGATGGCGACCAGGTTGTCCTGTTGCAACAGGTACCGGACGTCATCGACGTAACCGAACTCGTAGAGCTCGAAGACAGGGTTACCGTCAATAATGGCCAGCTCGTCCTCGGGCACCAGTGCTATGCTGGCCACCACCTTGCCCTGGTGTCGCGTCTTGTATTTGCCGGTCACGACACCCTGACTCACCAGTTCGGCCACACCGCCGGTGATGATCTCAGTCTGTATCCCCAGGTCCTGCTTTTCACCCAGGAACGCCCCCATCGCCGAGGCGACAGTGCCGATACCTATCTGGACTGTGTCCCGATCATTGACCAGTTCCGCTGCCACCAGCGTCCCGATCACCTCGGTGACGAGGCTTTCCTCCTCAGATCGGGAAGCCACGGGCAGTGATCCGGTTGGCGCAGCCGCCTCGCACAGCCGGTCGAGTTGCGAGACGTGGACGTAGTTGTCTCCGCCCGTGCGGATGAAGTTCTCGTGGACCTCGGCGATCACCATGGCGGCGTTCCGACACAAGGACGGTGAGAAGAAGACTCCCGGCCCAAAGCTGCAATATCCATGCCGGTCAGGAGGCGATACCGGCAGCATGTACACGTCGGGCCGCTCCACGAATCCATCGGGCGGGAGGTCGGAACGCCACCGGGCTACGGGGCGATATTCAACCCTGCCGGCATTCGCCATCTGCCGGTCTGCCGGGGTCGCGTACAGATCGTGCAGCGTAAAGGCGCCCTCATCACCCTGCTGCACCCAAGGGAAGAGGGGAGCCGGGTGGTCTATGCGGACATCGCCAAGTTCAGACCGCCGGTCGTACAGGGCCCGGCAAAGCGTGAATGGAGTGCAGTTGATTGCGGAGATGGCGACTACGTCTCCCGACTTGACCGCCTGCACCGCCTCGGCGGCGCTCATCAGCTTGTCCGACACCGTCTTCCGCCAGTCCATCGTCATTCCCATCCTTGGATCGCATCCTTGGATCGCAATTCGTCGGTCGCCCACTGGACGAAACGGTCATTTTGAGACATATCCGGGCTACAGGTTTACAATAGCATGACTATCCCGATACTATGATAAATATAATTCCTGGTTGCCGGGGGAGGAAGACTCATGGTGACTGTGCCTGAATCATCCCATGTTGTCCACTCTGAGTACGATGTCGTCTATCTGCACGACCATGAGGTGCGCAAAGAGGACATGCGCCGGCTCTATGAGAACGCCAAGCGCGACCAGTGGAACGCCGCCACCTACATCGCATGGGACCAGCCCGTGGACCTGGAGCAGGGTTTCGTCGCGGATGAGCTGATCGACATCTACGACTCCCCCTATTGGCACAAAATGAACGCCGCAGAAAAGGCCGAGATGAACCGGCTGTTCTCCGCGTGGCGCCTCAGCCAATTGTTCCACGGCGAGCACGCGGCGGTGCTGGTCTGCTCCCAGCTTGCGAACGTCCTACCTGACGCTGACACCAAGTTCTTTATGTCCACCCAGGTGATGGACGAGTCCCGCCACACCGAGTTCTTCCAGCGCTATCTCCACGGCCGGGTGGGAAAGGTCTACGGGCAGTCCGATGTCGGACGGGAGCTCTTCGACTACATCCTCAGCGACCCTCGCTGGTACATCAAGGTCATTGGCTTGCAGCTCGTGGGCGAGACCTTCGCCGTGGCGCTGTTCAAGATGCTGGCCGAGACGGCCAAGGACGAACTGCTCCGTGAGGGCTGCAAGCTCATCCTTCGCGACGAGGCCCGCCACATGGGCTTCGGCATGCTCAGCCTCCCCGAACAGGTGCAGCAGTTGTCCCCCAATGAACGCGAGGAAATGGAGGACTTCACCATCCACTTCCTGCGCAACACCCTCACTGGCGGATTCCCCAGGGAAGCCTACCTCGACATGGGCTTCAACAACCACGAGATCGACGACATCCGCAAGATGCGCCGCGACAAGGCCCAGAGCAGCGACTTCGTTCTGTTCCGCCAACTCTTCAAGCGCGAGATGCACAACACCTTGGTGAACAACCTGTTCAAGTGCGGCGTGCTCAGTGAGAGCGTCCGGGGACGTCTCGAAAACGAGCTCCGTGTCGACGTGGCAGGCAACCTGCCCGGCGACGACTAGCCCCTGGCGAATCCCGGTGCGGCAAATCCGGCGCCCCATTACAAGGACGGTCAGCGATGCACGTAGGCATGTCCACGGTTTTCCAGAACCCCGGCAGGCGCCTCACCGACTACGAGGTGTACCGAAACGAGCTGCGGTTGGCCGACTTGGCCGAGCCTCTCGGATATGAGTCCATCTGGGGTGTGGAGCACCACTTCACCGACTACACCATGTGCCCCGACGTGCTCCAGTTCCTGTCCTACATGGCTGGCCGCACTGAGCGCGCCAAGCTGGGGTCCATGGTCGTAGTGCTCCCTTGGCACGACCCCGTTCGCGTCGCTGAAGAATTCGTGATGCTGGACAACCTCAGCGACGGCCGCGTCGTCGTGGGTGTCGGGCGCGGACTTGCCCGGGTGGAATACGAGGGCTTCCGCCTGGATATGAACACTTCCCGCACCCGGTTCAACGAGTCGGCCGAGATGCTGGTGCGGGCTCTGGAAGACGGGTTCGCCGAGTTCGATGGGGAACTCGTGCAGCAGCCGCGAGTGGAAATCCGTCCCAACCCCTTCAGGAGCTTTGAGGGCCGCACCTACGCCGCCGCCATCTCGCCCGAATCCAGCATCGTGCTGGCCAAGCTCGGCGTCGGCATCCTGATCATCCCCCAGAAGCCTTGGAGCGACGTTCAGTCCGAGCTCGCCTCCTACCGCGCCACCTACCAAGAGGTCAATGAGGGAGAACCTCCCGCCCCGGTCGTTGTCACCTTTGCCTACTGCGACAACGACGAGGAGCGCGCCGCCGAGATGTCCCGCAAGTACGTCGGCGGCTACTGGGGCTCGGTGATGGACCACTACGAGTTCCGCAGCGACCACCTGAAGACCACTCGAGGCTACGAGTACTACGGCGGCTTCACCGACAAGATCAACACCTACGGCGACAGGGACGTCGTCGACTTCTTCGTCAACCTGCAGGTGACCGGCACGCCCGAGCAGTGTTACCAGAAGGTGATGGACATTCACGGCTACACCGGCACCGACTCGCTGGTGGCCTCCTTCAGTTACGGCGGCATGCCCTACGAGGATGCCGAGGCAAGCATGCGCCTCTTTGCCTCAGAGGTGTTGCCGGAACTCAAGAAGTTCGACCCTGCTCCCAATTGGGGCTGAACGCCTCCAACAGGGCAAAATAGCCAAAGCAAAAGGGGCGGACCTGTTTCCGCCCCTTTTCTCTATATCGAGTTCCGGACTCCCGGCTGGCGAGCGCCGGAATCTCGCCCTTACTCCCCGTGATAGCGGGTTGATTCCTTGGTCACCGCCCCGCGCGGCCGCCACGCAAACCTGGCGGCGTAGCGGTTGGGCTCGCCTTCCACCACATCGGCCGTGATCCCGCCCAGCGCCGGCGTGAACTTGAAGGCGTGGCCGCTCCCGCCCGTGGAAACGACCAGCCCCTCGATCTCCGGGTGCCGGGTGATGTAAAAGTCCCCGTCCCACGTATCGTTGTAGAAGCAGGCGCGGCTGCCAGCCAGAGGAGCGTTAGCCAGTTCTGGTATTGAATGGGCCAGGAACCTGCGGCTGTACTCCACAACCTCCGGGTCCGCGTCCCTCGGCGCGTCAGCGTCAACCAGACGGCCGGGGCCGTGGTTCGCCAGCTTGACCACTCCATCAGCATTGGCCGGGAACCCGTACCAGCCTGTGCGGGGAATATCCGCGCCCCACGGCAGGAAGTGCGGCGGCCTGAACCGGTCCGGCAGGGTAGGGCGCAGGTACACCAGCGTCTGCGCCACCGGAGACATCATGTCCTCAAGCTCAGGAATCAGCCTCGGAGTCCAGACCCCGGCGGCCACCACTACATTGTCCGCCCTTACCTCGCTCCCGTCCGACGAGCGCAGGCCGACCGCCCTGCCCGATTCCACCAGCACAATTTCAGCACTGAACCCAGCACGAATGTCGACTCCTGCCGCGACCGACTGCGAGGCCAGGAACGAGACTGTTTCTCCGGCCTCTCCCCATCCGCCTCGGGGGTTGAAATACCCATCGGTATAGTGTTCCGAGTTCCACAGGGGGAACCGCTCTGCCGTGATTTCGGAATTGAGTCGCTCCAGCGGCCACCCGGCGGCGGTGAGCAGATCGTAGGACTGGCGCTCGACCGTACCCGGTTCCAGCGGCCTGCTGGTGAGGACCAGGAACCCGTCTTCGTGGTACAGGGGCCTGCCGCGCCACTCGTTCCAGACGTGCCATCCCTCAATGGCTTCAGCACCCAGGTCGCTGTACAGCTTGTCGTCGCCGTAGTCCATCCTGATCATCCGGCTGACGTCATTGGAAGCAGCCAGGGGGTGGGGCACGGGCCCGGGGTCAACCACGGTTACCGCGTAACCCCGGCTTTGAAGCTCAAGAGCCGCAGACAGCCCGAAGATTCCCGCGCCCGCTACGACTATGGTTGGTTGAGTAGACATTCAACTGCCACAGCAGGCCTAGCGGCCCACCGCCTCGATTATCGTCTTGAGCTCATCGACGCCCAGGTCGCCGAACTTGCGCCACCCGCCGATCATGTACGTCGGCGTCCCGCCGATTCCGCTGGCGCGGGCCGTCTCGTTGGATTCCAGTACCGCGTCCCGGTAGTGGCCGGACTCCAGCCTCGGTACCAGTTCCGACAGGTCCAGGCCGGCTTTCTCCGCCAGTCCCTTGACCACCTCGAGGCTGCCCAGGTCGACGCTCTCCTCCCAGAAAGCGGACGCGGCCACGTGGTGGAAGCGGTCATCGAGGCCCTGCTCCTTGGCAAACAGCGTCGTCTCATGCACGTACAGGGTATTGGGCGACATTTGCGGGCGGCGCATCACCAGGCCTGCGCCCCGGGCCCGCTCCTGCATCGCAGGAGCCAGTTCGGTCTCAGTTTCCCCGTCAAACATCCGCCTAGGTTGGCCTTCCGGCGGACAGTCGGGCCGCAACAGGAACGGCCTGCGGTCTACAGTGATGTCCATTTCCTTGGCAACAATATCGAGCCTGCCCAGACCCACATAGCAGAAGGGTCAAGTGTAGTCCTGCCACACTGTTACTTCGACCGGATTGGCGGTGGTCATCGTTTCCCTCCCGGACTTAATTCAGGATTGGATTGGCTATTACGTCTCCACCCTTGCACTATCTACAAAGCTAGATGCCACCAGACCGTCCATCCTGAAAAGTCGAGGGATGGACGGTCCGGTCATTCTAACAATGACAGGCGACCCCTCTAGTCGTCGGCTGGGGCCGGGACGGAGGCGTCCGCGAAGGCGGCGCGCAGGGCGGCGGTCGCTTCCTCCATCACCTGCCCACTCTTGTCCATGATCCCAACCATGCCGAAGAAGCCGTGGATCATGCCGTCGTACCGGCTGATCGTAGTCTCGACCCCGGCCTCTTGGAGGCGGCGGCCATAAGCCTCGCCCTCGTCCCGGAGCGGGTCGAACTCCGCCGTGATCACCAGCGCCGAAGGCTGCCCAGCCAGGCTGTCGGCCTGCATCGGAGCGGCGTAGGGATTGGACGCATCAGCGTCGCTGGCCAGGTAGGCGTCCCAGTAGAACTGCATGGCGTCCCGCGCCAGAAGGAACCCCTCGGCGTTGTCCTGGTACGAACCGGTCTGGTAGTTGCGTTCGGTAACTGGGTACACCAGCAACTGGTGTACGATGGCCGGGCGACCACGGTCGGCGGCCATCAGCGATATCCCAGCGGCCAGATTGCCCCCGGCGCTGTCGCCGCCCACGGCTAGGCGGGAAGCATCGGCATTCAGGCTGCTGGCGTTGTTGGCGGCCCAGATGGTGGCTGCGTAGCAGTCCTCGGCAGGGCCGGGGAACTTGGTTTCGGGAGACAGGCGGTAGTCAACCGATACCACCACGCACCCGGCGCCCTTGCACAGGTGCCGCGACGTGGCGTCAGCGGACTCCAGGTCGCCTACCACCCAGCCTCCGCCGTGGTACCACACCAGGATGGGGAAGGGGCCATCGCCTTCCGGGGTGTAGATACGGACTGGAACGTCGCCATCGGGGGCGGGAATGCTGCGATTCTCAACGGCGGCAACTTCGGGTCCGGCGGGGCGGGGACGAGCGGCGGCGTTGATCCTGGCCTGTTCGGGCGTCACTTCCCACACTGCGGGAAGTCCCAGGTCGTTCACTGCGTCGATTACTGCCTGCGCTTGCGGGTCCAGCGGCATAATGTACCTCCAGAATTGTAGATTTCCTTTAATATCGGTCTGCTTCTAGTTCGGAGTCCAGGCCATGCCGCGTATCTCGCTGAATTCCCGCGGCAGTTTGACCCACCAGTCGCCACCATCGGCGGTGGCGTAGATCTGCCCGTAATGGCTGCAACAGAGGATGAAGTCTGGATCGGATGCATGAGAGGCGAAGGCCCACATCGGGGTGTTCGGTTCCTGGGGCAAGCTGATCCTTTCCCAGCTCTGTCCCCTGTCAGTCGAGCGCTGAATCGCCCCGGTCACGCCGAAAGGAGAGTCCCCCGTGGCCACCAGCAGGGTGTCAGGATCGTCCTGCTTCACCGTGATGCCCCGGCAATAACGCATCGGGAAGGAATCCCGTACGCCCAGGCCCTGCCAACTCTCTCCGGTATCGGTGCTGGCAAATACCTCGCCTGGCGTGCTCGTAAAGACCGTGGTGGTGCCTCCCGCGCTCACGGTCATCCCGTGGATGTCGGGATCGTTCAGCCCACCGTTGATGCGCGTCCATGTATCGCCGCCGTCCAGGCTGCGGCGGACCCCGTCCACCTCAACCCCGGCCCATACGACGTTGGGATTACTGGGGTCAACCTCCAGCGCGGTAACGCGGGGGACTCGGACGTTGGGACACTCCTCGGCCATATCAACGGTCAATTGTTCCCAGCTCGACCCGCCATCGGCGGAACGAAAGAGCGCCGACGGGCTGGTCCCAGCGAAAATCAACGACGGGTCCGCAGGGCTGACCGCGATATTCCACACCTGCGTCGAGTTCATCTGAGAGTCGAGCCGCTCAAAGGACTTGCCGCGATCGATACTGCGGAAGATGCCCTCGTCCGTGCCGGCATAGACCACCGCCGGGTCCGTGGGGTCAACCTTCAGGCCAAAGACCTTCATATCCCCGAAGATGCCGCCCGCCCGGCCATAGTTGCGCCCGCCGTCGTGGCTGACCCATAGGCCCGCCCCGATGGTTCCGACGAGAATGGAAATATCCTTGGCCATTGCTGCCCCTCCTCTATATGGGATCGCTGATTCCCTTGTCCCGGAGGTGTATTCCTAAGCCTTGAACGTGGCGAAAACCTTGTTGGAGGTGAATACCCGCGTCTCGACGAAGTCCATGCCGGTGGGCTTAGCGCCAAGCTCGCACATCGCTCCAAGCATGCAGGCCCAGTTGAGCAACTCGTGCTGGCCTGAAGCCTCCATGTCGGCGGTGGTGCGGGTGCGCCAGGCCTCGAAGTTGCCCTGCTTCAGCTCTTCGTACAGCGCACGGTCGGCGGGTACATCCGGCCATAGGTAGTTGTTCTTGGCGGTCAGGAACGCATGGGACCAGCTCGAGGAGGCAACCAGCGCGACCCGGTAAGGGCTGTCCTGCAGCACCCGGGCCAACGCCGCCCCAACCTCCATGCATCGCTTGGGCGACGGTCCCGGCGGGTCCGGCTCCAGCGCCTGTCCGTCCACCTTGTGCGGAAGGATGCCTCCGCGATTGCTGATCACAGCCCGGCCGTAGCAGTTGACGGCAAAGGGCAGGACCGGAAAGTCAAACCCCTCACGGTCATAGTCCAGGTAAAGCAGCGTGTTGATGAATGCGTGGGCCAGTCCCGGCTCGTGCAATGGGCGGTAGGCGTAGGCCATATCAACGCCGGAGTCCAGCAATCCTCCCGCCAAAAGCCGCGCCGCCTCGGGATGGCCCTTGTATGAGAACACCTTGTCTGCCGGTTCCTCCCACACATTCCGGCGCGGAGTCCCGTGCCGCATAAACGGCGTGCACTGGAACCCCTCATAGGCCAGGATGCAGAAGGGAGGGATTATGTCTTCCCGGAAATTCTCGTACTGGTCATCGCCGAATACAACCACGAAGTCGGGGTTGAAGTCGAGAATCTCTTTGCGGACTCGCCGGAATCCCTCGACCAGCCTCGTCCGGTGCACCGCGGCCGATGCCATTCCCTGGTCGTCGCCGTACTCGGCCCGCATCGGTTCGGGCCAGTTCAGCGGATTCTTGAGCTCCTCTGGCAGGCGCTCATCGCGGTTCAGCGTGACGTTGATGGGAAAGCCGCGGTCTTCGTCCGGGGTTATTAGCGGAGGGTAGTGAGTGCAGCCGACGCCTATGATCTCTGCCAAGGTTCACCTCCCTGGAGCTGGGCAATTCGCCGACGGGTGAAGTTGGCTAATGATAGCAGACGGGCAGGCGGGCGGGTAACGGCCTGCCCCGGTTCGCAGGACGATTGCAAGGCCATCGCAAAACCGTTCACCGTGAGCCTGTCGAACCATCGGTGAACAGGACGATCCTAATCTGACCTGCTTAGAACGGACAGACCCAAAGGGCTACGCTGGCTTCCAAGCATAATGGCCGTAATGGCGGATTCGCTCCGCCGGGGACCTGGCAACTACATCAACACTCGCTGCGACCCCCAAATCGTCTCTCCTGCGAAAGCGGGAATCCAAAGGGCTGAACCCATTGCCTCGAAAAGGGGCCGGAACACGGCCCCTCTCGTTGGCTTCTTACTCCATAGAGAGAACTATCTTCCCGAAGTTGGCGTTGCTCTCCATGTAACGGTGCGCCTCACCGGCCTCCGCCAGCGGAAACACCTTGTCCACTACTGGCTTCATGGCTCCCGAGTCTATCAGCGGCAGCACATGCCGCTTGATCTGGTTGGTCAGCGCGATCTTCTCCTCAATCGGCCGAGAACGCAGCACCGTACCGTGCACCCGCAGCCGCTTGAACATCAAGGGCCGCAGGTCGGCCTGTACGGCTCCCCCGCCCATGGTACCAACCAGCACCAGCCGCCCTCTCAGGGCCAGCGACGCCAGGTTCCTGTCCCAGTAGTCCGCCCCGATCACGTCCAGCAGCACGTCTACGCCCGCCCCGCCGGTGTGCTCTCGCACCACCGCGCTGAAGTCCTGCTCGCGGTAGTTGATGCCAACGTCCATGCCTAGGTCTTTCGCGCCCTGCAGCTTGTCCTCACTGCCCGCCGTGCCGAACACGTACGCCCCCGCGCTGTGGGCCAGTTGCACTGCAGCCGTCCCCACACCGCTCCCAGCCGCGTGGATCAGCACCGACTCACCCATGGCCAGCTCGCAGTGGTTGAACAGCGCGTCGTAGGCGGTGAAGAACACCTCGGGGAACGCCGCCGCCTGCTCGAAGTCCAGCCCTTTGGGAATCCGCATTGCCATCCGCGAGTGCGTGACCACCCGCGACGCATACCCGCCGCCGCCCAGCAGACCGAACACCCGGTCCCCTGCCGACAGGTCCGTTACGTTGGCTCCGGCCTCTACCACCACGCCCGAGAACTCCAGCCCAGGAATGTCGTCGGGACTACCCGGAGGTGCCGGGTACCCGCCCTGCCGCTGCAGCGTATCCGCCCGGTTCAGCGCCGACGCCTTGACGTCCACCAGCACATCATCCGGCCCAGGAACAGGATCCGGCACTTCCCGCACCTTCAGAACATCAGGCCCGCCCGGCTCCGTAATAACAGCAGCGCGCATAGCTTCCACAACCCTCAACAAAATTTCCGCCGACAAGTTTAACACCCGTCACAAAAACAACGGCCCCGGAATCCATCCGGAGCCGTTGTAGTCCTCGCGCCCAGGTGTCTACTTGCCGTTGCCGTTCGTCCTCGCCGCCACGTACTCCTCGGCCAGCCGCCGGCCCGTCTCCCGCATCAGCTTGACGTCATCCTCGGGAGTCGCCGCCTCGGGGGCGAAGACCACCGTGTCGTTGCAGTAGGTGGGAAGGCGCCCAGTCTCGTCGGCAGCCAGTGCGCCCGTGGGGTCCTCCCCCGCCTGCACTGCTCGAATGCCCCGCCGTATCTGGCGGCGGAACATCGTGATCCCACGGTCTGTCGCGCCAAGGTGCTCCATGCCATGAACAGCGATGGGGCGCTGCGAAATCTGGGCCTCATAGTCGCCGGGCTGCAGCTGCTGCTCACGCAGGTCGTCTGAAATCGGCAACTGGGCCGGCAGCATCTGGTCCCGGTCGATCCACCACGCCGGCTCCTTCTCCTCGGCCTCGCTGATATGCCGGAACTCCAGCAGCATGGTGCTGTTGTTGTCCCGTGGCACAATCCAGCGCGTCATCATAGGACCGTCGAAACCATGGACTTCCTTGCCGTCTTCCCAGATGGGCGCAACCTGCTGCATATTCGGCAGGACGTTCTCGACCATGCGCGCCCAGATGTTGTCGCCCACCCGTCGCGTGGCGATGTAGATGATGCCGATGGGCGTCTCCATGAAGTCCAGTTCCGGCACCACTCCAAACTCGTCCGTGAACTGCGACCCGCTAACGATGGTGTGCAGGAACGACGTGTGCACCGGGTCCATGGCGTTTTCCAGTACCTGCAGGTAGTTGCAGGGGTAATCGTAACGCTGCCCCGGAATCAACCGGTAGCCCTCCCGCTCCCAGCTGTCTGCAATCGGAAATTCCGGCATCTTGTCCGGCGGGCCCATGTAGGCAAAGATCGTCCCGCAGTACTCGTGCACCGGGTAGGCGCCGTGGCACAGTCGGTCCTTGAATGTCGATCCCACCGGCTCTCCTGGCGTCTCCAGGATCGTCCCGTCCACGTCGAACAGCCAGCCGTGGTAGCAGCAGCGGATCCCCCGCTCCGACACCAGCCCGAACTCCAGCGACGTCCCCCGGTGCGGGCAGTGGGCCTCCACCAGGCCGACACGTCCGCTGAAGTCCCGGAATGCCACCAGTTCCTCGCCCAGTATCTTCAGCCCGACGGGCGTGTCTCCCAGCTCGTCGGCGTAGCAGACCGGCTGCCAGAACCGGCGCAGGTACTCGCCGGCCGGCGTCCCTGGGCCAACGTGCGTCAGCTCATCGTCCTCCTTGGGCACCTCCGAGTGATAGTAGCCGCCGTATTTGGTGGAAAGAAACGGAGCGCGGGTTGTTGCCATGATTCTCCCTCCAGTCGCTACTTGCCTGCGGACCAGCTAATGCTCAGCCGCTGATTATGCTTGCGCGGGATTATATGTATCGCCCCGAAAGTGGTCAACAAACCTACGCCCGCGCCGCCTCCTCCTGCGCCTCGTCGATCCGCCGCATCAGGTCGATCACCTGAGGCATCGCCGGCCCATAACGGTCCGCGTCGTCAATGGCGTAGCCCTTGTGGTATGCGCCCCGAAATGATGACAGGTCGCTGCCCTTGCCCGTGACCGCCGCCTTGCCTTCCTCCTCTCTTTCGTCCCAGTGTCCGCCGTGGATCAGCGACGGCATCGTAGCCGGGTCGCGGAACACGTTCATTGGGTCGCCGCCGTCCTCCACGATTCGCATCTGCTCCTCGAACTGCCGCCTCATAAAAACGATGGGCATGTCCGTGCGCCCCAGGTGCTCCTGCGTCCGGTCCATGATCGGCCCCTGCGAGATCCACGCGTGGGCGTCCTGCGCCAGAACGAAGTCCAGTAACGGCTTCCCATCATCGTCGAACAGCGGCACGTCGTAGTACGGTATCGATTCCTGCACCGTAACCGGCACTTCCTCCGGCCCCATGTAGCAACCGTAGTTGATGTGGTAGGTGTTGGTGTCGTCCACCGGCACCCGTATCTGGAACTCCTGCCTGACCATCCCCGGACCGCCCGTCTGCGTGTAAAACGGGAAGATGACCGTCGCATGCCGCGACACATGGTCCCGGTCCGCTCCCAGCTCCTTGGAATAGTTGATCCCCTTTTCCATCCCGTACCGTGTCGGGTTCACGTACAGTGACTCGATGCCATTTCCGGTCTTCATGCGCGCATACAGCGTGTGCATCTGACCGTCGGCGGCCCGCTCCTCCAGCTTCCCCTGCTTCTGCAGCACGTACTCGAACAGGTTTCCGTGCAGGTACACGCTGTGCGTCGGGTCTCCCGTATTCTCGTGGCACTGCAGCCAGTTGCAGTTCAGGTTCATGATGCCGATCTGCCGTATGGCATTCGGCATGACGAACAGGTCCCACGGCGGCAGCAAGGGCGTCGGTTCCGGCCCCATGTACGCCCAGACCAGCCCGCCCATCTCCTGCACCGGGTATCCCTTGATGCGGATGCGGTCCTTGAACGGGTCGTTGGCCGATTCCAGCGGGGTTTCGATGCACTGGCCAGCGGGGTTGAACATCCACCCGTGGTAGCAGCACCGCAGCCCGCCCGTGTCGGGAATGCCGTACCTCAGCTCCGTCATGCGGTGCGGGCACCTGTCGCCGACCAGCCCCATCTGCCCGTCAACCAACCGGAACAGCACCAGGTCCTCACCCAGGATTCTGACGGCCATGACCTCTTCTTTCACCAGTTGAGCCGTGGGCCGGACCGGAATCCAGTACCGCCGCATCAGCTCCCCCATGGGCGTCCCCGGCCCCACCCGGGTAAGTCGTTCATTGGCTTCCGCCGTCAGCATGTCGCAATGCCCTCCCGTATATGCACTGAATATCCGGATAGAAATTAGTATCTGCCAGCCCAAGGGAGACCAGGCCCGCATCAGGGTAAAGAATGGCTAACCCCGGCGCCGCAATTCCTCTTCCAATTCTCGCACTCGACGCTGGGTTGCCTGAAGCTCGGCCTGCGATTCTTGAAGCTCAGCCTGCGCCTCCTTCAGGTCGCGCAGCCACTCCCCTGTTGAGGGATCGAAGTATCGCAGCCGTATGTCTCCCGGGTATATGTCCAGGTTCAGAACGGGGCTGTGCGCCCAGGAGACTCCGTCCTCAGTCGTATGAATCTCGAACCGCCGGTACTGGCCGCCCTCCAGGTATTCCCCCGCCAGCGGCTCCCCGTAATACTGACCGCCCGAGGCGTCAAATCGCCAGTATTCACCGATACCAATACTGGCATAGATCTCCCTCTTTATACCTAGGTCGACCCTGGCGGTCGACGGCGATGCAATCTCCAGCACCCAGTCCGGCGGCTTGCCAACCTCCCAGACCTTGTAGCCGTTTTCCCGAAGGATGGCATCCCGGTCAACCCCGAACGCGATGAAGCCATCAGGAGAACGGTGCACCCTCGGGTTGCCCTGCTCGTAGTAGATCGCGTTGTCGCCGCTGACCAAGACATCCGGCCGGTCCTCATACCGCCACAGCAGGATGTCCATGGTGTGGGTCATCTTGGGGAACTGGTACATGGCGTCAGGAAACTCGTCCGGATGCTCGGGATAATCTATGCCCGAGTTGTCCGGCCTGTAAGGTATGTAGGTGTACTGCGTCTTGGCGGTCATCGCGCGCCTCGCCAATCCCTCTTCATTTCCTCAGTATACCCCACGCCTCGGCCCCCGTTGGACTATACTTGCAGCCAAGTCTCAACGCACGGAGATGACGCCGCGATGACCACCAACAGGCCGCCGCTGAACGACACGCTGGGAGCCTTCTGCACCGACACCGACGCCTACCTCGACGGCGCTGCCGGCGGGCCGCTGTCGGGCCTGACCTTCGCCGCCAAGGACATTTTCGACGTCGCCGGCCACGTCACCGGCGGCGGAAACCCCGACTGGAAGGCCACGCACGACCCTGCAGAGCGCAACGCCTGGATCGTCCAGACGCTGGTCGACGCCGGGGCAACCATGGTCGGCAAGACCCACACCGACGAGCTCACTCGCGGCATCCTCGGCGAGAACGCCCACTACGGCACCCCCGTCAATCCCCGCGGGCCGGACCGTGTTCCCGGCGGCTCCTCCAGCGGGTCGGCCTCCGCCGTCGCCGGCGGCCTCGTGGACTTCGCCCTCGGCTCCGACACCGGCGGCTCCGTCCGCATCCCCGCCAGCTTCTGCGGACTCTTCGGCCTTCGCCCCACCCACGGACGCATCCCCCTGGAAGGCATCCTGATGCAGGCCCCCAGCTACGACACCATCGGCTGGTTCGCCCGCAACGCCGCCACCTTCGCCCGCGTGGCCGGGGCCGTCTTCGGCTCCTCCATCGCGCCCGCGACTCCGCAGCGAATCGTCATAGCGGAGGATTTATTCGACGAGTGTGATCCCGCGGTGGCCGCCGCCCTTCGCCCGGTGGCGGACCGAGTGGCCGGAATGGCGTCCTCGTCCGTATCGATTCGCCTGGCTCCCGATGGAGTGGAGGGATGGGCCTGGCAGCAGAACACGCTGCAATCCATCGAGGCATGGAAATCGGTATCCGATTGGATAGACGCCGTAAACCCCCGGTTCAGCTACATGGTAACCGAGAGGTACGCGCTGGGAACGTCTTTCACCCAGCCTCAGATAGAGGCAGCCCGCGCGACCCGAGACGCTGTGCGACGCCGATTGGATGAAGTTGTGACTGCCGGTGGCTTCCTCTGCTTCCCCACATCGCCCGTGGTCGCCCCTCTGCGTGGCCAGCCTCTCTCCGGAAAACGCGGCTCCCAGGTACGCATTATCCGCCTCACCTGCATGGGCGGCACTACCGGCCGCCCCCAGCTGTCGCTACCCCTCGCCGAGGCTAGCGGCCTCCCCGTCGGCCTCTCCCTGATGGGCAACCGCGGCGACGACGAAGCCCTCATAGCATTCGCCCTCGAAATCGAGAAAGCCCTCGAAAATTAATCACCGCCCCCACCCTACGTCACACCCACCCCCAATCGTCATTCCCGCGCCCCTCCGTCATTCCCGCGGAAGCGGGAATCCAAACCCCCGTCACGCCAGCAATTCCAGAGCAGGACAGGGACCCGTGTCTCCACGCGCTGTAACCCCAAAATTGCTGGCTGTGGCTACATGTCTGTGCAATCCCGGGTCGAGTCTGACCCTATCGCTGACTGGCCCAGATGCCTTGCAACTGATCTGTCGGCTCGACCTGGGGGTGGCCTGTACGTCGCTATCGGCCATTGGAGCAGTGACCTCATAGGAGCCTGACTTCAAGTCCCGTCGCAGTCTTGTCCTCTCAACTGGCCGACGCACCACTCCTTACAGGAGGCAGAAATGACAGCAGTCGTCGGTCGTGGAGTCATCAGCATTGGTCGCGTGATCATTGGAGTCGATACTCACTATGACGGGCACATGGCCGTTGCCATCGACCAGCTGGGCGTGCGTCTCGCCCAGCGCCACGCCCCAGCGACCAGTTACGATTATAGGGGACTCGAACGGTGGTCCCAACAAATGGGTGAGGTACGCGCATTCGGGGTCCAGGGCACTGGTTCCTACGGCGCCGGACTTGCTCGATTTCTGAGCAGTCGTGGCTTCAGCGTCGTCGAGTTCAACCGGCCTGACCGGTCAACCCGATACCGGAAGGGTAAGAACGACCCCACCGCTGCGGACATGGCAGCGCGTGCGGTGCTGGCCGGGGTGGCCAGCGCTACTCCCAAGTCAGGTGAGGGCGAAATCGAGATAATCTGCATGCTTAAGAGCACCAAGGACTCAGCTGTGAAGGCACGTACCCAGGCCGTCAACCAGATGAAGGCCCTGGTCGTTACGGCCCCGCCGTACTGCGAGAGACACTGGACGGTGTGACGTCCACTGCGCTCCTAGTATTACAACGTCAGTTAGTTTGATAGGATGACTGTGGAGCTGGAGAGGGAACAGGCAGGTGAGGTGGGGATGTGGATGCGGCAGCTTTTGAACAGGTGTACGGGGCCTTTGAGGATTTTCACGCTTACTTCGCTCCGCTGTTTGGCCGCAGGGAGACACGGGAGCACAGCGGTCATTACATTCAGGCCCTGCTGGTACAGTCCGGGGAGCGGCGCAACGCCGAGAACCTGTCGGAGACGGTTCCGGGGTCAGCCCGGGGGATGCAGCGGTTTCTCACTGATTCTCCCTGGGACGATGAGGCGATTATAGGACGGCTGCAGGAGTACTTAGGGCCCCGGCTGGAGCATCCGGAAGGGGTGTGGGTGCTGGACGGCAGCGACTTTCCCAAGCAGGGGCTGAAGTCGGCGGGAGTGGCCCGGCAGTACTGCGGGAGGCTGGGCAAGGTGGCCAACTGCCAGGCCGGAATGTTCTTGGCCTATGTCAGCCCGTTGGGACGGGCCCTGGTGGACAAACGGCTGTATCTGCCGGAGAGTTGGACCTCGGACAAAGACCGGTGTGAGGCGGCGGGTGTGCCGGAGGATAGGCAGGGCTACCGGTCGAAGACGGAGTTGGCCTTGGAGATGGTGGAGCGGGCACAGGAGCGGGGCCACCTGAGGGCTGGATGGGTCGCTGCGGACGATGCCTTCGGTATGTCGCCGTCATTCCGCGAGGGACTGGCGTCCCTGGGGTGTGGTACGTGCTGGACGTTCCGTCCGGCTTTACGCTGTGGCCGCCGGAGCCTGCCTGGACCAGTGCGGAGTATCAAGGATTCGGGCGTCCCCGCAAGCCCAGGCTCCGCAGCGGGCAGCGCCGGACGATGGCGGAGCGGGCCGATGCCATCACAGAGGAGGCGTGGCGGGAGATAACGGTGGCCGAGGGAAGCCAGGGTCCCCGCAGCTACCTGTTCAGTGCCCAGAGGGTGCGTCCAACCAGCAGGAGTAAGCCCGGCGAAATCCACTGGGCCATTTACCGCCGGAACCTGGACGGCAGCGAACCCCGCTACTATCTGTCCAATGCACCGGAGGATACCCCGTTGGAAACCCTGGCATACGTGGGAGGATCCCGTTGGCGTATAGAAACTGAGTTCGAGACGGAGAAAAGCGACGTGGGGCTGGACGAATACGAGACCCGCACCTGGGCTGGCTGGCATCACCACGTGGCCCTGTGCCTGCTGGGCGGAGCTTTTCTGCTGAGCCTGCAACAGGCTTGGGGGGGGAAATGCCCCGGATCACGAGGCCGCAGGTCTACCGGGTGGTGCGGGAGATGCTGCCCCGGGAACGGTTAGGACCTGAAGAGTTGCTGCGGTGGCTGGAGGATACGCAGGATAGTAACGAACGGGCCAGACGCTCCCATGCCAAGCGCCGCGCCGCCATGCGGGCATCATCCCACATCCCCCCTGAACTGACGTTGTAATACTAGCGCGCTGCAAGAGCTTTCGTCCGGGTCGCCTCGAGGATCCCGCGGCGGCGGCCAAGTACACCCTTCGGTCTCTTGCCTGTCGCTACCTTCGACTCGATAGGGAGATCCGAGATCTGCAGGCCGAGCTGGAACGACTCACCCGGAGGGCAGCCCCAGCATTGGTTAGCATCTTCGAGGTAGGACCCGACACTGCGGCTGCTCTGCTGATCTCCGCCGGCAGCAACCTTCAACGCATTCACTCCAAGGCCGCCTTCGCCTCGCTGTGCGGGGTGAGTCCGCTTCCGGCCTCCTCCGGCAAAATGAATCTCCTGGCATAAAGAACCTCAGGGATCGAGCACCGACTCGGACAACGAAGAGGTGGCACTGACCGCCATCACGACCCCCCGCTACGGCGCCTCAGAACCCCCGTCTACCAGACCGTTCTGGACCGCCCAGAACACCAGCTCCTGCTTGTTCGCAAACCCCAGCTTGCGCTGGATGCTGTATATGGCGTTTCGCACCGTTATGGGGCGGATGCCACGGGCCTCCCCTATCTGAGCATAGCTCCGACCCCGGGCGAAGAGTGCCAGCATCTCCCTCTCCCGAACCGTGATGCTGTCCAGCGTCGAACCACCCGACGGCCTGGGAGCCGAGCGGACGCCGGCCAACACCCGCCGCAGGGCGTCATTCGGAATACGGTACTCACCGGCCGCCACGCCGCGCACCGCAGACAGGAACTCCTGTCTCCCGCACACCTTCTGCAGGTATCCGGTCGCACCGGCGGCCAGCGAGTCCACCACCGCGTCCTGCTCGGTGGACATCGTAAGCACCAGCACCCGGGTGTTAGGCAGCTCGTCCATGATCTCCCGGCATGAGTCGATGCCGTTTTTCACCGGCATGATCAGGTCCATAACCACCACGTCAGGGTGCAGATCAGAGGCCATTTCAACCGCCATCTGCCCGTCGGAAGCCTGCCCCACCACCTCGAAATCACCCGCGCCCACGAGAACATCCCGCAAGCCCTCGAGGACTATCTCATGATCGTCCACCAGCATCACCCTGACCGTCGGCGAACCCGCCATATCAGAAGCCTCCTTGACTTGGTTCAAAGGGAACCAGACACATCACCGTGGTACCCTGGCCACCCTGGTTGTCCATCACGCACAGACTCCCGCCCAGGCGTTCTGCGTCCGCCCGCATGTTGCCAAAGCCGTGACCACGACGGGCGTAGTCATCCGGCAGCCCCTTCCCATCGTCGCTTACCCAGAGCCTCAAATGGTCCGACTCGAAGTCCAACCTGATTTCAACCCGGCCCGCCTCAGCATGGCGGAACACGTTGGTCATGGCGTTGTGAGCGATGGAGAAGAGCAGACTCTTCGTGCCAACTGAAAGCGGCGGTTCATTCCCCAACTCCGTGACCTCCGCCGGTATCGACGTGATGGCCGTGAAGGTTGCAGCGTGGGAGCTGAGCGTCGTGCCCAACCCCTGGCCATCGAAGATCACACCAATGTCGATCGGGTGCCTGAGCGACCACATCGCCGACCGCGCAAGCTTACCGGTTCCCTCCAGGCTGCGGGCCAGTTCCGGGTTGGCCGAACCCGCCAGCTCCACCGCGTTGTCTATGCCGATGCCGATCATGTAGGCCGACTGGCCCACGGTGTCATGGATTGTATGCGAGAGCGCAATACGCTCCCGCTGCAGGAGCTGCTCACGGGCCACTACCTCCCGGCGCTGGATGCGCTCGAACCGGGCCACCAGGCTGACCGCGCAGGCGACCCCGTACATCATCAATATCCGGGTGAGTACGAGCTTCTCATCGTTGGCCCCCAGGTCCAGCCCAGCTCCCACGGTCCAACACAGGGTTGCGTAGACGGCTGCCACAAGGGTGGTCCACACGACGGCCAGTCTGACGGAGGTGAACACCACCGCGAACATGGCCAGCACCATCAGGTACACCGGGTAGAAGTGGCTCTCAAACCCGCCGGACATGGCCAGGCTGAACGACGTGATGAACACGTCCAGCGCCGACAGCGCGAGCAGCCACCGCGCCGACACGGCGCCCCCGGAGCGGATCCGGTAGAAGACGCAGGCGTTGATCAGTCCCGGCGTCAGAACGTACAGGGTGTTGAGGGCGTAGTAGCGGTCCTGGTATCCGGCCGGGTAGTTGATTTCTATCAGCCCACCGATGACCCAGAACCACCTCACCCATACCGAGATGATGGCTCCGTACCGGAGTTCCTCCGAGCTGAACCCGTCGGACCAGATCCAGCCGACGACCTTTCGGACCGGATTCGCCGAGATAGAGCGTGAAGTCAACCGTTCCATCGCTCAGATGATACTCAAGACCAGGCCGTTGGCAACAGTGGCCTCGTTTCCGAGAGTGTGAAGAACGGGGTCGTTGAAGAGACCCCAGGGCCGAGACACCGCACCAGAGCGGACCACGGGACAGCAGGCCAGTTAAGGTCGCCGCAACCCCTGCCAACCCCGATATAACCCAGATCTAGTCGTCGTCCTCAATGAGAACGCGGGTCCTGAGCGTCTCCGTGAAGGCGGCGCTGCTGGTGGCCGTGAGCCGGGCCCACGTATTCACGCTATCGTCATCCTCAGACGGGTTTGGAGTCACGGTGATGGACTTGGTGTCCTGCCAGTTGAACTGGTTGAACGAGACCGAGTTACTGCTCAGGGTGAGAGCACCCGCCGGGTAGACAGAGAACCTCACCCGGTTGATGGAAGAGCCGGGATAGTAGTCGATTCCCACGCTGTATGTGGCGCTGGAACCCTCATCTATGGTGAGATCAGTGGGGCCAGACACCTTGTTGCTCTGGAAGGTCGTACCGAAATGAGTCGACACATTGTTGACGGAGAACGGTTCGAAATTCTCCAGGATATTGTCAGCCGAATCCAGGAACATGCCCTCAGAGTCTTCGGCAAAGATGTTGTTGTAGGCGACGTTCACCTGATCCGCTGACGAGATGTAGTGAGCGGACTGGATGTCAATGGTGAGTTTGGCCCCATCTTTTGAGGCGTTCCTGGAGTCCACTGGCCGGGTCCCGTTGCCCCCGGCATAGACGTCGAAGACGGCGGCGTAGAACCGTCCCAGGTCAATGTCCAGAGAGTCGCTGAGTGTCTGCAGGAGCGACGGTATTTCGATGTCCCGGTTGAAGGTCAGAATGACCTTGCTTCCCGCGGTATTCGTGGAAGCTTCCAGCAGGGTGAGCGGGGCCTCATAGGAACCGTCCACCTTGTGGCCCGATCGGGCAGAGGTACCAGCATAGAGATGGAACGACCTGGTATCGGTTTCCACCTTGTCCAACGCCTTACCCGACACGAGCCCGTGCCGGTTTCCCTCACTGTCGGTATAACCCCGGCTCAGGTGTATGCCGTCGGTATCCGAGTCGCTGGCGACCACGGTATGTTCGAACACCAGTATCTTGGTGCCGGAGCCGCTCGCGTAGGGAGCTCCCTTCCAGGTGCTGCCGATGGTGAAGCCCATCCTGAGGTTGCCATCCACGATCACCTCACGGTTGAAGTGGGCGGCGAGCCGTATGGTCTCGTTCAGGCCGTAGGTATCTCCCTGCACGGGGGAGGAGAGGATCTCGACAGCGGTCACGTGGGGATCGTCGTCAACGATGGTGACGACGCACTCGTTATCCTTGGCGGCGTCGTCCATGTCCAGGATGGTGTCGTCTTCCGGCACCCTTATGCGGAAGGTCTCGTTGTCCTCAACCTCATCGTCATCGGTGGTTTCGACGTACCTGACAATAAAGTTAGCGACGGAGAACGGGTAGGGCTCGTTATCGTAGACGTTGACCAAGTACTCGAAGTCATCGAGCTGTGCTGTGCCGGTCCTGGTGTTCCACCTGGTGTAGAAGGCGTTATTCTTGTGATTTTCGTGATTGGTGACCCGATGGTAGTAGGCAGTGGCGGACCAGCCCTCCCGCACCTGGGAGTACAGGCATTCGACGTAGAACTTGTCGCCACCCCCGTGGGCGGAGACACGCTGCTTAGTGGGCCCTTGGATGAAGGGGATGAAAATCAGGGCTGCCGCAAACACCAGGATGACAACCGGCAACCGCAGGCTGACGGTCGGCAGGCGGCGCATCAAGTTGCGCCCAGGAGAGGGGGCGGGCCGGTGTCCGAAAACGTCGTCCGGCGAGTGGGCAGAGCGGGGGCGGTGGTTGTCCATGTCCACGATCCTGTTGGCTGGGATTTCCAGGGTTGGCAGCGCGGATGGCAGCACAGAGATGATTATCATCCATTGCTGTCAGTGGAATATCACTGATATGTAAATTATATCGCACTGGTTTTTACATCATCAATGAGAGGTGAATAACACCTACTGCATTCCACTCACGTACTGCTTGGTTCAGACACCCCGCAGTCGGGTATGAAAGTGGCAGGTGATAAACCACCGCCCACACTGTCCAAACAATCCATCTATAATCACCAACTGCACAAGAACCTCCTACCCTTACCAATGACCCTGGAACCTAGCAGCCCGTCCGAGAAACAGGGGTGGTGAGCCGGTGGGGGTATGCTGGGGCGGAGCATCAGACGAGCGGAGCGGTCAATGAGCAAGACCTACCTTCCCTACGATCCGGACCAGCAGTTGCTGCTGCCTGCGGCCCTGCAGGAGTGGCTGCCACCGGACCACCTGGCCTATTTCATCTCCGACGTCGTGGACCAGTTGGACCTCTCGGCCATCACCGCCCGCTACGAGGAGGAAAGGCGGGGCGGCCCTCCCTACCATCCACGGATGATGGTCAAGGTGCTGCTCTACGGCTACTGCAACGGCGTGGCATCGTCCCGTCGTATCGCCCGGCGTCTCCACGAGGACATCGCCTTCCGGGTGCTGGCGGCGAACAACACGCCGGACTTCCGCACCATCTCCGACTTCCGAAAGGACCATCTGGAGGCGTTGGGGGAATTGTTCCTGCAGGTGCTGGAGTTGTGCCAGCAGGCAGGACTGGTGAAGCTGGGGCACGTGGCCCTGGACGGCACCAAGGTGAGGGCCAATGCATCAAAGCACAAGGCGATGAGCTACGGGCGGATGAGGGAGAGAGAGGAGCGGTTGCAGGCCGAGGTGGACGAGTTGCTCCGGAAGGCGCAGGAGGTGGACGAGGAGGAGGACCGCCGCTACGGGAGGGACAGGCGTGGGGATGAGTTGCCGGAGGAACTGGCCTTCCGGGAGAGCCGGCTGCGGAGGATAAGGGAGGCCAAGGCGGCGCTGGAGGCTGAGGCACGGGCGGAGGCGGAGCAGGCTGAGTCCGAGGGCCGCAATCATCCCGGGGTGCCTGATGACAAGGCGCAGCGGAACTTCACCGACCCGGACTCCCGCATCATGCCCGGCCCGGGAGGGAGGGACTTTCAGCAGTCCTACAACTGCCAGGCGGTGGTGGACAGCGAGCATCAGGTGATCGTGGCGGCCTGTGCCACGAACCAGCCCTCGGACAAGGGTCAGGCCGTGAGCATGATTGAGGAGGCCATCCTGAACGTGGGCACAGTCCCAAAGGAAGTCTCCGCCGACGCCGGATACTACTCGGCCAAAGAGGTGGATGAACTCTGCGCCTTGGGAGTTGACCCGTTCGTCGCGCCGGAGAAAACCCGCCATGGCTGGGTGCCGCCACCCGCGCCCCGCGGCCGCATACCCAAGGGACTGTCAGCCAGGGACCGGATGCGCCGCAAGCTGCGGACGAAACGGGGCAGGGAACGTTACGCCCTCCGGATGGAGACGGTGGAACCGGTATTCGGCCAGATCAAGCAGGGCCGTGGCTTCCGGCAGTTCCTGCTGCGGGGTCTGGCGAAGGTGAACCGGGAGTGGCTGCTGATCTGCGCTGGCCACAACCTGCTGAAGCTGTTCCGGTACGGGGCCGGGATGTCCGGCAGGGTGAGGGGCAAAGGCGCCACCGGGAACAACAGGGAGACGTGCCGGGCCATGGCCAGTGGGATTTTCAAGCGACAATCCGCATGTGGCTAACCGCACCACGCAAGAACTTTTGCCGCAGGGTAATCCCGGCTGACCGACACCGCCAGTTGGTCAATCCTCAGACGGGCTGCTAGGAGAGGCGGGTGGGGCCTCCGTGAGAGGAAGTGACTCGCACCCTTCAGAGAAGAGATGGAAAGAGAAATCACATATATCGGTGACGAAGACATCAACCAAGAGGCAGCGGCTCTCATCGACAGGCTGCTCCGAGATGACGAGACACCCGTGGCGGTCGCGGGATTCGACTTCGCAACAAAGGTGATAGCCGTAACCGACCAGCGGGTCATCATAGCCAGCGGGAACGACGGCCTGGTCCTCAACCTCACACACGACGACATAGATCTCGTGGCAAGGGACGGAAGGACGCTGGTGATCGGAACCCGAAGAGGGGAAGAACAACGCCACCGGTTCGGAAAGGACGACACAGTCCAGGAACTGGTGGAAATAGCCCACCGTCAAAGGAACCCCGGAGGCTCCCAACCAACGGGGACGACTTCCCCCATCGGAGACCGGGCGGCACAGGAGCAGCGGGCGGACAGCGAAAAGACCCCTCATATCGCTGAGCGGGTCAGATTCTGGGAGGAGCAGGACCGGATCAACCAGCAACTGATCCCCAGGGTCGTCCGGCAGCACGAACTCCTAACCAAGCACATCTCTGACCACGAGATGCTGCCCATCGTGGCCGCGGCAGCTGCAAGGGAGGCCATTCTGCAGGCTCAGAGCGAAACCCTCCGGCAGTTGGAGGAGGCCAGCAGCCACAACCAGGAACTCGCCAATCAGTTGGAACAGGCCAGGAAGGAACGGGAGGACCAGAAGAGACAGCACCAAGAGGAACTGTCCAAGCTCAGAGGAGCGCGCCGCACTCCGTTGGTTCTCGCCGGCGCGGCATGCGCCACCGCCTTGGTGTCCATCATCCTGGCGATCGTCATCTGAGAGAAGCCGCCATGACCATGAATTCTCTGGACCTGATGCCCAGACTCCTGGAACTCCCAAAAGAGCCCGGGGGCCGAGACCGACGGTCAACCAAGGGACACCTGGAGGCCCTGATCCATACGGACAGGGCGGCGTACGCCGCCGAACAGGCCTCGGTCGCCGCAGCAGCGCTGTGGTCCGTTTTCGACACCGTGAACGTCGAGGACAACATTCTGAAAGCCTACCAAGCCCAGTACCCGAACCTGGCAGAGGAACACTCCCTGCATGAACACTGGCTGGAGATGATGGACCGGGGAGAGGGGTCCATGACCGGATTCATCAGCGGTGTGAAGGGCAAGGTGGCTGAATTCAGCGCCGCCGACCAGCTCAGGGATGCGGGGTGGACCGGAGTTGAGATCGCACCGAACCCGACTCAGCCCATCTTCGACATCAGAGCCACACCACCCGGAGGGGGTGCCGAGGTCCAATGGCAGATGAAGACCGGAGGGGCGGAACGCGCTAATGAAGTGGCGGACGCCATGGCGGAGGCCCCCGACGTCCAGTTCGCGGTGAGTTCTGAGATATACGAGAGAATCGCCGACTCCACCCCTGAGGCCGTGGACCGACTGATGGACATGGGAGCGGACTGGGAACTGGTGGACGGCATCCGGGACGGGCTGGGTACCCTTGCCGGCAACCTGGGGATAGACGTACCCGACACTCTCGTAAATATTCTCCCTTACGCCGGAGCCGTTGCGGCAGGCGCCCGGCTGATTTACGGCGTCATCAGAACCGAGAGGGAGTTCAGGGAGGCCGACCGGACCACCAGGAACAAGATCCAGGTTGTGCAGACCCTGACCCTGATGGCCCGGATGGGAATAACCACCGTCCTGTCGACCGCTGGAGCGTCCGGTGGAGCAGCGGCCGGGACTGTGGTCCCGGGAGTGGGCAACCTGGTCGGAAGCAGTGTGGGAGCCCTTGGCGGGGGACTGATGGGGATGTATCTGAACCGGCATCTCCAGCCGCACATGCTGCAGCTTGGGCTGAACATCTGCGGGCTGGAGGAGGACGACCTGTTCTACTTCAAGAACAGGTCAAGGGTGGACCAGTTGGCGCTGTCTTTCCAGGAAACCTCAACCTAGAGAGAAAAGGGAACCCCCAGTGAAGATCCCGCTTTCCTGGCAGCCTTGGTCACTCTTGCAACCCTCCTGGCCTGCTAGAGACAAACTCCAAATCCAGGACTTGCCCTTACAAAAACCCCAGAGTCGACGGCGACCCTGATGCCCACAACGGAGTCAGCCCCTGGACCCGGTGGCGTGACAACGGCGTTACCAACCAACACCAAAGCCGCGTAGGCCTGGTCTCCGGATAAGAGGCAGCAGTTCGCCAACCACTGGGCGACGACCACCTGATAGCGGTGCCGTCCCGAGCCAACCGCTCGAAAGGCATCCGGGGACCTGGTGAGTGGAAGCCGCCTAACGAGGGCTACTGGTTCCAGTACGTAACGGACTGGGCAGAGATAGAGGAGCGGTGGACCCCCGGTGCACAATGGCGAAGGTGTGGATGATCCCCTTGCCGCTCCTCTGGATTCAGTTGGTGTCGCGGGCGTTGCAGTGCCGCAGCCAAAGCTCTCCTTCCTTGCATTTCTCGAAATAGAAATCCGATTCGGGCTGGGGCGTGGGTGCCGGAATCGGGGGCGGCGACTGCTGTTGAGTCATCGCAAATCTCCTCGCAAATTGAATGACGGAATCGGGCTTACTCAGGCCCGGTCGAACGCCACCCAAAAATACGCAGACAGCCCGCACCCGTCAAAAAAGCCCCGCCCCGCCGCAGGCCCATTCAAACGCTCCCTCCCACTTGAAAGCAGGCAGCATTTCCGCACCGATCCATCTCACCGCGTACCCCTCCGCCTATCCCGCCAGAGTCCCAGACCCAGCGAATGCAGACGCGAGAATCCACTGCCCAAAATAGACCGCCCCGCCAGCAAACCGTAGGGGCTGGTTTGGAACCCGCCCCTCCACCACTGCCCATCCTTCCCTCCGGCACAGGCCCGCACCCCCGATCGTAATTCCCGCACCCCCTACCGTATTTCCCGCGAAAGCGGGAATCCAAACCCCCGTCGCACCCACAACAGCAAGGGCCGGTCCGGAAACCCACGGCCCCAAGCCTCCGAGCAAGCCCGTCCCCCGATTTGCTGACACTTGCCCCTTTACAAGCCTCATGACAAATCTCTAGCCTGAATACATAGAAGAACAACCCGCTGCCGCAGGCCGGATCCCAGCACGGAGTCGCGCGCAACTGCCAGGGGCAAAGGGCAAAAATGATCGGAAATGCTCGGTTTTGATCGGAAATAAGCGGATTATCCAAATTTTCGGAAACCATCAGGAGACTGAACCATGTCGTCGCGCCATATGTCGTTGCGCCAGATCAGGAACGCCGTCGAGGCCCTCAAACGCAAATTCGCCCCAGAGCTCGCCATCATTCGGCTCAGCCGCGTCGCCAATGAGATCACCCAGCTCTGGCACCTGGCCATTGCAAACAAGCAGCCCAAACCCGACCCCTACGCCTGCGTCCGCCGGGTTGCCGACGCCGGATTCCGGCTCAACACCTATATGGCCTTCGAAAAATACCTCCAGCGTTGTATCGACGATGATCGGCGTCCTGTAATAAGGGGAATCATCACCACCCTCCTCCCCTGGTCCGCCAATGGTTCCTGGCTGAACAACCTGGAACGGAATATCCCAGGCACCGCCTGATCCCCGCTCCCGGTGGGCCTGTCGGACCACGAGCCTGTCAAACCAGGAACCTGCCGGACCACGGGGCCGCCACTCAACGCTCGGAAACGCTCGGAAATGAGTGGGAATAGCGAAATTTTCAAGCCGGTCGAATGCTGTGGTGCCGTGTGCGACAAGTACCCTCTCCTTGGGGGATCAGGTCAGGGCCTACCCACGCGAAAGTCGCGGACCCGGGCGCGGTCTGATCGGCGATCCAGGGCAGCACAGCGGCAGGCTCCAGATGAGCCTCGCCCACCTGATTCGGAACGCCATCGGTAGAGACCTCCGTGTAGACAAAGCCGGATGCTCAATTTACTATGCCAAGGGCATTCAGTAATTGAGACTTCGGAGTATCGCGATGGCCCATAAGGTTCAGGGTGTTGTAGCGGAATCTAGGGGAGCGCCGGTCAAGCTCACCACCATAAACGTTCCCGATCCGGGCCCCGGCGAGGCCCTGGTCCGGGTGCAGGCATGCGGCGTTTGCCACACCGACCTCCACTACCGCGAGGGCGCAATCAACGACGACTTCCCCTTCCTCTTGGGACATGAGGCAGCGGGGGTGGTCGAGAGCGTCGGCCCCGACGTGGACAACGTGGCCCCCGGCGATTTCGTCGTCCTTGCCTGGCGCGCACCCTGCGGTACCTGCCGCTCCTGCGTCCGCGGCCGCCCCTGGTACTGCTTCGACAGCCACAACGCTACCCAGCCAATGACCACGGCCGACGGCAAGCCCCTCTCGCCTGCCTTGGGCATCGGCGCCTTCACTGAGCTGACCCTAGTAGCCGCCGGCCAGGCTGTAAAAGTCCCCGCAGAAGCCAGCCCCGCCGCCGCCGGTCTCATCGGCTGCGGCATCATGGCCGGCCTGGGTGCTGCCGTGAACACCGGCGGCGTCAGCCGCGGAGACTCCGTGGCCGTGTTCGGATGCGGTGGCGTCGGCGACGCTGCCATCGCAGGGTCAAAGCTCGCCGGAGCCCACACCATCATCGCTATCGACATCGACGACCGCAAGCTGGAATGGGCCCGCGAGTTCGGCGCCACCCACACCATCAACGCCCGCAACACTGACCCGGTGGAGGCGGTTCGCAACCTGACCGGCGGCAACGGCGTCAACGTCGCCATCGAGGCCGTCGGCAATCCGGTAACCTTCGAGCAGGCCTTCTACGCCCGCGACCACGCCGGCACGGTGGTCTTGGTGGGCGTCCCCAGCCCCGACATGAAGATCGAATTGCCCCTGATCGAGGTCTTCGGACGTGGCGGCGCCGTCAAGTCTTCCTGGTATGGCGACTGCCTGCCCACCCGAGACTTCCCCATGTTCATAGAGCTCTACATGCAGGGCCGCCTCGACCTCGACCGTTTCGTCTCCGAGACCATCGCCATCGGCGACGTGGAGGAAGCCTTTCACAAGATGGAGCGCGGCGAGGTCCTCCGCTCGGTTGTGGTGTTCTAGATGGCCTATGACGAAGACCTCGCCGACCGCGTCCGCACCCTGCTGGCCGACAGGTCGGTAGTTCGCGAGCAGAAGATGTTCGGCGGCCTGGCGTTTATGGTCGATGGCAACATGGCCTGCGGCATCCTGCGCGGCGAGTTGATCATCCGAGTGGGCAAGGAGAACCTGGGCGACGCATTGTGCCTGCCCCATGCTCGTATCTTCAATATGACGGGCAGGCCAATGCGCAGCTTTGTCTATGTCGCTGCTGAGGGTATCGCCACCGATGAAGGCCTGCAGGAATGGGCCAGTCGAGGCATCGACTACGCCGGATCCCTTCCACCCAAATAGGAAGTAAGGCTTCCTTCCACGGAAGCAATTGAAAGGAGAACGATATGGACCTTGGCGCAATGATGTTCGTAACCGACTACTCCATGCGGCCCGATGAATTGGCTCGGGCCTTGGAGGAGCGGGGATTCGAGTCCATGTGGGTTCCCGAGCACACCCACATCCCCGCCAGCCGCGTCTCACCTTGGCCCGGTGGCCCCGACCTGCCCCAGATGTACTGGCACACCTACGACCCCTTCGTCGCCCTCACCGCTGCGGCGGCGGTCACCACCAACCTCAAGCTCGGCACCGGCATCTGCCTGATGATCGAGCGCGACCCCATCACCACCGCCAAGGAGGTGGCCAGCCTCGACCTCATCTCCAACGGCCGCTTCATATTCGGCATCGGCGGCGGCTGGAACGCCGAGGAGATGGAGGACCACGGCACCGACTTCAAGCGTCGCTGGCGCATCCTCCGCGAGAACATCCTGGCCATGAAGGCAATCTGGACCGAGGACGAGCCGGAGTTCCACGGCCGCTACGTGAACTTCGACAAAATGTGGGCTTGGCCCAAGCCAGCGCAGAAGCCCCATCCGCCGATACTGATGGGCGGAGACGGCCCCACCACCTTCGATCGTGTCCTGGAGTACTGCGACGGTTGGATGCCCATCAGCGGCCGCGCCGCCGAGGGACCCGGCCTGCCCGAAAAGATTCAGCTCCTCAAGCACCGCGCCGAGGACATCGGCCGGGACCCGGACTCCATAAACATCACTGTTTTCGGCGCCCGTCCCGATCCCGAAAACCTGGCCCGCATGGAGGAATACGGCGTCGACCGCGTCCTCTTCAGCCTGCCCTCCGAAAAAGCCGACACCGTAACCCCAATCCTCGACGACTGCGCCAGGCTCCTGTAAGGAGCTGCAAAGCTCCACTTACCGACGACGGGGCGTACGACTGTGCGCCCCTACGCGTTCTCCCGTACGGCCAGTTGCGCTTCAATCCGTGCCAGGATGTCGCGTATCTCTACCAGCACCGCATCCGGGGCGGTCTGGGACGCAACAGCGGCAGGCTCCCCCGCACGGCCCGATTCCCCGTCGACGACGCGCTCTCGCTGGGCAAGAACGGCGTTGCGGAATGCTTCAGCGTCAATAACCCCGATGAGGTTCCCTTCGGAGCTTGAGTTCTGGCCCGACGAACCCGCGGTCTCTACCTTTAGCCCCCACAGCCCGTAGTGCCGCATCACCGGGCCGTCGTGCAGCCGCAGGTCGGTGATCCGGTTCAGCGGGATGGTCGATTCCTTGCGGAAGAACACGCCCATCCTGATTTCAAGGGCATTGGCGGTTAGCCTCGTCGACACCCGGCGCATGTACTCCGGCCCATACCATAAGCTGAACATCCACCAGAACGGGATCAATAGAATTCCCACCCCCGTTATTACCAGGATTCAACTGACGGCGAGCCGAACCCAGTTGACAATCTTGCGGTCAAACTCGGCCTCGGCAATAACAAGACCCGTAACAGCTGCCACAGAAATAGCTCCTTTACCTGACCAGATACATCCGGGAGAGGGCGACCGCGGTTACTGCTCAGCTGGCCTTCGGGAAAGCGGCAATACTGCAAACACCACCGATGCCAACCCGAACAGCGCGGCGATGTAGTACATCGTCTCCGTGAACCCCATCGTCTGGTAGATCGCTCCCGCCACCAGGGCCGACCCGGCCGACATCAGGAAGGCGATGCAGGCTACCACGCCCAGGCCGGTGGAGGCCACCTCCCGACCCACCACGTCGAACACCGCCGCGGTCAGGATCGGCTGATCGGGGTAAAGGAACAGCCCCAGGAGGGCAATCGCGATTGTCAGCGTTAGGCCGTCGTTGAATGGGACCATCGCCAGGGTGACGAGGCAGGACCATATCAGGCCCGGCACCAGCACCTGCTTGCGGCCAACGCGGTCAGAAAGATACCCGGCCAGCGGCTTGGCCAGCAGCCCAACGACGATCAGCAGGGCGATATGAAAACCCCGCCACGCCGGGCCCATTTCCAGATCGTTGCCAAGGTAGAGGGGCAACACCGTAACAAGCGAGATCAGGCACATCCCACGCAGCCCTCTTACAAAGGTCAGGCCCCAGAGGACCGGGTTGCGCAGCAACTGGCGGGTCAATTCCATTCGCCGCACCATCGTGGGAGGATCCACGGGCGCACCGGACTCGGTGTTCACGTGCCCGATGTGGCGGAACGTCCAGACGGCCATGAATCCCATGAAGAAGGGCGCAATGGCGTAAATGCTGAGCAGCTCCCTCCAACCCAGGAGGGCCAGCAGCGCCCCGGTGACCAGCGGCCCTGCCACGTCGCCTATGCTCCCTCCAACACCGTGGAACGACAGGGCCGTACCCCGCCTTTCGGCAAAGTGGTAGGACAATGAGGCAGATGCCGGCAGGTGCCAGACCGAGTGGGAAATTGCCACCACCCCGATGCCGATCAACAATAACGGGTATATCGGCGAAACGCCCATCAGCAGCGACCCAACGGCAGCGAGGGCGAGGCACCCCGCCAGCAGAAGACCCCAGTACCGGCGCAGAAAGTCCACCACTACCCCGCCGGGCAGCGCAATTAATCCAGAGGCCAGATCCCGGGCCGACATGATCCCAGCCGCCCCTACGCTGTTCAGGCCGAAGGCCACCTGGATTTCAGGCAGGGCGACTGCAAAGCTCTGGATGATCCAGTGAAAGGCGGCGTGCCCCGAGGCCAGGCCGGGAATCATAAACCGTCGGGATGTTGATGAAACCCCACCTGAAAGGGCGTGTTCCTGAGCCATGAATCTCCACCATTATGCGGGCAATCTGGGGAAGACTTTGAATGTTGTCTGGCGAAATGGCGCGGGTCAGGTGCCGATGCGGACGGGATCGAAAACGTCCCGGACCGAGCGAATGATGGACATCGCGGTCAGCCTGCCGGTCTTGGGATTCTCGGAAGGTATATTCTCGATATGGACCTGAAGCAGCCCGAATTCACCCTCAACGGTGATGTCGTGGCAGTTACGGGCCAGCGCAGGGTCGGCAACTATGCATACCGTTGTGCGGTCGGGGCCGATGCCGGCCAAGCTGACTGCCGCCGACACGTTCAGGTTGGAGGGGAAGCCACGGCAGGCGTCCCGGGCCGACCCACAAAACACCTCCCGGGCCTCGGTCAAACCGTCTATCGGGATCTCATTCTCAATGAGATAGGGGGCACCCTCCAGTGCCGCGATGGGCTTCCGCGACACCATTTCCACTCTGTCAACATGCCCCTGGCAGGCCGACTTGATCCCGTCCAGCCCGGCTATTGCACCGGACGGCGCGTAAAGACGGCAACCGGTCGCGCGGGCCCAATCAATGACCTCCGGATGCTCAAGCAGCGCACCGATGCTGATGACCATCAGGTCTTTCCCTGCCCCGAATGCCGCCACTGCCAACTGCGGCACCACGTGGCCTCCGGCAGTCTCGATCAGCAGCGACGAACTTCCCACCAATTCGCCCAGTTCAAGGTATGGCGGGGGAGAGTCGAGGGTTTGCAGGAACTCCAGGGCCGTCTCGGCTGTACGGCTGGCCACTCCAGCGATGGGCGCTCCAAACTGGCCGGTGTCCCCTGCGCGCAGGAGAGCCCGACCGATGGAGCCGCATCCGACTATTCCTATCCCCTGAGACATTGCATTTCTCCGGGGCAACTCTACCACAAACAAAAATGAGCCACTCTCGTAAGAGTGGCTCCGTTCCTCTGGGTTCAGTGGACCCTAGCGCCGGATGGTGCTGAAGCAATCGCTGCAGTAGACGGGCCGGTCACCACGGGGAACGAAGGGTACCATGGTATCCACGCCGCACTGGTCGCAGACCACCGGGTGCATTTCCCGGGGACCGCCACCCATGCCGCCACCACCACCGCCGCCTACACGCTGCTGGCTCTTGCGAGCGCTGCGGCAGGGAGAGCAACGCTTGGGATCGTTGCTGTACCCCCGGGACGAGAAGAACTCCTGCTCTCCGACGGTGAAAATGAACGGCGCCCCGCACTCCACACACGTTAGTTCTTTATCTGCCAATGCCATTCGGATAACCTCCAGATATTTGTGTAACCAAGGGCTCAGTCCAGGTCATCCGAGGCAGCGGTAACGGAATCAGTAACCAACAGCAGGACACCTTAACTTGGGCCACACTTATTATATCACCATCGGACTTTGTAAATACGGATGGTGCAGTCAAATTCCCGATTCGTTCCCCGAAAGGGGCTATTCTTCCGCCGGCAAGAAGGCGTTGGGAACAATGGCACTGCCGATTCCGACTGCGGTTGTATCGCCTCGCTGGTTCTGTACTTCGATTTTTACGTCCACCTTCAGACCGTTGGCCTCCCTTGACGTGCCGGTAACCTCTCCAGTGAAGGTAACGGCATCGCCGGGCCGCACTGGGCGTATGAAACGAAGGTCGACCGTTCCGGTGCGATTGAAGACCTCGCTGCCGAAGTGCCGGCGCATCAGTTCCAGTGCGAAACTGATGGACATCCGGCCCGAGGCCACGGTGCCGGACGTGCCGAGCGTCTCCCGCGCCGCCTCCTCATCGGTGAACTGCGATGGACCGGAAAGCCCGGCGCTGCCCTCAAACAGGTTGATGGCCTCTTGGGTGATCTCCTTTACCAGGGGCCCAACGGCGTCGCCTTCAGCGTAGCTGCGTTCTACCCCTCCCATTTCTTGCCCACCTCCCACGGCTGCTTCAATTCGTGGGTTATCACCCTGTCGATCAGGCGACCGTCCTCATCCACCGATGTCGCCTCGGTGACGATATAGTTCTTCCCCCGGCGCAGGTACTTGTCAGCGACCCAGGCGGTGACGGTCAGCTTCTTCCCGGGAATCGGTGAGTTGTAGCAGTGGAAGGCACAGCGGGCGTTGACAGAGCCGTTATCGGAGTACTTGGCGTTGAATTGCCTCACGTCCACCTTGTGCGAGATGGTAGGAAATGCGGCCTCGGGATCCATCACACCACGTCGGTAATCGTCTATCATCTCCTGAGTCAGGACGTAATCGAACTTTTGGAAAGTCTCGCCCACCTCGAGCGCATCCCAATCGAGGGGAACGCGGTTGTCAACATCAGCCATGTGTCATACCTCCAGGTTAAAGATCAGCTTTCTCTGAGAAAGGGTCCGGGAGCCCGATCTATCGTTCACCGGTATGGCTACCGGCCCTTCCAGACCGGAGGACGTTTTTCCGTAAACGCTCGAGGACCTTCGGCAAAGTCCTCGGTGCGCGTGAGGGTGGCAAAGAGCACGTTCTCGAACCGTAGAGCGTCTTCCAGTGCACGGCCCAGGCTGCGTATCATCGATTCCTTGGCCGACCGCACACCCAGCGGTCCGTTGGCGCAGATGGCTCCGGCATAGCGCTCCGCGGCCGGCATGAGCTGCTCCATAGGTACCACTTCGCTCACCAGCCCGATGCGGTGCGCCTCGGCTGCACCGATATGTTCGCCGGTCAGTTGCATCCGCAGCGCGTTGCCCAGGCCGACGATGAGCGGCAAACGCACCGTTCCACCATCGCAGTGGTGGAATCCTCTCTGCACCTCCGAACAACCGAAGACAGCGTTTTCAGAGGCAACGCGAATGTCGCAGGCCAGGGCCAGCTCCAGTCCGCCAGCCAGCGCATAGCCGTTTACCGCTGCGATGATGGGCTTCCATATATTGAGTCCCCGGGTAATGCCACCAAAGCCGGGACGGTCGGCGTCCTGCCTCAGGTCGTAAATGTCGCGCTCGCCCAGCACAGGCGTGTAGGTCTTGAGGTCGGCACCGGCACAGAAAGCACGGTCGCCTTCGCCAGTGATGATCGCCACCCACGCCTCCGGGTCGTCGCGAAAAGTCTCCCACACGCCGATGATCTCCATCTGCTGTTCGGGGCCAAGCGCGTTCATCGCCTGAGGGCGCTTGATGGTGATGTAGGCGGTATGGCCACGCAGTTCATATTCGATGTCAGGCATCTTGAAATTCCTCGGCGAGACAAGGCAGTCGGTGAGGTGAACAGTTGACCGTTATCCTACCACCCACCCCGACAAGGCCTCAAATCAGATACATTCCGAACGGGACCCAAGACTGCCTGCCCATCTTGCCCCTGACCATTCGGCATGCCAAACTAGCCGCCGTAGCCAGACCGGAGCAGGAGGTTTGACAATGAAGCTTGCCCTTTACGACGATTTCCAGCTTGGAGTGATCACCGGCGACCGCATCGCGAACGCGATGGCGGCGGTGGCGGGAATGAGCTTTCGCCGTCCCCAAGACATGATCGAAGAGGTAATCATCAACTGGGACGACATTCGCCCTCGCATCGAGGCCGCTGTACATGGCAAGGAGGGCGTCCCGTTGAACGGCGTACGGCTGCGGGCGCCGGTGCCTCGCCCGCCCAAGCTGATCTGCGCCGCCGTGAACTACCTCGAGTTCGGCATGCGCGAGCCGGCCGTTCTGGACGGATTCCTCAAGGCCCCCAACGCCGTGATCGGCAGCGGCGATACCTGCGAGCTTCCGCCGGCACCGGCCTCCGTGTTCCATCACGAGCCGGAACTGGCCTTCGTCATCGGTCGCACCGCCCGCAAGGTGGAGCAGGACGAAGCGCTGTCCTACATATTTGGGTACACCAACTTCCTCGACATGTCGGCCCGTGGCCTGACCGGTGCCGTCGGAAACAGCTTCTTCCTTGGAAAGTGCTGGGACACATTCGCACCGATGGGGCCCGCATTGGTGACCGCGGACGAGATCGCCGACCCGCAGAACCTGCAGGTGCGACTGTGGAACAATGACGAGCCGCGCCATGACTTCCCGACCAGCGACATGGCCCACAAGATCCCTGAACTGATCTCGGAAATGTCGAAAATCACCACCTTGGAGCCGGGCGACGTCATAGCCACTGGGGTCAACCACCAGCACATCGGAGCGGTGCAGGACGGCGACGTGCTGCGGATGGAGATCGAGGGCCTCGGCCCGCCGCTGATCATCAGCATCTCCGATCCTTCGGGCAGAGAGTGGCCCCGGGGAACCGACAAGGCATTCGCAGATATGATCGTAGCAGGCGCTCCGGCGCAACGGGGGTAGGGAGTATTTCTGAATCGAGATAACTAAAGGCGGGTTTAGACCCGCCCGGTTTGCATCGAAGGGTGTTACGAACGGGATAGCTGCCAGCAGCCGACCACTAATCCAATACGAGGAACGCTGTCTCCCCAAGTTTAGCAGCGCGACGGCTCAGCTCCTGGGCAACGAATCGGTTAGCCTCAAACAGGTCTACCAAATCAGTCGTTGACTCCACATATAGCTTATTTTGGTCGGTATTGTGCCAGCGTAATTCTTCAAGGGTCATTCTGTTTCCCTTGGTTAAGTTGCAACTGCGATGCAAAATGGCGAGGTTGTACAACTCGTCATCACCCTTGATTCCCATCGCAGCCTTGCGCGCGCGAATGTGATCGACCTCTAGCAGCGTAAGATCTGTCGTGCCATTGAGACGCTGGGCCAAAAATCCACATCCCCAGCACACAGGCCCAAATCGATGAACAAGCAACTCCTTTACGTCTGCTTTACTTATTTGCCCTGACCAGTCTGACAACTTTGGTGTTTTCCAGGAGAACTTATCAGCAGGGATTATATTCAGGACTGGCGGCTCGTAGATTACGTGCACCTGGGTTAACGTATCTATTGAGCCCAAAACATTTATCAGTAGCTTGTCACCCTTGGATATCGCTATCAAGGTATTAAATTCTGCCAATTCTGGTGAGCTATCGAAGAACTGCCAAATTGACGTCTTTTCGACCATCCTCCACAGTCGAATATCTGTATCATCACTGTATTTTTGCCAGAGCTTTTGAACTATCAATTCGGGCTCCACCCAGTTAGTCATCAACAACTCTCCAGTCGATTTAGAATGCAGTAAGAGAGAAATAGCTCTCCAATCTGCAAAGTTTGCAACTGCAATTTATGCTAGAACACAAGCCTGCAGCTCCGCAACGACTATCCAACACTCGTCATTGACTGCGTTGCTACTACTGCCTCTACGGTGGACAGCCATCGTATCCACCAGCGTTTCACGACGACTATCGTTGGGAACCGCCTATTGACCCACCTTTGCCAAAAATTGCAGGATGTAGGCGGCGACCTTATCATGCAGGAGACCGCAGCCTCCAAAGCTGCCAGGAGGTAAGCAATGACTCAGGCCTCGACGCTCAACGACACGCTGGAGTTTGGGCTTTTTGACTGGATCGAGTGGGACAAGTCCGCCCCCCACGAGATATTCGAGAACCGCCTGAAGATGCTGGAGTACGCCGACAAAAGCGGGTTCCACAGCTACCACCTCGCCGAGCATCACATCACTCCGCTGAGTGTATCGCCCTCGCCGTCCGTGTTTCTGGCAGCGGCGGCACAGCGGACGTCAAAGCTGCGGCTGGGGCCCCTGGTCTACTTGCTTCCTTTCTACAACCCCATACGCCTCTACCACGAGATCTGCATGCTGGACAACCTCAGCAACGGCCGGTTGGACTTGGGCGTGGGACGAGGGGTCTCGCCGGTGGAGGCAGAGAAGTTCGACGTTGACCTTGAAATCAGCTGGGAAGTGTTCAACGAGCAGATGGACTTGTTCACCAGCGGTTTCGCCAACGGCATCTTCAATCAAAAGGGAAAGCACTACAACTACGAGGACATAGAACTTTGGATTAAGCCATTCCAGAAGCCCTACCCGCCGCTCTGGTACGCCAGCAACAACATTGAGACCGTGCCGTGGATGGCCCAGCACGGGTTCAACACTTGCCACGTTTTTGCCGACAATTCCGGAGTCCGAGAACACTACGACCTGTACAAGCGGGTCTGGAACGCGGAACGCATGTCCGACGGTCTGAACAGCCACGTCGCGGCGCCCAAGCTGGGACTTGTCCGCCATATGTATATAGCCCCCACGGACGAGCAAGCGCTGGCGGAGGCCAAGCCGGCCTTCGGGACCTGGTTCCACAACATCAACTTCCTGTGGGAGAAGGCCGGGTACGATTTCCTGAACTTCGTACGGGACTTCGATGACCTGGAAGCCCGGGATATCGTCATTGCGGGCTCTCCCGGTACGGTGCGCGAAAAGGTGCAGCGGGCCATTGACGAGACAGGCATCAACTACTTCTGCCCCATATTCGCCTGGGGAGACCTGACGCCGGAGCAGGTAATGCGTTGCATGGGGCTGTTTGTCGATGAGGTCATGCCCAACCTCCATCGAAGCCAACAGGCATAGTCGCACAGAATCAGGAGGAGTCCCCGCAATGTCCGACGGCAACAACGCCACCACGGAAGTCACATCCATACAGCGGACTATTGAGGCACTTGCCGCCCGCAACGTCGCGGCGATCCTGGTGGAGAGCAGCGAGGCGGCCCTGGACAAGCTGAAGGATGTGGTGCCGGAGGGTTCGGAGGTCTTCGTGAATACCTCGGAAACGCTGAGCACCATCGGCTACACCGAATTCATGCACGGCAACGACCGGTACGTGAACCTTCACGACCAGATGATGTCGCAGCCGGACCCCGCGGCACAGCGGGAGTTCCGTCGCAAGACCACGACAGCCGACTACTTCGTCGGCAGCGTACAGGCCATCGCCGAGACTGGCGAGATTCTCATCGCCAGCAGCTCCGGCAGCCAGATCGGCGCCTACTCATACGGAGCGCGCAGGGTGGTGCTGGTAGCGGGGACGCAGAAGATTTGCCCCACGCTGGCGGAAGCGGAGGCTCGCACTCGCGGCTATACTCTGGAGCGCCACGACCGCTGGCTGGAAGACCGGGGTGTCGCGCCCACACCCATTGGCAAATACTTGGTAATGGAGCACGAGCCGGTAGTGGGCCGCATATCGCTGGTGCTGATCCCAGAGAATCTCGGCTGGTAGAACACGAGGCGATCGCTGGATCGATGGGGACCTGCCTTTCTGCATGAAAATTGTAGATATACACGGCCACATCAGCCCAGCGGGGCTGTTGGGTGCAATGTCTGATGGCAGGGAGTGGCACGGTATTCGCCCCCACGAGTTGCTGCCTACCCACCAATACACCTCCCGGACTATGTGGACTCCAGAGCAGCGTCTGGAGGAGATGGACGAACTGGGTGTGGATGTTCATGTATTGTCCACAAACTCGTTCCTATACTTCTATGAGCGGGATTCAGCGTCAACCGCCGCCATGGCCCGGGAATGCAACGACTACGTTTCGCAGCTGACCAAGGATCACCCCGACCGGTTAGCCGGCTTCGCGACGCTACCGATGCAGGACGTAGGAGCCGCTGTGGCGGAGCTGGAACGTTCGATCGTAGTTCTGGGACTGAAGGGCGCAATGATCGGCGACCACGTGAACGGCGTCACCTATGATGACCCGTCGTTTCTTCCCATCTGGAAGGCAGCGGAGGCCATGGGCGCCGTCATGTTCCTACACCAGTCCGGCGACACGACGGTCAGCCCTCGCAGCGACCGCTATCACCTGCCCAACACCATCGGCAACCTCGTGGACCGCACTGTAACTTTCGCGTCATTCGTTTTCGGCGGTGTGATGGACGTCTGCCCGGACCTAAAGGTCTGCCTGGCGCACGGAGGCGGCTTCGCGTGCTACGGAGCGGGCCGGATGGACCGGGGATGGCAAGTACGGTCAGAGGCGCGGGTCCACATACAGAACCCACCCAGCGAATATCTCGACCGGTTCTGGTATGACTGCCTCACCCAAGACGAGAACGCATTGCGGTTCCTGATCGACACGGTCGGCATAGATCGTGTGGTGTTCGGCACCGACTGGCCCTTCGATATGGCAATCGACGACCCGGTGTCGTGGGTGCGGAACATGACCAAGCTGACCGACGAGGAAAAGGACGCGATCCTGGGCGGAAACATAGTCCAACTGCTGGGGCTGTAGGTTGAACTGCTTCGGCACGCCCTGAGTAGTTATCGAAGAGTCAACTACTCGGAGGAAACGGCTTCGGCCGAACTCACAACCGCATCCGTCTCAGACTTGGTCAGTTCTCGGAGGAATGTGGTGGCGTAGGCACCGTTGGGCAGGGTGAACTCGATGGTATAGCCGTCGGGGCAGGCACGCAGAGCAACGTCTTCTGGCTTCACCCGGCTGATGCGCCAGTCTCCACGGGTGCGGGGGCGGAAATCGCTACGGCGCAAGCCGAAGCGCTGAAGTACCTCGTTTTCTGTGGCGGAAGCCGTCTCGAGGCCGCCTGATACCTTGCGGCCGTACAGCGGGAGAACGGCGCTGATTTCCAGACGCTCGGCCCGCTCGGATTCAGCAACAGGATCGCCAACCAAAAACATGCCGCCAGTGTCGTGGCGGCGGGCACGGTCTCCGGCGAAAACCCGGTTGTACAAGCCCAACTCAATCCGGCCCTTGAGGTTCCAGTTGAACAGGTGCGCCTGAAGCGCTGAAATGAAGAAGTCGTTGAGCCGGCGCCCACCAGGGACCTTCTCGCCTCGCAACATTCGCACGGCATCGATGGCGTTGCTGTTGAAACGCCCGAATCGCTGGGGGCCGAAGTAGTTGGGGAGACCCAACGTCTGGATTCGATCCACCACGGCCTGAGCATGCTGCTGCCAGTCCGGGTCCGGTTGCCGTACCATCACCACAAAGCGGTTGCCGCGCAGGTGGCCCCGCCGCAGTCTGGCCTCGTGGCGCACGATCTCCAGGACGCGCACACCGTCCAGGCCGCCCAGCGCCTCCAGCTTGGCAGCGTGCTGGACTGGGACGCTGAGCCACTGACGAGTGACAGCATACCGGTCCTTCAGCCCGGCAACTCCGACATCGTTGTAGGGGATTCCCGCCTCGCGGAGAGCAGCAACCAGATCGTGAGTGTTTAGTCCACGTTTCTCAACATAGGCGTAAGCGAAATCGCCCTCGCCGCTGGGGTGCGAACGAGGTATTTCGCAGACGACAAAATCCTCGAGGCAAACGCGGGTCTTGCCGCCCGTACCCGGAATGTCCGCGGTGATAGCGGGCAACACCTGCCAGTCAAACCTGAACTCTTCAAGGTCGACCGTTGCAGCGATGTTCTTCGCCTCACTCTGATCCATACTCAAAATTCCGAGGGGCGGGTTTGCGACCCGCCCCTACAAAAGCGACTCGAGTTGCTTTGGCGGATTAGCCGAGGCCCTTGGCCCGGAAGATTTCGTTGGCGGCGTCTATGGCGGCCCGGGTGAAGGGTATGCCGCCGTAAAAGGTGGCCTGTATGAATACCTCGACGATTTCCTCGGGAGTGAGGCCAATGTGAAGCGCTCCGCTGATGTGGCTGCGCAGCGGTCCCTCGCGCCCCAACACGCTCAAACAGGCAAGGGTGCATATGGAGCGGTCGTCAAGTTCCAAGCCGGGACGGTTCCAGACAGAACCCCAGTAGTACTCGGTGCTGAGACGGTTGAAGTCCTGCTCCGCCTGGGTCACCGGGCCGGGGCGATTCGGGTCCGCCGGGCCCATCAACTCCTCGCGTCGGGCCGCGCCACGGTTGAACAGGTCCTCAGGTGTTTCCTCCGGATCAAAAACCAGCTGCGGCTGGAAATCGATTCCAAGGCCGTCGAACACTCCTTTTGCCACCCCCATGGCGTTGAATGCTGTGGGCACTCCGCCGTACCAAGAGGCGTGGATCATTACTTCGATGACCTGCTGAGGCGAGAGGCCCAAGTTCAGGGCATTGGCCACGTGGCGGACCAACTGGTTCTCCCGCTGGAGCACCGTCAGGGCCGAGAGCGTGATCATTTCCCTGCGGTGAATGGGAAGAGCAGGCCGCTGCCAGATGGTACCGAAAAGCGCTTCCATGGCGATGCGGTGCAGGTCGGGTGCAACATCCTGGGAGGCAGGCACGGAACCGCTCCCGATAGGCCCGCCACCGACAAACCTGGACCGGGTTTCCAGCCCTTTCTGGAAACGATCATTAAGGGTGGTCATATTTCTCTCCGCGGTGCGGGCTAGTTAAGGTGGGCCACCTTGGGGGCCACCTGCTCCATCAGCAACCGCTGGGAGCGCTGGACCAGCGAGTGGTCGTCGGGGTCCTGGGTGATGCCCAGCAGGGTGCCGAAGCCACCAGTCTCTTCGTAGGTCTGCTCGATCTTGTCGGCAACCTCCGACGGGTCCCCTACGATCCAGATGTTTTCCATCATGTAGTCTATGGTCACATCCTCGTCGGCCATGTTCGGGTCGTCCTTGAGTTGACCCAGGATGCCACCGGCCCTACGGTTCTTCCACTGGTGATCTTCGAAAGGCATGCCCAGCACTATGCGGGCCTCCTCCCGTGCCGACTCAGGGGTCTCGCCCACGTAGATGTCGCGTCCGAGCCGCAGTTCGCTCCGGTCAGCCACGCGGCCCGCACTGGCAGCCCCCTCTTCGCAGGAGTGCCACAGGTCGGGTATGTAGCGGTTGGGCAGGTTGGTCATGGGAATCCATCCCCGAGCTCCGGCCATGCGGATGGTCTCGGTGTTGGGCGAAGAAGCAGCGACCCCGATGGGTGGGTGAGGGTCCTGATAGGGCTTGAAGTAAAGGCGGCGGCCCAGTTCGGCCATCTCCTCAGGGGCGTGAACCTGGAAGTGCTTGCCCTCGTAACCGAACTTGCCGCTGTCAGCGTTTTCCCACAGGCCCAGCACAACTTCCAGCGCCTCGCGGCCCCGCTCCCGGACATCGTCCATGCTGTCGTATTCCACGCCATAAAGCTGCAGGTCTGTTGGCAGCGAGCGCAGGCCTATACCCCAATAGAGACGTCCCCGGGCCATGTGGTCCAGCATGGCGATGCGGTGGGCAGTGTCCACAGGATGGTGCAGCGGTAGCATCGTCACACCGGTGGCCAGGATGATGTCCTTAGTCAAGGCCAGCGCCTGGGCGATGATCAACTCCGGCACCGGAGCGTTCTCCCACGTCTCAGTGATGTGCTCGCCGACCCACGCCTCATGCACGCCCAGCCTGTCAGCCTGCACGATCAACTCGATATCGCGGTCGTAGGACTCAGAGGGCGAGCGCCGCGGGGGGTGTAGCGGCATCATGAATAGTCCAAATTCCATCTAGGCTCCTCCAGATTCTCCGTATGAGATAACAGCGAATATATCCGCTGTCCCCGCCCCAAACCGCTTATGGTTTGGGCGTAGGAACCGGTATGCCGGGAACGTTGATTTTTACTGACCACAACCTGTCCCAACTAGTAAAGAACAGTGTCTTCCAGTCGCCACCGCCGAAGCACATGTTAGTGTGAAGCGGAGCGCCCGTGTCGATGGTGCCAAGGTGCTTGCCTGACGGGTCAATGATCCAGACACCGCCGGATCCACCCACGTAGACGTTGCCCTCGATATCCACCTTCATACCATCAGGAATTCCAGGACGCTCGCCCAGGTTGTGGCTGAAGATGCGACTGGTGGCCAGCGCCAGTGTCCCGTTGGGCAGCACGTCGAAGGCCCGCAGATGACCGCGGCGAGAGTCAATTACGTATAGCACGCTTTCGTCGGGCGAAAAGGCGAGACCGTTCGGACCGACATAGTCGCGCACGAGCAGGGTGATATTCCCAAGATCAGGGGAAACTCGGTAAACGCCGGGAAAGTTCTGGTCGAACTGAGTCTGTACAGGCATGCCGGCGTTGGGGTCGGTGAAGTATACGGCGCCGTCGGACTTGACGACCACGTCGTTGGGTCGGTTCAGCGGGCGTCCCTGGAAGCTGTTAGCGATCACGGTGATGCTGCTGTCAGGCTCCACCCGCGACACTCGACGACCGTCGTGCTCGGCCGCGACGAGGCGACCCTGCGGGTCACGAGTAAGGCCGTTGGCTCGGTTGGTGGGCTCACTAAAGAGCGATACGCCCTCGCTCTCTGTCCACTTCATCCGCCTGTTGTTATGGATGTCGCTGAACAGGAGGTAGTTGCCCTCCTGCCACCACACCGGGCCCTCAGCTGGTCCCTGTTCGCCTCCGAAGCCGCCCGCGAGCTCGTTGATGGGTTGAGAGGTTGAGATGATCCGCTCGAGGGCGGGGTCATGCGCCACTACTGGCATGGCTCCCTCCAATTCATGTTCGTGATGGGCCGCATCGCCGTTTTCACATTGTCTAGCCTGACAGGGGGACGGTGGCGGTCACGCGAGGCTTGTCGCCTACGGCGCGGGTGGTGTGTCCCTTGCCGCTCAGATCTTCGGCAAGCATGGCGTGCCCAGGTCCGAACCGATGCAGCGTACCGTCGCCCAAGCCGATCTCCACCTCTCCTTCGAGAGTGATGACAAACTGACGTCTCGGCGCAGTGTGCCAATCGCTGAAATAGCCGGGTTCGAAAGTTCGAAAAACGATCCCAGTGGTGGACTGAAGGCTGGCAAGCTCCGGGTGTGAATCGGCGCTCATTTCCTCAATGTGAGATTGGCCGTCGTCGCCGGTGTAAAGGCGAGCGATGCTCATAGTTCAGGCCTCCTGTGCCTTTAGCTGATGGGGGCAAGTGTAGCCGGGCTGGGGACAGGCGTCAAAAAACCAGAGCGACTTGTGGCGGCCCGGACCTTGCGAGTGATGGATTCGTGGGAGAGAGAAGCAAGCGGCCTCGGTCCCCGCCAACCATGGGCGCCTTGCCTGAAGGGCTGTTGGATTACTGGGAGGCCTGGAGCACTTCCTCGACTGTGCCATGCAATCTGGCGTCGCCACCAAAAACAGCGCCAGTTGTGCCGTTCCGGAACTTGGCCAGAACCAAGCCGTAGACGGTGCTAGGGAAAGGGATGTAGCCGGTCTCGCTGATCAGGTCACGGTTGGCCTCGTCGAGGAAGTATTCAACGAAGGCCATGATGTGGGGCTGGTTCAGAGCGTCGGAGGTGACGTAGATGAACAGCGGCCGAGACAGCGGCGCGTACGAGCCGTTGTTGATGGTCTCGTCCGTGGGCAGCACACAGCCGCTGCCGCCGTCGATGGCAACCAACTTCAGCCGGTCGGCGTTCTCGGCGTAGTAGGCATAGCCGAAGTAGCCCAGCGCACCCCGGTCGTTACTGATGCCGGTGACAAGGACGTTGTCGTCCTCGCTGGGCAGGAAGTCGGCACGGGAGGCCTGGGACTCTCCGTTCACGGTCTCCGTGAAGTAGTCGAAAGTCCCGGAGTCAACGCCGGGGGCGTACAGACCAATCTTCTCGTCCGGCCATTCGGGGCGCACCTGGTTCCACCGGGTGACTACCTCCTCGGCCTCGGGGGCCCAGATGGTGTTCAGTTCGTCGACGGTCATGCACTCGATGAAGTCGTTGCCGGGGTTCACCATCACGCTGAGACCGTCGATGGCAACGGGCAGCTCAATATACTCGACGCCGTTTTCAGCGCAGAGGTCCGCCTCTGACTGCTTGATGGGTCGCGACGCGTCGGAGATCACGATCTCACCGGCACAGAACTTCTTGAACCCCCCGCCGGTGCCAGAGACGCCAACGGTGATCCTCACATTGCCGTCGGTGGCATAGCCGAACTCCTCGGCCATTGCCTCGGTGATTGGGAAGACCGTGCTGGACCCGTCGATGTTGATGTCGCCTTTCAGCGAGGAGAGGTCAGTCATCATCGCCGGGGCAGTCATCAAGCCCATGGACATCTTGAGCACTTCCTCGACGGTGCCGTGCAACCTGGCGTCGCCGCCGAAAGCTGCGCCGGTGACGCCACCCAGGAACTTATCCAGGGTCAAAGCGTAGACGGTGCCGGGTAGGGAGATGTAGCCGGTCTCGCTGATCAGGTTACGGTTGGCCCCGTCAAGGAAGTATTCAACAAAGGCCTTGATGTGGGGCTGGTTCAGGGCGTCGGAGGTGACGTAGATGAACAGCGGCCGAGACAGCGGCGCGTACGAGCCATTGTTGATGGTCTCGTCCGTGGGCAGCACACAGCCGCTGCCGCCGTCGATGGCGACCAACTTCAGCCGGTCGGCGTTCTCGGCGTAGTAGGCATAGCCAAAGTATCCCAGGGCACCCCGGTCATTGGAGATGCCGGTAACCAGAACGTTGTCGTCCTCGCTGGGCAGGAAGTCGGCGCGAGAGGCCTGGGACTCTCCGTTCACGGTCTCAGTGAAGTAGTCGAATGTCCCGGAGTCAACGCCGGGGGCGTAAAGGCCGATCTTCTCGTCCGGCCATTCGGGGCGCACCTGATTCCACCGGGTGATTACCTCCTCGGCCTCGGGGGCCCAGATGGTGTTCAGTTCGTCGACGGTCATGCACTCGATGAAGTCGTTGCCGGGGTTCACCATCACACTGAGACCGTCGATGGCAACGGGTAGCTCAATATACTCGATACCATTCTCAGCGCAGAGGTCCGCCTCTGTCTGCTTGATAGGTCGCGACGCGTCGGTGATTACGATCTCACCGGCACAGAACTTCTTGAACCCCCCGCCGGTGCCAGAGACGCCAACGGTGATCCTCACATTGCCGTCGGTGGCGTAGCCGAACTCCTCGGCCATTGCCTCGGTGATCGGGAAGACCGTGCTGGACCCGTCGATATTGATGTCGCCTTTCAGCTGGGCGACCATCTGGGGATCGGTAGTCGGAACGGGGGTGTTGGCCGGCTGGGAACCGGCGGCCTGAGACGATGTGGTTCCGGTGCCAGCCCTGGGGGTCTGCGCGGACGTTCCAGCGTCCTCCTCGCCACCGCCACATCCCACGATGGCCAAAGCGAGCGCGCCTGCCATCAGCAGCACAGCGACGGCCAGAAAGTTGACAGGAACCGGAATCAGGTTGGGGCGCATTGATGCTCCTTCCTTAATAACAGTGTTTGGGGCTACCGGACCCTACCCAGTATGGCATCCGACCAGCTATAAGAGTGTTTGGGACTACCGAACCCTACCGATTAAGGCATCTGAGCAGCTGCCCGTGGCTTGGGAACCGACGTCATCAGGCGGCAGCCAGCTTGATTTGGCGGCTGGTGGCGTCATCGTCAGATTGCGGGATCTCGCTGGGTGTAATCCCCAATGTGGTGTGCCAGCGGACCGCCGAGTGGCGTGATGTGGGCGCGGCCTGGGGCCGGAGAGGGCGGGACCTGCGTCGAGGCAAAAAAGAGGCCCCGAATCATCGGGGCTTGAAGGTAGAAACTGAAATGATGGGAGAAGTGGAGAGGACCACTCCAGAATGAATAAGAAGCCTCTTATTGGTAGAGGCTTCTTTCTGTTCAACAATCTGAACATGGCCGCTTTCTAGTAGAGGTGGCAGCTTACCAGATGGCCGCTGCCGACATCTTTTGTGACGGGTTCCTCCACGGAGCAGCGGTCCATGGCGAAGGGGCATCTTGGGTGGAACCGGCACCCCGACGGCGGATTGATGGGCGACGGGACCTCGCCCTGCAACACTATCTCCTCCCGAGTGTCGTCGGGGTGAGAGGGCAAGGCCGCCGAGAAGAGGGCCTTCGTGTAGGGGTGCAGGGGGTTCTGGTAGAGCTCTTCGGTGGGGCTGTATTCGACGATCTGGCCGAGGTACATCACCGCGGTGGTGTGGGCCATGTAGCGCACGGTGGCCAGGTTGTGGGCCACCAGCAGGTAGGCCACGCCGGTCTCCTGCTGCAGGTCGACGAGCAGGTTCATCACCTGGGCGCGGATGGACACATCGAGAGCCGACACGGGCTCATCGAGGATGATCAGCTTGGGGTAGGAGGCCAAGGCGCTGGCGACGGCGACCCTCTGGCGCTGTCCGCCGCTGAACTCGTGGGGGTAGAGGTCGGCCTGGGCCTTCTGGAGGCCCACCTGGGTCATCACCTCTTCCACGCGGTCGTCGCGTTCCCGCTTTGTGACGTCGCGGTTGACGACGAGGGCCTCGGAGACGATGTCGCGGACGCGCATGCGGGGGCTGAGGGAGGACCAGGGATCCTGGAAGACGGCCTGGACCTGGGTGCGGTAATCCTTGAGCTCCGCGCCCCGGAAGTCCTTGATGTCCCTGCCGTCGAGGAAGATGTTGCCGTCGGTGGGTTCCTCGAGGCGCAAGACCAGCTTGGAGGTGGTGGTCTTGCCGCAGCCGGACTCGCCGACGAGGCCGAGGGTCTCACCCTCGTTGATGGTGAAGCTGATGCCATCGACCGCCTGCACGTAGCCAACGGTCTTCATCAATATCAACCCCTTGGTCACGGGGAAGTACTTGGTGAGATTTTCAGCCCGCAGTAGTTCCGTGGGCATAGATATCCTCGAGACCTCTCCGCTGGAAAACCCGGTCCGCTCCTTCGTGCCGGCGCCTGGATGCCGGAAACTACCAGGGGGGCCACAGCTTCCATCAACTAGCGAATACGCCACTAGTAAACACGGGCTCATTGCGGGTGTCAAGGGTTGATTCCGGCAGGGCAAACGCGTCTTATTTCTCAGCTCACAAAATTGGCATTAATGGCGGTGGAGATGAGAGTGGCAGTGCCTCCTTCGGTTCCGGGTGCGAGGGTAAACCGGGGTTTGGATTCCCGCCTGCGCGGGAATGACGACTTATAGGGCCTCCGGCGTTTAAGACGCGATTGCCCTCGGTTGATTCCGGCAGGGCAATGGCGTCTCATTGCTCAGCACACAAAATTGGTCTGAATGGCGGTGGAGATGGGAGTGGCAGTGCCTCCTTCGGCTCCGGGTGCGAGGGTAGACGGGGGTTTGGATTATCATTCCCGCCTGCGCGGGAGTATCTGTGTTGTTTGTCAAGGGTTTGGCGCAGGGGAGAGTTGGGGGTGATTGAGCGTCCAGGGCGTGGCGCGGCGGGCGATGGCGTGCGTGGCGCGGCGGGCGATGGCGTTCAGATGCAGCAGCAGTTTGCGCATGACGGCTACCAATGCCACTTTCCCTGCCTTGCCCCGTTTTCGCAGGGCCTGGTAAAAGCGGGCCAGTTCCCCTTGGCTCCGGATCACGGACAAGGCCGCCATGTACAGGGCCCGGCGCACCCCGCTGCGTCCGCCGCGCACCGCCCGGTATCCTCGTTGCTGGCCGCTGTCTCTGGACCAAGGCGCCAAGCCCACCAGGGAGCACAATCCCTTGCTTTCACCCCGGCCCAGTTCGGGCAGATCCGCCACCAGGGTGGCAGCAGTCAGTGCCCCTATTCCAGGGACGCTGCGGTAAAGCTCAGCCTTGGCGGCCAGTTCCTCGCTGCTTTCCAGAGCCTCGCGGTATTCCCGGTCCAGGGCGGCAATCTCCTGGTCCAGCCAGTCGATGTGGCGCTGGGTGGAGGCGCGGACTCCCGGATTCCAGGCCCGGTCCAAGCGGTTGCGTTCCTGTACTCTCTGGTCGACCAGTTGCCGCCGCCGCCGGAGCAAGGCCCGCAGTTCCTCCCGTTCCGGTTCCTCCCCGGATGCTGCCCCCTCAGGAGTCTCCGCAGAGGCAAACACCTCTCCGTAATGACAGAGCACCTGGGCGTCCAAGCGGTCGGTCTTGGCCATCCGTCCGCTGGCGTGGGCGAAGGCCCGCACCTTGTTGGGATGGGCCATGTGTACCGGGACCCCGGCCTGACGCAGGCCCCGCACCAGGGGTTCCTCGTAACCGCCGGTGGGTTCGCACACCACCAGCTCCACCGCCTGGTCCGCCAGCCATTCCATTATCGCAGCGATCCCCTCCGCATCATTGGCAAAGGAGTGAACCTCGCCAGCGCCAGCCTATGCGTCCAAGCGGGTCTTGGCCACGTCTATGCCCACCACCAGCCTGTTAGGTCTCCCGGGTACAGTAACAGCCGCTGCCACAGTCATTGTTGTTCCTCCCAGCTGACAGTACTATTGCCTGGCGGTCCTCCCCACTTGCTGATGCGGGCCCAAAGCCCCGGTATCCGTTCGGAGGGCCGTGGCACTGGCCCGGAGGTGTCCTACTCCCGCACGGCACAACCGGACGCTTGCCTGTCTGGTCTGCCCAATGACGGACGACGCACCTCCGGGCTTGCCGCACAGACTGGCCAATCCGCACGACTCACGCAACATACAAATGACGACCTATAGGGCCTCCCGCGTTTAAGACGCGATTGCCTTGATTCCGGGGTAATTTCCTGGGCTACTGGACCGTTCAACAGGGTTCCGAAAGCGTTCAGATCTCAGCGGGAGCATCGGAGGAAAAGACGTTCCAGATGATGCTCCGCCTGTAGGCCATGGGCAGGAGAACCTTGATCATATCCTGCGGATCCGGCTCCTCATCTTTTTCGCATTGGCGATCGAGGTGCCTTCGCAGATAGCCAAAGGTGCTGAAGTACAGGCCCTTGCTGGCGATCCTCTGAATGAGGGAATGAGGGTCAGGGAGGGACTTCCTCTCGACGGTGGCGACTTGCCACTGCCAGCAGAACTCCTCGACCAGAGGCCGGAGCCTTACGACAGCGAGGGGCAGCGCGAGCTTACGCTCGAGGGACTCGATGCGGTTGCGGATGCGACTGAGGGACATGGTTGCTCCTGATACCAGAGGGCAAATTTTTCGTTTTTTCCGCTCACTTCCTCTCATTTCCGCTCATTTTGGCCCTGTGGGAGGGAGCGGGTGAGGGGCGGGAGGTGGCCACGGCGAGCACGGTGCAACGGCCTAGAACTGGGGTTTAGTGCTCTTGTCAGCACCGAGAGCCTGCTCAAGGGCGCTCAGCCTGTGGCGCAATTCTTCAACTTCCTTGAACTTCAGGCCGTAGTCGAGCAGATACCGGGCGGCGCGCATGCGCAAGACCGGGTCGTCGCTCTCGACGGCGACCCTGGCGATGATGTTCAGACACTCGGGAACCAGGGCCTGCACCTGCTTCAGGGCGACGGAGTAAGCCTCTTCGCGCAGCCCGTCAAGGGCCTGGCGGAACCGGGGTTCTTCCAGCCAGCGGCGGAGCGTGGACTCGCCGACGCCGGACCTGCGAGCCGCCTCGACGATGGTGGGGGCTACGAAGACGGCGGGGAGGGCCGTCTGCTGGCGGCGGGACAGACCTGGGACATCGACGGCCCACTGGTTTTCTGTGGGCTCAGGCGGCTTTGCTGCGGTGGGATCGCCGGGGCCGGGTTCTGCGGGTTGCCATTGGACCGGGGATGCGGGGGATTTGGCGATTTTGCCGGACATCAAGCGTCAAGGGGCCTCAGTGGCCGTCCCAGATTGGCCCGGCCGCCGCTGGGGCGGGCTTAAGGGCGGGACATTTTAATAGTACACACGTTCTAGTGACTTGGCAAGGGGTGGGTGTCTGGAGTTTTTCTGAACTGTGATTGCAAGGGTGATTTCACGTAAAATAAGAATGCTGCCCATCTATCGACCAACTTTTAGATATCCTGCTCTGGGAGATCACTCTATGGTTTCAGTCCATGACAGCGACTATCTCGTCGGGCTGGTAAACAGGCTGCGAGGCTTGCCCCGAGAAACCGAGTGGCTTGAGTTCAAGATGAACTTCTCCGATAACCAAGAAATAGGTAGATACATTTCGGCGCTCTCAAACGGCGCTGCCTTAAATGACGAAACCTCCGCTTACTTGATTTGGGGAATTGAAGACGAAACACATGCCGTGAATGGCACGAGCTTTGATCCCGCCGGGGAAAAACAAGGCAACGAACCACTGGAAAATTGGCTCTCGCACAACCTGAATCCGCGCATTAATTTTCGCTTCACCGAATGCTGTATCGATGACCGCCGCATTGTCGTCCTTGAAATCAGCCCGGCCTCCTATCGGCCTGTAGCTTTTCAGAACGAAGAATTCATTCGTGTGGGCAGCGTCAGGACGCGTCTAAGAGCCTGTTTACAATCTCTTCAGGATTAGCACCGCGAAGGCGAGAACCACCATTTGCAGGCTGGTATTGAGCTTTCCCTCGCAGTTCTTCCATAGTCGGCGGCACTTCTCCAGCCAGGCGAAAGACCGCTCCACCACCCATCGTTTCGGCAGCACCACGAAGGTGTGCAGTTCGTTGCGTTTCACCACCTCCACCGAGGCTCCCAACAGGTTCTGCACCTCCGCAGCAAAGGGCTTCCCGGTGTAACCCCCGTCGACCATCACATTCTGCACCCGGCTCAGGTCGGCTCGGCTTTGTTCAAACATCGCCAAAGCCCCGGCCCGGTCGGTAACATCGGCCGTGGTCACATGAATCGCATGGGGCAACCCCTGGCTGTCCACCGCGACGTGGCGCTTGATCCCGGACACCTTCTTGCCCGCGTCATAGCCCTTGTTCTCCGCGCTGTCGGTGTTCTTTACGCTCTGGGAGTCCACGATGCAGAAGCTGGTCTGCTCTGTCCGCCCATTGCTCTGCCGGACCGCGCCAACCGATTCTTTTTAAGACCCGCTCCAGAATGGACTCTTCCTCCGGGCCAGGGCGCTCACTCCATTGACGGAAATACTTGTAGCAGGTGCGCCAGTCGGGGAAGTCCGCTGGGAGCATCCGCCACTGGCAGCCGCTCTTGAGGAGGTAGAGCACGCCGCAGAAGACGTCGTACAGATCCACGGTGCGGGGCTTGGTCCGCCGTCGGGCCGATTCCAGCATGGGAAGAATCCGGGCGAATTGCTCCCGGCTGATGTCGCTGGGATAGGAATGAGACATGATTACCCTGCCTTGGTAATAGTCTCAACTTAACATATCAAACAGATCGTAGACAGATTCTAAGAGAGCATACTGAAAAAGAACGGGCTCTCTGGCGGGTATTTGATAGGTCTGATTTCGAAAAAGGGGTTGCTGCGGAGCGTGTCAATAGTGAGGAAGTCCTACGTCATCTGAATTATCCAGTCTATTTTGATTTGTTGGATATGCCGCTACCTGAAGGTAGTCGTGCCATTCTGGATTCCTTAAGTAGAGAGGGTTTGATCACGGCTTGCGACGCTGGAGATTGGAACATCACCAATTTAGGAGCCACCCTGCTTGCCAGGAATCTCAGCGACTTTAGCGGCGTCCGCAGGCTGGGCCGTAAAGCTTTACGGGTTGTCCAGTATGACGGGATGGGCCGCACGGCAACTAAACGTGAGCGCGAGTTTGCGGAAGGATATGCCATCAGTTTTCAAAGCATGATTGAATTTATTATGGCCTTATTACCCGCAAATGAGGTAATAGAGAATGCTTTGCGACGTTCAATTCCCAGATTTCCCGAGATCGCGATACGTGAATTGGTGGCCAATGCATTGATTCATCAAGACCTAACTGTCCCAGGGTCTGGGCCAATAGTGGAGATATTTGATGACCGCGTAGAAATTACCAGTCCGGGTGGGCCGCTTGTTCCTCCAGAACGTTTCGTAGACCAGCAGTCCAGGTCTCGTAATGAAGGTCTGGCATGGCTGATGCGCAGGTTCAGGATTTGCGAGGAACTCGGCAGCGGCATAGACAAGGTGGTAGATGCTGTGGAATTTTCCCAACTTCCGCCGCCTCTGTTTTCTGGCGATAGTGATTCCACCGTAGCTGTTTAGTTCGCGCCTAAACCTTTTTCTAGGATGGATAAGTCCGAAAGAATACGCGCCTGCTATCAGCACGCTTGTCTGCGTTGGGTAATGAAGCAACCTACAAACAATGCTTCCGTCCGTGCCAGATTCGGATTTGAGGACGATCAGGTTGCCGTCGTTTCCAGGTTACTCGGAGAAGCTGTTGCTGAGGGAGTCATTTCCATTAGAGATCCCTTTGTGGGCTCCAAAAATAGGACCTATTTGCCGTTTTGGGCAAAATAGAAGACTGCGGGTTTTTCTTGCTGAGTCAGTCCCAATTTACTCGAGAATTTTCTTTGCTTGTTCTTTGCAGAACTGTTGGAGAAAGATGGTGACTGGAATTCCCGTTAGCTTTGCTCCAAAGGTTTTCCATCGAGAATTTCTTTGCCTGTTCTTTGCAAATTCTAAAGGAGAGAATGCTTAGGGAATTCCCGTTAGCTTTGCTCCAAGGGTTTTTCCTCAGGAATTTCTTTGCAAATTCCCCACAGGAAATGAGTGCGCCGGTCGACGCGACCCGGATGACAACGCGCAGGGGTGGGCCATATAATGCGGATAGTTGGCATTGGGTTTCTGGATGTTAGTTTTGCGGAGGACGGTTATGGCTACGCAGACCAAATTCGAGCAGGTTACGAAGCCGCTGGTGAAGATCACGGAGATGGACCATATCGTGCTGCGCACGCGGGACGTTGAGGAGTCGCTGCGGTTCTACGTCGAGGTGCTGGGGCTGCAGGCGGAGCGGGTGGAGCAGTGGCGCGCGGGCGAGGTTAGGTTCCCGTCGGCGCGGCTGAACGCGGACACGATCATCGACTTCTTTGCCTCGGAGAACATGCCGGAGGACAAGGACGGGCCGCGGAACCAGGACCACTTCTGCATGGTGATCGATTACACGGACATGGATGAGCTGAAGGCGAACATGGAGGCCATCGGGGTGGAGATCCAGGTCGGGCCGGGCAAGCGCTGGGGCTCGCACGGCGACGGGATCTCGCTGTACATCTATGATCCGGACGACAACGTGGTGGAGCTGCGGCACTACTAAGAAATTATCTCAAAAGGCGTTCGGCGAGGCCCGTCTGCGGAATAAGCGAGGAAACGGGGGTTTGGATTCCCGCTTTCGCGGGAAAGACGGGAGGTCTGGGGTCGGTTTTGAGATAGTTACTAAGGTTCAGAGCGCGGTTTATTGCTGAGCGAATGGGGGCGGGTTTCAAACCCGCCCTTACGTTTTTTGCTGTAAAGACTAAGGCGTTCGGCGAGGCCCGTCTGTGGAATAAGCAAGGAAACGGGGGCTTGGATTCCCGCTTTCGCGGGAATGACGGGAGGTCTGCGGTCAGGTTTGAGATAGTTACTAAGGTGCAGGGCGCGGTTTACTTTTGAGCGAACAGGGGCGGGTTTGAGACCCGCCCCTACGTATTTGCTGTGGGGCGAGGGCGCGCGGCTGTGCGCCCATACGTTTCTCGGGCGGACGGGCGGTTCTTGGGGGAATGAATGGGAGCGGGTTTTAGACCCGCCCCTGCTTTTTGTGGGTGGCGAAGGGGTTTGCGGGCTAACTGGTTTGCTGGATTATGTAGTCGGCCACGCGCTCGCCGATCATTATGGTGGTGAGGTTGGTGTTGGCGCGGATTACGTCGGGCATGACCGAGGCGTCGGCTACTCGGAGGTTCTCGATGCCGTGGACGCGGCCGTACTGGTCTACGACGGCCATTGGGTCGCTGGCGGGACCCATCTTGCAGGTGCCAGACAGGTGCTGGCCGATGTCGACGGTCTCCAGCATCCAGGCGTCCAGAGCGTCATCGGAATCGATCTCCTCGCGGGTGGGGGAGATGGCCTCCTCGACGATGTCCTGGAAGGACTCGTGCTCCATGAACTCGAAGGACAGGCGGATGGCCTCACGCATGCGCTGGCGGTCGACCTCCTCCTCCAAGTGGCGGCAGTTGATGTCTGGGTTGTCGCCGGGCGTGGTGGAGCGGAGCTTGATCTCACCGGAGCTCTTGGCCAGCTCGAGAATGCAGGTGAAACGGATGCCCTCCTCGGCGAAGGGGTCGCCGCCGAGGGGCGTGGAGAAGGACGAGGGCAGGATCTGCATGTCGTTGCGCAGGTCGGAGCCGGAGGCGGTGTAGCGCAGGACGGTCTGGATGCGCGGCGCCTCGGCGTCGAGGGGGAAGTCGGGCTTGGTCTTGACGCGGACGGCGCAGAGGGGATGGTCGCGGAGGTTCTGGCCGACGCCGGGCAGGTCCTTGACCACCAGCACGCCCATCTCCTGCAGGTGTCCGGCTGGGCCGACGCCGGAGAGCATCAGAATCTGCGGGGAGGCGACGGCGCCGCCGCAGAGGACGACCTGGTCCGCGTCAACCGTAAAGGTCTCGCCGCCGCTCTCGACCTCGACACCGCAGGCGCGGCTGCCGTCGAACAGGATGCGGTTGACGAGGACGTTGCCGCGGATGGTGAAATTCAGGCGGTGTCGGTTGTTGGTGATGTAGGTCAGGGCGGTGCTCATACGGACGCCGTTGGGGTTGTTCATGGGCAGCGGTCCGACGCCGGTGGAGTCGGGGTGATTGTGGTCGTAGACCTCGGCGTAGCCCTCGGCGGTGGCGGAGACGTGGAAGGCCTCCTGCAGGGGCAGCCAGGCCTCGCGCTTATGGCGTCGGACGGGGACCGGCCCGTCGAAGCCGTGGAAGTCGTCGACGATGTCGGTGTCTGTCTCCAGCTTGCGGAAATAGGGCAGGCACTTGACGAAGGACCACTCGTCGTTGCCCCACTCGGCCCAGCTGTCGTAGTCCTCGGGGACGCCGCGGAGGAAGACCTGGCCGTTGATGGCGCTGGTGCCGCCGACGACCCGGCCGCGGGGGACGACGACGTCCTCGGAGCGGGAGGCGCTGCCCTTGCCGGTGAATGACCAGTTGTGGGGCGCGCCCATCTCGGACGCGCGGGGCGCGTAGCCGAACTTCAGGTCGTCGGGGGTCTGCTCGAGGTCAGTGTAGTCGGGGCCGGCTTCCAGCAGCAGCACCGAGCGGTTGGGGTCTTCGGCCAAGCGGGTGGCGAGGGCACCACCGCCGGAACCGGCGCCTATGACGATCACATCGTATTTCATCGCGTCCTCCGGTGATTGGGTTTTGGTTGGTTGCTAATCCGCTACGGGCTGGGCCTCGGCGAGGGAGCCGGCCATGGCGGTGTAGTGCTCGGCGGCCTGGGCGACCAGGGGCTGCACTTCCTCGTCGAGCAGGTAGCCGTCGGCGGCGAGCTGGCGGGCGGCGGCTTCTATCTGGTCGAAGAATGCCTGGCGGGACTCGTAGCGCTCCTCGATGGAGGGGCGCGGGTCGCCGGAGGCCTCTCGTTCGGCGCGGGTGGCGGCGAAGGGTATGGACGAGCCGCGCAGGGTGCCGCCGGACGCGCCGCCGGTGGAGAGGGTCTGGCCCTCGCCGCCGATGTCGGCGTGGCGACGGTTCCAGCCTAGGTGCGTGGCCAGGGGGACCGAGACGAGGGGCAAGCGGATGCCCGCGACCTCGTTGCCGTCGGCGTCGACCTGGGAGACGAGGCAGGGGAAGTCGCGGCCAATGGCGGCGGGGACTACGGTGGGCACGCCGGGGTCGGGGCCGAAGTCGAGTCGGGTGAACTTGCGGACTGGCTGGGGCAGCTTGACGCCGGGGAGCGCCTCCAGTTTGGGAGCGGCGGCGCCGGTCGGGACGGCGGTGCCGTCGGCGATACGGGGGTGCTGGCTGGGCGGTGGGGGCGTGCCATCGGTGACCCAGCGGTCGAGGTTGACGAGGGCGGCGCGCAGCAGGGAGCGGTATTCGATGCAGTTGAAGGCGTGGGCGCCACGGTAGCCGTCTGGGTCGACGTCGATGAGTGGCAGGCCACCGAGGGCGTGCTGGGCGCCGGCGAAGGCGTAGACGCGGACGGCTTCGGGGGGGTCGACGTCGTGGGTGCCCTCGAGGTCGGTGTGGACGAGGGCGCCATGGCCGGCCCAGTACTCGGAGGAGGTGTAGGTGTACATCACCTTGGGCAGGTCGCCCTGTGCGGCCAAGCGTGACAGCAGGCCGTCGGTGAGGCCGGTGTCAGAGTCGGTCTGGTCCGAATCGGCGAAGGGGAACAGGCTGTTAATGCTGCGGGTGGCCTGGCTGGAGGGCTGGGCGAAACGCTGGTTGAACTCGCCTCGCTTGCCGCCGGCGACGTGGGGTATGAGGCCGTCGAAGACGCTGCGGCCCGCCTCGTCGCGATTGACGCCGTGGTAGAGGAGGGAGCGGAGGAAACGGCCGCTTTGGGAGACGCCGAAGGCGTAGGCGCGCTCCAGTTCTCCGGCACCAGTGTCGTTGGAGGCCTGGTCGAATCGCAGATGGGAGGCGATGTCGCGGGTGGCCAGGAGGCCGAGGCCGACGACGGGGGCGCCGGTGGTCGTGTAGATGACCTGATAGACCTTGCCGGGCTGGAAGCCTCCCTCGACGTGGACGTAGCAGGGGTCGGGGATGCGGCGGCCGTCCTCGAGGCGCGCGAACCACCACTGCTTTCGCGGGATGACGTGCTCGCGGGCGTCCTCGTCGTCCTGCACTGTCATCACCGACTCCCAGTCCTCGAGGTGGTTGGACGGGTAGGCGCGGTGGGCCCGGTCGGAGAGGTACTGGGACTGGACGACAGCGTTGGGCTGGAATGTGACTACGATCCTGGCGGAGACTGGCTTGCCGTCTTCCTGGGCTTCAGGGGAGTAAATTCGCAGCAGGCCCGGGGCGTCGGGGACGTCGTGCTGCCAGCCGCACCAGACTACGGTGTAGCCCTGGCGCATCAGGAATCCATTGCCGGGATTCAGGGGCGCGTCGGGGGCTATGTCGGGCGCGCTGTTGATGTTGCGGAGGGCGAGGGCCTTGCCGCGATTGAGGACGTCGAGGAGCAGGCGGCGGTTGCCCTTGGACGGGTCGTCGGGGCGGAGGATTCGGAAGTCGGCGCTGAACTCGACGAGGCCGTGTTCGTTGCGTGGGGCGAGTTGGATGTCGGCGATAGTCTCGTTGGCGGGATGCAGGGGGTCGACGGCGAAATGGGCAATGCCGTCGACCTGGGTGTAGGAGCCGACGTCGCCGAAGGACTGACCGTCGGCGAAGGGCTTCTGCGAAGTGATTTCAAGCCTGGTCACTGGCATGGTCCACTCCTCGATCGTTTAGTGTTGAGTTTGCTCGGAGCCGGGGGGAGGTTCGTTGAAGGGCACGCCTTTCCTTTCGGCAGCTTCTCGGCGCTGGTTCCAGGCGGCCCACTGGCGACGCTCTTCGTCGCGGCCTTCTTTCCAAGCTTCTCGCCAGCCAGCCTTCCAACCGTCCCTCCAGCCTTCCTTCCAAGGTTCCTCTCGGCCTTGCTCCCGAGGTTCCTCTGGTAATTTCTGGTGTCGCGGCTTCAGGAGTTTGTCGCTCAAATAGCGATACGTTACCATCGAGCCCCCTCCTACGACGTCCAAGCCGCCAGCACAGTTCAGTGTGTGATTTCCGTTTCCTGGTCCCCTCCCGAGCCGGGAGGAGGCTCGTCGAAGGGCTCTCCGTTTTGTTCTGCCTCAAGACGCCGCTGATTCCATGTTGCCCACAGACGCTGCACTTCCTCGCGGCCTTCACTGCGTATTTTCTCGTGAAGGGGTTTCAGGAGTTTGTCGCTCAAGTAACGTGCCGTTACCACGGTGCCTCCTATCAGGTCCAAAGCTGTAATGGCCATCAGGGCGTAAATCGGAATAAGAGGGGCGGCCGAGGCTGTGCCCCTCACGACCGCAATAGCGATTTCTGAAAGCCCGTCGTGCTCTCCGCGAGTCACCTCGAACCATGCTGTAAAAGACGTCCAACCGATGGTCATGGCGAATACCACGCCGAGATACCAAGGCAGCCACTTTCGTCCGATGCTCCAGATTGATTCCCGTTCGGGTCTTTGATCGCTCATTCAATTGGGTTCGACTGGGGTGGCCGCCTTCGATGAAGTATACATTGCCGAGGTCTAGCTAGCGGTACTGGCGGAAGAACTCTCTGACCTCGTTGGCGAGGAGCTGAGGTTCCTCGATGGCGGCGAAGTGGCCGCCGCGGGGCATCTCCTGCCAGCGGCCGACGTTGTAGGAGCGTTCGGCCCACTCGCGGGGCGGTCGGGCGATTTCCTGGGGGAACATGGCCATGCCTGCGGGCGCGGGGACCTTTTCGTCCTTAGCCAACTCCCAGACGTGGGTCTGGTTCTCCCGGTACATGCGGACAGAGGAGCCGATGGTCTGGGTAACCCAGTAGATGGTGACGGTGGTGAGCAGCTCGTCCTTGGTGTAGACGCTTTCCACGTCGCCGCTGCAGTCGCTCCATGTGCGCCACTTCTCGACGATCCAGGCGCAGACGCCAGCGGGGGAATCGTTGAGGCCGTATGACAGGGTCTGGGGCTTGGTGCCCTGCAGGTGGTTGTATCCGCCCTCGTCGGCGAACCAGCGCTCGCGCTGGGCGCTATGGGCCATTTCGGCCTCGGTCAGGGGGCGAGAGTCCGGGCCGAGATAGGGAGTCGGGCGGGTGACGGAGGTGAGGTGGACGCCGTGCAGCTTGTCGGCATGGGAGTAGGCGAGGCGTGAGGTGACACCCGCGCCGATGTCGCCGCCGACGGCGACGAACTTGCCGTAGCCCAGGTTCTCGTTCATCAGCTTGGCCCACAGGTCGGCGACCTTCCCGATCTCCATGCCCCTATCGCGAGAGGCCTGGGAGAAGCCGAAGCCGGGCAGCGAAGGGGCCACGACATCGAAGGCGTCGACGGGGTCTCCGCCGTGGGCTGCCGGGTCGGACAGGAGCGGAATGATCTTGGACATTTCGAAGAAGGTGCTGGGCCAGCCGTGGGTAATTACGAGCGGGATGGGATTGGGGCCCTTGCCCTTTTCGTGAATGAAATGGATGTCCAGTCCATCAACCACGGACTTGCAGTTGTTGAAGGCGTTGAGCTTCTTTTCCTGCGCCCGCCAGTCAAAGCCGGTGCGCCAGTATTCGCACAGTTCCTTGATGTAGGCGAGGTTGCTGCCGTAGTCCCAGTCGGAGCCAGGGATTTCGTCGGGCCAACGGGTGTCAGCGAGGCGCTGGCGGAGGTCTTCAAGGGTGGCGTCGTCGACGGTTATCTCGAAGGGTCTTACTTCGGGCATGCTATTGCTCCTTGTCGATTGTTGGGGTGGTGAGGTTCAACCCCACACCAGCCTTCCTCCTGAGGGAGAGAGGATTGGGGTTGGGATGAAGGAGTTGATATACGTGTGCTCGGTTTTTCTTGCTATTAGTCCAAGCGGTATACGCGAGCGGCGGTGTTGTGGAACATGTCGGCCCGCTCGGAGGCGGAGTAGCCTGCGGATACGCGCTTGAAGGCGTTGAAGAGGACGTGGTAGGAGAAGGAGACCTTGTCGACGGGGAAGTTGCTCTCGAACATGCAGCGGGCTGGGCTGAATTGCTCGATGAGATAGTTCACGATGGGAGCGATGGAGTTGGCGATCTCCTCGGAGCCCACGGGGGTCTCGCGCTCGTGCCAGTCGAAGCCGATGCGGGGCATACCGATGCCGCCGACCTTCATGACGATGTTGGGGCAGGCGGCGACGGCGGCGATTCCACGGCGCCACTCGGCCATGACTTCCTCATCGCGATTGGCGTAGGGGCCAATGCGGCAGAAGCCGCCGAGGTGGTTGAGGACGATGGTTACCTCGGGCACGGCGTTGGCGAATGATGCCAGATCGTCGAGCTGCGGGAAGTACAGGGAGTTCTCGAGGACGTGGCCCATATCTGCCAGAACGCGGGCCCCGGCCTGGTAGTCGTCGCGGAGCAGGCAGCCCTCGACCTCGCGGTTGTCGAGTTCGGGGCTGGGGTCCCAGCCGACAGAGTGGCGGATGCCGCGGAACCGGTTGGGGCTGGCCTCCTGCAGGGCCTCCAGCACGGGACGGACGGCGTCGCCGAGCTTCAGGTCAGCACGGCCTACGATGCCGTGTGCCGGTTTGCCTGGGCCATAGTTTCCGGTGGCCCCGGCGTCGGCGATGGCCTGCACGAACTCCACCTCGCCGACGGAGCGCATCTCCTCGGGGCCCTCGGTACGGTAGTTGGAGCGGGCCTCGACGAACACCGTGGAGCGCACGTTGTGGCCGCTATTGATGTCTGCGGCAAGGTGTTCAAGCAGGTATTGCTGGTAATCGATCGGCTCGGGGCGCTGCACCCAGAAATGGTGGTGGGGGTCGCAGATGGGGATGTCAGGTTCCAGGGTTTCCTCGCTGGTCAATGCCAACCATTCGTTGCCACTTGGTGCCATTGGTCACCTCTCCCGCCATCGGAATGAGCATAGACGGCGTTTCGGCGAATCATAGCACAGGGGGGTGGCTATTTTTGCGGCCCTCCCTCCCCTTATATATCTGCCGGGAACCGATGTTGTAGAATCGGGCTAACTGCCGCCAAAGCGGGGACGAGAGGGACCAATCTGACCTTGAAGCTGAGCATACTTGACCAGAGCCCGGTACACGGGACGGAGACGCCCACCGACGCCCTTGGCCGCACGATCGAGCTGGCGCAGAGGGCCGAGGAGTGGGGGTACCACCGGTTCTGGGTGGCGGAGCACCACGGGTCGAACAGGGTGATGGGGTCTTCGCCCGAAATCCTGGTGTCGCACCTGCTGGCCCATACGTCGCACATCCGCGTTGGGTCAGGCGGGGTGATGCTGCAGCACTACAGTCCGTACAAGGTGGCGGAGAACTTCAACGTGCTGGCCTCGCTGGCGCCTGGGCGTGTCGACCTGGGCATCGGGCGCGGGCCGGGCGGGCTGCCCCGGTCGACGGCAGCGCTGCGGCGGGGGGACGGCGAGCCGACGATGTCGCTGGCGGAGAAATTGACCGAGTTGCGGCGGTTCCTGGCTGATGAGCTCGGGCCGGAGCACCCGCTGCTTGGCCTGCAGGCCAGCCCGCTGGCCCCGGAGCCGCCGGACCTGTTCCTGCTAGGCACGACCCGCTCCAGCGGCGACATGGCGGCGGAGCTGGCGATGCCGTACGTTTTCGCGCTGTTCCTGAACAACGACGAGGACGAGATGGCGGAGGCGGTGCGTCGCTACCAAGCGGGGTTTGATCACGGCAACGGAGCTCAGCCGCGGACCATGCTGGCGCTGCCGATCATTGTTGCGGATACCGGAGATGAGGCAGCCGAGCATGCGGCGAAGATCCAGGTGGTGCGGATCAGGCTGGACAGCGGGCGCACCCTGACGGTGGGGAGCGTGGATGCGGGTGAGGAGTTCGGGCGGCAGTCGGGAGAGGGGTACGAAATTATCGTCCGTCAGGCGGGGGTGGTCCACGGCGCTCCAGATTCGGTGAGGACCCAGCTGCTGGACGTACAGCGAAAGTACGGGGCGGATGAGATAATCGCGGTGACCGCCATCGACAGCTTCGAGAAGCGGCTGCGGTCGTTCGAGCTGCTGGGCGGGCTGATTGGGACCCTGAGCGGTGTTGGCAAATAGAATGGAAAGGCGCACGGCCGTGCGCCCCTACGAATTCCTCGACCAAGACCAATGGCGGGCATGAACGGAGAGGCTATGGCTGAACGGCAGATGATGCGCATCGGGACATTCCTGGCCGGGACAGGCTCCAACATGGCCTCGTGGCGGCATCCCACCGCCGTGCTCGACGCCGCTATCAACCTAGATTACTACCGGGACCTGACGCGGAGGGCGGAGGAGGCCAAGCTGGACTTTGCCTTCTTCGGGGACGGGCTGTACATCAGCGAGAAGTCGCACCCCAACTTTCTGAACCGCTTCGAGCCGCTGACGCTTCTGGCCGCGCTGGCCATGGAGACGACGCACATCGGGTTGGCGGCTACGCTTTCCACGACCTACAGCGATCCCTTCACCGTGGCGCGGCAGTTCATGTCCATCGACCACATTTCCGGCGGTCGGGCCGGCTGGAACGTGGTGACGTCTCCGCTGGAGGGCTCGGCAGCGAACTACAGCAGGCCGGAGCACCCAGCGCACGACCTGCGCTACAAGATGGCGGCGGAGTACATCGAAATCGCCAAAGGCCTTTGGGATTCATGGGAGAACGACGCGTTCATCCGGGACCAGGCCAGAGGGGAGTTCATCGATCCGGACAAGATGCACCGGCTCGACCACGTCGGGGAGTTCTTCTCGGTGCAGGGGCCGCTGAACATCTCGCGCTCGCCGCAGGGGAGGCCGGTGCTGATCCAGGCAGGGTCTTCGGAGGCGGGACGCGGGTTCGCGGCGACCATCGCCGACGCGGTGTTTACGGGGCAGGCGACGCGGGCGGACGCTGAGGCGTTCAGCGCGGACGTCAAGGGCCGGGCGGCGGCGGCAGGGCGCAACCCGGGGGAGGTGCTGATCCTGCCGGGGTGCTCGCCCATCGTGGGACGAACGCCGGAGGAGGCGGAGGAGAAGTACCTGGAAATCGCGGGGCTGGTGGAGATCAACCAGGCGCTGAACTACATGGGCCGGTTCTTCAACGACCTGGACTTCACGCAGTATGACCTGGACGCGCCGTTCCCGGAACTGGGGGACTTTGGCCGGAACGGATGGGAGAGCTCGACGGACAGCATCAAGAAAACGGCGCGGGAGAAGGAGCTGTCGCTTCGGGAGATGGCGTTGCAGGTAAGTACAGGTCGCCACGAGTTCATCGGGACGGCGGAGCAGGTGGCGGACAGGATGCAGGACTGGTTCGAGTCGGGGGCGTGCGACGGGTTCATGCTGAGCGGGGCGGTGCTGCCACAGGGGTTCAACGACTTCGTGGACGAGGTCCTGCCCCTCCTGAAAGAGCGCGGCGTGTTCCGGACGGAGTACGAGTCAGATACGCTGCGGGGCAACCTGGGGCTGCCGATACCGGAGAACCGCTACACCGCCGCACGGAATGCCGGGGCGGGCCGATAGTACCTTGGCTCTTCCGGAGCGGTCTGGGGTAACGGCGGTCCCAGAGAGCAGGGAGGCGACGAGATGACCGAAGTGCCGGCAACGCTGCTTGCGATACACGGGACGGTCACGCGTCCGGGGCGGCTGCACCAGGCGATTGAGGCGGCGCTGTCGGGGGTGGAAGGAGACGGCTCCCTGGCCTCGGACACATTACATTTGGGCGATTACCGGATTTCGTTCGCCGACGGGCGTCCGCTGTCGGGTTACGACGACGACACCGAGGCGGTGGTGGAGCGGGTTGTGGCCGCCGATATGTACCTGATCGCCACGCCGGTGTTCCGGGCGTCTTTCACGGGGGCACTGAAGAACCTGCTGGACCACGTGCCGGTGGAGGGACTGCAGGGCAAGGCCTGCGGTCTTATCGGGATGGGAGCGACCGACCACCACTACCTCAGCATCGACGCGCAGTTGCGGCCGGTGCTGGCGTGGTTCGGGGCGCACGTGGTGCCGGGGGTGGTGTACCTGCAGTCGCGTCACTTCCAGGATGGTCTGCTGGCCGATCCGCAGGCCGCTGAGGACCTGCAATCGCTGGCGCGCTCGGTGGTGGCGCTGCACCGCGCCATCGCCTTCGGGGGGACGGCCGGTCCCGCTCCACTCGCCGCCCGCTGACGCGCCCGACTTCTTCGCCTCGATTTCCTCGCCTGTCTCACTGAGGCCGGCGATTTTTCACTTCCAGTTTCCTTCGCCGAGTCCTTTCTTTTTTGTGAATCGTGCCTCGGACACGGTCGTGACCCGTCCGGTTAAGGCGGACTATTTGCGGCGTCTCTGATTCCTTTCGTTTCCAGACAACGCTTTTACCGCAACTAGCGCGTGAAGTCATGAGATCCTTCTCTCCCAAGCACTTTGCTGCCCACGATTTGTAAGTATCCCCACATTTATGTAACGAATTATTTCGCAATTCGTTGGGTTGAACTGGATTGCCGTTACGGGCGTCCGAGTGTGGTGACTCCCTTTTTGATTGCGCTTATTTTCACGAATCGTGAATATTTCACTCCATAATAACAGTGCAAAATTTCTATTGACTTTGTATATTGACGTCAATACAATTCTCCAAAATCTAATTTGTAACGTATTTCGTAATAGGGAAGTGTTTAAATGCACAAGTGGATATTATTTGCCCTTGCTTTGCTACTCGTTTTGGCGATTGCGGCTTGTGGTGCTACGGATGCGCCTGCTCCAACCGCCGAACCTGCAACCAGCGCGCTGGCCACCAGCGCACCGTCGGCCACCGACACCCCGGAGCCGGCGATGCAGGAAACGACTGAGGGAATGACACTGGAGGCATACGCCGCCAAGAACGCGGGCGGGCCCGGGGCGATTTACCTGGGAGACCTGAGCCAACTGGTGGGGCCGGCGCCCAGCGAAGATCAGGGAGACTTCGACGGGAACGTGCCGCTGGACGCCTTGGAGAGGCACATATGGATCTACGAGTCAACCTTTTACGAAAGCCTGCTGGAAAAGGCGAGGTTGCTGGATCCGACCGAACTGGTCTACGACGGAGACCCGGTCACTATTCAGCACGCGTGCATCAACAGGGCGCTGCTGCCGTGCGTCTTGATCGAGACCTACCTGGCCCCCAACCTGGAAGAGCGTACAAACGGGAAGCTGATATTGAACGTCAGCTCATACCCGGAACTGGGGCTGGCCGGGCCGGATACGCTGACTCTTGTCAGCGACGGCACGCTGGAGATGGCGAACATCTACGGTGGGTACGTGGGCGGGGAAATGCCGCCCATCGAGATCCAGAACCTGTGGGGGATCTACCCCGATCGGGAAACGGAATTCCGGGCCACGATAGCCATCACGCCTGACCTGGAAGCCCTGGTGCGCGACGCCACGGGTGGATTCGTGCTCAATCACAACTGGTTCTCGGGGAACGACCTGTATTTCTTCAGCAAGGAGCCTCTGGCTACGCTGGAGGACTTCGATGGGCTGAAGACGCGCAGCCACAGCGCGGCACTGTCGGACTGGATTGAGGGCATCGGGGGGGACGCGCAGTTCCTTGCGTTCGCCGAGGTGTATACCGCCTTGGAGCGCGGCATTCTTGAGGCAGCTGTCGCGGGGGCCGACGCAGGCCACGGCCAGCGCTGGTACGAGGTCACAGACTACTTGGCCGGTCCGCTGACCAGCTTCCCGTCCACCAACAACATCATCAACGGCGAAAAGTGGGACACCATACCGGCCAACCTGCAGCAGATCCTGATCGAGGAAGGGGCCAAGTCGGAACTGGAAGCGCTGCGAATTGCATCCATCCAGAATGAAATGGGCTTGGCAAAGAACCTGGACAAGGGGATGACGCTGGACCAGTTCAACGACGAAGTTGAGGACAGGAGCCTGAACTCCTCGGTAATTGAATACGTGATTCCTGCATGGGTCAACCGTGTCGGCAGCACGGACCATGAAATCATCGGTGTGTTCAACGAAAATGTCGGGCCGCTGGTGGGACTTCACATTAACGCGGACGGCTCGGTGACCAAAACCGAAGTCCAGAATTAGGGGGGCCGCAGCCGAGTCTTTGTTTCATCACAGGGTCAGGAGGTAGTAAAACTCAAACGCTCCAAGGCGCTGCAAGACCTCAGCAGGACGAATTAATCCTCTGGACGTTGTCACTTCCCCATCCAAAACGGGAGGCACGGTTACTATGAGGACTTGGGTAATACCGGTAATTTTACTGGCACTGTTTTCATTCGTCCTAGCCTGCGGGAGCGCCGCAGAGCCCGAGGCCACGGCCGTTCCACCCACTGCAGCCCCAACGGTTGTCCCGACCGTGGCACCCACCGCCACGGAAGCTGCGATGGAAGAAGTGGAGGAGACAGCGGGAACCGCCCTGGAAGCCGTGGCGGCCGATCTGGCCGGCGGGCCGGGAGCAATCTATGTCGGCGACCTAAACCAGCTGGTGGGCCCATCATACGACCCGGAACACGGGGACGAAGACGGCAATGTTCCCCTCAGCGCCCTGGAGAAATGGGAGTGGATATTCACTTCCGACTATTACCAGGAGCTCCTGGAAAAGGCGGAGCTGACCAATCCCACTCCACTGGTCACCGAGGGCGAGGAGCTCACTTTCCAGATGGTCTGCATCGTACGGTTCACGCCACGGTGCAAGGTCATGGAACACGTCCTTGCTCCCAACGTCTTTGAGCGCACCAATGGTCAAATGAAAATCTCGCTGGTGAGCTACGCGGAGCTGGGAATAGCCGGACCGGACGTCATGAATCTCGTAGAAAACGGCACGCTGGCGCTGGCCGAGATAGCCACGCCGTACGTGTCAGGGGAGTTGCCGGCCCTGGAAGTTCCCTGGCTATGGGGACTCTACCCGGACACGAAGACCAATTACGATGTCTCCGTCGCTGTCCTCCCGGAACTCAACCGGCTGATACAGGAGCAAACTGGCGGCGCCGTCCCCATAGCCCAATTCTGGGCGGTGCCGGACGAGAGCATTTTCTTCTTCACCAAGACTCCCATGCGCACCCTGGAGGACTTTGAAGGACAGAAGTTCCGCAGCTTCGGAGGCGCAATATCAGACATGATTGCCGGTATGGGAGCCGACGGCCAGTTCGTCGCTTTCTCCGAGGTATACGTGGCGATGGAGCGGGGTATCCTGGACGGGGGGTTGACCAGCACGACAGGAGCTGTGGGCGGCAGGTGGTACGAAGTCGTTGACCACATGACCGGCTACTTCCCCTTATTTACTCCGCTGTTCATGTACATGAACAAGGACCAGTTCGACAACCTGCCGCCCGACTTCCAGCAGATACTCCTGGAAGAGGGAGCAAAGTTCGAGCTGGAGATTCTCAGGGTTTCGCCAATCCTCGGCGAAATCGGGATTCCCAGGGCGGTGGATACGGGCCTCGAATACAGCGAGTTCTCGCCGGAGTTATGGGAATACATCTTCGACGAGGTGGTCCTGAAAAGAATCGTTCCCAAATGGGTGGAGCGGACCGGCGGGCCTGATTCCGATGCCGTAGCCCTGTTCAACAAAGAGGCGGCACCGGTAGTTGGCGTCAGAATCAACCCAGACGGCAGCGCTACGGTTATTGATCAGTAATTGACGGGATTGACCAGCGCAGGCTTGCGCCAGGCGGATTGCACCGCCAGGTTTAATTGCCCGACTCCACCCCTTCGTTTGCCCCCTCGCCCGGACTCAGGCGAGGGGGCTCTTGATTGCAGTTGCCCTACGGGATTCCATTACGACAAATGGATAATGTTTTTACGAGATTCGTTATTTGCTGCACTTTTTCCGTATATTTGTGAATTTACACACAAACTATCTAGTATCGTTTCGGGGTTGTAGGGGATAAAAACCTCTGCTATATTCCGCGCCAATCGGCGGAAGTCGCATTGTTATCGGCTTCTGAACGCCGGGCCGAGGCCTGAGCGGGCCGGTTGGGCATCCCAGTATTTCAGGAGCGTCACCTATGAGAAACCTCTTAACCCGAATCCACCGATGGGAGGCGTGAAGGCTGGACAAATTGGGATGAGGGAGCCTGCAAGGGAGAAAGCTTGGGCTCCATTGGGACCGATGTGACACGGCAGAGGGTTTTCAGTAGCCTCACCGGGCCTGGAGAGCGGTCTATGGAGGCTGGGAATCGCGTGATAGCGAGATCGGACGCAGCAGGATGCACTCGCGGACCGGGCGGACGCGAGTTTGGAGGCGTTGGGTTGGATGCGGATAGCGCCGTCAGGCAGGGAGTGGGATGGCTCGCAGTCGGGCCAAGGCGAGAGTGGCCTGCTCAGCCCAAGGCCAGCCCCGGGGAAGATGCAAAGTGAGTCTGCGCGCCGAGCTGGTGAGCCGTCCGGCCAGGGAGAAGAAGCGTCGCCGCAGGGTCTTGGTGGTCACCAGTTGCTCGCCCAGACCGATGCGCGCTGCCCAACGGGCCAGATTATGCGCCAGCACTTGGACGGCCAGCCAGGCCCCGTTGGCAGCGAATCGGCCGGACGGCAGGTGGTTCAGCCCGACGCCGTACTTGAGGTCGCGTATCGCATTCTCGATCTCGGCGTGGCGGCGATGGTCAGCCTCCAGTTCGAGCGTCTCCCCGTCCCGGTCGGTGATGAAGCCGTGATAGCTGTAGCTGGCGAATAGGGCCAGCTGGGAACCGGGCGTGGGCTTCACCCGCCGGACGATGAGCCGCACCGGCGCGGCGCCGGCCTCACTCTCAAAGGGAGTGTAGGTGGTCTCGGCCACATCGGCGGCGCCGTCCATCCAGTAAGGGATGGGCGTCCAATCCGTCTCGGGTATGGCCTCGATGAGATTGCGCAGGCTTTTGCGTTGGCGGATGGTGATGGAGTAGCGGACATCCATCTTGCGGCAGACGGCGACGATGGCGTGGGCATAGAAGCCGCTGTCGGCCCGCACCGTGAGTTGACCTCTGGCGCCGGCATAGCGCACCCGTCCCACCGTCTCGCGCAGGAAGTGAGCAGCGCCCCGAACAGTGTTGGCCCGGCCCTCGCGCAGCCGGGACATCAACACGTCCCCGGTGCCGGCGGCCACGGCCAGCAACGGGTGATAGCCCCGCTTGCCGGTATAGCCGTGGTGGCGCGCCCCCTCCTTGGCCAGTCCGTAAGTCTCGCAGATGGTGGAGTCCAGGTCGATGGTGAACGGCGAGTCGCCGGGTCCCGCCCCAGCGGCCCAGGCCCGGGCCAGCAGTTCCCGGCTCACCCGGTCCAGCTGACGGACGTGGCCCCAGCGGAAGCTGCGCAGGAAAGTGCCCAAGGTAGATGGCGCTTTGACCATGCACCCCAGCACCGAGTAGGTCCGCCCCGCACGCAGCGCATCGGCGTCGTCAATGCAGTCGCCGCCCGCCAGCGCCGAGGCCACCAGCGTCAGCAGCTTGTCTCCCGCGTTCGCCCGCCCCGGCGCATCCCCGAGGTCGAGGTGACGGTCAACGAGTTCACGCATGCCCAGGTGTTGGGCGAGAGTGGCCGGAAAGAGCAGGCCGGCATTGGCCACCAGACGGTAGTCGTCAAAGACGATGCGAATACGGTCGGGGTGGTTGCGTGGTAGCATCAATTGGGTGCTCCTTTTCTGGGGTCGGTTTTTTATTGCAAAACCATTATCCCAGATTCAGAGGAGCACCTTCTTGCCGCTTCAGTTCCCCAACCTGACGCCCACTATCGGTGGATTCGGGCTTAATGGTCGGAATCCTTGCGTTGTTTATGGCTGTGCTTCTCGCCTGCGGTGGAGCAGAGGAGTCGGACACGCCAGAAACACAGGAATCGGCTGCACCCACGACGGCAGCCGCCATCCCCACCGAGGAGGCGATGGCGGAGGAGCCCACCGAGGAGGCAATGGCGGAAGAACCCACCGAAGAGGCAATGGCGGAGGAGCCCACGGCCGAGCCCGAGGATACGGCTGACGAGGAAACGATGATGAGCCTCGAAGCTGCGGCTGACGCGCTGGCCGGAGGGCCGGGGGCAATATACGTCGGCGACCTCAATCAACTGGTCGGTCCCGTACCGGCGCCGGTTGAGGATGACATTGGTGATTACGACGGGGTCCCGTACGAGGGCCTGGAAGATTACCTGTACGTATTCGACTCCGACTACTACCGGTTGCTGGTCGACCGGGCGAACTACACCAACCCGACCCAGGTCACGACCACCGGGGAAGAACGGTCTTACCAGTTGGCCTGCATCAACCGGTCGCTCACACACTGCAAGCTGGCGGAGTGGTGGTCCGAGGAGGTCGAAAGACGCACCAACGGCCAGTTGGTAATCGAAATCGTGGGCTACCCGGAGCTTGGCATTTCCGGCGAGGACGTGCTGGAACTGACCGAAAACGGCACACTGTCCTTCGCCGAGCTCCCTGCTGCATACACTGCCGGCGACCTCCCCGCGATGGACATGAAGTACCTCTGGGGAATCTACAAGGACAACGAGACCTTCTACAGGGCCACAGCTGCCGCTATTCCCGACCTTGACCAGCTGATCGCGGACAGGACAGGCGGCGGAGTAACCGTGTTCCAGATGTGGCGGGTGCCAGAAAACGAGATTTTCTTCTTCAGCAAGGAACCCATTGAGAGTCTGGAGGACTTCCACGGGCTGAAAGTTAGAAGTTTCGGTGGCGCACTTTCTGACATGATCGACGGCATGGGTTCCGAGGCCCAGTGGGTAGCCTTCTCAGAGGTGTACACGGCGCTGGAGCGTGGCATCTTGGATGGCGGCGTAACCGGTGCCAACGCTGCGTACGGCCAGCGCTGGTACGAGGTGGCCGACTATATGGCCGGTCCGCTGCCGCTGTTCACGGTGGAGAACGCCACCTTCAACCCAGACGTCTGGAACAGCCTGCCGGCCGATTTCCAGGCCGTATTGATGGAGGAAGGCGCCAAGTATGAACTGGAGTTCTTCCGGCTGACCCCAGTACTGTCCGGCCTGGGCATCCCGAAACTGCTGGATCAGGGGATAACCTACATCCCGTTCAGCGAAGAGATACGCACCTACCTGTTCGAGGAAGTCGCACTGAAACGAGTCGTTCCCCAGTGGGTGAACCGGGTTGGCGGCCCTGATTCAGAGGCCGTACAGCTGTTCAACAAGACTGTCGGACCGGAAGCCGGGATTCTGATCAACGCCGATGGCAGTGCCTCGCTGATTGAGAACTAACTTCCCAGGGGGACAAGTTGCGCGAAAGGGCTCCGGCGAACTGCCGGAGCCCTTTCACTTGCGGAGGCGCGGCGGAAAAAGCCAGTGAAATAATGATCGCAACACTTCCCAAAACTAACTTGTATTCCGTAGAGAAAATTCCGATTTCATGACATTGAATTCCTAACATCTTCAACCCAAGATGTTTTATCGCAAATTACCTTGCATTGAAAATATCAATTTGGTATATTCCGCCGAGCCTTGCGCAGGGGCCGTTGGGGGCGAATGTACCTCCAGAAATACCCAGCCCACAACGCATGGCCGGCAACTTCATCAGGAGAGTGCATTAATGGTTAAACCGTTCCTATTGGGCGTGGCACTGATATTCATAATGGCCTTCGTGGTGGCCTGCGGCAGCTCTGAGGAGCCAGAGGCAACTGAGGTCCCCGCGGCGGCGACAACGGCTCCTCCAACCGAGGCTCCCACTGAGGCGGCAGCCCCCACGGAGGCGGCAATGGAAGGGGGGGACGAGGAAGGCGACTCCATGATGACGGACGTCGACCCTGCCCTCTTGGCAGTGGCCGATGAACTGGCCGGTGGACCCGGGTCCATTTACATCGGCGATGGGAATTTCGGTCGGCTCGTGGGGCTCGCTCCGGGCGTCTCCGAGATGGTGGACGAAGATACCGGCGAAACTGTCCTCGATGATCCCCTGGGGGACGGCAACGGAATGGTTCCACTGGCGTTCTTGGAAAAGAACCGGCACATCTTCGAGACCGACTACTACCGCTCCCTGCTGGACAAAGCAAAACTGACAGACCCGACACCCCTGACCTCCAACGGTGAGACTGTCAACATCCAGTACGCCTGCATCAACCGGGCGCTGCTTCCCTGCGTACTGCAGACCGTGTACTTTGCCGAGAACGTGAGGGCACGGACCAACGGGCAGGTGGACTTCGAGGTGTCCAGCTATCCCGAGCTGGGACTGGCGGGGTCGGACATGATCGAACTGGTGCAGTCGGGCACCATCGAATTCGCCCAGATCCAGCCGGCATACGTTGGAGGGACCTGGCCACTGATCGACATCATTTACGTCTGGGGCCTGTGGAAGGACTTCAAGTCGGAGCACGAGGCCAATACCGCCCTGCTGCCATTCCTAGACGCGGGGGTTGAAGAGGAGACCGAGGGCGGCAAGCTGATCTATCACATCTGGTACGGCGGCAATGACCAGTACTTCTTCTCCAACCGAGGCTCCGAACTGGAAGACTTCGACGGACTGAAGACGCGCAGCCACGGCACGACGATGACCGACGCCATCAATGGACTGGGAGGAGAGGGCCAGTTCATGGCGTTCGCAGACGTGTACACGGCACTGGAGCGCGGCATTCTTGACGCGGGCGTGACCGGTGCCCACGCGGGCCACGGCCAGCGCTGGTACGAGGTTACGGACAACCTGGTGGGACCGTTCATTTCGATGCCGATGGGATTCGAGACCATGAACACGGACACTTGGTCCCGCATCCCCGAGGACCTGCAGAACATCATCATCGAAGAGGGAGCCAAGATGGAGCTGGAGAATCTCCGCTTGGCCGCCGTCTGGAACGAGACCGGCGTGCAGGTCAATGTGGACGCGGGAATGACCTTCCTCGAATGGTCCCCCGAGATGAAACAGTTCGTCTACGAGGAAGTGGCTCTTGGCCGCGTCCTTCCCAACTGGATCGTCAGGGTTGGCCCCGAGGAAATTGCTATCTGGAACGAGGTCGTAGCCCCGTGGGCCAAGGTGCAGATCGAAGCAAACGGCTCGATCTCCTTCCTCGAGTGACCTTGTAACCCGAGTGGTTCGGATCTGGCGACCGCCTGACCGGCCACAAGGTTGAAACCGCGAGGCCTCGGCGTTGAACGCCGGGGCCTCTTTTTTGTGATGCCCAGAGGCTGCATGGGTGTTTACCTATTGATTTCATTTATGTTTCATGTATTTATGCAAATCGTTTTTTATTACTTACGTATCACTCCATTATTAGTCAGATTACGACATTGCGGCTTGCAAATCGGTTTGCTATAGTCTGCCGAACCACCCGTTGGAGCCCGACTGCGAAACGCATGGCCCCACCACGGTCGGGGCTGCCGACAGGGAAGGGGAATTTTCCAGGAGTGTACACAAATGATGAAACCGTTTTTATTGGGCTTTGCGATAGTTCTGCTGATGGCATTTGTGGTGGCGTGCGGAGGCGCGGAGGAGCCTGCAGCAACGGAGGCCCCGGTCGAGGCGCCAACAACGGCGCCAACCAACACGACTGCTCCGGAACCCACCGACACTCCAGAGGCGATGATGGAGGAGGAAGACGAGGAAGAGGACACGGGGGCAATGTCCGACGTCGACCCGGCCTTGCTCGCGGCCGCCGCTGAACGGGCTGGTGGGCCCGGCGCGTTCTACGTGGGCGACCTCAGCCAGTTGGTGGGCCCGGCGCCCGCAGTAGGCTTGGGTGATGCCAACGACATGGTCAACCTAGCAGGCCTCGAGCGCGAGAAGTACATATTCGAGCTACAGTACTACGCGGACCTGGTGGAGAAGGCGAATTTCACCAACCCGACCGAGATGACCTACGACGGCGAGCCAATAGAGATCCAGTTCGCCTGCATCAACCGGGGTGTGGCTCCATGCGAACTGTTTGACCACTTCTTCAAGAAGCAGATCGAGGAGCGCACCAACGGCAAGGTGCTGATCGAAATCACCTCGTTCCCAGAGTTGGGCATCGCCGGACCCGACTCGCTGAATCTGATAACCAACGGCAGCCTGTCCTTTGCGGAAATCTCCAGCAGCTACGTATCCGGCGCCATGCCCGAGGCCGAGCTGCAGATTCTGTTTGGCGTGTACGAAACTCATGAGCACTATATGGGGGTCCAGCAAGCAATAGGTCCGCTGGTGGACAGCCTGTTCGAGGAGAACAGCGAAGGCGGGAAGGTAATTTCCCACATGTGGATATCCGGCGCCGACCAGTTCTTCTTCTGCAAGGAACCCATAGAGACCCTGTCTGACTTCGAGGGACGGAAGGTGCGCAGCCACGGCTCGGCACTCTCCGACTGGATCAACGGGTTCGGCGCAGCGGCCCAGTTCGTGGCCTTTGCCGAGGTCTACACCGCCTTGGAGCGCGGCGTGCTCGACTGCGGCGTGACCGTGGCTTTCGCTTCCGTGGCCCAGCGATGGTACGAGGTGACCACTTACATGGTCGGCCCGCTTGCCACCCAGGCAGTGAATACGATCATCATGAGCCCGCACGTCTGGAACGAGCTGCCGCCCGACATCCAGCAGATCATGGTAGAAGAGGGCGCGCGGCACGAGTTGGAGGGGCTGCGCGTGACCCCGGCCTGGAACGAGGTCTGGATCCCCCGAAACGTCGAGGCCGGCATGATATTCCAGGAGTTCACGCCCGAGCTCATCGCGCATCAGAGGAACGTGGTGGCCACGGAATTCGTCATACCTGGTTTTGTCAGGCGCCAGGACGCGGACAACAGGCCCGCCATGATTGAGTTGTTCAACGAGAAGCTCGCCCCGATCGTGGGCATCAGGATTCGGCCCGACGGCACTGGGGAGCGCGTCCAGTAGACCCACTGCCATTGCAAAAGCGAACATATCAGGCAAACTGGAAGCCCCGGCGAGTACGCTCCGCCGGGGCCTTTTTGAGGCAGTCGAGAGTCGACCGGCCCTGAATATTCGTGCTATGTTGCATATATCTTTAATCGTAAATCGTCCACATTACATCGTGTTCCGACACTACGGTCACAGCTCTCATATTGCGCGAGTGATATCTATTTGCTATATTTCGTCGGGCCATGCAGGTATTCCGGCCAATGGGGCATTGCCCTCTGCTACCGGGGGCTACGCGTGGTGAGGAAATTTTTCTGGAGAGTGCGTCAATGGTAAAACCGTTTCTACTGGGATTATCGATAGTTCTGCTGATGGCCTTCGTGGTCGCTTGCGGAGGAGCTGAGGAGCCTACAGCAGCGCCAGCCACTGAAGCGCCAACGACGGCCCCGCCGGCAACAGAGGCTCCTGAGCCCACGGCAACCGAGGCGGCAATGGAGGACGAAGAGGAGGACGCGGCGGCGATGTCGGACGTTGACCCGGCATTGGTTGCGGAAGCCGATAAATGGGCCGGTGGCCCAGGCGCATTCTACATCGGTGATGGCGATTTCAACCGCCTCGTTGGCCCGGCACCCGCGGAGGGGCTCGGCGATGCCAACGACATGGTAAATATCGAAGGGCTGGAGCGGGAGAGCTATCTCTTCGACTCCGATTACTACAAGAACCTGGTTGAAGTGGCCAATTTCACCAACCCCACGGAAATGACCTATACCGGAGAGCCGATTGAAATCCAGTTCGCCTGCATCAACCGGACCGTTGCGCCGTGTGAGCTGTGGGACAACTTCTTCAAGAAGCAGGTCGAAGAACGGACCAGCGGCAAGGTGCTTGTGCCCATCACCTCGTTCCCTGAACTGGGCATAGCAGGGCCGGACTCTCTGGAGCAGGTCACCAACGGGACCCTGTCCTGGGCGGAGATCACCAGCGGGTACGTGTCCGGCCACATGCCGGAGGCCGAGCTGGCGATCATGTACGGCGTGTACCCCGACCACGAGGTAGAGTTCAAGGTTACCCAGGCCATCGGGCCGGAGCTGGACCGCTTGTTCGAAGAGAATACAGACGGCGGAAAGGTACTCACACACATGTGGGTGTCCGGCGGCGACCAGTTCTTCTTCTGTAAAGACAGAATTACCACCCTGGAAGAATTCGAGGGCAAGAAGACCCGCAGCCACGGCTCGGCGCTCTCCGACTGGATCAATGGGTTCGGGGCCGACGCCCAGTTCGTGGCCTTCGCTGAGGTCTACACCGCCCTAGAGCGCGGCATTCTGGACTGCGGTGTTACCGTGGCATTCGCCGCACACGCCCAGCGTTGGTACGAGGTAACCGACTACATGGTTGGCCCGCTGTCCAGCCAGTTGCTGAACACAGTGATCGTCAACCGCGAGGTCTGGGAAGGTCTCCCGGCGGACATTCGGGCAATTCTGGAAGAAGAGGGGGCCCGGCACGAGCTGGAGGCCATCCGAGTGACTCCGGCCTGGAACGAGGTTTGGATCCAGCGCAACATCGACGCAGGCCTGGAGTACCTGGAGTTCTCGGACGCGCTGATGGACCACATGACAAACGTGGTTGCCACCGAACACGTGGTGCCTGGCTTCATATCTCGCCAGGACGAAGACAACAGGGACAACATTATCGCCCTGTTCAACGAGAAAATCGCTCCCATCGTGGGCCTGAAGGTCCTGCCCGACGGCACCACCGAGCGAGTGCCTATAACCCAGTAGCGAGGGTAACCGCCCACGTTATTTGGTTCCAACTGAAAGCCCCAGCGTTAAACGCTGGGGCCTTTTTGTTGGTCAGAGTGGCGGGACCCGCTGGCCCGCCAATGGTCGCACAGCTTTCGCCACAGACCGGACGGGGCGGCAGTGCTGTGGGTGGAGCCCCTCTAGTCGTCTCCAGCCGCGGTGGCGGGGCTGCCCAGGGGCTGCGGCCTCCTCCCGCCGATGGACCAAACGAGCAGGGCCGAGGCGATCAGCAGGGCCACGTTGGACCAAATGGCGAGGTCATAGGAGCCGCGAATGTCGTAGAGCAGGCCGCCCAAGAACGCGCCCAGTCCGGAGCCGATGGGCATGACGGCAAACATGGTGCCGTATATGCTGCCGAGGTTCTTGGTGCCGAACCCGTCAGAGGCAAATGCGGCCGTTATGCCAACGACAGCGTTCCACGAGAATCCAACAAGCAGCACTCCCGCCACCAGGGCGGCAATTCCCAGAGATGGAATACCCAAGAATGGAATACCCATGGAGAGCAGGACCACGATGAAACCCATGGCCCTCAGCTGATAGGACAAGGCCAGGAGGCGCCTCCTGCCGTGCGTGTCGGAAAGATGTCCAAGCAAGAGGGCGCCGACGATGGCGGTGGCGCCGATGATGCTGAATCCGCTGGCCGCAACGAGAGCGTGATAGCCGAGGTCCCGGGCGTAGGTAACAAAATGAGCGTTCACGAAGCTCATTGAGTACCCTCAAACGAAATAGCCGAAGGTCAACTTCTGGAAGAAGGGCGTGCGGATGGCCTCGGAAAAGGTGAAATTCGCCCGCTGTATCGCGGCGGCGGGGGACCCGCCTCCGGCTGGGCCATCCCCGCTGCCGTAAGCACTGAGCCCCTTATCCTGGGGGCGGTTCCGAATCAGGAGGATTCCAACGGGGAGGATTATCGCCAACAGGAACAGACCGAGAGCGAGGTAGGCTTCCTTCCATGACCATACGACCAATACCACGGATGTGGCAGGGACGATGAGCATGGCTCCGAAGGAGCCGGCGCCGCTGACTATGCCGAGGGTCAGACCCCGCCGGACGACGAACCACTGGCTGACGATCTTAGTGAGGATGGGGCCGGTGCCAAGGGTTACACCTATACTCATCACGGCGAATATTATGTAGAGCTGGAACAAGCTGCTGACCGTTGGGACCAATAACAGCATCCAGCCCATGATCAGGACGCCCACGAGGGCCACCCATTTGGGGCTGTAACGGTCGGCCAGGTAGCCAGCGAGGGGGCGCAGCAGGCCGGAAATCATAAAGGTTACGCCAAAGGCCAGCGAAAGTTCGGTCCTGCTCCAACCGAACGCCTCAGTCATCGGCTTGAGGAAGACCCCGAAGGAGAACTGGCCTCCGGCGACGCCGAACACAACCAGGGCGCAGCCAATGGTGACGAACCAGCCGTAGAAAATGGTTTTCCCTCGAAACCTCATCATCGCCTCCCTTCGCACCGAGTCCAAGTCGAATTCGCTTACGCAAGGTAAGCGCATACTAATCGCGCACTGTTGCTTTGTCCACGTAACCTACGGGCCGCAATATTCCTGTTTCCGCGTGCCCAGCCCTGCACTTCACATTCAGTGCGTTGCCACTGAATGGAGTGTAAAATCAGCAACACCAATGGAGGTTCTCCGAATGTTTGACGAGGTTCGCAACAAGGTCAGAGGCGAGTTGCAGCGGCTGGATATTGACGCCTGCCTGGCGACCACGCCGGCCAACATTTTCTACACCACCGGGTTTTTCAGCCCCGTGGTCAACCTGTCCTTTCGCCTTATGGGAACCGACGCCGCGCTGATACCGGCGGACCCGGCGCAGCCAGCGGCGCTGATGACCAGCGACTTCGCTGCGCCTGCTGCGCGGGCTGCCACGTCTATCGAGGACATCCGCACCTACCGGATGTGGGTGGAGAACCGGGACCTGGACGTCATCACCGGCGCCACCGGGGCCGACGCCAAGATTTCGCGCCCGCCGCAGTGGAACCCAGACGAATTAGACGACGCATTGACGGCAATGCTGGAAGACCGGGGACTGTCGGCTGCAACCATCGGCATTGACCTGCGCTACGTCTACGCCGACACCCTCTTCCGACTGCAGCAGAACAATCCCGAGTGCCAGTTCGTCGACATTACGGGCATGCTGTACGGCCTGAGGGCCATCAAGCATCCGCAGGAAATCGAGTTGCATCGCAGCGCGGCCCGGCTGTTCGAGGAGGGCCTCCGCCGGGCAATAACTGACGCTACTGAGGGGCAGAGCGCCCAAGCGATCAAGTACAACTATCAAGCCGGGGCGCTGGAGGCGGCCATGGCCGATCCGAGCCTTGGCGAACTCCAGTCAGCCTACGGGTTCATCAGCGCCGGTACGGGAAGCAGCTTTGGCGACAGAAGCGGGTTGCATTCGGGTGACCTGATCAAGTTCGACTGCGGAGTGGCTGTCGGCGGGTTCTACAGCGACTGCGGGCGGACGTTTGCCTTTGGCCGGGCGGCGGCGGATCAGCGCCGAGTGCATGACGCGCTGGCCGAAGCCCACGCCTCCGCCCGCGAGGTGATGCGTCCCGGAACACCTATATCGGCGATTTACCGGGCGGCAGACGATGTGATGCGGGCACACGGCTTCCCGGGCTACAGCCGGGGACACTACGGTCACTCGATCGGGCTGGACTCCTTCGTGGAGGAGCCGCCGTTCATCAGCGCCAACGAGCACAGCGAATTGCAGGCAGGTATGCTGCTCTGTCTCGAAACGCCCTACTACTCCGCCAGCACAGGTTCATACCAGATCGAGGACATGATTCTCATAACCGAGAATGGGCACGAGAACTTCAACACACTGTCTTACGAACTTGTGGAACTCTAGCCCCAACTTTTACTGGAAAAACTATTCAGCCACACGGGAGCCGATATGAAGGCATCATACCTGGGTGCTATGGGTTATGCGCTGCGCCGCGACTTCCCACCGACCTGGCCCACGCCTCCGGCCTACAACGACCCGGAACTGTCAGTGCAGAGCTACCAGGACGGTATCGAGGAATGCGAGTTCGCTGAGGAGATGGGTTTCGAGTGGATCAGCTTTTCTGAGCACCATTACTCGGGGCGGATCGCCACCGGCACGCCGTCGGTGATGGTCGCCGCAGTGGCGGAGAGATGCAAGAAGGCCCGGATGGCCATACTGGGGCACCTGCTGCCTCTGAACAACCCGGTGCGAATCGCCGAGGAACTGGCGCTGCTGGACAACCTGACCAACGGCCGGCTGGTGATGGGGTTCCTGCGCGGCACTCCCAATGAGGACCAGGTCTACAACGTCAACCCCGCCGAGGGACGCGGGCGCATGCTGGAGAGCATGGACCTGATCCTGCGGGCCCTGACCGAACTGCAACCCTTTGCGTGGGAAGGGCGCTACTACCAGTACCGCACGGTGTCAGTATGGCCCCGGCCAGTACAGCAACCGCTGCCGCCAGCCATCGTGGCCACGCGGAGCGACGACTCGGTGCACTACGCTGCCATGCACCGGCTGGGACTGGGGGTCTCGTTCCTACCGGTCGAGGACGTGGCAACCATCTCTGGCAAGTATTTCAAGTGGTGCGAAGAGGCCGGTTGGACGCCGCAGCCTGACGAGGTGGTTTTCCGGGGCAGCATCTATCTTGCCGAGACCGACGAGAAGGCCTGGGACTGGTTCCACAGACAGGAGGACCAGGGCCGGGCCCGCGGAATGGCGATGCGCTCGTCGGTGGCGCAGGTCATCCAGGCCCAGAGGACAGGGCAGGACATCGATTACAGCCACGTGTTCGCAGGCAGTGCGTCCGGCGACATCGTGGGTGCCGCACCGGCGCTGACATTCGTCGGCGGGCCGGGCTCGATAACGGAGCAGATAAAGGCCTACCACGACCGTTGCGGGGCCGGGGTCATTGACCTGTTCTTCCAGCAGCCCAGCCTGAGTCATGGAGACATCATGGACGAGATCGAGCTGTTCGGACGGGAAGTCCTGCCCAGAATCAAGGAGTTCTAAACCGTGCCTCAATCGGAAAGCGGCCTGAATTATACAGAACAGGGCAGCGGCGACCCTGTGGTGCTGCTGGACTGGACGCCGTGGCAGACGTCGGGTCTCGTCGAGGCGCTGGCAGACAAGTACCGGGTTTTCAGCGTGGAACCACCCGGCGCTGCGGCACAGACCGGATCAATGCAAGAAGCGGCGGTGGCGGTCATCGGTGTCGCCGAGTCCGCCGGTCTGAGCAGTTTCACGCTCGTCGGAGCGTCACTGGGCGCCGACGTGTCCTTTCGGATGGCCCTGCAGCGGCCTGCATCGGTACCTACGATGGTGCTGGTCTCACCAACCTGCGTCGCGCCGGGCCAAGCGACCTGGGGGAACACCGCGGAGATGGCACGGAAGGCAATGCTGGCACACCCGGAGGACCTGGCGATCGCAAGCCCAGATTCGAGCAGGACCGCGGTCCTCGCTGGCCTGGCGGAGCGATGGCGCACTGAAGAAAACACAGCGATCGATATGCTCCCCGAGCTATCGGCGGCCACGCTGGTTGTGTTCGGGCAGGAGGACCGGCTGGTTGCCAGTGAGGCCGGGGGATTGTGGAAGGGGCGAGTGCCCAATTGCAGCATCAGCTACGTTTACGATGCTGGGCACGCCATCGGCGTTGACCGGCCGGACGCCCTGGCAGACGTGGTACTGGACTTCGTGGAGCGTCGAGAGACGTTCATCGTGGAGAAACGCAGCAGCGTCATCAACCCCTAGAGACCCGGCCTTGACCGGACCTTTTCATTGGCCTGGAGAAGAAGTTGATGGTCGGGCAGGCTCACCATTTCCACCTTACTGCCCTCCGTCCTTCAAGAAGCCCAGGACTGACGGCCCCTGTTACCGATGGAGTGTACAAAGCTCCTGTGCCTTCAGGGACGCGATTGTATTCGACGTGGGCCTGTGGTAGTTTCGGTTTCAGACCAACCTAAATTGAATTGTGGAGAGTACTTATGGCAACCAAGAGGGACGGCGAGAAATACCTGGGGCACGAGTTGCACGTGCCACTGTCACAGGATGGGCAGGTCATGGCCTACGTGTGGCCGGTGCGGGCGCTCAACGTTCGCGGCTCGTGGTGCGGGGGCCCGACCATTGGCATTGACGTGGGCAACGAGGAGATCATCCGCTTCGACTGCCACGACCGGCCCGGCCACTGGCACGGCGGCGGCTATGACAAGGGAGGCTCCCCCGGCGCGTCTCACCGGGACTTCCCCAAGGACATCGTCGCGGTTGCCGACCAGGTGGACTGGTCGCTGCAGCAGGTGAGCGAGCGCACCTCGGAGCTTCTCGCGGAGGCCGACCACGGCGAGGCAGCCGAGGCCGTTGATGCCGCGATGCTGCAGGAAGCAGTCGGCCTGATTCGCAACCACCTGAAGCAGCAGGGCCACCTGCGCGACGAGGCCATCAGCGCTGGGATTATCGAGGCGTAAGGCACGGAAATGGGTGCCTGTGGAGATAAACGGACCGGCCTCCAATGTCGATGCTCATCCTCAGGCACCCATTTTCAAACCAGGAGTTGGGAACGTTCTTTGTCGAAATAGAAATCGGCGATCCCGAGGGGCAACGCTGGGTTTCAGTCGAGGCGTTGGTGGACACAGGCGCTTCCACTTCTTCAGTCCCTTCATCCATCCTCAGCAGTTTGGACGTGATTGCCAGTCGACAAAAGAGGTACCGATTCGCCCAGGACCATGGGTGTTGGTCAGACTTTTATCAGATTGATAGGCGAAGAATTCATCAGGGACTTTATCTTCAATGAAGAGGGCACGATTCCCTTGCTGGGCGCTCTGGCCTTGGAAAGCGCTCACTTGGCGGTTGATTCACACGGCAACAGGTTGATCCCTGAAGACGGCATTCTGTTGTGAAGGCGCGGTCCGAATATTCGGGACGGGAAACTCAGCGTCGAAATTGCCGTAGGAAGCTTCGACCGAAATTCTGGAAGGAACTGTTAGCGGCGGTAGAGGCATCGCAGCCATTTTCCATTTTCCCGGGTTCCGTCCTGCGCGACGAAACCATCAGCGCTGGCATCATCGAGGAGTAGTCTGCCGGAATGGGCACTTTCTATATAGAAATTGGCCTGGGAGACGAACAGGGATCAAATTGGCGGACATTGGACGCGCTGGTTGACACCGGCGCGTCCACGACTTCGCTACCCGCCAGCGTTCTGCAGGAATTGGGTGTGCGCCCTTTGTCTACTGAACGGTTCCGGTTCGCTCAAGGTGAGGTGAGGGAATTGCCGGTTGGCTACACCTGGATTAGATTTGCCGGCAAGGAGGTGATCACCCAGGTCATCTTCAATGCCGAGGGAACCTCCCCCCTGCTCGGTGCGTTGGCACTTGAGGCCGCTTACATGGCCGTCGACCCGGTCGGGCAGAGGCTGATCCCGGTTGAAGGTTTCCTGATGTAGCCAGGCAGATCCTCAAGGTCCCTTCTTCTCTCCTCTAAAGCCTCGACCGCCTGCGTTGCTCTTCCTGAAGCTCATCGATGCTCTCGCGGGAACGGCCGTAGATGTGCGGCACGTCCCAACCCTCCAGGCCGGCGTAGGTGTCTATCTGGCTGCGGTGATGCACCTCGTGCTCGAAGAGCATCATCATTATGCGCCAGCCGCTGAGCATTCCATCGGTGTCGATCATCTTGACACGACGCTGCAGCCACTCCGGCGGGCTGTCATCGAGGCGCTGGTGGAACTCCTGGAACGATGCCTCCATGGCAGGAATCCAGCCGGACTGACGCTCTGTGCTGGGGACTGGCCAGTCGTATAGCCACCCCCGGCCACAGTAGGCGCTGGCAAAATAAAGGCGCGACTCGGCGATGTGATGAACGACTTCAGCGATGCTCCACGCCTTTTCGCCCTCGCCGCGAGGGGGGCGCCAGAACTCGGCGGCGGAAGGCAGCGCCTCGATGTCCCTCACTGTCCGTTCGTGGAAACGGTCGAAATAGCGCAGCAGGGTCGGTAGGTCAGTGATCATCTTCAGTCCTCAAGGGCCGCGACACAGAGAGCGCGGCAACCATACTGTTTTCCGGTCATCATAGTGAGAGGACAGGCCATGGTCAACGCGGGGCTCGCAGGCTCCAGGGCAATCGCGCCTTATTTGTCAACACACAAAATTGGTCTAATGTCGGTGGATATGGGAGTGGCAGTGCCTCCTTCGGTTCCGGGTGCGAGGGTAGACGGGGGTTTGGATCCCCGCTTGCGCGGGAATGACGACTTATAGGACCTTCGGCGTTTAAGACGCGATTGCCCCGTCGCAGGCCCGAAGGCAGTTGTGGCCTGGTCTGATCTGACGGTGTAGAATCGGCGCTGCATTTCATCCCCAAATTCTATATGCTCCGTGGACCAAGGGAGTTTGCAGGAAAAGCGAATATGAAATATGACGTTATCGTAGTCGGCGGTGGTTCGGCCGGGTCGGTGGTGGCAAGCAGATTGTCGGAGGACCCGCGGCGTTCAGTGTTGCTGCTCGAGGCGGGTCAGGACTACCCCGACCCGGAACAGTTGCCGGAGCCGGTGCGGAACGGGCATTCATCGGAGGGCGAGGCCATCGGTTCGCCGGTCTCCTGGAACCTGCGCGGCGTCATAAACGACCAGCAGGGGGAGATAAACATCGCCCAAGGCAAAGTCATCGGCGGCTCGGGTTCCATCAACGGACAAGTCTACCTGCGCGGGTTGCCGGAAGACTTCGAACGATGGGAATCCTTCGGTAACGAGGAATGGGGATATCTGAAAGTCCTTCCCTTCTATCGCAGGGCTGAGACCGACATGGATATCCACGACGACTTTCACGGCAATGAGGGCCCTATTCCAGTGGTCCGCCGGGAGAATGAAGAGTGGCCAATGGTGCAGCGGGCATTCTACGATGCCTGCATTGAGCGGGGCTACCCGCCTAACCATGACCTTAATGGACCCAACTCCAGCGGCATCGGGGCCATTCCAATGAACAACATGAACACTTGGCGGATGAGCACGGCCCTCACGCACCTCAGCCCGTCCCGACATCGTCTCAACCTGACGGTGCGCGGCGGCGTGTTCGTTCGAAGAGTAGTCATAGAGGGCGGCAAGGTTGCTGGCGTCGAGGCTGAGAGCGGGGGCGAGATTTTCACGGTTGCCTGCGACCGGGTGGTTCTCAGCGCCGGCGCGCTGAAGTCGCCCCACATCCTGATGCTGTCGGGGATCGGCCCGCGGGAACAGCTGGAGGAGCAGGGTGTGCCGGTGCTCGTGGAATCACCGGGAATGGGCCAGAACCTGTTCAACCACCCCATGGGTTCCGTTACTTTCCAGGTCAAGGACGATGTCAAACTGACTGCCAACGCGGAGGCGCTGCGGTTCGGACTGCGCGTCACGTCGGAGGCGCCTTCCTATCCCAACGACGTGATGCTGCATACACTGGCAATCTGGAACGTGATGACCGGAGAGATGGTGCCGTCCGGGCAGGCCCGCATTGCCTGTGCGCTTGAGTTGCCCGACGGGTCGGGCTGGGTGCGCCTGCAGTCCTCGGACCCTGCCATCCAGCCTTCCATCAACTATCGCTACCTGCACAACGAGAACGATATGCGCCGGATGCGGGACGCCGTGAAACTGGCGTGCGGCATCCTGGAGTCGGAGGCATACAAGGATATTTCCGTGGGGCGCGTTGCGCCGGACGACGAAACGCTGGGCAGCGACGAAAAACTCGACGCCTGGATCCGTCAGACGCTGGGCAGTTCACGACACGTCTCGGGCACCTGCCGCATCGGGCCGGACGGCGACGGAATGGCGGTGACCGACCAGCAGTGCCGGGTTCGCGCCGTTGACGGGCTGTGGGTAGCCGACTCGTCGATCATGCCGCAGGTTACCCGCGCCAATACGAACGCCACCGCAATAATGATCGGAGAGCGCGTGGCCGACTGGGTGGCCGAAAGCTAGAGGAAAAAGGTGAGCAGTCGATGAAGTTCGGCCTCTTCCATTCGGTGCAGCTTCCCAACCCGGCAGAGCAGGAGCGGTACTACCGTGAGGCGTTGGAGCAAGTGCTGCACGCGGAGCGGCTGGGCTACAGCTCCGTGTGGTTCACCGAGCACCACTTCACCCGCCACGGCATCGTGTCAGCCACGCTGTCGGTACTGGCCTACCTGGCCGGACTCACGGAGACCATCCGGCTGGGCACGGCGGTTACCGTGCTGCCTTTCCATAACCCGGTGCAGCTTGCCGAGCAGACCGCCACGGTGGACCTGCTCAGCAGCGGCCGACTGGATCTGGGCGTAGGCCGGGGTTACCAGTGGGGCGAGTTCCATCGTATGGGCGTGCCCATGGACGAGGCAACACGCAGGTTTGAGGAATCGATGGAGGTGCTGACCCGGGCCTGGACCGCAACCGAACCCTTCGATCACCGGGGCGAGTTCTGGAGCTTTAACGACCTGACGATCCATCCCAAGCCGGTGCAACAGCCGCATCCACCGGTGTACGTGGCAGCTTCTGGCGCGGAGAGTGTGACCAGGGTTGCCCGCAACAACTGGAATCTGCTCATCGGGCAGGCCGAGGCCTACGGGCAGGTGGCGCAACAGGTCGAGTTCTACAAGGGTGCCCTTGCGGAGGCCGACAAGGACTACTCGCCACCACGGGTGGTGGCAGCCCGCGCGATGTATGTGGCACCAACGACGGAGCGGGCACAAGAGGAGGCCGAGGTCCCCTTCATGTGGTTCAAGCAGACGGGGCAGGAGGTCAGCGCGCCTCCGGGACAGCGTGTGGAGTTACTTCCCGACGAGTTTGCTGCATACCGCAGCCGCTATACCCCCGACGCCCGGTTCGACTACCGAGCGAGGTGCGATGACGTGATGCTCTTTGGCAGCACCGATTTCATTTCCGAGGGAATAGGACGACTGCGAGACTCGGGAGTGGAGAACCTGATCTTCTTTGTCAACTTCGGAGGCATCGAAAACCAGAAAGTTCTCGACTCGCTGGAACTCTTCGCCACCGAGGTGATGCCGCAGTTCGCCGATTAGCAAGTGGCATCCGCACAGCCTTCAGCAAGTACCTTCGTCTCAAGCCCCTCCTTAAAGAAAGAGGGGCTTTCCTCTGGAAGGAAGCAGGGAATCAATCCCGAGGCACGGTGCAGGACAGCACGCGGGCCTACTGACGAAGAGGCTGCACCAGTTCGATGAGCACGTCGTCCGGGCCTTCGATGTAGGCCAGTCGTGAGCCGGTGGGCGTCTGGGTCAGCGGCAAGACCACGCGGATGCCTCCGGACTCCAGCCGTTCGAGCTCCGACTCTAGGTCTTCGACATCGAAGCCAAAGTGCTCCAGCCCAAGGCGGTTAAGCTCCGCCACGCTGCGCTCGTCGGACGATCCGGCGGGCTTGGACGAGATGTTGAGGCGCACCGGCCCGCCGACTTCCATGCTGACTGTCACCGTGCCGGGCATGATCTCACGAGCCCACAGCTTCTTCGCGTTGAAATGTTTCTCGTACCACGCCGCCGAAGCGTGGGGGTCCTGCGCCCGCACATGCACGTGGTTGATGTGGTATTGCATATTTTCAATCTCCTTTGTTCCGGCTATGTTCCGGCGCCAATCGTCTCGTACCGAGGTTGCCTCACTTTACAACATCCTCCCATGGTTGGTAACGCCCCCCCCCACTGTATTGAGTTTGCTACGGTGACTGCACGGAAGAGTCCGTCGCTGTCTAAATGGGCTTCCGGGAATCAGGGGGAATGCCATTCTGGACCAGCTTTTCTCCAGGAATGACGGTAAGTCGTGCTGTCGGCTTAAGGTATGGGCACCGCCAACTACCCCTAAATGACTCCAGCCTGTGGAGGTTGGTCCCGGTTTCCGTTTGCGGCTTCGCTCAGGCGGTCGGAAACCACCTCTTTAATACCCCTCCATCCTGTCGCTGCTTTGTCTTCATTGTCTCTGGTTCCCGGATATCCTCCAATTCGCACAACCCGGCGTTTCGAATGTAACGGCAGGCCCGTTATGCGATTTCGTTTAGTATACGTGAACATAGAATTATAATAAGTAATATAGTCATATTCTTGAAATATAATTCCGCAATAATTTACATATTCGCCGATTACGTGATATATTCAGCCACCTTCTCAGATTCGTCCGATGAATTCCGCAAATTTGGCAATGACCGAGCTCCATGACCTGAGAGGGAAGGCCCGATTAGGTTGGCGAACTGCAATCTCATAGGGCCGAATCAGCTGGCCGGACAGGAGGCAATTCGCGGTTTCTTCGGATCGGGTGATGACCCGCCCGATTGGAGTCAGGTTCCCAAGAGCACGATAGCGAACGACGTCTTGTTTGGCCGCTTCGAATCCCGCGAACGTCTACAGGAGGATGACCGATATGCGCAGCCCTTTATTCCTAGTTCTGGCCCTGATTTTGGTACTTGGACTGATGGCCGCCTGCGGAGGTGCCTCAGAGCCCACGGCGGAACCAGAGATCGCCACCGAAGCTCCCCAACCCACAGCGACCACCGCACCAACTCCCACCGAGGTCGCAATGGAGGAGGCCACCGAGGCCCCGGCAGCCATGTCAGCGCTGGAAACGTATGCGGTTGAGAATGCCGGAGGCCCAGGCGCGATCTATGTTGGCGACATCACGCAACTCGTCGGCCCAGCCAAAACGGTAGAACAGGGGGACTTCGACGGAAACGTAACCCTGGAATCGCTGGAAAGGCATCTCTGGATCTACGAGAGCACCCTATACCAGGAGTTGCTGGAGAAGGCGAAGCTCACCGATCCGACACCCATGACATACGACGGCGAAACCATCACCATTCAGCACGCCTGCATCAACCGGGCCCTGCTGCCCTGTGTGGCGCTGGAAACCTTCTTCAGGCCCAACCTGCTGGAGCGCACCAACGGTAAGGTGGAATTCATCACCAGCTCCTTCCCTGAGCTGGGGCTGGCCGGACCCGACACCCTGACCCTGGTCACCAGCGGCACGCTGGACTCCGCCACCATCTACGGCGGTTACGTTGGCGGGGAGATGCCACCCATCGAGATCCAGAATCTCTGGGGTATCTACTCCTCCCGCGAGCAGGAGTTCGAGGCCACCCAGGCCATCATCAAGGACATCGAAGAGTTGGTACTGTCCGAGACCGGCGGCGTGATAATGAACCACAACTGGTATGCCGGCAACGACCAGTTCTTCTTCTGCCGGGAGAAGATTGACACGCTGGACGGGTTCTCTGGCAAAAAGACGCGCAGCCACAGCGCGGCGCTGTCGGACTGGATCAACGGGATGGGCGCGGAGCCCCAGTTCCTTGCCTTTGCCGAGGTCTACACTGCCATTGAACGCGGGATTCTGGACTGCGGAGTGACCGGGGCCGACGCGGGATTCGGTCAGCGCTGGTACGAAGTGACCGACTACATCATTGGCCCGTTGCTCAGCTTCCCGTCCAACAACAACGTGATCAACGGAGAGAAGTGGGCTTCCATACCCCCGGACCTGCAGCAAATAATCATCGAGGAGGCAGCCAAGTCGGAGTTGGAGGCCCTGCGGATCTCAGCTATCCAGAATGAGATGGGGCTGCTCAAGAATACTTCAGACGACCCGCGGGGAGCGGGAAGGGATGCGATGGAATTCGTCCCATTTTCCGATGAAATGACTTTCCGCAGCCTCAATACCGCCGTGATGGAGCACGTGGTGCCGGCCTGGGTTAACCGGGTTGCAGACACCAACCATCCCATCATCGCCGACTCGTTCAACCAAAAGGTCGGCCCCATAGTCGGCCTGCGAATCGAATCGAACGGCACGGTGGTGAAGATCAATTAGCCAGTATCTGCGTCGCCGGGGCGACTCAACAGGGGCGGGTGATACACCCGCCCCTGCATGTTTCTGGAACCGAACCTTTTCCGCCAACCGAACTCATCCCTGCGCCGCCCTTCGATTCAGCCGGAACATCCTAGCGGCCAGGCTGCTGGCGGTAACGAGGTAGATAACAATATTGGCGCCAATGGTTGCTCCGAAGGCGATGTACATGAACGGCGTAGTACTGGGCTCGGCACAACACTCGATCTCCCGGTTGGCGCCGTACTGATATCCGGCGAGTCCTCCGATGACGCCTCCCGCGACGCAGACCAAGAGGGTGACGACTAAGGCAGAGCGCTGGTGGCGGTCCAACTTGATCCACGCCAGGTTCACTGCGGCTCCGGCGCCAATGCCTGCCCCAGCCAAGGACATGATCATGAAGGTAAGCCTGGAGCTGGAGCCAATGAAGATGAACAGGCCCCACGCGACCGCCAATGCGGCCATGCTCAGGATGAGGGCGAGCGCCAAGCCCAGCAGAATACGCGCCGCGATGACGGCGGCGGCCCGAATCAGGTCAGATTTTTCGTACATTCGCCCTGTCGTCATTACCGACAATACTCCAATAAGCAACTGGATCAAATGTGTTCTGGTCAGCGGTGCGAAGCGTCCAGACTCTCGCCTGTTGGAGCAACAGAGATCCTTTAACTTCTAGCAGAAATCCGAAAATTGCACTCCTGAAAAAATGTCGGGTCCAGGACTCGCCCCAGACCCTGTCTATGCAGGGGACTGGCAGCTCCCATTAAATTCCAGAACCTTGCCATTCATTTTGAACGTAAGGCCTTGACTCTGCTTTGCGAAAGCACCGAGCGGAGGCCCTATGCCTTCAGTGGCCGCAACCAGAGTACCGCTTTCGTGGTTCCAATCGGATGTATGGCAGGGTGTCCCCCTGAATGTTTTCCTCGCTTGATCGCCGGTGTCCTGCCCGATTTCCCCTTCTATTGGTACCAGTGCATTTGAGGCGCCACTCGTCGGGCCGCCTACCATGCTGACATCAGCCATCCTGCCGGATGAAGTCGGAGATGCGCTCTCCTATCATCATTGTAGTGCAGTTGGTGTTGGCGCGTACGGCGTTTGGCATAACGGAGGCGTCGGCCACCCTCAGGCCCTCCACCCCGTGGACGCGGCCGAATTGGTCGACGACGGCCATTTCGTCGGAGGCGGGTCCCATCCGGCAGCTGCTGGTCAGGTGCTGACCGCTTACAACAGAGCGGCGAATGAAGTCGTTCAGCGCTTCGTCGGACTCCAGCTCGTCGTCTGAGGGGCGGAGGCGTTCCTCGATAATGTCACTGAAGCGGGGATGGCGTCCGATATCAGCGGCGGTGCGGACCATCTCCCGGCAACGCCGGAGGTCGAACTCATTCTCAAAGAACCTGAAATCGATGGAGGGCGACGCATAGGGGTCGGGGGAGGTGATTCGCAGCTCGCCAGCGCCCTCCTCGTAGTTGAGGATGGTGTACATCCCCAGGCCGTCGATGGCACTGCCATCGGGGTTGGTATAGCGAACCGGATTGACCATTGAGCTCATAAGGATCTGCAAATCGTTTCGGTGCGGCGATCCAGTGGCGGTCCACCTTGCAGCGACCTGAAGGCGCGGCGCGTTGGCGTCCAGCTCGTGGCCGGGCTTGGTCCTGAAGGGCACAAACACGATGGGGTGGTCGCGCAGGCTCTGGCCCACGCCCGGCAGTTCGTGCACCTGGGCGATTCCCACGGCGGCCAACTGGTCGGCCGGGCCGACGCCGGACAGCAGCAGAATGTGGGGCGAGCCGATGCTGCCGCTGCTCAAGACGATCTCACCGGCCTCGACGACGAATGTTTCCCCTCCAGATTCCACCTGGACGCCTGAGGCCCGCTTGCCGTCGAACAGTATGCGGTGCACGGTGCAGTTGGGCCTGATGGTGAGATTCAGACGATGGCGGGCAAGGTTGAGGTATCCAAGAGCAGTGCTGAGGCGGATGCCATTGGGATTGTTGAGGGGCACTGGGCCCACGCCAGTGGCGTCGGGGTGGTTGAAGTCGGCTACATCGACCATGCCAAGTTCGCGGCAGGCAGTGTGAAAGGCTGTCTGATCCTGACGCCATTCCTCCCGGCTGAACCGGCGGCAGACTATAGGGCCGTCAGAGTTGTGGAAGTCGCTGCCGCCGAACTCGGAGTCGGTCTCCATCTTGCGAAAATAGTGCAGCAGGTTCTGGAAGCTCCACCGGTCATTGCCGCGGGCGGCCCAGTCATCGTAGTCCTCGGGTATGCCACGCAAGAACACCTGGCCGTTTATGGCGCTGGTGCCACCGGTGACCTTGCCGCGCGGGATCTGCAGGGGACCGCTGGTGTCGGTACCGCGGGCGAAAAACTCCCAGTTGTGGTGGGTGGTAACGGTGTCGATGCCCGAGGCATATCCGAACTTGATCTCCTCGGGAAGGTGCTCGAAGTCGGGATAATCCGGCCCGGCCTCCAGCAGCAGCACGGAGCGGTCGGGGTCCTCGCTGAGCCGGGTGGCAACTACGCCGCCTCCGGAACCGGCTCCAATTACGATGGTGTCGTATCTCATACTGCCTCCCGGTAGTTCGCTTGTCCGGCAATCAACTATATGCCATTTGAGCGGGAGGCGATATCCGCTTTGTTTCCTTGGCAGGGCAATCGCGTCTTATCTGTCAGCACACAAAATTGGTCTAGTGTCGGTGGATATGGGAGTGGCAGTGGAAGTACCTCCTTCGGTTCCGGGTGCGAGGGTAGACCGGGGTTTGGATTCCCGCTTTCGCGGGAATGACGATTGGGGGTTCGGGAGTGACGGTTGGGTGCTGAGGGCTGTTGGGTGTGATCCTCCTTCCGGTGTGGGTTGCGGTTGGGTTGTCGGGTTGGGGTCTGCTTAGTGTCAGGGGTATGGAAATCGCTGACATTCGCTGACATTTCCTGTCATTGGGTGGGTTATGGGGGCTTGGGTCCCCGCTTTCGCGGGGATGACGATTGGTAGCAACAGTGATGGCGGTTGGGTGCTGAAAATTTCGCTATTCCCGAGCATTTCCGAGCGTTGAGCGGCAGCCCCCCGTGGTCCGGCAGGCGGAGGGCGAGTCTCTGGAGCATCTGGTGGGCCTCATTGTTGGGGTTTGGGGTAGGTTACGGTCGTTTTGGGTGGCCCTGGGTGGCATCTGCCGGGGTTACGGGGGTTTGGATTCCCGCCTGCGCGGGAATGACGACTTATAGGGCCTCCGGCGTTTAAGACGCGATTGCCCTGCCTAATGTGTGCAGTTCTGTGCTATTGTGTGCAATTTCCAGAGGGGGAGTCTCAATAGGGGATCCTGCAAGGCGCCCTTGGGGAGAGATGCCTCGGCAGCGTCCGACACGCTAGAATTTCCTATTATGCCGCTCATTTCCGATCATTTCCCCTCACCTCCGATTTTTTCGGTGGCGACATTTGCAGGATGCGCAGGCTTGCGGAATTGCGGGTGCTAGACAGCAGTTAATAGCACATTTGTTTGATTATATGGGAGCACAACCCGGCTTGCAAGAGAAGGATGTGCGAGGGGCAGCGTTCCGAATCAGGCGGTCAAATCTGTCGACGACGGGGGATCGGATCCCCGGTGTCGCGGGAATTGCGGAAGCCATTCCGGCAAACCACCTGAATTTGAACATTGTCTGTTTCCCACGGGGCGACGAGGGGCGCCTGAGTCCGGCGGTTCCTGTTGCGCCCGGGTTAAGCCCGTGTCCGTTTCCTCAAGCCTGTGGACAGGATCAAGTCCTGAAATGCGAGAGTAACATTTCAGGGTTAGAGTTCAACTACGGAACGAGAAATAGACACGCATTTCAAACATCACATGGAGTCGATTGATGGAACACTTGTATCGTGTCATTTCCCTGTTCATGCTGATGATGGCTGTTGCGGTGGGGGTGCACTACATCATCACCCCGTTGTACGACGACGGAAGCACGGGGTTTCCGGTGTGGGGCATCCTGAACTGGCCGATGGCGGCGGCCACAGCCGCGGCGTTTGTGATCAACCTCTCCAGTTGGCTGCGTGGGGTAGGGGAGAACGCTCAAGGCACCGGTACAGTGCAGTGGCTGCAGGTAAACTTTCGCTTCTATTCGTCCCTGGTGCTCCTCCTGTGGTTTCTCAACAACTGGTTCGCTGAATTGATGGACCTCGATCAAGCAGTGGGATGGGCGTTCGTTAATGCGCTATTCGTTGCGGTGATGCTTTCTACAGGTCTGCGTCCCTGGCAACAGGATTGAGGTCGATAACCTGTGCCTAACTCGATCCCGTTGAACGCGGTGGCCAGAGTCTCATACGGGCAAAGTCCTTTCGCCGATGGTCGTCGAATGTTGACAGCGCCCAAGTTCGAACTTACCTTTCCCCGATAAGATTGCCGCGCTCCAGCAAGGGGTGCGACAATTCCATCGCAACGGACGCGAGTCGCAAGGTAGCTCCAAACAGGAGGCTATTCCTGACCATCGAACAGTCCGCTCCCGCAGACCTGAGACAAAACGGCATCCAGCCGCTGCTCGAAGTGGAGGACCTGCAGACCCACTTCTTCACCCGGCGCGGTGTTGTCCGCGCCGTCAACGGCGTGAGCTTCAGCCTGATGCCCGGCGAGACTCTCGGCCTTGTGGGAGAGTCGGGTTCGGGAAAGACGATCACCTGCCTGTCGCTGCTGCGCCTGCTGCCGCGGGGGGCGAGGATCGTGGGCGGCAAGGTGCTGTTCAACGGCCAGAACACCCTGGACCTTTCTGAAAAAGAAATGGAGAGACTGCGGGGCATCCGGATGGGGATGATTCTGCAGAACTCCATGGCGGCCCTTGACCCGGTGTTCTCGATCGGTACGCAGATTGCGGAACCGCTGGTCGTACATTCGGGGCTGAACTGGAGGGCAGCGATAGAACGCAGCATCGACCTGCTGCGGATGGTGAAGATCACGGCGCCTCACCTGCGGGTCCGCAACTACCCCCACGAAATGAGCGGAGGCATGCGCCAAAGGGCGTCCAGCGCGGCGTCCATCGGTCCGCATCCCGACCTGCTCATTGCTGACGAGCCGACCACAGCCCTGGACGTCACCACCCAGCGTCAGTACCTGGAGTTGCTGAAAGAACTGCAGCAGGAAACAGGAATGGCGCTGATCTTCATTACCCACGACATCAGCATTGTAGGCAACCTGTGCGACAACCTGGCAGTATTCTATGGCGGGCTTGTAGTGGAATACGGCCCAAAGGACCAGGTGCTCAACCACCCGACGCATCCTTACACCGAGGCCCTGCTTGAGGCCCTGCCGGTGTTGGGGGAGAAGCGCGAGCGGCTGCGAACCATCCAGGGCGACCCACCTTATGCCGGAAACCTGCCCCCGGGCTGCCCATTCCATCCTCGTTGCGACAAGGTGATGGACCGGTGCAGAGAGGGAGACCCCCCTTCCATCTTCAACGTGGGCGTCAACGTGGGCAAAATGCAGAAGACCCGGTGCTGGCTGGCAGAATGATTGAGTCAACAACGGAACGGGCAAGCGACGTAATCATCGAGGCGCGCAACGCCGTAAAGCACTTTCCGGTGAAGTCCGGCCTGCTGAACAACAGGTCGGTAGGCTTGGTGAGGGCGGTGGATGACGTTTCCTTCACCGTAAGGGATAACCAGACGTTCGCGCTGGTTGGAGAATCGGGGTGCGGCAAGACCACCATGGCCAACCTGATCCTCAAGCTTCTAGACCTCACGTCCGGCGAAATCATCTACCGGGGCAATTCCCTCGTAGGCATGTCTTCTCAGGAAGTTAAGAATTACCGGCGGAACGTGCAGGCGGTCCTACAGGATCCATACGGGGCGCTGAACCCCCGAATGCGGGTGGGACACATCATCGGAGAGCCGCTGGAGGTCCACGGATTCAGCCGGGCCGAGCAGGCAGAAAGGGTGGCGGAAGCCCTGCAGTCGGTAGGGCTGCACGAATCAGTGGGGTCCCAGTTTCCGCATGAATTCAGCGGCGGGCAACGGCAGCGCATCGGCGTGGCCCGGGCACTGACCCTCAACCCCGACCTGATCGTCCTGGACGAGCCAGTTTCGTCGCTGGATGTATCCATCCGTTCCCAGGTGCTGAACCTATTGAAGGATATCCAGGCGGAGCGAGGAATTTCCTACATCCTGATTTCCCACGATCTGGCTTCGGTGGAGCACATGAGCCACGTCATCGGGGTGATGTACCTGGGCAAGCTGGTGGAGCTGGGCGATGCGGAGCTCACTTGCTCGGAGCCGCAGCATCCGTACACCGCCTCCCTGGTGGCAGCGGCAACACCCCCTGGCACGACACCGGCATGGCCCATCCCAATCGTGGGCGAAGTGCCCAGCGCACTGGAGACTCCCAGCGGTTGTTCGTTCCATCCCCGCTGCGCCTACGCCATGCCGATATGCAGCCAGGAAGTGCCGTCGCTCGCTCCCACGGAGGACGGGCGGATGGTCTCCTGCCACCTTTATCCCGACGAAATCAAGAAGATCGACAAGAGGGCCCCGATCCAGGTGGCGCAGGGGATATCTGCCGCGTCTTCCTGAAAGCCTACCCATCGAAAAACCGACCCATCGAAACGGACCACGTCGCCTTTTCTTATCCGGGCGAACTTTCTTGTTTAGCGAGTGCTTGTATGGAACTGGAGAACAAATCAGCGATCGTCACGGGATCGGCCTCTGGGATTGGACTGGAGGTGGCGCTCACGCTGGCGGCCAACGGGGGGTCTGTTACGGTGGCCGACCGGAACTTGTCGGGGGCAGAGGCGGTTGTACGCCAGATAACGGAGGCAGGTGGCACGGCACGAGCCGCCGAAGTAAACGTTACCGACAAGGGCCGGGTTGCGGGGATGGTGGAGGGCGCTGTGGCGGCGTTCGGGTCGCTGGACATTTTCGTGAACGTTGCCGGCTTTGGCTTCAATTCCCTGATAGTCGACATGGCCGAGGAGGACTGGGACCTTGTTCTGGACGTGAACCTCAAGGGGCAGTTCCTTGGGTGCCAGGCCGCTGGGCGCAGGATGATCGACCAGGGCACGGGCGGGCGAATCGTGAACATCGCCTCCACCGCCGCCAACAACGCGCGTTACCAAGGGGGCGCCTACTGCGCCGCCAAGGCAGGGGTGGTGCAGCTGACGAGGGTCCTGGCCCTGGAGCTGGGGGAGTTCGGAATAACGGTCAATGCCGTCGGCCCAGGATTCACAGAGACGCCAGCCACCGTGGAAACGTCCGACGAGTACCGGACCAACTTCCTGGCGCAGGTGCCGGCCGGACGGTCGGGACGACCAACGGATATCGCCAACGCGGTATTGTTTCTCGCCTCCCCCCTGGCAGAGTACGTCAACGGACAGGTGATCTACGTGGATGGCGGGTATTCCGCGGGGAAACTGACCGTACGGGGCTGAAATCAAGGTCGGATAGTACTGCGAATTTTTCAACGGGATGGACTTATTTGATGGATTGTTTCATAGATGTTACGAAAAATAAAAGCATTCGCGAAAAATTTGTAAGGTTGTTGTCGTTTCATTGACACTTCCTGTAACCCGAATTAGGCTTACGCATCCGTTGTGGGCCAGGTACGGTTCTGCCGAATGAGGCTCGTACCTTTTGTTTTTTTATGCGCAACCTCGCACAGGAGTTAAGAATTGAGCCGTCTACTGGTTTGGAAGTTGCACTTACCTTTCCTCGTCATCCTGCTGATGACGGGTATTATCGTCGCCTGTGGAGGAGATGATGCGACGGAGGCGCCTGTCGCGCCGGCCCCGACGGCCGCGCCGACCGAGGCTCCCGCCACTGGAACTGAACGCACAACCGCTCCATACACGTCAGGGGCGCCCGACTCGGTGGGCAAGCTGACGGTGGCGGCCGACGGCTGGGGCTCAGACCTGCTGAATTCCTGGGAGGACACCCAGCCCAGCTTCCTCCGGGACTATTTCGCGACTCGCCTGCTCACCCGCGACGAAAACATGACCATCCGTCCCTTGTGGGCAACCGAGTGGTCCCAGGATGAATCCGGCATCCTGATAAAGCTGCACCCTGACGCCGTCTGCCAGAATGGAGAGCCGCTGGATGCCGAAGCCCTGATGATAAATCTGGAAGGGGTGCTCGGTAACATTGAAGGATTTTCGGGCAGCTTCTTCGGCGACTCCCTGGATACTCTGATTGACTCCGACGGATACGACATCAGAGGCGACCGGGAGATATTCCTTGGCACCGACTCTCCAAGTCCGGCAGGCTGGGCTATCCTGCACGGTGCCAACTACCACAATATCTGGTTCAACCCGCCGGACTACCTGCAGGAGGTCGGGCACGAGGAATTCGTGAGGAACCCCGTTGGTTGCGGTCCTTATGAATTGACGGAATTCAACCCTGGCGACTCCGCGACGTTCGTTCGATGGGACGACTTCTGGGGCGACTACGAGTACTACAAGCCTCCTCAGCACGAAACGCTGGAGATCGTAAAGGTACCGGAGGCCACCACCCGCTTCGCGCAGCTGACCGCAGGCAATGTGGACATGGCCCTCGGCCTGCCCTATCCCATAGCCAAGGACCTGGACCGCTCCGAGAGTGGCTCACAGGGAGCGGGATTCAACCCCGGCAATGGCGGCCTCTGGACTCAGACGCTGGGGGCGAACGGCAAGATGCAGGTCGCGTTTGATCTCGAGTTCGCGCTGAAAGAGACCAAGGACGACGGAACGACCAAGGCCGACCCCGCAGACTGGGGAGACGACCCGACGCTCAACGTCCGGGTACGGGAGGCGTTGGCCATGTCCGTGGACAAGCAGTCAATTCTCAACACCGGCTTCGGCTTCCTGCTGCCCAACCAGTCGATATGCAACAAGGGTGCATTCGGCTGGCGGGAATCCCAGGACTTTGTCAGCGAGTTCAACCCCGAGATGGCCAAGCAGATACTAGAAGAGGAGGGTTTCGGCGACGGCTTTTCCCTGCAGGCCCACTTCGGTGAGTTCGCCGGACGCCCCAACCAGAAGGAGGCGATGGACATCATCGCCAGCAACTGGAATGACATTGGCATAGACCTGTCGGTGAATGAGCACGACCCGTTCACCTACTACTCCAGTGGCGACTCCGGCAACCGTGAGTACCAGTCGGTCAATGAATGGAGCTGGGGCCGACAGGAGCACTGCGCTGTCCTGGTCAACCTGGCTTACTCGTCCAGTGGGTTCCGCAACGAGTACAACGACGAGACTGACGCGCTTAACGAAGAACTCAAGAACACGGTGGATGAGGCCAGGCAGCTGGAAATCATTGCCCGCGTCGACGACATTGCCCTGGAAAACCACTGGATAATCCCCCTGTACGACGCCAGCGCAGTCTACGGCTACACAGACCGGGTCATGGAGCACAAACAGCCGCCCTTCGGTGCCCACTTCATGGACCTGCAGCGCATCCTGCTGAGGGACTAGCAGACAGGCAGCCGACAAAGCGGTGTCCCGATAATCACAAAAGGGGGAGGGGTCCCAGGAACTGGAATCACCCTCCTCCTCCACAAACAACCCCGATGACCGACAAGGTTCCAGCCACCAGCGGACGGCATCTTCATCCCAGGGAGCGCCCGTGGGCCGGTACGTACTAACCAGAGTTCTTCAAGGGCTCCTCACCCTGTGGCTGGTGACAGTTGCCGTCTTTTTCCTGGTACGCCTTACGGGCAACCCGATCCATTTCATGATATCGCCAGATGCGACCCCCGCAGACCGCCAGCGGCTGATCGAATATTACGGCTTCGACAAGAGCTACTGGGAACAGTACATCAACTACAACAAGAACTTCCTCAAGGGTGAGTTTGGCGAATCCCTCAGGTGGGACTCCCGCGACGGCTTCGAGGTCTTTGTTGATCGCCTTCCCGCCACGATCCAGCTTACGCTGGCGGCCATGTTCTTCTCCATCATAGTTGGCGTCACACTGGGAGTGCTGTCGGCAACCAACCCGGATTCCCTGTTCGACCGCGTCAGCAAGGTGGTGGCCATCCTGGGCCAATCCATGCCGGTGTTCTGGGTAGGAATCCTGATGATTCTCGTGTTTGCCGTCTATTTCAATGTCCTGCCGGCGGGCGGCAGCATTGAAAGGCTGGGCTGGAAGGCAATCGTGCTGCCGGCTGTCACTCTCGGGTGGCTGTTTGTTGCGGCCCACATGCGCATTGTGCGCTCCAGCATGATAGAGGTGCTGGACTCCGAGTACATCAAGATGATCCGCGCCAAGGGACTGCCGCGTCGGATGGTCATATGGAAGCACGCCCTCAAGAACGCCTCCATCCCCATATTCACGCTGTTCATGGTCAATTTCGCCCAGTTGATTTCCGGGGCGGTGGTAACGGAGACCATCTTTTCGTGGCCCGGCATCGGGCGCCTGCTGGTGGACTCCATTTTTGTCCGGGACTTCGCTGTGGCGCAGACGGTGGTCTTCTTCGGTGCCGGATTCATCGTCGCGATCAACCTGACTGTCGACATCATCTACGGGCTGCTTGATCCGAGGATCCGGGTGGCGCAGTAGAGAGGCGATGGCGTGGCGATAGCCGGTGAGCAGGAATTTGGAGGCGACCCGCCGGTCGCCCCGACTTCGCCTGCGGCGCGAGTCCAGTCGCTGTTGGCTGCTGCATCCAGCGTGCGCTCCGCGATGCGGGGCGTACCCAAGTTCTCTTTCTTCTACCTCATCGTAATCATCATTGCCACGCTCTTTGCCCCCCTGATAGCGCCGTTCGACCCGATCAAGACCGCGCCCACCAACATCCTGGCAGAGCCGGCCTGGGGCCAGCATCTGCTGGGCACTGACCACCTGGGGCGTGACATACTCAGCAGAATGATCTATGGCGCCCGCATATCCGTGATTGTGGGCTTCATGGCGGTGGTCATATCCGGGGTGCTTGGCACGCTGATCGCCCTGGCCAGCGGGGTCGCCCGGGGATGGATAGACACGCTGCTGATGCGTCTCACCGACGGGTTCCTGGCACTGCCATACCTGATGGTGGCGGTCACGGTGATTGCCATACTCGGCGCCGGACTCTGGAACGTCATCCTGGTGATTGCCCTGCTGCGATGGATGACCTACGCCCGTATCATTCGCGGCGAGGTACTGTCGCTCATGCAGATGGACTACATCCGCTTGGCGCGGGTGGCAGGGGCCAGCAATCTGCGGATCATCTTCCGGCATGTGGCGCCCAACATCATCAACACGCTGTTGGTGCTGGCCACGCTGGAGGTGGGGCTGGCGATCATTGCCGAGGCGTCTCTGAGCTACCTGGGGCTGGGCATACCGCGCCCGCAGCCATCATGGGGCACCATGCTGGCCGAATCGCAGGAGTGGGTGTTCGTGGCGTGGTGGCTGCCCATGGTGCCGGGGGTAGCCATCACGCTGCTGGTGATGTCCTTCAACCTGATGGGGGACTGGCTGCGGGACAGAACGGATCCCACCCGCAGGCAGTTGTGACGGTCGCGGTCTCCCGCTATCGCTTCAGGAACTCCACGATCAGAGGATTGATCTCCTCGGGCTTTTCCTGGTGCATGAAATGGCCTGTGCCGGGAATGATGACCTTCTCAAGACCGCCGGTGAAATAGGCATCCATGGCCTCGCTTTCGAAGGACTCCAGGCGCCTAGGACGGTCACGGGTTCCGTGGAGAGCCAGCGTGGAGACGGTGACAGGGCCGGCATTGATTCGCCCCTCGTCTCTCAGTAGCAACTCGTCCTGCGACGCTGGACCAAACCTGGCGCGGTAGTAGCCAAGCGCGGCTTCAACCACTCCGGGCTTTCGGAAGGTCTCGCGTATGCTCTCAAGGGCGTAGGCGGGGATGTCCCACTCCGGCGAGGCGTCCCGCCACCATTGCTCCACGTAGGCGTAGTCATTGTGGGCCACTGCCCTTTCGGCGAAGGGCATCTGGAAGAAATAAAAGTGCCAAGTACCCCTGAGGTACCAATAGTCCATCGCCAGCTCTTCATCGACGCGTCCGGAGGCGATGATGACCAGCTTGTTCACCTTTTCGGGCGCAAGCACCGTGGCGCCGATGACGGCACCGGCTCCCCAGTCGTTGCCGATGAGATAGGCCTGTCCGCCGCCCAGGGCATCGACCAAGGCGACCGCATCGCGGGCAAGGGTTACGGCGCGATAGTTCCCGTCGGCTGGCGCCTCGGTTGGTGCGTAGCCGCGCATAAACGGCGCCACGGCACGGAACCCCGCCGCTGCCAGTTCGGGCAGCAGGTGTCGGAATGAATAGGCGTGATCAGGGAAGCCGTGCAAGCAGAGCGCCAAGGGGCCCTCGCCCATCTCGAGATAGTGGAAGTTCAGGCCATTGGCCTGGACTGAGCCAGTCTTAAACTCAGTCATCTTTCCTCCCGTTCATCTTTAAGGTGTTCGGGATGTTAGGCAAGGCGCTGCATGGTGTCAACGGCGGTGCTCTTTCCGACAGGGAAATGGCATTGGGACCGATGGCTGCCGGGGCGGGATGCCCAGCCGGAGGCCGTGTGCCGGACCAGGGACCTCCCGTGCAGTTGCCGAAGGGCTGGGAAACATGGAACTGAATTTGTCCCACCCATTCCCACTTTCACTGGCCGGCAGGCAGGATTCAAAGCTGAATTGCCGCATTTCAGGTGCCGTGGGACAGAAATTTTCAAAATCCGCCCCATTTTGTCCCACTTAGCCCCATCGGCCAGGTGCGGTGGCAGAGAGTTGCCGAGGTTTCTCCCGGCAAGCCTCAAGGCGATGGAAACTTCGGTGAATACGGGCATAGAACAATTGTACGTACAATAATGAGAGGTGGCAAGCAGCAAGTGTCATCAAGCAGGGCAATCGCGTCTTATTGCTCAGCACACAAAATTGGGCTGAATGGCGGTGGAGATGGGACTGGCAGTGCCTCCTTTGGTTCCGGGTGCGAGGGTAGACGGTGGTTTGGATTCCCGCCTGCGCGGGAATGACGACTTATAGGGCCTCCGGCGTTTAAGACGCGATTGCCCTGTGTCATCAAGCAGGGCAATCGCGTCTTATTACTCAGGACACAAAATTGGACTGAATGGCGGTGGAGATGGGAGTGGCAGCGCCTCCTTCGGTTCCAGGTGCGAGGGTAGACGGGGGTTTGGATTCCCGCCTGCGCGGGAATGACGATTTATAGGGCCTCCGGCGTTTAAGACGCGATTTCCCTGTGTCATCAAGTTACCCACGTTGAATCTGCCTGCTGCTCCGAAGCCGGGAGATGTGCGGTTGACACGACGGGTTATCGGGTACATATTTGCCTCAAACCCAGAGCAACCCGCTCCATCAATCGACCCACCTTTGGGAGGTGCAAAGCCATGCCAGCCCGTACCGGACAGGAGTACATTACCGGACTCAAAGAACGTCCCCGGGAGGTATGGCTGAACGGTGAGCGGGTCAAAGACGTTACCGAACACCCGGGGCTTCGCAACGGCGTGCGGTCGGTGGCGGCCCTGTACGACATGCAGCACGACCCATCGCTGCGGGAGGAGATGACCTTCGCGTCGCCGACGACCGGCGAGCCGGTGGGGCTGTCCTTCCTGATCCCCAAGACGATAGACGACCTGGTGCGACGGCGCGAGATGATGACGCGGTGGGCCTGGGCCAGCTGCGGGATGATGGGCCGATCGCCTGACTTCATGAACGCGATTTTCTCAGCCTGGGCCGGATCGGCGGGCTTCTTTGCCCAAGACCGCCCCGAGTTCAAGCAGAACATGCTGAACTACCACGAGTTCATCCGCGAGAACGACGTCACCCTGACCCACGCGCTGGTGAACCTGCAGCGACGACGCCACCAAGGGCCGACGGACATCCTGCACGACGACGTGGCCCTGACTGCGGTCAAGGAGACCGACGCGGGAATCGTGGTCCGCGGCAGCCGCACCCTTGCAACGCTGGGGCCCATCTCCGACGAGATCGCGATCTATCCCGTGGCGAGCCACAGGCTGGATGAGGAGGCGAAGCGGCAGACGTTTTCCTTCTCCATCCCCTGCGACACGCCGGGGGTGAAGTTCCTGTGCCGCGAGAGCTTTGATTTCGGCCGGTCCCACTTCAATCATCCACTGGGTTCACGCTTCGACGAAATGGATTCCGTGGTGTTCTTCGACAACGTACTGGTGCCGTGGGAGCGGATTTTCCTGCTGGGCAACGTGGAAATGGGGAACGGCTATGCTGCCGGGACGCAGTCGGACGCTCACACTGGGCACCAGATACTGAATCGCTGCCTCGTCAAGGCGGAGTTCATACTGGGTCTGGCCGACCTGATCGTCGACACCCTCGGATCGGGCAGCATTCCGCATGTGCAGGAACAAGTGGCGGAGCTGATTACGGACCGGGACGTGCTGCGGTCCTGTGTGCGGGCGGCTGAGGCGGACGCCACGATGAACCAATATGGCATGATGTCCCCGGAGGTCAACGCCATCCGGGCAGGACGCACCGTCTTTGGCCGGTCGATGTTCCCGCGCATGGTGGAGATCATCCAGATGCTGGGCACGGGCGGCCTGATGGCCCTGCCTGCGGAGGCCGACTTCGAATCCGGCATCGGCCCAGAGATAGAGCAGTACTTTGCGACGGACTCGACGGATGCCCGCGACCGGGCCAAGCTGTTCCACCTGGCGTGGGATGCATCGTGCAGCGCGTTCAGCGGGCGGCAGGTGCTGTACGAGCGGATGTTTGGCGGGAACCCGGTGCGAAATTCGATCACGCTGTTCCAGAACTACGACAAAGAGCCGTTCAAGGCTAAGGTGCGCCAGTTCCTGGATAATGAGGACTGGCCCTAAACGCGCAAGTATCCGATCATCGGTTGACGAACAATAACGATATTAATAAGGAGGAAGGGAAATGTCATACACACCAATGGGCTTGGGACACCTCGTAATGCGGGTCAGGGATATTGACCGCTCCGTGGATTTCTACACTCGCGTGATGGGTCTGACCATCATGGAGAAGACGGCCAGCGGCACCGTATTCATGTCGGCCAACACCGAGAAGTCCCACGAACTGGCAATCCGCGCCATCGGCATGGACGCCGGCGGGCCGGACCACTCCATCGTGGGGCAGGCCCACATGGCATGGCAGATGGAGACGTTCGAAGACCTGCAGGAGCTGTACGACCGGATCCGGGAGAACGATGTCCGCATCGTGCGAATGGGCGACCACGGCGTCTCGATGGGCGTCTACCTGCTGGACCCGGATGACAACGAGATCGAAATTTACTACGAGATGCCCAAAGACCAGTGGGAACGCCACCCGGAGAAGGGTTTGTTCGGAAACCAGCACCCGCGCCAGCTCGAGGAGCGGGTCACGGTGGCCGGCGATTAACTACTGCCAGCAGCATCGCAACCAATGACCTCCAGATCGGAAACCGGGGCGGAGGGCATCTCCGCCCCGGAGCTGTTGAACAAGGCCTGCGACCTGTTGCCCGTCCTCCGGGAACGGGCTGCGCAGACCGAAGAACTGAGGCGCATTCCCGACGAGTCGGTCGAAGACTTATTTGCCTCCGGACTTTGCCGCATTGGGGTGCCAAAGCGGTTCGGCGGGCTGGACGTCTCCTACGGACTGGCCATCGATGTGGCTGCGGAGCTTGGGCGCGGCTGCCCGTCGACTTCGTGGTGCTACGGCCTCTGGGCGGCCCACGCCTGGCTGGTCGGCTTCTGGCCGCTACAAGCGCAGGAGGAGGTCTACGGGGACGGCCCGGACGTTCTGTGCTCCAGTTCGCTCAACCCAGGCAAGTCCACCTGCGAGGCCGTCGAGGGTGGATACAGGCTGTCCGGCCGATGGGAGTTTTCCAGCGGGTGCGACGCGGCCAGCTGGATAATGGTGGGAGCGCCAAACATCGGGGAGCGCACCTGGGTGCTGGTGCCCCGCGAGGACTTCGAAATCGTGGACACCTGGTTCGTCTCCGGACTGCGGGGCAGCGGCAGCAAGGACATTGCCATCCACGACGCCTTTGTGCCCAACCACCGCATCCTGGAGGTAACGACGGCCGGGGTCAGCGACCTCAGCGCGTACGAACTGCACGGCCAGGCCCAGTACCGTGTGCCCGTCTCCACCCTGCTGGGGTGGGACCTTGTCGGGCCCATGGTGGGGATCGCCCAAGGAATGATCGACGAGTTCACGTCCCGGCTGGAGGGGACTTCCGGGCCGGGCAGGACCGCCGACTCGCCAGCCATACACGTACGACTCTCGCAGGCATCCGCAGAGGTAGATGCCGCACGCGGGATGATGGAACAGGACGTCTGGGAAATACTTCGCAAGGGCGAGGCCGGGGAGTCCTTCAGCCTGCTGGGGCGAGCGCGGTTTCGCCGGGACAAGGCGTTCATTTCGCAACTCTGCCTGCAGGCGGTAAACCGACTGTTTGACCTGAGCGGTGGACACGGGTTGTTCGACTCCGTGCCCCTGCAGCGCTTCCATCGCGACGCTCACGCAGTGGCACACCGCGACGGCCTAATCATGGAAATGGGCGGGCAAGACTATGCCAGGGTGCTCTTTGGCCTGCCGCCATCCGGGCAGATCTAGCGGAACCGAACAGACCTCTTTCCGCTCGCTGACCGGGCTCTGTCGACCCTTTATTCGAGGGTCAAGTCAGGGTCTGAAATGGTGTCGCCATGGGGCTAGAGGCAGCGGCTTTAAGGCTCTCTGCCAGTAGCCGTTTCAGCCTTGACACCCTTATGGGGCGATGCTAGTATCGATTCAATTCCGTTGCCGCTTTGCGGCCATTTTTGTGTCGCGCATCAACCAATCCTCCGGTTGCCTGGCTGGCGGCACAGGTGCGCCGTCATAGTTCCTGAAACGGCGCGATTCCGTAAGGAGAATTGGGTATGCCTGAAATCGTCAAGGGACTCAAGGATGTCTACCTCGACACCACAGAGTCCAGCTTTATTGATGGCCAGGTGGGGAAGCTACTGTATCGTGGTTACGACATCCACGACCTGGCTGAGAAGTCCACCTTCGAGGAAGTAGTCTACCTACTGCTCTACGGCGACTTGCCCAGCAAGGAGCAGTTGGCTGCATTCGACGCCGAGCTCCGCGCCAGCCGGCGGATCCCCGACGGGATCATCACAGTGCTGGAAGTGATGAAAGCCGCCCATCCCATGGATGCCCTGCGCACCGGCATATCGGCGCTGGCCGGTTACGACGTGGCAGAGGTTGCCGACAATTCCGTCGAGGCGACCATCCGCAAGGGCATCCGCCTGACCGCCCAGGGACCGACGATCGTTGCGGCGCACCACCGGCTGAGGCAAGGGCTGGAGCCCCTGGCTCCCAATCCTGATCTGAGCCACGCCGGCAACTTCCTCTACATGATGTTCGGCGAATTGCCGGACGAGGAGACCACCGGCCTGCTGGACGTGGACTTCATACTCCATGCCGAGCATGGTGCCAACGCGTCGGCGTTCGCAGCGCGGGTAACCGCTTCCACCATTTCCGACCTGCACTCCGCGGTTGTCACCGGAGTGGGCACGCTCAAGGGCCCGGCCCACGGTGGGGCAGCCGAAGAAGTGATGAAGATGTCGCTGGACATCGGCAATCCAGAGAACGCCGAAGAGTATGCCCGCAATCATCTGGAGTCGGGTGGCCGCATCATGGGCTTTGGCCACCGTGTTTACCGTGCGGAGGACCCCCGGGCCCGCCACCTGCGCGACCGCGCCCAGGCCCTCGGCGAGAAGAAGGGCGAGCCGCGCTGGTTCCAGATCCTGTCGCACCTGGAACAGAAGACCATGTTGCCTTACCGCGATCGCGGCATCTGCGTCAACGTGGACTTCTTCGCCGGAGCGATCTACTACCTGCTGGACATTCCGGACGACCTGTTCATCTCCATTTTCGCACTTGGCCGCATCCCCGGCTGGACGCTGCAGTGCGTGGAGCAGTACAAGGACAACATCCTGATCCGTCCGCTGCTGGAGTACATCGGCCCGATGGACCGCGAGTACGTTCCGATGGAACAGCGCAGTTAAACAGAGCCTTAAACCGAACAACCAAGAGGGGCCGTAATCGCGGCCCCTTCTGTTTTGTACCACCAACAGAATGGCGACAACGTAAGTAAACCAGCAATGTCTGCCGAAGCCGAAATACGCCGCCGCATTTCCGCCAGCGGGGCAATGACATTCGCAGATTTCATGGCGTTGGCGCTGTATCACCCAGACGGCGGATACTACACGTCGGGCGATCGAATCGGGGCGGCGGGCGATTTCTACACCAGTCCGACGGTCCACCCTGCCTTCGGAGCGTTATTTGCCGTTCAATTGTTCCAGATGTGGCAACTGCTGGGAAGGCCGGTGCCCTTCACGGTAGTCGAGGCGGGGGCAGGCAGCGGGCTGCTGTGCCGCGATATCGTTGCCGGAGCGCAGGGGCTCTCCAGCGACTTCAGGCAGTCTCTGCGCTATGTCTGCATCGACAGGCGCGGGACCGGCGGGTTTGAGCGGGGCCTGTCCGGAGCTAGCCGGGTCGCGTCGAATGGGCTATCCCTGCGCGGAGTCGTCGGGTGCGTATTGTCCAACGAGCTGTTGGACGCCATGCCTGTGCACCAGGTTACGGTGGAAGGTGGGCAGCTTCAGGAGGTTTACGTTGCCCTGGGCGGCGGGGTTCTGGTTACTCAGACTGGAGAGCCGTCCACTCCGTTGCTGGAAAAGCGACTCGAGTCGCTGGGCGTAAAGCTGGCAGAGGGGCAGGTGGCCGAGATCAACCTCGCCGTCGATGGCTGGGTAAATGACGTGGCGCAATCGCTGGACAGAGGGTTTGTGCTGACCATCGACTACGGACGCTGGGCCGCGGACCTGTATTCGCCGTCAGAGCGCTTCCGGGGCACGCTGACCACATTCCACAATCACCTGCAGACCGACCGGCCACTGGAACGCATCGGGCGGCAGGATATGACGGCGCAGGTGGATTTTACGGCGCTGGCGAGAGCGGGCGAGGGAGCGGGGCTGGACGTCCTGGGATATACCAACCAGTCGAATTTCCTGCAGCACCTGGGCCTGAATTACCTGTTGCAGCACCTGCCAACAGGCGAAGGACGAAGGCAAGCCCAGCGAGACCGGATGGGTATGCGAGAGTTGGCAAAGCCCGATGGGTTCGGCAATTTCAAGGTCATGGCCCTCGGCAAGGACGTGAGAGAGCCGGAGCTATGGGGTTTCAAGCCGTCAGAAGAAGCGGAAACGCTGATCGAAAGCATGCCAATTCCGACTCTATCGCCTGAGCACGTTGACCTGTCCCAGGGGCGGTACCCATCGGCAGAGACGGAGTTCGAGGTGTCCTGGGATTCGCTCTGGCCCACCGACGGACCGGAAAGCTAGATCTTTCAATGGACTCAGAATTACGCTGACGGTTCGGCCAGGCCGATGCGAACGGAGACGGGCATCATGCTCTCGACGATGAAAGAGATGTGCTCGTCCAGGTCAACGCCCAACTCATCGGCGCCCTTCTGGATGTCGTCGCGATTCACGTCCTTGGCGAAGGCCTTGTCCTTCATCTTGCGGCGCACCGAACGGGGAGTCACTTCCTCAAGGCTCTTGTTGGGGCGAACCAGGGCCACGGCGCGGATGAACCCCGACAGCTCATCAACGGCGAACAGCGAATGCTCCATCAGGGACTCACGGGGGATGCCGGTGTGCTCGCCGTGGGTCAGCACGGCGCGGATGATGTCCTCGGGATAGCCCGCTTCCCGCAGTATCCCGGCACCGTAGGTAGGATGGCTCTCCGGGGTGGGACAGATCTCCCAGTCGAAGTCATGGAGCAGGCCAGCGATTGCCCAGCGCTCCTCATCCTCGCTGTACCTGCGAGCGTAACCGCGCATGGACGCCTCTACCGACAGCAGGTGCTTCATCAGCATGTCTGTCCTGACGTGCTGTTCCAGGAACTCGAGGGTCCTTTCCCTATTCATCAGATCCATCGGGCCTTTCCTCCGATGCGTCGAGGGTTTGTTCATCTTCCGTTTCACCGGCGGGCGGACGCCAGCCGGGCTTGGGCAGGCAGCGGACGGCGGTGGTTAGAAAGCCGCTGTGGGCCACCATTCGATGATCGGGCCTCACGCTACGCTCTGTGACATGCCAGGTGCGCAGGAGCGTTTCCATGGATTCCACCATCTGGTAGCGCCCGTCCTGGTCCAAGGCACCGACCAGCCGGTGCACCTGCAGCACGGTGGGGAGGAAACTCAGCATCACCCCGCCCATGACCAGCGCGTCCGCGATGGTGCCAACAGCTTGCCAGGGTTCGGGAACGTCCAGCACCACGCGGTCGACGTCGCGTTCCTCGATGCCATCGTATATGTTCCCGATCTTGACCTCGAGGTTGGGTGTGTCCGGTATGACGCGATGGATGTTGCGCATGGCCTTGGGCAGAACCGACTCGTCAATCTCGTAGGTGATGACCCTGCCCTCCCGGCCGACAGCGCGGAGCAGGGCGGAGGTGAGGGCGCCGGAACCGAGGCCTCCCTCGATGACCGTGGCGCCCGGAAATATGTCGGCAAAGCTGACGATGTTGCCAAGATCTTTCTGGTAGATTATCTGGGGGCCGCGGGGCATCTGCCGCACATAGTCGCCCAAGGTCGGTCGGACAGCCAGCAATACGTGGCCGCGATCAGTGCGGTACCAGCCTCCGACGCTGCTGCCGATCAGCTGGTCGTGCTGGAGCCGGCCGAGATGGCTGTGAAAGGTTTCGGCTTCGCCCAGAGTAAGCAGGTATCGCCGGGACTTTCGGTCCATCAGTAGCGCAAGCTCGCCGGCGCAGAAACAGTTTGGATCGCTGCCGGAATCGACCCCCTGATCAAGTGGCTCCAGGGTTGTTGGTGCCTCGGTCATCGTTTCGTCCAAGATAATAGCCTAGTCGTCAGCGGGGGCGGAAACATTGCTTTCGTCGAATGCCGCCGGCCGGCTGCCCTCCAGGTAGGTGGTGTTGTGGTCTGCGTAGGGGTCCATGTCCGGGAACACTACGAGCAACTCTGCGTTTTCTTCGCCAACAACCCTGAAACCGTGCTCCGCGCCGGGTGGAATAACCAGGGTGTGGTCTTTCTCCACGCGGTGCACCTCGCCATCGATCCGGACCTCAAGGGCCCCCGATATGATGACGATCAACTCGTCGATTTCGTGGGTGTGCAGAGGAGCGCCGGTGCCGGGCTCTGCGGTGTTCAGGCTAAGTGAGGTGGAGACGCCATGCTCGTGGGTGGTGATATCCCACTTCCGGTAACCGGGCCTCCAGGGGACTTCGGGGGCTTGGCGGTGATCGATGATCGGCATATCGCATCCTCGCCGCCAGTGATATGCAGCCATTATCGGCCCCGGCGGGTTGCAGTATTGTACGCCATTTGGCTGGCACCGGCATGACGATTGCGCCGGACATCTCCGTTGGGCTACATTCAGGGGACTGGAAATATCGATGGTGGTTATATGCAGCGACGCCTGTTCACCTTTGAGGAAGCAAACGCCCTTATATCCTGGTTGCAGCACACTTTCGATCGGCTGAATTCCTCGATGGAGCGCCTGGAAACGCTGCGAGAGAAGCTGGACGGCCTTCAGCGAGAGCGGCAGCGCCAGAACGGCACTTTTCGGCAGCACAACGAGATTCAAGAGACGCAGGCCGAACTGGAAAGTATAGGCAGCGACGTTCGAACCCTGGTTGATGAGATTACTGGCGAGGGAATCATCGTTCGCGACATATCCCAGGGCCTGGTGGATTTCCCTCACATGCGGGAGGGCCGCGAGGTCTATCTCTGCTGGATTGGAGGGGAGGAAAGCATCGGATTCTGGCACGAGACCGACCGCGGGTTCATGCACCGACAGCCGCTGTAGACTGTATCCGCAGGGCCTACGATCCAACCGGTGCAGGGCACCGGCTTTTCGCGATATTATGAGACCTCAAAATAAAGCTTATGGAGCGAGATATGGCTGATTACATTGCGTCGCCGAGGGACTGGGTTAGAGAGCAGGTCGAGACTTACGAAAGCAGCGGAGGAACGCAGGGGACGACTCTGCGCGACACCGGGTTGCCCGTCATCGTCGTGACCAACAAGGGCAACAAGACCGGCGCCATCAGGAAGACGCCCCTGATGCGGGTCAAGGACGGCAACAACTACGTGCTGGTAGGCTCCGTAGGCGGAGCGCCGAAAAACCCGGTGTGGGTATACAACCTCAGGACCGACGCCAATGTGGAGGTCCAGGACGAGGCCGAGGTCCACACCATGCGGGTCCGGGAAGTCCCGGACGGCCCGGAGCGGACCAGGCTGTGGGATATCTCTGTCGAGGCCTTTCCTCCCTACGCGGAATACCAGGGCCGCACAGCCCGCAAGATCCCGGTGTTCCTCGCCGAGCCTGCCTAGCTGTGCATAACGCAGCAAGGTCGAAGATCCGTCGTTCCGTTTCCATTCCGGCAGCGTAACACCCGGTGCGAGGCGCTTTTTGGGCCGGTCCGCCACACTTTTCGTTGGGCGGGCCGGTTTTCTGTTGGTCAGAATCCTGAAATGCCTGCAGGTACCCTCGCGCCCGGCGTATTCGCGGGGTCCATCCTTATATAATTGAAGTATGTTCTCAATCGCTTCCCTTGTTAAACGAAGGCTGCATACCCCGTTTGACCGCCAACGGCGGCGCGCCGTCGACGAGGTCGGGCGGCGGCGGGGCCGCGTGTTGCGCCACCGGCGCCTTCTGCGGGCGAGAGTGTCTATCAGGCGGAAGGAACGCCGCCTCATGTCCAATCAGTTCGTTGAACTGGCCTACCGCACGGTGCGGGAGATGAGCACCGACGATGCCACGCACATGGCGGCGGGCCTGGCTTACTATGCTGTCCTATCGCTCTTCCCCCTCAGCGTGGGGTTGATCAGCCTGCTCGGCCTGCTCCTTGAGCCGGAGGTGCTGGAGGGCGAGGTATTCGCGTTCTTTGAGACCTACCTGCCGGTTTCCAAGGAACTGCTGTCTGCCAACATTGCGGCGGCCGGCAATCTGCACGGCTTCCTGGGGGTGATTAGTTTCTTCGGCCTCTTCTGGTCCGCCAGCCTGATGTTCGGGGCCATCACACGCTCGGTCAACCGTGCCTGGGACATACACCAGGACCGGCCCTTCTATATCGACAAAGTCCGGAATATCGCGATGGCTCTCAGCGTCGCGCCGCTGTTCCTGTTATCCGTCAGCACAACGGCTGCGCTGCAGATGCTGGAAGGAGCGGATCTCCCGGTGGGTGTCGCCAGTCTGCTCTTGGAACATGGAGTTGCCGACACTGTGTCGCGTATTCTGCCCTTCCTGTTCTCCTTGACCATTTTCCTGCTGATTTACAAGTTCACTCCCAATACCCAAACACACTGGCGCTACATATGGCCGGGGGCGCTGCTGGCAGCGGTACTGTTCGAGGTGTCCAAAAGCGTCTTCGTCTTCTACGTGGACAACTATGCGAACTATGAAGAGGTCTACGGCTCCCTGGCATCGGTGATTGTGCTCTTGGCATGGACCTACTTTTCCGGGCTGATTCTCATAACCGGGGCGGAATTCACCTCGGAATACGAGCGAATGAAGCACGGTGTCGAAAGAGGCCAGACTGTCGCGAGGCACAGCGACAGAAAACCGCGGGACATAGGGGCGGAAGAGTAAGGGGTTGATCGTCCCCACATCCCTATCAGCTACTCGCCCGTGCATCATCGCCAGAACCGCAGGGCCGGTTGAGGTGGGCGCCCCTCAGTTTTCGCCCTCGGCGCCGTCATCCCTGTCCAGATCCCCGGTTTGATCGCAAGCGACTTCTGCCGAGTGTTCCTGAGATAAAGGCACTGGCAGGTTGTTCCATTCCCTGGACAGGTACACGGCGAAGTCCCTGATGAGGGCAACCAGCGGCGGCCCGAGGATGACGCCCCAGAGCCCGAAGTAGTTGCTGGCAATTACGATCACCATGATCACGGCGACCGGGTGAAGCCTCAGGGAATCGCCCTGTATCCGGGGCACCAGCAGAATGTTTTCCACCAGCTGCACACCCAGGTAAAGCAGGATCACCCAGGGAGTCATTGCCGGCTCCGTTGCCAATGTAACGAGCACCCCTACGGCGCCGCCTATCCAGGGTCCAATGACTGGCACCAGCTCGGTCAGGCCGGCCACGATACCCAGCACGAAGGCAAAGGGGACTCCCATGAGAAGCAGCCCGACCGTAACGACCGTCGCCACTATCACTCCCAGCGTGAGCTGGCCCCTGATGTATGCCCCGATCGTCCGGTCTGCAATGTCGAGGACATCCTGCAGATAGGGGCGAAAGGCCACCGGAAAGGGAGCGGGGAGAGCCGCCCTTATGGCTGATGCGTCCTTCATCAGGTAGAAGATCATCACCGGGGCGGTGACCAACCCCAGGATGACAGCGAAGGAGCTGGAAACCACCCTGACCGTTTGCGTTACGACGCTCCATGCCGCATCGCTGACCGCCCCGCCGGCGCCCGCCGCGGTTTCCTCGATCTTGGCGCGCATTTCGGCCGGTATCTGATCGGTATAGCTGGACACCCACCCCTCAACCGTGACCTGGGCTGAGCGGAAGAACTCTGGAAATTCCTCGGCGAATTGCTGGGCTTGCTCGACGGTTGGGGGAATGACGACCGCCAGCAGGCCGGCCGCGATTCCGAGCAGAACGACAAAGATTACGGAAACGGCGACGCCCCGGCTTAAACCAGGGCGTTCATTCCTCCATGGCATTCCGCGTTCCAGCAGACGGGCCACCGGCAGCAGCACGTAAGCTGCCACCACGCTGAGGCCGAGAGTCAGCAGCACCGTTCCCAGCAGGTAGAGCACCAAGAGCGTGGCGACTACGATGACCGCAGTGCCCACCAGCAGGCGGCGCTTGCGCTTCAGCTCAGGGTGCATTCAGGCCAGCTGCGCTTCTTGGGCACGCGAAATCTCCTCTTGATCTGACTTTAGAATCCACCGTTTCTGTTGACCGACGGTACCGCGGTAACTCCATTCGGTGGCGGCAGCAATCCCAGGGACCGCGTTCACCAACTTGCTGGAACGCTCTCATTTGGTATTTGCGGCCAACGACAAACCGCCGAAGTATACAGCGGGGAACCGGTTTCGCCGGTGGGTCTGGTTAATCCGCAAGGCCAATTCTCGGCAGGGATGGACGCAGAGATCCTGGTACTGCCCACCCACCGCTGTAGTGGCTATCACAAAGTGGCGTACTGGCAGGCTCTGCTGCAACATCTGATTTGCGCGTTGTATCGTATGTGTTGATATACAGTATTCCATAATATCAGAGGTGCGATATGATCTTGCCAAAGAAACGAGGGTCCGAGCAGGATTGCAGGATGCCCAGGAGGTGGAGCAACTGGAGGCTGCTGGGGGCCTGGGTGGTGGCCCTTACGGTAGCGGCAATAATACTCATCATCTTCCGGCCATCAATGGCCCGCGCCGACGAGGGCACTGGCGGCGAACCCGGCGCCCACGCTGTGCATTATGTCGCCGGAACCACCGAACAGGCGGCTTGTTCACCTAGCGGGTCAGACTTGTACGACGGATTGGAATTGACGGCGATTTCGCCACTGGACTACAACCGCACACGGGAGGGCGAGTCCACAACTCCCAGGGGCTGCGACATGACCTCGGTCTGGTCAACCACCCTGGCAGTTGGCCAGCTTGACGGAGACACAGACACCTATCTCGGATACTCGGCCACCGGTAACACAGCCTTTGGAAAGCTGGGCGATACGGACTTTCATTACAACCTGCAGGACTACACGGTGGCAGCGCTCTATTACCAGTACCAGGAAAACATCAGCACCTATAAGCAACTGGTCATCAGCGCCAATACCCGCCTGCCGAGCCGCCTCTCTCTCCTGATTGATGGGGAAAGGTTCCGGGTCTCTGAATCGAAGGTCCTGGGTAGCAATCAAAACATTCACGCCTGGCCATTGGACGAAGACCCTGGGTGGACCGATGGCCAGAAATTGAGAGTCAAGATGACCTCGCATTAGCGGGCATCAGACCCCCGTGGGAGTGCCGGCCCGTTGGAGACCGGCGTCCCGTTCGCGGCTGGCAGTCTCGCAATAGCAACAGCGGATGGCTGGGCACAAACCATGCCATCCGCTGTAACTCGTATGGCAAAACGACCTACGGGCGGCAACCTGACGGCGGCAGTTGCCGGTTAGCCCCGTCGCAACTCGTAACGGTAGGCCGTGTGGGTACCTCTGTCGGGCACCGCCGTGGGGCTGGCAGCCGGGAAGGGGTATGACGGATCGACTGCCTTCTCAGCCAGGGTGTTGCGGACAGAGCCGATACCATCAACCTCCATCTCAACCACATCGCCGGGCTCGAGGAAGCGGGCCGCCTCGTAGCCCTTGCGGATGGCCTCACGGACCGAGCCGCCACCCACGGTGCCGCTGCCTATGACGTCTCCCGGGGCTATGCGGCTGTCCTTGGACGCTCGCTGAACGATCTCGCCCCAAGTGTAGTAGGCCATGGAGGCGTCGCCGTCGGTGAGCCACGACTCCCCGTTGACCCGCACCTGGCACTTCACGGTCAGGCGCCCATCGCGGATGTAGGGGGCCATCTCGTCGGTGGTCACCACCCATGGCCCGAGGGTGCTGGCGGTGTCCTTGCCCTTGGCCGGGCCGAGGCCGAAGGCCATCTCGTCGAACTGCACGTCTCGGGCACTCCAGTCGTTGAAGATGCAGAACCCCGCTATGTGGGAGAGGGCGTCGCTTTGCGCCACATCGGTACCGTTCCTGCCGATGACGGCCCCGATCTCCATTTCGTAGTCGTATTGATCCGAGGTGGACGGGAACGGGACCGTGTCATCCGGACCGTAGATGCAGAGAGTGTTTGAGAAATAGAACACCGGCATCCGGTACCAGACCTCGTTGGGTTCGCGGGTACCCTGGGAACTGGCGTGCTCCTCGTAGACGATGAAGTCGCGCACCGTGGGAGGCTGGAGGATCGGCGAACGCAGGCGCACGGCGTCGAGGGCCACTGCCGGGGCGGCGGCCCCACCGGCCAATGCGTCTCCCACGCGGTCAACGGACGATTCGTCCAAGGCCAGCAGCGCGCCGACGTCCCGGATGGTACGCGGCTCCCCCAGCAGCGCGGTTACGTCCACCACGCCGTCGCCCTGCAGCACGCCGCAGCGCGGCCCCGTGCCGTTGTCGTAAGTCAGCAGTTTCATGTTTGATACTCCTTCAGCAATGTCCATCCCCAAAGAAAAGGACGCAGAGATTAACGATTGTCTCTGCGTCCGTGGGTTCAGCCAGTTTCTAGTGCATCGGGGAGAAGCTGGCGGGGGCCACTATCTTGTTCTCCTGGGAGACTCGGCCCGGGGCTCCGCTGGGCCACTGCGGGATCTTGCTGGCGGCGGCGCGGACCTCGGCGCGGTGGTTCAGGTCCTTGTAGGGCCAGATGTGCAGCCACTTGTTCAATCCGCCGAACTCGGTGTACATACCGGCAGCTAGGGGCGAGAACTCCTCGCGGTAAGGGATGGAATCAGCCCAAAGGCGCAGCAGCTCGGGCATGGATCCGGGCTGATAGGTGTAGGTGCGCATCTCGTAGATGGCTCCCAATGCCTGGTCGCCGCCCATGGGGCGCATGAAGGGGGCAGGCTGCCAGACCTCGGCGTTCATGTTCAGTATGTTGCCGGGGGTGATCTTCGGAGGCCAGTTCTCTTCCTTGCTGGCGGCCGCCCGAACCTTGGCGCGCTCCTCCAGGCTTTCGTAGCCCCAGACGTGGATAATCTGGTTTAGCGGACCGATTTCGGTGTGCCAGAAAGCGGCGATTGGCGAGTACTTTTCCCGATATGGCAAGGCCTCGGCAAAGGCTTCCTCGGCCTGCGGCACCGCTCCCGGCTTCAGGTCGTACGTACGAACTTCGTAAATCATGCGATCTCCTTCAATGTTTGACGCTCACTTCTATTATTCAGAAGCCAATTCAAAACTACGGGAAGTGTAGCAACCGCACCAAGAGGCGGCAAGCATAGGCAGGCATACCCGATGCCGCTCCATTTCAGGTGGTCGAGCCATCTGTTCGCCCACGGGCAACATCGCTTGGACACCGATGGGGGCCGGCCCCGGATTTCCGGGTCCCCGGAGGGACGGCGGGCCGGGGTGCTGTGCTGGGGAGGGCCGTATATCGGGTCAATGCCATTGAGGGGGGCTAGTCTGTGCAATTGTGTGCAGTTTTGGAGATCTTGGGGTGGTCGGCCAATGCTCCCGTCGGAGTGGGGAGAAGGTCCTGCCGCAGGTGAAACACGCACGGGCTAAGGTCGTGGTAGTTGGGCATGTATACACTCGGCGCGTCGGTCGCGGTGTTGGAGTAGCGGTCCGATTGGTCCGCCGTTTTCGATGGTAGGGGGTTGGCAAGCGGCATCAAAATATACGAATGCGATAGCCGTTAGGGTTACCCGGCGGCTCTTGCGTTCCCTGCCCGAATTCTTGCACTATATTTCTCCATCCACACAGAATCGGGGGGACTCCCATGACGCAGGAACTGGGCCGCATCAGTCGACCATCGGTGGAGCAGTACCGAGGACGTCGAAAGCTGATCCTATTGCCGCTGGTGTACAGTCCGGCCCCGGATGAACCTGACGGAGCGGCCGCGCTGCAGAATTACTGGGACCAGGCACAGACGCAGGCGTCGGCCCTCGAGAACGCCCTTGGCGGCCTGCAACGCGTCTACCACGAAAGCGTTACGGCAGGGGAATCCGAGGGTCTTGAGCAGCTGCGGTCGGGTGACCTGCGGAGCCACGCCCTCGTCTCGCTCAAGTGCGAGTCCGGAGCCATGCTGGAGGCCACGGAGGACATCGAGATCCTGCTGGAGACGCTGGACTTGCAGCGCTGCCTGATGATGCCGATGGCAAGCTCCACCGTGGCGTCCCGGCTGCAGGAGTGGCACGCCGAGGCCAACCGCAGGCGATACGAGCACATCGCCGACCGCGTCGACTCGACCCTGGAGGAAGACAGTGTTGGGCTGCTGCTGATCAGCGAACGACACCAGGTGCAGTTCCCACCGGACATCGAGGTCTTTTACGTCTCGCCACCGGCCCTGGACGAGTTCCGTCGCTGGCTGCAGAACTGGGCGGCGCGCCAGCAGCAGGCGGCCGTCGACGCCGCGACTGCACAGTTCTCCGCCGAGGAAGCGGAGGACGAGTCCACGATTGACACCCCGCCGGTCTGATTACATACTGGCCTCGACCCCTCATTTCAGCTATCCGGCCATCTATGGTCCGCACGGGGGCGCCTTATGAATCGAGAGTTTTTCTTCTTTACCGAGATGGGGTACACCGCCTACCCGCAGGACGAGGCAAAGCGTCTCGGCTACAACAACCTGATGTATCCGAATGAGCACTTCAGCCCCGAAACGGCGCAGGAACTGTACAGCATGTACTTCGACGAGCTGCAGTACTGCACCGAGGCTGGGTTCGACGGCGTGATGATCAACGAGCATCACAACAACCCGCTGTGCATGATGCCGTCGGTCAACGTCATTGGTTCCGTGCTGGCCTCCCGCACCAAGCAGGGCAAAATCGTGTTCCTGGGCAACGTGCTGCCCATCCACGAAAACCCCCTGCGCATCGCCGAGGAAATCGCGATGATCGACATCCTGTCGGGCGGGCGCGTAGTGTGCGGTTTCGTGCGAGGCATCGGCCAGGAAAGCATGGCCACCAACACCAACCCGCTCTACAATCGCGAGCGCTTCGACGAAGCCCACAACGTAATCGTGGATGCGTGGACCAAGCCCGGTCCCTTCCGCCACGAGGGCAAGCACTACCACTACCGGGTGGTCAACCCCTGGGTGATGCCGCTGCAGAAGCCTCACCCGCCCATCTGGATCCCGGGAGTGGCCTCTCCGGAGTCGGTGATCTGGGCGGCCAAGCACCAGTATCCCTATGTGGCCCTCGCTCCGCCTCTGCAGTTGCTGTCAGACATCTACCAGCTTTACCAGAACACCGCTGAGGCCGACGGGTGGTCGCCCACGCCGCAGCATCGCGGCTACGCGGTGCGGGTGAACGTGGCCGACACCGACGAAAAGGCCTACGAGGAAGGCAAGAACTTCTACTGGCAGTTGGGCACGTCCTTCGGCGTCACTCCCAACCACTGGCTGGCACCGCCGGGCTACCTGACCCGTGCGGCCTCCACCGGCCCCCGGGAGCAGGCCCGCCGAGCGGTGCAGACCGCCGTACCCGGCGGCCCGGTGCTGCCCTACGACGACGCCCAGGAGACCTATCAGATAGTGACGGGCAACCCGGACACGGTCATCAAAAAGATGAAGCACCTGATCGATATTATTGACCCCGGCTATGTAATCTTCTGGGGCCGCGAGGGCCCGATGTCCCACGACGTTGCGGTTCGCAGCATCGACCTGATGACGCAGGAGGTCATCCCCGCCCTGCGAGAGTACGAGGCACAGCGAGAAGAGTAGGGGCGGTCAGCCGATTATCTGATTAGTACCCAGTACACGCTTCCTCAGGGTTCAATTCAGAACCGGGCGGGGTTCCTTTTGTGAATCTCCCCCGGTTCTTTTCTTTCGCAGTTGCGTCATTTCGACACCCGTATCCGACCGGAACGGACGGGTCGCTCAATTATGCCCCGCGTCTCCCCTGATTCCCATGTTGTGGGCACAAGTCGAGGCCCCGCGCCGGTCAGTTGAGTGCACAACCGTTGATTGACAGAACGTGGTATGCTTGGGGCCTATCCACATAGCGAAACTGCGAACCTGAAGCGCGAAAGCGACCTGAGCGCCGAGCTCTCTTCTCCAAGGTTTTAGGGTTGTGGTATCAGTGGCAAATCCCCAGCCCTTTCCCTTTGCGAGGAGAAATTCGCATGGTAACTGCGCGCCTTATTTCTCTACCTGCTACAAGACGCAATCTCCCGCACCTGCTTGCCCGCTAATGTGTATTGACCCCTTCAGGTTTTCTGGAGGGGTCAATACGTTTAGGCGCACCGCCGTAGCGGGGACACCCACAGCCCGGTAAGGCCGTTGATATTCTAACAACGGTTGCCGTGGGGTCAAACTGGCAGGGTCGATTGCCTCCCGCAAGGCGAGTCTTCACGATAAGGACTCCCTCATGATGGATTGGCTCAGGCGGAAAGATTGGATCCAAGGGGAAGGGAACGGCTTTTCCCAGACAACTAGTTTTATAGCCTTCCTGGTTATGCCGGGTTGCGTGTTTGGGGCCATCATTCAGTGGCTCTTCCTGCGCGACTGAACCCTCTCTCCTGCACCACAAGGCAAACCGCCGACGTTGTATCAACAATCGGCGGTTTTCTTATTTAAGGGGCGAAAAGTTTTAGGAGGTCGCGACTTGGCAGCCTACCGATGCGGCCTTTCCCTGGGTCCGATGTTTCCCTAACGCTGGTCAGCCGGAAGGCGCGTGGCGACGCTGCCCATGCCGGGCGTTGGCCAGTTGCCGGTGAGGTAGTCGTAGAGGTTGGCGGCGCTGATGCGCATCACCATCGGGGCCATTCCTTCCTGCTCCACGTCCATGGGATAGCGTTCGGTCATGGCGGTCAGGGTGGACACAGCCTCTTCGCGGGTCAGTCCCCGGTCGACGGCGTCCTTGACGTATTCCTTCCACTCGATGATGAACTCGCCCTGCTCGTCCAGGTAGTCCTTGCCACAGAGCGCGCCGTGGCCCGGCACGAAGATGTCCTCGTCCAGCTTGCGGAGAGACTCCAGGGCCACCAGCCACAGGTCGGGGTTGGACTCGTGGAGCCAGGTCTGCACCCCGTGGAATATGTTGTCGCTGGTGAACACCACGCCCTCTTCCTTGATCACCACCGCTGCCTGGTACAGGGTGTGGCCTGGCATGTGGATCATCTCGAAGGTGTGGTCGCCGACGCGGAGAGTCATGCCGTCCTGGAATGTGATAATCGGCGGGTTGGCCGTGTATCCCTCCAGCAGCGCCGGTTCCTCCGGGCCGAATGTGCCGATGCGGGAGACGTGCTCGGCCATGTCGGTGTTCAGGATCCGGGTGCGGACGCCCTCGTGGGCGATGACGGGAGCATCGAAGAAAGCGTTGCCAGTCCAATGGTCGCCGTGGGGCTCGGTGTTGATTATGTAACGCAGTAGGCCGCGTTTCTCGATCTCCGCCTTCAGCCACATTGCGGTGCTGGGCTTGTGCGGACTGTCGATCATAACGATGCCGTCCGAGGTGGTTACGAAGCCGTAGTTGCAGCCACGCACTTCGGTCTCCACCCAGACGTTACTGGTCAGCTGTTTCATAGCGCCCTCCATCGGGAAATGCCGGCGGGAAATTGCCGGGTCAGGATTCCGGAACGACCGCATTCTACACCCGTTGACCGGCTCCAGCGGATGCGCCTGTGCTGGAATTCGTACTTGACCGGAACGAGGGGAGCATTGGATACCCAGGAACTGGACCTGCACGGCAAGACGTGGCCCGAGGCCCTGCAAGAGTTCGTTGACGCCTACAACAAGGCTGTGCAGCCCGGCGGCCACACCTGCCGCCTTCTCAGGGTAGTCCACGGCTACGGCTCGACCGGGGGGCCCGGAATTCTCCGCACCAGGTTCCGGAAGTTCCTTGAGAAGCACGACGGCAGGCTGGAATTCACGCCTGGGGAGAAGATCAGCGTCAATCCCGGGTTCACCATGGTCACTCCCAAGTTTCCCCTGCCAGGTGGGGACGCCGCCCTTTGCGAACTGGTATGGGACTACTGCGAGCAGCCGAAAACGCTGGCCAGGATAGTTGGGCAGTTCCGGCGGTACGGAAATCCCCGGGTGCAACAGGCAGTCCGTTCTCTGGAATCCCAGAAGAGACTGCGAAAGACGGCCAAAGCCAGGAACAGCGTATACCAGGCTGTCTAGCCAGCGGCTGGTAACGCTTCAATTCGGTGGAGTACCTGCTTGTAACTCTTTTTTGCTCGACAAGGCCGCCTTCGACCTGCCCGAGAGCGAAATTCTGCGGAAGTGTGCCAACCACAGCCAGAGGAAGCATCTGCGAGCCGTCTGGATGGTTCGACCAGCCCCGACGAAACGCTCATTTCCTGACAATCAATTCTTGCCAATGGGGTGGCAGCCGGATAGAATCGAATGTATGTTCTCTCCATGCTCTTTTTGTGCCTCGGCGTTCCTACTTCCCTCGGAATCTGCAATTTCTGTAATTCTGGTGGGAAATGAGCGGATATGAGCGGGAAATTGAATATTTTCCTATTCACAGACGGCCCTCCAGCATCTCTCTTGAGGCGCCTTGCGGCGACAGCAAAGTGTCCAATGGAGACCTCATTTTTTGCAAAATGTCTCACAATGGCACGGAATGTCATACATTTTACGGGGGTGTCCTTTTCGGGATGGATCTGGGTTGCGGCTCTGCCAACCCGCCGCTCCGGTGAAAGCTGTAGACTCCGGCACAGTCGGGGCCCGGACCTCCCCCATAACAGTGCGCCGCCGTAATTGCCGGGGTGCTTGAATCTAACCCACGTGCGCAAATACACTCTGAGACCACTCCTGTTCGCGGGACAGGTGGCTCAACAGCCTTCTTTCCATAGCTGCGAACCGGATTGTCTGCCGGACGTTACGTGATGCGCTGGTATACTTTCAACACTAAATGACGAGAGGGTTGATATGGGTGAAATGTTGCAGCAGGGGGGAAGGTTCCCTCAATTGGATTTGAAGCTGCTGGAAGGCGGGACTATCTCGCTGCCGGGGGATGCGCCCAGCCGCTACACCGCACTGTTGTTTTACCGGGGCCACTGGTGACCGTACTGCCAGCGGCAGTTGGCCGCATACGAGGCAGCCAAGGCGGAACTGGACGCGCTGGACGTGACCGTCTACGCCGTCAGCACTGACAATGAGGAGCATGCCCGGGAGGTGCAGGGCAAGGGCCTTTCCTTCCCAGTGGCCTACGGGGCGACCCAGGCCGACGCCGACATCATCGGCGCCTGGTGGTCGGACGACCGGGGCGGGTTTGTCCAGCCAGCAGAATTCCTGCTGGGTCGCGGCGGAGTGGTCCTCGGCTCGATGTATGCCTCTGGCCCGGTGGGTCGAATGGCCTCGGACGAGGTGATTTACGCAATACAGTCTCGGGAAAACCGTCGGCGCCAGGAAGAAGGCGAAGCCGCTGGGTAGCCCCAGTTACCGACCCACCGCCAAGGGAATGCGGAGAGAGTAGTGACAGGGTAGTAAGGAAGATGAACGAGTCCAATCAGCAGCTAGTAGACATGATGGAGCACGTGTGGAGTTCCATCAGCGACTTGTGCGACGGCCTGACCGAATCAGAGTGGAAGACACCCACCGACTGTCCTGCGTGGGCCGTGCAGGACCAGGTATCCCACATGTCGGGGTCGGAGTCGGGCATCCTGGGCAATCCGGACCCGGACCACGAAACAGCCGACGTCTCCCACACCCGCAGCGACCAGGGCCGGCACAACGAAATGATCGTTGACTACCGGCGTTCATGGGACGGGAGGCAGGTGCTGGAGGAGTTCCGGCAGAATACGAGGCAGCGACTGGAGTTCCTTCGAAGCCGGACCGACGACGATTTCGCTGCCGAAATGCAGACTCCCATCGGGCCGGCCCCAATGGCGGAGTTCATCAGCATCCGCATTATGGACGCCTGGGTTCACGAGCAGGACATTCGGCGCGCTCTCAACCGGCCCGGACACATGGACAGCCCCGCCGCAGCCCATGCCGTGAACCGCATCATTCGCGCCATGCCCTTCGTCGCTGCCCGCCGGGCTCAGGCCCCGGACGGTTCAACGGTGGTGCTGGATGTTTCCGGCGCAGCGGGCCGGGTAATGCCCATCGGAGTGGATGGAGGCCGCGGGCGTGAATTGGACGCAGCCCCCCAGGACCCCACGGTCCGGATCAGCCTGGATGCGGAAACTTTCAATTGCCTGGGGTGTGGGCGCTGGGATCCGGACGAGGTTATCAGCTCGGGCAGGGTGTCCATAACGGGCGACATCGCATTGGGCGAGTCCATCGTCCGGCAGATGAACATAATGCCCTGATATGTGGATTTCCGGGTTAATTTGAACAGCCGGCGCCTTTGGGGACACCTTCCCGGCGCCGGTTCAGGTTTAACTGCACCATATTAGGTGATACTATTGCGAAGCTATAATCTGGCGCGCCCATAAAACGGCAAAGGCTGAGTTTAGAAGTTGCAGAGGCGGACCGACCTGGAATCCTCAGGAAGCGAAGTAACCCAGCCACAGGCCAGAGGTCTGGCGGCGCGACTCCCCTTCCATTACAGCTGGATCATCGTTGCCATACTTGCTACGGTCCAGATTTTTGCCAGTTCCATCAGCATGGCCGCTGGCATCATGCTGCCCCCACTTACAGACGAGAACGGGGCTTTTGGCTGGAATGAGAGCCTTGTAACCCTTGGCATCGCCTGCTACTACGGGTTCGGCGCCCTTTACGCCCCCATCACCGGTTGGATGGGCGACCGGTTCGGCTCGCGAATCATGCTGTTTGCAGCCGCAACGCTTTACCTCATAAGCATGATGCTGCTCAGCAGGATCACTGAACTCTGGCAATTCTTCCTCTTCTTCGGGGTGCTCCTCTCCCTGACGCAATCGCTGGGCATGGTCCCGCTGATGGCGTCGGTCAGTGGATGGTTCCGCCGTCGGCTTGGTCTGGGAATCGGAATCCTGTGGGCTGCAGGCGGCATCGGCACAGCGGCCTTTGCGCCCATAGCTGGGTGGCTCATCGAGTCCCTGGGATGGCAGGCCAACTTCATGGTCATCGGCCTGATTGGCGGCATTGCCATGCTGTGCCTGGTGCCATTTATGCGCAACCGCCCCTCCGATTTGGGAATAGAGCCTTATGGCACACGGCCTGGAGACTCTTCGTCAGCGCGGTTGGCAAAGGGTCTGGAGCAGCTTCGGATAAAGACCTTCAACCGGCACATACGCGGCACGCGTCCTTTCTGGAATCTGCCCCTGATTCACGGTCTGGGCTGCGCGGGCCACGGCATCATACTCATCTACGTCGCCAAGTACGCCATCGACACGGGCGTTTTCAGCTCGCTCGCCACGGCTGGACTCATCCTCGCGATCATTTCGCTGGTGAGCATCATCAGCAGGTTCGGCACCCCTGTATTGGCCGAAATCTATGGAACCAGGCGAATGATGGCGATGAGCCTGGCGGTCCAGGGCCTCACCGTACCCCTCATTATGTTTGGTCCCGCAGAGCCCTGGCTCTTCTACCTGTTCGCGGTCACTTTCGGCTTGGGGTTCGGTGGCGAGTGGACCGGCTATCTCATCATCAACCGGCAGTATTACGGCGACGGCCCGATGGGCACGCTCTACGGCCTGCAGACGACCGGGGCTCTCATGGGCCACTTCGTAGCAACCGCCCTGGCTGGACTCATCATGTACGTAACGGGCTCATACATGGCCATCCTGGGCCTGTCCATGGCCTACAGCCTGGGCGGCGTACTCGTAATCTCCCTGCTGGAAAACAACTCGGAGGTGCTGATCCCCGACTGGGAGAGCGAGCTTCCCGACGAGGCACGACAGAAGGCGACGCCCATCAGGGCCGCACCACCTAGAGTGGCAGCCCCCGCACCAGCGGGCGGCGACGGCAACGATTGATGGCGGCCGAGCCATCGACCATGTGAAGAAACTGGGGCGCACAATGTGCGCCCCCCTGCTTTATTTGACCCGGACCTCTTTAAGAGGGTACTGGACGTTCAGCCACCTTCCAGGAACTCGCGTACGAAGGCCGTGGCGGGCTCCTTGTCATACAAGCTGTTGAGAAGCACAACATTTCGGTAGACGTCGCCCTGGAAGAAGCGTTCGTAGAGGATCTGCCGAGATCCGAACGCACTGCAGCAGGTGTCCCAGGCCAAGCGGAAGAGGCGCACCCTGTCCTCGGCCGTCGCCGTGTCGGTGTCCAGGTAGCTGGCCAGCTCATCGGCCAGCGGCCCCTTCAGGTCCGCCTCTGTGGGCAGGGCCATCAGGCTGCTGGAACCCATCAACTGCAGTATCTCGCCCATCCTGGGGTACATCCGGATGAAAAGGTGCCGGGCCACGGTCAGCGGCATTTCGGCTGGGCAGAGGACTCCCCACTCATCAAGAGCGGCATCTGCCTCCGCTGACCGCAGCAGTGCCTTGGTTGTCTCCAGGCTCTCGATGATTTCGGCGGTCATCTGCATCATCTGAGGCTGCTGGCCTGAGCCGAGGGTATGCTGCATCAGGTTGGCCAGACCCAGCACGAACTCCAGCTTGACCACGTTCTTGGTCACGACCTGGTGCCCCGAATGCAGGTACTGGTGGGTCCGCCGCGACATGTTGTTGCAGCGGTCCGGGTCGCCCAGAAGGAAGACCCGCTCCCACGGGACGAATACGTTGTCGAAGAAGGCCAAGGCGTCCATCTCTTCGAATCGCGAACCCAGGGGGTGATCGAAATGGGAACGGCCCAGGTCCATGCTCTCACGGCAGAGAAACCTGAGGCCGGGAGCATCGCAGGAAATGGCAAAGGCGAACGAAGTGCGGCCGGGTGCGCCCGTCGGTAGGCGGTGGGATCGGGCGGGATACACGGCTATTTCGTCAGCAATGGGCAGGGTGGCCAGCAGCCTTGCCCCGTGAACAACGATACCGGCGTCGGTCTCTTTCACCACAGAGAGGGCGATATCGGTGTTGTCGTGCAGAATGGTCTCGGTGGGCACGCGGCTACGCTGAAGGTTCACCAGGGTGTGAGTGAGTACCAGGTCTTCCTCTCGCACCTTCTCGTAGTAATTGCGGATGTTCTGCTTGAACTCCGGCCGGTCTTCGCCGAAGTAATCACCCGCCTCGGCCATTGCCATCAGGCTCACGTTGAGGAAGTCGGGCGTGCGACCCATCATTCCGCAGCTGACGCGGGCCCAGTGGCGCATCATATTGTGGCGGGCGTCCATATCCTCGCTGGTCCTGGGGGTGATGAAGGACAGACCCACCTTATCGCCGCTTGTAGGCGAGGTGTAGGTCATTTCAGAACCTACGGCAGGATCGTGTTGAAGGTCGTAGAGACGGGCCAGCGTCTTCACTCCGCCGCTGAGCCCTGGGTGCGTAGTGGGGTCTTTGACCTTTTCCCCACGCAAATACAGGGACGGCGGCCTTTCTTTTAGCCCGTCAATGTACTGTTGCCCGTTCCTGGCCGGCATTGGGACCCTCCTAGGAATTCTGCCCTTTATTTTGGCCCAAGTACTCTTAAATGAATACCCCGCGATCATCAATCCACGCTGCGCGGGACCGGACAGACCTTTCCTTCGGGCGTCGCCATGAGGCGGGAATAGCAAGCTAAATCCCCTTGACACTCCAAAATGGTTGTGATAATTTTCACTCGGTTTGCGACCCGCCGTGTTGTTCGGCGGGAATCAGGGCAAAAATCCCCGCGAAGGCGGGGACAAGTTTTGCCAGAGACCGGCAAGCATGGCTCAACGGACGGGCGGATTCAGGGTGAACGGTACTCCATGGACCCCAAAGCACTAACAACCACCGACTGGCACAACATTCACCTCTTTCTGCAGTGGTTCTGGATATATTTCCCACTGGTAGTCACGTTTGCCATGACCATGCTCACCGCGCACGCCCTTATCCCATCTGTGGTAAGCACAGGGCACCTTCCGGCCAGTGCCGCAAAGCTCCGGCTTCCGCTGACATTGTTCGCCCTCCTGATAGGAGCCGCTACAATCGTCATCCTGATTATCGGGATCAACCAGACTCTTGATGTAAGGAACTTCTGGAGCCGGCTGCTGATCTAAGCAGGCCGGTTTCAATTTCATCGGACCCACGTCTCTGCTTGGCGGTCAAGCCCGCAGGCGGGGGCGACAGGCATCTCGAAATGAACGGTTCCACCCAATAATGAGACCCTCATCCAAATTGATCCCGCTAATGGTAGCGGGTGGAATTTTCACTGTAATCATCGGCTTCGTGCTGGTTGTCTTGTTTATTTCCTGGTTTTCCAATCCGCCCTTTGGCCTGGGCAATGCGTCGGCCCAGCCCGTGGCCTTCCCCCACACCGTTCACGTGGAAGAAAACGGGATCCAGTGCGAATTCTGCCACCGCAACGTGACCAAGGGCGATGCGGCCACGGTGCCGGCAGTTGAGCAGTGCCTGTTCTGCCACAAGGACATTGCAGGGCGGGACGTACAGGCGGAGACCGAGATCGCCAAAGTGCAACAGTTCTTCGCAGACGAGGAGCCGATTGACTGGGAACGGGTCCACCGAATGCCCGACCACGTCCGGTTCGTCCACGAGGCCCACATACGGTTCTTCACCAGCGATATGGGAACCGAGGGTGTCGAGGGGCAGCGGTTCGACATCAACCGCAGTGAAGTGAACCAGTCGCTTACAATCGCAGAAACCTGCTCCATTTGCCACGGGGACGTGGGTAACATGGACGAGGTGCAGCCGAAGGCCGGGCAGTCTCTCAAGATGGGCACCTGCCTGGACTGCCACCGGGCAAACAACGTGCCAACCGACTGCACGATCTGCCACAAGTAGATAAGGAGTGATTAGAAAGTAGCGAGGAGCGAATAACCAGGAAGGGCTACACTGCCGGAAGTGCACCGGCTAGATGCTGGTGCGCTAACAGACAACAGGCTCCGACTGTTTCTCCTCCCTTACTAGCTGCCAGATGAAACTTAGTAGGCGACATTTTCTGGCTTGGGCCGGTCTGGGTGCCTTGGGCGCCGTGGCCTGTGAAGGCTTCGGCATCCGCGAGGGCGAGCTGAACATCCAGAGCCCGGTGAGCCTTCCCGAAGACTTGGTGCGTGGCAAGGACAACTGGTACGCCAGCTTGTGCCGTACATGCCCATCCTGCGAGGGAATCCTCGTCAGGGTAATGGAGGGCCGCGCCAAGAAGGTCCAGGGCAATCCACTGTATCCCGTGAACCAGGGCAAGACGCACGTCGGCTGCGAGGCCGGGGTGCAGGCGCTTTACCATCCCGACCGCATACCAGGAGCGATGCGGCGCGGCGGTAACCGGGACTCAGGCCAGTTTGACCCCATCCAGTGGGAACCTGAGGCCATGGAAACGCTGGTCCGGCAATTGACCGACCGCGGTTCCCGAACAGTAATGCTGACCAAGCCTACCAGGGGCCATCTGGGTCAGCTCACCTCCAGGTTCGCTGAAGCGGTGGGCGCCGAGCACATGACCTTCGAAGCCATCGATAACAACGTCTACCGGGACGCGGCCAAGAACGTGTTCCAGCAGAGCGTCCTTCCCGACCTCGACCTGGAAAATGCCAACATCGTCATCTCGTTCGGAACGGATTTCCTGTCAACTTGGATTTCGCCGGCCCGCTGGCAGGTGGGATACGGTGAATTCCGCCAGGGTGAGGGACGAGAATCACGAGGGACCCTTTACCAGGTTGATTCCCGATTCTCCATGACCGCGGCCAATGCAGACAAGTGGGTGCCCATAAACCCCGGCTGGGAAGGGCATCTCGCCCTGAGCATCGCCCAGGTGATCGTGGAAGAGAACCTGCAGGCTCCGGGCATCAACGTGGACGCCCTGCTGGGCCCGAACGGGCGGGATCGGCTGGACAACTACCGTCCCGAAAATGTTATCAGCGATATCGGCCTGACTTCGGAAATTGCAGGAGGCGACCCGGCGGAATTCATTCGCAAGCTGGCCCGCAATTTTGCGACTCACGGCCCGAGCATCGCCATAGCGGGCGGGTCAGCCGGAGCGCACAGCAACGGTCTGTTCAACGTCGAGGCGGCGGCTGTGCTAAATTGGCTGGTCGGCAGCGTGGGTGCCAAGGGCGGCGTGCGGCTCAACCCCAACGGCCCGTGGCAAGGCGTGCCTGCAACTTCTGCCGCATCAAGTCTGGAAGACTTCGAGCGCCTGATTGAGCAGATTCGCACCGGTGAAACAAGGATGTTGCTGCTGCACAGCGTCGACCCTGTGCACGGACTTCCCGGTTACCTCAAGCTGCGGGACGCCATTCTGAACGCTCAGGACCTGTTCGTTGTAAGTTTCTCGCCATTCATCGACGACACTACGGTGATGGCCGACCTGTTGCTGCCTGACAGGGTGTATCTGGAAGACTGGGGCGACGACATACCCGACCCCGCGCCTGGGTACCAGGTAGCCGGATTCCAGCAGCCCGTGGTGAACCCGCTGTGGGATCTGGACCCGAGGAGCTTCCCCGACGTACTGCTGGCTGCAGCCGATACCCTTGGCGTTGGCGCCGAGGAGTTGCCGTGGCGCAACTACGAGGCCATGCTGAAAGAGAGCGCCACCGCGCTGTTTGAGGAGAACCGGGGCTCGATTGAGGCAGCAACGGCCGGCGAATTCTGGACGACTCTGCTGCGCCGCGGTGGTTGGTGGGACGAATCGTCCACCGGCCCAATAGGACTCCTGCCTCGCGATGGACTGCTGGGCGAAATAATGGACAAGGCCTCGGCGCCATCTTTCCAGGGATACGGTGGGGGGAATACCCTGTACCTGGCTCCCTTTGCACATAACTCGATTAACGACGGCAGCCTGGCCCACCTTCCGTGGCTGCAGGCAGCGCCGGACCCGGTGACCTCGATCACCTGGCAAACATGGATAGAGCTCAACGATATCACTGCAGAACGCTTCGGAATCCGCGAGGGTGATATCGTACGAATCGAGTCTTCGCAGGGCTCCATCCGAGCAGTCGCGTATCCAACACCAGCGACACCTCCGGGAGTAGTTGGCGTGCCCTTTGGTGGTGGACGGCGACACGGATCGGCCTACGCGACCGACCGACCTGCCACCGAGAGTTCCAACGTGGCCGAAATTCTGGAGCCCACCCGGGTGGCCGGACCGGAAACGCTGGCGTGGGCCGGGACCCGGGTACTGATTTCCCCTACCGGCGAAAGCGTGAACGTCTCCAAGTTCGAAGGCTCTGCCCGTGCGGTGGAGGTAGGCCTGAGTCCTGCCGAAGAAATTATCAAGACCATCGCTCCCGGTCACGGCTAAACCGGGAACGACAATCAGTTGGGCCAAGTTCAAACGGCGCTGTAGTTCATAAAGGGCACATAGATGGTAACGAATCGAATCGATCACAAGTGGGGCATGGTGGTAGACCTCGACCGGTGTACCGGTTGTCAGGCCTGCGTAGTTGCCTGCCAAGCAGAGAACAACCTGCCCATAAATACCAAGGAATACTTCCAGCAGCGCCGGGCCTACGAGTGGATCAGGATTGAGCGCTATTGGGAGGGTGAATTCCCGAACGTCAAGGCGCGCTTCATTCCCATAATGTGTCAGCACTGCGAGAATGCGCCGTGTGAGCCCGTCTGCCCGGTTTACGCAACCTATCACAACGATGAGGGACTCAACGTCCAGGTCTACAACCGGTGCGTCGGCACCCGCTACTGTGCAAACAACTGCCCCTACCAGGTCCGGTTCTTCAACTGGTGGGAGCCGAAGTGGCCGGAGCGTCTTCGCAACCAGCTCAACCCTGACGTAACCATACGAAGCCGTGGCATCATGGAACGCTGCTCCTTCTGCGTGCAGCGGATCAGGCGCGGGGAGATCACGGTGGAACGCCGCGGAGTGGAACCTCTCACCGGGGAGCGTATCCCGGCTGGCGAGGACCGGTACCTCAACTACCAGCGGATGAAGGACGGCAATTTCCTGCCGGCCTGTGCCCAGGCCTGCCCTACCAACGCCCTGATGTTCGGAGAGCAGAGGGATCCCACGGGACCGGTCTTCAAGTACTTCGAAAAGGCCAACGAACAGTACGACAAAGTGCATCACGGCGAATACGTTGACGAATCCGAGACCCGGGTTTACCGGCTCTTGGAGGAAATGGGAACCAAGCCCAACGTCATCTACCTCAAGAAGGTGGACCAGTACCCCATCGGCGGTGAAGCCCACTAGGGATCCGGGGTAAACCGGCCTATTTCATTCAGCAATGGGCGAATAAACTCAATGGCAGCCAGCGAAAGCGAACATATCCACCACGGCACAGCCCACGACGAGGGACACGGGGGCATTTCGGGCGGTCACTATCCCGGGATGTGGATATTCCCCAATCCCAGGGTGATGACCCGCGATATGGCGGCGAAGATCTCCGCCATGCCCGGGCCCCTGACCCTTGCTATGGTCTTGACCTTTGCCTTGCTGGTATTGGGAGTGGTTGGGTTCGTAGCCCGCGCTGCCGCCGATGGATTCGACGACCGAGCGCCGTGGGGCTATTACATGGCGACCTTCTCGTACGTTTTCATGGTCACCAGCGCCGCCCCGGTGGCAGCGGTGGCATTCAGGTTCACCAAGAGCCACTGGCGCCGACCCTTGTCCCGCGTCTCCGAGCTCTTTGCGGTCGTTGGCATTTTCAACATCATCGCCTTCATTCCGATGATGATGATACTCCCGCCAATCGCCAACCCGAACCCGTCCCATGGCGGAGCACACGAGTTGGAAATCCGCCGAACGATCTGGTTCGAGGGACCCATCGGTGCGCCACACGCCTGGGATATGGCGGGGATTGCAGGACTGGCCGTTACCGCGATGTTCATACTGTGGCTGTCAGCGGTGCCTGACATGGCCGAGGCCCGGAACACCGCGGCCGGCTTCCGCGGCTGGCTCTATCGCAGGCTGGCGGGGCACTGGTACGGCACCAAGCGGCAGTGGAACGCGCAAAAGGCTGGCTTGGCCATGCTCGGCGCCTTCTACTTCATGCTCCTGATATTCGTGCACTTCATCATCAGTTCTGACTATGCGCAGAGCATGATTCCTGGCTGGAAAGACTCGATCTTTCCGGTTATCTACAGCCTCACTGGATTCCAGGTTGCCCTCGGCACCTGCCTCGTCGTCCTGTACATCATGCGGCGATGGGGAGGCTACCACGAGTACTATGGCAAGGCGGTGTTCTGGTCCGCCAGTAAGGTCCTGCTGGGACTGACGCTGCTTTGGGCATACCACCTGTTCGCCTTTTTCATCACCTTCTGGTTCGGACGGCTGGTGGTGGAACAAAACATAATCAAGTACCTGTTTGGCGAGTCCTACGGCGGAGTTTTCGTAGCCAACCTAGCGCTCAGCTTTGTCATCCCGTTCCTCCTCTTGTTGTGGAACCCGGTGCGTCGCAGTGCCTGGGGTCCGCCACTGGCCGGACTTTCGGCTGCGCTGGGAGCCTTGATGTTCAGCGTCCGCGTGTTTGTGGGCGGGGCTAACTCGGGCAATATCTTCGCCCCCTTCCTCGATCACGTCCCTCCCGCGGCGTACCCCGATATCTGGGATATTTTCATAGTCGTTGGCGGCATCGGCGGGGCCATCTTCATATACCTGCTGGCCACCCGCATACTGCCGGTCCTTTCCGTCTGGGAAGTCAAGGAAGGCGCCTATATCAGAAAATGTCGCGCTTCATCAGGGGCGAGTACCTGGTGCTGGCGAAACCCGAATAAAAGGAGAGAGCGGAGAGAAGTGAGGAACATGGCCTCGACTCGCTCGGTCCAAACGGGCCAGTTGAGCGGAGCCCAAGATTCACTCCTAGCTCCAGATTGCTAGAACATGCAGGAAGGCAGGACGCCCATATCCTACCGGCAGATCAACCGCGAGTTGCTGACATCAATTCTGCACTCGCCGAAGTGGTTTGCAATTGCAGTGACCATCCTCGGCCTGATTGTGCTGGGAGGGTTCAGTGCGGCAGGTCTGTTGGTCAACAAGGGATTCGGGGTTACAGGGCTGAACCGCCCGGTGATGTGGGGGTTCTTCATCACCAACTTCGTGTTCTGGATCGGCATCAGCCACGCTGGCGTGATGCTCTCCGCCATCCTGCGCTTGTCCAAGGCCGAGTGGCGCCGCCCGGCCACCAGGGCTGCCGAGATCCTGACCGTCTTCTCACTGATGACGGCCATGATGATGCCTCTGATTCACACGGGCCGTCCTTGGCGTACCATCTACTGGATCTACACCATCCCGTTTATGCCCTACGACTACGCGCGGGGTATCTGGCCCAACGTGCGGTCTCCCCTGGTTTGGGACCCCAGTGCGGTCTACACATACCTCACCTCCAGCATCCTGTTCGTGCTGGTGGCATTGATTCCTGACTTCGCTGTCCTTCGCGACCGCACCACGGGAATGACCCATCGCATCTACACGATTCTCGCCATGGGATGGCGTGGCAATCCCAGGCAGTGGAAGCTCCAGATTATTGCGGGCGTGTTGCTGTCGGCACTGATACTGCCAGTGTTCGTCTCGGTGCACTCGATAGTGTCCTGGGACTTCGGTATGGCTGTGTCGGTAAAGACTTGGCACTCCACCATATTCGCGCCCTATTTCGTGGTTGGAGCGGTGCACTCCGGCGTCTCCGCCGTAGCCTTCGTGATGATAATTCTGCGCTACATCTATGGCTGGCAGAATTACATCCGCCACGAGCACATCGACGCCCTGGGTCGCCTGCTCATTGTCGTAGCCACCGGCTGGTTCTACTTCTTTGTAATGGAGATAATCTTCGGCTTCTACGGCAGGGAGGCGGATGAACTGGCGGTGCGCGATCTACAGTTCATGCAGAACCCGTGGAACATCTGGATGATGATCTTCGTGTTTACGACCTATTTCCTGCCTGTAGCGCTGTGGCTGCCAAGGGCGTTCCGACGCAACCTGTGGATTATGTCGACCGCCTGTATTTCGGTGAACATCGGAATGTGGCTGGAGAGGTTCATAATCATCGTGCCCGGCCTGCAGAACAAGCAGGTGTTCACCTTCAGCTGGTACACGGTCTACGCTCCCAGTGCGGTGGAGTGGACCATCATCGGCGCCACATTCGCGTTGGTTTCCATGCTGATGTTGCTCATCGCCCGGGTAGTGCCCCTGATCCCGCTATATGACATCAAGGAAGCGGAGATCTTACGCACTGAGATAAAAGTAGGCCGGGTGACCATTCCGGCCGTCTACAGGGAGGACTAACTCCCCGCTATCCCGATAATATCGGGATTCTAGAAGAGGGAACTGAACAATGGCTAAACGACCGATACTGGGGCTGTTTGAGGACGCGAACTACGCGGCCGAGGCTGGGGACGCCTTGCAGGGCGCTGGCGTGGCCCCCACCGACTACGACTTTTTGACCGACACGCCCTACCCTGAGGGAGCTTTCGGCGAGCGACACGAGGGGCACCGCCTGTACATATTCCCCTTGTGTGGAGCGCTGGTCGGGTTGACTATAGGAATACTGTTGACCTCGATGACCCAGATGGCCTACCCCCTGGTGCAGGCGGGTAAGCCAATTCTGTCCCTCCCACCGATGGCCGTGGTAACGTACGAAAGCACCATGCTGACGGCAATCATATTCACGATCATCGGCATAGTATTTGAATCGAGGCTGCCCAGTTTCAAGCAAGGCCTCTACGACACACGAATCACCGAAGGGTATATCGGCGTGCTGGCCAATGTCGAAGAGGAACAGCTGACCCAGGTTTCCACGCTGTTCACGCAGGCGGGCGCCATCGACGTGGTACGCGAGAATTAGAGGTCGGCGTCCTGATGTTCAGCCGGTTCATAAACAATCCAGGCCGACCCGCCGTGTCGGAAGACCACTTACGCTCTATTGCCCGGAAGGGCGGAGCGCACAGGTCGCTGATTAGCCTGCTGCTTTTCGGAGCTGCGCTGGTTGCCGCCCTTGCGTTGGCGGGCTGCACCTCTGGTGCCTACCCCGTGGATATCTTCTACGAGCAGCACTACCAGCAGTCATTCAAGTCACACGAACCGCCGCGTCTTTCCGGCGTGGACGGTGCAATCGCCTTCTATCCCGCTCCGCCCAACACGACCGATGATTCGGGAGCGCATCTCTTCGACGTGAACTGCCAGATGTGCCACGGTACCGACGGCAAGGATAGCGGCCTGGTGCTGCAGCGCATGACCAAGAGCCCGGCTGATGGTGGATACGGTTACCAGTACAACATTTTTGACCCCGAAACGAATGAACCCAGGCCGCCAGACCTTACAGTGCTGGAACCTAATGTGATCGAAGGTTATCTCAAGAGTTCCGTGCGGCCATTTGGCCCTAATTCCGTGATGCCGCCCTTCGGGAAGTTGCTCAACGAGGACGAACGCCAAGCCATCATTCAGTATGTTGGCACGCTCCCGTAGCGGCAGCTGACCGCCTTCGAACAAATAGCGCACAATAGGCGCGGGGAATTCTTGAACGTAAGCAAGAATATCTCTCTGTGGTCAATGTGCGCTTTTTCTATGGCTCTCATCCTGGCCCTCATTTTGGCCGCTCCGGTCCATGGACAGAGCGCGGACGAGGCCTTGGAGAAAGAGGCGCAATCGATAGATCGCATGATCATGTGCCCGGTATGCCCTGCCGAAACCATCGACCAGGCCCAGGTGGAAATCTCTTTCCAGATGAGGGCCGTAGTACGGGAGATGCTTGCCGAGGGCAAGACGCGCGAGGATATCTTGGGTTATTTCGTTGATCGCTACGGTCCTGACATTCTGGCAGCGCCCCCAAAGTCCGGGGCCAACCTGCTGGCCTGGATTCTGCCCATCGTCGGCGTCGCTGCCGGGCTGGCTGGCGTGTTCCTGGTAATCCGGTCGATGACGGGGCGCCAGCGGGCCGCGCCGGCGACGGCAACCGCCTCCGCGACTCAGGCACAGTCGCCGTCACAATCGACGGACGATCCGGAACTGGCTCCCTACCTGGAAATTGCTGATCGTCTGCTCGCCTCACGCAGGGGGTCTTCGGCTGGCCGATCACAACCTTCAGAGACAGGCCGAGAGCAGGAAACTGACGAGCGGCCTCGAGGTACAACGGGCGGGCCAGAACGCCAACCGGAAAGCGGTACCGCGAATGGGTGACCTGGGTGCAATCAGCCTCTGGCTGGCCCTGGCCCTGGCGGCCTACTCATCCGTCGGCTCCGTGGCTGGGAAGATGCGTGGGTCGGCGGCACTTGCGGAAAGTGCCCAGGCCGCGATGTACGCCACAATGGTCGTTCTGTTCGTTTCCACCCTCAGCCTGGTCGTGGCCTTCATTGGCAGGGACTTTGAGATCGCCTATGTCGCGAGACACAGCGACCTGGCGATGCCCGACAAGTTCACGTGGGTGGCCTTTTACGCCGGGAACGAGGGGTCGCTGCTGTACATCGCAATGGTGCTGTCCGCGATGGCTGCGATAGCCGTATGGCGAGCGCCTGAGAAGGTGCGGGACGCACTGCCCTATACCACCGGCGTGATGATGCTCGTCCTGACGTTTTTCCTTGCCGTGACCGCCGTTATGGCCAATCCGTTCGAGAAACTGCCATTCGTGCCAGCCGACGGCGAAGGCATCAACCCACTGCTGACCCACTTCGGTATGTTCTTTCACCCTCCGGCCCTGATGGCGGGTCTGGTGGGAATCACCATACCTTTTTCCTTCGCCCTTGGATCGTTGCTGGCCCGCAAGACGGGAGATGAATGGGTCGACCCCGGGCGGGTGTGGGGCATCTTTACCTGGGCACTGCTGGCATCCGGCTTGTTACTCGGCTCGTGGTGGGCATACACCATCCTGGGCTGGGGCGGCTACTGGTTCTGGGACCCCGTGGAAAATGCCGCATTCATGCCATGGCTGGCCCTGACCGCGTTTATCCACTCCATCATGGTGCAGAAGCGGCGTGGAATGTTCCGGATGTGGAATATCGCCCTGATAAACATCGCCTTCGGACTGGCACTGTATGGAATGTTCATGAACCGGGGTGGGTCGGTCCCATCAGTGCACTCCTTCGGTGCGTCCAGTCTGGGTTGGGTATTCCTGTTATTCCTGGCGGTCGGCGTAATCGTGCCCTTCGTGGTTTTCTTCTGGCGCTACCCGCTCCTAAAAAGCGCGCAGAACCTTGACTCCATGCTGTCGCGGGAGGCAGCTTTCCTGGTCAACAACCTTCTGCTGTTGGCGATAGCCTTTGTGACCCTTTGGGGCACTGTTTATCCGCTCATATCCCGCCTGACCAGCGGCGAGGAGATAACTGTAGCCAGACCCTTCTACGACCAGGTAAACGGGCCGTTGATGCTGGGTCTGTTGTTCCTGATGGGCATTGGGCCGATGCTGCCATGGCGCCGGGCCAACTGGGCCAGCATTCGCCGTGCCCTGGCGGTACCGGCGGGCGTGGCCGTGATTGCTGTCGTTGTCCTGCTGGCAGTAGGACTGCGCAAGGAATACGCCCTGGTCGCCTATGGGCTGGCCGCATTCGTGGCCACGGGAATACTTATGGAATGGTTCCGGGGAGCCAGGGCCAGGGCTCGTGCCCTTTCGTCCGGCGACCGCAGCGTGGCCAGGCACATCCAGGAGCACGCGTCGGCTTTCGTTCAGCTCATATGGGCCAACCGCCCGCGCTATGGCGGCTACATCGTGCACCTGTCCGTGCTTATGGTGGCACTGGGGATTGTGGGGACATCGTTCTTCAGCTCTCAGAAAGACGTGGTCCTATCCCCAGGAGAGACGGCTACAATAGAGAACTACGAAATCAGGTACATGGGCACAACGCTGATCCCCTTTGGCAATCGCACCGAGTACATTTCGTCGGTGGAAGTGTACAGGGACGGGGAGATGCTCGATACCTTGAGCCCCAACCGGGCCTTTTACCCAAGCTTCAACATGGCCTCCACTCGTGCTGCCATTCGTTCTACACCGGTCGAGGACTTCTACGTGGTGCCCAGCGAGAACCTGCCGGACGGTGACGTGGGCTTCCGTCTCCTCGTGAATCCGCTGATCTGGTGGATGTGGGTGGCCGGTCCAGTGATGGTACTGGGAACAATTATCGCCCTGTGGCCGGAACCCTCCCGTTTACCGGCCCGGGTTCCTTCAGGCGTAACGGCCGCTGCATCCCTGGGCCGATGATCCTGAAACCGCTACTGAGTCCTCTTCCGCAGCCAGGCTGTTAGACTGCGAGTATGGACGCGCAAACGATATTCGCCATTCTTGTCGGGTCAGCACTCGCCTGCTTCAGCCTTGTGATGGTGGGCTACTCCTTTCTTCGAAACAGGGAACCGCAGCGGGAATTGGCATCAACTGCAAAGCTGCCAGATCAGAATGGCGTTGGAATTGACTCGCTGTTCGATTCGATCGACACACTGGACCTGGAGTACCAGCTGGAGAACGTGCCTGAAGAAGACTACCTCCAGCAACTGCATTCCTACCGGCAGCAAATCGCGGTTTTGATAAAGGAGCAGCTTGAGAACGGGGACGCTCCTCCCGAACTCCTCCTGGAACGGGAAGTGCTCCGGGCTCGGGCAGGAGGGATGAAAGTCTGGCGTTCGTGCCCCCAGTGCGACGCGCCGCTCACATTGAACGCCGCCAGCAAGCCAGACGGCGCTACTTGCCCACATTGCAGTGCATCGCTGTCATCGGTGACGCTCGGCGAAGAGCAATCGGAAAGTCCTTCCACATCATCCCGGCAGATGACGGAACTTTAATGCCCCCACCCAGGCTGAAAGGCGGACCCGCCGGGGCGCCTTCCATTCGCTTGCTACTGCTGGCGGCCCTGATCCTGTGCGGGGTTTCGGCAACGATCCTTGCTTTCCCACAGTCCGCTCCGGCCCAGGAGACCCTGACTATTCGTGGCCGGGTGGCCAATGGAACTGCCGGTGCTGAAATTCAGGGGGACCTTGCGGTGCTGATGCTGGTATCCGGACCGGACGGCACCCTGAGTGGCACCGGGTCAACGGTGGCTGAACCAGACGGCAGCTTTTTATTTGACGAAGTTTCGGCTGTTGCAGGAGGCAGCTATACCATAAGCGTGGACTATCAAAGCGTCTTCTATGGGCAGTCGCTTATTGACGAACAGCTAGCGGACGAGGTGGTGATCACGGTTTACGAGCCGACGGAGGACGCCGGGATCATTCGGGTAGAGCGCCAGGTAATGGTCATATCCGGGTTTGATGTTGCTCGAAGAATCGCTACTGCCACCGAGTTCGTGCGTTTCACCAACCCCACTGATATGACCCTGCGCCCTAACCTGGAAACTGCTCGCCCAGGGATGTTCAGCTTTATGCGGTTCGCGCTCCCGCCAGAGGCCGCTGACGTCACGGTGCAGTCGAATCTGCGGGGTGGCGAGATCATTTCGGTGGGCTCGGGATTTGCCTTGACGGCTGCAGTACCACCCGGGCAGCACAGCGTGGACTTCGCATACAACTTTCCATACGCGGGAGACATCCTGGAATACCGCAACAGCCTGCCCCAAGGGGCCGACATATTCCAGGTGCTAGTACCGGAGCGTTGGGACCGACTGGCGATCAACGGGTTAACTCCCCGTCCGCCGGTTGGGATCGGAAACGAGGTCTATCGTGCCTGGGAAGGGCGCGACATCCCTCCTGGGCCAGGGATCCAGATGTCATTCGGCGGCCTGCCCGAGCCTGGCCTTCTGGCGAGGGTAGGCACCGCATTGTCCGACGGCTCTTTCTGGATCACCGCCATTCCCTCCGCAATGGGGGCCGTACTCCTGGCGCTCCTGTTGCTCGGCCTGTTCCGACGCCAAGGCCTTGCTACGGCGCCGGATAGTGGGGACCCAAGTGTGATTGGCACGTTCGGGGCGCCCGCCTCGTACGAGCGAGCAGAGCTTGTCGCCCGCTTGGCGGCCTTGGACGATCGTTTCCAGCACGGTGAAATGGACCAGGAAGACTACCAGCGCCAGCGCACGCCGCTGGTAACTCGCGCGCTGGGCAATGATCCCACGGCTGAAGAATAATGGCATCGCCCCCGGAATATCAGAGCGTCAGCGCGGCAGGTGAGGTGCCGGACCAACAACGGCGCCGTAGCCTGCCCTTTGGACGACGCACGCTCATCATTGCGGCCGTGGCTGTTCCGGTCTTTGCGTTGCTGGCGATCCTGGCTTGGGCTTCTGCGACTTCCGGTCCCGCCAGGGGCGGTCTGGCCGTAAACGAACGCACCATCGAGATGGACACCGACGGAGAAATCGCCCCACCATTCGTTATGTCGCTGGTGGGAGGTGGCGAAATCGGCAGCACGGACCTGCGCGGGAAAGTCGTGATGCTTGATTTCTGGGCCTCATGGTGCCCGCCCTGCCGTGAGGAGGCTCCGGCGTTGGCGCAGGTGTACGGAGAATATCGTGACCTCGGCGTGGAGTTCGTCGGTGTCAACTTGTGGGACAATGCAGGAGACGCTGAATTGTTCCTACAGGAACAGGGCCACAAATACCCCAACGGCATAGACGATGGGGGTGAAATCGCCATCAGCTACGGCGTGAGAGGAATTCCCGAAAAGTTCTTCATCGATTCCGAAGGCCGGATTGTACGCAAGTTCTCCGGGCCGGTCGACGCCGAGAGGCTGCGTCAAATCCTGGATTCCATGCTGGGTGGCTAGCCGGGACAGACGACCCAGCGACATCACGACTCCAGCTGGAATCCAGCCCTTACTTCACCGAGGGGCACTGATATGACAGACCAGCCGAATACCCCAGCCGTGCTGGCCGTGGACTGGGGCGGAACGTGGTGCAGGGCAGGCTTGATAGACCGGCAAGGCGAGGTCTTGTGGCAGGCTCGCCGCCCAAACCCCAGGGGCGGAGGCACTGCCCAGTACCTCGCGTTGGCAGATACGCTGCTGGCAGAGGCATTCGGGCTCGAGGGAATCCACGCCGACAGCATAGGAATTGCGGTGGCGGGACCAGTGGACCCGGAGAGCGGCACGCTTTACCAGCCGCCGAACCTGATGCCCCTGGACGGCATCTCACTGAAACAGATCTGGCACGAGAGGTACGGCCTGCCCGTGGCCCTGGGCAACGACGCAAACATGGCTGCCATTGGCGAATTTCATTTCGGAGCCGGAAGAGACGCGGCCCAGGCAGGCAGGCCTCACCGAAGCCTATTCTACGTCACTGTAAGCACTGGCATCGGCGGCGGGGTGGTGGAGCGCGGCTCGCTCCTCCTGGGGGCCAACGGGCTTACGGCCGAAGTGGGCCACACCACCATTGACACAACGACCAGCGCGCCGCCCTGCCAGTGCGGAAAACGGGGCTGCCTGGAGGCGGTGTCATCGGGCACGGCCATCGCGGCCTACGCAAGGGCCAGGCTGTCAGAAGGCCGAAACCGGGACTCGGCGCTCGCCGCGCTGTCGCCGGAAGATCTCTCGGCGAGAGCGGTCGTGGCCGCAGCGGTGCAGGGCGACACTTTCGCCCATGCGGTCATCGCCCGCGCGGTGGAGGGGTTGGCGATCGGTTTGGCCAACGTCGTCCACCTGTTCAACCCGGACCTGATCATCCTGGGCGGAGGGGTTTCGGAGGGACTGACCCAGCTCAACCTGCTCCCCCGAATAAGGCAGGGTATCCACGAGCGACTTATGAGCGAATTGCACAAGGTGTTCGACCTCGTGCCCTCTGTCCTGGGAGACAACTCCGGCCTGCTGGGCGCAGCTGCCGCCGCCTGGGAGCTGACGGACAACCTCTAGACGATATAGCGGCCTCCCATAACATTCACACTGTCGCCGGTGATATACGCCGACTCGTCGCTGGCAAAGAACAGGCACGCATTGGCGACATCCTGCACTGTGGCCTGCCGTCCCATAGGCAGGTCTCGAAGGTGCTCTGCGGAACCACGAGCCGTACCACTCTGAAACTCGGGATACCACTCAGGGTGTTCGCGGCTGGTATCGGTAGCACCTGGGTTTACCATGTTGGCCCGCACGTTGTATTGCGCAGCCTCGGCGGCAATGGCACGAATAAGCCCGAGCAGTCCGGTCTTGGCCGCCGTCACAGCCGTCGTGTTCGGCCGTCCGGTGATGGACGACTGCCCGCCCAGCGCAATAATGCTGCCGGTGCGTCGCTCCTGCATTCCCGGCAGCACAGCCTTGCTGAGGTAGAACGCCGAGTTCAGGTTGGTGTTCATCACCTGCAGCCACTCGTCGTCCGAAACGTCGGTTATCGGCTTATGAGGCCGGATGGCGACGTTGGACACAAGCACGTCGATCTTGCCGAGCTCGGAGATGCCCTCGGACACCATTTGGCGCACCGAGCCCGGATCGCCGACGTCTGCTACGGCGGTGACGGTCCGGACGCCAAGCTCCAAACACTGGGCCGCCACCTCATCGAGTTCCTTCGCGCTTTGCCGGGTGTTCAGCACCAGGTCTGCGCCCTCACGGGCAAAGGTCAGGGCGATCTCCCTGCCGATATTGCGGCTGGCACCGGTAATTAGCGCCGCCTTTCCTTCCAATCGCATATTCGCTTCCCTTGAATTAAAATTGTTTCGACAATGTAGTCCTGTTATCCGCTGTTCCGGTCAGCATAACACAGACAAAATGCCCGCAAATTGAGGAGGCAAGCCTATGCAGTGGTGCAGATTTACCGCCAATGGATCGACCTCTTACGGCATCATCGAAGGGGAATCGGTGCACGAGGTATCCGGAACTCCCTTTGGCGAACACTCAAAAACTGGCAAGTCCCACGGTCTCGACTCCATCCAGCTTGAAGTGCCTGTCATCCCGCCCACGTTCTATGCCGCCGGCATCAACTATCCCGAACACGTTACCTGGGCGGCTCAAATGCGTGGTCAGGAGCCGGACCTGCCCAAGAGGGCCGATGTCGGCTACCGGGCCATTAACGCCCTGGTGCCTCATGGCCACGACATCATCGTGCCAGCCGACGCCACCGAGCAGCTACAGTACGAGGGGGAGCTGGTGGTCGTAATCGGCAAGACCTGCCGCAACGTCACCGAGACCGAATCATTGGACTACGTCCTGGGGTACACGATAGGCAACGACGTCAGCGAGCGCACCTGGCAGCGCAACGACCGGACCATGTGGCGGGCCAAAAACACGGATACCTTCAAGCCCATGGGGCCGTGGATCGTTACTGACTTGAACCCCGACGACCTTCACGTGGTCATCCGCGTCAACGACCGCGTTGTGGGCGAGTACGATGTGGCGACTGCGCTATTCGGCGTCCGGCACTACATCAGTGAGATGAGCAAGTACCTGACGCTTGTCCCGGGCGATGTCTTGTGGATGGGCACCGAGGGTGCCACTGAGAACATGAAGGACGGCGACCTCTGCGACATCGAGATCAGCGAGATCGGTACGCTGAGCAACCGCGTCAACTGGCAAAAGTGAGTTAGGGGCTAACGACTGAAAGCCATCGGGCCAAAGGATTGTCCGTCAACGTTCACAGCAGTCCTTTGGCCTTTTCTTGTCCCGCGGCTAGTTCCTAACCCTCAGGGTTAAACCCCGTCTCGGCGGCCCAGGCCTGGAGTCCACGGCGAAATGCCAAGCCTCCCATTGGCATGGCAACGCACTGGAGCGCCTCCAGGATTTCGGTGGGGGTCGCGCCCTCGCGGAGGGCGACGCGGACGTGGGCCTGGATCTGGTCGACGTCGGCACGCAGAGCGGCCTCCACAGCCACTTGGAGCAACTCCTTTGTCTTGCGGTCGAGGGTGCGCTCGCCGGTGTAGGTGGCCTCGATGAACCCATTGTATTTTTCGACCCATGCCGGATCTGCGGCGGCCATTATTCCGTGCATTTCCAAGGTGTAGCCCCGACTTTCGGCGATACCGGCCAGTACTTCCTGCTGTTCGTTTGACGCCATTTTTTCTCCCGTCATGCCATTGGCTATTTGCCAGTTTTCTCCACTTCGCAGTCCCAATGCAAAAGGGCAAAGGTGAGGACGTTAATTAGAGTTCGTAGTGGCGTCGGGCCGCAGCCTGCCTCGGATTGTTCTGCTGGAACAGGTCCGGGTGGGCGCCACGGGCCAGCGCCAGGTAGTAAGTGAAAAGCTGCAGGGGCAGCACATACAACAGCGGGCTCCAGAACTCGGCCACAACCGGCAGGGTGAAACGCTCGGTGCAAAGGGCGGAGAGGAGGGTGTCTCCCTCCTGTACCAACCCCCAGACCGGTGCGCCCACGTCAGCAGACGCCCGGGCGACGTTCATAGCCCTCTCGTAGCCAGGACCGGGCGGAGCCACCAGCGTTACCAGGCACTTCTGGTCGACAGAGCAGAACGGGCCATGCAGTAATTGCTCGATCTGAAGACCCTCACTGTCGCACGCGCTGGTCTCCTTGATCTTGAGGGCCACCTCGTAGGCCGAAGCGGTGTTGGGGCCCCATCCTGCGCAAATAAAACGTTCCCGGCTCTGGAACCGTCTTGTCGCCCGCTGCAATTCAGACAGCCGAGCCGTCACCTGCTCCATGGCCGCAGGAATCTCGTCAAGGCGGGCCCGCATCTGGGCAACGTCGCCGCTCTTGTCCGTCCAGCCACCCATGGCCGATGCCAGCATCCCCAGAACCATCAGGCCCGCCGTGTAGCTGATGGTGAAAGCCGCCGAGCGTTCCTGTCCCACTGTCTGGAGCTGCACGTCGGCAACGGTGATCCTGGGGCCCGGGTCGGTGGACGTGATGGCAACGGTGTATGCCCCGCTGCTCTTTGCCATCTCCAGGGCCAGGTAAGAATAGGTTTTGGTACCCCGATGGCTGATTACCACAACCCCGTCATCTTCGGTCAAAGGAGGCGGGTAAGCGCAGAACTCAAAGGAGTGGAGAACTTCGATCACCGGACCATCTTCGGAGAACTTGCGAAACCAGTGTCCCGCGACCAGGGCGGCGTGCCATGAAGTGCCAATGCCTACGATGAAGACACGACGCCTCCTGGCCAGTTCTGCCGCCACGGGCTGCACGGTATTGGAGTGCTTTTTCAGCATCTCCTCCATCGCTGCTGGCTGACGCATTATGGCGTCGTACATCAAGTACGGGTGCCCCTGCCGTGTTTCCTGCTGTTGCGTCATTTCTCCATCCCCGACATGTACCCTCTATCGCTCGAAGAGGGCCAGGGTGAGCGCGAATTTCCAACCACTGTTAAAGTCGGAATTTTAACGTAAATTTCGCCCTTGCCTAGCCCCACTGGCCTATATCTGCATTGTCACTCTGATTATCCTGTCTTTAATGAGCCGGTCTGCTTCAATCGGGCAGCGGGAATCGCCGGACCGCGTGTTAAAATCCGGCGCAAGCCGGGAGGAGGATATGGCGATGACTGAGTTTACACCCCAGAACTTTGAACGGATGGACGAGGGAGATGACCGCCAATTCTATCTGCAGGCCCGCAAGGTGGTGCATATCGATGCCGGCGCCATTGCGGCAGTCAGCCGCCTCATCGAGGAAATGGTCTCTCCGGATTCAATCGTTCTCGATCTTATGAGCAGTTGGCGCTCCCACTGGCCCAAGGGGCATGCCAAGACGCGGTTGGTTGGGTTGGGTTTGAACCGCGAGGAGATGGTGGACAACCCCGACCTGGACGAGGTTGTGGTCCACGATGTCAACCGGAACACGGAATTACCTTTCGAAGATGGGACCTTTGACGCAGTCCTGATAACAGTTTCGGCCCAATATCTGGTTCACCCTGTGGAAACGTTTCAGGAAGTCAACCGCATCCTGAAACCCTCCGGCGTGTTCATCGTCAGCTTCTCCAACCGGATGTTCGCCACCAAGGCAGTCTATATCTGGCGCGCGTCCAGCGATCGGGGACGGGTGGACCTGGTGGGTACCTACATGGAATCGGCAGGAAATTTCGAGGACATCCAGGGGCTGTTCCTCAATCCTCAAGACAGCCCACCCGGAGATCCGTTGTTTGCCGTGGTCAGCAGGAAGGCGGTGGCAGGTTCAGATGCCCCCGTTTTTCGACAGTCCGAGTGAGACAGGCGAGGCGGGGCCCGTCGCTATATACCAGGCGCGCTAAGGTAAGGATGCCCTGTCCTCTTTTCTTGGCGGCACTGCAGCCAACACAAGCAGCGCCGCCAAGCCTACCGCCGTGCCGAATATGACGAAGGGTGCTCGATAGCCGCCGCTGGCATCGAACATGAACCCGGAGACCACCGGCCCTATTGCTTGACCGCCAATCTGCGCCGGTAGTGTCAATCCCCGGATCGCACCCAGGTGGATGCGTCCATAGTAGTCAGCCCATGCCAGGCGCAGCAGTGTGTGCAGACCGCCGACTCCGGAACCGAACAGGAATGCGAAGCATATCCCCCATCCCAGTTGATCGCTGAAGGCGATACCGAACACGCCACCCGTCAGCCAGGTCGCCGAAATCGCCAGCATGAGTCGCACCGGCATACGCCGTCCGACCACCGACCAGATCATTCCGCCCGGTATCTGGCCCAGGGCAAAAGACGTGGCGACCAATGCGGCTTGGCCGTGAGACACCCCGGCGTCGACATAGTGGGCCGTCTGATGAAGGCTGACGCCGGCTTGCGCCATAAAGCCCACCATCGAAAAGAACGCCAGTATCCAGAAAGCTGGGGTACGCACCGCCTCCCGCACAGTGTAGTCCGTATCCCGCCAGGGGACAGGTCGGGCAGCACGTAGGCCCGCATTTACGTCCGAGCGCTCTTGCCTCTCTTCCGCACTCAGGTCGGGCTCCAGCCCCATGTCCTCAGGGCGGCGGGCCATCAGTAGCAACGGCGGCAGGACGCCGGTAGCAACGGTGAATACTCCCAGCGAAACCCAGGCCGCCCGCCAACCATATCCTTCGATGAACATGGCAGCCGCCAGGGGCAGCAGCCCCAGCCCCACACCTTGGGCTGCTCCGAACCACGCCAGTGCCATTGGGCGCCGCCGGATGAACCAGTTGCTGATTGCGGTAGTGGTTCCCAGTTCCAGCGGGCTGGAGAATACTGCGCGTCCTGGCACGTAGATGGCGTAGAACGACCAGGCCTGGGACACCAACGCCAGCAGCAGGGCGCAGGCTCCCACAATCGCTGAGCACCCGCCCAATATCACGCCAGAGCCATAGCGGTCGATCAGCCGTCCCGCGAACGGCGACATCACCAGCCCAAAGACGGCGCCAAGGCTCACCGCCCCGGAAAAGAGGCCGCGCGACCATCCGAACTCGTCGGTCATGGGGATCACGAAGACCGACAGCACCGCGACGGACGCCACGGGCCGGGCGCCGAAGCTTGGCAGGTTGGCGACGGCAAACACAACCCATCCGTAGTAGACGGGCAGCCGTCTCGCCAGTCGAGCCTTGATGGTGGTGGCGCTGGACATTCTTTGAGGCAGATCTTTCCTGTTTCAGATTCGCGCTAGTTTATCATCACGCCTATCTGTATCTGATCTCTTGAATCAATGTCCGGCCCCAATAGCTTTCGTTTCTGGCTCTTTTGGTCTGTGGGCGGCGTAACTGGCGAACCAATGACAACTGGTCTTCCGGCGAGTTCAGTCACGACTTTGCGGCAGGCATTCTTAAGGCCGGTTGCCTATGGGCCAACTAAGTGCCCTCCACAACAGCCCGCAGGGTTCCGGTCCCACGATTTAAAAAGCAGGTAAAGCAGGTATGGAAAGTCAAGTGTTATACTTTTGCGAAACTTTCATCAGGCTTGGAAATGGCCCGCACGTTTCGCTTGGCGCTGGCCCAGATCAACCTAACCGTAGGAGACATCCCCGGCAACACCTCACGGATGCTGGAGTGCCTGCAGCAAGCCCGCGAGTCCCGTGCTGACCTCGTGGCTTTCCCCGAGCTCGCCACCACGGGCTATCCACCAGAAGACCTCCTCTTCAAGAAGTCCTTTGTCGACGCCAACGTCGCCGCCATGCACGAAGTGGTTGCCGCCTCCCATGGAATGGCTGTGGTTCTCGGATACGTCCACCCCCGAGGGACTGGCGTCGCCAACTCAGCAGCTATCGGCTACGACGGAAAGCTGATTGACACCTACGACAAGATTTTCCTGCCCAACTACGGTGTGTTCGACGAAGAGCGTTACTTCGTCAAGGGGAGCGCTTGTCCCGTCTACGAGATCAACGGAGTGCAGGTGGGTGTCAACGTTTGCGAGGATATCTGGTACGAAATGGGGCCGTCTTCGGTCCAGCGCAGGGCGGGAGCGGAGCTGATCGTCAACATCAACGCCTCGCCGTTTCATGCCGGCAAGAGCGCCTACCGCGCAGGTAGCATCGTGGGTAGCCGGGCAGTGGAAAACGGGCTCTACGTGGCATACCTGAACACCGTCGGAGGGCAGGACGAGCTGGTTTTCGACGGCAACAGCATGATCTGCGACCCCCAGGGAGAACTGGTCGCCCGTGGTCCCGCCTTCCGGGAAGCGATGATACTGGCAGACATACAAGTCGACTCTGCGACACAACCCGCGCCCCAATTTGAAGACAGTAGCTGTGATGCAGATCTGGAGGCGGTGGGTTCTCCGAAAGTTGTCAGAGTTTCCGGCTACCCGGCGAATCGCGAACGCCCACCAGTCCCATCCTCACCTGCTTTCGCTGAAGCTGGGGAGACCGAGGAAATCTACCGGGCCCTCGTGATGGGAACCCACGACTACCTCGTAAAGACTGGGTTTAGCAAGGCCATCGTCGGGCTGTCGGGCGGAATAGACTCGGCCCTCACCGCGGTGGTCGCCGCCGATGCGCTGGGGCCCGAGAACGTGCTGGGCATTACAATGCCGTCGCGGTATTCCTCCTCCGGCAGCGTCGATGACTCTGCGAATCTGGCGCGGAACCTCGGCATCGAGTTCTGGGAAATTCCCATCGAACCTGCCCACGCCGCATTCGCCGAGATGCTGGAGCAGCGTTTCGCCGATACCACGCCCAACGTTGCCGAGGAGAACGTCCAAGCACGCATCCGAGGCAACGTGCTGATGACCGTGTCTAACAAGTTCGGCTGGATCGTGCTGACCACAGGCAACAAGTCCGAGATGGCCATGGGGTACGCCACGCTTTACGGCGATATGGCCGGCGGCTTCGCTGTACTAAAAGACGTGCACAAGATGACCGTATATGCCCTCAGCCGCTGGCGCAACGCCCACGGCGAGTTGTTCGGCGGAAGCGACGACGTCATACCCACTGCCATCATCGACAAGCCTCCCAGCGCCGAGCTACGCGAAGACCAGTTGGACGAAGACAGCCTCCCTCCGTATGACATCCTCGATCCCGTGATCCAGGCATACGTCGAAGACGACCGCAGCTACGCCGAGATGCTGGACATGGGCTTCGACTCGGCGGTCGTACGCCAGGTCATCACCGCAGTGGATCGCAACGAGTACAAGCGCCGCCAGGCCCCTCCCGGCGTCAAGATCACTCCCCGCGCCTTCGGCCGCGACCGCCGCCTCCCCATCGTAAACCGCTACCGTCAGGTGTGAACCTGATCTCTCAGCGGGCGGAAGCTTGCGGCGCCAGACTCCCACCTCGCAACCAAGACAACGATTCCCTTCCGCCTCATCGCCACTCATTAACTTCTCGATCGTGGTTCCAGCCTACAACGAGGAGGCCTACATTCCGTCAACGCTGTAATCGATAGTGGCGGCAGCGGAAACACTTCGTTCAATCCCCGGCGCCTGCGTCGAAATCCTGGTGGTTGACAACAACAGCGACGACGAGACCGCTGCCATGGCGTTGGACAAGGGTGCGATCGTAATTCACGAGCTGGTCCAGGGCATCTCCAGGGCGAGAAACACGGGAGCGAGACATACGAGGAACGAGGTGCTCGTTTTTATCGATGCAGATGTGATTGTGCCGCCAGGTATTCTCCTAGCGATTCACTCAGCAATGAGCGACTCCGCGTGCGCAGGGGGCGGGGTGGATGTGGACTACCGGCCCAAACGCGCCTTCATCAGGATTTATCTGCGATGCTGGAGGCTGATCAGCAGGGCGTTCGGAATGGTCCAGGGCGCGACCCAGTTCTGTCGCAGGGACGTCTTTGAGGAAATTGGCGGATACGACGAGATGGCCAGGATTGGCGAGGATGTGGATTTCTTCTGGGCACTGAAGCGGTTGGCCAGGAAAACACAAGGCAAGGTTCAACTGATTCGAAATCCCCGGGTGCGGGAGTCCTCTCGGCGGTTTGACCAATGGCCGGTATGGAGGTCCCTGATCTGGGCCAATCCTCTCTTCATCGCGCTGCTCAGAAGGAGGAAATTGGCCTGGGGCGGGTGGTATTCCCGCCCTGTCAGGTAACCGTCAGTCGCCGGGCTGAGGGGCGGGCTGCTCCTGGCTGGGCGCGGTCTTTGGCTTGCCCTGCAGGAACGATACGGCCATCGAGGCGATGACCAACGCGATCAGCACGTAAAAAGCATAACGCATCCCGACGGTGAAAGCGCCCCTCACTCCCTCCACTGAGCTGGTGCGAACCGCCTCCAGACTTGGCTCGAATCCCAGCGAACCCATCGTCACCGTCACGATTGTGGTGGCAATGGCGAGACTGATCACGTTGGCCGAGTTTCGCACAAGGTTGAGGAACCCCGAAACAACGCCGTAGCTTTCCCGCCCCACTGCGCTCAGCACCGAACTGGAGTTGGCTGAATAAAATGTTCCCATGCCGCCGCTGACCAGTATCAGGCCGGGAACAACCTCCCAGAGGGAAGATGTATCGGTAATACGACTAAGTAAAGCCAACCCGATCGTCGAACATAACATACCGCCGACGGTAAACCAGCGCCATCCGAACCTGTCGGACAGGGTGCCGCTGACCGACCCCATGATGGCCATAACCAGCGCCCCGGGCATCACCACCAGCCCCGCGATCTTCGGGCTGTATCCCAACACATTCTGGATATAGAAGGGCATGAGGAACAGCACTGACGACTGGCCCAGGAAAGTGAGGAAGCCTGCCGATATACCGAAGGAAAATACGCGGTCGCGGAAGAATCGCAGGTTGAACATGGGAGCGTCGGTCCGCAGCTCCCACCAGATGAAGGCTACAAACATGCCGGCCGACAGTACAAAAGCTGCGAGAATGGGGGCAGCCATCCAACCCAAGTTGACAGCCAGAGTGAGTCCCAGCAGAAGGGCCACCAGCACGCCGGTGGAGAGGAAGGCGCCTGTCCAGTCGAATCTGCTGCCCCTGGAGGCCCGTTCCGACTCCCAGTGGCGGAGCACGAACATCGTGGCGACCACACCGACCAGCCCTAGCGGAATGGTGATGAAGAAAACTGCCCGCCAGTGAATAAAGTCTACGACGGTCCCGCCGATTGCCGGTCCGATCACGGCTCCGACACCAACGGTGGTCATGAGCAGGCCAATGGCCCGGCCGCGCTCGTGGGAGGGGAACACCGAGGTCATGATGGCCATTCCGGTGCCCTGCGTCATGGCAGCACCAACGCCCTGGAAGAGGCGCGCCAGCAACAGGGTCGCAATATTGGGAGCCAGCCCGGCAGCCGCGGCGCCAACCATGAGGACGAGGCTGCCGAGAATGTACACCCGCTTCTGGCCCAACATGTCCGCCAGGCGGCCCATGGGCAGTAGCAGTGCGCTGATAGTCAGCGCGTAACCGATAACTACCCACTGCACACTGGGAAGCTCGATTTGCAGGTCCTCAGCTATAGAGGGCAACGCCACTATGACGCTGCCATGGTCGACGACAGAGGCGAAGAGCCCGATCGCCAACGCTCCAAACACCACGTACTTGTTGCTGCCGCCCTGGTTCACGGCCTGCCGGGCATCAAACTACCCTCTCCTCGGCTTGTCAAAGGGAAACGGAATTTAGTGCTCAATCCATAACACACAGCTTGCCATTATACTTTAATCCGCGCGTGGCAATACTTGGCCCAGTATCATCCTGGATCGAGATACTGACCTTAAACTGCGAGGAGGCAATAAATGGCAAGAATTCCAATTGCAAGCCGGGACACGGTGCCACAGGACCAGTTGGAGGCCCTGGACGAATATGTTGCCGGAAGGGGCGGGATACCCGACACTGGGCCCCTGTCCGTAATGGTCCACGTGCCCGAGCTGATCAAGCGCGGCGAACACCTGAGAGCATACCTGCGTGGCGACGAGTCCAGCCTTCCCGCCAACATTCGAGAGCTGGGTATGCTCGTGGCGGCCAGAGAAATGGACTGCCAGTTCATCTGGAACGCCCACGCCGTCATGGGCCGTCAGTCCGGACTGAGTGACGACCTGGTCGACAGCCTGCGCGACAAAAAGGACCTGACCGGACTGTCGGATGCAGAAACTGCTGTGGTCGAATACGGTCGGGAGTTCTTCCGCACCCACCGGGTCAGCCAGACAAACTTCGACAACGCAATGGCCCAGTTTGGGACCCGCGGGCTGGTCGAGCTGACCACTCTGCTGGGTTACTATGCCTGCCTGGCTTTTAACATCAACGCCTTCGAGGTGGGGTTACCCGAGAACATCACCGAGAAGCCTCTGCCGGTATAGACGGACCGTGGACGAGTCAGGTTTAAGGCGCCGCAGGTCCGGACATTGTCCTATCCGCCCTCAACTGCGTAAAAGGTAACTCGTCTCTCGGTCTGACTAGCCACTGAGGCAACCACCCGGTATACACCGTGGCGCGGTAGCATCCAGCGGTTGTTGATGACCGCTGTCGCCCGGAAGGACTGTCCTTGGGTGGCATTGACCGGCCTCCCGACATTTACCGTAGCTTCAACCTCGGGAGGCAGCGTGGTGCCATCCTCATCTTCTATCCTGATCCGCAGCCGGTGTGGCTCATTGGTCAGGTTCCACGGCACCAGCACCCCGATAACTATTGTGAGCGAAACCGGGGTGTTGATATCCTTGATATGCCTCCGGTCCCAGGCGCCGCCCATCATGTACAGCTTGCCGTTCAGCACCTCGGCGCGGTCCGCTAGCAGCATGAAGTCGACTTCCACCTGTTCAAAGCCTGGTGACATTGAAACTCTCCAGTGCTTTCATCGACACCAGCAACCAGTCTGAGCCGACAATCCGATTAGGGGCGCGGGCCGTGCGCACCTATTGTGTGAAAGACGGGTAACACAGCCTAAAGCACTGCGGCGGCGATTTCCTCGATCTCGGCGATGGCGTCGTCACCCTCCGTATTGTTCAGCCATATGGTGACACGATCAGCGCCGGCGTCAACCAGTTCTTCGATTTCCTCCCGGGTGCGGAACTGGTTTCCGAAGCCGAAGGCCATGATGTCTATTGACTTGGGGTCCCGGCCAGCGGTCTCCGCCAACTCGTCAAGGGTCGCCCGTCCGGCGCGTATTTCCGCGGCTGATGTACGGTTGGGCATCCATCCGTCCCCGTAGGCCACGACACGACGGAACACGTTGCGGGCTTTTCCGCCCAGGTACACGGGTGGATGCGGGGTCTGTACCGGCTTGGGCACTGACTTTACCGGGGGGAAGTCGTAGAACTGACCGTGATACTCCGCTTCGTCTTGGGTCCAGAGTTGCTTCATGGCCTCGATGGATTCGCGGGTCTGCGTCCATCGGCGCTCGAAGTCGCCCCCCATGATCTCCGTCTCCTCCCGCAGCCAACCGGCGCCGATGCCGAAAATGAAGCGGCCGTCGGAGTACCTGTCAAGAGTGGCAATTTCCTTAGCCAGCAGCAGCGGGTTGCGCTCCGGAACCAGGCAGATGCCGGTCCCCAGCTTGATGCGACTTGTTACCGCGGAGGCTCGGGCCAGCGCGATGAAGGGATCGACGATCCGTCCGTACTCCTCCGGTATCGCACCGTCGGCAGACCCAGCGTAGGGAGATGACGTGCGTACCGGCAGGATGGCGTGCTCTGGGACCCAGAAGGATTCAAATCCCAGTTCCTCTGCCCTCTTTGCCAGCACCGCCGGATCGGCGGAACTGTCCACCTCAAAAGAGAATATGCCTACCCTGCTCGTACTCTTGCTCATACTCGCTCCAGTTGCCTGAAAATAGGGTACTATGGGATAAAGGGGCTGGCCGAGTGTATCAACGGGTTTTTCCGTCCGTCAAACTGGCCACAAGGCCCAATAATCGGTTCTCGCAGCTGGCGCCCATTCCCTCGAAGTGTAGTTTTATCATCATTGGGACAATGGAATTTTGAATAGAAACAAAGTAAAATCAGACCAATTGTCCGATGGGTTCATGCATCAGGGGGCACTGAATACAGGCAACCAGAATGGGGAGCCTCCTCAACCCCTTTCTGACGGCGAACGCAGGAATACGTGGACCAATTTCCGGTCTAATACTGCACTCGGGGGTGTTGACCTTGGGGTAACGGCTACGGACGGAGTCGGCAGACTACTGGAATCGGTGGAGGAATACCTCCCGGGAGATTCCGCAGAGCTGATCAAGGACGCCTACCTTTTCGCGAACCGCAGCCACGAAGGGCAAATGCGTAAGTCAGGTGAGCCTTACATTGCCCACCCTTTGGAGATCGCCCTTTTCCTCTCTGAACTTCGCCTGGACGAACAGACCATAGCAGCGTCATTGCTCCACGACGTGGTCGAAGATTGCGGCGTGTCCCTGGACGAGCTTTCAGCAAAGTTCGGGCCTGAAATTGCAAAGCTGGTCGACGGCGTTACCAAGCTGACCCAGCTCGACAGCCGCATCCACGACCCCATCAGCGCGATGCCGTATGGTTCAGACGACCCCGACAGCCTCTACGCCGAGAGCCTGCGCAAGATGCTGGTCGCCATGGCGGAGGACATCCGAGTCGTCCTCATCAAGCTGGCCGACCGACTGCACAACATGCGCACCCTCGGCGCTCTGCCCCCGGACAAGCAGCGCCGCATCGCCCAGGAGACCCTCGACATTTACTCGCCCCTGGCGCATCGCCTCGGCATCTGGGAAATCAAGTGGCAGCTTGAGGACCTTGCCTTCCGCTACCTGAACGAGGAGAAGTACCGCGAGATTTCCCGGCTCCTCGCTGCCAGGCGGGCCGTGCGGGAAGCCTACGTCTCACAGGTATCGGAACTGCTGCGGACCAAGTTGGAGTCCGATGGCATCAGGGCGGATGTCTCTGGTCGTCCCAAGAACATCTACAGCACATACCGCAAGATTCAGAAATACGAAGCCCAGGGCAAGCAGCTGAGTGAAATCTACGACCTCTTCGCCTTGCGCGTACTGGTCGATCAAGAAGCCGAATGCTATCGCGTCCTCGGCATAGTTCACCAACTCTGGCACCCCATCCCCGGCCAGATCGACGACTACATCGCCAACCCCAAGGAGAACATGTACCAGGCTCTGCACACGACGGTTGTGTGCGAGGGCGGCACCCACCTCGAGGTGCAGATCAAGACCTTCGACCACCACGAGACCGCCGAGTATGGTGTGGCGGCCCACTGGCGTTACAAGGAGGGCAACTCAAAGGACCTGCAGTTCGAAGAAAAGATGAGCGGGCTGAGGCAGCTCCTGGAATGGCAGCGGGACGTCACCAGCACCGCCGAGTTCATCGAGTCGGTCAAAGAGGACATCTTCCACGACCAGGTCTTCGTCTACACCCCCAAGGGTCGGATCGTTGAGCTGACCGCTGGCTCCACACCCATCGATTTCGCCTACAAGATACACACCGAGCTGGGACACCGCTGCGTTGGTGCCAAGGTCAACGGCAAGCTCGTTTCGCTGGACACCCCGCTGGAAAACGGCGATACCGTCGAAATCATGAACACCAAGTCCGAGCGGGGCCCCAGCCTCGACTGGCTGAACTCCAACCGTGGCTACGTCCGCTCAGCCCACGCCCGCCAGAGCATCCGCCAGTGGTTCCGGAGGCAGGAGCGCGGCGCCAACATCCAGCGCGGCCGCGAGATCCTCCGTCGGGAGATGCGGCGCCTAAACTTCAAGTTCGATGACAGCGAAGTCCTTGGCCTCTTCCGGTACGACAACATCGACGACCTGCTGGCCAACCTCGGCTCCGGTGGCGTAGGCGAGGGCCAGTTGGCGCAGAAACTGGCCGAGGCCCGGCAGGAGCCGGAACACCCCCTTGCACGCAAGAGGACGGATCTGCCCCTTTCCAGCCCGACCTCAGGCATCAAGGTCCTGGGCGTGGGAGACCTGCTTACCCGCATGGGGCGCTGCTGCGGTCCCATCCCCGGAGACGAGATCGTCGGCTTCGTCACCCGTTCCCGGGGCGTAACTGTCCACAAGCGCATCTGCCCCAGCGTCTTGCACGAGGACGAGCCGGAACGGTTCGTGCCAGTGGAATGGGGACAAGCCAAGGAACTCTTCCCGGTCCGCGTGACCATGCTTGCCTATGACCGGGTCGGCCTGCTGCGCGACCTGACCCAAAACGTCTCGGAAGAGGGCGTCAACATCTCCAACGTCGTCACCGCCCAGCAGCCCAACGGCACGGTCAACCTCACGTTCAACGTGCATACTACCGGCCTGCAGCAGTTGAGCAAGCTGTTCTCAAAGCTGGAGGGCGTCCGCGGCTGCATATCCGTCCACCGCGAACGATCGGGTGCGACCACTGCTGCCCACTGAGTCGGGCGTCCGCCCCATCACTCCCGGATATCACGAGAGCGCAGAGATAATAGAAACTCTGCGCTCTTTGCCAACCTCAAAAATTAAGGAAGAAAGTTAAGGAGACCGTTATGCCAGAGCGACAGCCCATAATTCCACCCGGAGTAGCTCCCAATCCCAACCTCTCCCCCGGCATACGTGTCGGCGATATGCTCTACGTGTCGGGCCACGTTGGCACCGACGCCAACGGCAACATCGCGGAGGGCTGTGAGGCCCAGTCCCGCCAGGTCATGGCCAACATCCGCGCCGTAGTCGAGGCCGCGGGCGGCAGGATGGAAGACGTGTGCAAGATCACCTGCTTCCTCACCAACATCGCCGACTACCCCGAATACGCGAAGGTCCGGTTGGAGACCTGGCCCGCCAATCCGCCGGCCAGTTCCACCGTCGGAGTATCGACCCTCGTTCGCCCGGAGTTGGTGGTCGAGGTTGAGGCCATCGTCAAACTCGGCTAGTTGCTTCCAATGCAGGAGAGCACAGAAGGCCCCTTGCGTGGGGACTCTGTGCTCTCCGTGTCTTCTGTCCCAGATGAATCAGGAGGTCCGTGATGTCCGTTGAAGACAAGCTGCACGAAATGGGGCTCTCCCTGAGTGACCCCAACGCGCCCGTGGCCAACTTCGTGCCCGCCGTGCGCACCGGCAACCTGCTGTTCGTGGCCGGCCACATCGGCCGCCTGCCCGACGGCTCGATCCTGCACCAAGGCAAGGTGGGCCGCGACGTCACCGAGGAGCAGGGCTACGAGTCGGCCCGCCAGTGCATGCTCAACTGCCTCGCCGCAGTTAAGGCCGAGACCGGTAGCCTGGACAGCATCAAGCGGGTGGTAAAGCTGCTGGTGATGGTCAATGCCGACCCCGACTTCGAGCGGCACTTCGTCGTCGGCAACGGCGCCTCCGACCTTCTGGTCAGCCTCTACGGCGACCAGGGCCGCCACGCCCGCTCCGCCGTAGGCATGGTCGGCCTCCCCCTGCGCGCCCCCGTAGAGGTGGAGATGGTCGTGGAGGTGGAGTAGGGCAACGTCCCCAAAGTCGAACCAATACGGCCCAATCAAAGGACGGCAGCCGGAATCCGACTGCCGTCCTGCCATGTTCGGTGCCGGGGTTTAGCTCCCTCTAATCATCCACCAGCGTCCGCGTCACATCCACCGTCGCGTACGACCACGCGATCCGGAACGGCCCGTCCCCGGTGTTGATCAGCCGGTGGTGGGTGCCCGGCGTGATGAACGCGGCATCTCCCACCGCCACTCGGTTTTCCTCGCCGTTGATCAACAGGATACCCTCGCCCTCTATGACGATCACCGACTCCTCGGCGTTGTGATAGTGCGTGGTGTTCGAGCGGCTCGGCTCGAAGCTGGTAATCCCGCTCGAAATTTCCGTCGCCCCGAACCCCTTGGTGATGTGGTTGGCGACGGTTACGCCCTCGGCCCGCTGCAGTTGCTCGACCTCGTGGGACCTGATAACTCGCGGCTCCGGCATGGCTATCCTCCTCGACATTCATCTCGCGCAGAAAGCACTGATCGCTCCTCTCCGCGCACTAGGCGTTGGGTTTCTCCCTACTCTTGTTCCAGGAACTGCCGCACCCAGTCGGCGTGCGGCTGGCGGTCTTTCATGTTGTAAAGGATAACGGCGTTGCGCACCGAGTCGGCCTGGAAGAATCGCTCGTACAGTATCTGGCGCGCGCCAAAAGCGCTGCACGACATGTCCCAAGCCAGCCGGAACAGCCGCACCCGGTCTCGGGCCGAGGCAGTGTCCGTCTCCAGGTAGCGGTTGATCTCCTCGGCCAGCGGCCCCTCCAGGTCCGCCTCGGTGGGCAGGGCCATCAGGCTGCTGGATCCCAGCAGGTGGATGATCTCGCCCATCCGCGGGTACATCCGTATGAACAGGTTGCGCGCGGCCTGCAGGGGCAGCTCAGCCGGGGCCATCACGCCCCACTGGTCCACCACGGCGTCGGCTTCGGCGGCCCGGAGGCAGGCCTTGGTCACCTCCAGGTTTTCGATGATCTCGGCGATCATCTGCTGCACCTGCTGCTGTGTCGACGACCCCAGCGTTTCGGTCATCAGCGTCGCCAGTCCCAGCACGAACTCGCACTTGGCCACATTCTTTGTCACCACTTGGTGTCCCGAGTGCAGGTGCCGGTTTGTCGCCTGTTGCAGGTTGTTGCACAGCTCCACGTCGCCCATCAGGAACACGTTTTCCCACGGCACAAACACGTGGTCGAAGAAGGCCACGGCGTCCACTTCCTCGAACCGCGAACCCAACGGGTGATCGAAATGGGAGCGCTCGAAGTCGAAGCTCTCGCGGCACTGGTATCGAAGGCCGGGTGCGTTGTTGGCGACCGCGAAGGCGAATGCGTAGGGCTCGGGAGCCTGCCCCGGCAACTGGTGCGAAGTGGTCGGGTACAGCGCGATCTCTTCAGATAGCGGCGCCAGCGTGGCTAGCACTCGCGCCCCATGCACGATAATGCCAGCGTCGGTCTCTTTCTCGACCCGCAGGGCGATATCGGTGCGGTCCTCCAGCGGCGTCGAACCCGGTGTCCGGCTGCGCTGCAGGTTGAGCAGCGTGTGGGTCAACACCAGGTCGTTCTCCCGCACGTGCTCGTAGTAATTGTTGATGTTGTCCTTGAATTCTGGACGGTTCTGGCCGAAGTAGTCACCGGCGGCGGCCATGGCCATTATGTTGACGTTCATGAAGTCGGGGCTGCGGCCCATCATCCCAAAGGTCGCCCGCGCCCAGTGCCGCATCATCACCCGGCGGGCATCAAGGTCCGCCTTGGTGCGCGGCATGATGAACGACGTTCCCACACGGTCACCCGTCGTCGGCGACACGTAGGTCATCTCGTCGCGAATGGCCGGATCGTGCTGCATGTCGTAGAGGCGTGCCAACGACTCCACCCCACCTCGCAGCGCCGGGTGGGTGGTGACATCCTTGACCCGCTCACCGTGCAGGTAGACCTCCGGCCCGTTTTCCTTCAGGTTGGTGATGTACTCCGCCCCGGTTCTGGCTGGCATGATCCCGCCCCCTAGGTACAGTTATCTACTGCCTTTTGGAAATGGTAACACGCAGGGCACAGGCCGTCATTCGGGCCTCCCTATGACAAAGAGGCTCTCCCCTACGCACCCCTGCCGCAGATAGTTGTCGCTTCCAGCGCAGCCCAAACTCCGACTATGCTTGGCGCATCGTTCCATCTCCCCCGGTTCTTTTCCGTTCATCTACCCTGGTCCTGCCCGTACTGGAATCGGAATAATCCCCGGTTCAGAATATCCTGAGCATAACCTTGACACCGTCACACCGACTCCGTTATGCTTGAGTCTATTAATTAGAACATATTATCGCTAACCATTTTCCCCTCTCCTGTGTCCAGACCGCCAGCCCCGCGGAAATGAGCGGAATTGAGAGGATATGAGCGCAAAATTAGGAAATTTAATGACTGGCCACGCCCGATTCCGCACCCCTGACCATTACGGCGTACTTCACCCTGCGCATGCCAGGGCCTGTGCCTGATGCGTTCGAGTCTCCTTAACACCGATTCCAATTCCAAATGCCATGGGGTACGATTCCCACGACAGCCATTGACCACTGCTGCCAAATCCGCCTGTCACTAGGAGACTGAACAATGTATGTAATCATCGCTCCCATCCAGATCAAACCAGGCTGTAAGGAACAATTCATGGAGGCCATCGTCCCCGACGCCATTGGCTCCGTGAATGACGAGCCCGGCTGCCGACGCTTCGACGTCATCCAGGATGCCGGCGACGAGAACCGCGTCTGGCTCTACGAGGTTTACGACGACGAGGCCGCCTTCCAGGCCCACACTCAGGCACCGCACTTTATAAAATTCCGCGACGCCACTGCCGATATCCGTGTCGAGGGCATCCAGGGCGCAGCGCGAGGCAGCACCAACGTTTGGCCCACCGACGCCGAGTGGAAGTAGGAGACGCAACATGTACGTGATCATCGCCCCTATACAGATTAAAGAGGGAGCCAAGGACGAATTCGTGAAGGCCCTCCTGCCCAACGCCCAGGCAGCCGCCAACACCGAACCCGGTTGCCTCCGCTTCGACGTCATCCAGGACGCGGGCGACACCAACCGGCTGTGGGTCTACGAAATCTATGTGGACGAGGACGCCTTTCACGCCCACCAATCGTCCGAGCACTACCTGAAAGCCATCGAAGCCATGGGGCCGCTGCGGGCAGACCCCGTGCTCCAAGGCGCAGCTCGCGGCAGCACAAACGTCTGGCCGCCCGACTCCGAGTGGAAGTAGAGAGGTCAGCGATGGCGAAGACGATTCTCCAAAGCAGCGAAGTTGCCACGCCGGCCGGCATTATGTCCCAGGGCGTGGCGGTGCCCACCGGACGCATGGTGTTCGTCTCGGGTCAGGTCGCTCGGGGTGTCGACGGCCAGCTCGTGGGGCGCGGCGACATCCGCGCCCAGACCCGCAAGGTGCTGGAGAACACCCGGGCTGTGCTGGCTGAGGCCGGCGCCACCATGGACGACGTGGTGAAGGTTACTGTGTTCGTGACCAACCTGGCCGAACACTTCTCTGCCATTCACGAAATCCGCGCCGAGTTCTTCTCGTCGGGCTACCCAGCCAGCACCCTCGTGGAAATCAGCCGACTGGTCGACCCCGAAATGCTGATCGAGATCGAGGCCATTGCCGTCGTTCAATAGACGGCAACTCGACGCCCATAAAAGCGAAAGGGGCGCACCGTTGTGCGCCCCTTAATGAATTCCGGCAGGTGCCCTGGTTGGGCTAGCCGCGACTGGCCGCAGCGGCAACGCCGTCAGGGACCAGGTCGGCTTCCCACGGACCTGGGAAGTTACCTTGGGGACGGTCGCCGCTCATGAACAAGTTCTCCTGGCGGTGCCAGTCCTCGCGAGGCGTTTCGTAGTAGACCTCGATACCGTTGCCGTCGGGGTCCTTGAGGTATATGCCCAGCGACAGGCCGTGATCGGAAACCCGAAGGATCGGCACATTCTTGTCTTTGAGGTTGTTATAGAAATCTGACAGGTCATCCAGGCTGCCCATACGCCAGGCCATGTGGTTCAGTCCCACCTGCCCGGCTCGAGGGCCCTCGGCATTCTCCCCGACCTCCATCAAGGCAATCTCGTGGGACTGGTTCAGGTCCGCCGACATGAAGGCGGCGCGGCCTTCCTTGAAATCATACGTGTGCAGGCCGAGTACGGACTCGTACCATTCGCGGGCAGCGGCGGCATTGCGGACGTAAATGTTCACGTGACCGAGATAGCTGGGTGTGAATCCCATAGCACTCCACCTCTTATTGCTAATACTTCGTATCGGAAAACTAACACACTGCAACCAAGCGGTGCAAGAAGTGCCTGCCCCTCCATAGGCGCAAGCGCTGGAAGCTTCCTGTTATTGGCAATCGCAGCGAGCAGAAGGTGGCGGTGCTACAATATTCGTAAGAGGCAGTTAAGACCTCTTATCTTTTCGGGCCGTTAGCTCAGCTTGGCAGAGCACCGGACTTTTAATCCGGGTGTCGTGGGTTCGAGCCCCACACGGCCTACCACCGCCTCCATTGCGTAGCAGTGGACGGCTTCTGGCGTGATGCTGTTTAGGCGCCCAGCGCTGAAGCTCGGCTCCTGTCCCGCAGATTGTCGTGCGGAGATTCACTCAAAGGCCGCCGTTCGGTCAATTGCAGGATACGGTTTCCCACCAGGGAGAAGTCAAGCGGTGTACCGCCAACTTTGGCCGGCAAGTCCGGGATGGGCGCCCTGTCTGCCAGCGTTACTCATTGCGCAGGGCAGCGACTGGATCGATGAGAGTGGCTCGATAGGCAGGGTAACTCCCGCTGGCAAATCCCACTCCCGCCGCCACAAGGAAGGCAGCGGCTATGCTCCACGGCTGGATCAACGTAACCATTTCCTGACCGCCTACCTCACGCCCATTGATGGCGAGGGAAGCCCCTACACCGATGACGATCCCAACTATGCCGCCGAATATACTGAGCATCAACGCCTCAGCAACAAACTGCATCACAACATCGCGACTAGTAGCCCCAACGGCGCGGCGAATGCCAATTTCACGGGTCCTTTCCGTGACCGAGACCAGCATGATGTTCATCACACCGATACCACCGACCAGCAATGAGATTCCCGCAATACTGCCTAGAAGAATCGATAGCGTATTGCTGACCTCAGTGGCGGCGCTGATCAGGTCATCCTGACTCTGGATGACAAAGTCCGGCTCGGTTGTATCGTGCAGAAAGAGCAAAAGCTCGGTGATCTCCTCCTTAACGCGCTCCCCGTCGGCTTCGCTCTCCATCTGCACGTCAATCTGCGTGACACGCAGGTCGCCGCTGGGCGTGTACAGGAATCGCAAGCGCCCTACCGTGGCACTGAGCGGCACAAACACCTGGTCGTTGGCTTCGCTTACGCCACCTTCTTCCTCCAACACACCGATCACGACGAACGCCAGGGTTATTCGCCCTCCCGCGAAGGACAGGCGTACCTGCTGTCCAACAGGATCGAAACCGGGAAACAGGGTTTCGGCAACCCGTGCGCCCAATACTGCGACCTGTGATCTCTCCTCGTCGTGAACCGGGGTTATGAACGACCCGGAGTGGATCCCCAGATCTCGCACATCGGAGTATCCACTTGACGTCGCCACTATTTCAGCACCGACGTTGTTGGCACCCGCAATAGCTTGAACATCAATTGCAACGTGGGCGGCGACCGACGATACGCCGGGAATCCCGTTGGACGCAATTGCCGTTGCGTCACTCTGGACCAGGGTGGAAGACACAAGACCTGCAAAGCCCCCGCCCTGCGACGTGGTCGCGGCGGCGCTCGATTCGATGAAAATCAAATCAGTGCCCAGTCCTTGTATCCGGTCGGTTACGCCCTTCTGCGTGCCTTGGCCGATCGCGATCAGCACAATGACCGAACAGACGCCGATTATCAGGCCAAACGAAGTCAACGCACTCCGAAGCCGATTGGCAAGGATCGCCCGCAGAGCGATGCGCAACGTGTCAAGCACGCTCACGGAGAAGGTTCCTCTCGTCCTTCAAGTACAGAGGCACTCGCAGCGGTGCTCATACTCGCGGAGCCACTGTCCTCGATGATGCGACCGTCCCGCATTCTGATGACCCGTTCCGCGTAGGCCGCGACCTCCTGCTCGTGCGTCACCAGAACGATGGTCAGGCCTTCCCTTTCGACCAGTTCCTTCAGCAGATTCATTAGCTCGTGCCCTGTTACTGAATCCAGGGCACCCGTGGGTTCATCTGCCAGCAACACGAATGGACTGGATACCAGGGAACGCGCGATCGTTACGCGCTGTTGCTCGCCGCCGGAGAGCTCGGTTGGCAGGTGCGCGAGGCGGTCCAAAAGGCCGACACGGTTCAGCGCCTCTGCCGCCCGTCGCCGCCTGTTGCGAACGCCCTGATAGATGAGCGGGACCTCTACCTGCTCGAGGGCCGTCAGACGCGGCAACAGGTTGTACGACTGGAATACAAAGCCGAATGCGCGGCCTCGCAGCCGGGCACGGTTATCTTCCGAGAGTCTCGAAACATCGTTACCCGCGAAGATGTACCGCCCGTCGCTGGGACGGTCGAGAAGGCCGATGATATTCATCATGGTCGTCTTGCCAGAGCCGGACTGCCCCATGACCGCGACAAACTCCCCCTGGCCGACTTCAAGGTCTACGCCGGCCAGGGCATGCACCGCCGTTCCTCCAATTGAGTAGGAACGGGAAACGTTACGAAGGTCAATCACCGGCGGCCTCCGCCACTCCCGGGCCCGAACCCGCCGAATCCGGGCAGCGCAGACGGTTGCCGCTGCGTTGCGCTGAAAGCGATCCCTGCTGCGTCAGCGCCGATCAACACCACTGCGCCGGCTTCTAATCCACTCTCGATCTCGACGCTTTCTCCATCGGATTCCCCGACCACCACGAAGATGCGTTTGAACTGGACCTCGTCATCCTCTCTTGTAGGGTCAGGAACGCTCACGAACCAGTTGCCGTCAAGCTGGCGCACTGCGGAGACCGGTACCAGAACGGACTCCTCCCGAATCTCCGTCAGGATCGTAACACTGGCGCTCATGCCTGGAGCCGGCAGGGGTCTGGCTACCAGCCTGCCCGGAGACCCGGTTGCTGGGCGGCTCTGTTCGTCCTCACTCTGTTCCTGTTCCTCTTCCGCAGCCGTAGACCGGGAAGTCTGCATCAATTCCTGCAACGCCTCTGGGAGAACCACACCTTCAGGGAGTGGGCCGCCGCTGGCCAGCGCCGGCATCACCTGCTGCATCGTAACCCCCTCGGGCAGTTCGATAGAGGCCATCATTTGTCGCACCTGCTGGATGGTTACCCCCTCCGGCAGCGTGAACCCTCCAAACGGGCCGCCGGCCGGACCGCCTCCGAACCCCCCGCTCGGGCGGAAACCGGTTGCCAGCCTCGTTTCCGCTGCATCCGCATCCTCTTCCTCGAGGAGAATTCGAGCCTCGACATCGTATGTTACAACCCCCTGCTCCGCGTTTGGCATCCGGCTTACCGAGTCCACTCGCACCGGGTACTCAAATCCATCGATGGCGTCAAAGGAGGCCAAACCTGTCTGCCCGATTTCCAGATCAAGCAATTCCTCCTCGGTAACGGTCAGGGCAATGAACATGCGATTGGAAGTGCTGAGGGTAAACGCCGCGAATCCAGAGGCAATGCGGTCGCCCGGCTTCACGTTCACGGCCTCAACAACACCATCAAAGGGGGCAACTAACGCCAACTCAGCCAGGGCCTCACGAGCCTCCTCTACGGAGAATTCGGCTAGGCGTACGTCCTGCTGCTGTTGCTCGATCGCGTTTTCGCTGGGGCCCGCTATCAGTTCATCGTAGTGGGCCAGGGCGCTGGCCAGACCAGCTTGCGCGCTCTCAAGGGATGTGCGCGCTTGCTCAAGGTCAACCTCGTCAACCGCCAGCAGCTCCTCCAGCCTGGCAACAGCAGCGGCGTGATTCGCCTTCGCCGCCTCAAATCCCTGCTGCGCCTGGAAGATTTCCTCCTCGTCTGACACCGCACGCAATTCCTCTAGCCGCGCCACCGCAGCGGTGCGATTGGACTTCGCCGCATTGACGGCCTGCTCCGCTTGAAACACATCGTCTTTCCCGGGCAACGCCCGCAGATCCTCGAGCCTTGCTACCGCGGCCAAGTGACTTCCTCTCGCCGCCTCAACATCCCGCTCAGCTTGGAACAGATCCTCCTCTGAAACAGGAGCGACGAGTTCTTGGAGGCTTTCTTCAGTTGTAGTGAGCGCAGATAAAGCGGAACTTCTGTTGGCGGCAGATGCGACAAACGCTACGTTGGCTTCGATCAGCGTGTTACCAAGCTCCACGTATGTGGCCGATACGTCCTCATCCTCAAATGTTTCCCGCATGTCAGCAATCAGTGCGTCCGACATCGGCAGGGTACCTCGGCACGTCGACGTGATCACTGCATCGCTGAAAATAAGTCCACTGAATCTTTCGCAGAAATCCTCGTAAACCTCAGTCAGTGCCAGGTTCAAATCCTCCTCCAGCCTGGTCGCGTCAGCGTGCACTACCTGTGCCTGTGTAACTGCCGAGCGGGATTCAGAGATCTCCGCCTCGCTGGGGCCCCCTATCAATGTAGCCAAGTCCTGCTCCGCACCGGATAGCTGAGCCAGGGCGCTCGCCACTGCCTGCTCCGCGCTGGCCAGATCGGCAGCGCTCGGGGGCTCCGATAGAGAGGCCAACGCCTGCTCCGCGCTGGAGAGCTGACCAAGGGCGTTCGCCACTACCTGCTCCGCGCTGGCCAGATCAGCTGCGTTCGGAGGCTCCGACAGAAGAGCCAACGCCTGCTCTGCACTGGAAAGTTGACCCAGCGCGCTCGCCACGGCTTGCTCGGCGCTGGCAAGGTCGGCGGCATTGGGGGGCTCCGACAATTGTTCAAGTTCCAGCTCCGCGCTCATTGCCTGCGACTTTGCCGATGCTATGGCCTGATTGGCTGAGGCGATGGCAGACTCCTCCGAACCAGCCAGCAGGCTGTCCAGGCGCAACTGCGCCAGTCGCAATTGCACTTCTGTGGTCTCCACATGGCGCTTGGCATCGGAGTCGTCTAAGGTAGCAAAGACGTCGCCCACCCTCACTGCGACACCCTCATTGACTGCGACGGTGACCACCGTTCCCGCGGCCTCAAAATTGAGTTCTGCTTCCCGCTCTGGGTGCGCTGAGCCAGATAACGCCACCTCGGTGGTCAGTCTCCCCAGCACGGCTTCCACGCGTTCCGGCTCGACCACAATGTCGGCCTCCCCAGACCACGTTAGTATTAACGCAGCCACTCCCGCGATCACCACAACCGCCGCGACAAGCGCCAGGACGATCCAGGGTCGGCGTGACGTCTTTCCACGGAGTATTGACTCTATATCCGGTTCGTTCATTCCCTATCTCCGGTCACTCCGGGCGATTGTCTGACGGTAGTGGGGTATGTTCAATCCATACCACTGTGTGCCCTCTCTGTGATAAATCAAAGCTGCGACACCATAAAACCTCTGACGATGCGGAAACCGTACCCTCTCTCGTATCCGGTGAAAGACATGCAACGGCGGCTCACCATTTGGTGGCTAGGTAGCAGTTAAATTTCTAACACCCACAGAGACTACTGGGAAATTATTAAGGGAATTTGAAGACAGCCTGAGATTACAATTCAATTGCACCACCAGGAGACAGACAGGGAGCGCGGGGAACATCGTTCCTGCTAGGCGTCGGCATCTTGGGAACGCGGGCCAGTGGTATCTGGTCCAGCAAAAGGTTTTTGACGATGTTTGCGTCACCAGTAGCGGAGCATCCACCTGAAGCGAATCAACGGCACGCCCACAAGAAGCACACTAGCCACGGAACAATCAGACTCCACTAAGGAATAACTTCCACATATTCCTGTCCAGCCCTCGTGCTGCTCAACCCTCAAAGCCTCAAGGGCTGCGTCTGCAAATTAAACACTAATTCGAGCACGGTACAGCCTGCCACCAACTCCGATCCACCATTTACTCCCTGCATGCACCGTTTTGAAATATGATTCCAAGTCCGCATTCCGAGCCGGAAATCACAACTTGCATTTTCGAGTTCCCGCCGAAACGAGTACTCGGGACGTGACCGGCGGGAGGTGCGGAGAGATCTTGCATTGCTCGACACTGCCCCTGGGATCTGCTGTTAAGCTGGCGCGCACCGTCCGGTGCCTGTCCTTCGTCGACGCCACGCCGCAAGACTAGCCACACGAGTGTCCCGCCGATGGCGCATCCTTCCAAATCTGGCGGGGAGAACATCCTTGGCATAAGTCCTACCGATTCGCAGGATTGCACGCACAGGCTTAGTCGAGTGGCGCGTAACGCCCACTCCTCCACTGATCATTGTGAGACAACTGCGGCCGCCTCTGCCACCTAAGGGAATGGAGCTGTTCGAGCAGGGTGGACCCGAAACCTCCACAGAAGTTTGCCGCCAAATGTGAGGTGCTTTGATTGCTACTTCCCATCGTTGCCAAAGGGCTATCACATTTGAATTACACGCTGACAGGGAATGGTTCCATTTAGGTCGCATCCGTCCCGTGAGGGCGGGTTCAAGCCCACCCCTACCCATTTCCCGCATGATGCTCCATCACCAGACCACCTGAGACGAAACGCTACGACGCTTACAGTTGGCCCAGCCAAGCCTCATGACATCCCAGTACCATCGGGTATGGCAAACCCTGATGTCTGCAGTTCCAATACAGCGACCGACGCACAGGGAGGAACCATGGCCGGACGGGCCGAACCACTCCTTGCCCCGTCTCCATCACCCCCGAAACCACACAATGAGCGGCGAAATTGCCCACTATTGCACATTTTTGCCCCTCTTGACATGGCAAAGCAGTGCAGTAAGAAAAGTCAATTCTCGTATTATTGCGCTGCCCGCTAAACCATCCGTAATCCCCTTAAGAGCGGAGACCAAGGGCCATGTGCCGATCACGTCTGAGGGCGCCAACTGCGACCTCAGAAAATGGCCATACCATCTGGAACGAAACATTGCCTCTCTGACGGCCGGACCGAAAACCCCTGATGGGACGGGAAACAAGAACCTCTGCCACGCGAAATGCTGCCTCACTGGAGCCGCCGGAGTAATACCGGCTGATGGTGTGCCCCATTCGCCATCCCGTCAGGGAATCCCACGGGCCAAATGCGACAGCCCTGCTTGTCATGCAGTGTGTAAATGACCACCTCGGTGGCCAAATCAATAATGACTGAAACCGACCTGGGCACTGGAGGAACAGTAATTCGGTCATGATTGACCGGATTGGCATTAGTCAGCTGTTCTAGCTTTCCCGATTGCAGGGTTCTTTACTCCGCTGGCAACGGCCGACTCCCGCTGTCGTGCGCCCCACCGCTGCTCAGGGAGTTCGAATACGTTGCGCTACACACGCCGTCTACGAAGGTAGTGCAGGAAACACTCGCGCACTCACAGGGTGTGCTGGTAGGGGCTAGCGGCAACGCCGCCGAATTTCCGGACTGCTCTGTCGTCGGATAGACGATTTCGAATTCGCGGCGGGCAATTTTCTAATTGTGGCCGTCGGTCGAAATGGGCAGCCAAGGTACAACCGCTTAACGAGGCCTGCTTTGCGGGCTCCAAGGGTGCCAACCATGGTTGAAGAGCGTGCGCAGAATTGGACTCTTTGTTGATAAAACGTCTGCCCAATCAGGTCTGGGACTTAACGTTCCTGGAGGGCCCTTGAGTGGAGCTAAAGGAGCAGCCCAGAGTGTTGTCCATTGACATGCTCCACCTTACTGGCAGGAAATTCCTATCATTACATCGTGAGGATGGAACCGCCAATTACCTGCGAGGGTTACCTCAATCGTCAAAATCCAAAGGCATATCCTGACTGAGATCCGACCATCGAAGGTCTACACCGCTGGTTGGTCAGAGGAATTCAGGAGATTCGCCGGTGTAGAACGCGGTGGTACGAGCGGCACGGGCCCGCGCTGTCGCGTGTTCCTCCCCGGCGGCGATCGCAGCTTGTGCCCAGCCTTCGCTACTCCCGGAAATGAAAGCCCTTCCGTCCGGCGACGTGGCAAAGGCTGCCTCGTCCGGCATTGGATCATCCGGATGCGCGAGATGTAACGCTAGCCCCAGAAAACCCATCTCCCACCCGACGCCTACCGCGCCGGGTCCGTACTGGTTCCAATGCTCCGAAAGGAGTGAGGTGTGTGTGAGCAACAACCGTGTACGGTCAGCACCTTCGTTGGCGAGACTGATTTCCACCCAACTAACGTCTCTGGCGAACTCCCACGTAAGCGCGAAGTGTGATAGCAGTTCGCAAGCAGTGATTACACCGCCTGCGTTGCCCTCAATCTGGTAACGACCTCCTAGCTCCAGTGTCCCGCTAATCGGCGCAAACCACCGTGGAATACGCTCTGCTATTGTCACGGCTTCCCACAAGTTCTCAAGCGTCGATTCGTAGCTTCGAGAAAGTGTAACTGCCCGAGCGCATTGGCCTCCGCGGTCCAGCGACGTGACGGAGCGCAGTACCCTGCCAAGGTGGCTTGCTACATCTATGTCCATTGAGTATGTGCCTTTTTTCTAGGTGGTGTGGTCACAGCCAAAGGAACCAAACTGACCCATTATAATTGATGTATCAACTGCCAGTGAATGTCAACTTATCTCTAACGATGCCAGAAAGCAACGTGCTCAGTCTCAGTATTCTAAAGCGGAAAGTCCCCCATTCTATCGTCCTTTTTTCAGCTTTGTTACTAAATAGGTCGTTATATGGACAAAAGCAAAACCTTAACTCCAATAAAACTGAGCATTCTGGCACCTCCTCTCGCAATTGCCGCAATTTCAGAAGTTGCATCTGGGGGGATTGCGTCTGACTTTTGCTCGAAGTTCGCTGGCGTTGAGAATGTTGCCCTCGCCAATATGAAACTATTTTTCCGCGATATCACTCACTCAATTGTTTCCCGGCCCTCCAGGGAAATTCCTGGGAACCATACAAGCCTCTGTATGCCGACGCATTTGAGCATAATCACATTCCGACCGAAATCGGGTGTTGCTAGATTCACTCCCCGAAGAGGACCTTCTTAATAAATACGGAGTACTTCAACGGTCCAATCGAGGCAGTCTGCAGAGAGCAAGGGAATTGATGACCAACATCACATCAATAGGAATCGAGGCAGAAGAGATAGACACTGTCTTCATCTCTTACCTGCATTCGGACCACTTGGGCTGGAACGTGATTGGACCTGGTTCTTAGTCAACGCCGGCTTACCCCAAGGCGCACTACGTATGCCACCAAGCTGATCTCGACCAGTTCCGCAGGGCCGACAGCCAGGCTGCGTCCACTTTTCCGTTTATGGAGTGATGCGTGGAATCAATAGCCAGTTGTGTAATGCTGGACACGTTGACTTCAGACACCGATCTAATGCCATAGGTACGCGCTCTGCACATTCTTGGACACCACCGAGGCACGTGGGCGTCTTGGCGTCCTCGCGCGCTGATCCAGGGTGACGTGCCGTTGCACCCGGCGTGGGTAACCGAGGCCGACTGGAACTGCCACTTCTATTACGACTAGTACTCGGTCAAACTTGGTCCGATAGGTAGACTCAAAGGCTTGGATGTCGATGATATTCTGAGTCATGGAATCTGAGTCGTGGAAGATGTTGTTGTGAGGTGGCGGTGTGGTCAGAGAGAAATTTATAGTTCGGCTGACGTCGGAGGAACGCGACCAACTGGAGCACATGGTCCGGGCAGGGAAGAGTCCGGCCAGGGTTACGACCCGGGGCCGCATCCTGCTCAAGACCGACGAGGGCTGGTCGGCTCCCAGAGTAGCCCAAACCCTGGATGTGTCCGAGGGCACGGTGTTCCGCCTCAAGCGGCGCTTCGCCGAGGATGGGTTGGACGGGGCGCTCAGGGACCGGACCCCAGCCCCACCGGTACCGCAAGCTGGATGACCGTGGCGAAGCCCACCTGATCGCCCTGGCCTGCAGCCCGGCCCCCGAAGGCCACGACCACTGGAACCTGCGCCTTTTGGCGGACCGGATGGTTGAACTGGGCGTGGTTGACTCCCTGTCCCACGAGACGGTGCGTCTGCATCTGAAAAAAACATCCTCAAGCCGTGGCAGAAGAAACAGTGGTGCATTCCCAAGGTGAGTGCCGACTTCGTGGCCCACATGGAGGATGTCCTGGACCTCTATGCCGAACCCTATGACCCCGAAAGGCCGGTGGTCTGCTTCGATGAGACATCCACCCAGATGCTGGCCGACGCCCGGCCGCCCATCCCGGCGACACCCGGACAGCCCAGACGTGAGGACTACGAGTACCGGCGGGAGGGCACCCGCAACCTGTTCTTGGCCTGCGAACCCTTGGCAGGCTGGCGGCACGTAGAGGTAACCCAGCGGCGCACCAAGGAGGACTTTGCCCACCAGATGCGCTGGCTGGTGGATGAGGCCTATCCGGATATCGCGGTGGTTCGAGTGGTCTTGGACAATCTGAACACCCATTGCAAGGCGTCCCTCTATGAGGCGTTCCCAGCTGACGAGGCCCGGCGCATTGCCAAGCGGCTGGAATTTCACTACACGCCCAAGCACGGCAGTTGGCTCAATATGGCGGAGATCGAGTTCAGCATCTTCTCCCGCAGTTGCCTCAGGCAGCGTCTCCCGGACGAGGAATCCCTCTGCCGGGAGGTCCGCGCCCTGGAACTGGAGCGAAACGATGCTCAAGCCCGCATCAACTGGCGCTTCAGCATCCAGGACGCCAGAACCAAACTCCATCGCCTATACCCCATCAATTCCTGACTTGACCGAGTACTAAACCAAAGCCAAGGTGAAACCTGCATATACGTTGGCTAGAATCAGGGAGGTATAGCGTCAGGACGGGGAACAGACTGAGTGGGGATGGTGATGGGTATGAGGTGGATAAGACCGGACTTGGAACGGTGGCAGTTGGACTTGGCTGGTGTGCGCAGCAGGATGTACCTGGCGCCGACGCCTCGGGAAAGAGAACGGTGGCACGCTCTGTGGCTCCTGTGCCGGAACATGACCGCCTCGGCCACCGCCCATGCACTGGGCCGGGATGCTCACACCATCGGCAGATGGGCCACCGCCTTCAGCGAGGGAGGTCCGGCGGCCCTGATCTTCGAGCAGTCCGGTGGTTCCCCCCCGCCCTCGAAGAGGCGCAGCAGGCGGCGTTGAGTGCCGCGGTGCAGGAGTTGCCCGCCAAGTCGGGCATCGTCATGGCCAACTGGACCCCTCGGCAAGCTCAGGAGGAAGGTGGTGCGGCTGTTTGCCTCGGAGCGCTTCAGTATCAGCCTGAGCCGCAGCTCTTGCCTGGACTATCTGCACCGTCTGGGATTCGCGTTCAAGCGCCCCAAGAAGCGTCTGCTCAAGGCTGATGCGGAGAAACGGGAGGCCTTCGTGGAGGAGTACGCCGCCTTGGCATTCCAATCTCAAGAATCCGGGGAAAAGATATTCTTCGCCGACGAGGCCCATTTCCGTGCGGACGCCGAACTGCGGGGCAAATGGGTGCTCCGGGGAGAGCCAGCCTTGGTGGACTCGACTAGCCCGCGCTACGGAGAGAAGGCCAGCTACTATTCGGCGGTGTGCCTGGAGACCGGCCAGGTGGAGTGGATGGAACTGGAGGGGAACAGCAACTCAGGAACGTCGGCAGCCTTCCTGGAGCAGTTGAGGGAGAGGCACAGCGGTCGGCTGAACGTGATCTGGGACAACGCGCCGGCCCACCGGGGATACGCGGTGCGGGAATGGCTGGGCAAGCCCGGAGTGAACCTGCGGCTGGTGAACCTGCCGGGATACAGCCCGGACTTCAACGCTGACGAGGCCATCTGGGGCTGGGCGAGAGAGGAGGCCACCGGAAATCTGTGCTTGGGGACCAAGGAACTGGTTCAGGAGAGGGTCGGGAACTTCTTCGATGGGCTGGCCGGGCGGAAAGAGGAGGTCAAGCGCCGCTGCCGGACCATCCTGCAATCAAGAGCAGAGGGGCTCCCGCGTAACCCTCGTACCGATCCCCACCACCGACCATATGCACATCCCACCTTGGCTTTAGTTTAGTCAGTAGAGACAGAGGCTTGCAGAAAGAGGCTGGAGGAGACAGATACCCAAGCAACCCGCATCTTTTCATACCGCTTCCCCGCTCCGTGGTTCGGGAAGGTGGTATTGCGCTACGGAAAACGTTTCTGGCAGGTGGGATTCAGCGCTTTGCCCGTTGGCAGCAAATGGCGAACCGTCTCATGGGAGGTGGGGGTTATGAACTCAGAGACGGAGCGACTGATTCAAGACAGCGTCGACACCGAGGAAATGCTGCGCCTAGCCCTGAACCCTATCAGGATACCCGGCATCAAGACTGAAGAAGGCAGCATCGCCTGCTACCCGGGCGATTACCTCTCCCAGTGGGGCTAGAAGTTGAGTTGCAAGAAGCGAAGCCCGGGCGGTTCCAGACGGTCGCCTCCCTGCGGGGCGGCACAGGAAAGTCCTTGATGCTCAACAGCCACGTCGCCATCGATCCCATGGCCATGGAGTGGAAGCGCGATTCAAGCACCACCAGCATCGAGGGTGATTTCATATTTGGCGCCGGCATCCGCAACATGAAGAACAGCATGTCCTCTGTAAATGCTGCCCATGAGCCGTCCGGAAATCCGGCACGGCTTTGAAGGGCGACCTGGCTCTGGCCTGTGTAGCCAGTGAATTGCAGGGCGGTGTGGTTACGACATGTCTCTGCCGCAACGGCCCTTTCACACAAATGGCCTTGGTGCCCGAACCCTCCGGCGCCAACAACATCTTTCATGCGCATGCCGGCGTCAAGGAAATGGCCGTGCATGTCCTCTGTAACTCACGCCTCTTCAGCGGCAAGGAAGAAGACGTCGACGCCTTCGCCAAAACGTGCAAGGCCGTCCCCGCCATCGATGGAGGCAATTTCACATACACACCGAGCGAACAACTGCCAGCTATACCTCGGCTCAACCTGGTGGCTATCATCGGCCGGCGCGGAGGTACTTCGACCTGCGCGGCCCCATCTTCGTTTCCAACTCTTGCACGGTCCTTGTCGACGACCGCTGAATCCCGGGAATGACCTCAGAATCGGTCAGGAGGGATTTAGAGAATGCTCTCGACCAAGCCGAGGCCGATGACCCCGACTTGTTTTTGAGATCGAGATGCCACCCCACCCCAAGCACGGGGTGTTCACCGTTGTAGTGGGGCCTTCCGACTTGCCCAAGGACTAATACATCATAGACTGTGTGCTGAGACATTATCGCACGGTAACGGGCTGCGTTCCGGACCTCGGGGGCACTATGCTCCACGATTCCTTCAGCCGTGACGGAACTTGCCACCTGTGACAGGCTAGGGTGCCGTGTATACTCTACGGCCCCGACGGTGGTTAGAAATCGATAACCATCCCCGACAAATTCAGTCGCATCGGACTCACGGAGCGGGCCCCAATGGTGCTGGCCCTTACGGCGCTAGGCTCCTGCAGACCGCCCGGGCGGGGATTGCTACGGCACGCTGACTCGCCTTGTCGGGGTGTCGGCGATGTAGCCGGAAAGGTTGAGCGCTGTGTGTATCAGGCCTATGTGTGAATAGGCCTGCGGAAAGTTGCCCAACTGACGGCCGGTGGCCTTGTCATACATCTCGGCAAACAGCCCTAGATGGTTGGTGCACTTGCTCAGCACCTCGTGGAAATAGTCCAACGCCTTGTCGTTCTGGCCCGTGTAGAGCAGGTTGCCGCACAACCAGAAACTCAGCAGGGTGAAGGCCCCCTCCTCCTGTCCCTCCAGACCGTCGTCCGTCTCGTGCGGCAGGTAGCGCCACACCAGCGGCCCGTCGCACAGTTCCCGCTCAATGGCGTCCAGGTTCTGCCGCATCCTAGGGTCATCCCGGTCCAGCATCCCCATGAACGGAATCGCCAGGTTCGCAGCATCCAACGCATCGCTGTCGTATCGCTGGCGGAATGCGTTCTTGCTTGAGGTCCACCCTATGTCCAGGATCTGGTCCTTGATCTCATCGGCGGCCAGCGACCAGCGGCGGTAGAGGCGACGCCGTCCCATTGCCGCAGCGATGTAGGCGGCGTAGTCCAGGGCCACCCAGCACATCACCTTGGAATAGACGAAGTGCTGCTGCTCCCCCCGGACCTCCCATACCCCTCGGTCCGTGCGATGCCAGTTCTGCATGACTGTTTCGGCGAAGGACTGCACTAGCTCCCAAGCCTCATCCGGGATCTGCCGGTGCAGGACCAGCAGGGAGTGAATCGAGAGAATGACCTCCCCGAAAACGTCCAGTTGCAGATGCGACGCCGCGCCGTTGCCTATTCGGACGGGCCGGGAGTCTTCATATCCCCGCAGGTGCTCCAGGACCTCCTCCTTGAGCGAAGAGTGCGGGCTGATGCCATAGACGATTCGTGTTCTGCCCTGGCGTAACTTGCATTGGTCAATCAGCCACTGGATGTAGCGGTCTCCGCCATAGTCATCTCCCAGCCGGTACAGGATGTCCACGGTGAAACTGGTATCCCGCAGCCATGAGAAGCGATAGTCCCAGTTCCGCGACCCGCCCAAGGTCTCCGGCAGGCTGGTGGTCGGCGCCGCAACAATCGCACCGGTGCGCCGGTACATCATCAGGTGCAGCACCAGGAACGAGCGCACAACCTGTTCCCGCCAGAGGCCTTCGTAGTCCATCGCCGCCACTAGGTCTTCCCAGTAGCGCTTGGTCTGCTCCAGCCTTTCCAGCGTACGGAATCGCCCGAGTGTGGTTGGGCGGTCATTCCCGTAGGCCAAGACGAAGGTGGCGCTTTCGCCTTGTGAGAGATGGAAGGGAGCGTCAACCCCCCGCTCGTCGAACGTCAGTGGCACATTGGCCACAAGGGTGAGGGTCTGCCCTCCCCCCTGTGATTCGACTGCACCGCCCGTTCCGTTCCGCAGGATCCGAAAGTTCGGGTGGGACCTAGCATAGTCGTGTCGCGGCTGGAAGTCGCAGCGCAGTTCCACGTGGCCGTACTGGCAGGTTACTATGCGGTGGATTTCCGGAGGGTTTAAGGGCTCGATGTCCGGACTGCCATCTTTGTCGTCATCGGAGATGGGCATGAAGTCTACTATGGAAACGACGCCCGATTCGGTCTTGAAAGTCGTTTCGAGGACGTTGGTGTCCTGGACGTACGTCTGGGTGGTTTCGACGCACGGGGCAACCGGGCTGATGCGGAATCGTCCGCCAATGTCCTGGTCCAAGAGGGCCGCAAATACGCTGGGAGAATCAAATCGGGGCAGGCAATACCAGTCCACGGAGCCGTCGGTTCCGACTAGCGCCGCCGATGACATATCGCCTATCAGCCCGTAGTGATACAAAATCAGTACGATTTATGTAGAGTTCGCCATTGGGCTACTCTATCACCAGAATCCCGCCACACGCAACGAAACCTCGCCGCCGTGATGTGCATTCGGCGTGCACCAATTCAAGTGGCGATTCGCGGAATTTCCAAGCTTGCCCTAAGCCTAAACATGTTCCCTTACCATTAATTTGGATGACACTGCTTCGCATGCGAATTTGGCTGGTTATTTCCATCATTGGACTAGGAATTTCCGTGCTCCTCACGGCGTGTGGGTCGGAAATCCCGTCTCTGGCGCCGGTCAGGGACCAGAATCCTGTAGCCAAAACACCAACTGCTCATACCGTGCCGGTGCCCTCGGCGTCGCCGACAACTCCACAGCCAGCGCCTACGATTCCCCCGTCGAGCCCTACGCACATGAGCACGTTGCGACCGACGCTTGATCCGATCCCCGCGCCTACTCCCCACCCTGCCAACACGGAATGGGTAAGTCACAGGCTGGATGCGGTCATTTCCCTGTACCAGCCAACCGCCCTGGGTCGGGAGTTGTTGCATAGCCTGGACGTAAGGCAGATGCAAGGCGAGCCGGGATATTTTGGCAGCTATGGCTATTACAGTTGGGCCGGCGTTGGAGAAGCCAAACCCATTCCCACGATGCACGAACTTGGACACTCATACTGGGGAGCATTCCCGGTCATTGCCCACCCGGAATTGGAGTGGCGGACTCGGGACGGCGATTCCGTCGCTCCGGCTTTGTCGGCCTACCACGAGGACATACTTACTTTCATGAGGCAGCCGCCGGATGACTACGAAATTCTCAGAGAGCGGCTGCGCAATCTACCTGGGCTGTCCGGAGATAACACTGACCCATTGTTTCACAGCCTCGAGGCGGACATGCCTTATACGACCGGGGGCGACCTGCTATTAATCCCACCGATTCTGCGCAAGTACTGGGGGTATTTTCTGGACGAGGGCCCGTTCTGGTCGTGGGAGAACGCCATCGGTTGGTACCAGGCATTGTCATCGGGCGAGCGAGCTACCGCCGACAAGTTCCTCGGTTTCACCCATTTGAACCTCGACCAGTATCGTGCACTACCGCACTTTCATCTCGACGAGGTCTTCTTGTCCAAAGCTGAGGCAACTCTGAATGTCGAAGAGCGGCAGCGCCTGACCGACCTAGTTGAACAATTCGACTTGTTGATCGGCGATTCGCAGCTGGAAGCGAATTTCCGGTTCTGGCGGGGCTACCTGCGAGACAAGGTGGCCCTGCACCGTTCCCACCCTGAATACCTTGAGTCTTTGTCATTGCCAATGGCGCTGCAACTCTCCGAGGCGCTTTCCTTTCTGGCCTCTCTGAACGGCGACCCAGAGAGCCAGGTAGTGGAACTGGCAAGGCAAATAGACGTCCAGCCATTCCTGGTGAACTTTCTTCCAGCGGTCGACGATCGCGCCCTTGTGAAACTCATCGCCGCCAACCCCGTTCTGCCGGACGGGAGGACGCTGCAAGCCACCGCCAGCTTTGTGCAGCGACTGCAACGTTTCGGGGGCCTAGTAGAGAAGGTCCTCGCCGCTGGCGGAAAGTCGCCCGCCCAAGGTGCTGCAGAACTGCAAATCTTGCTGGATGAGACCGGTTTTGAGTCGGAGCAAGACCTGAAACTGTACTTCGACCTCTTGATCGGCAATGACCGGGAACTCACACGAATGATCCTCCTAGAGATGAACAGGGAGAGCGTGCGAGAGCTGATGTCGCCCGTGCCCACGCAACTGCGTGCAGTCCTCGAGCCGGATGAACTCCTCGAGAAACTCAGCATCTCAAACGCAGAGCCGGAGGCGGACCTGCAATTGGGAATTACGCTGCTGCTGGAAGAGACGTCGGGAAACTACCGCATCGAGGCACCCTTCCTGGAGCAGCTGTTCCAAATCATGGCTCAAAGAGCGAAATCCGATCCAGGGGCTGTGGCCGGTATTGTTGCCGCTACTCCATTCCCCCTGGAGCATTTTATTCTTCAGCAGCCTGCGGCCGCGACTGCCGTCCTTTCACACGACATTGACGTTTCCACCAGGATGGTGCTGGACAGCGACCCAGTTCTGGCGCCGCCTGTACGGATCATCTACCGTCTGATACAGACCGACCCTGCACTGGCTGCGATTCTCTTGATTTCCCTCGATGGTCCAGGGGTAAGGGAGATAGTGACGGAATCGCTGGCATATTTGGCCTACGACAAAGCCAGGTCAGAGAAGTTTCCTGCTCTTCCAATTTCACTACACAAGGACGGAGCCCTGCTTAACCACCTTCTCGAGCGATCTGGTCCCGATTGGCTGGAAGCACACCTGGCCATTTCGGTTCGACTTTACCGTGAAAGGATTAAGACTGAGGAGGTCGATCCAGGGTTTTTGGACCAATACCGGGCTACGCTGGAGGCGGCGGCCGCGCTGGCTCCCAGGCGCGACCGTACATTGATCAGCATTGTCAGTCGTGCTTTCGAGTAGGCGCAGCCGCCCGAGTCGGGTTTGGAGTCGTTGTGCCCCTTCAGTCGTTACCCGTGCCTCTGCGTGCCCCCGTTATGCCAGGGCGGGCTTGGGCGCAACCGGGCGATTGTATCCCAGCAGGTCTCGTACCGATTCGTTGGAGCGAATCAACCGTACCGCAGAAGTCGGGTAGGCCGGATTATTGGGATTAGCTACGTCGTGCCTTTCAACAATCTCGTCGTACAGCCACTGGTCGATGAGCCGATAACATTCGTACTCCGTGGATGCAATGCCCCATTCCATCATCCACTGGGTGCAGAGCTTGTTGTATCCGACAAAATTCATCGAGGTCTCAAGTCGGTCTATCTGGCGAACGAAAATCTGTAGCGCGTCTTCGGTGGACAGCAACTGAGCATCTCCGCCGGGCATGGCACCGTGTTCTGGGAGCGTGAACCCCAATTCAGCCTCCAGCGGAAACAGGGGGGCCACCGCCAGCATATCGCGAGCCACAGACTGGCTAAAGGCGCAGATTATGATGCGGCGCCCGTTGGCCTTGGCGCGATCCACCAGAGCCTGATAATCGGAATCTCCGGAGCCGAGGACTATGTACTGGCAGTCCTCCCGGTCCCGAACCCAGTCGTAGACTTCAAGCAATATTGAAGGATCAGTGCGGTCCTTCCCTGCCATAGTGCGGGGTGCGTTATAAGGCTGGATCCCAGCGAGGGTGAACGAGGCCGCGTCCTCACGCCTAAGGCTCCAGTCCCCGAATACGGTGCCGCCGCGAACTTCTCCGAAAGTCTCCCCTACGGATTTCATAGCATCACACAGCGCCCTGGGAGTTAGGGATTGTTGGTACATCTGGGCCCCACGGCGAATGTTTTCCCAGTCGATAGCGATCAACACTCCTGAACCAGACGCATCGTTAGAATTTCTCATAAATATTATCCTAGAGGGGCCAATATACTGGTCAGCGCATTACCGGCAACTAACTAACTTTCCTACCTATCGCTAGCAGGTCTATCGTAACCCAAAGTACATCAGGCGGTATATCCCTCAACGGGGCGCGCTATTCCGGAACTCCAGGGAACTATCCAATCTGAGAATTGCAGGACCTGGGACATCAGGGGCTCCCGGCAACATTTTGCCGGGAGCCCTCAGCTTGCCCGCGCGGTCAGGTACGATTTCGCGGCTAATTGATTTTGACTACTGTACCGTCTTCCTCGATGCGGATACTCACTATCGGGGATATCTTCTCGTTGAAGATGTCGAATATGGGGTGGTCGAGATCGCCAACTCGATTTATCCATCCCGGCACCACATTGTTCAGAACGGCCTTGTCGCTCAGAGCCGTGAGATCATCCGAGAAGGGCACGTTTATCAGGCCAGCCAACTCGTTTTTCTTGATGCCCACTTCGTTCTGAATGGCGGCCAGCCGGAGGGCCTCCAGTTCGTGCTTGGCTCCCTCCTCTATGAGAATCGCCTTGATGTCTTCCGGCATCCGGTTAAAGGCGGTGGCGTTCATCACCACGTTGTCGTTGAACAGGCTGACCAGGAACCCGTTCATGTGTGTGGTGACCTCGTACCAGCGCTGACCGAAAGCCGGGTCGGCGCCGGTCACTCCGCAGTCCAGGATGCCGCGCTCCAGGGCCGTGTACACCTCAGCGAAGGCCACGAACTGGGCCTCAGCGCCCATGCCTTCGATCCAGTCGGAGATGGCCGCTCCGTGGCTGCGGGTCTTCTTGCCCTTGAAGTCCGCGGGGGTGTGCAGGGCCTCCGAGCAGAAGAAGAACTGATCGATACCCACGTACCAGTTATGGGTGACTATCGGTGAGCCGCCGCTTTCCTCGGCGATCATTTGCTCAAGGTCCGGGGTCAGGATCGTCGTGGCGTCGTATTGGGCCTTGTGGTCCTTGAACATCCCCCAGAGGCTCTGGATTTCCAGCGCGGGTACCTCGCCAGCGACGTAGCCAGTGTAAATCTCCGCAATGTCCAGCGTCCCGTCGCGAACCAGCGTCATATTGTCGGCGCCTGAGATGCCCAGCTCGGGGAATGAGGTCAGGTTGATTATGAGCTGCCCGTTGGTCCGTTCCTCGACGTTTGGAAGCAGATAATACTCCATCAGCTTGCAGGGCAGCAGTGCCCGGTTGGTGCAGGCGTACTGGAACTCGAACTCTTCCCCGCTGGAGGTTAGTGGTGTTGGGTCGAGGAGGTTCGCCTTTTCCAGCAGGTCCTCGTAATAGGGAGACTCGTAGATCCAGATATGACGTTGCAGCGACTCCAGGGGAACGCTGCCGTCCGGGTCTCCAGCCTCGTCGATGCCACCCAAGCTCGCCTCCGTGGCCGGTCCGACCAACTGGCTCAGGTCACCAACGAAAATCGCTCCGGGCCCACCCGCCACAGTAGCGGCGTATGACACCAGTTCCTCGTTGGAGTGCATCACCATTTGCTCTGCCGGGGGTTCCGTGGGTTCGGCTGCCGGCTCGGTAGGCACGGCTGTTGGCGCAGTTGTTGCCACCGGCGCTGGGGCTTCCGTTGGCTCGGAGGCGCCTCCACAAGCAGCCAACGCGATTACCAATACCAGTGACAAAGCCAAGAACAGGTGTAAGCCCGCCAGTTTCCTCATCAAAAACCTCCGATAGATAAACGGGAATTCCAGCAGCTGTCGCTGGGGCTCACCTCCCTGGGGGCAATGGCGGCTGACAAATTAGAGACTATCTTGAAACGCACTGGTTTCTATTGAAACCGACCGATAGAAAAGCTTTCACCGGATCCCCGTTCCCTGTTTTCACGGGGACATGCTCCGCCGAAATAACGGACTGGGCGTCTCGCCACGTATTGGGATATTTCCCAATCATCCGCGTGTGTGGCGGGGCGCATGCCGACCCAACCGCCGTAAAACCCCAACTCAAAAGGTTGGCGAATTCTAATTGGAGTATTTCAAGTAAGTCAATACGAAACATCAACTTACATTGACGTAATTAGATTAATAATTAACGAATTCTGTATATACAGCGAGATACTAAATCGCATGTAGGCCGTTGTCTTGGGGAATTGCCCAGCCGGAAAGCGCCTACTACAGCCCTGCGTTGGAGAGAAAGGCCTCCAAGAGCGCGGTCATTTGGCGCTGATGTTCAGGGACAAACTTGGCAAACTCACGCAGGTTACGTTCCGCTTCTTCGTGCGGGACGAACCTGTTACCCATCAAGTCGTAGTCACCAGCAAACACGCGGTTCCACACCTCGAACTCTTCGAGAGTCAACTGAGGCTCGAACTGGAATGCGTAGGACGATCCATAGCGAAATGCCATGTTGATCCTCCGAAACTGGCCGTCCCGAAGCAGTATGTCGCATTCCGCAAGCTTCACCGCTCCATCGGGAATGGTGAGGCACTCGCCGTGCAACGTGGGCACCATGGGCGTCGAGATTGCACCGAACACGGGATCGCTGTCTCCTTGCGCGGTTACGTGTATCTTCCGAAGCCCGAACTGGTAGCCGCCGCTGGGCTCGACGACGCCCCCCAAGGCAGTAGCCATCATTTGCGCCCCCAGACAAACGCCAAATACCGGTTTGCCTTCGGTCATGGCTTCCCATAAGTATTGGCGTTCGGCATGCAGAGCCGGCAGGTCATCGTTAACAGACATTGGGCCACCAAAGGCCATGATCAGGTCAACCTGATGAAGAGGGGGTGGGTCAAATAGATCAAAAGCGGGCGCAGACTCGAAAAGGTTGCAAGATATGAACTCGAACCCATGGCGCTCCAATATTGTCTGGAAATTACTGCCCATGGTCTCGGCATCGTGGTGCCGGATTATCAGTGCCTTTCTCATCGCACGCTCCGCCATATTTGCCTGGTAGATTCGGCTGGCTGTGTCAGATACGGGACAACGGGATTCAGAACCCTGCACCCGCAGCGGTGAGGTGACATAGAAAATTCAGCTACTTCACTCGTTTCCACTGATTTAAGTGCCCAAGGTTTACGCGGCCTGGGAGGTATTTATTTGCCCGTCCCTGGCACAGGGCACTGATCTTCCGATCACTGAAAGAAACGAGGGAGGTGCCAAGTTTGCTGCGAGTCGGGTTGAAAAGGGGGTGCAAAGTGTGCATTTCTGGGCATCTGTGGGCATTTCCAGGGCTTCGAGGGTGTTGCAGAGGAGCCGGGACTGGGCTTGCCAGGCACTGGACTATGGGCATGATTACGCTCGCTGCGTTGGTCACTGCATCGGAATTACTGGCCCTTGGATCTGCTGCATTCGATGGTAGGTCAGTGTCATGAGGCTTGGCAAGTAGCTTCTGTCAGGAATCGGGAGAGCAAGTCAAGAGGCGAGATGGAGATGTTGAAATAGTGACTGCGGGGCACCGGATTCAGGGCTTCCGCTCCCCTCGTCCATAACAACATGCCCTTCGGGCACACGCTTTACGGCGACGATCGATCACAAGGGTGCTGACCACCTGATTCGGGACGCCGCCCGAGACTACTGTCCCGGCTGCCGCTCCCGTCATCTGGTGGTACAATCAGCGGCACGGCGCAAGGTTGTCCCGCAGTATGCAGGGCGCGTTCGCGCTTAATTGCGAAAGCCAAAAAGAAGGGATTCGAATGGTTAAGATGACGGGCGGACAGGCCCTCGTGAAATCGCTGTACCGGGAGGGCGTGAGAGTCGTGTTCGGTCTGCCCGGAGTGCAACTCTACCACGCGATGGACGCATTCTACGACGAGCCGGGCATCCGGTTCATCACCACGCGACACGAGCAGGCCACCGCCTATATGGCCGACGGATATTCCCGCGCCGGAGGCGGCATCGGAACGGCGCTGGTGGTGCCTGGGCCCGGGCTCCTCAATGCCACGGCGGCGCTGAACACGGCATATGCGGCCTCGTCTCCAGTGATGATGGTTTCGGGGCAAATCGAGCGGGACCTGATCGGCGTCAACCGGGGGATGCTGCACGAGGTGGACGACCAACTAGACATCATGAAGACCGTGACCAAGTTCGCGAGACGGGCGATGGACCCTGCCGAGGTGCCGGATACGGTGCACGAGGCCTTCCATCACCTGAAGAACGGCCGACCTCGGCCCGTGGAGATTGAGATCCCGCCGGAGACCCTGGCCGAGATTGCCGACATTGACCTTCTGGAGCCGGAGGCGCCCAGGCCCCTAGCACCCGACGCCGGACGCATTGCCGAGGCCGCGCGGCTCCTTGCGGGGGCGGAGAACCCCCTGATCTGGGCGGGTGGCGGGACTATTTCCTCGGAAGCTGCGGACGCGGTGCGCAGGCTGGCCGAGCACCTGCAGATGCCGGTGATCGCCACCGCGGAGGCCAAAGGGATAATCTCCGACCGGCACCCGCTGTCACTGGGGTCGCTGTGGCTGCGCAACGACACTGTGGCTGGCGAGAACAGCAGCCACGACCTTGTGCTGGCCGTCGGCACCCGCCTGGCGTTCCCGTTCTGGTTGGGCGGCCAGCAGGTGATCCAGATCGACGTTGATGGCGATGAGCTGGGCCGCAACTATGACAACACCTTCGGCGTCCACGGCGATGCCCGGGTGTCTCTCGAGGCCCTGCTGACCGAGGTATCCAGGATCGCGCCGGCCCGCGCCGACCGCAGCGCCGAGGTGGCTGCCGAGAGGACACAGCGCGAGGGGGCTCGGATCGTCGTGGAGCCACAGGAGTCGTACTTGGCAGCGGTTCGCTCGGCGATGCCTGACGACGGCATTCTGATCGCGGGCATGACCCAGCTCGGATACTACAGCCGGGCCTACTTCCCGGTGTACGAGCCGCGTACGTTTATCACGTCCTCCTATTCCGGCAACCTGGGCTATGCATACCCAACGGCGCTGGGCGCCAAGGTTGCCCAGCCAGACAAGGCCGTGGTGGCGCTGTCGGGGGACGGCGGCTTCCTGTACAACTCGCAGGAGATGGCGACGGCGGTGCAATATGGCATCAACGCCGTGGTGGTGGTGTTCAACGACAACGCCTACGGCAACGTGCTGCGCGACCAGCGCAACCGCTTCACCGGGCGCACCATAGGCGCAGAGCTGCACAACCCCGACTTCATGAAGCTGGCCGAGGCTTACGGCATGAACGGTGTTCGGGCGGAGACGCCTGGGGCCCTGGAGACCGCACTGCGCCAGTGTATCGGCCACGACGGCCCGTCCTTGATAGAGGTGCCAGTCGGCCCGATGCCCACACCGTTCGAGCGTCTGGGGTAGAGTCAGAGCAATATGTTAACAGTTGGGGTGGGCCTGGGGCCCACCCGTTTCTTTTGCCTGCCAGCAAGCACCGAGCGGCCAAACAGGGGGTGGACGGAGGGTTACACCAGCAGTTCCCTGGCGAGCAGCACGGTGCCGCCAAAGATTACCAGGACGACGACCACGTAGCGGAAGGCCTTTTCGTTCAGGCGGCCCACCAGCAGGGCGGCGAGGCCGAATCCCACCAGAACGCCGGGGACAGTCAGCCCGACCGTCACCGCGGTGCTCCCGGTGTACAGGCCGGAGGACGCGTAAAGCACCACCTGAGTGATTCCGGACAGCACGAACAGGGCAGCCAAGGACGCGCGCACCGTCTGGGCTGGCCATTTCTGCGCGATGGCGTATATGGCGGCCAAGATCCCGCCAATACTGATGGCTGTCACCGCCAGGCAGGTGATGAACCCGAAGAAGAGGCCCGACCCCGGAAAGGTGGCGAAGGGCAGATTGATCTCCCGCAGGTTAAGCAGCCCCAGTAGCACAATGACGCCGCCGATGATGATTCGCAGCGCGCCTGGCTCGGCCACGTTAAGCATCAGCACGCCCAGCGGCGTGCCCAGCAGTCCGCCGATGATGAGCCCTTTGCTCACCCGCAGGTCCAGGTGCCTCCAGGTTGTGAGGAGCACGAGGAAGGATATCAGGGCGGTGTGAGTGTTGATGACCACGATGGCGGTCTTGGCATCGATGAACAGGAGCAGCGGCGGCGTTCCGACGACTCCCATCCCAAAGCTAACAGTGCCGAACACAACCGCGGCGCCGGTGATGATCAGCAGGGCGAAGGCCAACTCCAGCGGCCCGGTCAGCTCGGTGCCGAAGAGCATGGTCAGAGGGAGCGAGTCCGGGATAGACGAGGCGTTGCGGGCGGAGCCGGCCCGGAACGAAGGGCGCTAAACGTGGAACACGCCCGATGCGGCCGCGTACCGCAGGGCGGCGTCAACGTTGATGACCGGCGGCCCGTCGCGCCGCACCTCGATTTCCAGAAGGTTGCTTGGGTTCACAGAGAAGGAGCGTTCGCCATCCAAGGCCACGGTGGAATGCCGACGTTCGATGGTGACACGCTGGCCCTCAGCGATGCGCTGCCACGACTCGATGCCGACGGCAGGCACCGATCCGGGCGCGATGGGGGCGCGAACGCTGAGGTAGCCGTCGCCGTGCCTGACCGGGGCGCCGTCGTCCGAGATTCCGCCTTCGGCGATGCGGTAATGCAGTCCTCCAGCATCGGACATCGACACGGCCTCAAGCCTCGCACCGATGGAAGAGAGGCCGATGGAGGACGGTTCGGCGCGAGTGAGGAATACCTCGTAGATTGTGTTCATATCCCAGATGGCGCGAGTGGCGACGAACCGCTCCTTGGAGAGGGCCACGTCAACCAGGGCGATGTCCCTATCCTCTCCATCGATGATGACGGCGATGGTCTTGCTCTGCACCGAGGCGGTCTCCAGGGGCACACTGCCGTTAGCCACCAGACCGGCGGCCATGCCTGCGATCGTGCCTTCGACCATCACGGGGAACACGTTGTTGGTGCCAGTGGAGATGGCGACAAGCGGGAGGTCGCGGGCGCCCCTGGCAACGGCGCGATTGGTACCGTCGCCGCCGAGGGTGATGACACACCCGACGCCCAACTCCGACATCGCGGCAGCCGCGCGGACGGTGTCGCCCTCGTTGTAGAGGGCGGACATGCGCAACAACTCAACTTCGACGGACAGGTGAGGGTCATCGGCTGCCCGTTGGACGAGGTGGGAACTGTCGGGCATCGCCAGCACGCGGTCGACGCCAACCGACTGGAGGCCAAGCATGGCCCTGCGGACGATGTTGACCTTCTCCCAGTCGGGCACCACCCTCCCCTGGGCGACAAGACGGCGAATATCCTTACTCGCCGCTGGATTGGCAATAATTCCTACTGGCGACAAGAAACCGCCTCCTGCGTCTTACCAGACACGTTCCGACCTGATTGCGGAATCGCAATGGCCTATTGTCAATGACGCAACGGGCTTTTTCAACAACCGTGTGCGGTACCACTGCGGTCCGAATCAGGTGGTTGGGTTGCATTTCCGTCCAGCAAGCACCTGGCCTCAGCGGCCATGGCATTGTCGGCCAAGACCTGGATAAAGTAATCCATATTGGGTTTCCATTCTTTCCTTGGCCGGAAGGAGACCTTGATGTGGGAGCGATAGATCAGACTCCGCTCCTGGCCTTGGGGAACAGTGCCCGCAATACATCGTTGGTCTGGGGGAGCATCAGCTTTCCCCCGCAGTCTTCCATGTACGTGGCGAGCCAAACAGGGGTCCGGGGTCGGATCACGCGCTGGCGCAGCTTGTCGAAGAGAATCCGGGCCCACTTGCTGCAGCTCAACTTGGAATTGGGCCTGCCGGGTGTGACGGCGTCGACCATCTCGTCGCTGAGTTCGAGGGAAAGGGCCGGGCGCGGTAGACTTCGAGCTCGTTGGAATACTTGCGCATCAGGGCGTCGACCTGTCTCCTGAGCTAGGCGAATGTCATTGCTTAGTATTCCTGTTGTGGCCCTGGGGCCAGAAATTTTTCAATTCTCCGGAAATTTCCGGAAGTTTCGCTGTTTCCCGCGAGAGGACGAGATGGGAAGGCCAGTCCTCTGACCGGGATCTGGGTCATCGATACTGAACATATATTCCATCACGCATAAACAAGGACAATACGGAGAGAGGACGCGGTCAAGGGTTTGGAGTGAGGGGGAATCGCTCCGCATCAGGTGGACCGGTGTTGGAACATCACTCAGAAGTGTGGCAGGGGCGGGTTTGATACCTGCCTCTACATGTCGTAAAACGGTTGGCTCGAAACGATCGCCTGTGATCAAGCTGTTCAGGTGAGATGGCTTTTCCGATTCCAGCCCTTTGCGGGTCATTGGAAGATGCTTTCAGCCGCTCCGATCTGGATACGGGACTCTTGGTATATGCGTACATCCGCGCACTAAGATCGAGCGAAACGCATCTCAATTGGAAATTCAATTGATACTACTGATACTACATTATCATGGGAGTAGCAAGTACGTTCTCAAACATTCGGGCAATTACATGGACCGCGGTGGTATCGGTGAAGTGGTGTGGCAGTGTATCAGACCTCGGACGGCAGCCTCTTCATCACCCACTTTTCGTTTCATTCGATTGCTCCACATGACCCATCCCACAGGCAATCTGCAAGCTATCGGTGTATGCAGGATAGCCAGATGTACTGCAGCCAGGCTACGTTCTGGACGATTGCAACTACAGGAGATAATCGATAGAACACACAGGACGGTATTATGAATTCAATCAGGCCCTCGGACTCAAAGTTCACATTGCAGACAGGGCGCGGCGTCGCGCTCTTTGTTATTTTAGCGATGGCCGTTTTTGCCATCGGCGGCCTGGCGTTGGGTACTTCCAATTCAGTCCACGCCTCCGGAACGGCGCAGGGACAACCGCCCCACGTGTTCTCGGGGAATGCAGTAATCGACAATCAGCCAGCACCGCAGGGCACGGTTGTTTCCGTGTATTCCGGCGGGACTGAAATTGCGTCAGTATCAGTGGACGCATCGGGACGGTATGACAATCTCCAAGTCCCCACGTCTGGCATCCTCGTGACGTTCACTGTCGACGGTCTGCCTGCGTCGGAAACAGCCACCACGCAGGCGGCAAGTTTAACGAACCTAGACCTGAACGCGACCCGCGGCGGGCAGAACCAGAACATCCCTTCGACCAGTACGCCTGGGCCCACTCCGTCCAGCATCCAGTCCGCCTTCCGAGTTGGACCGACGGTGCGCCTGCGGCCCGTAAGCGATATCATCGACCAAGACAACGATGGCATAGTCGAGATTATCTTCAGAAACCCCAACTTGAATGAAACAGCGATGGTGGTTGACCTGACAGTAAGCCTGGCAAGCGGGCTACACGTCTATGGCGAGGGATTCGCCACGGACTCTGCCGCAGGGACTGCCAGCGGGACCTACAGGGTGCCTCCGGGTCAAAGCATCACGGTCTACCTGAACGTGAAAGCGGACAAGGTGGGGCGCCTGCCCATCCAGTTCAGCGGGGCATACTGGCCTGAGGGAAACAAGGACCTCTACAACCCGATTTCTCTCACGCACTCATTCACAGTGAACTACGCTTCGCCAAACCCTTTAAGTTCCGCGCCCACAAATCTTGGACAAATTCCAGGAGAGGCTGCTGCCGCAGGCTCACAACCGAGCTCGGGGTCTTCGGGCGACTCTGACAATGGAGACCCCAGCGTCAGCTGCAGCCTGAGCCCATCCAATTCCGTACTAAACGGAGCGGGAGACGGGGCGCTGCTGGCCCTCCCGCTGCTAGGACTGGCAGGAATGATGGTGATACGAGGTCGTCGGGGCTCCTAGTTTTCCTAATTCGTAACCACTCTGCCTACCTGGGCCTCAACACCCCGGCAGGCGGCCATTCATCTGGAAATGCAGGGAGCGGAACGGGTGCACCTCATAGCAAAACGGATTTTACTGACAATCGTGACACTCGTTGCCGTGGTCACGATGATTGCGGTTTCATCCTTGAAATCAGAGGCGGCAGCCCAGCAGGACACACCACCTCATTCGTTTAATGGAACCGCAACAATAGACGGGAATCCGGCACCGATGGGCACGGTGGTGTCGGCGGTGGTGGACGGGGTGGCAGTCGACTCGGTGGCGGTGGACGATACCGGGAGATTCTTCGACCTCCAGGTAACGGTAGCTGGGCTAGAGGTGAGCTTCACCATCGGTGAACTGGTGGCAGCCGAAAGGGTTACATCCGAGGTGGGCGGCGCCAACGCCCTGACCCTCACAGCGAGTGAAACGTCGTACTCAACCCAAGCGACCACAAACAGGCAGATCCTGTTTGACCTGTACTACGCGACACAGGGAGTCAACTGGCGATACCAGACCAACTGGCTCAGCCGAGAGACCCTCAACACCTGGCACGGAGTTAGCACAGGCAAAGGCGGTGTAACCGAGCTGCGGCTCAGCAGCAACAGGCTGAGTGGCAAGATCCCCCCTGTCTTGGGCAGCTTGTCCGGGCTTACGCGCCTGGAATTGCGGGGAGGGAAGGGCAGGTACGATAACCAGCTCACAGGAAACATTCCGGCGGAACTTGGAAACCTCGTCAACCTGACCCACCTGAACCTGGGAAGCAACCAACTGGGAGGGCAGATTCCGGCGGAGCTGGGCAAGCTGACCAGCCTGACACACTTGGATCTCAGCAACAACGGTCTGACGGGCGAAATTCCGGAGGAGATTGGAAACCTGGCAAACCTGGTCTACCTGAACCTGTCGGGCAACAAGCTCACCGGGAGTATTCCCACCTCTCTTGGCAAGCTCAAAGGCAGCATTGAGACGCTTCTCATTAATAATTCCGGTCTGGAGGGCTGCATACCCGACGATCTCAAATACGTGCAGAGTTCCAGCACCGACATTCCCCAGGTCAACCTTTCGCTGCCATTCTGCTCGGAATACACACCGCCTCCCACTTCCAGGCCAACTTTAGAGGCGGGTTCCACGCAGGAACCGGGGACAGCGACCCCAGGGAATGGGCCCACACCAACGCCGAAGCCCACAACGCCCATTGGTCAGCCCACGGTGAACTTCCACGCGTCACAAACCGAAGTCTTGGTGGGTGAGCCGGTAGCACTAACCCTGTCGGTGGCCAATTCGATAATCAAACCGGAGATGACCTTGCAGCTTGTTCTGCAATTGCCGTCGGGACTGCTGGTGAGCGGTGAGGGCGGAATAGGTGAGGAATGCTCGGTCCAGTGCGTGGGCCTATACAAAGTGTCAACGGGAGAGAACAAGGACTTCCTAATCACGGCTGTCGCGCAGCAGCCGGGATCTTTCAACATCGAAGGCAGAATGGAATGGTATTTCGGGAACAATCTGGATACGACCCACGACGGAGACTCGGAAACGCTCAGGCTGGACGTCGTGGCGCCGCAAGTTCCCCCGACATCAACCCCGACGCCCACTCCCACTCCCACGCCGGAGCCGACGCTGCCGCCCCACGTTGGACAGCCGACGGTAAACCTTCACGCAACGCAGACCGAGGTGAGGCTGGGCGACCCGGTCCAACTGCAGCTTTCCCTAGCAGCCCGTCTGAGGATTGACCAACTGGCGGTGTCGGTCAGCCGGGATTACCCTGCGGCAAAAGTTCTTGCGTGGTGCGGTTAGCCACATGCGGATTGTCGCTTGAAAATCCCACTGGCCATGGCCCGGCACGTCTCCCTGTTGTTCCCGGTGGCGCCTTTGCCCTCACCCTGCCGGACATCCCGGCCCCGAAGCGGAACAGCTTCAGCAGGTTGTGGCCAGCGCAGATCAGCAGCCACTCCCGGTTCACCTTCGCCAGACCCCGCAGCAGGAACTGCCGGAAGCCACGGCCCTGCTTGATCTGGCCGAACACCGGCTCCACCGTCTCCATCCGGAGGGCGTAACGTTCCCTGCCCCGTTTCGTCCGCAGCTTGCGGCGCATCCGGTCCCTGGCTGACAGTCCCTTGGGTATGCGGCCGCGGGGCGCGGGTGGCGGCACCCAGCCATGGCGGGTCTTCTCCGGCGCGACGAACGGGTCAACTCCCAAGGCGCAGAGTTCATCCACCTCTTTGGCCGAGTAGTACCCGGCGTCGGCGGAGACTTCCTTTGGGACTGTGCCCACGTTCAGGATGGCCTCCTCAATCATGCTCACGGCCTGACCCTTGTCCGAGGGCTGATCGGTGGCACAGGCCGCCACGATCACCTGATGCTCGCTGTCCACCACCGCCTGGCAGTTGTAGGACTGCTGGAAGTCCCTCCCTCCCGGGCCGGGCATGATGCGGGAGTCCGGGTCGGTGAAGTTCCGCTGCGCCTTGTCATCAGGCACCCCGGGATGATTGCGGCCCTCGGACTCAGCCTGCTCCGCCTCCGCCCGTGCCTCAGCCTCCAGCGCCGCCTTGGCCTCCCTTATCCTCCGCAGCCGGCTCTCCCGGAAGGCCAGTTCCTCCGGCAACTCATCCCCACGCCTGTCCCTCCCGTAGCGGCGGTCCTCCTCCTCGTCCACCTCCTGCGCCTTCCGGAGCAACTCGTCCACCTCGGCCTGCAACCGCTCCTCTCTCTCCCTCATCCGCCCGTAGCTCATCGCCTTGTGCTTTGATGCATTGGCCCTCACCTTGGTGCCGTCCAGGGCCACATGCCCCAGCTTCACCAGTCCTGCCTGCTGGCACAACTCCAGCACCTGCAGGAACAATTCCCCCAACGCCTCCAGATGGTCCTTTCGGAAGTCGGAGATGGTGCGGAAGTCCGGCGTGTTGTTCGCCGCCAGCACCCGGAAGGCGATGTCCTCGTGGAGACGCCGGGCGATGCGACGGGACGATGCCACCCCGTTGCAGTAGCCGTAGAGCAGCACCTTGACCATCATCCGTGGATGGTAGGGAGGGCCGCCCCGCCTTTCCTCCTCGTAGCGGGCGGTGATGGCCGAGAGGTCCAACTGGTCCACCACGTCGGAGATGAAATAGGCCAGGTGGTCCGGTGGCAGCCACTCCTGCAGGGCCGCAGGCAGCAGCAACTGCTGGTCCGGATCGTAGGGAAGGTAGGTCTTGCTCATTGACCGCTCCGCTCGTCTGATGCTCCACCCCATCATACCCCCACCGGCTCACCACCCCTGTTTCTCGGACGGGCTGCTAGTGAACTCGATCGCTAAACCCGAGATGACCTTGAAACTGATACTGCAGGTCCCCTCGGGCTGGTCAATGAGTGGCTCAGGATTCACGGAATCATGCACCGGGCAGTGCACCGCAACTTACCAGGTCGCTTCCGGAGACCAGAGATCGATCGAACTGGAGATGCAACCCAACCAGTCTGGGTCCTTTGTCGTTGAAGCCCAAATGGAGTGGTGGTTCGGGGACGACCCCACCACGCTGGACGGCGGCGCCGTAGAGCTGCCGCTGACCGTGGTGCCGCTAGCCACGCCGGTCCCGACGCTGGCGCCCCAACGCGCTGCGCCAATTCCGACGTCGGGTGGCGGAGACGGATGCTTCTCGGCAGGAGGCTCGGGCGGGTCGGGCAGCCTGATGCTGCTTGGACTTCTGATCCTGCCGGTGGTGGGCCTGATGGCGCGGCCTTTGCTGTCGCGCCCTGCGCTGCCTAGGGCAGTCAAGGCCGGGCTGACTCCCACCCACTATTTCCTCGATAATCTTAAGAGGCTTGGGCAGAATGGGGTTTCCGGCCAGGCCTAGGGCAGTCAAGGCCGGGCTGACTCCCCTTGACCTGTTGGGCCGGACAATCCTCGTTTGGCCGCTGCGATCTGTGGGAGCTGCGGACCATTCTCCTGTGCGAAAGGCGATTTTGAATTTTCTGGTCATTGAAGCGATAGCGCTGTCTCTTCTCGCCCTGCTGATTCACATTGTCTGGGACGACGAGCCTATGCGCTCCAATTTCACGGTGCTGGTCTGGCCGCTAACGTCCGTCATTGCCTTGTTGATCGCGTCGATGCTGGCCAAGCCGGGCATGCCGGTGATCCTGCTGGGAGCGCCGCTCATGCTCTGGCTGGCGCTGCTGATCCTGTCGCACTTCAGCAATCTCGTCATGGGGGACCCGTCGCTGTTCTATGCGTCGGACAGCTGGGCGTCGCTGATTCCGATCCTGGTAATCGTCGCCATCGCCGGCATATTTGCCTTGCGCAACAGGGGCCTTGGGGGCAGAAGCACGTAGGCCCTCGAGTTCAGTAGGATCCCAGGCCGGCGATCCGGATCCGGTGGATCGGACCCAGCCAGAGATCTACATGAAGTTCCGGGTGTGCAGGCCGGACAGGGCGGCAGACTGTTCCTCGGAGAAACCCACCCTTGCGAGATTTCGGCGCCGAGCAGAGTCCATGTCGCTCTGCAATTCCGCGACGCGACGGCTTCCTTCGCGCAGGTGCTCGAGTTCCCACGAACCGGCGGCGACAAGAACCAGCGCGTCGTGGACCTCCTGGTTCAGGCCGGAGGTGTGCCGCAGAGCGTCGTGGCGCTGGTGCACCGACTGTGCCAGCCGTACCAGCAAGCTGGGGTCGTGCCTGGCCGATTCGCGCAGGTGGGCAACGCCGAATGCCACGTGCCGCGCCTCATCGTTGGCGGCGAGGCGCGTGACGGCCCTGGTAACCGGGTCGGGGGCGTACCGCTCCAGAAACCGGAGCAGGACCAGGAACGTGCCTTCTCCCATGACCGACAGCAAGAATGTTGCTATGGCGAAGTCGGGTTCGTCCACGAGGGTCTTGAGCGAGGCCTGACCACCGATGGAGGAAAGTCCCAGCCGATTGCGCTTCAATAGGCCCCGGCGGGTGAAAACCTCGATGTGCCGGGCCTCGTCGGCAGCCTGGATTGCCAGCAGCTGCATGACCTCCCTGAAGTGCGGGTGGAGTTGGGCTACGAAGCGGCTAGGCACCACCAGGGCAGCCGTCTCGTTTTCCACCAGGTAGGTCATGAGCTGGACGACGGCGTCCTCGACCTCATCGGGGAGATCGAAAGGCTCGTCCCACGGTATGGCGGTATTGGGATCCCATTGAGCCGCGACCGCAGCGGCGTAGATGCGGACGGCCTCGTCGGCCCATACCTCGTGCTTTTCAACCAACCGGAAGCTGAAATCCGGCGCTCCATTCTCCACGGTGGCCCCCCGAGCGGCCAGTCCCCAGCGCTGCGGCGGCGTTTCCACCACTCCACCGGGCACAAACGGATCGCCGTCGCCGGCAAGTTCCGCTCCCTGCCACCGCCCTGTATCCGCAGAGCCGCGAGCGACCAGATAGCCGGCCGCGCCGTTGGCCGGTTCGAAACGGTGGCCCGCCGATCGGCACCAGACCTGCAGGTGCAGGGCGAGGTCTGGGGCCTGACCCCTCACTACCACCCCGTCTCCGGGCGATATTGAGCCCACCGCTCTCTTGACGAGCAGATGGGCTCCCTCATCGAATCTCAGTCCCCCCAAGTCAATTTCGATCACGCGCTGATACCTTCCAGGAAGTGCTCGATGGTACCAAACCTAGAGACGGCTCCTTCGAGTTGCACGTACCCCTCGGTCCTGCCGGGCAGCCACTGAGTCAGACCCTCGAGGTCCAGCAAGGGGCGCACCTGGGGATCGGCGTAAGACATGCCCATCAAAAGGTCACGGAACAGCTTGATCTGCTGGTCGGGGGCACCGTCCAGGACGGTGAAGTTGCAGTGGTCATAGGGCGCGGTGCGGGAGAGAACGCGGGCTGAACCCGGCGGCAGGGAGCCCTCCCCGGAAAAGGCCAGGTAGTTGCCGTCGATGATGCACGCTGCATCCACATCGCCACGCAGCAGGGCCTGTACTGCCTCTCGCTCTCCGCCGATGTGGTCTCCGTGCTTGCCCACCAGTACGTCAAAGGCGACGGTCTCAATCTCCGAATCGCCCTGCATTCCAGCCTCGGCGAGGTGGAACAGCGGAATCAGGTTGGCCTGCGGAGAGTCCTGCGCGCCGAGGCCGACCCGCTTGCCTCTCAGGTCGGTGAGATCGGTGATATCTGAACCTTCCCGTACGACGATCACGGAAGTGAGGTCGCGATCAGTATCGCGCATGCAGATGGCCTCTGCGCTTCGGCCCAGCTTTTCGGCGCCGGCCTTGGCCTGCAGCCAGGCCAAAGGGGAGTTCCAGGCCACGTGGACGTGACCGGCCAAGTGGGACTCGACCTGCCGCTCGTAGTTGGAATACAGGACGAAGTCGAAATCGAGGCCCCTTTCCAGGAAGTAGTCCCGGAATCCCTCCCAGATGGTGACCACCTTGGCGTCGTAGGCCACGGCCCCCATCAATAGCGTTCCATTGCGGCTCATCAGAACAGCTCCATTCCGCAGACGGCTTTGCCTATAAAGTCCAGCAACGTGTCGGTGGTAGGCGCCATCACGCCGGCAGCCCGGGCGTCACGGAAGTAACGCTCCACGCCGACCTCCTTGCGAAAGGCCGCACCGCCGCAAACCCTCATTCCCAAGTCCAGAACCTGCGACGACATCTCGCCAGCGGCGGCCTTGCATTCCAGGACACGGAGAACGGCGTCTTCGCGACCCTTTTCGAGGGCGTCAATGGTGTCCAGCAGCAGTGAATGGGAAGAGTCAGCCAGGATTTTCATCCTTGCAATGTGGGCGCGGGTTGTGGCCGATTCCGCCAGAGCCTCGCCGGTGTGTTCGTAGCGCGTTTCCGCGACGTGAGTTGCCGATCGCACAACGGCAGCCTGCATCAACCCCACCGAACACGCGGCGTTGCAGACACAGAACATCGGGAGCACGATGCCCAGCATTGAGTTGAAGCCATCGCCGTCCTCACCAAGCATGGCCGACGGCGCAACCGCCACATCCGTGGCCATAACCGGGGAGGAGTCATTTCCTCGCAGGCCCAGCCCGTTGAACGCGCCCTGCACCTGCAGGCCCTCGGCTTTCGCGGGCACCAGCCATAGAGTCGACAAGCCATCCGACGACAGGGGTTTCGACGACCACACGTACGCGCTGGCGTGGGTAGCGGAGGTAATCCAACTCTTTTGCGCGTTCAGGATGACGGAGCCGTTCTTCCTGGAAGCAGTGCTGGTTGGCGCCCAGAACTGGCTGCGAGAGGTGGCCTCGCTGAAAGCCAGAGTGCTCAGATGTTCACCGCTGGCGGCGGCCCTGCGGACGTCGTCAGACGCAAGGGCCTCCAAGACTGCAGTGCCGGAAAAGTGCATTGAGGCCACCATCGCGGTGGAGCCGCAATCGCGGGCCACTCGTTCCACGATAGCGGCGGCCCCCCGGTGACCAAGGCCCAAGCCACCGACTGTGGGCGCGCTTACGGCGCCAAGCAAGCCCGCGCCCTTCAGCGCATCAACGGCCTGTTGTGGGAAAGCACCGTTCTGGTCGACTTGCTGGGAGTGTGGAGCAATTGCCGTGGAGCAAACGTCATCCAAGACGTCAAGGTAGTTGTTGGCAGTGGTCGTCATATCTCCTCCTGTATTGCGGCAGGCGCCGGTCACAGAAGGAAATCTCTATCGATCTTCCTCGAAAATGGCCGACGCAGAGCCAAGCCCGAACCCGCCGGGGACATTGCGCATTCAGCGTCGGAACATGATTTTATTTCCTCTCCAGGATGTCACGCCGAAATATTAGCACGCAGATACACAAAAGGTCTACGGCGACTCCCCAGGGCAATCGCGTCCTATTTGTCAGCACACAAAATTGGTCTGAATGGCGGTGGAGATGGGAGTGGCGGTGCCTCCTTCAGTTCCTGGTGCGAGGGTAGACGGGGGTTTGGATTCCCGCACCTGCGGGAATGACGACTTATAGGGCCTCCGGCGTTTAAGACGCGATTGCCCTGTCGATGTAGGGCTGTTGCCTCTGGCTGGAGAGATTTCGTGGCAGCACAGGAAGCGAGTACGGCCATCCGAGAGCGTGGGGCTCGCGGAAGGCAATTCGATGTCCCCACGGGACAGAATTTTCCCACCGCTGTCCCATTTTGTCCCAAATTCGCGTTCCCCCGTAGCTGAAGTTTCCCCAAATTGGACAAAAATCGCGATTCCCGTCCCATATTGTCCCATTCTGTCCCACCCGGTCTTTTCCCCCTGTTTTCGGAGCACATACGGGCAGGGCCTTCGTCCAGGAACAACCTCTGCTCCAAGTCTTGCGAACGCTATTTACGAACATATATACGGAATAATAATACAACAGCGCCGCAGAGGCTGGCAAGTGAGTCTTCTCACTTGCCAGGGCAATCGCGTCTTATTTGTCAGCACACAAAATTGGTCTAATGTCGGTGGATATGGGAGAGGGAGTGGCAGTGCCTCCTTCGGTTCCGGGTGCGAGGGTAGACGGGGGTTTGGATTCCCGCCCCCGCTTCCGCGAGGGTGACGTTCTTTCGCGGGAAAGACGGCTTATTGGGCCTCCTGCGTTTAAGACGCGATTGCCCTGGGCGACTCCCTGTTCGCGGAAAGCCAACTCAGCGCCAGTCCGGAACTGCATGCACGGAAGCAGGACGACCCGTCCGCAATCGTGGACGGGTCGTTGCCGCAGGGATCCGATTTGGTTAATGGAATCGCTGCAGGTGAGGAGCGGTAATCTCCAATCTAGGCGACTGCGGGCACCTTCATCACCGAGGTCATGGCCTGCACTTCGAGGCGGGCGATGTGGCTGCGAGCGTGGTCCATAACAGCTTGCCATTCCGGGGAGGAATAGAAGGCTTCCTCTCTAGAGGCCACCTCATCGGCGCTAGGGAACGACCGGATCCAAATGAACTGGTTGTTGTCCGCGTTGACCCACATTCCGTCGACGGTGATGCCATATTTTTTCTGGATTCCCACCAGTTGGTCATTGAACAGTTCAACCCAAGCGTCCATCATGCCGCGATTTATGGTGTAGGTCCGCAATTGGTAAAGCATACTGTCCTCCCTAAAGTTATTTGAAAGTTACTTGTGGCTACCGGTGCCGTCGGTTCTAGGCTGCGACGCAGGTAATGGTACGCTCAACGCCGTCGACGTTCTGCACCTGGGCCGTTACCAATTCCACCAGCGACAACATGTCGTTGGCCTCGGCGAGCGCTATCAGGTCGTAGGTTCCAGTGATTATGTCAGCCTCCGCCACATTGTCCATGGCGCGAAGTGCGGAAAGCACATCTTTCGCTTTGCCTACCCTGGTCTCGATAAGTATGTAAGCTCTTGTGGCCATTGCTAATTTGTGGCTCGACCATTGCGCTCGGGGAAATCCGATCTACAGTGGCGGTGTGGCTAGTCCGGGATGGCGGCGGTGCTGGTGACCTCCACCAGATTGTCGGGGGCCCCAAAATTCACGATGACCGTGGTACGGGCCGGGCGGTCGGCGGTGAAGAATTCAGAATATACATCGTTGAATCCCGGCAGGTCCTCCCGGTTAGTGACGTAGCAGGTGTTGGTTAGCACCTGATCCAGTGACGAACCCGATGCCTCAAGGATAGCGGAAATGCGCTCCAAGGCGTAGCGGGTCTGTTCCTTGATGTCCTTACCTACGGAGTTATCGGTTGGATGCCGTCCGGTACAGCCCTGCACGAAGATCAGATTGCCGAACTTCACCCCCTGCGACAGAGGAGCGCTGCCTGCAGTGATTTTGTCTGTCGAGACTATTTCCTTTTTGGGCATGATCCTGGGCCTCCATCGTTAGATCTAGGGCTGAGACGCGAAAACAACAGGTCTCGGCACAGTATCCATCGAACTGCCCAGCTCAAGAAATACCCTCGCCGCTGACCGACTTATTATAGGGTCGCTTATTTTACTGTCAATTCGGGGGGCCGTCAGGAACTACTGAGAATCAGCCCGCCACAAGTCACATTTTGCCATGCCATTTTCCCTAGCTGGTCAAACGGAAATTGGAATTCATCGCCCAGTTCGCGGATGAAATCGGCAAAGTTTTTGGTGCCGTTCCATCGGACCGTTCCGCCGAACTCACCCGCACCAGAACCACCATCAATGGACACATCGCCGGTCTCCACCAATAGTTCCACGTGGCTCATCACTTCCGTCATGGCCAGGAAGAAGTTGTTGTCATCCAGTTCCCTGTGGGAAAAGTGGTCCCTGGTCAACGAAGGAAGATCACGAGGGCCGAGATTGAGGATGTCGACGAGGTCGTGGCAGCGACTGACGTGATGTTCGACGATCTCAGTGGCGCGCTCCAGTCCCACAAGGTTGAACTGCCCTCGATGGTAGGCGCGGTGGGCTGGCAGAACAGCGATGCCGCCTGGTTGGGAATCCCCGATGGCGGCGACACGCAGCAGCGACTTCAACAGCACCTTCAGGCCATATATCTGGTTGTCGTCCTTGTAGGCCTCAGGTAGGACGGAGCGGTAACTGGAGTGGCTCCGGCTGACAGACGGGTGTGGAGTGATCTGAGGCAGCACATGGTCGCCGGTGAACATGATCCCGTCAAAGAGAATGCACAGCTCATCGGGCGAGTGGCCCGGGGTGTAAAGGTAAGACAAACCGTCGGACCGCAAGCCGTCGGTAACGGCGCAGTCAAGATTCAACTGGAGGGCCCTGCGGTGGTGCTCCTTGACCCGCTCGACTGTTTCGGTGTTCTCAAAAGCCTCGAATCCGGTCACCTGTCGCCGCCAGCTCATCTCCCTTTCCCAGCGGTCTTCCAGCAGAAGGCTGCCGTAGATCTCGTGCGCCCATAGCTCCGCGCCGCTCTCCCGCACAACACTAAGGCATGCGCCGTCGTGGTCCATATGGCCGTGCGTCACAACCACGCGCTGGACCGCTGCCAAGGAGTAGCCGATGTATGCCAGTCCCTCGGCCAGATAGTGTTCTGAACCGTGGCAACCCGGATCAATGACTGTGAGATGATCGCCCTCGATCACGTAGCACCAAGTGGGCCCCAGGGGTGTCTCCCACGCCTGGGGAATGCCCAGCGCCCAAACAGGCGCCCCCGATGCGGACTGGTAACTGACGATCATCCGGTTGCCCGAATCATCACCCCTCTTCAGCACTTCTGGTTCTATCATTTGCACCGCCGACGAAAATTAAGACACGATGAGACCCGCTAGATGGAACGGTCAAACGAAGCGGGCTGGACGAAACGGTACCGGACCACGGATGCACGGATGCTATTGAGAATCCCCTGAGGTCTGATCCTCCGACCCACTCGAAGATTCTACCAGCTTTACGAGTGCGGCTATCAATACACCGTCGCGGATGATTCCCTCCGCCTCAACGGAATCGCCCACTGCGACCTCACCCTGAAACACGGTCAAGGAGACGACGGTGATGGTGTTCCCCGCCAGGAGAAGGGTTTCGGGATCCCCCTCGCCATCGGTCCTTATCTCCTGGATTTCGCCGCTCAGGTTGAACCTCACCTGGCTCTGACCTCCCTGAGCGGGATAAGAACTGACCACCTGTATTTCCCTCGCCAAGAATATAGTACCGGAAATTGAGCCGGTCACCTTGACTATGGCGCCGCCCGCCAGCTCCCCGGTTATCTGGGTCTCGGAGGAGATGCGCACCGTTATCCCGTTCACGGTTATGTCCAGAGGCCGGGCCGTGGTGGAGACTATCGGCCGCTCGACAGTACCCTGCATCTGTACGAAAGGCAGTACACCTATGCTGCCGGTTGGTCTAGGTTCGACAGTAACCGCAAGAATTTCACCATTGATGACGATTGCCTGCGCCACGACGGCCACGCCGACCGTCAAATCCACCTCCAGCCTGGTCAACTGGTCCGTGGCCACAGTTATTTCGTCGATGACAAACCCGGTGGTTCGACCGTCTGTGCCGGTGATCACCTCTTCCACGACACCGGCAACGCTGGCCTCGGTTCCTGCGGTTACACCCGGCCCATAGCCAACGATTTCGCGAGCAAGGACTGAGCCGTCGAGCTGCAACAGCCCCCTCACCTGTACGGGGGAACCGACCTGCAGAGCCGCGTCGATCGAGGTGAGCGCGCTTACGGTCACTGGAATTCCATTGACCGTAAGCCCACCGTCCGCACCGACCCTTTCGATTCTGCCTTCGATGTCAACGGGGTTAGCCCGGGTTTCACCCGTCTCGTCGTAGACGGTTGCTTCTGCAATTTCGCGCGCCAGCAATTCTCCATCGAGCTGCAGCTCGGCTTTGATGCGGACGCTGGACCCCACCCCGGTGTTGCCGATGGTCTTGGTGAGGTCGCTGAGCACCACGCGTATGCCGTCCACTACCAGCGCCTCATCCTGGTCTAGGTGGTCGACAGTACCTTTGATGCTGACGCTGCGGACCGGGCCACCCTGTTCTGTGGGGGCTGCGGACACCTCGGTTGCCAGCAACCCAGAGGTCTTTGCGATTGCGGTAACGGCCACCCTTCGGCCCACCGAGGGTCGTCCTGACAGCGATGTGTCCGCATCCACCTGAACGGGCAGTCCTCCCACGTTCCATGCGCCATCAGGGGTGATCTCTCGGAAAATACCTTCAATGGACACAGAATGTTCGCCGTCCGCATCCACCGTCTGCGCGAAGTTTTCAATCTCCCTGGCGTACAAGCTGCCATCGTCGCGAAGAATGGCGTTTACCTTGACCCGCTGACCTACTGCCGGCAGCGCGTCGGCGTATGTGCGGGCGTCAACGGTTACCGTCGCTCCGCTGACTTGCCACTGACCTGTGGCGACATCCCTTTCCTGGAACGCACCCCTCAGGACGGTACGGGCGGCGGTCTGCCCAACTCCTTCATCGTGTTCCACCCGCCGCGCCAGCAGGGACCCGTCCGACTGCAGCACGGCTTCGACAAGGACGGAGCTTCCGACAGATACACCCGTAGTCATCACGGTGTAGGCGTCAACGGCAACCTCGGTGGAGGACAGAATGAGGTTTGCGTTCTCGGCGTTGATACCCTGGAAAACGCCGCGAACCACAGCGACGTTTGAAGTTTCCTGAGGCGGGGTTGCGGATTGCTCCGCTTCCAGCCCAGGGATTACGTTAATTTCGCTCAATGGACCAGCAGTCTGTCCCTCTGTGGCTATAAAAGACACGATTACGAAACGATCCTGGGCCAGCCCTGACACTCCACCATGCAAATTAATCTGGACCGTGTCGGAGAGCTGGAACGTTACAGACTCGCTGCCTTCTCCCGGAGGCTGTATCACGATTTCACTGTCGCTGAGGCTGGTTACGCGGCCCGCCAGGTGACGGTTCCGGGTCTTTGTGGGCACAAGGTGGACCTGCCTGGCAACAGTTCCCTGGGCATCCGCCTTGAGCGATACAGCCACCTGGTCGCCCAAGTCAAGGTCGACCAGGGTTGCCGCCCTGCGGTTGGGGACACGTATTTCCGTATCGGTCGCCACCTCCAAGTCCACCCTTCCTCGCGAGGTGGCCACAGCGAGTGCCCCGCCCCCGGTGAACTTGGGCCGTACTTCCAGTACCGAGCCAAAGAAATCCAGAGGAGATGGGGCGATATTGGACCAGTCGGACTCATTGCCTGCCAGATCGATGGCTGTGATCGAGTAGGTGAAATCACCTTCTGCCGGGAGGGTACGGTCCTGGAATCCCGGGGTGAATAGCAGGGCGGTTACCGGTGCGCGAGGGCCCTCAGCACCCTGCCGGTACACTCGGTACCCAGCGAGGTCGGCCGAGGGACTGGGGTCCCAATCCAACTGTGCCGTGCCCGCAGTGCGGTCGAATTCAGGGACATCGAGCCCTGAAGGAGAGCCAGGAGGGGTGAAATCGCGAGAGGTCACTCGGAGGACGGGCGACTTGGGGGATTCCAAGCCCCAGGAATTTATAGCGGTCACAGCATAGTAGTAGCTGGCGCCATCGGTGGTTCCGCCATCGGCGTAAGAGGAATCAGCCAGTAACCAGGCGCGACGAACGAACAGACCAGTGCTGCTACGACTGACGTAAACAGCGTAGCCAAAGATGTCCGACTCCGTGTTGTCGTCCCAGTCCAGCGAGATGGTTCCAGGGTGTGAGTCCGACGCTTCCCCAGTCAGGCCGCCGGGCGCACCCGGGCCCTCAGCCAACAGGCGGCTGCTCCCCGCGCAAGGGGACTGGGAAACTACGCTGAGGCTTCCAGCAATCCCGGTGGCGTCATCGGAAAAGTCGAAGCTCACGGAATCGCCATCCACTTCCACACTGTTGGTTTCGTCATCCGTGGAAAGTGCGTCGAGGTACACGACTTCAAAGGAACCGAACTGGTCCAGAGTAAGCTTCGAATCGGAGGAGAGGTCCGGCGAAGGCTGGGTGCAGGCAACGCCGTCCTCCGGTAAGGGGTTGTCCCTATCGATCAGCCTTCCCTGATACCAGAATCTCAGAGGGTCACCAGTCGATACCGTGTCATACCCCACCGCCGCCGAAGTAATCTTTGTTGTGCCGGTGTTCGTAAGAGACACCACGGCGCCCGTGGGCGACGGCTCACCAGTAGAAACGGGATCCATTTTAACAATGAGGATATCGCGGGCACCTCTTATGGTGCCCGTCCAGCCGGCAACTATGAAGCCGCCATCGGAGATCTGCCCTATAGAGCGCGCTCCGGCGGAGACCTCCGTAGAATCCGTGGATGCACGCTGGGAGCGGCTCCATTGCAGTCTCCCGTCCGCATCCGTCTTAACGACCCAGAATCGGTCGCCACCGCGGAACGACTCGGACCAGCCCGCCAGCGCAAATCCGCCGTCACTGGTCCGAAGCAGGGAGTGTGCGGCGTCTCGCAACACTCCCCCGAATGTCCGCTCCCACTCCTGGTCGCCGTCTTCGTCTGCCTTCACCAGCCAGAAATCGGATTGCCCAGCACCCGCCGACCAAGTGAAACCTGCGAGGGTATACCCGCCGTCGAGCGTGCGCGCCAGGGACCGTGCTTCGTCGTTATAGCTGCCACCGAAGTACTTTGTCCACTGTGGACTGCCAGTTGCGTTGGTCCGGATAAGAAAAGCCTGGCTGCCGCTGTTTTCAGAGACAGAACTGCCCGCTATGACCAAGCCGTTCGGGGTAACCGCGACGTCGTAGGCCACTGCGCCTGAGATGTCATCAAGGGTACTGCTCCACTGCTCATTCCCACCTGCGTCAGTTCGCACGACCTTGGGAGCCGTGCCATGGATCCCCGTGGAACTGCCAACCAACACAAAGCCGCCGTCACTGGCCTGCCGGACAGCGCGAGCCACATCTGACTTCCTTGTACGGCTGAAGCCCGTCACTTCCGAGCTGGCATAGCTGTGTTGCCACTGCTGGTTTCCCTCTGAGTCGGCCCTTATGAGCCAGAAATCGCTGCTGGTGGGGGTGGCGCCGTCGGAGGAATGCGTCTCCCCCGCGAGAGCGAAACCGCCATCTGACGTCGTAAGCACGGAGTAAATGATATCGCTCTCCGCCCCCCCAAAGGTGCGAGACCACTGCTCGACGCCTTCTGAGTTCAGCTTTACCAGCCACCCGTCCTGGGAACCGGAGCCGTAAGTGCGGGTCTCGCCTGCAATGACGAACCCACCATCCCCGGTCAGGGCCACGGAGTGGGCAAACTCGTCCGCGTCCCCACCAAAAGTGGCGCTCCATTCTGACGAGTCCTGGGCTGACGCAATGCCGAAGCCTTGCGCGACCACACCGACGGCCAACACCAAGGCCACCAGCGCGGCCAACCATCCGCGCCCTAAGTTGCGCATCGCCGTCAAGAGCCGACCCCTTCAGAATCGGGCATTCGCTATATGTCCCTTTGAAACAGTAGATTTTTGTACGTTACAGTTGTGTTACACATTGCTCGCACGAACGGCCCGGTCAGTTGAGCCGGGCGCGGTAAATGACGGCAAGGACCGTGCTCAGCGTTCTTCCATCGTCGTTGGTGGAGACTACGTCGATAATATTGGGGCCCTCGTCCAAGTGAACCGTGCTGGAGAAATAACCAAAGCGGTCGACAGGCACGGACCTGCCATTGATGCTAACGATGGCGTTTGGGCCGGTGCGCCCTGACAATGGTAGCGAGGCAATGGAAACGATGCTCTCGTGTTCCGGCTCGGTCACCAGCAGCAGGAAGGGCAATGCCAGCGAAATTACCCTCCGAGATACTCTCGTGGCTTGGCCGGCATCGTTCTGAGCAACAACCACCACCTCATTTTCGGCTGGGGCGAGGGAGACGATGGCTCTAAAGCCGCCCTCAGCATCCACTTCCGTTTCTTCACCCGAGATGTAAATCCTGGCATCGGGTGATGTCTGACCATAGACGACGGCTTCGCTGCCGGGCACAGTAGACCCATCCTCCGGGGCATACACCAGGAGCATGAGGCCCCCCTGAAGATCAGGAGGGACGGGGGTGATGGCGGGGGTGGCGGTGACGACAACCGGGCCGGGCGTAACTATCGGTGCCGGTGTGGGAACATTCGTCGGAGTTGGCGCGAACTGAGGGGTCGGTACACGAGAGGACGAAGAGTCAGGAGTCGGAGAGACAACTGGAGCTTCCGTGGGAAAGGGGGTTAAATCAGTTGTCTGTCCGGGTCTCGGTATGGGAGTAGGGCATGCCACAGACAGGAACAGCACCGCGAGGACAAGCGATGCCAAAGATATCCGGGAACCAACCCCCGTCGTCCAAGGTGTAAGGCGCGCCGGGGAAAGCCTCAACGTCCCTACTTTCACCGGCCCTTCAGCGGCATAGACAACGAGAACGACGTGTGATGCCCCTCTTGCGGTTCCGCTAACGACTCGACCTGCAGATCCCCCCCACAATGGCGGGCCAGAGTCCGCGCTATGAAAAGTCCCAGCCCAGAACTGGTCTTTTCTTCTCTGCGCCCAACCTCGGGGGTCCAACCTCTATCAAACACAAACTCCTGATAGTGGGCTGGAATACCCGGTCCGTCGTCCCAGACCTTGACATAGAAAGTGGAACTGTCCCTCGTCAGAGACACCTCCACGTGGCTGCCGGAGTGAGTGACCGCGTTGTCTATCAAGTTCGCCACGATATGTTCAATGGCGTGAGAATTGGATGAGACCATGCCAAAGTCCTGTGGTTCGGCCCACCAGCTGATTTCCCTGGCGTTTTCGAGGGCGACGGGGGTATAGCGGTCGACGATGCGCCGCACCACCTCGGCCGGTTCAACTGGAGCCATTTCAAGGGACTCGCCCGGTGCCTCTGACTGCACCAATACCTGGATGTTTGACAACATCAAGCGGTAATTGACGGCCTGGCGCTCTATTTCGTCCAACAGTTCCATTATCTCAGGATCTGCCTCTTCGCCCGACGCCCTAAGAGCTGCCCGCAACTCCCGCTGCCTGCCCGTGATGCGGCGGAGGGGACGGCCCAGGTCGTGGTCGAATTCGTTGAAGAAGTCCATGGTGACTTCGCGCCAGTGATCTGTTTGTTCCTCGCCAGACCTCTCCCTTCCATCTCGCTCTGCGGCAGCCTGCGCCGCCTGTCTCATTGCTGTTAAGGCCAGTCCCAAGGCGGCCCCAGCCAAGCCTATGATGAGCAGAATCGCTCCGATGTATCCCAGGGGTTCCACTCCCCAGAGGCTGTCGAATGCGGCGGGTCCGACGACGGGGGAAAGGATGATACAGATGACTCCAGCAGCTGCGACCAGCACAGCACACGCCAGCGCCATCACCAGCCCCCTGGGGAGGCGCATGCTCATTGGCCGATTCAGAAGCAGCTGGGTCATCCTGGTCGTTCCCCGTCGCCAGACTCTACGCCTGGGGCGGAGTCAGACGGTAGCCCTTGTCTCGAACATTGATAATAAGCTCGCCTGACCCAAACCTCACGCCCAGGGCCCTGCCAAGCGAGTCCTTGATTTCCCGGATTCGCACCCGGAGGGAGGCCCGTGGATCCTCACCCTCGGAAAATCGTTCCAGATGTGAGAACGGCACCAGTTCGCCCGGGCTACGGTGCCAAGTGGCGGCCAGTTCGCGGAGAATCTCGAACTTCATTCCCTGGATGTCGTTAACCGTTCGGTTTCCTGACACATCGTCCACATAGACCATCTGCGAGTTCAGGTCCAGGACGATCCCGCTACCAATGGCGATGCGTACAGCGGAGGCGCCCATGAGGCGCCTGAGGCGGAGCACCACCTCATCAGTGCCGGCAAGCTTGTCTATGAAGTCCACGGGAGCGTCCCACTTGAGAGTTCCCCTCACGGCCGTTTCGCGTTCGGGACCCTGGGCGTACTGAGTGAAGATCAGGACCGGCAGCCTCGGCCAGCGGTTGACGATCTGCCCCAAAATCTCCAAGCCCTTAAACCGGTCGTCACGATGATCGCCGAAGCGCACATCAAGGAGCACGGCGTCTGGTCGCAGTTCCTCGATTTCCCAAAGGGCCGCTGCCTCGAACTCCTCACCAAGTGACCCTCCTGGCGCCGGCTGCACAATCGCGGTACACCAGCCCTCCTCCTCCAGCCTGCGCCGTACCGTTCGCAAAATGGATGAATCAGCCTCGTCATCGACGATCATTATTTTCTGTGTAGAGCGGTTCACTATCATTCGCCACATCATCCCACCAAGGGTCAACCTGTTCCATTTTACCAAACACTACTGTTCATAATGTGTGACCCTTAGTACCCAGTCCCGGAAATTTGGTTGACAAGGTCTGTGTCCTCCCTACAATTGGCCTCGAGGCGAGATGGACTCGCGTTTCATTTGCCCACTTTCGAATACAGTCGCTGCTGATTCGAATTCATCCCGACACCAAAAGGAGGAACACGATGATAACCAAATTCGGCAGCCTTTTCGCCGGACATGTAGACCTCGACAACATCGGTCTGGACGGGACACCGGTCAATGACCGCTGGCTCCCCGATGATCAACTGGCCGGGGTGTTCGACAAGACAGAGGCCATTGTGCTCAAGATGGAGGAGATGGGCTACGACACCTTCTGGTCGGCGGAGCACCACTTTCAACGTGAAGGGTACGAGTGCATCCCCAATCTTCTGCTGATATACGTGCACCTGGCACACCTGACCAAGAACCTCAAGTTCGGCTGCGGTTTCAACATCAACCCGATGTGGCACCCGTTGCGACTGGCAGAGGACTACGCAACTGCTGACATCCTAACAGGCGGGCGAGTAATTTTCGGGGTCGGACGGGGCTACCATTCGAGGGAGGTGGACACGTTCGGAGTGCCCAGCACCCTCAGTGATAACGAAGCCAACCGTGAGATGTTCGAGGAACAGGTCGAGATCATCATGAAGGCCTTCAACGAGGAGTCCTTCTCCTACGAGGGCAAGTTCTACAAGATTCCTCCCGAAGTGCCCTATCGAGGCTATACCCTGAAAGAGATCACCCTGGTGCCGCGGCCCCGCACGCTTCCTGTCGAGACCTGGCAGCCGATGGTGAGTGCCAGCCAGAGGGCGATGGACTTTATGGCGAAGCACAAAATTAAGGGAATTATCGGCGGAGGCGCCGCTGCCGGTGGCGCGGCAGAGGGCGTGATGCGGCAGTGGCGCGACACCTTGGCCGCACACGGGCGAGAAGCGGAACTGGGAGAAGACCTGGCAATCGGTTACACGATTCACATTGCTGAGACCGAAGAGAAGGCAGTGCGAGAAGCCCGCGGCTTCTTCGAGGAGAACATGAAGATGTTCGCCCCCCTGGGGTTCGTCCGCGGCCTGTCCGACGACCAGATCAGGGCGATGGAAGACCCGCGGCGCGCCCGTTCCGCAGGCCTGCCGACCCTGGAGGACGGGATCAAGGCCGGTTCGTGGCTATGCGGGCCGCCCGAAATGGTGGCCGAGAAGCTTGAGGCCGTTCAGGGTGCGTATCCTGGTCTTGACCAGATCAACGTCGGCTCGGTAATTGGGACGCCACAGAATGTAATTCTTGAACAGCTCGAAGCCTTCGGCAGGGATGTGATGCCGAAGTTCAAGGCTCAAGCCGATTGATGCCGAATTTCCGTTGTGAACGCGCCGGCCGTGGAGATTGTGATGCCGACGCGCTCATTTCTCTATCAACCTGTTTCTCTTTGAGGTGGCGCCTATGACGCAACAGCTGACCGAGGCCGAATTGCTGGACATGGCCCGCAAGTTCAGCTTCCGCAGCCGCATAGACAAGAACGTGGTGACCGGTCCCATCATGGTCTGGGGGCGCGGCTCGGTGGTTCGCGACGTCAATGGCAAGGAGTACCTGGACTTCAACTCAGGCCAAATGTGCGCGGCCTTGGGACACAACCACCCACGCATCGTTCAGGCGCTTCACGAGAGCGGCGAAACGCTCATTCACAGCCACATGAGCATGTTCAACGACCAGGAGATCATTCTTGCGGCGCGGCTAGCCGAGATTGCTCCGGAGGGTATGAACCGCTCAATGTTCCTAACGTCGGGCAGCGATTCCAACGAGGCCGCCATGGCCATCGCCAAGCGCTACACTGGTGGCTACGAGATTGCCAGCCCGGCAGTCAGCTTCCACGGAATGAACGACTCCACACGGGCCGTGACTTTCTCAGGGTGGCACGAGGGATACGGTCCCTACGCGCCGGGCAATTACCCGATAATCGCCCCATATCGCTACCGGTGCCGCTTCTGCCAGGACCGCCCTGCCTGCGATTACTCGTGCCTTGACACCAGCTTCGAGCTCCTGGATGCCCAGGCAGACGGGCCGCTTGCGGCAGTGATCACGGAGCCGCTGTTCAGCGCTGGCGGTGTCATAGACCTGCCGGCCGGCTGGCTGGCGGAGTTAAAGCGCCGGTGCGAAGCCAGAGGGGCATTGCTGATCGTGGACGAGGCCCAGACCGGTCTCGCCAAGTTGGGAACGATGTGGGCCTTCGAGCACGAAGGGGTGGTTCCGGACATCTTTACCATCTCCAAGCACTTCGGCGGTGGGGTGGCTATCAGCGCGGCCATCACCACCGACGAGATTGAGGAGAAAGCCTCCGAAACGGGCTTGGTGGTCGGCCACTCCCATTCGAACGACCCATTGCCCTGCCATGCGGCAATCGCAAGCATCGACATCATCCTCGAGGAGATGCTGACCGACGTAGCCCAGCGCATAGGGGCCTACTGGCGGGAGCACCTTGAGAGGCTGGCATCGCGCCACGAGATCATCGGCGACATTAGGGGACGGGGACTGTTGCAGGGAATCGAACTAGTTTCAGACCGAGTTACCCGAGAGCCGGCCTATGCACGGGGTCGGGAGATAGGACGTCATTGCTTGGAGAACGGGTTGATCATGAGCTTGCGCTGCGGAGGGTCCGTGTTTCGCTTCGTCCCACCCTTTACCACGACCGAGGCGCAGATGGACGAAGCGGCGGAGATCCTGGATGATGCAATGAGCAGGACGGGGCGCTAGACGGTCTCGAAAGAGCGGAAGTCAGCAAGGAAACACTGCATCTATAACACTGATGCGCCCTCACCGTGTCGGTGAGGGCGCTGCCGTACGTAGTGGAATAGCTTAGTGAACCCTGGTCGGCTCCTCGTCCCAAGGGCCAGGAAGGCGGCCCTTTGCCGTTGCGCCGATCATGTATTCGCCTTCTTGGTGGCCCCAATCCTCGCGGGGCATCTCGTACGAGACCTCGATGCCATTTCCGTCTGGGTCGCGGATGTAGATACCAACCGCGTGCCCGTGATCCGACACGGACTCGATCGCGATGTCTCTTTCCTTGATGCGATGGTAGAGTTCTTTCAGGTCATCCAGGTTTTCCATGTACCAGGCCATGTGGTTCAGACCAACCTGCCCCTTCTGGGGGCCCGGTGCGTCTTCGCCGACTTCCACCAATGCAATTTCATGGGAGTTGCCCAAGTCGGCGGTCATGAAAGCGGCGCGTCCGGCTCTCATGCCATAGGTGTGCAGCCCCAGAAGATCCTCATACCACTGGCGAGAGCGCTCCGCGCTGCGGACATAGATGTTGATGTGCCCCAACTCTCTTGGCTTGTAGCCCATGACTCCCTCCTTGTTCCGAATTGATTTGTCAGTGAGCGCCATAATATCAATAAACGCATAAGTAATGAAGGACACTTAATCGGATTGCCTTGCAACAGTTTGAATTATCACCGAAACACTACAACCAAATCCCTGATAATATGGGCTCAGACACCAAACCAAGCGGAGGTGGAGGCATGGTCAGACTGGGAGGCACAGCAACGATTCCCCACCTTGAGGTGTTCCAGGGACTTGAAACCTTGTTCCGGCGCCGTGGCATTGAAATGGACTGGGTACTGTATTCGGACTACGACGTAATGATTGACGCGTTTGTGGCCGGAGAAATCGACCTCGCGTGGAACGGGCCACTGGGTTACGTGAAGATCAAAAGGCTGCTTGACGAACCCTGCCGGGTTATAGCGATGCGCGATGTAGACATCGGCTTCACCACCCACTTTATCGCCCGCACCGGTTCCGGGATCGAAACGGTGGAAGATCTGAAGGGAAGGAAGTTCGCTTTCGGGCGGCGGAGCTCGGAGCAAGCCGGACTGGTCCCACACTACCTGCTGAAAGAGGCTGGCATCCATCCTGGTAAAGACCTGTCTGTGGCCAGCTTCTTCGAGGACCGGGCGTCGCAAACGCGCTCAGACGAGCGCGACGTGGTAGAGCGAGTGGCTTCCGGTGAGTTCGATGCGGGAGCGGTCAGCCAGCGGACCATGGAGGCTATGGCCGAAGACAGCAGCCTGCCCCGCGATCAGGTCCGCATCTTCTACTCCAGCCCGCCCTACAGTCACTGCTGCTTCACGGCGCAACGGGGACTTGAGCCCTCGCTAGCCCAGGAGATAGAAGCGGCGTTCCTTTCGGTTATCGGCTCGGACTCAGTGGAAGAGGCGGTCCTGAAAGGGGAAGCATGCAACAGTTTCATTCCCGGAATTGATACGGGTTGGGAACTGATCGAAGCCGCTGCCGTGGCGGAGGGTCTGGTGTAGGCGCCGAGCCTAAGTACCGCTGTCGTTGCTGGGGGAGTTCCGCAGGATATCTTCCAGCATATTGTCGAGCTCTGGACCCAACTCCACGGTTGCTTCGAAAGGAGTATAGTTGAAGTCCGTGCGGGCGCGGTCGATAAGCTCCTTGGCGGTGGGGTTGGTGCCTCCGATCTTTTCCAGGGTGTCTCGCAATTCCTGCGATTCTGCATCACCCAGTGATCTTAGTTCAGAAAGGTCGAAGTCCAGACTGAAAACAGAGTTGATTCTCCGCATAATGTCGTAGAAAGAGCGGTGATCTCGGCTGATGCCCACAGGATCATTGCTGGAGGTCAAGAAAGGGTACATAGGTGCCATGGCCCCGAGGCGGAACATCTCTACTTCAGGGTGTTGGAAGTGGGCCACCGTGATCAGGGCCATACCAATTGTTGGCCCGTTGCGGCTCTGTGTCCCGTAATTGGAGAAACGTACACCCAGCTTTTCCATGGCGGGCCGCATGCTGGCCTGGCTGTAGATGCAACTGACGCTTCGCTCCATATCCGGCGGCGCGGCGCCGTTATAGCCTTCCACAGCCACCGTCCGTGAGACACCCAGCTGTTTCACTGCCTGAAAGAAGGCTTCTGCGTAAACATCAAGACGAAACCACGGCTCTTCACCCAAGAATATGATGAGCCCGTTTCCACCGTCATAGAAATTATTCTCGCGCCGCATTTCCGTGTCAGGAAGGCCATCGCGATAGGCCACCCGAGGCCGATAGGTGTCGTGGGTCCCCGGTACCTGGAACGGATAGCATAGCTTGGCGATTTCCGGCCCCATTGAGCCGATGCGCCGAGCCTGCAATTTCTCGATCATGTAGCGAGGCAGGCCACTGGAGATTTCCCCGCCGTCCGACCATTGGCGACGCCAGCCAGCGATGAGGCAGCGGGCGTCGGGGGTGGACTGCAGGTCAAGCAGTTCGTCAGCCATCGGCCAACACTCCTTTCGCCAACTTAAAGGCGTTATATTATGTATTGTGCCAGACGGCAGGCACCAGCGCAAATTTGGATCAGGCCTTGGGCTGCATTCATATCACCGAGTTACTCTATATTTCTTGACAGTGCCGGATGTCATTCTTGTAAGATAACAAAAGGCCGGATCGATCCGGCAGATGGCGTGTATCAGAGTCCCAGTAGCTCAGAGGATAGAGCGGCTGCCTTCTAAGCAGCGGGTCGCGGGTTCGAATCCTGCCTGGGACGCCACAACAGTTCTTCTAACTACCGTCAAAGTAATTGGCAACTCTGTTACCACAATTTGTAGCAGCTCGAGTTGCCGTTCGCTCCTCCCTCTGTGGCTTGGCCGATGGTGCTGGTCCCAGCAAGACGCAATTCGGTGACCAAGCCGTTCCTGAATGGTTCCCGCCATCCGTCCACTCTTCCTTTGACCTGAAGAGAAAGATCAAATATCCGTTGAATGCCCAGTTCCCGTATCAACTTGGCAAACCGGATGGACTTGGCAAGCACCGGCCCTTGGCGGAAATTGCATCTTGAAACCTTGTGCAGGCCGCTGTTGAGCGCCAAGGGCATTCCCCACTGCCGGATCGGGCCCTCAGGGAACGCCAAGTAGCCACAGGTATCCTCCCTGCTCCGGAACATTGCTTGGGCCACTCCTCCGGTGCCGTCATGCACGGCCAGCGGCAACACCAGTTTCCGCCCACGCTCCTCCAACCACGGATGGTGGCTGCCGTCGATTTGCACCAGCATACCCTTCCGGGGCATCCGTCGGCGCCTGAACCCGTGCTTCAGTGGCCGCGGCTTCGAGTCGGCTACGCCAAAACGCGGCGTACCGTTGAACGGCTCATGTCGATGCTCTCTCGTTCCCACAGAAGTTCGGTCAGGTGCGCATAGTTTGCCCCGGAGTAGCCGTTACTGGCCAGCCCCACCAAAGCGCCCGCGGCGGCACCAGGGACGACTTTCCGGGGCCGACGCCCCCCCTGTTCCCATGGGCCAATTCGAGCCTATTCAGTAGCACCGATTTTTCGGTAAGCCGCAAGAGGGCGCTCGGCATGGCGTTCGCTTACTCCCATAGCCTTGGCCCCATGGGAGAAAGGAAGCTGGTATTCGAGACAGTGTTAAGCACCTGAATCCTTGCCTGTTCTTGCTGGATCTACCCTACATCCGTCATAAGAATGGCATTGTAACTATTTGAGTGTCGCAAATTGAACAAAGGCATCGTCCCCGAGTGAGGCCGACGGACTTTACATAGGACGTTGCAGACCTTCCAGAGGCGATGGTAGCCAACTCTCCGTCAAAGAGCCTGGACATCCGCCTGGGCAATTGAGCACTCATTCGCAAGGCTGGACAAGTATCAAGGGGAGGAGATCATGGAACGGGAATCCACCACTCTTGCTCTCTGACATCTAGGTCAGCTGCCATTCGCTGACCAGCTAGTAAGTGACAGAATCGTAGGGCATAAACACCACAGACACGTGGCCGGTTAACAGTAGCTCCCAAAGACAGATCAGGGGTGCGATGCTCGCCTTTATCCGTCAACTGGAGGGATGCCGCCGATATCTACAAAAGGTGCACGCGCACGCATGCGCGGATACTTTCTTTGATAACTAAAAGTCGACATGTCGGCTTAACAGCCGCCAAGCGAGGCGAACGCCTAGCGAAGCATTGATGACGACCACGAACACGACCCAACGCTCCAAGACTAACCATCGGCATCCTGAGCGGACCTCCGCGCTCCAATCAAGCTAGAAGGCGTACAACCTCCTACCGGCGCCCTGCTACCGCTACGGCGGCTTGGGGTATCGCAGGTCCGGAGCGGGGAGCACGGCCCAATCATTTACCGCGATGTAAGTGGCTGCATCGACCTTGACCAGGTGCGGCAGGGATCGAATTGCTGCCATCGCCCTGGTACTACAACGCACTACTGATGCCGTTAGTGATAGTCGCCATTTGTAATGACATTGCCGTGCCGTGGTCTGATGTCTTCATCTCCACTGGGCCAAGGACAGCACGAAATCGGCAGAGTAGTTTGCCGCCCATAGCGGACGGCCGACCACTGTGACAAGCAGCTTAACGAAAGACGAGGTGGATTCAGACGCCGCTATTCTGGTTGGGCTGTTTGGCCGCGTCGGGTGAAGAAGATGACGGCGAGGGACAGGACGGGGAGAGCCATCATTGCGATCATGCCCAGCGTGTAGGTGCCTGTGAAGTCTCGGAACATCGCCAGGGGCAGCGGGCCCGCCGCCGAAGCGCATAGGGATAGGGTCATGGCGGGGCCTGGACCCGGCCCAGACCGTGGCGGCCGTAGTAGTAGGCCCAGATGGTGCTGTGGACGATCATGAAGGACCCGCTGGAGATTCCCATTATCACTATGTAGACCAAGGCCACGTACAACGAGTTGATCAACACGCCCAGCGCCAATGTGGCCATCAGGGTGGTCATTGAGAAAAAAAGCAGGGGCCTGGGACCAAACCGGTCTAGTACAAACCCGGCCACGATCGAGCTGACAGCGGACGCCGCCGAGAAAACCGCGAAGACTGCCGCCGCCACGGTCGCGCTCAGCCCATTCTCCTGAAAGATGGACGCCTGGTGAATCATCAGCGCCGTGGTAATCAGGCTCGGGGTGCTCAGGGACAACGCCATCAACCAGAAGCTGGGAGAGCTGAACACCTTGATGTTGCTGCGAGCTCCAGACGCCAGTTGCCTGGTCTCCGAGAGGGGAGGTCTGGGCGAGCCATCCGGAAACAGGCCCAGATCTTCGGGCCGGTTCCTGACGACGAAGAGGGCCACCGGAACGATCAGCAAGATGGCCACCACACCCAGGACAGCGTAGGCCCCGCGCCAGTCAATGCTGTCAATCAGGAACCTGGCGAAGGACGGGAAGACAGCAGTGGAGAGCATCGCCCCCAGGGTCATCAAGCCGACGGCGCGTCCCCTAAGCGAGACGAACCACTGGTTGACCAGCAGGATGCAGTTAATGCTCAACGAACCCTGGCCGAGGGCACGCAAGCTGGCAAAGGCGACGAAAAAGAGGAGCAGGTGGGTGGCGGTGGCCATGCCGAAGCAGGCTGCGCCGAGACCCAGCCCGGCGACCACCAGCATTTTTCTCGGGCCGTATCGATCTGCAAGGCGGCTCACGATTGTAACCAGCACGGCACTCACGGCGGTACTGGCCATGTAGAGTACCGAGATTCCAGTGCGGGACAGCCCGATGTCTTCGATCATGGAATCAATGAATACCGAGAAAACATAGGACTGGCCCGGTCCGGTGCTGAATACGACCAGACCAGTCGCTGCGACTATGAACCATCCGTAGAAGGCGCGGTGGCCGGGCTTTGGCGAGATGCCGATAGGGGTCCCAATCATGCTTTCTTCGTGGACGAACCTTTCCCTGGATGCCGCGAGCTGGACTGACCGATCAACGGGGGCTGCTCGCTTCGAATCGGAGGACAACTATCGAATACTGAAGGCGCAAAGCTGGCCCGGTTCTGCTCAAGAACGGAAGGGCCGCGCGATACCCGCAATAGCGGAGAGTTCAACGAACAAGTAGTCGCAGGCCCATTTTAACCACATCAGCTCGAACCCATGCCTGGTTTTCCCCGCACTGCAAAACTCGATCCTGTGGCACTACCCCTCCCCAATGACTGAACGCCTGCCTGTTGCACCCTGGTGGTCCCTTAAACCTGCTGATTTGCCGGTTTTATTGACGAGCCCGTCCCACCGTATTTGACACCTCCATCTACAGGGACGCATATGTTACGGTACCAATGACCCAGTTTTGTAGTGAAAGTGCGAGTTGAAGCTCACTGGGCTGATATGGCTGCTGCTTGTCGCCATGGTCGCGACAACCGCATGCCGAGGGGTTAGGCATCAGCCAGCTGGCTTTGTACCGCTGGAAGAAAAGGTTACTCCCGTGTTGGGGTGTGACCGAGGTGCGTCAGCCACGGGTCCTCGAGAAGGAGAAGCGCAAGCTGAAGCAGTTGGTGGTCGATCTTGGTCTCTACAAGCAGATGCTCCAGGACGTGCTGCGAAAATACCCTTGGGGCCTGCTAAGCTGCGGCCCCGCACGGATTGCCTCCAAGTAAGCTATCGCGTCAACAAACGCCGCGCTGCACTGGTTCCTGTCCCAGGAGGACACTGCCGGGAAGGTGGAAACCTCGCGAAGACACTACAATGAGGAAAGGCCTCACAGCGCCCCGGGGAACCTGTCCCCACGGGAGTTCACCGTACTGGCAGAAATAGAAGATTGACCCAGAAAACTCGCCCTATGCCTGGTACAGGAAATGCGGCAAGACCAAGTGCCGGGCGGGGTAACATAGAAAGCGGTACCGCCACTGGGAGCGGTCAGTTTTCCACATCAGAATTTGAGGGAAATCAGATATGAAGTTCGGCATTTACAGCTCCATCGCCGACCCGCCCCGGGGCGAGCGGCTGGACCAGCGAATAGACGAGGTCATCGCCGAGGCGAAGCTGGCTGAGCAGGTGGGTTTCGATTCCTGCTTCTTCGGCGAGCACCACCAGGACCGGGATGGGTTCCTGCCGTCACCGCTGATCGTGGCGACGGCGGTTGCCGCTCACACCACCACCCTGAACGTGGGCACGTCGGTAATCCTGCTGCCCCTGCACAACCCTGTCCACCTGGCGGAGGACGTGATCACCCTGGACTTGGTGTCCAAGGGGAGAATCATCCTCGGCGTGGGCCTGGGATACCAGGAGGCGGACTTCCGGGCCTTCGAGGTGCCTATTCGACAACGGGTGGGCCGGTTCGAGGAGGGAATCGAGATTATCCGCCACTGCTGGAGCGGGGAACCCTTCTCCTTCCACGGCGAGTACCACCAACTGGAAAACCTGCACATCTCTCCCAGTCCCTACCAGGATCCTGCCCCTCCCCTGTGGATTGGGGCCAGCGTCCCAACGGGCGCGCGCCGGGCCGGGCGTATGGCCGACGGGTTCGTGGCCGGACCCAGCACCGACCTCGCCAACACCATCGAGCTGGTGGATACCTACCGCGAGGCAGCCGTGCAGGCGGGACGGGACCCGCTGGTGGTCCTGATGCGGGACGCCTGGGTGGCCGAGACCCGCGCCGAGGCTGAGGAGGTGTACGGCCCGGAGGTGATGACTGCCTACAACTACTACTGGCGCAACGGCCTGTCCGAGTTCCGCAGCATCGGGTCGGAGGCCGAAATAACCTTGGATAACCTGGGGCCGGATCGACTGATACTGGGCGAGCCGGAAGAATGCGTGGCGGAGTTCCAGCGCTGGAGCGAGGCCGTGGGCGCGGAATACTTCCTTCTGCGGCTGCGCCACGCCCACTCGGGCGGCCCGCCCCACGAAAAGATAATGGAGGCGATTCGGCTGTTCGGGGAAAATGTCATACCGGGCTGCCAATAGGGGATTGCTCCAGCAAACCCAATGGGTCTGGACTCGCGGTTGCCAGATTGGGATGACAAGATTGTCCGTTTCGGTGGGAAAGCCGGTATGCAGAATCCATTTGGTACGCTGATTGTCCACTGGAAAGGTCTCCGAACTCCTCATATCGCCGGATAGACGGGGGGAAGGAGCTGGCAGGTCCTGAATTTACAAATGGAATCCCGCCTGGGTCCAGTCCCATTTTCCCTCTGGGCAGGATAGTACCAGCTCCCGATACATGCGGAGGTCAGGGCAATCGCGTTTTGAAAACTGATGACACTTGCCGCTTGCCAAGCCTGATAACGCCTCCGTACCATATATCCAAGGCCCGCTGCCTGCTAAGTGTTTTTGGTCTGTTTTGGCTGAAGATGCGGCCGTCAGGCAGTCCGTAGGCGAGTCAGAAAGCAACGGCGCAACACAATGGGACAAAATGGGGTGGGAATTGAAATTTTTTTGTCCCACGACGTCCGGGGTGCAGTCTTCCAGCTTTGATTTCGGCATTTTGTCCGCTGGCGGGCAGGGGAAATGGGACAGAATGGGAAAAAATGGGACGGGCATGAGAAAATTCCGTCCCATCGCAAGAACCCCAAAACCAAATTCGATTGCCCCGAAACGGAGGCCCTATGACCATGCGGACCACCGAAGCAGTAGACCGTTTCATTAAGGTTGGCGACCTCAACCTGCACTACCTTGAGTGGGGCGATGCTGGAGCGCCTCCGGTCGTCATGGTCCACGGCTTGACCGGAAACGCCCACGCCTTTGACAACCTTGCTCCCCACTTTGTGCCCCGTTACCACGTAATCTCCGTTGATGTCCGCGGCCGTGGCGACAGCGATTGGGCCGCCGACGGCAATTACTCCAACGACGCATACGTGGCCGACCTCGAGGGGCTGCGACGGGCCCTCGGTTTCGAGCGGTTCTCTCTGGTGGGCACCTCCATGGGGGGCCGCATTTCCCTGACTTACGCTGGCACCTACCCCGAGCGGGTGGAGCGCACCATCCTGAACGACATCGGCCCCGAGGTTGACCCCAGGGGTGGCAGCCGCATCGCTACCAGTTCTCGGGACGCCGTGACAACTTTCGCGACTATCGAAGAGATCATGGTCTGGCACCGGGAGAACCGGGTGGGCTTCGGCGCGATGAGCGACGCCCAGCAGAGGGCCGCAGCCGGACATGCGGTCAAGGCCCGGCCCGAAGGCGGCTACATCTGGAAGATGGATCCGGCAGTCCGCACCGATCCCCGCCGTCCCGACCCCGAAGCGTCCTGGAACCTGGCGCGGCGCATCCCCGGCCCGGTGCTGCTGGTGCGGGGAGGCGACAGCGACCTGCTGTCCCCGGAGATAGCCCAGCGCATGATGGCAGAGATGCAAAACTGTCGTGAGGTGGAGGTCCCCGGCGTGGGCCATGCCCCCACCCTGATGGAACCGGAGGCTTTTGGCCCGGTCCTGGAGTTCTTCTCCCTGACCTGAACGGCAGGCAACTAAACCGGCGAGCACAGACAAGAGTACGCCGGGGCCCCGGCAGTTAAACGCTCTCAAAAGGCCAGACGAGACCTTCTCCCCTCCGTCGTTTCAGAAGAGGTCCTGACCACAGGAAGGCACGGCCGCAACATACAATCATCCGGTGCCTCGTCCGGGACCGGGTCAGGGTAACGGTGCTACAGCAGGTCGTCCGGCAACTCCCTCATAACAGGGTAATCGCGTTATGAATCGTAGCCTCAGCCTCGGCCAACACCCCCGTATCGGGCAAAAGGCAGGCTCTGACTCCTAGTACTACAACGACGGGTTCAGGGTGGAGGGTCCATTCTGCCTTCACAGCGGGCGGAGCGGCGTCTCTCGTGGGAGCGGCGCGCCCGTTCGTTGCGTAGCTGCGTATCCTCCAGCCACAACAGCAATTGATCGGGCCCGAACCGCTCCCGGGGCAGCATCTCACGCACCACCCGGTACACCTGCGGGCGGGTGATCCGGGGCATCTTTTTCCCCCCAATCCTGCTGCAGGCCCAGCAGGAACGCTCCGCCCAGCAGGCACATGGCTATGTGGTGATGCCAGCCTGCCCAGCTCCGGGTCTCGTATTCGTCCAGCCCAACGTCGCCCTTTTCAGTCTCGAACTCCGTTTCTATGCGCCACCTGGAACCGCCCACGTATGCCAGAGTCTCCAAAGTTGTGTCCTCGGGTGCGTTGGACAGGTAGTAGCGAGGTTCGCTGCCGTCCAGGTTCCGGCGGTAGACCGCCCAGTGGATTTCGCCGGGCTTGCGCCTCCGCCGGGCTTGCGCCACCTGGTAACCCGCACCCGCTGGGCGCTGAACCGGTAGGTGCGCGGCCCTTGGCTTCCCTCTGCCACCGTTATCTCCCGCCAGGCCTCCTCCGGCAACTCATCACTGCGCTGCTCCTGCCCTGCTCCATGGTCCGGCGCTGCCCATCCCGCAGCCTGGGTTTGCGGGGGCGCCCGAACCCTGGATGTGAATTGCCTGGATATTCCGGACTGGTCCAAGCCGGCTCCAAAGGCCAAGCCGTGGTGCCGCCCGGAACGTCCAGCACGTACCGCATACCCAAGGCCGCCAGTCCCTCCCGGAATGACGGCGACATCCCGAAGGCGTCATCTCCGGCAACCCACCCGGCCTCCAGATGGCCCAGTTCCATGGCCTGCGCCAGCATCTCCAAGGCCAACTCCGTCTTCGAACGGTAGCTGCGTCTCTCCGCCGGCACACCCGCCGCCTGACACCGGGCATCGTCCGAAGCCCAAACCTGGGGCAGGTACAGCCGTTTGTCCACCAACGCCCGGCCCAGCGGGCTGACGTAGGCCAGGAACATCCCGGCCTGGCAGTTGGCCACCTTCCCCAGCCTGCCGCAGTACTGCCGGGCCACTCCCACCGATTTCCTCCCCTGCTTGGGAAAGTCGCTGCCGTCGAACACCCACACGGCCTCGGGATGCCCCAGCCTGGGGGCCAGGTATTCCTGCAACCGCCCTATTACTGCGTCATCGGACCACCGGGCCTCGGTGAGAAAACGCTGCATCGCCCGGGCGGAGATGCCCACCGATTCGGAGAGATTCTCGGCGTTGCGCCGCTCCCCGGCTTGCACCAGCAGGGCTTGAAGATAGTTCCGGCTGTGCTCCCGCCACTGCTTGCGTCCGAAGGAGTCCGCAAAAAAGGCGTGAAATTCCTGAAAGCTGTCGTAGACCCGCTTGAAGCTCGCCGCATCCATCACCCAAACCGCCCACCATCATCTGGCCAGCTATCCTACCAAACAACTCGTCGTTGTAGTACTAGACACTTGAGGACAGGGGAAAAGTCCAAGAAGATCACCGACACACCCCGACCTCTGGAGATGCTGGAACCGAACGGGTGCGTAGTAACAATGAACGTCACGGGGTGCCAGAGGTAGATAGCCCAACGGGTCCCTGCCCGCCTACCTGCTGGCGGCAGTGCATGCCCACAGGAGCGTAGGGAATACGCTGCACTATCGCCTTGACGCCACCTATCGGGAGGACCAGAGCAGAAAACGCAAGGACCACGGGCCCCAGAACAAGGCGACGCTGCAGCAGACGTCCCCCAACCTGCTGAAAGGGGGAACCATCCTGAAAGGGGAATCCAAGGCAAACGCCTGCAGGCTGTCTGGCGAGGGGACAACCAGCTTAAAGTCCTGCGCAGTCCAAGCGCTACAGCCCTCCTTTTGCGGCGATTCCCTCTAAATTCGCGTACAATAGAGTAGGCTTTGATTGAGCTAGGTCTGCCGTGCCATGGCCTGGGTGGTTGCGGGGACGGTTTCGAACCCTCCGGTTGTGATCCTGACGTATTGATCACTGGTCAATCTCGACTTTACCGTTTGGTTCTTGGAGGTTTCCAGCAAGTTGCTCTCCGTCTTAAGGTCGTTCCTGTCGTCTCCGAAGCTCTTTCTGCCCCTCTTGGCCGCCGCAGGCGGAGCGTATGTGGCATTCTTCGGATTTCCCCTGGACCTCGGGGAAGCGTGGGGGTTGATCGCTTCTGCCGACCCCGTCCTTCTGGGCGCAGCCGTCTTGGTCCACTATGCCTGCTACTTCCTCCGGGGAGCCCGCTGGCGGGTACTGATGGGCGGCTCTCCTGTGCCCGTCCCGGGTTTCCTCTACTGCGGGCAGTTGGTGCTCCTTGGGTGGTTTGTGAACTCCGTAGGCTGGATCAGGCTCGGCGATCCCTTCCGGGCCCACCTGTGCCAGAGGGAATGGGGAGCGTCCTTTTCCTGGGTGATGGGTACCATTGTTGCGGAGCGTCTTCTGGACGGGCTACTGGTAAGCTTGTTCCTGCTCTCGGCTGGGCTATTGCTCCTTGTGTCCGGTCAGTGGGACGTGGGAGCAGGCGCGTTGGGAGCCTCGCTGATCATCCTCCTCGGGCTTGCCCTTGTGCTGCTGCTGGTCCCCCTGGTGAGGTGGCTGTTACAGCGTTTTATGCCCTCCAGAGACTTTTCTGATCTTCTCTTGTCCATTCACCTGCGGTTCCGTTCCGGCTTTGCCGGCGGCAGCCGCCGTTTTCCATTGACCGCCCTGCTTGGTGTGCTCGCATGGTCCGCAGAGGTCAGTCGCCTGTATTTGGTATGCCAGGCCCTGGGGCTGGAAGTTGGGCTGTTCGCTGCGGCGGTGCTCTCCCTTGGGGGTTCGCTCCTGTCCCTCTTCCCAACGCCGGGCGGCATCGGCGCGGTCGAGGCTGGGATGGCAGGGTTGGCGGTGCGTATATCTTCCGTGACTCTCCCGGGGGCTGCTGCGATGGTATTGCTCGACCGGGCCATCACCATGCTCAGCGTGGTCCTCACCGGCCTGGTCCTGATGAGTGTGCGTACGGTCTTCCCGAGGGTGTTCAAGCCCCGCTTACCAGAACCGGCCGTTGTCGCTGCCTGAGGGTTCTCCATTCTTTGGGGCGCGTTGGGACGGCGCGGCCCGTCCGAATACCAGCACGCGGGGGGATTTGCCTGCATCGCCTCTGACGCGGGCCAAGTGGCAGAGACCCAATAGGTGAAGCCCTTCGGCTCGGTGACTCAACCTACTGGTCGGCAATGGCGGGCGCAGTTTCAATAGCGTGCAGGGCAACATGTACGGTCCGCCTAATTCGAATGCGTGGTCGGCAGGGCATTTCGATTGTCGATACGAGTTCGCCCTTTTGAGAATGCGAATAGCGAAACGTCATTGCAATCTCGGCGCGACAGCCCAGCTTTCCCCGCTAGTCCGTGCCGAACCCCAGCCATAGTGGTACTTTTAGAGAGCAATTGCACGTCAGTAACAGCGTGTTCACGCAGCTTTCTGTTGATTGCAAAATGGCAGGCAAAGCGACAACATCACGAGGTCCCAAGGACGACACGGACTTCACGAAGCTCCGCTAGGAATTGGCGAGAGACAATCCCGATCCCGGAGTGGTTGACCAGATAGTGAGCCTGCTGGAATTGCCCTGATTCGGGGCGTTCTGGACAACGGTCCGGCGGAAGCTCTGCGGGCGGCCATCCTGGCCCACGTAGCAGTAAGCGTGATCGGTACGGTGGCGGTTCTGGACTACGACCGCCATTGGGACGATGCCGGCAACTGGCCCCGTGGGGAACGCTCGCCGGGGCACCCTTGCCACGGCGGCGGCGCTGTTCCACGTCACCCGGCTGACCATCCGGCTCGGCAGGGCACTGTCTGCCGTCACCATCGTCGTTGCCGGGATAGGTGGCTGGCAGCATGCCGACGAGAATTACAAGACTGCCCCGCTGGGGTGAGATGAGCGTACCGGCCCGCTGGTGAGCGGGTCCGCCGTCTATGTACCCCTGCTGGCTGCAGGAGCCCTCGTCCTAGTGTTACGTCAGTGTTGTATTGATGGGTATAGGGACTTTAGTCTGATTCGGGCATCCTCGGTGGTGAAGCGCCAGTTCACTCGTATGCCGTCCCGGTTGCGCTGAGCCTGCCACGCTGCTGCCTCCCTCCGCAGGACGCTCCGGTCCGGGATGCGGCGGTCGAGGCATTGCCGGGCCATCACGCCGATCTCGATCTCTGCCATGTTCAGCCAACTGCCGTGCTTGGGTGTGTAATGTATCTCCAGCCGCTCCGCGATGCGCCGCGCCTCCGCCGGCTCAAAGGCCTCGTACAGTGATGACGGATGATGCGTATTCAGGTTGTCCATCACCAGCACTATCCGCTCCTTGTCAGCATAGTCCTCGTCCACCAGTTTCCGCACCACATCGGCCCAATCTCTCCGGGTGCGGCGCTCTGTAACCTCCACCCGCCGCCATCCCTCCAAGGGCGCGAACAGCATGAAAAGGTTGCTCACACCGTTGCGTTCGTATTCATAGTCATAAGAAGCTGCCGCTCCGGGGCGGGGTGGACGGCCCAGCCGGGTCTCCTTCACCTGCTGTTTACTGGTCTCGTCCAAGCACACCAGGACCTCGTTGTCCCGGTATTGGCGGTGATAGACCTCCAGCACATCCTCCATGGCGCAGACAAACTCAGCACTGCCATTCGGCGGGATGCACCAGCATTCTTTCAACCAAGGCTTGAGTTCGTTTTTTTCAGCGTCTGGCGCACCGTTTCGGTGCTGATGCTGTCCACTATCTCGCATTCAACCAGTTGATCCGCCAGCAGTTGCAGGGTCCAGCCGGCACGGCCCTCCGGCGGTTGGGAACAGGTCAAGGCAATCAGGTGAGCCTCCCCTTCACCGTCCAGCTTCCGCCGCCGCCGGTTGAGCTGTTGCCTGCGCCCCAAGGCTGCCTCCAGACCCTCCTCAACGCAACGGCGGCGCACCCGCTCCACCGTGGCGGTGCCCACCTTCAGGGCCTGAGCAATCTCCTCGTCCCTCATGCCGCCGTCAGCCTGATTTTCGTCACAAAGCAGCAGGATGCGGGCATGGGTCTGCTTATAGGCTGCCGCCCGTCCCTTGGACACCAGCGCCATCAGCTCCTGTTGCTCCTCCTCCGCCAGCCCTACCCTGTACCTCTTCACCATCATCCACACCCCACGTCCCAAACTTCCCCTTAGCCACCGGCCTTATGGTACCCCATTACCCATCAGTTCAACGATGCCCGGCTACTAGTGGGGATGGCTCTGGGCGTAGCCACGATCGGCCTTGCACCTACGGAGATGTCCCGTCCGAATCGTCGAGCAGGTTGAATTCAACCTGCTCGATGTGGGCGGAGTGCCCCGGGGCATCATGTACGACGATGCCGGGCGTCGCAGATAACTTCGCGCTGACCCGAGCTCGGCGGCGGTTCCCGTAGCCGTCAGATTCCGAGCGCCGCCACTCCGGCCCTGGCGATTGCCTCGTCGTCGAGCCCGCTGGGCAGGCCGCCCACGCCGATGGCGCCGACTACCGCGCCGTTGTGCAATACGGCGACTCCGCCTGGTATGGCGATCAACTGTGGATCGCCGAAGGACTCGAGGGACCTGCCTGAGCTGCTGAGTTGCTCAGCGAAGGCGGCAGTATCCAGGCCCCGGACGGCGGAGGTGTAGGCCTTGCGAATGGCGAAGGTGGGCCTCAGGCAGCGGTCCATGCGGGCGTAGGCCAGCAGGTTTCCGGCATCATCAACCACGGCCATGTCGACCTTGCGCCGGTTGGGGTCCCGGTTGTAATCGGCGATCATTGCAGTGATGGCATTCTGGGCTTGTTCCAGACTGAGCATGGGCTTGTCCCACATATCGTCATCCTCCGCGTTAAGCTATAGCTGGGGAATGGTGCCCCAAACTCCGAGCAAATTGCTGTTCGTTCAGCCCTTGGGCCTGGAGTTCATTCAGGGGTGGCGTTCCTAGATCTCGGCGGCTGGAGGTCTCATGGTGTGCCAGGGGGTGTTCTGTTCGTAGGCATGTGCCAGCTTGAACACCATCTCCTCTCCTCCGGGCGGCCCGGCGATCTGCAGACCCACTGGCAGCCCCCTTCCGCCAAAGCCACAGGGCACGGAAATGGCCGGTGCGCCCGCCAGGTTGAAGGTGTTGGTGCGCATGAAGGGCAGACGCGACGCGGTCTCTTTGCTGGTCACCGGCGGGTCTTCCTGGAGCGGGACGGCCTGCCGTCCGGAGGTCGGCATCACCAGCACGTCGTAGGAACGAAAGGCTGCCAGCACATCCTCACGCAGCAGTGCGCGGAGCTTTTGGGCCTTCTGGTAGGCCTGGGCCGGTACCAGGCTGCCGGTAAGCAGTCCAATGCGGTTGTCGTGGCCGAAGTCGTGGAGACGTTCCTGGGCCCATGACTTCATATTGAGGGCCGGCTCGACCGCCAGCAACGCACCGGCGATGGCGTTGGCGTGGGCCGCCAGCGGAATGGAGACCTCCTCAACGTCGGCCCCCAGTTCCGCCAGGGTGCCAGCAGCGTCCGAAACTGCGGCGGCTACGTCAGGCTCCACCATGTCACTGTGGAGCAGCTCCGAAACGATGCCCACGCGCAGGCCTCTGATGTCGCGATTCAGAGCCTGCCGGTAATCGGGCACCGGCGTGTTCCAGGTGGTTGGATCCTTGGGGTCGTATCCGGCGATTGCTGACAGGGTGATGGCCGCGTCTTCCACAGTGCGGGAGATCGGGCCGATGGTGTCCATCGACCACACGCCCCGCATCAGTCCGTAGCGGCTGACCCGTCCCCAGCCGGGCCTCAGCCCGACGATGCCGCACCAGGCCGCCGGGCGTCGGATAGACCCACCAGTGTCCTCTCCCAGGGAGGTGGCGCATAGGAAGGCCGCCGTCGCTGCCCCCGACCCGCTGCTGGAGCCGCCGGCGGAGATGTTCAGGTCCCAGGGATTGCGGGGGGTGCTGAACCGGTGGGTGAACCCGGTGACGGCGAATTCGGTGAGGTTGGTCTTGCCCAGGAGAATGGCTCCGGCGTTCCTCAGGTTGGTGATTACCGTGGCGTCGTCGTCGGGAACAAAGTCTGCCAAGATGCGTGAGCCGCCGGTGGTGCGGATTCCCTTGGTCCAGATCTGGTCTTTGACTCCCACGGGAATGCCGTGCATCGGGCCGCGGTAGTTGCCAGCCAGGATTTCCTTTTCGGCCTGCCTTGCCTCTTCGAGGGCCCGATCGCGAAGTACCGTGATGAAGGAGTTGAACTTGAAATCGAGGTCGTCGATCCGCTGCAGGTAGGCATCTACCACCTCCACAGGGGACGCCTCTTTGCTCTCGATGAGGCTGGCGAGTGCCGACGCGGAGTGTAGAGGAAGTTCGTTCCGGACCATAAGGGCCTCCAACGGTTAACGGCTCTCGATATCTCGCCACGATTCTAACTTAGGGGGTTGCAGGGCATCATAGGAGGCAACCCCTGGACCGTCAAATTGATTGGCCGGTTGTACGGGCAATGGCAGAGTCGTGAGAATCCGATGGTGGCGCGCGGGTCGAACCATCATCGCGTTCTTCCAGCCCATCCTTTGACAGGCTCACGACTAACGGTTGGGGTTCTCGAATGTACCTGCTACACGGCCGGGATCATTCGGTGCTGAGTTGCAGTCTCGTAGGCGTGGCCCACCTGTACCAGCAGCGGCTCCGTCAGGTGCCTGCCGACGAACTGGATACCGAGGGGCAGGCCCTCGCTGTTCAGTCCGCAGGGCAGGGAAATGGTGGGCGCGCCGCTGAAATCGTATGGCACGGTGAACCGACCCCAAGTCCATTCCTCCTCGTCCATCGGGCCATAGAGCGCTTCCGGTGTGACCCGTTCCGGAGGCGTGGTCATGGAGGGGCACACCAGCACGTCTATGCCGTCGAAAATTTCGGCCAGGGTACCGTTGCAGGCCAGCCGCTGGTAACTGGCGATGGAGTAGTCGGTGGCGGTGTGGCGCAACCCCAGTTCCAGCCAGCCCCGGAACCAAGGGCCGTATTCGTCGCCCCGGGATGGGAAGGTATCGCGGTGGGTCGCGGCAGCCTCAGCCGAGCACAGCACGCCCCAGGCCCGTGAGTAGGGCTCGGTGTCCGGCATTCGCACCGGCACCAGTCTCGCTCCCTGGCCCTCCAGCAAGCGGGCGCCCTCCAGCACCGCCGCGGCCACCTCAGAATCAACGCCGTCACCGATGTATCGCTCGTCGACGCCAATGCGAACACCGCGGACTCCTTGGGCCACTCCTGCCAGCATGTTCGGCACTGGAGCGGTCAGTGAGGTTGGGTCATGAGGATCGTGCCCCGCGATGGCCTGCAGCATGACGCCGGCGTCGGTGGCGCTCCGGGTCATCGGGCCAATGTGGTCCAGGGACTGGGCCAGGGCCAACACGCCGTACCGGCTCACCCGCCCCCACGTGGGCTTGATTCCCACAATGCCGCAGGCGGCTGACGGGAACCTGATCGAGCCCCCGGTGTCGCTGCCCAAGGAGCCGTAGCAGAGTCCGGCAGCAGTCGCCACTCCTGAGCCGCTGGAAGATGCGCCGGACCAGCGGTCGGCGCCCCAGGGATTGACCGGTATCTGGAACTCCGGGTTGTATCCCGCCATCGCTCCCTCCGTAAGGTTAAGCTTGCCGAGAATCACCGCGCCAGCTGCGTTGAGCTTTTGCACCACCGTGCCATCGAAGTCAGGTACGAAGTCCCGCAGCACACGGGCGCCGCCCATCGTGGCGACCCCGGTGGTGAAGCACAGGTCCTTGACGGCGATGGGCACTCCGTGCAGACCACCCCGGTAGTTTCCGGCGGCGATTTCCTGCTCGGCGATCCGCGCGGATGCCAGGGCCGAGTCGCCCATTACCGTGGCGTAGCTCTTCAGGTCACTGTCCAGGGCCTCGATGCGATCCAGTATCGCCTGGGTCAGTTCCACCGGCGACAACTCCCTGGACCGGAGGCGGGCTCCCACTTCCGCAATGGTCTGGTAGTGCAAAGGCGTATCAGGCATTATTCCACTCCTGCATCGTTCCGGTGGCTCTCCCGCAGAGGATACTGGATGCGAGACCGGTGGTAAACTTGGCCCAACCGCTCACCCTGATACAGGGACGAGAGCAGGAGACGACTCACTTGCGCATCGCAGTACCCGACCTGGTGTCCAACTCCTACTTTCCGGCGGTTGCCGCCGTGGAGCTGGGGTTTTTCCAAGCCCAGGGAATAGACATGGAATTGGAGATGGTCTTTCCGGTGGGCAGGGCCATGGAATCGCTGCGGGACGGCCACGTCGACTTCGTCGCCGGTCCCGCCCACGCGACACTGTCGGCCTTTCCCGGCTGGCAGGGTGCCAAGCTGCTGGCCGCCCTGTCTCAGCATACCTTCTGGGTACTGGTGTTGCGTTCCAGCCTGGGCGTCCAACCCGGAGACGTCGCGGCGCTGAATGGTCTGCGCATCGGAGCAGCCCCAGGGCCCGACGCCGCCCTGCGCCAGTTGCTGGCCGAGGCAGGCGTGGACCCCGAGCAGGACGTGGCGCTGGCCCCGGTGCCCGGCAGCGGCGAGCCCGGCGTGTCCTTCGGCATCCACGCCGCCCAGGTCCTGGAGGAGGGAGCAATCGACGGGTTCTGGGCCAACGCAATGGGAGCCGAGGTGGCGGTGCGGAGCGGGATCGGCAGCGTGGTGCTCGACCCGAGGCGAGGCCTCAGTCCGCCCGCAGCAAGGGACTATACATTTCCAGCGCTGGTCGCCACCGACAGGCTGATTGAAGACTCTCCCTCCACGGCGGAGGGAGCGGTGCGCGCCATAGTGGAGGCGCAACGAGCGCTGCGAACCGTTCCATCTCGGGCTGCCGAGGTCGGCCGGCATCTCTTCCCGCCCGACGAAGCCGCCTTGATCGAAGACCTGGTCCGCCGGGACGCTCCTTACTACACCGCTGAAATCTCTCCGGAATCCGTGGCCAGCCTCAACGAGTTCTGCCGGAATATTGGCCGCCTCTCCGGCGAGGTGGCCTACAAGCAGGTGGTCGCCAGCCGGTTAGCCCATCTCTGGGCTGAGGGGTAGGTCCGTAACATGAAATTGGATATCAGGGTGCCAGTGGGCCTGCCGGTCAAAGAAACGGCGGATTTCATAGCGGGATGTGAGGCTGCCGGATTTGCCGGGGTCGGAGTCCACGACCATCAGCACAGCGGACGCGACGTTTTTCTCACCCTGGCACTGGCCGCCGAGCGGACCTCACGGCTCACCCTGTACCCTGCCACCACCAACCCGGTCACCCGGCATCCGATGGTCCTGGCGTCGCTGGCCCACTCTCTGGAGGAGATCGCACCGGAGCGGGTACGCCTGACCGTGGGCCCCGGCTATCTCGCTGTCGGCAACATCGGCCGGCCGCGGGCCACAGTGGAGGCCATGCGCCGCGCCATTCTGAACATGCGCCGCCTGCTGCGTGGAGAGCGAGTGGAGTTCAACGGCGTGGAAACCCGGCTGCGCAACTTGAGCGACCGTCCCACACCGATATTCATGACCGCCGCCGGTCCGCGGATGGTGGAACTGGCCGGGGAAGTTGCCGACGGCGCCCTGCTGCTTGTCGGCCTGCATCCCAAGGCCGTAGACGCGGCCCGCCGCCGGCTGGAAGTCGGAGCGGCGCGGGCCGGGCGCAGCCTCGACGGTTTCCAGACGATATTCATCACCCCGACCACAGTGTCTGATGACGGTCCGGACGCCCGGCGCTTTCCCCAACAGTGGTTCCGACCAGACCAGCCGTACCTGAAATACCCCAGCGATTCCAACCTCGTTTGGTTGCGAGAGGCCGGCATCGATCTGGCCGACGATTTCGTCCCCGAGCGCATCAGCGATGCCAATGCGGCCGAGATATGCGATGCCTTCGGCCTGTTCGGCACTCCGGAAGAATGCTTGGCCAGACTGAAGCGAGCAAGGGACGAATCGGGCATCGATCACGTCTTCATCTTTCCCACCCACACCCAGGAGGGTGGATACGATATGCCGCAGGCCTACGTGGACTCCTTCCGGGAGATAATAATCCCGGGCCTGGTCACCATTTCGGAACGGCTCTAAAAGAACTCTTGGCTGGCCGTTTTGTAGGTCATCTGGCGGCTGCCACGTATAGAAGAATTCAGGATCCCAGCAATTTTTAGGAGTACGCAACATGGCAGATAAGATCCGCCTCGGGTTTGTGGGTGCCAACGTAAACTCGACATGGGCCACCCAGTCGCACTTCCCGGCACTGCTGGCCAGCCCGGATGTCGAGTTCACCGCTGTTTGCACCACCCGGCCAGAGAGCGCGGAAGAGGCTCGGCAGGCCTTTGGAGCGAAGCTCGCCTTCCATAATTTCCGGACAATGGCAGAATCGCCGGAGATCGACGCTGTGGCCGTGGTGGTGCGTGTGCCGTCGCACTACGAGCCAACAAGGGCAGCTATCGAAGCGGGCAAGCACGTCCTTACCGAATGGCCCCTGGGACGGAACACCGCCGAGGCGGAGGAACTTGCAGCCCTGGCCCGGAACAAGGGGGTGCAAACCGCAGTGGGCCTGCAATCGCGGGTCAGTCCCGCACTGCTGTTTATCAAGGAACAAATCGAGACCGGCTACGTGGGCGAGGTGCTCTCCTGTTCTGTGACCACCATGCGCGACGGTGCGTTGGAACGCCCCTCCAGCCGCACCTGGCAGCGCGACGAAAGCCTGGGCGCCCACACCTTGAGCATTGCCAACGGCCACGTCATTGACGCCCTGCGCTTCGTGGCCGGCAACTTCACCCGGGTGGCCTGCATGGTCAGCACCCAGGCCAAGCAGTGGTACGAACCCGATACACAGCAATTTGTTGAAGTGACGTCACCGGACAATGTCCGAGTCAGCGGACAGTTGGAAAGCGGCGCCGCAGCGTCGGTCCACGTTGGAGCTGTCCCCTGGGCAGGCACTGGATATCGGATGGAGATCTACGGACGCGAGGGCACGCTGATCACCACAGGGAGCGTCTCGTCGCAGCGCGGCGAGATGCTGCGGGTGCAGGGCGCCCGGGGAAGCCAGGAGTTGCAGGACCTGGAAATACCTGAGCGGTTCGTCTACGTGCCGTCAGACTTCCCGAAAGGCGATCCTTTCAACATCGGGCAATTGTATACCCTGTTCGCCGAGGCGATCCGGACCGGACTGAACCGCGCGCCGACCTTCGATACTGCGGTCGACTTGCATCGTTTCGTCGATACGCTCAAGCAGGCGTCGGACACAGGCCGGGAGCTGCCCGTGGCGTGAGGAGTGCCGGAGTGCGGAACCTCCTCGGCTTACATTAGTCGAGAGGACGTTGCAGGTACCGGGGAAAGCGTACCAATCCAGGTGTATGAACATTGCAGGGGCGGGTTTTAAACCCGCCCCTGCAACACGAAATAAACGCCGCCGGAACCAGACGGGACCCGAGTAGATTCAACGGATCGGGATTGTCAGGCTGTCGCAACCGCCGGTTCGTGGGCCTTGAGGAAGCGACGGGCGTGGGCTACGACCTCGTCGATGTGCTCCTGTGTGTCTTTCCAAGGATAAATGGTCACCTCGGAGTTGGGGGCGAGTCCGGCGACCTCCATAGCCACTTCGTATGGGTGCGCCGGAACATCGTCGGGCGCGGTCAGCAGTGGTGTCTGCAGATTGCGCACGAAATCGCGGGTAACAGTGAATACGAAGTCGGCTCGGTTGGTGTACATACTGGTCAGGAATTCATGGACCGCGTCCATCGTGATTTCAGGACGCCTCTCACACAGGGGCGGGCCCCATCCAGTGATGTTGTTCTGGTAGAAGATGTCCGGCATATCCGGCCTGAACCCACTCGGTTGCATCAGGGCCGCCGCCACGATGCGGTGCGGGGCCAGTCGGAGCAGGTTGTGGATCAAGGGCCCTCCGATGCAAAAGCCAATAACCCCGAACTTTTCGATACCCAGGTGGTCCATCAGCCCTAGCTGGTCCTCCGAATAAGCGTCCCAGGGGCGGTCGATCTCCAGCGGCCCGCTGGATTGGCCTCCATTGGCATTGCGCAGGTCGGCGGCGATACACCGGAAGTCGTCCTTGTAGGTCTTCATGGGGTTGAAGGGCACAGACGTATCCAGGGATGCAATGCTGGAATTTAGTCCGCCTCCCGGAATGATCATCAGGGGGAAACCCGATCCGGCCTCTTCGTAGCGGATTCGGGTGGTGCCTCTTTCGTAAAATGGCATGTCGATTTTCCTCCATCAACAAGTTGCAGGGCTTGCGTGCTGTCCAACGGGCAGGCCGGGAATTACGGCACAGCGTCGGTAACAGACGCATGGTACAGGATTGTCCGTCTGCCATCTGACCTGGTGTCGACTCTAACCCAGGATGGATCGAGCGGGCAACAGGGTAGTCCTCAGAGCCCATCGCAATCGCATTTGGATATCTTAATGACATTACCCGTTTGCCGAGCCTCTTGACTTAACGTTATTATAGAGTATATGTGCTTATCATTGTCCTCGATGCCCGCCAAGACCACGCTGCATCCGGCTGGTGTCGACCTGCAGCAGAATGGCATAGCCTGCCCAAACCACAGAAAAACAGGAATGGGACAAAATGGAGCCGGAATCAAAAATTTTCTGTCCCGCAGTGGACACTTCAGATACAAATTAGCACGAATTAGGAGGCAAAATGGGACAATCTGGGACATTTTGGGACACCCTGGGAAGTATTCCGTCCTATTTTTTCCACGGAGACTCCTCATTCCCCCTCAGGTCCGCTTCTCACGCATAGCTGTACTCGATTCCCTGCGCAACCACAGAATCTCTACAGCCAAATGCGATAGCCCTCCGCAGAGCCCGGCACCACCCGGAAGAATCTTCAGTGAATTCGCCGTCGTTTTGTCGTAGCCCGTCCTCTCCATGCCCGCTCAAAAGACAGGGCTGTATAATCGGGCAGGCAGTGGCGGGGGCCATGCTCCGTTAGTTGGTAAGTCTCGTAATCGCCGGTCGAGGCGAAGTCGGCCTGCATACCGTTCGCTCTCTTTCTAGCGGTGAGTATTAACGCACCCGCTTATCTGGGCAGCAGACAGCAAATGGGAGGTCCAACGTTGAAGTACGGAATTATGTTGCCCTCGCGAGGCGACTTGGCCCTGCCCGAAAATATCATCCCTATTGCCGGGAAGGCGGACGAACTCGGCTTTGCGGTGATGATGTTTCCGGACCATGTAGTCTTGCCCAATGATGTCGATTCACCCTACCCCTATACCCAGTCCGGTATTTTCCCCGCCACCGACACCAACGAGGCCACCGAGCAGCTGACCATGCTCGCCTTTCTGGCCGGCCAGACCGAGTCCATCAGGCTGGTTACCAGCGTGATGATCGTGCCCCACCGGCCTCCCGTTCTCACCGCGAAGATATTGTCCACCATCGACGTGCTGTCAAACGGCCGGATGACCGTGGGTGTCGGAGTTGGCTGGCTGCGAAAGGAGTTCGAAGCGCTGCAAACGCCGCCCTTCGAGGAACGGGGTGCGGTTACCGACGAATATATCCGGATATTCAAGGAACTCTGGACCAGCGATTCCCCGAGCTTTGAGGGAAAGTACCACAGCTTTTCTGACCTGTCCTTCCTGCCCAAGCCGGTACAGAAACCGCATCCACCCATCTGGGTGGGCGGCGAGAGCCGCCGCGCCTTGCGCCGCGCCGCAGAGCTGGGCGACGGCTGGCAACCAATCGGGACCAACAACCAGTTTCCTCTAACGACTCCAGAGCAGATCGTCGCCGCAATGAAAAGGCTTGACCGGTACGTCGAGCGGGCCGGCAGGCCCCAGGGCTCCGTGGAGGTGATCTGCAGGATGCACGGTTACAACCTTGAGACCAACGGCGGCCGGCCCGACTCCCCAGACCGGCCAACCTTCACTGGCAGCGCCGCGCAGATAGCATCGGACATCAGGCGTTACGAAGATATGGGAGTAAGCCACCTGATCGCCGCCTTCGTACCCGTCGCTCAACTGGCCCATACCCAAGAAGAAATGATCCGCGACATGGAACTGCTGGCCGATCAGGTATGGCCCAAGGTGTGACACCGGGGCCACGGGCCCCATTTCAATGGCGGTGACGGAAGCGAACGCAACACGGCCCATCTGGCTGACAGGGTTGACTCAACCAGGCGTTACAACGCCAACTGCGTCCATAGCCATCGCGAGCGTCAAATCTAAAGGGCCACGGGCAGAGGGGCCGCTGCCTCTAGTCTTCCAGCGCGCCCTCCAGGTACGAGCGAAAGGCGTTGGGGTCATTGATCAGGGCCTGCAGTTCCATTGATGGCAGGCGATATGGGTCAGTGTGTCCGGTGATATACCTTGTGCTGTGGGGCGGGCCGCCATCGGCCTCGTCGGGCTCCGACGAACCGGCCAGTTCGGCATAGCGTATGGGCTTGCCGTCAACCTCGTATTCGGATCCCACTACCCACAGCCGACCGAACCGATACCTTTTCTTGACCTCGTCCTCAGCAGCGCTGCTCCAGCTGGTGCCGGTAAATGCAAAGTCCTGCGGGACGAAACCGAGGTTTTCCTCGATTACCCGGTTGCACCGGTCCAGCTCCTCCCGCAGCACCTCGCCCTCCCGGTCCTCCGCGGCCAGGTTGGACAGGTTGGGATGGCTGACGGTGTGGGCGCCGATGTGCCAGCCGAGCCCGCGAAGTTCCCGAAGTTCGGACCAGGGCATGTGCTCGGGCACCTGGGCCAGCGCCAGCGGGCGGGGATAGTCCGGGTCGTAGGGCGATGTGTAGATGAACAGGTTCCCCTTGTACCCGTACCGCTCGAGAATCTGGAATACCTCCCGCCGCATCGAGACGACCGGGTGGTCGAAGTCGATCATGATCGGCCGTTCCGGCAGGGAGGCCGTCCCCCGCCGCCAAGCCGCCAGCTGGTCGTAGTTGATCGACTGGAACCCCATGTCCGACGCAATACCCATCAGCGTGTCGAACCTTTCCTCCGTCAGGGGATTGCGAAGAGCGCCCGCGGCAGTGGGGCGGATTCCGTGGCACATGGTGATCGGAATTCTCATTTCAACCTCGGGAAAGTCATTGGTGCAACGAGGCACTCGGGATTGTGTGCAGGGGCGACGGATTTGTTACCGGAATTCGGGCATAACTTCCCTGGCAAAAAGCTCCATTGAGCGCATTACTTTGGAGTGCTCCATGCTGCCGAAGGACATGCTGGCGCCAAAGTAGCCGATGCCGTGCTCGTCCCGTAGCCTGGTGATCCGCTGCGCGCATTGCTCCGGCGTGCCGAAGTAGACAGCAGTCTCCAACTCCGTTTCATAGCTGGCCGGTTCAACGGTGCGGGTGCGGCGCCAGTGGTCCAAGTCCACATTGATTTCATCTCCGTGCGTCATGGTGCGCCGGTGGCCGCTCATGTCCCGGACCCAGGTCAGGGACTGCCGCGGGTATTCCTGGGCCGCCTGTTCGTCTTCCTCCACGTACACAAACCGGAAGAAGGGCATTTCCGCCACGGGCAGGTCCTTCCCGGCAGCGGCACAGCGTTCTTCGTAGAGGGAAAACAGGCCCAGGTTATCGGCCTCCGGGGTAAAAAAGCTGGTCAGGATGGGGAGGTCCCGCGAGACGGCAACATCCACGCTGGCGGGGGTGCGGGATACCGCCAGGTACACCGGCGGATGGGGCTGTTGCAACGGCGAGGGGGCTATCGTTAGGTCTTTGACCTGGTAAAACTCGCCGTTGTAGGAGAAATTGGACTGGGTCCACAGCCCCAGGATTACGTCCAGCGCCTCCTGGGTTCGTATGTCCCGGGTGTCAAAGTCGATGTTGAAGTTGCCGTACTCGTAGTCCGCCGAGCCGCGTCCAACTCCAAAGTCCAGCCTGCCGTTGCTCAGCACATCCAGCATGGCGCTCTCTTCAGCGAGGAAAATGGGGTTGTGGAAAGGCAGGACACTGACGCCAGCCCCGATCCGGATCTTTTTGGTGCGTGCGGCGATGTTGCTGAGCAGCGGCATCAGGGAGGGACAGATCCCATACCGGCTGGAATGATGCTCAGCAATCCAGATGGAATCGAATCCCAGCTCCTCGGCGTATTCAGCCTGTTCCAGCATTTCACCAAAGATCCGGCTCTGGGCGCTGGTCTCCTCCTCTGTCCAGGAACCAAGCAAAAACAGGGCAAACTTCATGACGGGAAAGGGCCTCCTTGGTGTATTGACCAGAAGCTATTCAACAAAGGACCGGTACAGGCAATCATCGCACGGCATCCGGTCAACATTTCAGAGGTTAGTAGCAACAGCGCCTACTTCTCAGCCAGGATGTCGTAGGCCAACGCCAGCATGATTCGAGAGCCGCTCATCAGGCTCTGGATGCCCACCGATTCGTTGGTGCCGTGAACGTTGGCCAGCATCGGGTCGTCGTCGGGGTGGGAGCCGACCATGCCGTAGGTGGTGGTCCCCAGGTTGCGGGTGAAGCGGGAGTCGGTGAACCCGGTGCTCAGCGAGGGCACCCACTGGATATCGTCCCGCCCGAAGGCCCTGGCGGTGCTGATCTGGATACGCTGGGCGAAGTCCGTCTCAAAGGGAGAGGAGTTGGGGATCGACATGTAATCAATGTCGATCTCGACCCCCGGAATCCCCTCGAGTATCTTCTCCAGTTCCTGCCGGACGTAGGCTTCGTCCTGGTGGGGCAGCGTCCGGACATCGCAGGTTAGCCGGACCGACTCGGGAACGCTGTTGGACTTGATGCCACCCTGGATCATGGTGGGCGTGATGGTCATGCGCGACAGCGCCCGCATGATCGAGGCGAACCGGGGGTTCCTGTCCTCGGTGTCCGCGATAATCTGGTCGATGTTTGCCGCCGACGGCCTGTCCTCGATGGCAAAAACCGACAGATGCTCGAACAGGCTGGTGGAGGTGTCCCGCTCTGCCTCGTAGGCCTCGATCCGCTTGACCACTTCCGATAGGCCGAACAGGGCGTTTGTGCCCTGCCACGGGGTTGACGCGTGGGCGCTGGAGCCCCGGACATCGATCTCCAGCTGCAATCGCCCCTTCTCGCCCACTCCCAGCAGGTAAGTCAGGTTCCCCGCCGCCTCGATGGGAACTCCGCCGCCCTCGTTCACGGCGAAGGGAGCCGCCAGCTTCTCTGGGTGGTTGTCGGCCATCCAGCCAAACCCGTAGCGGCCGCCATGCTCCTCATCAGCGCAGGAGGCCAGGATCAGGCTGTCCTTGAGCTGGACACCATTCCGCTTGAGAATCCGCATGGCGACCAATTGGCAGGTGAGCAGGGCCTTACAGTCCGACGCGCCGCGACCGAAGACCCGTCCATCGGCCACCGTGGCGCTGAACGGAGGGAACCGCCACTTCTCCTCCTCTTCCACCGGCACCACGTCCAGGTGGGACATGAACATGAGCCCGGCCTGCCCCGAACTGCCTTCCAGCCGCGCGATGAGGTTGCCCCGGTCCGGAGCGGACTCAATGGTCTCGCTGGCGATACCGTCCTCGGCCAGCCATCCCTCGATGTACCGGCACAACTCGGTCTCGTTGCCGGTGGGCATGAAGCCGGTGTTGACCGTGGGAATGCGGACCATGTCCTGTTCCAGCGCCACGATCTCGTCGCGCATCTCATCGACTTGGTCCAGCAGGTCGTTCAGATCAGGCATCCGTAGTCCTCCGAAAAATTGTCAGCGTTTGCCCCCGAGACTAGAAACCGACGGCATAGGCCTCACAGCGCGGGTCGGCACCGCCTTGCAGTACCCCGGTCTCCGGGTTGCGGGTGATGACACAGTATAGGGCCGAACCCTCCCACCAGTCTGGATACATCTCAATCGTGTGGCCCTTGCGCCGCAGGTCCTCGGCCACATCATCGGAGATGCGACCTTCCAACCGCAGCATCCCAGGCTCATATCTGGACGTCCAGTTGGAGCTGGGGAAGTTGTAGCTGAAGAAGCGGGGTTCCTCCACGGATTCCTGAGGGTCGCGGCCGAACTCCAGCACGTTCAGAAGCAACTGCAATGTACCCTGGGGGATATGGTCGCCGCCGTGCGCCCCCAGCGCCATCACGGCCTCGCCGTCGCGCAACACCAGCGCCGGCGCGGGGGTGAGCCTGGGTCGCTTGCCCCCGGCGATGGCCGCCGGATGACCTTCGGTCAGCTTGGACTGGGTGCCTCGAAGAGAAAACGCCAGGCCTGTACCCGGAATAATCGGCCCGCCGTTCTTGGTGCCCTCGCTGGGGGTGCTGGAGAAGATGTTGCCTTCGCGGTCGATGACGGCGAAGTAGGAAGTCCCACCTCCGCTGACTCCAGCTGTGGCAACCGAGGCCGCTGCCTCTCTCGGAGACTGCGGCGCGCCGTCGAAAGTCGCCCTCCCGTTACGCGGGTCTCCCGCCGGGGGAGTGCCCGGCCAAGCCATGTCCGGGTCGATCAGGGAGCGGCGCTCGGCCAGGTATTCCTCCGATAGCATTTCGCCGATCGGCACGTCCACAAAGTCCGGGTCGCCCACGTACTGCTCCCGGTCGGCAAAGGCCAGGTTTAGGGCCTGGTTCACTGTGTGGATGTACTCGGCGGAATTGTGGCCCATGGATGCCAGGTCGTATCCCTCCAGGATCTTGAGGGCTTGGGGGAACGTCGGCCCCTGGCCCCACGGGCCTGTGCTGTAGACGTCGTATCCCTTGTAGTTAACCGTAACCGGCGGAGCTACCTGGACGTGATACCGGGCCAGATCATCCTCGGTGAGCAGACCACCCATCCCTTGGTTGAATGCGACTATCCTGCGGCCCAGCTCGCCGGTATAGATGTAGTCCCTGGCCGCCTTGAGTGCAGCCTCTCGGCCTTTCCCGGCATTCGAAGACTCGATATCCGCGATCTTGGAAAGCGTGGCGGCGAGGTCCTTCTGGTAGAACATCTCGCCCTGCTTGAGGGCGCGGCCGCCGGGCAGATAAATCTCGGCGGTTGATTGGTGGGCGTTGTACTGGTCGAAGGCGGTCTTGAACCGGCCGGCGAGGTAGCGGTACATCGGGAATCCGTTCCCAGCCAGGTCTATGGCCGCAGACGCCACCTGCCCGAAGGTCATCGTGCCGAATTTGGACAGCGACGTTATCCACGAATCGGCAGCGGCGGAGGTCAGCGACGTGAGAACCCCGGCGGGCATCTTTCCGCCGTGATTTTTCTGAAAGTATTCGATCGAGGCGGCTTGCGGCCAGACCCCGAGTCCGTCAATAGTGGTGACTTCCTTCCGGTCGGCTAGGTATATGACCGTGGGCGCCACGCCCAGGAAGCTGCAATCATCGACGTGAGCCACGTTCAGCGCTAGGCCGACGGCCACGCCGGCGTCAATGGCGTTGCCACCCCTCTTTAGGACTTCCAGACCCGCCATTGCGGCACTGGGATGGCTGGCCACAACCATTCCATTGACGCCCTGCATCAACGGGCGAAGACTGGTTAGCGTGGTCCCTTTGACTGGCATTTGGGGCCTCCCAATTTAGCATTTTTCGATTTGGGGCCAGACGCTGATCAGGATCACAGTTCTTCGGCCATTTGGCGTAGGAAACTTGTGCCTGTTACAGGATGTCCTGCCCCGATTGTTGTGGGGGATGTTCGCCATTGTAATGCCTACGCTGGGATTTCACCTTCTCCTATGCTCCATCTGCTGGGTAGCAGGATTTTGACTGTATTTGGGGCCACCAGGGCTGATGACCTGGGCAATCGCATTTCAGAATTTTGATGACAGTTGCCGCTTGCCAAGCCTCATGACGCCTCGGTACCATTTATATTCCTATGCCTTTTGCTACTCACACTGCTTCAGCCGGTTCTACCTCTGCATCATGGCCGTCAGGCCATCCGCGAATAGGTCGGAAAGGCCAAGTGGGACAAATGGGACAGAATGGGACGGGAATCGCGATTTTCCGGCAAATTTGGGATTCTCCAGATAGGACGAGTCGTGAATCTGGGACAAAATGGGACAGCCATGGGAAGATCCTGTCCCAAAGAGACACCGCATCACGCTCCGCAGTTCTGCCTCTCTCCGATAGCTATATTCGATTCCCTGTTGAAGGCACGGAATCTCCCCCGCAATATGAGATAGCCAGGCGACGTTAATTCAGGGCAATCGCGTCTTAAACGCCGGAGGCCCTATATTCCCGCGCAGGCGGGAATCCAAAACCCGTCTACCCTCGCATTCGGAACCGAAGGAGGCACTGCCACTCCCATCTCCACCGCCATTCAGACCAATTTTCCAATTTTGTGTGCTGAGTAATAAAACTCGATTGCCCGGCGACGTTAATTCCGATTCCAGGCTTGTGCCCCAGGGAACAGTTATACTGTCATATCGATTTTCCGTGTTGAGGACCGACCCGCACTTGAGCTGGGTAGGTGGACCGTAAGGAGGAACCCACGGATGCATTGTGGAGTGATGGTCACTGGCTACAACCAGGGCGACTGGCCCCGTCTGATGGCGGAGGACTATGACCGCCCGCCGGATGTGCCGGATTACAAAAACCTGGAAGACACCCTCTATATGGGGGAGTTGGTCGAGCCGCTCGGGTTCGATTCCATCTGGGCCACCGAGCACTACGGGTCCGCCTATTCGATGCAGCCCAACCCTCTGCAGTACCTGGCATTCTGGGCGGGCCGCACCAGCCGCGTCGATGTCGGCACCGCCGTCATCGTAGCCCCGTGGTGGAATCCGGTCCGGCTGGCCTCCGAAATTTCCATGCTCGACATCCTGCTGAGAGGCAGGAGACTGCATCTGGGTATCGGCCGCGGCATCGCTCCCCACGAGTATGCCTCGCTGGGGTACCCGATAGAGCAGTCGCACAAGTATTTCTACGATGTGATCAACGCCATCAAGGCCGCTGACGGCGCAGAGCGCTTCGAGTTTAAGGGCGAGGTCTACGACATCCCGCCCACTACTATCCGGCCGCAGGCCCGACACAAGGGCGAGCTGACCAAGGACATCAAGGTGGCCTTTACCACCGAGGCGTCTGCAAGAATGGCCGCCGAAAACGGCCTCGGCCAGATGTTTGTCGCCGGCGACGATGTCGAAGTGATGACCGACAAGGTACGAAGGTTCAACAGTATTCGGAATGAACTCGGCCTCCCCCCCGACCAGCCCACCACTCTCTTATGGATGTACTGTGCCGAGACCTCAGAAGAGGCCGAAGAGGGGTGGACTTATTTCCACAACCAGCTCACCGCCGCCCAGCACCACTACTTCGAATGGAACAACCCGGGCTACGAAGGCATCCACGGCTACGAGGAATACCTGGCACGCCAGACTGCTGACGTCGGTACCGCCGATGCCAGTTTCGCCGCCAGGCGCGGAACCCAGCCAATCGGTACCCCGGACGAGATCATCGAGAGGATCAGGTCGCTGCAGCAAACCATAAGTCTCGAAAAGATCGTGGTCCACATGTTTTACGGCGGGATGCCGAGAGACAAGGCCGAGAAAAGCCTCAAACTCTTCGCCGAGAAAGTCCTTCCCGAAGTGCAGGCAATGCCCACCCCAATAAATCCCAGGTCCCTCGGGTAAGCCCCCCGCTAAGAAACCGGCCCAGGTGGCGGCCCTCCTGCATCACTGGCCATTCGACCATCCCGGTGGCACGCAGTACATCCGTTGGCAAGACGCTGGTGGTGCGCGTCGGGGACGACGGAACGGTCCCCTGGCCCGCCTGCGCCACCGGGCGAAACGGATACAGTGCAGCTAGGCCGGGACGACGCAGCTCACCAAGTCCATTTTCAACGGGGGTCCTATGCCAGCTCCCAGAGTGATCTACCAATCCAAGCCCGGCAGCCCCATCGACGTCGACCGGGAATTCTACGGACGCCTGGGTCAGGACACCGAGAATCGTAGCCTGGTCGACCAGTTCGTGGTGCCGATACGCTCCGGTAGGGCCTGGCCGGTACTGGCGGGCCAGATCTGCCGTATCGTCGTGGTGGAGGGGGCCCAGGTGGCAGACTTCAACGCCTGGAACCTGAACAATCCCCGGGAACGCTTTTGGGCGGCCCGTACCAAGCAGCTGCACCGGGCCCACGTCACCGCGTTCGACCGGCTGTGGTCGTGCCTGCCTTACCTGCGACCCATGCTTACCATTACAGGCGACACGGTGGACTATCCCCTGGACGAGGACGGCGCCGGTTGCCACGACCTGCTGGGCACCCGCTGCGATCCATACGTTCACAAGCTGCTGAACGGCGAGGACTTCGACTACTGCTGCCATTCAAACCTGGTGCGGGCCATCGCTCCCTACCATCTCAACGAGAGCGATGTCCACGATGTGCTCAACATATTCCAGGTTACCGGACTTTCCAAGGACGACCGCTACTTCGTGAAACCCTCACCAGCGAAGCAAGGGGACTACTTCGAGTTCTTCGCCGAGATAGACCTGCTCTGCGCCATTTCCACCTGTCCCCACGGAGACCTGTCCATCCAGGTGTGGGGAGACGACGCCGGCGATCCCATCGACACCTGCCACCCGCTAGGAGTAGAGATTTATCAGCCTGATCCAGGGCTCCTGGAGGGCTGGCATTCGCCTCCAACAGTCGATTACCGCGGTATCCACGGACTCGGCCGTCCGTAAGATTCCGGCAGCCCGTATGCGGCGAGCCGGACAAATCATCGAGCAGAGGGATCAGCCGGAGGAAGAGATGATAGTAGTAACCGGAGCGGCGGGAAGGCTGGGCCGCAGGGTGGTGCAGTTGCTGGTGGAACAGGGCAGGGACGTCCTGGCCACAGACCAGGTGGAAGCCGATGAACTCCCGGCGGAGTTCGTGCGTTGCAGACTCCAAGACGCAGAGGCGGTGGAGGATGTTCTCAAGGGCGCTGAGGCCGTAGTTCACATGGGAGCCATCCCCGGCCCCTCGCGGGCAGAGCCGAGGGAAATCTTCGAAAACAACGTCTCTGCCGACTTCAACGTAATGATGTCGGCAGCGGAGCAGGGACTGCGGCGCGTGGTGTTCTCCTCCAGCGCCTTCGGCATGGGGTGGGCCCACGACGGCAACGCCTTCGTGCCGATGTACCTGCCACTGGACGAGGAGCATCCAATGATGCCCTTCGAGCCCTACGGCCTGACCAAGCAGGTCGGCGAGGACATCGGCAGGATGATCGCCCGCAATTCAGCCACCACGGTCGTCAGCCTGCGGTTCACCAACGTGGCGCTCCCGGAGGTCCAAGAGGAGTTCCCCTGGCCTGCCCCCACACCGGAGAATCCCCTGACGCTGGTGATGTGGGCCTACGCCGACGCCCGGGACGTGGCCGAGGCCCACGTGCTGGCTCTGGACGCAGAGATCGAAGAGTATGAGGCTTTCATGCTCGCCCAGCCTTCCAGCCGTTTCGAGGAGCCGACAATTGACTTGGTCAAGAACAACTTCGGCGACCGGGTGGAGATCCGGGAAGGGCTGAGCGGCACCGCCAGTGTGATCAGCACGGCAAAGGCGCAGCGACTGCTGGGCTGGAAGCCCCGCCACGACTGGAGGTAGGAGGCACCACCTCCACATCCGTCCTCGGGGCATCACAGCCCTTCAGTGACAGGGCCTAGATCCGAGGGCGGATGTTCTGGTTGTGGCTGAACAGGTTCGCCGGGTCGTACTTCTGCTTCAGGGCCGCCAGCCTCTGGAAGTTGTCTCCGAAGGCCGCCTGAATCGCCTCCGCTCCTTCATCCTCCTCGGTACCGACCTGGTTGATGTAGGCTCCCGAGGAGAAGGGCAACATTTTCGAGGCAAAATCCCGGACCCATCGGATGTGGACCTCCGACTCCCCAGGGTCCAGAAAGACCGCATTGGTGGCCCATTCGCACAGGGCGCCCCGGTGGCCGAAGGCGGTCTCGTTGACGGGAACACGACGGGAGGCGTTACCGAGATACTGGAACAGCACACTCGACAGCGGCGAGGTTATCCGTTCGAAATACTGGAGCACGATGTCCACCACGTCGTCACTGACCTGACTAATGAAGTGGGACTTCAGATAGTTCTGTCGTCCCTGTGGGGCCACCGCCAGCTTCTGGGCATCGGTGTAGGACATTGGCCGCACGTCGTCGATCAGCGGAGGGCCGAACTCCCGAAGCGGACGGATGACCCGTTCCCCCTCCTCAATGGGGCCGTGGTAGCACATCAGAATGCTGCACGCCCTTCCGCCGCCCTCCGGGAGCGTATGCAGGAAGGTGATGAAGTTCAACTCATCAGGCATATCGGCGGTCAACCCGTTGACCAGATCGAAGAACTCACGCACCTTGTCGTATGGGTAGATCAGCCAGCCAGCCAGCACATCAGGGCCGACGGGGTGTAGCCGGTACTCGAGGGCAGTGGCGACCCCGAAGTTGCCGCCGCCGCCCCGGAGGCCCCAGAGCAGGTCGGGGTTCTCTTCGGCGCTGGCGGTCAACGAGCGCCCGTCGGCAGTGACCACGTCGGCGGAAATCAGGTTATCGCAGCTCAGGCCGTAGTTGCCCGACAGCCAGCCGATGCCGCCGCCCAGCGTGAGACCGGCGATGCCGGTGTCGATGTCGGTTCCTCCGGGCGCGGCCAGCCCGAAAGCCTGGGTCTCGTGGTCGAAGGCTCCCCACTTTGTGCCGCCCTGGGCCCGGGCCGTTCTGGATGCAGGATCGACGCGGACGCCGGTCATCCGGGAAAGGTCGATCATCAGCCCGTCGTTGCAAACGCTGTTGCCTGGGAAGTTATGTCCGCCGCCGCGCACCGATATGAGCAGGCGGTTCTCCCTGGCGAAGTTGACCGCGTTGATCACGTCGGCCGTTCCGCTGCAGCGGGCGATCAGGGCGGGCCGCTTGTCGACCATGGCATTCCAGATGCGCCGGGCGCCGTCGTAGCCATCGTCGCCGGGGAGCAGAGTCTCCCCGTACAGGTTGCCCCGGAAGTCCTCAACCGCTGCTGCGCTGATGACAGTGTAGTCGCCGGAAAGGGTCGCGATATTCAGTTCCGCCATTCGTCTGCCCTCCTGCCCGCCTCTTTCCGTCTTGTAAGCCCGCTCACAATTATTGCGGTGCGCCCCTGGCGCATCTGAGAGAGGACATGGTCCTCTCTCAGATGACGATTATATTGCCGGTACCGGATCACCGCCACTGGATATTCCGCGATAACCGCCACCGGCGCGGAGTGCAGCCATCCGCCGACCCGGGTCTTTCTATTCTTCCTCTTGGGTGGAATTAAATGTCGCAGGGGAAGTAGGCGAACAGCTCTACTTTCCTCTTAATGGCTTCGGCCTGGAGGCATAGGAAACTGAGGACAATGTCTGACCTGTACATTTCAAATTATCCTCAACTTTCCGGACAGTGGCGGTGGCTGGGTGGATTGAGGGGAATTTGCTCAGCTTCTGAACGGTGCCTATCTGGCCAGAGATTTTCTATCTTTCCGGTAATTTCCGGCCATTCCGCTTGAGGAGGGGATTGAGTTGGTGTTCGAGATTAAGGATTACCGGGGATTCTCAAACCAGTTCCCTGAATAAGACGAATGTTTGTTGACGAAGGGCTATGGCTTGGGAATTTTGGGACAGAAAATCGGGTCTCGATTCCCATTTTGTCCCATTCCGTCCCATTTTTCCTATTTTCCCTAGTACTACAACGACGAGTTGTTTGGTAGGATAGCTGGCCAGATGATGGTGGGCGGTTTGGGTGATGGATGCGGCGAGCTTCAAGCGGGTCTACGACAGCTTTCAGGAATTTCACGCCTTTTTTGCGGACTCCTTCGGACGCAAGCAGTGGCGGGAGCACAGCCGGAACTATCTTCAAGCCCTGCTGGTGCAAGCCGGGGAGCGGCGCAACGCCGAGAATCTCTCCGAATCGGTGGGCATCTCCGCCCGGGCGATGCAGCGTTTTCTCACCGAGGCCCGGTGGTCCGATGACGCAGTAATAGGGCGGTTGCAGGAATACCTGGCCCCCAGGCTGGGGCATCCCGAGGCCGTGTGGGTGTTCGACGGCAGCGACTTTCCCAAGCAGGGGAGGAAATCGGTGGGAGTGGCCCGGCAGTACTGCGGCAGGCTGGGGAAGGTGGCCAACTGCCAGGCCGGGATGTTCCTGGCCTACGTCAGCCCGCTGGGCCGGGCGTTGGTGGACAAACGGCTGTACCTGCCCCAGGTTTGGGCTTCGGACGATGCCCGGTGTCAGGCGGCGGGTGTGCCGGCGGAGAGACGCAGCTACCGTTCGAAGACGGAGTTGGCCTTGGAGATGCTGGCGCAGGCCATGGAACTGGGCCATCTGGAGGCCGGGTGGGTTGCCGGAGATGACGCCTTCGGGATGTCGCCGTCATTCCGGGAGGGACTGGCGGCCTTGGGTATGCGGTACGTGCTGGACGTTCCGGGCGGCACCACGGCTTGGCCTTTGGAGCCGGCTTGGACCAGTCCGGAATATCCAGGCAATTCACATCCAGGGTTCGGGCGCCCCCGCAAACCCAGGCTGCGGGATGGGCAGCGCCGGACCATGGAGCAGGGCAGGAGCAGCGCAGTGATGAGTTGCCGGAGGAGGCCTGGCGGGAGATAACGGTGGCAGAGGGAAGCCAAGGGCCGCGCACCTACCGGTTCAGCGCCCAGCGGGTGCGGGTTACCAGGTGGCGCAAGCCCGGCGGAGGCGCAAGCCCGGCGAAATCCACTGGGCGGTCTACCGCCGCAACCTGGACGGCAGCGAACCTCGCTACTACCTGTCCAACGCACCCGAGGACACAACTTTGGAGACTCTGGCATACGTGGGCGGTTCCAGGTGGCGCATAGAAACGGAGTTCGAGACTGAAAAGGGCGACGTTGGGCTGGACGAATACGAGACCCGGAGCTGGGCAGGCTGGCATCACCACATAGCCATGTGCCTGCTGGGCGGAGCGTTCCTGCTGGGCCTGCAGCAGGATTGGGGGGAAAAAGATGCCCCGGATCACCCGCCCGCAGGTGTACCGGGTGGTGCGTGAGATGCTGCCCCGGGAGCGGTTCGGGCCCGATCAATTGCTGTTGTGGCTGGAGGATACGCAGCTACGCAACGAACGGGCGCGCCGCTCCCACGAGAGACGCCGCTCCGCCCGCTGTGAAGGCAGAATGGACCCTCCACCCTGAACCCGTCGTTGTAGTACTAGGAGTCAGAGCCTGCCTTTTGCCCGATACGGGGGTGTTGGCCGCCGAGAGCAGAAAATTCGGATTCCCGCTCCATTCTGTCCCATTTTGTCCCACCCAGTTTGTCCGGCCGAGGGACGGCGTCGCCGGAGTGCCGGGAAGGGCTTATGTTGGGAACAATACACAGGGTTCATGGTAGAGGGGTGTCATGAGGCTTGGCAAGGAGCCAGTGTCATCAAAGCGGGATAGTCCTGGCAAAGGGCTTCTGTCCCGGGATCGGCACCTGGCGCCTGCTGAGACGGGACTAATTGCTTAGTCCAGAATTGGTAAACCAAGGAAAGAGGGATTTCACGTCCGGCCCTCCTGTGCGCATGCCTCCTTTACTGAATGCACGCCGCGACGAGTCTTTGACGTCCACCAGTCCTTGGCATTTCCTCTTGACCTGGGCTTTTCGACAAGGTCATGACGGTCTTGGCCAGGGCCGGCCCATCAGAAAATCCGTTGGCGATGCGACAAACTAACCACCAACGGATTCTTAATAGCTTCGAAAACATAGCTTCGAAAACGACTTGACTCTGGCGGCTTCCGGCGACGCCCTACAGACGGCGTGATATATTGCCCAGTGCCGCCGCACAGGCCGGCGCAGATTCAAGGAGGTCAGAAACATGGCCGACAAGGAACCGGACTGGGAATACGGCCTGCGCACCGATGGGCACGGATCGCAAGGGGAAAAGGGCAGGCCAGTAGTCATCGGTGAAGGCGCTTTCAACTACAAAGTATCTGGCGAGAACTGGGGTCAGCTTCCCGAAGATTGCGTCTACAAGGAAGGGACGGCCGTCGCCGTGGACTCAAAAGACCATGTGTACGTGTTCAACCGCGGGACCATACCGATGATCGTGTTCGATACCGACGGCAATGTGCTGCGCACCTGGGGCGAGGGAGTGTTCGCCAACCCCCACGGCGTGACAATCGCGCCGGACGACACAGTCTTCTGCGTGGACAACGGCGACAGCACAGTAAGGCAGTTCACGCCCAACGGCGAGCTAATGATGACCCTTGGCACACCACACAAGCCGAGCCCAAAGATGAGCGGCGAACCGTTCAGCGTCCCTGCCCATGTTGCCTTCGACAAGCGAACGGGTGAATTCTATGTGGCCGACGGCTATTCGAACGCGAGAGTTCACAAGTACTCACCCGATGGCAAGCTACTCCTCTCGTGGGGCGAATCGGGCACCGGTGACGGCCAGTTCAACATCGTCCACAACGTCGTGGTCGACAATGACGGCTGGGTATATGTCGCTGACCGCGAGAATCACCGCATACAGGTATTCAACGCCGAGGGGAAATACGAGACCCAATGGGGCAACCTGTCTCGCGCCGCGGCCATCTGTATCGACGACGGGACGGGCGAGGAACTAATATACGTCGGCGAGTACTTCTGCGGGATCGGCACCAACGACATCGGCACCGATCTCGGCCCGCGTGTGACGGTAATGAACACCATGGGCAAGGTTCTGGCCAGGGTCGGGCGCGAGAGCTACGGTGACCAATCGGGCCGGTTTTATTCTCCCCACGGGATAGCCGTGGACTCGAGGGGAGACCTTTATGTGGCGGAAGTGTCGTGGACCGACTATGGCCGCCACATGGACCCACCCCGCGAGCTACGCTCGATGCAGAAGCTGGTCAGGGTTCTCGACTAGCTGGGAGGTCCCAGTACGATTCCGGGCCATCTCCCCAATTCAGACACGTGTCGCGTCAAGGAGGCATAGAGATGCCACTGCCGCCGAACCGGGTGGACTACCTACCGATCATAGACAGGCCAGTCATCAAGTGGCCCAACGATGCAAGGGTGGCCCTCTGGATTTCGCCCAACGTAGAGCACTACGAGTACCTGCCGGAGAACGAGGGGGCACGCAATCCCTGGCCGCGCACTCCCTACCCGGACGTGCAGCAGTATTCCTACCGGGACTACGGTAACCGCGTGGGTTTCTGGCGGATGCTGGAACCACTGGACAAGCACGGCATCAAGTGCTGCGTTTCTCTGAACATGGCTGTCCTGGAGCACTTTCCCGAGATCGGTGAGGCCATGGTGCAGCGGGACTGGGACTACATGAGCCACGGCATTTACAACACGCGCTACCTCTACACCTATGACGAAGAAAGGGAGCGCGAATTCTACCGTGACACCATCGATACCCTGCGCCTGCATACCGGCAAACAGCTGAAAGGGATGCTGGGCCCGGCCATCTCGGGCAGCGTGAGAACCCCGGACCTGATGGCCGAAGCCGGACTCATCTACCACACCGACTGGATGCACGATGACCAGCCGGTCCCCATCAAGGTCGACAGCGGCAAGCTGGTATCGGTGCCTTACTCCATCGAACTCAATGACTCGACCATGATGCGGGACAACCACTACGAAGGGGACTACTTCGCTCGTATCTGCAAGGCCCAGTTCGACCAGCTTTACCGGGAGGGAGCCGAGAGCGGCCGGGTCATGTGCATTGCCCTGCATCCTTTCCTGATCGGCCAACCTCACCGCATCAAGTATCTGGACGACATTCTAGGCTACATCATGTCCCACGATGGAGTCTGGCAGACCACCGCCGACGAGATTGCCGAGTACTACATCGCCAACTACTACGACCAGGCGGTTGCCCACGCCCAAAAACTGAACGGGTGAAGAGTATCTTAGTCCGGCTTCGGCACCTGACCCAAGCGCGATTTCGTATTCCCATACTCCCCGGTTCCAATTCTCACCGGGGGAACAGCAACTGGAGGCCGCCGCCATGCCCGCTCAACGTCGTTTCGGGATGGACCATGAACACTATGACTGGTCGCCCCTGAGTACCCGGGGTATTCTGCGATGGCCCGACAATGCCCGCATTGCGCTATCGGTGGTAGTCAACCTGGAGCACATGGAGTGGATGCCTCCAGAGGGGAGTTTCCAGGCAGCCAACCTTGCGGGAGGCTCGGCGGTCCGGCCTTTCCCGGACTACGCCCGCATATCGCACCGGGAGTACGGCCACCGGGTGGGCATCTACCGGGTGCTTGACGTGCTGGAACGGCACGGCATGCGCCCCACCATCGCAATGGACGCCCTCACCGCCAGCAACTACCCTTTCCTGGTGCGGCATTGCCTCGGCCGGGGCTGTGAGATCATCGGCCACGGCGTCTCGGTCAGCCGGATGATCACCGGCAATATGTCGGAGCAGGAGGAGCGGGACTACATCAAGGAGTCGCTAGACACCCTGACGCAGGCGACCGGCGAGGCCCCGGCAGGATGGATGGGGCCGGAATACGGGGAGTCGGAGCGCACCCCCCAGCTCCTGGGTGAAGCCGGTATTCGCTACCTGTGCGACTGGGCCAACGACGAGCAGCCCTACCCGCTGAAGGTGCCGACCGGGGAACTGTACGCTCTGCCGGTCATGCTGGAGCTGGACGATGTGGTGGCCATGGCCCACCGCAAGGTAATGATCGACCGCTACGCCACCATGCTCTGCGAGAGCTTCGACGAGATGTACGACGACGGGGCGAACAACGGGCGGGCGCTGGTGTTGAGTTTGCACCCCTGGCTCATAGGACAGCCCTTCCGCATCGGCGTTCTGGACGAGGCACTGGGCCACATGGTGCGGCGGCAGGGCGTCTGGGCCGCCTCGGGGGCGGAGGTCGTGGACTGGTACCGGACCCATCCGCCGGTGGCGTGAGGAGAGGCGCATCTTTCACGGCACCACGATAGCAACCAACGCCATTCTGGAGGGCAAGCGCGCACCCGTTGGGTTGTTGGTATCCGATGGGATATGGGGGTGGGGGCCCTCAGCTGATCATGAAGTCCAATGGGGGCGTGACCGGCGCAGAAATGGCACCCGCCACCCGGCCTTCACTGCCCTGTCAGGCCCTGCGGCCGGGGTTGTGGTCGCCATCGACGTTGTCGGCAACATCGGGGCGGAGGAATGCATCTCCTTTGACATGGGGGAACTTGTACCGATGTATCCTTGGCCAATCGGCGCACCCCAACCATCACCCTGACAGGAGAACTGAGTGACTGGCCAGTACAACTGCCTATACTGGACATAAACTCCATTGGCGCGGGTGGCGGTAGCAACGCCTGGCTGACGGCATCGACGCCGATTACAGCCGCCACAGCGAAAATCACCCTGCAGAGTTCATGGACATAGAATACCCCCCGCGGATGGAGCGGTACGCCATTAGCCCCGACTCCCGTGTCCCCGGCAAGTACCGCGGCGGTTGCGGGATCATCCGGGACGTTCGGTTACTGGCGCCGGAGGGGACGTTCGGGTGGCTGACGGAGAACGTCCGGTTCCCGGCCTGGGCGTCGCTGGAGGCAGGGCGGGAGGCACGTCCAGGGTGGCGCTGAAGCCGGGGTGTGAAGGCGCAAGGGAGATCCGTCCCTTCTGCGACGACAACTCCTGGCAGGCCGGCGACCTGGCTAGAATCTACACCACCGGCGGAGGCGGTTGGGGAGATCCCCTGGAACGGAAGATTCTTCTGGTCGAGAAGGATGTCCGGGGCGGCTTCGTCTCCCTGGAATCGGCGCGGTCAGAATACGGGGTCTCAGTCGACCCGGAAACCCTGAAAGCAGACTGCCGCGGGACCCTGGCCTCTCGGGAAGACCTCCAGCAGACGCGGGAGCAACCCAAGCTGTTCCACCGCTTCAACTACTTTGACCATGGAGAAGAGGAGCGGCGCTGGATCGAGCGCGGCCTGCCCCTGTAGGAAACGGCGCAACCGCTCTGCCCGGAGAGGCTTGAAGAAGTGCGGTGGAAACGTGGGTGCGGGGATTCATTTGATCCGGGTCCGTCAGGAGTTGTGCGGCAACTCTGCCCGGATTGCGGCGCAGTTTCCCGCAATCTGACATGCGGAGTGTCTGCCTAGGGCGGCGGCAGGGCTCGCCACTGAGGGGTCGAGTCATGTTCATCGGTGTTCATCTGACGGTTGCCACGATTGGTGCACAGTAGTCGCAGACGGCCAGATAAGTTCCGGGAGCCACACTCTTTCCCTGGTCCTCCGGGACGGGGTTCCGGCAACCCAGCATGTCACACTCCCGCATGTGCGGCAGGCGGACCGACCCCAGGTGTTTTTCCACGGCCTGGATCGCTGCCTCTATTCCCATCCTCTCCACCGGTAGGCGGAACAGGAGTGACGGGTCCCCATCTTCCTCGTCATCCCCGGGGATCGCGTAGACATGCCCAGACTCGTGAATGATGGACACTCGCATGTCTCCTTCAGGGGTGCTCCACGTTCCGACGCTGGTTTCTGTCGGATCGATTATCTCCAGTTCCCTGATGAGATCCTCAATGGTTAGCGCTATTCTGAGTGTGTTCATTTCCCTACCTCCTCTGGGGTTTCCCTTTAAAGGGGGCCTTTTTTCACAATGGCATTCTCCGGACCATCTTTCGGCTAGGCTTGTTCGCTTACGATCGAGTTCGAGGGCAGCATTTCCCAAGTCTCATAGTGGGAAAGCACCTTGGTCTTCATTATGCTCACCATGGCGTTTTGTTTGAATGAGGCCAGGTAGGTCTGTGGCTGCCCTTGGGGCGTCATCTCTCTCATCTCGTTGCCGCGAAGGGCCACGTTGTCAGTCCAATTCGGGCATCGTCCGCCGGGCAAATGCGAGAGCATGTGGACATCACGGTCCTATTGTATCTGGTTTTATTATATATCATATCCTGAATTCCGGTAATAGGTCTCGGGATTTGTTGATGTATCTCCCGGTGCCCTGCCCAGGATAAATACTATGAATTTGATCAGCAGAAGCAAAATGGCCGGTGACTAAACACTCAGCGGTCGACCGCATAGACAAGTTTTAAATGGCGATAGTTGATCCCCAGCGCAGGGCGTAGCGAGGCCGTACCAAGCAGACGAACAGGTTCCTCCAGGCGAACCGTCCAGTCTGGCAGGTCGGATACGGGGGTTACCGATCGGTCAGGAGGGGTGGATGAAGCGACCGAAATCTGAGAATATCCAGCTACGGAAAGCGGTGGTGAAAGGCTTCCTGTTGTTCAAAAGACAGATGTGGGATCAATCGCTGGTCAGGGAGATGCTAAATGCACCGCATTGAGGTCAAGCCTGACCGAACAGCACCAGTTGCTATGCAACCGGGTCAGGCAACTTTTTCCCTTGGTTTACGGGCCGTCTGCCCCGACAGTAACCCTGGCATCTAACCCCGCTCCGCGCTGACACTGAGGTCAGCAAGGTCTTCCGCTTTTTCTCGGTAGCGTCGAGGTCGTGGCCCATCTGCACGGCTGATCGTTTGGCATCTCTATAGCCCTGCTGACCTTCACCCAATGGTTGCGCCACTCTCTAGGTTCTCTCGACCGGCATCGGGACAAGAAGTGCGGGCAGCAGGTTCTTCAACCGAGTCAGGTTTCTCCTCCCTGAAGGCGGCGGAGGAGAGAGGTCAGCAGCTCTCGGTATGGCTCGAGGTCGTGAACCCGTGCTCCGGGGGTGTTGTCCCGGTCGTCCCAAGTGCGGACGCGCACCTTGGATCGCCAATTGGGTGATTGAGGGAATGCATGCACCTCCGCCAAAACAGAGGCCGCCCTGCCGCCGTAGCGACTCCACGCTGGCATCGGACAGATGGTCGGCGTATCGAGTGTTGGTAGCAACGAGGTAGCACTTCACGGCGACATGTCCACAAACGATGTCTGCGACGGCATATGAAAAGGCCAGGTCGGTAAGAATCCGGGTTCCTAGGTCCCCATGGGCGACGACGCAAACGCTGCTCACTTGTCGGCCTTCGACTGGTCAGATCTGACCAATGTCTTGCAGGAGCGACGATGACTTCCTGTCACTGCCCTTGTCTTTCCGCGCAAGGTGGGCAGCCTGCAGGTGTGTTCGAATTGCGAGACCCCTTCGCCGTGGTACTCCACATCTTCAGCGCTCCTGAATGACTCGGGAAAGGGGTCCGCAGCGGCCTGTCGGTCGCCAGTCATGGCAACTTCGTTCGTCGTTTTTAGGGGGAAAGAAGACCCGTGATTCGAGACCGTGATCTTCATTTAGCCTCAAGTCAACGACCGTAGAATTTCCCCTGCCCATCTTCAAGAGGATAGGAACCGAGGCCAGTGCCGACACAAGATTAGTCCACCACGAGGAGAACAAACTGTTGAGTCCCTGACCCACCCGGATGCTCAGGTTCTGCAAGTCGCAGGCAGGCTATCCGTAGCCTCCGCTCTCAACGACCTGGGCTGCATCCGGGCGGCGTTGCGCATCCTGCCGAATTACAGCACGACCATCTGGGAAGCGCTTGCAGCCACGATTACCACACCAGCATTGCTCAGTTCAGGCCCGGGTAATCGCCACAGCAGATTCTCCCCAAAATGAGGGAAAACGTACTCCGCCAAGATCTCGACGCCACTTGGAATATGCCAATTCCTGAGCCGCAAAGGAGACTAAGGCGCTGGTTTTAGACGTCACGGTTCCTTCAGCAGACCATCTGACATTTCCAGTTGCCGGTCCGCTGCTGCAGCCAAGGAGAGATCGTGGGTGGCTACTATGACCGTGGTCCCCTCGGCGGAGATTCGCCTCAGAATGTCGATGATGGACCGAGCCGTTGTTGTATCGAGCTCACCCGTCGGCTCGTCTGCGAATACCACTTCGGGGCCAGTGACCAGAGCTCTTGCGATGGAGACCCGCTGTTGCTCACCTCCCGAGAGTTCATACGGCCGGTGCCTCGCGCGGGGGCCAAGCCCCACTGACGCCAGCGCCTCCTGTGCGCGGCGCCTCCGCTCCCGCCACGATACTCCGATTATGTGAAGCGGCAACTCCACATTCTCCTGGGCCGACAGCAGCGGCATAAGACCAAAGGACTGAAACACGAACCCGATACTGCGCCGACGAAATTCTACGAGTTCTCTCTCAGGCAGCCGAGACAGGTCCTGCCCTCTGAACAGGGCGGCGCCGCTCGTCGGCCTATCGAGGCCCGACAACAGGTTAAGCAGCGTGGTCTTTCCCGAGCCAGACCGCCCGGTGAACGCCACAAGTTCACCACTCCCGATTTCGAGGTTCACGTTACTCACTGCCCAGACCTCTGAGCCCCCGCCCTCGAACCTGCGACTCAGTGTGGACGCTGATACTATTGAGTCGCTCATTCTTGCGGCCTCTGGCCAGTGCCAGGGCTGCCACCGGAAGGCCTGAGCGTGACCTGCCCGTCTTCAAGGTCCAATCGCGCCAAGCCGCGGTGGGTAAATCGATCAGCGAATTCCTGGGGTAACTGCAGCCTCCCTGCATCGTCTACCACCAGGAACTCCTCTTCGTTTCTCGAGCCGTCACGCTGGTAGGAGGCGGTGGAAATTGTCTCGGAGCTTATGCGCCCGTCCCGGATGTGCACCACCCGATCCACGAACTGCGCGACCCCGGGGTAGTGGGAAACTATGATCACGGTTACGCCAAAACTCCGGTTCAAGGTCCGGAGCATCTCGAATACCCGGATAGCGGTGGCGGTATCCAGTTCTCCGGTGGGCTCGTCAGCCAGCAGCAACGGAGGCTGGTTGGCCAAGGCGACGCCGATGGCGGTGAGTTGCTGCTCTCCTCCGGACAGTTGATGAGGCAGGCGGCCCGCCTTATCTCCTATGCCCAACGCGGCTAATAACTCGCCAGACCATTCCCTGCGGAGTCTGCGGGGCCGCCCCGACAAGGCCATGGGAAGGTCCATGTTTTCTGCCACATTCAGGTAGGGCAGCAGATTCCGGGCCGTGGTCTGCCACACAAATCCTACGTCCTGGCGGCGGTATTGGACCAGGCTCTGCTCAGTAATGTTAAGCAGGTCTCGCTGGCCAACCCATACTCCTCCAGCCGATGGACGATCCAGTCCGGCAAGAATATTTAGCAGGGTGCTCTTGCCGCTGCCACTGGCGCCGACAATCGCAATGAGCTCGCCCTGCATCACGGCCAGGTTCAGACCGCGCAGGGCGACGACCTCGAGGTCGGCCCGTTTGTAGATCTTGAACAGGTCTCGACAGATGACAAACGGGTCCCGTCCTTCGATCGTTGGGGCGCTGCGGTATTGAATAAGGGAGTCCATTGATGGCGTTATTCTCCCAATCTGAGTACTTGGTGCAGTCGGAGTCTGCCGGTCAGCCACGTTAGCCACAGGCCGCAGAAAAGGGTGATTACTCCAAGGATAACGTAGGATACCAGCAGTCGCTGCCAGTCGGCCGTGAACACCAGCGAGGGGGTGATTCGTTTGCCCGCCTCTGCGACCTCCATGAGTGGGAGAAGGCTGGCGCCTATAAGCCAACCCAGCAATGTTCCCAGCCCTATACCACAGGCTACGATGATGAACAATCCCGCCCATAAGATGCTGCGCATCTGAACTCGCGATATCCCCAAGGTACGCAGCAGCGCAAACTCGGTCTGCCGCTCCCTCGCGTCCAGGCGCGAAAACAGCAGAAGACCGCTGGCGGTGGCAATGGTAATTGCCAGAAACAACAGAACCAGCAGCCCTCCCCATCCTGCGTTCGCCAGCGGCCGATCCACACGAGAAGCCACTATGGACGGGGCGTCGTGCATGCTCCTGATGCTTACTCCAGCGTCCCCAAAAGCACTGGAAACTGCCTCTGCATTCACCGCCCCGCCTTCTCCAGAAATCCAAACCTCGTTGGGCCCCGTGGGAGGTCGTGGGCTGTGCCTGATGGCAGACTGAAAGAACCTGGAAAGGTCCACAACAGCAAATGGCTTTTCTTGGGGGTCCAGGGTAGGAAAAAAATTCAACTCCCCGGCCACTTCCAGCAGAATGGAGTAGTTTGACATGCCAACTATCACCGTATCTCCGATTCTGGCATCTGCAACCTCCAGGAATTGCGAGCTGGCCAGAGCTGGAATCGGTTCCTCCGGGCTGCCCGCCCTAACCCCGGTCTGCCCAGCCCCCCCAGCTCCAAAGCTGTATCTTGAGGTTGCGGCGAATTCTCCCTCCGCTCCTGATTCGCTCGACTCTAGGGAATGCAGTCCTGGCTTACGGAAGTCCTCTAAAGCGTGCCAACCCTCAATGCTAACGAAGTCGTGGATAACGCTTTCGCCGCCTGGCGTGGTTGCATTGACCCTCCCAAAGAAAACCGCACTGCCTTCGGTATCGCTGAATCGGCTGCGCACCGAAAACGACATCAGGCGGTACGGTGGCCGCAGGTCTGGTTGCTGCTGACCCCTGAGGAACTGGATGCCTCTGAGGCGCTCCTCGGACAGCGGAAGGGACAGGCTGGTCCAACCGGCCCGGTTCAGCTCTCCCATCTGAGCATCCAGGATCCGACCTCGAGCGTCCTCAAGTCGCGTCCACACCTCCAGGAAAGGAGATGTGCCACCGGGCCTGGCCCAAAGTGTCAAGGCGGTCGCGTCCGGCGGTAACAGGATTCCGTCTGGGCCATTTGTCGATCCAGCCACCTGCTCCCCTGGTTCCAGTAGACTCGACAGGTCAGCGGCCGATAAGTCGTCAGCGAAGTCCTCCCTGAGCAAGGCGGTATCCCCAATGGTGTCGGCCTGCACCGCCAGCAGGGTGCCCGATGTGCTGAATCCACTGTTGGTGATAAACGCCGAGGTACGGTAGACATCCGTTGCCGCTTCGATACCCTCCAGACCGTCCACGGTTGCAGCCACCCCGGCAGTCTCATCCGGGCTGGTATGCCTGATTCGCAGATCGGCCCCTGCCTCGTACAAAGCCTGGTCGCGCTGCCCTCGTTCCAAGGTAGCGGAGAGGGAACTACCCATGACCCCAAGAGTTGTCGCAAGCATGACCAGTACAATCAGCATCGCAGGCGTGAGGGGGTCGCGGGAGAGGTGCCGCAGCACATGAAGAAGCCAAGCAGGGGCCACCGGCCCGGCAAGCTTGGCGAGAACTGCGGTGGCAGCGGGAAAGGCCCGCAGCACGATCAGGCCGGCGGCCACCAGACCCAGCACCGGCCCGAGCAGCAGGCTGTAGTCAATCGACAGTTCCCTGCTGCCAAGGGACTGTACCAGGAAAGCGCCGCGGCTCTGTAGTTGCCACCACACCAGTCCTATCAGCGCCAGCAACGCCACGTCCAAGTAATAGCGGTGGAGAATGTTGGCCGTGGAAGGACGGGAACTTGCCTGACGGGCCTCTACACCTCCCTGCCGTGATGCCACCAAAGTGGCCACGGTGAATACCAGGACGGCCAGTACACCGCCAGCCATCCCGAGCAGGAATGCTGGAAATGAAATCCCGACCGCCACGCTGGCTGCCTCGTCTGAAGCGCCACTCAACCGGAAGAATACGAATCCCAGGAACTTAATAAGCCCCAAAGCCAAGTAGGGCCCAGCGATGACTGCGGGTGTTGCCACAAGCAGTCCTTCACCAAGCCCGAGGATGGCTATCTGCACCGCGGTAGCGCCCCGGCTTTTCAGCAGGCTAATTTCCGCCATACGGGAACGCACTATAAGCCCCGCTATCAGCGCCAGATAATACGTCAGGATGGCTACAACGAGGAACAACATCAACAGCAGCGGTAGCTGGGCCAGGAGCAGTTCCTGCTCGAAATCGTGCAAGAGGTTGTCCAACCTGATGGAGTAGCTAGCATTCATGAGGCCTGCCGTTACCGTGTGTTCGATCTGGGCCAGCAGGCGTTGAACCTCCACGATCTCATTGGCGGCTATCTGTTCCGGTTCGGGTTGGAAATACCAGGTCGTGTCCGTATATATAAAAGGATACGAAACCAGTACCTGGCGCAACAAAGCTTCTTCACTGGCAAAGAGCGGTACCAGCGTCCACAGGTCGTCCTTCCGGCTGGCGGCACCAGAGAGTCCGACCCAGAACGCATCAGAAGGATCCAGCACTTCGAAAACAGCGACGATCCGCACCGCTATTGGCGGCAAGTCATTAATTGATGATGCAGGGAATATTTCCATTTCGTCGCCAACGCCCATGCCCAGGAGCTGCGATCCCAACGTGTCCACTGCAATTTGCACCGGCTCACCGCTGGAACCAGGACCTGTCGGCCACTGACCCTCCAATACCCTGATGCGCCCATCCAGACCCGTCAGGTGAACCACAGATCCTCGAGGTCGGGAGTCCCGATCCACCTCCAGGCCGGGCCGCCCCTGAAAGAAGAAGGTAGCGGTCTCAATCATCCTCGACTGATTCTTGAGGTACGGCTGGAAGGGCTCCTGAACATACTGCCGGATAAAATTGTCCCTAGCCCGAAAGGCTGCACTGCGTCCCTCACCGTCGGGAGCATCTTCCCTGCTGCTGAATGAACGCACCTTAAAGTTGACCTTGTCAGGTTCTGATCTCGCCAGGAAATCGCGCAGGGCTGCGTTGGACAATAGATCGGAGAAGATGACCCCGCTGGCCATCAGCGCTACCGCCAGCATCGTTCCGCCGAACAGCACCATCTCGAGACGCCAGCCGCTGACGGCCCTCCCAATGGCCATTACGTACGCGAAACGAAACAGAGCCGCCAAAAGGCTACGCTCCCATCCTCAACACTTCAGCCGGCCGATCGCGGCGAGCGAGGACCGCTGAGTAAAGGGCGGACCCCATCACCGCTACCGTCAGTCCGGCCAGTACCAGTGCCAGGAGCAGTTCGTGCACCTGGGGAACCAACGGCGGCACGGAGGTGGAGCCGCCAGATGTCAACTCAAGCATTTGAATGAGTTCCAGCCCAGGCCAGTAACCAATGGCTGCACCGGCCAAAATCGCTGCTCCGGCCATCAGCCACTTTTCGGCTATTAGGGTCAAGAGGAGTTGCTTTGTCGAGAGACCCAAGACCAGGGCTACTGCCGTGTCGACCCTGGCTGCCCTAGCGGCCGCCACGCTATACAGCAGCGACGCGATACCCACCGCGATTCCGACGGCGCCCATGCTCAGGCCGGTAAGGCCGTTCCATCCGCCGCCAGCGAGAGGATTCCGAGATGCCCTTTCGGCGACGCCAGCGCGGTCGATGGCCGAAGCCAATTCGGGCAGCTCACGGTCAATTCTCGAGATCAAGGCGTCTCTGTCGAAGGAGGGGTCCAGCGAGAGCCAGATTTGGCTGGCATCGTCGACTCGACCTACTGAAGGAAGGAACTTCCTGTAAGACTCAAAGGCAGCAATATCCAGGATCACAAAGGGCCGTTGCGGTCTGGCTACCGTGGGAAACAGTTCCGTTACTTCTACGATTTTGATGGGTATGTACGCCTGGCCGTGCTCAAGCCATAAGTTATCGTTGAGGCCAAGGCCACCACCGCCAATGGCAGGTATCGGCAGATTCACGGGCGGGACATACACCCCTCGCTGCTGTCCGGTAAATGGCTTCACCCAGGTGAATGTGAGACCGTCCGACCCGGACCGAGCTCCCGAGTTGCCCCGAGATACGACGTCCTGGACTCCCGCATTTGCGACAATGGGACTCCAGTTGCCATTTGTTTCGAAACCCTCCACTACAATACCCTCTGTCGGCAAGGATGGTCCGAAAGCCGTAATCTCGTCAAGGTGGACGCTTCCCGACGGCACTCTCGCAAATGAACTGGTGGTAAGGAAGATTGCTGTCAATGTCCACTCGGTGTCCAGATTGACCATTCGCTCTGACAATTCTCCGACAAACAACTGCCAATTCTCCGCTGCGCCGTCGCTTTGACCAAGAAAGCTCCCCAGCGATACATTTCTGTATATGCCTGAATCATCAACCAGCTTGGCCCATACGTTAATGTTGGACTGAAGCTCGGTTGCACCGATGCCTCCGATGTCCAGCCACACACCTACACTCTCCAGTCCGACAGGCAGCGACACACCTGCAGGTCCATCCACTGGGTGGGTGCGAATCCGCTCCGTAAGTTGAACCAGGGTTGAACTGGCGAAATCGTCCCGGAACCAGGCGGATTGCGCCAGACCGTGTGGGTCGGCGGCTATCAAGAGTGCTGAGAAGGCCGATTGTCCCGTTGACAGATCTACCGTTTTCCGCAAGACAGGAGTGACAGTCCTGACGCCAGGCAACTGCACCAATTCACCTGGCAGATTTCCCGTTACGCCGGGACCGGAGATGACCACATCACCCCCGACCCTGTACAGGGCTTGCTGTCTCTGGCTGCTGGACAGGCTTGATTGGAAGGTCGCGCCGAATACCCCCAGCGCAGCCGACAGCATAAGCAGCACCGACAGGGACGATGGCAGTACGGGGTCTCTGGCAACTCGGACCATGCCAAGGGATGACCACGCCGGGCCGGCCCGCATGCATAGCCAGACGGTCAAGCGCACCGCCAAGGGCAACACCCGCAGCAACAACAAGGCCGCAGCCAATAGACCAAGCACAGGCGCCAGTATCACTGAGGGATCCAATTCCAAGCCGCGCGTGGCCAGCGACCTCGTCAGGAATCCCTCTCTCTCGCCAAATTGCCACCACAGCAGGCCGACGGCGAGGATAGCGACGATGTCGAGGTAGTAGCGTTGCAGAATAGAAGTCTCCGGAGGGCGGGACCTGCTAGACATGGATGCCGAAACTCCGGAACGTGCACGTGCCGCCGCCGAAAATGCCAGAGCCGCCAATGCCAGGGCGGCTCCAATGGCACCTATCCAAAACATCTCTCCGATTATCCCGACCTCGATAGGACCTCCGCCCAGCCCACTGAAGACGGGAAGCATCGCATAGTGCACGATGACCCAGGCGAGTAGCGGCCCCACTGCCACGGCGACCGCAGCCAGCATCCCGTCGGCGAGGAGCAGAACGCCACATACCTGGACGAGACTTCCGCCTCTACCTCTCAGGAGGCCCAGTTCGTCTGATTGGCTACGCCCCAGGATGCCGCTGATCAGGAACAGGAAATACAAAACAATGACGACTACCAAGGAAACAAAGACGTAGATTGGTACCCTGGCCAGTATCAGGTCTCGCTCAAACTCGCCGAGCGTCAGTCCCAGCCGGCTGAACACAAATGTACGGGGATAGGATTTATTCAGATCAGTTTCTAGGCCATCCAGCGACTCCTGCGTGGCATCCACAGTTTGCGCCGTTATCTTTGATGGGTCGATGAACACGTTGTAGCCAAAGTCGCCAATCGCGGTCGAAAACCGGGTACCGAGCACCTGCAAGAAATCGTCCTCGCTTACGTACGCCGGGACGACAAACATCTCCCCAACCGTCTGCAGACTGAACTGGCTTGGGTAACCCATCCAGAATTCATCGCGGGGGTCAATCGGGGCCACCACACCTACCACATCCAGCACAATGCGCTCCTCGGGAGAGGAACGAAAGGGAGTGATGTATATTCGGTCGCCTACTTCGTATCTCTGATCCCTGGCGGTTTTCTGCCCCACCACGGCCTGTAACTCGACGCCTGTGGGCCCCGCCCTGCCTGGCTCTTGCGGCCAACTCCCTTCGATCAACATCGAATGCTCAGGAAATCCGGTCATGAAGAAGGGCCTGCCTGCCAGAGTAGTCACCGGAGGCGGTCGCTGGCTGGGGTCAATGGACAATGGCATGCCAGCCTGGGTACGCCCAAAGCGCTCCACCTGAGACACTAACTCACCGAGGCGCTGATCTATCGACGAATCGACAACACCCTGCAATTGTTCATAGTCCCCGGGTGCCAGAGACCTGTTCCCCGAGATAATCTGGACGTCGAGGCTGCTAGGCGGCTGACTGTAAAGCGCATAACGTACGCCTGCTTCCGCCAGCACTCTGGAGAACAGGGTAGTGGCGCTCAGCAGCACAACCGCGGCCATGATGCCAAGGAACGTGGCTAAGACCAGCCCCCACGACTGGCGCAACCGCCGCCGGGTTATCCAGAAAGAGAGTTGTACGAACTGAGCCATTGCGCGATTATACGCGGCTGCCCATTGTTGGGGCCGTAGCCTCGCCTTTATGTCTTCCTTCAGTCACTGTGTAGTTGTCGGCGCACGGTGCTGAAGTAGTAATGTAGGCTCACCAGTCGACCGGTCCATCCCAAATACCCGAAATCAGCGGAGTCTCCTGTTTGAAAGCACAATCGATGAAGGGGATGTCGATTCGATCACTAAAGCAGAAATTGGGCTTTCACAGAGGCACCTTGAACATAATCCTGGCAGCGCTGGCAGCAGGGGGTGCTCCGACACCTCAACGAGGCTTGTCAACATTTCTTGGCGACGACTACGCCCGTTTCCTGCCAGTACAGGTTTTATAGTAGTCGGGGCTTGTGAGGGAGTTGTGGAAAAGGTATCGTCACGCTCACGCAGCCGAGACATCCATTGGGAGGAGGACAATGGCAACTACTCGAGCGCCGTTCCTGTCGACCAAATACAGCGCCTATTATCACTCCCAAGTTCCCCAAGAAGATGAGGAGTTGACCCACATTGGCCCTGGAACGCCCGCCGGGGAGTACCTTCGCCGTTTCTGGCAGCCCGTCTGCTACGCTGACGAACTAGCCGATGTCCCCGTCGCCCTGAAAATCCTCGGCGAAGAACTGGTGGCCTTCCGAGACTTCAGTGGCCGGATCGGGCTGGTGGAGGCTCACTGCCCTCATCGTGGCACATCGCTGGAGTACGGACTGGTATCCGAGCGCGGAATCCGCTGTTGCTACCACGGCTGGCTCTTCGACGTCGACGGCACCATTCTTGAGACACCCGGTGAGCCCGCTGGCAGCACTTTCAAGGACCGGCTCTGCCACGGTGCATACCCAGTCCACGAGTTCCAGGGCATTATCTTTGCCTATATGGGGCCTCCAGAAGACATGCCGGACTTTCCCCTTTTCGACACCTACGAGCGTAAGGGATACCGGCTGATGCCCGGCAAGCGGTACGACTATCCGTGCAACTGGCTGCAGATCTTGGAGAATGCGATGGACCCAGTCCACGCTTCCTTCCTTCACACCATAGTCGCGGGAACTCAATTTACTGACGAGTTCGGCGTGATTCCCAATCTCGACTTTGTGGAGACACCCTCCGGGGTCATCTCGATGGGCACCCGCCGGGTCGGCGACAACGTGTGGGTGCGGACAACAGAGTGCGTGATGCCAAACGTGCAGCAGATAGCCCCCGTCTGGAACGACGGCAAGGGGCCGGATGGGTTCGACGGCCCCATGATGACACGATGGATAGTGCCCCGTGACGACACCAGCACTATGCTGCTGGAGCTGCGCCACATCTCCAAAGACGAGGAGAGGGAGCCCGCGTGGTGGCTGGACCGGGATCAGATGCTGCCTGCCCAGCTTCCAGAGTCCGACGACCTTCGGGACCAACAGATGCAGCCCAGCGACTACGAGGCTCAGGTCAGCCAGCGGCCAATCGCTGTCCACGGCCTGGAACATCTGGGGGCGACCGACCGGGGCGTCACGATGTTCAGGCGACAGATACGAAAGGGCATCAGGTCGGTGCAGGCTGGCGAGGGGCCCGGCGCCCAAGGACGGGACGAGAACGGTCGCGTCTCCACGTTCTGCATCGACACGGCGGTTCAGATGCCGCAGGCGGCCACTCCGGAGGAAGACACCAGGAAGATGCGGGAACTCGGCCTGCAAAAGGCCGTGGAATATATCAACAACCCGCCGCACAAATAGCAGCACCACCTCGTCAGTTCCCCAACAACGGCCCGGGCGTCTCAACCTGGGCCGTTGTTTTTGCCTGACGCAAGGTCTCTCAGCAACCGTTAGCGCTGCAGACCTCCACTAGCCTCGAGGCCTTCGATTTATCGGCGTAGCATACATTGATTCACGGCAACACCAACCATAGAGATGTGCAGAGGTGTGCTGGGCAATGACAGAGCCAGAATACCGAAGCTGCATTTGCCCAACGACACCGGCGCCCATTGGTCGAGTTCTCCGGAAAGCACTGTGGCCCTGGCGCTGACATCTTGAGTCTGTGGTAACCGCAGGTAGAGTTCCCACCCGGAACATTCTGCCGACACCGCCACCTCGCCGAAGTAGATGCCTTGCAAGTCCTTGATACAGCTGGATTGCGATTACAATAGCGATATTCTGCCGAGAACAGTTGAAAGAAGGAGAGGGGGTTGAAATGCGTTTGCAAGGCAAGGTTGCCCTGATCAGTGGTGGAGCAAGAGGGATAGGGGCCGTCGAGGCCCACCTGTTCGCCCGCGAGGGGGCCAAGGTGGTTATCGGGGACGTACTGGAGGAAGAGGGCCGAAAGACCGAGGCAGCGGTGAACGAGGCGGGTGGTGAGTGCATCTTCGTGCGGCTCGACGTGACCAGCGAGGATGACTGGGCGGCCGCCGTTGCCACCACAGTGTCCCGCTTCGGCAAGCTGGACGTGCTGGTCAACAACGCTGGTATCTCGATCACCGGCGGCATTGAGGACCTGACGGTTGAGGACTGGGAGCGCACTTTCGACATCAACGCCAAGGGAGTGTTCCTGGGAACCAAAGCCGCCATACCCGAGATGCGAAACGCGGGAAGCGGGAGCATCATCAACATCTCGTCGGGGGCCGGTATTGCGCCCGCGCCCGGCACCTCCGGAGCATATGCGGCCAGCAAGGGCGCGGTGCGGATTTTCACCAAATCAACGGCTATCCAATACGCCAGGGAGAACATCCGCTGCAACTCAGTGCATCCCGGACCAGTTGAAACGCCGATGCTGCGATCCGCCCGCGGCTCCGATACCCAGCTTGATGAAGCTGTCGATCGGGTGCCGCTGGGACGGATAGGAAGGCCGGAAGAAATCGCCTACGGAGTGCTCTACCTGGCTACCGACGAATCGTCTTTCGTGACTGGCTCAGAGTTGGTGATAGACGGCGGAAGGACTGCCCAGTAATACCGTGGATATAGCCACCGGAGTTGGGACTATTATTTCCCCCAGAGATCCGCGGGTTGCCCAACCCTTCTGCCCCACCACTCCGGGCCCTCGCTGATGTAAGCCCACTCAGGATTCTGGTCAACGTCGCGCAGAGCATCCATTACCGCACAGAACGTGGAGGCGTCCGCTTCGGCAAACTCGAAGTAGCCGACAAAGTCGTAGCTTCCCTCCGTGCCGTACCCTTCGGAGGCGTGCACCAGTCTCCGGGTTATGCAGGAGATGCCCTCGTCTGCTGCCAGTGCGTGGCCTTTTACCACCATGTTCTCTTTGGCATCGTATCGTGGCAGAAAGAAGCTTTCCCGGTGCATCCAGTCCATGCCCCACCATTCCGCACTCTTGTTCATCGGGGTCACCACTCCCAGAGGATGGACGCTCCCTGGGCCGGGCTGCTGAGCGCGAGCATACGCGTACTGGGTCATAGCGTGGCTGGTATAACTGCGAGGTTTTTGAACCCCGGATAACGTCTCCACGCTGCCGCCCGAAGGGTTCAGCAGCTGCCGCAGGCCCTCCTCATAAATCAAAAGCGGCTCTGGTGCCTCCGCCTCCAGCCGGATCAGGCCATCGGCATCCATCACGGCCGGATGGGAAAGGTCCTGCTCCCTGCTCATGGTCGGCTCCGCCCTCAGAAACTGAAACCGTCCTCGCTGGAATGCTTCCGCCGAAGGCGGCCCATCCACGCAGTGCATGTTCTCCATGCCGTCGCCGAGACGTCCCATGGCCTCAGCAAGGCCCGAGTCCGCGTCGCCCGCCGGGAGTTTGATGAACAGGAACCGCTGGTATCCCGTTACGGTGGTAGTCAGGTTGAGATCGGAAGACCGCATGGATAAACCTCCCCGGAGAATGGGCAAAAGCTCGCGAGTGTTCAACACGTAAGGGATTCTATAGTCAAAGCTGCCCTATATTTTCGCGGCGGCCTCAAGAGGACAGCGTTCCGTTCCAAGTGATCGGGCCACATTTTGGGGCAGCAGCTGGCGCCCTTGGGCGTCATAGACTCACGACAACAAATCCCCGTGAGGACGGGGATCACTGAAGGTTCTGCAGGCCACGCAATATTATGAATTCTTCCTGTCCTCTTGGTTATGCGATGCCAAGAAAAAGGGGGTGGAAAGCGTGCAATTCTGTGCAATAGTGTGCAATTCTGTCGCTTTGGGTCGGTTCGGCGGTAATAGATGGGGGACCGGGTTGCGGTCGACGTGATCGGCCATGGTTCTCTCCGGTGCATCGGCGGTAGTGGAATTGCGGACATCCGGGTCCACCATACCCAATGGTACGAAGATGTCATGAGGCATGGCAAGGGCCTGCTGTCAGCAATGTAGCGTTTCGTTCCAGGCGGTCTGGTTCTGGGAAAATCGCTTTGACGCAGGAAATGGGCGGGTTTGAAACCCGCCACTTCGGGATACATGCCACCTGAATCGGAACAGTACCCCACAATAGGCCGGGAACGCGCAACCTGTCCCTCACCCGAGAACCCTGCCCTGACTGGCACCACGTGGCCACTACCCGACGGCGCTCAATACAGGACCCCGCCCACCAGATGCGATGGCTGGTGGACTAGGCCGTATCAGGACATCCCCGTGATCTGGAAAATTTTGGACAATCTGAACACGCACCGGATGGCGTTGCTGTATGAGACCTTCCCGACAGACGAGGCTCGGCGCGTCGCCAAGCGGCTGGACTTCAACCACGCTACCAAGCACGGAAGCTGGCTGAATCCTGTTTTGGGCTTGTCGAAGGGATGGCTGAGATCGAGATCAGTGTGCTGGCCCTAGCCTGCCTACGGAGGCACAACGGCGATGCTGACAACTTGCAAAGAGCCGTCGGCACCTGTGTGTCAGAGCGCAACGCTGGCAGAGCGATGATTAACTAGCAGTTCACTGGCCAGAGCCCTCCCTCGGCTCCGGCCGGGGCACGCCAGAGGGAAACTCCGTCGACTCAGTCCTTGCACTTCAGCATTGATTTACCGCTACTATAAGCTGCCGGGTCAGGGTTGCCACGCCGTTTGCCTTTGGAACCGGCAGGCGCTGTTGCGGCCTGCGGTGTCACCGGCAATACGGCCGGTCGGATGCTGGTATTTGGGGCTGAACCAGCTTGGCCCTTCCGCACAGCCGTTGCCGGCAGCGACCCCTTCACGGTTGGCGTATCATGCTGGCAGCAGGGCGCACTTTCTGCCAAAAGGGCTCAGGAGGTCCCAGGTGTACAAGATCGGGATAGACGTTGGAGGCACCTTTACCGACTTTGTCGTAGCCGAGGAGGGGGGGCAGCCGCGTTTCTTCAAGACCCAGTCTACGCCTAACGACCCTTCGATTGGCGTGATGACCGGGTTACGGGAGGCTGCCGCCGCTTACGGGCTGTCCCTGGACCAACTGCTGGGGGGCACGGACCTGGTGATCCATGGGTCGACGGTCGCAACGAACACGCTGGTGGAACGGAAGGGGCCAGGGTGGGGCTCATCACCACCGACGGTTTCCGTGACCTGCTGGAAATGCGCGAGGGACTGAAAGAGGACCGGTACAACCTGAGGATGACTCCCGCCGAGCCGCTGTCGGCCCGTTACCTCCGGGTGGGCGTCCCGGAGCGAATTCGAGCGAGCGGCAATGTGGAGCGGCCTTTGGACGAGGGCGCACTGGTCGAAAGCCTTGAGTACCTGATACAGGAGGGTGCAGAGGCGCTGGCGGTGTGTTTCCTGTTCTCATACCTCAACCCCTCCCACGAGCAACAGGCTGCGGAAATCATACGCCGCCGCTTTCCCGACGTGTACACATCCCTCTCCCATGAGGTGATTCCGCAGATCAAGGAGTTCGACCGCCTGAGCACGACGGTGATCAACTCCTACGTCGGGCCAGTATTCAGCCGCTACCTCTCGCACCTGGGTGAGCGGTTCGAGGCATACCCGCAACTGAGAGACGTGCTGATCATGCAGTCCAACGGCGGGGTGGCGCCGATAGCCGACTCCAGCCGCATGGCGGTGCGGGCGATCCTGTCCGGCCCGGCGGGAGGCGTCAGCGCCGCCGCGTACATCGGGCAGTTGCTCGAAGAACCAAGGGTGATTGCCTTCGACATGGGCGGCACCAGCACCGACATTTCGCTGATCGAGAACGGGGTTCCCCACATCACCAACGAGAAGTTCGAGGCCGGATGGAAGATTGCTGCCCCGATGATCGACATCCACACCCTGGGCGCCGGCGGGGGCAGCATCGCCAGGGTGGATGCGGGTGGGATTCTCCACGTCGGCCCAGACAGCGCTGGTGCTGATCCCGGGCCCGCGTGCTACGGCAGGGGTGGAGACAAACCCACGGTCACTGACGCCAGCCTTGTCTTGGGTTACCTGGATGCGGCCAATTTCCTGGGAGGCAAGGCCAGTCTCGACCCGGCGGCTGCCGACCGTTCTTTGGCAGAGGAGGTGGCCGCACCGCTCAACCCATCCAATTTCGAGTCTGCGTTCGGAGTGTTCAAGGTGGTCTGCACCACCATCGCCGAGGGCATCAGGCTGATGTCGGTGCAGCGCGGCGTGGACCCACGGGAATTCACCATGATGGGATTCGGCGGCGCCTCGGGCCTCCACGCCTCGGAGGTTGCCCGGCAGCTTCGGGTGGCGAAAGTGTACATACCGGCGTCGGCGCCGGTGTTGTCGGCCTACGGCATGTTGAACACCGACATCAAGTACGATTTCTTCCGGTCATACCCGGTTAGCCTGGACCGGATGGACCTGAACGAGCTACGGTCGATCCTGGACGAACTGGGGGCGCAGGGACGGAACAGGCTGTCAGCCCAAGGAGTGGCCGACGAGGCAGTCGAGATTCAGTACTCCGCCGACATGCGGTACCTGGACCAGATCTACGAGGTCACCGTGCCGCTGCCCGACCTGGCCCTGCCGGACCCGGAATTCCTTGCCAGATTGACGTCAAATTTCCATCGGAGATACGAGGAGCTCTACTCCTACAACCAACAGGACCAGGAGGTGCGGCTGGTCACTCTTCGTGTCGCGGCGGTCGGCAAGCTGCCCAGGATTGCACAGCTTGACCGGACTGGGTACCAGATTGCGGCCAACCCGGCAGGCTCCCGCCGGGTCTATATGGGCGAGTGGCGGGAGGCGCCAACCTATGCAGCTGACTCCCTGCCTGCTGGAGCGGAAATCGCTGGGCCAGCGATACTGGAGTCGGACTTCACCACCATCCTGGTGTGGCCCGGTGACCTTGCCACGGTAGATTCCATGGGAGGCGTTGAGCTGCGAGTGAACCTGGGGGACACTCCGGCCGCGCAGGATGCGGCAGCCGACTCTGCCGGAGCAAATAGTCGGGACAGCGCAGCGCATGACGACCCCATCACCCTGGCGGTGGTGGAGCACCGGCTGGAATCCATCGCCCAGGAAATGACCGAGGCAATGCTGCGGACGGCCATGTCCCAGATCCTCAATTCCAGCCGGGACTTTTCCACGGCGATCCTGGATGACGACTGCCAGTTGGTAGCCCAGGGCGAGGGCATCCCGGTACACATCAGCGCACTGCCCGTGGCGGGAGCTGCGGTTCGGGACTACTTCGGGGATGACATATCCGACGGAGACCTGTTCATCCTGAACGACCCCTATTTCGGGGGCAGCCACCTGCCGGACATCACCATCATCCGGCCCGTTTTTCACGATGGACGGCTGCTGTTCTACGGGGTGAACCGAGCGCACCACAGCGACGTTGGGGGTGGCACCCACGGGGGTTACAACCCCGGCGCCAACGAGATATACCAGGAGGGTATTCGCATCCCTCCCTTGAAACTCTATGACCAGGGCGTACCGCGCAACGATCTGCTCCAGATGCTGTCGGCCAATGTCAGGCAGCCGGAGAATTTCCTGGGCGATCTGAACGCGCAGATAGGTTCGGTGATGCTGGCGGCCCAGAGAATCGAGTCCCTGCTCGCCGACTATGGCCCTGACCGGCTGATGGCGGTGGTGTCCGAAATCCTGGCCGCCACCGAGAGGCAGGTGCGCCAATTCATTTCCGGATGGCCCGACGGCGTGTACCACGGGGAGTCCTTTGTGGACGACGACGGGTTCGACAGCAAGCTGGTGCCAATCCGAGCGAAGGTCACCATTGCCGGCGACTCCTTGACCATCGATCTGAGCGATTCCAGTCCCCAGGTCGAGGGCTTCATCAACAGCGCTTACGCCAACACCCGATCGCTGGCCCACGCCGCGATCATGTATCTCGCGCCGATGGACGTCGCGCGGAACGAGGGCTCAATGCGGCCCGTCCAGATCATCGCCCCGCGGGGCCTCGTCGTGAAAGCGAACCCGCCCGCACCGGTATGCATGAGCACCAACCACTGCGCCGAGGAAGTGGTTGAGGCGGTGTTCAAAGCCCTGGCCCCCGCCATTCCCAGTGCGGTGTCCGCGGGATTTTCCCGCCGGTTGCGTTACGCCATCACAGGCGCCGACCCGAGGACGGGACGCACGTTCATCTGGCACTTCTTCCTGGCCAGGGGCGGCGGTGGTGCCTCCGAGGGCTTTGACGGGTGGTCCAACGTTGGCGAGGTCAACGTGGCCGGAGGGATACGGTCGCCCAGCATTGAGGTGACGGAGGAGCGATTCCCGTTCTTCATCGAGCGGCACGAGCTGCGACCCGATTCGGGAGGCGTCGGCGCGTGGCGCGGCGGCCTGGGAGCAGTGTGCGATTTGGTGTACGAGGGCGAGGGCCCCGCGCTGCTCAACACCGCTGGCGACGGCGTGGTTGTGCCGCCTTCGGGCTGTTCGGCGCGACCGACGGCATGCCGCACCACTACACGGTTGTTTCCAACGGCTCGGAGCGGGTGCTGGGTTCGAAAGAGGTGGGGGTCGTCGTCAATCCCGGCGACCACATCGTCTGCCTTTCGTCCGGCGGCGGCGGTTACGGCCAGCCCGAACAGCGGGACGAAGCCGCAGCGAAGTGGGACCTGAGGAACGGTTATGTGACCGGGTAAGGAATCAGGGCGGCGAGCCTGACCCCCTAGTAGTCCGACTGCTTAGAAATGATGACACGAAAAGTATGCGCCTTGGCGGAGATCACCATTGGCCAAGTTCCGCCGGTGCTCACACCAATACCGGCTACTCCTCATTTCAAAGATTTCGTGCTACTAGCCCCAGGTGGCGAACCCCATGGCACAGCCGGTGCCAGCGGGCGAGCGGTAACAGGGCACGTAGTCCACAACCTGCATATCCAGGTGCTCCGTGGCGCCGGCCACCACGATCCAGTTCCGGATCTCTGAACTGCCAGAGTTGATCTTCTCTCGGGACAACGCCGAAAGCTGCTCCACGCTCTTGGCCTGCATTCCCGCCAGCGCCTGCTGGTCCAACTCCTCGTCCACCACGAAATGGCTCAGGCCGCCGGACGCAAGGATGCCCACCCGGATGTCGCTGGGCCAGGATTCGATGGCCGAGCGCAAGGCCCTTCCCAAGTTGTAGCATCGCTTGGGCGTTGGCTGGTTGGGTGAGTAGTAGGTGTTGAGCATTACGGGGACGGTGGGGATTAGAGCGCCCGTCATCAGCCGGTTGTATACATACCCGAAGGCGTGGCCGATGCCTCCCATGGCCCGGCCGCCCTTGCTGGTATCGAGGAACCTGGAACTGCCCACGTCGAATTCGGCATCCATCAAACTGCCTATGATATGCAGCCCGAGCTCAGAATCTGTGGGAGCGTGAACGTCCTCTGTCCTGTAGCCGATCAGCGGCTGGTTTCCCGTGGAGGGACCGGCCTCGTGGCCAGCGACCTTAACCTCGTTGCCCCAGTAAACACAGAAGGCGGGCATGTTGTCGTCCAGCAGGTACTCGTGCTGGTCATCGCCGACCATGACAAGCAGGTCTAGTTTCGCGTCGTACAACCTCTTGGACAGGTGGGCGATGGCCTTCTGGTTCTGGTCGTGCCGTTTCTCAAACTTGGCCGGGGTGATCTCCTTGGCGATGCGTGCTGTGTCGGCCCGATTCAGCAGGTCTTCGTAGCCTGAAGTTACGCCGTCAGTACCGATCAGCTCGGGATTGCCCTTGTCACGCTCGCCGCGGCCGGCCCAGCCATCCGGAGGGGTGCTCAGTTGTGGGCTATGGGAAGAAGCCAGGCCCAACACCAGTTCAGCCATCGTCCTGCTCCTTGGTTTCGCAATTCACGCATTTTTCAAGTCGAATGTTATAAGGTTCCCTGCGTGCTGAAAGTACCGCGCATTGTAACGGATTGGCCGACGTCAGAGCCGAATGTCTCGTCAGGGGTCGCGGTGTCGTCGTAGTAGTCGGCAACTTGCTGCTTGCCACATTCCGCACGTCGATTACAATTGGCGACGTTGCAGAACTGATTGGGTTTTAAATTTGCACACCGAATTTAGGAGGTGCGGTCTCATGCCGGAGATAGAGAACAAGCTGAAGGAACTTGGCTACGAGCTGCCGCCGCCCCGGGCACCAGGCGCCGGCAACATTGTCCCCTTTGTGAGGACCGGCAACCTGGTCTACCTGTCGGGCACCGGCCCGGGTCTGCCCGGCGGCGGTCTGCTGCACGTGGGCAAACTGGGCGGAGAGGTGACGGTAGAGCAGGGCTACGACTGCGCCCGCCAGACCATGCTGAACCTGCTCACAAACCTCAAGGCGGCTATCGGCGACCTGGACAAGGTCAGCAGGATCGTCAAGCTGCTGGCCATGGTCAACTCCACGCCCGACTTTGGCGACACGCCGCTGGTCGCCAATGGCGCATCCGACCTGCTCATCAACGTCTACGGCGAACGGGGACGACACGCCAGGTCCGCCGTTGGCATGGCCACACTGCCAGGCGGTATGCCCATAGAGATCGAAATGATCGTCGAGGTCGAGGACTAAGGTCCCGGCGCGAGGGTCTTCCAGGAGTTCTCTCCCCCTCAAGGGAGAGGGAGAATCAAGTGGGCCGACGGCCCCAAGGCGGAGCACTACGCAATCCGATCCCGTGAAAGGTGGACGGCAATGGCACTTGGAGACAAATTCGGAGTCCTGCTGCCCACAAGGGGTGTGCTGGTGTACGCCGGGAGCAACGGCCCACGGGTGGAACAAACCTGGCAGATGGCCGAGACAGCCGAGCGGGCCGGTTATGACTCTGTCTGGGTCGGCGACAGCATCACCTCCAAGCCCCGCATGGAGCCGCTGACGGCCATGGCCGCCGTCGCTGCCCGTACCAACCGGGTCAAGGTCGGCACCGCGGTCCTGCTCAACGCCCTGCGCCATCCCGTCCACCTCGCCCACGCCGCGGCCACCATCGACAACATCTCCGGCGGGCGCACCATCCTGGGCCTGGGCGCGGGTCGGGGCAACAACCAGATGTTCGTCGCCGAGCACGCCGCCGTGGGAGTTCCGATAACCGAGCGCGCCTCCCGGATGGAGGAGAGTATCCGGGTAATGCGAGCCCTGTGGACGGGAGAGCCGATCACCAACGCCGGAGAGTTCTATCCCCTTGAGGACGTCGAGCTTGAACCCCGGCCCGTCCAGCCGTCCATCCCCCTCTGGATTTCCAGCAACTGGGTGCGCCGCGGTCTGTCCAGGGTTGCCGAGCACGGAGACGCCTGGATAACCAACGTTCCCACGGTCGAGCTGTTCGACCAGTGCTGGGAAAGAATCGAGCAGTGCGCGGGCGAATTTGGCCGCGACCCGGCAGGCATTGGCCGCTGCCTGTATGTCTCAGTCAACCTGAACGACGATGCCGACGCCGCCCTGACCGAGGGTGACCAGTACATGCAGGCCTACTACAGCATCCCCTACGACGTTATCAGCAAGAACCTTCTGTGCGTGTTCGGCACCACCCAGAAGTGCATCGACACCATACGGGCATACAAGGGAAGCGGCGCCGACTACTTTATAGTCAGGTTCGCCTCCCCGAACCAGATGCACCAGATGGCCCGGTTCACTGAGGAAGTCCTGCCCTTCGTCTCATGAGGGCTTGCCCTGTACAGCACGCAGGCGTCGGAAACGGCGCAGCCTTTAGCCGATGCGTTCGGTGTACTCAGCCCGCGCGGTCTCCACCAGCGTCGCATCGCGCAGCAGGTCGCTGGCCGTCAGGCTAAGGGCCTTGGCCACCAGCAGGGCGTTGGACAGGGCAAGGTCGGTAATCGCCGTCTCCTGCATTTGCCTAGTATGCGAGGGCACCGGGGTCTCGCTGACAGCGTACCGCAGTTCGAACGCTGGCATGGCCTGGCTGACGTTGCCGAAATCGGTCGAGGCTCCGCTCCCCGGGCGGCCAGGTATCGGCTCATCCAGCTTAATTCCCAGCGCCTTTACGTTGGCTCCCACCGCCTGGGCCAAAGTCACGTTGGGCTGGACGTTTTCGTAGAAGGGATAGAACTCCTCGACCTCGAGGCGGGCGCCTGTCATGTAAGCCGCACCTTCCGCCACATGTCTTACCTTACCCACCACCTCGTCGCTCAGGTATCGTCCATCCCTTGAGCGCAGCATGAAGTTGGCGGCGGCAAACTCGGGCACCACGTTGGGCGCAGTGCCCCCGTCGGTGATGACCCCGTGAATGCGTACGTCGTCCCGCAGGTGCTGGCGCAGGGCATCGATCCCAGTGAACAGGTGGATGACCGCGTTCAATGCGTTGATGCCGGCCTCCGGGGCCGCGGCGGCGTGGGCAGCCTTGCCGTGGTACATGTACCGGTAACCGACCATGGCCAAGCTCCAACTCTCTCCCTTCGGAGCTGCCCCTGGAATGATTGTACGGTTGGAAAACGGATGGGACGACAGGGTGGCATCCACACCCTCGAACATACCCGCTTCCAGCAGTCGTATCTTTCCGCCGCCTCCCTCCTCCGCCGGCGTTCCGATGACTACCACGCGGCCGGGCAGGTCCTGCGCGTTGGCCCGCAGACCCAGCGCGGCACCCATTGCGGCCATGGCGATGAGATTGTGCCCACATCCGTGGCCGATCTCGGGCAGCGCGTCGTATTCCGCCAGCACCGCGATGGTCGGACCCTCGCCACCACCACCAGGAATGATGGCCCGGAACGCCGTGTCAATTCCCCCGATGCCCCGCTCGACCGACAGGCCATTCCCTTCCAGGAATCCAGCGAGTGCCGCAGAGGAGTAATGTTCTTGGTAGTTCAGTTCCGGATGTGCGTGCACGTCCCTCGAAAGGTCGAACAACGCCTGCTTTGAGGACTCGATAGCTGAGTTGGAGCGGCCGGCCAGCTCGTCCTTTGCTCCGGCATTCTGATCGGTCATGTTTGGCCCTCTCTTTCCCGGAGAATGGGGGGTCGCATTATCTCCAGTTGTAGCCTGGGTATTCTACCCGTGTTCCCCACAGTGGCGCCACGCGCCCCGCATCGTGACCCAGGGCGATTGCAAAGTCAGGGGGGGTGGCCGCGGAGGCGGGCGATGGTCTGGGTTGGGCGGAAGGCGCAGGTCCCGGCTCGCGGGGGCATGGACATCCGGAGGGGAAACCATCCTACCGAGCGCAGGGCATTCAGCGCTGTGTTGACCAGGCTGGCGTATACCTCGCCCAGGCCCGGACGGCGCAGCGTGTGGACGTCCTCGTCCCAGCTGCGGTCCTTCACGGGATGCAGGCTGTTCTCAACATCACGCCCGCTTTTTTCTATGCTCTGCGCCTGGGGCTCCACCGGTTCCTCCCTGGCAAATCCCTCTGCCAATGCCGCCAGCACCTGGGCTGGTTCCCCTTGATGCGGAGGAGATGAGAGTGGCAGTGCCTCCTTCGGTTACGGGTGCGAGGGTAGACGGGGGTTTGGATTCCCGCCTGGGCGGGAATGACGACCTATAGGGCCTCCGGCGTTTAAGACGCGATTGCCCTGTTGATTCCGGGGTAATTTCCGGGGCCATTGGACCGTTCGACAGGGTTCTGAAGGCGTTCAGATCTCAGCGGGGGCATCGTAGGAAAAGACGTTCCAGATGATGCTCCGCCTGTAGGCCATTGGCAGGAGAACCTTGATCATATCCTGCAGATCCGGCTCCTCACTCTTTTCGCATTGGCGCTCGAGGTGGGCTCGCAGATAGCCAAAGGTGCTGAAGTACAGGCCCTTGCTCGCGATCTTCTGAATGAGGGAATGAGGGAATGAGGGTCAGGGAGAGACTTCCTCTCGACGGTGGCGACTTGCCACTGCCAGCAGAACTCCTCGACCAGAGGCCGGAGCCTTACGACGGCAAGGGGCAGCGCGAGCTTGCGCTCGAGGGACTCGATGCGGTTGCGGATGCGGCTGAATGACATGGTTGCTCCTGTTGACGGGTCGCAAATTTTTCGTTTTTCCCGCTCACTTCCTCTCATTTCCGCTCATTTTGGCGCTGTGGGAGGGAGCGAGGGAGGTGGCCACGGCGAGCACGGTGCAACGGCCTAAAACTGGGGGTTTGTTCTCTTGTCAGCAAGGGCCTCAGTGGCCGTCCCTGATTGGCCCGGCCGCCGCCGGCCGTCGGATTAAGGGCGGGACTGTTTATAATAGTACATGAGTTCTATTTGGTTGGCAAGGGAGTGGGGGTCAGGGCAATCGCGTCTTATTACTCAGCACACAAAATTGGTCTGAATGGCGGTGGAGATGGGAGTGGGAGTGGCTGTGCCTCCTTCGGTTCCGGGTGCGAGGGTAGACGGGGGTTTGGATTCCCGCCTGCGCGAGAATGACGACTTATAGGGCCTCCGGCGTTTAAGACGCGATTGCCCTGGGGGGTGTCTGAATCAGGATTTACAGGATTTTGGGATTTTCAGGATGCTCTTCGATTTGGCCGATGCGTTGTTCCGGTTGGGCTTGATTCTGACTAGATTGAATTCGAGAGGCTTTGGATCGTCCTGGATCGTGACCAAGGTCATTCGATTGTCGTTTCCTTTAGACAACCACCTGTCATTCTGAGCAGATTCAGGAATCTCAGCTTTACCGTCGAGACCATTCGCCTCGCCCAGGGTGGGAATCTAGGGGACTCCTCGATCGTCATGGACTAGTGACAGAGTTCGCCTGCCAAGTCTCATTACACCCCGATCTTTTACAATCAACGGTTCGAGCAGTGGCCTTATTTGCCTGCCCAGACCACGCAGCATCCTGCCCGGTGCTGGACGAATGCCCCAGAGGCATACCCAGCCCGACCGCAATGGAAGGGGTAAATTCAGTCCCACCGAAACTGGGAAATCAGCCTGGCAGCACCGGCGCAATTCTCGCGACAGTTGCTGGCATCAGTGCCGCTACTCCGGCGGAAGTCGCAGAGGCAGCACCGGCCGTGTTGGAAGCCTCATGCAGCAATAGAGTGGCCGACACGCCCACCTTTTGTGGGGCAACTGGCCTTGAAGTTAAATCGGCTGTTGTCACTGCGGCCACTGTATGCGGCCGAGCAGGACGCGGATCAGACTCGATTTCCAGCAGGTGCCCTATGTTGACGCAAGAACTGTCCTGTTCCTTTAACTTCGGAATGGAGAGTTCAGTTGTGTCGGCCGCATCGCTGAAAACTAACCCCGCCAGGAAGGGAGAGGCGGCTTCGCTAAGTTGCCAGCTTGCGCCCTGATGCAGACTTTACCTAGCTGCTTTGTTTGGCGAAGGTTCCCCGGTTTTTAGGAATGCCATTGCCGTCCAGGAAAATTAGCTGGACGACGCTGCGCCAATCCCGGAACACCCAAGGTTGGAGGGGAATGAATATCTCGGGGAGTGAGTGCAGTCCTGTTTAGCCACTGCCATTGCAAGAGCCGACAGCACAAGCACAATCCACTGCTCACTCCCGGCCATTGCCCAGGGGTTCAGCGGCAGACCGGATGTATTTCGGGGGTCGCCCTGTACGAGGCTAATGGCCGTGCTGGGCCAGTTCTATCAAGACACCCCGCGCCGCCGACGGGTGCATGAACCCGATGTCGCCTCCCATAAGCCCTGTGCGGGGCACCTTGTCGATCAGGCGTACACCCAACTCATCCAGCGTCTTGAGCTTGTCGGCGATCTCCTCCACCTCGAAGCAGACGTGGTGCAGCCCTTCACCCCGGTTCGCGATGTGAGTGGTAATCAGGCTGTCCGGGCTGGTTCCTTCCAGAAGCTCCAGGTTGGTCTCGCCAACGGGCACGAAGCACCCGCGCACGCCGATATCCTCCCGGACGATGACCTTGCCTGGCTTGAATCCAAACAGGCCACGGTAAAACTCGATGCTCTCGTCGAGGCTGGATACGGCAATTCCGATGTGATGCACCAGGTCTGTGGCGACCGGTGGCGTTCCGGGCAGCGTCATTTCAGGTCTCCTGAACAGGTAATTCTGTGTTTCCGAAAAGGTGGATATGAACAGCCGATGAACTTTCTAATATGTGGACTTCCGCCCCTCCAGGTTTGTGTGGATGTCCAGCAGCACGGTGCGTCCGTCGCGGTTCAGTTGCTGCGCTCTGACCAGGGCCGGGGCGATCTCCGACGGCTGGGTCACCGTAATGCCAACGGCGCCCATTCCCTCGGCGATCATGGCATAGTTGCCTCCCATGCGCGTCAGCCCGAACAGCTCGTTGGCAACCGGATACCCACCAGGATAGGTCGCCATGCCGCCGTTGTTCAGCACCACGGTCGTGATAGGCGCTCCGGAGCGCACAGATGTCTCGATGTCCAGCCCCGACATACCAAACGCCCCGTCGCCCATGAAGTTCAGGCAGAACCGGTCAGGCTCGGCCAGCTTGGCGCCAATCATGAGGGGAATGCCGTAGCCCAGGTGGGTCGACTTGCCCCATCCGATGTAACTGTGGGGCGTTGTGGCGGTGTAGAAGGGCAAGATGGTATCCCTCGGCGCGCCGGCGTCGTGGGTTACCACGCTGTTTTCCCTGTCCAGGTTGCGATCGATTTCGTTGATCACCCGGTAGGTGCCAATCGGGACCTCGTCGGTCTCCAGCAGGGGCGTCCATTCCGCCAGCCAGCCCTTCCGGATCTCCGCGATTTCCTCTGCGACTCCGTTGGCGGCACGGCCTCCTGCGCCGATCTGGCCCTTGACCTCGTCTATCAGCGCCCGCAGGGTCAGCTTGGCATCCCCGGGCAGTCCGACATCAACGGAGAAGTCCTTGTTGATGTCCTCGATACTCTCCACATTGTGGATGATGACCTTGCCGTCGGGTATCGGCTGCCCGTAACTTGTACGCGTCATGCTGGATCCGACCGCAAACAGCACGTCCGACTCCTGGACCCACTTGCGGGCAGGCAGGGATGTCGCAGCGCTCCCCGCTCCCAGCGACAGCGGATGCCGTTCGTCGAAGGACGACTTGCCGGGCATCGTGGTGTAAACGGGAATCTGGCTCAGCTCCGCCAGTTCCCTCAGTTCCTCGGTCGCCGACGAAAAGAGTACGCCCATCCCTGACCAGATCACCGGTTTGCGGGCATTCAGCAGCAGCCGGGCCGCCTCGGCCACCTCGCCGCGGTGGGGCGACTGCAGCAGGCGCTTGGGGGGCTGGTAGGCCAGTGCCGAATCAGGAACCTCCTGCCCGCCCACGTCTGCCGGAATTTCCACGATCACCGGGCCGGCCCGGCCGTTGCGCAGGTTGTGGAAGGCCCGTCGCATCGCCGCCGCCACCTGACCCGGTGCCGTGATGACCTCGGCGTGCTTCGACACCGACTGGTAGGAGCGCACCGGAGAGAAGCTGGGCCTAACGGCGTACTGCCCCAAGGCGGGCCCTCCTGCCAGATACAGGATGGGAATATTGTCAGAAAAGGCCTGGGCGATGCCGCCGTGGGAATTCTCGGAGCCCGGTCCGCCCTGCGTGATGGCGACGCCGAACTTGCGGCGGTCGTTCATCCTGCTGTAGCCGTCCGCGGCCATCAATGCTCCTCGCTCCTGACGGAACATGATGGTCCGGATTCCTTCGCTGGCCACCGATTCGATCAGGTTATTGGAGGGAAAGCACGAGACCCACTCCACGCCCTCGGTCTTCAGAATGCGGGCTACCGCATCATTTACGTTCATAGTCTGCCGCTCCCGGAATTGTCTTTGTGCGCTATTCTAACACCGCCGGGTGTCCTGCCATGCCCTTGCGGAATGGTACCCGCAGCATGGAGTATACTGGGCCGCAATTTGGACACAATCATCGGACAAAGGGAGCTGAAATATGACCAGTCGCGAGGAACTCCGGCGGAAAGGCAACGAGATACGGGAGCGCCTGCAGCACGGCACCTACCCGCCCCGGGAGCGGCCCCGGGCGGTGGCCGGAATCTCCGGGCTCAGGAACTACACCGGAGAGGCGATTTTCGGATCGGTTTGGTCCCGGCCCGGACTGGATATTCGGTACCGAATGCTGGCTACCCTTTCCGTCCTGTCCTCGCTGCAACGCCTCTCCCAGTTTCAGACCTACGTCCACAGCGCGTTGAACATGGGCCTGAGCGCGGAGGAGATTCAGGAGGTGCCCATACACTGCTCCCTCTATGCAGGATTCCCCTCGGCGGTCAACTCGCTGGAGTTGGTCCACGAGGCCTTCCGTGAGAGGGGCATCGAGGTGCCGCAGACAGATGTGCCCGAGGTCAGCCTGGAAGAGTTGGAGCGACGGGGCCGCGAGCTCCGGGAACAGCTGATGGGTACCGAGGACCGGGGAGGCTACGCCAGTGCACTGGTGGACCTCGCGCCGGACATGAGGGTGCTTACCCTCCAGTTCGGTTTTGGGGAGATCTTTTTCCGCCCAGGGCTGGACCTGAAATCCAGGGTGGTTTGCACCACCGCCGCGCTGACGGCTCTGCGGGCCGATGGTCAGCTCCGCAACTTCCTGCAGGCCGGCCTCCGCGTTGGGCTTTCCAAGGAAGAAGTTGTGGAAGTCCTCATGCAGACCGGAGGATACGCCGGCTATCCGGCAGCACTGAACGCGATATCCATCGCGGCCCAAGTCTGGGACTAGGACAGAGCCTTGGGGTCGGAAACTTCTCCGACCCCTGCGTGTTCTTTCTCGACAATCCTTCGACCAGGGCAGTTGAGTGCGGTCAGACGGCCCGCTCGTCCGGCGTCTAGAGCATCCCGTGGGCCCAAGGTTGGGACTTGGCCATGTCGCGGGCGTCTTTCGCGGTGGTGATCGGGGCCAGGCAGCGTTCCCCCATGCAGACGTACAACGCAGCCTCTCTTCGAGTGGGAAAACCCAGTTCGCGTATCCGTCCGGCGTCTCGCTCCCAGTCCAACGGCTGCACGACCCGATGGGGAACGTATGACTGCAGTGCCGCCCGGTGCAGTTGGCGGTAGGACGCGTTGGAGGAATCTCCGACCAGCACCAGGCTCACCGGCCCTTGTGCCAGCATGGCCTGCGCACGTCCCCAAGCGGAGCCCGCCGGCAGGAACAGAGCCTCTTCATCCTCCTCCATCCGGCGTGATGCGTGGCTGCCCAGGTAGCTCTTGCCCGGCACCACCGACTCAAAGACCCCCAGGGCTGCGGCAGCCCGGTCTGAATACCGCGAGTCATCGGCCAGATACGAGAGGGCCATCAGCGCCTCCGCCAAGCAGCTGTTGTCCAGCACCGGCTGTTCCCTGGGCAGGAACGCCGCCTCGAATGACTGCGGTGAGATCGTGTCGTAGCACCCGCCGTCGGGCGCGCCGAACAGTCGCTCAACCGTTTCGGCAATTTCGACAGACCGTTCCAGGCACTCCGCACGGCCCGTCGACTGGAACAGCGCCAGCCAGGCCCGCAGGAAATACACTTGGTCGGCCAGGACAGGCGTGTTGTCCCCAGACTCCCCTGCGCGTCGACTCAACCCTCCGGTGGAACTCCAGCTCTCCCACCACAGCTTTTCCAGGACGTTGGTTGCCAATCGCATGTGGGCGGAACCGCCGAAAACATTACTGGTCTGGATCAGGGCGAGCGCGGCCAAGGCGTTCCATCCCGCGTAAAAGTTGCGGTCTACGGGAGGTGGCTCGTTGGCGTCGCGGTTCTTCCAAGACATCTGGTAAAAGGGCTCGTCCGCGTCCTGACTGGCAAAGAACAGCCCTTCTTCCGGGCAGTACAGGGTGTTCTGCAGGTACAGCAGGATGCCATCGATGGCTTCCCTGTACAAGGATTTCCTCGTGATCTGGAATGCTTCGAGATACACCATTGCCAGGCTGGCGTTGCTGACCAACATTTTTTCGTAGTGCGGCACCTTCCAGTCACGGCTTACTGAGTAGCGGAAGAATCCCTGGTCATTCCGGTCGTAGATGCCGTGCCACATTCCCTTCAAAGTTTTCTCGACCATACCCAGTACGGCCCGGTCGCCGGTCAGCCCGTAACGCGCTGTGAGAAAGTGCAGCGCATCCCACGGGGGCTGTTTGGGCTCCACGCCGAATCCGCCGAACTCCGAGTCGTACAGTTCATTCAGCCGCTCCAACACCGCATCGACCGATGCGCTGGTCCGCCTGGCCGGCACAGAGCGGTCATCGGTGCGCCCATTCCCAGCAGCGACCTCACCGCTGGATACCTGTTCCAATAGCGCGACCATTTCATCCGGAGGGGTGTAAGGCCTACCTGCGAGAAATTCGCCTTCCCCCGTCAAAAGGGCCACCGAGGGGAACCCTCCCTGGTTGTAGCGCAGGGATATGTCGGGGCGCTGGTCCACGTCGACGCGTACCGGGATGAACCTGGAGTTGACAAGCTCAATGACCCGTTCGTCGGAGTAGGACGTTTCGTCCATTACGTGGCACCAGTGGCACCAGGTTGCCCCCAGTGTCAACAGCACCGGCTTTCCCTCCGACCTGGCAGCCTCGAAGGCCAATTCATTCCAGTCCCGCCAGGAAATGGCGGTCGCGACGCGAGGCTGGCTCATCCTGTCAACTCTCGTTCTCGGGCAGGATCCAGTTGCCCGAAGATGGTTCATACAGACGCAAGTTCGTCCACGGGGTGCAGTTTAGACTCTCACGGACCTCTTTAACAGACAGTTGCCGGGCGAGGATAGGGTTGCGTGCCAGGTGGCCAAATCACCATTCCGGCCGCGAGTCTTGCCCGTGAGCGTCCTTGGCACACGGCCATGAATTCCGACCGCAGTGTATGACGGCATCGCTGCTGGAAGAGTCGGAGAGTCGGGGGGGGGGGGGGGGGGGCATTTTTGTGCATTTTCGGGGCTTTGGGGGTGTTGGAGAGGAACCGGGCCCGGGGTTGAGGTCGGGACTCGAAAAGTGGGTATGGATCCGCTCGACGCGTAGGTTGCGGTTTGGTGTACCTGGCTTCTGGGTCCGCTGTATTCGATGGTAGATAAGTGTCATGAGGCTTGGCAAGGGGCTTCTGTCAGGAATCAGGAGGGGGAGACTCAAGATGCGAGAAAGGAATGTTGAGATGGCGACCCCAGACTACCAGACTCCGAGTCACCGTTGCCCGCTTACAAGAAGACATGCTCCACCTGGACAGATTTCACGGCGACGATCGAGCACAAGGCTGCAGGCAATCCAATTGGGAACGCTGCCGAAAGGCAAAGCAGGAAAGGTTGTGGCCGCTGGGCTCGATTCTCCCAAGCCGCGATTATTCGCCGGGGCCCCCGGCCCAGGCAACGGGGGTTCTTCCCAACAGTGCAAGATCGGGCATTGCAAGATCGGGCATCGCACGCCGCCGCAACGTCCGCTTGGGACAAACAATCACTCGACGATTAGGAAGTGTCTATTCCTCTCTCCAGATTGCGGACGAAATCATACGTTGAATCTCCTCAAGCGCACATTGGCCACGAACATAAGAATTTGATGCACATTCTTAGCTTATTTCGTCCGTTTCAGCTTCCGCTACAAACCGGTCACCCCACCACTCCGAGGCGCATAGACATTCGCGACACCTAAACATAGCCTCCTCATGGCTTGTTTTCTGATTATGTTGCGCACATTCAGATTCCTGTTTGACTATGCGCCAAGCCGGAACGAGTCCGCGCGACTGGCGCTTTCAGCCAACCAGTTCCCGTGGCTGGCCACTGTACTCAGCACCCTCGTTTTGCTCTTCTCCCCGGTCCGTTTATTTCGAGGGCGAGGCGGGTCCAGTTAGTCACGCCGTCCAGTCACGCCCTCCAAAAGGAATACTAAATACCAAGGTGTCTTCATGTTTTTCACAGTCTCGTCTCGAATTCGGCCGTTTCCTGTGGTCGCGGCCGTGGCGCTCATCACCGTGCTGGTACTTCTAGTCTGGACTTCGGTACAAGCAAGCACACACACGGGTGTGGTCCTCGTTGACAACCACATAAACACGTCTAACGTTAGCACGGGCGACACATTTGATGATGCGCAAGGATTTACCACGGGTCCGGAATTTTATCGCCTGAGTGGAGTGGAGATCACCATTGGCTATACCTCCTCGGATGGAGCCATCAGCCTCGCGATAAACGAACCCACATCGTCAGGTCGCCCCGGAACCACACTTTACGAACTCGAGGCCCCGTCAGATTTGATCGGCAAGCCCTTTTTCTCCGCACCGGAAGGCGCATTCCTCGAACCCAATACCGATTACCTGGTCCGCATAGACGTCACTGCTGGGTCTGTAGGAATTGGGTTCACCAGTTCCACCGACGAGAGTCAGTCGGGGCTGGCCGATTGGAGTGTTGCGGACAACTATTGGACCAGTTCCGGCCCGTCACAAGGAATCTCGTGGGATACGTACGACTCAACCCTATACGCAATCACAGTGAGAGGATCGGTAATCCCCGACAAGTACAGCGAGAATACAGACACTGCAGGGAAACTGGCCTTCAACAGATACACCGGCGAATCCCCCACAGTAAGCGGATTCATAAACAACAGCACGGATACGGACTGGTTCAATACTTCCCTATCCTTTGACGATGGCGGCCGTTACAGGATAGACGTCGAACCTGTAGGGCTGACGTATGATGATGACATTGGCGTCCGTGCCTTTTACGCCGACTATCCCCATGATCACTCGCGAGACCCGGCCGTGGAATTGACGGCGGTTACGGACCCCCCTGAGGGTTACGTCTCCTGGCACTTCATAGCGGGCCGCAACTATGGTCCGCATATCGAGGTGTACGCGGACAACGGCACCACCGGGGCCTACGCCATTCGCGTCGTTTACGACCCGGACAGGATCTGGACAGGCACAGAGGTGGTGCGGGGCGACCTGCCCCACGACGACACCACCTGGGCCACGATTATTCTGGACGATGAGGAGGCGGATCAGGGGGTCTACCATTACTTCGAGGACCACGACTGGTTTGCCGTGGAGCTGGCAGAGGATACCGCCTATAGTTTCCAGGCGATCGCTGCGGGTGCCTACAGTGATTACATGAATCCGGCTATCAAGCTATACGACGACGACGGGAACGAACTGGCATCCGAATACATCAGCCATGAAGACTCGGACACCACTTCGGTATCCATTGCTCATCAGGTTGGCACGGGAGAAGCCGGAACCTATTACATCGATGTAACGAATGCCGATCTGTGGGACGACCCGGACAAGATGGCGAGCATCGGCATAACTGAGCCACTTGTACTATTTTCCCCGTTTATTTCTACGCGGTACTACGTGATTGCAGTGACCGTCAACAACAACAGTAGAAACTCGAGATCCGTCTCCCAAAACTCAGTATCCAACAATGCGGAACCCAGGATCTTGAACAAGAGGGAGGTTTCTTTGCTGGAAGGCACCGGCCTAGGCGAGCATATCGCCGCCTTCGACTCCGATGCAGAGGACTCTATAACCGACTATTCAATCAGCGGCGGGGTTGACCAAGAACTCTTTGCTCTCAGCAACGCTGGCGTCCTCTCCTTGACCGTAGTCCCAGATTTCGAGGTGCCTTCGGACGCCAACATAGACAACGTCTACGAGGTCCAGGTGGAAGTCACCAGCGGTTCTGGCGAAAGGGAACGCTCGGTAACTGCCGACTTCGCACTGACCGTCACCGACGACAATACGGAGGCGGAGAGAGTCCTGGTGTCGAACACCGGGGGGCGCAATAGCGGCAGTGCCACGGTCAACAACTCCGACTCCGCGCTGCGAATCGAAACCGGTTCGAACGAGGGCGGGTATGTAATTCACAGCGTCGCCCTGAGATTCTGGGAAGCATTGCAAGACCCGTCCGGAGTTCGGGTATCTTTGCGGTCTTCGCATAAGCCGGGACGGCACACAAGGCCAAAGGACGAAATCTTTTCCTTTTCGAACCCAGCCAGTATTGATGCCCGGCTAACAGAATTCACAGCGCCGCCGGATACCGTGCTAGAACCGGACACAAGCTACTGGCTCGTGATCGAGAGAACAGGCGACACCCCAGTCAAGTTCCTGGAAACGGCGTCGAATTCGGAGGATTCGATCTCAGCAGCCGATTGGGACATCGGCACCTTGAGGTTTCATCGCACCAATAGCCTGAACGGGCCCTGGGGAAATAGCAAAGTTGGGAGTGACCAAGAACAGCTGAAGCTCAGAGTCATCGGATATGAACACAGCGGCGAGTAAGCCCCAGCCGACGCTCATTCGCGGGTCGGAAGTCCGCGACGGGGGTTGTCCTTTAGATCCGCAAACTGCAAGGCGCCGGGAGATCTTTGACTCCGAAATGGCAAAGGGCGGAGTCCTGGCTCCGCCCTAGTCGTTCACCGTTTGACACTACCCTCTAGCGGGCGGCTGTTGCGGGCTGATGCGCTTTTAAGAAATCCCGCACCTGATTAATTGCCTTGGCTTTTATCTCGGGATCCTCTTTCCAGGGATAGGGGGCGGCCTCCACCTTGGGTGCCAGCTCGATCATAGCCATAGCGGCCTCCAGCGAATGCGCCGGCGTGTCGTCCGGCATGACCAGCAGAGGCGTCTGGCACGAGCGGGCAAAGTCCCGAGTTACGCAATATACAAAGTCGGGCTGAATCCGGTACAGGTTGTGCAGGTACTGCTCGATGACTTCCATTGTCAGCCCCGGACGCTGGGCGATGAGGTCGGGGCCCCAGGAATCGATGCCCATGTCGTACATGGCGTCGGGAGTCTTGGATGCGTGCCCCACCGGTTGGCAGAGTACGGCAGCCAGGACTCTTTCGGGAGCCCTCTCAATGAGCTTCATGGCAAACGGGCCGCCGATGCAGTATCCAATGAACATGAATTCGTTAATGCCGAGGTGGTCCATCAATGCCAGCTGGTCGTCAGCGAAGGCACCCCAAGGGTCTTCGAGCTGAACCGGCCCAGTTGACTCGCCACCGATGGCGTTGCGCTGGTCCATTGTGACGCAGCGGAAGTCGTTCTTAAACTCCTCCATCGCGTCAAACACCTGACCGGGCCAGTTTTCGAGCTTGGAGTTCAAGCCGCCGCCGGGAGTTGCCAGCAACGGGAAGCCGGAGCCAGCCTCCTCGTAGCGGATCGTGACGTCGCCCTTGGTGAAATGCGGCATAGTAGTTCCTCCTTTGCCACTCAATTCCTTTTCCAATGACTGCAATTGTAGCTTGGGCCACCGGTGCGTCAAGGCGGACATCATCGGCTCTGTTTGCAGGAGGAGGTTCTCCAGCAGCCGACAATTCTTCTTTGGCCGCAATGCTCAGTACCTGGGCGAGAAAGTGATCCTGATTTACACACCTGCTTGGCTCTGGTTTAGTATGTCTGGTACCAACGACCATTTGATTTCGGCGTTACAGCCGCAGATGCCACGAACTTCAACTCAAGGTAGACGCTTGAGGCCGGGGGGCAGATGAACGCACAAGATGACACTCGCATTGAGGACAGGATAGTCGCGGTCCTGCGGCAACTGGGGATGGAGCGGGCCCATTTTGCCGCCCGGGGCCTCAACGACTGGCATGGGATAGTGGCCGGTATCCCGGACGTAGTTGCTTCCCTATCCCTGGTCTGCCCGCTGGGGTTTGATTCGCTGGCCCTCGCTCCCCTCTCTGATCGGTTACTCGTCTTCAACGCCGACCGGGGAGGCGCCTCGGAAACGATAGGCGAAAACATGGCGTCTCTTCCGTCCGCCTCGGTGGTTACCTTGTTCGACTGCAATTACCCCGACAATTACAACGACCTGGCGGCGCTGCGGGACGACGACATCCGGCCTGCCATGCTGGATTTCCTGGCCAGGATGGACGCCCGGGATGCCCCTGCCGGAGTTACAGCGTCCCTCAAGGAGGGCGAGGCGGACGGCATATACTTCAAGGTGCAGGGCTCAGGCCCCCCGCTAGTGTTGCTGCCGCTGGGAGCCGCGCCGTCCCAGTGGGGGCCGCTAGTCGCCTCCCTGGCCGAACGGTACTGCGTCGTTTCTCTCAGTGGGCCGGCCCTGGGCATGGTGGCCAGCCTCGAATCCAGAGGCCGCACGCCTGGCTACCTGGCCGCCGTGGGTAATCTCATTGCCGAGGCCAACATCCAGCCCGGAGAAACGGTCCTGGAGGTCGGCTGCGGCACTGGCGTGCTGTGCCGCTGGCTGGCCCGTCGGACAGCCGGGAACAACTCTATTGTAGGCATGGACGTTAACGCCTTCTTCTTGCGGGAGGCCGCCGAAATCGCGAGGCACGAGGGGCTCGAAGACGCAGTTAATTTCCGGGAAGGCAGCGCGGAGAAGCTCCCTTTCGATGACAACACCTTTGATGTTGCATTTTCCAGCACCGTAATTCAGCGGGTAAACGCTGATCTGATGCTGCCGGAGATGCTAAGGGCCACCAAACCAGGAGGCAGGGTAGCTGTGTTGGGACACGCCCACGACATGAACCGCTGGGTTAATCTGCCTTTGAGTCCCGCCCTGAAGGCTCGAATCGAGTCTCCTCCGTGGGTCGAGGACCGAGGTCATCCCCAGGGTTGCGACGATGCGTCTCTCTATCAACGGTTTTCCAGGCTGGGCTTGACGAATATGAGAATGTTCCCGTTCATCAGTACCTTCTCGGACAGGATGAGGCTTCAATTTCTGCAGGGTGGCATCCTGCCAACCCTTACGGCGGAGGAGGCCACTGAGTGGCGGTCGGCGGTGGAGCAGGCGGAATCCGACGGTACGTTCTTCATAGCAACACCATTCCATTGTGCGGTGGGCACCAAGCCATAGGGAGGCAGGATCCTCGCTTCAGCGCCGTTATGGCCGCAATTGCAGTCCATTCTTGCCCGAGGTTCGGGGGAGTTCAGACGATGTTCGGACGGGTAGCGGTCGAAGTGGGGCGCAATTTCGTCTCCGCAGGCTTGGCAGTTATCTCGCGTCGAGCTGATCGAGGTTTCTGAGGGCGTCGGTGCCTTTTCATAACCGCTTTCGGCTACTCGCGACGCTACCATAGGCGCAGCAGTGAAGGGCGCGGCAGGGAATTCTGACTTCAGGAACCTCGAAAGCAGCTTGCGGTTAAGGCCCCAGTTCTATGGCCAGCTTGCGATGGTTGCAGTGGTATTCCTGATTGCTGTTTCGTGCACTGGCAGCCAGGGTAATCAACCCATTGGAGGGACTTCCGAGATCAACGCCCTGCAAAGGGATGCGGACTTCCTCAGGGAGGATGTCAGTCAACTGAGGGCTGGCTCACGGGACATTGCTCAGTCGCTGGGTGAGTTGGAACGGGAATACCTGTCGCTTTACTAAGCCGCAGCATCACTAGAGGATTCGGTAGCCCAATTGCAGCGGGAACTTGCTGACTTGCGCCTGGAATTGGTGGAGCAGGCAACGAGGCTACCTGGTCTGTCCTCTCTGTCTTCGACCTCTCCTATACTTCCGTTGCCACGGACGCCACAAAACACAACGACGAGGCTACAGACGGTCGGTCGGAACAGAACCTTGCCAGCATTGACCAAACCATCTTCACCCTTCAGTTGCTACACGCCTCCGACATGGATGGCTCGATACGCGCCCTGGGCAATGTCGAAGGTTTCTCTGGTATTTTGGATGGCCTGCGCAGCCAGTTTCCTTCCAGCACCCTGGTCCTGAGTTCGCGGGACGATTTCATCCCCGGTCCTCGTTATTTTGCTGCGTCCGACGGGGCCAATGACCCCGTACTCGGTGTCTCCGGAGAGGGACGTGGGGCATTCAAATTCCTGTGGCCGAACTCCATTTTGTCCTTGGGCCTCACCCTTGACCGCTGATCGCACACTACCCTTGGTTCCAAGTTCCGTGAAAAACTGCCTGCGTCGTGACGCAGAGGACCGGCAGGGCCGCGGTCGGGTTTGGCACCGGTTCAACGGGGTAAGGAATGTTGTCCATCTCTGTCAAATTGCGCAACATTCCGGTGATTCGGATTTATTGGAGCCTGGGCGAGGGCAGCCATAATGGATTTATTTATAGCGCAAGGCACGGTGTTTGGGCTCCCACGCCTCAGGATCATCAGGATGCGATGCTGAAGATGTGTCATGAGGCTCGGCAAGCGGCTGCTGTCAGAAATCTGGAATGAGTTGTGGAAGTTGGGGGACATGCATTTCGGAGACAACGGAATAGCGGACCGTTAACCCGGCGAGTAGCAACGTCGCTCTGACTCACGCCGCCACTGGCAATCTGGGCGTCAACTGGTACAATCCCTGAAACATCCGAGTACTGACTCACCGTTGAATTGCCGAGCCAATCGTCCTGGGTGCAATCGGCATCAGCCTTGCGTAGGGACTGATCAATTAGGCGCAAGAGTGGCGACGGCCCGGTAAGCCACGGGTTTAGCAATGCACCAATGAGGGAGAGGAAAATGGCCACGCTTCAAAGCAATCACGCATACAGCATGGGTGAGCGATACGGCCAGCATCCCGACGACGGTGAGTATCCGGGAAGGCTTATTATCGTCGAAGGTATAGATGGTTCCGGAAAGAGCACCCAGGTAGACCTGCTGCAGAAATGGCTCAGGAGCCGCAATCTCGTCACGGTGTTCACCGAGTGGAACTCGTCTCCAATCGTCAAGCGGACTACGAAACAGGCGAAGGTTAACGAACTCCTCACCCCCATGTCTTTCAGCCTGATCCACGCTGCAGATTTCGCCAGCCGAGTGCACGCCCAGATATTGCCCGCACTGCGGGCGGGGGCGATTGTCCTTGCTGACCGGTACGTCTATACAGCCTTCGCCCGAGACGCGACACGGGGCGTGAACCGGGACTGGGTGCGGCGGATCTACTCCTTTGCCGTGCAGCCCACTCTCGCCTTGTATTTCAGGGTCCCGCTGGACGTGTCGATTGAACGGATCGGCTCTGGACGTGCGGACATGAAATTTTACGAGGCCGGCCAGGACATGGGGTTCTCCAACAACCGTCAGGAGTCATTCCGTATTTTTCAAAACAAGCTTCTGGACGAGTACGAGGGAATGACCGAGGAATTCGGCCTGATTACCATCGACGCCACTCTGCCGATAGCGGTGCAACAACAGCAGGTCCGACGCTACGTTGAACCGCTGATTGAGGACTCGATGGAAGTGGGCGGGCAAAGCGTTCCCGAGGCGCTGGGCCATGCGGGATTGTCGGGACGCTACATCACCGATCCGCCCCGGCGGAGACTGACAGAGCAGGACATACTCCGCTTGGAAAGAAGCAGGGATTAAGAGCCCAGGTTCCGTCGGAGCGTCACAGCGAGAGCGGTGAAATGAAAACAATGAGCTTCTATGGTCACACTCCACCCGGAATGGGAGAAGAACCCGTTCCCGGTCGAATCATCGTGGTGGAGGGGACAGACGGGGTTGGTCGTTCAACCCAGATCGCAATGCTCCAAGAGTGGCTGGAGGCCGAGGGGTATGCGGTGCTGGTCTCCGGGTTCCGGCGTTCCGAGGTGGCCGCTTCGGGCATAGACCGGGCCATGCGCGGGAACACGCTCGACGCGCTCACACTGAACCTGCTATACGCCACAGACTTCTGGGACCGCATGGAGAGGAGCATCGTGCCGGCGCTGCGAACCGGCATGGTGGCCCTGGTAGACCGGTACATCTTTTCGATTATCGCCAGGGCAAGGGTGCGAGGGGTACCGTTGGGCTGGTTGAACGATGTTTTTGAATTCGCCCTGGTGCCGGACCGGGTCCTCTTTCTGGACGTAGACGTGGAGCACCTGTTGCCCCGGGTACTCTCGGTGCGCCAAATGGACCACTGGGAATCAGGCGAAGACTTTCTGCGTGGCCCCGACCTGTACGACAACTTCATACGATACCAGGCGGCATTGATCAAGGAGTTCCGTGGTCTGGCCAAGCAGCACAATTTCGTAATGGTCGATGCCCGAGGGACGGTAGGCGAAGTATTTCGGACTCTCCAGGGCGAGGTGAGAGAGGCCCTGAAGGATATGGGATCGGAATAGGACTGACACCACGCTTCCAGCAAGTAAGTAGTTTGCGGCCTCTACCAAATGGTGGAGGCCGCAGTGTTATTCTGCCGTCTCGATTGGAGCGGCTTTCGCCCCTGTGTTCAACGGCCACGATTCAATTGCCAGGTCCTACAGAGCCTGAGACAACTCGGAGGCACAAGGCGTCAAGACTGCTTATGCAACACAGGCATTGGTCCCAAGTGAGTCTCGGCACTTGTGCGGATCAAGGCCAGCAGTGGCGTGGCTTGTGTAAGCATCCATCAACAATGGTAAGTCTGCGCTATCAGGTCCAGCAGCGTGTGGCTGTCGCGGGAGAATCCAAATGAGACTGCGCTTGAAGAATACAGAAAGCGACCATCTGGAGTAGCATGAACACCTCATCCCGCCGCGCTGTCGAGCGACGGAACTCGCAGTCCAGGAGCCAGTCATGACTGTTCGCCCAACGCCATCTCCTGAGGGGAACCCCACTCCTGATTCCTCAAACTACGCTGAAATGTCCCCAGTGCTGGGCCCACCTGTTGCCGGGGAGCGGGCGCACAGTTCCACCCATCACGGGATTACGATCGAGGATCCGTGGCACTGGCTTCGTGACCCCGGCTATCCAGACGTGGAAGACCCCGACGTGCTGGCGTATCTCAATGCCGAGAACGCGTTCTTCGAAACCTCAATGGCGCCCCAACAGGAGCTTATAGACGCTATTTTTGAAGAAATCAAGGGACGGCAGCAGCCTGACCTGTCCAGCGTGCCCTGGAGGAGGGGAAATTGGTATTACCAGTGGAGCTTCCAGGAGGGCAGTCAATACCGAGTCTGGCAGCGCTGGCCAGCCAACAGCGCTGATGATCGAACTGGGCCGACTGCGCACGCCGAGACAATACTGGACGAGCCAGCACTGGCGAAGGACTTCGAGTACTTCCGCCTGGGCTCCGCATCGGTGAGCAACTATGGTTCCCTGCTGGCTTACGGCACAGACACCGACGGCTCTGAACGGTTCCGGATGGTGGTGAGGGACCTGGGTTCCGGAGAAATGCTTGACGATGAGATTGCCGGAACCATGGGTAGCGCCGTATGGGCAGCGGACGACGGATCGTTTTTCTACACGCTGGTGGACGAGAACTGGCGGCCGTGGCAGGTCCGCCGGCACGTGATGGGGCAACCCGTTACCCAAGATGCAGTTGTATACGAGGAGACGGACCCGGGATTTTTCGTGGGGCTATCGAACACGACATCTCGCGAGTTTATTCTCATCGGCTCTGGCGACCACGTGACATCCGAGGTCTGGCTGATACCAGCGACGGCACCGGAATCCGCTCCCCTCGTCGTATCTCCCCGGCGGACCGGCCACGAATATTCGGTGGACCACCAGGGGGACCGCTTCGTCATCCGGACCAACGACACCCACAAGAACTCCCGCCTTGCGACGGCCCAGCAGGACGATCCTAGCGAAAGAACCTGGACTCCCTTGGTGGATGCCTCAGACGAGCACTACACCCGCGCCTTCAAGACCTTTCGGGACTTTATAGCCGTCGAGGAACGCATAAGCGGACTGGACCACATTCGCCTTGTCAATAACGCTGGGGAAACTACTTACGTACAGTTCCCCGAGTCGGCCTACACCGCTCATCTGGACACCAACCCGGAATTTGAGACGGACACGCTGCGGCTTGAATACTCATCGATGGTGACTCCGACGACCGTGTTCGATTATCACGTCGGCTCCGGGGAAGTGGAGATTCGCAAGGTTCAGCAGATACCCAGCGGCTACGAGGCCTCTGAATACGTTACGGAAAGGATGTTGGCGGACGCTCGTGACGGAGCTCGGGTCCCAATATCGATCGTCCGGCACCGAGAAACGCCGGTCGACGGGACTGCTCCCCTGTACCTCTACGGTTATGGGGCCTATGGCCTCGCTATGCCTCCCTCCTTTTCCACCACGCGTCTTTCGCTGCTGGACCGGGGTTTCATTTTCGCCATTGCACACATCCGTGGCGGGGACGACCTAGGATACCATTGGTACGAAGCAGGCAAGCTGGACCAGCGCTCCAATACTTTCAATGACTTCGTAGACGTTGCCCGTCACCTCCTAGGGGGGGGGTACGGATCGGAGGGACGCATCGCGATCGCCGGGGGCAGCGCCGGCGGGCAGCTGATGGGTGCAGTGGTGAACCAGGCACCGGAGCTGTGGGGTGCAGTGGCCGCACATGTCCCGTTCGTCGACGCGCTGAACACGATGCTGGACGACAGCCTGCCGCTCACGCCCATCGAATGGCCCGAATGGGGCAATCCCATCGAGGACAAGGCCGCCTTCGATTGCATCCGGTCGTATTCTCCGTATGACCAACTGAAGCCGCGCGACTATCCTCCGATACTGGTCACCGCGGGGTTGAACGACCCCAGGGTTACCTACTGGGAGCCAGCCAAGTACGTGGCCAAGCTGCGGACGCTGAAGACGGACAGCAACCCGCTGCTACTGAAGACAAACATGGGCGGGGGCCACGGGGGACGGTCGGGGCGCTTCGACCGGCTGTACGAGGTGGCTGAGGAGTATGCCTTCATGCTGGCGAGCATGGGGCTGTTGGAGTAGTCCGGGCGGGGCGAACTAGTTCCAAGGGCCTGTTCGTAGTGTCGGAATCGGGTATGTGCGGCCGCCGCCCTCAGGGCCGGATTGCGCCGCTTCCCTAGGTTCTTCGAGATATTGTGGCCTAGCTAATCCGGAGCGGCGACACTATGGTGGGGAGACCCATCGCCCGCAGGCCTGGGGTCAAAGCAGGTTGCCCTGTACATGTCCGCTCTGAGAGACAAGGCAGCGTAAGCGCTGTGTATCCGGATTTTTTATTCAATATCCGATCAAATCCGATCATTTCCAGTCATTTTAGGCCTGCAACCCTGAACCAGACGAATACTCCTTGATTCCCTGAGGGTCGTTTTCATTAATATCTATGCTAGCCGGGAGTAGCCGAAAGACGCAACCAGCAACTGTCATCAATCAGGGCAATCGCGTCTTATTACTCAGCACAAATAATTGGTCTGAATGGCGGTGGATATGGGAGTGGGAGTGGGAGTGCCTCCTTCGGTTCCAGGTGCGAGGGTAAACGGGGGTTTGGATTCCCGCCTGCGCGGGAATGACGACTTATAGGGCCTCCGGCGTTTAAGACGCGATTGCCCTGGTCATCAATTTGGCGCCGACCCTGCGAGAACGAGGATCCGAAATGGGCCATTGCTGTTTCCGTAGTCGGGGCTCGCGTGGACCGTCGCCTCGCGGAGTTTGCAGCATTGCCGGGTTAGCGACGTGGGGTGCAAGTAAGTTGCAGCAGATATGGGTGGAGGGTTGGATACAGGAATGAGATCCCTGCGTGGCTCAACCCAAAGCTTGTCGAATTGAAGCAGAGGGTGGTAAAAAACCGGAACAGATCTGAAACGCATTCACTGAAGGAGTTTGGAAATGGCCCGTTTGGAAGGAAAAGTGGCCGTGATCACCGGCGCAACAGGCGGTATAGGCAGCGCAGCGGCAAGGTTGTTTGCCGAGGAGGGGGCACGGGTGGCGCTGGTCGATCTTGATGAGGCCGCATTGCAGCAGGCGGTGGGGTCAATCGGCGAGGACAAGGCGAGTTACACCGTTGCGGACGTCACTCAACCGGAGCAGACCCAAGCCTATATCAACGCAGCCGTAAGCCGCTGGGGCGGTGTCGACGTGCTGCTGGCCAACGCTGGCATTGAGGGAAGCCTTTCTCCAATTACCGACTATCCAGTCGACGTTTTCGAACGGGTAATGGCGGTGAATGTAAAGGGGGTCTGGCTGGGCATCAAATACGCGGTCCCCGTGATGCGTGAGCGCGGGGGAGGCAGCATTGTCATCACCTCGTCCACTGCCGGGATTGGCGGGACACCGGAAATGTCGGCCTACAATACCAGCAAGCACGCCGTTATCGGCCTGATGCGCACGGCGGCACTGGAGGGTGCGCCGGATGGCATTCGGGTCAACACCGTGAACCCATCGCCCATCGAGACCCGGATGATGCGATCGATCGAGGAGATGCGTGTGGCGGCGTTCGACGACTCGACCGTTACGGTTGATGTGGCGAAGCAGGCCTTCGCCGACCGCATACCACTGCAACGCTACGGAAACCCCGAGGAAGTGGCGCGGATGATGCTGTTCCTATCAAGCGACGACAGCAGCTTCTGCACGGGGGGTGTCTACATGGTGGACGGCGGCAGGTCGGCGGGGAGCAGATAGTTTCTCCTACCCAGCAAGTGCGCCGCCAAATCCGGCCTCTTTTTCCGGCATCGTGGAAATCGCTCATTCCAGGGAGGCGAAATCATGGCAACTTCAGTGAAGGGACGAATAAGAGTCGGCACTCTGGAACAGCTACAGGAGCGCGGCTGCACAGTGGTCACGGGAGGTGGACACGCCATAGCCGTATTTCACCACGACGGCGAGGTCTATGCGGTCGACAATCGCTGCCCACACATGGGCTTCCCCCTAGACCGGGGCAGCGTCAGCGACGGCATTTTGACCTGCCACTGGCACCATGCCCGCTTTGACCTCTCCAGCGGCGGCACTTTCAATCCGTTTGCTGACGACGTACGTGGTTTCCCGGTGTCGGTGGTGGACGGCGAGGTGTGGGTCGACCCTAATCCTGCGCCCCGAGACGAAGGCCGGCATTGGCGGAGCCGGCTGGAGGATGGACTGGAGCACAACATCCGCCTAGTCATCGCCAAGTCCGTCCTGGGATTGCAGGCGGCGGGAGCGGACTACCGTGAGTCGCTGGAGACAGGCGCCCGGTTCGGAACGACCTATGCGGCTAACGGGTGGGGTGCGGCCATGAGCATCATGACCTGCACCGCCAACATCCTGCCACTGCTTCACGAGGAGGACCGCCCAAGGGCCTTGTATCAAGGGCTTCGGCACGTTGCCAGGGAGTGTGCTGGCAAAGCCCCACGTTTCTCAGTGGAGCCCCTGCCGACCGGAGAAACCCGTCCCGAGGTCTTTGCCAGATGGTTCCGAAATTTTATCGACGTTCGGGACGACGAAGGAGCCGAGCGGTGCCTGATCACCGCGATCGAACTGGGTTTCTCCAAGAATGAAATTGCCGACATGATCTTTATGGCCGCCACCGACCATATCTACCTCGACGCTGGGCACGTGGTGGACTTTGCCAACAAGGCGTTCGAACTCCTGGATCACCTCGGGTGGGAGATGGCCTCCCAGGTGCTGCCCAGTCTCGTGCACGGAATGGCGAGGGCACGGCGCAGCCAGGAGCTCAGCCAGTGGCGGCAGCCCATCGACTTGGCCTCGCTGGTTTGGCAAGCCAGGGCGGAACTGCCGGTGTTGCTAGAGCAGGGTCGCGCCCACTACGGAAGCTGGGATGGGGAAGAATCACTGGCATCCCATATTCTGGGAGACTCCCCGGGCGAAATTATCGAGTCAATCAAGACGGCCATTGCAGAGGGGGCTACCCCAGAGAAAATCGGGTCTGCAGTGGCCCACGCCTCTTTCCTGCGAATGGCCCACTTTCACCTTTCGAACGAGTTCCGGGACTGGGACACGGTGCACAACACCCTCACGGCAGCGAACTCGCTGCACCAGGCGTTGCGGCGCGCGCCGACGCCTGAGCTGCTGCGTGGGGCCTTCGACGTGGCCATCAGCATATATCTGGACCGTTTCCTCAACATGCCACCCCAGCGAATCCCCGACGCCACACCAAGCCCTCTGCCGGGACCAGAGCAGCTTGACCGGCTCCTGGAGATGGTGGACGTGCGCCAGCAGGTGGAGGAGTCGGCGCAGGCTGTGTCAGGCTACTTGGCTGGCGATTGCCCACCCGAGGGTATACTGGCCACCCTGGGCCGGATGATGCTGAGGGAGGACGCGGATTTCCATTCGTTCCAGATCGTAGATGCGGCGTTCAAGCAGTTCGAAACGCGAAGAGGAACGGAATCCGGCCGCCACGTTTTGATCGCTCTGTCGCGATTCCTGGCCGCACACTCCCCCACTCCCAGGGCGGAGGGCCAGACCTATCAGATCGCGCTCCGCCTGCAGCGCGGGGAGGAGATATACCAATAACCCTGGGTATTGCCTTTTCCCCAGCTCAGCAGGCCCGTGGCGCCTGGGTCATGGGCATTGAGGCCGGATGTGCGGGCCATCAAGGGAGGTAGTGGTTGCGAATCCTGATCGTTGGTGCCAGCGGGTTCATCGGGCGATACCTGATTCGACGCCTAGGCGATCTGAATGGCCATGACGTTTTTGGGACGTTCTTTTCGCGGCCACCCGCCGCCGATGGTAATTCCTGGCACCGGGTGGATCTTACCGACCGCTCCGAGGTAGAGCGGCTGTTCCAGACCTCCCGCCCGGAGGTGGTGGTCCACCTAGCGGCCATGGCGGATGTGGGAGCTTGTGAAAGAGACCCCACAGCCGCCACCTCGATCAACGTCGATGCGACTGCAACGATTGCGCGGTTGTGCCGACAAGAGGATGCCAAGCTGATCTTTGTTTCAACGGAGTATGTATTTGATGGCCTGAGAGGGTTCTACTCGGAGGACGATGCACCCAATCCCACCACCCACTACGGCCGCACCAAGCGGGAAGCTGAGAGGGAAGTAGCAAGGTTGGCCTCCAACTGGAGTATCGTCCGTACCAGCATCGTTTACGGTTGGCCAGCTCCGGGCAGGCGGAATTTCGTTACGTGGCTGATCGAACGCCTGCGCAGCGGACAACAGTACGTGGGGTCCATCGAGGTGCTTCGTACGCCCGTTTACGTGGAGCACCTCGTGGACGGAATCTCTGCCCTGGTAGAGGCCGACCACCAGGGCATTCAACACGTGTCAGGCAGGGACTGGGTAAGCATGTTTGACTTTGCTCTCGCTGTCGCCGAGGGCTTTAATCTGGATAGAAACCTGGTGGTCGCTGAAAATACTGCCCCCGGAGGCCCCGAGAGCAAGGATATTACGGCTTCCGAGAGGCTGGGCCTGGATAGCACCTCGACAATGCGAGCCCTCGGGTTGCCTCAACCGGGACTCACCGAAGGTCTGGCGGCAATGCGGGCAGCCTCAGAGAGCAAATGACGATCGGACTCGGGGGTTGCCCCGTCTTCACGTCCTTTAGTTTTGCCAGCAACATTCCAAATTGCGACAGCCGGGTAGAGCCCGGGCTAGGGCAGGTACTTGTCCTCCATCTCCCTGATGCGATCCGCACCCAGGATGCCGCCGTTGCTGGCCACACCCCACCTGCTCTGAGCGGCGGACGCCAGGAAGTCGTCGATGGCACCGGTGCCCCGCTCCTGGAAATCGTGGAGTAAGTCCCAGGACGCCTGCAGTCCTGCCATTGTGGTGAGGGATGGATACCAGGCCGCGGCGGCGCCCGCCTCCTGCAACTCCTCAAGAGTGGGATGGGTCTGGCTGCCGTGGGTAAACAGGGGGAGCACCGGTCCGGGAATGCGCCGGATGGCCTCCTTGTTGTCCTCCCACGATGACACCGCGGGACAGACGACGTCCGGGTTGGCCTGGCTCTTGTAGGCCAGGCAGCGCTCCATTACGCCCTCGAAGGTCGACCCGGGCACTCCGGCGAAGTCGCACCTGGCCACGATGACGAAGTCGGGATCGAATTCCATCTTGGCATCCATTGCGGACCTTAGCTTGCCGACCATCTCCTCGATGGAAACGCAGCGGCGGCGCGGGCCGGTCTTGGGCGGGTATGTCTGGTCTTCGAGATGGGTGCCGGCTATTCCGGCGCGAATGTATTCCTTCACCGTTTCGTAGACCGTGATTGCGTCGCCGTAGCCAGTATCCATATCGCAGAACACCGGGATTTCGACCGTATTCACGATGCGCCGGGCGTTGTCCACCATATCGCGCATGCTGGTGCCGCCCTCGGTCCAGCCCATCAACTGGGCCGAGGTGTTTCCGCCGGACATGTAGAATGCCTCGTACCCCGCGACTTCGGCCATCTTCGCGCCCATGGCGTTCATTCCACCGGCGAGCACGAAAATCTCGGGCCGTTCGAACAGTTCCTTTAAGCGCGTCGTCATGCGTTTTTGTTCAGGCATATTCCTTCCCTCTCCTGACCGTTCTCGATTGGTGGAAATTCATTGATTGGCAATTCGTGTATGTCTTGAATCACTAGACAGGGAGCACTGGCTCGGGTCCGCCTTCGGGGAGATCGATTTCGAACGAGTTGGCGTTGTAGGCCAGCGTGGTGTAGTAGCCCATCATGGTCGTCAACTCAACGAGCCACCTGGTACCGATTTGCTGAACCGCGTTCTGGTAGGTCTCTGAGCTGACCCGGTGGTTGTTGAACATTTCTGTCGAGTAGCCCACCAAGGCGGCCTCGTCCGCGGGCATATCCGGCAGTGGCTTACGGTCGCGCAGGTTGTCGACCAGTTCGTCGCTGAGCCCCTGCTGGCGTCCCCTAGAGGCGTGGGCGTACCAGATGTATTGGCAGTCCATGTGGCGGGCGGTCAGCAGCATGGCGAGTTCCTGCAGCTTGTGAGGCAGATCCGTGACTTCGCGGAAGTAGCCAACGAAGTGGTTCGCCCTCCTGCGCAATTCTGGACTGTAGATCATAACGGAGCCAGGTCCGGACTCCACCACTCCGCCGCTTTCTGCTGTTTCGGCGTCGAATGCTTCCAGGAACTGAGCTGGGGCCTGATCCCTGGTCAAAACGGATAACCGTGCCATGTCGCACCCCTTTGTCGCTTGATTGTTGTGAACCCTATGGAGGGCCCCATTATAGCCCCGGCCCATAGAAGGCCGGGGCTAGGCGAGTTGGGAATGCCCTGCTCTGCGGAAGGATTAGCCCGGAGGGACGTTGCTCTGCACAATTGCTGACGAGGCGTTCACAGGCCACCGCCCGGTGGTCGTTATCTTTCCTTGGCCAACGCATTCCAGGTGGAGATGCTGCGTCGGGGTATTTGGGGGCAGACGAAAAGAGTCTGTCGAATTACAGCAATCATTTGCTGAGTATTTATATTTCTGTGTATATAATATCGTTATTATTACAACAATATTGTTTCTATTATTATTATTACGACGTTATTAGTCTTGACTGTGCTATTTAGTAACCAATACCATAATCCCCTATTGCTATCTGGCGTCGGTCTGAGTGGGCCTTACGGTTGTTTAGCCAGGAGGAATGGTCGGCAAAAGGCCCTCTAAAGGCAAGAAAACCTCGAAGGCGTGGGCAGAATTCAGGTGGACCCCGAAGTAAGAGAGGTGAGGACATGGTAAAGCTTCTGTTAGTAGGACTAATCGGCATGCTGATCGGAGTGTTTGCAGCCTGTGGAGGAAACGGGGATAGTGGAAATGTGGGCGGACAGACTGCCCCAGCCACCCAAGCAACTGCCGCCACAGCCTCCGAGGCCGCTAGTACCTCCAGCACCGAGGCCAACGAGCCGGAGTTTAGTATCCAATACACGGCCATCACCCGTACTCACCCGACTTTCGAGGCCATGGAGAGGTTTGTCCAGAGGGTCGACGAGCGCACCGACGGCCGGGTAGAGATAAATATGAACTCTTATCCGGAACTGGGCATCGCCGGGCCGGACACCCTGGGCCTTCTGAAAAACGGGACACTATCCTTCGCGATGATTTACAGCGGATACGTTGCCGGAGAATTCCCGCTGATAGAGATGGGCGAGCTGTGGGGTGTGTATCCCGACGCCGAAACTCAGGGCAAGGTCATCCGTGCCGTCCGCGAGGACGAAGTCAGAATGATGCGTGAAGAATTCAACTCCCAGGTCATCCTCTACGAATTCTTCGAGAACCAATTCATCTTCAGTAAGACACCAGTGAACACCGTCGAGGACCTTGAGGGGTTAAAAGTCCGGAGTCACAGCGCCTCATTAAGCGACCTTCTCGACGGACTGAACATGGACGCCCAGTTCGTCGCCTTCTCCGAGGTGTACGTGGCACTGGAAAGGGGCATCCTTGACGCGGGTGTTACCGCCGGCTCTGCCGGGTTCGGCCAGAGATGGTACGAGGTAACAGACTACTTGGTGGGGCCGATAGAGGCGCGGGGCCACGTGATCCTTGCCATGAACCTGGACCAGTGGAACAAACTCCCCGAAGACATCCAGCAAATACTGTTGGAGGAAGGGCAGAAGACCGAGGAGGAGACTTGGAACGGCACTGAAAGCTGGGCCCGCGATTCAATCGATGCCAACGTCGCAGCGGGTATGGAGTACGTGGATTTCAGCCCAGAGATCCGGGAAGCCATCGGGCAAATCGCTATGGAGAGGGTGTTGCCCAACTGGGTCAAGCGGATTGGCGGCCCAAATACCGTAACCGCCGCAATCTTTAATGACAAGGTGGCTCCTTTAGTAGGGGTGACAATTGACCCCGACGGCACCGCCAAGCTCACCAGTGCAGCTCCGTAACCTGGAACTGAGGTTGTACCATTCGCTAAGTTAGTGGAATAAGCGCTGGCCTTATCCCATTTTCTCTACCAAGCCTGGCGCGAGTCTTGTGGGTCGATCCGCTATTTCTGCCAAGTTCGGCGAACTCTCGTGGGGAGAGGTTCCCTAGCGTGATGGGGGGCCTTTCCCCATTGCATTGTCTCCGACAGGATTCCAAAGTCTCCTCATCATCCTACTGGGACAGGTACTCCTTCTCGTTCAGGCACTCCTGCCTAAATTGCCACTTGGCTACCACGGAGAGGGCGTCGCCTGTGGTGGGTTTTCCCGGGTGGCTGAAGTCCAATTCCATCCCGTTCAGGTAGGCCTCCCACTGTTCCAGTTGCCTCGGGGCCATTGTCCACCCTGATGGTCATTGGAAGCCGGCGCAGGCCCCCACGTTCACCTCTCCTCTGATGCCGGACTACGCTGGGCACGTGGGAGTCGGGATGCTTAGACTCTCACGGCTATGGTTATGGACTATCGTTGAGAGCCGGATCCGACGCCTGCCCTGTAGGTCTTCGCTCATAAATCACGTGGACCAATTTTCGCCCTACCCAGCGGCCGGCGGCGGCTCCGTCCGCCTCTGGCACGACATGTGCCGCTTTGCTTTCTTGTTCCTCAGCATCAGGCCCTCCTGGCAATAGAGCCGGTAGACCCGCTTGTGATTCACCGCCCAGCCCTTGCCCTATTCGGTGAGTTAACCTCGCAGGCCCGGACTTCGCCTACGGCGTAGGAGACCTGCAGGTATTCCGCCCGGGGCCGCAGCTTGCAGGGGTGAATTCGTGGCGCATACCAGGACGTTTGCTTGTCCCAGGACAGGTGGGCCGCCCGGTGATTCAGCTTGCGGTTCTCCATCGAGAGGACCCGCAGCCGCGTGACCTCTGCAGCTCCCGTGCGCTGGGTTTTTCCTTCCTCGGTAGCCGGTCTGCTGGCAAATACCCACCTTGCGGTTGGCCTCCTACACCGGCGTGCCCCTCCCGTTGGCGCAGGCGGAAGGCGACCCGCCCCGGGCTGTCCCCGGGCCCTTTGTCGAATTGTTCTGGTCAGGTTTGGTCGTGATGAACGGACCAGCAAATGGCATTGCGGCCCTACGGAGCGGGGAGGTGTCATTCCCGTAACTCTTGCGTTGATTGGGGCGCCGAGTTGCCCGCAAAGTCTGTTGGGGTCTCCTCCAGGCTGCGGGGATGGTGGTACAAGCGTTCCGAAATCTATGGAGCCTTCTTTTTGCCCGCTGGTTAGTCAGGACAGTGCTGCCGGAGATTCGACGGCCACTATTAACCACAGTTTTCTGATTCTGTTTGTACAAATTCACCACACAATATTCACGAACACGTCGAGTGTTTCCACGATATTTATATAAGTGCCCGATATCTTTGTATCACACCAAAAAGTCTTTATTCACTAAAGGAGTACGACAATGCTATAGCCATTCTCCGATCAGCTAGTGATTAATAACTAGTAGAACTTTCCGGCTCCACATTGCTCTATCTACCGGACGCTCCATTTCACCGGATCGAGTAATGAGCAATAGCCAAGCCGAGTTGGCTCAAATTGATCATATTTGCCTGCCTGATTCAGCGTTGTTGCTCTCCTTTTATCGATTGCCGTGCAACGAGATCGCAGATGAATTGTCGTGCCATTTTCAATCGAAGTATCTCAACTGATTGCTCCAACTACAAATTGATAACAAAACATTCACCGCCAAGGATGAACGAAATGGGAGCACTACTTTCCTTTCTAAATTTTCGCCGGCTATTGATCATTATCAGTGGGGCGACGGCAATAGTGATTTTTGTATTGACCCAAGAAACAGCAAGCGCGACGGTGCCGATTCCATCACAGACTTTCGCACTCGCCTCCGGCCATGACGACCCAAGGGGAATGTGGGGCTACCAGAACACTCTCTGGGTTGTGGAGAATGATCAGCCGAATAATCAGCAGAGGATTGTTACCTACAATGCTGTCACCGGACAACGACTTTTGAATGGGGAATTCTACCTGAGTGGGGACAACATAAAGCTACAAGGCATCTGGTCCGACGGCACGGTGATGTGGGCCGCCGACTGGGACGACAAGAAACTTTACGCTTATCAATTGGACAGGCAAAGCCCGAACAACAATCAACGACTTCCCAACCGCGACATTTCACTGGCAGGCAGAAATGACGGGCCAAGAGGAGTGTGGGGGTTTGGCACCACAATTTTCGTTGTAGACAAGGACGATACTTACGTCTATGCGTACAGCACCACCGACGGGAGTCGTTTGAACGACCAGGAAGTTCGACCTTCATGGCGACAACGACCACCCGTGGGGTATCTGGGGCGAAGGCACGAGGGTGTGGGTCAGCGACATCGATGACGACATGCTGTACGTCTACGAGAGGGATCCCAATTCCTCCGAGCACGGGGACCGCGTTCCGACCCTAGAAATCAGATTGCCGAACGGAAATGGCGACCCCAGGGGCATCTGGTCCGATGGCGAAGTGATGTGGGTAGTTGACAATGAAAACACCGAGATTTACGCGATGCATCTCCAAGACTTCAGACACTCTGGAGACGAATTCGGCATCGCCGCCCCTGTTACGCCCACCGGCCTATGGACCGACGGCGAGACCATGTGGGTCGCAGACGCAGGAAGGTCTGACTACGGCAAATTACTCGCCTACAATTTGAGCGATGGGACACGGAGCTCGGGAGAGGATGTGCAGTTGACGAACACTAACCTGGAACCGGTCTCAATGTGGTCGGACGGTACAACCGTTTGGGTAGCGGAGGACGGACAATCCAACGATTTCCTGTACGCCTATGCCATGGACCCTGAATCCGACAAAATCGGACAGCTTGCACCCTATAAGTCGATCACTCTGCATTCGGACAACGCAGACCCCGTGGGAACCTGGTCTGACGGGGAGTTCATCTGGGTCTCTGACTCCGCGGACGAAAAGCTCTATGCATACGACCTTGCCAACAGGGCCCGGCAGGCCGACAGGGATATAGACCTTCACAACAATAATGCCGACCCCGCAGGAATATGGTCCGACGGCAAGACCGTCTGGGTCATGGACACGGAGGACAAGCACGCCTACGCATACAGCCTTAACAACGGGAACCGGAAGCGGTTCCGGGAATTCTGGACCGTTCCGGACAACGACGACCCCGGTATCGGACTGACTGGCCATGGCCTTCGATTCTGGGTGGCGGACGGCGAAGACGAAAAGCTCTACGCCTATGGGAAACTCAACACTCCACCAACCTTCAACGAGACCTCAGCGAGCCTCAAGATTCATCGCCTCGCCGCCGCAGGGGATTACGTTGGTTCGGTTCCCCAGGTAACGGATCCCGACGGAGATACCATTACCTACCTGCTGTCCAGCGGAGGCCTAGGGGTGTTCCGCCTCGACTATCAGACGGGAGAGATTTTCGTAAGGAACGACGCCACCGGCTTCTCCGGCGGAGAGGAATACACCCTCACCGTGTCCGTGACCGACAGCAAGAGCGGCCTTGACGGGCTGGACCCCGACCCGGACGACGCCATCAACGTGACGATAAGCGTGACTCACAATGCCGACCCCGAATTCACTACTGCCGACGGCACAGTCTTCACTGTCGCCGAAGACGTAGAGCAGGACGAATCCATCGCTCAGCTCGGCATCACCGATCTGGATGACGATACCCTGTATTTTGGCTACCAAGTCACACCCAACAATCCTTTCTCTCATTTACAGGGAACGTTCATGCTTTTGAATGGCAGAACCCTGGACTACGAGAGCACGAATTCCTACAGAATCAAAATACAGATCAGCGACAATAAAGATGAGTCAGGGCAAGAGGATCTCAGCTGGGATGATGAGTTAGACTTCACGATAGAGGTGACTAACGTCGGCGAGAGCGGTGAGATTATCCTGGGCAGCGCCCATCCGCAGGTGGGTACCGAGATCGTAGCCACACTAACGGACCCGGACAACGTAGATCTGTCCAATGGGAATCAGATCAACTGGGTAGTGGAGAAAAGCTCGAACACGACCACCTGGGTCGAAACCTCCAACAGAGATACTGACAGCACACTATACAGGTACACACCTGTGACCCATGATACAGCTATGTACCTGCGATTCACGGCGACTTACAAAGACGGCTACGACAGCGTAAATTCGAAGACCATTTATACACAGACTGACAACGTAGTCCTGGCCGAACCTCCATCCAATAGTCCGCCAACATTCACGGAAGACCCTCCCGTTACCCGTTCAATCGCCGAGAATGCCGCAGGGGGCAGCTATGTGGGGGCTCCGGTAACGGCAAGTGACCCCGATGCGGACACCATCACCTACATATTTTCCAACTACTTTACAGTCCATTTTGAGGGTGACTCCGAAACCGGGCAGATAGTCTTGATTGATGATGCATCGCTGGACTACGAGGAGCTTCAGACCCACTACGTCCGCGTGATTGCGCAGGACAAAAAGGATCGATTCGGCAATTCGGACGAGTCATATGACACATCCAGGCTGGTTACAATAAGTGTGACCAACGTCGAAGAGCCGGGAAGCGTCGCGTTGTCGTCCGATAGTCCCGAGGTGAACGGGGAGATGACGGCGGAACTCAGCGATCCCGACGGCTCAATCACCAATCTCACGTGGCAATGGCAGACAGCCGCTAGCGCCGAGGCCGTTACGTGGTCCGACATCAGCGGTGCAACGTCGGACAGCTACACGCCCGTAGTGGGAGATACAGGCAAGTACCTGAGGGTCAAGGCGTCCTACGATGATGGCGAGGGAACTGGCAAAGAGGCTCTTGGCACCTCAGCTGATGCAGCCGTGCGCATAGACAATGCACCTCCCACGTTCGATGAGGGTTCAAGCACGACGAGGTCAATTAACGAGAATTCCGTGGCCGGGAAAAGGGTCGGCGCTGTCGTGGCTGCGACAGATCCCAATGGCGACACATTGACCTATTCATTGGCGTCGGGAGCGGATGCCGACAAGTTCTCCATAGACTCCGCATCCGGCAGGCTGGAGGTGGCATCCGGAGCGGTGCTGGACTTCGAGACTGATCCGGCGCTGGATATCGATCTACAGGTGTCAGACGGCAAGGCCGCCGATCATAGCCAGGACGATGCCGTAGATGCCACCATAACCTTGACGATCAACCTGATTAATGTCGACGAGCCCGGCTCGGTGAGCCTCTCGTCAAACGAGCCGGAGGTAGGCACAGCGGTTACGGCCACTCTGACCGACCCGGATGTGGTGAACAGCAGCGACTGGCACTGGGAGAAGTCTCAGGATGGAGTAACGGGCTGGACCACCATTCCAGGAGCGTCCACAGAGGCCTACATGCCTGGCTCGAGTGACGCGGGTATGTACCTGAGGGCCATGGCAGAATACACGGACGGCGAAGGGTCAGGAAAGAGCGCAGAAGGCATGACTGCCGGTACTGTGAAGGCGCCGCCTACGGCCGATACAACTCTTGCATCATTGACCCTGAATGGCATCTCATTCAACTTCAGCAGCAGTTCTCTTGAGTACAGCCTGAACGTGCCGAACAGAAAGAAGCAGACCAAGGTGACGGCCACCACGACGGCCAGTTCAGGGGTGTCCGTTGAAATCACGCCAGCCGACAGCAAACCGAACAGGAACGGGCACCAGGTGCCCCTGGCTGTGGGAGAAACCCAGATTTCCATCGTCGTCAGTGAAGACCAGGGCAGCGCATCCACCACCTACACCGTACTGGTGACGCGCGAGGCGCCGCCAACCCAGGACCCGCCGCAGCCAGACTCGCCCCAGCAGGACCCGCCTTCGGAAGGAAGCTTCGCGGAGGATTGCAGAAACGACGAACGGGATGGGTTAATCGCAAATTGCAGCGTTGGCAAGTTCGCCGTCGTCAGAGTGGAACTCGACGGAGGTTACACCATCGACTGGAGCCATTGGGACTCCTCTCACTCGAACGTTTCCGGCTACAGCATCGTTCAGCACGAGCTGTTGTACAAGATGTATTACGACGAAGACAGGCAGGTCAGCACTCAAGAACTGGACAATGTGTATGAGAGCTGTGAGTTCGTGAACGGCGAGTGGACCTGCGAAGGGCGCCTGACGTCAAACTACTTTGAAGACTGGGGCGGTAACGCAACACAGGCACGAGAGTTGGCAGCGAACGAGGACCGAACAGATTGGAGTTCCGCCCTCGATGCTCCGGGCCGACACATGTTCGACAAGAACTTTGTTCGTTGGAGCGGGGATTCCACTGACCCGAACAACGAGCCTACGGACGTCGCCTACCGGGTTAAGGCTTTCGAGATGGACATGTACTACTTCACCATGTATGAGGGAAGCCAGAGGAGCGACAGAGAAACCGTCTTGGTGGAAGGTGCAAACGGGTTCGACTAAAGGCAAGGGTACCGCAGGCGGCTTGACCGTTCGAGATGTTGAGCCGAGGTCCCGATTACCGGGACCTCGGCTCAACTGACTTCTGGTGGCGCTTCGGTCGATGGGCATCAAGCGGTTTCAAGGGCCTGTTTGGCCGGGGAAATACCCTCCCGGACTATTTTATGGCGCCCCTCAGTTGAGCCGGTTCCTTTGTTCTAGCCCCAAGGTCGATTTACCCAAGATGGCGCTGCTAGCAGCCCGTCTGAGGATTGACCAACTGGCGGTGTCGGTCAGCCGGGATTACCCTGCGGCAAAAGTTCTTGCGTGGTGCGGTTAGCCACATGCGGATTGTCGCTTGAAAATCCCACTGGCCATGGCCCGGCACGTCTCCCTGTTGTTCCCGGTGGCGCCTTTGCCCCTCACCCTGCCGGACATCCCGGCCCCGTACCGGAACAGCTTCAGCAGGTTGTGGCCAGCGCAGATCAGCAGCCACTCCCGGTTCACCTTCGCCAGACCCCGCAGCAGGAACTGCCGGAAGCCACGGCCCTGCTTGATCTGGCCGAACACCGGCTCCACCGTCTCCATCCGGAGGGCGTAACGTTCCCTGCCCCGTTTCGTCCGCAGCTTGCGGCGCATCCGGTCCCTGGCTGACAGTCCCTTGGGTATGCGGCCGCGGGGCGCGGGTGGCGGCACCCAGCCATGGCGGGTTTTCTCCGGCGCGACGAACGGGTCAACTCCCAAGGCGCAGAGTTCATCCACCTCTTTGGCCGAGTAGTACCCGGCGTCGGCGGAGACTTCCTTTGGGACTGTGCCCACGTTCAGGATGGCCTCCTCAATCATGCTCACGGCCTGACCCTTGTCCGAGGGCTGATCGGTGGCACAGGCCGCCACGATCACCTGATGCTCGCTGTCCACCACCGCCTGGCAGTTGTAGGACTGCTGAAAGTCCCTCCCTCCCGGGCCGGGCATGATGCGGGAGTCCGGGTCGGTGAAGTTCCGCTGCGCCTTGTCATCAGGCACCCCGGGATGATTGCGGCCCTCGGACTCAGCCTGCTCCGCCTCCGCCCGTGCCTCAGCCTCCAGCGCCGCCTTGGCCTCCCTTATCCTCCGCAGCCGGCTCTCCCGGAAGGCCAGTTCCTCCGGCAACTCATCCCCACGCCTGTCCCTCCCGTAGCGGCGGTCCTCCTCCTCGTCCACCTCCTGCGCCTTCCGGAGCAACTCGTCCACCTCGGCCTGCAACCGCTCCTCTCTCTCCCTCATCCGCCCGTAGCTCATCGCCTTGTGCTTTGATGCATTGGCCCTCACCTTGGTGCCGTCCAGGGCCACATGCCCCAGCTTCACCAGTCCTGCCTGCTGGCACAACTCCAGCACCTGCAGGAACAATTCCCCCAACGCCTCCAGATGGTCCTTTCGGAAGTCGGAGATGGTGCGGAAGTCCGGCGTGTTGTTCGCCGCCAGCACCCGGAAGGCGATGTCCTCGTGGAGACGCCGGGCGATGCGACGGGACGATGCCACCCCGTTGCAGTAGCCGTAGAGCAGCACCTTGACCATCATCCGTGGATGGTAGGGAGGGCCGCCCCGCCTTTCCTCCTCGTAGCGGGCGGTGATGGCCGAGAGGTCCAACTGGTCCACGACGTCGGAGATGAAATAGGCCAGGTGGTCCGGTGGCAGCCACTCCTGCAGGGCCGCAGGCAGCAGCAACTGCTGGTCCGGATCGTAGGGAAGGTAGGTCTTGCTCATTGACCGCTCCGCTCGTCTGATGCTCCGCCCCATCATACCCCCACCGGCTCACCACCCCTGTTTCTCGGACGGGCTGCTAGTATTACAACGACGCTTCAAGGAGGGATGTCTGGGGATGGGCGCACGGCGGCGCGGCGCTTGGCGTGCGAGCGACTGGCCCGTTCGTTACTGTCCTGCGTATCCTCCAGCCACCGCAGCAACTCATCCGGCCCGAACCGTTCCCGTGGCAGCATTTCCCGCACCACCCGGTACACCTGCGGCCTCGTGATTCGGGGCATCTTTTTCCCCCCAAGCCTGTTGCAGGCCCAACAGAAAAGCTCCGCTCAACAGGCACAGGGCCACGTGGTGATGCCAGCCAGCCCAGGTGCGGGTCTCATACTCGTCCAGCCCCACGTCGCTTTTCTCCGTCTCGAACTCGGTTTCGATGCGCCACCGGGAGCCTCCCACGTATGCCAGGGTCTCCAACGGGGTATCCTCTGCAGCGTTGGACAGATAGTAGCGGGGTTCGCTGCCGTCCAGGTTCCGGCGGTAGACGCCCCAGTGGATTTCGCCGGGCTTGCGCCTGCTGGTCGGCCGCACCCGCTGGGCGCTGAAAAGGTAGCTGCGTGGTCCTTGGCTTCCCTCGGCCACCGTAATCTCACGCCAAGCCTCCGCCGGCAATTCAGCGCTGCGCTCCTGCATTGTCCGCCGCTGCCCGCTCACCAGCCTGGGTTTGCGGGGTGCCCCCCGGCCCTGGTATGCCGGACTGGTCCGCTTGGGCTCCGGCGGCCACACTGTAAAACCAGCCGGAACGTCCAGGACGTAGCGGATCCCCAGGGTCGCCAGGCCGTCGCGGAATGACGGCGACATCCCGAAGGCATCGTCCGCAGCGACCCATCCAGCCCTCAGATGGCCCCGCGCCAAGGCCAGCTGCAGCATCTCCAGCGCCAACTCCGTCTTCGACCGGTAGCCCTGCCTATCCTCCGGCACACCCGCCGCCTCACACCGGTCTTTGTCCGAGGTCCAACTCTCCGGCAGATACAGCCGTTTGTCCACCAAGGCACGTCCCAACGGGCTGACATAGGCCAAGAACATTCCGGCCTGGCAGTTGGCCACCTTCCCCAGCCTCCCGCAATACTGCCGGGCCACTCCCGCCGACTTCCGCCCCTGCTTGGGAAAGTCGCTGCCGTCCAGCACCCACACCCCTTCCGGATGCTCTAGCCGCGTTCCCAAGTACTCCTGCAGCCGTCCTATAATCGCCTCATCGTCCCAAGGAGAATCAGTGAGAAACCGCTGCATCCCCCAGGCTGACCCAGGAACCGTCTCCGACAGGTTCTCAGCGTTGCGCCGCTCCCCGGACTGCACCAGCAGGGCCTGAATGTAATGACCGCTGTGCTCCCGCGTCTCCCGGCGGCCAAACAGCGGCGCGAAGCAAGCGTGAAAATCCCCAAAGGCCCCGTACACCTGCTCGAAAGCTACCGCGTCCATCTCCCCGCCTCACTTCCCCAACTACTCCATCATCTTATCAGACCAACCGTCGTTGTAATACGTCGTTGTAATACTAGTTGGTTCGCTTTGCAACATCGTGGACCCACGCAGATTGTGTTCAGAATATTACGTGCCGCAGAAACTGTTTGCAGATCATCTGCAAACTGCGCTTGGCCTTTTTCTGTACCAACTCGAGCGCTCTCATCAAGCGTACCCATTTATCCATCTCCTTTTAGGTTGTATTCGACCCGTTGGGTTGCATCGTTATAGAATTAACGCCGCTTCCTAGTTCAACAGCTATTTCCGGAGAGTTTCAGCTTGTTCCTTCCACACCGCGCCCTGATTCTGTTGACCACCCTTGCCGTCGCCGCGTTCATTTTTGTTGGGTGCCAAAGCGACTCGCCCCAACCTTCCCCAACAACTACTACAGCGCCGGCCACGCCCTTAGCGGCCCCAACTTCCGCACCAGAGGAGACTCCGGAACCTTCGCCAACGCCGGAGCCTGTTGCCACAGCGACTCCACAGCCTACCGCCACTCCCGCACTCACGCCGGAGCCCGCTCCCACGGCAACTCCGCAACCCTCCGCCACTCCCGCACTCACGCCGGAGCCCACTCCCACGGCAGCTCCGCAACCCTCCGCCACTCCCGCACCAACGCCGGAGCCCGCTCCCACGGCAACTCCTGATCCTACGCCGGTAGCTACTCCGGAACCTGTACCCGATGCTACGCAGGTCCTTGTACCTGCCCCACCGATTGCCGGGGAGCGTCCTCACAGCTATACCCATCACGGGATCGCAGTAGAGGATCCCTGGCATTGGCTGGAGGACGAGGACTATCCGACAGTAGACGACGAGGATGTGCTGGCATATCTGGAGGCGGAGAACGACTATTTCGACGTCTCTATGGAACCCTATCAGGACCTGATTGACAGCATCTACAAGGAGATCGAGGGGCGCCAGCCGGCGGAACTGACCAGTCTGCCCCGAAAGGGCGGGGACTGGTATTACCAGTGGAGGTATGGTGAGGGGAGCCAATACCGCCAGTGGCTGCGCTGGCCGGCATCCGGGCCGGATGCGAGAGAGGGTCCCACCGACAACTCCCAGGTGTTCCTGGACGAGCCGGCGTTGGCGGAGGGCCTGGAATACTTCCGCCTGGGATCCCTTTCGGTTAGCAACGTCGGCTCCAAGGTGGCCTACAGCACCGACACCAACGGGTCAGAACGGTACACCCTCGTGGTAAAGGACCTTGTGACAGGGGAATTGCTGCCAGACGAGATCGAGGAAACGAGAGGAGGGGCCGTCTGGTCCAGCGACGACTCATCCTTCTTCTACACTTCGCTGGACGATACCGGGCATCCGTTTCAGGTGCGGCGGCACATCGTGGGTGGCCCAGTCGAGGACGATGCGGTGGTTTACGAGGAGACCGACCCGGGATTCTTCGTCTGGGTAACAGGCACCAACTCCGAGGAATACGTCATCATCGGAGGGGGTGACCACGTGACTTCTGAGTACCGGCTGATCGATGCGGACGACCCGGCAGCCGAGCCAGTCCTGGTGGCTCCGAGGAGGGAAGGCCACGATTACTCGATTGACCACCAGGGTGATCGCTTTGTCATTATGACCAACGACAAACACCAGAACTACCGGATCGCCACTGCGCCCGAAGGCGACCCCACGGAGACGGCCTGGGAGTCCATTCTGGATGGCACAGACTCGCTATACATTCAGTACTTTCACGTTACGGAGGATTACATCGCTGTCGAGGAGCGTGTCGATGGCCTGGACCAGGTGCGCATCATCGATCGCAATGACGATCAGACGCACATCCCATTCCCTGAGGAGGCCTACACAGCCTACATCCAATTCGATCCCGAATTCGGCGTCAACACTCTCCGGCTCTCGTACACGTCCATGACCACACCCTGGACGGACATCGACTATCACATCGACACGAAAGAGCTCGAGGTTCGTAAGGTGCAGGAGATTCCCAGCGGGTACGACGCATCGCAATTCGTTACCATCAGGGAACTGGCCCCCGCGAGGGACGGCGTGATGGTCCCCGTTTCCATCGTACGCCACAAGGACACGCCGTTGGACGGTTCGGCGCCCCTGTATATCTACGCCTACGGCGCCTACGGCAGTGCCGTTTCCCCGTACTTCTCATCTGCCCGCCTGTCCATGCTAGAACGAGGGTTCATCTTCGCCATCGCCCACGTCCGGGGCGGAGATGACCTGGGTTACCACTGGTATGAGGCCGGCAAGCTGTTCGAGAGAACCAACACCTTTAACGACTTCGTCGATGTGGCGCGCCACCTTACAGACAAGGGGTACGGGTCGGAGGGGCGGATCGCCATTTCCGGGGCCAGCGCGGGCGGGACCCTGATGGGGGCGGTGGTGAACCAGGCGCCGGACCTCTGGGGCGCGATGGTCACCCAGGTCCCCTTCGTGGATGTCCTGAATACCATGCTCAATGCCGACCTACCCTTGACACCGCCGGAGTGGCCTGAGTGGGGCAACCCCATCGAGGACAAGAACGCTTTCGAGTACATTCGATCCTACTCGCCCTACGACCAGCTCTCGGCGGGAGACTACCCTCCGATTATGGTTACGGCGGGCCTGAACGACCCGCGGGTAACGTACTGGGAACCGGCCAAGTACGTGGCCAAGCTGCGGGCAGTCAAGACGGACGACAACCTGTTGCTGCTCAAGACCGACATGGGCTCAGGGCACGGGGGCAGGTCGGGACGGACCGCCCGGTGGTACGAAATCGCCGAAGAGTATGCCTTCATCCTGGCGAACCTGGGATTGGCAGAATAGGCGGGCATTCTTGGGCCTGATGAGACATTCCCCTTCGGCAGCCTCCACTCTCCAGGTGTTGCGCTCTTCTAGATAAGGGGAGCTACCTCAGGCGATGCCAGCTGAGGGCCCAGAGCGGACTGGCTCTGTACGCCCAAGGGCGCATTGTTCTCTTCCGGCGCCATCCCATCATCTGGGATGGCGCCGCCCCTACAGCACTGCACAGTTGCGGACGGCGGAGAAAGCTGTCCGAAAGCCTTCGGGATAAGCGTTGGCGACATGGCAACTCGTCACCGTCACTGTAGGTGCGGCAGCAGTTCCTCGGAGATGAGCTGCAGATACTCCAGCTTGGCTGGGAATTCTCTGGGCAGGTTCAGGCTGGCCAGACCGATGTAGTCCAAGCCTTCCTGTTCTTTGCAACGGTTGATGATTTCGGCGCAGTCCTGCGGGCTGCCGGCGACTGCCCAATCGGGCAAGTCCCGCTGCCCTCCCAGTCCGAAATCAACCGTGGTGTTCTCCTGCATGTTGAACGAGCTGTACATGCCGGCTTTCTTTGCGGCCATTTCCCTGGCCTCGGTGATGGCCGTTTCGCGGTCTTTGGCTATGGCGATGGAGCGGTGGACGCCGATTCGTCCCGTGGGATCCCTGCCCAGCTCTTCCAGGGCATCCTTGTACTGGCGGGTCAGGAGGCTGATGTCCTGCCATCCGGGCTGCGGGCCGAGGATGATCCGGTCGGCGAGGGCGGCGGCGCGGCGCACCGCGCCACGGCTCTGCGCCGCGATCCAGATGGGAGGATGCGGCTCCTGTACGGGAGTCAGTGCCAGACGGGCGTCATGTACCTGCCAGTGCTTCCCATCGTAGTTGACCTCGTCCCCGCTCCACAGCAGCTTCATCAGCTCTATGGACTCTTCGAACCGGCTCACGCGGTCTCTGCGGTTTGTCCCGAACGCAGACAGCTCCGCCTGCCGGTAACCCAAGCCCACTCCGAGGATGAACCGCCCGTTGCTGATATGGTCCAGCGTTACCGTCTGCTCGGCGATGTCCACCGGGTTGTGGTAGGGGAGCAATAGGATGCCGGTCAGGAGCTGCAGGCCCTGGGCGTCGGGAGCCAGACGGGCCAGGGTCTGCATTGGCTGCATCCATACGGTGGGATGGGATATGTAGTGCTGGGGCATGTATATGACCGAGAACCCCAGCGAATTGGCTCGGCGGCATACCTCGGCGGCCTCTTCCACCTGCTGGTGCATGGGGCGGTCGGGGTCTTCCATGTAGTCCCGGATATAAAGCCCTACTTCCATGGCACTCCACTCTGATTCTGGATGGCAACCTGTACCCAATGTCTGCCACAGGCGGTCTGGTCCGGCCCGCCTAGGTTGTGCCGGGGGGTTATTCTTCCGCGGCCTGGGCGGCGGCGAGGTAGTCGGGGTCGGCGAAGTCCGCGAACCGGTCCGGGAGGAACTCGCTCATGTCGGAGACGGCCTGGGTTGTGCCATGGCAGATGTAGTCTGTGATGATGCGGCCGGTGATGGGACCCAAGTGGATGCCCTTGGTGGTGTGGCCGGTGGCCAGGTAGATGCCCTCCCAGCCGGGAACCGGGCCGATGACGGGCTTGCTGTCGGGGCTCAGCGGGCGGGAACCGGCAAGCTGCTGGACCAGCTCGGCGCGTTCGAGGTCGGGAAAGACGTCCAAGGCTCGCCGGAGGAGTTCCAAGCGGGCGGCCTCCGTGGGCTGCCGGTCAAACTCCTCACCCCAGAAGAGCTCTTTCTGGTCATAGTCCCGTCCACCGGTGCTACCGACGCTGGTGAGACCATCGGTCCGGCTGATCATGTGCCCGCGCTTGGGGGAGCTGATGAGCACCGGAAGGGGTTCGCCGGGGTAGTTCAGCAGAAGGCGCTCTCCCTTCATGGGCCGGACGGGCACGGGGAAGCCCAGCCATGGAGTGAAGGCCCGGCTCCATGTACCGGCGGCCACCACCACCGCGTCGCAGTGTATGTCTCCGGAGGCGGTACTGACGCCGGAGATTGTGGCTCCGCTGGTGAGGAGGCCGGTCACCTCCCGGTAGAGGATGCTGGCGCCCTTGAGTTCGGCGCCCCGGCCCAGAGCCAGGTTGAGGCGGTAGCTGTCCAACTGGGCGGACTCGTCCTCATAGACGGCGCCGATGATGGAATGGGAAAGGCGGGGCTCGATGGCGCGGACTTCCTGGGCGTCGATCCAGTGCATACTGACATGAGGCTGCTGCCAGACCATCAGGTCCTTGATCAGGTCGGCCTCTTCGTCGTCCAGAGCCAGCCGCAGAGATGGACGGCGCTGGTAGAGCAGGTCCATACCCGTGGCGGATTCCAGCTCGGGGACGATCTGCAAAAACTCGGAGTAGGAGACCCGGGCCATTTCGAAAGACGCCCCGGGGGAGAACTCGGCACCCAGCAGGCTGAGGGAGCCGGTGGCGTGGGCGGAGGCGCCACTGCCGATAGCTTCCCGCTCCAGTAGAGTCACTTTGACGCCCTCTCGGGCCAAGTAATAAGCGATCGAGCAGCCAACCACGCCGGCGCCAATGACAACTACGTCGGGACTCTCAGGCAAATCTCAGCCCTCCTATGGGGGTTCTGAGAATTTTCGCCTTGGGCCGCACAGGTGTCAATCGGCGCATGGGATGCCATTGCTGTTAGACCCAGCTGGTCGTTCTGGGAGGGTCATGCCGACTGGTCGCAGAGTTCGAGGGTGAGGGGCTGGCACGGTAGATTTCACGCTCGTTGGCGTACTTGCGCATCAGGGCGTCGCCCTGTCTTCTGAGCTGGGCGAATGTCATTGCTTCTTCGTCCTGTTCAGGCAGTGGGTCCAGAAATTTTCAATTTTCCGGTAGTTTGGCCCCTCGGGCAGGGCAATCGCGTCTTATTTGTCAGCACACACCATTGGTCTAATGTCGGTGGATATGGGAGTGGGAGTGGTAGCGCCTCCTTCGGTTCCGGGTGCGAGGGTAGACGGGGGTTTGGATTCCCGCTTTCGCGGAAATGACGAAAGATCGCGGGGATGACGGTTGGGTGCCGAGGGAGGCGGTTGGGTGCTGAGGGCTGTTGGGGGTGATCCTCCTTCCGGTGTGGGTTGCGGTTGGGTTGTCGGGTTGGGGTCTGCTTAGTGTCAGGGGTATGGAAATCGCTGACATTCGCTGACATTTCCTGTCATTGGGTGGGTTATGGGGCTTGGGTCTCCGCTTTCGCGGGAATGACGAAAGATCGCGGGGATCAGGCGGTGCCGGGGATATTCCGTTCCAGGTTGTTCAGCCAGGAACCATTGGCGGACCAGGGGAGGAGGGTGGTGATGATTCCCCTTATTACGGGACGCCTATCGTCGTCGATGCAACGCTGGAGGTATTTCTCGAAGGCCATGTAAGTGTGCAGGCGGAAGCCGGCGTCGGCCACCCTGCGGACGCAGGAGTACGGGTCGGGTTTGGGTTGCTTGTTTACAATGGCGATGTGCCAGAGTTCGGTGATCTCATTGGCGACGCGGCTGAGCCGGATGATGGCGAGCTCGGGGGCGAATTTGCGCTTGAGGGCCTCGATGCCGTTCCTGATCTGGCGCAACGACATATGGCGCGACGACATGATTCAGCCTCATGATGGTTTCCGAAAATCTGGAAATTCCGCTTATTTCCGATCAAACCCGAGCATTTCCGATCATTTTTGCCTTTTGCCCTTGGGAGTTGCTCGCGACTCCGTGCTGGGGTCCGGCCTGCGGCAGCGGGTTGTATTTCCATGTATTCAGGCTAGAGATGTGTCATGAGGCTTGTAAAGGGGCAAGTGTCAGCAATTTTGGGGGACGGGCTTGCTCGGAGGCTTGGGGCCGTGGATTCCGGCCTCCGCCCTGCTTTTGTGGGTGCGACGGGGGTTTGGATTCCCGCTTTCGCGGGAATGACGATCGGGGGGAGGGCCTGCGCCGGAGGGAGGGACGGAGTGGATTCCGGCCCTGCGCCTGCTCTTGCGGGTGTGGCGGGAGTTTGGATTCCCGCTTCCGTGGGAAGGACGGTTGGGGGTGCGGGAATTACGATTAGGGTTGAGGCCTGCGCCGGGGGGACGGACGGAGTAGTTTCCGGCCCTGCACCTGCTTTTGTGGGTGTGACGGGGGGTTGGATTCCCGCTTTCGCGGGAAAGACGATCGGGGGTGCGGGGATGACGATTGGGGCGAGGCAAATTGCCTGGATTGGCGCTTTGCCGATTGCTGAGAGTGGGATTGTTGGCTCCGCTCTGTATTACTGCCTCATCACCTGATGGTTGGTGTTCCACTGCTGTCGGTTTCGCGGGAGGCGCGGGAGACTATCTAAAAAGAACCTTATCCCAGGGGAAAAGCCGTGGGTGCAGCTATGGCCAGTGAATTACAATGGAGCGAATATTACGGGGAGAACATGAGCCAGATACTTCGCAAAGGAAATGCTGCCACGCTCATGGCGCGGGGCGAGTTGACCTGTGGAATGAGCGCCCACAAGTTGCAAAGGAGAGACAATGACCACCGTTGAATACCATCCAGAGGCCAGATTCCGCGTCGACACGACCGATCGGGTTTACCTGGAACACGAGAGCGGCAGCCTTGAGGCCACGATATACCAACCGAAGGGAAGGGGGCCCTTCCCGGGATTGGTGGACGTTCACGGCGGAAGGTGGTTCCTGGGCGATCGCTCGGACGACCATCCCATGAACCTGGCCCTGGCGTCCAGCGGCATAGTGGTCGTAGCCGTGGACTTCAGGCTGGCCCCACAGCACCCGTACCCGGCCCAGGTCGCTGACACCAACTACGCGATTCGCTGGATGAAAGCAAACGCGGGGCACCTCAGCGTAGACCCGGCATCAGTGGGGGCCATGGGTTGCTCCAGCGGCGGCCATACCGTAGCGCTGAACGGGATGCGCCCCAGGGATCCCCGCTATGCTGCGTTGCCTCTCACGGGAGCAGAGCACGTGGACGCTTCACTGCGATTCATGCTGTGCTGCTGGCCCGTCCTCGACCCCTACGCCCGCTACCTCTGGGCCCGGGAAATTGGCGACGACCGGTTTATTGGTCCCACGGAGACCTACTTTCCCGACCCTTCGAGCCTGCACGAAGGGAACCCGCAGGAGGCCCTGGAACGGGGAGAGGCGGTGGAGTTGCCCCCCACGATCATCATCCAAGGCACCAATGACTCCAACGTTCCCCAGTCCATCCCGCACAAGTTCGAGGCGTCCTACCGGGCTGCCGGAGGCGACATAGAGCTGGAGCTGTTCCCGGGGATGCCCCACCGCTTCGGCAACATGCCCGGAGCCGCATCCCAGCGGGGGATTGATCTGATGAAGGGCTTCATCTCGCGGCAGTTGTCGAGCCCGGCGGTGGCGCCGGTCAGCCAGTCCACCTGAGATCCGACGCTAACTAAGCTGCGGGGATGGCGACGGTCAGGAGCACGACTGCTGTGCCCCTAGCCCGGAAGCTGATCCAGCGCTAACTGTCGCCTCCCACGAAGTAGTCGTACTTGCGCCCTGCCAGGTCCGCCACCTCGGGCACGTCCTCCTCCAGCAGGTAGCCTTCGGCCACGAGGTCCATGGCCGCTCGGGTCACCTGCTCCAGGTAGTCCTCGCGGCTGGCGTAGCGTTCCTCGATGGATGCTCGCGGGTCGCCCGTGGACTCGCGCTCGGCCTGGGTGGCAGGCAAGGGGTGGGTCCAGCCGGCGAGGCCGCCGGTGATGCCGATGAATAGTTCGGGGTTGCCGATGCTCTCATCGCGAAGATTCCAGCCGGTGTAGGTGGCGACCGGGACGGACAGGTCGGGCAAGCGGATGCCACCACGCTCATTGAAGGACTCGTCGAGGTCGGCCACCAGCGCCGGGAACTCTTCTCCCTCCTCGGCTGGCAACGTGGTGGTGCGTCCCAGGTGGGCGTCCGGGCCGTAGTCCAGCCTGATGGCCCTGGTGGTCTGGGTCGGGACTTTCACGCCGGGGAGCTGGGCGAACCGTTCCAGCAGCGTATGGGACTCCACAGCCGTGCCGGCATCCAGGCTGGGATGACGGCTGGCGGGAGGCTCTTCGCCCATGGTGACCCAGCGGTCGAGGTTGTCCAGCGCCGCCCGCAACAGGGGGGCGTAGTCCACGCTGTTGAGCGGTAGCTGTCCCCTGATGCCGTCGCTGGCACGGAATTCCAGCGGGGGGAACTCGCCCGAGCCGTGCTGGCAGCCGGCGAAGTGGTAGCGGCGGACCGACGGCGACTCGGGAGCGTCGGTCAGGGTCTCCAAATCGGTGTGTATCAGCGCCGCATCGCCGCGCCAGTACTCGGCGGAGGTATTAGTGAACATGATCCTGGGCACCTTGCCTCGCCGCTCCATGGCGTCGAGCAGGGAACCCTGGGCGCCGGTCACCGGGTCGGTCTGGGGAGTGTCGGTGAAGGGGAACATCTCCGGGATGATGTAGCAAACGTCCTTGGAGGGTTGGCCGAAGCGCATGTTGAACTCGCCGCGCATGCCGCCGGCCACGTGGGGGATGATCCCGTCGAGGGCCTGCCGGTCCTCCTCGTCCTCGTTGATGCCGACGTGGATGTACTGGCGCAGGAATCGGCCGCTCTGGGAGCGGCCCATGGCGTACGCGTAGTCGATGGCCCCGGCAAGCGGATTGCCCGCCGATGACGGGGCGTGTTTCAGGAAGGAGACGGCATCCCGCATTGCGGCGAAGCCCAGCCCCACGATGCGGCTGCCGGTGGTGGTGTAGACCAGCTGGTAGATCCTCCCCGGATCGAACCCAGAGGGCATGTAGATGTGGCTGTGCTGCGGCTCCACGTCCTCGTCCTCGACCCGGACGAAGGACCACTGGCTCCGGTCAACAGGAATGGCGGGGCTGTTGGGCTGGTCCCGCACCGTCAGGGTGGCATCAGCTTCTTCAGGGTCGGCGGCAGGGTTGGGGAGGTGCTGCCGGTCTGCCAACAGGAACACCTGGGTGGGTTCGTTGCACTGGAACTGGCACATGATCCTGCCGGTCAGCGGCCCCTGGGGGCCGACGGCCTCGGGCACCTGCAGGCCGATAAGTCCGGGAGTGGGGGGCACGTCGGCTTGCCAGCCGCCCCAGACCACCGTATAGCCCCGGCGCATCAGGTAGCCGTTGCCCGCGTCGAGGGGCGCGGTGGCGTCGGTCGGGATGGGGACGCTGTTCAGGGTCAGGGCGGTCTTGCGGCCGCGGTTCACGACGTCGAACAGGAGGCGGCGGTTGCCACGGTCGATGTTCGCGGGCTGGAGCATGGCGAAATCGGCCGAGAACTCCACGTTGCCTGCGGAATTGCGGGGCGCCAAGTTCAGGTCCGTAATCCCCTGATTCCGGGCGTGCGACGGGTCCACGGCGTAGTGGGCGGTGCCTTCCAGCAACTCATACGCCCCTACGTCGCTGAAGCGCTCGCCGGACGCGAAGCTGGTGCGATTGGTGATTTCCAGTTCTGTTAAAGCCAAGACGCCTCCGGTCGGCCGGCACCCGATGGCCAGTGGCCGATTTCAAGTTCGAGGTTGCCAGTCTCCGGGGGATTTTAGCCCCTGGGGCCGTGGTGGGGGTGGCCCTGGATGAGCGGCGACGGTGATTAGGGACCGCCGAGTCGGAGATGACCGAGTCAGTTGCCCGTGCCTGTCATCATCGCTGTGAAACGCCGCTGCATCTCCTCCGGCGTGACCTCGGCTAGAAAATGGCCTATGTTCCAGCGATGGCCGGAGGGGTCGCGCAACCAGCCCGACCGCTCGCCGTAGAACTGGTCCTCCGGGTCGCTCTCGATCTCGGCGCCCGCCTCGGCCGCGCGACGGATCACAGCGTCGGCATCGTCGACCTGCAGGTGCATCGTGACCGTGGTGCCGCCCAAAGTCAGCGGTCCCAAGATGCCGAACTCAGGAAACTCTTCGGCCAGCATTAGCGTCGTACCGCCGAAATCAAGCACGGCGTGCCCGATGCGTCCGCTAGGATCCGTCAGTCGAAACTTCTCAGTCGCCCCGAATACCGACGTATAGAACTCGATGGCCCTGGCGGCATCGTTGACCTGCAGATATGCGAGCAAGTGGTGGATCTTCATTGCGGCAGCGCTTTACTTTCCATGAGGTCTATCTTGTGGACGTCGTTGTGGCATCCGTTGACCACGTTCTTGGTGGGTGGCGGGGTAGTCTAGCAACGGTGGAGGGGTGCGTCAATTTAGGGTGCTGGTGAAAGTAAGGGCTGTTCAAAGTTGTGGCCAAGTGGATTCACTCCTGTGGTGAACAGTGCCACATTGTCAACGATTGCCTGCCCGCGTTTGACCCATTGTCGCCGCCGGTTACTGTCTTGGCGTTGGTTGGGGCATCCGGCGTGGCAGGGGCTGTACCTCCTGCAAGCTGCTCAGATCCAGGGGCGGGATGTCTACCTGCATAAACTCCTGTACGCCATTGGCCAGTTCGTTGTAGCTTCCAAACCAGGACGCCAATTGGCTGCGCCATGCATCCAGCCCACCGCTGGCGTGGAGCTCGAAAACAGCCTCCCGTCCGTCCAAACCCGACGACACCTGGTCCCAGGCGAGTTGCAGGAGCGCCGCTCGTTGCATCGCGGTGTAGCCGCCACCGCCGAAGGCGTCTTCCAGATCAGCGGCCATCTTCGGGTCTGCGAAGTCGGTGTCGGCCGGGGCGTTGACCAAGGACGAGCCGGGGAGGCCACGCAGGATTTCGCCCATTCGCTGGCGGACTTTGAGGGTGTTGATTCCGGCAGCGGCCACGTGAACCTGGTTGGGCAGGGCATGCCCGCTCTCGGTCGTTTCGGGCTCCAGTTCCGCCGCCGTCATGCAGGTGCGGGTAGTCTGGACGTTGACTGTGAGCTCGACGAGCTGCTCGATTGTCTGAGGATTGTCCTTGAGGCCCATGACTTCAGCCAGGGCGAGACCGAGGCCCAGGGTCAGTTCCGCCTTGGCGAGCCAGCCATAGCTGTGATGCCACAGCAACCAAGCCACCAGCGAATGGCGCTGGTTTCGGTTCATCAATTCCCCGGTAAAGACGCGAGAGCGAGGGACGAACACATCCTCCATCCAGACCATGGAGTCCAGTTCGTCAAACCGGCTGCTCAAAGGGGACAGGAACGGATTGCTGTGCCTGGCGACGGCGCGGCGCGATACCACCCGGAGGCCGGGGGAGTTCACCGGCACGATGAACCACAGAAGCCTCCCGCTGCCCGGCGGCAACTCATCCCGGCTGGTGATCAGCAGATCCTCAGCGAAGGGTGTGCTGGTGTGCATCTGGATCTTGCCTGACACCACGATGCCATCAGGAGTTTCACTGACCAGGCGCAGTGCCGCTCGATCGCTTTCAGCTTCGCGGAGCCGTGTACCGATCAGCGGCCCGCCGCCGGCGAAGGTGAGAAACCTGCCACTCTCGGACAGGGACTCGAGGTAGGCCTCAGCGGCCTCAATCTCCTTAGTGGAGTGGTTCACCCGCTTCAGGGCATTCAGCATCCCCAAGGCAATCAATGCGCCGTAGCCTGGGGTGTGAGTCATGTTTCCACCGGTCACGAAATGCACGGCGCTGACGGCCTTGCCGAGGCGCCTCAGGTCCGCCGACGACTTTGGCGGGGTAAGTGCTAGAGGATGCCGATGACCGTTGCCATCGGACGGGGTCAGGAGGATATCCTGCCAATCAGCGTCAAAGTGGCGGTCATACCACGCCACGTACTCGTCCACCATGGCCGACGTCGAAGGGTGTGTCGTGACGTCTGCCACGGCGCCTTCGCCCACCACCCATACGTCGCGCCCGTCGCGCAGACTCTCTTTGTAATCAGCTCCTGTCCGCATACTTCACTGTCCACTAGGCGACTATACGACCGGATTCAAAATGAGATTGTACATTGGCATACACCAGCGGACATACCGGGTAGCGGCGATTGGTGGGCCGGTCTGGGGACAGCTGCCCCCGGGTCAAGTTCAGCCTGTCGCCGGATGGAGGCCCAGCAGACGTTGTGCGTTGCCGTGGTTGATAAGCTCCCGGTCGGACTCCGGGCAGTCTAGGCCATCCACCATCTCGTTGAACATCGCAAAGTTGGGATGACCGAAGGGGTGGTCGGTACCGTAGAGCAGCCGCTCTGCCCCGAACATCTTGTAGCAGTATTCCAGGGCGGCCGGACTGTGGGAGACAGTGTCGACGTACAACTTGTCGAAGTAAACCTGCGAGGACTGGTCCAGATCGACCCAGCCGTCAGGTGAGGTCCATTCGTCGATCATCCGGCCCACGCGGCCGCGGATGAAGGGGACGAACCCGCCCGTATGGGGGACGATCAGCTTCAGGTCCGGGTACTCCTGGAAGAGGCCGCTCATCACCATGCGCACCGTGGCGAGGGCGGTATCGAACATGAAGGCCATGCCGGGAACCAAGGGGCGATGGTCGATGGCATTCATGTTGATGGGGGCCGTTGGGTGCATGTTGATGGGCACGCCCAGGCTCTGCACATGCTGGTAGACCGGCCAGAATTCTTTGATGTCCGCGGTTTTCTGGTTGATGTTGGAAAAGAGATAGACGCCTTTGAAGCCCAACTGATTCACGCAGCGGTCGATCTCTGCGATGGTGTGCTCGATGCTGTGCCAGCCCAGGGTCGCCCATGCCTCGAACTTGCCTGGGTGGGCCTGCATCACCTCGGCGAGGTGGTCGTTGATGCGGGAAGCCCAGGCATCGGCCTCGGGGCTGCCCAGCAACTCCGGCCCCGGCATGCCGTGGCTCAGCACAGATATGCCTATGCCCAAGTCCTCCATATCCCGCAGCTTCTGATCGACATCGGCGTGGGACAACAGGGAGGCGTGCTGATACCCGCCGGTACAGCTCACGAAATAGGTCCCGCCTCGAAGGACACCCTGGGGCAGGGAGCTGCGACCCGCGAGATATTCCAGATATGGCAAGTAGATCAAATGACTGTGTACATCGATGCGCATTAGTATCCTCCGGTTCTTGTCTGAAATTGGCGGCGGTTTTCCAAGCTATGAGCGAACCGCGGTGACGTACGGCAACTGGCGGAGGTCGCACTAGAGCCCAGACCACTTACGGAATGGTCGGAGTAAACTTCCTTCACAACCGCTGGGGCAGGCAGGTATAAGGCTCCGTGGGGATATAGATTCGATGCCTCGCCTCACCCAAATAGAGCAGCGTCATTGCAGGTTGTGGCCTATTCTATCAAGGCCCCTAAAAATACAACGGAAATCAGGGGGATTGCAAAAATGGAGAGGGGGAGAACAGAGCGAGCGCGTCTTATTTGTCAGTACACAAAATTGGTCTGAATGTCGGTGGATATGGGAGTGGCAGTCCCTCCCTTGGTTCCGGGTGCGAGGGTAGACGGGGGTTTGGAATCCCGCTTGCGCGGGAATGACGACTTATAGGACCTTCGGCGTTTAAGACGCGATTGCCCTAAGGGGAGGAGGCTTGGCAGGTGAGGGATTGAAGGTGGGCTTGGGGCCGGAAATAGCGAGGTTGGGCTGGACCAGTACGTGACCGGTGCTCGAATGCAGTTCGAGTCAGACATGGGTCGGGTAGACGCAGTCACGCACTTGTGGGAGTCTCTCCGCTGATGCGGCCACGGGCTTGGGGCAATCAGGCGCGGGTCGCCCGGCGGCAGGTCCTACCTGCCGTACTGGAGGTATTGGCCCGGGAATCGTTCTGGCCCAGGGGGTTCTGAGGTTGGCGGGAATTGGCGGGGCCGGGCGGCGGGAAGGCAGGATGCTGACAATTGGAAATTCCCGCGGCCGCGGCCTGTTAAAGTCAGTCGAATAGCAAGAAATTATCGTCGGATCGACACTGCCTTTGTCTGCTTACGCTGGCCTATCAGAGTCGAGGAACGGCCAGGCAGGACGACAGCGGAGGGGAATAGTAGACTGCGTCACAGCCCGGACTCGCCCGTTCGCAGGGTAAAGGCCGATTCCACGTTGGTCACGAAAACCCGTCCGTCGCCTGGGAAGCCGGTGGAGGCTGCGGCCTGGATGGAGTCGGTGACTGCCTGAACCTGGTCGTCCTCTACCACCACCATGAACATGCACTTGGCCAGCTCGTCGTAGAAGTGGTCGCCGACCTGGACGCCCTGCTGCTTTCCCCGGCCTAGCACGTCCCACTTGGTCATTGCGGGGAACCCGTCGTTGGCCAGGGCGGCTGCCACGGGGACCTCTTTTTCGGGCCGGATGATCGCTCTAATCATTTTCATGATCGCTCCTCCTTGTCTCCCTGCGCCTCTATTAAGCTTCGTAATCGACGCCGGACATTTGGGCCGTTGACAGTTCGTCGGATACGGTGAATCCTGTTCCCCGCAGCTTCTCCATGAGCGCGGGCAGGACGCTGCCCAACGTGGAAACGGGCACCTGCTCCATCACCTTTCGCGATGGCTGAGCGTTGGGGCCGGTGCGGCCTCCTGCGAATATTGTTACAGCGTCGACCACTTCGCCCTCGAACCTGGTCTTGCCGCCCTGGAAACCAATATCTGCGGCGTGGTGGTTGCCGCAACCCGCGGGACAACCCGACCAGTACATCCGCAGGGGAGCCGCATCGGGATAACGGGAGTCCAGGGCCTCGATGACGCGCCGGCTGACGCTCTTGGTCTCGATCAACGCGAGGTTGCAGTAGTCGTTGCCGGTACAGCTCACCAACCCCCGCATCTGGGGAGCCGGGTCGGGCGACAAACGCGAAAGCAGCGGCTCTTCCAGAAGCGCCGGCAGGTTGGCCTCCGGCACATCGGCGATGATGGCGTTCTGTCCCACGGTCAGGCGGATGGCCCCCGAGCCGTAGACCAAGGCCAACCGGGCCAGTTCGGTCATGTCGTCGGCGCATGTGCGGCCGGTGGGAACGGACAGTCCGACGGAGTACAGCCCTTCCTGCTTCTGTGGGTTGACGCCGACATGGTCAGCGTGATGCTCGTACCGGGCGTCCTGTCCTGCCCGCTGCAACGGGCGGCCCCAGCGTCCCTGGAGCCGTTCCCGGAACTTGGCGACTCCCCAGTCATCCAGCAGGAAGGCCAGCCGGGCCCGCGTCCGCTTTTCTCGGGAACCCTCGTCGCGGAACATCAGGGTGATGGTCGCGGCCAGGCTTGCCGCCTCCTCCGGGCTCACGAACACGTCCAACGGCTCGGCGATGCTCATGCCGCCGGAACCCATCTTGCCTCCGACAGCCACGTTGAAGCCGTGAGCGCCGTCCGTACCGAAGGCCGGGGTCATCGCAATGTCCTGGGTCTCGGCGTGGATGCAGTTCTCGAGACAGCCGGTGAAGGCCACGTTCAGCTTGCGGGGCAGGTTCGTGTACTCCCGGTTGTTGAGGAACATCCGGGTGAATTCCTCACTGGCCGGCGCCGCATCGAACAACTCTTTAGGCGTCAAGCCCGACAGGGCACAGGTGTTCGTGCCGCGGATGTTGTCCATTCCCGTCTGCAGGGAGGTCAGGTCGATACCCCTGAGCGCCTTCAGGATTTCCGGGACGTCGCGTATCTGGATGTCGCGCAGCTCTATCTGCTGGCGGGTGGTCAGGTCCATCACGCCGCTTCCCAGCCGGGACGACAGGGCGGCAAGGGTCGCCAACTGGGTAGATGTGAGCCGCCCGCTGGTGATCCGCAGCCGCATCATGAACCGTCCGGGCGTGGGCTTTCGGAAAAACGTGCCGATCCACTTGAGCCGTTCCCGGTCGCTGGGTTCGATTGTCTCCCAGCCACCGTGTTGGGCCGCCAGATCGTCGATCTCGTCCAGTATGTTCAGTCCCGGCTTCTCGGCCTTGATGCGCTCGACTGGGTTGCCCGTTTTGGTTGCAGTGGTCACGCCGTCCTCCTGTGATTCCCCTCCACACTGAGTGGGGGACGCCTCACCCCTGCACAGCCGCAAGGGAGGAGGCGATTTGATGGACTGCCTGCCCTACGCCTCGCTGTACAATGCCATCGGGACGCGCTTGGCGTATGCGGGCGCGACAGCCAGCTGTCCGAGTCCCAGTGCCCGCTCCATCGCCCACCGCTCTTCGGTCTCGCGTTCCGGCGAGAAGCGCACCACCAGAACAAGGGAGGAAGCCACGGTTACGATGCCGCCCAAGTAGAGCAGGGCCATCTCGGTGCTCAGTGATTCCATGCGGAACAGGAACCCGGCGGCCACCGCTCCGGCGTTGCCGCCCGCGCCGACGATGCCGGCCACGGCCCCCAGCGCTTTCTGGTTGATGAATGGCACGACGGAGAAGGTCGCGCCCTCGGACATCTGCACGAACAGGCTGAATATGAGCATGGCGCCGATGGCCAGCGGCAGTATGTCCATCCGAGAGAACAGCGCCAGGGCGATGCCCTCAATCAGCAGCACTGCACCCAGGAACAGAGTCCGGCCCCGGAGTCCAAAGCGGATGCCCACCTTGTCGCCGATAGCCCCGCCGAGGGTGCGGGCGAAGAGGTTCATCAGGCCGAAGAGCCCGGCAATCAGCCCCGCCAGACCAACGTTGAGACCGAAGCGGTCGTGGTAGTAGAGGGCCGCGATGTTGTTCATGGTCAGCTCGATGCCGAAGCATGCACCGTAGATGAGGAACAGCGCCCACACGCGGTGATCCTTGGCCGCCTCCAGGAAAGCCTTGGTCCTGGCGCCGGGTGGTTCCTTGGCTCGTTCCTCTCTGGCCTGCTCCATGTCGGGGGAGTCCTGGGTGAACCTGAAGTAGGCGATTCCCATCAGGAAGAGGGCCACACCCGGCATCACCATGGCGATGCGCCAGCCGATGACATCGGTCGCGCCCAGGGCCACGATGAGGCCCAACACCAGCGGCATGGCCATCTGCGTGACGCCGCCACCCATGTTGCCCCATCCGGCGGTGGTGGCGTTGGCCGTTCCCACCACGTTGGGCGCGAACATCACCGAGGTGTGGTACTGCGTAATAACGAAGGAGGCGCCAATGATGCCGATGGCCAGCCGGAACAGCAGGAAAGACTCGTAGCTGTTGGCCAGACCGATGGTCATTACCGGGATGGAGCCGATGATCAGCAGGGCGGAGTAGGTGATCCGGGGTCCTATGCGATCGCACAGCCAGCCCACCACCAGCCGTGCCACGATGGTTACCGCTACAGAGGCGATGACGGTGTTGCCAATCTCGGCCTTGGTGAGCTGGAGATCGTCCCGGACAATGGCCATCATCGGCGCGATACCGAACCAGCCGAAGAAGGCCAGGAAGAAGGCCATCCAGCTCATGTGGAACACCCTCATGTGGGGGCGAGCGAAGCTGAACAGCGGTATCCTGGTTGCCTTATGGGTTTGTGGGTCTACTCCGATGAACATGACGGTCCTCGCTCAGAAATCACCGACAGTTCTGCTGTACGGATTGCATGGGGAAGAAGTACCGAGCCTGTATCTCCGGCTTTGCTTGTGGTTAGACTTCCACCGATGCGTCGCCGCTACCCATCCGGGCGACCACTACGTGGGCCTTTTCCTGGCCGGGTGCACCGAGGACGGAGGTCTTGCTCTGGCCCAGCAGACGCTTTATGCCGTGGGGGTCTCGCACGAAGCCACGGACCTGGTTGAGCCACTTCACGCTCTTGTATCCCTGCAGGAAGGGCACCCACAGGCGCACCGGGCCGCCCAGCTCGTGGGGCAGTCGCTCGCCCTCGATCTCGTAGACCAGCAGCACGCGGGGATCGCGAGCCAGCGCCTTGGGCAGCGTCTCGAAATACATGCCATCGGCGGAGTAGAAGGAAAGGTAACGGGCCCCGGAGAGGTCCAGGCCCATGGCGTCCATGAGCGCGGGCAGCCGGACTCCGGTCACCATCGGGGTCTCGGACCAGTTGAAGATCTGGCACACCAGCGGAGTCGCCTCCTGCACATGGGGGAGTTTCTTCAGGTGCTCCCACGTGGCAACGGAGGTATTTCCCTTGATGTCGGTCAGCGCCAGCGACCAGTCTTCCAGCGACTTGGGTTCCGGCATCGGGTAGAGCGACAGCACCGGCAGAGGCTCCGCCTCGAAGTCCATTGCGGCGAACTGATCTTTGAACTTGGGGTAGTTGACGTCGGGACGTGCGACCATGTCGTTACACCTCCGCAGTTACTGTTTCTGGCATCGTGGATTCCTCCGGGGAGAGGATGATCTCCTCCACCGGGCAGACGAAAACCTTGCCGTCGCCGAAATTGTCGGCCTTATTCACGGTTATGATCGAACGAACCAACCTTCCGGCCGCTTCGTCGGGGACCAGCCATGTCAGCATCCGTTTCGGAAGGAAGTGCATCACACCGTCGTCGCTTCCGTTGACTGGGCGCATATAGCGCAGCCCCCGCTGCTTGCCCCGGCCCATGACGCGGATGTGGGAGCATGCGTTCAGGCCCATGGCCTGGGCCGCATCGATTGTTTCCTGCCACTTCTCGGGCCGGATCACTGCAACTACTTCTTTCATGCGGCTGAGCCCCCGTTCAGGTTTACAAACCAAGGTAGGCGAAGGATGTTTCGCGCCAGTTGCGGATTAGTTTCCCCAGCATTACGTATTCGTTACGTTTCTTTTACAGTGATGTTGCTGTGGCATTAACAGGAGCCGCCATTCGTCAGGAACGGCACTATCGATGCCTGAATGTGATGAGGCTGGCGATTGCTGACGTTGGACAGGCAGATGCGCCGGGGCAGATACGCCGGGAGGGAGTCTCACAAGCCAGAGGAGCCTGCGTGTTGCCGAGGGGCAGGCTTTGTTCTCACAGGTAAAACTTGGGCGACTGGCCTGAAAATTGAAAGAGGCGACGCAACCGTGCCGGTTGCGTCGCCTCAATCCGCTGCGATAATTGGTGGAGACGGGGGAGAGTCGAACTCCCCGTCCAAGAGAGCCTATAAACCGGATATGCTACAAGCTTGTTCGCCGGTTTGTTCTCGGTCTCTTCAGGTACCGCCGACGCATCCTGGAAAGACCCAGCCGGTTAATCTTTGGCCGCCCTTACCGGCATTGGTTTGGCCGCATCCCGGACTTATGGCGCCTGACATCCCCTCCTCCGGGAATAGCTGGGAGCAGACGTAGCCGCTTTAGGCGGCTAGTGCGAATTCACGTTCGCCAGTTGTTTTTTGCCATCTGATTAACGAGGGTGATGACACCTCGGCTTGCGATCCGTTACTTGACGCCCCTGTCGAACCCACGCGTCCCCATTAGAGATATGGTTTACCTCGCCATTCCCGACCAATGGAAAACCCACAGTCTGTGTGGTGTGGAGATGGCGACCCGGATGGGATTCGAACCCACGATCTTTGGCGTGACAGGCCAATATGTTAACCGCTACACCACCGGGCCATAAGCAACTGGGCCAATAGCGACCCAGTCCTTCGAGTGTATGACGGTGGGATTTCGTTGTCAATATGAGGGGTGGGCCGCGCCTGCGCCAGGGCCCCATCCAGGCTGCGATGGTGGCCCCGTGAGTGTGGAAAATTTGATTTTCCGATACTTTGCGTCCCTGGGTGGCATCCGTCAGGAGGACGGGGCGCTGGGTGCCCGCTTTCGCGGGGATGACGGTTGGGTGCGGGGGTGGGGGTTGGGTTGCCGGATCGAGGTGAATGTAATGTCAGGGGTATAGAAATCACTGACATTCCCTGACATTCCCTGACATTTGGTGGTTAAGCGCCGGTCTCGTGGAGTGGGGATTTCGTGGGGATGACAGGTGAGTGCCCTACGGGTTTTGGGTGGCTGGGTCGGAAATAGAACTATTGTGCTCGCATAGTTATGGTACAAAGCATTTCGGGGTTTGGCAAGGGGGTGGGTGACGAGGGCAATCGCGTCTTATTGCTCAGCACACAAAATTGGTCTGATTGGCGGTGGAGATGGGAGTGGCAGTGCCTCCTTCGGTTCCTGGTGCGAGGGTAGACGGGGGTTTAGATTCCCGCCTGCGCAGGAATGACGACTGATAGGACCTTCGGCGTTTGAGACGCGATTGCCCTGGGTGGGCGTCAGGAGTTCAGGGGATGGGGGTTGAACGCAGAGGGCGCGGAGGCGGGGGCGAGTTGGCAGAGAACTGTTGCTATTGATCGCAGAAGGGGGTTCCGAGAACAGGTATGCGGTAATTGAGACCACGCCTTCCAGACACCTGTCCGTTCAGCGTTGCGGGTATGCATCCAGTCAAAGGATTATTGCTCAACCCCAACCGTTTCAAGCTGGTCAGGTTGCCTAGCTCAGCTGGGATTCTCCCGGTCAACTGATTGTTGCCGAGATTTAGAAATTCCAGTTTGTCCTAGTCGCCCGGGTCTGGCGGTATGTCACCAGCCAAGCCAAATCCTGCGAGGTCCAACCACGCCCACAAGATCCACGCCGACGTCGGCGGCATGACCAGGAGCGGTCTCATCCTGCTCTCTCCCAAGCACTCCATGCCCTGCAGGGGGTTCCCCCGAAGCCGGGGATACAACGCCAAGCCGCCCATCGGCGGTGTCACTTGTCGCAGTCTAAGTCATATCTATTATCGTCGACTTGGTTCAGGGTCCTGAGCAATACACACATTGGTAGGCTTGGAGGAACCCGCCCGAGAATATCATTCCCGTTGTAGTAGTACGTCTCCCCGTCAGCCTCCACGGAACCGGCGTTAAATCTGTTAGGGCTCTTAAACTGCTCGGCCTTGAGCCCGATGGCCCGGAACGCCCCGGTCAGCAGGGCGCTGGATGACGGGCTCCCCGCCTCCCCCACGTACAGAATCCAGCCCAGCTCGGGAGAGTAGGGCGTCACCGTGTACGGCCGGTAATGGTTTGCGAAGTCGTCGAGGTCCCCGGTAAAGTGCGTCAGCTTCTTGCGCACGTTGTCAAACACCCGCTCCACCGCCTCCCGCTCCGTCCCGGCGTCCCCCACCATCTCGAATGCCATGGTCGGGTACGACACCAGCCTCCCCTCCGGCAGCCGTATCTGCGACATGAACGACACGTTCTCGTAGGCGAAGGAGCCGGTGCCCAGAGCAGTGAAGGTGCGCTTGTTCAAGGCGCGCTTGTGCAGCAGGTCAATATCCTCGGGGTTGTTCTCCATAAAGCTCCGAATCAGGATTCCCTCTCCGTCCGCCTTGGCCAGGTACGCCAGGGTCTTGAGCTTCTCCCGGTGCATGTGCTCTGCAGTGACAATCAGGGCCAGGTAATTCTCATTGACTCCATCCCGGGTGTCGTAGCCCGTCTTCCCGTAACAGTGGACGCACATCCCCTCGTAGATGCCGATGTCGTCCAGGATCCGGTCCAGGCTGTCGATCCCCCAGCTGACGATGTGCTTTCCGTTGGACTTCTTTTCAATCTTTATCGCCTGCATCATCAGAACCACAGCCTGCGCCGACGCGACCCTGAATTCGTGATCGGCTGCCGGGTCTCCCGGACTGGAAATGGCCTGGCGTCTTGCCTCCTCCACGTAGTTCCGCAGCGCCAAGGGCCACGAGTCGGGACTGAATTCGCTCTCCAGGAATGCCGGGTTGCTGAACAGGCGGCTGTCGGCCCAATCGAGGATCTGTCGTTCCTCGGAGCTGATTCCGTCGCTCACGAAGTCGTACTTGGCGGGGAGGTTGGAGGCTGCCTGGGCCAGCAGTGGGGAGTAGCCGGCCAGCGATGGCAGCGCCGGTCGCGAGATGGGCCTGGGAGTGCTCGTTGGCGTTGGAGTGGGGGGCATGGGAGTCGGCGCGGGGGTGAAGGCGGGCAGGACATCGCCCTCCTCTAGCAGTACGCTTCCGACGACCTCGACACCATTGTCCACCCGCGAATACAGACTCACGAAGCTGCGCTCCGGGAGCTGCTCCACGGTAATTGAGATGAACCCTGTTCCCATTTTCCTCTTTAAGGAAACAGAGCCGGACTCGCCGAAAAGGGTCTCGCCGGCCCGCTCGAAGGACAGCACTCCGTTGCGGTACGACAGGAATTGGGCGCTGGAAAGGATGAGTCCGTTGGCGTAGGTCGAGATGATGCCCGTCTCCGGTGTCGGCGCACTTGTTGGGCGAGGTGTAGCCGTGGGTGTGCGGGTCGGTCGGCGCGTCGGCGTTGGTGTGGCGGTCGACGTCGGCGTTGGCGTGGGTATTGGCGTCGCCGTGACGGTGGGCGATGAGGTGCTGATGGGGGTTGGCACAGGCGTTGGGGCTGCGGTTGGTGTTGATACGGGTACGGGGGTTGCAGTGGCGGCCGGTGTGGGAGTTGGAGTTGGGGTTGGGGTTGGTGCTGATGTCGCAGCCGGAAGGGCCGTAGCAGCAGGCACGGGTGTAGGTGTTGACGCGGGTGTTTCGGTGGGGGTTGAGGTCGACGTGGGTGAAGGGGCTGGAGTTCGAGTGGCGGTGGGCTCGCCAGCGCAGGCGATGACGAACAAGAGGACGAGGGCCAGTGCGATCGCAACTGCGAGCTTCACGCGTTTGTCACCATGATGGGACGAATGTACTGGTGGATTTGTTGGATGTCAATGGAGTGGTGAGGGTTGGGAGGCCTTCTCAGTTTCCCATATTTTCGAACGATGGGTGCCGCGAACCAAAGGGTCGCGACCGGACGGCGGAAGCACGGGGCAGGGGCGGGTTTGAGATCCGCCCCCACGGGGAGTAGACCACTCTGGATGCTGCGCTGCCATGTGGGTCGTGGGAGGCGGTTGGGCGCGGGCCGTTGATGGTGAGCTATTCGGGGTGGTGAATGGCGTGCCAGACTCGTTCGGGTTTGAGGGGGATGTCGAGGGCTGGGGTGCCGAGGTGGGAGAGGGCGTCGGCTACGGCGTTGACGATGGCGGGGACGGCGGCGATGGTGGGGGTCTCTCCCATCCCTTTTACTCCCAGGGGGTTGTAGGGGCTGGGGGTCTGCATGAACTCCACGGTGAAGTCCGGCAGATGCTTGGCAAGGGGCATGGCGTAGTCCATCAAGCTGCCGGTCAGCAGGGGACCGCTTTCGTCCCAAACCGCCTCTTCCATCATGGCCGCACCGATGCCCTGGACAAGGCCGCCGTGGACCTGCCCGTGCACCACTAGAGGGTTGACGAGGATGCCAAAGTCGTTGACCGAGTAAAAGCTGACGAGTTGCACGGCACCGTTGTCGGGATCGACCCTGACAACAGCCACATTGGCGCTGTATGGGAAAGTGTAGGTCTCGGGCTCCCAGTAGACGCTGGCTTCGAGGCCGCGCTCGGCACCCTCGGGCACCGGCTGAGGGCCGATGGAAAATGCTGCCACGTCGCGCCAAGTGACGTAGCGATCCGGGATGTCCTCAGCGAAGAACCCGCCGTGCCTCAGCTCGACAAACTCCGGCTCCGTGCGAAGCAGGGCGGCCGCCAGTTTCACCGCCTTGTCCTTGACCTGGCGGCTGGCAGTAACGACTGCCGAGCCGCCCACGACGATGGAGCGGCTGGCCCGGGTGCCGGTGCCCTGGGCGATGAGGTGAGTGTCGCCGTAGATGACGCTCACGTTTTCAATGGGGACGGCCAGTTCGTCGGCGGCGATCTGGGCGAAGGTGGTCTCGTGGCCTTGGCCGTGGTCTGACGAGCCGGTGTAGACAGTGACGTTGCCGGTGGAGTCGACTTGCACGGTTGACGTCTCGTAGCCAGGACGGACGCTGAGGGAACCCGAGGGGCCGAAGCCGGAGGCGTCGACGGTGGTGGCTATGCCGATGCCCAGCAGTTGGCCCTGCTCCCGCAACCCCGCCTGTTGATCACGCAGGCCTGTGTAGTCCGACAGTTCCAGGACTCTTTCCAGCCCTTGGACGTAGTCGCCACTGTCGTGGAGGCGGCCCGTTGGCGTGCGGTAGGGGAAGGCTCCGCTGGGAATCAGGTTGCGCCTGCGCACCTCAGCCGGATCCATCCCCAGTGCCCCCGCTATGCCGTCCATCACCCGCTCGGCGGCGTAGGCGGTGGCGTGCTGTCCGTAGCCACGGTAGGGTCCGACGGTCATCTTGTTGGTGTAGACGCCGAAGACTTCCCAGTGCAGATGCTCCACGGTGTAGGCGCCGGCCGCCCCGGAGGGCGTGAGGGTCTCGGCGACGCCGTGGGTGCCGCCGAAGCTGTAGGCGCCCAGATCCGTGTAATACTGCGTGCGGAGGGCCAGCAGCTTCCCATCGCTGCGGTAGGCGGCCTCGACGTATTGCACCTCGCCGCGGCCGTGGATGGTGGAGGTGAACTCCTCCTCCCGCAGCCCGTCCCAGCGAACGGGTCGGTTGAGGCGCATTGCCATTGCAGCTGCAATGACGGTCTCGGGGTAGGTGTCGATCTTGGCGCCGAACCCCCCGCCCACGTCGCGGGAGAGCACCCGGATCCGGTTCTCCGCCATGCCCAGCACCCCTGCCACGGCTCGGCGCTCCATGTGGGGTGCCTGGGTGGACAGCCACAGGGTGACCTCTCCCATGCCGCGCTCGAAGGAGGCCGTGACGGCCCGGGGCTCCATGGCGTTGGGAACGAGGCGCGGCTCCACCAACCTCAGGGACAAGGTGCCGTCTGCGTCGGCGAATGCCGCGTCCGGGTCTCCAACGGTGCGGGAACTGGTGACGCAGAGGTTGGTGCCCAGTTCCTCGTGGACCAGTGGCGCGCCGTCGTCCAAGCCCCTCTCGCAGTCGACTACGGCGGGCAGGGGTTCGTAGGCCACGTCGATCAGATCCAGGGCGTCGCGGGCGATGTAGGCGTTCTCGGCAACGACCACGGCGACCGGCTCACCCTCGTACCTGGCGACGTCGGCGGCCATGGGCCAGCGGCTCACGGCTTTCATGTGCTCGCGGACACCAGCGATGGGGAGCTGTTCGGCGCAGGAGGCGTTGAACTCGGCGCCGGTGACGACGGCGAGGACGCCGGGCAGGTCTCGAGCCACAGCGACGTCGATGCCCCGGATGCGGGCGTGGGCGTGGGGACTTCGAAGCACCATCATCACCGTGGAGTCGCGGGGCAGTATGTCGCCGGAGTAGCGGCCCTCTCCCTGTATCAGTCGAAAGTCTTCCTTGCGCCGCACAGACGCTCCAACCATCTTTTCGTTGCCGTTGGTTGATGAGGACTCCATGTAGAGGCTCCTGTGGATTGATCTGGAAATGGTGATTCCGGCACATAATAACTTATATTCCAAATGAATAGCCATGTGCCGGTTGCCCCTTTTATAATGTGACTAAACCCGTAGTGCCATGAACCGATTCCGGCACAGCCGAAAGACGGGATAGAGGGAGGATATATGGCAACATTTGGAGATCTCGAAAGAGCGCTAGCGGACCTTTATCCCTACCGCTGGGTCATCGGGGCAGCCGTCATCGCGATTTTCGCCGGGTTCGTGGCCCTCGGCTGGTGGCGAGGCTGGCACCTGTGGGCCTGGAGATACCGCAAGCCGCTGGGCATCGTATCCGTCCCGCTGATAGTCATCACCCTGTGGCTGGGCTGGTCGCTGGGTTCGCCGCTGTTCACCAACGTGACGGTGGACGAGGACTTCCCCTTCGCGGGCAGCGCAACGGTGCCGAATGGCATGGAGCGGGAGGAAGTGGAGCAGATCCTGTCGGGGTTCTCCAACGTGGAGACGGAGGTTATGGAGACCATGCCGGCACCGGCGGCGATCGACGCGTCGGTGGCCCTGGCGTCCGACAGTGCTGACACCGGGGACTCCATAGTGGTGTTCACGCCGGAACGCCGGGCCACTCTCGAAAAAGGCATGAACATGGCGATGAAAGCATCAGAGGCCGACAGCATGGAGGAGGCCTCGGCCATGGCCGGCGAGGGAGTCGCGATGATGGAGCAGGCCATCGAGCAGTCGGAGATGGCGGCGCAGCCTGCGGCGAGCGACCAGGTGCAGGCAGTGGCGATGGGTAGCTTCAAGGACGCCGACGCCTTCCACCGCGGCAGCGGCACCGCCACCATCTACCGGACGCCCGATGGGTCGGAGGTCCTGCGGCTGGAGAACCTGAACGTTACCAACGGGCCAGCGCTGCACGTGGTGCTGTCCACACACCCGGACCCGGAGCGGTCGCAGCAGGTCAAGCAGGAGGGCTATGTCGACCTTGGGGACCTCAAGGGCAACCGCGGCAACCAGAACTACCCGATTCCCGCGGGTGTGGACACCTCGATTCACAAGAGCGTGGTGATCTACTGCTACCCCTTCGCCGTGGTGTTCAGCGTGGCAGAACTGGGGAGTTAGGAACGCTTGCCCAGCGTCGGACGTTGGCGGATAATGCGCCAAACGAGAACCCAAACAGACAGGGAGGCGCGAGAACATGTCAAAAGTGAACATGATTCACCACGTCAACATCCAGATCACGAACCGGGAGCGCACCCGCGAGTGGTATGAGAAGGTGCTGGGGTGCGAGTTCCTGGACCGCGGCCCGGCACTGAACCAGCGAATGCTGCAGCTGCGCATCGGCAATGGCGAGATACACACCACCGAGGTGGACGAAGTCGTGTTCATTCCCCGGGTGCACTTCGCCGTAGAGGTGGACGACTGGGACGCCGCTTTGGCCAACCTGGACAAGCAGGGTGTTTCGTACTCCCGTTCCGCAGGCGGGGCGTTCATGGGCACCGGCGGAGACGACTCGCAGCAGGGCCGCCGCGAGGACACCAATGAGCACTACACCTATATCGCCGACCCTGACGGCAACCTGATTGAGTTAGTGCATCACCCGCTGGGGCTGCGGAGCACGGAAGGCGACGCGATACCGCTGCACCGCGACACCGCCAACCCCAAGTGGACGCAGATACCGGGGTTCGTGGAAGAGGCGTACAAGGAAGCGGAAGTTACGGTGTAGACACTCGCTTTCGCTCGGTAACAGGGCAAAAGTCAGCGCGGGCATCCAGGTGCCCGCGGCAAACTTAGACTGGTTTAAAGGCCTCACATGGTTTCACAGTCTCAAGCGGAAAGTATCCTAGCAGAATCCAAGGTGTTCGCCGCTAACTTGGAATGGAGGAGGTCTCAGGGATCCTTCCAACTTCAGGCTAGCGTATTAACAGAGAACTCCGGGGAACTCTTGAGTCTTAGAGGATATATCGGGCTCCAGAATCGGAGCTTTGCGCTATTGTACCGAAATATTCCTATACGAAAATATACAGTGCATCCGTGGCATATTGACCCTGTTACTAAAATTAGAATTACTGATCCTCATAAGCATACTTGGGATGATGAATATCAAGATAGACGGGTGTATATTCCAAATGACATAAGAATTGGAGATTCAAATGATGAACTGATGGACTTCTTGCAAGAATGTAATATTTCATTGCGAGGCACATATCAAAGGCAATCTTTCTTTCAAGCCACTTGACGGAGAATGGTGATGAGTACTAGTCTCTGTAAAACAGCCGTAGATGGGTTTTTGAGCACTCTTGCTAATGACATAGAGGTTATGCCATCTGATAGAGGTTGTCATCTAATCACGCCATTTATAAGGCCAGATGGGGAGGCGATATCTTTGTATGTTGAGTCTCGGAGCACAGCAGAAATTAGGGTAAGCGACGCTGGTGACACTCTAGGGTATTTGTATGTTAATGGGCTAACCTTAACCAGGACCCTTCTTTCCAGAATCAGACAAATCGCTAGGAGTTTTGACGCTACTCTGGATGGTAATGCGCTGATTTGTGACAGTGTGGAGGACAATATAGGCGAAGCTGTACATAATTCGATTCAGGCTATATTGGCGGTCACGAGTCTTATCAATGGAAGGCGGGCTAGTTCTAGAGTGTTGTTTGACAATGAAGTGGAATCGTACATCATTAATACTGGGGTTACGTATGACTTTGAGTATGCTGTTCCTGGACTGAGGGAGTCTCACGCATTCAAATTTCACATAAATTCCGGCAGGAACTTACTAGTCCAGCCACTTTCAGCCTCCACTGAGTCTGCTGCGCATTCGTTGGCAGAACGATGGTCTTATCGATTTATTGATACTGTTGAGAGAGACGATTCCTGGCGTCCTTTAGCTGTGTTGGATGACAGAGGGGCAAGGCAAAGTGTATGGACGGCCCACGCTACAGCCCCGATTTACGACAAATTAATTCTCTGGGCCAATAGGCAAGCCCTGTCCGAAATGCTTGTTACCTAGGTGCATTCACCTATTGGACCAACCGACAAAATAGATAAGCGCGGGCATTCTCTTGATGCCCGCGCTTTTTGTTGCAGTCTCGGCGGTCAGGCTTGGCCAGCGTCCTGGAGAGCCTGCCAGACCTTTTCCGGGGTGAGGGGCGTGTCGATGTGCTTTACCCCGACGGAAGAGAGGGCGTCCATGACGGCGTTTGCTATGGCCACCGGTGCGGCCAGGGTGGGCAGCTCCCCGATGCCCTTGACGCCGAGGGCGGTTATGGGCGACGGCGTCTCGAGGGTGCTGTCGAGGTCAAAGTCGGGCAGGTCGATGGACTTGGGCATTACGTAGTCCATCAGGCTGCCGCTGAGGGGCTGGCCGGTGGAGTCGTAGACCATACCCTCCCACAGGGCCTGGCCGATGCCCTGGGCAATGGCGCCGTGGATCTGGCCGTCATAGAGCATGGGGTTGACGACCTTGCCCGAGTCGTGGACGCCGGTGTACTGGAGGATCTTGATGGCGCCGTTCTCGCGGGAGACCTCGACCACCACGACGTGGGAGCCGAAGGCGTAGGGGCTCTTGCTGAGGGTGTTGGAGCGGGAGAAGTCGATGCCGGGCTCCTCGCCTGGGGGCAACAGCTCTTCGTTGTGGGCCGCAGCGGCGAGTTGGGCAAAGGGGATACTACGGGAGGGGTCGGCACGGTCGACGGCATGTCCCTCGGCGAGGTCGATGTTTTCGGGCGGGCATTCTAGCAAGTGCGCTGCGACGACCGTCAGTTTTTCCCTGGCGTCCTGCAGGGCCATGTGCAGCACGGTGCCGCCGGCGATCATCCCGCGGCTGGCCGACGTGCCACCCCCGTGGGGGAACACCGCCGAATCACTGTGGCGAACGCGAATGTCGCCCGGGGCGATGCCCAACTCGTCAGCGGCCATCTGGGCGAAGGTGGTCTCGGTGCCTTGGCCGTGGGGCGAAATTCCGGTGTGGGCCTCCACGTCGCCGTCAGGACCAATGACCACGCGCGAGTGTTCTTCCAGCATGGTCACCTTGGCTCCGGAACCCTTGACCACCGCCGCGATACCGACGCCGATGAGCGAGCCGCCCTCCTGGGCCTGCTGACGGGCGCGCTCCCGCCACTGGTGGTAGTTGGACATTTCGAGGGAGCGATCGAAGGCGACCTCGTACTCTCCTGAATCGTAGGTGATGCCGGTGGGCGTGTCGTAAGGGAAGGCGTCGGGCGGTATAAAGTTGCGGCGACGGACGTCGGCGGGGTCGAGGCCGAGTTCCTGGGCGACGAGGTCGACGGCGCGTTCCATGCAGAAGGCAGCCTCGGGACCACCCGCACCCCGGTAGGCGCCGGTGACGGGCTTATTGGTGGCAACGCCGATGACCTCTACCGACATGGCCGGGGTGCGGTAGGGGCCGGTCAGGCGGTGGCTGGTCAGAATGGGGACGGTGGGCGTCGACATAAAGAAGTACGCGCCCAGGTCAGCAACAACGCGGACTCGTATGCCAAGGAGCGTGCCGTCGCTGGTGACGGCGGCCTCTAGATCAATGCTGTGGCCTCGGCCGTGGAAGCAGAGCATGTTTTCCTGGCGACTTTCGACCCACTTGATGGGGCGGCCCAGCTTCATGGCCAGGTGAGGGATGGACAGCTCCTCGGGAAAGAAGCAACCCTTCTCGCCGTATCCACCGCCGACGTCGGGACAGACGACGCGGATCGAATCGAGCGGTCGATCCATCAGGCGCGACAGGTGCTCGCGGATTTCGTGGGGGTGCTGCGTCGAGTCCCACACCGTCAGCAGGTCGGCCTCGGCGTCATACTCTGCAAGCAGGCCCCGTGGCTCCATGGGGGCCGGCGCCAGGCGCTGCACATCGAATCGCTGCTGGATGACGCAATCGGCGGAGGCGAATGCCCCGTCGAGGTCGCCACCGGCGTTCACCGTGCGCAGGACCTGGTTGGTCCCGAGGTGCTCATGGATGACTGGTGTGCCGGCATCGGCCGCAGTTAATGGATCGATGACGGCAGGCAGGACTTCGTAATCTATTTCGACCAGATCCACAGCGTCCTGGGCTGTATAGATGTTGTCGGCAAGCACGATTGCCACCGGCTGGCCCGCGTAGCAGGCCTTGTCGATGGCCAGCGCCGGGTGCCGGGGCGGGTGCATCTCGTCGGCGTCGGATGACTCGCGTGTGGGCAACTGGGCCACATCGGCAATGTCTTGGGCGGTAATGACGGCGACGACGCCGGGGAGGGCGAGGGCCGCCGAGGCATCGACGCCGCGGATGCGGGCATGGCCGTGAGGACTGCGTATCATAAGCGCGTGCAGCAGGCCGGGCCGGGTCATGTCGTCGACGAAGGAGGACTGGCCGGTGAGCAGGCGGTGGTCCTCAAAGCGCTTGATGGACTGACCGGTGTAGGTAGTCATAACAGGCCTCCGCAAACATCAGCCTTTGGTGCCGGGAAATATGCGAAATCATACCACTACTTTAGTAGAATGAATTTCGGAAAACGTTAACCGCACATTCCAGGGTATTGGGGAACCAGATGCTTGATACCGGTGTCGGCATAGCTGCAATGGTGCTTGTTTGCGCCGCATTCCTCTATATGGGGATCACACACGTGGGGCGGAGGCGGCAGAGCGTCGAGGACTACACGGTGTCGCGGAATCACGCGCCGGTCAACGTGGGCATAGCGACGCTCGTTGCCTCGATGTTTGGCACCTGGGTGCTGCTCAGCCCCGGCGAGACGGGCGCCAACTTCGGCATCATCTCGCTGGCAGGATACGCCATTGGAATGGCGGGAATCGCGGTGATGTACATGGTCTTCGGCCCGCGACTCCGCGAGTTGATGCCCAACGGGCATTCTGTAACTGAATACGTCAAACACCGGTTTGGCACTGCTCCCTTCGTGTCTGTAGCGGTGGTGATCGTCTTCATCATGGGCATTTTCATCACCGCCGAGATGACCGCCATAACCACCGCGGTCCATATTCTGACCAGGTCCCCGGCCTGGGCCACGGCCATAGCCGTCGGCGTCGTGGTGGTGGCCTACACGGATTACGGGGGCCTGAGGGCATCCATCTATACCGACCGTCTCCAGTTCTGGGTGCTGATGCCGGTGCTGCTGCTGCTGGTCATCGTGGCGGCGGCAATGGTGGGGGGCACCGGAACCTGGAGTGCAGCCAGGGAGGCGGGCCTGCTCTCGGTCAGTTCCCAGGGCAGCTACTTCTTTGGCATCGTGCTGATCATAGGGATAATCGCCTCCAACGCCTTTCATCCTGGGATGTGGCAGCGGGTCTACACGGTGGAGAGCCAGCGGGCGCTCAACCGCAGCCTGTGGGGCGCGACCGCACTGGCCATCCCGATAACCTTCCTGCTGGGAATGGCTGGAATCGCCGCGGTGGGGCATGGATCTGTGGAGCCGTTCCAGTATCCTGAGGTTTCCGCAGCGCTCTTTGCCTTGGCGACGGACGTGTTTCCCCTGTGGATGCACTTCCTGATGCTGGTGTGCGCGCTGATGCTGGCCATGAGCACTCTCGACACCCTGATGAATGGACTGGCCAGCAGCCTTGCCACCGACCTCGCAGGTATAGGCGTTTCCCGTAACACCCTCATGCTGCAGGCCCGGGCCGTAACCGCACTCGTTGCGGTTCCAGCGATCATTGTCGCCTCGCAGGGATTCAGCGTGCTGTATGTGTTCCTGGTGGCCGACCTTCTGGGAGCAGCCATCGCCGTGCCAATGCTGACCGGCCTCTACTCGTCCCGGATGCCCGGATGGGCTGTAATGCTGGCCGGTGGGGCGGGCATCATCATCGGAGCGCTCTTCTATCCGAAGTCTGATCTCGTTTCTCCCATGATCCTTACCGCGCCCACGGGTGGGCAGATGTTCTGGTCTTTCCTGCTGGCATTGGTGGTTTCTTCGGCAATAACCGCCGCTGCGGTACTGGCCCGGAGAGTGTCTTCCAGAGGTGATGAGTTCGACTTCGGCCGACTACGATCGGATGTGAGGCTGATCGACGAACCGGTAGCGGCCGACGACTAGGGACACCATGGGTAGATGTCTGTCTTGCAGTCCGTTGCCTACAGGAGTAAAACAGATTGACCACATCAATGTTCTCAAGCCTCCTGATGGGTTCTCATGCCTCCTGAAAGTCAACCCCTGCATTCTGCGAACCCCGATCCAGCGTAGAAGGTAACGATGGAAACTGCCCTCGCAGTCCTTCCGTGGATACTGCCGCCGCTGCTCGGCGCAATCATCGGTTACGTCACCAACCGGATTGCGATCAAGATGCTGTTCCGACCCCTCAACCCCAAGCGCTTCCTGGGCATACGCGTCCCGTTGACGCCCGGCATTGTGCCGCGTAACCGGTTCGAGTTGGCACGGACCATCGGGCGAATGGTATCGGAGCAACTGCTTTCGCCCGAAGCACTGATGGAGCAACTGGACAGCCGGGAGTTCAGGGACAACCTGAAGCGCTGGATAGGCGAGCGTCGCCGGACGCTGATGCAGCGGCCGATAGGGCTATCTTCGGGCAACGGCAATCCCGACGGCGGCCCGGACGACGGAGACTCGGACGGGGCCGATCGGCCTCCGTTCCCCGGGGAATTGGTGGAGGAACTGCTGGGGGCATTCCTCAAATCGCCCCAATGCGCCGTTATGGTGCAGTCCCTGACGCGGCAGGTGACGGAAGGGATTGGAGGGAGGCGTATCTCCGACCTCACGAGCGCCGACGACCTAGCGAACTTCGTACACGGAAACGTACTGCCGGCCTTTCGGAACGAGGGACTGAGCAACACGGCATCGGAATTTGTCAGCAACTGGATCCGGGAGCAGTTCAACCAGAACAAGCGGCTGCGGGAGTACCTGACGCCTGAGAACCTAGAGGCCGTACAGGCGCTGATCCGCAACAACGTGCCCACGGTGACGTGGCTGATCTTCAACTGGCTTCGGCAGCCGGATATGTCGGACAGGCTGGTGAGGATTGGTCAGGGCTGGGTAGAGGACACGGTGAGCCACCAAGGTCTGATGACCAGAGTCATCCTCAGCCTCAGTGGAAAGAAGGAGGAGGCGCTCCGGGATATGCCCAACATCATCGGCAAGGTGATTGACGATGCGGAGCAGTCGCTGAGGACGCCGGAGATGCAGGCCATCATCGGGGACGCTGTCAGCGTGGCGCTGGACAGGATTTCGGGCCGGCGGATCAAGTGGCTGATCGGAAGCAACGAGCAGACCATCTACTGGATGGCCGACCGGGTGACCCGTCACGCGTTCGCGGCGGTTGCCGATACTCCGCAGGCCAACGTGCGAGAGGCGGCCGGGAGGTTCTACGAAAGGAATTCGAACACGACGCTGGGAGAAATGGCAGAAAGCACCCTCGGCGTAAGGACTGCTGCCGTTTCCGGTATGACGGCCAACCTGTTGATCGGCTTCCTGAACAATCCCGATACGCCCCGGCAGATCACAGGTCTGGCCCGGCAGGTGGGATCCAACGCAAACGGGGACAATGAGGGCCAGGAAAGCACTACCGCCACGCTGGAGGAACTCATCCCGATCTCCGACGAGACAGGGGAGCGGGTGGACGAATACCTAGCCGATCAGCTGATTGGTTTCCTGGGCGACCAGTTGCCCGAACTCAGCAGGATCATCGATGTCGAGACCCTGGTCACCAGCCGCATCAACAGCTTTGACGTGAAGGACGTGGAGGAGCTGGTGATGTCGATCTCCGGCAAGCACCTGCGCTGGATCAACTGGTTCGGCGCCGGTCTTGGCGCCATCATCGGCCTGATCCAGCTGGGGCTAAATCCGCCGCTGTAATTGTTGAGTAGGACCGCCCGAGTCCCTATTTCGGAAACTCCGCGTACTTCAGGACTCCCTCCGCCACAAGGAATGCCGCCCCAAGCCGTTCGGGTTGGACGAACTCCACGAGGTCCTGCGGGGTGTGAATCCGGGAGACGTCGGGGCCGTACAGCAAAAGCACCGGCACCCCTGCGTTGACGAAGGGCTGGTGGTCGCTGGAAGCCCATGCCGGCAGGGGTTGGTTCTCCGATTTCACACCCAGCTTTGCCGCCACCTTCAGCGCCAGTTCCGTGAGGCCGTCTTCTCCGGTTGCGGCAAGCAGGTCGCCGGATGCCACCACGTCGAAGTTCAGCATGCTCTTGATGCTGGCCCGTTCCTCATCGCTCAGCGATTCAATGTAGTGGCTGCTGCCGAACAGACCTGTCTCCTCGGCCCCAAAGGCGATGAACCTGACGGTAAACGGCAGTTCCTGATCAGCCAGCGATTCCGCCAGCGCCAGTACGATGGCGATGCCGGAGGTGTTGTCGTTGGCCCCTGCCTCCGTCTGCGGAACCACATCGTAGTGCCCGCCTACAATGACCAGGCCGTCTCCGCTGCCTTCCAATTCGGCGACCACGTTCTGAGATCGCATTTCCTCCGTCTCTATACTGACCGAAACAGTAACGTCCCCCGCACCCGTCATCGAAGCCAGTTGCTCCCCCATGGCTCCCGCGGGCAGTACCAGGGCAGGGATCGTGGATTCGGCTGCCAGCAGGGGTGCGAACCGGTTCAGGCCCGTTATGTTTCCGGAAATGACAGCGCCCACCGCCCCGGCCTCGGCGGCGGCACTGACCTTTTCCAATAGGGTCCGCAGCGTTTGGGCGTCGTCCAGTGCGACGTCTCCCGGTTGGATCAGGACAACATTCCCCGCAAGCCCGCCTTCGGGAAAGTCCTCGCTTCGCCCCTGACCCACTGCGACCAATGAGCCAAAATCCATCCCGCCGGCGGGGGTGGTCGTCAATGGCAGACCGGGAAATTCCGTTTGCATCGGCGACTCAACAACCACCTTCGCATTCTCGCCGCGGGTCTGCATGTAGCGGGCGATGTCGAAGAACTCAAAGGAGAATGGCTGTATTTCCGCCGGGTAGCCTATTGCGTCCAGCCGCTCCTTCAGGTGCTCGGCCGCTTGGAGCTCTTCGGGGCTTCCGGCCTCCCGGTGGCCCAGTTCCTCAATCAATTCTTCCACGAGGGCAAACACCCTTTCTGAGGCCGCCCGATGTTCTTCGGATACGTACTGCACGTCCGTAGGTGGTGACGGTTGCAACGTGACGGCGGCAGTGGGCTCAGGCGTGGGAGTCGAGGATTTGATAGTCTCGGTGGGCGAGGGCACTGCCGTGGCCGGAGTCGGGGCAGGTGTGGACTCGAGCGTTGCGGGAACGGCGTCAGCCGTCTCTGTCGACGGCGGCGCGGTGGCGGCGGGCGCCCCATCGGAACAGCCAACGCACATGGCCACCATCAGGATGGCGGCAAGAAAGGCGACCAGGCCGGTCGCCAATCGGGCCAGCAATGCCCCAGGAAAGCTATTCAACATTCTGTCCAACCCTCACGAACGGAGGCCGCAATCTACAGCAATTGCATTCTCTGTTCAACAGTCAGTGGTGGGCCGTTGTATTGGCAAACCACGGTGAATTTACATTTGTGGGTACAACGCCAAGGAAATTTTTCTGAATGGAAAGACGCGCTTCCGGCTTGGGCGGGAACAATCCACTATGCGTATATTGATGACATTTACCGCTTGCCAAGCCTCATGACGCCTACGTACCATATCTTGGTATGACTGCTGCCAGAAATAATGATCTTGCCGATCCTGTGCCTGCCATAAGGCCGGCAGATCCAGCGCAAACAGACCGGAAAGACCGAATGGGACGAAATGACACCGAAATTGAAATTTTCCCATTTTTAGGAAATCACAGCTACGAATGAACGAGGAAATGGGACAATTTGGGACAAAAATGGGAGCCCGTGGGAAGACTCTCGTCCCATTTCTCCCATTTCCCCACAGGCACACCTCATTGCCCTCTGCAGGTACGTCCCTCTCCGAAACAAATACTCGATTGTCTGCGCCGCCGCGGAATTGCTCTATTCAGGCCCCATGGCCCTGGTCCTTACGGCATATTTTCATTGACATTGATGCACGTAATAAATAGGATTGGGACAAAGCCTGCGCGCGTTACGTCGCGTGATACTACATAGCGGTCAGACTCCTATCTGAAGGAGGGTTTCCAATGGCGGACAAAGAACAGATTGCCCTTATGGGCCACCTGATGCGTAGAGCCGGATTCGGCGCACCCTACGAGGAGTTGGCGATTCGTGCCGCAAATGGGTACGAGGCCACGGTGGAGGAGCTGCTGAATCCGGAGCAGTTTGAGCCGGTCGATAACGATCTGCTCTACCGATTCATGCCGGGCTACGAGGGAGCCTTGGGCCCGCCCCTGAACCAGGCAGAGTGGGTCTACCGGATGATCAACACCCAGAGGCCTCTCGAAGAGAAGATGGCCCTTTTCTGGCACCAGCTATTCGCCACCGGAAACTCCAAGGTGGACAACCCGCCGGAACTGACCCAGCAGATCATCATGTTCCGCGAGCACGGGATGGGCAGCTTCCGGGACCTGTTGGTGGAGCTGGCCCGCAACCCGGCCATGATCTTCTGGCTGGACAACAACGGCAATCACATGGGCGCCATCAACGAGAACTGGGGCCGCGAGTTGCTGGAGCTGTTCTCCATGGGAGTGGGCAACTACTCCGAGGACGACATCAAGGAGGCCTCCCGAGCCTTCACCGGCTGGACCATCGGCCCGAAGATTCCGCGCAACCCGCTGGGTCGTTTCTACTGGAGTTTCGAGTACCGCCCCGAGGACCACGACGACGGCGAAAAAACCTTCCTGGGCAACACCGGCAACTTCGACGGACAGGACATTATCGACATTGTCGTGAAGCAGCCGGCCAGCGCCCGCTTCCTGGCACGCCACCTCTACAACTTCTTCGTGGCCGACGAGCCGCAGGTACCAAGCTGGAACATCACGCCACCCAACGACCCTGCCGCCGTAGACGCGCTGATCGACACCTACGACCGGACCGGCGGCGACATCCGCGAGATGCTGCGAACGCTGTTCAACTCCGACTTTTTCAAGGCGGCCCGGTACTCGCGGGTGAAGAGTCCCGCCGAGCTGGTGATTGGCACCGCCAAGCTGGCAGGCAACTACCGGGGCCCACGTCCCGGTTTCAACCAGCTGGCCTTCGAGTGCGCCTACCAGGGACAGGAACTGCTGAACCCGCCCAGCGTCGAGAGTTGGCACACCGGTGCGGAGTGGATTGACGGGGGCGCCCTTGTGCGTCGCGTCAATTTCGCCGCCGGTCTGCTGGGCAATACCGAGTTGCCAGGTGTTCAGGCCATCATCGCCAATCTGCGGGAGCGAGGGTCTATGACCCCGGCGCAGTTAGTCGATGCCAGCCTGGAGTTGGCCGGGCCCGTGGAAGTCAGCGAGGCCACCTACTCCGAACTGCTCGACCAAGCCAGGCAGGGCGGAGATCTGACCTGGGACAATGAAGACGCCGAGAGGCGGGTCGGGTTGATGCTGGCCCTGATCGCTGCATCGCGGGATTTCCAGTTCGCCTGATTTTCCGTTCGTTCTTTTTGCCCTCCGGCCACAACTGCCGGAGGGCCGGCCCCCATCGCAAAGAAAGCGGAGGAGCGCAATGGCTACTACCAAGAAGGACCCGGTGGTCGTGGTACTGCAGATGACCGGCGCCAACGACTACCTGAACACCATCATTCCCTACACCAGCGGCCACTACCGGGATGCCCGGCCCAGGGTCGGCATCCCCGAAGACCAGGTCCTGCCCATCGACGCTGAGCTGGGCTTCAACCCCAACATGGCTCCATTCAAGAAGCTGTACGATGAGGGCAAGGTCGCCATCATCAATGGCATCGGCTACGAGAATTCGCCCCGCTCGCATTTCCGCTCCATGGACATCTGGCACACTTGCGAGCCAGACATCGTCGGCACCGAGGGATGGGCCGGCCGCGTTATTCGCGACTTGGACCCCAACTCCGAGAACGTGCTGAAGGGCGTGAACTTCGGGCAGGGATTGCCCCGCGCCCTGTCGTTGCGCGGCGTTCCGGTGACGTCGGTTTCCAGCCTGGAGTCCTACGGCGTGCTGTCCAGCGTCCCGGGTGTGTCGGCGGAGGCCGAACGTGCCCAGATCCTGGACCGCTTTGCCCGTATGTACGCTCCGGCAGTGGGCACCGGCGCAGTGATGGACTACCTGGGGCAGACCGGCCGCGACGCGCTGCAGGGAGCCGACATCATCCGCAGCGCCTCAGAACGCTACTCATCCACAGTCGAGTACGCCGAGACGCCCATCGCCAAGTACCTGCGGGACATCGCCCAGGTCTACCTGGCTGACCTCGGCACGCAGTTGTTCTACACCCAGAACGGCAGCTTCGACACTCACTTCAACCAGCCGCCGATGCACACCAAGCTGTGGATCGATATGTCCAGCGCCATCAGCGACTTCTTTGACGATCTGAAGGAGCACGACGCTGGCGACAACCTGATTATGGTGCTGTTCACCGAGTTCGGACGCCGGGTGAGGGACAACGGCACCGGCACCGACCATGGCGCGGCCGGCGCGGCCTTCGTGATCGGCAACCAGGTCAAGGGCGGGATGTACAGCCAGTATCCATCGTTGAAGCCCGAGGACCTGCAGCAGGGCGACCTGGCCCCCAACTATGACTTCCGGGGCTTCTACTCCACCATCATCGACCGCTGGCTGGGCCTGGACCCGGTGCCCATCGTGGGCGGCAAGTTCGAGCAGATGGACTTCGTGTAGAAGCGGACATTCCCTCACAATCGTCGACGGGGCGCACGGCTGTGCGCCCCTACATTACTGGCGAGGTGCAACTATGCTAACGACAGTGGCCGCAGGCAGGGTTTTCGATTACAGCTACTGCCTGGGCATGTACGGAATGTCGGGACAGGGATTCTGGACGCCCCAGGACATGGCCCTGGCACCTGGGTCCAACGGGGATCCGGGCATCGTCTATGTCATCAACCGGGGCGCCGAAGAACTGGGCCAGCGCGTCAGCCGCGTCACCCTCGACCACCAGTTCCTCGGGCAGTTCGGAGCATTCGGCCGCGCCGACGGGCAGTTCATCTGGCCCCGCGCCATCGCTCTGGACGACGACAACAACGTATTCGCCACCGATGACTTCCTTAACCGCGTCTCGATCTTCGACCCGGAAGGCGCTTTTGTGTCCAGCTGGGGTGAGGCAGGCAGTGGTCCGGGCCAGCTCAACGGAGCTGCCGGCATAGCTTTCGACACGGATGGCAGCGTGGTGATGGTGGACAGCCTGAACCACCGCGTCCTGCGCTTCACACGCGACGGCGAGTACCTGGGCGGGTTCGGCAGCCACGGCAGTGGCGACGGGGAACTCGATATGCCGTGGGGTGTCTGCATCGGCTCCGATGGCGCGGTCTACGTGGCCGACTGGGGCAACCAGCGGGTGCAGAAGTTTGACAGCGACGGCAACCTGCTGCTCAAGTTCGAGGCCTCCGTCTCCGGAGTGGGTGCCCTTGAGCGTCCGACCAGCGTGGCAGTGGACTCCGATGGCGACGTTTACGTCACTGACTGGGGCGCTCATCTGCTGCAGGTCTACGCATCCGACGGGCGGTTCATAACCTCGCTGGTGGGTGATGCACAGCAACCGTCACCGTGGACGCAGACCTACATCGACGCCAATCCGGACATCGTGAAGGCACGCCGCCGGGTCGACCTAGAGCCGGAATGGCGTTTCCGCCGTCCCGTGTCGGTGATCGTAGACGAACACGACAGCATCTACGTGCTGGAAGCATTCCGGCACCGGCTGCAGATCTACGACAAGGTCAGGGACTACGAGGAACACCCCCTGAACCTGTGATCCGGCTCAATCCGAACCTGCTGGAAGGCTTGTGGCGGCGCACTCAGCGCCGCCACATTGCATGTGCAGCGGAGCCCTCACATGGCGCGGACCGGATATGGTAAGGGCTGGTTAAAGACATTGGGGGCGGCTCAGGGAGAGTGCTTCCAGCTAATCGCCGTTGCACGGGTCGACATCGGCGCCAAGGGCCTCCTGCACTTCCTCCCAGTAGCCTTGCGCGGGCTGCTTCCCCCAGCCATCGTAATGCACCAGTTCATCCAGCGGCAGGCGGTCGCGCCAGCCAGTGGACTGGAGCACCGGCGCGGCGGGAAACTCCACGGGATAACCCAGGCACAAGTAGGCCACCGGGACGACATGGGGCGGTATGCCCAGTATCCGGCGGAGTTGCGGAAGCTTCAGGATGCTGACCCAGCCCACACCAACCCCCTCGGCCCTCGCCGCCAGCCACAGGTTCTCCACAGCGCAGCAGGTGGAATAGACATCAGTTTCCGGCATTGAGTTGCGCCCCAGCACCTCCTCACCCCTGACGGGATCACAGGTTATGCACAGATTTACCGGAGCCTCCAGGATTCCTTCCAATTTAAGCGAAAGGTACTGGTCGCGTCGGGCGTCGTCGAAGAACTGGGCGGCAGCCTGACGCTCTCTCACGAAAAGATCCTTGACCCGGCCCCGAGTCTCGACATCGCTCACCATAATGAAGTCCCAGGGTTGCATGAAACCCACCGACGGTCCATGGTGGGCGGCCCTGACGATGCGGGCCAGCGTCTCAGGTGGCACCGGATCGTCGCGGAACAACCGGATGTCCCGCCTCTCGTAGATGGCCCGGTAGAGGCCTCGCCGTTGCTCCAGCGGAAATTCTGCCCGTTTCATTCTGCGTACCTCGTAGCGACCAAACGCCGGAAAAATGAAAGCCCCCGCCCTGCGAGGGGACGGGGGCATTGATGGCATACAAACCTGCCCGCTCAATCCACGAAGCGGCTGGACAATGCGCGGCAGGTCTCCTGACTCATGGATCTAGGCCCCCCGGCGCCTTCCCGCCCATTGCCGGGCAGTGGCAGGAATACACCTTGCCGAAGGACTCCCCAATTACAGTGGCGGGCCCGTGCCGGAGTTACACCGGCTTCCCTATTCTCCCCGCTGCCCCGAATGCGACAGCAAGGCACCGCGCGCTATTCTGTTTCCATCGCCCACATTAGGCGAGGAGTCGGCAACTGTCAACATCTCGGTGGGGAGCAGCGCATTCGCCCCTCTTGTACAAAAAGTCATCCGGGTCTTCTCGGCCCCATGGAATCTGGTTGTTGCAAGGACGACAGACCCCGTCGTCAGCCTGATCCGGCAACAGTACGACGTCGCGCCGTTGTTGTAGAATAGCGCGATGACTTCTGAGCGGACGGAACTATGAACGAACGACGCGAGCGAATGACCCACGTTTTCGCGGGCAACCCGATGAACCGGGGTGAGGTGGAGCGGCGCGACGAAGAGTGGCTGACGGCCCAGGCCAGCGACCAGTCCAGCCGCATTCTGCCGATGTGGCAACTGAACGTGCCGGTCTCGGCAGATCACGCCCTGACCTGGATGAACCCGGACGAAGTGCACCGCCTAAACGCGGAGGGGGAACTCGTTTTCCTTGGCCTGCTGGACGGGGTGTCCCATTTCGTCCTGGATGTTTCCTCCGTGGACCGAGGCAACATTGAGCGGGACGGGCTGACTTTCGAGGACGCACGGACCACCGCCGAATACATGAGCGGCACCGACTCGGGCATTGTGGCCCAGGCCCGGGCGCAGCTGAGCTGGCACGGACGCCACGGCTTCTGCTCCGTCTGCGGACTCCCCACCCACATCTCCCGCGGCGGGCAGGTACGGCGCTGCCGTCCCAAGGAGGACGGTGGATGCGGCACCGAGCATTACCCACGCACCGATCCTGTGATCATCACCGTGGTGCACGACGGTGAACGCTGCCTGCTGGGACAATCGCGGGAGCGTCTCGTCGCCATGCGACGTTACTCGGCGCTGGCAGGCTTCATGGACCAGGGTGAGTCGATAGAAGAAGCCGTGGCCCGTGAGGTGATGGAAGAAGCCGGGATACAGGTGGGTGCAGTGCGCTACCATTCCTCTCAGCCATGGCCCTTCCCGTCCTCGCTCATGATAGGCTGCCACGCCGATGCCGCCACCACCGAAATCCATTTCGAACCTGAGGAAATGGCTGACGTACAGTGGTTCACCCGCGATGAGGTACGGCTGGCGCTGGAGGAGAGGAGCGAGATCCTCGCCATTCCCGGCCCCACGGCCATTGCCCACCACCTGATAAGGGCTTGGGTCAGCGGCGAGGTGGGTTAGAGAAGCGACAGCCATTCCTGACTGGGGAAGTGAGTGAAGGTTGTGGGATGGACAGAACCCTAATTGCTAAGTAAGTAATCTGGGAGGCTTGAAATGACCCAAACGGCCCCGAAAATCGACGCATCCAAGACAGCCGTCCTGATAATGGACTTCCAGCAGCGCATTGTGAATAACGTGGCGTCGGAACCGGAGGCAGTGGTTCGAAACGCCGCCCGCGCCCTGGAAGGTGCCCGTGCCGCTGGCATCCCGGTCATTTACGTGGTTCACCGGGGTGGGCCGTTCGCCGAGTACGCTCCCGACGTGGAACTGCACGGGGGCGTGGCGCCGGCGGAAGGCGAGTTAATCATCACCAAGACCAAGCCCGGACCCTTCTCGACCACCGCTCTGGACGTCGGTCTGCGGGAGATGGGAAGGGACAATCTGGTTGTGATGGGCGTGGCCACCAGCGGTTGTGTTCTCTCCTGCGTCCGGTGGGCGGTCGATGTGAACTACAGTTTTGTCGTGGTCGCCGACGCATGCTCGGATGCGGACCCGGAGGTCCATCGTGTATTGACCGAGAAGGTGTATCCGCGTCAGGGAACCGTCATCAGCACTGACGAGTTCCTGGCGGCCATAACATAGCCAATTGCACAGAGCATAAGGGGCAGGATGTCACTGCCTGAAAATTGGAGGCCAGATGAAGTACGACGTTATCGTTGTTGGGGGTGGTTCTGCCGGGTCGGTTGTGGCGGCTCGGATGTCCGAGGATCCCAATGTTTCGGTCCTGCTGCTGGAGGCCGGGCCCGATTATCCTGATCCTGAGAACCTGCCCGACGACATACGGCTGGGGCACACCCGCACCGCAGAGGCGCCGGAGTCGAAGCACAACTGGGCTCTGCGAGGAACGCTATCGGAGGAGCAGGGGCCTGCGCATGTGGCCCAAGGCAAGGTCATCGGCGGCGGCGGCTCAATCAACGGACAGGTGTTTCTTCGCGGTCTGCCGGAGGACTTCGAGCTGTGGGTGGACAAGGGCGCGCACGAATGGTCTTACCTCGATGTGCTGCCCTATTACCGCAAGATGGAGACCGACCTGGACATCCAGGACGACTTCCACGGCTCCGAAGGCCCACTGCCAATCACTCGCCGGGACAACGGCGGAAACTGGCCGAAAATCCAGTCCGTCTTTCATTCCGCCTGCGTGGAGTCCGGACACCCATCGGCATCGGACATGAACGGCCCGGATCATCTCGGTCTGGCCCTGGTGCCGATGAACAATATGAATGGCGTGCGGATGAGCACCGCTCTTACGCACCTAAGCCCGGCGAGGCACCGTCTGAACCTTACCGTACGCGGTGAAGTCTTCGTGCATCGGATCGTGTTTGATGGGAGCAAGGCTGTAGGCGTCGAGGCAGAGAGCGGCGGTGAGACGTTCATCGTCGAGGCCGAGAAGATCGTGCTGTCGGCGGGCGCGCTCAAGTCGCCGCACATCCTGATGCTGTCGGGCGTGGGCCCGCAAGACCAGCTGGATGAGTTCGGAATCCCGGTGGTGCACGAGGCGCCGGGAGTGGGCCAGAACCTCTGGAACCACGCCATTACCACCGTCTCCTACAAGGTGAAAGAGGGGGTAACACTGGCCGCCGACAACCTCGGCACCCGTATCGCCTTGCGCTACACCGCCGAGGGTTCGTCGCACGTAAGCGACATGATGATGACCACCAGTTCGGTCTTCAACGCGCTGACCGGAGAGGTAATGGACGACGGAACAGCCCGCGTGACCTGCGTGCTCGAACTGCCCGAGGGCTCCGGTTGGGTGCGGTTGGCTTCCGCAGATCCGACGATGCAGCCGGACTTCAACTATCGCTATTTCGAGCACCCGGAGGACACCCGCCGCCTACGCGACGGGGTACGGTTGGCCGCCACGATGCTGGAGACCGAGGCATACAGGGATGTCTGTGAGGGCCGCATCGCCCCGGCCGACGAGGTGCTGAACGACGACGACAGTCTCGACCTGTGGATGAAGCGCACCGTCGGGTCGGCCCGCCACGTTTCAGGAACCTGCAAGATAGGCACCGACGACGATCCGATGGCGGTCGTCGACCAGCAATGCAAGGTGCGCGGTATTGACGGCGTTTGGGTCGCCGACTCCTCGGTGATGCCCAGGGTGCCGAGGGCCAACACGAACGCCTCCGCGATCATGATAGGCGAAAGGGTGGCAGACTGGCTGTCGTGATTTGGTAGTCGCGGTTGTCCTTGCTTTTGTGTCTGCCTGTGGCTTCGCCACAGGCAGCGTCTTGATGCGCGTCGCTACGCAGCACGTCGCGCCTCCCGTAGCCACCTTCTACACCGTGCTGGTGGGCGCGGTTCTGGTCACCGGCATAGCGTTCGCCGTCGACTTCGACGAGATCAAGACGCTGCCACTGGAAGCCTACGGATGGATCACCGTCATGGGCATCCTGGCCTATTGCGTGGCCCGGGTGCTGCACAACACGGCAATCCAGATGGTGGGCACCGCACGATCGGTGCCGATGATCTCGCTACAACCGCTGATGGCCTTTGCCATCGGGTTCCTGATACTGGGCGAACGGCCCAACCTGCTGATCACTGTGGGTACCCCAATCATCGTGGCGGGCATTCTGCTGGTCATGTTGCCGCGACGGGGGAATCCTGCGACGATCGAAATCCGCAAGCTCGGCTACCTGCTGGCCTTCGGCGGTTCGTTGGCGTTCGTGACCCGGGACGCTATCAGCCGGCATGTGCTGGGGGGCCTGGAGCTGGCTCCACCATTTGTGGTGTCAGGGTTTGCGCTGGTCATCGGCGGAGCGATCCTGTTCGCGTTCATACACCGCGGGGTGATAAACAGCATCCGAAACCAGCCGATGAAATACGTGGGCATCTGCTGCCTGGCCGGGCTGCTCCAGGGGATCGCGGTTGCGTCTCTTTTCCACGCCTTCAGCCGAGCGCCTGTGACCATTGTCACGCCGATATACGCCAGTCAACCCATCATTGCGCTGGCGTTAGCCTCAGTGTTCCTGCGCCAGATGGAGTCGCTCAACTGGGTGCTGGCCGTGGGCACGGTGTTGAGCGTTTGCGGGGTGATCATGGTAATCTTGGGAGCGACGACATAGGAGGATGATCCTGATCCTGAGCCTCTCCCCTAGGGGAAAGAACTCTCATACGGAGGAATGATATGTCCGTAGGCGTGATCGTACCGCTACCGGCCTACACCCTGGACCCGGCTTTCATTGCCAAGAAGGCGGAGGACCTGGGCTTCGAGTCCCTCTGGTACCACGAGCACCCCATCCTGCCGGTGCACAGCGCATCGCCGTTCCCGGCCACCGGCGGGGAGATTCCCTGGACCTACGCCCACTTCTCCGAGCCGTACATCTCGCTGGCCATGGCCGCTGCGGTTACCAGCAAGATCAAGCTCTGTACCGGCATCACCCTGGTGCCGGAGCGCAATCCGCTGATCCTGGCCAAGGAGATTTCAGTGCTGGACCGGCACAGCAACGGCCGGTTCGTATTCGGTATAGGCGCGGGGTGGAACCGCGAGGAGACCGAGATGATGGGCGGCGACTTCGACCACCGCTGGACACAGACCCAAGAGGCCGTGGCCGCGCTCAAGGAGCTGTGGACCAAGGATGAGGCAGAGTTTCACGGCCGTTACTATGATTTCCCGCCGGTCTACATGTACCCCAAGCCGGTGCAACAGCCGCACCCGCCAATCCTGCTGGGCGGCATGGCACGCAACGTGCTGCAGCGTGTGGCCCGCTATGGCGATGGCTGGCTGCCCAATCGGGTGACACCGGAGCAGGTCGAGGAAGGCCGCAAGGTGCTGGACGTTCTGGCCGACGAGCGGGGACGCGATCCGGGGTCGTTGACCATCTCGGTCTTCGGGCGAGCGCCGGAGACCACCCGGCAGGAGGTTGATGACCTTCTGAACGCCGGCGCACTGCGAGTGTGCGTGTGGCCAACCCACTGCGACACCGACCAGGAGATGGGCGACCAGCTCGAAAAGATGGCTGAGAACCTGGTCCGCTAGCGCCATTCTTCATTCCCGCTTTCACGGGAATTCACAGGCCGCGTTTCTGGTAGTTTAAAGGGCGCCAGAATACCTGGATTTCTGCGAGAGCAGGAATGACGGTGTTGGCGTCCTTTTCATTGAGTCAACACGCCGCAGAAGAGGTGCTCGCCGCAACCATCGCCATCACCGGGGAGGGGAATGCGGTCGGTCCGGAACCCGGCTTCCTCCATCAGCGACATCCAAGTGGCAATGGGGAACAGGCCGGTGATGTGGATGTCGCGCTCGACGCGGCGAGAACCCCGCTCGGTGATGGTGTAGGTGAAGTGCGACTCGACCGTGGTGTCGGCGGGGTCGGGGTCGTAGACGGTCTCCTCGGTGGTTATCTGCACCTCGCCCCTCTCCGTTGACCAGCTCATCTTCATACCGGGCCTGAAGGTGTCTCGCACTAGGTCGGGGGCCACCAGCAGCAGGCCGCCGGGTCGCAGGTGGGCTCGGGCGGTAGCGAAGGTCGCGCGCAGGTCATCCTCGGTCAGCATGTAGCAGATGGCGTCGTGGATCAGGACAGCGTCGAAAGTACGGTCCGTCAACCTGAACGACCGCATATCGCCGACGTGGTGCTCGACCGTGGGATTCAGTCGGCGGGAGTTCTCCAGCATGTTGGGGGAGATATCCACCGCCACCGCATCGAACTCCGCAGTGAGATGGGACAGGTTATGCCCGCCTCCAACGCCAAGCTCCAAGAGGCTATGCCTGCCCGCACCGAGATATCTGCGGAGGGCGTTACGCCAGTCCACCGCCTCTGTCGCGTAGTCTTCCGGCGGGCTGATGGCGGGCCAGAGATAGGCCAGCTCGTTGTAAAGCAGGGTGTTTTGGACCAACGGTGCTAATCCCATGCCTCCCAGTCTTGCCGGTCGACCTCGATGACGCAGTCGCATATGACGGCGATGTTGCCGGGGAGTGCGGCCATGCCGGGTGCGGACCGGGCGTGACGTCCGCGTTCGCCGTACAGGGCAACGAACAGGTTGGATGCACCGTCGACCACCGCAGCCTGTTCGGTGAAGGACGGGTCGCTGTTGACCATGCCCACCACCTTTAGGATGCGGGTCACGCGATCCAGATCGCCCAGCTCGGCTTTCATCCGGGCGAGCAGGTTGAGGGCGGCCCACCTGGCAGCGTCCTGGCCTTGCTCGACGGTCAGGTCGGCGCCCAGCTTTCCCGAGATTCGCCCGCCGCCAGCCCGCCGGGAGCCCACACCTGACAGCCACATTATGTAGCCGCTGCGGGTGATGGAAACATAGTTTCCCACCGGATCCGGGGCCGGGGGCAGTTCGTAGCCCATCTGGGCCAGTTTTGCCTCAACTTCCACCATTTCCCGACTCCTACTGGCGCGACTCGCGGATGCACTCCTCGAGCAGGGCGAAGGCGCGCTCGGCGAATACCCACATGTTGGCCTCGCGGTCCGGGTCGCCGGTCTCGACGGTGATCGCCTTCTCAATCGGACCGGCAACCGCGATGCAGGCATGTCCGTAGTTGTCGCCGTAGCGGTTGCCGGTGGGACCACTGGCGCCAGTCTCGGCCAAGCCCCACACAGTGTTCAGCGACTGCCGCGTGGTGCGGGCGTTGAGTTGGGCGTAGGGTTCGGAACTGGCGCGCATACCCTCCATGGCGACGTCCGGCACTAACAGGAGGCCCCTCTGGGCCACGCGGGTGTAGATGACACTGCCGCCGACGTAGTAGTCAGAGGCCCCCGGGATAGCAACCAACGCGGCGGAGATCAGTCCGCCACAGGACGACTCAGCGACGCTGATGGACTGTCCGGTCTCCTTCAACAGTGCGCCAACAGACGCTGCGATTTCGCTCAGTTGCGACATATCGTTACCTCTTTAAACAGCCTAGGATCCAGCTTGAATAGCGTAATATCCAACGGTCATTATCCATCAAAAGCCGCGCAGGAGGAACAGAAACATCGGCCTGCCATGCGCAATTATGAAGTGTTCGCGGAAACGGTCAGCAATGCCCGCTGAAAGATAAGCTTTCAGAAGAATTTGTTTTGCAGGTAATTTCCGGTGGTTTCGTGAGTATCTTTTGGGATTGGGGAGTCGAGGAGCCTTTCGGGTTTGCCCTGTCGTGAGTCGCCCTGGTCCAAGAGTATCGGGTTCTGACTCCCTCTTGAGACGGCGCAAGGCGCCCCCAAGGTGATATTAGCAGGGCAATCGCGTCTTATTGCTCAGCACAAAAAATTGGTCTGAATGACGGTGGAGATGGGAGTGGAAGTGCCTCCTTCGGTTCCGGGTGCGAGGGTAGACGGGGGTTTGGATTCCCGCCTGCGCGGGAATGACGACTTATAGGACCTTCGGCAGTGGAGATGGGAGTGGCAGTGCCTCCTTCGGTTTCGGGTGCGAGGGTAGACGGGGGTTTGGATTCCCGCTTTCGCGGGAATGACGACTTATAGGGCCTCCGGCGTTTAAGACGCGATTGACCTGGTGATACTGGAGCGTCTCTTGTCCCGTGGGAAATATTCGATTTTCCGCTCAAATCCGATCATTTCCGATCATTTTTACGGAATCCGGATGAAGTAGAGCCGGGGGTGTCTCAACACCGGTTCGCATCGGAGGCAGGCGATGATCTTCCCATGCGAGGTAAAGGTGGGCGAGTGGTGCGCTGGCGACACGAACATGTGTTTGATTTTATCGAATCTAAGCCTGGATTTCAAGAGATTGGTGTCAGGAGGCAGGGCAATCGCGTCTTATTACTCAGCACACAAAATTGGTCTGAATGGCGGTGGAGATGGGAGTGGCAGTGCCTCCTTCGGTTCCGCGTGCGAGGGTAGGCGGGGGTTTGGATTCCCGCCTGCGCGGGAAGGCGGGGGTTTGGATTCCCGCGCGAGGGTAGGCGGGGGTTTGGATTCCCGCCTGCGCGGGAATGACGACCAATAGGGCCTGCAGCGTTTAAGACGCGATTGCCCTGTGTCAGGAGGCGGCGCTGCGTTCCGGGTGATCGAGAGCGGCTCTCAGGCGTGCGCCCGCTGTTGACAGAGCCCTGACCCCACTGGACAATCCAGCGAACGAACGATGGCGGAAAAACAACGGAGAGCACATGAACGCTGACGACGCCCGTCGAGAGGAGATAGCCAGGGCGGGGAAACGGCTGGAGAGCTGCCTGCGCACGCTGAGCCAGGACGACCTGGCGCGGCAGAGCGCCTGTGATGGATGGACCGTCGGCGATGTGGTGGGGCACCTGATAGAACGCGGTGGGCCCATCCCCGGCCAGATTGAGCGCGGGTTGGCTGGAGACATTTCGGCCCCTCCTGGCGCGCTGGACGATCCGCCGCTGAACGAGGACCAGTTCCGCCTGGACCTGGACCGCCGGGCGGTCACCCTGCGGCAGGAGCTGGGCGACCGCCTGCTGGACGAGTTCGCCAGCGTCAACCGTGAATTTGACCGGGTGCTATCGCCGGTGCAACCTGACGACTGGGACAAGCTTTGCTACCACCGGCTGCGCCCCGAGACCGTGCGCTCAAAGGCCGACATACGCATCGCGGAGCTGGCGATGCACGAGTGGGACATGCGCTGGGCCTTCGACCCCGGCGCGACGCTAGACGAGGGCAGCCTGCCGGGTCTGGTCTACGCCTCTGGCCGGGCGGTGCGGCGGGCTTTCCGCCCCGATCCTTCCCGCAGGGGTGCTGTACGATATCGCTTCACCCTGGGCGTGCCGAACCCTTCGGCAGTCGACGTAGTGCTGGCGCCGGAGGGGGCGAGCTTCGAGATCGAGGGCGGGGGAGAGCCGGACGTGATTTTCGTCTGCGATTCGGGCACCTACGCAATGGTGATCTTCGGCCGGTGGAGGCTGCGAGACGTCATAGCGAACGGCAAACTGGTCGCGGAGCAGGAGCACCTCCTGATCGACGAATTCGTCAGTGGGTTCGTGGGCGGGTGACAGCTCACGATTGACACTGCCCCACGTCGCATTGGAATATAGACGGCAATCAAGCACACGGCCAAACGAATACTGCTGAATAGGAGTCCCACATTGAAGGCTGCCGTTCTTTACGAGCCAAAGACGCCCCTGGTAATTGAGGATGTAGAACTGGACGACCCCAAGGAGGGGGAGGTCCTGGTGAAAATCGGCGCGGCCGGCATCTGCCGAAGTGACCGCCACTTCATGCACGGCGACGCACCGATCGCTCTGCCAGTGGTGCTGGGCCACGAGGGCGCCGGCACCGTCGAGGCCGTCGGCCCCGGTGTGACGTCGGTCCGGCCCGGACAGCAGGTGATCCTGTCCTTCGTCCCCGCCTGCGGGCGTTGCAACTCCTGTCTTTCGGGCAACTCGCAGGTGTGCGACAACCACATGGCCACGGGGCCGAACATGATGGACGGCACCCAGCGACTGCACAAGGGCGAGCAGCGCATACACCATATGGGAAAGGTAGCCTGCTTCGCTGAGTACGCCGTGGTGCCTGAAATGGGCTGCGTGCCCATCGACATGCCCACTCCCATGCCACAGGCCGCGCTGATAGGCTGCTGCGTACCCACCGGTGTCGGCGCAGTGGTGAACAGCGCCAAGGTCACTCCGGGCAGCACCGTGGCAGTGGTTGGCTGCGGCGGCGTGGGCATCAACGTCATTATGGGCGCGGCGCTGGCGAACGCGACGAAGATCATCGCCGTGGACGTGCGCGAGAGCCAGCTTGAATTCGCCATGAAGTTCGGCGCGACCCACACGGTCAACGCTGCGGACGGCGACCCGGTGGCGCGGGTGAAGGAACTGACCGGCGGCAAGGGCGCCGACTTCACCTTCGAGGTGGTGGGAGCGACGGAAACCATTCGCAACGCATACGAGATGGCGGGGAAATCCAGCGTGGTGACGCTGGTGGGCATCGCGCCCTTCGGCGCCGAGGCCCCGCTTAACGCCGTTGACATGGTCCGGATGGAAAAGACGGTTCGCGGCACTTACTACGGTTCCACCCATGCCCGCGTCGACATGCCCAAGTTCACCGACCTGTACCATGCCGGCAAGCTGAACCTGGACGACCTGGTGGTGCGCCATTACACGCTGGACCAGATCAACGAGGCCTACGACGACATGGACAAGGGCGAGATCGGCCGCGGCGTCATCGTCTTCTAACGGCCGCCAAGAATCGTTCCCTTGAATTCGGAACAACCTGGCCGAGGCGTCCTTCAACAGGGCGCCTCATTTCATTCAGTTGCAAGGATCACGATATGAGCGATATCACCGTGAGGCTGGTGGAAACCGAGGCGGACATGGAGGCGGCAGTCGGAATCCGATTCCGAGTCTTCGTCGATGAGCAGTCCGTCCCGCCTGAGATAGAGCTGGACGAGTACGATGCCATCGCCATTCACGCCATCGCGCTGCTGCAGGGGGTGGCCGTCGGGACCGGGCGGGCAATCATCGACGGCGATTCGGCGCGCATCGGGCGCATGGCTGTGGACCGCGCTCATCGCCGGAGCGGTGTGGGCGGGCTGATACTGCAATTCCTCGAGGACGAGACAAGGGAGCTGGGGGTGACGGAGTTCGTGCTTCACGCGCAGGAATACGTCAAAGCTTTCTACGCGGGCCACGGATATGAGGAGCACGGCGAGCCGTTCATGGAGGCGGCCATCCGTCACATCGAGATGCGAAAGGCGGTGTAACGAAAATGAGCCGGAGATTTGTTCTCCGGCTCATACGTTTTTCGAGTGCCTGGGAAACTGTTAGGCGACGCCGGCAGGCTGGAGGACGGTCTCGATGACCTTGACCTCGATCTTGGCCAGGTGGCTGGTGGGTTTGTCACCGAGGGCCTTGCGCTCGTCGGAGGCGAAGTAGGCGGCCTCCTTTGCCGGAATCTCCTCGGCGCTGTTGAAGTTGCGGATCCAGATGAACTCATTGCGGTCGGCGTTCACGAAGGTGGCCGAGATGGGCATGCCGATCTTGTCGTGAATGGGGCGGATTTCCTCGTCGAACACCTTGAGCCAAGAGTCCATCATGCCACGGTTGACCGTGTACGTGCGCAGTTGAGCAACCATATCTTTCCCTCACTGTTTTTGATTCAAATTTTGTGCCGTTGGTTACGCCACTGCGTAATGCCGCAGGGCGTCCTGATCGAAGGCGAGTCCCAGTCCCGGTTTGTCGGGTACCTCAAGGTTCCCGTCGACGAAGTTGGGGGTTTCCTCCCATAGTCTGAGCGACCAGGGCATATACTCGACGGTCAGGCCGTTGGGGATGGAGGCCATCAGTTGGATGTGGACCTCCGGCACCAAGTGGCTGACGACCGGCATATTGAAGGCCTCGGCCATGGCGGCGACTTTGCGCCAGGGCGTGATGCCGCCGACGCGAAGCAGGTCGATCATCACGATGTCGATGGAGCCGTTCTCGATTAGCTGCCGGAACGGGTTGACACCGTAGACGTACTCACCAGAGCAGATGGGAGTGTAGAGCGCGTCGGCCACCTTGGCCATGCCCTGGTAGTCGTCGTGGGCCACCACGTCTTCGAGCCAGTACAAGTGGTATTCCTCGACGCGGCGGCCGATGTCGATGGCGCGGTTGACGCTCCACAACTGGTTGATGTCGCACATCAGGTCGATATCGTCGCCGACGGCGTTTCGTAGAGTGCGGATGCGATCGACTTCGCGACCGGCCAGGGGCTCGGCTCCCATCTGGGTCTTCATCTGCCGGAAGCCCTTTTCCACTAGCATCGGCCCGATTTCGGCCAAGCGTTCGACATTGACCGGACGCATCAGTGCGCCGCTGGCGTAGGTGGGAACGCTCTTGCGGTAGCCGCCCAGCAGGGAAGCCACCGTCTGGTTCAGCGCCTTGCCCTTGATGTCCCAGAGGGCCATGTCCACGGCGGCCAGAGCCATCGTCAGCAGGCCGCCGGGGCCTGCGCCCGAGGTCGCTTCCTGGAGGCGGGCGACGATGCCCTCGATCTCCATGGGATCCTCGCCTATGGTCAGCTCGGCCAGCGCGTCCACGGACGTCTTGAGGGCTCCCGCGACCGGACTTGCCGTGAGAGCCGGTACGAAGGTGAGGCCAACCCCATCCACGCCCTCGTCGGTGGTCATTTCGAGCGTGACGAAGGCACGCAGGCGTCCGGTGTCGGGCAAGCTGTTGGCGAGCGGATCGTCGGCGGGCGTGTGGAGGAGTCGGGTCTGGTAGCCGGTGACTTTCATAATATAGCATCCCAAGGCCGGGCTAGCCGATCCCTGCCCAACGTTCAGATTCACCGGGCATTTTACCTCAAAAGTCCCCGTAGAGGGATTTCTGTTCTATACTTCCAATAGATCGAATGTGAACACGGATGAATCGTAGAAGACTATTAGCCCGACTAACGAGAGGGGCACTGGGAAATGTTGCATTTGGGGATATGACGAATCTGGTGGAGGGTTTTGGTTTCAGTCTGGTTCGGGTACATGGAAGTCACCACATTTTTGAGAATCCCAATATACCCAACGCAGTTAATTTACAGTCAGTAAGGGGTGAGGCCAAGCCATATCAGATTCGGCAGTTCCTAAAAATCGTGGAACAGCACGGCCTCAGTTTGGAGGATTAGGAGTGAAGGACTATCACATCAATATCTTCTACAGCGAGGAGGACGAGGGTTACATAGCAGACATTCCAGATTTGGAATCCTGCTCAGCCTTTGGCGACACCCCTGAGGAAGCGCTGGCCGAAGTGCGCCTTGCCAAGACTGCCTGGCTTGAGGCCGCGCGCTCTCTGGGAAAGCCAGTTCCTTCACCAAAGTATCGCCCTGCCATTTACCAAACATCACGTTGACCCAACTGAGGAGTACTCGGAATATGACCACTTACAACGATGAGATAAAGGAACTGGTCCGGGAAAGGTACGGGGCGCGGGCGCAGCGTGTGATCGAGCTGAGCCCGGTGGTGGAGCACGGCGACGGTGAGCACACCGACGGGTGCGGCTGTGACGTCTCTGCGTCCTGCTGCGGCCCGGAGGACCTGGAACACGCCATGCGGCTGTACAACGACGGACAACTGGCAGGACTGCCGGCCGAGTCCATCGCTGCCTCTGCCGGCTGCGGCAACCCGACGGCCCTGGCCGGACTGCAGCAGGGCGAACGGGTGCTGGACCTTGGCTCCGGCGGAGGAATCGACTGCTTCCTCTCGGCGCAGCAGGTGGGCGAGACAGGTCACGTTACCGGGCTGGACATGACGCCGTCCATGCTGGAGCTGGCACGCAAGAACCAGGCGAACCTCGGGCTGACCAACGTTGAGTTCGTGCAGGGCGAAATGGAATCGATGCCGCTGCCCAGCGACTCGTACGATGTGATCATCTCAAACTGCGTTGTGTGCCTGTCGCCTGATAAAGACGCCGTGTTCAGCGAGAGCTTCCGGGTGCTGGCTCCCGGGGGTCGCATCCACCTGTCGGACGTGCTGGCGCTGTCCGCCGAAGGACCGGCGGTCACTGATGCGGAAAGCTGGGTTGCCTGCGCGGCCGGGGCCGAGTACCACGAGACCTACATCGACCGGATGCGCCGAGCCGGGTTCGAGGAGATCGAGATCAACGGCGAAGGCGTAGAGTTCTGGGACGAGTCGGATAAGGCGACGTACACCAACACCGCCAGCTTCAAGGTAACGGCCAGAAAACCTCTATAAGTCGGGCAAATATATACCGGCCGCTCGTCCCTCTAGATCCCAGGAACAACCGGTGGGAGGCTATCGAGCATCACGGGGCGACAAATCCGTTCGTGGTCCGGCAAGCTCACGATGGACAGATTTCCTTCTCTTCTCACAAATCGAGGGAGTTCTCCTAGTGGTACTTGATAGTTTTGAAGGCCTCGGCGTACTTTAGGCCAACCTTGGCGGCTGTTTCGGCACGGCCGATGGGGAAGTATTTCTCGGCAGCCTCGGGGGAGACCTGGGACTTGTGGGCCTTCAGGGCCTCTATGGCTGTCTCTATGTAGCCGTCGACGTCTATGAAATGGTCCGAGCTCTGGAGGCCACCGACGATCCAGACCTCGCGGACCTTGTGGGGCTCCAAGCCTTCCTCCAGCAATTCCGGGAATGTCAGCCGGTCGCGGGCTGTGGGAAAGACGGCGGCGAGGGCGGCCTCACCGGTGGCCAAGTGGTCGGGGTGGCTGCCGTAGTAGCGGCTGTCGATGTCACGAGTGGGCGGCTCGGTGATGACGACGTGGGGCCGGTGGCGGCGTATTTCTCGGGCAATATCCCTGCGCAGTTCCAGGGTGGGTTGCAGATAAGAATCGGGGTATCCGAGGAATACCACATCCTTCAGGCCAAGGATTCTTCCAGATTCACCCTGCTCATCCGCCCGGATTTGTGCCAAGCGCTCCGATGTCATCTCTGGGTCATCGCTGCCCTTGGAGCCGTCGGTGCAGAGCACCAACACTACTTCCCAGCCCTCGGCAGACAGTTTCGCCATTGTTGCGGCGCAGGTCCACTCCGCATCATCCGCATGGGCCATGACCACCATCGCCCGGCTGTAGGGTTCCTCCCTTTCGGAATCCGGCATAGATTCGTCCTTATATCCTTGTGATCGTGGCTACACAGGCCGCGAAACAGGTTACCCCAAAGGCTGGCGCGATTCCAGCGTGAGTTGTCCCCACCATGGCGCGATGTTAGCCTCTTGGCCAGTTAGCTCGCCGACCACGGAGGGATGTATGGCAAGACTGTGGGCGATGACCGTCGACTTCGAGACCGTGGCATTGGGGGATACGCTTCCTGTCCTCATCAAGTGGGAGACAGAGGACACGATCCTGCGTTACAACTCGCTGCACGGTGAGCCTGACGAAAACGACGAGTATCCAGAGACCCTGCCGGAAAAGACGGTCGAGTCCTACATAGTCGAGCTACTGGGAAAGGGTTTTCCGCCGGAGCGGTTCGAAGCTGTGGGCAGCAGGGTGGATGTAGAGCACCTGCTGCCCGTTGTTGCGAACGATACCATCAGCCTGTCCGGCGCGGTGGTGGACAAACAAACGGCGGACGGGCTGCGGCTGGTGGAGTGCACCGTGTCGGTGGAAAATGACCGGGGCGAATCCGTAGCCCGCGCCCGCGCCGTTGTCAGCCTGTAACGGAGGCTATGCTTTCTCCAGCACCACTGGGTTGGAAAGCACTCCGATGCCGGGAATTTCGACCTCAATAAGGTCGCCGTCTTTCAGCGCGGTGGTTACGCCGGTGGAACCGGAGAAGATCAGGTCGCCGGGCTGCAGGGTTACTTGCTGGCTGATGTAGCTGACGATCTCGGCGAAGGTGAACAGCATTTCCTCGGTGCGCCCGTGCTGCACTTCCTCGCCGTTCAGCCGGACGATCATCTCCAATGCCTGCGGGTTAATATCTGTCTCGATCAATGGGCCGACAGGGGCAAAGGTGTCCGATCCCTTGGCGCGCCAGAAGGTCCAGTCGTCCTTCTGCCATGACCTCTCGGAGACGTCATTACCGCAGGTGTAGCCGAAGATGTAGCTGCCGGCCTCCTGGGGGCTGACGCGCCGGCAAGGCTTGCCGATGACAGCAACGGCCTCACCCTCGTAGTGGACTTCGCCAGCGGTGTCGTGGGGCAGGATGATGTTCTCTCCGGTGCCGGTGAGGGAATTGCGCGCCTTGATCCACGGCTCGGGGTGTTCCGGTACTTGTGGGTCCTCGTCGCCCAGCACACCGGCGGCGAATTCCAGGTGATTGGCGAAGTTCAGGCCCGGAGCCCAGATCTCCTTCGGGTCGGTCGGCGCCAGGACTTTGACATCATACAGCTTGCGCCGCTCACCGCTGGCCTTGAAGTCGGAAAAAATGTCGCCCTCGATTTCGATTACCTCATCGCCCTCAACCACACCATGGGCGACGTGCCCGTTGCTCTGGAACCTTGCGATTTTCATGGATGATTGCCTCGCTGTGTTTTGAATTGATTATTCGAGTCGTTCAATGCCAGGAACGGCAACGAACCCCCTGTCGTAACTGAGGATCCTGGTAACCCCCGCCGACCGCATCACCGCGACGTGAAGGGCGTCTCGGGCTGAGATTCCGGGCGCTGACACGACAAGTTCCTTGGCGGAGCGTATCTCCTCTATTCCGAAGGAAAGGACGTCACGCACAATATCGTCGAGACTGCTAAACGCCACGTCGATGAAATCGAATCTGCTAATCGAAGAATATCGATGCAGTATTTCTTGATATACCTCAACATCAAGCCGACTCCGAGAAATTTCCTCGGAGTCGGCTTAATGTTGAGATAGCGCGATCCTTGTTTGGGTTGGGATCTCCCACCAAATACATCGGGACGTTGGAATCTACGAAAATCACTCCTCAAAATACCCGTTATCGAGATAGCCCGACTCGATTTCCTTGAGCATTTGGTCAATGTCCGCAGTGGGACCGTTGAATTTTGCCGCCTCGCTGATTGCCTGCAACATCGCCTCCGTAGCTTCCGGAGCCTCCCTTACTGCCTTGCGTAAGGTCTCATCGATCCATTCCTCAACTGTCATATTACGTATCTTGGAGATACGCTCCGCTTTTGCGTAGACCGTCGGACACAGATAGACTTGGTACGGCTTTTTCCAATCGTCGATGGTTCCCATTTATCCTCTGGGTTTCGGCGGCTTTCATTGTCGGCGGCTTTCATTGACTGTTGTGTTAAGTATATCGCCGCTGCCAAAGACGGTAAACGACGGACCGTCAGGAGCGGATCGAACCTGCACCGGCTCTTTGTTCTGTTATACAATACGGGGCCGATGCAAAGCACCTGGATTGGGGTGCAAACGACAAGGAGCAACCGTGAAACTGGGATTCTTCGTAACCAATCAGTACCTTCCCGGCGAGTCCATGCCGCAGAAGATACAGGAGAGCGTGGAGCAGGTTGCCGCTGCCCGGGACGCCGGGTTCAGCCTGATTGCCACCGGCCAGCACTACCTGGCAGCCCCCTATCAGATGAGCACCGTGTTCCCGCTGCTGTCACGGCTCGCCGCCGAGTCCGGTGACATGCAGGTAGCGGCCACAGTGCTGCTGCTGCCGTTGCACAATCCGGTGGAGTTGGCCGAGAGCATCGCCACCTTGGACTGCATCACCAACGGACGGTTTGTCTTCGGTATCGGCCTGGGTTATCGCGACGAGGAATACACCGCTTTCGGAGTGAAGCGTGAAGAGCGCGTCGGGCGGATGAACGAGTCGCTGGACATCATCAAGCGCCTGTGGACCGAGGACGAGCTGGAGTACGAGGGCAAGTACTACACCATCCCGAAGACTCAGTTGATTACGCGACCGGTGCAACAGCCGCATCCGCCCATCTGGGTTGCGGCCAACAACGACGTAGCCATTCGTCGCGCAGCGCGCTGGGGCTATCCTTGGCTGATCAACCCGCACGCGACGGTGCCGATGGTGGCAGACCAGTGGACGCGCTACACTGCGGCGCTGGACTCATACGGAAACAAGATCCCCGAGGACCTGCCGATGATGCGCGAAATGTATGTGGCCTCGGACCGGGAGACCGCGTACATCGAGAGCCAGCCTTACCTTGAGGGCAAGTACGCTGCTTACGCGGCCTGGGGACAGGACAAGGCGCTGCCGGGAGAGGAATCTTTCTCCGTTCCCTACCAGGACTTGGCCAAGGACCGGTTCCTGCTGGGCTCGCCGGACGACGTGGTGTCGGAGCTGAGGCGGTACTCGGATGAGCTGGGCGTCAACATGATGATCTTCCGGATGCAGTGGCCCGGCATGCCGCAGGAACAGGTGCTGAAGCAGATCGAGCTGCTGGGGCGCGAGGTGATTCCGCAGGTTGCGGACCTGTAGGCCGTAGGTCAATGAAAGAGCGACCCATAGAATACTGTTACTGGGTCACTGACCAACTGCTGGCCGGGGAGTATCCCAGGAATTTAGGCGAGGAATCCTCTGTTGCCAAGATCGAAGCCCTTCGCGCTGCCGGAGTAGAGATCTTCATTGATCTGACGGAAGGCGAAGGCGAGTGGAAGTATATCCAGGGCAAAAAACTGCTCCCCTATGCCCAATTGATAGGCGAAGCCCAACACCTGCGCTTTGGAATTTCCGACACTGATATACCGAAGAGCCCGGAGTTCACCAAACAAATCCTGGACGCTATCGACCTGCGCATCGCTGAAGGGCGTACCGTATACATTCACTGCCTGGGCGGCGTTGGACGCACCGGCACCATCATCGGATGCTGGCTGGCGCGTCACAACGGGTATGACGGAGATGCCGCCCTGCAACGTCTGCGTGAACTCTGGAAAGAGAATCCCAAATCCCGGTACGCCGACACACCTGAGAGAAGTCATCAGGTAAACTACGTTCGCAATTGGCGCGAATAACAACCTGATCGACTACTGAGAATTAAGGAGCGTTACCGTTGGTTCCTCCAGGCGACATTGGTCCCATCCCAATCTGGGTGGGCGTTTACGTTCTCTTTCTTCTGGCTTCGGCGGCTGGCGGATTCGCGCTTTACCAGCGGGTATTCCGACTCGTTCTGCAGGGCAGGTCCGAGGCCCGGTTCGACCGGCCCATAGAGCGCCTGACCGGCGCGATGGCCATTGTGCTGGGACAGAAAAAGGTGCTGCAACGTGTGCCGTTCGGCGATTGGGCCGGCCTGGGACACGCGGCCATATTCTGGGGTTTCCTCACATTCATGCTGTCCTACGCCATCTTTATATTCGGCGCGGTGGCGTGGAAGCCCTTCCCGGAGTGGCTGCTCACTGATACCGGAGCGACTGTATACAGCAGCTACCTGGACGTCCTGGCTGCGCTGCTGCTGGTGGTGCTCATCTGGGCGGCGGCGAGACGCTGGGTGGTCAGGCCGCGCCGGCTGAGCTTCGACCTGACCCGAAACCCCGACGCCATCATCATCGTGGGGATGATCGCGGGGCTTATGGCCTCCACCATCCTCACCCACATCTTCTACGTCGCGGAGGGCGGCACCGGTCCAGAGGCCGACGTTCTGATCGGCGGCGCTTTGGGCGGTCTATTCATAGACTGGGGGATCAGCGAGTCCGCCGCCAGTGTGCTGCAGGGGCTGTTCTGGTGGATCCACTTCGCCATCATCCTGTTTTTCACGGTCTACATTCCTTTCTCGAAGCACATGCACATGGTGGCCGCGCCGATCAACGCCTTCTTCCGCACGCTGGATTCACGCGGTGCGCTGCCGGCGATGGATTTGGAGAACGCGGAGCGGTTCGGCGCTTCCAGGGTGCAGGATTTCACGTGGAAGCAGCTCCTGGACGGCTATGCATGCGCCGTGTGCGGGCGGTGCACCGATGTTTGCCCGGCGAATATCACCGGCAAGTTGTTGTCGCCGATGCACATCGTCGAGAATCTCAAGGACCACATGGTGGAAATCGGCCACCAGGGCGAGCGCAATGCCGAGCACGTAGAGCCGTCGCCGATCCTGAACAAAGCGATCCCCGAGGCCGCCATCTGGGACTGCCTCAACTGCGGCGCCTGCATGGAGGAATGCCCGGTTACGGTCGAGCACGTGCCGACGATCATGGACATGCGGCGGTACATGGTGCTGGAGGAGTCCAACGCGCCCGAGACGGCGATGAACGCTCTTATCAGCCTGGAGCAGCGCGGCCACCCGTGGCGGGGGACGCAGTTTTCCCGCACCGACTGGGCCGAGGGACTGGACGTGCCAACGCTGGCGGAAAAGCCGGACGCGGAGGTACTGTTCTGGGTGGGCTGCACGCCGGCGCTGGAGCAGCGCAGCCAGGCCATCGCCCGTTCAATGGTGAAGGTGCTGAAATCGGCCGGGATTGATTTCGCGATCCTCGGCGATGAGGAAACCTGCACGGGCGACCCGGCGCGGCGAATGGGGAACGAGTACCTGTTCCAGATAATGGCTTCCCAGAACATTGAGACACTGAACAGTTACAATGTGAAGAAGGTGGTGACCATCTGCCCTCACTGCTTCAACACCATGAAGAATGAGTACCCGCAGTTGGGTGGTGACTTCGAGGTGTTGCATTACAGCCAGTTCGTCGACGGGCTGATCAAGAAGGGCAGAATCAAGCCGGTAAAGATGATGGACGTTACCGTCGCCTATCATGATTCCTGCTTCCTCGGCAGGCACAACGGCGTGTATGACGAGCCCCGCGACGTGGCAAAGGCCATTCCAGGGCTCAAGCTAGTGGAGATGGAGGGGCGCTGCCGTCAGCGGGGGTTCTGCTGCGGCGCCGGCGGTGGCCACATGTGGATCGAGGAGAGCCAGGGGCAGCGGGTCAACCACGCCCGAACCGAACACTTCCTCGAGACGCAGGCGCAAACGGTCGGCGTTTCCTGTCCCTTCTGCCTGCAGATGATGACAGAAGGAATACAGTCCAAGGGACTACAGGGGGAAAAGGAATCCAAGGATATTCTGGAGTTGTTGTCGGAAAGCCTGGAAGCCTAGTCCACCGCAGGGAGAGGACGCGGCATATCAGTGCTTCCGGGGACGCCGGGCAAGGGAGGAAAGAGACAATGCCGCCCATTGATCAAGTGACCATTATCCGCCGGTGCAGCTTCTGCACCGCTGAAATCGAGACCTTGACCGTCAAGAAGGATAACATGATGCTTTCGTCGCGGGCGCTGGTCTGGTGCCCGACCTGCGAGGAGGACCGGCCCGAGCGGCGCGACATCGTCGACAGGCTCGATACCATCCTGCACGAGCAGGATTCGTATCCACCCTCTCACGTTGCGGTGCCTTTTGGTGCGCCGCCGGTGCGCTGAAATGTCGGAACAGCAGGATGGAAATCAAGAGCAGCCCCCGGTAGCCTTGGTACTTACGGGAAACCTCTTTTTCATACCTCGCATAGAGTCGGCGGCCATTCGCTCCGGGATGGAGGCCGTTTACGGTAACTCGGCGGCGGGGTTGCTCAAATCCACAGCCGGGCGAGACATAGCCCTGGCTCTGGTAGACCTCGAAGCGGAGGAGGAAACCTGGGTTGAAGGCGTGTCGCTGCTGTCGTCGGCACTAAGGGATAGCAGTGGCAGCGGCCCCACGACACCGCTCATCGCCTACGGGCCCCATGGGGACGCGGAAACATTGCGGAAGGCCCGAGCGCTGGGTTGTGACGCTGTGCTGACCAAGCGAGATTTTTCTTCCGGGCTGCTCGAACTGTTGAAAACCAGGGGTCAAACCGCGATTTCACCGTAGGGCCGTGCAAAACCGATAATGTTGTGGGCCTGGGCCGAAAAGCGGTTAGTGTTCTATCCTGAATCCGAGGTTACGGGCACCCCAGCCCTGAACGGACTTCGATACGAGGACGTGTATCTGACGTCGGAGGACGGTCTGAGGCTGCAAGGATGGTTTGTGCCCGGCCCGTCTGGCATCTCCGGCCCAAATACGCAGACCTGGTTGTGGTTTCACGGCAATGGTGGAAACCTGGGCACGCGGGTCGGCCAACTGGAACAGGCGCATCGCCTGTTGGGAGTGCACCAGTTCGTCTTCGACTACCGGGGTTACGGTAACAGCGAGGGGCAGCCTACCGAGCGGGGCACATACCTAGACGCCCGTGCCGCCCTGGAATACCTGAGGTCCCGTTCGGATATAAATCCGCAACGCATCGTTTACTTCGGCCACTCTCTCGGTGCGGCGATAGCGATTGAGATTGCTGTTCACCACCCTCCAGCGGGAATGGCGCTCGTTGCGCCTTTTTCGTCCATCAAGGATATGGCCGGCCTCACTTTGCGGATTCCGATGGCCGGCTGGCTGGTCCGCGGACACTACAACTCCATGAAACGCATTCCAAGGGTTCATGCCCCACTGCTGGTGCTTCATGGCGAACTGGACGAAATTGTCCCCCATTGGCAAGGAATGAAGCTTTACATGGCGGCCAACCGCCCCAAGCGATTCGTCACGCTACTCGGAGCGACTCACAACAATGTGCAGCATGTAGCCGGACACATTATGGCCCGCGCTTTGGTGGAATTCAGGAATGGACTAGCCGTGGGTGACGTGGCTCCGTTCTACACGCCCCCGATTATTTCCAGCTGAACGTCGACAAGATCCACATCGAATCGGGATTCTTCCACGAAATCAATAACGCTGGAAAGCATCGAATCCGCGTGGCCCCGTTCGTTGCTCACGCAGGAAATGCCCAACGTAAGCCGCTGACGAAGGTCGCCGTCCTCAACTTCAGCTACTGCCACGTTGAACCGGTTACGTATGCGATCGGTCATTGACCTTGCTATCTGCCGCTTTTCCTTCAGGCTGGAGGCCTCGGGAAGATAGAAAGTCAGTTTGCAGATTCCTACGTGCAAATCACAACACTCCGGGTCAAACGGCTTCCATAGATAAGAGAGTCCCGCCGTCTCCCTCTGCGCCCGCGAACCCCTCGTTTTGTTGACGGAGTTCAGGTTGGCAATTAGATTATAATTGTACCAAGTCCGATTGGCGTCCCCATTTCAAACTGCTCGGCGAGGAGAGCAGATGGCCCATGGCCGTTGTCCCGATGTCCACTGATTTTTCGCGCTCAGAAGTGCCCGAGGTGGTCGTAAGCCGGCTGCCCCAGTATCTGCGCATCCTCAACCGCCTGATGGAGGACGGCATCACTGTTGTCAGCTCGCAGCAGTTGGGGGAAAAGCTGCAGGTTACACCGGCCCAGATTCGCAAGGACTTGAGCTACTTCGGCCGATTTGGAAAGCAGGGTCGCGGCTACAGCGTACACGATCTCCTTGACCGTCTGCGGCAGATTCTCGGCGTAAACGCTTTCTGGAACGTCGCGGTCGTTGGCGTGGGGCGGCTTGGGCGCGCCATCGTCAACTATCCGGGTTTCACGCCGGATGGTTTCCACCTGGTAGCGGCTTTCGACGTTAACAAGGACGTGATTGGCAGCGACGTGGGTGGGCTAATGGTTCATTCCCTGGAAAACCTGAGAAGCGTTGTCGATGAACGGAAGATAAGCATCGCCATTGTCGCGGTGCCGGTTTCTCACACACAGGAGGTTGTGGACCAGTTGGTCGCCTGCGGCATACGGGCCATCCTCAACTACGCCCCGATCATTCCGCACGTTCGCGAGGGTGTCAGGATCCGCAACATCGACCCTGTCCTTTCCCTCCAGTCCATGACCTACTATATCAACACCTCCAACGACGACTAGCCCCAAGGAGAATCCCCTCCCAAATTGGGAGGGGATTTTTCATCTGCCTTATCGCCGAAAAGACCGCCCGCAGTACCGCCGGGATGGTTATCCTGAGGAGCTGACGCTCGGTGGGAGCTGACCTGAACCGGCCCGGGAGCGGCGGCGCCGGACGGTATCCAAGCGGGCCTGGGCCCTTCGCAGCGACGTCAAAGCCCTTTCCATCTGCATTTCAGCGGGGCGACTGGCTATGCGTTCCTGGGCGCGGCGCATTGCTTCCTGGGCGCGCTCCTCGTTAATTTCCTCGGAGTGCTCGCAGGCATCGGCAAGGATGATAACGCGGTCGCCGAGGACTTCCATGAACCCGCCGGTTACGGCGAAGTAGCTGTCCGCGCCATTCTTGCGGATGGTCAATTCGCCGGGCTGCAGCATGGTCATCAGCGGGGCGTGGCGCGGCAGTATGCCAAGCTGCCCGTCGATGCCCGGGGCGATGAGCATGTCGACTTCGTCGCCGTATACCTGCCGCTCGGCAGTGGTTATTTCCAGCATCATCGGCATAGCGGTCTGTTACCCCTGCGCCCGGATTCCCTCGGCCTTCTCGATTGCTTCGTCGATCGTGCCGACCATGTAGAAGGCCTGCTCCGGAAGGTCGTCGTGCTGGCCATCGAGAATTTCGGAAAAGCCGCGGACAGTTTCCCGCAGAGGAACATATTTGCCAGGCTGGCTGGTGAAGGTCTCCGCAACGAAGAACGGCTGGGTCAGGAACCGCTGGATCTTGCGTGCGCGGAACACCGTCAACTTGTCTTCTTCGGACAGCTCTTCGATACCGAGAATGGCGATGATATCCTGCAGCTCCCGGTAGCGCTGAAGCACCTGCTGAACGCCACGGGCCAGCCGGTAATGCTCCTCACCCACGATGCGGGGTTCGAGCATGCGGGAGTAGCTCGCCAGCGGATCCACCGCCGGATACAGAGCCTGGGCTGCCAGCGAACGTTCAAGTGAGACCACGCCGTCGAGGTGGCCAAAGGTGGTGACGATACCAGGATCGGTGTAGTCGTCGGCAGGCACATAGATAGCCTGGAACGACGTGATGGAACCGCTCCGAGTAGAGGTGATGCGTTCCTGGAGTGCGCCCATCTCGGTGCCCAGAGTGGGCTGGTATCCCACCGCCGAGGGCATCCGGCCTAGAAGCGCCGACACTTCCATGCCGGCCAGAATATACCGGTAGATGTTGTCGACGAAGAGCAGCACGTCCTGATTCTGCTCGTCCCGGAAATACTCGCTCATGGTCAGCCCGGTCAGCCCGATACGAGCGCGCACACCAGGGGATTCATTCATCTGTCCGAAGACCAACACAGTGCTGGAAAGTACTCCGGAATCCTGCATTTCGTGCCAGAGGTCGTTGCCCTCACGGGACCGTTCGCCCACGCCGGCAAACACCGACACACCCTGGTGGACCGCGCCAATGTTGCGAATGAGCTCCTGAATGATCACGGTCTTGCCGACCCCGGCGCCTCCGTAGGCGCCGATCTTGCCGCCCTTCATAAAGGGAGTGATCAGGTCAAACACCTTGATGCCGGTTTCCAGAATTTCGATGCTGGGGCTCTGGTCGTCGAATGCCGGCGGGTCGCGGTGGATGGGCCAGCGCAAAGGGGTCTCCACCGGTCCCAAATTATCAAGCGGGGTGCCCGTAACGTCGAACAGCCGACCGAGAGTTTCAGGCCCTACCGGAACGGTCACGCGCTCTCCTGTGTCAATGGCCTCGACGCCGCGCGCCAGACCATCGGTCGCACCCAGGGCAAGGCAACGCACCCAGTTGTTGCCCATGTGCTGTTGGACCTCCAACACCAGCCGTTCGCCGTTGTTGTCCGCCACCACCGCGTCGAAGAGACTGGGCAACTCCTGGGCGGGAAACTCGATGTCAACTACGGTACCAATTACCTGTACAATTTTGCCGGTGGCCATAAGGGGCCTCCCTAGAATCTGTCAGTCTAATTTATGCTTAACCGGACCATTGGGTTAAGCTACTTCTCGAGCACTGCCATTCCGCCAACAAGATCGAGCAGCTCGTTGGTGATGCTTTCCTGGCGCAGCTTGTTCATCACCAAGGTCAGGTCTTCGCCGAGTTGCTTGGCGTTGTCGGTAGCGTTGCGCATGGCAACCATGCGAGCCGACTGCTCGCTGGCTATGGACTCCAGCAGGGCATGATAAACCTGCATCTCAATGAATCGTGGCAGGATCCTCTGCAACACAACCAGGCTGTCGGGCTCGTAGATATAGCCCACCCGCTCAGCTCCGGTCAGCTCTGAAGGCGTAATCGGAAGCAGGCGCTCCACAACAGGGGTCTGCGACAGGGTGGAATTGAAGCGGGTGTAGGCCACGTAGACCTCGTCGGCCTCGGATTCCGCGTAGAGATCGACGAGCATATCGGAAATGACCACGGTATCAAAAAGCGAGGGGGTCTCTCCCAGATCGGTGAAGACCGCCCTTAGGTCGCTGCCGGACCTCACCATGAAGTCGCGGCCCTTGCGCCCCACCGCCACGACCTGTACTGGAACACCCTGGTCCAGCATAAACTGGCCCACGCGACGGTTCAGGTTGGCGTGCATCCCTCCGCACAGGCCGCGGTCCGGGCTGATCACCAGCACCGCGATGCGTTCGACCGGCCGCACCTGCAGCAGCGGCTGCGATGCGGAAGCGTCATCGGAGGGCTGGGCGGCGAGGTGAGCGATCACGTCCTGGATCTTCTCCGAGTAGGGCCGACCCTGCAGCACCGCATTCTGGGCGCGCCGCATCTTGGATGCCGCAATAAGCGACATGGCGTTGGTCACCTTGCCGGTGTTTTCCACGCTGCGGATACGGCGGCGTATATCTCTGACGCTGGGCATTCTCTGTTCTTTTCCCCTTGAATTGCCAATCCTTCCTGGAAAGGGTCAGGGCGAATGGGCAGTTCCCTAGATGCCGAACGTTGACTTGTAGTCCGCGATGACCTGGTTCATCTTTGCTTCGGTCTCATCGGTAATGTCCCGGGTCTCGGTGATGCTTTCCAGGATGTCCGGATGGCTGCTGGACACGTGGCGGAGCAATCCATCCTCAAATTCCCCGGCTCGTTCAAGCGGGATATCCTCCATCGCGCCGGAGTTGACAGCGAAAAGGATCACCACTTCCTGGTCCAGAGGCAGGGGGGCGTATTGGGCCTGCTTGAGGACCTCGGTAGCCAATTGGCCTCTCGCCAGCTGCGAACGTGTAGAAGCGTCCAAATCAGCCGTACCGAATTGGGCGAAGGTCGCCAACTCGCGGTACTGGGCGAGGTCGAGGCGGAGACGTCCCGCCACCCTGCGAATGGCACGAGACTGGGCGGCGCCACCCACGCGAGACACCGACAGACCCACGTTAACCGCGGGGCGGATGCCGGCGTTAAACAGCTCCGCTTCCAGGTAGATCTGTCCGTCGGTGATGGAAATCACGTTGGTCGGGATATAAGCCGACACGTCACCTGCCTGAGTCTCGATGATGGGCAAAGCGGTGATGGAGCCGCCGCCGTGTTCTTCGTCCAGCCGCGCCGAACGTTCAAGCAGACGGCTGTGGAGGTAGAACACATCGCCAGGATAGGCCTCGCGCCCGGCGGGGCGGCGCAAAAGCAGAGACATCTGTCGGTAGGCCCAGGCGTGCTTGGTCAGGTCGTCGTAGGCGATCAGCACGTCCTTGCCTTGGGACATGAACTCCTCGGCCATGGCGCACCCTGCGTAGGGGGCCAGGTATTGGAGCGGCGCAGAGTCTGAGGCGCCGGCAGTGACGATGATCGTGTGGCCCATGGCGTCGGCTTCTTCCAGCGCACTCACCACTTGGGCGACCTTGCCCTGTTTCTGGCCGATGGCGACGTAGATGCAGATGAGGTCGCCGCCCTTCTGGTTGATGATGGAGTCGATGGCGATGGCGGTCTTTCCGGTGGAGCGGTCGCCGATGATCAGCTCGCGCTGCCCGCGGCCGATGGGGATCATGGCGTCGATGGCCTTGATACCAGTCTGCACCGGGGTGTTCACCGATTGTCGGACCACGACGTTGGGGGCCACCGCTTCGGCGGAGCGACTGCTGCTGGTGTTGACGGCGCCCTTGCCGTCGAGCGGGCGGCCCAAGGGATCGACCACGCGTCCGATGAGGCTGTCGCCGACCGGCACCTCGATAATACGGCCCGTGGAGCGGACCCGATCTCCTTCCTTGACCGCATTGGGGTCGCCTAGAATCGCGGCACCCACGATGTCGGCCTCGAGGTTCAGCGCCAGCCCGAGTGTGTCGTTACCAAAGTCCAACAACTCATTGGAGCGCACTCCCTGCAGGCCTTGGATGCTGGCGATACCGTCGCCTACCTGGACCACGGTGCCTACATCCACCAGGGCCAAATCGCCGCCGAATTCCTCGATCTGGCGCTTGATCAGCGAAACTATGTCCAGTCCCCTGGTAGCCATAGCAGGCTCTCCTTGCTGGGTAAATTAAGTCTGCGTTCTATTGAGGCAATAACCGGGCCCGGAATACAACGGAGGCTGTCCTCCGATTATACTCCCGTTTCGGGAATTGACCGCCCCGGTTTTAGCGTATGCCAGCGTTGAGGCGCTCGCGCAACCCGTTCAGGCGAGCTCTGGCGCTGCCGTCGAGCAGACGGTCTCCAATCTGGATGACCAGCCCACCGAGGATTTCCTCGTCGACGCGGGGGGTGACCACCACCTCGCGGCCGATGAGTTCCGCGACGAAATTTGTGATCCGTTCAACCTCTTCAGGCCCGAGCGGAACTGCAGTGGTTACTTCGACCCGCTGGCGACCTTCAAGGCGGTCCTGCCACTCAGTGTACTCGCGACAGGCCTCGAGGACGGCGTCCACCAATCCCCGGGCCACCAGCAGGTCCACCATATTGCGCACCAGGGGCCGAATGTCTCCCAGAACGGCCTCGGTGGCGCGGCGCTTGTCCTCTGCTGATACGCCGGCGTGCTTGAGAAGCGCGCCGAACTCAGCGTCCTCGAACGCCTGGGCCACAAGAGCCATGTCCTGACCCCATTGCTCGACAGCGCCCTGATCCTGGGCCAACTCGAAAATTGCCTGTCCGTACCGCTTCCCTGAGACCCTCTGTGCCATCGGTCAGCTAACCCCTTCGCAGGCTCTCGCCTTCTTCCAGCACCTGGGTTATCAGGTCTTCGTGAGCCTGCCGGTCAAGTGAACGACGCACGACGCGTTCGGCCGCGGTGATGGCAAGGTCGGCGAAGCTGGCCCGGACTTCCTCGATGGCCGCATCGCGCTCCCGCTGGATGTCGGCCTGGGCACGGGAGACGAAGTTCTCCGCCTCGCCACGGGCACGCTCCATTTCCTCGGCCCGGAACCGTTCGGCAGTTTCGCGGGCAATTTCCATGATGCGCTGCCCCTCGCGCCGCGCCTCCACCAGCTGATCCTCCACGGCCTGCTGGGAAGAGGCGGCCTCTTCGCGCGCGCGCTCGGAGGCCTCCAGGCTTTCCCTGATCCGATCCGCCCGCTGGTCCATCAACCGCAGGATGGGCTTGTAGGCAAACAGGAACAACAGGCCCAGGACCAGCAGGAAGTTGACGACGTATATCAGCAGGCTTGGGAGATGGACTCCCAATGTCTCCATAATTTCTTCCTCAGCCCCGTTAGAAAATGAAGCCGATCATGATCGCGGCCACCAGGGCGTAAATGCCCAGCGCCTCAGCAAACGCGATGCCAAGAATCATGTTGGTCTGTATGTTGCCGGTGGCCTCCGGGTTGCGGCCGATGGCGCTCATTGCGGCGGCGCCCAGGATACCGATGCCGATGCCCGGGCCGATCAGCCCCAAGCCGATGGCGATCCCGGCGCCCAGCAGCTTGGCTGCGTCGGCTTCAATCTGGGCCAGCGGTAGACTCAACAGTGCCGAAAGGATTTCCATTTTCCCTCCTTGGGTGTGTCAGTCAGAGTATATGAGTTCCAGTGCCCTAGTCCTGACGGGACGCGTAGATTGCGAATATTCCGCCAAGGGCCGCGGCGGCGATACCCACGGTTGCGAGGACCATTCCGAAAATCAGAAATTCCATCCTTATCTGCCCCTTCCGGGAGAATCGCCCCAGCGAAAGAGGGACGATTTCCCCCTAAAGCTCTCTAGTGATGTTCGTCGTGCCCCTCGTGCTCGTGGGCCGTCATGGCGATGGCGGCGAACACAAGGGTCAGTCCGGCAAAGATAAGTCCCTGGATGAACCCGACCAGCAGCTCCAGCCCATATACGCCCACTGTGGCGACAAAGGGCACCAGGAAGGCCGACACGAGCACCAGGATTTCACCTGCCGTCATGTTGCCGAAGAGACGGAAGGTGAAGCTGATGAGGCGAACGAATTCGCTGAATGCCTCCAGCGGTCCAACGAAGAAGAAATCCAGCAGGCCCTGGAAGGCTTCCAGCATCCTGAAGCGGCCCAGGGCCTTCAATCCGCGTACCAGGCTGGAGACGCGGACGAACTTCCCCAAGTAGCCAATGCCCAGCATTTTCAAACCGAGATATTCGACAAAGACGAATGAGACCAGCGCCAGGGCCAGCGGCATGTTGATATCAGTGCCGGCCGGCCGGAGCAGATGGATCTCCACCTTCCCTCCGGTCAGGAACCCCAGTGCGGGATAGAAGGGCAGGAGCCCGATCCATGCATTGATCAGCACGAAAAGGAAGATGGTGGCGATCACCGGGAATAACATTCGTGAACGCTGCGGGCCAACGGTGCCCTCAACGAAGCGCAGCAGGCCTTCGATCACGATCTCGCAGAAATTCTGGAAGCGCCCGGGAACCATGCTGGCGCGGCGCGCCCCGAGAGCGAAGATCAGCACCAGGACAACGCTGGCAATCCAGCAGGAGAGAAGAGTGTTGGTTATGCTGAAGTTGTTGCCGACGTAAGGGCCTTCGTGCAGCACTTCAAGTTCATGTTCGTCCAGGTGATCTTCGCCGTACTCGCGCTCCTCGTGCTCGGCGTGGAGGAACTCGGTGTAGTGTTCGCGAGCTGCCCCAGGGGCGACGACCTGGGCGGGAAGGTGAACGGCGGGCTTGTTCACAAAGGGACCCTCGGCGGTCTCCCCAGCCTCCCTCGATTCCTCGGACTGAACGAGACCAGCGCCGATGGCTCCGGTGATGAGACCGGCAACAGCGAGTGCCACGATGAACAGCAGCCCACCTACTAGCAACCCTTTGTTCACTGTGAGCTCTCCCCGTCGGAGCCGGGCTTGCCGGACGAAGAATTGTTGTTAAACAGGGGAAGTACCATCCTGTAAAGACCGTAGAAAGCTGCCACTGTTCCCAATAGCACTCCCATCAGTGTGAAAAGCGGTGAAAGCCCCGAGAGCCGGTCCAACCAGATGCCCCCGACCGCGCCCACAACTATGCAGAGGGCCACGTACCAGCCCAGTCCCAAGAGTTGCAGCGCGATGAGCCGTCGATCCATACAACTGCTCAAACGGCACGGATATTATCATCGCCCGTGGTTGATGTCAATCCGATTTCCGTAACCTGCCGGGGCCATTCGTCTGCCCCTGTTCCGCAGGAGAATTCAAGCCCAATCCCTGCCCATCGGACAGGATGCATTCAGGAAAAACAAGTGGCCCCGACTGCTCTCATCGGGGCCGCTGAATTACGGACGCCAACTAGGTACAGCCCCGGGTTGCTACCGGTTTCCGAAGTCCTCCAGGTCCAGCGAGTCGATGAAGTCGGTGAAGGCGGACATCCCCTCCAGTTCCTCCTCCTTGACCTCGCTGCGAGGCTCCGCCGCGGGCTGAATGGCTTCGCCCTGTTCCGCAGGCTTGCCTTCCTTGTCAAGGTGTATCCCTGCCTTGTCCAGAACGGCTTCATTGGCGTAGATGGGCACCTTGGCCCGCACGGCGAGAGCCACCGCATCACTGGGACGGCAGTCAATATCCTCGCTGTTGCCATTTACTTCAATGGTGATGGTAGCGAAGAAGGTGTCGTTCTGTAGGTCGTTGACCAGAATGTGCTTGATGGAGCCACCCAGCTTGTCGATGACCTCGCGGAGAAGGTCATGGGTCAGGGGGCGGGGGACGCTGAGATCCTGCAGCTTTACCGCGATGGCGTCGGCCTCCGCTGGCCCGATCCAGATGGGGAGGTAACGATCGGAGTCATTTTCGCGGAGTATGACGACTCTCTGGTAATTCATCGGACTGACCCGGATGCTGTCAACAGTCATCTGTTTCATTAGCTTCGCCTCCGAATTAGTCCGGAATAATGAAAAATTGTATTCCTGCGCCAAATTCAAGTCAACCCGAACGGAATCGGTGCATTCTCTTTCAGTCCGCTGGCGCCACAGAGTCCTCGAGATTGCAAAGTGCAGGGACAACCGGAATCCGGTTGCCCCTGCACTGGCCGTCTGGTCTGTCCCGGCGAATGCAAGCCTGCGGAGTTACCCAGGCTGCTCTCCGCCTCGTGGCGGGGATAAGTCCGATGACGGTTTCATTAGAAACTGTCTGGCCGTTCTATCGAACGGGTTCAGGGTCGCCGAAGTACTGCGTGGTCAGCGTGGCCGTCGCTGGGCCCGACAAAACGTCGATTCCCCGGCGCACTGCGGACGTGATGCTGTTCAGCTCCTGCTCCAGGCTGCGAAGGCTGCGGAGCGCATAAGCGTCGGCGTCCGAACGGTTGGCTTCGGACTGCTGCTCGGCCTGCTCGAGCATGCGGCGGGCCCGGTCTTCGGCGTCGCGCAGCAGGTTGGTAGCCCGCTGCTCGGCCTGCAGCAGCAACTCGTGCTTGTCCAAACGCTCCCGGTAGTCGTCCTCGGCCTGGGACTTCGTGCGGCGGGCGTCGGTCTGGGCAAGGTTGATGATGTGGTCGCGCTGGGACAGCACTTCCTCGGCCGCCCTCATTTCCTTGGGGACAGTCAGGCGGAGCTGGTCCACCAGTTCCATTGCCTTGGTCCGTTCCACCAGTATGTGGCCGCCGGCTCGGGCAGCCTTGCTGGTATCGATGAGTGTTTCCAGTTTGTCGATGACATTAATAATATCTATGATAACCCCCTCTCCCGGTCACTGCCCTTCAAGGACCGGGTTTTCGAATTTCGAATACAGAGCTTCCGCCACGTTGGGAGGGACCATCTCCCTGATATCTCCACCTAGCCTGGCTACCTCCTTCAAAAGACTGGCACTCACAAACACGTAGTCTTGTGAGGTCATAAAGCAAACTAGGTCCACTTCGGGCTCCAGCTTACTGTTCATGAAGGCCATCTCAAATTCGTACTCGAAGTCATATCCGCTTCGCAGACCTCTGACCACGACATCCGCGCCGATCTCTTTGGCGTAACGGACGGTCAGGCCCGAGTATTTGACCACCCGCACGTTGGGGATGTGGGAGCTTGCCTGCTCGAACAGCTCCACCCTCTCGTTGGTGTTGAACAGGAGGCTCTTGGAAGGCGTGTCATAAACGCCGACCACCAGTTCGTCGAACAATTTGGAGGCACGGGCCGTGATGTCGAGGTGCCCCACCGTTATCGGGTCGAAGCTACCGGGATAAAGCGCAATTACCATTCTTGTTCCACTGTTCCTCCGGAGGATTCGCAGGAGCCGCCGGGTACACCTCCGGGTTTGTCCAAGTCAGGTTCGTCCAAATCGGGGTCGTCCAAGTGACCGGTCTCACTACTGTAAAAGGACACCGCATTGTCCCCGTATTGCCGGAATACGGTCCGGCGAATATTGCCGTACGCCGCCAGCAGTTCTGTCTGCCTGGAGTGCCCGGCCACCACGGTCGCACCTGGGGCGAGTAATCCAGGCTGTCGGGCTATGCCTTCCAGCACTCCATGGAAAGCGCCGATGCGATATGGCGGGTCCAGCAGCACCAGGCTGTAGTTTCCCGGCAGCGCCTGCAGGACTCGCGAGGCATCACCCTGGCGCACGCCCGCGATGGAATCGAAACCGACGGTGGCCAGGTTTTCGCGGATGACCGCACACTGTCGCCGGTCCCGCTCCACGAAATCGGCCCAGGCCGCTCCCCGGCTGAGTGCCTCGATTCCCAAGCTGCCGGTGCCTGCAAACAGGTCCAGCACACGCCCGCCACGGAACTGACCTATATCCAGCATGTTAAAAATTGCCGCCCGTACGCGCTCGGTTGTGGGCCTGACTCCGGGAATGACTGCCCCTTTCAGGCGCCTCCCGCGGGCCTCCCCGCCACCTACGCGCATGGTCCGGACAAGAAAAAATTATACAAGGCTGACAGCACCGTGCATAGCTAATTTGAGATTAATTTTAACTTAATTTAGTTTAATTACAAATGAACGGGTTGTTTTGTAACCATTCTGGACAAGCACTCGCACCTTCTCCAGGCAACGAAAAGGGGCCGTGGGCTGACCGTTTTTAGTTGACGCTCAAAAGTGCCCTGTGCTAATATTCGCGCCACGGCGCATCCGGGTCACAGAGTCGACCTTCAGCCTCGCGCCGGCCACCCAGTCTCGCACGAAATAGGCTTTTTGCTATCCCCGTGCACGGACTCCCGCCCAGGGATTTGGGACACCCTGACGATATAGGGGACCACAATTCAGATGAGCTTCAGCCAGAGTCTGGCCGGCTTTGCCCCTGACAGGGACACGGTGCTAACCGTGGGCGTGTTCGACGGCGTCCATCTGGGGCACAGGTATCTGCTCGATCACCTGAAAGACTGGGCCGCTCCAGGCTGTATCCCCGCTGTCATTACCTTTTCCAACCGCCCGGTTACCGTGTTCCGCCCCGGAACCTTTCCCAGCTACCTTACCACACCCGCCCAGAAGGTATCGCTGATTCAGGAGGCCGGGATAGAGCTGGTGGCATCCGTCGAGTTTACCGAAGAACTCTCTCAAGTCTCCGCGCAACAGTTTGCTGAACTGCTCAGTGGGACAATGAGGATGAAGGGGCTCGTGCTGGGCCCTGACTCGGCCTTGGGCAAGGGACGAGAGGGCGACCTCCCGTACATGCAGCAGCAGGGCGAGCGGCTGGGGTTCTGGGTGCGTTCAGTTGCGCCCCTTGAGATCAACGGCCAACTCGTCAAAAGCCGGATAGTCCGCGAAGCCCTGGTGGCCGGCGATGTTTCCCACGGCGCAGGCCTTTTGGGACGGAATCACACGCTCAACGGCACGGTCGTCGTGGGTGACCAGCGTGGGCGGACCCTGGGATTCCCCACCGCCAACATTGATGTGTACCCCGGCCTGCTCTGGCCAGGCGATGGAATTTACGCCACCTGGGCCCATTTCGGCGGAAAGCGACACCTCTCAGCCACATCAATCGGCGTACGGCCAACATTCGGCCTGACCCAGAGGCTGGTAGAGGTGTATGTGATGGACTTCAGCGGAGATCTGTACGGACAACAGATGACCGTCGAGTTTGTGCAGAAGGTAAGAAACCAGGAGACCTTTGCCGACATCGATGCGCTCATCGCCCGCATCGAGCAGGACGTCGCTGAATCGAGAGTAGCGCTGGCCAGCGCCGACTAGAGGCTGGCCAAATTCGGCAGTGAGGACGGATATTGCTCAGCCCCGAGACGCTGGACACTATCGTCAACCGCGGCGTTAGCGAGATCATTTCCCGCGACGAGTTCGTGCGCATGCTGAATTCGGGGCGTCCTCTGCGGCTGAAGATGGGATTCGACCCCAGCCGACCCGACATACACCTTGGACACGTGGTCGGCCTCCGCAAGCTCCGGCAGCTACAGGAGCTCGGACATCAGGTCATCCTGATCGTCGGTGACTGGACCGCCCAGATCGGCGACCCCAGTGGGCAGTCTGCGACCCGCCCCATGCTAACGCACGAGCAGGTGATGGAAAACGCCCAGTCCTACCTGCGCCAGTTTTTCAAGGTGGTGGATGAGGATCGGGCACAGGTGGTCCAGCAGAGCGAGTGGTTCGGCAAGTTCACGCTCGCGGACGTCATTGGTCTGACCGGCCGCTTCACAGTAGCCCAGTTCCTGCAGCGGGCCGACTTTGCCCAGCGATTCGCCGAGCAGCGCGCCATCGCGATAACCGAGTTGCTGTATCCCCTCCTGCAGGCTTACGACTCAGTCGTCATCGAGTCCGACGTCGAATTCGGCGGCACCGACCAGATGTTCAACCTGCTGGTCGGGCGCGAACTGCAGGGAATGATGGGCCAGACTCCGCAGCAGTGCTTCATGATGCCGATACTGGTGGGAACCGACGGTGTCCAGAAGATGAGCAAGAGTTTGGACAACTACGTGGCCGTGGACGAACGCCCCGAGGAAATGTACGGCAAGATCATGTCCATCGGCGACAGCCAGATCGCCAACTACTACGAACTCCTGACCGATCTACCGGCGTCCAGCCTTGCCGACTTGCAGCGGGATTTGAGCCAGGATTCGGTCAACCCCATGGAGCACAAGAAGCGTCTGGCGTGGGATATAACCAACCAGTTTCACGACCCGGCCTCAGCCGATGCCGCACAGGCCCACTTTGAGCGCGTCGTGCAGGGCCGCAACCTGCCAGATGAGATGCCGGAGCTGTCTCTGGCCGATCTGAAAGAGCAGGCCGATGCCCCGGATGGTGCCATTCGCGCCGACCGCCTGCTGGTGGCCACGGGTCTTGCCCCCAGCAATGCCGAGGCCAGACGCCTCCTTACCCAGGGAGCTGTGGAGCTTCTCACCGCCACAGGTGGTTCCAGCCGCCTGGACGACGAACGAGCCTTCGTCAGTCCGAGTGCAGGTGACGTGCTGCGGGCTGGACGCCGGCGGTTCGTCCGCTTCACCGGGTAACAGGATTCCATCCCTGTCAGCTGCTTCCTTACGCCTTTCGCCACGCGGGGTCTCTGCGTTGACACTGGGCGCGGCGGCTGACTAGACTTTCTCCTGCAAAGACAATTCTTCCCGGACTGCGAATTCGCTGTCCTGTCTGGCGTATATTGCCTTAGCCGGATGCCTTGGAGGTAACCCTTGTCTTCTAACGACGAATTGCAGGGACGGAACGAGCGCGTGGACAACTGGCGCGCCAAGCAGGACCCGGGCGCCCAACGCCGTCGGGACTTCCGCACTCCCTCGCAAGTGCCGGTGGAGCAGGTCTACACCGACGTGGACAACACCAGGGGGGACGCCGCGGAAGCGATGGACCTGCCGGGCGAGTTTCCGTACCTGAGGGGCATTCACGAAACAGGCTACCGGGGCCGTCTCTGGACTTTCCGCATGTTTGCCGGGTTCGGCCGTCCGCAGGAAACGAACGAGCGGTTCAGGTTCCTGCTGGATCAGGGACAGACCGGTCTCAGTGTTGCCTTCGACATGCCAACGCTGTACGGCTACGACACCGACGACCCGCGCGCGTTCGGCGAGTTTGGGACCTGCGGCGTCGCCGTGTCGTCGCTGGCCGACATGGAGACGCTGTTCCACGGGATCCGGCTCGACGGCATCACCACCTCAATGACCATCAACGCGCCCGCGGCAATCATCTGGGCAATGTACCTGGCTTTGGCCGAAAAGCAGGGCGCATCGCTGGACAAGATCGGCGGAACGATCCAGAACGACATCCTCAAGGAATACATGGCCCAGAACGAGTACATCTTCCCGCCGCAGCCGTCGATGCGGCTGGTTACCGACACGGTTGAGTTTGCTGCCAGGCACGTCCCACGCTGGAACCCGATCAGCATCAGCGGCTACCACATCCGGGAAGCCGGTTCAAACGCGGTGCAGGAGCTGGCGTTCACCTTGGCCGACGGGTTCGAGTACGTAAGGCACGCCCAGGAGCGAGGCCTGAACGTTGACGACTTTGCTCCAAGGCTGAGCTTCTTCTTCAACGTGCACAACAACTTCTTCGAGGAGATCGGCAAGTTCCGGGCGGCCCGCCGGATCTGGGCGCAGGAGATGCGCGACACCTTCGGCGCTACCGACAGTCGATCGCACAAGCTGCGATTCCACGCCCAGACCTCGGGACAGTCGCTGACGGCTCAGCAGCCGGACAACAACGTGGTCCGAGTTTCGTTGCAGGCCCTTGCCGCTGTCCTGGGCGGCTGCCAGTCGCTGCACACCAACAGCAAGGACGAAGCCTGGGCGCTGCCCTCCGAGGAGGCCGCCCTGCAGGCCCTGCGCACGCAGCAGATCATCGCCCACGAGACCGGTGTTACTGATACCGTGGACCCCCTCGGCGGCAGCTACTTCGTCGAGGTGATGACCAATCAAATGGAGGAGGGCAGCTACGATTACTTCCGCCGCATCGAGGACGTGGGAGGGGTGGTCCCGGCACTGGAGTCCGGGTTCCTGCAACGGGAGATTGCCGAGGCTGCGTACATCTACCAAATGGAGGAGGACCGCAAGGAGCGTATCACCGTCGGCGTGAACGAGTACAACACCGGCGAGGAGGCCGACATCCCTCTGCTCCGGGTGGACCGGGAGGGAGAACGGTTGCAGATCGAGGGCATCAACGAGGTGCGGCGCATCCGGGACAACCGGGACGTGGCTGAGAAGCTCCGTGCTCTGGAGTCGGCGGCCCGAGGGAACGAGAACCTGATGCCGCCTTTGATCGAAGCGGTGAAGTCATACGCCACTCTCGGCGAAATGATGGACGTGTTCCGCGGGGTGTTCGGCGAATACGAGCCCTCGTGGGCGTTCTAGCCGACGCTGCCGATCCTCTACGGAGGCGTCATCCCCACGTCGCGCCCTGCATTGGGAGGGCTCTTGAGTCGATGGCGACTCAAGTCGGGAGGCGAATCAAGTAAAGCAATAGACTGGATCCCGAGATAAGAAAGGCCCCGACATTGGTCGGGGCCTTTGCTTGCTGGTGCGGAATTGAGGGGTTTACTCGTCGTCCTCTCGGATGCGCTTGGCCTCTTCTATGACCCTCGGCTCCAGGTTGGCGGGGACGGGCTCGTAGTGGTCAAATTCCAGGGAGTAGGAGCCGCGGCCCTGGGTCAGGGAGCGGAGGTCCTGGGCGTAGCGCAGAAGCTCAGACTGGGGCACCTCAGCTTCAATGATCGTCACGCGGTTGTCGGGGTTCATTCCGAGAATACGGCCGCGCTTGCCGTTCAGGTCACTCATCACCTCGCCTGTAAAGCCATCGGGGACTGTCACCGAAAGACGCATCACCGGCTCCAGCAATATCGGGCTGGCGTCACTGACGCCCTTCTTCAAGGCCTGGATGCTGGCAATCTCGAAGGACATCCCCGACGAGTCCACAGAGTGGAAGCTTCCGTCGGACAACACGGCCTTGAGATCCACGATGGGATAGCCCGCCAAGGCACCCTCGTCCAAGGCCTTGACGACCCCTTTCTCGACAGACGGGATGTATTCCCTGGGGACGCGCCCGCCCACCACTTCATTGCCGAACTGAAAGCCCTGGTCGCGGTCCATGGGTTCCAATCGCAGCACGACGTGGCCGAACTGACCATGGCCACCGGACTGCTTCTTGTGCCGGTATTCGCTCTGGGTGATTCGGGTGATGGTCTCGCGATAGGGCACGCGGGGGAGCTTGACCCGCAACTCGGCCCCGAACTTTCGCTTGATCTTGTCTATTGCCACGTCTATCTGGGCGTCACCCAGCCCGGTGATCAACGTCTCACTGGTGCTGGGGTTGCGAGACATCCGGAGGCTGGGGTCCTCCTCCACGATGCGGTTGAGGGCTATGGACATCTTGTCCAGGTCGGCCTTCGACGCAGGGGACACCGCCACGCGGTAGTAGCCCACGGGCATCTCGATGGGATCGAACTTCACCTGGTTGTCGCGGGCGCACAGGGTGTCGCCGGTGACGGTGGATGACAACTTGCCGACCGCTCCGATATCTCCGGCAGTGATCTCGGTCAGATTCTCCTGGCTCTTCCCCTTGGGCAGGTAGAGTTGCCCAACGCGTTCGGCCTGGCCCTGGTTGGCGTCCCAAGCTTCGGAGTTGCTCCTGATCGTGCCTTGGTAGACACGGAACAGGGAGAGCTTCCCGACGAATGGGTCGGCCGTGGTCTTGAATACAAACGCGGCCAAGGAAGCATCGTGGTCGGCCTCGTAGGCAACCTCGTCGCCGGAACCAGACTTGGTGAGCCTAGGCTTGACTCCGTCCACCGGCGAGGGCAAATAGGAGCCGACCATCTCGAGAAAATCGTCCACGCCGACGTTTTCTGTAGCGGAAGTTGCGAGAATGGGCACCAACTCTCCACGGAGTACAGCACCCCGCAGGGCTGACTCGATCTCCTCGGTAGTCAGTTCCTCGCCGCTGAGGTAGCGGTCAGCCAATTCATCGTCGCTTTCCGCAGCGGCCTCGATGAGCCGCTCACGGGCCGCCTCAACCTCATCGGACAAGTCCGCCGGTATGTCGGCGTTGAGGTCTACGACGTTTACCACGCCCTTGAAGCTGTCTGCTGCCCCAATGGCAATCTGGAAGGGGACACATTGCCGACCAAAGGTGGCCTGAACATCAGCCACGTTCCGGTCGAAGTCGGCATTCTCCCGGTCCATCTTGTTGATCACGATGATACGCGGAAGATTGCCGGATTCGCACATATTCCAGGCCCGCTCGGTACCGACGTCAACGCCCGACGGCGCGGCCACAAGAATCGCGGCGCCTTCCACCACTCGCAACGCACTGATAACCTCGCCGCGGAAATCATCGTACCCGGGGGTGTCCAGGAAGTTGATCTTGCAGTCGCCGCTGTTGACAGCGATCAGGGTGGTCTGGATGCTGCCGCCCCGCTGGATTTCCTCCGGTTCGTAGTCGGAGACGGTGTTACCGTCCTCGATTCGGCCCTGGCGGGTCACCGCCTTCGTGCTGAAGAGAACCGCCTCGCAAAGCGATGTCTTACCAGCGCCGGAGTGTGAAAGCAGGGCCACGTTTCTTATGCTTTTAGCATCCATAGACGGCATTGCTCCCAAATGAAGAGTCTGGAGTCCTGACGGCAATGTTCCGTTACGAAATCAGACGCCAGTCAGGCAAAATCCACACCAACACAGCACGGCCTGAGCCGTGGGCGGATACGTTATTGTATAAGTTACGGCAAACCTGCGCAACAGCGATGAACTGGCTCGTAAGGTCTTAAGCAACTCCCTCTACCCTCGGGGATAGGAGAAATGGAGCACGCTGGCAATGACACCCACCTCTTGACTTGACCAGGGCAATCGCGTCTTAAACGCAGGAGGCCCAATAAGTCGTCATCCCCGCGGAAGCGGGAATCCAAACCCCCGTCGCACTCACAAAAGCAGGCGCAGGGCCGGAATCCTCGGCCCCAAGCCTCCGAGCAAGCCCGTCCCCAAAATTGCTGACAGTTGCCCCTTTACAAGCCTCATGACACATCTCTAGCCTGAATACATAGAAATATAACCCGCTACCGCAGGCCGGATCCCAGCACGGAGTCGCGCGCAACTCCCAGGGGCAAAAGGCAAAAATGATCGGAAATGATCGGGTTTGATCGGAAATAAGCGGATTTCCCAAATTTTCGGAAACCATCAGGAGGCTGAACCATGTCGTCGTGCCATATGTCGTTACGCCAGATCAGGAGCGCCGTCGAGGCCCTCAAGCGCAAATTCGCCCCCGAGCTCGCCATCATCCGGCTCAGCCGCGTCGCCAATGAGATCACCGAGCTCTGGCACATCGCCATTGCCAACAAGCAGCCCAAACCCGACCCCTACGCCTGCGTCCGCAAGGTGGCCGACGCCGGCTTCCGACTTCATACCTATATGGCCTTCGAGAAATACCTCCAGCGGTGCATCGACGACGACAGGCGTCCCGTAATAAGGGGAATCATCACCACCCTCTTACCCTGGACCGCCAATGGTTCCTGGCTGAACAACCTGGAACGGAATATCCCCGGCACCGCCTGATCCCCGCGATCTTTCGTCACCCCCGCGAAAGCGGGGGCCCAAACCCCCGTAACCCCGGATCGGCCCCACCCAGGTCGCACCCAACCGCCATTCCCGCTCGCGGTGAGCCCGCCGAACCACGGGGCCTGCCGGACCACGGGGCCGTCACTCAACGCTCGGAAATGATCGGGAATGATCGGGAATGATCGGGAATAGCGAAATTTACCGGATAATCAGAAAATCTCAGGCTGATCGAATGATGCGATGGCAGGGAAGTACAACCCGTAGGGGCGGACAGACGTGCGCCCACCCCTGAGCCAGAGACAAACCCCCAAGACTTCGGCGCTCAACTGTTCACCCCGCTAAGCCCGCCCTCGGCTGAGTCACGAGTGGGGTGAAATCCTGCTCTGCAGAACCTCGGCTCCCACCGATGGGACCCCCTCACCCTGGCCCATCCTGGAGAGAGACGGAACAATTGGAAGACCCTGGCCTCCTACCCCCGTGAGGAGATGCCTCGGGGATCACGGAGTGCGGCGGGGATGACGGCTGCCGGAGGGGATGCGGATACTCTCAGCCGTCACATTGGTCGGGCGGGAAGGCGGGGCGGATCAGAAACTCGTAGACCGCAGCACCGAGGGGACCGCCAATCAGGGGGCCGACGATGTATGCCCAGAAGCCGCCGGACGGTCCAGGTATGGCAACCTCTCCCCAGCCGGCGAAGAATGCGACCAGGCGGGGGCCGAAGTCGCGGGCGGGGTTCCAGCCGCCCATGGTCAACGGGGCCAGCATACTGATGATCATGGCCACGGTTAGGCCGATGAAAACCGGAGCAAGGTACTTGACCGGCAAGCTGGTATTGCGACGGTCAACCAGGGCGAAAATCATCAGCACCAGTATCCCTGTGCCAACGGCCTCAACTGCGGCGGCTCCCAGCGGGGTGACCAACGCCAGGGCTCCATCGTCGACGCCCACCATTCCGGGGTTCGGGAAGTACTCGCCGAACATCATCGTGGAGAGCTGGCTGCCGGGATCGCCCCGCTCAATCCCGTGCTGCTCCTCGAAGTGGCGGATGAAGGATCTGTAGAGCAGGAGCACGGTCAACCCTGCCAGGATTGCGCCCACCATCTGGGAGAACCAGTAGGGGAGCAGCATTCGGAGGGGAAAGTCGCGAGGGCGGAAGAGTGCGAATGCGAGGCTGACGGCCGGGTTCAGGTGGGCGCCGGACACCGCGCCGGTGAGGTAGATGGCCATGGAGACGCCCAGGGCCCAGACGACGGCTACCTGCCAGAGACCAGCCTGAGCACCGGTCAGCACGGCGGCCGCGACCACCGAGGTGCCGACGAATACCATCAGCCAAGTGCCAACGACCTCGGCGATACAGCGGTAGATCAGGTCGCGCATCGGGGAATCTGTCCACGAAAAGAAAAGACCCATCCGGCGTGGAACCGATCCGGAAGGGCCTGGGGTAGGCGGCTCAGCCACGCGGGCCAAAGCCTCCTTGGACTAGCGCCTTTTCTCCAGTTCTGAATAAAAGAGGGGAGGCCACCGACCGATAAGTTGTCGCCGGTGGCGCGGTCCTCGTGAGAACCGGGCATATCTCCCGTCGCATACAAAGATGCTATCCCGATTTCATGCTCCAAATCAAGCCCATTTCAGTGGATATCCAGCGTCGCCCCGAAAACTCATTGCCCGGCGGGAAGGCGCACGGAGAACCGGCTGCCTCCACCTGGCACGCTGTTGACCGCGATGGTGCCGCCGTGGGCCTCGGTCAGCCTGCGGGCGATGGTCAGTCCCAAACCGCTGCCGCCTGTATCACGGGAGCGGGAGGGGTCGGCCCGATAGAACCGGTCAAACACCCTCGGCAGGTCCTCGGGAGCGATCCCGGGGCCCGTATCGCCGACCGAGACCTCCACGTGCCCGCTTTCTGCCCGAGCGGAAACCGTAACCGCACCGCCCTGGGGCGTATGAGTGATCGCGTTTTCCAGGAGATTGCCAACGACCTGAGAGATGCGCGCTCCATCGATTTCAAGAGCCGGAAGATCCGGATCGACATCAATGGTCAAAGCCACGGTCTTGGCGTCTGCACGGGGGCGCACGGCATCGATGCAGGACCGCAGGAGCTCCTCCGGCGAGACGCGGGCAACATCAAGCAGCAGGTCGCCGGACTCTACCTGGGCCAAGAGCCGCAGGTCCTCCACCAGCCTCGAAAGCTGGAGAGCCTGGCCGTGGATCGTGTCGAGGGTCTCCGGCGTCGACTGCACGAGACCGTCCTTGATGGCCTCCAGGTAGCCCTGGATGTTGGACAGCGGCGTTCGGAGCTCGTGGGCGATGTCAGCGGTCAAATTGCGCCGGTGGCGCTCTGCCTCCTCGAGTTCAGCGGCCATGGCATTGAAGTTGTGGGCCAGCTGCTGGATCTCCGTAGGACCGGTGGCCGGGGCCCGCTGGGAAAGATCGCCCCGTCCGAGACGGCGGGCAGCCTCGCCTAGGCTCTGCAGCGGAGCGAGGGTGCGGCGTGAGAGCAGCCATACCAGCGCGGTGCCCAGCGCGGCCGCCCCAATCCCTGCCCAAAGCAGGGAGCGGTTGACCTCACGCGAAATATCGGACGGCAGCGGGTTGGCGAGGACGGGACCCTGGGGTCCGGGGTCCGGAAAAGCCACATCGGATACGGTGAAGGCGCCCACCTGCTCCTCGCTGCTGAAGACGGGGAACTCACTGACATCCGTCTTCCGCCTGCCCCAGCCTTTCCGCTCACCGTCCCTGGGAGCGAGGGGGATATAGGTGTGGGAGTCGGCAACCAGCGCTCCATCCTGGTCGAACACCTGAATCTGGACTCCGGAGAGACGACCAGCCCGCTCCAGTGCTTGCTGCAGGCCCTCCCTGTCTTTAGCCCAGTCCCTCTGCCTGGAGTAGTGATCTGACACGAACTGGCGGACCCTTGCCGCCTGAGCCAAATCCCGGTTCCTCTCAAACCGCTCGGCCTGCTTGCCAGCGACCAGCCCGGTCGCAAGTCCCAGCAACACCAGGGCGACGGCCAAGGCCAGCACGAAGCCCAGGGCCAGGCGGAACTGGAGACTGGAAAACAGCCCTCCCCCAAAACCAGGCATCGGCCTCACCCCGTGGTGGAGGGAACACCAGTTGGGTGATCGAGCCGGTAGCCGCTGCCGTAGACCGTGCGGATCAGCCGGGAGCTGCCGCCAGGCGCGGCGGACAGCTTGCGCCTGAGACTGGAGACGTGGGCGTCGACGGTGCGGTCGAACCCGTCGTAGTCGTCGCCCAGGACGCGGTCGATGATCTCGTCGCGGGTGAAAATGCGACCGGGCCGGCGCATCAACAGGGCCAGCAGACGAAACTCGGTGGGCGTCAATCGCAGCTCGGCGCCGTTCACCCTGACGCGCCGGTATTGCCGATCGAGTTCGACGGGGCCGACGGTGAGCATCTGCGGCTCGTCCGCCGGGTTGTCGCGTGCGGCGCGGCGGAGCACTGCCCGGACCCGCGCCGCCAGTTCGCGGGGGCTGAAGGGCTTGGTAACGTAGTCATCGGCACCGAGGTCGAGTCCGCCCAGCCGGTCTTCCTCCTCGACGCGGGCCGTGAGCATGATTATCGGGACGGCGGATTCCTCCCGAAGAGCGCGGCAGACGTCGAGGCCGTTCAGGAGGGGAAGCATGAGATCCAGCACGACCAGATCGGGTCGCTCCTGGCGGGCCAGGGAAAGGCCCGTGGCGCCGTCGCCGGCCGTCAGGACGCGGTAGCCGTCGCGCTCGAGGTACAGCCCTGACAAGTTCGACGACGTTGGGGTCATCGTCCACGACGAGGACGGTCTTAACCATTTCGTGGTCATTGGCGTTCATCGCGTTATCCGCCGAAAGGGCTTTGGACTCCAGCAAGTTGGGCGAGGATTGGGCTTCCGGCCCGTCCTCGCCCGTTGTGGTCTGAGGTCATCTAGCTGACGAATGCTTGGGTCACGCAGAGTCTCCGTCGCTTGCGGGCTCGGGAGTGGCGGTTGGGTCGGGCTCCGGGGTGGCAGTTGGATCGGTGTCCGAGCCGTGGTGGGACCCACGGCCGCGGCCCCAGTGACCCTTGCCGCCCTTGAAGGCGCTTCTGCCCCTCCTGTGAAAGCCGTCTCCGCTGCCCGACTCGTAGCTCTCTAGGATCTCGTCGGCCTCATCCTGGGTGATCCTGCCGCTTTCTACAGCGTCGTCCAGCTTTCCCTCGAACGCTTCGGTGCGGATGTCGGACTGTGCCTGTTTGATGGCGTCGGCCACGTCGTCGCCTTCCACGTCGAGTTCCTCGCCGACACGATTGGCGAACTCCTCGGAATTGCCGCCCCTGTGGCCGTGGCCGCGGCCGTAGCCGAAACCATACCAACTGCCGGATGCCTCCGCCTTGTCCCGGTACTCCTGGGCCTGTTCCTCCGTGATGCGCCCGTCGTCGATGGCGTCCTGTAGCTTGCTCTCCAACGCCTCGTCGAACATGTCTTCCGAGACCTTCTCTAAGGCATCGGCGGTTGCGTCAGCGTCGGTCTCGAGGATCTCGGCGACGCGGCCGGCCAGATCCTCCAGCGCGGCGTCGGCGATCTCCTCTCGGACCTCAGTCTTGGCCTGGGTGATGGCATCGGCGGTCTCCTCAGCGTCCGTACCGAGGATCTCGGCAACCATGGAAGCCACGGCCGAATTGCGCTCCTCGTGATCGCCGCGGCCCCACGACCAGCTGTGGCCAGGGCCACCCCAGGCTAAAGCAACGCTCCCGGTGAGGGCTGCAGCCAGCAATCCGACCGCCAGCCCAACCAGAATCCACTTCCTCCTCATTCCTCGCTCCCTGTGTCTGCAAACTCGCGGGGCGCCGCCACCCCGCTGTACCAATCAATTTAGCGGTGGAGTTTTAAGGAAATTTGAAGGAAACCCGGATTTTCGAGCTTCCTTCAATGCATTGGCCAAGAATCGGCAGCAAGGAGGCACGAGGAACCAAGGGGACCTAGAACGCAGGGCGGTTCAGCACCGACTGGTCCACCTTTCGCAGGATGAGGCGCCCGTCGTTGCCGTCGCCCAGCAACTGGCCGTTGTCGACCATGATCTTGCCGCGCAGGATGACGGTGGTGGGCCAGCCCTCCACATCCCACCCCTCCCAGGGGTTGTAATCCCGGACGTGCAGGTCGGAGAGCTCCAGGGCCTTCCTGAACTCGGGGTCGATGATGGCGAAGTCGGCGTCGCTGCCGGCGGCGATGCAGCCCTTGCGGGGGTACATCCCCAGCAGCTTCGCGGCGTTGGCGGAGGTCACGTCTACAAAGCGCTCCAGGGACATGCCGCGCTTGACCACGGCCTCGGTGTAGTTGACGCCCATGCGAATCTCGATGCCCACGTTGCCGCCCCGGATGTCGCGGACATTCTTGCCGGCGATCTTGTCGACATAGGTGGTGAAGCTGCTATCGGTGGCGGTGAAGGACAGGTCACCCTTCATAATGCCGTCCCACAGCACGTTGCGGTCCTCCTCGAACTTGAGGGATGGATAGGTGTGGTACTTCATGCCGTCGGATTCCTTGTACCTTTCCGCCTCGAACGAGAGGGCCAGCGTCAGCACTTCACCGTATACCGGCATACCGGAGGCCCGGGCCTCCGAGATCACGTCTGCTCCGTCGCTGGCTGTAACGTGCACGAAGTACATGCCCACCCCGGTCCGCTGGGCCAGCCGGACCACATGGCGGAAGGCCAGGTCCTCGACGGTCTTCGAGTGGATCAAATGGACATTGTGCCAGTCCCACAACCCACGCTGCTGGGCCATCAGGTAGTTGTACATCACCAGCTCGTCGTCCTCGCCGTGAACGGCCAGCACGCCGCCGTGGCGGTGCATCTGCTCCATCAGGTCGCCCAAGCGACCGGTGTCAATCCGTCCGAGAGGCGTGAGGCTGGTGCCCTCGGCATCGGGCGGGCGGATGTTGGTGGTGAAGATTTTGACGCTGGGGAATCCCGCCTCCACCAACTCGTGGAACCGGGCGATTGAGTCCGGACTGTTGGCGTTGCGGTAGATGCAGTGAGTAGTGTAGTCAGTGTAGGCGTTGCCTTGCCAGACGCTCATGAAATCGTGAATTCCGGCGGCAAGGTCGCCCTCATTGGGCACTGGAGCGAAGTCGACTACCGTCGTCGTGCCGCCCCAGAGAGCGCCCAGAGAATGTACCGCGGGCCCGGCGTTGGGCGTGCCCGGTACGGTCTCGCGAGCGCCCGGCTGCACGTTTGCTGCGGCGTGGACGTGGGCCTCAACGCCACCCGGCACCACAATCTTGCCCGCCGCATCGATCACCGTGGCCCCTTCCTCCGACAGCACGCCGGGGAGGGCGACGGCAACAATTTGCTCGCCCTGCACCCCCACGTCCCAGTTACCGACCCCCGATGGGGTAACGACCTGTCCGCCCTTGATCAGCATATCCAACATCGTTCCGGCTCCTTCGGTTTAAATTTCGAGAGGGTCCAGCAGTTCTAGTCCGGCGATCCAGCGAAAGTCCTCTGTATTGTGGGTGACGAGGGCCAGATTGTGGGTTATAGCGGTGGCGGCGATGATGGCGTCTCCAAGGCCCATGCGCCGCTGCTGGCGGAGGGTGATGGTTTGACCGGCGATGCCATCGGTCAAGGGGAGAATTTGAGTATTTCGAAAAAACCCGTCAAGTTGCTCACGTTCCTCTTCGGCCAAGCGCTGAAATCCGAAACTCTCAATATAAGTAATGACCGAGGCGTAACGACGGATTTTGTCGAGGAAAGATCGCATGTCCGAACCATCTGGCTTTGACGCGTAGATGATGATATTGCTGTCAATCAGCATCTCATTCCCTGCCGGGCAAAGGGCGGTCCTTGCGAATCTCCCGCTGCCAGGCCACAGGGTCCTCTATTTCAGCGAAGGTACCCATATCGGCAAGTGCCTGTAAGTACTGCGAGACCGGCGGAATATCGTCCTCGTTATGGGCACGGCCATAGGAATTAGTCTCCACCGTGATTTCGACCTCGACAGGTCCGTCCGCGTCCGGGGCGTCGTCGACCCACTCCACCCGGTCACCATGGAGGATGGCCTTGTATACCTGTTTCATGGTTGGCCTCTACGCAAGTCGCTTCTCGTAGATTGTGATACCCCTTTCGTCTATGTGGCGCTTAAGTGGCTCGTAGTTAATGCTTTCATAAGCTTGGACATCGCATTTCTGAGGAATGGGCAAGTCCTCCAAGTCAAGAGCCAGTCGTCCCAGTCGGTAGCGGTCGACAATGCCAAGCGTCGCCAGGTCAATGTCCGACCGTGGCGTTGCCTTGCCAGTGGCGTAGGAGCCGAAGAGCATTACTGATGACAACTCTGGATAACGAACGAAGACGTCCAGCAACCGACGAAGGACAAGCGGGGGTAGACAACATTCGCTCATTTCGGGATCTCCGCTGAAAGACGGCGGTGCAACGCCTCGAGGATGGGGAGGTAGTTGTTCCGGACGTTTGCAAGTACGGATTCCAGTAACTCCATGTCGTAGCGATGCGATGTGTTTCTCCGGTCCTCGAGCATGTTGATCCAAGTCTGGCCGTCAGCGACCAGACCAGTGGCGACGGCCGTCCGAATTACGTTTCGCGGTGTAACGGACTGCATAACTACGCCGTCGTATTCATGGCGGTCCTTAAGCGTGTTCCAACTCAACTCGAAGGTATACTCAAATCTCTGGATGACCCCCTCTTTCTCCAAGTCATTCAAGTCCTCTATGTCACTTTCCAAAGCCTCGCTGAGCAAGGAAAATGCGCGGGAGAAGTTTTGGAATCGATAATGCCAGCGAATTTCCTGCGCCAATGCAGTTGCTCCTGACGGGAAACTCCCTCGTTAAATAGGCACCGCCACTCTTGCGGGTTCGAAGCCGTATAGCTCGGCTGCCGCGCCGCCCACGATGCTGGCCTGCTCCTGGACCGGGACGCCCTCCAGGATCTCGCTCAACACCTCGCGTGAGCGGGGGAAGGTGGACTCACTGTGGGGGTAGTCGCTGCCCCACATCAGGCGGTCCACGCCGATGACGTCCCGCAGGCGGATCCCGACGGCGTCTTCCTGGAAGCTCAGGTATACGTTGCTGCGGAAGAAATCGCTGGGGCGCGCGTCTCCCTTGAATCGGTAGGAGGCCTCCTCCTGCCGTTCGATGTACGTGTAGTCCATGGAGTCCAGCAGGTATGGGGCCCAGGAAAGCTCAAACTCAACGATAGCCAGCTTGAACTTGGGGTATCGCTCAAACACGCCAGAGAAGATGATGTCGCACATGGACGTGGCAGGGTAGAAGACCTTGGTCGCGCGGCCGCTGGCAACGCGCACCGAGGTGGCGCCGGCACCACGGCTCCGGCCCTCGCGGCGGGTGGCGGTATGCAGGCTGATCGGCATGTCCAGATCCTGCGCGGCGGCCCAGAACGGCTCGTACTCCGGGCTGTCGTACCTGCGGTCCTCCTGCGGATACTCAGTGATCATCGCGGCGGACATTCCCATCCTGGCGCAGCGCTCCAACTCGGCAACGCCCTCGGACACGTCATCCACGTTGATCATCGCCACGCCCTTCAGCCGGTCTGGGTTGGTCGAGCAGAACTCGGCCAGCCAGTCGTTATAGGCGCGGAAAATGGCGGACATAAGCCGCGGGTCCTCGACCTTGTAGTAAAACAACCCCTGAGACGGGTAGAGCAGCTCGCCGGAGACTCCGTCAATTTTCATGTCCCGGATGTGCTGATCAGGATCGTAGCCGCCGCTGTGAACGTCTTCGAACCGCCCGTGCGCGGAGATCTGTTCCGGGTTCTCAAACCGAGCCCCTGCGTTCGAGATCAGGCCGATGCCAGCGATCATCTGATCCTTTTCCACAACCAGGTGGTCGACGTTGCCGACCCGCTGCATCCGTGGAGCGCGGTCTCGAAACTCAACGTCGATACGCTCGGTCCACAGGTCTGGTGGCTCGAATACGTGAGAGTCTGAAGATATTACCAACAGGTCGTTCATCGTGGTCTCCTGGGCCCGGCGGAATCAATGAGAAAGGCCGCCGGAGCATCGGTTTCAAGGATGGCCTATTCTACCACCAAGGCTGGTTGCGAAATCCTCTCAAGATAGCAGGCAGAGGCCGCATTGCCGGGAGATGCTGAACCAACCCGATGCTGTTTTCCCAGAGCCGAGGCGGAAAAGTTTGAATGCAGAATCCGGATAGAAATACCTCACGGCTTCAGCTAACCTTGCCGAATCGAATCTCCCGGAAACAAGGAGCGCCCGTGGAAAAATGGCCCGCTGGTCTTTCGCCCCAGGAACTCGCCAACTGGCTAAACGAGCAGTATGGCGAGGAAACCCTGATGCACCGGCTAAAGATGAATGTATTGGAGGTGGGCCCGGATCGCGCCGTGGTAGAGATGCCGGTATACCCAGGGCTCTACACGCCACACCGCTACATCCATGCTGGGGTGATGGTTTCCCTGGCCGACACGGCGGCGACACTGGCGTCAGTAGCCGCCTACCGGGGCGAGCTGGAGCCGGAACAATTGCCCGTTGCCGTCTCGATTTCCAGCCAGTTAGTTTCCAACATACGAGAAGGGCTGCTGGTGGCCGAGGCAACAGTCCCGCATCCAGGACGCACGCTGGTAGCAGCGTCCACGCGCATTTCCGACGGAGACGGCAAGCTGCTGGCACTGGTCAACTCCACCCATTTCGTCCGGCCTCGGGACTGGTAGACCACAATTCAGCCAGGTAGCCATATACAAACCGAGGGTGAAGATATGAACCTCCAGGATTCCGAAGTCCGATTGCTGGACACGGAGCGCCTCTGGGGCGCTTTCGTTACGCGCGACCGGAGTCTTGACGGGGCGGTCGTGTGTGCCGTGCGCTCCACAGGCATTTACTGCCGACCGACCTGTCCTGCCCGCCGGCCTCACAGATCGCAGGTCCGCTTCTATTTCACGACTCGGGAGGCCAGGGAGGATGGATACCGCGCCTGCCGGCGCTGCCTGCCGGACCGACCAGAAACAGACGCCGATCTGGTCAGGTCCGCCTGCAGGTTCCTCGACGAATTTGACGAGATGAATGAGACGCTGCCAACGACGGAGGAGGTTGGGAGGGCAGTAGGTCTCACACCGGCCCGACTGCAAAGGCTGTTCAAGCTGGAAACCGGCCTCACGGTGTCGCAATACGCGAGGGCCAAGCGGCTGGAGCGGTTCAAGGCCCTTGTTCGGGATTGTGCTAACGTAGCTGATGCTGCCCATGGCGCGGGGTTCGCGTCGTCCAGCCGACTATACGAAAACGCAACGGAGCAGTTGGGAATGACTCCTGCCACTTACAGGAAAGGCGGCGCAGGCGCCCTTATACGCTACATTGTCACCCCGTCGGCGCTCGGCGGGTTGCTGGTTGCAGGAACCGCGTCTGGAGTATGTGCAGTCAAGCTGGGGGACGACACGAAAGCCCTGGTCGAAGAGGTGGAGGCGGAGTTTCCAGCAGCCACCCTGACACATGTGGAATCAGATGACGAGTCTCCTGAGGGCCAGAGCCTGGGGAACTGGGTTGCTGCACTGCTGAACTACCTTGACGGACACCGAGTAGACATCGACCTTCCTCTTGACGTCCTCGCAACCGCGTTCCAGTGGCGCGTATGGCGAAGGCTGCAGGCGATTCCGACGGGCGAGACTCGAACATATCAGGAAATGGCAGGCGACCTTGGCCAGCCGACCGCCAGCCGCGCCGTGGGACGGGCCTGCGCCACAAACCCTGTGGCACCCATCGTGCCCTGCCACCGCGCGGTCAGAAAGGACGGTGGGCTGGCTGGGTATCGCTGGGGGCTCCACCGCAAGGAAGCCCTGCTGAAGATGGAGCGCAGCCAATCCGACCAGTCGTCCTGATTCCGGAATACGTGGCCCACCTAGACAAGTCCGGCAGCAACCCACCTGCGTATAATTGGCAGCACGAACCGTAGGGAGGCTGTTCTTGCGGACTTTCGGCCGGTTATCTGTCCCCGCTGTGGGCATTTTCCTGTTGGCCGTGGCGGCGCTTGCCGTCGCCGGGGTAGCTTTGCCCGCAGTACAGGCAGCGGGTGGAGAAATCCGGGTGGTGGAGGCCCGGCAGCAGGTCAACTACCCTGCCGGTGTCGCATTGTCCGTAACCATCGAGTCCGACGCCGAAATTGACGAGGTCAGGGTGTACTACCGCCCCGCTGGCTTGCGACAGTGGGGGTATGCCTACGCAAATTTCGATCCGGGTAAGCGAATAATCGCAACCCAGTCCATCCCCGTCCGGGAGGCCACCTACATCGCTCCGGGGGCGGACGTCGAGTATTACTACGAAATTCGCGACGCTGAAGGCAACCTTCTCAGGACCGACCCCTCGGTGGTCGAATATCTGGACCAGCGCTTCAACTGGCAACGTGTCGACATCGGGCCTCTGGAACTCGTCTACCACGACATCGGCGACTCCAAGGTTGAGAAGACCGCGACGGTTCTCCGAGAGGACTTGCGCCGGGTGGAGGAGCTGCTGCAACTGGATAAGCCCAAGGGTTTCAAGGGTGTGATATATAACAGTCACGCCGATGCGACTGCCGCTTTTCCCGTTCAGAGCCAGACGACCACGGACCACGGGACCTTCGCCGGCTACGCATTCGCGGAGCAGGGTGTCTTCGTGGGTACTGGACTGGACCGCCGGGTCATCGTCCACGAGTCGGCCCACCTGCTGCTGAGAGAGGCGCTGGGCAACAGGTCCGTCGAAATGCCGGCCTGGCTGAACGAGGGCTTCGCCTCCTACATGGAGCCCAACGTGCGGGTGAGGAGCAGCGCGGAACTCTACAATCGCACGCCTCACCTGAAGGCGATGCGGCAACTCTCCGGTACACCCGCCACCATTCCCCTCTTTTATCACAAGTCGGTGAGTGTTGTTGCGCATTTGATCGAAGAGTATGGGGAGGAGGAGTTCCGCCTTCTAATAGAGGAGATTTCCAAGGGAGGGGAGACCAACGCTGCCCTTCTCAAGATTTACGGATTTGACAACCACGGGCTGGACAATAGCTGGGCCGGCCTGCCCATCCCGGACCTCGTCCTGCCGGGGCCGTCCCCCTCAGACAGTGCGGGGGGAGATCCTGCCTCCGACCAGCTTAGCGGCGTGAGGCAAACGGGTGTTGACGCGGCCGGGCAGGAACAGGTAAATGTGCCCTCTCAATCACAGACCGGTTCCTCTGGCAATGCTGAACAGAGCAGCCAGCAAGGGGCGCAGTCGGCTTCGGACGCAAGAGGGGAAAACCCGAGCCAACCCCAACAGCAGCCACAAAGAGATGCGCCGTCGCCGTTCATTTTCTTCGATGCCTGGATCCTCGCCGGAGTGGCGATCCTGGCGGTCGCGGTTCTTTCCGCGCGGTACATTTACCGATGGCTGCGCCCCCAGAACGATGCGGACGGAGACGGTTGGGAAAGCTAGCGATTCCGGGAACAGGATTCCATCTGACCCGGACATATCTGCTGGATTCCTTAACTAAGCTGGCTCGCCAGCGGCATCCTGAGCAACGGCTGGTTTCGTAACGCGGCGGCTTTCTGTTATATTCTTGCCCGTGATTACAGTCGTATACTGGCGAGCGGGTGCGGCGTCGTCCCAAGGGTACAGCGGTGTGGCCGCAGTCCAGGCTCTTGGTCCTTTGTGTAGTCCATGGGGAACAGCGGGGAACAGCAGGGCCCCGGCATCGACTGCTACGCTTGGATTGAGGCCTCTAGTTGGGGTCTTGGGGTAGTACGGCTCACAGAGAGCCGAAGATCGCTGTCGACTGATATGGTGATTCTCTTGGTCGACAGAATCCATCAAATTCGATTCACTCGTTCCGTGAGGGGCCTGTGGCCGTCATAAATCTGACTTGGACAGAGATCGACGGGCTGGTCAGCGAACTGGCCTCCCGGCTGCCCCCAGGAAGCCGTTGCTGGGGAGTGCCCAGGGGGGGTAGCGTCGTGGCCGCCCTGCTGCGCAGCAACCATGGCATCAGCATCACGGCGGACTGGACTGAGGCCACAATCGCAGTAGATGACATCATCGACAGTGGTCGCACCGCAGAGCAGGTCTCGAAAAGGCAAGGACTCAAGGTTGAGGCGCTCATCGTAAAGGAGACCACGGACTGGATTGTGTTCCCGTGGGAAGGGACCGAACTCAGCCAGGACGCGGAACACACTGTTACACGTTTTCTTCAGCAGATTGGCGAAGATCCCAATCGCCCAGAACTGGAACGAATGCCTCGCAGGGTGGTGAATTTCTGGGAAAGGCTATTTTCCGGCTACCGGTATGCCAATGAAGAACTATCCCAGTTGCTGCTCAGGGAAGCCTCTGGTTCATCGGTCCAGGCCGTGGAGGATGGATTGGTGGTCCTGCCCAAAATTCACTACGTGAGCTCCTGCGAGAACCACCTGCTGCCGTTCTTCGGAGTGGCTAGGGTCGGCTACCTGATAAACAGGGACCAGGATCCCCCGGGAGACGTGTCGAAGCTGGTTGACGTCTTGTCTCGACGCCTGCAGCACCAGGAACGATTGACCGAGCAGATATGCAACCTGCTGGACGGGAGGACTGAAGGGGCCGCGGTGATGCTCGAGGGCAATTACCTGTGCCCACTGGTGCAGGGCCGAAACGACCGAAAGGCAATTTTCGAAACAACGGCCTTCGCCGGAAAATTCAAGGGCAGCACTGAATTGCGGGACCGCTTCTTTACACTGGCCAGACAGGCGTGAAGGATTCACAGAAATCAATGGAAGCGCACGGGATGCTTGATCAATTGGGATGGTGTTGCATACCGCTGCAGGTTGAGCGCGCTATACCCATCCAACAAAATTGCTGGGATGTTCGTTGAGCAACTGATCGGCAAGCAACACATCAGTACCAAGTCTTACATTGGCCACATACTTAGGTTCGAAAATCGACGCCAAACCCTATTTCCGGTAGATATGTAACATTATGAGATATCCGATCATGTTCTCTTTTCTGTTGGCTCTCCTATTGTTCATGGGTTGCGTGCTTCAGACCCCTGGGGCGGACGACGCGACAACAACCGAACAGCCGGAGGCAAACCCCATCGCAGACACTGCTGCAAATACGCCGGGGCCCCAGGGCACCGAAGCAGCGCCCACCCACACGATAGTGTCGGCCAGGCAGGCAGCGCGCAGCCAGTTTTCGAGTCCTCCAGCGATGACCTTGGACACTTCCGCCAACTACGCTGCAGATTTCCGGACCAACTATGGCAATTTCCGAGTGGAGCTGCTCGTCTCCCAGGCACCCGTGACTGTCAACAACTTCGTGTTCCTGGCCCAGCAGGGCTATTACGATGGGCTGACCTTTCACCGTGTAATAGAAAACTTCATGATCCAGGGCGGAGACCCCACAGGTACGGGAGGGGGTGGTCCCGGCTACCGGTTCGAGGACGAAATCGTTCCTGGGCTGGTCTTTGACGCTCCCGGCCTGTTGGCTATGGCCAACGCCGGGCCAGACACCAACGGCAGCCAGTTCTTCATAACGACAGTCCCGACGCCCCACCTCAATGGCAATCACACCATCTTCGGGACAGTGACCGAGGGACAGTCGGTGGTGGATGCCATTTCCCGTGTGGCGACCGGAGCCAGGAACGTGCCGCTCCAACAGGTCATAATCGAACGCATCGACATCATTCAGACGGCCCGCGAGTAACGGTTCGCGAACCACCCACCGAACCAGTCAGGAGAACATCACTTGGCATTCCAGAACATAGACTACGAGCGCCGGGAATCAATCGCCTACGTCACACTTAATCGGCCCGACAAGCTGAACGCCATAAATGGCGCCCTGCTGGCGGACTTCCAGGATGCTATGGATGTGGTGGAGGCCGACCCAGACGTCAGGGTTGTTATCATCACCGGCGCAGGGCGGGCGTTTTCAGCCGGTTTCGACATCACGCCCGACCCTGACGCGCCGCATCCCCACAAGGGTTCAGCGGATGGCTGGCGCAGCCACCTGCAGATGCTGATCGACAGCTTTATGAAAGTGTGGTATTTGCCCAAGCCTGTGATTGCGGCGGTCAACGGTTATGCCCTCGGCGGTGCCTGCGAACTGGTGCAGGTCTGCGACGTCAAGATCGCCTCGGAACACGCGGTGCTCGGAGAACCCGAGATTCGGGCCGGATTCGGGCCTCCCCTTCTAGTAACACCATACAGCGTAAATCTCGCCAATGCCAAGGAACTACTGCTCACCGGCGATACCGTTGACGCCCACGAGGCGGCCCGGCTCGGCCTGGTCAACCGCGTGGTGCCGCACGAGCAGTTGATGGAAGAGTGCGAACGGGTAGCAAAGAAGATGTGCCTGATTCCCCAGTTGGGCATAAAGTTGACCAAGGTGGCAGTAAACCGTGCCCTCGAGAATATGGGCTTCCTGAACTCCATCTCTCAAAACCTTGAGCTGATGACCATCTTCGACACCAGCACCAGCCCTGAGCAGGATGAGTTCAACTCCATCGCCGCAAAAAATGGCCTGCGGGCAGCCCTCGACTGGAGAGACGCCCGGTTCAGCGGGTTGGACTGACAAAAAAGCAAGGGGGCGCCCCCCAAGGTGCGCCCCCTCTTGACTGCTTCGCTGCGCGGACCGGGATCCCTATCCCCCCGCTTTAACCTCGATTCCGGCAAGACCCTCGACAAACTTCAGCAGAGCGGAATGGTCGGATTCCTGCTCACCCTCGTTTACCAGTGCCCCCAGCATCTGCTGCAACAGGGCGGTTACCGGCAGGGGCACGTTCAACTCCTGGCCGGTCTGCAGCACGTTCCGCAGGTCCTTCTGGTGCAGCCGAACGCGGAACCCGGCGCGGAAGTTGCGGGACAGCATCATCGGGGCCTTGGCTTCCATGACATTGCTGCCAGCCAGACCGCCGCGGATGGCATTGAATACCCTTTCCGGATCGACGCCGGCTTTGGTGGCCAGCACCAATGCTTCGGCAAGGGCCTCGATATTGGCCGCCACGATGATCTGATTGGCCAGCTTGGTAACGCCACCAGCCCCGATATCTCCGGTAAGGACGACGTTGCCGCCCATGACCTTGAGCAGATCAAAGTTCTGGTCAAAGATCTCCTGTTTGCCACCCACCATGATGGCCAGGGTGGCGTTGATGGCACCGGGCTCCCCGCCGCTGACCGGAGCATCCAGCATCTCGACGCCCTTCTTTGCGCACTCAGCGGCGATACGCTGGGAGACAAGCGGGGCGATGGAGCTCATGTCTATCACGGTTTTCCCGGCAGATGCTCCTTCCAGTACACCGTCGGGCCCCAGAATCACCTTCTCGGAATCCGCCGAGTCGGGAAGCATGGTTATGATCTTGTCGGTTGCTGCCGCCACTTCCTGGCTGGAAGATGCCGGGGTAGCTCCGTCGCCGACCACCTCTTCCACTGCCTCGCCCACGATGTCGTAGACGGTCACGTCATACCCGGCTTTGAGCAGGTTGCGGGCCATGGGCTTCCCCATGATGCCCAACCCCACGAAACCAATCTTTTCGGCCATATTGCGGCCTCCTGACGTTCAACTCACGCCCGGTCTGCCCCCAATGGACCTGCAGCCGGTGCCGCAAAACTGTATCACACATCGCTGCCCGCTCCAACGCCGATCCAATCAATGACGAGGGTTGGCGAATTTGGTTGAGAGAACCGGTCTTTCCATGAAGATGCAGACAGGGCTGCCGAAATTCGACAGCCCTGCAAAAGCGGTGTAGCGCTCCGTTCCTGGTACCGGTGGAACAGAAATTTCTGATTCCCGACCCTTTACGTCCCGTTACGTCCCGTTACGTCCCACTGTCCTCCCCGCCAGGTGGCCGAAGAGGCGCCGAAACTAATCTCCTGTACGGTCAATGCCAAGGGCCGCGCACCCCTTCAAAGCTCGCAAGATCATGGCAAGACGGCGCCTCCAAGGATGGCAAAATCCAACTGTCGCCGAACGATCGCAAATGTATCGTCACGCGCCTAGTACTACAACGACGAGTTCAGGGTGGAGGGTCCATCCTGCCTTCACAGCGGGCGGAGCGGCGTCTCTCGTGGGAACGGCGAGCCCGTTCGTTGCGTAGCTGCGTATCCTCCAGCCACAACAGCAATTGATCGGGCCCGAACTGCTCCCGGGGTAGCATCTCACGCACCACCCGGTACACCTGCGGTCTCGTGATCCGGGGCATCTTTTTCCCCCCAATCCTGCTGCAGGCCCAGCAGGAACGCTCCTCCCAGCAGGCACATGGCTATGTGGTGATGCCACCCTGCCCAGCTGCGGGTCTCGTATTCGTCCAGCCCCACGTCGCCCTTCTCAGTCTCGAACTCCGTTTCAATGCGCCACCTAGACCCACCCACGTAGGCCAGAGTCTCCAAGGTTGTGTCCTCAGGAGCGTTGGACAGGTAGTAGCGAGGCTCGCTGCCGTCCAGGTTCCGGCGCCAGACGGCCCACAGCTCCTCGCCGGGCTTGCGCCTCCTGGTGGCCCGCACCCGCTGGGCACTGAACCGGTAGGTGCGCGGCCCCTGGCTTCCCTGGGCCACCGTTATCTCCCGCCAAGCCTCATCCGGCAGTTCATCACCGCGCTGCTCCATGGTCCGGCGCTGCCCATCCCGCAGCCTGGGTTTGCGGGGGCGCCCGAAACCTGGATATTCCGTACTGGTCCAAGCCGGGTCCAATGGCCAGACCGTGGTGCCGCCCGGAACGTCCAACACGTAGCGCATCCCCAGGGCCGCCAGTCCCTCCCGGAAGGTCGGCGACATCCCGAAGGCGTCGTCTCCGGCAACCCACTCGGCCCTGAGGTAGCCCAGCTCCAGTACCCGCTCCAGCAGCTCCAGGGCCAACTCCGTCTTTGACCGGTAGTTCCGCCGGTCCTCCGGCACACCCGCCGCAGCACACCGGTCCTGGTCGGAGGTCCAACTCTTGGGCAGATACAGCCGTTTGTCCACCAACGCCCGGCCCAGCGGGCTGACGTAGGCCAGGAACATCCCACCCTGGCAGTTGGCCACCTTGCCCAGCCTGCCGCAGTACTGCCGGGCCACTCCCGCCGATTTCCTGCCCTGCTTGGGGAAGTCGCTGCCATCGAACACCCACACCGCCTCCGGGTGTCCCAGCCTGGGGGCCAAGTATTCCTGCAACCGCCCTATGACTGTCTCATCGGACCACCGGGCCTCGGTGAGAAAGCGCTGCATCGCCCGGGCCGAGATGCCCACCGATTCCGAGAGATTCTCGGCGTTGCGCCGCTCCTGGTCCTGCACCAGCAGCGCCTGAAGGTAATTCCCGCTGTGCTCCCGCCACTGCTTGCGGCCGAAGGAGGCCGCAAAGAAGGCCTGGAATTCCTGAAGGCTGTCGTAGACCCGCTCGAAGCTCGCCGCATCCATCACCCAAACCACCCAACATCATCTGTCCAACCATCCTACCAGACAACCCGTCGTTGTAGTACTAGCAGGATGCCCAGATCTTCCGCTTGTCGATCTCACGCTGCTTCAGGAACAGACCCAGGGCCATAAGCTCCATTGCCGTGCCGAGGACCAGCAGAATTATGGGCCAGATACGGAACTTCCTGAGATCCTCCGGGATCAGGGTCATGGTCGTCTGCCCGACGCTAGGCTGGGTTGAATTACCAAGATCCACGATCTCTGGCGGCACGACCTTCTGCTGGTGTTGCACCCCCGGAAGCTCGCCTACGGGCGGCACAGCCGTGGGAGTAGGAGCCATTGTCGGCGTGGGCTCCGCCGTCGGAACGGCCGTGGGCGTGGGGACAGCAGTCGGCGATGGCAGTGGCGTCGGCGTCGGCTCCTCTGTTGGCTCGGGAGTCGGCACCTCCGTAGGCGGCGGCACCGGAGTCGGCTCCGGCGTCGGGACCTCAACCTGGGCGAGCGCAACCTGGGCGGGAGTCTCGTCCACGTCGATCACAAAAATGGTGACATCAATCCTGTCAGAACCTCCCTCTCCGTCGTAAACCAGCAGGTATACGCTGTACGATGACTGCAATTCAAAGTCCAGCACAGAACTGGTCAACAGGTGACCGGAGTTGGGATTGACGCTGAAGGACGCACCGTCCAAGCCACCCAGATGATAAGTCAGCGTGTCATTGTCCGCGTCCGTGGCAGAGACCGGGGAGCCGATGGTGACTGACGAGCCGGTATTCTCCGCCACCGAGCGGTGGGTGCTGGCTCCCTCCGTGAAGACAGGCGCATTGTTGGACGGCGGAGGAACGTACACCGGCGAGCTGCTGCGTTGGTAGTTGCTGAATCCGCCTCCGCCGCCACCGCCGCCGCCGCCGGAGCTGCCTCCCTTACTACCACCACCACCACCGCCGCCACCGCCACCACCTCCGGTGTTGGCCGGGGTGCGAGGAGCGGGCGTAGTGTCGTTGATGGTCAGTGAAGCGGTTGACTGCGAGCCCGTTCCGACGGCGGGAGGCAACGAACCAAACCGGATGTTGACAGTCTCGTCGTCGCGGTCGGAGTCATTGGTGGTCGAAATTGTGAAGGTCTTGGACGTATCGCCCGATGCAAATGTTAATGGCGTACCGCTCACCGAGTAGTCGCCGGACTCAGCACTACCCCGCGTCACGGAGATGGGAATGGACAAGGCGCGGTCGGCGGCCGGATCGACGGTGACCGTGAAGGTGGCGCTGCTGCCTTCATTGACCGTCCGGCTTGCGGGCGAGAAAACCACGTCCAGCCTGGCAGGGATGCCGCCCTCGCCGGTGAGAGACCAGCCGCTTTCTCCCTCGCTGTTCTTTGAACGGACCTCCACCTCATAGGTGGTACTATATTCCAAGCCGGTGATAGTGGCGGTTGCGCCAGTGACAGTTACGTCGGCAGTCAGCCAGGGGTCCGTATCCGTAGTGTCCTTAACGCGATACTGCACGTCATACCCGTCGACGGGCGCAGTTTCAGTGTCGGCAACGGCCGTCCAGGTAACGGTCAGGCCGGCGTCCCCTCCGGGTGTTGCCTCGACCGTCGGTTGGGCGGGGATTTCCGGGACCACCATGTCAGTTACGTCGATGGTGACATCCAGTGTAGCGTCTGCAACCTCATTGGCGTTACCAAAGGGGTCCTTGCCGTCGTGGACTGACAAGGTGACGCTGTAGCTTGTCTTACTGTTCGCGTTTTCGTAGTCCAGTACCTCCTCGGTCTGAATCTGCCCGGTGGTATCAACGATAGCGAACGATGCAGCATCTGTGCCACCTAGGACGTAGGTGAGTGTATTGTCATCGAGGTCGGTGGCCGTAAATGGGTCGCCGATGTTTTCTCCGGCAGGAGTATTTTCTAAGACGGACAGTGTCGTCACTGCGTCTTCGGCAAAGGTGGGTAGATCGTTGGTAGGCTCCGTAGGCAGTACTGCGCTGGTTGGAATAGCCTCGGCGGTTTTGTTGGGTCCCAGGCCGTCGGTGTAAGTCGCAGTGACGCGGAGGTAGTCCTCCACATCGTCCGACTGAGGAATGTAGGAGTTCGCGGTAGCACCATCAATTACGGTCCAGGAAGTCTTATCCGTGGAGCTTTCCCACTTCCAGACTACATCGGTTGGGGTACCGTCGTCGTCAAGAGTTGCGATCAATTCGGTGCCCGCAGACGGCTGTTCCGATGACAGCGATATCGTTCCAAGATCATCCTCGTCAGTAACGGTGATGGTGACGTCGATGGTATCGTCGTCCGCAGTGTCCGGATCGCCAGCGTCATCCCTGCTGTCGCGGACGGAGACGGTGACGTTGTAGATTTCAGTGGTCTCGTGATCCAGGGCTGCCTTGGTCTTGATCTGCCCCAAAGTGTCAATCTCAAACATAGCTGCGCTATCGCTGTCCAAAGTGTAGGTCAGCGTATCTGCAGGGTCCGGGTCGGTGGCAGTGAGGGCAGCGTCGATTGCGGTGCCCACCGCCGTGTTTTCGGCGATCTGATAATCAATGGGCGGAGTTGCGTCAAACGTGGGTTTCTCGTTTACGTCGGCAACCTCGATGTCGACATAGATAAATGTGTCCTCCTGTGGAGGATCCTCGACGGCCCCTTGATCGTCCTTGCCATCCGTTACCAACACGGTGACCAAGTAGGTGTCTATGTATTCGTGGTCCAACTCGTCCTTGGTCTTGATTTGCCCCGTGGCGGTGTCAAAATCGAAGGCGCCGGCGTCTGTGCCTCCCAGTTCGTAGGTCAGAGTGTCGCCTTCGTCGTCGGTCGCCGACACCGGAAGGCCAACGGGTTGGCCCGCCACGGTGTTTTCGGGGATGGTGCGGGTGGTGTCGCCTGTCCCGTTGTCGTCGTTGAACCGAGGGTCCTCGAAGACGTTGGTTACGGTGATAGTTACGGTGTGCGTGTCGTCGATCACCGGGTTGGTCTCGGTGTTACCTGCTATGTCCTTGCTGTCGGTCACCTGGATGATGACAGTAATGGTGGGCTTGCTCTCGTGATCCAGAGTGTCGGCGACCTGCAGTTGACCATAGGAATCCACCTGGAACAGTCCTGCATCTGTGCCGCTCACTGAGTAGGCCACTGTGTCGCCGGCGTCCGGGTCGAAGGCCTCGTACTCTCCTATATCCTCGCCAATGGTGGTGTCCTCGCTGACCTCCAGGGCGGTTTCTGCGCCGTCGGCGAACTGCGGCGGCTCGTTGACGTCGGTGACTGTGATGGTCACGTCAATGCTGCTGTCCTCCACCGTGTCCGCATGACTGTAGTCGTCCAGGCTGTCGCTGACCGATACGGTGACGTGATACGTGGTCGATCCGCTCTCGTAGTCCAGGTCGGCCTTAGTCTTCAGTTGTCCGGTCGATGAGTGGATGTCGAATGTATCCGCCCCGGTTGTGTCCAGCGAGTAGACCAGGGTGCCCTTGCCGTCGGCGTGAGTGGCTGTAATCGGCGCCCCGATGTTCTGGCCGGCAGGGGTGTTCTCGGCGACCTCGCGGGTGGCCGTGGCATCGGCAAACTCGGGATTCTGGTTCGTGGGCGGGGCAGTCACTACTGGGTTGGTCGTTTCACCAACCGCGGTCTTGCCCCCCGCAAGTTCGTCATCGTAGGTGGCAGTTACCCGATAATAGTTCCCCACGTCTCCCGTACCGAGAGTGAGGCTGTCGGTGTCGGCACCGTTGACGGTGGTCCAGTTGTTCTGGTCAGTCGAGCTCTCCCACAACCAGGCGACGACAGGGGTAGCCTTGACGCCGTCGTCATCCTCGAGAGTTGCCGTAAGAGTCGTCCCGGCCGCGGGCGTGTCCGACGAGAATGTGATTGTTCCGTCATCGTCCTGGTCAGTGACGGTGATGGTCACAGTGTGCGTGTCGTCGACTGTCGGTGTGCCTTCTGCGACGCCGTTGTCGTCCTTGCTGTCGGTGACCTGGACGATGACGGTATAGCTGGAATCAGCCTCGTAGTTGAGATCGGCCTTGGTCTTGATCTGGCCGTTGGCATCAATCGCGAACGTGTCTGCGCTGCCGCTGTCCAGAGTGTAGGTCAGAGCGTCATTTTCCGGGTCGGTGGCGGTGTAGGCGCTGCCAATGTTCGTATCCGCCGCGGTGTTCTCCGCCACTGTCTGCGTAGCCGGCGGGTCATCGGCGAAGGCAGGCGGCTCGTTCACGTCGGTGACTTCGATGGTCACCTCAATGGTGGCGTCCTCCGTCGGCGTGCCCTCGGCATTGCCGTTGATATCCTTGCCGTCGGTGACCGACACCGTGACGCTGTAGCTCGTGGTGCCGCCCTCGTAGTCCAGGTCGACTCCGGATTTGGTCTTGATCTGGCCGGTGGTCGTCTCAAAGTCAAATGACGCGGCGTCCGTGCCCCCCAGCGAATAGGTCAGCGTGTCGTTTTCCTCGTCGATCGCCGCCACGGGGTCGCCGACGGGCTGGTCCGCAGGGGTGTTCTCGGCGACCTCACGGGTGACACTGGTCTGGACATCCCCGTTATCGTCGGTGAACACAGGAGGATCGTTCGCCTCAGTGACGGTGATGGTCACATCGCGGGTGGCGCTGGCGCCTCCATCGTCGGTGGCTGTGGCGGTAACGGTGTAGGAGCCCTTGGTCTCTCTGTCCAGGGCGCCCTTGGTCTTGATCTGCCCTGTATTGGTATCGATTTCGAATGACGCGCCGTCGCCATCGTCCAGGGCGTAGGAAACCGTGCCGCCTTCCGGGTCGGTGGCGGTGATTGGGTCGCCTATGTCCACGTTGGCAGCGGTGTTCTCCACGACATTCAGGGCCGTGGGTGCGTTGGCGTCGAACACCGGCGGCTCGTTTACGTTTTTGACGCTGATGGTGACCTGGATGCTGTCGTCTTCTGCCGAATCGGGGTCGCCGTAGATGTCCTTGTTGTCGGTGACCAAAACGAACAGCTGGTAGGTGTCCTTGGTCTCGTGGTCCAGGGCGCCATCAGTCATTATCTGGCCGGTGGAGGAGTCGATGTCGAAGTGGTTCGCGTCTGCTCCTGTCAGCGAGTAAGTCAGGTCGTCGGATTCCTCGTCGCTAGCCGTTACGGGGCTCCCGATGTCTTCGCCTGATTCGGTGTTCTCGTTGACGGAAAGGGTGATAGGATTCTTGCCGAACGTCGGAGCACGGTTGATAAAAACATCTTCCGTTTCGCCTTCAGCAACGGGCAGGCAGTTGCCTCCGTCCGCGACTAAAACCCCATTTTCATCGTCGTTACCGGCAATAGGAACGGTATGTTCCGTTTCGTCGATGAGGTAGCCATAAGTAGCTGTGTCGTCAAACACAGTGTTGACCCCTATTCGAATTGTGCGGTCAGGCGTGATGCAGCTGTCATTACTAATACTGACGGTCCAGCGCTTCAGAATCGATCCGTCTTCTTGAGGCACTCCGTCTCTATTGCCTTCACCGAAAACAAACTTGACCATACCGTCGTTACTACTGGACAGGTGGTCATTGTAGCTATCCCAAGCGATGATTCCTCCCTGGATGCACATCTCGTCATTGGGATCTTCATTAGCTCCTCTACCGGGATAGCAAAATTTCTCGTCTACCGTGAGGGCCCTGCTCAGCCGTAGGGTGACCCTCAAGTACCCGCCTTCCTCGCCGACCTCCGGCGTGATGCTTGCAATGCTGACCTCAGGCAGATCGGGGTGCGAGGCATGCGCGGTGCCTGGGGAGGAGAGGGACGAGGCGAACAGCGCCGCCAGGAGGAAGATGAGCGCAGTGGTGGCCACTGCAATAAAGTAGAAAGAAGGTACCCGGTGGAACATGTCCCCTCCACACACTCACTACATCAGAACCGGAACAATCCGGTAAGCAGGCTGCCCGCCCGAAGGTCCAAGGTAGCCCTGGGACCCGGACGGGAGCGCGCGGGCAATGCCCGCAGACCCTTGGCTCTATGAAATCACTCGGAATACATAACACTGCCCCTGTATTGATATGTTCACTCTTTATGTCCCAATTTTTTACAATTCACAGGCTATTTGGCCACTCCATAGCTGAAATCAGGGGTGGAACGCTATACAAAACATTATGGTAACTATTTTAGCCGGGGCAATCGCATCTGGATATTTTGATGACAGTCGCCACTTGCCAAGCCTCATGGCGCCTCCGTACCATATAGTCCGTATGCCTTCCGCTCACTGTTCCCCTGCCTGTTCTCTGCCTGCGGCAGGGCCGTCAGGTCGCCCGAAAACAGGACGGAAAGGGTGGGTGGGACAGAATGGGGCGGGAATCGCGATTTTCTGGCAATTTGGGAGAAATCCAGATACGAGGGACCGTAAATTTGGGACAGAGTGGGACAAAATGGGACAGGAGTGGGAAATTCCTGTCCCAAGGGAGCAACGCATCGCCCTCTGGCGGGCCTTCCCTTTTTGTACATCCGCGATAGTTTTCTTGTGTAGCCACGGAATCCGACCACCCAAATGCGATATCCCTGCTGTCTGGAAGCAAGGCAATCGCGTCTTAAACGCCGGAGGCCCTATAAGTCGTCATTCCCGCGCAGGCGGGAATCCAAACCCTCGTCTACCCTCGCACCCGGAACCGAAGGAGGCACTGCCACTCCCATATCCACCGCCGTTCAGACCAGTTTTGTGTGCTGAGTAATAAGACGCGATAACCCTGCTGTCTGGAAGCCAGTCCGTTGTACAAAAACACGTAGCGGAGTATCATGGAATTGTTGATCTCCGGTACTACACCGGAGGTCTTTCAACGGGCAAGAGGTAACAGCCCTCGGGCGTCCCTCATTCGCCGCAGCATCAAGCCCAGGAGCGGGTTGAATGGCCTACCGCAGGTCGGCGATGGTAACCGGGGGAGCCGGATTTATTGGTTCCCACCTGGTTGACCGACTGGTGGAAGAGAACTATCGGGTGATCATCGTTGACGATCTCAGCACCGGCAAGCTGAAGAATCTCAACCACGATGCCACCTTCCACCACATGAGCATCACCCAGCCCACCTTTCCTGATGTACTGAACAAGGAAAGGCCGGACCTCGTCTTCCACCTGGCGGCCCAGTCAAGCGTTCCCCGATCAGTCAAGGACCCCATCCTCGACAACGAGGTCAACGTGCAGGGCACCCTGCGGCTGCTGGAAGCGTCGCGCCGAGCCGGTGTCGAGAAGATCATCTACTCCTCGACCGGCGGCGCCCTCTACGGTGAGCCCGAGGTGGTTCCCTGCCCCGATGACGCCCCGGTTCTCCCCATCTCGCCCTACGGGATGTCCAAGTACATTGGTGAGCAGTACCTGGATTTCTACTCCCGCCAATACCGCCTGAACTATACGACCCTGCGCTACGGAAACGTGTACGGCCCTCGCCAGGACCCGTTCGGCGAGGCAGGCGTGATCGCCATTTTCATTTCGGCCATCCTGAGCGGCAAGCGGCCCCGCATCTTCGGCGACGGCAACCAGACCCGGGACTTCGTATGCGTCGACGATATCGTCGAGGCCAACATTGCCGCCATCCACAGGGGCCACCGCAGGTCACTGAACGTGGCCACCGGCGAGTTGACCAGCGTGAACCGTCTCTACGAAATGCTGAAGGAGATCGTGGGCTTCCGCTGGGATGCAGAACACGGGCCGGCCAGGGCGGGCGACGTTTACCGGATCAGCCTCGACTGCTCCAGGGCCGAGGAGGAACTGGGGTGGGTCCCGAAGACCAGCTTGGCCGAAGGGTTGGCCCGGACGGTAGCCTACCTCAGGGAAGCCGCGCAGGCGGAGGGAGTGCTCCCAGGCTAGCAGACTGGATGGCATAGGCCTAAGCGCCACGAACAGGGCGATATACCAGGACAGACCAATCAAAAGCATAGGAAGGCGAACCGCCATGACGACATCCGCGACAGACTACGACACAATTATCCTGGGGGCCGGCGCCGCGGGTCTTGCAGCCGGTCTCTACACCACCCGGGCCATGCTTAAGACGTTGATTATCGAGCAGCTGGGCCCCGGCGGACAGCTCCTGATCACCGACGAGATCGAGAACTACCCCGGCTTCCCCGAGGGCGTGAAGGGCCAGGAACTGGCGATGATGATGGAGCAGCAGACCACGCGGTTCGGAGCCGAGATCGATTACGCCGAAGTGCAGGGTATCGAAAAGGCCGACGAGCCGGTCAAGGTAGTGCATACCGACGACCGCACCCTCACCGCCAAGAGCCTGATCATCGCCACCGGCGGCTCGCACAACAAGCTGGGAGCATCGGGCGAGGACGAGTTCTCCGGGAGAGGCGTGTCCTACTGCGCGGTCTGCGACGGCAACTTCTTCCGCGGCCAGGATGTGGTCGTTGTTGGCGGAGGCGATGCGGCCATGGACGAGGGCCACTACCTGACCGGCATCGTTAACTCCGTCACCTACATCCACCGCCGCGATGAACTTCGGGCCACCAAGGTGCTGCAGGAGCGGGCGTTCAACAACGACAAGGTCAAGTTCCTCTGGAGCCACGTGGTCGAGGAGTTCGTGGGCAACGAGGCCTTGGAAGCGGCGCGGGTCAAGAACCTGAAGACCGAGGAAATTTACGACTACAACACGGCCGCGGCCTTCATTTACGTGGGCTTCCACCCAAACACCGAGTACCTGAAGGGTCTGGTGGAAATGGACGCGCTGGGCCACGTCTACACCGACATTCACATGCGGACCGGCGTCCCAGGCCTCTACGCCTGCGGCGACGCCCGCGCTGACTCCACCCGGCAGCTGGGCGCAGCCGTTGGCGACGGCATCACCGCCGCCCTGACGGCCTACCACGACCTGCAGGAGTAGCTGCTGTCGGCTGGACCGGACTCCAGATTCCAAAAAAGAATGGGGCGGGTTGTTCACCCGCCCCATTAGTCGACTATCGACGTAGCGCGAACTATACGTTGAAGTTCATCGGCAGTTCCATCATGGAGCGGAGGGCCATGGTGGGACGGTACTCGGACTCGTGCGGCACCATCTCCATGTTGGGGTAGCGGTCGGCCAGGGCCCGGAAGACCTCCTGGCCTTCCACGCGGGCGATGGTGGATCCGAGGCAGTGGTGTACGCCGGCGCCAAACGCAACGTGCGGGTTGGGCCAGCGGGTGATGTCCATTTGGTCGGCCTGGTCAAACTTGTTGGGGTCCCGGTTGGCCGACGGGATGACCCAGCGGACGCGGTCCTTCTCCTTGATGTGCTTGCCGCGGAGTTCCACGTCTTCACTGGCCAGGCGGGGCAGGGTCAGGACGGGGGGATCATAGCGTAGCGCCTCCTCGCAGGCGCGAACCATCATGCCCTCGGTGTCCTGCCGGAACAGGTCCCACTGGTCCCGGTTGTTCATGAAAGACTTGGTCCCGTTGCAGATCAGGTTGATGGTGGTCTCGTGACCGGCGATCAGCAGCAGGGCCGTGTTGGACAGCGTGTGCGCACGGGTGAAGACGCCATTCTTCTCGCCGCTGGCGAGCACCGATATGAAGTCATCACCAGGGTTTTCCTTGCGCTCGTCAAGCAACGGATCGCAGTACTCGAACATCCCGTTCACGCCTTCCATAAGCGTGCGGTAGCGGTCCGGCTCGCCACGGTTGTTGTACAGCAGCTTCTCGGCAAGGACGCGGATGTAGGGGCGGTCGGCTTCGGGAACACCCATCATTTCCGCTATTACGAGCAGGGGCAGCGGCACTGCCAGATCGCGCATCAGATCCACGCTGCCCTTCTGCTCCGCATCGTCCAGCAGGTGGTTGGTGGCGGAGATAACCAGGGGACGCCACTCCTCCATGGACTTGGGAGTGAAGAACTGATGCACCACCTTGCGCATGTCTAGGTGGGCCGGGCGGTCGTGCTGGATGAACATCATCCCCTGATATTCGCACGCCATCCGGTAGATTTCCTCGTCGGACTCGTAAATGGCCGGGTAGGCCGGTCGCGGGTCGTTGAGGAAGGTTGCGCTGGAGAACTTCTCGTGGTTGCGGGTCAGCCACACCAGATCGTCATGGCGAGTAACTATCCACAACTCGTAGAGTTCGTTCCAGTGAACGGGGTCTTCGTCCCTCAATCTACCGTAGTAGGTATAAGGGTCGTTGATCGCCGCGGGGCTGAAAATATCATCCGAGACGTTTGTGATGACCATATATCGCCTCCGGCCAAAAATCGGATTCGTGGTTGGAGCTCGGGCAATGGACCTTTAGGTCAGTGTTCCGAGTTTACCAAATCTCAAACTACATTGACAATAGTCAATATCCTGCTTCGTGATTACGGATTATGAATCTATTCCACGAGTACCCGCTCGAACTCCGTCTTGGGGAATACTGCCAGGAGAGCCGCCTTCCCGCTTGAGCGGTTGACGAACCCGTGCTTGATTCCGGCGGGAGCCAGCACCGTGTCGCCGGGGCCGAGGGTTACCACCTCGTCGCCCAGGATGGCCTCCAGCTCACCCTCCACGATGACCATGGCTTCCTCGGTATCCGGGTGTATGTGCGTGCTGACCGCGGCGCCAGGGCTGATCTCCAAATGGCCGACCCACAGCGATTGTGCCCCGTGTTCCGCACCCACGAGAGTGGCCCGGGGAATACCGGGGTAACCCTCGCTGCTTTCCGCATCCGCCCGTCGCAATATGGGCATATCACTACCTCCACAATTGGCTCTCGTTGACTGGTTGCTGGATTATAGGCTGTAATCGCAAGATTCGCCAAAGAGATTCAACCGATATATCCGGATAGGCGCTCAATTCTGACAACCATTAACTGGCGTGGTCCCGCAGTTGCGGAATTCTGGTATTATTCCGGCAATTCTTTCGATAAGTCTCAAGGAGGCACGGTGATGCTGGACAAAACAGCACTAATGGAAATGATGCGGCGAATGCTTCGCATCAGGCACTTTGAAGAGGCGGTCATCAACCTGGTGGAGCGCGGCGAAATCGTAGGGGCGGCCCACTCATACATCGGCGAGGAAGCCGTGGCCGTCGGCGCCTGCATGGCCCTGCGGGACGACGACTGGATGACGGGGAATCACCGCTCCCACGGACACCCCATCGCCAAGGGCGGCAACGTAAAGACGGCAATGGCGGAACTGCTGGGAAAGAAGACCGGTATCTGCAAGGGCAAGGGCGGATCGATGCACCTGGCAGACTTCAGCATCGGAATCCTGGGCGAGTCAGGCATCCTGGGGTCTTCCATCCCCGTGGCCGTCGGCGCCGCGCTGGGCAGCCGCCTGCAGGGCAACGACCGGGTGGCCGTCTGCTTCTTCGGCGACGGTGCCAGCAACGAGGGCGCGTTCCACGAGTCCATCAACCTGGCCGCCGTGTGGAAGCTGCCGGTGATATTCCTGTGCGAGAACAACCAGTACGCCGTTACCAGCAGCTTTAAGGAGATGGTCGCGGTGGCTAACATATCCGACCGCGCCGTCGCATACGCCATCCCCGGGGTGCTGGTGGACGGGCAGGACGCGCTGGCGATGCACGAGGCGGTAACGGCGGCGGTGGAGAGGGCTCGTTCCGGCCAGGGGCCGACCCTGGTCGAGGGCCGCACCTACCGCTACTACGACCACTCGCTGGGGCTGGGCCGCATCGTGCGCAACTCCTACCGCGACGACGACGAGGTCGAGCAGTGGAAGCTGCGCGACCCGCTGGACATTCACCGCGCCATGCTCATTGAGCAGGCCATCGCCACAACAGACGAACTGGACGCAATGGAAGAGCAGGTCAAGGCCGAAATCGAAGAGGCCGTAACCTTTGCCCGCGAGAGCCCCTACCCCGACCCCTCCGAGGTCTGGGAGGACATGTACGCCGAACCCATCCCGCTGGAGTAGCGGAGCACTAATTCAGTCAATTGCGGGGCGCACAACCGTGCGCTCCTACGGAATCCGCTTAATCCATCAGGAGGCAGGTCATGGCCACTGCGACGCAGACCCGCAACATCACCTTCACCCAGGCGATCAACGAGGCGATGCTGGAAGAGATGCGCCTGGACGAGCGCGTCTTCATCATGGGCGAGGACATCCAGAAGGGCGTCTACGGCGCGTCCGCCGGGCTGTTCACCGAGTTCGGGGGCGACCGCGTCCGCGACTGCCCGCTGTCGGAAAATGCCTTCTTCGGCGCCGCCGTTGGCGCAGCGGCGGTGGGGATGCGCCCCATCGTCGAGAGCCTGTCCAGCTTCATGTGGGTGGGTATGGACCAGTTGGTCAGCCAGGCGGCCAAGATGCGTTACATGTTCGGCGGACAGGTCAACCTGCCCATCGTGTATCGCGCCGCCATGTACTACGGCGGCAGCATGGCGGCCCACCACTCCGACCGCTCGCACCCACTGTTTATGAACATCCCAGGCTTCAAGATAGTTTTCGCCAGCAACGCCTATGACGGCAAGGGGCTGCTCAAGCAGGCCATCCGCACCGACGACCCGGTCATTTTCTGGGAGGACCGCACCATCCTTGGCGCGCGGGCCGAAGTTCCCGAAGAGGACTACACCATCCCCTTGGGCGTGGCAGACACTAAGAGGGCAGGAACCGACGCCACCATCGTCGCCATAGGCGGCATGGTGCCAAGGGCGCTGGCCGCCGCCGATGCACTGGCGTCGGAAGGCATTTCCGCCGAGGTAATTGACCCGCGCACGCTGGTGCCGCTGGACAAGGCAGCGATCCTCAACTCGGTGGCCAAGACGGGCCGCCTGGTAGTGGTGGACATGGCCCACAAGACCTGCAGCGCCGCCAGCGAGATCGCTGCCATCGTGGCGATGGAGGGATTCTGGGACCTGCAGGCCCCGATACAGCGGCTGGGCACCATCAACGTTCACATCCCCTTCAGCCCGGCGCTGGAGCCGCTCTGCTACCCCACCGACGAGTCCATCGCTGAGGCCGTAAGAGTGACACTGCAATAGTTTCGGGGTTCAGGTGAAAATTTTGGTTTGTCTCTAGCCAGCAGGGGCGCACGGCCGTGCGCCCCTGCACAGTACCGACAGGTGGAACATCCTGGCGGTCTCACCTCGAAGAGGAGTTGAAGTTATGGCGTCGGAGATCGTGCTGCCGCAGTGGGGTATGGAGATGCAGGACGGCACCATCGTCCGCTGGCTTAAGCAGGAGGGCGATACCGTGGCAGAGGGCGAGCCTATCGTCGAGGTGGAGACGGCCAAGCTGCAGACCGAACTGGAATCCACCGCGTCGGGCATCCTCAGTCGCATCGTAGCCCAGGAAGGCCAAATTGTGCCCATCCGAGGCGTGCTGTGTGTTATCGCCGAGCCGGGCGAGGAGATCGCAGCGTCCGCCGCACCTGCTGCCCCTGCCAGCGCACCACTAGCTGCTCTGGCGACACAGGCTGCCCCTGCCACCAACGGCGTAGACATACAGGTGGTCCCAGCGGCCCGGCGACTTGCCCGCGAACGCGGCGTTAACCTCGCCCAAGTACGCGGCAGCGGCCCCAACAGACGCATCCTGCTGACCGACGTTGAAGCTGCACTGCAGGCACCAGCCACTGACGGCGCGGAGGCTGCTGCTGGACGAGTACCGGTGGTGCCGGCCGCGCGCAGACTGGCACGGGAAAACGACATCGATCTCGCCACGATCACTGGCAGCGGGCCGCAGGGCCGTATCCTGATCGAGGACGTCGAGGCGGCGATCAAGGCCAAGTCCGCTCCTGATTCGGCATCCGCTCCCGAGCCGTCGGCGGACGGCGTAGTCCCGTTTACCGGCATTCGCGGCGCAGTGGCGACCAGGATGCTGCAAAGTATCCAGAGCACGGCCCAGGTGACATTGACTACTGAAGCCTTAGTAACTGAGGCAATGCAGCTGCGGCGGGGGTTGTCGCGGCATCACGCGGAGGAGGCGGGAGGAGGCATCGGGCCGCTGCCGTTGGTCGTGAAGGCCACCGCAGAAGCACTGAAGCGGCACCCCCGTATGAACGCCATCGAAACCACCTCGGCAGATGGCGAAGCGCAGGTGCAGATGTTGTCTGAGGTCAACATCGGGCTGGCCGTAGCCCTTGAGGAAGGGCTGGTCACGCCGGTAATTCGAGGCGCCGACGAGAAGTCGCTGGCGCAGTTGGCCGCCGAGAACCGCGATCTGGCTGCCCGCACGCGCGAGGGGCGGACCCGTCCAGAGGAAATCACTGGCGGGACTTTCACAATCACCAACTTGGGGGCCAACGAAGTCGACGGCTTCACGCCCATCATCAATCCGCCACAAGTGGGCATCCTCGGCGTGGGCCGAGTGGTGGAGAAGCCGGTAATCGCCAACGGCGAGATAGCGAAGGGTGAGACGATGTACCTGAGCCTCACTTTTGATCACCGAGTCATCGACGGCGCTCCCGCCGCTGAGTTCCTGCGGACGGTCAAGGCTCTGCTCGAGGACCCGTGGTGGATGGTCTCGTAACGACCTCGTATCATCCGCGAGGACCCCAAAAGCGCCGAGGATTCTATCTTCCTCGGCGCTCTCTTCGCACTCCGCCATCAAATGCCCGTTACACGTCCACCATCAGCACCCACATGGGTCCCTGGCCGATGGGGTAAATCTCCAGCGGCTCCAGCGCCCCGGTGTCGACGTTGACCCGGTAGCTCGCCAGCCGCGCCGATTCCAGGCCGGAGGCATAAAGGTAGTTACCGGTCGGATCCAGGCTGAACGCCCTTGGAGTGTCCTCGGTCGGCGTCTGCCCCAAGGGGGTCAGCGTCCCGTCGGACGCGTCAACAGCGAAGCCGGCGATGCTGTTGTGACCCCGGTTGGGCGCGTATAGGAAACTCCCCGAAGGCGTTATCTGGATCTGAGAGCAGGAGTTGCGCTCGCTATACCCATCGGGCAACGTGGGAACTGTCTGGAATGGGCTGAGAGTTCCGCTTGAGCGGTCGAACCGGTATGCAGTAACGCTGCAGCCCTGCTCGTTGGAGGAATACAAGACGTCCAGGTTCGGGTGGAAACAGAAGTGGCGCGGACCCTCCGGAGCATCAGGGATCACACGGTCTGGGTCGCAGGCAGAGAGTTTTCCCGTCAACTGGTCGAATCGGAACTGGAAGATGGCGTTCACGCCGGTGTGGGCTCCCTCGGCGATGTGCGGCACGTAGGCGTAGCGATTGGACGGGTCGGTCTGGACGTAGTGTGCCCCGATGCCGGTCTCGCGCCACTCGATGGGGGTGGCATCAAGCGCGCCGTCCTCACCGAATCCGTGCACGCCGACGCGTGCCTGATAGTAGTGGGCCGATAGCAGGTATTTTCCGGTGCGATCCACCGAGATATGAACGGGGTCACCCTCCAGCGGAACCCCGCCCAACTCCCTCAGGCGTCCGGTCTCGTGACTGATGGCGTAACTGGTGAGTCCGAAGTCGCCGGGCTGTCGCCGCCCCACGAACAGGTAGCGGCGCTGCGGGTCCACTGCCATAGGCGCCGGCATGCCCGGCAGCGGAAATTCCGTCCGCCGCGTAAGCTCACCTGAGTCGGGGTCCAATTCGTAAAGGGAAATTCGATCTTCGCGTTGCAGGGAGATGTACACGTAGGTAGTCACGTAGTATTTCCTTGACGAGCAATTTGCCATCCGGCATGGGACAAGTTTGTGCGTATAATAGCACCAACTGCAGCCAAGGCTATCGCCTGGACGGTAACTTGAAAACCGCAACGCTGGAGGTAATGCCATGCCAGGTCAGAGCGAAGTTACGATGGAGGAATTCCGGCTCATGGTTGACCGGGCCGGGCTGGGCCTGAGCGATCAGGAACTGGAAGAACTCAAACCCATCTACGATCTCTACGCCGCCTACGCCACCCAACTCCACGACATCAACTACGGTGCGGAGGAGATGGTGGTGGAGTTTCACCCCGATTGGCCCGGTGCATAGTCAGCTCGGTATGGTTAGTCGCTCACATTCTCGATTCGATAAAGGGGTGAATCATAATGACCGATAAGGACAGGTTGTATTTTCTGACGATGAGAGAAGCTGGGGAACTTATGCGCTCCGGCCAGCTATCGCCGGTGGAGCTATTGAGGTCTTGTCTCGACCGCATCGAGGCGACCGACGATCGCCTGCATTCGTTCGTGACCATGATGACCGACGGGGCCCTGGAGCAGGCCCGCACGGCCGAGGCAGAGATGCTGCGGGGAAACTACAGGGGCCCTATGCACGGCATCCCCTTCGCATTGAAGGATCTTTACGACACTGCCGGCACCCGGACCACCTCCGGTTCCTACGTCGATCTGGAGCGAGTGCCTACGGCGGACGCAACGACCACAGCACGGCTTAAAGAGGCCGGAGGTGTCCTTGTTGGCAAGCTGGCAATGCACGAGTTTGCTCTGGGCGGCCCCGACTGGTCGACGCCCTTCGAGCCGGCCCGCAACCCGTGGAATCTTGACCACATTACCGGCGGCTCCAGCAGTGGTACCGGATCGTCGGTTGCCTCGGGACAGGTCATGGGCGGCCTCGGCTCCTGTACCGGAGGGTCGATACGCGGCCCTGCCTCATACTGCGGCATCGTCGGCCTGAAGGCCACCTACGGGCGCGTCAGCCGCGCTGGCGTTGTGACGCTCAGTTGGTCTCAGGACCACGCCGGACCGATGACCTGGACGGTGGAGGATACAGCGTACATGCTGCAGGCCATCGCAGGCCACGACCCGAAGGACCCCACGTCAAGCACGGCACCGGTGCCGGACTACTCGGCTTCGCTGGTTGAGGACATCAGGGGTGTAACCATAGGGCTGCCTCGGCATTACTTCTTTGACCCCGACCCCAGCGTCAGCCCCGAGACCGTCGCAGTCGTGGAGAGGGCCGTGACTGAGTTGGAAGGACTGGGGGCGAAGGTGCGAGAGGTCTCTCTGCCCAGCCTGGACTATGTGCGCGCTGCGAACTCGGTGATCATGGTTTCCGAGGCATATGCCTACCACGAGCCGAACCTGAAGAAGATTCCGGAAAAGTTCGGAGACATCGTACGCAGCCGGTTCCGCACCGGGGGGCTGTTGACCGCCTCGGACTACCTGCAGGCCCAGCGAGTACGGACGTGGGCGCGACGGGAGTTCGCGGAGGTAATGAGGACGGTGGATTTCCTGGTTACTCCGACCATGACCACTCCCGCTCCTGCGTTCGAGGGATACGATCCAACCACTACCGTGCGGGGGCGAAGCTTTACCGCTCCCTTCAATGTTACCGGCCTGCCGGCCATCTCGGTACCGTGCGGCTTCACCGAAGCCGGCCTGCCAGTGGGCCTGCAGATTGCCGGCAAGCCCTTTGACGAGCCGGGCGTGATCCAGGCCGCCTACACCTATCAGCAGCACGCCGGCTGGTACAAGACTCGGCCTTCGATCTAACTTGACCACGGAGCAATCCCGGAATGCCGAGAAAGCGCAAGAATTCCTCGGCGTTCTTTGCTTTCTCGCCGTCGAATATTGGAGCGCCAAGATGCCTATCGCCGCCGACCAATACACCGCCATGCTGGATGCCGTGGAGGAGCAGCAGTTGCGTTTGTTCGGGCCGAGGCCCGCCGACATCTGGACCGGCCAATCGGCGGCGCAGTTTCGCTTCGATCCACGGCGAGAACTGGATCCCAACCTGGCAGTACTGGCATCTTACGCTGAACCGGACGACGTGGTGGTAGACGTCGGTGGCGGCGCTGGCCGCGTCTCCCTGCCCCTGGCGCTACGGTGCCAAGAGGTACTGACCGTGGAGCCATCGGAAGGCATGGCCGCGGAGTACGAGGCATCAAGGCAAGAGGCGGGAATCACCAATGCGCGTCATGTGGCCGCAGGCTGGATGGATGACCACGGCATCGAGGGAGATGTCGTGTTGGCCTGCGATGTAACTTACTTCGTCAGGGACATCGTGCCGTTCGTCGAGAAGATGCAGGCGGCGGCCCGGCGGCGGGTGATGATCATGGTGTGGAGCGAGCCTCCGCCCAACCGCGGTGCCGAACTGTTTCGGCGGGTGTACGGCGAGCCTCTGGCACCGATGCCCGGCCACAGGGAGTTGCTTCCGGTACTGTGGGACCTGGGCATCCTGCCCGATGTTCGCGTGCTACCCGCACCGACGTGGTGGGAGGACTGGTACCATCCCTCGCGGGAGGAGGCGCTGGACTCGGTGATATTCGGCCGCTGGTCCCGGGAGGGAGTTCGAGACCGGGCGAGGCGGATCTTTGACGAGCAGTTCGACGAGCTCTTCGTGCCGGACGGCGACGGCTACCGGGCCATCTGGCGCCAGCCGATGCGGGAGCTGGTCATCACGTGGGAAACTAACCGGTAGCTGGGAGAAACGCCCTCATCCTTGTCGATGGCAGCTTGGTTAGTTGCTCATTGCGGGCGTCAATCTCGATTCCCAGTGACTCCAAGACAGTAACGCCCAGTAATGGCTCGGCGTCATTGTCGTCCAATAACACAATATCCTTGCCGGTTCTCCCTCCCATAAATTCAATAATGCCGACAGTGACGTCCAATCTGATTTCACTACCGTCAGCCAAACCGTAAACCCGGCTATCCATGGGAATAAGGCCGATAGCCTCCAAGTAACGCCTTGGTACGACGCAGTCGATGGCTCCCGTGTCGACCAAGAATGTACCCTCCCACGCACGATTCAAGTCGGCTGGGTTTCTCACCGTCGCGTTCACTCGCACAATTCCCATTTCGAACTCAACCGCCGGCTACTTGTGGAAGTGGGGGAGGAGTTCTTCGCCGAGGATGTCCAGTTGCTCAATGCTTTCCTCGGCCGGGCACAGGGGGCGGACGACGAACTTCGAGGCACCGGACTCCACGTAGCGATTGACGTACTCGGCAATACGGTCAACGGGCCCGACGGCAGTGAACTCGGTGAAGTGGGCGTCGGGGCGTTGGCGGGTAACGTACTGGTTGGCCTTGATGGTGGCTTCCTCAACGTCGTTGCTTACGTAGTAGCCCATCAATACGCCAACGTGGTCGTCTTCGATTTCCCGATTGAATTCGTCGGCCGTCTCGAAGAGAATGTCGCGGCCCTCCTTAATCTCGGCAGGAGTGGCGCTGGAGACGAGCCAACCATCGCCAACCCGGCCCACGCGGCGGGCGGCAGCGGCGGTGCGTCCGCCGATCCAGACCGGAGTCGACGGCTGCAGGAAGGGCTTGGGCGTGACGGACACGTTGTGGCAGGAATAGAATTCGCCCTCGTGGGTAACCATGTCTTCCTGCCAAAGGCGGCGCATCAACTGGATAGCCTCGTCGGTTCGGGGTCCCCGTCGCTCCTTGCTGACGCCGCAGGCCTCGTATTCCTCGGGCTCTTCCTGCCCCAGGCCAACCGCAGGGAAGAAGCGGCCCTGGGAAAGGAAGTCCAGCGTGGCGATCTGCTTCGCCAGCACCACAGGGTTGCGCAGGGGCATGGCGATAACGCTGGTGCCGAACTTGAGACGGTCGGAGTAGGCGGCGACCATGGCGCAGGCAGTCATGGCCTCCAGGCTGAACTTGTCACTGACGATTCGATCGCTGAGCCAGATCGAGTCGTAGCCGTGCCGATCACCGGTTTCCACCAGTTCGCGAAGGTAGTTGGGGTTCTCGCCGCCCTCACCGAAAGCTCCCGGCATGTATCCAATGGCGATACTCATTGTGATCCCCTCATGGCCGCGCTGAGGTGCGGCGGATTCGTTCCGGAGAAAGTTTTCCTGAATTATACACGGAGGGGCGCAGTCCCTCGACAATCTCAGAGGGCCGCCCCTGGGTTATCTCAATTGGTTGCCCAGATACCGGGGCAACGCAGGCGATTCAATATAGCCGACCCAGAAAGGCAGACCCACGAAGAAGCATTCGGTGTCTTCACGGGAAAACCGGGACAAGATTTTCCCGCTTCTGTCCCATTTTGTCCCATCCTGTCCCAAATTTACGCTCCGCCGTAGCTGGGAAATGCCTTTTTAAGCAAAAATTTGCGATTCCCGTGCCATTCTGTCCCATTTTGTCCCACCGGCACTTTCCGGCCCGTTGTCGGATGACCAAAGAGCCTCGCCGGCACCCGGAAATTGACAAGGGCACCACGAACAGATGCAAGCATACGAATATATCGTACGGAGGCGTCATGAGGCTTGGCAAGGGGCAAGTGTCATCAAAACGCAATGGCGGCAATTGCCCGGAAGTACCCACCTTCGATATTCCACCCCTCGCTTCCCCACGCTTGTTCCTTATCAGCCTTGAATGCGTTGTCAGCCCTGAATAGGCTGCATGCCGGCTTCGGCGCGGGCGTCGTTGATGTGGTCAAGGATGCGCTGGCGCAGCGGAGCAATCTCGTAGCCGATATCGGCCAGCATCCGGCTGTTGTCGACCATGTAGACGTGGGGCACGGTGCGGTCGCCGGTGGTTATCTGGGCGTCGGGGATGAAACTGCGCACGGCGTCGGCCATGTCCTTGATGGTGGCCAGGCTGCCGCCGCTGATGTAGGTACGGTGGTTCAGCGCTCCGGCCAAGGCAGCCCGGACGAAGATTTCGGCGGCGTCCTCGGCGTGGATCATGGGCGACGGCTCGTCCTCGTGGAAGGGCATGGTGATTGGCTGGCCGATGGCCGGCAGCGACATCATCAGGCCGCCGATCATGCCGGTCATGCCGGTAACCCGGCCGTGTCCGAACACGGTGCAGATCCGGATACCACGCAGGTCCAAGCCATAGAGGTCGGTGTAGCGGCGGGCGGAGAAGTCGTTGACCGACTTGGTCATGCCATAGACGTTGATGGGGTCATTGACGTCATCCTCGTTGATGGGGCGCTCGCCGAAGGTATCCTGCACCCCATAGACCGCGATGGAACTGGCGTAGACGACGCGCTCGATACCGCACCAGCGGGCAGCCTCAAAGACGTTGTTGGTGCCACCGATGTTGACCTGCATGGCGAAATGGGGACGGTCCTCGGTGTCGGGCGGCAGCAGCGCAGCCATGTGGATGATGCGGGTCACCCCGTTGGCGTTGATGGCCTCCATCAGTTGTGGAAGCTGCGTGACGTCGCCGCGGTACAGCTTGATGCGATCGAGGTATTGCGTGAGATTGCCACGCGGGGGGGCCAGGTCGAAACAGACCACCTCCTCACCGCGCTCCAGCAGCTTGCGAATGATGCGGTTGCCGATAAAGCCGGTACCGCCGGTGACCATGACGGACATTTCAGTTCTCCAATCAATCCCGAATCCGGCCCGGTCCAAGCTGCGGGCCGCAGAAATCATAATTGGGGGTCAACCGGCCCGCAATCCCTGGCGCTTTCCTTCGAGTGGCCCTAAGGGCAAATGAGAGAGTGCCCCTGAGGGCGAAGGCGATCTCACGCAGAACGGCACCCCGATGACCCCACCTCCTATAACTGTGCAATTCTGTGCATTCTTCCAAAAATCCCGGGTCTCCGGGAGCGACCTCACCTACAGCGACCAAGGCAACCTAAGAGACGCCGGAACGTGGCCTGCGGCAATGAAAGTATTTAATTTTCCGCTCAGGTCCGACCATTCCTGCGAACCCATATTGGCTGCCGCTTCGAGGTAGACTTCACCGGCGTTGCGGGAGAGTCACGATGCGGTGAATATTGTTTATAGAACATATGTCGTAGGCCAGTTGCCAGTGATCGCAAGGGGCAAATGACAGCAGGGCCAGATTGCGGCATTGAGGACGCGAATACCCAATAGCGGCGAGGGCGGCGCGTTGACAACCCAGCCACCAATGGTGTATCTATCACCTACTATCAGGCAAGCATTGCCAGTCAGTCCGGCGAAGTTTAGCCGCAGCTTAGGAGGAGGAATAATGCCCGACACGTTTTACTCCAGGGTAAGCAACTTCCTGTCCGATCCTCGGGATCGTTTCATCGCGGTTGGGGAAACAGCGGACGAAGTTCTGCAAAAGATGAACGAATACCTTACCAGCGAGGCCGCTGTAGCTCGATATGGTGTCATAAACCCGGAAGAGCTGGAAAACAACATTCGCACCTGCATCTTCAAGAAAGGCACGAAGAACATCCACAATCGGGCACCGGACACCCGCTACTACCACGAGCCTCCGCCCCACGACTGATTCAAGGCGGACTCAGAATTGCAGGCAACCGACCCCGCATCCCCCGAGCGGGGTCATTTCTTTGCTTACTTCCAGGCGTAAGCTTTCTGGCGTGAACTTCCAGGCGCGTACTTCCGGGCGCGACTCAGAGGGGCCGTTTCGCGGGGATCCCGACACGCCTGGGGTAGCGTTCTGGTGTTGGAGCGGCTTTTTCGAATTGCACTACCACCCGGTCGTCGGTCAACCCCTCCAGAGTGACTGGGAATACACCAGTTGTTCGTCCCCCAAGCTCCGAGAGAGCGAACTCTGCCTCCGTCAGTTCGGCATCCAGCCCACCGTGCTTGTGGGCGACCGTATGGCCTCCCACTCGGCAGAAAGGCAGGGCGTACTCCAATAGCAGGGACAGCCTGGCGACCCCTCTTACCAGCGCCAGGTCGAATGACTCCCTCAGCTCCGGCAGGCGCGCCAGCGCTTCGGCCCGGCCGGTGTGGATGTTGACGCCCGCCAGCCCCAGCGAGCCAACCAAGTGATCCAGAAACGCCGTCTTCTTGCCAACCGACTCTATGAGGTGCAGCTCAACGGAGGGGAAGGCGAGCTTCAGAGGCAAACCCGGAAAACCGGCGCCGGCGCCGATGTCCACCACCCGGTTTACACCAGGGAGAGCGCAGACCCCGAGGCCTGCCTGACCGCCGTACGGCAGGCAGACGGTAAGGGAATCCAGGAAATGCCGGACCTGCACCTCCTCGTAGCCGATCAATGAGGTCAGGTTGCTTCTCCCATTCCACTCAGCCAGTTCGCGGTAGTACAGCTCAAACTGGTCCAGCTGTCCCTTCGACAGTTGGATCCCCAGCGATTTCGCGCCCTCGGCCAACAGTTGCATGCTATCTTTCCTTGAGTAGTCGCCCCGCAATTATGACGCAATTGACACGAATTTTGGCGGGCCGTAGAATTGCCGGTGCTTGGTAAAGTTGAAAAGAATCAGTATACGGAAGGCGGAAAATGGCGACTAAAGCGTACCTGCTTGTGGAGACGTCCGTGGGCAAGACCCGGGAAGTAGCGACAACGCTCACTGGGCTGCCGGGAATCGCAACCGTCGACGTTGTAACTGGTCCCTATGACATTATCGCCATGATCAGCGCCGACGACATTTCGGTGGTGGGCGATCTGGTCACAGGCCACATCCACACGGTAGACGGCGTGGTACGCACGGTCACCTGCGTCGCTGTCGGCGGGTAGAGCCGCCCCTTTCATTCCGTTGCCCCACCCTGTTTCAGGCCGCCAGGGAGTGCCGTTTTGGACTTTAAGTTTACCCCGGAAGACGAGCAGTTTCGTCAAGATCTGAGGACCTTCCTCGCCACCGAGTTGCCCGAAACATGGGAGGGCGGCGGTCGCTATCCGGAAGAGGACGACTGGAACCTGACCCGGGTCATCCGGCGCAAGATGGCCGACCGGGGCTGGCTGACCATGCACTGGCCGGAGGAGTACGGCGGGCAGGGCGCATCGCCAGTGAAGTCGGCGATATTCAACGAGGAAATCGCCTACCTGAGGGCCCCTGGGCGCGACATCTTCGGCGTTCGCATGCTGGGACCCACGCTGATGATTCACGGGTCTGAAGAGCAGAAGCGCACGCATCTGCCACCGGTGGCCCGCGGAGAAGTGCAGTGGTGCCAGGGCTACAGCGAGCCCGAGTCCGGCTCAGATCTGGCATCGCTGAGTACGCGGGCGATCCGCGACGGAGACGACCTGGTCATCAACGGCGCCAAGATCTGGACGACGCTGGCCCACCGGGCCGACTACATCATGCTGCTCACGCGCACCGACCCCGACGCCCCCAAGCACCGGGGTATCAGCTTCGTGCTGGTGGACATGAAATCGCCGGGCGTCACTGTGAGGCCGATCATCAACATGGCCGGCGGGCACGAGTTCAACCAGGTGCTGTTCGACAACGTGCGCGTTCCCCGCGCCAACGTAGTCGGCGAGGAGGATCGCGGGTGGTACGTGGCGGTGACGCTCCTGGACTTCGAGCGTTCCGGCATCGACTATTCGGCCAATGCGCGCCGCCTGCTGGATGACGTACGGGAGTATGCCACCGAGACCAAGCGCAACGGCCAAGCGCTCATGGATGTGCCCTGGGTGCGCAGCCTTATGGCCGACCGTTACATTGAATGCGAGGTGGCCCGGCTGATCGCCTACAACGTGGCCTACATGCAGGGGCAGGGACTGGTGCCCACGCGAGAGGCCTCGATGAGCAAGGTGTTCGGCAGCGAGACCGTCCGCCGGGTGACCGAGGCAGCCATGGACGTGCTGGGGCTGTACGGCACGCTGGGGCGCGAGGAGAAGTGGGCGCCGTTGCGGGGCCGCGTACAGGAACACTGGATGCTCAGCTTCTCCGGGACCATTGCCGCCGGAACATCCGAAGTGCAGCGCAACATCATCGCCAGCCGGGGCCTGGGGTTGCCGAGGGGGTAGGCCTGAACTGCCTAACCCCTTTGCCTGAAAGCTTCGTAGGGGCGCACGCTGTGCGCCCCTACGGCGTGGTTGGGGAGGAAATCCAACCACTTCGAGAAGGATGCAGGTGTCGTGGCTAAGCGGCGACGAGCGTCTGTCCCCCATCCGAAGTATCCAGCATCGCCGCTTCCCGGCACCGCTGCAGAATGCGGAACACCGTGCGGTGAGTGATGTTGAACCGCTCTGCGGTCTCTTCGATGCTCAACGACTCTCGCTGCATTGCGTGCACGATCCTGAAGTCCTTGGCCAAGCGACGAATGCCCTGGTACCAGACTGGGTCGTCGTATCTGCACTTGGGCAGCGGGCAGTCGAGGCAGGAATCGGCAGCTTCGCAGCCAGTGTCCTCGTAATGATAGAATTCCGAGGCGTCTTCGGCGACGGGGTATCCACCCTGATCCTGGGAAATTTCGGGACGCGAGGCAAGCAACGTAGCCATAACAGCCTCCAACAAACGGTTGTTCTAATATTGCGCCCGTAATTTAGAACATCGGTACGGAGTCTGTCAACAGTTTTTTCAACAGATTTGACGATTTGTTCTGATTTCTCTTTACCGACGAAAGCACCGCTCCTGGAGGGGATATGACCGAGTACGAAACCATGAACTATGACCGCAAGGGCAAGATCGCATACATCATGTTCAACAGGCCGCAGTCACTTAACGCGGTGAACCGTCAGTTCGAAGAGGATCTGAATGAGGCGCTACTGGAGTTTGATGTGGACGAGGAAGCCTGGGTGGGGATCATTCACGGCGCGGGACGGGCCTTCTGCGCAGGTGCCGACATCAAGCAGCGTTTCGTGGAGATGACGCCGCAGGAAAGCGCCCGCCGCGAACGCGGTCCCAACCCCGAGGGCTACCTGGGCCGCACCATAAACTGGAAGCCAATCATCGCCGCCGTGCACGGCTATGCACTGGGAGCGGGCATCGTCATCGCTGCCGAGAGCGATATGATAGTGGCTTCAGAGGACGCCAGGTTCGGCATCACCGAAAGCCGGCGAGGTCTGGCCGGCGGCCGAATCTGGGCCAAGGTAAACGCATTTATGCCGTCGAAGATCGCCAGTGAGATGGTCATCACCGGCGAACCCGTGGAGGCGGCGGAACTCTACCGCCTAGGTCTGATCAATCGCCTAGTACCCAACGGTTTCCACCTGTCTGCAGCCGAGGGACTGGCGGAGAAGGTGCTGAAGACGCCGCCACTTTCAGCGCGGGTAGGCGTCAAGCTGACCCGGCGCCAGTGGGTGCAGGCGGGCGCCGAGGCTGACATGCAGACCCTGCCTCTTAAGCTGCATATGAGTGAGGACTTCAAGGAGGCAAGCCGCTCATTTGTGGAAAAGCGCCAGCCGGAATACAAGGCGCGCTAGGTGGCAACGGGTTAGCCCTCTCCAGAATGGAGAGGGCTTCCTTGTATCCGTGAGTTCAAGAGAGGACTGCAGGTGATTGCACCAGTGCGGGTGTGGGCTAAACCTCCGCCTCCACGCTCTGCATTCCGTAAGGCGACTTGCCGATCACCATACCGTTGTCGAAGGCAACGATTGCCTTCAGGTTTCGAAAGAACAGAAACGACCGCAGGTTAATCTGCATGCTGACGACATGGCGGGACAACTCGGGAAGCATCAGTACTTCCACGCCATTGATCTGGAAGCTTTCGTAGCCCGCCAGGTTCCTCCGGTGCACCCTGGTATCGACCGATACCTCAACAACGCAGCCCGCTCAAGAGGAGTGCTGCAACAGGTCGACCACAACTCGGCTGCCCTTGTTCATGATGTTTTCGGCCGCCGTCTGGCTTAATACGATTTCCATAGAGAGACTCCTGCCCTTTCCTATCCCGCCCCAGTAGTAACCGGCGCCCTGGGTTTTCGCGCCCGTTCTGCTTCATTCTCAATCAGCAGCGAATTGATGGCAGCGACGCTGTTTGGGTGTACTGGTCTGCGGCTCTGCAAACGCAGGGCCGACTCCCTGCAGAGGAATTCGAGCACTGCCTGGCTCAGGCTTTCATTGGCGATGTGTTGTAGCTCCCGCTGATAGGGGTAAGACTTAATCTTGCGAGGCTCGAGCTTATCGGCGATGAACACCAGCCAGCCCAGCGGCGTCAGGCTGTTGTGGCCCGTGGTGTGCCAGCGAACTGCCGCCAGTATTTCTTCGTCGTCCAGACCGTCCTCGCTACGGAGCAACTCGGCGCCCACGGGCCCGTGCAGGGTTACCGGAGCCCGTCTTTCAATGTCCAGCGGGGACATGCTGAATCGGTCTGCAAGACGCAGGATCTCGTCCTTTTTGGCGGCGCGAGCGACATCGTGGCCCAGGATGGCCAGTTCGGCCCGCTCCTCGTCCATGCCATGCCGGGCGGCAAGATCGAGGCCGACGTCGCGAACTCGGAAAATGTGCGACCGCAGCTTGTCTGGCAGCGATGCGAACCGCTCCCGAAACTTGTCGTTGACGATCTGGTACCTGGGACCGACCGTCATCCCATGTCACCCAACTGCCTGCCACCAAGCAGGTGAACGTGAGGGTGAAGGATCGTCTGGCTTGCATCAGGCCCTTGGTTCAGCACCAGTCGGTACCCGCTCAGGGTGATGCTCTCGCGCCGTGCCATCTCCTCGGCCACCACGAACAAATGGCCCATGATTGGGACCTGCCCGGGACCAACATAGGCGAGGGACGCAATGTGCATGTTGGGGATGACCAACAGGTGCACCGGAGCCTTGGGGCTGAGGTCCTTGACGACGAAACAACGTTCATCGCGGTAAAGCACGTCCGGGTTGGCCGAATCACGGGCGATGGAGCAGAAAATACACTGGCTGCCGGTTGTCATCCTTGGCTTACTCCCTGGGTTATTCGCCGGCGATGCTCGCCATCGCCAGTTCCTTATGATAGTTAACGTCGCCGTAACCCAATTCCTGGACTTTGGCCCGGCGGGTGTACAGCTGCAGGTCATGCTCCTTGGTGAACCCGATGGCACCGTGGCACTGGTGGGCCGTTGCGCAGACGCGACGATAAGCCTGGCTGATCCACGCCTTGGCGATGGAGATCTCTCGCTGCGCCGGCAAACCCTCGGCCAGCATCCACGCGGCCTGGTAGGACACTCCCCGGCAGCCTTCGACATCCGTGGCCATCTGGGCACAGTGGTGCTGAACGGCCTGGAAGCTGCCCACGGGGCGACCGAACTGGGTACGCTGCTTGACGTACTCAACGGTCATATCGAGGACAGCAGTCGCGCCACCCAGCATGGTGATACACTGGCCGGCGATGGCCCGCTGAATCGCCCGATCTGCTATGGCCCAACCGCCGTTTACCTCGCCCAATACTGCGCTGGATGGTAAACGGACGTTATTCAGCGAGACTTCGAACTGTCGCTCCGAACCGATAGTTCGAATGGGCGTTACTTCCAAGCCCTCCATCCTGGCGGGAACGAGGAACAACGTAATGCCCGCCTCAGGAGGGCCACTCTGATTGGTGCGGGCCGCAACTATGATCACGTCGGCGACGTGGGCATCCGGGACGAACAACTTGGTGCCGTTCAGGGCGAAACCGTTCCCGTCGGTGGTGGCGGTGGTCTCCACACCCCAGGCTTCGAAGGTCGCGCTAGCCTCGGTGATCGCCAGCGTCAAAATGCCGCTGCCGTCACACACCCGGCTGAGCAGGTCGTCTTTCTGGGCGTCGCTGCCAGCGTCCAGTACCGTCAAACCGCCCAGCACCACCGAGGAGAAATACGGACTGGGTGCCAGTGAACGGCCGATCTCCTCCAGCAACACGGCCAGATCAAGAAAGTCGCCGCCGGTCCCGCCGTACTGTTCGGGAAATGGCACGCCGGCCCAACCGAGCCCGGACATCTGCCTCCAGAGTTCGTCGGGATAGCCCCGCTCATCCTCCTCCATTTCCCGAACCAAGGTGGTGGGGCATTCCCGCGCCAAGAATTCCTGCGCGCTGGATTTCAGCATCTGCTGGATTTCAGTGAGTCCCAGATCCATTTCTTGTTCTCCGGCGCTAGTTGCGTTGAACGCCCCGGCGGGAATAAACAGCCGGGGCGCCGCTAGTATATTTGATGTCGGGTTGCGGCTCAAGGAACGTCGTTGTGATTCAAGCCGTTGCCAAGACTACCATTGAAGCCCGATTTTAGCAGGGCGTTAACGGAAACCAGAGTTTGACTTACAGGGTCAACGGCAAGACCGGCCCCTTCGAGCGCGGTAGCGCCCAACAGCGGAGACACTCCCTCAGGGCCAAATACAACCTGCGTGATGATTCGTCTTCCCGCAACAACGATAGCGGCGTGACCGATCGGAAGCTCTACCACTCTGTTATCCGCCAGTTCGAAAGTACGATTTTCCTCTAGTATGACACCAAGCTCGTCGAGGACATTGCTGGGGAAAACGCTGTATGTAGCTCCCGTATCTACTAGTGCCTCGAATGACGCAGTCACATCGCTGTAAGGCTTGGAGACTTCTATTTGTACGCTGAACGTTCCCATGGAACTACACCTCGGCAACGATCTCCACCGGAGTGTTACGGGCGACGATTATCTCCATCACCTCATCACTGTCGTTGACCGGCTGGTGCACTGCCTCGGCAGGGACATAGATGAAGTCGCCAGGGCCGATGGGCAGCGGGTTATCCAGCTTGTCGCCCACGATGAATCGGCCGTGACCCTTGACCACGTAGATGGCCGACTCACAGTTGACGTGGTAGTGCGGGCTGGAGGCGCAGTGAGGCGGAATGGTGGCGATGGCGAGGTGTATGCCAGTGGAGCCGGTTAGCGCCTCGGACACTCCGGCAAGTCGAGTCATGGCTCCGGACTGAATCTCGACCTCCAAACCGTCGTTATGGATAACTTTGCATTCCGCCATTGCGGTCTCCTGCTTGGTTATTTCGTGCCGATGGGTACGCCCTCACCCTGACTCTCTCCCACAGAGAGAGGAACTTGACGACGCTTCGTTAGAGACTGCGCACCAGGGTGTCGAGGCGCTCGACGGCCTTGCTGATGTTCTCCTGCGAGTTGGCGTATGACAGGCGCACATAGCCATCACCGTACTGTCCGAAAGCCGATCCCGACAACAAGGCCACGCCTGCCTCCTGCATGGCCCGGTCCTCGAACTCCCGGCTGGAGAGCCCGGTCTCCTCGATGCTGGGAAAGACGTAGAAAGCACCCTCCGGCTCCGGGCAACGAATACCCTGGATGCCGCGCAACCCGTCGGTGATGAGGCGGCGGCGGGTTGCGAACTCCGCGGTCATTGCCTCCACTTGGTCCTTGGGTCCCTCAAGTGCAGCGATACCGGCTTTCTGGGTGAAGGTGGCGGCGCAGGAGACGCTGTTGACTGCCAGCCTAACCACATGGGGCACCAGCTCGGGGGGCATGATGCCGTAACCCAGCCGCCAGCCGGTCATGGCATAGCTCTTGGAAAATCCGTCGAGGATTATCGTTCGCTCCTCCATCCCAGGGATGGATGCGATGCTAAAGTGTTCGCCGTCGTAGAGGATGTCCTTGTAGATCTCGTCGGCCATGACGTACAGGTTGGGATGCTTCATCACCAGATCGGCTATGGTACGCAACTCATCCTCGGACAGGGCCGAGCCGCACGGATTCTCGGGCGTGTTTAGAATGATCAGCCGGGTTTTGTCAGTAATCTGCGACGCCAACTGGTCCAGGTCAGGGTGATAGCTCTTGGACTCCAGCAACTGCATTGGCACAGGGGTACATCCGGTGAACCGGATCATCGATTCGTAGATGGGAAAGCCCGGATTGGGGTAAATCACCTCGACGCCCGGCTCACCCAGCGCCAGCAGGACGTAGAACATGATCGGCTTGGCACCGGGAGTAACCACCACGTTTTCGGGCTCCGTGTTGGTGCCGCGCACCTCGCGGCTGTTGCGGGCAATGGACTCCCGCAGCTCCGGCAGTCCGGCGGTGGGGCCGTAGTGGGTAAACCCGTCGCTGATGGCGGCCATCCCGGCCTCTATGATGTGCCGAGGCGTGTCGAAGTCAGGTTCACCGATTTCAAGGTGGATTATCTCGCGGCCCTGGGCCTCCAGGGCGCGGGCCTTGGCCAGCACCTCGAAGGCGCTTTCGGTGCCAAGATCGTGCATTCGGGCGGCGACGGTCATTGTTCCTCCGGCATCACGTCGAGTGGCTTAACTGGTTAAATGAAAGGCGGGCTAGTCCGGCTGCGCCTGGTTCTGTGTGCGAACGGGCAGGCCGTAGATGCCGATAAATCCGGCGGCTGCGGCGTGGTCGAACTGGTCCTGCCGATCGTAGGTGGCGAGGCCGTAGTTGTAGAGCGCCTGCGGAGCCTGCCGGCCCACGACGGTGCAGCCACCCTTGTGCAGCCGCAATCGAATCTCGCCGGTGACATGTCGCTGCGTGCTCTGCACGTAGGCGTCCAAATCGGCTCGGTGGGCGGTGTACCAAAGGCCGTTGTAGATTACGTCTGAGTATTCCTGGGCGATTCGAGCCTTGGTACGCGCCTGCTCCTTGCTCAGGGTCATGGTCTCCAGCGCCTTGTGGGCGGCGTGCAGTATGATCGCCGCAGGGCACTCGTAGATCTCGCGGGACTTGATGCCGACCAGCCGATTCTCGACGTGGTCGACCCGGCCAATACCATGTTCGCCGCCTACAGCGTTCAGGTGGCTGATCAGGTCTACCCCACCGATCGACTCGCCATTGATAGCGACGGGCAGACCTCGTTCGAAACCGATTTCGAGGTATGCAGGTGCGTCAGGCGTTTCCGCCGCGGGCCTGGTCCAAAGGTAGGCGTCCTCGGGCGGCTCGAGCCATGGGTCCTCCAGTTCGCCTGCCTCCACACTGCGACCCCAAAGGTTCTCGTCGGTGGAGAATCGGCTGGCCCGGGTATTGATCGGCAGGTTGCGCGCCAAGCCGTACTCGATCTCGTCGTCGCGGCTCATGCCCCAGTCACGGATGGGCGCAATGACCTGCAGATCGGGGTCAAGTGCCATCACTCCGACCTCAATGCGCACCTGGTCGTTGCCCTTGCCCGTGCATCCGTGGGCCACGGCGTAGGCGCCGTGCTCGCGCGCCGCCTCAACCAGATAGCGGGCGATGAGCGGACGGCCCAGCGCGGTGGCTAGCGGATACTGCTCTTCGTACACGGTCCCGGCCTGTAGGCTGGGGAACAGGAACTCGTCCACCAGCGTCTGCCGCCCGTCAACGATAACGGCCTCGACCGCGCCGATAGACAGCGCGCGCTGCCGGGCGGTGTCCAGGTCAACCATGCCCAAGTCTATCGTCAAGGTCACGATATCGGCGCCGTATTTTTCCTTGAGCCACGGCACCGCGACCGTGGTATCCAGCCCGCCGCTGTAGGCGAGCACGATTCTGTCATTTGGCATCTGGAATCTACCTGCGCTAGTCTGAAAAGTTAGAGAGATGCAAGGAAATCGCCGAAATCCACCCCGCCTGCTTGAGTATGTCTACCACGAATTGTCGCCGAAGTTCTCTAGTGCCGTGGTCCGGAACCGTGGCGAACCGGCCATCCGGGTGCCGGAGCCTGATATGGCTACCCCTCTGACGAACAAACTCGAACCCCAGTCGTTGGAGAGCTCGGACGATTTCATTGGCCCGCAGGGCGGGAACCCGGGTCATTGAGCTAGATAGTCACCCTCTGGATACCGAAAAAGCAGGGATTCTCTGCCTCCTCCCCATCTTCAAGGCACAGCCTAATGACCTCATCCATATTTGACATCAATTCATTCAGAGTAAGTCCGTGGCTCAAGCACCCCTTGAGCTCGGGCGCAATGCCGATGTAGCCACCTTCTCCGTCATCTTTCACCAGCACGTAGAACTGCCTGCCCCCCTTCGGAGTCTTGACCGCCACCTCCAACCTGTAAAACCCGCTGATTTCAGAATGGCTGTCCTGGCAATCATCTTGCATGCGGGACTGTATGGCTCCGCGCATATTGGCCAAGAGTTCATCCAGCGTCTTTCCAAGACTCCTGCACGAACCGTATTGAGCGGACTCCCCCAAGAATCCACCATTGGAATCTGTTTCAACCAGTATGTAGAACTCGCGCTTCACCATCGTGACCCCGACTTTTCGAATCAAGCCAGCGGAGAAACAGCGTGCCCGGAGTTATGTGGCACTGCAGGGGCGCGCCACCGTGCGCCCCTGCCTGCGATGTCCGAAACCTGGATGGGCGGGAGCTAGATCTTGGACAGCGCGGTGCTCAGGCGCTCGGCGGCCTCGTCGATCTCCTCCCGCGACACGTTCAGCGGGGGCATGAAGCGGACGGTGTTGGGGCGAGGGCCGTTGAGCAGCAGGCCGGCTTCGTTGGCGTTCGCCAGCACCTGCGGCGAAATGGTGTCCTCGAAGTCCATGGCAGCCAGCAGTCCCTTACCGCGCACCTCGGTCACAAAGGAGAAGCGGTCCTTGACGTCGTTCAGGCGGCCCAGCAGGTACGGCTCCATCTCCTTCACCTGGCCGGGGATGTCGTTTTCGATGAGGAATTTGGTACCAGCGTAGCCCGCGGCGGTGGTCAGCGCGTTGCCGCCGAAGGTGGAGCCGTGGTCACCGGGGACCAGAGCCTGGCAGTGGGCCTTGGACAGGAACGCGCCGATGGGAACACCGTAGCCCAGCCCCTTGGCCAGGGTCATAACGTCGGGCTCGACCCCGTACTCCTGGTATCCGAACATGCTGCCCAGCCGTCCCATGCCTGTCTGCACTTCGTCAAGAATGAGCAGGATGCCCTGGCTGTCGCACCACTGGCGCAGGCGTTGCAGGTAGTCGTCGTCGGGGATGATGACGCCCGCCTCACCCTGCACTGGCTCCACCATAACGGCGGCGGTGCGGTCGGTGGTAGCGTTCATCACGGCCTCGACGTCGTTGTAGTCCACATGGACGAAGCCCGGGAGCAGGGGAGCAAAGTTCTCCTGGTAGTGAGGCTGGCCGGTGGCGGCCACGGTGGCCTGAGTGCGGCCGTGGAAGGAGTTAAAGGCGGTGATGATTTCGTAGGCACCGTCGCGGTTCAGCTTGCCGTAGCGCCGCGCCAGCTTCATGGCGCCCTCGACGGCCTCGGCGCCGCTGTTGCCGAAGAACACCAGGTCGAGACAGCTGTTCTCGATGAGCATCTCGGCCAGTTGCAACTGGGGTACGGTATAGAACTGGTTGGAAGTCTGGATCAGCGTGCCGGCCTGCTCGGCGATGGCCTGGGTAATGGCGGGGTGGCTGTGGCCCAGCTGGTTCACGGCCCAGCCGGCGACGAAGTCAAGATACTGCTTGCCATCGGCGTCCCAAACTTCGGTGCCATCGCCTCGGACGATGACCACCGGCTGGCGGCGTACCGTCTGGGCGTAATATTTCTTTTCAATGTCGATCCAGTCGCTGCTGATGCTCATTGCGAGTCCTCTACTCCCGATTGTCCGTCTGCGGAATTTCAACCCAAAGTGTGCCGCTAGATTATCGCATAACCGCCGGAATCTTTCATACAGCAGGCCGCGCTGGGTGCAGCATACACCTCGAATTCAGCTAACTACTCAACTCGACTCGTTCTGCAATGCATAAGACCAGACGCGCGATGGACAGTGTCGGCGTTGACACGGCAGTGCGGAATCTACTCCAATCTCACTCCCATTTGACCCCTTGGACTTTACGGATAGTTATTTCGCCTACCAGGTGAGGAATCGAACGATGGGTAAGCACCAGTCTGTTGCAGTTATGAACAACTATTGGGATGGTGTGATAATATGCGTCCTTTACTCGCCGGGCACTGCGTTTAAGGCAACTTGCGGTTGCGCAATCGACACTAATTTGAACCAGGGAGTGGCAAATGAAGTCGAAGCGTACGCTTCCCTCGGGATTTGCAACGGTAGGAACCATGGCGTTGGTCTTAGTCCTGTTTCTGACGATGGCCTGTGGTTCCGACGGCGAACCCGAGGATTCTGTAGAATCAGAGCTACCTACTTCCACAGCCGAGCCTGACACTCCAACGCCCAAACCGACAGCCACGGCCACACCCCTCCCAACGAATACGCCAGAACCAACCTCAACCCCTGAGCCAACCGCCACGCCCACACCCGAACCGACGCCCACGCCCACTCCTGAGCCAACTCTCGCTCCCACGGCTACTCCTGAACCCACGTCCACGCCGCGGCCAACACCTCCGCCCACACGCCGTGTGACAGCTACGCCGCGACCCAGACCTACCCTGACGCCCACTCCAGTGGCTAGATTGCTACCGACGCCGAGGGGCACTCCACCACCGGCTCAGGCTTCGTCTGAAACCGACAGAGTCGCTTTGATCACGTTGTACGAAGATACGAGAGGGCTTGGCTGGACTGGCCGAAAAGAAAACTGGTTGAGCGACGCTCCGCTACGCACTTGGGCCGGTGTAAAGACGGACAGCAACGGGAGGGTTACTGAGCTACTGCTAGGCAATGCCCGGTTGGTCGGCGAGATCCCCCCGGTGCTGGGCTATCTCACCGAGCTGACAGTGCTTAATCTGAGCGGTAACGAATTAAGCGGGGTAATACCACCCAATTTTGGAAACCTGACAAAACTGCGGGAACTCTACCTCAACGACAACGTGTTGACCGGAGACTTACCTCTTGAGGTGGGTACATTGACCAGGCTGACTCAATTGTGGTTGGACAGCAACCGGTTGGAGGGGGAAATTCCAAGCGAATTGGGCAACCTCGACAAATTGGCTCGACTCAACCTGCAAAGCAACGAGTTGAGCGGAGATATCCCGAATGAGTTGGGCAACCTCGCCAGCCTGACCAATCTGAATTTAAGCGGAAATAAGTTAACTGGCGAAATCCCCCTGCAATTGGGTAACCTTTCCGGATTGAGAATTCTGGTTCTCAGCGGAAATGAACTCAGGGGACACATACCCATAGAGTTGGGTGATCTCACGAATCTCAGGGAGCTAAACCTCCACGACAACCGATTGAGCGGAGACATACCGCTTGAGTTAGGAAAATTGACCAACCTGGCACGGTTGTTCCTAGGAGACAACGCATTAACTGGGTGTGTGCCCTCCAATCTCAAAGAGGCATCCGACATCGGTCCCTACTGCAAGTGACGGACGACGCTGGTTGCGGCTTGTTTAGAGCATGCTGCAACGAAACTTTTAGACCCTTGGCATAAGGAAGCAGCAAGGCCCCCGGCGATATGCTGGGGGCTTTTGTTATCGCCGCTATTTTGCGACTGGAACAGGCTGGGAGTTGCGGCGCCATGGCCTCTCCCGGAGTCGCCCTGATCAGCGCCCGCGCGGTGCGGGTGTAATCGTAGTGCCCGTATTCCGACCCTGCAGGCAGTCGACCAGGGCGTTGGGGTGGCGGCCGTCAATGATGTCGGCGACGGCACCGCCCTCAAGGCCACGCAGGCAGGCCTGGAGCTTGGGAATCATACCGCCGCCCGCCACGCCGGAGTTCAACAGCATGTTGGCACGGCGCTGGTCCAAGCGCGATATGACGCGCCCACCACTGTCCATCACGCCCGCCACGTCCGTCAGGAACACCAGCCTATCGGCCTGCAACTCGCGGGCCAGTTCGCCGGCCACGGTGTCCCCGTTTATGTTCAGCGGCTTGCCGGCGTTCTCCGAGCCGTCAAATTTGTGGACACCCAGCGGCGCGATCATTGGAATGTAGCCGGAGTCCAGCAACGCGCGTATGGGCCCGGTGTCGACGGACTGTATCTCTCCCACGTAGCCAAGCTCGGGGTTGGCGATTCCGCAGGTCAGCATCCGGTTGTCGATCCCGCTCAGGCCGATGCACTTGCCGCCGAGTTGCTCCATGAGCGAGACGAGCTCCTTGTTAATCAGCCCGCCCAGGACGGCAACCACGATTTCCAGACTCTCGGCGTCGGTAACCCGCAATCCCCCAACGAACTGCGGCGCGATGCCTTGGCGCTGCATCCAGCGGGAGATGACATTGCCGCCCCCGTGCACCACTACGACCTCGGTGCCTTCCTGTTGCAGTTTCACCAGGTCCAACAACGTGGTGTCGTGGCTGCCCAGGGTGCTGCCGCCTATTTTCACTACGATGGACAGGGTATCGCTCCTGTTATTGGAATCTTGTCAACAAATGCAAACAAATGCAAGAGACCCCAGAGAATGGCGTGCTGAACGATCGTCTCTGCGGTCTCTATTTCTAAGGGGCTATTTGGTGTCAGCGGTCTAGGTGGTATAGGCGCTGTTGATAACGACGTATTCCTCGGTCAGGTCGCAGCCCCAGGCGGTGGCGTCTTCATCGCCCAGGTTCAGGGCGATACGGAAAGTGACCTCGTCGCCCCGCATAAGCGCCACCACTGCGTCTCGGTGGAACGGGATGGGCTTGCCGGCCTCCATGATGCAGACGCCGTTGATAAACAGATCGATCTTTTCCTCGACCGCTTCGGCCTGGCTGCGACCCAGGGCGGCGAGCAGGCGGCCCCAGTTGGGGTCGGCGCCGTAGACTGCCGATTTAACCAGCAGCGACGATGCAATGGTGCGCGCCGCAACCCGGGCGTCCTCGCTGGTCCGGGCGCCGGCGACCTCGACTACCAGCAGGTGGGTCGCCCCCTCGCCGTCGCGGGCCAGCATCCGGGTCAATTGCACGCAGCACTCCAGCAGCCCGGCCCGGAACGCGTCGGCCTCGGGAGTCCCGGCGGTGATGGTGGCGTTTCCCGCGGTTCCGTTGGCCAGCACGACCAGCGAGTCGTTGGTGCTGCTGTCTCCATCGACCGTGAGCATGTTCAGCGAGTAGTCGGCCACGTCCGGAAGCATGGACCGCAGTAGTCCCTGGTCGATGGCCGCATCCGTGGCAACGAAGCACAGCATGGTGGCCATGTTGGGGTGGATCATGCCCGAGCCTTTGGCCACGCCGCCGATGCGGACCTCCGTACCTCCGATGTCGACGGTTACCGCGACTTCCTTGGGGTGAGTGTCCGTTGTCATCATGGCCCTGGCCAGAGGGTTGCCGCCGGACCCGGACAGCTCGATCTGCTCTACGCCCGACCTGATAAGGGTCATCGGCAATTCCACGCCGATGATGCCGGTGCTGAAAACCAGTAGCTCTTCGGCCTTTACACCCAAGGCCCCCGAGGCAACGACCGCCATTTCCTTGGCATCAATGTAGCCCTGCTCGCCCACGCCTGCGTTGGCTATGCCCGAGTTGACTACCAGTCCACGGATGGACTGTCCCCCCGCCAGCGTCTCGCGGTTGACGGTTACTGACGGAGACACGATGCTGCTCTTGGTGAACACCCCAGCCGCAGCACAGGGCGTGTCTGAGAGCAGCATTCCGACGTCCATCTTGTCGTCGGAATAGGTCTTAATTCCGGCATAGGTGCCGCCGGCCTTGAACCCGCGGACTGACGTAATGGTGCCGCCATCAACTGGGGTGATCGCACCGGGCATGGGAGTCTTCCTCGCAGCAGGGATTTGCTTGATTTCCAACCGTTCAAACCGGTCGCCAGTATACCATACGGGTGATTCCGCTCCTAAACCCGGTTGGCTTTGCGATACCGTTTTCTTGAACCTATACTTTAGTCAAAATTGCAGAAGTGCCTGCCAAGGGAACGGAGTCATACACGGGCCTCCGTCCCAGCAGGCGAGGTGCGCTGATGGCTAAAGTTACTCCCTTTCGTGGGTGGCGGTACAACCCGGCGGTGGTTGACGATATCGCCGCCGTACTGTGTCCTCCTTACGACCTGATCACTCCGGAGATCCAGCAGGCTCTGATGGACCGGCATCCCCTGAATGTCATCCACCTCGAGGCAGGAGAGGGGCTGGACTGGTCCGCCGACTCGCCAGGACGCTACGCTGAGACTGCTGAGCGGTTCGAACAGTGGCTCCAGGACGGTGTGCTGCAACAGGAGACCGAACCCGCCTACTACCTGCTGCGCCACGGATTCAGCATGGGTGGGCGCGAGCGGTCAAGGCTGGGCCTCATCGCCTGCGTCGGTATCGAGGACTACGACACCCGGCAGGTGCTGCCCCACGAGTTCACCGAGGCGCCGGCCATCCGGGACAGGGTTACGCTGATGGAGTCTGTATCGGCCAACATCAGCCCGATAATGTCTCTCTATCAGGATGCCAACAACGAGCTCGAGCCGGTGTTCCAGCGGGTGATGTCCGCCGACCCGGAGGTCGACGCCAGCGATGAGTACGGCTCTGATACGACTTTGTGGCGAATCTCGGAAGCACGTGATGTGGATGCGATATCCAGTTTCTTTGCCAACCGGCCGGTATTCCTGGCCGACGGGCACCACCGCTACGAGGCGTCCCGCCACTATCGGATGGCCCGCCACTCAGAGGGAGCAAGCGCCGTATCTCTCGCCCACAACTACGTGATGATGACCCTGATTGCCTTCGACGATCCTGGGCTGGTGGTACTGCCCTATCACCGCAACCTGAGCGGCCTCAGCTCGGAGCAGTTGGCCCGGGTTAAGTCGCGCCTTGCCGAGGTCTTTGAAGCCGAACCCGCGGGCAATCTCTCGGCAGACGATCTGGTTGCGCTGGTCGAAGAGCGTGGCCGTACGGGCCGGGTAATGGCGGCGGTCACCCCCGATGGGGCGCAGTTGCTAACGCTGCGGGACTCAGCGGTCGGCACTGACTGGGGTTCGCTGGCCGTGTCCGAGGCGTGGGTGCTGGAGGAACAGGTGCTGCGCCCGGAACTGGGCGAGGCCACGCTACAGCACCTGGGCTTCCTGCACGACCACGAGGAAGCCGCTCAGGGGGTGGCCAGCGGCGCGCTGCAAATGGCCTTCTTCCTGAAGCCCTTTCCCATGGACGCCTTCCAGGAGATTGTTGGGCAGGGCCAGCGGTTGCCGCGCAAATCGACGTTCTTCTACCCCAAGCTGCCCACGGGGCTGGTGATCAACCGGATTGACGGGGAGATATAGGGCGTCCTCAGGGCGTTGGTTTTTCGGCGGGATAAGCAGGGGCGCCCAGTTGTGCGCCCCTCTTTCTTTTCCCTCGTCAGCCTGCCTTGTCCCCGGCTAGATTCTTTTCTCGTACCCGGCCGTGATTGCCTGCTCGGCTCGCTTGCCCTGGACGGCTAGGAACTCCTCCAGCTGCCGGATTTCCGTCAGCGTTGAATCGTCGGTGGCGCCGCTCCGCTTCAGGCCGGCCAGCTTGGTGCGTGCCTCATCCACCTGCTTGAGCACGATCAGGGCCTCCAGTTCCTGCGAAGCTGAGGCCTTGATCTGGAGGAGGCGCCGCCGGACAGCTTCGGCATCGACCAGGCGTTCCTCGATCTCGCCCATAGCGGCCAGAGAGGTGTCCAGGCTGGCCTGACCGTACATGGCCTGGCGTGGGACCCGGCGGAGCTGTTGACGAAACTGGGAGATCTGGGCGTCGAGCTGCGCCTCTTTATTTTCCATTTCGGCAAGGCCAATGCGGAGGTTGGCCATGGCCTGTTCCAGTTGAGAAACGGACACTTTACGACTCCGGCTCCATTCCAAGGGACATTATCGGTTCGTATCTGTCCCCAATAATACAGGGGCGCAGGAAAGTGCGCCCCTATCGAGGATCGAGAATTGCTGGAATTAGCTGGCCCTGAATCCCACCTCGGGCAGCAGATCCTTGAGGGCGTCGATAACTTCTTCGATATCGTCCTCGGTGACGTGGCCCAGGTGTCCGATGCGGAAAATGCTGGAACTCAGCTTGCCCTGCCCGCCGGCCAGCACCACGTTCTTCTCCGTGCGCATCCGGCCCATCAGGGCCCGACCGTCGATGCCCTCCGGCATTTTCACCGCCGTAACGGTGTTCGAGGCGTAGCGCTCGTCGGAGACCAGCAACTCCAGGCCCAGTTCGCGGATCCGGTCTCGGGTGAGCTGGCCGATGGCAGCGTGGCGCCCGAAAACTCCCTCAAGGCCCTCCTCCATTATCTTGTCCAGCCCCACGCTCAGCCCGTACATGGCGGCAACGTTGGGCGTGAAGGGGGTCTGGCCCCGCTCCAGCGTCCTTTTCGCCTCCTCCAGGTCGAAGTAGAACCGGGGCATGGAGGCTGTCTTCTGGGCCTCCCAAGCGCGGTCGCTGACGCTGATGAAGGCCAGTCCGGGGGGAATCATGAAGCCCTTCTGCGAGGCGGTGCCCACAAGGTCGCAGTCCCAGGCATCGACGGGGAGGGGGAGGCAGCCGAGGCTGCTGACCGCGTCGACCAAGAGAAGCTTGTTGAATTCCTGCTTGGCGATGCGGGCGATCTCCTCCAGCGGATGGGTCACGCCGGTGGAAGTCTCGTTGTGTGTGACCATCACCGCCTTGATCTCCGGGTCATCCCGGAGGGATTGGCGGATGGCGTCGGGATCGATTGGCTCTCCCCATTCGAAATCAAGGCGGGTGAGGTCGGCGCCGAAGGCTTCCGCCATATCGATGAAGCGGTCGCCGAAGGACCCTGCCGTGGCCGCCACGACCTTGTCGCCGGGGGAAAGGGTATTTACCAGAGCGGCTTCCAACGCTCCAGTGCCGGAGGCCGTCAGGATAAACAGGTCGTTGTCAGTCATGAAGACCTGTTTCAACTGGGCGGTGCACTTCTTGATCAGTTCGTCGAACTCGGGACCCCGATGGTTGATCATCGGAGTGCCCATGGCCTCGACGATGTCGTCGGGAATGGGAGTGGGGCCGGGGGTGCGAAGGTTCTGGGGTTCGATTTTCAGCATGACACGTCCTTGAAGGGTTTGGACCGTTTGGTTTGAGGTTGCCTGACCTGAGGAGACTGCAACGGTGCGCGGCGAAATGCGATCAGTAGGTAATCTAATATCGTCGGACAGCGCCGACTAACCATTATAACATTCGCCCGCCTAACGAGGTTCAGAACGGGTCCGACATGGCATCATTCCGATTCGCTTGGGCAAACCATCTCCTCTTGCTGCGGGTGTTGCCAATGAACATCATTGACCCTTGGCCGGAGTGGCACCTGGGGAGGGTTTCTACCCGGAGTGAAGTCAGGGCAGGGGGTATGAAATCACTGACATTCCCTGACATTCCCTGCCATTCGCGCCTCTGCCGGGACCCGACTGCGTCCGGATGTGAAACTTTCGCAGATGTGAATTGCGGGGGTGATGAGGGTCCGAAACTTCGTGTGACCTGCCAGAAAATTTCCGATTCCTCGGCTCCTTCCCGGCCACCAGTCAGGTTGGGGGCCGGCTCTGCGTCCGGTTGTCGTTCGTCGAGGTTAAGGCCATGCCAGTCGGCCAAGGATGCCCCCTTATTCGTCGGTTGCACTTTTGGATTTGCGGGGCTTCGAGACAGCCATCTTCGATGGTAGGGAAGTGTCATGAGGCTTGGCAAGGGGCAACTGTCCGCAATTTCAGCCACGGACTGGGCCGCGGCCGCCTACACCGGGCCAAAGACGCATTATGTCGTATTATAATGATGCGCGGTCCATCACCACCTAACACGAAACACTCTTCGTCTCAATGGAGGACGTCATGGCCTTGGATCTCAACTCTGGACATACCGCCCTTTTGCTCATGGACTTCGAGAACGACATCGTCCACGAGGAAGGCGCGTTCAAGGACTTCGGATTTGCCCAGATGGTCAAGGACAACGATGTGCTGGGCAAGACGGCCCAGGTGCTGGCCGCCGCCCGCAATGCCGGCATCCTGGTCATATACGTCTCGGTGAAATTCCGCCCCGGCTATCCCGAGCGCCCGGCGAACGCGGGGCTGTGGCAGGGTCTCCATGGTGCCAACGCACTGGTCGAGGGCACTTGGGGCGCATCGATCCACGACGCCCTGACCCCGCAGGAGGGCGAGCCCGTGGTGACGAAGCGCGGCGTCTCCGCGTTCATGGCCTCGGACCTGGAACCGATCCTCAAGAACAAACGCATCGGCACCTTGCTGCTGGCTGGCGTGGCCACAAACTTCGTAGTCGAGGGCACTGCCCGCGAGGCCAGTGACCGGGGCTACAACGCGGTCATCGTTGGCGACTGCTGCGCCTCGGTGAGCCAGGAGGCACACGACTCCTCGCTGACAGTGGCGCTGCCCTTCCTGTCCACCATCTCCAACAGCGAGGAAGTGCTCGCCGCGCTGGGGTAGTCGAGACTCTGCACCACGAGGGCGGCGTCCTGATTCGAACTCATAGCGCCGCTCTATGATCAAGTTCCCCTGAACAAACGGGAAATCTGACGGAGACGCTTTTCAATGACCCAGGTTGCCAACCTCTTGGAAGGATTGAACCCGGCCCAGCGCGAGGCCGTGGAAACGGTGGACGGGCCGCTGCTGATCATCGCCGGACCGGGCAGCGGCAAGACACGCGTGATCACCCATCGAATCGCCTACCTCGTGCAGGAGTACGGGGTCAGTCCTTACAGCATCCTCGCCATGACGTTCACCAACAAGGCGGCGCGGGAGATGACGGACCGTCTCGGCCGTCTTGCAGGTCCCCACGCGGGGGCGCTCACGGTCGGCACCTTTCATTCCTTCTGCGCCCGGCTGCTGCGGATAGAGGGCGACTTTATCGGCCTTTCCAGAAACTATTCCATATTCGACGACGACGACCAGATTTCGGCAATCAAGCAGTGCCTGGGGCAAGCGGACTATGATCCCAAACGGTACCCGCCCCGCGCAGTGCTGTCGGCGATCTCGCGGGCCAAGAACGTGCTGCAGGACTCACAGGCCATGGCCCGCGATGCCGCCGGGTATTATTTCGAGGAAGTATGCGCCCGGGTCTACCGCCACTACGAGGAACTGCTGGCCCGCAACAACGCCGTGGATTTCGACGACCTGTTGCTTCGGACCGTGCAGCTCTTCCGGGAATACCCCGTGGTGCTGCAGCGGTACCAGGACCGCTACGGCTACCTGATGGTGGACGAGTTCCAGGACACCAACGTGGCGCAGTACCAGCTGTCCCGCCAGTTGTCGCAGGGGCACCAGAACTTCTGCGTCGTGGGCGACCCGGACCAGTCCATCTACTCGTGGCGCAGCGCCGACGTTCGAAACATTCTGAACTTCAAGAACGACTACCCACGGGCAAAGGTCATCTCGCTGGGCCAGAACTACCGCTCCACCGCCAACATACTGAACGCCGCAAAAGGGCTGATCGAGTCCAACGGTAAGCGCCTCGACCACCAGCTATTCACCGACAATTCCACGGGACAGCCCGTGCGGGTTGATGAGGCCTACGACGAGGACGAGGAGGCCGGCAAGGTAATCGGAGAGATCAAGCGGCTCACCCGTGAGGAGAGTTTCAAGCTGGGTGATTGCGCCGTGATGTACCGGGTGAACGCCCAGTCCCGCGCTATGGAGGAGGCCTGCCTGCAGCAGGGGGTGAAGTACCGGCTGGTGGGCGGCACCCGCTTTTACCAGAGAAAGGAGATCAGGGACCTCACCGCCTACCTCCGGCTGGTCTACAACCAGCAGGACGACCAGACCCTGGCCCGCGTGGTGAGCGTCCCGCCGAGGGGCCTTGGCGCCAAGTCCATGCAGCAGCTAGGGGAGTGGGCCACCGGCCGCGGCGTTTCCACGTTCGACGCCATGCGGGAAATCACCTTAGCCAGCAGAAACAAGCAGCCCAGCCCCGTGTCCCTGCCATCCCGCGCCGCTTCATCCATCGCCAAATTCGTCGACCTCATCGAACGGCTGGTGGCCATCAGCCGCGAGGCAGAGGTCGTCAAGCTCATAGACGTGCTGCTCTCGGAGTCGGGCCTACAAAAGCACATTCAGGAAAGCGACGAGCGGCCCGAGGAACGCTGGGAGAACGTGATGGACTTCCGGGGCATCGCCCAGGAATTCAACGCCGAAACTCCGCCCGACGGGTTAGGGTCTCTGCTCGAGCGCACATCGCTGGTCTCGCAGGTGGACGATCTGGAGGATGCCGAGGACTCCATCACACTGATCACCCTGCATCAGGCCAAAGGGCTGGAGTTCCCGGTGGTCTTCATCGTCGGGATGGAAGAGGGCCTGCTGCCCCACTCCCGTTCCTTGGACAGCGAAGAACAGACCGAAGAGGAGCGTCGGCTGTGCTACGTCGGGATGACTCGCGCCGAACAGCGTCTGTACCTGATGCGCGCCTTCCGGCGGAACTTTCGAGGCGGAAGCGGGGGGCCGGCAGCCGCTTCCCGGTTCCTCCGCGAGATTCCGGAAGACCTGCTGGTCCCCGCGGCGCTGTCCTCCACCGCTGCACGTACAGTTACTTCTCCCCAGCCCGGCGGAGGCAGCTCCATCCGGGCAGCGGCGCTGGCGGCTGCGTCTGTGGCACCATCATCCGGACCGGCGCTGAAGGTGGGCGACCCGGTGCGACACCGTGCCTTCGGCGACGGCATCGTCATGGCCTGCGAAGTTACGGCGTCGGACGTTGAGGTGACGGTGGAATTCGCAGGGGGCGTCGGAGCAAAGCGGCTGCTGTTGAGCTTCGCCCCACTGGAAAAGCTGAGTGACAGCGAAGATCCCGGCCTGGGTGGGAGGTAGCTGAATCCCGGCCATGGTTAACACGCTGCGCGACCTCTCCCACCGGCTCACGAAATCCCACGGATTCGAATACTTCATAGTCGCCCTGATCCTGGCCAACGCGGTTCTCCTAGGGGTGGAGACCATTCCCCAGGTGACGGACAGCTTCAATGGCTGGATCGAACTGGGCCACAGGATCACGCTGGGAATCTTCATCGCCGAGGCGGCGATGAAGATCTTTGCGCAGTATCCCCGACCGGACCGGTATTTCCGGGACGGCTGGAATATCTTTGATTTTTCCATCATCGTATTTTCGCTGATCCCGGCCACAGGCGGATTCGCCGTCATCGCCCGGATGGCCCGGCTGCTGCGACTGCTGCGGCTGGTCTCCGCGGTGCCGGAACTACGTTTAATCGTGGCCACGCTGGTGCGTTCGATCCCCGGGATGCTGCACATCTTGGCGCTGATGAGCCTGATGGTCTACGTCTACGCCATCATCGGCTGGCAGCTCTTCCACGAGCACGACCCGGAGCACTGGCGCAACCTGGGCATCGCCCTGCTCAGCCTGTTCCGGGTGGTGACCCTGGAGGACTGGACCGACATCATGTACAAGGCCATGGAGTATCACCCGCTGACCTGGATGTACTTCGTCAGCTTCGTTGTTTTCGGCACCTTCGTCGTGATCAACCTATTTATCGCCGTGGTGATCAACAACCTGGATGAGGCCAAGCAGGAGCGTCTGCAACAGCTGGAGCAAGCCCCCACCGCCGACTCCCTGCTCAGCGAGTTGCGGGCCACCCAGCAGTCCCTGCGGCGGCTGGAGGACCAGCTGCGACGCCGGCAGGAAGAGGACGGCGACGGGTGAGCAGACCTTCTGGACTCCGCAGGCGCATCGGCCCCTACGGCCTTCAGAACAGCTGGCGTGGTATGATTCCGGCGCTATGCTGACGTTATCCTGCGTGACCGGCAACGAACGGAGTTAACGGCGTGCGTTCTGCGGACACCCCTTCCCTGAACATTGAGCTGGTAGTTCCTGATATGGGCATGCGCGTCTGATGGCGTCCATAGCCGGTCTCCGGCACCGGCTGATCGGCATCTATCCCGGGTGGTGGGTGATCGGAGCCTGCTGCTTCCTGGCCCTGTTCCCGGGCGCGATCTTCTCCTACGGCTTTCCCGTCTTCTACATCCCCATCCGCGATGAGTTGATGCTCACCGACACGCAGGTCTCGCTGATCTTCGCCCTGTCGCGAGGCGAGGCCGGCGTGGGCGGACCGCTGGTCGGCTGGATGGTGGACAGGTTCGACTCCCGGCCCATCGTGCTCATATTCGGCGTGATGGCCGGTGTGGGGCTCATCATCCTCGCCGGGGTCGACGGGTACTGGGTTTTCGTGCTGGTCTACGTCGGTGTCGTCTCAATTGGCAACAACAGCGGGTTCGGGCAGACATTTCTGGCCGTTACCAACCGCTGGTTCGTCCGCCGGCGCGCCATCGGAATGACGCTGGTCATCACCTGCTACACAGCGGGTGGGGCGATGCTGATTCCAATATTGTCCCGGGGTGTGGAGGCTTTGGGCTGGCGCGAGGTGATGCTCTACACTGGCATCTTCGTAGTCGTGGTCGTGATACCGTTCGCCTTCTTCATCCGGCGTTCGCCGGAGAGTATGGGCATCGACCTGGCCGAAGTGGGCGAGGCGGTGGAACAGACATCAGGGACGTCGTCGTCCCAGTCATCAGGGACGGACTTCACGGTTCGGGAGGCGCTGCACACGCCGACCTACTGGTTCATCCTCCTTGCCAGCGCCTTCCGGATCTCGGTCACCAGTGGAATCCTGGTACACGCCATCCCCATCATGGTGTGGAAAGGAACGTCGGAGCAGGCCGGGGCCGATCTGATGGCGCTGCTATTCTTCGTATCCATCCCGGCGCGGCTGCTCATCGGCTTCTCCGGACTCAGGCTGCCGGGTCAAGGGGTTCTTGGAGTCGGCATGGCAGTGGGAGCCGTATCGCTGATGGTGCTGGTCATCGTACCTGGGACATGGATCATCTTCCCGTTCGTGGCCGGGCTGGCCATCCTGGAGGGGGCGGCGGTGCTGAACTGGGTGCTGGTGGGCAACCTCTTCGGCCGCCGTAATTTTGCCACGCTGACCGGCATCATCTCGGTGTTCTACAGCGCGGGAATGATGCTGACCCCGCTGTTCCTGGGCTGGATGGTTGACCGGGAGGGCGGATACACTGAATCGCTGCTGATACTCACGGGGTTGTACGCCGCCAGCGCCGTGCTGTTCGCCATAGCACGGCGCCCCCGTCCCAGGCCCGCATTGCCGCAGTTCCCCTGACCTACGTCCCCGCCGGTGGGGCACCAGGATTCGGCGGGTGCCTACAGCGCTGCCCTTACGTTCTTGAGGAAGTTTTCGCCGCCGATCCGCAGCAGTCCCCAAGCCGACACGGTCACGAAGTTTGCTCCCTGCCTGACGAACTCGGCGACGCCCGCGGTATCGGCTGGGTTGTTCCCGCCCACTCCGACGCTCTTGCCACCTGCCCGTACTCGGGGAATCACTTCACTCATGACCCGCCGCACTTCCGCGACGCTCGGGTTCCCCATGCTCTGGCCCAAGTCTGAGGCGGCGACGTGCAAGACGTCGGCACCGGACACCTGCAGGATGTCGTCCAGGTTTCCGACGGCCTCGATGTCCTCGACCATGGGAATCACCAGCACCTGCGAGTTGATCCAGGATGTGGCTTCGTCTCGCGTGACGCCGATGCCATAGTCCTGGGCTCTGCCGCCTCCCATGCCACGCTTGCCGTCCGGGTAGTAGCGGGCGGCCTGGGCGATGGCCGCCGCCTGCTCGCCGGTGTTGACGTGTGGCACAATGATGCCCTGCAGCCCCCGGTCCAGGTAGCGCAGGATCGTCTGCTCATGGTGGTCTGGGATTCGGGCTATGGGCGTGATCCCGAAAGATTCGGCGGCACGGACCATGTGCTCCACCTGGTCCAGGTCCGCCGGACCGTGCTCGCAGTCGATCATCACGAAGTCATAGCCCAACGCTCCGAAGATCTCCACCATGTCCGGCGCGTAACGCGTGATTATGGCCCCGAAAACGACACTACCTTCATTGAGCTTGGCCTTGGTGGTGTTTGTGCGCATTGCTGAACCTCTTTTCTGTTGCGGAGTATTCCTGCCTCGGGGCGCCGCCCTACAATCCGTCTCTCACCCGTTACAAGGAGCCGTCGATCACGATGTCCAGCAGCGCCGGTTTGCCCGAGGCCACCGCACGGTCTACGGCCGGCTTGATCTGCGAAGGGTCGGTGATTCGCTCGGCGGGCACGCCCAGCCCGCTGGATATGGAGACCCAGTCAAAGGGCGTGGTGAAGTCGGAGTACATGAGCCTGCCCCCCGACGTCTCGGGCAGCTGCAACACATCCGACTGGTAGGTGTTGAAGTTCACCTTGAGCACCCGGTAAGCGCCATTGTTGCAGACGACGAACACGCAGGGGATGTTATCGTTGGCCGCCGTCCAGAGTCCCTGCACCGTCATCATGGCGCTGCCGTCGCCGATGATGCCGAACACCTTGCGGTCGGGGTAGGCGCATTGAGTGCCCATGGTGGCACCTATGCCTCCGCCAATGGACTGGCCTCGAACGCCCAGAATGTCGCCGCGCCGCGTGGCCTGGAAATAGTGACGCATCACGCCGCGGTTGCTGATGGAGTCGTCAACCACTATGGCATTCTCAGGGAGTGCTTCAGCCAGTTCGTACATCATCCGCGCCGGAGTCATGGGTTTGTGGTTCCAGTTCTCCGCCGCAGACGCCTCGAATGCCTCGCGAGCGTGGTTCCGATCGGCCACCACGCCTTTCTTGCGCTCTTCAATCTCACTCATGTCCCCGGGAGACAGCCGATCCCTCAGCGCTGCCATAAGGTCGATCAGGGACAGCCTGCAATCTCCAACTATTCCCACGTCGGTGGGCTCGGAGCGTCCGATGCGACCGGCATCCGGGTCGATGTGGACCAGCTTTGATTCCGGCGGGAGAATGACGTCGCCCCAGTAAAAGAGCTCCTCGAAGGGATCGGAACCCACCGCGAGAACATAGTCCACCTGCTGCAAAATAGCCCGCTGGGAGGCCACCCTCAGGGAAAGGGGGCCCATGAACTGTGGGTGGCGAGTGGGGAAAGCCACCTCAGCGCCCCGCGCCTGGTAGACCGGCAGACCCATTAGCTCCGCCAGCTCGACGGCCTCCTCGATGGCGTCGTCATCGGATAAGCGGTCTCCAACCAGCATGATCGGCCTGCTGGCGTCCATCAACAGCGACGCTGCCCGGCCGATGCCCTCCTGGCTAGGCCGGACATCGCCGTAGTTGGCACGGGATGGCTCAATGTTCATTTCAGCAGTCCCCTCCAATGCATTGGAGGTGAAGCCGACGTAAACCGGACCCTTGGGGTGAGTGTTGGCCTCGTTGAATGCGCGACGAATGACGCTGGGTATCTGATCGGCGTGCGAAAGCTCCACGGCCCACTTGGTAACCGGTCTCACCAGCTGTGCAAGGTCCGTAATGGTCTCATTGGTCTTCCGGATGTCGTAGTTGGCCGAGGTAACCACCATCGGGGTCCCGGTGTTGAGGGCGTCCAGCATAAGGGCAATGCCGTTGGCCAACCCGCTGTCGACGTGAAGGCTGACGAATGAGGCCCGTCCCGTTGCCCTGGCATACGACTCGCCCATGCCCATGGCCACGCTTTCTTGAAGGGCCAGCACGTAGCGAAGCTCGGGGTAGTCCCCCAGCATATCGATGATGGGTCCCTCGCTGGTGCCGGGATTGCCGAAAATGTAATCGACTCCTTCTGCCTTCAACATCTCAAGCAGGGCCTGCTTGCCGGTCATGGTCTGGGACATGGACGCCTCCAAAATTGTGCCCCCTCCGTTAGCAAGGGACAGCAAAAATCTCCGGCAATTCTACACCAGCCAGGGAGCAGAGACGGAGGGTATATGGACCAAGCCATCGCTGCCCTGAGAGAAATCTTCTCTTCCCGGTCGACCTGAGTCTCTCGACCAATTGCCAAGATACCCCCCAGCGTTTCAACAACTTGCGATCAATGTGCCTTCGATGTGCCTCAAAAGAGACCGGAGGTGTACTGCCGCCACATGAAAAAGCACCACTCTCCTCTCACCATATGGTCATTGGATATGACCATATGCATTGCACATTCCCAAGGGTCACTGTGCATTTCCTTAAACGAACAGATATTTGTGCCGTATTGGGGTATGGTTTAGTAAGTACCATCCGCTGTGACCCGATACCCGATTCAGCTGAAGTGAGCCAGGTTATATCCAGACTGCTATAACTCGGAAACACGATCAGTATGGTATGCAGGAACCTATCCTATTAGAGGGGTCTTCGCGGGTACCGATCACAAAGACGAACACGACGCATTTTTTAAGGCATATTCACCATTGTTCATAGTAAAATTGATTTTCTTTGTATCGACGATCACCGAGCGGTTCCGGGCAGCACAAAGGTATAAATGCCCTATTCTCGGTCTATGATGTTAAGGACGCTCTTTCCTGATAGGCCGATATCGGGCAGCAGCATCCGGTGGTCGAATCGCCGACTATGAGCAGTTTGTGAGACTCATTGGCTCCACCAAAAAGGTTCTTGTTTCGGTAGCAATGGATCGCTCACCAGCAAAATGCGGGCAGAGACAATTCTGGTCGGGACCCCTTAGCAGGCTTGCTGAAACCCCGTAAATCCAGTCGAGGAGAGGACGGCATGTCTTCAACGGAACTGATTAGGGTCCTCCTCGCCGACCATCATCAGATCGTGCGGGTCGGGCTGCAGGAGATGTTGGAAAGTACCGGCGACTTCGAAGTGGTAGGGCACGCCGGGAACGGAGAAGAGGCCCTTGCTCTCGCACATGAGCTAAAGCCTGACGTTGTCGTCATGGACGTGTTGCTCCCTGTAAAGGACGGCATCGAGACCTGCCGGGAAATCAAGAACGATCTCCAAGACACCGAAGTGCTCATCCTAACTGCCTCCACGGAGGATAACGTCGCTCTGGAAGCGGTGCTGGCTGGCGCAACTGGATACCTGCCCAAAGACTCGGGCAAAGATCGACTCCTTGCCACGGTACGCGACGTCGCCGAGGGTGAGTTTCGCATCCCGGGCGAGGTGATCAAGCAACTCCTTGTGGGCAGGCGCCTCTCTTACCGGGGAGCCAACGCCGCTGAGACGCGTCGGCTCACGACGCGGCAGCAGGAGATCCTCACCCTTTTCGCCCAAGGATTATCCTATGCCCAGATCGCGGAGGTCAGGGGGAAGCGTCCGCTGACGATTCGCAACTCCATATACGGCATACAGAGAAAGCTGCAAGCCAAGTCCAAGCAGGAACTAGTGGTCTGGGCCGTCAGAAACGGGTTGCTGGACAACGTGCCCGACCCAAGCTGACTCCGCCTCCCTGACGCCGAACCTCGCTACTGAACCGACCTTGGTCCACTTGGGCAGCAGCCTGCCGCTATTCACTGTCCCCGTGCTCACTCCGCCGGCGTTCCAGGGGACCGCAACGGGGCGATTCCAGCCCCCAAGCTCAAGCGCTGCACTCCACTCTGTCCAAACGAGCTCCCCCACTCCCTCACCGCAACATCTACCCTCCACACCCATCGCCTGGCCATTACGGGAACCATCACGTCGTTTCCCGCGTATCATTCTTCATAGGCAGCCTGTTAGAAGCAGCCAATGCCGATTTCGGGGAAAGGCAGGACGGCAGCTTGCTTTGAGACTCTACTGCTGCCGGTTCCGAGAATCTCTGGAATCTACAGTAGTATGACCGCGCGACGGGGGTTTGCATGGTTTCCATAATGGCATTGCTGATCGCCATGACGCTTGGATTCGCCTCCTGCCAGGAAGGGATGGGTGAGACCGGTTCGACCTCCCAGATTGTCTCGGGGCAGGGAGCAAACGCGTCCGTGTCTGGTACCGTTTCGTACCGCGAGCGGCTGGCGCTCACTCCTGGCGCCACGGTCAAGGTGGAACTCCGTGACGTTTCCTACGCCGACGCACCGGCTCCCTTGATCGCAAGCCAGACCATCAGCAATCCGGGCCAGGTCCCCATCGAGTTCAGGGTGGAGTACAACCGCGACGACATTGACCCTCGAAACACCTACGGGATCAGCGCCAGGATCACAGAGTCCGACGGGCGGCTGGCTTTCATCAACGATACAGCCTATGACGTGATCACCCGCGGGAACCCCAGCAGCGTGGACATGCTGCTGGTCCTCGCCCAACCGCCCTCCGACGGCGAATGGGAGGGAAAGGACGACGAAGCTGACTGGCGCACGTGGGTGGAGTTGCCTGCTCAAGTTATCAGCGCCAACCTGCTGCCGAACGAGGCAGAACCCCTGCTGCGGATTGTCTACCTGCAGTCCACCATCGAGGGCTGTGCGCGGCCCGGCAACAAGGCCGGGGAGCTGGATGGCAGCAACATCAACGTCCGCCTTACCCTGATGCAGCCGCCGAAGTCGTCTTGGGCGATTCCCTGCGATGAGGAGATGGTGGAACTGGACGAGGTGCTGCCGGTCCCGGCGCCGCTCAAGCCCGGCACGTTGTACCGCGTCGTCGTGAACGGCCTCGAAACCGCCGCCTTCACGCCCCCTGATCCCGCGCTGGGGCGCACCTACATCGCGGGATCGCTCATCCAGAGCGCCAACATCAAGGAGATCGCGGGCGAGCCGGGGGGATACCTGCTGCGAGTTGTGTCAGGCAGGCCCAGCGGGAGTTGCACCCAGTACAACGGCTACGAGGTGGTGCGCCACGATCCGACCAGCATCGAGGTCAGAATCACGCATCACCACGTGGCGGACCGCGAGGTGATGTGCACCAAGGACTTTCCGATGGACGAGACCATCGTCCCGCTGCGGTCAGGGTTTGAATCCGGAGTTGAAGGCCTCATCACCGTTAACGGCAGGCCCCTCTCATCGTACAAACCGAGGTAGAGGCGCCTGCCCTGGTCTCGTCAACCGGCCCGAAATGAATCGGGCCTAGATGAAGCGGGCCTGCTGGCGGGCCGCCTCACCGTGGTCGATGTAGACGGTAATGGTCTCGGTGAAGAAGTCGAAGGCCTCGGTGCCCTGCTCCCGCTGGCCCACGCCGGACGACTTCAGGCCGCCGAAGGGCAGGTGGACCTCGCCGCCCAGGGTTGGTGCGTTGACGTGCACCATGCCGGTCTCGACGGTGTTGATGTACTCGAAGGCCCTGCTGATGTCGCGGGTGTAGACCGAAGAGGACAGCCCGAACTCCACGCTGTTGGAGATGCTGATCGCCTCATCGAGGTCCTTGGCCTTGAAGACCGTCAGCACCGGCCCGAAGATCTCCTCCTTGGCGATGCGCATGTCCGGCGACACATCGGTGAACACCGTCGGCTCCACGTAGTAACCCTCGTCGAACTCGCCGCCGGTCAGCTCGCGGCCGCCGAAGGCCAGGTTGGCGCCCTCCTCGGTGCCCACGCCGATGTACTCCAGTACCTTTTCGTGCTGGCTCTGGCCGCACAGGGGTGATACGTCCACCTCGGGATCAATGCCGTCGCCGACGCGCAGGCCGGCAGTGCGTTCCAGCAGGCCGGTCATGAACTCATCGTAGACCGAGTCCTCGACGATGACGCGGCTGGTTGCGGTGCAGCGCTGGCCGGTGGAGCCGAAGGCGCCCTGAACGATGCCGCCGAGGGCCTTGTCCATATCGGCGTCGGCCAGAATTATCACGGCGTTCTTGCCGCCCATCTCGGCCTGCACCTTTTTCAGCCTGCGAGCGCTGTTGGCGTAGAGGTCGGTTCCGATTTCGGTCGAGCCGGTGAAGGAGATGCCGTTGACCCGCGTGTCCTCGACCAGGGCGTTGCCCACCTGCGCGCCCGGGCCGGTAACGAGGTTGAACACTCCGGCGGGCAGACCGGCTTCCTCAAAGACCTCGGCCAGCTTGACGGCGCACAGCGGGGTGGAGGAGGCGGGCTTGAAGACCAGGGCATTGCCGCAGATCAGGGCCGGGGCCATCTTCCAAACAGGAATGGCGACCGGGAAGTTCCACGGCGTGATAATTCCCACGACGCCGAGAGGCCGCTTGACCGTGTAGGCCACGGTGTTGGGAAGCTCCGACGGCGTGGTGTAGCCGAACATGCGTCGGCCCTCGCCCGCGGCGTATTCCATGATGTTCATGGCGCGGCGCACCTCGCCCCGGGCGTCGGCGATGGGCTTGCCCTCCTCGGTGGTGATCGCCGTGGCAATCTCGTCGGCGCGGCGTCCGAGGATCTCCAGGGCCTTGTAAAGGACCGCCGCACGACCCGGCGCGGGGGTGTTGGCCCAACCGGGCAGGGCCTCGCGGGCCGCCGTTACTGCGATTCCCGCATCCTCAGCGTTGGATGTCTGGAATTCGGCCACCACCTGGTCCTTGTGGGCTGGGTTGTAGACAGGGTAGGTGCGGCCCGAAACCGACTCAACCCACTGTCCGCCGATGTAGTTCTTGTGCACGGTCATTCAAGCTCTCCGTTAAAGCGCCCGCCCTGTATAGATTGAGGACGGGCGAGAATGCAGGCATTTCCCCTGCAGGGGAACGGTTGTCCGGTGGCCTACCCGGTGGCTTAGCCAGTGTACTCGAGGCCGACGCCGATGATTTCAATCTGCATGGAGCGAACGTCCGGCGCCACGCTGTCGAAGGTCACGCCCAGAACGACGTTGATGCCGCGATTGATTTCAGGGCTGCCGGGGATTGCAACGCGGTATTCCGGATGCTCACCCCGCAGGTCCTGGTCCATATGCTCGACGATTCGCTGGTCGCCGTCATAGACGATGATCTCGTTCACCGCGGCGTTTTCGCGGGTGCGGAAGCTGACCAGGGCGCCGTCGATCTTCATCCTCGCACCGTCGATGACAGCCGGCGTGGGCAGCGGGAAGTGCAGCCAGGTGTTCTGACCCCTGGCTCCCTCGATCCTTACGAAAGGCCCGGTGGCCCGCGCCGAGGTGATTCGGTTCGGATATTCCACCTGCATATTTGCGCCGTGCATCCACAAAGTGCGCTGCGGCATAGCTGTCCCCCTTTCTCATCCGCCCCATATCGCGACCCCGTTTCCGGCGGCCGAGGCGGTCGCAACGATTATAGCCCGCCCGCCCCATGCCGTCATTCCTCGGCACACCCGAAACCACAACCGCACCCTCTGGCGACTATCTCAACCCTTGCCTCAACATCAGTACCGCACCCCCGATCGTCATTCTCGCGGAAGCGGGAATCCAAACCCCCGTCTACCCTCGCACCCGGAACCGAAGGAGGCACTGCCACTCCCATCTCCACCGCCTTTCAGACCAATATTGTGTGCTGAGCAATAAGACGCGATTACCCTGAACCGCACCCTCTGGCGACTATCTCAACCCTTGCCTCAACATCAGTCCCGTAATCCCCAGCTTTGTACCCGTCACGCCCGCAAATCCAGGGCAGGACAGGAACCCGTATCCCCACGCGCCGTCCCCCAAAATTGCTGACACTTGCCCCTTTACAAGCCTCATGACACATCTCTAGTACTACAACGACGAGTTGTTTGGTAGGATAGCTGGCCAGATGATGATGGGCGGTTTGGGTGATGGATGCGGCGAGCTTCAAGCGGGTCTACGACAGCTTTCAGGAATTTCACGCCTTTTTTGCGGACTCCTTCGGACGCAAGCAGTGGCGGGAGCACAGCCGGAACTATCTTCAAGCCCTGCTGGTGCAGGCCGGGGAGCGGCGCAACGCCGAGAATCTCTCCGAATCGGTGGGCATCTCCGCCCGGGCGATGCAGCGTTTTCTCACCGAGGCCCGGTGGTCCGATGACGCAGTAATAGGGCGGTTGCAGGAATACCTGGCCCCCAGGCTGGGGCATCCCGAGGCCGTGTGGGTGTTCGACGGCAGCGACTTTCCCAAGCAGGGGAGGAAATCGGTGGGAGTGGCCCGGCAGTACTGCGGCAGGCTGGGGAAGGTGGCCAACTGCCAGGCCGGGATGTTCCTGGCCTACGTCAGCCCGCTGGGCCGGGCGTTGGTGGACAAACGGCTGTACCTGCCCCAGGTTTGGGCTTCGGACGATGCCCGGTGTCAGGCGGCGGGTGTGCCGGCGGAGAGACGCAGCTACCGTTCGAAGACGGAGTTGGCCTTGGAGATGCTGGCGCAGGCCATGGAACTGGGCCATCTGGAGGCCGGGTGGGTTGCCGGAGATGACGCCTTCGGGATGTCGCCGTCCTTCCGGGAGGGACTGGCGGCCTTGGGTATGCGGTACGTGCTGGACGTTCCGGGCGGCACCACGGCTTGGCCTTTGGAGCCGGCTTGGACCAGTCCGGAATATCCAGGCAATTCACATCCAGGGTTCGGGCGCCCCCGCAAACCCAGGCTGCGGGATGGGCAGCGCCGGACCATGGAGCAGGGCAGGAGCAGCGCAGTGATGAGTTGCCGGAGGAGGCCTGGCGGGAGATAACGGTGGCAGAGGGAAGCCAAGGGCCGCGCACCTACCGGTTCAGCGCCCAGCGGGTGCGGGTTACCAGGTGGCGCAAGCCCGGCGGAGGCGCAAGCCCGGCGAAATCCACTGGGCGGTCTACCGCCGGAACCTGGACGGCAGCGAACCTCGCTACTACCTGTCCAACGCACCCGAGGACACAGCTTTGGAGACTCTGGCATACGTGGGCGGTTCCAGGTGGCGCATAGAAACGGAGTTCGAGACTGAAAAGGGCGACGTTGGGCTGGACGAATACGAGACCCGGAGCTGGGCAGGCTGGCATCACCACATAGCCATGTGCCTGCTGGGCGGAGCGTTCCTGCTGGGCCTGCAGCAGGATTGGGGGGAAAAAGATGCCCCGGATCACCCGCCCGCAGGTGTACCGGGTGGTGCGTGAGATGCTGCCCCGGGAGCGGTTCGGGCCCGATCAATTGCTGTTGTGGCTGGAGGATACGCAGCTACGCAACGAACGGGCGCGCCGCTCCCACGAGAGACGCCGCTCCGCCCGCTGTGAAGGCAGAATGGACCCTCCACCCTGAACCCGTCGTTGTAGTACTAGCCTGAATACATGGAAATACAACCCGCCGCCGCAGGCCGGATCCCAGCACGGAGTCGCGCGCAACTGCCAGGGGCAAAAGGCAAAAATGATCGGAAATGCTCGGTTTTGATCGGAAATAAGCGGATTATCCAAATTTTCGGAAACCATCAGGAGACTGAATCATGTCGTCGCGCCATATGTCGTTACGCCAGATCAGGAGCGCCGTCGAGGTCCTCAAACGCAAATTCGCCCCAGAGCTGGCCATCATTCGGCTCAGCCGCGTCGCCAATGAGATCACCGAGCTCTGGCACATCGCCATTGCCAACAAGCAGCCCAAACCCGACCCCTACGCCTGCGTCCGCAAGGTGGCCGACGCCGGCTTCCGACTTCATACCTATATGGCCTTCGAGAAATACCTCCAGCGGTGCATCGACGACGACAGGCGTCCCGTAATAAGGGGAATCATCACCACCCTGCTCCCCTGGTCCGCCGATGGTCCTTGGCTGAACAACCTGGAACGGCATATCCCAGGCACCGCCTGATCCCCGCGATCTTTCGTCACCCCCGCAAAAGCGGGGGCCCAAACCCCCGTAACCCCGGATCGGCCCCACCCAGGTCGCACCCAACCGCCATCCCCGCTCGTCGTGAGCCCCCCGAACCAGGAGCCTGCCGGACCACGGGGTCGCCACTCAACGCTCGGAAATGCTCGGAAATGAACGGGAATAGCGAAATTTTCAGCACCCGACCGCCATCACCGCCGCTGCCCACCGCCACCCCCCGGCACCCAACCGTCATCACCGCGATCTTTCGTCATCCCCGCGAAAGCGGGGACCCAAGCCCCCATAACCCACCCAATGTCAGCGAATGTCAGCGATTTCCATACCCCTGACACTAAGCAGACCCCAACCCGACAACCCAGTGGCCCGAGCACCTTACCGTCATCGCCGCGATCTTCCGTCTTTCCCGCGAAAGCGGGAATCCAAACCCCCGTCACTAAGCGCATCAAAAACGGAAGTCGGGGCCTTGCCTCGAATGCCCCACCCAACCCAACCGGAAACTACCGCAAAACTCCAACAAGGAGGCTGACCAAATGCTCCACAAGCTGGCCCAGCACCTCCCCCGGCGCAGGGCCGTCACCCCGGCAGGCAACCGCCACCCCCGCGAAAGCCAGGGCCGCACCAAGGCCAGCGGCCTCGCCTCCGCCGACGTCGACAGCCTCTCCGTCCTCGCCGGCGCCGGTGGCGGCTGGAACCGCGCCGAGTACGGCGAGTACTACGCCACCTCCACCCCCGTCTACGCCGCCATCAAGGTCCGCTCCGACGCCCTCACCCGCCCGCAGGTCGTCGTCTACCGCCACACCCGCTCCCAAACCGTCATGCCCAAGAAAACGGGCATCCACGGCCCGGAGCTGCCCGGTGCTCGAAACCGGAATGCATGGTTCGACCGCCTGTTTCGCAAGGCAACCCTCGAACAACGGCGACGCGGGCGCTGATAGAATGTTGGCGCTCAAACCAAGTGAATGACGGAGGGACTCAATGGGCAGGCTGGACGGAAAAGTGGTATTGATTTCGGGCGGCGCCAGGGGCCAGGGGGCCCTGGAGGCCGAGATGTTCGTTGCCGAAGGCGCCAGGGTGGTGTTCGGCGACGTCCTGGACGACGAGGGCCATTCAGTGGAAAGGCGGATAACGGAGTCCGGCGGAGAGGCAGTGTATGTTCACCTCGACGTAACCAGCGACTCTGACTGGGAGGACGCGATTCACACCGCAGAGGGCCGCTTCGGCCGGCTGGACGTGCTGGTGAACAACGCTGGCATCGCCAATGACGAGAAGATTGAGGACACCACGGAAGAGCTCTGGGACCGGATCATGCAGGTGAACGTCAAGGGCGTGTTCCTTGGGACGCGGAAGGCGCTGCCCGCACTGCGCCGCGCCGGGGGTGGCTCAATCATCAACGTGTCGTCCATAGCGGGCATCCTGGGCCGTCCCCTGACCGGCAGCGCCTACAGCGCCTCCAAGGGAGCGGTGCGTACCTTCACCAAGACCACGGCCATACAGCATGCCTCGGAGAATATCCGCTGCAATTCGATCCATCCGGGACCGGTGGACACGCCGATGCTGGCCGGGATATCCGACAACCCCGAGGTGCTGAAGCAGCGCACCGACGAGGTGCCGTTGGGGCGCCTGGGCGTCTCCCAAGACATCGCCTACGGCGCGCTCTACCTCGCCTCCGACGAATCCGCCTGGACCACGGGCATAGAGCTGATCATCGACGGTGGCATAACCGCCAAATAGACCGGACTTTCAATTCTCAAAAACACGCGGGCTATGGGCGCTTCGCCGCTCCCATAGCCCGCGTGTTTCCAAGGGTCAGTTATCCGGCAACGTCGGACGAAATGGCTAACCCTGGGCGATCCAGTCGACGACGCGCTCGCCGATCATGACCACCGTGGGATGCAGTCCGCCGCCCCTGAGCAGTTGCGGCACCACGGAGGCATCGGTGACCCAGAGGTTCTGAACGCCCTTGACCCGGCAGTACTGGTCGACAACGGTCATGGGGTCGGAGTCGGGTCCCATGCGGCAGGTGCCGGAGACATGCCGGGCCGTTCCGACCGTCTGGCGCATGTAAAGGTCGAGGGCTTCGTCATCCCGCAGCTCTTCGTCGGTCGGGGTGATACGGTAGTCGACGACGTCGCTGTAGGCCCCGGATTCCAGGAGCCTGGCGCCAAATCGGACCCCCTCCCTGACCCGGCGCACGTCCTCGGGGTGCTGGAGGTAACGGTAGTTGAAGGAAGGCTGCTCCGACGGATCGGCGGAGCCCAGCCGCACGTGCCCGGAGCCGCGGGGAACGCCAAGGGTGCAGGAGAGGCGGGCCGCCCGGTCGGGGGACACGTCGCCGGTCCGGTACCTCGTCCGTACGCCGCCCACGCGCTCCTCCCGCTCGTCCACCACGTTCACCGTGGAGAGCACCAGATCATGCTCCAGTTCGGAGTCTGGGGCGGTGAAAATCAACCGGTAGTGGGGCGCATCCATATCGGGGGACAGGTCCACGCCGTCCTTGACCTTGAAGTTGATGTGGATGCTGAGGTGGTTGAACAGGCTCTGGCCAACCCCGGGCAGGTCGCGGACGACGGGAATGCCCATCTCTTCCAGGTGGTCCTTCGGCCCGATGCCCGACAGCATCAGCAGTTGAGGCGAGCGGAGGGCGCCGGAGCTGAGCACAACCTTTTCCGCCTCGACCGTGAATATCTCGCCGCCACTTTCGGCCTCAACTCCCACGGCCTTCCCGTCGCTGAACAGAATCCGGCGGACGTAGACCTCACCCCGGACCGTCAGGTTGAGGCGGTGCCGGTTCTGGCTCAGGTAGGCAATGGCGGTGCTGACTCGCACGCCGCCCAGGTTGTTGGTGGGAGACACGCCCACGCCGACGGGATTGCCGCCGTTGGTGTCCTCGACGGTCGAGTGCCCCTCGCGGATGCAGGCCTCTCGGAAAGCCCGCTGGATGGCGGGTTCTGGGCTGGACACCCGGCGCCGCACCGGCATCGGCCCCTCGGTGCCGTGGAAGTCGTCCTGTATGTCCAGGTCGTTCTCCGTCTTGCGGTAGAAGGGCAGCACGTTGCTGTAGCACCACTGGTCATTGCCCAGCGCAGCCCAGTCGTCGAAGTCCTCGGAGAGCCCGCGCTGCATGGCCTGGCCGTTGATCGACGAGCCGCCGCCGATGACCTTGCCCTGGGCCACGTGGATCTCGCCCTGCTCTTCCGTGGCCATGCCCCGGAGAGCCCAGTTGTGGCTGGACTCCGGTGATTCGGCATACCGGGTGTGGCCATACTTGACCTCGTCTGGGATGTGATCGAAATCGGGGTAGTCCTTCCCTGCCTCAAGCAGCAGCACCGAACGGTTCGGGTCCTCCGACAATCTGCCAGCCAGCACCGATCCGGCGGCCCCTCCTCCAACAATAATCACGTCGTACTTCATGGTCCCTCGCTAACGTTCCGATTGCATTGCCATGTCGATTGGCCTGCCGAAGATTATAACCAACAAATGACGCCGTTTGCCCAAGCGACGACAAGGACAACTCTGCGAGCCGGTCGGTTGACCAGAGAAGGGGCCAGTTTTCGGCAAGACTCGCTTCGATTTCTGTTCAACACCGCAGGCCGAATTTGTTACGCTCACGTCGCTCTTCGGCGGCCCGGTGCGGCGATCCGATGCAGCTCTTGACTCCTATCCGTTCTGGTTGGTGAGGTGACGGGATGCTATTGAGAATGCTGGGCGCGGCGCGGCTGGACCCAGATACTTTCGAGGACGTCGAACACGACACTGGGGCGACGTGGCAGGCGATCGCAGTCGTCATCCTCGTGTCCATAGCCGGCGGCATCGGCGGGATACTGGCGGGTGACGGCGACATTCTCAGGGGGGTCATATTCGGCGTCATCCGCGGGGTTGTGTCGTGGGCCGTGTGGGCCCTTGCGGCCATGCTGGTCGGGACCACGATCCTCAAGACGGCCGCCACACACGCCAACTGGGGGCAGGTGGCCCGGGGCACTGGATTCGCCCAGACGCCGGGCCTGCTCAGCATTCTCTACTTCATTCCCGCGGCGGGTGGCTTCATTGCTTTCGCAGTGTTCATATGGCAGCTGGCGGCGATGATCATCTCCCTGCGGCAGACCCTGGACTTCGACTCCATGTGGCGCGCCTTCTTCGTGGTTGTCATCGCCTTCATTCCGGTCATAATTCTCAACGCAATAATCTTCTCCGTGTTCAGAATAGGCGGCTCGACAAATCACGTCTCCTGACACAGGACGCAGGTCGAGGGACGTCAACTTCGCCAGGTGTGACTGCGCCAGGGACGATTACCGGCGTCAGTGGTTAAAGGCAACTTAACCAGGTTGGTATGCGGAAAAGGAATGAGCGCGCCAAGTGGCGCGCTCATACTATTCCTTGGCGGAATTCTGGCTCTACCAGACTTCGGTAGCCGGGGCGCCGAATCCAACCGGTTCACTATCCCCCGCCTGAGCCCTCACCGTCTTCGAGCACCAACAGGTCGGGCCTGAACGACGGCGGGAGCCGAGCTGGGTGGGTAGTTCGGCCGAGACATTAACCGGCAATAGGCTGGATTGCGACCGGAGTGCAGGGGAGTAGCCGGGTCTTCAGGAGGAACTACTTTCCGAATGAGTAAAGCCAGACCCAAACTCGTAATCGCGTTGGTATACAGAGAAAGCCGTCGACTATTCGCTGACCAATGGCGAGAAGCTTAGGGAGGGGGACTGCGTGGCTGTAGAAGAATCAGGCCTGAATCGAAACCGGGAGCCTGCTAGAGCCGGCAGTGGTCTCCGCAGTCGTCGTCTCGCCCCAGTAGCCTCCCTATGCGCATGCGGTTGCGGGCGAAGGCGCGGTAGAACGCGTCGAAGAGCGGGCGCGCCGGCCACCAGCCCGTCCAAGTGATCAGCCATCCCAGTCCGGCCAAGCGATATCCTTCCCGCAAGCTGTCCATTCCCACGGTGATGCTGCCGTCGGGCTGGACACCGTAGAGAGCGGCGTCGACCTGCTCAGCAGTGAGTCCGTAGGACGCGGCTTCGAAGTCGTGGGCTGAGGTGTCAATCGCGTCGATCGCGTCCGGGCGACGGCGGTGCAGCCACAACACCTCGCGGCGGCATACCGGGCAGGCCCCGTCGTAGAGCAGTTTGTATCTGGCGCCGTTCATCATATTAGCGAGCGGGTAACAATCTCGTCCGCGCTACGTCTGTAAATTGTGAACTAAATGTGTCTGAGCCTGGGCTAGTATTCCACGAAATTGCCACACGAGGTTCATAAGTCCAATCCACCTGTCGGGCATAGTCGTATTATAATCGTAAGCACTAGGCAATCCGGGGAGTTACACGCTATCCGGTGAAATCCTGGCGTGAATTCTTGGCGCGCGCCCTGACCGCGCCGTCGCTGCTAACCTTGGAGTGAAGCAGGACGGCGATTTTTTGCGCTATCGGAGCCCACGCAACAGAATGCCTGCGGAGAGAAAATGCGCTTTATAACTGCCACCGCCATACGCCGAAGGACGGTCACGTTACTGGCGGTAATTATCCTGTTGGCCGGTGGCGTATTTGCCTATAACTCGCTGCAGGTTGAGCTGTTTCCGGAAATCGAATTCCCCCTGGTGGTGGTCGCCACCTCGTACCCCTCTGCCGATCCGGAGGCGGTCGTCGGGGACGTGACCGTCCCGATCGAGCGGGTCATCGAGGGGACAGAGGGGCTCGAGGGCATCCAGTCCACCAGCATCGAAGGCAACTCCCTTGTCCTGGCGACGTTCAAGTATGGAACGGATATGGCAGAGGCGCAGAGCGCCATCCAGAACCAGGTCAGCGTCCTGGCCTTTCCTGAGGGCGTGGACGTACCCGATGTAGGCCGCTTTGACCCGGACCAGTTTCCAGTCATGCAGTTCAGCGTCGTCTCCGACAACGGCACCGAGGAGGTGTCCGAATTCGTGCAGACCAGGGTCCTGCCCGAACTCAACGGAATCGACGGCATTCAGCAGATAACCGTGACCGGAGAGGTCCAACAGCAGGTGCAGGTTTCTGCCGACCCCGGGCGACTTCTGGAGAATGGGATCGCGCTTCCCCAGATCGCAGCGGCCCTCAGCGACAACAACATTACGCTTCCTGCCGGGCTGATTTTCGGCGCGGGCAGTTCTATGCCCGTGAAGACGATCCACACCCTTGGTTCGGTGGAAGAAATACGCGACCTTGTGGTGGCCTCACCGCCGTCGGGACCGGTCCGCCTGCGCGACGTGGCCGATGTGCGACTGACCGAGGGGATGCCAACCAGCATCTCACGCACCAATGGCAAGCCAGCAATCAATGTCTCCGTCATCAAGGACGCCGAGGCCAACACTATCGAGGTGACCGATGGAGTCCGTGCCGCGATTGAGGGCCTTGATAACATCCCGCCGGGCGTCGATATCGTCATAGTCACAGACCAAGGACCGGAGATACAGACCCAGATCGATACCCTGCTGCAGGAAGCGCTGTTCGGATTCCTTTTCGCTGTGGCGGTGGTGTTCATTTTCATGATCAGCATCAGGCCGACGGTGATTCGCGGGTTGCTGACCACGCTGCGCCCCACCCTGGTCATTGCCCTGTCCATACCCCTGAGCATTCTCACAGGAATCCTGCTGATGACATGGCAGGATATGACGCTCAACTTCATGACACTCGGCGGTCTTGCCATTTCGGTGGGCCGCGTTGTTGACGACGCCATCGTGGTGCTGGAGAACGTATACCGCCACATTCAGGCAGGCCGCGAGAGGTGGCGGGCGGCACTGGATGCCACTACCGAGGTCGGCCCGGCGATTCTGGCTTCCACGCTGACCACCATTGTGGTATTCATACCCCTGGCGTTCATCCAAGGCCTGGTGGGCGCTTTCTTCCTGCCCTTTGCCCTTACCGTGGTGTTTGCTCTTGCGGCATCGCTGGTGGTGGCGCTGACGGCGGTGCCCGTGCTGGGTGCCTACCTGCTGCGACCGGGCGACCTGCCGGAGGGCGCGGGAGAGGACGACATTGCCTTCGTCAACGAGACCTGGATGCAGCGTATCTACACGCCGATTCTCCGCTGGGCGCTGGGACACAAGGCAATCTCCATCATCGCTGCCGTGGTCGTCACGGTGGCCAGCCTGGGGCTGCTGACACAGATACCGGTAACCCTGTTCCCCAGCGGCGGGCAGCGATACGTGGAAGTGAACCTCACTCTCCCTCCCGGGACTCCCCCTGATCGTACGCTTCGGGAGGTGATGCAGATCGAGGATGATATCAGGGGCATCTCCGAAATCTACACCGCAACTGTGGGAGCCACCGATCTGGGCAGTGGTGGCATACCTGCCTCGTTCAACCAGGCCAGCTTGTTTATCTTTCTGACCCCAGAAGCTCCTGAAGACGCAGCCGGCTACCTGAGAGAGCAGCTTCAGAGCCCCGGTAGGCAACTGCGGATTACCGAGCTGCAGGACGGCCCTCCTGCCGGCGGCGTGGAAATCAGCGTAGCGGGATCAGACTACGAGGACATAACCAGGGTTTCCCAGGAACTGGTGACGTCCCTGAGCACGACGGACGGCGTGGTCAACCTGTCCAGCGACATCGCCCAGGCCAGGGAGGAGGTCGCGGTCGAGGTTGACCCGGAAGCGGCAGCGGCCATCGGGTTGACATCCCGCCAAGTGGGATTCCAGCTCAGCCAGTTCCTCGTGGGACGATCCGTAACCACCATCAACATCGACGGAAAGGCGACCGAGGTCGTGTTGTCCGGCGGACGCGAATCGGTAAACAGCCTGGACGGGATAAGGGGCCTTATCATCTCCGGGCCGGGTGGAACTGCTCCCCTGGATGACCTGGCCCGGCTCACTACTCGAGAGGGCCCGGTGAGAATCAGCCGCACCGACCGGCAACGGTCCGCCAGCATTACCGGTGAAATCACGGCCGAGGACACCAAGGCTGTGGGGGTGGAGATTGACCAGAAGATTGCGGAACTCAATCTTCCGCCCGGAGTGACCGTGACCAGTGGCGGCATCTTCGCCGACATTGCCGAGGGGTTCCAGGCCATATTCCTATCCATGGCCATCGGCATCGTCCTGATGTATCTGGTGATGGTCGGGAGCCTGGGGTCGTTGCGAAATCCATTCATCATCATCACCAGCCTGCCCCTGGCGCTCATCGGGGTGACAGTGGCATTGGCCATCACCGGGCGATCCCTGGGCCTGCCGGCAATGATGGGTCTCCTGCTGCTGATCGGAATCGTGGTAACCAACGCCATCGTGCTGATTGCCTTCGTCGAGCAACTGCGGGAGCGGGGAATGTCAGTGGCCGATGCGCTCGTGGCAGGGGGCCGCGTGCGGCTACGACCGATCCTGATGACGGCGCTTACCACCAGCTTCGCCCTGCTGCCGCTGGCAACTTTCTCCGGCGGCGAGGGCGGCATCATCAGCGCGGAGTTGGCGACAGTCGTAATCGGCGGTCTGATCAGTTCCACGGCGCTTACGCTTGTTGTGGTGCCGGTCGTCTACTACCTGTTCAACGTAAGTATCCCGTCATTTTTCTCAAGGCTGGTGCTCCGGTCGTCAGCCACATCCACGGGGTAGGGAGCGGCTTGTCACCCGCAAATTGAGGACGGATGAGCGAGAGCGCGCGGGCATTGCGGTTGCCTGAGTTCCCCATTGGCGATATAGTATTAGAGGCTTTTGAAATTGATCAGGTGGGTGTCCCGGCACCTGACCCGGTGGCATTTGAGCCTCCCCGGAGCGGTTTATGTTGACACAGCAGGAGTTGGTGGAGCGGATGCGGGAGTGGGCCGTCCGGGTTACTCCGCAGAGGCTGGCTATCGCTGAGGTAGTCCTGAATTCACAAGACCACCCCACGGTTCAGCAGATCTACGAACGGGTCCGAGACCACTTCCCGTCTATGACCCTGGCCACGATCTATTCCACGCTGGGCGTACTGCAGAAGAGCGGACTGATACAGGAATTGCCGTTCCAGCGGATGTCCCGGTACGAGCCGAATATGGAGCCCCACGTCAACCTCGTCTGCATCGAATGCGAGAACGTAATCGACGCCGACACATCCAGCGACGTTCACGACATGGTAGTGAGTCTGCGCAACAGCATCTCCCAGAACTCCGATTTTGAGGTGGGATGGCAGCGCGTGGACTTCTACGGCCATTGCCCCCGCTGCTCAGAGGCGAAGCGCCGGGGAGAGCTGGCAGAGGTCTAGCCCGCCTTCGAGGCATCCCAGAAGGAAAACTTTGGAAACCGGCCGGTGATACACACTGGCCGGTTTTGCTTTTCGGAGGTTACGGCGATGATCACGGGAGTTGTGGGGGTAACATTCTGGACCGACGATCTGGACAGGATGTTCCATTTCTACAACGAAGTGCTGCAGCTTCCCCTGCATTCCCGCCACCCTGACTTCATCGCTTTCGAACTGGGTGAGGTGCGGTTCAACATCGGGCTGCACGACCGGGTGTCTGGGAAATCGAGGGACCCATATCGCTTTATGCCGCACCTGGGGGTGGCCGACATCCACGTCGTAGCAGCAAGGCTGGCCGATGCCGGCGTGGAGTTCATCCGGCAGCCGGAGCAGGAAAGCTGGGGCGGATGGGTAGCGACCTTCCGCGACCCAGACGGCAACACCCTGCAACTGCTGCAGCTTGTATAATCATCGTGCTTGGCAAACGCGAGAATCATCCTGCGACAGGATCAACCTGTATTCGAGAGGCAGACCAGTAACTGCCGCGGAGGTTTCGGTAATGGCCCAAATCAGTAAGGCTGAGCGAGCGGCGCAACACCTGTTTGAGGCCCACCGCGAGCGCCGGAAATACGAGGCGCTGCCCGACGACATCTCGCCCGCCACGATCCATGAGGCCTATGACATGCAAGAGGCCTTCCAGGCGCTGCTCGCGCCCCAGCGCGGGGCTATCGTAGGCTACAAGATTGCACTCACCACTCCGGTGATGCAGCGGATGGTGGGGTTCGACGAACCCGCGGCCGGAGCAGTCTTCGAGAACGGCGTGCATTACTCCCCCGCGTCAGTGGGGGCCGCTGACTTCGTGCGCATTGGAGCGGAATGTGAGGTGGCGGTGCGGCTGTCTGCCGACCTGCCGGCCAGCGGCGCGCCTTACGGCCGCGAAGGCGTGGCGGGGGCGGTCGGTGCGCTGATGCCTGCCTTCGAGCTGGTGGACGACCGAGGCGCGGATTACAGCAATCTCTACTTCCTGGGGGTCGCCGCCGACAATGCCTGGAATGCGGGTGTGGTGCTGGGGCAGGAAAGGACCGACTGGCGGAGCGTTGATCTCGAGAATTCCCGTGGTGCCATGACGATCAACGGCGAGCAGGCGGGCGAGGGCTATGGCCGTGACGTGCTGGGACACCCGCTGGACGCGCTGGCCTGGCTGGCCAACACGCTGGCAGGACGAGGGAAGGAACTGAAGGCAGGGATGCTGGTGATGACCGGCAGCATCGTGAGCACCAAGTTCCTGAACCCCGGTGACGAGGCCGCCTTCACCTTCGAGGGGCTGGGCGACATCCGTCTGAGCGTCGGCTGAATCGACGGCGTCCGGTTGGTCCAATCGATGCCACGGCTTACAGGATCAACATGGCGTCGCCGAAGCTGTAGAAGCGGTACCGGTGGCGGATGGCTTCCGAGTAGGCGGAAAGCATCATTTCCCGCCCCGAATCTCCCTGGACAGCCCCGTGCTGCGCGAAGGCAGATACAAGCATCACCAACGTCGAACGGGGCAGGTGAAAGTTGGTGATCATGGCGTCTACAGCCTGGAAGCGGTGGCCGGGCAAGATGTAGATGCTGGCATCGCCCTCGACTGGCTGGAATTTGACTGTGCCGGTCCCAGCGGCATCTGCGGCGGCCTGCTCCAGGACCCGGACGCTGGTGGTGCCGACAGCGATGACACGGCGTCCGTCGGCACGAGCGCGGTTCAGAGCGTCCGCAGTGGGAGCGTCTAGCGAATAACGCTCGGTGTGGATGTGGTGGTCGGTGGGGTCATCACCCTGCACAGGACGGAAGGTGTCCAAGCCGACGTGCAGGGTTACAAAAGCCGTCTCAACGCCTGATTCGCTGATGCGGGACAGCAGTTCCGGCGTGAAATGCAGCCCGGCCGTGGGGGCGGCGGCGCTGCCGGGTTCCTTGGCGTAGACCGTCTGATATCTCGCCGGGTCATCAAGCGCGCTTCGGATGTATGGCGGGAGCGGCGTGTGCCCCATGCGGTCGATGGCAGTTTCCGACGACAGCCGGACTGCTTTGAGTCCCTCTGCTCTTGACTCCAGGACCTCCACTGAGAGCCCTGAAGGCAGCTCCAGTCCATCGGGCGGGATGATGCTTACGGTAGCGCCAGGGCGGAGGCGCCGTCCGGGGCGGGCAAGGGCTTCCCATACGCCATCGGCCTCGCGGCGAAGCAGCAGGAACTCGACCCTACCGCCATTGTCATCGCGAACGCCAAACAGCCGCGCCGGGATCACGCGACTCTGGTTGAAAACCATGAGGTCACCGGGGCGGAGATAGTCAAGAACGTCAGCGAAACTGCGGTGCTCCGGTTCACCGGTGGCACGGTCCAATACCATCAGGCGGGAGGAGTCGCGGGGTTCGACGGGTGTCTGCGCGATGAGCTCGGGCGGCAGTTCGTAGTCAAAGTCGCTGGTACGCACGGGTTCAGGAACGGTTGCAGGTCTAGCCGGAGTGGTGGCGGCCATGGATTCTGATGCGGGCGGCGGTCAGCGTGTTCACCAAGAGCATGGCGATGGTCATGGGGCCGACACCGCCGGGAACGGGAGTGATGGCCAAGGCCTTTTGCGAAACGGCCTCATAGTCCACGTCGCCCTTGAGGCGGTATCCGCGTCTGGCGGAAGGATCATCCACCCGGTTGATGCCGACGTCGATCACCACCGCGGCGTCACGCACCATGTCGGCGGTGATGGCCTCAGGGCGGCCAATAGCAGCAACCAATATGTCGGCTTCGCGGGTCACGTCGGCCAAGTCGCGAGTGCGGGTGTGGCATACGGTGACCGTGGCGTTACCGCCACGGCCTCGTTGCATCAGCAGCGCCGCCAGGGGCTTGCCCACGATGTCGCTGCGCCCGCAGATGACCACGTTGGCGCCTTCCGGGTCGTGGCCGTTGCGCACCAAGAGCTCGACGATGCCGGCGGGGGTGCAGGGCGGGAAGTCTGGCCGGCCCTGCATGAGCTTGCCAAGGTTGTAGGGATGGATGCCGTCGACGTCCTTGTCCGGGTCGATGGACTCGATGATGCGGTGCTGTTCGATTCCGCCGGGCAGGGGCAGTTGCACGAGAATGCCATGAACCCTGGGGTCCTCGTTGAATGCGTGGACAGCGGCCAAGATTTCGTCCTCGGTTGCTGTATCGGGGAGTTGCGCTGAGTCGCTGAACAACCCGGCCTGCTCGCAGGCTCGCTGTTTGTTGTTCACGTAGACTGCCGACGCAGGGTCGCCACCGACCAGGATCACGGCCAAGCCAGGCGTTACGCCGTGCTTCTCCTGCATCTCGACAACGCCCGTCGCAACCTCGGAGCGTATCTCCGCCGACAGGTCGGTCCCAGATAGAATCTTGGCCGACATGGGCAAGTCTCCCCAAGCTGACAGTAGAGAAATTGTATCACGGCCCGGCCGGCAGATACCGGTGTTCGACTTTACTTGTACGCTTACGAAGGGCGGAATTATACTTGATGGACTCATCTCAATTGGAATAGCCAATGCGCATCTGTTCGCTTCTACCCAGCGCCACCGAGATGGTGTATGCCCTCGGACTTGGCGACGATCTCATCGGGGTCTCCTACGCCTGCGACTACCCGGAGGTGGCGGCTTCGCTTCCGGTAGTCAGCCACAGCCTGCGCAACGTCAAGCATCTGGACAGCGGGGAAATTGACGCGCTGGTACAGCAGGCCCGCGCCAACAGCAATCCCATGTATTGGATCGACGAGGGACTGCTGGCCCGCTTGCGTCCCGACCTGATCGTCACCCAGGAGCTGTGCGAGGTGTGCGCAATTGCCAGTGGGTCGGTGTACGAGACCGCGGCCAAAGTGCTGGACTACCAGCCGGAGATCCTCACCATCAGGCCCAGCGGGGTGGGCGACATCCTGCAGAACATCACCAACCTTGCCAACGCCGCTGGAGTGCCGGAGCGAGGCCGAAAGCTGCGAGATTCGCTGGAGGCGCGGATTCAGCGAGTGACGGAGGGGGTTCCCTCGGGGGCCGAGCGTCCGCGCGTGGTGTGCCTGGACTGGCTGGACCCCCTGCGCAACACCGGGCAGTGGCTGCCGGAGATTTCCGAGATGGCCGGCGGCGAGGAAGGGCTTGCCATTCCGCGGGGGCAGTCCCGTGAACTTTCGTGGGAAGAGGTACGGGAATATGCGCCCGAGTACCTCATGATCATGCCCTGTGCTTTCGGGCCGGAACGGTCGTGGCAAGAGGCGCGAGACAAGCTGACCGTATTGCCCGGCTGGGATGATCTGCCCGCAGTTCAAAACGAGCAGGCGTTTGTATTCGACGGCCGCGTCCCCAGCCGCCACGGTCCGAGGGTGGTAGACGTCCTTGAGGGGCTAGCAGAAGTACTGCACTCCGAGAAGTTCGGAGGCCTTGCGCCTGAAGGCATTTACGACCCTCAGCCCTTCCGGTGAGCCATCACCGTGTCGTCCTGGCGCCGGCCGCCGCGACTGCGGCAAATGAACCAAGGCTCTCAGGAGATTATCCCATCCGCTGAATTTTCGGGAATCCAACTGCTCCACACCGGCGTATAGATAACAATGATTGCAGCGATTTCATCCCTGAAAGAAGGACCGACCCGTACATGGCTGGTTACAGCCGCGGTGGCCGCAATTGCGCTTGCCATTGCCGTTGGCGGCGCCTTGGCCGTCGGCAGCGGCGGAGGGATTGACCCGATCAATCTCTTCGTAGAGGGCAAACTATCCGGGAACTCGCAGGAGTTCTTGGGCGGGCTCATAGGCGGCACCGCCCTGTTCGCGTTCGCCGCAGGAATGGCGTCAGCAGTAAACCCCTGCGGATTCGCCATGCTACCCGCATATTTGGGCCTGTACCTCGGCTCGAATTTGAGCGAGGACGAGCGCCCCGGTCTGGCCGCCTCGATACTGCGGGGACTGGTGATCGGCGGGTCCGTTTCAGCTGGCTTCATCCTGCTGTTCGGCGTCGTGGGCGGCGCGGTGGGACTGTCGGCGTCATTCATCAGCGACCTGCTGCCCTGGCTGGGACTGATCATCGGCGCGGCGCTGGTGGGCACGGGGGCGTGGATGGTGGCCGGTGGCAAGCTGTACACGGGCATCGCCGCCCGGGCGGCAGACCGGCTGGGCAACCCCAACACCGTCAGCGTAAAAAGCTTCTTCACCTTCGGCCTCTCATACGGCACCGCGTCCCTGAGCTGCACCCTGCCTATCTTCATTGCCGTGGTGGGCATCGGCAGCGCATCGAGTTCGCTGTTGCAGGTGGTGGGGAACTTCTTCCTGTATGCCATCGGAATGGGCTTGGTGATAATGGTGATGACGCTGGGGATGGCAATTTTCAAGGGCGCCATGGTGCGCATGATGCGCCGTGCCCTGCCATACATTCAGCCCATCGCATCGGCGTTTATGGTTATCGCGGGCGCATACATCGTCTTCTACTGGCTGACCGTTGGCCGCGGCAACCTTCTTTAGCTGGGTCGGCCGGTCTTTCTTCCTGCCCGCCCTGAGCCTGGCCGTCGTTAGTCTGCTGCTGGCGGCCTGCGGAGCGGAGGATGCAACTCCCGCAGAGACCGCTCCCGCCACCCGTGCGGAACAGACAGCGGGGTCCGAGCCCACGGCCACCGTGCGGTCCGCAGCAGCATCTCCCACTGCAGGCAACGAAGAAGCGCCAACGTCAACGCCGGAGGAGCCGACGGCGGCCGCCCCTGGTGCCGACGGTCCTGTCCCGATGGTCGAGCCTGACCCCGACTATCAGAACGCCCTCGACGCGACCCGTTTCGGCACCGGAAACTGGCTGACCGACTTCAGCCTGCACACCGTCTCTTACGAAGAGTTCCTCTCCGGTGGCGTGGGCCGCGACGGCATCCCACCGCTGGACGACCCACAGTTCGAGAGCATCGCCGACGCCGCCACCTGGCTGGAGGATGTTGAGCCTGTGGTGTCCCTGGAAATCAATAATGTGGCGCGGGCCTATCCGCTGGCGATACTGACCTGGCACGAGATTGTCAACGACACGCTGGGCGGCGTCCCGGTGTCCGTAACCTTCTGCCCGCTGTGCAACTCCGCGGTTGCCTTCGACCGACGAATTGAGGACACCACCCTGACATTCGGCGTCTCCGGAAACCTGCGCAACAGCGACCTGGTGATGTGGGACCGACAGTCAGAGAGTTGGTGGCAGCAGCTCACCGGCGAGGGTATCGTCGGGGCGTACGCGGGTTACCAGCTCGTCTTTGTACCGGCACAAATCGTTTCCTGGGGCGACTTCAAGACGGCCTTCCCCGGAGCCGACGTGCTGTCCCGCGACACCGGGTACCGCCGCGATTACGGACGAAACCCCTACGCTGGCTATGATCGAGCAGACCAGTCGCCATTCCTGTTCCGGGGCGAACTGGACGACCGTCTGCTGCCCATGGAGCGGGTGGCCGCGCTGGAACTCGACGGGCAGCACCTGGCTTTCCCGTTCAGGGAACTGGAGCAGGAGCCCGTTGTCAACTACTCAGTGAACGGGCGCGACATCGTGGTGCTGTTCCAGGCGGGAACTGCCTCGGCGCTGGACCAGTCGCGTATCGCCGACTCGAGGGATGTTGGCTCCACCGGAATATTCGATGCCGTGCTGGATGGGGAGAAGCTGAACTTCCGCCTGGGACTCGACGGATTCACCGACAACGAGACCGAATCGCTCTGGAACCTGCTGGGTCAGGCCATCTCCGGGCCGCTGGCTGGGCAATCTCTCACCCCCATCGCACACGGCAATCACTTCTGGTTCGCCTGGGCTGCATTCGCTCCCGAAGTGGAGATCTACAGGGGCGAGTAGCGCCCTCATTCGCTGCTGGACACTGCCAGATGGGCCTAGTAGAATCGCCCTCTACCCTGTTTTCCTTTCCTTGGCGTTCCCCGTGTGATTGCCCGTATTTTCCACACTTTGGGCGATGCGTTGTGCTCCACGCCGAAACTTTAGTTGCCCAAGAACCGGCAAAAGGGAGCCTGAATTCTGGTTGACCAGATAGTCAGATGGTCGGATGATCCGGGCGGGCTTTCCGTGGAGGAATGCGCGCGGAAGGGGATCGAGGCCGTCGCGGGCCTGGTAGTCTCCGGAGACATATTCCAGACCAACTACTACCCGGACGCACACTTTTGCACCTGTGCGGAGATTTACCACGCCGTCTCAGGCACAAGCGTCAATTTTGACGACTACATCGGCGTGAACTTCCGTGTAGTGGAGATCAGAGGCGGCACCTACCCACTGGTGGGACAGGAGTCCGTACGAATGGTCATGCAGCCACTGGACGACGGAAACGTGAGCGCCCATTGGAGTGCGATTGACGCCGGCACACCAGACCGACCCCTGCGCGGCGGGGAAATGCTACCAAGGGACCTTGACGCCCGCTCCAGTGTTTGCAGCCCGCTGGAGCTGGGGCCGATCGCGGAACAGGAAGAGGGAAACCAGGATCAGCCTTCGTTTCTGCTCTTGAAGGACCCGGGAGCCGGTTGGCAGATATGGCGGCGATTTTTACATGCGCAAAGTGATGCCAATCCCGCCGACAAGAATTATTATCGCGAAGAGTCCTACACCATGGTGTATCCCCTGTTCAGCCCAGACATGAACTGGCGATTTCGCGTCCACGATGTCCCCGGCGGTGGGGTACGCTGGGAAGTCTATTCAGGCAATCGACGATAATCGAGGGCAATTTACGTTTCAGTCCAGCCGCAGGAGGCAGTCATGGCCAATCCCCGCGCCGAATTCTCGCCGATCTTCAACCGTCCGCCCCTCAAGCTGCCCAACAACGCCCGCGTCGCAGTCTGGCCGGTAATCAACGTGGAGGAGTGGGACATCAACGAGCCCATGGCCCGCACAGTGCTGCCCACGCCACAGGGCGTCTCGACCATCCCCGACATCCCCAACTTCGGCTGGTTCGACTACGGCCTGCGGGTGGGAATCTGGAGGTTCAAACAGGTGCTGGACAAGTACGGCATCCGGGCCACGGTCAGCCTCAACGCCTCGGTATGCCTCAGCTATCCGACGCTGGTGGAAGAGTGTCTCAAGTCAGACTGGGAGATGCTGGCCCACGGATTCATCCAGAGGGTCATCAACCGCGAGCCGGACGAGAGGGCCGTGATACGCCGCACCATAGACACCATCGCTGAAGCCACCGGCACGGCTCCGCGCGGCTGGATGGGCCCGGGACTGGCCGAGACCTTCGACACCCCGGATGTTCTGGCCGAGGAGGGCATCGAGTACATCGCCGACTGGTGCAACGACGACCAGCCCTACGAGATGATCGTCAAGTCGGGGCGGATGGTGGCCCTCCCCTATACGGTGGAGCTTAACGACATTCCCATCTACCTGATCCAGAACCACCGCTCCCCGGAACTGTTCGAGCGGGCCAAGGACCAGTTCGACACACTTTACCGCGAGGGTGCGGATAGCGCCCGCGTGATGTGCATCTCGACGCACCCGTACATCACCGGCGCGGCGCACCGCATCAAGTACTACGATGCGATTTTCGAGTACATCAGCCGCTTCGAGGGCGTGGTGTTCATGACCGGCAGCGAGATCCTCGACTGGTACAATGGAGAAGTGGGGAACAGCGGGTAGCTGGCGCTAACCTTGGCCAGGCAATCGAAAGAATGGAATCTGACGTCCAAGAATCCAACAAGTACGTGGAGCTGAGCCGCTGGTGCATCAGCGAGGCCGACAACTATCTGCGCGTTCGAAACAACATCCAGGCCTCGGAAAAGGGATGGGGCGCGGCTGCCCAGGCGCTCAAGGCCATCGCCGAAGAACGTGGCTGGAACCACGGCGGCCACGGACTGATAGTTGACATCGCCAAGCAAGTAGCGGATGAGCAGAACCAGCCCAACCTCGTAAGTCTGTTCGGAACAGCTCAGGCCCTTCATGTAAATTTTTATGAAGACTGGCTGGGAACCGACGTCATAGAGATTTACCTTGACGACGTAAAGAAGCTGCTCCCCGAACTGGAGCGAATCCGCGAAGAGACCCCACCGGCCTTCACCCCGGAGACCCGCGACCAGCGGAACCGTTTGCAACGGCTGACTCGGGGGTAGTCCCCATATCGGGATTTGACCCCGTTCCTGCTGTCCGAACTGCCATTACAGAAATACAAACGAGAGAGTCCAGTCCATGACTTACCAACCGGGCATCATCAGCACCGCTGTCGGCACTGGCGAGCGGGGGTATTCGGGGGATGGCGGGCCAGCGGCATCGGCGCTGCTGAGCGAGCCGTTCATGTGCGCCTTCGATGCGGGCGGGAACCTGTACGCGGCCGAGGCGATGAACCACTGCATCCGCCGGGTGGACCGGGAGACGGGCGTCATTGTCACTATCGCCGGGACAGGCGCGTTGGGATATTCCGGGGACGGCGGGCCAGCGACCACAGCCACATTCAACCAGCCATATTCGCTGCAGGTGGACGCCAACGGGGACGTGTACGTTGTAGATCGATTGAACTATGTCATCAGGAAGATTGACGCCTCCTCCGGGATCATCAGCACCGTCGCCGGCACAGGCGAATCTGGCTATGGCGGAGACGGAGGGCCGGCAACAGCGGCGCAATTCCGGGAGCCCAACGACTGCTTCCTCGATGGCAAGGGCGGTCTGCTGATCGCCGACGTACAGGACCAGCGCATACGACGGCTGGACCTGGCCTCAGGCATCATCACCACCTTTGCGGGCAACGGCGCCAAGGAACGCAGCGGCGACGGACTGTCCGCAACGGAGGCCAGCATCCTAGGCGCACGGGCGGTGTGCATGGACGGGTCGGGCAACACTTTCATTGCCGAGCGCGAGGGCAATGGCATCCGCAGGGTGGACGTCAACGGCGTCATGTCTACGCTGGCGGGAACGGGCGAGTTTGGCTACACCGGCGACGGGGGCCCTGCCCTCGCAGCCACATGGGGCGGCCCCAAAGCCATCCGCTGCGACCACGCCGGCAACCTGCTGGTGGTCGACACTGAGAACCACGCCATCCGTAGCATCGACCCCGCCACCGGCATCGTCACCACCATCGCAGGCGGCCGGCTGGGCTGGGAAGGCGACGGGGGCCCGGCAGTCCAAGCAGGCATGGACCGTCCTCACGGAGCGGATGTGGACGCTGTCGGCAACATCTATATTGCCGACAGTAACAACCATCGCGTGCGAGTGGTTGGGGCCTGACTTCGATAGATCGTCCTGACTATCAAGCGTTGGGTTGGTGTGAAACGGAGCCTCCGCAGCCTGCGTGTTGCCCCGCTACAAACTCTCGGTGCTCGCGCGCCTGCGAGGGCGCGAAAGAAGTTCGCCCCCGCAATTCGGGCAGACATGGCCCATTGTGCCAGCGCACGTGGGGCAGAAAGTACACTCGTACGAGCAGATGAAAGCCGCACACTCGTAGGTCAGTACGGCTTTGCAGCGCTCACATTGCCCGCGCATCTCAAGTGCCATCAGGCCTCCACTTTGTAACCAGGCTAGTCGTCGGCCAGCACGGCTTCCAGCGGATCGGGCTGGACATCACGGACGAAGACCGGTTCGCCGTTGCGGATTTCGATTGACCGCTCGAACCTCTCTTGGAAAGTGACGTCGTCCAGGGTGCCAACGTCGCGGGTCAGGCAGCAGTACTCCAGCGAGATGCCGTTGGGGTCAGTGAAGTAGATGGACATGGCCCACTCGTGGTCCACGATGTCGGTGACCTTCACGCCCTTGCCGGTCAGTTCCTCGCGTTTGGCGTTCAGCTCGTGAAGGTTACCTGCCTCGAAGGCAAAGTGGTAGAAAACGCCGGGGATACCCAGCCCCTTGTTGATGCCGGTGTCGAAGTCGTCGGGCAGGCCGGGGATGTTGTTGGGCTCCATGAACGCAACCAACTGATCGCGGCCAACGTCAACGAACATGTGCCGGATGTTGCCGCCCTGCCGGATCTTGATGGTGTCGCACCGAACCACCTCGAAGCCGAGAATGTTTTCGTAGAAGTCGCGGGTTGCATCCAGGTCATGGGTGGAGAGGCCGATGTGGGAGAATCCCTTATTGGACATCCAGTCACCTCCTTGCGTGCCGCTGATGGCCAAGTTTAACACTTCGCGGGCATGTGCTGCCGGTACCAGTCCATGGTGTGCGTCATCACCTGGGAGAAGGCGGGCTCCTCGTAAACCTCGTAGTGGCCGACTCCCTTGAGCATTACCAGTTTTTTGGGCTCGCCGGCCTTGGCGTAGAGTTGCTCCGATTCCTCGGGCGGGACCAGCCTGTCCTGGTCGCTAGTGATGAACAGCACTGGCCGGGGAGCGATCTTGTCCACCACCCACTCTGGGTTGAAGCCCAGGGTGTCGTCGATGTACTCGACGGGGATAGTCATCACAGCATTGGGGTTGTTGGCTCGCTGCGCGGCGGCCAGCGCGGCCGATTGCCGGTCGGGCAGCAGGATCTCGCCGCGTTCCACCATATCGGACTTTCCGGTCATCACGCGCTGGATGCGGTCTGCCTTGGAACGATCGAGGAGGTCGAACCACTCGTCCATGCGGCGGACGCGGCTCATCCAGCGCTCGCCGTGGCCGATACCAACAACGCTGACGACGCACTTGGCGCGCTGGTCGATGGCCGCAGTCCAGGTAACCGTTGCTCCGCCGTAGCTAGTGCCGTAGATGCCAATGTGATCCTCGTCCACCTCGGGCTGCTCGCCCAGAAAGGTCATTGCCGCCTGCACGTCGGTGACACGGCTGTGGGGCACCAGCCTCAGCGGAGAGACGCCCTCACTCTGACCCCAGCCCTTGTAGTCGAAAGCCATGGCCACGTACCCGGCCTCGTTGAGGACCCGGGCGTTGTCGGGCAGGTACAGGTCTTTTACGCCGGTGTAGCCGTGGCACAGTAGGACCGCCGCCCTCTGTTCGCCGTGCGCCATATCATCGGGAGTGTAGACGTCTCCCTGCAACTTGAACCCTTCACTGTAGAACTCAACCGCTCGCTTCATCAGCATTACTCCTACATTCCGAACGTTACCTCTCCATGCGGGAGAGTTAGGGATACGCCGCTCCTCCTACTCTTGTACCTTCTTCGACGTCGTCAGCCGCTGGCTCAAGTCCCACAGGCCGGCGGAGAGCCCGATGTCGTAACTCAACGCGGAAGACGGCACTTCCCTCCGGTCCACGTAGTACTTGCCAGTCACGCCCTCTACTTCCTGGGACGAGGCGAGGTATACCAACGTATCGGCACCTTTGTCGGCACCAATGCCGCGAGCGCCGATGAAGAAGTTGACCACACGGCCCACCATCCCATTGTTCCGGGCGATGTTGGTGCGCACCAGGCCGGGGTGCAGGGCGTTGACGGTGACGCCGGTGCCTTCGAGCCGCCTCGCCAACTCGTAGGTGAACAATATGTTGCACAGCTTGGAGCGGCCGTAGGCACGGTAGCCGCGATTGATTCCCGGCCTGGGCAGATCCTCCAGCTGGAATTTCCCCGGCGAACCGTGGGAACTGGACGACACATTGATAATCCGAGCCGGGACGGAATCCCGGACGAGGTCCAGGAGCAGGCTGGTCAAGAGAAAATAGCCCATGTGGTTCAAGGCAAAGGTCATCTCCAGACCATCAACGCTGCTGGGGCCTGACAGGAAAATGGCCCCGGCGTTGTTCAGCAGCACGTCCAGACGTGGCAACTGTTCATTGACCTGGGCAGCCAGGCGCCTCACCTCCCGCTGGGAGGACAAGTCCGCTAGCAGGTAGTTGACATCATTGTTCTTCGTTTCGTCGGTGATCCGCACCACGGCGGCGTGGGTCTTGGCGGCGTTACGGCCCACCAAGATGACGCGGGCCCCCATACGAGCCAGCTCGCGGGCGGCGACGTAGCCGATACCATCGCTGGCACCAGTGACCAGACACGTCTTTCCTTGCATAGCGGTGACGTAGGGAACGTTCATAATGGCAGATTTTATCGCAGGGAGCATGAGGGTGGTAGAATTGGGGCGTCATTCGCCCTATCAATTCTAACGATTCCAAAGGATGGGATGGCAGAGGAGTAGCGGCATGAGCGGCGGCAGGATCACTTTCGGTTGCAGCCTGAGCGTGGAGGACTACTGGGACGTTCCGGCCTTCGCGCGCCGCGCCGAGGAGCGGGGCTTTCAGCGAGTGACCATGGGCGAGCACATTATGGATGGCAACCCGCCGCGCCCAACGGTATTGAACCTGCCCGCTATGGCCGCCGCCGCCGGAGCCACACGGAGCATCCGCATCATGACCGGCATCGTGATTGTGCCGCTGTACCACCCGGTGATGCTTGCCAAGCTTGTGGCCAGTGTGGACCAGGTCTCCGGCGGGCGGCTGGATTTCGGCATCGGGATCAGCGGCCAGCGAGGGACGCACGTCGAGTTCGACGCCCTTGGCATCTCCACCCGCACCCGCGGGAGGCGCACCGACGAGATGTTGGACGTAATGAAAAGACTGTGGACCGAGGAACACGTCTCGCACAACGGCCAGTTCTTCGACTTCAGCGACGTGACACTGTTGCCCCAGCCCTACCAGAAGCCCCATCCGCCCATCTGGGTGTCGGGACGCAGCGATGCGGCGATGCGACGGGCCGCCCTGAAGGGCGAGGGCTGGTATCCCTACCTGTTCACAAACCGACGAATCAAGTGGAGCAACGACATGGTGCGCCAGTTCGCCGCAGAGGGGAACCGCAGCCTTGAAGGGTTCCACTGGGGACTGAACCAGCCCACTGCCATCTCGGTCAACGGAGACGAGGCGATGGAACTTGCAGTCCGCAACGTGGGCGAGCGCTATGTAACTCCGGAGCGCAGCGCTGAGGACATCGCCAGGGCCCTGTGCGTCGCGGGCACGCCTGACGACTGCGCCAGGGAGATAGAGGCGAAGATCGAGGCGGGGGTGGAGCACGTAAACCTAGGCTTCTTGTCGCCGGACTCCGATGGCCTGTATCGCCAGATGGACCTCTTCGCCGAGAGGGTGATGCCACAATTCAGTTGATAACATACGGCACTATCATCGAGGTGGTGCCTGTTCAGGAAAGTAAGCAAGTAAAACGACAAAGGGAGGAGGAGCCATGCCAGACTCGGTTTCGCTGAAGGTGGAAACCAATGTACCCGCCGCGATGCGCGACGGCACGACGCTCTATGCCGACGTATACCGGCCCGAAGGCCCCGGCCCGTACCCTACAATCCTGCAGCGCACGCCCTACGACAAGTCGGCGGCGCTGGCATCGCAGATGCTGGACCCCATGAAGGCAGCCAAGGCCGGGTTTGCCCTCGTCATCCAGGACACCCGCGGGCGCTTCACCTCCGGTGGGGAGTTTTACTGCTTCGCTGATGACATAGAGGACGGCTACGACACCGTAGAGTGGGTCGCGTCGCTGCCGTGGTCCAGCGGCAAGGTCGGCATGATCGGTGCCTCCTACGTTGGGGCGACCCAGTGGCTGTGCGCCACCACTCGCCCACCCCACCTGACGGCCATCGCGCCGAACGTCACCGCCTCCAACTACCACGACGGCTGGACCTACCAAGGCGGCGCCTTCGAACTGGGATTCAATGCTTCGTGGACGCTCCTGCAGCTCACCCTGGCCAACTTCAAGACCCAGTCTGGCGTGAAGAGCATCCCGCAGGCGCGGCAGGCGGAGCTGGTCAAGTCCATCGACGGCATGACGGACGCCTTCCGTCACCTGCCACTGAAGGACCTCCCGCAACTCAACGGCGGGCTGGCCGACTACTACTTCGACTGGCTGGAACATCCCTCCTACGATGACTATTGGAAGAGGCTGTGCATCGAGGACCAGCACTCCAACATCTCCACACCCGCGCTGAACATCGGCGGCTGGTACGACATCTTCCTCCGCGGCACCATCCGCAACTATCTCGGTATGAAAAAGAACGCAGCCACCGAAGAAGCCCGGCGGGGCCAGAAACTGATCATCGGTCCCTGGCAGCACAGTTCCCGGGGCACCAGCCTGGTGGGCAGCCACTACTTCGGCGTGGCTGCGGACGCCATGGCCCTGGGGCTCGACGAGATGCACCTGCGCTGGTTCAACCACTGGCTGAAGGGCGAAGACACCGGGATACTGGACGAGCCGCCGGTCAAGATATTCGTAATGGGCAACGACGTGTGGCGCGACGAGCAGGAATGGCCGCTGGCCCGCGCTCAGGCCACCAACTACTACCTGCACAGCGGCGGGAACGCCAACAGCCTGCACGGCGACGGGAACCTCAGCCCCGACGCGCCATCGGACGAGGCTCCCGACGTGTTCCTGTACAACCCGGCCAACCCGGTCCCGACGCGGGGCGGCCAGCTTTGCTGCAACCCGTATTTCGCCGCCAACGGTGCCTTCGACCAGAACGAGATCGAGGCGCGCCCGGATGTGCTGGTCTATTCCACGCCAGTGCTGGCGCGGGACGTTGAGGTCACCGGGCCGATCACGGTAACGCTGTGGGCTGCCTCGTCGGGCACCGACACCGACTTCACCGCCAAGCTGGTGGACGTTTGCGAGGACGGCTGCGCCCGCAACCTGACCGACGGTATCATCCGCGCCCGGTACCGGGAGTCGATGTCCAGTCCGTCACTGATCGAGCCGGGGCGGGCCTACTGCTACACCATCGACCTACTGGCGACCAGCAACGTGTTCAAGGCGGGGCACCAGATCAGGCTGGAGGTGTCCAGCAGCAACTTCCCCCGCTTCGACCGCAATACCAACACAGGTGGAGTCATCGCCGCCGACACCGAGCTGAAGCCCGCCATGCAGACCATCCTGCACGACTCGGCTCACCCGTCTCACGTGACCCTGCCCATCGTTCCTCGGTAGGCGATTTTATCGTCAACCCCCTTCAGCCATAACCAAGCCTCACCCTGCCCCTCCCTGCGGGAGAGGGTATGGTGAGGCCGTCTCCCTGGAGGCCCCGATGCCCCACGAGTCCATCCCCGACCCCGACGCCCCACCGGACCCGCTTCGGGACTGGTATGTAAACGAGATCTGGGGCCACCGTTCCACCGACGATGACGCGCTGTTCGAGGTGATGAGCCTGCAGGTATTCCAGGCCGGATTGACCTGGAAGATGATCCTGGACAAGCGCGACGCCTTCCGCAATGCCTTTGCGGGCTGGAAGATCGATGCCGTGGCCGCGTTGGGGCCCGACGACGTGGAACGCCTGCGGCAGGACGGCGGGATCGTCCGCAACCGCCTGAAGATCGAGGGTGTGATCGAGAACGCCCGTCGGGTGCAGGCCATCCGGGACGAGCATGGCGGCTTCTGCGACTGGTTCTACGACGGGCTGGAAGGGTACGAGTACCCTTCGCTGGCCCGTGAACTGCGCCGCACCTTCAAGTTCATGGGGCCGGAGATCGCCCGGATGTGGCTGATGGCGTCGGGACGGATCACTCGCGAAGAGGGCGACAAGTACCGCCCCGGTGCCGCCAACTGACATTTCGAGAGGCCGTTCATGTGCCGCAGCATCAAGGTACTTCGCAGTGCTGAATCCCCTGCGACGGACGCAGATATTGAGGCCGCGGCGCTGCAGTTCGTGCGGAAGATCAGCGGCTATCGCCAGCCGTCGCGGGCCAACGCAGAGGCCTTCGACCAAGCGGTCACAGAGGTTGCGGAGTCGTCTCGAAGACTGTTGTCGCAGTTGGCGGTGCGCACCTCTGGGTGAATGCCCCCATCTTCAATGCTCCCACACTGAGGGACCGTCCTAGTCTCGCGCATCGGGCTAGCGCACTCTGACGTACTTGGTTCCCAAGCCCTTGGCAGCGTCGGTAGCGCCGCCGCTGACCAGATAGATGTTGCCGTGGGCGTCGGGCCAGATCTGGTGGCTGCGTGGTGTCGTCCATCTGGCCAGCACGGTGCCAGAGCCGTCGCGAACGGTCAGCAGGTTCTCCACAGCCTCACCGCTCTCGCGCTCGGCCAGGTAAAACAACCCGTCCCGGCCAATGTGCAGGTCTGTGGGGAGCTGCACGTTGGTCCACTGGGTTACGAACTCTCCCTCGGGATCGAAGATCTGAATGCGGTTGTTCTTGCGGTCGCAAACGTATACCAGCCCCTCGCCGTCCACCCAGAGGCAATGGGGGGAGAAGAACGCGCCGGGACCGTCGCCGCCGGGCCGTCCCCAAGATGCTTTGAACTGTCCGTCGGCAGCGAAGCGGTGCACCCGGCAGTTGCGGTAGCCGTCGGACGCATACAGGTCGCCTGATGGCGATGGCGAGAGCCGGGTGGGGCGGTTGAACGGGCCTCCTGCCCTCGGCACAACCCCCTCGTCCTCGAAGCATCCGGTGTCCGAGGGCTGGCCCCGGTTGCCGACTTCCAGCAGGACCTCTCCACTCACCGACAGCTTCATTGCCACGTGAGCGCCCCGGTCGGCGAGGTAGATCACGTCGTCCGGCCCGATGTACATGGTGTGGGGCTCCACGACGATGCCTGTCCCCCAAGAGTCCAGGAAGTTGCCGTCGCGGTCGAACACCAGCACCGGCGGGTCCTGTTGCTGCTGGCAGAGATAGACCCGGTCCTGGGAGTCGACCACAACGCCGGTCACGACGCCGGCGCGCATCCCCTGGGGCAAGCGGCCCCAGCCACTGTCAACTTCAAACAGGAAATCGCCCATTCCGATCTGAGCCATGCTGGATCACCCCCTGCCGATGAACGGCATTTTGGTCGCCATGATGGTCATGAACTGCACGTTGGTGTCGAGGGGCAGATTGGCAATGTAGACCACCTGCTCAGCGACATGGGCGACATCGAAGCGGGCCTCGGGAATGACATCGCCGTTGGGCTGGATTATCCCTCGCTCCATGGGAGCGGTCATATCGGTTGCGGCGTTGCCGATGTCGATCTGGCTGCAGGCGATGTTGTACTTGCGCCCGTCCAGCGAGGTGGCCTTGGTAAGGCCCATGACGCCGTGCTTGGTGGCGGTGTAGGGAGCGCTGTTGGGGCGGGGCACGTAGGCGGAGATGGAGCCGTTGTTGATGATGCGCCCGCCCATTGGATCCTGGTCTTTCATTATCCTGATGGCTTCCTGGGTGCAGAGGAAGGTGCCGGTCAGGTTGGCGTTGACGACGGTCATCCACTGATCGAAGGTCAGGTCCTCCATGTTGACTGGCGGGGAGGAGCTGCCAGCGTTGTTGAACAGCACGTCGAGGCGTCCGCCGAAGGACTCGCGGGTGCGGGCGAAAAGCCCAGCCACGGACTCGGGGCTGCCGACGTCGGTGGTGACGGCGATAGCGCGCTCGCGGTGCTCTTCGGCCTCAGCCAAGGAGGCCTCCAGGGTTTCGATACGGCGACCGGCCAGCGCGACCGAGTAGCCGTCGCGCAGGAGTGCCAATGCTGACGCCCGGCCCACGCCTGAGCCTGCACCGGTGACGATGGCGACGCGCCCCAGTGAATTCATCGGGTGTCCTCCTTCGTGAGTCCCATTGGCTTTGGGTGCCAGTTTAAACCTGCCGGGGGTGAATGGGGAATCGGGAATTGCCGGACAATGCCAGAGCTTGCCCATGAGCGGGTTAGACTGCCAGGCTACGTTATGTGGCTAGCAGGTCTATCCTGATGGAAAAGCGGGACTGATTCCTCCTCTGGATCCCTGATTATCTCCCATTTCACCACTGTAACCTGGCTCGGACAAAAGGCTATCGCATTTGGCCGCATAAATTCCGGGATGGGTGGGTAATTCGGCACGGCTGTCGCCCAAAAGCGGGCCTGCAGTATCCCTGCTGGAAAATTGGGACAGAACTTTCCCACTTTTGTCCCAATTTGTCCCATCATGTCCCAAATTTACGGTCCGCCCTATCTGGGATTTCCCAAATTTGGCGAAAAATTGCGATTCCCGCCCCATTCTTTCCCATTTTGTCCCACCCTCGGTTTTCGTCCTATTGCGGACAACCTGAGGGCCATACCGTCAGCGGCCAATTGACTTGCGCGCAGCTGGGATCAATAAGCATACGAGGATATGGTACGGAGGTGTCATGAGGCTTGGCAAGGGCGGAATGTCAGTAAAAAGCTGCGAAACGGCAACCCGGGAAAGATGAGGGGCTATACTGGTGGAAACAAACCTGACGAGGTGACTGGGATGAAAGCGGCTGTTTACAAGGGAGAGCAGGTCCTCCAGGTCGAGGACGTTCCCGACCCGGTGCCAGGACCCGGCCAGGCGGTCATGAAAGTCAAATACGCCGCCATCTGCGGGACGGATGTTCATGCCTTCTTGTACGACATCGCCAAGCCGGGGACGGTCCTAGGTCACGAGTTTGCCGGCAGCATCGTTGACGTTGGCGAGGGGGTCACGCGTGTGCGAAACGGCGACCGGGTTGTTGGTGGCGGCGGACACCGTCCGGCAGGTGTAGACCCGGGACCCCGGGCCAATCCGAGGTTCAACTACCGGACGATGGGGTTCCAGCACAACGCCAGGCAGCTTGGATACGCCGAATACGTACTGATGGATGAGTGGGAATTCACGCCGGTGCCCGACGATGTGACGGACGAGCAGGCGGCTCTGACGGAACCGTGCGCCGTGACCGTACATGCGGTGCGGCTGTCGGACGTCAAACTGGGCGACGCCGTGGTAGTGCTGGGCGCGGGGCCCATCGGCCTGCTGTGCATGCAGACAGCACGGGCGGCCGGGGCCACGACCGTGATCGTGTCGGAACCGGCGCCGGGCAGGGCAGAGGCGGCCCGCCGACTGGGAGCCGACGCCGTGATAAACCCACTGGACGGCAATCTTGAGGCGCAGGTAATGGAACTCACCGGCGGGGCCGGGCCGCAGGTGGTGTTCGAATGCGCCGCCGCACCTTCGACCATGGAGCAGGCGCTGGACCTCTGCGCGAAAGGCGGACAGGTGGTGATGCTGGCAATCGCGTGGGAGCCGACGGCCGTTCTTCCGCCGAACTGGATGGCGAGAGAGGTGCGGATGCAGTCCTCGTTCGGGACGCAGCCGCAGGACTGGCGGATCGCGCTGGACCTGATGCGGCAGGGCCTGGTCTCGGTCGACCACATGCTGACCGGAACCAACTTCGTCCCGCTGGAGGGCATCCAGGGTGCTTTCGAGGCGCTGTGCCGCCCGACCAACCAGCTGCAGATGGTGGTGGCGCTGTAGGGCCCAAGTCCCGGCCTTTGCTGGCGGGCTCTGAAGGCGTGAATCAATCAAGGCGCCCATGATGCAGCGTTCCATAAGCAACTGCCCGAACTGTGGAACGGCCGCCGAAGGCGCGGCAAATTTTTGCGTAAGGTGTGGCGGCCGGCTGCCTACCGGCTGTCCCAGCTGTGGCGCGTCCAACCAGCATGACAGCCTGTTTTGTCACTCCTGCGGCTCTGCGCTCGCAGTGTCGGCACCACCGCGCCCGCGTCCGGCAGCCGTTTCCTGCCCGCGGTGCAATTCGGTAAACGAGGCGGGTACAACGTTCTGCTATTCCTGCGGACTTCCGCTAGAGGAATTCGGCGGGGTTTCGAGCCGAGGCATCGTCGCTGAAGGCACCCCGGCGGGCTTCTGGATTCGGCTGTTGGCGTGGTTGATCGACGCCTCAGTGCTTGTGAGCTTCCAACTCCTCATGCTCACCCTCCTGCCTGGCACCTCAATTGAGTCCTACTACTCCGATGACTCCCTCTGGGTACAGGCCGACACTATCATGACGATTGTGGGCGCACTCTATTACACCATCGGCGTTTCAGTCTTCTCGACCACAGTGGGCAAGCGAGTGCTGGGGCTGTATGTGTTGCGCCGGGATGGCTCGAAAGTCAGCGGCCTGCGGGCATTTGGCCGGCACCTGGCTTCCGGGGTCTCGGTGTTGCTTCTGGGCATTGGTTACCTGATGATCGGATTCAGCAGCGACAAGCGCGGGCTGCACGACCATATCTGCGATACCGTTGTAATCAAGAGATAGCTGCCGGGGCCAGCCGAATGGAACTGCTGGGCTACGCCGTTCTAGCCGTCGCTCCGGGCCTGTTCTGGCTCTGGTTCTTCGTCCGCGGCCACGCGTACCGCCCCAAGCCGAGGCGGCTACTGGTCTATGCCTTTCTCCTGGGGATGCTGTTCACGCTGCCAGCAGCCGCGTTGGAGTTTACCCTATTGGAAGGCACCAGCGTGGAGGTTGGCAGGGACCTGGCAGTCGCTGCGGCCGCTATGCTCTTTGTGGTGGGTCCAGTGGAGGAGCTGAGCAAGTTTATGGCGGTAAGGCTGGGGCCCTATCGCTCGCTCTACTTTGACGAGCCTCGAGATGGGCGGGTGTACGCAGTGGCCGCCAGCCTGGGGTTCGCGTCGCTAGAGAACCTGGTCTACATCCTGTCGTTCGGCCCGGAGGTAATGGTGGCACGGGCGCCATTCAGCACCTTGGCGCACGTGATCTTCGGAAGCTTCTGGGGGATTGCCCTGGGAGTCCAGACGCAGAAGGGAAGGCGAGGCCTTGGGCTGTTGCTGGCGGGAGGACTGTGCGTTGCCGCCGCCATCCACGGTGTGTTCAACATACTGCTGCTCACCCTGTCGCCGGTCGGGCTGCTGCTGGTGCTTCTCCTGGTCTCGTTAGGGCTGTGGTGGACGCTCAGCAGATTCCGCTGGGCCCAGAGGATTTCGCCCTTTCGCCTGCGACGGAACTACCCGAGGGCTGCCTGTGCCACCTGCGGACACATAAACATGGTCACGGCCCGGTACTGCCAGGGCTGCGGCCAGTCCTCTCCGGCGTCGAGCTCGCTATGGCTGGTATGCAGCCATTGCATAAGCCCGGTCCGGCCCGATGCGGGGTACTGCACCAACTGCGGAGATCTGTTGCTGAGGAGGTAATCGTATGGGCGGCAAGGTATCGCGCAGCGAGGCACAGGGGAGAACAATTGGTCAGCCAACGTAAAGGGGGCGAGTGTTCAAGAGGGAGAACGCGAGGCAACAAAATGGAGCGGAAGACGAGATTTGAACTCGCGACCCCCTCCTTGGCAAGGAGGTGCTCTACCACTGAGCCACTTCCGCTCTCGACGCCAACAAAAAGCCGAGCCTTTTGGGGCGATATGGGAATATTATAGCAAAAGTTTCTGGGCCTTTGTAAACACCCCGCCCTATTAATTCCGAGCGGGCATCCAAAAAGGAAACTGCCGAGTGTCAGGAATCCCGAACGGCCTGCGGAACTCACCAGGTCGAGGGCCTGGCGTTCTACCAGTCCATCCAGCCTGCGGTCGTCGAGGCAAACTCGGCCCCAGAGACTCGATTTTGACTCGCCTAGAATTCGATCCTGGAGAGATTTCTATCACCGCGTGCAACGAAATCCTGTCTGCCCAACACAGGGCCGACTCTGGTATTCTGCTAACCCGGAGTGTCCCGGAATCCAGTAACGAGTGACCAAACAATGCACCAAACTAAGGGAATTGTAATGGCAATCATCTTTCGCGGGGGTATTCTTCGGACTCTGCTGGCGCTCGCGGCAATTTCCGTGGCGCTGGCAGGATGCGGAGGGGGCGAGCAATCGCCTGCTCCGGCGGGAACGTCATCGGCTACGCAGACCGGGGCGCCTGCTCCCACCGATGCGGAGCCTGCTGCGGATGGGGATCGCCGCCTGACGGTGTATTCGGGCCGCTCAGAATCGCTGGTGCATCCGCTGCTGGAGGCATTCGGCGAATCTTCCGGAATCGACATCGGGGTTAAATATGCCAGCAGCGCGTCAACCGCGGCAACACTGCTGGAGGAAGGGGACAACACGCCGGCCGACGTGGTGTTTCTGCAGGACCCCGGATCCCTGGGCAGCCTGGCGGCGGCGGGGATGCTGGCAGATCTGCCACAGGCGACGCTGGACAAAGTTGATCCCAGGCTCCGCGATCTCGATGGCCGATGGGTTGGCACCTCAGGCCGGGCCAGGACGGTCGTGTACAACACCGAAACCATCGACCCGGAAACGGACTTGCCGCCCTCGATTCTGGACTTTACCAACGAGGAGTGGAAGGGTCGCGTGGGTTGGGCGCCTCGGAACGGGTCGTTCCAGTCCTTCGTCACCGCATTGCGATTGCAACTGGGTGAGGACGCCGCGCGGAACTGGCTGGAAGAGATGAAGGACAACGACGCGCAAGAGTACCCCAACAACGTCTCCATCGTGCAGGCCGCCGCCAGCGGTGAGGTGGATGTCGGCTTCGTCAACCACTACTACCTTGAGCGCTTCCTGGAGGAGCACGGGCCGGAATTCACTGCCCGCAACCACTTCATCGGCAACGGGGACCCAGGGGCACTGGTGTTGGTGGCGGGCGCGGGGGTCCTGAAAGTATCGGAAAACAAGGGAGCAGCCGAGGAGTTCATCGAGTTCCTGCTCTCGGAGACTGCCCAGCAATTCTTCACGTCGGGCGTCAAGGAGTACCCGGTGGCCGCTGGCGTGGCGCCTGTGGGTGATCTGCCGCGCCTGGAGTCGCTGGACCCGCCCGACGTGGATCTGGGCAGCCTGAGTGACCTGCAGGGCTCCCTTGACCTCCTACGGGAGGTGGGTATTCTGCCCTAACCCTGCCGCCGGTCACTCGAAACGCGAGGGACTGGATCGGGGGGGGAGGGGGGTGAGTGCATCAGGGAGCGGTTCGGGGCTGGGTTGCGAGCGCCTTCGGTCTTGGGGCGGACTTCGCTGAGAGCGGTGGTCCATTTTCAAGAATACTCGACTCGGAGCAATTGGTTGGTATCCCTTGGGATCTCCCGGAAACACTGCCTGTGGCACTCACTATGTCAATTTGAGTGTAATTCCATCGCACCCTGGCCCCGCTTCTGTTTTCGCGAAAAGGCTCGAAAATCTTGATTACCAATACTGTGGTGGTGTGCTTTTCCCTGGCCGAGTGAAGGAAATCGTTCCGTCGCGGGTTTTTACTATTATGTCGTCTATGCTTTCATCGACGAACCACCACTGATCGTCTCCGGTTCCCAACAGTTCGTCAATAAGTGCATTCAGTTTGCTTAGGCGAGCCACTTTATTGACTTCACCCGGAATGATCGATTCCATTTCGGAGAACGTGGCGTCAAGTATAACCTGGCGGCGCCCCGCCGCTTTTGCCAATGTGGGAACGGAATCCTTCTCCAATACAAAATAGAGCCTTCCCAGCTTATTTCGGAAAGTCTTACTGAAATCTACCCAAGTTGGCCGTTTATTGTTGAATTGCTCGACTTCCTGTACGGCCAAGGGGTTTTGGCTTGTTGTCCCACTCCCAGTAGGAGGAGTCTTGGCGTATACAACTGCATCGGCTACTTTCCCGCCAACTTCAACCTCTGCCCTAACGCGATAACCTTTATTAATTATGTCTTCCAAATGGGCAACATTGGAAACAGCTCCAGTCGAGCCTGTTGTAGTCTTATCAATTACGCGAACCAAAGCGTCAAACTCCGTTTGGTCAAGATGGTCTTTCAGCCTTAACAATGCCTCCTTGAATTGGCTTGGAGTGTGGTATGTGGAGTTGGAAAGCAATTCAGCAATTTCGTCAGCGGCGCTTTGTCGTATATTGAATTCTGATACTAAAGATCTTGCTATCGTTTCTCGGGATGCAGACCCAGACCCAAACCCAAGTCTGAAACTCCCGGATTTTGAACTAAGCATCCGGCTCGGATAATTTATAAAGCCACTGATTCTCTTCCCGATAACTTTTGTCGCCCAGCCTCCACCAACCATGGTGGAGCCGGATATGGATAGGGAATTAGAAATATGCTCATTGAATCTTTCGCCTGCAGCTACGTCTCCCTCCTCCACATAAAACACGAAGTCATCTATCGCTCTTCCACCTAGTGTTACGTCAGTGTTGTATTGATGGGTATAGGGACTTTAGTCTGATTCGGGCATCCTCGGTGGTGAAGCGCCAGTTCACTCGTATGCCGTCCCGGTTGCGCTGAGCCTGCCACGCTGCTGCCTCCCTCCGCAGGACGCTCCGGTCCGGGATGCGGCGGTCGAGGCATTGCCGGGCCATCACGCCGATCTCGATCTCTGCCATGTTCAGCCAACTGCCGTGCTTGGGTGTGTAATGTATCTCCAGCCGCTCCGCGATGCGCCGCGCCTCCGCCGGCTCAAAGGCCTCGTACAGTGATGACGGATGATGCGTATTCAGGTTGTCCATCACCAGCACTATCCGCTCCTTGTCAGCATAGTCCTCGTCCACCAGTTTCCGCACCACATCGGCCCAATCTCTCCGGGTGCGGCGCTCTGTAACCTCCACCCGCCGCCATCCCTCCAAGGGCGCGAACAGCATGAAAAGGTTGCTCACACCGTTGCGTTCGTATTCATAGTCATAAGAAGCTGCCGCTCCGGGGCGGGGTGGACGGCCCAGCCGGGTCTCCTTCACCTGCTGTTTACTGGTCTCGTCCAAGCACACCAGGACCTCGTTGTCCCGGTATTGGCGGTGATAGACCTCCAGCACATCCTCCATGGCGCAGACAAACTCAGCACTGCCATTCGGCGGGATGCACCAGCATTCTTTCAACCAAGGCTTGAGTTCGTTTTTTTCAGCGTCTGGCGCACCGTTTCGGTGCTGATGCTGTCCACTATCTCGCATTCAACCAGTTGATCCGCCAGCAGTTGCAGGGTCCAGCCGGCACGGCCCTCCGGCGGTTGGGAACAGGTCAAGGCAATCAGGTGAGCCTCCCCTTCACCGTCCAGCTTCCGCCGCCGCCGGTTGAGCTGTTGCCTGCGCCCCAAGGCTGCCTCCAGACCCTCCTCAACGCAACGGCGGCGCACCCGCTCCACCGTGGCGGTGCCCACCTTCAGGGCCTGAGCAATCTCCTCGTCCCTCATGCCGCCGTCAGCCTGATTTTCGTCACAAAGCAGCAGGATGCGGGCATGGGTCTGCTTATAGGCTGCCGCCCGTCCCTTGGACACCAGCGCCATCAGCTCCTGTTGCTCCTCCTCCGCCAGCCCTACCCTGTACCTCTTCACCATCATCCACACCCCACGTCCCAAACTTCCCCTTAGCCACCGGCCTTATGGTACCCCATTACCCATCAGTTCAACGATGCCCGGCTACTAGGCTGTAACTAAAATCCTCACGGATTTCTTCCGCCACGTTGCCTATTATCTCGATGGCGTCATCACCAAATTCATAGATCAGGACGGGCGCCAATATACCGCAAACAACCACTCTCACTGGGCCGCCACACGCCAACACGAGTCCGGCTGAAGCCGCCTTGACAACGATGATTCCAGCCACTACTTCGACTGTCAGCTTGATGCCGGTCGAGGCTGCTGTAGCTATTAGAAGCTGGTGAAACCTTTCGCGTTCATCTTCATCGAGTCCCTGGTAGTACAAATAAACATTTTCGACGTCAGAATTCAGACCAATTATGTTTTCAGCAAACGATTCTGGGTTTGTAAGAACGAACGAATTCTCATTCCCGCTGATCGGAATGGGCAAGTTCGGTGATTCCAATAGCAACTGCCCTGCGCCCAATGCAAACGATGAGACCTGTCCCACCGCAACTCCACCGCTGCCGACTATCTTGAGCCATAGATTCGGATTCAATGTGGAAAGCTGCGACGGAACGTCATTCAATGATATTTCTCCGCGGAACCCATTCCAGTGCTTCCCAATGGACGGAAGGGTAATGGCCCTCTCCCACTCCGGGTTGTCTAGGGGACCCAAACCAACTGAGATTACTAGGTCATCCACCCGACCGTGTTCCAATTCCAGACGAACAGTGTAGGTCTCATCATTTTGTGGGCCCCTATCTGCGGCGGTCGGATTTGAACCCTCCCCAACAACAGTTACCTCCCACTCAACAATTGCTTGCTCCCAGCGTCTGTCGTAGTAGATGACCGATACTCGGTAGCTTCCGGGAGCGTAGAAAACGTGGGCAAACTGCTGCGTCGCCGTGGAAATCGATGAAAAGCCAGCGTTCGCTGGCGTATACCATCGGCTGACCAACCATCCTGCTACGTGCAAGTTACCCTCGGAATCTATTGCCCGTGCTGCAAAAGTCTGCGCCTGACCCACGTGAAGCGTAATCGTCGATGACGGCGAGACTCTTGCAGCCACCGGCGGCCTGTTGCCTCCAGGTGTTTCGGACACAGCCAACGACGAAGAGGTACTTGCGCATTGCCCGTCGCTGCAAGCCCTCAAAGTGATTTCCCAAGACCCCTCCGAACGCCACCTGGTACGAAAACTTCGACCTTCGCCAGAACTTGGTGAACCCCCGGGAGCTCGCCAGTTGTATTCAACCGGTCCCGCTTCTAGAATTTGGGGGTGGCAGGTTACAAACTCACCTACCTCCACTCCCGAAGGAGAACACCCAAGGCTCTGTATTCGAGGTCCTGCGGTCCGGCCCGCCACGACCGTGATCGTCTGGCTGCTGCTGTCGCATGAACCCAGCCGGTTGCACGTCTCAAACTCGATTTCCTTCCAACCAGCCGAACTCCAGGATGTCGAAAACGTCCTTTGGCTGCCCGACCGTGAGACTCCGCCCACAGCTATCCATTCGTACCTCGAGCCATCCCCGCCGCTCACTGCAGGACTGCAGTTGACCGATTCCCCAACGCTCACTGTGATCGGGCTGCAACCAATGTCCTCAATCCGGGGCGCCGGAGGGTGGAGCTGCGCCGCCGTCATTCCCTCGAATCGCCACTCTACGGAATCGTTCAGGTCGGCTGCGTCAGTAAACTTTGCGGTAACTCTATAGTTACCGGAGGACGGGACCCGGTAGCTCCAGGTTTTTCTAGCGGTCCCGGATACCAGAATAGGTTCGCTGTCCTCTATTACGCCGTTAATGAACCACTCCACCTTGACAAGATCGTTATCAGGGTCGGTGGCCTCAGCAGTGAATTGCTGAGTAGAGCCCACGGCCAGCTGCAGGGATGCCAGGGGCGAAATGGGTGAGACCATTGGCGGCCTGTTGGGCGGAGGCGCCGCCTCGATCCGGATGGAGGTCGTCGCGGTCTTGCCACCGGCCTCTGCCACCACGTCGTGATTCCCGGGTGGGAGTAGAGGGATAGTTACCTTGGCGGTGAATTGACCATTCCCGTCGGTGGAAGGCCTAACTCTCTGCTGGACCGTCCGGCCACCGATCCTGACAAAGCTCACCGATTGGAAACTAGGGAAACCAGTCCCAGATACTTGGATTGACGCACCAGGAACGATCTCGCCGCTGGCACTGACACTCAGTGTTGCCGAGATTTCCCGTTCAACCACGACGGTGTGCTGGCTTGTTACGCACCCGCCTTCGTTGCAGACCTCCAGCGAGATCTGCTTGTTTCTTGGGGAATCCCAATGGGTGGAAAATCTTGACGAGTTCCCGGACGATGGGGTGCCGCCGTTGGAGCGCCACAGGTAGCGCGAGGGACTCCCGCCGCTAATTCCCGGCTGGCAGGACACCGTCTCGCCGGTATTCACGTTGCTGGAACTGCAGCCCAGTGTGTTGATGATGGGCCGCGGGTCTACCCGCTGGACCACATCCACCCAATGCTCGCCGATGTCACAACCCTCGTCGTTGCATGCCTCGAAAACGATCTGCTTTCGTCCCGGTGAGTCCCAGTGTGTCGAGAAGGCCCTGTTTGTGCCGGTCCAGGGATTCCCCTCTCTGGAACTCCAGAGGTAGCTTGTGGGACTACCGCCACCGACGCTTGGGCTGCAACTCACGGTCTCTCCAATATCGACGCTTGTGTCGCTGCATCCAAGGTTGTTGACCACAGGCGGCTGACCGGCACGCAGATCCCAGTACACAGAGTCTGAAGCTCCACCGTCATCGGTAAACACAGCTTCAACTCGGTAATTTCCACTGGTAGAAAAAGTGTGCCTATAGGTCCTTTCGGCCGAACCGGTCAACGGCAGGGACTAGCCGGATTCCCGCTGCCCGTTCACATACCATTCAACCTGGTTAATGTTGTTGTCCGGATCAGTACCCCTGGCGGTGAAGGTCACGCTTTCCCCGGCGCTCACCGGCAAGGAGGCCAAGGGGGAAACCGCGGACACAGACGGGGGACGATTTGGATCATCGGCGAATAGTTCCCAGACTACGGAGTCTGATTCTCCAGCGGTATCAGTGAACTCAACCTCAATCCGATAGGTACCTGCGGACGAGAATCTGCGAGTGTATGTCCTTTCAATCCTGCCGGTCTGAGACAGAGATTGGCCGTTTTCCCAACTCCCGTTGACGTACCAGTCAACTTGGGAAATGTTGTCGTCCTGGTCTGTGGCCCTGGCCGTGAAAGTCACACTGTCCCCGACATCGATCGTCATGGACTGCAGGGGAGAAACAGCAGATACGGATGGCGGGCGGTTTGGGTCTTCGGCGGAAAGTTCCCAGACTACGGAGTCTGATTCCCCGTTGGCATCAGTGAACTCAACCTCGATCCGATAGGTGCCTGCGGACGAGAATCTGCGAGTGTATGACCTCTCAGTCCTTCCCGTCTGCGACAGGGACTCGCCGTTTTCCCAACTCCGGTTGACGTACCAGTCAACTTGGGAAATGTTGTCGTCCTGTCTGTGGCCCTGGCCGTGAAAGTGACACTGTCACCGACATCGATCGTCATGGACTGCAGGGGAAAGACCGGAGTTACGGATGGCGGGCGGTTAGGGTCTTCGGCGAATAGTTCCCAGACAACAGAGTCTGATTCCCCGTTGGTATCAGTGAACTCAGCCTCGATCCGATAGGTGCCTGCGGACGAGAACCTGCGAGTGTATGACCTCTCAGTCCTTCCCGTCTGCGATAGTGACTCGCCGTTTTCCCAACTCCGGTTGACGTACCAGTCGACTTGGGAAATGTTGTCGTCCTGGTCTGTGGCCCTGGCCGTGAAAGTCACGCTGTCCCCAACATCGATCGTCATGGACTGCAGGGGAGAAACAGCGGATACAGAGGGGGGGTTGTTGGATTGCTCCACCCGAATACTGAACTCACCCACATCAAACCCCTGTTGGTCCGTGTCGTCCACGTCCCGGCCTGTAGGAGCTCTAGTGCAATCGGCATAGTTGTCCACGCACACCCAAAACCTGTAGAAGACCCGAAAGACCCCTGTCTCATTGGGGGTAACCTCGAGTTCGAGGGTACGGCTGGCGTTTGCTGGCCAGTCAGGGTCCAATGGCTCGACAAGCAGGTATCTCGCCGACACCTGTGAGTTGCGAGAATTCCATAGTGAATCCCCGCGGTCGTAATACTTGACCCTTGAAGTCCCAGAGGTATAGCTGTCCGTTCGCACCGAGCCCTGGGACGAGGAATAGGAACTTGAGTTGCCACCAGACTGGGTCAGGTCGGGAAACGATACTGAAATGCTCCCGTCTTAGGCGGAGTCGGTTAAATCGTCGAGTCGGAACCTGAGCCGAATGCTTTCGCCCAGTTCAATTGAAGAGGGTGGACTCCACGTTCTCCAGTCAAACCCAGGGCCACCAAGTGGTGCGGGACTTCCCACAGCGAGCAAGTCTTTTGAAGGCCCCACGCCCGCAACCAGCAGGACGAGAGCCGTTACAAGCAGAGCCAAAGCCCCTCTGCCCAGTACATACCCTGGGCCACGGGATCTATACGAGGCGTGTATGGAATTGCCTATGCCATTCACAGCTTATAACCACGCCCTAAGTACGTCTTCCCTCGGTAGTGGCCTTGAGCAATTCGAAGCCCTGTGAAAGAGAGCCAGATCCGAGACTGATGCTTCCTCAACTGCTCGGATTGCCGTGTAGTTTCACCTCACTCAATTTCCAGCTTCAACGAGGAGTACGATTCCCGCAACAAATACCTGATGGCCTTAATACTGAATGGACGACTGCGGTAGAGATCCGGATGTTTCACGAGGCAAACACATCCTGTCCATCAGGTGCTTTTGTCCGCCAGTCGTTCTCTGTAATAGTGAATTGGCGTTGCGTTTCCTAGTCAATCTTTGTTCCGACCCGGGCATTTCTGTCATTCATAACCAGAGTGCAACATCAGATTGAAACAGCCGTTGCCTGATGAAATGAACGTATACCATTTCTTGCGCTTGGAGGGAAGAATGGAATAAATACCTACCATAGTATGTGCATACCTAGATTGTTTACACATAGAATAGGTATGAACGCTAACGGTAGATGTGGTATTAACATAGGACGAATAGCGTACTGGCGCGGCTGCGACAGGGGATGCGCCCAGGGGGATGGTCTTGTTACCTTGTTGACCGTAGGTAGGGCGCGAAGGGCGGGTTGCGCGGATGGGTAGGGGCGGGTGGCTCCCGGCTTAGGGGCAGTGGGCGGCCTGCGGATGCGCTGGCTCAGATAATGGTGGCGTCGCGGATCACCGCTTCGGCTCTCTGCCGGTCGTCGGTGGTCAAGCCGATGGTGGTGTATCCAGCGTCGCGTCCGAGAATGTGCATGCTCTGGATGTTCACCCCTGCCTGCTTCAGGCTATCTGCCACGTCCGCCAGCTTGCCGGGTTCATCCTTCAGCCTCAGCACTATGGTGTCGTCGCTGACCGCCTTGAAACCGGCCTCGTTGAGCAGGGCTAGAGCGTGGTCGGTATCATCGGCAGTAAGTACCACTGTACCCTGCTCTCCGTGGGACTGGGTGTTAATTCCTTCCACGTTGATTCCGCCATCAGCCAGCACCCTGGTAATGTCGGCTATCACTCCGACCTCGTTATTGGCCACTACTACGATTCGTTTCAGGCGGTCCATTAGTCCCTCTCCTCAGACGTCACAGGGTCCAGTTCCAATGGGGCAGTGCAGTCGTTCACAAGCTCGTCAATCATTTCGCGGGTAACGTGGGGCATGGTGATGATGTGCGCTTCCGTGCCTTCGGGAGCGATCTGCCACTTCCGGAACACTTCTCGCGGCGGCTTGGGGAAGACCACCGTCACTGAGTTTCGATGGCGCCAGGCTTTTAAGCCATGCCGGTTGAACTGCTGCACTGCATATTCCGCATTTTCCAGCATTCCGGAAACCAAATCCTGCAGGCCATCGTCTCCGTAGCGGTTGAGGGCATACCACAGCATCAGTGGAGCAATGCCGCTGCGTGAGCCGGAAAGCGTCGTATCGTGTACCCCCACGTATTCCACCGCACGGCCGACCCGTTCGACGTGGGGGCGCTTGGTAAGCACCACGCCGCAGGGAGCGGGGGCCCCGATCAGCTTGTGGCCGCTCACCGAAATGCTGTCAATACCGGCATCGAAACCGAACGCCTGCGGTTCAGGCACGAATGGCAGGATCATGCCGCTGAGCGCCGCATCGGCGTGGATGTAAGCGTTGCTGACAAGCAGTTCGTCGAGGATGTGCCTGATCTGGGGGATGTTGTCCACGGCGCCACGCATGGTGGTGCCGACGTTGGCCATGATCACAGCCGGAACGTCGCGGTTCACCCTGATCATGTCGCGGAGGTCGCCGTAGTCGATTTCTCCATTCTCCTGGCGTTTGATCATAATGTACCGGGCGTTCAGCACGCGAACGTTCTTGAGGACGCTGTAGTGCGTGTCTTCTGAGAAATAGAACATGGCGTTGGGGAACAACTCGCGGGCAAGGTAGAGACCATACATGTTTCCCTCAGTGCCGCCGGAGGTCACATAGCCCCAGGCCTCCGCGGGCGCAATGCGCATAAGTCTGGCGAAACTGGCGATCACTTCACGCTCGAACTCGTGCGAGTTGGCCCAGTAGTTACTGGCGTGAAACGGGTCTCCGATGTTGTTCACCGAATAGTCAAGGAAAGGAAAGAGTGGGGAGTAATCGATCCGCTGGTTTGCGGGATAGCCGATCTGCTTCTCGCCCGCCTCGCGGATTCTGCACAGCAGACCGTCCAGGGTCTCCTGGATCTCCGCCATGGGAGTTGCCACACCCGAAATACCGCTGTTCATACCGGTACATTCTCCAGGATATCCAGTATGAAGAGATGGTACATTCTGCTGTCTGGCAAAGGAAGGGGAAACTGTCATATACCGGCGGATTTCGCTTTGGGACGGAGCGATTCCATGGCTGCGCAGGGAATCAGGTTCAACCAGCGGGTGGAGGCGTGCATGCGGAAGGCAATGTGGTGCACCCACGGGAAATGGGATAAATGGGATGCAATTCATCCCATTGGTTCCCACAAATTCCCATTTTGTCCCATTTTAGCGTTCTTTCGTAGCTGGATTTGTCCCGAAATAGCGAAATTTTTCAAAACCGTCCCATTTCGTCCCATTTCGTCCCATTTCGTCCCATTTTCTCATTCAGACCTGCTTGCGGATGGCATGATGGCCAAGACGCGGGCATATGAGCGGCGGGGCAACTCTGGGCATCAGTCATACGAAGATATGGTACGGAGCCGTCATGAGGCTTGGCAAGCGGCATGTGTCATCAAAATTTCCAGACGGGATTGCCCGGCCATTAGCCATGAGCCACTGCAAGCAGGCTGCTTGTGGTCAATGCCTTTGACTCGCCACCCTGCAAAGTCGCAGTGCAACAGGGATTTCTCCTGCGCCGCAGTGCGTATAGGCCCTGGCTTCGAACTGGCCGCCGGATGCCGTCGTCGACACCCATGGCTGGCGGTGTTAGGATGCCAGCGTCTCTCAATTTGCCCACAGGCAGTGACGCGCCTGGATGATTGGAGGATCGGCTCATGCCCGGACAAGGCCTGGACTATTCATCGCTCTTCAACAGGGAACTGCCTCCTCCCCAAGGTTCGTGGGGAGGCCATCCCAAGTACAACTTCATCGGTGGCCACAGCGACCCAGACATGGTCCCTATGGAGGGCTTCATCGAGTCGGCGACCAGGGTTTTCCAGGGTGATCCCAGGAACATTTCGATGTACAACTTCGACGGCGGTCCGCAGGGTATTGTGCCGCTGCGCCAGTTCCTGGTGGACAAGCTTGCGGCCCACCGCGGCATCGATACGACAGTAGACGAGGTACTTATCACGTCGGGGTCGGGCCTTGCGATCGAGCTGATCAACGAGATACTGCTGGAGGAAGGCGACACCGTAATCGTAGAGGCGTTCAGCTTCTCCGGCGCCCTGGGCAACATCAGGCGCCGCAAGGTCAACATCATCGGCGTCGAGGTGGACCATGACGGCCTGAACATGGACCAACTGGCCCGGGTGCTTGAGGACCTGCGATCCAAGGGAGTGCGCCCCAAGTACATTTACACGATCCCGACCCTGCAGAACCCCACAGGCACCGTGATGTCCATGAAGCGGCGGTGGCGGATGCTGGAACTGAGCGAGGAATACGGGGTACCGATATTCGAGGATGAATGCTACGCCGACCTCATATTCGAGGGTGAGTATGAGAACGCGATCCGGTCCCTGGACGACTCCAACCGGGTGCTCCACATCGGATCTTTCTCAAAGAGCCTGGGCCCGGGTACCCGGCTGGGGTACATCGTGGCGAAATGGGACGTGATGAGCCGGTTGCTGTCCCGCAAGAACGACGCGGGCACGGGCGTGATGGACCAGATGATCGTGGCCGACTATTTCAACCATCACTACGAGGACCATATCCTGGAAATGCGCGCCACCTTGAAGCGCAAGTGCGACGTCCTCGCCAGCGCGCTGCGCGAGTCGTTCGGCCCGACGGTGGATTTCTACGTGCCCAGGGGCGGGATGTACCTGTGGGTCAAGCTTCCGGACGGAGTCGACTCCCGGGCATTGAATGCGCCGGCACTCAGGGAGGGCGTTGCGTTCAATCCGGGGCCGGACTGGTCCGCCGACCCCGACGCGGCGGCCAGCTACATCCGGCTGTGCTTTGCCCTTCCGTCGGAGGCCGAGATATGGGAGGGAGTCGAAAAGCTGGCGGAGGTGTTCCGGAAAGAGGGCGCTATTCCCTGATTGTTGTTTGGTCTCGAATATAAGAGGGAGCCATCGCTGGCTCCCTTTTTTCTTGGGCTGGGGTTGCTGGGATCGCCGGCTGACTAGGCCTCGTACGCCGTATTGCCACCGACTATCGTCCGCTCTACCGTGATGTCCTTGATGGTCATCGGGTCAACCTGGGTGGGATCGGCACCCAGCACGACCAGGTCGGCCAGCTTTCCAACCTCGATGGAGCCCTTGGTGTCCTCTTCGAAAGAGGCGTAGGCGCTGTGCTTGGTGTAGATGCGCAGGGCTTCATCGACCGTCACCTTCTGGTTGGGGCCCCAGACATTGCCGCGGCTGTCGGTTCGGGTGACGCAGCTCTGGATGCCCAGCAGCGGCTCGAAGGGTCCGGGCGGGTAGTCGGTTGCGCCGGTGCCCACCACGCCGTAATCCAGGAAGGAGCGCTGGGCGAACATCCACTGAAGACGCTCCTCGCCGTAGAAGGGCATCTTCTCCCCGTGATGGTAGACGTAGGTGCAGAAGGGCGTGGCGATGGTGCCCAACCGGTGCATCTTGGTGAGAATGTCCGGGTTCACCAGGGTACAGTGTTCGATCCGGTGACGGGGATTGGGACGCGGGTCGGCGGCCTGGGCCTTCTCATAGGCGTTCAGCACCATGTCGATAGCGAGGTCGCCGTTGGCGTGGATGCACACCTGGAACCCGGCCCGGTGCATCTCCATCACGTTCTCTTCGATTTCCTCGGCGCTCATTGCAAGGATGCCGTGGTCGCAATCGCTGCCGACGTAGGGCTCCGACAGGTAGGCGGTGCGGGCGGCGATGGCCCCGTCGGCGACCATCTTGATGCCTCCCAGCCGCAGCATGTCGTCGCCGAAGCCGGTCTTCAACCACGCCTCCTGCAAGGACCGAAAATGGGGATGGTACATCAGCGCGTAGACGCGCAGGGACAGGTCTCCGGCGTCCCTGCCCTCCTGGTAGGTTACGAACTCGTCCCGGACGACCCGGGCGTCGTGGACGCTGGTGAGACCGGCCTGAGTCAGCATCCGGCAGATGGTGCGCAGCCCTTCACGGCGGATCTCCGGCGTGTCCGAGGGGATGAGTTCGAACCGGACGCGCTCGATGGCTCGCTCGTAGACAATGCCGTTCAACTCCCCAGAGTCAGGGTCGCGCCCAATGCGGCCGCCGAAGGGGTCAGGTGTGTCGCGATCGAACCCCGCAAGCTCCAGGGCCATGCTGTTCAGGTAATAGATGTGTCCCGCCCGGTGCGACACCATGATGGGATGGAAGGTGCTGACGGCGTCCAACTCCTCCCGGAAAATGGAGCGGTTCTCGGCCGTCTTGGTGTCGTCGTACTTGAAGCCCTGCACCCATTGTCCCGGCGCCGTGGTCTCCACCCGTTCCCGCAGCGCCGTCTGTATGGCCGCGATGGAGGGCAGGTCGCAGTCGGCGGCCATTACGTGGCGGATGCCACTGTTCAGCACGTGGATGTGGGCGTCGATGAACCCAGGCAGCACGGTGCTGCCTGTAAGGTCCATCACCTTCACGTTCGGGCCGATGAAGGTCTCAACGTCTTCGTTGCTGCCAAGGCCAATGAAGCGGCCGTTGCTCATGGCCACGGCCTGGGCTCGGGGCAAGTTCGGGTCCAAGGTGATGACGTTGGCGTTCCTGATGACCGTATCGGCCTTGGTTATGTTGGTTGACATGATTTCACCCTCTGCGGGTATTCGATGCCGTTGGGGCTAGATGTTCAGTTCCAGGATGTAGAGGCCGCCACGCAGCCGATCGACCACGTAGACGATGCCGTTCTCGTCGACGTGGACGTCGTTGATGCCGTTGGCGTCGGCGCCTTCGGGTATCTGGGGCACGAAGTAGGCGACCTCCTGAGGTTGGAAGGGATTGGTGGTATCGAACACCCGGATGCCACCGTTGAAGAGGGTGGCGTAGACCAGCGTGTCAGAGCGCAGTGACAGCTCCCCCGGCCGGTTCTCGTGAATGTTGTGCGCCCCGTACCGTCCGGGGCGGTTGAAGAAGTCGTCGGTGTCCTGCATGGGGAGCGTGCTGATGATAACCGTGTTGCTCTCCAGCCGGTTGTCCATCAGCCAAACCAGCTTGGGGTAGTCGGCGCCGCCCAACATAGTGGCCTCCTGCGTCACCACCAGCAGGTCCCGGCTGAACAGAGGCAGCACCGTATGCGTGAAGCCCGGGAACGGGGGCGCGTAGTTCAGCTGGGCAACCGGCGATGGGCGGGACACGTCGGATATGTCCAGCGTGATGACGCCGGAGTCTTTCCAGCCGCAGTAGGCCCGGTCGGGACGGTTGGGGTAGACGTTGGTGTTGTGCACGCTGTGGCCCACGTCGAACTGGGAATGCCGTGCCGGCGGAGGGGCGTCGTCGCCCTCCTGGGTGCCAGGCAGCCACCAACGGCCCGCTTCGCTCGGATTTGCGGGGTCGCTCACATCCAGGATCACGTAGAACTGGTCGTCTTTAGGATCGGTGGGACGGGAATCTGGAGTGCAGGTAGCGAGGTGGGCATAGTTGCCGTCGACCCACCACAGGCAGTGGCAGCCACGCGATCCTGCCCCCTGGGCATCGTAGAATGCGATGCGCGTTGGGGCGTCGGGGTTGCTGATGTCGAAGACTCCCATTCCGGTGCCCGGCTGGCCATGCTCCCGCGACTGGTAGGCCACCAGCATGGTGTCGCCGACGATGGACAGGGAGTTGGATCGCAGGTGGCTGTAGTCCAGGTCGGTCTGGGCCGCCACCCTGGGGTTGGCCAGGTCAGAGACGTCGACGCTGGTGAAGTCCTTGGGTGCGCTCTCGTGGGCCAGGTAGAGGATGCGCCGCCCACTGGCCGTCTGGTGTAGGTCCACTCCCTCGCCTATGTTGTTGTGTCCGTTCAGTTCCACATGGGCAATGAGCTTCATGTTTTTGATTTCCTGGGCTTGAGTTGACATGAAGCCTCCTCCGGCGTTTCTGGAACGCAACTAATGGATTCGGTACAGGCAAATATTGTGGACGCCAGTTTACCACCGTGTATCATTACCGTTGGCCACGAAAATGGCGCAATCTGGAACGCAAGTGCGGTTCTCAAAACCGAAGGCCATCTTGCAGTAGACCCGGTTGACCCGCGACAGGATCATTAGCGATACTCAGGAGGCAGCCATGGGCTGGTCCAACCACCATCCGAACGGTCTGATTCATTACTCACCGCCGGGCGCCTACCGGGGCTACACGCTGGTGACCAACGTGAGCGGACACGACTCGCGCCTCATCGACATGGAGGGCCGCGTCTGCCACGCCTGGCACTCCGACGAAGGCATCGGTTACGCCTACCTGCTGCGCAACGGCAACCTGCTGCTCCGGACCGGCCCGGCAGCGGAAGAAGTGTCGTTCCAGAGCCGCCCCGAGAGTGCACTGCTGCCAATCGGCGGCAGGACGGTGGCCGGAGCGATACTGGAGTTGGACTGGGACAGCAACGTGGTATGGGATTACCGCTACCCGCTCCTGCACCACGACTTCGAGCGGCTGCCGAACGGCAACACGCTGGTGCTGACATGGGAACTGATGCCCGATGAACTGACGAGGCAGGTTAAGGGCGGCCACGAGTCGGGCCATGGCGGCGCTGGCATGCTGGGCGACACCGTGCGTGAGATCACCCCCGCGGGCGAGGTAGTCTACGAGTGGAATTCCTGGGAATACCTGGATGTCGAGGATGACCGGATCTGCTTTCTCGAGGGCCGTGCCGAGTGGACGCATCAGAATACCCTAAATGTCACTCCCGAAGGCGACCTGGTGGTCAGCTTCCGCCAGACCGACACCGTGGGCATCGTCGACCGGGCCAGTGGCAACTTTCGCTGGAAGTGGGGACCCGGCAACATCTCACACCAGCACAACCCCACTATGCTCGGCAACGGCCGCGTGCTGATTTTTGACAACGGTCCCCACAAGAGCGGCTTCACCCACTCCCGCGTCATCGAGGTCGACCCCGGAACCAACGAAATTGCCTGGGAATACCGCGGAGACCCGCCCATTTCCTTCTACAGCTACCACATCAGCGGCGCCGAACGCCAGCCAAACGGCAACACCCTGATCTGCGAGGGAGCCCCTGGCCGCATATTCGAGGTTACACCGGGCAAGGAAGTAGTTTGGGAATATATCAACCCGTTCATGGCGCGAAGCGGCTACGGCGTCGGCGGCTCCGTCTCGGGCGTGGCCAACTCAGTATTCCGCGCTCATCGCTACAGCTACGACCATCCCGCTCTAACGGGCAAGGACCTCGACTCGGGAAGGTACGCCAACCTTAACCGCCTCTACGCCTGACGCATATCAACATATCGTTGAAGCCACAACCCGGTACGCTTGCCCCGGAGGGCCCCTGACTCAAGGGACCCTCCGGTCATTGCCAGAAGGAACGGCTGGTGTAAAGTGGGGATCGGGCGAGGCTGCCCGCGGCCTGCCACAAGCCAAGACCTGAGGAGGACAGCAATGACGGTGCTAGCGGACTATGCGAACAAGTACGAAACGGTCAGTGTGCAACGGGAGGATGGGATTCTGCAGGTAACCTTCCACTCGGGGGACGGCAGCCTGCTCTGGGGCGAGGCGGCTCACCGTGAGCTGGGATATGCCTTTGCCGACATCGGGGCGGACCCGGAGAACAAGGTGGTCATCCTCACCGGAACCGGAGACGACTACTGCGCCAATTTCGAGCCCAATCGCCCAACCCGGCGAATGCCCAAGGACTGGGACAAGACGTACTGGGAGGGCAAGCGGCTCCTGACGAATCTGCTCGAGATCGAGGTGCCGGTGATCGGGGCGGTCAACGGCCCGGCGACGATTCACGCCGAGATCCCGGTGATGTCCGACATCGTCCTGGCGTCGGATACCGCCACGTTCCAGGACGGTCCCCACTTCCCGCGTGGTGTGGTGCCGGGCGACGGAGTCCATGTCATCTGGCCCCTGGTGCTGGGGCAGAACCGGGGACGGTACTTCCTGCTAACCGGGCAGACGCTCTCGGCCCAAGAGGCACTGAACCTTGGCGTGGTGGCCGAAGTGATGCCAAGGGACCAGTTGCTGCCACGGGCATGGGAACTGGCACGGCAACTGGCTGAGCGCCCGCCGCTCACCCTGCGCTACAGTCGTGTGGCGCTGACGCTGCAGATGAAGCGGCAGATGCAGGACATGCTGGGTTACGGCCTGGCCATCGAGGGCCTTGCCGCGGTGGATGTGTCTCTCTCGCAAGAATAGCGCCCAGGCAACCAGAGTCGGGGCAATGATTGCCCAAGGCCATGGAGAGCAGGACTTTCGAGGGTGAAAAGTTGCCGGTCTGGGCTGATTGTTCCGCCCAGACCGGCTTCGGTCGTCAACCCTTCCTTGTGGGAGGGTGAAATGCCCGCGGGGACCAGTGCTATATCTAGTTGGGAACCCAGACCATGGCACCGACCTCGCTGAACTCCCGCTTCAGCTTCTGCCATGAATCACCGGCGTCGCTGCTGCTGTAGACCTCTCCCAGCAAGCTGGAGGCGAGGACGAAATCGGGGTCTGCGGCGTGGGTGACGATGTTCCAGATGTTGGAGTTGGGCTCGACGGGCAGGGGCCGCGTCTCCCAGGTCGCGCCGCCGTCCTGGGAGCGCTGAATTGCGCCGATGCTGCCGATGGCCGTATCTCCAACGGCGGAGAAGATGACGTTGGGGTCATCGGACTTGAATGCGACGCCCCGACTGTAGGGCAGGACGAACTTGTCGGTGGTGACTACGGACTGCCAGTTTTCTCCCATGTCGGTGGTGGCGTAGATCTCACGGGGCGTGCTGGCCAGGACGCGCCGCGGCTCGCCCGGGCTGATGGCCATGCCGTGGATGTCGGGATGGACTCCGCCCTCGACATGCGTCCAGGTATCGCCGCCGTCGAGGCTGCGGTAAACGCCGTCCACTTCCACTCCGGCCCAGACAGTGCGGGAGTCCTGCGGGTCGACCATCAGCATGGTCACCATGGGCGGCCCGATGTGGCATTCCTGGGCCATCTGCACCGAGAGCTTGCTCCAGCTCTGACCGCCGTCCTTTGATCGGAAGAGGGCGGCGGGCTTGATGCCCACAAAGATGGTATTGGTATCCTGTGGGTCAATCGCTATTGACCAGATGGGCATTCCTTCCATGGGCGACCACAGCTTTTCCCAGGTGGCACCACTGTCCTCGCTGCGGTAGATGCCATGGTCCGAACCGGCGAGGATGCGATTGGGGTTGTCGGGGTAGACGGCCATACCCCGCACCTGGCTGCCTAAGGGGAAGGGGTCCCTGATCCGGTTCCAGGAGTCGCCGCCATCCGGGCTGTGCCAGACACCGCCGCCGAAACCGACCGCGCCCACGCAGATGCTATAGTCTTTCCCCATAACAGTGTCCTCCTTTCGATTGTTTGCTTGTAAATGAGGGCACAATCTGCCGTTTATCCGCTGTGCTTACATCAGCAGTATACGAAATCGCCCGCTCGATATCCACTTGGGTCTCCGAAAGAGAATATGAGCACGCTGAACGACAGAGGTTAAGCGGGAGCCGGAGCGTTGTCCTGAAAACGTTCGGTCAGGTATGGCAGTGGCCGTTGGCGTGATGCGACGGGGGCACGTCCAGCACAGGGTTTGTATCGAAGAACCCGACGGGCTTCAGGCTGAAGCCGCAGTAGGCCACTGGAGAGATGGGCCAGTCCTCCGGACGGGGTACGTGGTGATAGCCTAGGGTGTACCAGACCACCAAGTCCGTGTCCTCTATCGCTCGGTCGTTCCTGGTGTACTCCGGCAGCCCTGCTCCGCCAGGGTGCTGATTAGGATACGGGCCCGTGGCCGCAATCTCGTCGCGGTCGTACGGGGTTACCCACAGGTGCTTCTGCATGAACCCGGCGCGCTTCATTATGCTGGCGCTTGGATCCGCAAAGGGAAGGATGTTCTCGCCGGGCATCAGCTTGTAGGCCACCGGGTTTCCGAGGGCGTTCGTGACTGAGGGATTGGAAATGATCCAGTAGCGCCCGCTCATGGGGTCAACCACCCGCTGGGCCTCGTGTTCGGTCCGCAACGGGGTTGCCTGGGCATAGAAGGCGTTTCCGTGAGGGTTGTCCTGGCCCAGGGGTTCGGCCACCGTGTTGACCTCAAAGGCCGAATTACTTCCTCCGTCCACGTCCATATCGAGCCGGAAGTTGAAAAAGTGCTGGTGTATGTGGGCGTTGAGCTGCGGAGCCACCAGCGTACCGTATTTGGGCTTTTCACCCTCGGGGACAGCGGCTGTGTTGATTATCCCGGTGAGCTTGATCTCCATTTGGATGGTGCCGTCCTGGTAGAAGTACCAGAAGAACCCATACTCATAATTGCCGACGGTCGCGATGCTGGACACCACCAGGCGCCTGGAACGGCGCACCTCGGTCTGGTTGGTACGCCAGTCCGTGTGCTTCCACAAGATGCCGTAGTCTTCCTCGTGCATGCAGACTGCACTGGGAATGGTGAATGGTTCTCCGAGACCGTTGTTCAGGACCGCGTCGAAGTAGTGGATCTCTCCCAGGCAATCGCATCCCAAGGTAAGAGTGTTCGTGAGAGAGCCGATGCCGTACTCGCCCGCATCGAAAGCATTCTTCCTGTAATGGTCCTTGCTGGGGTCGCCGTATGGCACCACCATGTCGGACAGGGCGGCACGGTAGAGGACCGGCCTGATGCGTCCCTGGTCTTCATAGCCGACGTTGTGGATCACCAAGCCTTCTCGTGGCGTGAAGCCGACGCGCAGGCGCCACTTCTGCCAGGAAACTCCCCAACCGTTCACCTCGAAGCTCGGCCCGTCAGGCTGGGTAATATCCAGGGGTTTCACGTCGCCACGGAACTTCCCGACGAACTCGGCACCGTAATTCCCGTCCTCGGGGGGCAGAGGAACCAGGCCGTAGTCGTCGACGCGCACAACCTCCATGCTGTTCAGGTCGACGACGGCGGTGACTCCCTCGATGGGACGGGCATAGCCGTTATCGGTGGGGCTGGAGCGGAGGAAGCAGCGAGCAAGCACCAGCCGGCGTCCTTCCTCGTCCGCGTAGCCATAGTTCCCGGCAGACCAGGGATCGACCATCACCAGGCTCGAATCGATGATTCCCCGCTTGGCGATGGCGGCCAAGAATTGAGGATCGGCCCTGACCACCGCCTCGCATTCGAGGAATTCGTCGAACATCACCCTCGGCTGGACACCTGGGACGTGCTTCCACGAGACCACGCGCCGTTCGTCGAGGGACACCACAGCCTCGAAGGTTGATGCGGTCTCGTTGTCGAGGATAACCAGGAAGGCCGAGCGTGGAATGGGGGCGCCGGAGCGATAGTCGATTACGTGTTTCTTGTCCGGTTCCTGGAGAACCACGGTCTCGAACCGCACCCGATCGCCCAACTGGCGTTCGGACTTCAGGATAGCCGAGGCTTCGGCTATCTCATGGGCCGTGAGAGGGTCCAAGGGGTGGGAAACCGGGGCAAGAGTCGAGGCCTCCGCAGTGATGCTTTCGGAGATGGTCATTGTGTCCCCCCTTCGCGGGCCCTGCCCACTACTTAAATAGTGTCAAGCACCTTTGAATCGGACAGTAACAGCCTCACCTCACAGGGTCAACCGGAGGTCACGCGAACGGGGGGTTGCGAATCGAGCGGTGGGACCCGGAGGCTCATGCCGACTCGCCGCAGGGGCGGGTTTGAAACCCGCCCCTGCTATGAGCATGCCGCCTGAGTCGGAATAGTGCCGGGTCTACCCAACGCGTTTGAATTGCGGGCAGACCGGTATGGGGCCGCTAAGGCCGGAAAACGGCCATGCACTTGTTGGAGTTGAACACGTAGGTCTCAACGTAGTCGAGGACCTCGGGTTTCCGGTCCAGCTCGGCCATGGCGCCCAGCAGGCAGGCCCAGTTCAAGAGCTCCTGCTGGCCCGCTGCTTCGATCTGGGGAGTGGAGACCTTACCCCAAGCGTCGTAATCGCCGGCCTGGAGGGCTTCGAACATGGCGCGGTCGGACTCAATGTCGGGCCACAGGAAGTGATTCTTCTCGGTCAGGAAAGCGTGGGACCAGCTTGACGACGCCACCAGCGCCACGCGCCAAGGACTCTCCTGAAGCGCACGAGCGGTCGCCGCACCCACCTGCATGCAGCGCTTGATCGATGGACCAGGCGGGTCCGGCTCAAGGAGCTTGCCATTCTCCTTGTGAGGGAGGATGCCGCCGCGGTTGCTGATGACCTTGCTGCCGTAGCAGTTGACGGCGAAGGGCACCACCGGAACCTCGAAACCCTTGCGGTCGTAGTCCAGGAACAGCAGGGTGTTGAGGATCGAGTGGGGCAATCCGGGGTCGTACAGCGGCTTGTAGGCATAAGCCATGTCAACGCCCTGCTCGATCAACCGGCTTGCCAGCCACCGGGCTCCCTGGGGGTGGCCCTGGTACCTGAACGCCTTGTCCGCGGGCTCATCCCAGGCGTTTCGCTTGCCAGCGGCAAATCCCTTCTGGAACGGTGTGGACTCCGATTCCTCGTAGGCCAGGATGCAGAAGGGGGGAATAATGGTCTCCCTGAAATTCTCGTACTGGTCATCGCCAAAAATCACGACGAAGTCAGGCTCAAATGCCTGAATCTCGTCGCTGACTACACGGAAACTCTTGACCAGGCGCTCACGGTGTTGGGCGGCCGAGGCGACACCCTCGTCCTCCCCGTATTCCACCCGCATGGCTTCAGGCCAGTTGGCCGGATTCTTCATATGCTCAGGAACACGCTCGTCGCGCGCCAGCGTAATGTTGATCGGGAAGGCTCTCTCCTCGTCGGATACCAGCATTGGAGGATAGTGGGTCACGCCCGCGCCTAGGATTTCGGCCATCTTGACCTCCAGTTATTGAAAGAGTTAAGCGTCTCCCGGAGACCAGATCCAGTACCTGGAAACGGCACCAGCATCGACGCGCAGGTCGAAACCGGTGATCATTTCAGCGTCATCGGATGCCAGAAAGACCGCAGCCTTGCCGTAATGCGACGGGCTGGGGAGCTTGAGCAGGGGGGCGCCCCTGCTGGCGTCGGGCAGCAGGCCCGAGGCGCGCTGTCCCAATCGGGGTCCCGGCCAGTCTTCCACACCCCACCTGGCCGCCCGTTCCAGTGCCTCCGACTGGCCTGTGGCAGTGGGCGTCAGGCTGTTGACCCGGATGCCGTACCGGGCAAGTTCCATAGCCACCGAACGGGTGAAGTTCATCAGCCCAGCCTTGGCGGTGCCGTAGCCCACGTTGCCGGGCTCGCCCTGGTGTCCGGCGGTGGAGATGATGTTAATGATGTTGCCCTTCCGGTCCTGCTGGATCATCGAATGGGCCACGTACTTGGTGAACAGGAACGCACCGGTGAGAATGATGTCGGTCTGGCGGCGCCACTCATCGAGCGGCATGTTCAACACGCCCTTGAAATTGAACTGGGCCGCGCCGTTCACCAGAATGTCCACGCCCCCGAACCGTTCCGTGGCCGCGGAGATGGCGGCGAGCACCTGTTCCTCATCGGTAACGTCGCAGGCTACGCCGATGGCCTCGTGCCCTTCGGCGACGATGGCTGCGGCGCATTTCCCGGCATATTCCTCGCGGACATCGACGCAGACCAAGTTGGCGCCCTCGCGGGCAAGCTCCTCGGCGATGCCGCCCATGATGTTGGGACTCGTGCCTGTCACCAGCGCCGTTTTACCTTCGAGTTTCAAGCGTGTTCCTCTACCATATGGGTACTTCGCTGAATTGTTCTGCCTGAGTGTTCAAAAGATTATGCTGACCGCGCCGTGCCAGGAGAGGGCTTCCAGATCCAGCACAGCGCGGCGGTGCGCTATCTTCAAGTTCCCGCCGTCGCGCCGCAGGATGTAGTCGATGCTGCCAATGTAGGGGGCTCCCTCGCCGTTGCGGAACCGGTACACCATTACGTTGGCGGCAACAGCGAGTTCGCCATCCCTAGTCTCTTCAACCCGCACGTTGGAAACGAACCGGCGGGTGCGCGACCACGGATACTCGCGGTGGGCATGGCGGCTGTTGAGTCGCACCGCCCGGGCGCGCAAGCGGGTGATGTCGTCGTCGATGAACACGAGGTCGCGCCGGGGGTCCCCGTCGGGCAGGTCGGTGGTGGGGACCACATAACGACCATCCTCGGTGAACAGACTCACCCAGTCGTCCAGGCGCCAATCATCGAGCAGCGCTGCCTCTTTGTAGAGGAAGTCCTCGACCAGCTCGCGCAACGTGGGGCTGTTAACGGTTGTCATATTTCACCCGGTCCGGCAGGGCTTTAGTCGTCGGTTGCCAGAGCGGCTTCCGTTTCCAGGGGCTGACCGTCCTGCACGTCGGTCTTGCTCATGCCCTGCATATTCGCGTGCCATTGGCGCCAGAATCCCCGCATCTGCAGCTCATCAGTTGATTGCGGAGAGGGCCTGAGCATACCCCGGGAGATGTCGGACCACTCGGTTTCGGTGGCGCGGAAGCCCGCCTGGCATGACTCCAGGGCCTCCACATCGTCGGGGGTGGCAAAGCCACCCGGCCCGAGGAACGTCAGGAAGCTGTCCAATCGAGTGGCCAGCATGGAATCTGATTCCTCCCTTGGGACAAGGTGCCAGGCAGTGACATCCATGTGGTCGGGGGCCTGGGGTTCGAAGTAGCGGATGGTGATGGCCATTATGTCGTTGATGACCAAGTTCGGATATATGATGAGGTTACGGGAAGTGTCGGCCATCCGCCAGGTGCGCTCTTCCCCGTATTTCTCCACGAGCCGCTCGCGGACCCGGGCCATCGGCTCCCTGGCGTCCTCGCCGTACAGCGGGTGCCAATGGGCGATGGGACGGCCATTCCGAACCGCGGATTCGATCACGCAATGGCCATTGCCCAAGGCCTTGGCTGCGCCGGGGAGGCGGGATGCCATGGTTTCCCCGCTGTCGTCGGTCCCGAGACTGGAGATGTAATCGAGATAGGTCTGGTGCGTCGGGATCAGGTGATAGCCATCGAGGCTGTTTTCCACCAAGAGCTTCCAGTTGGCCTTCATGGTGTACTTGTTGGAGCCTGGGACTACCCGCATCCCCTCCTCGGCCTGGTCCACGATCAGGTCAAGGTAGTCCCTGGCGCCCGCCAAGTAACTTACCAGGTCTTCGACATAGGGGTTGAAACTCACGAAGACAAAGCCCCGGTAGCTTTCGACCCTAGGAGGTTCCTTCAGGCCCAGATCGCTCCGGTCGAAGTAAGGGCCGTAGGCCTCCTCGCCGGGAACGCCGATCAGATCCCCGTTGGTGTTGAAGGACCAGGCGTGGTAGAAGCACTGCAGGACTTCGGCATTCCCCTGATCGCGGCGGCAGATTAAAGCCCCGCGGTGGGTGCAGGAATTGAGGAAAACCCGCACCTGGCCATCCCTGCCACGGGCGAAGAACAGCGGGCGGCCTACTACTGTGCGGCGCCGGAAGTCCCCGGGGTTCTCGACTTCCGACTCGTGGCCTAGGTAGATCCAGCACTGGTTGAAGATGTATTCCTGTTCCCTCTGGAACAAATCGGTGGAGGTCATGGACGAGCGGTGGACCTTGAAGAATCCCCGCTGCCGGTCGTCAATAATCAGGTCTTTGATCTCCATAAATTCACCTGTATCCCCCAGCGTCGATTCGGATTTTTCGCTAGCCTAGAGTTCTTCACGAGGGGTGTCAACAAGCAGTCTTGGCAGTGTCGTAAAAATCACCCGTTCCGCAATACCGGATCATAAATCAGGGACACTGCACTGGAGAACCAACGGCTGTTTTTCTAGCGATCAAATCCGAGCAACACCTCGAGGGTGTAGTCCCCAACGTCGCCTTCCGGGCTCCACAGGACAACGATGTATTCGCCGGAAGCAGGGGCCACCCACTCGAGGTACTTGCCTCTCTGGATTCGACCCCTGTCAACGAATCTGTCCGCCTGCGTCATGCCGTCGGGTGCGAATAGCCACAACCGCACGTCCGGCATTTGGGCTAGCCGGTAGTTGGCCCTGATTTCGTATTCCTGACCCTGGTCGGCAAAAAAGCGGAAATGGTCGAAGTCCATTTCCTGATCGAGCGATCCGGGAATAACCTGGTCCAAGCCGATTCTTGTGGCTGTGCGGGGAGTGCCACCGTGATCGTCGTTCCCAGCCACTCCGGCCAATACGGTCAGCGTATAGGTGCCGGTGTCGCCGTCGGGACTGCGAAAGACCACGTAGTAATACGCCGATTCGGGCGCCACCCATGGTGTGTAAGTATCCCTGTACTGGCGGTCGAAAGGCGGGTGTTCGTGGACGAGAGTTTTTCCGTCTGGGGCGAGGATGATAACAGGCTGGTAAGTAATAGTGTCGTGGTCGAAAATAACGCTGTATTCGCGGTCCGCCTCGGCCCGGAAGACGAAGTAGTCCTGGTCAAGAGAATGTTCCAGCTGTCCCTGAACAGTCTGACCCAGCCGTATGGGAGATGCCGAGGACGCGGTGTCGCCGTGGTAGCCGGTTTGGGGAGCGGTCTCAGTCACGTTTATGAAATACGACCCAGGGGTACCGAAGGGGTTTTCCACTGCCAGGTAATAATGCCCGGTCTCGGAGGCCAGCCACCGGTTGCGGCTGCCTTGTTTGCCCCAACCCTCGGCTGGCTTGCCTTCCTCCCAGGCGCTCCCTGGCGGTCCGAACAACGTGACCCTGGAATACTGGACACTGGAGTGGCCCACGGCTACCTCGTATGAATAGCCACTCAGTGCATCAATGTAGAAGTAGTCAACATCGGTCTCGTGGCCCAAATATCCCTCGGCCCTTGACCCTATAGCCAGGGGCGTCGCGCTCTCAGTGTCGTCGCCGTGATCGTCTGCTACGGAACCCTCGGGAGACACCAGCAGGCTGTAGGGTCCAACGGTTCCCACCGCGCTTGCCACGGAAACGTAGTAGTCGCCAGTCCTGCGTGCGATCCAGGCCGTCTCGACGCCATACTCGCCGCCTCCGTGGGCTCGGAGCCAGGAGGGGCCGCCGTCCACAGTGGTCATAGTGAGATAGAAGTCCTCGGATGCGGTCTTCAGGTCAATGTTTTGATGATAGAAGTTTATCAGGTAAGTCTTCCCCTCCTCTGCACGGAATCGAAAGACGTCGGTGTCAAACACACTTCCCAGATCGCCCTGCACCCATCTGGACAGGGTGAGCGAGGCAGCATCCGATTCCGAATCGCCATAGTCGTCGGCACCGGAAACGGCCGGGTTGAATTCAGCAACAGGCCCACCGTGCATTTGCCTGAATAGCCTGCGGAAATCCTCCCAGCGCTCCGGCGGGGTATTGTTCCACCAGGCGAGGACGATGTCCTTGGTTTGGAGGGGAACGGAGCGATCCAGGGAGTGGATCGCCTGCAAAAGTTCCCGCAAGGCTCCCGACGTAGTATGCAACCCCAGGGAGAGGGACAACTCGGCCAGGAATTCCTCTCCCATGGAGTAGAAGCACCGTGATCGTGAGTCAGCCTGGAGGAAGAAACCCGGTTCGCCCAGATCGTGGATGTTCCGCACCTCGTCAGATCTGCAATTTCCGTCGACCCGCTTTCGCAAATTGGCTCTTCTACTCTCGAGGCTTTCAACTCCCACTCGGTCCTTGACGTAGGTGGCCATGAAACTCGCGCCTCCCTCGAGGAGCCAGGCAGGATGAGCGAACGCGAAGTAGTAGTGGGCCAGTTCGTGGTAGATAACGGAAAGGGGGACCGAGTTCCCCTCTGGTCTGGTGGCCCTGAAGTAGCCCCCCGCATACGCTCCACCCCCTTCCCAGTCTCCAGTCAGGCTAGAGTAGTGGACTTCAATTTCGGTATCGGGTCCAACTACCGGTATCAGCGCTACTACGAAGTCCCGGGGAAAGGGAATGCCCAGAAACTCCTCAAGGGCCACAAGACCCTCGGCGATAGTGGCTGTGATGTCCTCACCTTGAGGGAATGGTTCCTTCTGAATTGCCCAGATGGATACTTCGCCTGCCAGGGGAAGATTGACGATTCGGGATTCGGCGTATCGGGAATTCAGCATCTGGAAGTATTCATCCGGGGCGTTATTCAACACATCCGGAGCGGTGATCAGAAAAGCGGCCTCCTCGTCGTTTAACCCATCGGCGAACCAGGACTGCCGTGTTAGTTCCATGTATGCGTCGGGCCGTTCCTGCATCAGGAAGGATAGGGCCCCAAAAAGGTGGCGATTTCTCCAACTTAACGGGCCGGGGGAAGTATCCAGAATCCGGGAAACCAGCTCGGGGTCGCGTGGCGCCACCACTGCCAGTCTGTCCAGATCCCACCAGACCTGGGAGGTCACAAACTCTTCATCAGCAATTTCGGGCGCGGCGGCCAGCCTGCGTCCCAACACAGGATCCCGGACAACCACCTTCGCCAATCCCAGAATGGTCTGAACGTCGTCGTAGTTCGCGTCGTAGCGCAGCCACGGAAACTCCAGCACCGTTTTGGCGAGTTGAGAGTCCACCTTGGCTATAGCTACAATTTCGGCAACGACTTCGGACTCCTGCTGAGAGACACCGTCCAAAAGCCAAGGCACGGTGGCCAGCCTGCGTCCAAGCACAGGATCCCAGGCAATAAACTTCGCCAAGCCCGGAAAGGTTTCGCGGTTACCATAGTTCGCCTCGCGGCGCAGCCACGGAAACTCCAGCATCACTCTGGCAAGTTCGGGGTCCACCTTGGCTATTTCTACAATTTCGGCAGCGACTCCGGATTCGTGCTGAGACACGCCATCAGTGAGCCATGACTGGGCCGCCAGCCCCTTCGCAAGGTCCTGGCCCTCATATGCGAGGCTTGCGCAGTAATAAAGAATTGACGTTTCCAGATCGTTGACCTCGTCGGCCAGCCAAGGGAGACCGACGAGAAGGGCGGCTGTCTCCTGATTATTCCTCGCCATATCCAACAGGAGATTCGCCGGCCAGTTCTCTGACTCCTGCAGGCCGTCTGCCACCCAAGCATATTCTGAAACCAAGGCAGCCAGGTGTTCATCGGCATGCGCCATTGAGTAAAGGAAGCCAATGGTCTTGTGCTCATTCTCGGTGACGCCATCCACGAGCCATGGCCAACTAGCCAGCTTGTTGGCCACCTCGGGTGACCGAAGCGCGAGTTTAATGATGAACCTCTTAGCCCCCGCATGAATGTTGTCAGGCGGACTTTCAAACCACGGCAGGAATTGCGACATTCGACGAGCAACCTCTTCCTCTTCGGCCGAGAGTTGCGGCGCGGAGGGAGGAGGGACCGTGGCAGGCACAACCGGTTCCGGTGAGGGTTGCCGCGTGGGGGCCGGCGGAGTCATAGTAGGCAATGCCGGTTCCGGTGAGGCCTGCGGCGTGGGGGCCGGCGGGGTCGTCGCAGGCAACGCCGGTTCTGCTGTGGGTTGCGGGGTGGGGGACGAAGAGATAGTGGGACTAGAAGTTTCCGCAGGGGCGAGGGGAGTTAGGGGAGGGACGATCGCAGCCGGTGATACCGGTTCCGGTGAGGGTTGCGGCGTGGGCGCCAGAGGGATAGTGGAAGTGGAAGTTTCCACGGTGGTAGGCATAGTTTGGGCAGGGACGATGGCAGCCGGCAATACCGGTGCCGCTGTAGGAGCTACGCCTTGAGGGGTGGCCGAGGTTCTGCGTGGTATGCCGGAGGTTTGCGGGGAGACAGTCCAAACGGCGGTGGCCACAGGCACGGCAGTTGAAGTCTGCGACTGGGTAGCTGGTGGAATCGGGGTTTCAGCACCACATCCTGCAAATAAAGAGGCCAGCAAGAGGGCAGCGACCGCAAGAAACGGGGCTGGAGTGAAGAACCTGAGGGAGTCGAAGTTCAATACCAGGCACGTCCAGACTAAAATAAGAGGCAGTGTGGGTGAAGTATGCGTTCAACACGGCGGACTATAAAGGGAATTGGCGAGCCATTACCAACGAAAAGCGAGGCGCCGGAGCACCCATGGCAGCAGGTTCATCCAGTGATCACGGAACCGGGTTCGTCATGGTAACACCGTGAGGAATAGCCTCCGCTTTTACAGGGTTACCATTTGATGGGGTTACTCAGGGTTGCCCGAATACCAGCGGGTGATTATGGGCTCAGCCTTGGCCGCGGCCGCCTGTGATGTGCTTTCAATAAAGGCATACCTGACATAGCAGATTCCCTTGTCCAGTCCGGAGCACCTGTCGTTTAGCGTTTCTTCACGCATAGACAGGTACAGGCGCCGGAAATCCTGGCGAAATTGCTCGTCGCCCAGGGTGTCGTAAAGCTCGTTGAACAGGCCTCGTCCCAAGGTATATTCGCACTGGGATTTCTGGATTATTCCTCTCAAGGACGGATCCTTCTGGACCTTTTCGTACAACTGGTCCAGCTCCGAAATGTTATCCACCAGACTGCATTCGGTGCCGAAGATGAAGAAGCCGCTGCCCGTTGAGACCCCGGCCATAAATTCGGCGCCGCCTTCCGAAATCCAGCCGGGGAAGAAGCTCCAGTAGGTGTGGGCCAATTCGTGAGCGATGGAGCGGGAGTTCTCCACGCTATTGATGGAGACAGAGAACACGCCTCCCGGCCCTCCAGCGCCCAGTTCCCCAAAGGCATTGGCCACCAGCAGTCCCGCATAGGTCTTCGGGAATGGAACTCAGATGAATTCCTCCTGCCTCCGCAGGGATTCCTCCAGTATGTCAATAGTCCGGTAATTTCCGGGGTTCAGGTTAACCACCGAAATCGCCACTTCGCTGGAATATGGAAGGCTGACCACGCGTTCCTCCACGGTGTCCAGGGGCAACTCGAGCAGGTCATCCAAATGCCAGGGACTGTTCGAGAGCACCATCTGCATCGCTGCAATTACCGGTGCTTCGTCGTCTGTAATGCCATCGCTTACTCTTGGGTGAGCCATGATTTCCTCGAGGTAGTTGGTGTCCTCAAACCAGAACGACGCACCCAGAGAGTACGTTGCGGCGGCGTCGATTCCGTCAACCGTCTCGAGGAAAGGCATGTCGAGTATTTGGAGCGCCGTGGGTTCGTCGGAAAAGGAGCGCCGAGTCCACCCTCTATAGGCCGTCCGGGATAACCAACTCAATTCTTCTACTACGGCTAACTCGTCATTGGTAAGGCCGTCTCGAACCCAAGGTTTCTGCATCAACCTGGGGAAAAGCTGGTCCGCATTCAGAGCCGTTCCGCGCAGTTGCAGGAGGGCGGATTCTTCGTACGGGGAAATTCCATTCCTCACCCATGGCAAGGCCTCTATGACCCTTGCCGCTTCGCGGTCCTCCTCCCGAAGAACGAGAAGCACCAGGGTTCCCAGATCGTTGTTGGTTATGCCGTCAGACAGCGCCGGGTCGGACAGGATCCTGCGGAGCGCCGGACTATTTCCCCTCGATAGATCGCGGAGAGTTTGAAGGATGGAGAGGTCGTCCTTGGTGACTATGTCAAGGAACGCCATTGCTGCGATGCGGCTCGCGGATTCAGGGTCTCGAGACGTCAAGTACAGGAGATTGACTATAGCCGTCTTTTCCTCGATACCTATGGCATCCTGGACCCATGGACGGCGGACCGTCGACAGGAAGACTTCCGGTGCCTGGAGGTAGAGTTCTGTGAGATGCCACAGCGCTTCAGTCTCGTGGTGGGCGTTGGAAATGTGGGAGGGTTCGATGTAGTCATAGACAGGGTCCACGCCATCCTGCACCGACCGCAAGGATTCCACACCTGCGGCGATCTCAGGCCCCTGAGTTTTCAGAAACAACGGATAGATATCGGCCGTGGTGCTGCCCATATCAGGGTCCTGTAGTGCGGGATTTGATAGCAGCCGACGCGCCTCAGGTAAGTTGTCCTTGGCAAGGTCCCGGAGAAAGGCCATCACGAAGACATCGTCATACTCCACGGTATCCAAGAAGGGCAGGTCGAGAATCCGCAAAGCCGATTCTTCGTCCACGTCTGCAATCTGGATGAGAAAAGTGACTAAAATGGCGCGGTCCCAGGTGGAGCCCCTTGAGGCATGCCGCATCCATTCGCTTGCGATAACTGCCCAGAACACGTTGGGGTGGAGTTTTGCCAGTGTCTGCAGGCCTTCGATAGTCTCCGGTTCGGTGTCTACACTGCGCTCGTCCCTCCGGGAAGGTCTTCCGTCGCCGACCCAATGCAGAGACCTGATCGCCTCCGCGGCTTCGGGATCCAGCGTATCAAGGTAAAAGAGCGGGATCAGGGGCGCCAGTTCGTCAGTGATTCCGCCTGCAAACTCCGGCAATGCCAGTATGTGCCGGAGTGCCTGCCGGTCGTTGTCGAATAGCTCAACGATCTTATTTATGGCTATCTCATCCGGGATGTCGATGGTCTCGACAACGGACATCTCGACCAGTTGCTCCGCGAGTTCGGTGTCGTTTTCAGCCAAGTGAGCAGAATCCCGGACAACCCACTGTTCGCTCCACGTGAAATCCTGGTCCTGGGTAGCGATCCACGTCCTGGACATTATCGACCGGAAGGCCGGTTCCGAAACTTTCGCAAGCCGCCTCAGATTTGCCACCATTATTCCATCGTTTTCCGAAATACCATCCTTGACCCAGGGCAGAGCATCGATCTCATCGAACATAGCGATCAGGTGTGCGGGCACAGGTGTAGGGAATGATGTGGGCACAACAGAGGGAGCCCGAGTTGGCGCAATCGTTTGAGGCACAACGGGGATCGCCGCAGGTGGAGCTTGCGGGGTGACCGTAGGTGGGGTTGAGGGCGCCAACGAGACTTGGGCGGGAGCTGTGGGTGTTCCCTCCTCCGCGGCCGAGTCCGAGACTGGCAGAGTGTAGGTGCCGCAGGCCAGGATGGAGGCGGCTGACAAGAGGATCAGCAGGCCTAGAGACGCAACGACGACGACTGGCCCGAGATGCGGCAAAGACAGCCGTGCTTCCCTTGTGAAGCGTATTCCAGCCTGTTCGGATCAGCCTTTGGACGCCGGTCCCATTTCCATCCATCTAGCAGCCTCGGGGCAGTCTTTCCCGGGCGACGTGGTGGCAATGCTATTAAATTGAGTGCAAAAGCACCAATTCGTTGAATTGCTACCGAGTTTGTCCTAACAAGTTTCCGCTGCATTGCCGGCAAGGGAAGTGGCGCACCGCAAGATGAACTGACGGTCACGAGGGTGGCAGGGGGAAAGGGGTCCCGAGGCGCCCGAGGCTGCTCTGCTACACCCTTGCTTGCTCCCGAAATAACATCGCCTGCACCAGAGTCACGATGCGAGACCCTAGCAGCCCGTCTGAGGATTGACCAACTGGCGGTGTCGGTCAGCCGGGATTACCCTGCGGCAAAAGTTCTTGCGTGGTGCGGTTAGCCACATGCGGATTGTCGCTTGAAAATCCCACTGGCCATGGCCCGGCACGTCTCCCTGTTGTTCCCGGTGGCGCCTTTGCCCCTCACCTTGCCGGACATCCCGGCCCCGTACCGGAACAGCTTCAGCAGGTTGTGGCCAGCGCAGATCAGCAGCCACTCCCGGTTCACCTTCGCCAGACCCCGCAGCAGGAACTGCCGGAAGCCACGGCCCTGCTTGATCTGGCCGAATACCGGTTCCACCGTCTCCATCCGGAGGGCGTAGCGTTCCCTGCCCCGTTTCGTCCGCAGCTTGCGGCGCATCCGGTCCCTGGCTGACAGTCCCTTGGGTATGCGGCCGCGGGGCGCGGGTGGCGGCACCCAGCCATGGCGGGTTTTCTCCGGCGCGACGAACGGGTCAACTCCCAAGGCGCAGAGTTCATCCACCTCTTTGGCCGAGTAGTATCCGGCGTCGGCGGAGACTTCCTTTGGGACTGTGCCCACGTTCAGGATGGCCTCCTCAATCATGCTCACGGCCTGACCCTTGTCCGAGGGCTGGTTCGTGGCACAGGCCGCCACGATCACCTGATGCTCGCTGTCCACCACCGCCTGGCAGTTGTAGGACTGCTGAAAGTCCCTCCCTCCCGGGCCGGGCATGATGCGGGAGTCCGGGTCGGTGAAGTTCCGCTGCGCCTTGTCATCAGGCACCCCGGGATGATTGCGGCCCTCGGACTCAGCCTGCTCCGCCTCCGCCCGTGCCTCGGCCTCCAGCGCCGCCTTGGCCTCCCTTATCCTCCGCAGCCGGCTCTCCCGGAAGGCCAGTTCCTCCGGCAACTCATCCCCACGCCTGTCCCTCCCGTAGCGGCGGTCCTCCTCCTCGTCCACCTCCTGCGCCTTCCGGAGCAACTCGTCCACCTCGGCCTGCAACCGCTCCTCTCTCTCCCTCATCCGCCCGTAGCTCATCGCCTTGTGCTTTGATGCATTGGCCCTCACCTTGGTGCCGTCCAGGGCCACGTGCCCCAGCTTCACCAGTCCTGCCTGCTGGCACAACTCCAGCACCTGCAGGAACAATTCCCCCAACGCCTCCAGATGGTCCTTTCGGAAGTCGGAGATGGTGCGGAAGTCCGGCGTGTTGTTCGCCGCCAGCACCCGGAAGGCGATGTCCTCGTGGAGACGCCGGGCGATGCGCCGTGACGATGCCACGCCGGTGCAGTAGCCGTAGAGCAGCACCTTGACCATCATCCGTGGATGGTAGGGAGGGCCGCCCCGCCTTTCCCCCTCGTAGCGGGCGGTGATGGCCGAGAGATCCAACTGGTCCACCACGTCCGACATGAAGTAGGCCAGGTGGTCCGGCGGCAGCCATTCCTGCAGCGCCGCCGGCAGCAGCAACTGCTGGTCCGGATCGTAGGGAAGGTAGGTCTTGCTCATTGACCGCTCCGCTCGTCTGATGCTCCGCCCCATCATACCCCCACCGGCTCACCACCCCTGTTTCTCGGACGGGCTGCTAGGTCTGCATTGCGTGTGACGAATCGTCCGCGAGGGGCGGTGACGACACCTAGACCGGAGATTCCTGCAGCGCGAGGGAGGCCAGCCATTGCAGGACAGCAGTCGAGGCTTCGGCGGTGCGGTTCACCAGGGAATGCTCCCCGTCGTCCACCATTATTGAATTGGCGCTGGGGCAGTTCACTGCGGCCCTGGCAAGGTCCTGGGCCATTCCCATCAGCCGGGTGTGCGTCTCCCGGGAACCGTTGAGCGCGAGGATGGGTACCCGTATCCGGTCGGCGACATTGATCAGGTTGTACTTCTCGAAGGGGCCGTGCTTGTCAACGTAGGATGCCGCGCTGAAGAACTGCGGGATGGGGAAATTGACCCGGAATACTCCGTCGGGATCCCCCTCGTCCATCAGGCGCTGCGCCGTCTCGAGATTGGCCCGGAATTCTGCGGCGTCCTCGGACTCCAGGTAGTGCGAGTAGGATAGACGCACGGGTGAGACAGGCACTACGGCGGTGACCCGCGGGTCGTCCTGCGTGGCGGCGTAATAGGTGACCCGGACTGCTCCCATGCTGTGTCCCAGCAGCCCGACGGCGTGATACCCGCGCTTCTCCAGGTGGTCTATGCCGGCTCGCAAATCGCTCATGGTGCTTTCGAGAATTTCGTAGGCGTTGCCCTTGTAGTCCTGGCCCGGCGGGTTGTACCAGATGGTGTCGTGGGCATTGGTGTTCAGTGTAAGACAGGCAATGCCCTGGGCGCTCAGGTCTTCGGCCATGGACTTGGTGGCGGGATCGCAGAAATTGCCCCGAGACCCGTGAATCAGAAGGACCGCATTCACCGGGCCGGGATACTGGGTGTCGGCTACTGAAGCATAGAACGCACCGTCCAGCACCAGGCCTTCCCGGTTCGTCACGCTAATGAGATCGACCAGCATCTTCCACTCCGTATTCGACGCCATGGGGCAATCGCGAATATCCCAATTCTAGGGGGCCCCCTCACGCACCGCAAGGACATCGGAGTTAAGTCTACATGCCCAGGCGTCATCCGTAGGTCGCGATCCTGTGGATCCATGCTTCCACGAGGGAGTCCCTCGGCGCCAACCTCTAGACACAAGACTCTGAGGGAGCACCGTTGCACGCCTTGGGATGCCGCCTTACACTGCCTTTGATATGGCTACACACGCTATGGAGACGTGCTATGACTGAACTGGATGATCGTTACGAACGAGGACTGGAAACACGGAGAATGTTTGGCGGCGGCCAAATCACCCCCGGGGGCCCTACGCCTGCATGGGAAATCGCGCCGGACCTGGAAAGGATCCTGGGTGAGGCGCTCTTCGGCACCATCTGGAAGCGGCCGGCGCTGACCCCGGTGCAGCGGGAAATGGTCACGCTGTCGTGCCTCGTAGTGATGAACCGCGAGGTACAGCTGAAGCGGCACTTGGGCAACGCGCTGAATGTGGGGTTGACGCCGGAACAGATCGTGGAGTTGATCATTCACGACACCTGGTACAGTGGAGCGCCGGCGGGCATCCAGGCGCTGGCACTGTGCAAAGCGGTTTTCGAGGAGCGCAGGATAGACTTCACGCCGGCCCGCATCCACGATTCCAACGAAGATCCCGACAGCCTGTTCCAGCGGGGGGACGAGTACCGGCGGAACTACATGGGGACCACCTCCCCGGCCCGTCCGGCTCCGCCGACTCAGGCTGAAAGGGAACTGGGGCGCACTACCGGCGAATACTACTGGGGTGCGACCTGGACGCGACCGGGGCTTGATCTTCCTTCCCGTTGCATCTGCACGATGTCATGCCTAGCGGCGCTGGGCCGCGAGGGGCCGCTGCGGAGCCACATCCGGGGCGCGCTGAACATCGGCTTTACGCAGGACCAGGTCATCGAGGTGTTCGGCCACATGACGCTCTACGCCGGGATACCGTTTGCCAGGGGCGCGATGGACATTGCCAACGAGATTTTCGCCAGCGCCTGACGATGCCGCCGCGTGCGTAGAAAGGTGATGAAGGGCTGATTTGCAACCGGCAGTTTTCGGGGACTCCGACCCTGGGTCCCCAGGAAATCTACCGCACAATGGTGTAACTGGATGCAGCAGCCCTTTTCAATAACTGGCTTTGAACGCACTGCCAAGAGACGTCAAGAAATCTTCCGAGATGAGTCCCAGACCGTCAGCTCCGCGGGAAGACATCCAAAAGACGATATAGGAATGCGCAATGCTCATCTCTTGGCCTTGGGACACGAGGAGGAGAACCTCTTCCCAAGCATCCGGGGCATGGGCGGAGCCGTCGACTTCTTCGGTCAGCGCAACATCAAGTGGTGGAAGAGCACCAGAAGCGGCGACGACACCACGGTAGACGGCCCAACCCGGAACATGGCAAGCTCCCAGGTGGCCTGCGTCAACTTCCTGCTGCCCCTGGCCGGAATTCCCGGAGCGTTGAAAGCGGCTTTGCAGGCTTTGGATGGTGACGTCCGCGAGGTTGTGGACGTACACCACGAGGGTAGTGTCTCTCCGGTGGAGTTCGAGTGGCTGGGCGTCCCCCGTTCCCTCGAAGGAGGGAGGACCAGGGGAGCTCAGAACACCAGCGTCGACGCTTTCCTGGTGGTCGAAACCGCATCAGATCGCAGTCGGGCCTACCTGCTGGAGTGGAAGTACGTTGAACGGTACCAGTCCACCAGGCCGGACTTCAAAGGCGAAAGCAAATCGGGCGACACCCGCAGGCTGAGATATGCCGACCTTTTCCGTGCTCCATATTCGGCGTTCAACCCGGACATCGTGCCGGACTTGGACGATTTCCTTTATGAGCCCTTCTACCAGATCATGCGGCAGAGGCTCCTAGCGGACCGAATGGTTCAGGAGCGCGAGCTTGATGTGGACGAGGCCAAGGTCGTGGTCGTTGTGCCGGATGACAACGTGGCTTACAGGACCGTTGGATCCGGCAGAACAATGACCTCCCCGACGCTGGCTCGGCGCTTCCCGCACCTGGAAACGGTCGAGGGTGTGATGCGGGCTTCCCTCAAGAACCCGGAGGCTCAGTTCGGCCTCGTGGCTCCGTCGATGCTTCTTGACGGAGTGGTGCAAACCCTCCCGGACGACACCGCGGAATGGGCTGGTTATTGGCGGGACCGCTATGGAGTGTGACAGTCGATTCTTCGTTTTGGAGCCAGCGCACTTGCGGCACTGGAGTTGGTTCCACCCCAAGCCAGTGCCCTCCGCAGCTTGATACCTGCTACCACGCCCGATTCCCGCAATGCGGGCAGACCCGGAGAACAGGTGGCTGTGGCGAATACGTCGCGGGTTTCTCACTCGGTGGGGGGCAGGTAGCGGCGGAGCCTCTCCTCCAGGCTGGGCTGCGTCCCACCCTCGGTGGACAGCCCTCCTGCTTGGCTTTTCATCCTGACGGTGTCTGCTTCGGCTGTTGCGTATGCTCTGACCAAGATCCCGGGGCCAGCGACTTCCGGGTCCACCGGGATTCTTGCCGCGCTCTGGCCGGTGGTCCAGCCGCGCCTGAAAATCGCCCATTGGTAGCTGAGTCCCTCAAAGTCTACGACCGCCTCCACCACGCCCTTTCGTTCATCCTCGGGCATTTCAGGCCAGCTGTCCGTGGTGGCCCTGCGGGCTGCCTCCTCGATCACTGCTCTCTGGGTCTCCTCGTCCGATCCTCGGTCTAGGCGCAGATCTGCGACCGCTCCCTGCTGGCGTTGGAGCTTTTCCGTGGCGGTTTCATGTTGGTTCATCTTCCTTCCCTCACGCTGGGTCGGTTGGCTTTTCTCTCTTGCCTCTTCGTCTCCTTGGAGGCGTACTTCCTGTTCCCCCGGCCCATTACGGCCTAGCAGCCCGTCTGAGGATTGACCAACTGGCGGTGTCGGTCAGCCGGGATTACCCTGCGGCAAAAGTTCTTGCGTGGTGCGGTTAGCCACATGCGGATTGTCGCTTGAAAATCCCACTGGCCATGGCCCGGCACGTCTCCCTGTTGTTCCCGGTGGCGCCTTTGCCCCTCACCCTGCCGGACATCCCGGCCCCGAAGCGGAACAGCTTCAGCAGGTTGTGGCCAGCGCAGATCAGCAGCCACTCCCGGTTCACCTTCGCCAGACCCCGCAGCAGGAACTGCCGGAAGCCACGGCCCTGCTTGATCTGGCCGAACACCGGCTCCACCGTCTCCATTCGAAGGGCGTAACGTTCCCTGCCCCGTTTCGTCCGCAGCTTGCGGCGCATCCGGTCCCTGGCTGACAGTCCCTTGGGTATGCGGCCGCGGGGCGCGGGTGGCGGCACCCAGCCATGGCGGGTTTTCTCCGGCGCGACGAACGGGTCAACTCCCAAGGCGCAGAGTTCATCCACCTCTTTGGCCGAGTAGTACCCGGCGTCGGCGGAGACTTCCTTTGGGACTGTGCCCACGTTCAGGATGGCCTCCTCAATCATGCTCACGGCCTGACCCTTGTCCGAGGGCTGGTTCGTGGCACAGGCCGCCACGATCACCTGATGCTCGCTGTCCACCACCGCCTGGCAGTTGTAGGACTGCTGAAAGTCCCTCCCTCCCGGGCCGGGCATGATGCGGGAGTCCGGGTCGGTGAAGTTCCGCTGCGCCTTGTCATCAGGCACCCCGGGATGATTGCGTCCCTCGGACTCAGCCTGCTCCGCCTCCGCCCGTGCCTCAGCCTCCAGCGCCGCCTTGGCCTCCCTTATCCTCCGCAGCCGGCTCTCCCGGAAGGCCAGTTCCTCCGGCAACTCATCCCCACGCCTGTCCCTCCCGTAGCGGCGGTCCTCCTCCTCGTCCACCTCCTGCGCCTTCCGGAGCAACTCGTCCACCTCGGCCTGCAACCGCTCCTCTCTCTCCCTCATCCGCCCGTAGCTCATCGCCTTGTGCTTTGATGCATTGGCCCTCACCTTGGTGCCGTCCAGGGCCACATGCCCCAGCTTCACCAGTCCTGCCTGCTGGCACAACTCCAGCACCTGCAGGAACAATTCCCCCAACGCCTCCAGATGGTCCTTTCGGAAGTCGGAGATGGTGCGGAAGTCCGGCGTGTTGTTCGCCGCCAGCACCCGGAAGGCGATGTCCTCGTGGAGACGCCGGGCGATGCGACGGGACGATGCCACCCCGTTGCAGTAGCCGTAGAGCAGCACCTTGACCATCATCCGTGGATGGTAGGGAGGGCCGCCCCGCCTTTCCTCCTCGTAGCGGGCGGTGATGGCCGAGAGGTCCAACTGGTCCACGACGTCGGAGATGAAATAGGCCAGGTGGTCCGGTGGCAGCCACTCCTGCAGGGCCGCAGGCAGCAGCAACTGCTGGTCCGGATCGTAGGGAAGGTAGGTCTTGCTCATTGACCGCTCCGCTCGTCTGATGCTCCGCCCCATCATACCCCCACCGGCTCACCACCCCTGTTTCTCGGACGGGCTGCTAGATTTCCGCCTCGGGCAGAGGTCGAAGGCATTCAGCTCCCACTCCATGGCCTTGTAGCTTACCGGCCGGTTGCCGGTCTCCCACATTCCGTCTTTGAGGAACCGGAGCGTCTGGTCGTTGGTGCGTCCGAATGATGCGCCACCGAAGGATGCCAGCCGTGCCTCAGAAGTTTCCTGATTCGAGACCAAGTATTGCGACTTCCCGGGAAGCGGATATACGCATCATTTCTTTAGTGGAGGCTCCGCCGGGGAATTATAGCAAGACATAGCGCAGTTCCTTCCCGATCCTTCCCTAGCTTGCAGCGAAGGATATGACATTGCGCCTAGCGTTGGACGCGGCAGTGGAGCACGCCCATGGGCACTGACCGGTTGATGGGTTGTTGAGACCCTTTTCTAAAATACGACCACCCCGGAGCCAGCATTTCGGTGGTGGGGAGGAGGTTCTGGTGGGGTGTTGCCAGACGCCCGTTTGCGAAACTTGATTTTCGTCCCAGCCCGGGAATTCTCCAATTCCGAGAGAAAAGCCAGAGGGGCGCGTCATGGCGAAAATGGATGAGCGGCTCCATTCCGCAGAAATTGGAAAGTATTGCAAGCCTGAGGGTGCTCCACCTCGACAGCAGGTCTCTGCATCTGGTCAACAACAGGCTGGACACCCAGTTGCCTCCGCTGCTGTTCTCTCGGCGGGTCGCTTGGCGTAAACGGCCAGGTGCTGCCGCTAGAACCAATCCAACCAAACCCATAGCCGTTCCGACAGTCTCAGCCGGTTCGTGGACTAAGCCCAAACAGGCCTGGTCAAATCAGCCCAGCCTCGCAGAGACTCATCCCGCCTTGGCCAAGCTCGGCATTGGCTCCGGCGACGGTGCAGGACTTGCCAGTGTCCTGACCGCGCCGTAGACGAAGGAATCACTGGTCTGCTGCAGCAGCACCAGCGCACTGACCACTGTGGATTCCATGGTCATCACCCTCAAGTGCGGGATTCGCGCGTAGGCCGCGTAGGCACGTTCACCCGCCACTGCTTGATGGCATCGTAGGCCAGCCGGAAGTGACAGTTGGGCACATCTGCCTCCGGCAGCCCTTGCACACCGTGGAGGCAGTGTTTTGGGCGAGGTTCGCCCACCCTGAGCAACATCGCGTCGAGTGCCCTGCGCATGGAGAAATGGTTTTCTCGCCCGTTCTTGTTGTAGCTGCGGAAAAACAGCTACTCTTTCCGCCAAACGAAGACCTCCAACCGCCCCTACGCACGCGCTCTGTGGCTTTGCAATCGCCATGCGGCACAGGAGCAAGGAACGATTCGGCATCTCGGCGCATATTATCTTCAAACGGCTGTCAGAGCCGAACCCGATGGAGGCTGCCATGAATGTCAGGTCGCTGCGTATCCTACTCTTGCTGATAACCATGCTCCTGGCGGCGATGGCTTGCGGCGGTTCTCCCAAGGTAACGGGTCCGCTCACGACTAATCCGCCGCCCACGGAGACTCCGCTGCCCACGCTCGGTGAAACCGCACAGCCGACCAACATCATGCCGCCTACCCAGACTCCGGTGCCCACGCCTGGACCGATAACCTACTCGCGGCAGGTGGACGGGTATATGTTGGTTGCCCCTGAGGTGTTGCGCTCCGGGCAGACGCACAACATCCCGGTGTCGCTGTTCCGGAGAGCGGAACCCGCCGAGGGGACGGTGTGGCTGGAGCTCTCGGAGCCGGATAGCGGCCGGGTTGTAGCCACGGCGCCGCTGTTCGTGCAGGGGAGCGGGTCCGTGTCGCTGGCCGTGCCGCCGGAGGCCGATGGCTCCTATGTGCTGCGGGTATCCGGTGAAGGGACTGGCGGCGGGAGCTTCGACAATTCGGCCCGCGTACAGATTCAGACCGCTCCGGTGATCCTTTTTCTGGAAACCGACAAGCCAATCTACAAACCCGGCCAGGAGCTGCAAATTCGCGCGCTGCAGATGAACAGCGACCTGAAACCCGTCCCAGGGCCGGTGACCGTGGAGATTCAGGACGCCAAGGGCATCAAGGTGTACAAGCGGGTGGTGGTGGCCGATGAGTTCGGCATGGCTTCGGCCAGCCTGCCCCTGTCCAGAGAGCCCAACCTGGGAGTTTGGAAGCTCACGGCACTCTCCAGCGGACAGACGGCCCAGTTGGATGTCCGCGTGGAAGAGTATTCCCTTCCCAAGTATGAAATCACCTTGGATATGCCCCAGGACTGGATCCTGGTCAATGATGCGGTCGCTGGCACCGTTTCTGCCGAGTACAGCTTCGGCAAGCCGGTGCGCGGCGAGGTGGAAATCGTGGCCTCCCGCTATGTGGGCCAGTGGGAGGAGTACGCCACCTTCACCAAGGAGATCGACGGCGAAACCGCTTTCGAGCTGCCCGCCCCCCGATACGTGGCCGGTTCTCCCGCTGCCGGAGGACAGGGCAACCTGCAGTTGAACGTCACGGTGCGCGAGCAGGGCACCGGATACGTGGAGCAGACCAGCCGCCTGATTACCGTCGCGGCCTCTCCGGTGAACCTGCAACTGATACCGACCGGGTCTTACTTCAGTCCAGGCCTGCCCTTCTCCATGCTGCTGGTGGCCGAAACGCCTGGCAATGAGCCGGTAGACGCCGACGCTGAAATACACCTGGCCTACTACGGTGAAGAACTGGAGAGCATCGGTCAGGAATCCCTGGACGCAGAGGTCACCGAGGGCAAGATGTTGGTCGAACTCAATCCGCCCGCAAAGGCGGTGGCGATGACGGTAACCGCCCGCTCCAAGGGAGCGGAGGCGCGACTGGCCCTGCAAGCCAGCTATTCTCCATCGGGCAGCTTCATTCACGTGGAGCAGACCGGCGACCCATTGCTGGAAGTGGGCGGGCAGGCCGCCTTCAGGGTTCATTCGACCTCGGAGGCACGCAATTTCTACTATGAAGTGCTGTCACGGGGCCGGGTGGTCTTCTCCGGCATGGCCCGCACCCGGGAGATCGCCTTCGGCCTGACGCCGGATATGGCGCCGTCGGCCCGCTTAGTGGTGTACCAGATTCTCCCCAACAACGAGGTGGCCGCCGATTACCTGCCCTTCCAGGTAGCTGCGGGCTACCCGATGCGAATCAGCGCCGGCTTCAGCGTGGAGCAGGCGCGGCCCGGGGACTCAGTGGACATCCTGGTCAATACCGAAGGGGTGGCCAAAGTCGGTCTGGCAGCGGTTGACCGATCAGTGTTCATCCTGGCGGAAAACCGCCTCAACCTCCAACAGGTGTTCGCTGAACTGGAGCGTCTTTACACCGCGCCGAGGGTGGAAGCCCACCTGGAATATCTGCCTGACCGTGTGGTCACCCGCGGCGCCGCCGACACCTTCCGCGAAGCCGGGCTGATAACCCTGAGTAACAGGCAAGCCCCGGCAGGCGAGGAGTTCGGACGACCAATTCCAACGGCGACTCCCGCTCCCGCAATGATGGAAATGGAGGAAGAAGTAGCAATGGAGGCCCCAGAAGCGGTCAAAAGGGAAATGACCGTGGAGGGCATCTTACTGGCGGACTCCGGCCTCGCAGAGGTGGAGCGGGTGCGGCAATTCTTCCCGGAAACGTGGCTCTGGGACGACGTGATGACCGATGAGTCGGGTAGCGCCGTCCTCTCCGCCACCGCGCCCGACAGCATCACCACCTGGAGCCTGCGCGCTGTCGGAATGTCTCCCGAACACGGTTTCGGCGTCGCCAACACCGAGCTTGTCGTGTTCCAGCCCTTCTTCCTGCAGGTTGACCTGCCTTACTCAGCGGTTCGGGGCGAGGAGTTTCCGGTCAAGGTCGCACTGTACAACTACCTGGACACGGCGCAGGATTTCGTGGTGGAACTGGAGGAATCACCAGACTTCGCTCTGCTGGGCAACGACGTGAAAAATGTTTCCGTTGCGCCCGGAGAGGTGGGCGGTGTCGAGTTCGGCATCCGCTTGACCACACTGGGCCGTCTGCCCCTCAAGGTAACGGCGCGCAGCCGCGAATCGGCGGACGCTGTGATTGAGACCCTGCTGGTGGAGCCAGAGGGCGCGGCGCGGGAATCCGTGGCCAACGCCATACTGTCGGCGGACGACCGGTTGGACTTCCCCGTCGCCGCACCGCCGGGGACCATCGCCGGCTCCAGCCGCGCCTACGTGGCCCTGACCGGCAGTTACCTGGCCCAAACACTGGACGGACTGGAGAACCTGCTGCAAATGCCCTTCGGCTGCGGAGAGCAGAACATGATCCTCTTCGCGCCCAACATCTACGTGGCGCGCTACTTGGAAGCCACGGGCCAATCCAAGCCGGAGATAAGCGCCAAGGCCGAGTTCCTGATGACCACCGGCTACCAGCGGGAGCTGACCTACCGGCGCGACGACGGCAGTTTCTCCGCCTTCGGCCAGTCCGACCCGTCAGGCAGCCTGTGGCTGACCGCCTTCGTGCTGAAGTCCTTCGCCCAGGCCGACGGACTTATCTACGTGGACGAAACGGTGCTTCGGGAAGCTAGCGACTGGATCCGCCGCCACCAGCGGAGCAACGGATCCTTTGAGCCAGTGGGTTTCCTGCATCACCAGGACTTGCTGGGCGGACTGCAGGGCAACACCGCGCTCACCGGCTACGTCGCCGTCGCGCTGCTGGAGGCCGGCGACCGGGATGCGTCGGCCCGCGCCCTGTCTTATTTGGAGACGCAACTGGAAGAGATTACCGACGCCTACACAAAGGCCATCACTGCCTACGCCCTGGCATTGGGCGGCAGCCCTCGAGCCTCAGATGCCCACGAGCGGCTGATGTCCATGGGGGTTGCCGACAGAGACACGCTGTCCTGGGGCGGCGCGGCCGCCGTGGAAACCATCGGCTACGCAACACTGGCCCTGCTGGAGCGTGGTGACGGCATTAACGCCGGTCGCGCCGCACGCTGGCTGGTGGAGCAGCGCAACGCCTTCGGCGGCTACGGCTCGACGCAGGACACCGTTGTCGGCCTGCAGGCCCTGATCGGGTTTGCCGCAAATGCGCGGTTCGACGTGGAAATGACCGTGGAGTTGACCGCTGGCGAATGGAGTCGCCAAGTCTCGATCAACGCCGCCAATGCCGATGTGGTCCAGATCGTGGAACTGCCCGCCGCGGAGTCGGTGCGAATTCAAGCTGCCGGCGCGGGGCAGGCCGTTGCCCAGGTAGTGCACCGCTACAACATGCCCGAAGTGGAGGGGGCGTCAGTGGATATGTTCCGGATCGAGGTTGACTACGGCGCGGACCACGTGGCTGTCGACGACCTGATAGACATCGAAGCCAGCGTAACCTTCACTCCGCCAGAAAGTCTCAATCTGGAAGCCGGGATGGTTGTGCTCGACGTGGCCGTTCCGACAGGTTTCGCGCCGGTGGACGAATCAGTGCGGGCAATGGTGGCGGATGTGCCACAGGTAAAGCGTAGTGAGACAGCGGGGCGGAAGGTGATTTTCTACATCGAGGACCTGGCCCTCGGCGAGGCGCTGCAACTGCATTTCCAGGCCCGCGCCCAATACCCGGTGCGTGCCCAAGCGGTAGCGTCACAAGTCTATTCCTACTATACCCCCGACTGGCGCGCCGAGACGCTGGGCGGCAGCATAACCGTAGCGGAGGAATAGGAACAGCAGACAATTCGGAGAAGACTCCCCTCCCCTGCGGGGGAGGGGAGGGAAACACCAAAGACCCGGCCTCATTCCGGGGTTTCCACTAAAATCGGGAGGATGGTGCATGCCTGTTCAGCCCTGAGCTTGTCGATGGGCTGGATATTGCTTTACTTGCGCACGTCGGCTTGGTGGGTGACGTACTCCGGCACCGAAGCTGTAGGCAAGAGTTGCAGATGAGGGCGTTCCTGCTCCAGCTTCCCCTGTGTCGGCTGGTTGCGCCTGTCAACCTGACACGTCCACCCTTCGGACAGTGTAACGGCTGAGCTCAGGCGCCTGGCCTGTTCTCGATGCCTCATCTCCTTTCGACAGCTCTCGCCTGACATGCACACTCTGCCGCTCGGTCAGGGGGCGTGTGGTTTGATATGCTTAGTCGGGTAACGCAAATCTCGGTTTCGCGAGGCATCAATGAATCCCTGGCAGTTGCTTGGCCGGGCACAAACTCCTGGCGGAGGAGCAGAACTCGTTCTGTACCGACGTGGCTCTGAGTTCTCGATTAAAGCCGATAATTGGGAACTCATGAACAGCCGTACCTACGGGTCAGAAGAAGCTATGGCCAAGCTGGGGTGTCAAAACCTGGCAAAACATCCAAGGGCCCGCGTTCTAATCGGCGGTCTGGGCATGGGATACTCAGTGAGGACAGCGCTGGACATTCTTGCAGCGGATGCCCAAGTGGTAGTCGCAGAGCTGGTACCAGCCGTGGTTGAGTGGAACAGGGGAGTGCTTGGCGACCTTGCCCGTCGCCCTCTTGACGACGGACGAGTTGAACTCCATGAAGCCGATGTAGCGCAGCTGATAAAGACCGCGGGAGGTTCCTATGATGCCATCATGCTTGATGTTGATAATGGGCCCGAGGCGATGGTCCGAGAGAGCAACGATTGGCTCTACGGCAATTCCGGGCTGGCCGCCACCTACGCTGCGTTACGGAGCGGCGGTAAATTGGCGATTTGGTCTGCCGGTTCTCAACCAGCATTCGTCAAACGGTTGCGCCGTGCCGGTTTCGAAGTTGATGAAGTCAAAGTGCGAGCAAAGGGTGTAAGCAACCGCAAAGGAGGCTCACACCATGTCGTATGGGTTGCAACGCGCACTTGATGGAGAACAAGGTTCTGACGCTGGGTTCCCACCGTTACCCGGGCCAACCGTGCAGAGTCATTGTGGTCAAAGCCCCCGGCTGCAATGCCTGAAGTACGGTTTCCTGCCAAGGGTTTTGCAACCGGGTCTGCCAGAGACGCTCTGAGCTATAAGGAGGGGAGGTTTCCAGCCATGGCGTGCCAAGGGCGTCAATGGTGATACTCTGAATCCGTCCCATTGAACCGCCCGGTACGATGCGGAGATTCAGGCCGTCGCCGTGCATCTCGGATTCACTAAGAGGGTGTGTGACAAAGTGCAATCAGGTTGGCTTGAGCCTTTTGAGCATCAGGTGGACCATCGCTATATGAACCCAAGTCTCTCCGGTTTCTGGCAGTTCCTCGTAGTCCTTGCTGAGCCGTCGGCACCGGCTGAGCCAGGCCAGCATGCGTTCAACCACCCATCTGCGAGGCAGCACCTCGAACTGGTGGCTGTCCGGTCTCCGGCGCACCACCTTCAGCAACCATCCTCCAGTCTCCCAAGCCCACGCAACCAGCCGACCGGCATAGGCCGCATCCGCCCAGATGACTTGGAGCCTGGGGAACCGGCCCAGCAGCTTGGCCAGCACCAGTCTGGCCCCGTCCCGGTCTTGGATGTCGGCGGCGTGAATCACCACGGCCAAGAGCAGCCCGGTGGTGTCCACTACGATGTGGCGCTTGCGCCCGGACACCTTTTTGCCGGCGTCGTAGCCGCGAGGCCCCCTTTTTCCGTGGTCCTTACCGACTGGCTGTCGATGATTGCCCCGCTGGGAGTAGCATCCCGTCCCTCGCTCTCCCGGATCACGGGACGCAGTGCCTCCAAAACCCGCTCCCAAGTGCCGTCCTTGCGCCATTTCCGGAAGTACCACCAGACCGTGCCCCAAGGGGGCAGGTCGTGGGGCATCATTCGCCAGGAAATACCGCCACGCAACACGTACAGGATGCCATTCACCACCTCCCGCAGGTGCACGGTCCGGGGGTGTCCCCTGAGCGAAACCGTGGGCAACAGGGGTTCCAGCAAGCCCCATTGGGCATCGGTCAAATCAGTGGGATACGCTCTTCGATCCATACCCCAAAGCTACAGACTACCCGCAAACCACACCAAGCTGTTCCAATGCAAGTTTCGACAATTGTCACACACCCTCTAGTACTACAGTCGCAGATTAGTTAGGCGCCGTTGGTAGTGGCATTTCTGGGCTCTGGCTTGGTGGCGCCGTCTCCACCATGACCAGTACAGGATGAAATCAGGCGGTTGGTTGTCCGTCCATACCAAGCGGGTGAGCAGTCGGCGCACCTCCGGCACTGTCATGGGAATCAGCTCTTCATCCGGGCCGTAGTAGCCCCCTTTTCTCCCTGTTCCATGGCCTGATGCTTGATCACGGACAGATACGCGTGGGCCAGCATCGCCAACGTGATGTGCCGGTACCAGCCATCCCACCTCCGCACTTCATACTGGTCCAGACCCACCTGTCCCTTGGCCTCCTCAAAGCATTCCTCTATGGCCCACCGGCGTCCCGCCACCCGCACCAGTTCCTCCGGGGTCGTTCCCGCCGGGCCGTGACAGACGTAGTAGGCCAGCTCCCCCGGGTTGGCCAGACTGCGCCTGGCAAGCAGCCAATAGCCCTGGCCAGGCTCCCTAAGGGGACGTATATCCACAGTGGCCCAGTCGTAGATCCGTGGTCCCTTGGCTCCGTCCCCGGCGCTGCCCCTCACCCAAGCGCATTCCTCAACCCCAGAGGCCAGACGGTCAGCCCTCACCTGCCTGGGCCCCCTGTCCGTCAAAGCCCATAGCTTCTCGCTGCGTTTGATGGCCAGCACGTGGGGAACGCACCGCCGTTCCAGCCACAGCCGCAGGTTGCGGTCGTTGCCGTACACCTCGTCCCCGGCCACCCAACCGAAGGGGACTCTCGGCTCCACCGCCCGCTGCAGCATCAGTTGCGCCAGTTGCCCCTTGGTCCGGAATGACACCCCCTCCGGCACACCGGCCTCCCGCCGGCGCTCCAAGTCCTCCGCCCACACCAGGGGGAGGTACAGCTCCCGGTCCAGCAGCGTCCTCCCCCTGGCACTGGCATAGGCCAGGAATACGCCAATCTGACTGTTCTCGATCGGGCCTGCCGTGCCGCTGTACTGACGCTGCACCCCCACCGACTTGTCCCCTTTCTTGAGGAATCCGGTCTCGTCCACCGCCAGAACTGCACCAGCGTCGGCCAGATGCCCGGCCACGTAGGACCTCAAGTCATCGCGAACCAGGTCCGCGTCCCACCGGTAGTTGTACAACAGGCGCTGCACCCCATCGGGAGTGGCATCGCCTGCCCGCTCCGCCAATTGCCAGCCGTTCTTGCGCTCCACCGGGCTGAGCAATCCCTTCAGATAGTCCAGCGCCCGCCGCCGCGGCTCCGGACGCCGGAACCGTCCCGCGATGCACTCGTGTACCCGCTCGATGCCCTCGGCCCACTTCCGGAACCTCATCCTTCACAACAACCACACCCTCACCTCATCGCCCGTTGAGTACCCTCATTTTACCTGCCCTCGATCTGCGACTGTAGTACTAGAGAATAGGCTATGTCTTTCGAAAAATCGCTCGTGTTGGCCGCGGCAATCGCTACTATCGTCTCCCTATTCCTGTTGTTGGGCTTCAAGCTGTTTCCGTCCATAGAAGGCTCAAGCCAGCGTCTGTCGGGTTGGTTGTGCACCCGCGGCCCGCTTTGGCCGGTGGCCCGTGTATTGCGTGTTCGGGCTCTTGACCGTCGTACTGATGTACCATATTCTCGCCTTACCTTTCGGGAGATAACAGAGACAGAGGACGCCCTGTATGAGCGGATGGCCCTTTTGACCCCTGTGCTGGAGAGACACCCAAAATGGTTTGCACAGAGGTACATTGACTCGGAGGGCGTGGAACATCCCTACAACCACAGGTTCCTAGAATTCAGAATCTACTGGTGCCTTTTCCGGCGTGGGGAATCCTACTCAAAATTCCAAGACACCCTGCGGCGCTGGAATCGCAGCCGCAGGTTGGGTCTGGTATGAGTATGCTGACACATTCAGCGAGGAGCAGGGTCGAAAACAGAGCGAAGTGAAGAGCGGCGGACTCGTTAATGAGCCCGCCGCTGGTCATTTGTGTCCTGGTGTGAATCCGGTGTTACGCCCTAGCGAGAACCTTCAGCTCAACGAGGGCCACGTCCTTCCCGTTTTTGTGTTTACAGTCCAGGACGCTCCGAAGGAACTGCACCTGGTATCCAGCCCGTCCCACCGTGTAGTAGTACTCGATCACAAACACTCCCCACTAGCGGAACTTCTCATCGACCCGCTTGGCCTTGTCGGCAAAGGGGTGGAGCGAGATTGTGGAAGGGAACCCGCTTCAGCCGCGCACGACATCGAAGCTGGGTTCCCAGTAAAAGAGATCGGTGAGGTCTTCACCTCTAGCGGTGAATTTCGTCAACGTCGTCAAAAAGAGTTGTCCTCCAAAGAAAAAGAGAATGGTCTGCTACGTGAGATCACATCTCACAGTGCAGGAATTGATAGCAAGAGAACCGTGGGTAGCCCCAGCGAATAGCGCGAGGGCTACGTTGTTACCAAGGGAATGGCTGGACGGTCCCGGTCCTTCACCGGGAGGCCGTCTTCACCCCTCAATTGTCATGGCAAGGCTCCGTATGAGGACTCGCCGAAACAGCAAACCACTCGACCTGCGGCTTGACCCCACGGAACGCGCGTGACAGAATGTCAGCGGTCTTGACAGGACCGTGGGAGTCTCCGCTCCGGCGGGGAATTCCAAAGAAAAACGGCCTGAACTGGCACAATCACCCAGTTCAGGCCGTTGACTTTGTCTACCCCTTGGATTACATTTCGGGTGTCACTCGAATTGGAGCAATCCAATCGGTAGGAAGTCCACGGTGTTGAGCCGGGGATTTTCTGCTTTAATGGCCTTTCCTGCCTATGCAGTCAACGTAGCACATCTTGTGCGCCTCGCACAACCGCCAACTGAGGGAGATTTCGCATTTCAACATCTGGTAGGCCGCCTAGGCGATTTCCCAGTCATGTAATCGTTCCCCTGAATGGTTTCGTGTATCCCCTCCACTTTCCCTGAATTGGCTCACACCGGTCGGCAAAGGATTGGGCGCACCAGTCGGCCACGTAGAACCCGCATCGCAGGTCAGGCTCGATAAGCCGCCACTGCTTATCGGTAAGGGTCAGTCTTGCCTCCAACCCAGTCATCCACACAACACGTCCCCGAGGTACTGCAAATTGTACTCAGCGTTTCGGACTTTGCCAGTTGAACCCAAATCACTGATGGAGACCCTGCTTTCCCCTGAGAGGCAGGCAAAAGTGGCGGTGAACGGCTTCGATGATTCTTGGCCGGCATTCACGGAGGCTGGTTGGCGACGTGTCGACCGCCAGATACACCTGAATATGGAATATCCGATCCGAAGGAGCACCAGAACGGAGTCGTTGTATCTATCTTCGGACGTGGGTACTGATGCAGTCAGCCAATCAAATGTCCACAGGCCCTAGAATTCTGGCCGGAAAGCCATTGGCCGGGTTTTGTGCTACGCGAAGCAGACGTATTCAAGACTTATATGGCATGGTGGTGCATGTATTACGTTGCAACACCCACTATGCCATCGATAATCGACGTTAAGAAAACGCCGGCCTGGGGGGAATCGAGGTTTCCGGCCAGACTGCTAGAGTCTTCTCCGCGACTCTCCACCAAGAGGACAGGCCCGGCAACTGCCAGGCCTGTCTTTTTTCTGGTTCCTACGGCGTTAGGTTTCGGGGTTGTGGAACGCCCGTATCACGTTTATGGCGTTCTCGTAATCGTCGACTCCAGCCTAACAGGCTGGTGTCGGTCGTCAGGGCACACGTCACGCTCTCGCATTTGAGATGAGTTCGTCGGCGGTGTCGATGGCCGCGGCGAGCTTGTTGAGGACTGCGGTCGTCCTGTTGGTTTCCTCGTTCACGGCGGCTTCCTGCCTGTTTGACTCCGTCTGCAACTCGGCGGCGGCGGTCGTTACATCCCTGGAGCGCTCACCTATGTTCCTGAGTTCCTCCCGGTTTCCCTGGGCGTTCTCGATGGCGCTGGTTGCCTCCTGCAGGGCCTCCGCCACCTTGGCGCAATGGGCCCCCAGGGTGGACCGCATCGTCGATATGCTGGTCAGCCGTGAATCGTTGGCTGACTTGGCATCCACAGCCGATGATGCCAGTTCGTCGATGGCCGGTGAGATCTCCGGCAGGATGGACTCCAGCCTGTTCCGGTGTTGCTGCATTTCGACCTCTCTCTGCTCGATCGCTTCGGTGGCCTGCTCTAAGGATTCGAGGCGCTCCCGCTCCCGTTGTCTCGATTTGAAAAAGTCTACGCTGAGGAATCTGGCAGACTCCAGTGCACTGAAGCCGGTGACGGCAAATGCAACCGCTCCGGGGCCCGACAGGCTGCCCATGGTCCCGCGGGTGGAGGATGAACCCAAGGATCCGACGGCCACCCAGGTGATTGCGCGGCTTCCTTGGGCTGCCGTTATGGCAGAATCCACTCCGTTGCCGGTGCGGACGTTTTCCTGCAGCGGGTACCATCCCAACTGAAGGCTCCCTTCCGCGTCAACGTACAGCGCCCCGGTATCTATGACCACTTGGCGGGCCCGCTGGGCCTCCCTCCAGAGATCTTCCAGCCTCCCTGCAGCCTCGTCCACGAACTCCTTGTATGCTTGGTATGCCTCCTCATGGCGGCCACAGGTTCCGATGTACCTTCCCCTGGCTTCCTTGGCCTGGGCGGTCTCCACCCCTCCCATCGTCAGTGCTGAGCCAATGTTCCTGAACATCGTCATATCATCGCTCCAAGTTGACCGCACTGTTGGTAATTCCCTCATTTGACATAACGGCAGTATACGAGTGCGGAGATTGAAAGTGTATCCCTCCCTCGGTTGGGCCCTTTGGGAAGTTGGGGCCATTGGGGCGGCGGAATCGCGTACCACTGACGTGATGTCAGAAGACAGTAAATCAGGCAGAGTGGCGACGTTACAGGATCAGGAAGGGACAGCGCTGACGGTGCGCATATCTTCGTTGGGATCCTTTGGAGCGGGGGACTCGGCGTTTCCCCTGCTGCGCTTGAGCCTGTAGCTCTAGCCGTTCATCTCCGGAACGTGGACATGGTGTGTGAGCCGGTCCGGCAGCGCGCCGGTAAGGCGTTCCGATCAGAACACCCCGGTCCACTGGTCGAGAGGCAGGTTGGTGATCATCATGGTGGAACCCCGCTCGCAGAGCTGCCTGAATGCCTCGAAGAGCAGTTGGGCCCCGGTCTGGGAAACGGAGATGAATCCCAGTTCATCTATGCGCAGCAGATCCAGCCGGGAGAACTGACGCTGCAAGTTGAACAGCCAGAGACTTATCCGGCGATCACGGGGACCTCCTGAAAGTTCTTACTCAGGTTGTCTGGAAATTCTCTTGGTATGCACGATAGGTATAATCATCGTGCATACCAAGAGACCCGCTGGAAGGCATGTTTTCAAACCTCTTGCCAGAGTTCAGACCACCAGATCTAGTGATGGGCTTACCAGAGCAGTCGCGCCGAGAGGGCGTCTGAGAACACTGGGCGACCCCGACCACTGTAGCTGTTTTCGTCGGCGGCCGAAAAGTGAATCCACTCTTATTCGATCTGACGCAGGCGAAGATCGAGCTTGTCTCTCAGCCAGTCCCCGAAGAGATTGAGGGACATTACGGTGAGCAGGATGGCCAAGCCGGGGATGGTGGCGATCCACCACGCGTCAGCCGATCGGTTCCGTCCGTTGGCCACCATGGAAACCCAAGCGAGCTCGGGGGAGGGAACGCCCGCACCGAGGAAGCTGAGGGAGGCCTCGACCAAGATCACAATGCCCACCTGAAGCGTAGCTACGACGATGAGAGTGTTGATGGAGCCAGGGAGCAGGTGGACGTACATAATGCGAAAAGGCGACGCCCCGGCGACGCGGGCCAGTGATACATAGTCGGTGGTCTTGAGCGTCAGGACCTCGCCACGGACCATGCGTGCAAAACGCGGCCAGATCCATATCGCCAGCACAGCGACGATGATCGCTAGCGATTGTCCCAACGACACTACGAGCACCAGAGCCACTAGTACTACAACGACGGGTTGTTTGGTAGGATAGTTGTCAAGATGATAGTGGGTGGTTTGGGTGATGGATGGGGCGAGTTTCGAGCGGGTTTACGACAACTTTCAGGACTTTCACGCCTTCTTCGCGGCCTCCTTCGGCCGCAAGCAGTGGCGGGAGCACAGCCGGAACTATCTTCAGGGGCTGCTGGTGCAGGCTGGGGAGCGGCGCAACGCCGAGAACCTGTCGGAATCGGTGGGCATCTCGGCCCGGGCGATGCAGCGCTTTCTCACCGAGGCCCGGTGGTCCGATGAGACAGTCATAGGGCGGCTGCAGGAATACCTGGCCCCCAGGCTGGCTCACCCCGAGGCGGTGTGGGTGTTGGACGGCAGCGACTTTCCCAAGCAGGGACGGAAGTCGGTGGGGGTAGCCCGGCAGTACTGCGGCAGGCTGGGGAAGGTGGCCAACTGCCAGGCGGGGATGTTCCTGGCCTACGTCAGCCCGCTGGGACAGGCATTGGTGGACAAGGGGCTGTATCTGCCCGAGAGTTGGATCTCCGACCAGGACCGGTGTGCGGCGGCGGGTGTGCCCGAGGAGCGGCTGAGCTACCGGTCGAAGACGGAGTTGGCCTTGGAGCTGCTGGAGCGGGCCCTGGGGTTGGGCCACCTCAAGGCCGGATGGGTTGCCGGGGACGACGCCTTCGGGATGTCGCCGTCCTTTCGGGAGTCCCTGGCGGGCCTGGGGATGCGCTACGTGCTGGACGTTCCGGGCAGCACTCCGGTCTGGCCCCTGGAGTTGGCTTGGACCAGTCCGGGGTCTCAGGGGTCCGGGCGCCCCCGCAAGCCCAGGCTCAGGGACGGGCAGCGTCGTACCATGGAGCAGCGCAGTGGCGAGTTGCCGGATAAGGCTTGGCGGGAGATAACGGTGGCCCAGGGAAGCCAGGGACCGCGGAGCTATATGTTCAGCGCCCAGCGGGTGCGGGTAACCCGGAAGGGCAAGCCGGGCCAGGAGGCATGGGCCGTCTACCGCCGAAACCTGGACGGCAGCGAGCCTCGCTACTACCTGTCCAACGCTGCCGAGGATACTCCCCTGGAGACCTTGGCCTATGTGGGCGGTTCCAGGTGGCCCATTGAAACGGAGTTCGAGACGGAAAAGGGCGACGTGGGCCTGGACGAATACGAGACCCGTAGCTGGTCCGGCTGGCATCACCACATAGCCATGTGCCTGCTGGGTGGAGCGTTCCTGCTGGGCCTGCAGCAGGACTGGGGGGAAAAAGATGCCCCGGATCACCCGTCCCCAGGTGTACCGGGTGGTGCGGGAAATGCTGCCCCGGGAACGGTTCGGACCGGAGGAGTTGCTGCTGTGGCTGGAGGATACGCAGCTACGCAACGAGCGGGCGCGCCGCTCCCACCAGAGACGCCGCTCCGCCCACCGTGAAGGCAGGATGGAGCCACCACCTTAAACGCGTCGTTGTAGTACTAGGATCAGGGGCAATGATAGTTCGATGTCGACTAGTGTTACGTCAGTGTGGTCTTGATGGGTAGAGAGACTTTAGCTTGATTCGGGCATCCGCGGTGGTGAAGCGCCAATCCACGCGTATGGCGTCCCGGTTGCGCTGAGCCTGCCACGCTGCTGCCTCCCTCCGCAGGACGCTCCGGTCCGGGATGCGGCGGTCGAGGCATTGCCGGGCCATCACGCCGATCTCGATCTCTGCCATGTTCAGCCAACTGCCGTGCTTCGGTGTGTAATGTATCTCCAGCCGCTCCGCGATGCGCCGCGCCTCCGCTGGCTCAAAGGCCTCGTACAGTGATGACGGATGATGCGTGTTCAGGTTGTCCATCACCAGCACTATACGATCCTTGTCAGCGTAGTCCTCGTCCACCAGTTTCCGTACCACCTCAGCCCAGTCGGTCCGGGTCCGGCGCTCTGTTACCTCCACCCGCCGCCATCCCTCCAAGGGGGCAAACAGCATGAAAAGGTTGCTCACACCGTTGCGTTCGTATTCATAGTCGTAAGAACCTGCCGCTCCGGGGCGGACGGCCCAGCCGGGTCTCCTTGACCTGTTGCTTGCTGGTCTCGTCCAAGCACACCAGCACTTCGTTGTCCCGGTACTGTCGATGGTACACCTCCAGCACGTCCTCCATGGCGCAGACAAACTCCGCACTGCCTTCCGGCGGGATGCACCAGCACTCTTTCAGCCAGGGCTTGAGTTCGTTTTTTTCAGGGTCTGACGCACCGTTTCGGTGCTGATGCTGTCCACTATCTCGCATTCAACCAACTGGTCCGCCAGCAGCCGTAGGGTCCAGCCGGCACGGCCCTCCGGCGGTTGGGAACAGGTCAAGGCAATCAGTTGAGCCTCCCCTTCACCATCCAGTTTCCTCTGACGCCGGTTGAGCTGTTGCCTGCGCCCCAAGGCTGCTTCCAGACCCTCCTCCACGCAACGGCGGCGCACCCGCTCCACCGTGGCGGTGCCCACCTTCAGGGCCCGGGCGATCTCCTCGTCTTTCATGGCGCCGGCGGCCTGGTTCTCGTCGCAAAGCAACAGGATGCGGGCGTGAGTTTGTTTATAGGCCGCCGCCCGCCCTCTGGACACCAGCGCCATTAGCCCCTGTTGCTCCTGCCCCCAGCCTTACCCTGTACCTCTTCACCATCATCCACACCCCACGTCCCTAACCTTTCCTTGGCCACTGGCCTTATGGTACCCCACAACCCATCAGTTCAATGATGCGCGACTACTAGACGCATTATGAATTCGTCAATAAACCGACCGTACCAACCTGCGATCAATCCGAGGACAATTCCGATAATGCCGCCCACGCCCATGGCCCCGAAGGTCTTGAGGTCGGCCTGGATGCCCGCGCCCCCTCCGGAATCCGACCCCGCAATGGTCATGGCCCGCGGCACTCGTCTGGTAGTCATCGTACCTGTCCTGTGCTATGAAAATTGCGCCGATCTTACCACGGCCGCTCTTTCACACACCGCAGTAAACCTGGCGAAGCTAACCCTTGCAAAGCCGATTCAAGGGACAATCGGGAATTGCGCCGTTGTACGCCATCTTTGCCTTGTAGAAACAATAACGTGATTATGTTCACTATTTTGACTTTCCATAATCCCCCACCAATACTGGGCGCAGCACCAGTGAGGAGGTGGGATATGAACTACCTGGTAGTCGAGGACAGGCCCCTCCGGAGTGCGGTGGTGCATCGGGTGGGCTGCAACAGGGCAAAGGACTACGAGAGGAGCGCTCCCCGGGGCGGAGAGTGGCATGGCCCGTTCAGTACGGAGGTGAATGCGCTCGCTGCGGCTAAGAGGACGAAGCTCAGGACCATTCGCTCCTGCCATTGCTGTGTCAGGTAGCCCCGCTTCTTGGGGCGGTCAGCAAGGGGGCCCGGTAAATGCCGGGCCCCTTCTGCGCATCTAGCTAAGTGTCGCCAGATTGGCGGCTCACGGAATCGTATCTGGTAACACGGTAGCGCTCCAATTCAGGTGATCTCCACAATGTAGAGGCGGGTTTGAAATCCGCCCCTTCCGCACGCCAACGTGATGTTCTGCCGCCACACCATCCGGAACGTAACGCTACCCCGGTGACACTCACCCCCTGCCAGCCCCGTGAGTCCTTGATAACATAATCGTATATTTGTTCTAAATGAGCCTTTGCTGGTCAATCACAGTAATTCGGACTCAGTCCGGCTCCCCGCGCAAATACCACGCAAATGGTGAAGAATAAGCGGAAATGAGCGGATTTGATTAGATAATCAAAAAAATCCCGTCAACGGCTTTGCACGAAAAATAGGAGACGATTCCTGATCGCTCAAGCCACCAGATTGAGATGCTTCCACGAGATGCACTGGACAGACACCGAACGAATCCACCTCGGCAAATGCCGATGCCATTACAATAAAAACGCTACACCCGTGTATTGGAAACCCGGAGAAATTGAAAAGCATGGACGCCAGACTGCTAGAGAAATGCAAGTTAAGAGTGAAAGACGACTTCGTGACAGACAAAGATATGACAGCAGCCATATCCGAGAGATTCGAGGAAGTCGTTCAGGAACTGATAGAAAGCGCCGGGATGCAATATGAAGTGCATCCAAAATTAAACGGCAAGGAGCCAGACGGCGCAATATACCACGACTCCGGAACCACTTACGTGGAAGCCGTGTGCGCCCAAGGTCCTGACCAACTCAGAGAAAAGAAGGGCGAAGTAGACCTATGCCGACTGGCGTCGCCAAATCTCATTGAGGCAAGTCTCCATGTCACCATCCAATACGAAACGACCGAAAGAGACGAGTGGGACATCGAACGAACCTGCACCGCGAAGGAACTAACCGATCCACTGTCCAGAGCAGACGCAGAATCAATAATCGACCAAGTAACGATCCTAACCCAGGCGGAAACCGACCAATTTGGCGGCTGGAAGGGCGAAATAGAAATCAAGGGTCGCAGGTTTATAGCCTACATAGATCCACACACCCACGAATACAAATCACAACATATAGGACACTGCAAAGGCGCGGTCTTCTTCGCAAAGGGAACCAGCAGTAGCGGACACGTCAGCGAACAACACATTTCTGACCGGGAACGGATACTCAGGAAAATAAAGAAATACACCACCCAGACCCTAAACGGACACCCCCTGATCGTTGCACTATGCAGCAACAACTCCTGGGGCCACGACATGGCCGCTGAAATCGCCTACGGAACAACATACTCCTTAATCAACTTGGCAGAAAACCCAGTTACAGGAGAAACTGAAACCGTCGGTGTCAAACAAATACTGATGCCCGACGGCATCTGGTGCGATGAGAAAGGCAACCACAGACGGCACTTGGCAGCCGTCTGGATATTCTACTCCTGGGACACGGTCAACAACTTGCCGCTACTGGCCATCAACCCGTTTCTGGAAGACGAAGAAGCCTACAAAGCGATCCCGAAACGTGTCCGAGACGTGAGCGTAGTATGCTGGCCAAAACCTGACGGCAAACTGTTCACCTGATCAATCACCAACAACCACACCAGAATTGCCAACGGACCCATCAATAAAGAATGAAGAAATAGACAGGTCCCATAGAAGGCCCGAGGCCCGGACGGGTAACCAAGGCAATAAAAAACAAATCTGCACGAAAAATCGGCAATTAAAGATATTTTCCGCGCAAAGCCCCCGTCAAACAATTCCCAGCTTCCTGGGTCGCTCTCGCAAGAATGTGGGAATTACCAGAAAAGCGAAAAATTCGTGCGTAAGGACCCCGCCCCTCCATCGCCACTCCCGCCCCCAGGTGACCGGTATTTCTTCGTTTTTGCCGACAGATGCAGGAGCCGGGACCAGGGAAATCCCCAAGGCATTCACCATCTGCATCGAGGTCTGGCCACGCCTCCCCGTGGCGGTTGCGCGATCCCCCCGCAGGTGCCATTATCAGCCGCAGAGAACCTGCCCGGAAAGGGTACCCGCTGAGGAGTCGTTATGAGCGAGCTTTCCTACATGCCCGCCACGGAACTTGCCCAGGCCATTCGGTCACGGCAGGTGTCATCGGTCGAAGTAACCGAGCATTTCTATGAGCGCATCAACAGGCTGGATCCACAACTGAACTCATATTTGGCCCTCTGCCAGGACCAGGCGCTGGCCGATGCCCGCGCTGCCGACGACGCTGTAGCCCGCGGCTGGGCACTGGGGCCCCTGCATGGCATCCCCATCTCCATCAAGGACCTGGAGATGAGCAAGGGCATTCCCACCACTCTCGGCTCGTACCTGTTCCGCGACCGCACCCCGGAAATCGACTCCATAGTGGTCGAGCGGGTCAAAGCCGCTGGCGCAATCGTGCTCGGCAAGACCAACACGCCAGAGTTCGGACAGTCCGGCACCACCGAGAACAAGGTGAGCGACCCCTGCCGCAATCCATGGAACACCAACCACTCGCCCGGCGGCTCCAGTGGCGGCGCCGGCGCTGCCCTCGCCGCCGGTCTGTGCACCATCGCCACTGGCAGCGACGGCGGCGGCTCCATCCGCATACCGGCCAGCTTCAGCGGCGTCTTCGGAATCAAGCCCACCCAGCACCGCGTGCCCCGCTACGGCGGCTACGGTCGCCCCGCCGCCAACCACTTCTCCCAGTCCGGGCCCATGAGCCGCACTGTCGCCGACACGGCCCTATTGCTCCAGGCACTGGCCGGTCCCGACAGCCGCGACCCCAACTCCCTGAAGGAGACACCCCCGGACTTCAGCGCCGGTCTGGCCCGGGGCGTCGAGGGGATGCGGATAGCTTGGAGCCCGGATTTCGGCTACGCCGGCGTCGACCCCGAGGTGGCGGAGATCACTGCCCGCGCCGCCCGGGTCTTCGAGGAGCTTGGAGCCATCGTCGAGGACGCGCCTCTGCAGCTTGAAGACCCCTTTGACTCCTTCTTCGATGTGTTCGCCACCGCCGCCTATACGTCATACGGGCATCTGCTGGAGGAGCACCGGGACGAGTTCTCGCCGCCAGCCCTGCACTCCCTCGATCACGGCGCCCGCGTGGACGGCGCCCGGCTCTCCCGCGCCATACTGCACGTCGACCGGTTGGGTCGGCAGATGGAGGACTTCTTCGATACCTACGATCTCCTCCTCTCCCCAACGATGGCAACCCCGGCCCTGGAGATAGGCACGCGGCCCTCGGTCATCGGCGGCAGGGAGGTCGACCCCCAGTGGGGATTCCTCCCCTTCACCTACCCCATCAACATGACCGGGCAGACCGCTTCCAGCGTCCCCTGCGGGTTCTCCTCTGGAGGGTTGCCCATCGGCCTTCACATCGTCGGCCCCCGCCAAGCCGAGGCAAGGGTCCTGCAGGCCTCGGCGGCCTACGAGCGCGCCCGCCCCTGGGCCAACAAGATCCCTGCCGGCTTCGAGTAAGGCATGATCGCAAGGGAAGATCCCGAACCAATTGGGCTTATCGGCATCATGCGTCAACCCCGATTCTTTCAGGGATGCAGGTTGCGGAACTGACTCGCTTATGGGGGATCAATTTCGACCCCATTCCGAGGGCTGCCGCGCCGTGGATGGCAGCCAATCGGTACAGGGGCGCACCGGTGCGACCGGCCAAATTCCGCCGTTGGCCTGCGACGCGGTGGGACACAGTTACGTCGTAGTCGTCGTTAAGAGCCAGGGCACCCTCTGCTGCAACCACTGTGACTACAGTCAGGACATCGGCATCTTTAGGCCAAAGTGAAGTCAGCCACGCTCTGGTCCCCATAACAAGCAGAAAGCCGTTCATCCTGGGCTTGTCGAAGGACGAACGGCTTTCGCTCGGGCCAGGGCCAGGGAGACCTAACCGGTAGCCAGCCTCTCCCGCAGCCGCGGCAACACCTCGTCCGAGACCCTGCGGCACTCCTCAACGTGAGGAAATCCAGAGAGAATGAACTCCTGGAAACCCAACTGAGCGTAGCTGTACAGCGTATCGGCGGCCTGCTGCGGCGTGCCGACGATGGCTGTGCCGCAGTTGACGCGCACCTCCGACAGACCGTTCCACAGGTGTGGCCCGACGCGGTGGTCGGGAGCCTCGCGAGCCTGCGCCTGCTGCCCCACCATCTGAGTGCCCACAATGGCCGACTGCCGCTGCGCCTTCACCGCCGGGTCCGCGTGGGCGATAAGCTCGTTGGCGGCATCCCAAGCCTCGGCCTCGGTGTCGCGCACCACCAGGTGCGTACGCAGACCCAGCTCCGGAGTCCGTCCGGCCTTGGCGAACTCGGCGGCAACGTCCACATTGCGCTTGGCGGTCTCCTCCAGCGGCTCGATCCACGACAGGTGCACATCGGCCTGCCGACCCGACAGCCCCAGCGCCCTGGGCGACGCGCCGCCCAGGTAGAAACGCGGCCCCTCCTCTCCGGGCTGTGGGGCGCAGTAGGCGTCGCGCAGCCGATAGTACTCGCCGGCGAAGTCCACCGGTCCCGGCTCCATCCAAAGCTTGCGGCAGGCGGCGATAAACTCCTCGGCGCGCTCGTAGCGCGTCTCGTGGGTGCTGTTCTCGCCCACCCGTTCGAAGTCGTTTTGGATCCCGCCCGGCACGACGTTGATATCGACGCGGCCCTTGGAGATCTGGTGCAGCGCAGCGGCCATCTGCGCAAACAGCCCCAGCGCTATGAACCCCGGACGCACGGCGATCAGGAACCGGATGCGGCTGGTGACGGCGGCCAGCGCCGTGGCGGTGGTCCAAGTCTCGGCCAGCGGCGCATCTTCGGCGAATAGACCGTTGGCGAAACGGGTGGGTATCAGCAGCGAATAGTAGCCGCACTCCTCCGCCGTCTCCACCACCCGGCGCAGGTAGTCGAAGTCCGGCGGGCGCTCCGCCCGCATCGTTCCCGCCCGGCTGCCGTCGCCGTCGATCGGGATGAACCAGCTGAATCGTACCTCGTCCACGCCGTTGGTCATGTTATGTCTCGCCATCAGGTCGGATACGGAACCCACACAATGGGCTGTTACTGGTGCGCCCGTGCTTCGGTCATGTGGTCCCCCTCTTCCTTCTGGTACCACATGATCATCACGATGCCGGCAGCCACAATGCTCATCATGTCGCCGGGCACCCACAACATCAGCCCGCCCAATTGCTGATCGGTCATCAGAGACAGGCCATAGGGCTGAGTCACCTCGGCGTACTCGCTGTATAACAGGCCATCAGAGAAGGTGATGGCCGCCCCCAGAAGCGTATTCGGCAGCACGATCAGCCCCAGGTACAGCACCCTCAGGCCATAGTGCAGGCGGGACCTGTGTGGTGGCGGGTCGATTATCACCCACCAGAACAGGAAACCGGACAGGCTCATGGTCAGGTGCATCAGGGCATGCACCTCATCGCTGCGCAGGGCGAGGTTGAAGGCTCCCGGGAACTGCCACAGGTATAGGCTGCCCAGGAAGAAGAAGATAGTGAAGATCGGGTTGGTAAGCAGCCGGTAGACCTGGCGCACGTAATGGTTCCTGGCCATCGGCCGTATGACCCCCTGCCGCGCCCACGTTGGCATGCCCCTGAGCATCGGAGTCAGCGGCGCCCCCAGCAGGATGAACATGGGCGCAACCATGCGAAGGATGAAATGCTGCGCCTGGTGGAAGGACAGCAGGTGGTCGGAAAGGGGATCCAAAGGCGACTGCAGGGCAAAGAAGACCAGGAACAAGCCGAAGAGGAATGAGGCCTTCTGCCAGTTGTTCACCGGATGGGTGGGCCGTTCCCAGTTGCTCAGCCCGCTGAGGTAAACGTAGGCCGCAAGCAGGCACAGGATCGTCGGCAGTGGGTTGGTGTTCCACGCCGTCCACGGCTCCTGGCCACTGTCGATGCCGCCATGGGCCAGAACGGACGGAACTGCCCAAAGGGCAACAGGTACGATGGCTACCGCGGCCACCGCCATCACCAACCAGCGGCGACTACCAGTGGACGCTGTTCCTGCTCTCACGTGGAATCAGCCCGCGCGGCACGCTTGCGACGGTAGTCCCGGCGTGCGCTCCACCAGACGTAGGCTATCCCGCCCAGAATCGCACCGAACACCCCAAAGAACACCCAGGTTCCTTGGGTCAACCGGTTCACCGAAGGCACATCAAGGGTCGTAACATCGACTAGGTCTGCGCCCAGTGGTGAGGAAACATCGGTGCTTATCGTCCACTCCCCCGTAGAGTCCAGCTTCAGGTTCACGTCATATCGCTCTGGCAGGGCCGGCGAATTGGTGGCGATGGCCCACCCGGGATTACCCTCATTCGAGTTGCTAGCCACCAGCACGACCCTGGCGTCGCCTACGGGTTCACCGGATACCGGGTCGGTTACGAACACGGCATACTTCGCAGCACCCGCCCCAAGGTTGAGGTTGACCGGCACCACCCGAATCTCATGGGCACCGATGTGATGCACCTCGTCTTTGTCAGAACCCTGGGCGTCGACCGTCAGAGGAAGTAGCAACGTAATGGCCAAGATCAGCAGTACGGCAAGGACCGTCCACAGGTGGCGAGTAAGACGCTCAAGCGGATTGGAGGAAATTGTCATCTGAGACTGCCAACCGGCATTGCAAAAGGGGATCGGGGCAAAAGTTGCGCTTCAAGTATAACGCGCCGTCGCTATGTGCGCACGGCGCGTTAGAACCGCATTACAACCTCGGTATGCCAAGGCCTGCCGGACCAGGACAACCGGACGTCGGCGGGGTCAAGTACCCGATCTAGCGAGCGCTTCCAGATGGCCCACGTGGTGATTTTCGGCGCATTCGTCAGCCGTATGGCACAACTGGAAGGTCACGTGTTGCAGGCCGTAACTATCCGAGGCTATCCGTCGCAGTTGGCGTTGCATCTCGTCTTCGTATCCCTCGAAGTCCGGGTCCACGAGGATGTGAGCAGTCATCAGGTCGAAGTTGGAAGTAACGGTGAACACGTGGACTTCGTGAATCAGGGTCACCCCCGGCACGTCCTCGATTTCGGCACAGAGAGCGTACAGGTCTATGTGCTCTGGCACTCCTCCCAGCAGCACGTTGACCGACTTGAGCACCAGGCGCCAAGAACTCAATACGATCAGAACCGCGATGCCTATGGAGAGTATCGGGTCGATCAGCACCCAGTCCGTGAGGATGACTATGACCCCTGAAATTACCACTCCCACCGAACCCATCAGGTCAGCCATTACATGCTTGAAGGCTCCGTCCACGTTGAGGCTGTGCTTTGACCCCGCGTGAAGCACGAAAGCAGCGGCTATGTTTACGGCCAATCCAATACCGCCCACGATCAGCATCAGGCCGCCGTCAATATGGATTTCATGGTGGTTTACAAAGCGCTCGGCAGCCTCCCATACGATCCACCCGGCGATCACCCAGAGGCTCAGGGCGTTGAACGCAGCAGCCAGCACCTCCGTTCGCTGGTAACCGAAGGTCCACTCAATGGACTCGGGCCGACCTGCAATCCACACCGCCACCAGCGCCAGCGCGATCGACGCAGCGTCTGTGAGCATGTGTCCAGCGTCAGCCAGCAAGGCAAGGCTGCCGGAGAATATACCTCCAAGCACCTCGACGACCATGAAGCCGCCGATCAGGGTAAGAGCAATAATCAGGCTGCGCCGTCTCGCCTCACGAAATTCTGCGGCGTGGTCGTGAGCATGCCCGTGGTGATCGTGTCCCGAGTGATCATTATGGTCGTCATGCCCGCCGTGGTCGTGCTCTTCGTGCGCATCTTGGTCGTGATCTTAGTGCCGACTCTCAGGGGATGTCATATTCGCGTTTCCACTTCACATTAAGTTAGCGGATTGGCGATTGTGGGTCGGTTCAGTCACTAAACCGGGACCGGGCCTCCAGGTGGCCCAGATGATGGTTTTCAAGGCACCTGGTTGCCGATTCCTCGAATTGCAGCGTTAAGTGACTGACACGGTGTTTATCGTAAACTATCTCCCGCATCCGACTCAGCAAGTCATCGGATTTGCCCGCATAGCCGGATTCAAGGACTACATGGGCGGTCAGCGCATGATAATTCTCCGAAATGCTCCAAGCGTGAACATCGTGAATAAGCGTCACTCCCGGAACGTCCTCGATGTCAGAGCACAGACTGTAGAGGTCGAGGTGCTCCGGCGTTCCTTCCATGATGGCGTAGAACACCTTGAGGAGCAGCCGCCAGGAGCTGGCCGCAATAAGCGCTGCGATTCCAATGGAGACAATCGGATCCGCAGCCGGCCAGTCGTTGACCAGCACCAGCACGGCAGCGGCCACCACACCAACCGATGCAATGAAATCGGAGACCATGTGACGAAAGGCCTCACCCGCCCTTTCGTTGTGCCGGGCCCCGATGCGGAGAACCACCGATGCGACTACGTTTACTCCCAGACCGATGGCGCCGAGGACCAGCATGGGCCCTGCATCAATTTCCAGTTCGGCTCTGTTGGTATAGCGCCCGATGCCCTCGAAAAGCACCCACGCAGCCACCAGCCAGAGGGCCAGGGCGCTCAGCATTGAGCCGGCCACCTCGGAGCGGTGATAGCCAAAGGTGCGCTCGACAGAGGCGGGCCGGCTTTCGGCCCAGGATGCGAATAGTGCGATGGATATCGCCGCGCCGCCAGCCAGCATATGCCCGGCATCGGCCAGCAACGCCAGACTGCCGGAAACAGCACCCACGATGATCTCGGCGACCATCACGCCAATGACAAGCACCAATGCGATTATCAGGCTGGTGCGACCGCCGCCGCTCCCCTGATGGTTGCTGTCCCCGTCCTGCCGCTGGAGGCCCATAGTCATTCCTCCCTTGCCTTGGACATTGAGTGAAGACTCCCAACGCCCCTGGCCTAAGGAAGCTTCTACAGCTGGAAGGTCTTCTGCCAGATCCCGGGTGAACCCGCGGCGTGGGTCATTATGTCCCGCATTCGCTGGTTGTCGGCGTGGATGTCCCGCTGCCGCAGCCACTCGGCCGTCTGGGAAACGTTTTCGTCCTCAAACTCGTAGACGGTGGCATAGGACGGGGCTCCGCGGACAGCCTTCCAGCGGCGGCCCCTGATGCAGCCGGGCACCTTCTCGTAGTTGGGAACATATACTCCGGAGTACCAGTCGTTCCATTCAGCGTCGTTGGCTGCGGGAACGTCCATACGGCCAATCTGCAACGCGGGTGCCATGTCGCTGTTGGCAATGCCGTCGGAGAGCGCCGACGGGTGGATCATCTCGTATACGTTGTTCATAAAGTTGGTGCCGATGAGGCTGGGACTCACCCGCTTGCCCCATTCGGTGCGGGGGCGGTTCTTGAAAGCATCGCTTTCAACTACGGCCGGGCTTTCCAGTTCGTAGACCGCCATGTGGTTGGGGCCACTGCTGGTCGCCTCGTAACGGGCAGCGTTCAGCACTCCGGGCACAGACAGCAATTCGGCGAGGTGTTCCTCGTTATACCAGCTATTGAAGTCGTCTTCCATTTCTGCTGGAATGTCAGCCCACACGATCATGAGTCCTGTACCTTTCTTGGCCACGGTCAACCTCCAATGCGATATGAACGAGGTATATTTTCGGCAATGATAACCGGGCAGCGGTTATTTTGCACCTAAATTCGAGGGGTTACTCGAGGCTATCGCATTTGGCCGGAGAGATTCCGTAGCTGCAAAGGCAATTGAGTACATTTATCCGGTAGCGGCAGGACTGTGGAGGGTTATGCAGTATCCCCATGAGACAGAGTTATGGAGACAGAACTATGGGACTGAAGGGACTGAAGGGACTGAAGGGACTGAATTTTCCCACTCCTGTCCCATTTGGGCCGGAATTTTCGTTATTTCCTATCTAAGTTTTGCCCAGTGGGACAGAAATTTTTAATTCCCGTCCCATTTTGTCCCACTGGTCTTTCCGGCCTGTTCGCGGATGACCTGACGGCCCTGCATCAGCAGGGAATACGCTGAGGCCCTGCGCGCAGCAGGGAGCATACCAAGATATGGTACGGAGGTGTTACAAGGCTTGGCAAGCGGTAAATGTCATCAAAATACCCAAATGCGATTGCCCCTGGGCGTTACCATACAATTTGCTTTCGTTCCAGCTCTTCGACTTCCTCAGGCTTCAAGCCGAGAATTCCGGAGAAGACGTCCAGGTTGTGCTGCCCGAGCGTTGGAGTCCATTGATCAATGTGCGCCGGGGTTTCCGAGAACCTCCAGGGAGGAGCGACTGCCCTCTGCTGCTCGCCAGTCTCGTCGTTGTACACCATGGGGAACGCCTCCCGGGCCAGCAGGTGCGTGTCTCGGACAATTGCCTCCGGCGACAGCGACGGGTGCGCTGCCACTCCGTGTGCCTGCAGTATCTGGGTCGTCCCGGCTGCGGTGTGCTGGATAGTCCATTGCTCTACGAGCCCATCCAGCTCGTCGTGCCTTTTCCATCGGCGGAACGCGTCACCGAACTTGTCGCCGGCGGCCCATCCAGGGGAGCCTATGGCTGCCACGAAACCCTGCCACTCGATCTCCGACGCCACTGAAATGCTGACCCACTCGTCCTCGCCGCTGCAGCGGTAGACGCCCTGCGGAGCCGCTGAACCGTCCCGATTGCCCTGGCGATGTGGCTCTCGCGAGTTCATCGCCACGTCAAGCAGTTCCGGTCCGATGAATGACGTGGCCAGGTCCCGGACCGACACATCGACGTGCTGGCCGAGGCCGGTGCGTTGCCGCGCCGAAAGCGCTGCCACAGCAGCAAAGGCGGCCAGCATTCCGCCGGTGTGGTCCATGGCGTGGCGCAACTCAACAGGCGGTCCGTCGGCGTAGCCGGTCAGGTGGCCCAAGCCGCCAAGGGCAGAAAACATCGGGGCATACCCGGCGTAGTTGCTTTCCGGCCCGGTCTGGCCGTTTGAGGACAGTGAGACCAGAATTATATCCGGCCGCACCTCCTTCATTGCCTCGTACCCAAGCCCGAGCCTCTGCATTACTCCTGGCCGGAAGTTCTCCAGGGCCAGTTCTGAAATGCTTACCAGTTCCAAGGCCAACTCAACCGCCCTCGGCTCTTTGAGGTTGAGGCAAACCGACATCTTGTTGGCGTTGATCTGTTCGAAACTTGAAGGCGGCTTGCCGTACATTGTGTGGGTCCGCCGGGTTATATCGAGTCGCGCCGAGCTTTCGACCTTTATTACCTGAGCTCCCATTTGAGCCAGCATCGCACCGGCAAAGGGGCCGGCGGCATGTACCGAGAAGTCCGCGACCCGAATGCCGGTTAATGGCCCCGGCCGTTCCGCATTACCGTTTATTTCCATCGATTCCATTGGACCACCCATAACCTGGAGTGACTTGATTGCCCCTTGCTTCGATGCCTACATTCCCGGCCCTGGGTTACTTCCCTGCCTCCCGGATCCCCTTTGCTTTCGCATCATCATCGCCACCAGCCCTCCAGCCACCAGCCCGCACAGGTGCCCCTCCCAGGATACGTAGCCGCGGGTGGGCAGGATGCCAGACAAAATCGCAAGGCCGAATACTCCCGCGACGACAATGGCCACCAGAACCGACAGAATACTACGGTCGACCAGTCCCTTGACCAGAAGATATCCGAAGAATCCGAAAACCAGCCCGCTGGCCCCAACGTGGGTGGCCGACCTGCCCACCAGCCAAACCCCCATGCCGCCTACCAAGGTGATCGTCACTAGCACCAAGGGAAATCGCTTTCCCGAGCTGATGGCTGCCAATCCCCCCAGCGCCAAGAGGCCCACTGCATTGGACTGAACATGCAGAAAGCCGCCGTGTAACAACGGGCTGAGTGGTATGCCGATTAGACCGCCAGTGGTCCGGGGGACTATGCCGTACGCGTTCAGCGAATGACTGAACAGGCTGTTTGCCACCTCCACAACGAAGATCACCACGATGAATCCAATCAGAAGGAGGAGGCTGGAAATCACTCCCTGCCCTCATCCTTGCGTCCGCATCAGATGACCTCCGCCCGCGCCAGGGCGGTCAGTTCCTGTGGAGAATACCCCAGCCCGCCAAACACCTCGGCGTTGTGTTCGCCCAGCATTGGCACGCGCCGGAGGGTGGGCGGCGTTTCGCCCATGTGAAGCGGAAGATCGGTATATTCATAGCTGCCGGCCTCGGGATGCAGGATCTCCACAAAGAACTCGCGCTCCCGCTGCTGGGGACTCTGGAATACCTCTGATGGCGTCAGGTAGGGCGCTATGGGCGCTCCATATGCCTGTCCCTCCCGGTACAGCCATTCCCGGGTGTGCTCGGCGGTCCACTGCCGCAGGTTCTCGTTGATCGCCGGGCCGTGGGTTGCCGGGTCGCGGAACTTTTCGGGGGAGGCCCATTCCGGCTCTCCCAGCAGTCGCGCCAGGCCTTCCCACTGGCGCGGCTCCAGTGTCAGTAACTCCACGTATCCATCAGCAGCCGGCATTACGCCACCCATTCTGAAAAAGCGCGAGAAACGGGTCTCCGCGAATCCCTCTGCCTCCAGCCGCTGTACGGGCAGATATCCGATGGCCAGTTGCGCTTCCTGCATCGAGCAGTCGACTGCTTGCCCGGTCCCGTCAGCCCATTGGGCTATCGCGGCGCCGAGTATGCCCACGGCGGCAGTCAACCCCCCTTGGTACGAAGCCATCATCGCGCCAGCCGCAATCGGCGCACGTTCGGGGAAAGCATCCAGCGCCAAACCGTTGGGCAGCAGGTTACCCTCGCCACCGGCATGGAAGATGTTGACGTCGTGCGCCGCATGGTCCGCGTTTGGCCCCGCTGAGCCGAAGGGAGTAATGGCCGCAACGATCAGGCGCGGGTTGACTGCCGCCATTGCGTCCCGCTCCAGGCCTCGAGTCTGTGCCAGCGAAGGTGGGGAGTCGTGGACAACGACGTCTGCCTCGGCAGCCATCTGCCGCAGTACCTCTCGGCCTTGAGGGTCATCAATGTCCAGGGTGACGCCTCGTTTGCCGGTGTTGAGGTAGAGGAACGTCCCGCTGCGCTCCTGGTGGGGCACATCACCGGGGAAGGGACCGCGCCGTCGCGATGGGTCGCCGGTCTTCGGCGACTCAACCTTGACCACGTCTGCACCCAGCGAAGCCAGCAGTTTGCCGCAGTAGGGGACCGCCACCATGCCACCCAACTCCAGCACTCGAAGCCCGGCAAGGGCAGCTCTGCCTCCCTGTACAGTTGATTCCAGATTGACCATGGAGACCACCTTCAGTCCAAGACTCCGGCGTCCGCCTCTATTCGGGCAGGATGGGCGGCATCTGTTCGCTGCGAGGCGCGTCTCTGAGGGTCAGGTCGCGGCCGTCGGTGAACCACGGGAGCCGTGGATCGCGGGAAGGCAGCATCACGGTAGCCTGACCGGGGGCCGTGATCTCGCCGCGCTGGTTCTCCGCCCAGATTTCCAGGTCCACGAGGGGCGCACCGTCGTGAACGTGCTTGCCGATGACCCGGCCCTTGCACCACTGCGTGTCGCCATAGACGTTGAAGCGGCGGCATTCCACTCTGAGTCGCTTGAGAAAGGCGTCATCGCCCATCCAGTTCGTGACCAGCGTTCCCATCCAGGACACCCGCTGAGGGCCGTAGTCATAGGCACCGGGAACGCCCACCGCCTCGGCCACCGAGTCGCGCAGGTGTCCGATGCCGGTGTATTCCAGCCCGCCACCTGCCTCCGGGTTGCGGAAGAAGTGGTCAGGGTGCCGAAGGGCCTCTCTCAGCAGTACCCCGTGGGCGCTGGAGCGTCCGGTTCCGACCAGGAAGGCCGAGACGTCCTGCAGCGAAAGAGGGCCACGTATCACCGGCTCCAGCTCGTCGCCGATGTTGGTGTCCTCGAAATACCGCGGCTGGCCGCCCCGCGCCTTCTCAGCGAGCACCTGCTGGTCGATGGCCTCCAATTCCTCGGGGGTGTACTCGTGGCGGCGCGGGACGCTGGCGTATTTCCCACGCTCACGGGAGGCGCGGCGCTGGTGGCGGGTGCACCACCCAACGACACGGGCCAACAGCTCATCACGCTGGTTGGTGTAGATAGTCTCCATGAACTGGATCACCAGCGTCTCTGAGTAGCGGCTCTGGCGCTCCTGGACGTCAAGCACACGTTCAATGCAGTTGACCGCATCACCGGGACGCAGGTTGCGGAAGTATTCCCAGTCGTTGCCGGCGAAGAAACCGTGAACGCCCGGCAGTCCCCAGCGGGTCCGCCCCGACCAGTGACGCATGTAAGGGGCGCATGGGTGACCGATGATCGAGCCATACTTGGAGTAGGCGGCATATTCCTGATCGCGGAACATGGGGTTCGAATCGCCGATGCCGTTTACGAAGTTCAGCAGTGCGCCCAGGGACGCATCGCGAACAAAGTTCTCGGTACGCATGCGAGTGCCGATCATCGCCTTGGCACGGGCGACGGCTTCGGGCGTTATGCCGCCCTCGATCTCCGGCAGCGTCTCGACTACGCGTTCACGTTCGTTCTGGCTGGTCATTGGCTTTTCTCCAGTTCCCTTGTTGCTGTTGCTACCAGATTACTTGCTCTTCTTCCAGCCGCGACAGTTCCGCCTCATCCAAGCCAAGCAGGCCACAGAAGACATCGCGGTTGTGTTCGCCGAGCAGCGGCGCGTGGCGCTGTATGCTTGGCGGCGTGCGGCTCAGCTGCCACATCAGGTTGAAGACGGGCTCCGAGCCCAGCGCCGGGTGCTCAATGTCAGAATACAGGCCACGTTCACGAAAATGCGGGTTGAAGAGTCTTCCCTCAGCGCCCAGCACCGGGAAGGCGGCCACGCCGCAGGACTGCAGCAGCTCTGTGGCCTCCCAAGCGGAGCGGCCCCGGGTCCACTCCGACAGCCGTTCATCCAGTTCTCCCCGGTTCCCGAGGCGGGCGTAACGGCTGGCGAAATTCTCCTCAACGGCCCAGTCTGGGTTATCTATCGCTTTCACCAGCCCTCGCCATTCTTCCTCGGTACGCACCGCGATGGAGACCCACTCGTCTTCACCAAGGCATGGGTAGTTGCCATAGGGAGCCATAACCGGATCGTAGTTGCCTCTCGGATGAGGAACCCGGCCAGTGAGTTCATATTCCATCAGGCCAGCCCCCATCGTGGCAACCGTTGCCCGGAGCATGGAAATGTCGATGTACTGACCCAGGCCGGTGCGCCGTCGCTGGTGCAGAGCCGATGTAATCGCATAGACGGCGTGCAGAGCGCCGCAAAGGTCGGCAAAGGCGTGCTTTAGTCCCAATGGTCTTCCTTGTTCCCCCTCGGCGGGCTCGTAGCCCATGGTACTGTCCAGCCCCGACAGCGCACCGATGGACGGGGCATAGGCCCGAAGGTCGCGCAGAGACCCCGTCTGGCCGTTCGATGTGATGGATGCCATGACCAAGCGCGAGTTGTCGCGTCTGAGCGTATCGTAGTCGAGACCCAGCCTCTGCATCACGCCGGGCGAGAAGTTCTCTATCACCACGTCGCATCGCGCCGCCAATAGGCGCGCCAGTTCCACTGCCTCAGGCCGGGTAGTGTTGAGGGTGATGCTGCGCTTGCCCCGGTTCACGTTGTGGAACATCGGATTCTGTTCCGGGTCGGGCTCATCGCCTATGATCGGGCGGCCCAGCCGCATGTAGTCCATGCGCTGGCGTGTTTCGACCTTGATGACCTCTGCGCCCATGTCCGCAAGAATCATCCCCGGCACTGCCCCGGCCAAGACCCAGCCGAAGTCCAGTACACGATAGCCTTGGAGAGGACCGGATTGTTCGAAAATTTGCTGTGCCATTCAGAGAACCTGCGCGCTAGTCGAAACTGAAGGGCGGGTAGTCATCTACCAACAGCCAGCCGTAGGCGTTGACGCGGTAGACCCAGCGGTTCATACCCATGATGATATCGAACATCCCCTCCGGGTAGCGGCCGGTAAAGAGCACGATAACCAATGCGAAGAATACGAGAATACCGACTATGTTCGACAGTATCCCAATGATAATCCAGTGGGGGATGATGAGCAGCCACCGGAAGAACCCGGTTAGGCGTGAGGACGATTCCGGGTACTCTATCTGCAGGTCAGCAGGATAGTCGTCCCGGGACCCGAAGGAAAAAGGCGGATATTGGTCGGTGTTGCCGGCTTGGCAGGAATAGAAGTTGACCCGCCAGGACCATCGCATCAGTCCGGTGTGATATCCCCACAGAATCTGTGGGTAGCGACCCAGGATTACAACCGCCAGCCACGACACAGGCAGCGTAAAGATCAAGGGAATGGCAAACAGCGACAAAAGAATGGCGTGGGGAATGGTGAGTATCCACTTGATCAACCAAAGGAACCGGTTGACCCTTTCGTCGTAATCACCAATAAGGTCAACCGGATAGTCGTAGTACCCAGCCATCTAAATTACTCCACACCCGGCCTGCGTGGGAAAACCATGGGCTATCCCAAAGAGGGGGATGCAGCCCAGTCTTTCCTACCCCACGAGTATACCTGACATCCGCTTCCCGACAGGAATTAGATGATTCCCATCCGGTACAGCTGCGCGACTTCCTCCGGCGTATAGCCGAGCTCGCCGGCGTAGACCTCGCTGTTGTGCTGCCCCAGCGTGGGGGCGGGACGGGGCAGCGTAGTCTGCGCGCCGGCCAGCGCGTAGGGCGCGCCCGGAAAAGCCACGGCTCCAGTATCCGGGCGGTCAATCTCGGCGAACAAAGTTGCGAGGCTCGGATCGTTTCGCACCTCGTCGAAGCCGCGCACCGGCGCCAGAGGTATGCGGTGCTCCAGCGCCATCTCCAGCAGCTCGGCCTTGGTGTGCTGCATCAGCCACTCTTCAACGTAGCCGTCCACTTCGTCGGCGTACTCGTTGTTCATCACCGTTCGGTTGCGCAGCCGGGGCTCTTGCGACCATTCAGGCGTACCCATCAGTTCCAGCAGACGGCGCCACTGGCGGCCCTCCGGGGAGCCAACGAATATGAACCCGTCCTTGCAGCGGAGTATGCAGTTCGGGTAGGGGAAGTCCAGCGCGTGATGGCCGGTACGCCGGGTGACGCGCCATTGATATACCGCCATCAGCGCCTCTGGCCCGTTGTATAGCCCGGCCATCGACTCAATCTCGGCGATGTCGATGTGCTGGCCCACGCCGCCGTCCTCTCGCGCCAGCAGGGCCATGACGATCGCTGACGCCGCCGCAGTTCCGGCAAAGTAGCCAACCTCGGGCGTGCCAAAGGTCAGCGGCTCACGATCCGGGCTGCCCAGACCCTCGCAGATACCCCCGCCGGCGGCTAGATTGATGTCGTAGGCCTTCCAGTTCCGGTATGGTCCGCTCAACCCGAAGGGGGTGATCGACGCCATAACCAGCCCTGCGTTGTGAGCGCTCAGGACATCGTATTCCAGGTGGACCCGGTCCATCTCCGTGGGATGCAGGTTGTGTACCAGCACATCGAAGCGGGACACCAGCCCGGCCAGCATCTCCCGGCCCGTCGGCGTTTCCAGGTTGAGGGTAAGGCCGCGCTTGTCGGCATTCAAATAGAGGAACAACCCGCTGCGCTCGCGGTGGGGCAGGTCATTGGGATAGGGTCCGTAGTCACGGGCCCAGTCGCCGACACCCACACGCTCAATCTTTACAACCTCAGCCCCCATATCGGCCAGCAGCTTGCCGCAGTAGGGCGCAGAGATGAACTCGCCCAACTCCAGTACCCGAAGGCCGTTGAGCAGGCCGTAGGTCATGCCCTCGCACTCGCCGTGGCGTAGCGCGCCAGTGCGTCCAAGTGCTGCGTCAGTTCATCCGGCGCAGACATGAACGGCGAGTGACCGGTCTGCATGGTGATGACCTCAGCGCACGGCAACGCCGTGTACATCTCCCGGGCGAATTCCGGTGCCACGGCATTGTCTTGCGTACACTCGATATACACGCGAGGCACACGACCGAAGTTCTCGTCGCTTATCCGCATCGGGCTGAGCAGCGGGCCTGTGGGCTGTGGCACCAGCATGGGCTTCGCCCACTCGACGTCTTCCTGCGAGCAGTCGTTGTAGAAGCGATGCTGCGCCTGCTCCATTTTGTAAACCACGTGGCTGCGGTCCTCGGAAAGGTCCCAGCTCGACCGTGTTTCCAGCGCCCTTTGCGCATCCGGCTCGTCTGAAACTGCCGACAGGAAAGTCCCACCGTCCGGTAACAGGAGCGCGGTCAGATACACTAGAACAGCCACCTTGTCAGGACGCAACTCCGCCGCCCGGCTGATGGATATGCCGCCAAGGCTGTGGCCCACCAGCACCGCCGGGCTGTCCAGTGAGTCCAGCACTCTGCAGACGTGCTCGGCGTATGTCTCCAGCGTCACGCCCGCCAGCGGCGTGTCGTCGTGGCCGTTTCCGGGGAGGTCAACCGCCACAACGTTGTGTCCCTTCGCCTCCAGCAGCGGGACTACGCGCTGCCAGCACCAGGCCCCGTGTCCGGATCCATGAACCAGGACGTAGTTGGCCATTTTGCGTCTCCTCACAATAGGCGATTTTTTTCAACGCAGAGAACGCGGAGAATACGCCGAGGGAGCAGAGGTTACTCCAGCAGGTTTCTGCGCAGGGATGCCAACGTCTCCGAGGTAACTCCGTGCTTCAGAAGAAATGCCTCGGCGCCGCCGTATTCCTCTCGCAGGGTTTCCTGGTAGGCCTGGAACGCCACTGGCTGGGGCGCCAGCGTCTGGGCGGTGGGCGACGAACCTTGTTCAATGGCCTTAATCCGGTCGACTATAGCCTCGACCACCTCGATGGTCAGCATGTAGTCGGCACTGATGGTTTCCTGGTCCACGCCCAGGACCTCGAGGATCAGGGCGGCCAGCAGTCCCGTGCGGTCCTTGCCGGCGCTGCAGTGAAAGACAGCCCCGCCGCCAGCCTCAATCGAATCGCTGATGGAGGTGATGGCATCAGCCACGCCCTCTCCGGAATTGCGGACCAGCCACTGGTAGGTGTCCGTGAGCCGCCCCGCAATGTCACCGCCAGTGAACGGAGGTATTCCTCCCCTTCCGTCGAGGAGAGGAAAGTGCCGGTAACCGGCAACCGACTCGCTCAGCGGGCCCCGGCCGTCGCGCTCGGCCTCGTTGGTGTTGCGGAGATCGACCACAAGTCGAATGTTCAGGTCATCCACGGCCAGGCCGGTGTCTGCGGATGTCATATCCTGCAAAGCGTCACTGCGGAAGAGTCGACGCCATCGTACGGTTTGCCCCTGTGAGTTGCGGTAGCCGCCCACGTCGCGGAAGTTGACGCAACCTTGGAGTGGCAGCCAGCGGGAATGCTGCTGGTCGCTCACGCTCCCGGCACCCCCATCTCGCGGGCGATCTCCAGCATCGCGCGGGCCGTTTCCTCGTGCGCGATATCCACCATGTCACCGCCAAAAGTCACCGCCGCGCCGCCCTGAGCGCGCGTCGTCTCCATCGCGTCGATCAGCCCCTTGTAGTGAGCGACCTCCTCCGGCGATGGTGTGAATACCTCGTTCACCACCGGCACGTGAGACGGGTGGATCAGGTGCATCCCGGTGTAGCCAAGCTGCTTCGCCTGCTGTGCTGATTTGCGCAGGCCCTCAAGGTCGTGAATGTCCATCCAGCCACCGCTCATGGGGTAGGGAATGCCCGCGGCGCGAACATCCACCAGAACCTTGGAGCGCAGGAACAGGGTCTCCATTCCTTCCGGCGTCCACTGGAATCCGATCGATCGAGCGGTGTCACCGCCCTTGCCGCCGCTGGCACCCATGTGAGCCACGCGGGGCGAGGCGTTGGCTATCTCCCACGACTGACGGATCCCCGATGCGGTCTCCAGGGAGGGGTCGATGAAGATCTTCCCAACCTCCAGGCCCTTTTCCCGCTCGAAATGGCGCAGTAGGACATCAACCTCAACAACGTCCTCCGGACCCTCGACCTTGGGTAAGAGCACGCTGTAGAGGTGAGGGCCGACCACGGCCTCGAGGTCGCCGCCGGTCAGTCCGGTTTCGAGGCGGTTCACTCGCACCACGATGGTCTGCCCGGCCTCGCCCAGTTCATGCACCATCCGGCCCACGGACTCGCGCGCCGCACGCTTCTCCGGCGGCGGCACCGAGTCCTCAAGGTCGAGAATATAGGCGTCGGCATTGAAGCGCGGCGCCCTGCGCATCCAGTCTTCCTTGTTCCCCGGAACGAATAGTTCGGTCCGGATGGGCTTGGCTCGGAATCTGCCGTTGGTACTCGTCAAAGAAATCCCCCTGAATCACTGAAGTTCTCAATTCGCATACTAGCTTGGCTATGATTCCGCAAATGTTCGCCGCCGTGCGACCAGAGTGGCTTCTCTACGGGACTGATCTCGACCCTATTCTAGCCACTCACCGTCGTTCTGCGGCACTCGCTGTCACTTCAGCAAAAGCAGGAAGCTAACGCCTACACGACACCCTGCTCCCGCAGGTCTGTCAGTTCAGCCTCGCTCAACCCCAGGATACCGGTCAGGACTTCCTCGTTGTGCATCCCCAGCGTAGGCGCCCCCGGCAGTGGGGGCAATTCGCCGCCGGAGAAGCGTACCGGGAAGCCCGCGCCCACCGCCCCTGCCACCGGCTCGTTCATGGCCCCGTGGTTCATCGGGACAAGGCTGCCGCGATCCCAGAAGTGGCGGTCGTTCATCACCTGCTCCGCCGTTCGCACTGGCGCACAGGGCACGTCGTGGCTCTCCAGGCATTGCTCCGCTTCCGGCAAGGTCATCTTCCCAATGCGATCCTGGATTTCCAGCCGTGCTTCCTCCACGTTGTCTGTTCGGTTCACATACGTGTCGAACCGTGGGTCGTCCAGCAACTCCGGGCATTCCAGCGCTTCGCACATCCGCCGCCATTGGTCGTCGCTGGTGACGGTGATGGAGATGTCACCACCAATCGCGCTGTACAACCCGGTGGGACCGCTGCGGCTGATGTTGCCAGTGCGCAGCGGAAGGCCGACTTCTATGCTCTCCTCGAGGTTCTCCATGAACATCAGCGAGACCAGGGTGTCCATCATCGAAACGTCGAGATACTGGCCTTTTCCGGTGCGGTCCTTCTCTCGCAGGGCGGCGAGTATCGAGTAGCACGCAAACATCGGTGTGACCAGGTCGCCGATGTAGAACCCCACCTTGACCGGCGGGCCGTCGGCCTCGCCGTTTATATCCATCAGCCCACTCATGCCCTGGATCTGGGGATCGTGGGCTGGCTTGTCCTTATACGGACCGGTCTGGCCATAACCAGAGATGGAGGCATAAACGATACCCGGGTTGACTGCGGCCACTTCCTCGTAACCAAGACCGGCGCGCCGGAGTGAACCGGGGGCCAGGTTCTCCAAAACCACGTCGCTCTGCTTGGCCAACTCGAGGAAGAGCTCCCTGCCACGTTCGGTCTTCAGGTCCAGCGTAACGCTCTTGACACCCTGCGTTCGCTTGAGGAATCGCGTGGAGATGTCCTCGTCGGAGTTGCGGCGGGGGTGAGTTCCCTCTGGTCCGGCGAAGGGGCCGTTCCCCCGTACCGGATCGCCACGGCCCGGGATCTCCACCTTGATGACCTCCGCCCCAAGCCGGGCCAGGCTCATCGAGGCGAACGGCCCCGCCAGGTAGACCGTCACGCTGAGTACTCGAATCCCGGACAGTGGCTGCATTGGATCCTCCAATCCCGTGTCCTGCCTACTCGATCTCTGCCGGCTCGTACTCCGCGATCTCGTCCACCGCCCCGGTGGAGTATCGCTCGATCACGCGCCGGAATTCGGCAAGCTTGCCGTGCAGCCAGTCAATCATGTCCGGCCAGTTGTCGCGGTCGTTGGTGTCGATCGCGAGGGACTCGGAGCAGTCCCCGAGGTTGAGCTGCAGGCCCTCTTTGTACATCGCCACGGCCCGTGCCGCATCCGGATCATAGCTGCGGCTGTGTTCCACCAGGTAAATTCCCACGCTTCTGTCGCCCAGGTACTGGGACACCATCACCCCACCAAGCGTGTGGTAGATATTGCTGTGAGCGTGCTCTTCCGGAAATTGGACGTCCCTGGGATGCTGTTCCGCGTAGGAGCGCCAGAAATCGCTGCGCTTGCGGCGGATGCGGTTAAGCCGGTTATTGATGCTGCCGCTGCCCACGGGCACCCGGTTCAGTGCCAGCACGGTTCGGTCCCAGTCATGAGGTTTTTCAATCACCTCGAAAACCGGCGCAATCGGGGCAGGGAAATCGCCGATGCGCACTGCCCGGACTCTGACAGCAAAAAAGGCGAAATCGCCCGGAGTGTTGATGTTCAGCCAGCGGATTGCCGCAAGGTGCGCCGGCTGGAACTCCCGGGCAACCCAGATGGCGGACTGCGCCTCCAAGCGTGCCAGGTTGCTCATTATCTGCCCCAGGTGGGCATGGTCCGTGTTGTCCAATTGGTTCTCGATTACCACCCGGCTACCGTTCACCGGGAACGTGGCCAGAATGTCGGCACTGAAGCCTTCCACTGCAACCTGGCTGTCGTCGGGTTCGATGGCTATGCCGATCACTCTCGACAGCCGCTGCAGGTTGTCCTCGAGCCACGGAGTAAAGTCGCTGCCCTCGTTGGGCCAGGCTTCCCGTAATTCGATGTCTCTTAGTTCACTGAAATCCATATCGCTCTCCAGCAAGCAATTGGGCTACGGATATTCTAACACTCAGTTACCCGCCTTGTGGTACAATCCCGTTGGCCCGTGGGGCCCCTCTTTTCGGCTCCTTCAGAGCTTTATTAACGAGCTTTCCAAACTCCGCGTGAGGTGGATTTAAATGGCATCCAATATCGTCTTGTCAAACACCGATTACAAGGTGGTCGGGACTCGACCGGTACGGCATGACGGCACCGACAAGGTCACTGGGCGGGCCAAGTACGGGGCCGACTACGACGCTGCGGGGGCCCTCTTCGCCAAGGTGCTGCGAAGCCCCCACGCCCACGCCCGCATCAAGTCGATCAACACCAGCAAGGCCGAGGCCGCTCCAGGGGTCCGCGCCGTTATCACTGGTCAGGACATCCCCACTGACAGCGCCGCCGCCCGCAAGGTCATGGCCAAGGACAAGGTCCTCTACAAGGGCCATCCCGTTGCTGCCGTGGCCGCGGTCAGCGCCCACCAGGCCGAGCTGGCTCTGGCTCTCATCGAGGTGGAGTACGAAGTGCTGAAGGCAGCGACCGAGGTGCGTCAGGCCATGGCCGACGACGCCGAGCTGCTCCACGCAGACCAGACCACCACGGAAATGGGCGAAGCAACCGACAAGCACAGCAACATCGCTACTCATTTCCGGTACGAGCAGGGCGACTTGGACCAGGGTTTCGCCGCTGCTGACGTCATCGTGGAGAAAGAGTACTCCACCGCCACCGTTCACCAGGGCTACATTGAACCCCAGAACGGCGCGGCCTTCTGGAACACCAACGGTGAGTTGACCATCTGGGTCAGCACGCAGGGCGCCTTCACCACCCGCGACGCTCTTGCCGGAGTGCTCGACCTGCCCGTTTCCAAGGTCAGGGTCGTACCCATGGAAATCGGTGGCGGTTTTGGCGGGAAGATTCCGATTTACCTGGAGCCCCTCACCGCGTTGCTGTCGAAGAAGGCAGGCGTACCGGTAAAGGGTGCAATGAGCCGCGCCGAGGTCTTTGAGGCCACCGGCCCCACTTCCGGCTCCTACATGCACGTCAAAATGGGAGCCACCAACGACGGCAAGATAGTGGCCGCCGAGGCTATGCTCGCCTTCGACGCCGGTGCCTTCCCAGGATCGCCCGTAACCGCTGGCGCCCAGTGCATGTTCGCCTGCTACGACATCGAGCATTGCCGGGTCGACGGCTACGACGTGGTCGCCAACAAGCCGCCAGTCGCCGCCTATCGCGCTCCCGGCGCCCCCATCGCCGCCTTCGCTGGCGAGACGGTGGTTGACGAACTGGCCGAGAAGCTTGGCATCGACCCCATCGAATTCCGCCTCCGCAACGCCTCCAAGGAAGGCACCCGCCGCGTTGACGGCCCGGTCTATCCCAAGGTCGGCAACGTCGAGCAGCTGGAAGCCGCCCGCGAGACCGAGCACTACCAGCGCCCGCTGGAAGGCTCCAACCGCGGCCGCGGCGTGGCCTCCGGCTTCTGGTTCAACATCGGTCTCCAGTCCAGCGCCGCCATCAGCGTCCAGGCCGACGGCACCATATCGCTGGTGGAAGGCTCCACCGACATCGGCGGCTCTCGCGCCTCCATCGCCATGCAGGCCGCCGAAGTCCTGGGCATACCCGCCGAAGACGTTGACCCCAGCGTGGGCGACACCGACTCGGTGGGCTACACCTTCCTCACCGGCGGCAGCCGCACCACCTTCGCCACCGGCTGGGCCGCATACGAGTGCGCCCAGGAAATCAAGCAGAAGATGATCGAACGAGCCGCCGGTATCTGGGACGTTGAGCCCGCGGATGTCGAACTCGTCGACGGTGTGTTCCAGCACGCCTCCGACCAGGAACTCAAGCTGAGCTTCAAGGAGTTGGCCGGGCAGCTGAACCGCACCGGCGGACCCATCTCCGCCCAGGTCAGCGTTGACCCCCGCGGTGCGGGCGGCGCCTTCGCCACCCATATCGTGGACGTCGAGGTTGACCCCGACACCGGCAAGGTCACCATCCTCGACTACACCGCGGTCCAGGACGTAGGCAAGGCCATCCATCCCAGCTACGTCGAGGGACAGATCCAGGGCGGCGTCGTCCAGGGTATCGGCTGGGCACTCAACGAGGAGTACCGCTTCAGCTCCGACGGTCGGATGGAGAACTCTTCTTTCCTCGACTACCGCATGCCCACCAGCCTCGACCTGCCGATGATCGGCACCGTAATCGTCGAGATCGCCAACCCCGGCCACCCCTACGGCGTCCGTGGCGTGGGCGAGGTGCCGATCGTGCCTCCCATGGCAGCGGTCGCCAACGCCATCTACCATGCCGTCGGGGTGCGTATGAACAAGCTCCCCATGTCTCCCGACGCAATCCTGGAGGGCCTCTGGGACAAGAACGGCGAACCGGCGGGCCTGACCCAGGCCGCCGACTAACCCTTTCCTCAGACAAGTCCGCAAACGTCATTCGGGGGCGCACAGATGTGCGCCCCCACGTTATTATTGCGCAGGGCTGCTATTGGCCCGGATTTCCGAAATTCCCGTGAAGGGCCCTTTAACCTGCCTTATCTGGCATATACATTGTTGAGGAGTATGAGCATGACCCGAGTACCCTACGCCACCCGCGAGAACATGGACGCCGCCGGGCAGGCCATCTGGGACGAAATCGAGACCTCGCGTGGCGGCGTGGCCCGCAACTACGCCGCGATCCTGAACAACCCCCAGGCCGCCGGCGCTATGGCAGGGCTGGGAGGCTATGCCCGTTTCGAAACGCCGCTGTCTCCACGCATCAAGGCACTTGCTGTCCTGACCGCCGCCCGTGAGGCTTGCGGCAACTACGTCTGGACGGTCAACCAGGCCGCCGCGAAGCAGGCCGGGGTTTCCGACGAGACCATCGCCTCCATCCTCGAGTACCGCGCCCCTGCAGGTTTCGACCCCAACGACGCAACGGTCGTGCAGTTCGTGCTCGAACTGTTGCGCCAGCACCGCATTTCCCACGCCACTTTTGAGGCCATGAGGAACCTCGTAGGCAACGACGGTGTGGTAGACGTCCTCGTCGTTAGCGGCTACTACCACACCTTGGCCCACTGCCTGCAGGCCCTCGAGGTGGACCTGCCGGTGGGCACCTCCTCTGCCCTCACCTATTAAGAGTTATCTCAAAACGTTGCGAGAGACACCTTACCCGTCATTTTCGCGAATGCCGGAATCCAGCGCCTCGCTCAACATTCGGTGGGGGGAAAATCAGTACGTTTTGGTTTGTCAATTGACCAGTCTCCATTGGAACTGATCTACCTGCCATTTGGGCCTCTGTGTTAATACCTCCGGATTCGCTCGGGTCCACCAAGGCGTTACCTTGGTGGACCCGAGATTTTTTTACTCATCTGTCTGGCTGAATAACTTCTCCTGGGGTATGCAGGAGTCCGCTCAAGCAACAGCTCACTGCCTCCGTCAGCCGGATTTGGAACTGCAACTTCACATAATTTCCATAATTTTTTCACGTTTTTTCGGTGAGTTTTCACACTTTTGCCATGCTTAAGGTGTAAAGTTTGTGCCGTAATCCAAGCGTCTTTGCCTACTTTATTCAAATTTAATTTTCTTTAATTCTCCCTGGGGCTGGGCCGACGGATAGGGGGAGGAGCCGGGTTCCTGTTTAAGGCGAAGGCGCTTTTGGGTGGTTGAGATTCGTTGGTCCAGCTCCTTAGACCTCGCAGACTTGTTAGAGGGAAAACCGAATGAAAGGGAGACTACTATTAAGTACTGGTTAACCTGCTTTTGAATCCCTATCTCAGGTGTAATCAATGGGGGCCTGACGTCCTGGAGACGCTGGCCCTCTTTTTTGGGGCGTTTTGGCAACGGAACAAAGAAACGATCAGATCCGCTATGAACCCGAGGAACCCACGCCGATCCTCGTCTCCATCGTAGCCAGCTTCCAGGGGGTCCTGCTCGTCCTCACCCCCATGGTTACGGCGATCACAACCACCGCCTTGGTCTCGGGTCAATCAGACAGCTACCTCACCTGGGCCGCCTTCGCCGCCTTCCTGATCTGCGGCGTAACCACCGCAATGCAGGCGGGGCGACTCTGGCGAATTGGCACCGGACACGTTCTCCTAACGGCCGCCAGTGTCTCCCTGATCATCGTGGGAGTTCCGGCTCTGAAGGCCGGCAGTCCGGGGCTGCTTTCCGCCCTTGTCATCTGCGGAGCTTTGGCCCAGTTCGCTCTCGCCACGTGGCTGCCTCTGCTGCGTCGCATAATCACGCCTGTGGTAACCGGGACGGCGCTGTTGCTCCTGGCCGCCACCGTCATACCCATCGCAGCCGGAAGGATAACCGCCCTGCCCGACGGGGCCTCAACGGTGTCGGGTGCCGTCGTCGCTGTTGCGACCCTTGGCGTGCTGGCTGTTCTCGGGCTGCGGCTGACGGGAGGCTGGAGACTCTGGGTACCGCTCTTTGCCATAAGCGCAGGCGCTTTGTCCGCCGTGCCCTTCGGCCTCTATGACTTCCAGAGGGTGATCGATGCGCCCTGGGTCGGAATCCCGGGCACCTGGTTCCCCGATTTCCAGACCCCGGAAGTGGACGCATTCTTCGCATTGCTGCCCATGGTGGTCATCGTCGTCCTGATAAATGGCGTCAAGAACATGGGCGACAGCGTCGTTGTGCAGCGGATCTCGCGCCGCGAGCCCCGCGCCACCGACTATCGGCTGGTGCAGGGATCCCTCTACGCCAACGGCACCGGGGTCCTGCTCAGCGGAATAGCGGGTTCACCTCCTACCACCATCAACTCTGCCACCAGCGGCGCCCTTGTCAGCCTGACCGGGGTCGCCAGCAGGAACGTCGGCTACATGGCTGGAGCGATGCTCGTCACCCTCGCCTTCTCACCCAAGCTGACCGCGACCTTGCTCATCATCCCCGCCCCTGTCATGGGCGCTTACCTTCTGGTAGTAATGGGCACCTACGTGGTCGAAGGCATACGAACTGTTGGCCAGGACGGCCTGGATCACAAGAAAGCCCTGACGGTCGGATTGGCCTTTTCAGTGGGCGTTGCCATGGAAAACTCGGACATCATTTCCACCCTGCCGGGCGCTACTTGGTTGCTGTTCCTCAACAACGGACTCACCGCGGGGACAGTGGCGGCGGTGCTGATGACCTGGTTCGTGGAAGTTACCAGCCCGCGGGCCCGCCGAATGGAGGCCTCGCTCAGCGCCACTGCCCTGGCTGAGATCGACGAATTCCTGGAGAGGATTGCCAGCAGGAACGGATGGGATGAGTCCTCTATCCAACGCCTCAGGGCCGTGGGAGAGGAGACACTGTGGAGCCTGATGCCAGCCGACGAAGACTGCGATTCCAAAAAGCCTCGCCGCCTGACGGTCGTTGCGCGCCCCGACGGAAACTCGGTGGAATTGGAGTTCTTCGCCAAGCTCGAGGGCAGCAATCTCCAGGACCACATGGCTTACCTGGACGAAGAGGAACCCAACGGAGGAGACGCCTCGTTCCGCCTGCTTCGTCACTATGCCGAGTCGGTACGGCACCAGAAGTACAACGGAATCGACGTGGTCAAAGTCAGGGTTTCCGAGGATTGCGGGAGACGCATCCGCCTCGGATAGGACGCAGCCCTTAGTCGCTTCCCTCCACTGAGACACGCGGTGAATCCCTTCCGCGCTCGGCCTGCGATGAAACCGAACCAAATTCGGGATAGAATTGGTGCCGAAGGAAGATGTCCTGCCAATTCATTATCCTGGCTGTCTGCACCACGCTCTTCGCCTTGCGAGTGTTCGGGCAATTGCTGGTCGTGTGGCGTGCTCCCGGTTGGCTCCCGGCCAACGAGCACTGGTATTCCGGCTTGATGCCCTACCGTTACCTGCTGCCGTCCCAGCTGGCTCTACTCGCCGTGATGGTCGTGATAACAGCCGACGTGTACCGCGAACGAGGGCTTTTCGCCGCCCAGTGGTGGGGCGACGCTGCTCTATACCTGGCGGTGCTCTCTTGGATCTACTTCGGATCAATGGTCTTGCGGTACATCCTGACCATGTGGCTGCGGCCGGAGTTCAGATGGTTCCGCAGAACGATCCCCATCTGGTTGCACATGGTCCTGGCCGTCTCTCTATGGGCGTTCGCCGACTATCACTGGGACTGAGTTCCTGAAATCAGCCTCGCTATCCGCTGGGCGTCGATTCGTATGTTGTAAAGCCCGCCACGGCCATCATAGTTCTGGCCGACGAAGTACAGGTCGGGATGATGAGCACTCCGCACCCGGCCTCTCCGGTCCGCAAAGCCACACTCGTCCCGCTCGCCGAAGTCCCCCATCCAGCCCAGCGCCGCTCGAAACCCTGTCGCCAGGATCACCAAGTCCCCGTACCATTCGCTCTCATCCGTAAATCGAACGCAGCTCCCGTTGAACTCGGCGACACCAGGAGCCACGCGCACCCGTCCCGCCTCGATGTGCTCCAGAATCGAACGGCCGATCACGGGCTGGTCGCCGCAGCGGCCCACCGTCATCTTGCGCGGCAGCCCCGGCGGCCCGCGTCGCAGCACCCTGCCGACTGCGCCGGTCCCCCAGACGATGCGCCGCTGCACTCCCGCTGGAAGCCATCCCATCGCCCACCCGACATACTGAGACGGCACACCCGCAATGCTCCGCGGGATCACGTTGGCCCCAGAACGCACCGAGAGGGTTACGTCTCTCCCCGCCCTCGCCAGCTCCGACGCGATCTCGGCAGCCGAGTTGCCAATTCCCACCACCAGCACGGAGCCCCCGGAGCATTCATCGGGCCTCCTGTACTCGGTACTGTGGATAATCTGCCCGGAGTAGGATTCCATGCCCTCAAATTCGGGAATAACCGGATCGGACATGATGCCGGTCGCAACCACAACGGCCTTTGACCGGAACACGGCATCCCTCGTTTCGATCTCCCATCCGCTGTCCTTTCGCCTGAGCCCGAACACTTCCTGTCCGGTCATAACGGGCAGCTCAAACACGTTCCCGTAAGCCCGCAGGTACTCGGTCAGATCCTCTCGGGTCGGAAACAGTGGCGTTCCCGCCGGAAAAGCCATACCGGGCAGAGAGCTCAGGTGCTTGCCGGTGTGCAGTCGCAGGCTGTAGTAGACGTGGTGCCACATCCAGCCCACGCAGTCTCCTCGTTCCAGGACGACATGGGAGATGTTGCGCACCCCAAGCTGCTGGGAAACTGCCAGCCCGCCGGGCCCTGCTCCAACGACGACCACATCAAAACTATCGAATGACAATTCGTTCAGACCGCCTCTCCCGATACCATTGTCACCGCGTACCCCAGCGTCACCGTCCCGTTCACCAAGCATAGGTAAATGCAAGCGGCAGTGGATGAACGCACTGCTGGGTGTGCGGACCGGCAGCCTGCGGGATCAGCAGTGCGCTCAGTCCAGCCTCCTGATGCGGGGCAGGGCCAACGCCGACACGACGCTGATGACGGCCAGCGCCGCGCCGTTGATCAGCAGGGCCCTCGGAGCACCCACCGCTCCGGCCAGCGCTCCGACCCCAACGTGGCCCACCGGGGCGAAGCCGATGCTGAGCACCCACGAACCCATCGCCCGCCCCCGTTCCTCGTCGGAAACGATCTCCTGCATCATTGTCTTGTATAGAGTATCGACCGCCATGGCGCAGGCGTTCACGAACAGCAACACTCCCAGGAAGGAGTAGATGTTGCCCGACAGCGAGAATGCCATCAGCCCCAACCCGAATCCCAGGGCCGTCGCGAACATCATCAGCCCCTTCCTCCTCAGGTTGCCCAGCCCCGCCAGCAGCCATAGGCCAATGAGCCCCCCAACCTGCCGTCCCGCCGTCATGATGCCCAGCCCCGTCGGCCCCACACCCAGCACTTCCTTGGCAAACACGGGCAGCAGGGTTATATGCGTAAACCCTAGGATCTCCGTGGCGGCCGTCAGCACCATGAGCGCCATCAGCAGCCGGTAGTTGCGCAGCAGCCTGAAGTAACCGGTCAGGTTCTGCAACACGGATTCAGCGGACGGTCGGGCCGACACCCCCGGATTGCCGATCGCCAGTGTCGCTGCCGCCGAGGCCAGGTAACAAAGCGCCGCTGCCCCGAACTGCCAGCCTGGCCCGGCAACCTCAATCACAGCGCCCGACGCCAGCGAACCCGCGATGCCCCCGCCCTGCATGGCCATCGCTCCGAGAGCAAGACCGTTCAACGCATAACCCGGGCCCACGATGTCGTAGGTGTAGGTCTGCCGGATCGTAAGCACGAATGCAAAGGTGCTCCCCAGGCCCAGGACCAGCGCAATAATCACCCACACGTTGCTCAGCCCGCCCAGCAACAGCAACGCCATCAGCAGCGCGACGGCAGACGACCCAAGGGTGCCGGTCCGCAGCAACCACCGCCGTTCCCACCGGTCGGCGATGGCCCCGGACAGCAGCCCCACCATGAAGAACGGCAGCATCCGGGCCGCCGCCCCCACGCCCACCATCAGTTCCGATCCGGTCAGCTCGAATATGAGCCACCCGACCGACACCTGCTCCATCCCGGTGGCCAGGGAATACAGCAGCGTCGATGCCCACAGCAGCCTGAAGTCACTGATGCGAAGAGAGTCAGCCCATTTCCACATACCCATCACAGAACCAGATAATACACCTGCGGCAGGGTGGCACCCCGCTGAGTGGCACCGCAGTTCAGGGATTTGCCGGGCAGCGTATCTTTGTGTGACCCCGATTGCGGAAATGGCCAAGCGTCTTTCGAGGCTCGCTCACTGGGGTGGTATCATTGCCACAAAACTGGCACCGATGGAGGGAATAACATGCCATTTGGAAATAACGACTGGCTGGCCCTGACTCAGGAACCGGCCCTGGAACCCGAGATTCCCCTCTGCGACCCGCATCACCACTTCTGGGACAGGCGGATGATCAGCGTACCCTACCAGCGATACCTGATCCACGAGTTGATGGCCGACCTCGACTCCGGCCACAACGTGCGCTCCACCGTATTCCTCGAGGCCCGCTCCATGTACCGCGCCTCCGGGCCCGACGATCTGAAGTCCGTCGGCGAGGTGGAGTTCGTGCAGGGACTGGCCGCTGCCAGCGCCAGTGGCGTCTACGGCGAGGCCAGGGCCGCTGCAACCATCATCGGCGCCGCCGACCTTAAGCTGGGCGACGACGTGGCCCGGGTCCTCGAGGCCCTGCAGGCAGCCAGCCCCAACCGCTTCAAGGGCATCCGCCACAACGTCACTTGGAGTCCCGACCCGGAGATCGACAACCGGGAAGAGCCGGGCATACTCGCCAACGAGTCCTTCCGGGCCGGCGCCCGCGTCCTGGCCCGTATGGGCCTGTCGTTGGACATCATGCTGGCCTTCCCGCAAATGAACGAGGTCGCCGAATTTGCCCGCGCAGTGCCCGAGGTCTCCATCATCCTCAACCACCTCGGTGGCGTCAGCCGAACGGGCATCTACTCCGGCCAGGACGACAACCTCATCCCCGCCTGGCGGGAGGGCATCGCCGCCGTCGCCCAGAACCCCAACGTCACCTGCAAGCTCGGCGGCATGGGCATGCCCCGCTGGGGGTTCGACTGGCCATACCGGACCGTCCCCATCGGCTCCGAAGAACTGGCCGAAGGCATGGCCCCATGGATGAACTACGCCATCGAGCAGTTCGGGCCGGACCGCTGCATGTTCGAGAGCAACTTCCCGCCCGACAAGGTCTCCTTCTCCTACAACGTGATGTACAACGCCTTCAAGCGCCTATCGGCAGGCTACAGCCCCAGTGAGCGGGCCGCTATGCTGCACGACACCGCGGTCCGGGTCTACCAAATCGAGACGTAACGGGGGCGCACGAACGCATGAAATATGACGTCATCATCGTCGGCGCAGGATCTGCCGGCTGCGTCCTCGCCAACCGGCTGACCGAGGATCCCGCACGCTCGGTGCTGCTCCTCGAAGCCGGGCCGGACTACCCCCTCGACCAGCTGCCCGACCAGCTCAAGTACGACATGCTCCAGGCCGCCTCCGAGGAGGGAGCGGCCTACAACTGGTCGCTCGTCGGCCAAGCGACGCCCCCGTCCCCGTCAAATCCGGCGCCGCGACCGGCCCACGTGGCCCGCGGCAGGGTCACCGGTGGAAGCAGCGCCATCAACCACCAGATCCTGCTGCGCGGCACCCCCGAGGATTTCGACGGCTGGGCCGCCGCCGGCAACGACGAGTGGAGCTACCAGAAGACCCTGCCCTACTTCCGTAAGCTGGAGTCCGACGCCGACATCCGCGACGACTTCCACGGCACCGACGGCCCCATCCCGGTGTGGCGCCACTCCCGCGCGAGTTGGCTGCCGCTGCAGGCTGCCTTCTACCAGGCCTGCCGCGAAGCCGGTTTCCCCAACGACCCCGACATGAACCACCCGGACGCCACCGGCGTCGGTGCCATGCCCCTGAACAACCCCGGCGGCGTGCGAATGAGCACCGCAATCACCTACCTCGACGACTGCCGCCATCGCATGAACCTCACCATCCGGCCCAACGTCCTCGCCAGCCGCATCCTGTTCGACGGCAAGCGGGCCACCGGCGTGGAAGTCGAGAGTGAAGGCGAGTCATTCATCGTCGAGGGTGAGGAGGTCATCCTCAGCGCCGGAGCCATCCACTCCCCGCACCTGCTGCTGCTGTCCGGCGTCGGCCCCGCCGATGAGTTGCTGCCCCACGGCATCGCCCCTGTACTCGACCTGCCCGGCGTGGGCCGCAGTATGAAGAACCACCCCTCCGTCTCCATCGTGTTCCGCTCCCACCCGGACCACCGCCTCACCCCCGACATGCCACGCAACCAAGTGGGCCTGCGCTTTACCGCCACTGGCTCCAGCCAGAAAAACGACATCCAGGTCCAGCCCACCACGTCCTACCCGCCAAGCCAGACGCCCCCCGGCATCCGTTTCGGCTGCCGGATCGAGTATCCATATAGCGAGGGTGTGCTGACCCTCACATCCGCGGACGTCTCCGACCAACCGCACCTGGATTTCAGATTCCTCACCGACCCCAGAGACCTCCCCCGCTACCGCGACGCAGTGCGCCGCACCATCGCGATATTCGACCATCCGGCCTTCAAGGGACTTCTGGCGGAACGCCTGTCCCCCACAGACGCCGATCTCGCCAGCGACGACACGCTGGATAGCTGGCTGCAGCGGAGCGCCGGCATCGCCGGCCACACCTCCGTCACCTGCAAGATGGGCCCCGCATCCGACCCGTCGGCAGTCGTCGACCAGTACTGCAACGTCCACGGCCTGGAGGGCCTCAGGGTCGTCGACGCCTCGGTAATGCCCGACATCGTTCGCGCCAACACCAACGCCACCATCATCATGATGGCCGAGCGCGCCGCCGACTTCATCCGCCATGGCCAGTAGCGACACCCCATCAGGGTAATCGCGTCTTAAACGCCGGAGGCCCGATAAGTCGTCATTCCCGCGCAGGCGGGAATCCAAACCCCCGTCTACCCTCTCACCCGGAACCGAAGGAGGCACTGCCACTCCCATCTCCACCGCCATTCAGACCAATTTTGTGTGCTGAGTAATAAGACGCGATTGCCCTGGACGCCCCATATCACCGCTTGACTGGTTTTGCATGGAGTACGTACAATTGTTCCATGTGTCTGCTAGTTGACCAGCCCCTGTTGTTGCCTTTCCCCGGGTGCGATTCTGGCCTCTCAGATGCCGCCCAACCACCCGGTGGGACACAATGGGACAGGATGGGACGGTTTTTGGAAATTTCAGCTTAAAGACACCCTGAGTGCGGCAATTTAGCTTTGAATCCTGCACTTCAGCAGTGGGAAATGGGACAAAATGGGAAATTCTGGGACACCGTGGGACAAATTCAGTCCCGTATGTCCCAACCTGATGCTCGGCGACCTTGCTGGTCTATAATCCTCCTGAAACCTTGATCCCAACAACACATTGAGGCAACTATGCGCTTCGGTTCCTTTGTTTTCCCCGTCAGCCACGAACCCGAGAGGGACTCTGCAGTCATCGACAGCACCCTCGACGAGATTCTCCTCGCCGAGCAGATCGGCATGCACTCAGTCTGGCTCACCGAGCACCACTTCGACGGCGCCGCCGCCCACGCCGACCCGCTGGTGCTGGGAGCCGCCGTCGCCGCCCTCACCCAGCGAGTCAAGATCGGCTTCGCCGTGGTCGAACTGGCCTTCCACCACCCGGTCCGGCTCGCCGTCCAGACCGCCCTGCTCGACAACCTCAGCCACGGCCGCCTCATCGTGGGCACCGGACGAGGCTCCGCCTACAATCACTACGAGTACATCGGCTTCGGCATCACCATGGAGGACGGCCTCGCCCGACTCGACGAAGCCGAGGATCTGATGGTCGCTGCCTGGACCGGAGAGGATCTGAAACACAAGGGCGAGCACTGGAACGTCGAGTTCCCACAGTTGCGTCCCCGCCCTTACCAGCAGCCCCACCCGCCCTTGGTCCGCGCCTGCATCAGCGAGGCCTCCACCATCCGGATGGCCGAGATCGGCCGCCCGGTGATGATCGGCATCCAGGCCCTGCCCGCTCTGCAGTCCCGCCTCGAGCGTTACCAGGCCACCATGCTGGACTCAGGGTTCTCCGAAGAGCAGACCGAAGCCGCCTTCGACCAGTGCTGGGCCTCCCGTGACCTGTTCGTCGCCGAGAGCCCCGAGGAGGCCCGCGAGATCGCCGAGGTGGGATTCCGGAGGGAACGCGCACACTTCAATCACGCCCGCGAGCTCTACAATCCGGGTGGAATGCCTCCCCGTGATCCGAACGCCCCAGTACCGGCGGGCGAGAGTTTCGACCACTCCTTCATCGTCGGCACCCCGTCGCAGGTCGCCGAACAGGTCGCCGAAATGCGCGACATCGGCGTCCGCAACCTCATGCTCAAGCTCAACACCGGCGAGATGGACACCCAAAAGGTCCAGAAGTCCATGCGCCTCTTCGGCGAAAAGGTCATGCCCCTGTTCACCTGACCATCAAGTTCCCCACTGCCTCGAGGCAGAGAGCCGGGGTAGAGGTGAAGGTCTGGCTGAGTGTTCAGCGCTATAAATGAGACACATTGGGCGAAAATGAAGGGGCGCACAGCCGTGCGCCCCTGAGTCATCGCCAAGCTGAATTGCCGGCGAAAAATTGAAATGCCGCTCCCTTACCCGGTGAACCGACTGGTGACCTCCTGGTGTCCGGCATTCTCCATGTACGGCTCCTCCCGGTACAGGGCCAGGTCCTTCATCACCGGAATGTCCTGGATCGAGAACAGCACGGCCTCCTTGCCGGAGTCGTTGGCGTGCTCGTGCCAGGCCCACGGCGGCACGACAAAGAAGTCGCCCTCGTTCCAGTCGAACCGCTGCCCGTCGATCACGCTGTACCCCTCGCCCTTGTACACTTGGTAGACCGCGCAGCTCGTCTGCCGGTGCGCCTGCGTCCGGATGCCGGGCCTGATCAGCTGCGCCCAGCAGGTCATCGACCTCAACACCGGACCGCCCGTGACCGGGTCGCTGAACTCCATGGCTACGTCGTCGAAGGGGCTCGCGTCAACCTCGGCCAAACGTTGCAGGGCCTCCCAGGTCTTGTCCCACCTGTAGTGCCACAGGGGAGAGTACGGCGCCTCGGGAGTCTCCCAAGCCGGACGCAAAGCGCCGGACGCAAACTTGCGCTCCGACTCGGCCACACCCACGACGGGCTGCTGGTCCTCGGGGTACGCCTCGTAGAAGTTGGCTCGGAGGTAGCGGACCAGGGGAACGTCCAGACCGTCCAGCCAGATCATCGGCTCCGACCCCTCATTGTTGTGGTCGTGCCACGTCCACGACGGCGTGAGCACCAGGTCGCCCGGCTCCATATAGCACTTGTCGCCCTCCACGGTGGTGTAGGCCCCCTGGCCCTTCAGCACCCAGCGTATCGCCGTGGGCGTGTGACGGTGGGCGGGAGCGTTCTCCCCAGGCAACAGGAGTTGCAGCGCCGCAGTGATGGTGTGCGTAGTTCCCCGGTCTATCCCTGGCGTGGCCAGCCGCAGGGTGCGCCGCTCCACGTCCCGGTCCGGAGTGACCAGCTCGCCGCTCTTCATCACCAGCGGCTCCACCTGCGACCAGCGCCACAGGTACGGTTCGATGTCGGGCATTGGTTGACCCTCGCCCTGCATCCACCCCGGCTTGATGCGGATGCGGTCGGCATTTTCGTAGTACTCCTGGGCCTCGTCGACGCTTACGCCTTCTGGTACTGCCATCAGAGTGCCTCCTGTTTGGAGTTTCGTTCGTCTTTTGGGTGAATTGTAGCCGTTTCCTCGCACAAGGTGAATCATGGCTGGCTACAGCCAAAGGGCAATCACTGATTCCACTGGGGACGCCGCTTTATGCCCCCAGAGTTGTAGCTCTCCCGAATCACTGACGATTACTCTGTTGCCTTGGCCCACAACGGCCTGTATGATGGGTGTTATTGCAGGCGAACATTTGTACGGCACGACTAATGAGTTCAACTTTGGACTGCCATCCATAGGACTTCGGAAAGTACCGGAATATTCGAAAATCTCAGTGCTGGATAAGGGGAATTGATCTGAATTTGAGAATAGATCCGCAATGCCATTGGTCGGGGGTTCAAATTCATCGGTCTTGCGGAGACGGTAGCAGTCGTTGCCTGTCAAATCTGGGTCCCGAGCATCCACAGATGCTAGAATCTCGCATCAGGATTCATCGGAGAGGTAAATAATGGCCAGAGTACCCGTAGTCACCCGCGACATAGTCCCCGAGGAATTTCGGGACGCCTTCGACGACCTCACCCGTGAGACCGGCGGGACGATCGCCGGCGGGCCCATATCCATCATCATTAACAGCCCCGAATTGGCGCGGCGGCGCGCCGGGCTCACGTCGTACCTGCGATACGAGAGCACCTTTTCCAACCGCATCCGCGAACTGGCGATTCTGGCAACGGCCCGCAACTTCGACTGCCCCTACGTCTGGAACGCCCACGCTACCGACGCCCGCAAGGCGGGTGTCAGCGACGAACTGGTCGACGCAATTCGCGACCGTCAGCCGCTCCCCGATATGGCCGATGACGAGCGGGCTATCATCAACTACTGCAACGAGTTCTACGCCAACCACCGCATCTCGGCGTCGACTTTTCAGATAGCTAAGGAGCAGTTTGGCACTCAGCACCTCGTCGAGCTGACCGCTTTGATGAGCCACTACGCCCAGACTGCGTTCTTCCTGAACGCGTTCGAGGTGGACCTGCCCGACGATCGGACAGAGCCAGTCCTGCCCTTAACCTAGCGGCAGCCGTCGGGTCTGGAGTTAGGGATTAACGGCGGTATTCGTCTCCGCAGTCGCCGATAATCCGGTACAGATCGCGCGACTGCGACAGGACTGCCTCAATGGCCTGCAGGTCATCTGAGTCCGGGCTGAAACTGAACACACGGGCATTGTCGGCGATGTGCTCCGCCACCCCCAGGCGCGCACCTACGATCACGCCGGCCACCGCCGGGCGATCCAGTACGTAACGCACAGCAACGTTGGCGATGCTGACACCGTGCTTGTCGGCGACGGCACGAAGAGTAACCAGCAGTTGCTGAAACAGTTCCCACCCTCCCCAGGCATCGACCATCTGCTTGTACTTGCCCAGGCTGGCGGTATTCAGAGCGCCGGGCGTCGGTTCCACCTGCCCCAGATACCGGTCAGACAGGAGCCCGCCACATACGGTCCCGTAAGCCAGCAGCGAGCTTCCCTGCTCCTGGCAAAACGCGCTCATGGCCACCTCGGGCCGGCGGTCGATCAGCGAATACTGCACTTGGTTCGACACCACGCGGATGCCCTTGTCCGCTATTACCCGCATCCGCTCCGTGTCAAAGTTGGTCAGCGCCACTTCCCGGATCCACCCCTCCTCCCGGAGGTCGGCGAGGTGGGACAGGGCGTCCAGATAACGTGTATCGCCATAGTCCCACCAGTGGAACTGGAGCAAGTCCAGCCGCTCCATGCTCATACGGCGGCGGGAAATGTCCACGCTGCCTTCGACCAACTGGCGAGTCATAGGACCGGGCCTCGGTACCCACTTGGTAAACGCCTGCATGTCCGAAAGCGCATCGCCGCCCCGAGCCTCCGACAGCTGACTCCTAAGCTCGCCGATGAAATCCTCGGCAGGCCCGTAATGGTCAGCCAGGTCCCAGGTCGTGAATCCAGCATCGATGTAGTGAAACATGTTGCGGATGGCGGCACCGGGATCAATGCGGCCGTGTGCCCCAGAGACCTGCCACAAACCGTTGAGCACCCGGCAGATGGGCATATCGGGAGTCAAATCAAACCGGCTGGAATCAGGAAGCACCATAATTCACCTCTAAGGAATTATACCCGACCTACCGATCTCTACCCTCTAATAACGAACCCCGAAAGCAACGAAGTTCTAGCGGCCAGGTCCAATGAGTTAAACATCGGCAACCGGAAGTTGCACCTGGGATAGCATGATGTTTGCAACTAGTAACGATATATGAGCTACCGCTCACAAGAAACAACATACTCAATCTGAATATCGAGAGATGTCTTCAGATATGAAAAGAACATCATACCTCTGACCGATTACAGCCGAAATCGCAGCCGAAATCGCAGCCGAAATCAGGATTACGAAGTTAAGTGGAATCCACAAACCTCGTCTCTCCTCTGAAAAAAAGCAGTTACCTCGCCGCGACAAGGCAACCCTGAAGAACTTCTTGAGCGATCACCTTCGGAATAGAGCATACCGTTGGATCCGCTACCTCATGAGGATCAATTCCGCAACTGTATACTTCACAAATTGTGGCACTCGACTGAAGAGTTTAGATGATTCCCTTAAACAAGCTCATGGCACCAGAGTCCTCACGAATCTGCAGCCATGTGGCATCAATAAGCAAGACACCACGATGCAATCGACATCGAGACTAGTTTTAACTCATTGGCTAAAGCCCAGGTGTTGAAAATACATCTGTATCGAATAGGTGGATTGAATTGCATATGAACTGACATTCATCGGTAAAGAGGCAGAAATAGCGCCCCATCTCTCAAAGCAAAAGAACTGCGAACACTTTAGTGAGCCAGCAATTACCCATGGGAGACAACGCCACCCACCAGATCAGGCACCCATCTGAAGTAGGTAAAACAACCAAGCTGGTCTCACAACACTGATGTACGCCGTCGTCGTCCTACCGTCCGCAGAACTACGATCCATTAAGACGGCCCGGTCCATCGCCAACTGGTAATACCTCAAGGCGCCAGTCAGAAGGTCCGGTCTCGCCGATTAACCATTTCGCTGATTTCACCCGGCTGATTCACCCGCAATAAACGGATCCTCCTTCGACTAAAGGCACAGCTCTCTGAAGGGACCGAAAAGGATCGATTGCACACAGCAACCGGGGACTAAGTCCCCGGTTGTGCTCTTAAGGCCCGTCACCGAACAGAGCGGACCCATGGAAATTGACCTGAATCGACGCCCGCATTCCTCCCTGCCAAGCACAACCCTTGATGACGTAGCCCCTTGCGTGTGTTGACAGGATAACAGGTCAATCCTTATGTAGGCCGGTCAGTCTCCACCGGGAACCCAGTAGACTGCGCTATGTCAAGCTCGGTGTGCCCGCTATCATCACCTATATGCCTTGCAATGACACGATTTTCAGCCATAGAATTCCCCCTACTTCCACTCCCAGCCTTATAGATTGACACAAAAACGTTACCTCCTACAATAAAGAACATGTAGGCAAATACACACATTGAGTGCCACATATATCCGAGATTCACTCTTTCAAGCGCCTCTTCTCGAGACAAACCCAATTCGGCAAAGTCAATTTCCCACGACGTCAGTAGATTGTGATCCGGCAGGACCGTGGGCAAGTCAGGAGACAAATAAATAGCAACCACCGTAAAGATACCCAGCGTAGACCAAACTATTGATAGGGCAACCATTGTTGAAAGTAGGAATCGCTGGTCACGTTCGCTCAGAGTTATTTGTGGGTCACGCAAGAACAGAAGAAGAGTGAATACTCCCGAGAACACGGGAAACAGAAACGCCAGTTGAATTACTATTGAAATATTGGTTATCACGACCAATATTCCATAAACCACAAGCACCGGTGGAAGAACGACCCAAACCGCACGTCTTAATGCCGTTCGGCTTCCCCTGCTACTTGAATATTGCCACTTCCACAGCAGGTGAAACATCAGCCCAGCCCCAGCTGACATAGCAAAATTGATCACCAGTCCAAGCATATATGCCCATAAACTTCCTGGTACCCCCAACACCAATGCGAGATTGTAGTGATCCAATCGTATTGGTGCGAATTGCAGAAACGGAGTCGTCAACAAGAAAAATATAGAAATCCAAAAGAACTCCCTAAGGCCGTATCTCCGACTTGGCCACATGAAACCCTGAATCAACACAAGGCCGCTAACTAGACCTACATAGACTGTGGGAACCCACGACTCGTTCCCCGCAAATATGGAAAAGGCGTATCCGCCGCCCACAATAAGCATTCCCAGCGGCAGACACCTGAGTATAAGGAAACGCCCGAGGTCATCAATTGTTGAAGATTGTTCCAGTCCCGGTGAGTCCGCAGTGCCGTCGGACGCTGCCGGTTCGATCCCCACTGAGTTTGGCTCCTCACTCTCGTCCGCCTCACTCGGTGAGACATCGCCCGGCCCTCGGGTTGCTCGGTCAGTGGCCGCCTGAAAATCGGGCGCTAGGCCCGCCAGCAAGATCAGTCCGGCGACCTCAGAAGTAGAAAGGTCGAGAGCCTTACCGAAAGCTAGCAAACGTTGCACGGTTGGGCGGGTGACCCCAGACTCCCACCGCGAGACGGTGGCATGGCTATAGCGCTCAGCGTAGTCGCTCTCCACAGCTCCCATCCGGCGCAGCAACTCCTCCTGTGTCAAGCCCCGCCGTCCTCTTTCCGAAGCAAAGGTCTCACGGTATGCCCTCATCAGGACGCCCACCTGTGCTGCCCTGGACCTCTGTACATCGCGTTCGGACATCATTTCGTTGCGCACATTCCCAATAGGACCGTGTCGATACTTAACAAATGAACAGACTTGTTCTTCTGTACAAGTTACCCTTGAATTCGACAGCCGGTATGAATGCAGGTCTTCAAGTGGCTATTGCTCCAAATATCCAGTGGTTTGTTACGATACAATTACATGTACAATAGAATCAACAATATGAAGAAAAATCAACCCCCGGATGACAATTTGATAAATCTCCCTTTGTATTGGCCTGATCCGATTCCTTGCCTTTGCCGTGAAACTGGAGGGCGCAGAGTTCACAGAAGTAGGCTTGGTCCGGTCCGCCATGGGAGCTGCCTGGTTCCTACCTTAGTGCCACCAGGCGAAGGCGCCAAAGGCCTATTGGAGGAGTCGTCATTGAATGAAACCGACAGCGACATTCTCCGCAAGCGGGTCGGTATCGGGCCAAAATATAAGGCCGTGGGTTTGTCGGCGTGCCTAGCAGTCTGTCTGAGAAACAATGTTCTAAACGAATCTCGGCATCTACAAAGTTAATTATTCCGGTAACCGTTTTATTAGAGCCCATTAGTCACCAATGAGATTAGTCAGTGGCGCTTTTCGTCTCCAAAATCTAATTCTCGGACACGCTGCTAGGGAATTAAAGGCACGGCCGCCAGCGATACCCATCCCCTGTTCGCAGTCACGGTCCCTTCGGCAACGGCTTTTCACCCCGTCTGCCATTCAAAATAGCAATGGGACACGGGCAACCCCCTTTCCTCCCTGTCTACTGTTGTCCCGCGTCAACTATTCTTGCCGGAAAGTCGTCGATTAGTTTTGCCGGTTCACCTCCTCGGCCTGGCCTCGTTGCTGGGCAGCATCAGTCCGATAGCTGGGGACGTCAAACTCGAGGATGACGGAGTGGTGCACCACCCGGTCGATGGCCGCGGCGGTGGCCATGGGGTTGGCAAAGATGCGCTCCCACTCGGAGAAAACCAGGTTTGACGTTATGCCCAGGGACCTCCGTTCGTAGCGTTCGGCAATGAGGGTGAAGAGCACCTCGGACTCCTCAGCCCCCTGGGGCAGATAGCCCAGGTCGTCCAGGAGCAGGAAGTCGAAGTTGTCCAGCCTGCGGAGCCGGCGGGGCAGGTCCAGGTCTCGCTTGGCGGCGAGGAGTTCCTGCACCAAGCGGTAGGCTGGGGCAAAGAGGACGGAGTGGCCGGATTCCACCAGCCGGTGCCCCAGGGCGCACAGGGCGTGGGTTTTGCCAGTGCCGGGCAGTCCGAAGGCCAGGACGTTGACGCCGTGCTCCACCTAACTGCCCTGGGCCAGATGGTCCAGTTTCTGGCGCAGCGCCAAGGGCATCCGGTGGTGCTCGAAGGTCTCCCAGGTCTTGCCCAAAGGCAGCCTGGATTCCCGAAGCAGCCGGATGATGCGTCGCTGGCGGCGATCCTCGGCCTCCTGCTCCAGCACCTCAAGCAGGGTGGGCAGGGCGTCGCCGTGGCCTGCCTCGGTGAAACGCGAAGCGGTTTCCGCCGCCACCGTGGGCAGCTTGAATTGGTGGCACAGCTGGCCGATGCGTTCCTGCACGACTCTGGTGTCGGTGTTGGTCATCCACACACCGCCGCCACTGCCAGACTGCTGGTGAGCAGGCCGTCGTAGATTTTCAGGTCCGGCTTCCCAGACCAAGCCAGCGCCGGGGCCTCGGGAGGCTTGGGCTCGGCCAGGTCCCGGACCTGGGTGTAGTCGAAGGGCTCACCTGCCTCCAGCAGCAACGACAGCGCGCTGTCCACCGTGGCCTCCATGGTCGTGGCCGCAAGGTGCAGGATCCGCACGTACTCCACGTCGGCACGCTCGCCGCGCCACTCCTTTAGCGCGTCGTAGGTCAGCCGGAAGGGCATGGTGGGAAACAGCTGCTCCCGGAAGCGGTAGCGAGCGAAGGCTCCGGGCTTGCGCACCAGCGAGCCGATGACGTGGCGGTAATTGACGTTGGCCTCCCCTTCGCCACGCACCCGCGCCATACCCTCCACCAGATGGCCCTTGTAGTACACTTCCATCCAGTCGGAGTACAGACGGATCTGCACTTCTTTTCCGATGAGACGGGAGGGGACGCTGTAGCTATGTCCCGCTACCTGGATGGTGCTCCACTTGCGCACCTTGGACTGGTAGTTGACGTATTCCGGCATGGGAGCTGGTGGCAGGGGCCGTAGGCAAGCCATTTCCTGCTCCAGCTTCCCCCTCACCAGGCGATTGCGCTTCTCGACCATCTGCTGGACGAAGCCGGCGTAATCGTCGGCGGTGTGGAAGTCGCGGCTGCCACGCAGGATGAGGGCCTGATCCACGGCATCCTTGAGGCGATAGTGTCCCTGCTCGGCGACGCCGTTTTCATGGCTCTGGCCACGATTGATGCGGGTGGAGCGCAGGCCGTAGTGGTCCAGGAGGGCGGCGTAATTGTCGTTTAGTGCGCGGCCGCGGCTGCGGCGCATCTCGTGGGTGGCGGCAGACGTATTGTCGCTGCGCACCACCTCCGGGACACCGCCCAAAGCCCAGAGGGCGGCCTGCAGTCCCTGCTGCAATGCCAGGAAGGTCTCGCCGGTGGCGACCTCTGCGTAACGCCACCCCGAGTGGCTGAGAATCATCTGGAACAGCTGGTGGGGATAGATCTGGCCAGCAACGGTCACGCCCAGGGCATTGCAGTGAGTGAAGTCGAATTGGGCTTCCCGACCCGGCGGATGCTCCTGGGGGAAGTACACCTCCTGATCGGGACCGTTCAGCGCTCGCCAGTCCTGTAATCGTCGTTGCAGGGTACGCAGTTGCGAGGCGCTGAACCGGCCGGGATGCCGCTCCTCCAACCATTCGATAATTGTCGTTGCTTTCAGCCTGCCCGCTGGATCACCTTGCAACAGGGGCTCAATATCCTCCTCCCAAATCCCGTCGAAGGGGTCGGGCCGGGTGCGCCACCAGCGATCCTGGCTGGTCTCCGACGGCAACGGGCCGCTCTGCCACTTGCGCGCCGATCGCACGCTCATCCCAGCCACGGCCGCCGCCGTCTCCTGAGTTTTTCCTTTCATAAGTCTCTGCCTCAGTAGCCTGACTTGTCGGTCTTTGAGCAATCCGGCACCTCCGTGCCGGAGGGTTTACCTCATCTCGACCGGCAATAATAGTTGACGCTACCGGCATTCCTTATTGTCGTTAATCAACTGGATAGCAGCGGACAAATTGACCGCCTCATGCCGGACGTGAGCGCCCGTGGGACGGTAGGGCGGGACCGTTCGCCCTCCCAAGCAAGTTCCGTTCAAGCCGGATTGTCTCTCCATGCTCCAGACGAGTAGCCAGCAGAATCAACTGCTCGGCAAACCGAGGTGGGAGTCTCTCAACCCAGGCGTCTAACCCGCGAGCTGCGAATCTCACGTGAACCTTATGCGCTTTCGCTCGCTTGGATGCGTAATCGGCAACCTGACCAGTCGCCAACCGGCGTACTATCATGGTGCTCAGATGATCATTTCGGCGGCCCGCTGGATCATTCGCCACTGACCTTGCGGCCCCGGATTCAGTGGTTGCATGACTCGCCAAGGGCACCGAGTGCGTTTCTGGAAACACAGCGCTAAGAGCGCACCAGCATTCCCAACGGGATAAACCCCGTCAGAAACCAGCTCCAAGGCGCCGTCCAAGCAGAAAACTGGGCTAAGAGGGCGTGTGACAATTGTCGAAACTTGCATTGGAACAGCTTGGTGTGGTTTGCGGGTAGTCTGTAGCTTTGGGGTATGGATCGAAGAGCGTATCCCACTGATTTGACCGATGCCCAATGGGGCTTGCTGGAACCCCTGTTGCCCACGGTTTCGCTCAGGGGACACCCCCGGACCGTGCACCTGCGGGAGGTGGTGAATGGCATCCTGTACGTGTTGCGTGGCGGTATTTCCTGGCGAATGATGCCCCACGACCTGCCCCCTTGGGGCACGGTCTGGTGGTACTTCCGGAAATGGCGCAAGGACGGCACTTGGGAGCGGGTTTTGGAGGCACTGCGTCCCGTGATCCGGGAGAGCGAGGGACGGGATGCTACTCCCAGCGGGGCAATCATCGACAGCCAGTCGGTAAGGACCACGGAAAAAGGGGGCCTCGCGGCTACGACGCCGGCAAAAAGGTGTCCGGGCGCAAGCGCCACATCGTAGTGGACACCACCGGGCTGCTCTTGGCCGTGGTGATTCACGCCGCCGACATCCAAGACCGGGACGGGGCCAGACTGGTGCTGGCCAAGCTGCTGGGCCGGTTCCCCAGGCTCCAAGTCATCTGGGCGGATGCGGCCTATGCCGGTCGGCTGGTTGCGTGGGCTTGGGAGACTGGAGGATGGTTGCTGAAGGTGGTGCGCCGGAGACCGGACAGCCACCAGTTCGAGGTGCTGCCTCGCAGATGGGTGGTTGAACGCATGCTGGCCTGGCTCAGCCGGTGCCGACGGCTCAGCAAGGACTATGAGGAACTGACAGAAACCGGAGAGACTTGGGTTCATATAGCGATGGTCCACCTGATGCTCAAAAGGCTCAAGCCAACCTGATTGCACTTTGTCACACACCCTCTTAGCAAGCTTCCATTTCTCCCGGAACATCGCAGACTCTTGCGAGGACTTGGCGTAGCTAAGCAAACTTTCCCACCATATCCCTCACGGAGGCTCAGTCAGGAAAGCGACTATTCAAAGCAGCCTGGTGGAGCACGACAGAAAGAGTCAACGCTCGCTGTATCGCCTAGACGTGGATTTGCTAGTCTCGGCCTCCAAATCCCGGCGCCCTCAAAACGAACCCTGCCTCAACCTGGGAATCCAGTCTCCCCCCTCAACTGGCATCTCGACGGCTCTGCACTTCATCCTCAGGAAATCACCTCGGCGTGTCTCCAGCGGGACGAGCCATCACAGCTACTGCGTGGAGCACGGTAAGCCGCTCAAATGGGGCAAATTGGTCAGGTGCACGGCTCGTCTCGGCTTGAATGAAATCCAAACCCGTTTCGCTATCAGCTGAACTGCACCACATCCACAAGGAGGTGTCTCCGCACACCGTCGTGCGTAAGACACACTTTCCCCTTAAAGAATCCAGTGGACGTCCTGAATGCTCTGCACAGCAAAGTTTCAGGGTCCTTCATTCGCACACGGCAGGTTGAATCATGTGAAAACGACGCCCTTACCGGGCGCACACCACCTCAAGGCCCTCGCTACGCCGCAGCCGCAAACGCTGCCAAAGCTGCTCCCATCTCCATGAGCACCGCTACTGACGAGGAGACGGAATCACCGCTACTCCGTCTTTCTCAGCAACCGGACAGTTTCCAATCTCACTTTTCTCTCGGTCTCTTTATAAGTAACGAATGCTCATTTAATTTGCTATTTGTGTATATATGGTTATGTTATGAATTACCTACAGACCGGTCTGTATGCGGAATTTTCTGTTGTAAAAGCCTATGATATGTTCTTTCAATTGTGACAAATGATTGAGCTTTTCGCTATTCCAGTGCATAAGTATCTAGAGGTTCGAGGTAAGGTAAATCAAATAAAACGATTCAATCCAAAGCAAGTTTGCCTGGGCGGGAGAGGCTTGGTCCCTGCAACCGGGCAGTCGACTCTGCGGCAAGATCTGCTCCACACGTTCCCTCGTCCCCAATATTGGCCAATGGGCTATTCGTTCCTGACCTGGCATCAGAATGGTCAATGCGTTCCATTTGAATACGGGAAACCAAATTATTGGCTGCTTTCATCCGGACTAAGCGACAGTTGGGTTGGACTTCCAGTAACCCATGACTGGTGGTGGTTAATACTACGCCTACGTTGTAGGGAACCATTTCATGTGGCATCTGCGCGATCAATTCTTGGACCACCTGGGCTCTAGTCGAATAACACACAAAGGGCATCCTGTTAATTTACGATTTCTGAAGGAGTCGCTAATGCTGATTCATTTCACGACTGATTCAATTGACCGCAGTTAGGTTCAATCTCATTAGGTCTATATAGATATTTAAGTATCGTTACTTACGTTACAATTTAATCCTGTATGAATGGTTGGCAAAGTTGGTCAATAAATGTACAGTTTCTGGTGCATAGAGGTGGAATTTCGAAGTTCATGTAGAACGGGTCAATTAGGGTTTAGAAAGCGAGGGCAAGTAACCAATTGGGGATTATCAATCTGTTCAGTTGACACTTTCTTCAAGAGAATTTCACTTGCCGCCATCAACAACAGGTACTTTAGAGATGCCCAGAAGTCGGTCCATAATCACGGATCCGGAGGGGTTACGATTTGGGGCAAAGGTCTCAGTGTGGATGCGATGGTGTGTACTGGGACTCTATTTGATTGGGGTTAATTACCGGGTTGACTTTGGCGCAACCACTCATGTTTTCAACACGTCTCTTATCATTGTCCCGATACTAATCAACGCATTCATTCACTATCGCCTATGGTCCAGTCGGCCGGTAACAGCACCCTGGCTGATAACCCTGGGTGCCATGGACATTGCCCTGATCTCGGTCAGCGTATCGCTCACCGGCGGCCTTGAGAGCGAATACTTCATATTTTTCTACGTGGCCTTAGTGGTATTCGTTTTGGTCTTAGCCAATTCCTGGCTCAGCTTTTCGGCGGCAACAGTTGTTGCCTTACTCTATTCTGCGATAAGCCTGAACGTAGGGCCCGGCATCAATTTGGGTAGCCAGGACGAAAAGACAATGATAAGCAGAATAATCGTCCTTTTCGTGGTCGTAGCGTCAGTACGGCTCATAGCAGGTTTTGAGCGCACAATGGGAATAACAGAAGTGGAACGCGAACGTGACGAAGAGCTTCAACGACGGCGTGTTGAACTCTCGCAGGTTATCCACGACACCACAGCGCAATCGGTCTACATGATCGGTCTGGGCATTGAGACTGCTATGGAACTCGCAGACAAGTCCAACCGGAAGCTCGTGGAGAATCTGGAAGCAACGTACGCCATATCGAAGTCCGCCATGTGGGAACTCCGCCTTCCCATAGACATCGGCCGAATATTCGAGGGAAGAGATCTCGGATCGGTGCTCCAGTCTCACGCAGGCACCTTCACCTCCATCACTTTGGTACCTGCAGAAGTCTTGGTCACCGGCGGCGAGCCACCGCTCCTGGTGACCATCAGGAGCGCACTTTTCTCAATCGCTCACAATGCCATAACCAACGCCTACAGGCACTCTTCGGCTAGCAAAGTCACCATCCGTCTCGATTTTCAGCCCCGCCAGATTCGTCTGTCTGTTTCAGACGATGGAATCGGACTTCCGGCTAATTACGCCTCGCTGGGGCACGGTTTCAGCAACATGCGAAGCCACGCGGTAAGCATCGGCGGCAAGTTCGAGGTCGAAACGGGTGGCGCCAGCGAAGGCACCACCATCAGTTGCATTATCCCCTACGATACGACCCCAGGAGGTTGAGAATTTGTCTGCGACCACACCGACCAAGATTATGCTGGTAGACGACCACATGATTATGCGTGAGGGCCTGCAGGAGGTGCTCGAACGGACGGGAGAATTCGAGATCGTGGGGCACGCCGGCGACGGCGAAATGGCTGTCGAGATGGCTCAATCCCTCGTTCCCGAACTGATCATAATGGACGTCATGATGCCAGTGAAGGACGGCATCGACGCTTGCCGGGAAATCCGGGACGTCTTGCCCGGAATTCATGTGCTCATCCTTACCGCCTCAACCGAGGAGGACACTGTGGTGCAAGCAGTTGCTGCGGGGGCCACGGGATACCTCCAGAAGTTCTCAGGTAAGGAAAAGCTCCTGTCTACACTCCGAGACGTCTCCAGAGGAGAATTCCGGATGCCCGGGGATGTGATGAGACGCGTCTTTCAGGGCATACGCTCTTCCGCAGACCTAATCACATCTCCGGAACTGGAAAGGTTGACTGCTAGGGAGCAGCAAATTCTCAAGCTGTTCGCTCGCGGCATGTCATATTCGGAAATATCGGAGTCCATGGGCAATCGCCCGCTCACCATCCGAAATGCCGTTTACGCGATTCAGAACAAGCTGGGCGTGAAGACTAAGCAGGAACTGGTGGTCTGGGCCGTGCGTAAGGGTCTGCTCGACGATTTCCCGGACCCAATCTAGCAGGACCCGAATAGCTGTCCTCAATTTCGCATCCAGTCGATGCTTCGCCAAGTGGGGCCCGCCTCTTGAACCTACGTTGAGCCTCTTTTTTCGACACGAAGTCAAAATCTGAGGGCAAGTCAAAATAAGCTGAAACTCAGTTCTGAGAAACGGACATCGCCAGAATAGCACCGGCCACTCGCCCCAAAAGAAACGGCAGAAGACGGCGCGGAAAGTGATTCGGCCAAAGCCAGTCCATCTGCGAAGACAAAAAGAAGTGCCGAGGGACAGACTCGAACTGTCGACACCGGCATTTTCAGTGCCGTGCTCTACCACCTGAGCTACCTCGGCGCGGACTTACATTATCGAATCCGTCGCGGGCACTGTCAAGACTGTCGTCCACGGACGCCAGTAACGTCATGTCCAATGGCCGCCCGTGCAGAGACAGCTCACGGAGAAGTACTCAGTCTCCTCACCGGCAGACCAGGCAAGAGCCGATTCCAACACTCGATGTTAAACACCGCGCAATCCTGGACGTTCTGGCGAGTCCACCCGCTTGGTCCCTTTGCCGGAAGCCTTCTCCTCAAGTCCTCTGTCCGGGCCTGCAAATTGGCCTCTGTCAACGCATCGATGGCTACCAACACGTAATAGCGGATGGGCTTGTCGGCCCGTCCCGAAGCCCATTCGTACAGAAGTGAATCCCGGTACTTGTACTTAAGATCCTCATCAACACGTCCGCTGGAGAAATCCTGCACAAATTCCTGGCGGTCCTGGTGGCTGCTCAAAGGATGTTCAGGGTCTTTGAATTCAATGAACAGGTACATTTCAGATAGTTCGACAATAAAGTCAACCGCTTTCATGCAATGTGAAAGACCGTGGCTGTTGTCGTCGAATTTCCGAGGTTTCAGAGAGGCATCAATGGAAATCTGCAGGTCGCCCTCCGTGAAGACGGTCACTTGATGATCCCATCCAGAGCGCGCCTCACGTCCCGGTCGTAGATGCCACTGAATGTGTCCGCGATCGCGTTGTGGTGAATCTGCGAATAGTTCTCGGCAGTCTGGCAGGCAATCTCGCCGCTCTCCGAATCCCGATACAGCGAATGAAAGGCCACCTTGTCGCCATCCCTCGCTTGCAGGTCAAGCTCCTTGAGAATCACGTAGTCGTGCGTAGCCAGAAACACCTGCACCCCAAGTCGCTGCAACTCCAGCAGCACGTCGATCACCACCCCATACAGCTTCGGGTTCAGATTCGTCTCCGGCTCATCCCAGAACAGCACCGCTCCAGGCTTGAGACTCCCATTGCGTATCAGCAGCCAGAGCAGCCCCAGCTTCCGCAACCCCTCGGACAGCAGCGTGAACTCAATCTCGCCCTTATCGCCGCTCAGGAAGAATTCCTCCCCGTGGGTAATGACTTTCCCGCCAAGCTCGGCCTCCAACCGCTCCGTAACCGCGGAAGGAACAAATTCCTCAGGATTTCTAAGGGAATCAAGATATGCCAAGTCGAGTATATCCTTGTAGGTTTCTTCGAGGTGTATTTCGCGCCTCGCGTAAAGCGACCTGAATCCCGGAGCGTTGGCGAGCATATCCTTGGCTGGAATATAGACACACTCTATAGGCGAACCAGTCCAGTCCTTTGACTCGTCTTTAACTGTGGTTGAACCAAACATATACCAGGGCAGTAACACACTGAATTCGGATTTTACCCGTGATAACCTAACCTCCGCAGTCTCGCTTCCGCTACTACGGTTCACTAATCTCTTCAATCTCTCCGACGGGTTACCGGACGGCAGGAACACCCCATTTAACTTTGCGGCAAAGGGATCTCCCGTATAAGAGTCATCACACGCCGCATAGCACACCTTCATCAGATGCGTCTTCCCTGTCCCGTTAGCCCCCACCAGCACGTTGATCCCCGGCGACGGCTCCAGGTCCAGGCTCTCGAAGACTGTAAAGTTTTCCAGCTTCACTCTGGTGATGGTCATTCGCTATTCCCCATCCGGATGATGCTCTGATCCCCAGTATAACCAAAAGGGGCCGGTTCCCATTCGCCTAGGACCGGCCCCTCCTGGGACACCCGCTATGTCTTCGCCTTGATCAGGACGTTAGCTAACCGGATGAAAGCAACTCCGCAAGAATTCCACCCACCTCATCCCGTTCATCCTGTCCATCGATGTAACCTACCCCAGCGGCTTCTCCTCCACGTTGAAGTGCGGCATCACGTCCTCTCCGAACCGCTGCAGCTGCTCCAGCATGACCTCCAGCGGCGCGCCCATCCGGTTGCAGCCCACGTGCATGTGCTCCAGGCCGGGGTACCTGTCCTGGATCGCCATGATCTTCTCCGTAACCTGCTCGGCGGTGCCCACCAGCCACGCCTGCTGGCTGACGATGTCCTCCATCGTCGGCAGGCCGGCGCCCCGCGCCCGGCGTGGGTCGCCCAGCGCCTCGATCTGTGATTCCGACAGCGCCCGGAAGAAGCCCAGCGGCGCGAACATTTTCATGTCCTCTTCCAGGTACTTCCGACCCTGCTCAATGGCCTCCTGCTCCGAGTCGGCGATGAAAGTTGGCAGCCCGATGACCAGCCGCCCGCCCGGCTCCACGTTGTGGCCGTGGCGGTTCACCGTCTCGGTCCAGCGCATGATCACGTCGTCGTTGGCGCCGCCGGTCACCGCGCCGCCGCCCATGATGCCCTGGATGTCGTGCTTGGCCATGAAGTCCATGGCCCGCTGGCTGCTCGAAACCATGGGCTGCCAGCACTCCACCGGCTGGTTCTTTGGCCGCGGCACCAGTGTCAGTTCCTTCAGCGTGTAGCCCCGGTACGGCACCTCGGGCGGGAGCTGGTAGTGCTTGCCCTGGTAGGAGAAGGAGTCCTCGTGGAACGCCTTCATGATGACCTCGACCTGCTCCTCGAAAATCTCCCGGTTCATCTCGTTGTCCGAGTTGGTGCTGGGCACCCCGAATGTGTCGACCTCCCGCGAGTGGTAGCCGCGCCCGACGCCAAATATCACCCGCCCGTCGGTCAGGATGTCGGCGGTGGCGTAGTCCTCGGCGAGGCGCAGCGGGTGCCACATGGGGTTGATGTTGAACCCGCACCCGAACTTGAGCTGCTTGGTCATCTTGGCCAAGTGAACGAACAGCATCAGCAGGTTGGGGATGACCTCATTGCCCTCATGCTGGAAGTGGTGCTCTGCTCCCCAGAAGCTGTGATAGCCCAGCCGGTCCATCAGCTTCGCCATCTGCTCGCACCGGTCGAAGATGGTGATGAGATGGTCGTTGTCGAATCGACGATCGTTGAGCGGAGTGGCCTCCAGCCCCAGATCGCCCAGGTCCACGTGCCCCGCGTAGAGGCTGCCAAAGTGCTTGATCATGCGAATTCCCTCGTCCCGTTTAAGTGCGTGCCTGAAATTGTAGCCGCGCCGCCCGTCCCCTTGTCAAACCAAGCCTGATGCAGGCCGGCAGACCCGGTATTCAAGACTATACACCCCACCTCTGCCAAGGCCGAATCCAACCCCGCCACTGCAAACCCAGGACGATTGCGTCCTCAACGCCGAAGGCCCCATAAGTCGCCACTCCCGCGCATGCGGGAACCCAAACCCCCGTCTACCCTCGCACCCGGAACCGCGCACCCGGAACCGAAGGAGGCACCACCACTCCCATCCCCACCGCCATTCAGAAACGCCAGAGGCCCCATAATTCGTCATTCCCGCGCAGGCGGGAATCCAAACCCCCGTCTACCCTCGCACCCGGAACCGCGCACCCGGAACCGAAGGAGGCATTGCCACTCCCATCCACACCGTTGCCAACTCGCCCGCCACCCTGCTAACATACTGATGGGCAATTAGAACATTAATTCCCCATCGCTGAAATCGAAATCAACCGCGGAGGTCCCAGGAAACCCTATCGCCGTCACTCTCGCACAACCAGCCACCCCCGCGATTGCGGGGATCCGGTGCCCCGAAATCACCGAGCTAAAAAGCCGAAATGTCAGTAAATGTCAGGATTTGTCAGTAAAATCAATACCCCTGACATCATAAGGAGCTGAAACCATGACCTTCGCCCGCCTCCGCCGCCAGGTCGAATCCCTCATGCACAAGTCCGCCACCGAACTGACCGTCTACAAACTCCGTCCTCACGTCGAAGAATACTGCGACCAGTGGGAAGAATCCGTCGCCCAGGACCAGACCCCTCCCAAGCCCAGCACGCTTTTCAACAAGCTGATGCAACGGAGCGTCCTCCGTCGGCGCTTCCCGGCCGTCTACAACTACTTGGAGGAATGACGCCTGCAGCGTTGGATGCCCCATCCCAACAAGATACTCGGATTCCACCTACCCAAGGCCGCCACGCGAGGCCTACTGCCCAAACCCCTCAAGCTCGAACAATACTGAAAGACCGTCTCCACCGTCATCCCCGAGCACATCACCGTCACCCCCGCACCCAACTGCCATTCCCGCGGAGGCGGGAACCCAAACCCCCGTCTACTTGCGCACCCGGAACCGCGCACCCGGAACCGAAGGAGGCACTGCCACTCCCATCTCCACCGCCATCCTCGCCAACACGCACCCCGGTTGACGCTCCTCCAACCCAGCCGTATCATCGCGGCAAATCCCCGTGATGCGTAAGGAGACCAACCATGAAATACGACTACATCGTGGTGGGCGCCGGGTCTGCCGGCTCCATCGTCGCCACCCGCCTCAGCGAGGACCCCTCGGTGTCGGTGCTGCTGCTTGAAGCCGGCGCCGACTACCCGGAGTTCGAGCAACTGCCCGACGAGGTCAAATTCGGTTACGCAACCGCCACCGACGTGATGACCAGCGACCATAACTGGCAGTTCTGGGGCAAGGCCTCCGAGACCGCGCCGCCCATGATGGTTCCCCGGGGCAAGGTGACCGGCGGCTCCAGCGCCATCAACGGCCAGGTATTCCTGCGCGGCGTCCCCCAGGACTACGACTCCTGGGCCGAGATGGGCAACGACGAATGGAGCTTCGTCAAGCTGCTCCCCTTCCTGAGGCGCATCGAAACCGACACCGATTTCCCCGGCGATGACTTCCACAACTCCGATGGCCCCATCATCGCCCGCCGCTTCAAGCGCGAGGAGCTGCTGCCCGACCAGTCGGCCTTCTACCAGGCATGCCGCGATGAGGGCTTCGCCGACGTCCCCGACCATAACCACCCGGAAGCCACCGGCGTCGGACCCGTGCCCTTCAACAACCCCAACGGCATCCGCTGGAGCACGGCACTGGGTTACCTCGACCCGGCCCGTCACCGGCTCAACCTGACCATCCGCCCCAACTGCCTCACCCGCCGCGTCATCTTCGAAGGCAAGAAGGCCGTCGGCGTCGAGGTCGAGAGTGGCGGCGAGCGGTTCACCGTAGAGGGCGAGCAGATCATCCTGTCCTCCGGCGCCATCGGCTCGCCCCACATCCTGCTGCTGTCCGGAGTCGGCCCGGCGGCCCACCTGAACCAGGTGGGCATCCCCGTCGTCCACAACCTGCCCGGCGTGGGTCAGAACCTGCGGGACCATCCCATGATCTACACCACCTTCCGCACCAGGCCCGACTACCCGCTGGACGGATTCGCCCCCCGCGTGCAGATGACGCTGCGCTGGACCGCCGAGGGCTCCGACCTGCGCAACGACATGATGATCTTCATGCAGTCCTACGCCACCGAGCGCGTCGACCGCGGCGGCGAGCGCATGGACGCCCTCGGCATACGCATGCTCAGCGTACTGGACTTGGAACTCAGTTCCGGTCATCTCGAGCTGACCTCTTCGGACCCCAACGAGCAGCCCTTGCTCAACTACAACTACATGGAGGACCCGGAGGACCGCCGCCGCCTTCGCGACGCCGTGCGCCTGTGCGCCCGCCTCGGAGAGCACGAGGCCTTCAGCGACATAGTCCAGGAGCGCACAGAACCCACCGACGAAGAACTGGCTGACGATGACGAGCTGGACGCCTGCATGCTGCGTGATGCCACCACCGGCCAGCACATCTCCTGCACCTGCAAGATGGGCCCCGCCAGCGACCCCATGGCCGTGGTAGACCAGTATGGCCGCATCCACGGAATGGAGCACATCCGCGTCGTAGACGCCTCCATAATGCCCAACTGCATCCGCGCCAACACCAACGTAACCACCATGACCATAGGCGAGCGCGTATCCCAGTTTATAAAAGACGGCCGCTAGAGTTCGTCGGTATCGTCAATCGAATGAAATAACAAACATGGATGTACAGGATGAACAGGATTTGGACTGCCCCAATAAATCATCCTGTACATCTTGTCCATCGGCGTAAATTGAAAGTCGTTTAAAAGTCGTTTAGGTGGGAGATGTCTCAGAGGCACTATGGCCTGACAGGGGCCATCATCAAGTGTGCCTTCCATGTCAGCAACGAATTGGGTGCTGGGTTCCTCGAGTCCGTTTACGAAAAAGCAATGCTGGTCGCAATGAAGGACGAGGGAATTACCGCTGTTTCACAAAAGCCCATAGAAGTGACATTCAGAGGCCAAGGGGTCGGAACCTTTTTCGCGGACTTACTGGTTGAGGACAAAGTTATCGTAGAGCTGAAGGCGGCAAAAGCCATTACCCCTGAACACCAAGCTCAACTAATCAACTATCTGAAGGCCACAGGTATCGAGGTGGGACTGATTCTAAACTTCGGCAACCCCAAGCTGGAGTACAAACGCTTCACCCGCCGCCCCGAATAAATTTGGCGAATTAGCATGGATGTACCGGAAGAACAGGATTTAGCTCGCCCCAATAAAACATCCTGTATATCCTGTCCATCCATGTTAGTTCCCGTGCCCTACAACCCGATCAACTCCCGGGCGTTCCCTCCCAGCATCTGCTCCTTGGCCGCGTCGGGCAGCGGCAGCGACTCGATGAACTTGGCGTCCTCCGCCATGTCCGCCAGCGGGTAGTCGGTGCCGAAGCACACCTTCTCTGCCCCGTGCCGGCTGACGATGCCCGCCAGCGTCTCGCTGCCAAGCTCCTTCAGCGCCGGCGGCCAGGTGGTGTCGATGAGCACATTCTCGCGCCCGATGAGCTCCCTCTCCGCCTCGTCCAGCATGTAGAACCCGCCCAGGTGCAGGGCGATGAGCTTCAGCTTGGGGAACTGCCGCACCACGTTCATGATGCGGGCCGGATCAGCCCAGACGGTATCCCCCGGCTGCGTGTGTGCCCAGCGGCCGGAGTGGATCTCAACGACCATGTCGTCACCCATCTCCTCGTAGAACGGGAACATCCGAGGGTCGTCGGGGTAGTAGCTGTTGACCATCGGGTGCAGCTTGAATCCCTTGATGCCCGCCTCCCGCATCCGCCTGACCTCGGCGGCCTTGTCCTCCAGGTCGGGATGCATCGCACCAAAGGGCACCAGCATGTCGTCCTGGATGCTGATCAGCCAGTCGTTGGCCCCCGGCAGGTGGTCCAGCCGCTCGACCACACCCAGCACCACCGATTTGTCGACGCCCGACGCCCGCATGTGCTCCTTGATGCCATCAACGGTGTTGATGCCCACCGCCGGGTAGCCGAAGGTACCGACCATGTTCTCCAGAACCGCCGGGGCAATGCGGTCGGGCCAGATGTGGGTGTGAACATCGATGCGCATGGGGTTACCTCGCAGCCTTCGCTTGAACCATCACGGATGACCTTTAGCCCAGTGCCGCCTCGGCCAGCTTCTCCAGCGCACCGAGGGCTTCGTCGCCAGCCACGCCGCCCAGGCCGGCAACGGCCATGTTGGCGCCGGCGTCCTCCATCCGCCTGATCGTGTCCCTGTCGCCCGCGCCGTAGACGCAGATCTGGATGCTCTTGGGGTCGCGCCCTGCCGAGTCGGCCAGCTCGTCCAGGGTGGCGCGGGCAGCCTGAACCTCCTCGGGAGACACTCGAACGGGCATCCATCCGTCGCCATAAGCCACCACGCGTCGGAACACATTGCGGGCGTTGCCACCGAGGAACACCGGCGGGTGCGGCTTCTGTGCAGGCTTTGGAAAGACCTTGATCGCCGGGAAGTCGTAATACTGCCCGTGATGTTCCGCCTCGTCCTGGGTCCAAAGGGCCTTCATCACCTCGATGGCCTCGCGGGTCTGCGTCCAGCGGTGCTCGAAGTCGCCGCCCATGATCTCCGTCTCCTCCCGCAGCCAGCCGGCGCCGATGCCAAAGATGAACCGGCCCCCGGAGTGATGGTCGAGGGCGGCAATCTGCTTGGCCTGCACAAGCGGGCTGTGCTCAGGCACCAGGCAGATCGAAGTCCCCAGCTTGATGCGCGTGGTGGTCGCTGAAGCCATGGCCAGCCCGATGAACGGGTCACCCATATCAGCCATGGACGGAGGAATCGAACCGTCCGGCGTGCCGCCGTAGCGGGAGGTGGTGTTCACCGGGATGATGGGATGCTCAGGCAGCCAGAAGGAGTCGAACCCGACCTCCTCGGCTTTCCGCGCAACCTCCGCAATGTTCAAAGCGTTGCTGTTAAGTGTCGTGCTGACTCCAACCCTCATACTGGACTCCTCCGTTCAAGCCTTGGTTTCACCTTCGCCGTGATACTATCACACGGGGCAGGGCAATCGCGTTTGGATATATTGATGACAGTCGCCGCTTGCCAAGCCTCATGACACATCCGTACCATATCTTCGTATGACTGCTGCTCACAGTGCTCCACCGCTCTTTGCCTGCCACCAGGCCGTCTGGCCATCCGGAAACAGGCCGGAGAATCGAGAGTGGGACACTATGGGACAAAATGGTGCCGGAATTGAAATTTTCGCCGTTTTGAGGAAATTCCAGCTACGAATGAACGTGAAAATGGGACGAAATGGGGAAATATGGGACCCAGTGGGAAGTTTTCCCTCCCATTTCTCCTATTTTTCCTCAGGTACAGCGCCTTGTTCTCCCTTGGTACGCCTCTCTACCCAATAGTTGTACTTGAATCACCGTGTGGCCACGGAATCGCTCCGTCCTGAAGCTATAGCCCTGCCACACGGGGTCAATCGTCGGGAAACTCCCTATCGAAAGCACCTTACTCCCAGAACAACAGCCGCGTCTCCCGCTGACAGGGGAAAAAGCTTTGACATTTACGGAATCGATCAAGACCTGCTTCGGAAAGTACATCGACTTCAGCGGCCGCGCCTCAAGATCGGAGTACTGGTGGTTCTTCCTCTTCACCTTCATTGTGAGGATAACAATCGGCTGGATCCCAGGGGTGGGGTTCATCGTATCCCTGGCAGTGTTGCTGCCCTCATTGGCAGTAACCGTGCGAAGGTTGCACGATACCAACAGGACTGGATGGTGGCTGCTCCTGCCGATAGGCCTAACGGTGGTCGCTACTATTGTGGGCGTAGTTCTGAGTTTCGCCGGCCTGCTCTTCCTGGGAGTCGGACTTGCCGTTGGCGGATCCCTGGCAGGCTTTGTTACGCTGATAGTGTTCCTGGTACAAGCAGGAGATCCTCACACTAACCAATACGGTCCAGATCCACTCCAGCAGGTGGCAGGCACATCCGCACATGAAAGCCAAGGACATCATTATTCCGCCCCGCCATCAACCGGAGACTACGACGCTCCCACCTTCAACAATGAACCGCCAGCTCCTTCGCCGACTGCGGAAGTCGGACAGCGACAGTACTGTACGCAGTGCGGCATACAGTTGCAGCCGGACGCGCGCTTCTGCACGGTCTGCGGCACCGCCGTTTGACGGCACGGTGCACTCGAATCTGGAGGACGGACGCTGTGAATCCAGTCGCATCCGTCGCATCGGTCCTGCGAAACCTCCTCAACTTCCGAGGAAGAATCAGCCGTTCCGAATACTGGTGGTTCTTTCTACTTGCCCTGGTCGTGGGACTTGCTGCATTGGGCCGTTTTGCTGGGATTTGGTCATGGCCTTTGTCTATCCTGGATCCATATTTCCTGATGCTCAGTCTCGCATTTCTGTTGCCGGTGATATACCTCGCGGTGATGCCAGCAGCGACAATGCGAAGGCTGCATGACACAGGCCACTCAGCTCTATGGCTTCTCCTCTGCGGTGTCATCGTCTTGGGGTGGGCATCAATCCTCGGCTTGGCATACCTCACCGTTAAGTTCGCAAATGACGACGGGTTTACAGCGATATTCTTTTGGTTCATTCTAGGCGGAATCTGGATCCTGGTAAGCTTGGTGGGAATGACAGTATTGACAATCATGCTGGCCCTGCCAGGAACCGTCGGCCCCAACCGATACGGCGCAGACCCTCTACGGCCCGAGTTGAGGGATGGCTTGATTCTACCTTCGGCCCACACTTATGCTTCCCTGGAGGAAGAGCCCGCCTCATTGCTGGCCGGTGATCAGTCGTCCTCCACCGAACCATGGTCAGCCAGCCAGCGATTCTGCAGTCAATGCGGATTGCAGCTGCAGCCGGAAGGCCGATTCTGTGTCTCATGCGGCGCTGCCGTATAGCCGCAAACCCTCATATATCACCGGCCTCACCTGAAGTAACCGACCGAAGAAACCTGTGGTATGAACCCGATACAGGCAATCCTTTCGGCCTTCCGCAACTACGGCAATATGGACGGGCGAGCCAGCCGTTCTGAATACTGGTGGTTCTTCCTGTTCTTCGTGGTTATCCTGGTGGTCATCTTTATCGGCAGCTTGACGTGGACAGGGTCGCTGCTTTCTGTGTGGGTCGCATACCTGGTAGTGATGGCGCCGCCGCTCTGTTCCTTAACAGTGCGTCGACTCCACAACGTCAACAGGTCGGCGCGATGGGCAATCCTGGGGTTTATGCCTTTGGCCGGAGGCCCACGACGTACGAGAATGCTCGCCCGGCGCGGTACTGTCGGCCCAAACCCCTATGGCCCGGATCCCCTTCGCCCCGAATCTGAGGACTGGGTACAGCGACCGGTACGCAGGAGCCAGCGAGAATGATGGCGCCCATATTGTCCTGCCGCGATACGGAAAGGCTCCTTGTCTGCACCCAGCAGGTCAGCCGGTGGCCCAGCGTTTTCTGTCGGCAGAGGTACGCCTTACCAAAGCGTTCGGGGCCCGATTCGTCGTGATTTCAGAACCATCGCCATATGCCATCGCCTTGGTGCATGGCCCGGGAACAGGGTAACGGCTATAATTCCCGGAGCCTGAAATCGCAGCAAGTAGCAGCAAGTAGAGGTAGCGTCTTGAAAATCGACCCACAGACCTTTGAGAACTTTTACCGCGTCCTGACCGGCGTGGTGGTACCGCGCCCCATAGCGTTCGTGTCGACCCAGTCGCCAGACGGAGTGGACAACCTGGCCCCCTATTCCTTCTTCAACGCCGTTGCCTACGATCCACCGACAGTGGTCTTCTCATCGTCACGCCGTGTACCACACAAGAGCAAAGACACTCTGCGGAACATTGAGGAAACGGGCGAATTCGTGGTGAACATCGTGGTGGACGGCATAGCCGCGGCGATGAACCAGACTGCCGCTGAATACCCTGAGGACGTGGACGAGTTTGAGATTGCCGGACTGACCGCGGTGCCGTCTGACCTTGTAAAGCCACCCAGAGTAGCTGAGTCGCCGGTCAACATGGAATGCCGCTTGAACCAGATCATAGAACTGGGGGACGGCTCTGGCGGACACGGTCTGGTCATCGGTACGATCGTTCTGATGCACGTTCGCGACGACATCATCAACGGCCATCGAATCAACCACCACCTGATGAAGCCGACGGGCCGCCTGGCTGGCAGCATGTACTGCCACACCGACGATACGTTCGAACTGGTTCGACCGACTTACGATCCGGAAGAGAGCAAGGCTCTCTCCGGCTAGCAGCCCGTCTGAGGATTGACCAACTGGCGGTGTCGGTCAGCCGGGATTACCCTGCGGCAAAAGTTCTTGCGTGGTGCGGTTAGCCACATGCGGATTGTCGCTTGAAAATCCCACTGGCCATGGCCCGGCACGTCTCCCTGTTGTTCCCGGTGGGGCCTTTGCCCCTCACCCTGCCGGACATCCCGGCCCCGAAGCGGAACAGCTTCAGCAGGTTGTGGCCAGCGCAGATCAGCAGCCACTCCCGGTTCACCTTCGCCAGACCCCGCAGCAGGAACTGCCGGAAGCCACGGCCCTGCTTGATCTGGCCGAACACCGGCTCCACCGTCTCCATTCGAAGGGCGTAACGTTCCCTGCCCCGTTTCGTCCGCAGCTTGCGGCGCATCCGGTCCCTGGCTGACAGTCCCTTGGGTATGCGGCCGCGGGGCGCGGGTGGCGGCACCCAGCCATGGCGGGTTTTCTCCGGCGCGACGAACGGGTCAACTCCCAAGGCGCAGAGTTCATCCACCTCTTTGGCCGAGTAGTATCCGGCGTCGGCGGAGACTTCCTTTGGGACTGTGCCCACGTTCAGGATGGCCTCCTCAATCATGCTCACGGCCTGACCCTTGTCCGAGGGCTGATCGGTGGCACAGGCCGCCACGATCACCTGATGCTCGCTGTCCACCACCGCCTGGCAGTTGTAGGACTGCTGAAAGTCCCTCCCTCCCGGGCCGGGCATGATGCGGGAGTCCGGGTCGGTGAAGTTCCGCTGCGCCTTGTCATCAGGCACCCCGGGATGATTGCGGCCCTCGGACTCAGCCTGCTCCGCCTCCGCCCGTGCCTCAGCCTCCAGCGCCGCCTTGGCCTCCCTTATCCTCCGCAGCCGGCTCTCCCGGAAGGCCAGTTCCTCCGGCAACTCATCCCCACGCCTGTCCCTCCCGTAGCGGCGGTCCTCCTCCTCGTCCACCTCCTGCGCCTTCCGGAGCAACTCGTCCACCTCGGCCTGCAACCGCTCCTCTCTCTCCCTCATCCGCCCGTAGCTCATCGCCTTGTGCTTTGATGCATTGGCCCTCACCTTGGTGCCGTCCAGGGCCACATGCCCCAGCTTCACCAGTCCTGCCTGCTGGCACAACTCCAGCACCTGCAGGAACAATTCCCCCAACGCCTCCAGATGGTCCTTTCGGAAGTCGGAGATGGTGCGGAAGTCCGGCGTGTTGTTCGCCGCCAGCACCCGGAAGGCGATGTCCTCGTGGAGACGCCGGGCGATACGACGGGACGATGCCACCCCGTTGCAGTAGCCGTAGAGCAGCACCTTGACCATCATCCGTGGATGGTAGGGAGGGCCGCCCCGCCTTTCCTCCTCGTAGCGGGCGGTGATGGCCGAGAGGTCCAACTGGTCCACGACGTCGGAGATGAAATAGGCCAGGTGGTCCGGTGGCAGCCACTCCTGCAGGGCCGCAGGCAGCAGCAACTGCTGGTCCGGATCGTAGGGAAGGTAGGTCTTGCTCATTGACCGCTCCGCTCGTCTGATGCTCCGCCCCATCATACCCCCACCGGCTCACCACCCCTGTTTCTCGGACGGGCTGCTAGGGCCGATCTTCAATCACAACTGAGGGGACGCACGTTTGTGCGTCCCCTCAGTTGTGATTTCGAAACAGGACCGGCCCGGTTTTATGGGGCGCTTGCTAACGACTTCTTTTAGTAGGGACTTCGCGGGCGCTCAGGTGTGTCGTCCTCTTCGCTGCTGCTCGCGTCGAACTCCGTGTCTGCACTGAAAGCAGAGCGTCCTTCCCCTGAGAAATCGGGCTCTGCAGTTTCTTCCCCTGAAAAATCGGGCTGTGCAGTTTCTGTGTAACTGCCGGAGGTGCTGGAGGCTTCCTCCACATATCCGGAGTATGTCTCCGCTGTCGCAGGATCGGGTTCTTCTTCTGCTTCCGAATAGGAGCCCGCCGTATCCGCAGCAGTTGCGGTCTCGCTGACTTCGAGCACTTCTTCAGGCTCAACCACCGCTACAGATTCGGCCTCAACCTGTTCGTAGTATTCGGGCTCCTCGCTACGGTCGAGCACAGTGCCTTCTGCGAAAGAGGTGCCACTCTGTTCCCCGTGGTAGCGGGCCAAGGCGTCCTCAAGGTGCCCGCGAAAGGCTCCCGGGTCACGCATCATCAGCATTACCCTGCCACCCGAAATCAGCCTTATGCGCAACCTCTCGCCCAAGGGCAAAGCCAGCAACTCAATGTGCGAAATCTCGGCAAACGAAATTACTCTTGTCCGCGGCATTCCATAGACAATCACCATGGAATCGCGATAGAGGAGGAACTGCCGAGGTGTGGTGAGCCAGCTGTAGATCGCCATTCCCAAGCCGAGAATTATCAGCAAGGGTTGTGTCATAACGATACCGAGGACTGCCACCACCAATGAGAAAATGAGCGTCAGGTTCCAGCGAGTAGCGCTCTGATCCCAATATATTGGATTTTCTTGCTGCTGTGTCATGTCGGGTATTTTAGCACACGGCTCACTCCCTTGCGCCTCCGGAGCATCATCATGTCACTTACTTTTGGGACCCGTTCTGCGGGTCCATTTTCTTTCACTACCACACCTTTTCCGCAGGGCAATAATGCCGACATTCTTTGACAATCCATTCGCTCGCTGATATGTTTCAACGCGGAATTTCGGATTCAGGACTGGTCTGGCCGGTTGCGCAAAATGCTGCCGGAACAGGACTGCGAGAGCAGCAGAAGATGACAGCCAACACCAACACAACTCGCACAGACAATTGGGCTCACCTCATCGTGCAGGCACTGAAGGACTGGGACACTTCGCTCATTGCCTACGTGCCCGACACTTCAATACACCGGGTCACCAGAATCATTGATGAAGACCCCTTCTTCCATCTGGTGTCGGCGACGCGGGAAGAGGAGGCTGTAGGCATTGCCGTCGGTTCGTACGCCGCCGGGCGAAACGCCGCCGTTTTCATGCAGACGAGCGGTTTCGGAAACAGTATCAATGCACTGGCCAGCCTGTGCGTACCCGCACGCACGCCAATACCATTCTTCATCAATATGCGTGGCGGTACCGGCGAGTTCAACATCTCTCAGGTACCGATGGGCAGGACGACAGTGCCCATCCTCGACCTGTTCGGCTTGGTCAGCTACACCATTGACGATGATTACCGGATGGACAACCTGCTGGACGGAGCAATGAAGCTTTGCTACGCCAATCGCCAGCCTGTAGCCATCTGCCTGACCCAGAGGTTGCACGGAGGAAAGTTTGCGTAGGTTCGATGCTACTCAATTGACGGTCCAGCTGGCCGGAGACCGCGCAATCGTAGGCAACCTTGGCCCGACGTCGGACGAGCTATGGCACGCCGGACATCGCGACCGGAACTTCTACACCTATGGCAACATGGGTCTCTGCTCCTCCCTGGCACTGGGGATGGCGCTGGCGACAGACGAGCAGATCATTTCGCTGGACGGCGACGGTTCGCTCCTCATGAACCTGGGGGCGCTGGCGTCCATCGCACGCGAGAAGCCCAAGAACCTGATCGTAGTCGTTTACGACAACGAGGAATGGGGTCAGACGGGGCACCAGATGAGCCACACTGGCACAGGCACAGACCTGGAACAGGTAGCGCTCTCGTGTGGCATCACCAGCACCACAACGGTCAATGACATAGAGGAGTACGAAGGGGCGCTGTCCAATGCCCTAGCCAGCGACGGGCCTCACTTCATCGTGGCGAAGATCGAGGAGGCGGGGTACCTGCCCGTGGCGCCGGTAGAGCCGGAGTTCACGCTCTATCGCTTCCGCAATACGTTCGTGGAGGGGCAACAGCCGCAGCCTCCGCAGTAACCGCGAGCACGAGCCTTATCCGGCAATATGAAAGCTAAGGGCGGGAATGAATCCCGCCCTTTCTGTTTGGTCCGAATCCGGGTATCGGGCTAGCTCTTGACGTAGTTGTCGAACCAGCCGAGGGTGCGGGCCAAAGCGTCGGCAGCGGAGTCCGCGCGGTAGTCGGGGCGCTCATCGCAGTTGAAGCCGTGGCCGGCGCCGGAGTACATCTTGAAATCGTGGGTAACGCCAGCGGCAGTGAGGGCTGTTTCGATCTGGGCAACGTCCGCCGGCGTGGGGTTGGCGTCGTCCTCACCGAAGTTGCCCATGACGGGCACGGTCGAGCCGCTGGTGCGTTCAGCGGGGGACGGGCCATCGCCGAATGGCACGAGGATACGGCCGCCGTAGTAAACAGAGGCGGCACTGAGGCCGGGGCAACTGGTGGCGGCGAGGTAGGTGATCCGTCCGCCGACGCAGTAGCCCACGATACCGATCTTGTTGCCGCGGGTGCGCTGGTACCGGTTCTGGAGGTAATCGATGGTGACGTTGATGTCTTCGATCAGCTCCTCGTCATTGAGCGCGCCCATGTACTGCTGCACCTGGGGCATCTGGTCGTATCCCAGCTTGGCGTTTTGATGTTCGCGGTGGTAGAGGGAGGGGGCGACGGCTACGTAGCCGTGGCGGGCATACTCGTCGCAGACCTGCTCAATATGCCGGGTTACTCCGAAAGCTTCCATAACGACAATGACGGCCGGGAAGCTGTTGCCTTCAGAAGGCGCAGGGTGGCTGACGTAGGTGGCCATGTCCTGGCCCTGGGCTCCGTACAGGCCATCCGCCTCCCGCTCGCCGGGGAATCTGATGTTCTCCCAGAATGATGGCATGGAACTCCTCCTGTTCTCAATCCGTAGTTCGGAGCCGACGGAGTCCGGCGATCAAGCGTCCTTCGAAACCACTGCCACACACTGCGGGGCGTGCGCCAGCGGGAGGAGGAAGCCACCGGTTCCTCGACTCTATGCGAATGGGATTTTAGCAGATTCGCAACCGCTGGAATAGCTAACGCCTCACAAGTTGCAGGGCCTCATGACAATTACAAAACGCGCAAACAGAAGCGCGAGCGGATGACGTCGTCCCAGCTACGCCATTAGCCTCTGGCGCATATCCTCGGGCACTGACTGCAGGCGGCGCCGGAAAGCGGTGTTCGCCCGGTCGGAGACGCGGTGGGCAGCTTCCTCCATCAGGGCCACGCCGCCCAGAAAATCGTCGACGTGAATGTACTCTGCCTCGATGCGACCTTCGGGCGCACCGTTGTGGTAGTTGCCCAGCGGAAACGCGATGCCGGTGGTCCGGTAGCCGTAGGCCGCAAAAGCGCTGGCCTCGCAGACGCCTCCGCTCATCAACTGACGCTGGGCGGCGAAACCGCCTTCCTGCTCGTTCAGCGATTCGCGAGCCCGAATGAGAACCGACTCGGCATCGGCGTCAAAGGTGGATCCCGCGTCGCCCACCCGGATGACCGGGCCCCTACCCTGCTCTGCGCCGGGCAGTGTGCGGCTGGACTCGGCGGAGATGACCAGGGTGCCCAGCGGCAACAGGCGAGCTTCGGCGGCCAGCCGTGCGCCGACGAGGCCGACCTCCTCGGCGCGGGTGAACAGGCCGTAGACATCGCCCTCCGGCCGGTCGTCGCTTCGAGACAGACGGGCGAGGGCAGCGAGGGCGGAGGCGCAGCCCGCGAGGTCGTCTACCGCTCGCATCCGGATGAATTCTCCGTCGAGTTCGAAATCCACGAGGTCGAACACCGCCGCAGAGGGCAGAGGCAACTCTGCTGCGATGCCGGCATCCGTAACGCGCACCAGGGCTTTGCGGTCCGATTCCTGGCCGATGGGGCCGGCGGTTACCGCCTTGATCCTGCGTCCACCGCACAGCAATACCTGCAGTGGCACCCCGGCGGAAAAGCTGGAGGCCGGAATGCCGCCGAGAGCGTCGGCCACGAACTCTCCGCCATCGCCTTGGCGTTCGGTAAGCTCGAATCCGGGATGGTCCATGTGGGCAACAACGGCCAGTGGTACGACATCGGGATTGCTGCCGGCCAATTTGGCGAGAATGTTACCGAAGGTGTCTATCTCACAGGACACTCCAATCTCGCGAAGGATGGCCTGGACTGCCGAGGATACCCCGCCCTCGTGATAGGCAACGGCGGGCTGGGATCCCAATCGTGACAAGAAACTGAGGGCCTCTTCTCTATCGTTCATTGATAATACTCCTCAGGACTATCCGCCATGAAATCACAACCGTCCTGACTGCCGCGATTGGCCGCAGCGGACCCGGGACGGGGCCTGGATTGTCTGCCATCCACCCGGTCCGTCCGGGAGGAAAAACCAAATAATCCACTCATTTCCGATCATTTCCGATCGTTTTAGATGGGTTGAACGTTCGCTGGCCGCTGGCGCGCTGAGAGGCGTCAGGCAGCATTCAGGACAACACCTGCAGCGGAATACGGGTAGTGTGCCATACCGATTGGTGGAGGCACAGACAGCCCTCGGCGACTATTACAGCACACATCGTGCTCACCATGTACTTGCCATGCTATGGGGCAGCCATGGACGCTGGCAAGGGCCAAGAGTCATCGGGTACCGCTCCGTTTCAGGTGGAATTGCAAGGCGATCAGGGCAGCCACAAAGGCTGCACCTACCGGCCCCTATCGAGGCGCCGAACCGGCCCGACTGATTGGCGTCCCTGCGTAACGCGCAGGCAGGATGGATAGGTCCACAAATCGGTGCAGTGTCGTGTCAGGGGTATGGAAATCAATGACATTTCCTGACATTTCCTGACATTCCGCAGTTTCGTCCTCGATCTGCTCCCTGATCGGGTCGGGGAGTCCCGTAACGGGGTGACGTTGGCTGCAGGTGAACGTCTCATGTGTTTGGCAAATTGACCATCAAGTGCGTCGGACGCGAGGTTGGACTTGCGGATCATCGAGTCCGCTATATTCGATGGTAAAGAGGTGTCATGAGGCTTGGCAAGGGGCTTCTGTCAGCAAAATCAGGAACGATGTACCGGTCCTCCCAGCTTTTTACCATCTTCGGCTTCTACCTTTGGACCGGAAAGGAGTGGCCGGACTGAATATCCGGCATTGACCACAATGCGCCGCAGGCAATCCTGTATACTTCGACGAGAATTGAAAAACGGGGTGATCAGCCGTGCTGGAGCAGTTCAAGGTAGGACACGACGAGGCGGAATTTGTCCAAGGCGAGGACCTGAAATCCACTGTGGCGGGGATTTTCCGGCACCTGGGAGTGCCTGCAGACGACGCGGAGCTGGGCGCAGACGTGCTGGTGCTGGCGGACCTGCGCGGGGTGGACTCCCACGGCGTGTCCAACATGCTGCGCAGCTACGTGAACGGCTACCAGGACGGGTCAATCAACCCGCGTCCGGACTGGAAGGTGATACGGGAGACACCGTCCACCGCGACGGTCGACTCGGACCGAGGGCTGGGGACGATTATCACGCCCAAAGCCATGGGGATCGCCATCGAGAAGGCCCGCAACGTGGGCGTAGGGATGGTCGCGATCGGCAACGCGCGGCACCTGGGGATGGCGTCTTACCACTCGATGCTGGCCCTTGAGCACGACATGATCGGCGTCTGCATGACGAGCTGCCCGCCGTCGGTACTGCCCACATTCGGTGCCGAGCCACGGCTGGGCACCAACCCCATCGCGATCGCCGTGCCGACAGGAGATGAGGCTGCGTTCGTGTTTGACGCGGCGACCAGCTCCGTGGCCGTCAACAAGATACGCATCGCGCAACGGCTGGGCGCCGACATACCGGCTGGCTGGCTGGCAGAGCAGGACGGCACGCCGATCATGGAGGAGAAGCCGGCCCCGGACAACTACTGGCTGCTGCCCGTGGGAGGAAGCCGCGAGGGTGGTTCTCACAAGGGCTACGGGCTTTCGTGCGTGGTGGACATCCTCGCCGGCGTACTGACTGGCTTTGGTTACGGCGCGGTGCCGGGCCGCCCCAACTTCGGGCATTACGTGGCCGCCTACAGCGTGGACGCGTTCACCGACGCGGGCCATTTCAAGCAGGAGATGGACGAGTGGGTGCGGATGATGAACGCCACCAAGCCGGCGCCGGGACACGACCGCGTGCTGGTAGCCGGACAGCCTGAGGCGGAGATGGAGGCCATCCGGCGGGACGAGGGCATTCCGCTGCACCCCGATGTCTCCCAGTCGATCCGCGACATCTGCGCCGAGCTGGGCGTGGATTGCTCGTTTTAGGGGGAGATAGTCAAAATGGTCGCCAACAAGAGGAGGTGAACCCTTGGCCGAGGGCAGCGCAACACAGATCGAAGGGATCGAGATAAGGAATTATCGTCTGTTCCGCCATCTGATATTGAGCGATCTGCCTCGCATGACTGTGGTTGTAGGCACCAATGGTTCGGGAAAGTCCACTTTATTTGACATATTCTCATTCTTGCGAGATGCCTTGAACCGTAACGCCGCCGCTGCCGTTGCGCAACGGGGGGGATTCCAAGAACTGGTCAGCCGTGGAGCTAGAGGGCCTATTGAATTCACCATCAAATTTCGAGAAAGCGGAGGACGGCTGGCCTCCTATACCGTTCAAATAGCCTCTGAAAACGGTCAGGTTGTCGTGAACCGCGAAGTGCTGAGTTATCGGAAAGGTCAACACGGTTGGCCTTGGCGTTTCGTAGATTTCAAGAAGGGGATTGGTAAAGCAATAGTCAATGAATCAGAATATGGGCAAAAATGGAAATCTGAAGAGTGGGAGTATCACGAACTGCACGACCCCAGCACTTTGGCCATTAAGGGCTTGGGTCAGTTTAAGGACTTCCGTATTGTCTCTGAACTTTGCAGCATGATTGAAGGCTGGTACGTTCCGAGATTCCATGTTGTCGGCGCTGCTTCCAGCATCGAGGACTGGTATGCCGACCGTCTTTCATCCAGCGGAGGCAATGTTGCTCAAGTTGCAAAATACCTCCTCGAAAATCATCCCGGCCGCTTTAACCAGATTCTCAATGTGATGAGTCGAAGAATTCCGGGCATAAGCAGCGTCGAAGCTAAAACCACCGGCGACGGTCGATTGGTTTTAAGTTTCCAAGACAAAAACTTTAATGATCCGTTCATTGGTCGATTTGTATCCGACGGCACTATGAAGATGTTTATGTACCTAGTACTACAACGACGCGTTTAAGGTGGTGGCTCCATCCTGCCTTCACGGTGGGCGGAGCGGCGTCTCTGGTGGGAGCGGCGCGCCCGCTCGTTGCGTAGCTGCGTATCCTCCAGCCACAGCAGCAACTCCTCCGGTCCGAACCGTTCCCGGGGCAGCATTTCCCGCACCACCCGGTACACCTGGGGACGGGTGATCCGGGGCATCTTTTTCCCCCCAGTCCTGCTGCAGGCCCAGCAGGAACGCTCCACCCAGCAGGCACATGGCTATGTGGTGATGCCAGCCGGACCAGCTACGGGTCTCGTATTCGTCCAGGCCCACGTCGCCCTTTTCCGTCTCGAACTCCGTTTCAATGGGCCACCTGGAACCGCCCACATAGGCCAAGGTCTCCAGGGGAGTATCCTCGGCAGCGTTGGACAGGTAGTAGCGAGGCTCGCTGCCGTCCAGGTTTCGGCGGTAGACGGCCCATGCCTCCTGGCCCGGCTTGCCCTTCCGGGTTACCCGCACCCGCTGGGCGCTGAACATATAGCTCCGCGGTCCCTGGCTTCCCTGGGCCACCGTTATCTCCCGCCAAGCCTTATCCGGCAACTCGCCACTGCGCTGCTCCATGGTACGACGCTGCCCGTCCCTGAGCCTGGGCTTGCGGGGGCGCCCGGACCCCTGAGACCCCGGACTGGTCCAAGCCAACTCCAGGGGCCAGACCGGAGTGCTGCCCGGAACGTCCAGCACGTAGCGCATCCCCAGGCCCGCCAGGGACTCCCGAAAGGACGGCGACATCCCGAAGGCGTCGTCCCCGGCAACCCATCCGGCCTTGAGGTGGCCCAACCCCAGGGCCCGCTCCAGCAGCTCCAAGGCCAACTCCGTCTTCGACCGGTAGCTCAGCCGCTCCTCGGGCACACCCGCCGCCGCACACCGGTCCTGGTCGGAGATCCAACTCTCGGGCAGATACAGCCCCTTGTCCACCAATGCCTGTCCCAGCGGGCTGACGTAGGCCAGGAACATCCCCGCCTGGCAGTTGGCCACCTTCCCCAGCCTGCCGCAGTACTGCCGGGCCACTCCCACCGACTTCCGTCCCTGCTTGGGAAAGTCGCTGCCGTCCAACACCCACACCGCCTCGGGGTGAGCCAGCCTGGGGGCCAGGTATTCCTGCAGCCGACCGATGACTGTCTCATCGGACCACCGGGCCTCGGTGAGAAAGCGCTGCATCGCCCGGGCCGAGATGCCCACCGATTCCGAGAGATTCTCGGCGTTGCGCCGCTCCTGGTCCTGCACCAGCAGCCCCTGAAGATAGTTCCGGCTGTGCTCCCGCCACTGCTTGCGGCCGAAGGAGGCCGCGAAGAAGGCGTGAAAGTCCTGAAAGTTGTCGTAAACCCGCTCGAAACTCGCCCCATCCATCACCCAAACCACCCACTATCATCTTGACAACTATCCTACCAAACAACCCGTCGTTGTAGTACTAGAAGTCTGGTCGGAAAGTGGGTTCGGCCGGCCAGCGGCTATACTTGGGTTCAACAAGCATAGCGGGGGCTGAGAATGCTGGGAGAGCGTTCGGACCAGAGGGGTCTCTGGGAAGCGGACCGGTTGTATCTGGACCACGTGGGGAAGGACACCTTCTACGGGCTGCTGGCTTCCCTGCGGGGCCGGTTGTTCCGGGACGCAGATTTCGCCGTGTTCTACTGCTCAGACAACGGCCGGGACAGCGTGCCGCCCAGCCTGCTGGCGACGGCTCTCCTGCTCCAGTCCCACGACAAGGTGAGCGACGCCGAGGCCAAGGCCCGGGCCGACTTCGACATCCGCTGGAAGGTGGCGTTGGGGATTGAGGTGGAGGACAGGCCCTTCGCCAAGAGCACATTGCAGGTGTTCCGCGCCCAGCTGATCCTGCACGACAGGGTGCGGGAGGTGTTCGAGTCCAGCCTGCGCCTCGCCCGGGAGTCGGGCTACCTGAAGAGGCGGAGCATGAAGGTGGCGCTGGACACGACCAACATCCTGGGCCGGGGCGCGGTGAGGGACACTTACAACCTGTTGGCCGACGGGATCGTCAAGCTGTTGCGGGCGCTGTCGCAGGTTGAGGGAATCAGCGCCGGGAAATGGGCCAAAGCCCAGGGATACGGGCGGTACCTTGCCTCCAGCATCAAGGGAGAGGCTGCCATCGACTGGTCGGACAAGCGGGCGCGGACGGCCCTGCTGGCCGGGATTGTGAGAGACGCGGACCGGCTGCTGGAATTGTCGCGTCAGGCGCAGGGGGAGTTGCCCGAGGACGGTGCTGAGCGTCAGCAGATAGTGGCGGCGGCGGAGTTGCTGGGGCAGTTGCTGCTCCAGGACGTGGAGCGAACGGAAGGCGGAGTGAGCCTCAGGGACGGGGTGAGCCGGGACCGCATGATGTCGGTGCATGACCGGGAGATGCGCCATGGGCACAAGAGCAGCAGTAGACGCTTCGACGGGCACAAGGCGGCGATTGTGGTGGACACGGACTCTCAGTTGATCACCGCCGTGGAGGTACTGCCGGGCAACGCTCCGGACAACTCGGGGTCGCTGGAACTGGTGGAGGCGAGCGAGTCCAACACCGGTGTGCCGGTGGAGGAGGCCATGGGCGATGCCGCCTACGGAGACGGCGATACCAGGCAGGCCTTCGCCGACGCGGGCCGCACCCTGATTGCCCGGGTGCCGGGCCGCCCAAACCGGAAACACTTTCCGAAAGAGGACTTCCATATCGACCTGGAGGCGGGCACCTGCACCTGTCCGGCGGGGAACGTTACCCGGAGAGTGCGGCCCTTGGGTACTCGCACCACAGCAACAGGCCGGACGCACCGGCTGAAGGCCTTCCAGTTCGATGGAGCAGTCTGCGGGGTGTGCCCGCTGCGGACCCAGTGCGTCGCCGCGGCACCGGGCACAGGACGGACGGTGCAACTGCACCCGCAGGAGGCGCTGTTGCAGCAGGCCCGTGCCCTGCAGCAGAGTGAGGCCTTTGGCGAGTACCGGCTGCGCCGGGTGGTGGTGGAGCACCGGTTGGCGCGGCTGGTCCAACTGGGAATCCGCCAGTCCCGCTACTTCGGGCGCGCCAAGACGAAATTCCAGTTGTACCTGGCGGCCACGGTGGCCAACCTGACCCTGGTGGCCGCCAAGGCCGGTCTGCCGGCCAACACCGGCTGCGGTTCCAGCGCCGGCAGCGCCCTCCGTGCCGGAACCATCCGCTCCGCACTTGAGATCATCCCCGCGCGGCTCGCTCAAATCTTGACCCTGGCCTTGCTTGCGTCGGCCTCACTGCCGGAATACATCTTCCCGTACAGGGCTTTCCGGCCAGATTTCTAGTGCTGCTTTATGCCCCCGAACCTCACCCTTTACTGGCGGTCGAAGAACCTGAAATACAGTTCTATCCCGAACTGCTCCAGGAACTAGCCGAAGAATTTAGAGCATATGCCCAGCGCGGCGGCCAGGTGTTTGTCTCTACTCACTCGCCTGATTTTCTTAACGGAGCGGAGTTGGAAGAAATCTTCTGGCTGGAAAAGCGCGGGGGATTCAGCACGGTAAAAAGGGCCTCTGACAACGAGTTGCTGCGTAATCTGGCAACTGGCGCGCTACCTGGCTACATGTGGAGTCACAATATGTTCGAGGGATCTGGGATTTCTTGGGCAAAGTAATTTTCCTCCTAGAGGAACCTTCGATGCGAAACCTGCTTGATGGTCTCCTGCCTCGAATTTTCCCTGAGCTAAGTTTTTATTGTGTGCCTCACGGAGGAAAAGATGATTTGGAAAAAAATATCCCTCGCCTACTTAGAGATTGGAGGGAACCTGGAGCCAAATTCGTCGTAGTTAGAGATAACGATAATGCCAATTGCTTAGTATTGAAGGAGGAACTTAGGCAACTATGCCATCAAGGTAGACGTGCAGATACTCTGATCAGAATAGTGTGTCAAGAGCTTGAGGCTTGGTATCTAAGCGAACCAAGGGCGTTGGCAGACGCCTACGAAGACGAAAATCTCCAAAACATCGGAAGAAGGGCACGCTACCGTCATCCGGAATCACGCGCAAAGCCCTCTGAGGATCTCAAAAAGCTGATACCTACGTTTCAGAAGACTGACGGCGCCCGCAGAATGGCGCACCACCTTACCCGGGAGGGCAACCGCTCCCACAGCTTCCCAGTCTTCCTGAACGGAGTCGAGAGGCTGCTCGCAAGTAGTGCCCGATAGCCCGCTATCTAGGCGTGGGGCGGGCGCATGGTGTGCCAGGGGGTGTGCTGCTCGTAGGCGTGGGCTACCTTCAGTACCGTTGACTCGTCGAAGGGGCGGCCACCGATCTGCAGGCCGATGGGCAAGCCCTCTGAGTTGAAGCCGCAGTTGATGGAGATGGCCGGGGCGCTGGCAAGGTTGAAAGGCCGCGTCATCACCGGGGGCAGGTCGCGGGCCATTTCCTTGGACGTTATTGTCGAGTCCTGACCCACGATTGGAGCGCAACTCTTGGACGTGGGCAGAATTAGGACGTCGCAGGTTTCAAGGGCGCCGAGCACCTCGCGGCGCACCATTTCCCGCAGCTTCTGAACCTTCTGATATGCCTGAGCCGGCATGATGCTGCCAGTGAGCAGGCCGACCCGGTTGGAGTGGCCGAATTCCTGGAGCCTGTCGCGGATCCAGTCGCGGTAGGTGAACGAGGCCTCGGTGTTGATCAACGCGGCGGCCAAGGTTCCACCGTGGACGGTTAGGGGCAGTGACACGTCCTCCACAGTTGCGCCAAGTTCTTCCAGAACCGCAGCGGCCGCCCTGATGCCGTTCCTGACCTCGGGGTCCACGATTTCGCTTTCGATCAGCTCACGGATGGCGCCTACGCGGACGCCGGAGAGATCGCCGCCCAGAGCGTGCCGGTAGTTGGGGACGGGCGTGTCCCAGGAATAGGGATCCCTGGGGTCGTGGCCGGCGATGGCTCCGAGGGTGATGGCGGCGTCCTCGACAGTGCGGGAGATGGGGCCGACTTGGTCCATGGACCACGAGCCGGGGGCCACGCCGTAGCGGCTGACCCTACCCCAGCTGGGGCGCAGGCCGACGATGCCGCACCAGGCGGCGGGACGACGGATGGAGCCGCCCGTGTCCTCGCCGAGGGACGTGGAGCAGAGGAAGGCGGAGGTGGCTGAGCCGGAGCCGCCGCTGGAACCGCCGGTGAAACGGTCGAGATTCCACGGATTTCGGTTGAGGCCATAGCGCTGGGAGCCGCCGAGGGCAAACTCTGTGAGGTTGGTCTTGCCCAGCAGGACGGCCCCGGCTCGTTTCAGGTTGGCAATGGCGGTGGCATCTTCGTCGGGTATGAAATCGGCCATCAGGCGGGAGCCGACGGTCGTGCGGATGCCCTTGGTCCATATCTGGTCCTTGACCGCCACGGGAATGCCGTGCATCGGCCCGAGGTAGTCTCCGCGAGCGATGGCCTGTTCTGCCTCTTCGGCGGCAGCCATGGCCTCGGTGCGGCAGACGGTCAGATACGAGTTGAACTTGAAGTTCAGGGCCTCAATGCGATCAAGGTAAGCGGAGGTCGCCTCGACCGGGGAGACCTCGCGCGTCCTGATGAGTTCCGAAAGTTCCACCGTGGTCAGGAAAGGAATGTCCTGATTGTCCATCAGACTCTCCCGTGGCGACCGTCTGTTTTCCGATAAGAGTGTAAGTGCGCTAGTCTTCCTTCAGCGCCGGGATCACTTCTTTGCCGAAGAGTTCGAGGGAGCGCATGGTGTCCTGGTGGGACAGCGGGCCGCCCTGGGCTTCCAGCAGCAGCGCGCCGATGCCCAGTTCCTCCTTGATGTAGCGAAGCTTCTTGATGACAGTGTCGGGGCTGCCTACGACCAGGTGATGCTCGTCCTGCAGTTCCTGGTAAGACAACTCGTTGAGAGGCCTGGAGCGGCGCAGGGCGTTGGCGGCGGCACCGGCGGCAGAGAAGTATCCGGGGGGCGACCAGTATTCGCGCGGGCCCTTCAGCGGGTGGCCCATGCGCCACATGAACGCCTTGCCGGACTCCTGCGCCTTCTCGTCGGTGTCGTTGACGTGGGCGCAGATCATGAAGGCAAACTTCTCGGGGCCTGGATCCCAGCCATCTTCGTTGGCGAATTTGCGGTAGTTGCCGAACAGGTTGCGGGCCACATCCATCTTGGTCAGGAAGGCGGCGTAGGTGTAGCGGTTTTCAGCGGCCCACTTGACTGTCTCGGGGCTGCCGGTGCCGGGCACCCAGCAGGGCGGATGGGGCTGCTGGATAGGCAGCATCCACGGGTTGACGGCGCGGTAGTGGTAGTGCTTGCCCTCCCAGCGGAAGGGGCCAGGCGTGGTCCAGGTCTTCTTGATCAGGTCGTGGCATTCCTCGAACCGCTCGCGGTTGTAGACCGGGTTGGTGTTGTTGGCCCAGCTCTCGATGCCGATGCCGCGCACGAAGCCGGAGATTATGCGCCCGCCGGAGATGACGTCCAGCATGGCGATCTCTTCGGCCAGCCGCACGGGGTTGTCGGAAGTGGGCAGCATGTTGCCCAGCATCAGGATCTTGGCGCGGTTGGTGACGCGGGCCAGGATGCCGCCGGTAATGTTTACCTCGACGTCCATGCACGACGGGGTGTTGTGGTGCTCGTTGATCATCAGCCCGTCGAAGCCCACTTCCTCAGCGTACTGGTATTCATCCAGGTAGCGTTTGAACAGGTCATGGGCCGTCCCTGGGTCGAAGTAGGTGTTGGGAAATGTGAGGCGCATTGAGGGATAGTCGTCGACCACAGACTCAGGGAAAGCGGGATAGGGGAACTCTGTGAAATAGAAGACTTCAAAGGACATGGTGCGGGCTCCGTTCTAAAAGTTGGGGCAGACGATCCTATGGTTTCGGTAATAAGTTGTAAGAAGCAGCTAATTCTGCGACAGAAGCCAGTCTAACAGAGCGTCGACAAAGGCGTCGCCGTAGCCGGGGGAGTGGCCGCTGCCTTCGCCTTTCCACAGCTCTATGTTGATGCCATCGGCGCAGCCGGACTCCAGGCGGTAGGCCTGCGTTTCGGCGCCTGGCACGAATGCGTCCAAGTCCAAGGATGCGTGGGGCTGCGGATCTTCGGGCCATTCGCAGCCAGCGCGCACGCCCCAGCGCATCACCATGTCCAGAGCACCCGCGTAGAAGGCCGGTTCGCCGTCGCTCTTGGCGCTCGGCTCATCTTCGTTGCCCTCAAACAGGATGACGTTGTCAGCAGTGCCGTGGATGTGCAACACGGACACGGACGGTGCGCCTTCGCAGGTGGAGTCTTCGACATAACTCGTACCGGCCAGGCTGGCCACGGCACGGAGGCCGGGTAGGCCCTTGCAGGCCAGGTGGTAGGCCATGAAGCCACCGTTGGAGTGTCCGAAGAGGTAGACCGGGCCAAAGTCCTTCAACTTCCTTGCCCTGTTAACCAATTCTGCCAGGTAAGTGACGTCGTCCGCGCCGGACTTGCCTGAATAGCTCTGGTCGGTGGGGTTCCAGAACCGGTTGCCCCCTTCGTCCATGGTGCCGTTTGCCAGCAGCAGCGCGAACCCTGCTTCGTTCAGGCGTTCGTACAAGGGAACGTACAAGCTGTGGTCGGCGGAATTGCCCCCGTAGCCGTGCAGGGAAACTATGAGGGGAGTTTCTCCCTCGATGATTATCAAGGGCATTATCAGTATTGATCGGTCTTCAACGCCGGGAGACAAATCATCGATGTTATAGACTTCGCCATCGAACGCTTCAGCCAACCTTCTGGTTCGCTCCATTACCGGACCTTCGAGAAGTGCCAGCCGCTCCTCCATTTTCTCGAACCAAGTCTTGAGAAGCGGCAGAAAACCCTCGATTCCCGACGCGGTATTCTCCAGTTCCCTTAGCCTGGAATCCAGATCTGAGAGGCGCTCATTGTTTCGGATCTCCTCCTCTACCAGGTTGGCCAGTTGTTCTTCCTGTTCCGCTTCGAAGTCTGCGACCTCTTCCTCGCGCTCCCTGGCCTCCTCAGCAGCTTCCTGGACCTCCACGAAATCAACCTGCTCCTGGCGAAGGACCGCAATTTGGCTCTTCAATTCGGCGTTCTCGTCCGAGAGGGACTCGAGCGATTCTTCCAGCGAGTGGGCCTTGGCCTCCAACTCCAGCAGGCGTTCCTCCCTAGCCGAGTCCTCGTCTCCTCCATTGCAGGCAAGCAAAAAGGCGGCCAGCAAAAAGCAGGCCGCCAGCAGTGCAGTGTAACGCCAGGATCCGGCCCTTCCGGCCGATAGCGATCCCATGGGCCTCATTGGCTAGGCCAGGAACTCCAGTGCGGTCTTGACGAACTCGTCGGGCTTTTCGACCTGAGGGGAGTGGCCGCAGTTCTCGATGACAACCAAATCCGAGCCGGGGATGGCCTCCTGGTAGATGCTTCCGCACTCGACGGGGACGATGCGATCCTGACGTCCCCAGACCATGCGGGTGGGCACATTAACGCGCTTGAGCAGGCCACCGGCCAGGCGTGGGTCGTACATGTATGGCTTCCAGGTGAGGCGGACCGCCATCTCGCGGTTCAGGTCGGCGGTGAGCTGCTCCTCGGGGGAGAGTTCCCGCTTATAGATAGCGTCGTAGTCCGCAACCTGGCTGGTGTCGTGGAACATCAACTCGGTGACCTGGGCCGGGCTGATGATGAAGATGTCGGTGATTTCGCCCTCTTGCGGCTTGACACCGGCGGCGCCGACCAGCATCAGCTTGCCGACGGCGTTGGTGCAGGTGGCCACCAGCTCAGCAGCGATCCAACCACCCATGGAAAAGCCGATGGTGCGGACATTTTCCAATCCGAGAGCGTCAAGGTACCAGGTGTAGAAGGCGGCCATGTCCGGGATGCTCTCGAGCCAATCGGGCCGCGGAGACTTCCCGTATCCGGGATGGGACGGGTAGTAGACGGTGTAGTGCTCGGCCAAGGCATCGGCGAAACGGAGCCAGCCGGAATTGCCCCCGGCGCCGTGGAGCAGCAGCAGAGGCTCTCCGCTTCCTCCCTTGAGCGTGTGGACTCCAATTCCGCCTACATCAACAGTTTCTTCGGTAAACGCGGGCATGTTCTATCTCCTTCGATCTATCGTCATTTGATGATTCCGAGGTAAGGGCGCACGGTTGTGCGCCCCTTCCAATTTGACTTCTCGTTTCAGCGGGACTACTCCGCCTGCATTTTCTGGAACGGATCGGTCAGTTCCAGGTCCTCGCCGATTTCGCGCAGGGCGGGCAACACTTCCTCTCCCATAAGCTTCAAGCAGTTCATGGTGTCGGCGTGAGTGGTGTCACCGTCGTTGGTCCAGATGCCAAGGATGCCGGGGCGCAGTTGTCCCAGCACGTCGCGCAGCTTGCGCACCACGGTTTCGGGGCTACCGACAATCCAGCGGTTGGAGGCGAGAATTTCATCGTAACTGGCCTCCTCCAATCCCAAGCCGAGGAATGGGTCCTTGCGGACGCGGCCCTGGTAGCGGGCGACGCGGGGGTCCTTCATGCTGCCGCTGTAGCCGATGGGCATCATGTAGTCGCGGGGCATCGGCACCCGGCCCACGCCGACGTTGCCGGTCAGGAAGCCCTTGGCCGACTCGTAAGCCTTCTCGTCGGTGTCCTGAACGTGGATGCGGCACAGGTAGCCGAAGTTCTCCGGGCCGGGCTCGTAGCCGTTCTCGCGGGCCGTCTCGGTGTAGATGTCCATCATGTCCTGGGTCCCCTGCGGATCGGTCTCGAGGTAGATGTAGGGATAACGGCGCTCGGCGGCCCATACCAGCGTCTCCGGGCTGCCCAGTCCGGGGATCCAGACGGGCGGGTGCGGCTGCTGGATGGGTCGCTCGAAGGGGTTGACCACCCGGAATTGGTAGTGCTTGCCCTCCCAGCGGAAGGGGCCGGGGGTGGTCCAGGTCTTGATGAGCAGGTCGTGGGCTTCCTCGAACCGCTCCCGGTTGAACAGCGGGTTGACGTTGGCGGCCAGGCTCTCGACGCCGGTGCCGCGCACGAAGCCAGACACCAGCCGCCCGCCGGAGATCATGTCGATCTCGGCCAGTTCTTCAGCCAAGCGCAGGGGGTTGTCGAACACTGGCAAGGGGTTGCCCAGCAGCACGATCTTGGGTGTCTTGGTGTTGCGGGCGAGGATGGCAGCCTCTAGGTTCATGGTGGCACCGAGGCAGGTGGGGGTGTTGTGGTGCTCGTTGAGCATCAACCCGTCGAACCCGACCTCCTCGCAGTACTCGTATTCGTCCAAATACTCGTTGTACTGCCTTGCGCCGACCATCGGATCGAAGTTGCTGTTGGAAAAGGTGAGCCGCACGGCCTGGTTGGGGCTGTTACGGACAGCTTCCTCCGTGTAGTTGGTGTAGGCCCGCTCGGTAAACCGCATCAGGAACATGGCAATCGTCTCCTATGTTGATCTCATATCAAGGGTTGTAGTTGCCTATCCATTGGACTCGAGGGTGGGAATTTTGCGCCAGTCGGTAAAGTGGTTGATCGGCGGTCCAAAATTCGCAGTCCAGCGCTTCGGCGAGGGCAAGATTGTGGGAGTCGTATGCCAGCCGCTGGTTGAGTTCGACAGCCAGATCAATGGCCCGGTCGTGCAATAAGCGGGACGGACGAAAGGCGATGCCTGAATCATACAATTCTGATACAAATTTCTTGACATCGCCCACGGCCAGTAGTCCTTCTTGGATCTTCTTTCGGAGTGCGGAAGTGAATCCTGAAGCCATAAAGTCTGGAGCAAATAGTTCGACTCCCCCACTTTCCCAATTTGAGGCGAGTGCTCTGGCTTGATCGGTGAATTGTTCTGTGACAAACACCTTCACAGCCAAGCTAGCGTCGACAACTGCCATTGCCTTCCATATCCCCGTGCCGTTCCTCTCGAGCCTCCCGTATCAAATCCGCAGAGTCAGTAACGCTCAGGCGCCCACGAAATACTGCTTCCCCAGCCGCTATCATGCCTTCGGCTGAAAACTTCTTGAAAGGCGCTTCTCCGCCTAATTCTTTCTTTACTGCATCCCAGCAAAATTGTTCGATTGTGACACCCTTTTGCTCCGCAGCCTCACTTAACCTATGTTCTATGTCTGCGTCAATCTCAATTGTGATGCTCTTATTCTTGCTCGTCATGTCCAACCTGTCAGGAGCCCGATTTGAAAGAGATCGAGCTTATCGTACCCGCGCACCCTGTGAGGGTCAAGGAACGGGGCGAGTGTTACGGGTGCCGCAGGAACGACCCCGGAAGAGCGTGTGCTATATTTGAGGACAGGATAAGTCAAGCCGCCGTCAGGCACCGACCGGGTCGGACGCGGCTAGTATAAAGACAAGTTTGAGGTTCCTGTTTATGCCCAAAGTCCTGGTATCAGATCCCATCGGCCCCGAGGGTGTTTCCCTGTTGGAAACAGGGGCAGAAGTTGACGTGAAGACGGGCATGAAGCCCGCAGAGTTGCTGGAAACCGTGGGCGGCTACCATGCCCTGGTGGTTCGCAGCGAGACCAAGGTTAATAGAGAGGTTATCGCAGCAGGAAAGAACCTGCAGGTCATCGCCCGCGCTGGCATCGGCGTGGACAACATCGATCTCGACGCAGCCACCGGCGCTGGCATTGCTGTGGTCAACGCACCCACGGGCAATACTGTGGCGGCGGCTGAACACACGATGGCGCTGATGCTGGCCCTGGCCCGCAACGTTCCCGGCGCGCACCACTCGCTGCAGTCGGGCGAGTGGAAGCGCAGCGCCTTCATGGGCGTGGAGGTGCGCGACAAGACCCTCGGCATCTGCGGCCTTGGCCGGGTGGGGACCGAGGTAGCCCGGCGAGCACAGGCCTTCGGGATGCGGCTCGTGGGCTACGATCCGTTCGTTGCGCCCGAATATGCCAGACGTATTGGCGTGGACCTGTTGTCCCTGGATGACCTGCTGGCCGAATCGGACTTCGTTACCCTGCATACGCCCTTGACCGAGGGCACGCGCGGCATGCTGGGAATGAGGCAAATTGAAACAATTAAACCCGGAGCCCGCGTCATCAACGTGGCGCGTGGCGAGTTGGTGGACGAGGCTGCGCTGCTGGCCGGATTAGAATCGGGACGCCTGAGCGGAGTGGCGCTGGACGTATTCAGCAAAGAGCCGCCGGAACGCGGGCCACTGGTGGAGCACCCGAGGGCCATAGTTACGCCGCACCTGGGGGCCTCCACGCGGGAGGCACAGCGAGAGGTCGCCATCGAAGCGGCGGAACAAGTACTGGCCGTGCTCAGAGGCGAGCCTGCCCGGAACACCGTGAACGCCCCCTTCGTCGCGCCCGAAGTGCACGAGGTGCTGGCCCCGTTTGTTCCGGCTGCTTCGGTTGTCGGCAAGCTATTGGGCTTCCTCTCGGAGGGGCAGATCACCGGCATCACGGTCAGCTACGAAGGCGAGATCGCGCAGCACGACTGCCGGATGCTGCAAGCTGCGGTGCTGGCAGGCTTGTTGGCTCCGGTCAGCACGGTCAACGTCAACCTGATCAACGCTCCGGTGCTGGCGCGAGAGCGGGGGTGGAGCGTGACCGATCAGAGCAACCGGGTCTCGAGAGAATATGCCAGCCTCATCTCGGCTACGCTGCAGACAGCCAACGGCAGCCTGTCACTATCCGCGACTTCCATGCGGGACGAGACTCACATTGTGAAGTTCAACGACTACTGGATGGACATCGTTCCCAACACTCCCTACCTGCTCTTCGTAGACAACCGCGACCAACCCGGCTCCATCGGCGCTGTTGGGACAATCGCGGGACGGCACAACATCAACATCAGCTTTATGGGGGTGGGTCGGATACAGCTTCGTGGCCAAGCAATGATGGTCATCGGCCTCGACGATCCGGTGCCGTCCCACGTAATGGACGAGATCAGGGCCCTTTCCCACATCGCAAACGCCAGGGTGGCCACCCTGGCCGGGTAATTTAGGAGGAACGCTGTGGGCGACAAGATCGGCATCATGGGCGCGGGTGCGCTGGGAAGCTACGTAGGCGCATTCCTGTCCCGGGAGGGAGAGGACGTAACCTTCATCGACATGTGGCCAGATCACGTGGAGAAGATGCGAACCGACGGGTTGCATGTCACTGGGAGCCAAGGACCGTTCACCGTACCGGTCAAGGCCATGCATCTGACCGACGCCCAGGGCATCAACGAGCAGTTCGACTTTGTTTTCATTTCGGTCAAGTCCTACGACACCGAGTGGGCCACGCACTTCATTCGCAGATATGTCAAAGAAAACGGTTTCTTTGTTTCCCTGCAGAACTGTTGGAACGACGTAACCGTCGCGGGCATCGTGGGCGAGGAACGGACCATGGGCTGCATCGCCTCTCACATCGAGGTGGCGCTGTGGGAACCTGGGCACGTTACCCGCGGAGGAGCGGTGGGCCGCGACCACGGCCACCACGTGTTTCGGGTGGCGGAGCTAACGGGCGCCGAGTCGCAGCGGGCCTCGATGGTCGCTGGGCTGCTGGACAATATCGACGGGGCTTACTCTTCCAACAACCTGTTCGGCGAGCGCTGGGCCAAGCTCTGCCAGAACTCCATGGGCAACGGCATATCCGCCGCTTCGGGGCTGGGGTCCCAGGAGATGGCCGAGGATCCCCGGTGCCGCCTCATCCGCATTCATCTTTGCAAAGAGGGAGCGATGGTGGGACTGGCCATGGGCCTGAACGTGGTGGACATCAACGGCCTGCCCGCGCAAACCTGGGCGGACGCCGATAAAGGCGACGTGTACGAGGAGCTGGACGCCCTCCTGTCGGCCCGCGGTGGCCGGGTGAACTGGCTGGCCTCCATGGCACAAGATGTTTACAAGGGACGGCGTTCGGAGATCGACTTCATGAACGGACTGGTCGCCGCCAAGGGTCAGGAGCTGGGCATCCCTACGCCGTTCAACGACGCAGTCATTGAGGCCATGCATGGCGTGGACGACGGCACATTCCCGCAGAACCCCGAGCACGTGGACCGTGTGTTGCGCGCCGCTGGTCGTTAATACAACACTGCGAGAAAGACAGCCGACAGTGACGCGGGGCTCCAATTTCCTCAGGGCAATCGGCCCCAGACGGACAGTTCCAGACGCACCGAGGGAGGGCAGCCATGTTCATCAAAGTTGAACCGGCAGAATTCTTCATGTACCGGGTTATCCTGGTGTTTGACCTGGAAGCCCCGAACTCCGAGGACCAGCATGTCCGCGACTACATGACCGAATGTGAGCTAGAACCCAAGTACCAGCACATCGGGGATTTCGAGGGCAGCAATTGCGAGCTCATGCAGTTCGGGGGCTGTTACCTGGGCAGGCACCTGGGCAAGATCTCGGAAATCCAGCGGAACCAAGTGGAGCGGGAAATCATAACTGCTGAGATCGGGTTAGCGCTGGACGACGAAGGAGACCCCGTCGTGGTCCCCGACGATGTTCGAGAGGAGACCCTAGCTCAACTGGTCCAGGCCTTTCATCAACCCGAAGTCTTTCAGCCAAATGAGGAGGGCCTGTTGGAGGCGGTGCTGGACGCTCCCTCGGTGCGCCAGGCGGCGCGGGAGTTGCTGGCTGCCGCCGGTTAAAGGCAGTCCTGGTTCGCCCTAAAACTACGCAACCATTCCATTGGAATCAGAAGCCCCGGCAAATTAATGCCGGGGCCTTTTGCGTCTGCAACTTGTTACGAGCGGCAGATATGGATATGGCTATCTAAATTCACTGGAGCGGGTGATGGGAATCGAACCCACATGGCTAGCTTGGAAGGCTAGAGCTCTACCACTGAGCTACACCCGCCTCTGGTTGGCATGGCCTAACATCCGGCCACGCTCACAATTATAGCCCTCACGGGCACGGCATTCCAGTTTCGACGGGGTAATTTCAGTCCCGGAGACGGCGGGCGCCTGGTCGGGTGGTCCTGCCTGTGGTTCCACCGGACTGAGACTCGGAACCATTCGTGCTGGCTGATTCGCCGGGACCGCCGTCGCCGTCCGTTCCTTGCCGGCCGCCGTCAGAACCTGGTCGGTTAACCCGCCGGGAATCGTCCGACACCACGAAGCTCAGCCGTTCGCGCAGTTGGTATATCACGCGGTCTACCTCGTATCCGGGGGTCTGGTAGCGGGAGAGAGAATGGCGTACGATTTCCAGTCCAGCTTCCATCTCCGGCCAGACCACTTCCTGTACCCCCATGTGTTGGAGGTCCTCCCCTTCTGAACGAGCCCGTACCCGCGCCACTATGTCGAGCCCAGGTTGCAGCTGCAGTGCCTGGTAGGCGGTAATTTCCACCGAGACCGGATCGCCCGTGGTGACCACCAACAGCCCAGCCTGCGGCACTCTAGCGGCACGCAGGACCTCGACGCGATCTGATGACCCGAGCACCGTGTGGTATCCATCTGCGCGCCACTCGTCCAGGGTTCGGGGGTCGAGGTCCACGACTGTGAATGGTACATTGTGTTCCCGGAGTTCCTGGGCGACCAGAGAACCCACGCGCCCCAAACCGCAGATGACGACATGGCCGAACGTCTGCCGAGGTCGTTCTTCGGCGTGGGGATCGCCAATGCGGTATGGACGCAGCACCCGGAAGCGTCGGCTCAGGACCGTGACCAAATGCGTTCCGCCGGATATCACCGGAGGGCCAGCCGCCATGGTCAGCACCGCCGAGACCACGATGAGCGAGTGGAATGACTGGTCAACCACCCCAAGCGTAAGCGCACCCGCCACAAGGATGAAGCTGAACTCGCCTATCTGCCCCATCCCCACTCCGGCCAGCAGGGCGGTGCTGGGCAGATAGCCCGCAACCCGGACAATGATGACGGTGACGATGAACTTGATGAGCACGGCCGAGCCGATGACCGCCAGCACACTGGGCCAGTGCTGATAGATGAATACCGGGTCGGTGAGCATACCCAGGGAGGCGAAAAAGAGGGCCGCAAAAATGTCCCTCAAAGGGGCCACTTCGGCCAAAGCCCAGTGACCTATGTCGGACTCGCTGAGCAACAGACCTGCAACGAAGGCTCCCAATGCCGCCGACAGCCCCACAAAGTTGGTGAGGCCGGAAATGGCGAAAACGATTGCCATCACCATCAAGACGAATACTTCCCGAGAACCCAGCAGAGTGATGCGGCTCATGGCCCATGGCATCACCTTTATGCCCAGCAGTGCCACACCGCCGATGATTACTACCGTTTTAAGTATTCCGATCCCCGCCTCTCTCAGAACCTCGGCCCCGCCGCTACCGACAAAGGCCGGCAGCATGGCGATCATCAGAATGAAGACCAGGTCCTGCATCAGGAGGAAACCAGTCAGGAGGCGCCCGTGCAGGCTATGAATTTCGCCCCTGTCCGTCAGTGTTTTGAGCACCACCATGGTGCTGCTCAAAGCACCCACCATTCCCAGTATGATAGCCGTGGTCGTGTCCAGTCCCAGCAACAGGCCTATGGGAGTGAGCAGGGCCGCCGTAACACCGATCTGCAGAATGCCGCCGACTACGATGACCTTGCCGAGGCTCACCAGCTCCCGAAAGGAAATCTCGATGCCAATGGCAAAGACGAGGAGCACGACACCGATCTCGGCCAGCTTGTGCACCGTTGGAACGTCCGCTACCGTGGCAAAATGCAGCCATTCGTCGCCGGTCCTCCCAGCAACATAGGGCCCGATGATCATGCCCATGGCCAAGTAGCCCAGCACTGGCGGGGCCCGCAGGACACGGGCCACGACCCCGCCCACAAAGGCAGCGATGACAACGGTTACCAAGTCAACAAATAGTTGACTTTCGAGGTGGGCCTCGCCCATTTCCCTCCGAGAAACCCGGAACTAAACTCGAAACAGAATTGGAGAAATTGCCGCTATTATAGGTTCCCAGCCGATGGGTACGCCAATCGGTGCGGCAGGCGGTCACGTTCCAACCGATATTTCCTGACGTGAGACTGTACCAAATGCTCTGTATCGGCCGATCATCGTGCTATCGAAAGCGATGGTATTTAACCATAAATTTTTTCCTGGAAGTAAACCATGGCAGTTGAACACCGGGACTATCCGGACATAGCTCCAGCGGGTCCCACGTACAGCCGGGGGACGCGCGCCGGCAATCTGCTGTTCGTTTCTGGCTGCACAGCTCGCGGCTCCGACGCGCAGGGAAAGCCGTTGATGGAACAGCTGGAGGAGACTCTCAAGCGGGTTGTCGGTGTCGTCAAGGCGGAAGGAGGCAGTCCGGGGGACATCGCCAAGATCACCTGTTTCGTCACCAGCATTGCGGACTGGACCAGCCAACCGGAAAAACAGGCGGAGATATTCGAACGGTACTTCCAGGGGAAGTACCCGGCCAATTCGCTGATTGAAATCAGCGCGCTGGCGGAGCCGGGCCTCGACGTGGAAATTGAGGCGATAGCCGTCCTGGGCTAGCTGCCCTGTTCCGACCCCTTCTGCCCCTCGGCAATCCAGCGCCGAATGTTGTCGGGACTGAAGGGCATGCTGTTCACCCGTACGCCGAAGGGGGCGAGGGCATTGGCGACGGCGTTGCCCAAGGCGGCGCCGGTCGCCAGGATCGCACCTTCGCCCGCGCCCTTGACGCCCAGCGGGTTCAGGGGTGAAGGGGCCTCCTCGGTTATCACGGTCTCTATGTCCGGTATGTCCTGGCTGGTGGGCAGCAGGTAGTCCATCAGGGTACCCGAGATCAGTTGCCCGCTGATGTCATACACGAGCTCTTCCAACACGGCGCCGCCTATTCCCTGGGCTGCTCCACCCACCGACTGGCCGTGCATTGTCATCGGGTTAATGCAGCGCCCCACGTCTTCCACCACCACGTAGCGCAAGACCTCCAGCTTGCCCGTCTCCGGGTCCACTGCGACGTGGGCGGCATGGCTGCCGTAGGAGTAGGTCCATTCCTCGATGCGGAAGTATTCAGTGGCGTCCAGAGCGGTGTCGGGATCGTCGAACTGACGCTGGGATTCGGCCAGGGCCGCCACCTGCTGCAGCGTCAACTGCCTCTCGTCGACGGGGCTGTCCTTCACGACAACGATGCCGTGCCTAAGGTCGAGAACCTCTGGCGCAGTGTCAAGATAGCTGGCTGCCAGGGCCAGGATCCTGGCCCGCAGGGTCTGGCACGACATGTCAATGGCGCTCCCGGCCATCACCGTTGCCCGACTGCCAAAGGTGCCGATGCTGGCGGGTATGTAGTCGGTGCTGCCATGGAAAATGGTCACGTCCTCGATGGGCACGCTGAGCGAGTCGGCGCAGATCTGGGCCATCACAGTCTCATGTCCCTGCCCCATGGTGGTCGTGCCGAGGTACACCTCCACCGCGCCCTCCGGCGTGACCAGGACCCGTGCGCCTTCAAAGGGCCCAAAGCCGGTCGGTTCGACGTAGGAGGCGATACCAACGCCGTGGTAGCGCCCCGATTCGTCGGGGCCTTCCCTTGAGGACAACTCGCCGTAACCTATCTGCTCCAGAGTGCGGTTGAATGCGCTGGCGTAGTCCCCGCTGTCATACACCGTGTTGCGCCCGTCAAGGCGGGTGGGGCCAGCGTCGTAGGGCATCTCGCTGGCGGCGATCAGGTTGCGGCGGCGAAGCTCCGCCGGATCCAGACCGAGGTCGCCGGCTACCATGTCAAGCAATCGCTCCCGGATGAAAGTCCCTTCGAAGAATCCAGGGGCGCGGTAGGTACCAGCGCCCATCTTGTTGGTCATGACGCAGTTCACAGAGGCGTGGAAATTGGGAACGCGATAGGGGCCGGTCATCATGACGGCAGTCAGGGCCGGCACCACGCTGCCGTGGGTCCGTACGTAGGCGCCCATATCTCCGTAGACCGTCGTCTTCAGCCCCAGCAATGTGCCGTCGTTGCGTGCTGCGATCTCCACCTGGCACAGGACCTCGCGGGAGTGATTGGCCGAGGCAAGGTGCTCCACGCGGTCTTCGACCCACTTGACGGGACGCCCCAACCTGAACGAGGCAAAAGGAATCAGGAAATCCTCGGCGTAGAATTCGCCCCGGACTCCAAATCCGCCACCCACATCCGGCTCGATAAAGTGGATGCGTTCCTCCTCAATTTCGAGGTGGCGCGCGAGTATAGCGCGGTTGGTGTGAGAAACCTTGGTCGGTCCCCAGACCCGCATGTGGCCATCGGAAGGGTCGTAGCTGGCAAGCAGCCCTCGCGTTTCCATCGGGTTAGCGGTGTGGCGGTTGGTGCGGAACTCCTCCCTGCGAATGTAGTCGGCCTCGCGGAAGGCCGCATCCACGTCTCCCACGTTTATCTCCGCAGAGCCGGCCAGGTTGGTACCGTTGGCCGGGTGAACCAGCACCGAATCAGTCAGCGCGTCGTTAACACCGGTCACGGCGGGCAGAGGCTCATAGTCGACGGCGATCAAATCAAGCGCGTCTTCGGCGATGTAGCGGCTTTGGGCGACCACCACTGCCACCGCCTCTCCAGCGTGGCGCACGGTGTCGGCGGAGAGGGGCGTCTGCAAGTAGTCTTCCAGTCCCGGCAACGGAAAGACACGCATGGGAATTGGCTTGGCCAACTCGGCCATGTCTGAGTAGGTGAATACGGCCACAACCCCTTCGACCGCCCGAGCAGCCAAGGCGTCGATACCCAAGACCCGGGCATGGGCGTGGGGACTGCGCAAAATCGCGGCGTGCAGCATTCCCGAAACGCGGATGTCGTCGAGGTACTGGCCCCGCCCGGTGAGGAATCGCACGTCTTCCCGCCTGAGGATGGATGCGCCGATGTACGATTGGGTGGATGGTTGAGCAGTCACGGGTGTCACATCCTCTTCGGTTGGGGCAACGTTCGATTGGGGCGACGCGCGCCAAAGCGGCATCCCACCGAGACCCTCGGCTTGTCCTTCAGGTCGCAGGTCGCAACCGGCGCCCTTGGTGAGTGCCCGGTCGTTGCCTGAGTATATGGGCGTGGGATAGGCGTCGCAAGAAGAGCGGTCGGGGAAGCAGCGTTCCGTTTCAGGCGGTCGAACCATCACTTCTGCCGTGGGACCTGCCACTGACCTACGATGAACCCCGGCCCTGGATTCCGGATTCCCAGGGGGCATTGGGGCGCCGGAGTAGGGGGACTGCAATTGGGGTTAATGCCGTTAAGGGGGTGAAGTGTGTGCAGCTCTATGCAGTTTTGCTATTTCCTGAGGTTCGGCGCCTGCCCCCGATCGAGTCGGGTGCAGGCCCTGCGGCCTGGTGTGGCGTGCCGGAGTTAAGGTCGGGGTAGTCGATCTTGGATGCGCCTGCTGCGTCGGTCGCGGTGTTGGAATCACGGGCCTATGGATCCGCTGCATTTTATGGTGGGGATGTGTCATGAGGCTTAGCAAGGGGCTTCTGTCAGTGAACAGGGTTCAGTGGATAGAGTCAGCAAGGGGACGGGGCGACATGCTGGATTCCGGGTGCAGTTCCATTCCCGCCGCTTGGAAATGCCTCATTAGGGTTTGCTTCACGGCAACGACCAATCGCAAGCCGGCGAACGGCCTCAATCGAACGGCACCGGAGCGGGGGCAATCCGGAGGAGCCCCTATCTGCGCAAACGGAGGGAGCGGCGGCGGCGGCCGAATGCAATTGGGCGTCCCCTGACTCCGCCCATTCTTATCCGATAATACTCGGATGACACCTCGGCGCCGATGACGACAATAAAACCAGACAGGTAGGTCCAGGCAAGAAGGACAATCACCGACGTCAGCGTGCCATAAATTCTCTCGAAAGCGGCATAGTTCTCGAGATAAAATACAAAAAAGCTCTTGGCGGCTTCGAACAACAGTGCGGCAAGTATTGCTCCCGGCCAGACAAAACGCCAATAGGTGCGGACCATGGGAGTGAACTTGTAGATGAGCAGGAATATGATCAGCGAGAAGACAAACGGCACAGGCCTCACCAGAGCGTTGATGCCGTTGTGTTCGAGGAACGCAAGCCTGCCCAACACCGGAATATTCTCGCTGCCCAGTACCTGCAGACCCGTAGTCAGCACCAAAGAAATAATGAACAGCGGGGCGACGCTCATGGCCATCAGGATGTGGCGCGGCTTCTCGATGTAAAAGGGCCTGTCATGGTCGATATCCCAGGCCCGGTTCACGGCCCGCGTAACGGCACCGAACAGCAAAGTGGAGGACCACATCAGGCCCACGATACTGAAGATACCCAGCACACCGCGGATGTTGTGCACCGCTTCCACGTTGGCCGTCAGGATTCCGTGAGAACCTGGCAAATATGTGTTGAAGAAATTGTGGACTTCCCGCTCAACGGCCTCGGATTCCAGCACAAGGCTGAACAAGCTCACGAGCCCGATGGCCAAAGGAAAGAGAGAAAGGACGGAGTAGTAGGCAATCGCGGCGGCCAGATCTATAGCGTGGTCATCCCCAAGTTCGCGCCAGGTGCGCCACGCAAGCTCCATCCCCGGCACGCGGACCAGCCTGACCCTCAACCAACGGATCCGGGCGCGTAGTCGCGGGTGCAAGTGGCTCGCACGCGAGGGCACCCTCACGGACCGCTGTCCGGCTGAGAACAACCATCTCTGAATTCGAGTCAGGGGCTCAGGGATGCTCAGCATATTCTGATTGTAAACGGGGGACTCGTTGGCACGGGTCCCCCGTTCGAAGGTTGAGTGTTCCACCGGCGGTTCCCGGCTTGTCATGCCTGGCAATGATGCCAGTTGTCCCGACGTTGCCGTGGGGTGAAAGTGACCTCAGGAGGCGTCGTCCTTTTTTTCCTGTTCCTGAGAGCGGAACGGGGCCCTCAGCGCAACCGAGACGCCGCCGATGACACCGCTCACATTGTTGGTTACAGCAGTCGTCGTGGCCTCGCCAAAGGAGCCTGCGGCACTGACGGCCCCGTTGGCTGCCGCTGATGCCGCGTCCTCTGCCCTGATGCCAATTCGCTTGGCGGCCTCGATGGACTCCTCGACCGCTGTTCTTGCCACTCCGGCGACATCGCCGCCGACCTCAGCCGTGCCCTTCACCAGTCCACGAGCGGTGTCCTCAATGGCTACCAGCACATTACCGCCGATCTGGTTGGCACCGATGACCGAGCCGTTAATGGTGTCCCGAGCCGTGCTTGCCAGGTCTCCTCCGATCTCGCGGGAGCCGTGAATGGCGCCCCGGGCCACGCTGAAGGCCGCGTCCTGCAACCGGACGGATACGGAGGCGGTCGCCTCGATGGTCCCCTCGACGGCATTGCGGGTAACAGAGCCAACGTCGCCGCCGACATCGGCAGCGCCCTGGATGAGCCCGCGGGTACTGTCTTCGACGGCCTGCAGCACGTTGCCACCCACCTCTGCGGTCCCGGTTACTGCGCCCTTTGCCGCATCCCGAGCAGTAGAGCCGAGGTCGCCTCCCACATCTCTCGTACCCTGAATAGCGCCACGAGTAACGCTGAATACCGCATCCTCAGCGCGCAGGCCGACGCTCTTGGTTGTTTCCAGAGTGCCCTCCACGGCGCTGCGAGCAACCGTGGCCACGTCGCCTCCGACATCGCTGGTGCCCTTGATGGCTGCCCTGACCGTGTCACTGCAGACGCCGACGGTGACGGTCGCCACCTCACCCACGCCGCGAATTACGCCGATAACAGCGCCCTTGGCGGTGGAGCCGAGTTCTGCCCCCACCCCTCCGGTAGCCTGGATCGTGCCCTGCATTACGTCGACAACCAGCCCCTGCAATTCATTGACCGCCACCCGGGAACCGGACAGCGCGCCAACGGTCACATCCCTCGCCGAGGACACCGTGGTTTCCAGCACATTGCCGGCTCCAGATATGGTGCCGGTAATGGAATCTCTAATAGTGCGGCCGAAATTTCCCAAGACCATGATTTATCCCCTCCCTGAGCCTGTATTATCCGACTTTTGATTTTGTATTGCTTACAGCCAGGCTCAATTCCGGTTCAATCGAACCATTATGTAACCATTCCATTATACGCCCTGCGGCGTCAGTTGGGGCGCGCCTTGAGCCTGTATAGGCTTACGGTTACACTGGCTGCTACGGTTTCAGATGGCCAAGGAGGGCAAGATGCCCAGCAAGGACAAGCAGCAATGGCAGGAGGAAACTCTTCAGCCAGCCGTGGCCCGCTATCCCGAACGCCGCGAATCATTCGAGACCGACAGCGGCCTGGAAATCGAACCGCTGTACGCACCGGAGGACCTGGACTCACGCGGCCATGACTATGCCGAGAATATCGGGTTTCCGGGAGAGTTTCCGTACACCCGGGGAGTCCAGCCCAGCGCTTACCGGGGCCGGGTTTGGACGATGCGGCAATACTCGGGATATGCAACAGCCGCCGACACCAACCATCGTTACCGTTACCTGCTGGAGCAGGGCCAGACAGGACTGTCTGTTGCCTTCGATCTCCCCACGCAGATCGGGTACGACTCGGACCATCCGCTTGCAAAGGGCGAGGTTGGCAAGGTGGGCGTGCCCATCAGCAGTATTGAGGACATGGAGACGCTGTTCGACGGCATCCCGCTGGGGCGAGTGAGCACGTCCATGACTATCAATGCCACGGCATCGCTGCTTTTGTGCTTCTACATCGCCGCCGCCGGACGGCAGGGCGTATCGCCCGACCAGGTGAGTGGCACCATCCAGAACGACATCCTCAAGGAGTACATCGCGCGGGGAACATACGCATATCCGCCGCGCCCGTCCATGAGGCTGGTGGTGGACGTGTTCAAGTACTGCGCCGAGAACGTGCCGCGCTGGAACACGATCAGCATATCGGGCTACCACATGCGGGAGGCGGGGGCGACGGCGGTGCAGGAACTGGCGTTCACCTTTGCCAATGCGATCGCTTACGTGCAGGCCGCGCTGGACGCCGGCCTCAAGGTGGACGAGTTTGCCCCGCGGCTGTCCTTCTTTTTCGTGGCGCAGAACAACCTTTTCGAGGAGGTCGCCAAATTCCGGGCGGCCCGCCGCATGTGGGCCCGCATCATGAGGGACCGTTTCGGGGCCAAGGACCCCCGCTCAATGATGCTGCGCTTCCACACCCAGACGGCCGGCGTCTCCCTCACGGCCCAGCAACCAGACAACAACGTCATCCGGTGCACCGTGCAGGCCCTGGCGGCCATCTTGGGGGGCACTCAATCGCTCCACGTCAACTCCCGCGACGAGGCACTCGCCCTGCCCACTGAGGAGTCGGCCCAGCTTTCCCTGCGAACCCAGCAGGTCCTGGCCTACGAGAGCGGCACGGCCGATGTTGTGGACCCTCTCGGCGGCTCTTGGTACATCGAAAGCCTGACCGACGACCTTGAAGAGCAGGCCCTGGAGTACATCAGGAGCATTGATGATATGGGGGGAGCCGTACCCGCAATCGAAGACGGATTCCAGATGCGCGAAATCGGTGACGCTGCGTACCGCCACCGGCAGGAGGTGGAATCGGGGGACCGCACCATCGTGGGTGTGAACCGGTACGTGTCTGATGAGCCGCCAGTGGAGGGGCTGATGCGCGTCGACGAGGAAGCCGCCCGCCAGCAGGTCGCCCGCCTGGAGCGCCTCCGCCGAGAACGCGACGGCGGAGCGGCGCAGGCGGCGCTGGCACGCCTGGAAGAGGTGGCCCGCTCCGATGACAACACCGTGCCAGCCATCCTGGAATGCGTCGAGTCCTATTGCACACTCGGCGAAATCTCGGGCGTCTTCCGCACAGTATTCGGCGAGCAGGAGGAGATGGCGGCGTTTTAGGGGCGGTGCTGAGGCACCCGTTCTTTGATTTCCGAGCGGGGCCAGAGAATCGTGGGGAATTGCTTACTCGATTCGACGGATCATCTCCAGCTGGGAGTTACGGCAACCGGCGAGGCGCCTGTAAAATAGTTTGAAGATTTCGGTGGCGATACAGGAGAGTAACCCACATGGCCGATCTGATACTTAACGAAGAGGAGCAGATGCTCCAGACAACTCTGCGCGACTTTGTGGACCGCGAGATTGCGCCCAAGGCAAGGGAGTCAGACGAACGAGGCGAGTTCCAATGGGACGCCTGGCGAGGGTTCGCTGAGCTGGGGCTGACCGGCCTGGGTGTCGACGTCAAGTACGGAGGCAGCGGCCCCGCCGGCTACCGGCAGGTATCCATCGCGGCCGAGGAGGTGGCGAGGGGAGATGCTTCAGCTTCCGTCAGCTGGCTGGCGCACTTGGCCCTGGGGGTGGCATCCATCGACCGGTTCGGCAGCGAGGAGCAGAAAGAGCGTGTCCTGCCGCCGCTGGTGGACGGTCGAGGCGTGGCTGCGTTCGGTCTAACCGAGCCTGGGGGCGGCTCAGATGCCGCGGCGATGCAGACCACCGCGGTCGAGCGAGACGGCACCTACTTCCTGAATGGCAGCAAGATGTTCATAACCAACGCCTCGGTGGCCCAGAACATCGTGGTCTTCGCCACGCAGGACCGCAACCAGGGATACAAGGGCGTGAGCGCATTCATCGTCGACAAGGGCTCGCCGGGGCTGACCATCAACCCCATGCACGGGAAGCTCGGCATGCGCAGCTCCACCACGGACGAGATCGTTTTCCAGGACACGCCCGTCCCCACCGAGAACCTGCTGGGCGAAGAGGGACGTGGCTTCAACCAAGCCATGGAGATTCTGACCTCCAGCCGCATCATCATCGCCGCCCAGAGCACCGGTATCGGTCAGTCGGCGCTGGAGGCTGCATTGCGCTATGCCCAGCAGCGCCAAACCTTCGGTCAGCCCATCGCCCAGCACCAGGGCATCCAGTTCATGCTGGCCGACATGGCTTCCGAGGTGCACGCCGCCCGCGTGGTCACCATGAACGCCGCCACACTCAAGGACGCTGGAGAGCCTTTCCTGCAGGAGGCTTCCATCGCCAAGCTGATCGCGTCCGAGATGTGCATCCGCGTTGCCGACAAGGCGCTGCAGATTCACGGCGGATCCGGGTACTTCCAGGAGGCAGGGGTTGAGCGCATCCTTCGGGACGCCCGCGTAACCACGATCTACGAGGGAACGTCGGAGGTCCAGCGACTGCTGATTGCGCGCCAATTGTTGAAGGATTACGCTATCTAGCATCAGCAACTCCGCGCCGTGTCTTGGGGCGCACACAAGTGCGCCCCAAGACACGGCGCGGAACTCTTACGAAGAATGTAGCGAGATGCAGAATAACGAACGCCCCGTCCGTATCCTGGTTGCCAAGCCCGGTCTGGACGGCCATGACCGAGGCGCAAAGGTGATAGCCCGGGCCCTCAGGGATGCGGGGATGGAGGTCATCTATACAGGTATCCGACAGAGCCCCCAGATGATAGTTCAGGCTGCTGCACAAGAGGACGTGGACGTTCTTGGCCTGAGCATTCTTTCGGGCGCCCACCTGGAAATCCTGCCCGAGGTGATGAACCTACTTGGAGACCAGGGCATGGAGGATGTCCTCGTGGTGGTCGGCGGCATAATCCCGGCGGTGGACCGGCAGCCCCTGAAGGACCTCGGAATCACCGAGGTATTCGGGCCAGGCACCTCCACGGGCGAAATCGTGGATTTCATAAGGGACAACATGGCAGGTCGGCTATAGTGCAACAGGGCTCCCCCGTTCGTTCGGAGTCTCTCACGAAAGCTCCTTGAAGCGTTTTTCTTGACAACCACGCCCGTCCAAATTTTATAATTCAGTATGGCGATTATCGGAACAGCCGATTAACATGCTTTATAATGTATCGCGACTGATGATGGAGCCCACTGGCTCCACGAGGCGATTCGAACTGAACGAACCGGTATCCAGTGAGCTGGACGGCCTGTCGGCAGGTCAGGCAAGGGGCAGCATAAGATTGCTTCGCACCCATGAGGGCCTGTTGATTTTTGCAACCGTCGACGTCGAGATGGGGGCGTCCTGCAGCAGGTGCCTTATCGACTTTGCCCGGATCTCCACGCTTACCCTTGAGGAGGAATGCTACCCCACTGTCGACCCGTCGACGGGCAGAAGGATGTACCCGCCGGACCTATCCGAAGGCGTGGTGCACATTGACACCAGCCAGATGCTGGACCTGAGCGACGTGCTGCGCGAGTACCTTCTTACCTGCGAGCCTCTAAGGTCGTTGTGTCGCCAGGATTGCCAGGGGCTCTGCCCGGAATGCGGGGCGGATCTCAACATGGGAATGTGCAAATGCGACAGCACTCCAATCGACCCTCGGTGGGGTACACTGACAGACCTTCTCTCCAGCGATTCCAGGTAAAACTCCGACTGCGGTTTGCCTAGTGTGAACCGCCCGCATTCCCAAGAACCACGAATTGGAGCCGCTGCGCGTACAGAAACCGTACTTGAGCGCAGCCATCAACGAAGCGTCCCACGATCTGGGGATGGCTCATAGGAGACAGCACAATGGGCGCACTACCCAAAAAGAAACTTACACGCGCACGGAAGGGACGTCGGCTGGCGTCTTACAAACTCAAGCCGATACACGCCGCCAATTGCCCGCGTTGCCGAACTGCGAAGATGCCTCACACCGCCTGCCCTCAATGCGGGTACTACCGGGGTCGGCAGGTAGTAGAGAATTTGTCCTGACCCTCTCTCATTGCTCTGTACTGCTTTTGCACCCTTTACGCAGAGAGGGCCCTTGATGGCTAATGAGTGCAAATCGCCGAAGATATGCACAAAATCAGGTGTGATTGGAGCGCCGACTGGGCGGATGGAGTACACCGGCAGAAAAGGGACCAAGGACAATAAATTCACATAATGTGCATATTATTTGCATTGCGCAGACCCCGCGTTATGTCTTAAAATCCGCTGAATAATTCAAAAATGCGTCTCTCAATTCTGGAGGCTGCCACGTACAATTCAGACAACAACCGGGCCTACGTGTTCCCTGGGCAGGGTTCGCAGAAGGTGGGTATGGGACTTGGCCTGATGGAGGAATCCCGGGCGGCCCGCGACACCTTCGAAGAAGCGGACGACAGCCTTGGGTTCCCACTGTCCCGAATGATTTTCGAGGGTCCTGCTGGAGAGCTGCAGAACACTGCCAACTCCCAGCCGGCTATCATGACTGTTAGCATCGCCGCCTGGCGCGCATGGGCGGAATATGCCGGTCCCCAAGCGATGGAAGCGAAGGCCGTTGCCGGCCACAGCCTGGGCGAATATACGGCACTAGTGGCTGCGGGAGTTCTGGGCTTCCCGGACGCTGTGCGACTGGTACGCCGCCGGGGCGAACTGATGAACCAGGCCTCAATGAGCCGTCCTGGCACCATGGCAGCGATCCTGGGACTGGACGAATTCGCGCTGGGGCAGGTCTGCGCCGAGACTGGCGTAGAGTTGGCCAATATCAACACCGACAACCAGATAGTAATCAGCGGAAGCCGCATGGCGGTAGCGCAGGCCGTCGACCTCGCCACCGCTCGCGGGGCCCGGAAGTCTGTGCCGCTGCCAGTCAGCGGGGCCTTTCATTCCTCGCTCATGGTTGAGGCCGAGGCGGGGCTTTCTGCCGAATTGGATTCGCTGACTCTCCATGAACCCAGAATGCCTATCATCGCCAATTGCGACTGCCGCTCATTGAACAGCAGCCAAGAGATTCCCGACGAGCTGGTCAATGGACTCTGCCGCTGTGTCCAGTGGAAGGACTCGGTGGTGGCCATGGTCGACTCCGGGATTACCCGGTTCGTCGAATTCGGAGCGGGTGGAGTTTTGGCTGGACTGATCAAGCGAATTGACCGCGAGGTGGAAGTTTCCGCAGTGGCCGATCCGGATTCCATCCGGAAACTGGCACTTGCGACAGACTAAAACCTCCGGGACTTGCCAGGGGCTGGGTTTTTATGGTCAAGGCGGCTGACCCAAGGCGTGTGGCGAGGTCCGTAGCGCTGCAGTCCCTTTTTGCCTCAGATGTATGTGGAAGGCCATGGGGCGACGATCAGGCCCGCAGGCCCGGCCCTGACTACGACTGGCTGGATGAGGACATTGACCGCACCGCCATGGAGTTTGCCGACAGGCTGCACCGCGGCGTTAGCGTTCACCGGCAGAGGCTCGACGGCCTCATTGGCCAGTTTGCCCCGGCATGGCCGGTGACCCAGTTGCCCATAGTAGACCGTAATATCTTGCGAATTGCCATTTTCGAACTTTTGCATAATCCGGCCACTCCACCCAAAGCGGCGATTGACGAAGCGGTGGAGCTGGCCAAGGTGTTCGGCAGCGACAGCTCGGCCAGGTTCGTAAACGGGGTCTTAGGCTCCGTTATGACCAGCTTGGAATCCGGGGAACTGGTCGCAGCCGGTCCTGCACCAGATGGGAGTTGAACCTTGCCCACAGTTTATGAACGCGTAAAAGACATTGTTGTAGACAAACTGGGAGCCGACGAGGCCGACGTGGAAGAAGGCTCGTCCTTCATCGAGGATCTCAATGCCGACTCCCTGGACCTGGTCGAGCTGATAATGGCTTTCGAGGAGGAATTCTCCACCGAGGAGTCCCCTCTGGAGATTCCCGACGAGGACGCGGGCTCTATCGCCACCGTCTCCGATGCCGTGGCCTATCTGAAGGGTCGCGGCATAGATGACGACTGACGACCGCCACCACTGGCAGAGTTTCCGGTCCTCTCCTATTCGGATCCCATCCGATCGGGCCTTTTGTGGTTTCCCCTGTTTTGTGCCGTCCCATAGACTGTGCCGTTTGCCGGGCAGGATGAGACGGAACCGCCCAACGCAAGGATGGAATGGATAGCCTGGACGATGTGGCCCAGGCGGTTCGCGCCTGCACCGATTGTCCGCTTCATCGCGGGCGAACAAACGCGGTGCCGGGAGAGGGCAGCCCATCCGCCGACCTGATGTTCATCGGCGAGGGACCGGGTTTTCACGAAGACCGCCAGGGACGTCCGTTCGTCGGGCCGGCGGGACAGCTCCTGGAGGGGTTGCTGGCATCCATAGGCACGAACCGCGATGAAGTTTTCATCGCCAATATGGTCAAGTGCCGGCCCCCAGACAACCGCGATCCTCAGCCCCCGGAAATCGCGGCATGCGCCAAGTACCTTGAGCGGCAGATCGAGCTGGTAAACCCCAAATTGATCGTAACCCTGGGGCGATTCTCGTTGGGGCGATTCTTCCCTGGGGAAAGCGTCACTCGCGCCCGCGGCAAGCTGCGTGAAAAAGACGGGCACCAGATTTTCCCAGTGCTGCACCCCGCTGCGGCGTTGAGGCGTCCAGAGTTGCGATCAACTTTGGTGGAGGACTTTCGAGCAATCGCAGCCGTCCTCGCCGCGCCCCCCCAACCGGAGCCGGGGGAAGACGCTGCGTCCACAGTGGACACGGATACGCCAGTTGACGAAGCGGAGACGGCCGCCCAGATGGACCTATTCGGCGCCCCGGCTCCGATTCCGGCTCAGCCGCATGTAGCGCCGGATGCACCCCCAGGGGACGAATATCCCGACAACAGTACTGGCCAGGACGGGCCTGAAGAGGCCGCTGGCCCGCAACAACTTTCGATGTTTTAGGTTTTGGATAGGAATGAGTACCCAATCGACTGAGAAGCTCCGTGCCATTCCCCTGGGAGGGTTGGGGGAAATCGGCAAGAACATGCTGGCCCTTGAATATGGCGACGACATCATCATCATAGACTGCGGCGTCCAGTTCCCAGAGGAAGGGATGCTGGGTGTGGACCTGATCATCCCTGACGTTTCCTACCTAGTGGAACGAGCCGACCGGATTCGCGGCATCCTTATAACCCACGGTCACGAGGACCACATAGGCGCCCTGCCTTTCATCCTTCCTCAGATTCCAACGGAGGTCTTCGCCCCGAGGCTGGCCCACGGTCTTATTTCCGCCAAGCTCAAGGAGCGCCGCGCCACTCGGGAGTTCACGTCTACCCCCATTGATCCCGGTATCCCCTACCAGTTCGGCCAGCACTTCGCAGCCCGGTGGTTCCGGGTATGCCACAGCATCCCCGACGCCATGGGCATCGCTGTAAGCACACCTCTGGGCACAGTGATTCACACCGGAGATTTCAAGATCGACCATACTCCGGTGGATGGCCGGACAATAGATCTGACCGCCCTGGCTGGCTATGGCGCAGAGGGAGTCCTGCTCCTGTTCTCCGACTCGACCTACGCTGAGGTTCCCGGGTACACCCCATCGGAGCAGGTAGTTGGTGAGGCACTGGATCGGGCGATCAGGGAAGCACCCGGCCGGGTCATGGTTGCCACCTTCGCCTCGCTGGTTTCCCGGGTACAGCAGGTAGTGGACGCGGCGGAGCGCCACGGGCGCAAGGTCAGCATCGTGGGGCGCAGCATGGTGGAGACGGTCAACGTAGCCTCCGAGCTGGGGTACCTGCGTTTGCCCGCCGGGATCCTGGTGCCCCTGAACGCCACTCGCAACCTGCCTCCGGAACAGGTCGTCCTGATGACCACGGGCAGCCAGGGCGAGCCCACTTCGGCATTGGTGCGCATCGCCAACGAGGACCATCGCGACGTGAGCATCAGGGAGGGTGACACCGTGGTGATCAGCGCCACGCCGATCCCAGGCAACGAGTTGCCGGTCAGCCGCACCATCGACAATCTGTTGCGGCAAGGTGCCCGCGTCCTCTACGACCGCAACGCAACTGTCCACGTTCACGGCCATGCCAGCCAGGAGGAGCTCAAACTGGTACTCAACCTGGTCAAGCCCCGCTACTTCGTGCCAGTCCACGGAGAATACCGGCACCTGAACGCCCACGCCCAACTGGCGTGGGATCTCGGCGTTGCCCAGGACGGGATATTCGTCCTGGAGGATGGCGACGTTCTGGAACTCGGCGCGGAAGGCGCGTCCACTGCGGACCGAATAAAGGCGGGCCCGATATTCGTCGATGGTGTCTCCCGACGGGACAACAAGAGCCAGGTGCTCACCCAGCGCCGCAGTCTTTCCCGCGACGGTGTGGTGGTGGTGGTAGTGGCGGTGGACCGCGATAGCCGCTTACTGTCGGGGGAGCCCCTGACCGTTGCCAGCGGATTCATGGACGAGGGCGAAACCGGCGCACTGTTCAAGGATCTGGGGGTCCACCTGATATCGGAATTGTATTCAAACGGCGGCCCGCCACCCAGTGAAGATGAAATAAAGTCAAAAGTGCGCGAAACTGCCCGCGGCTTTATAGCTAACGTAACGCGCAGATCGCCTATGATAATCCCCGTGGTGACCGAGGTCTGAAGAGACCCCGGTTCCCTCCCTTTATGTGGAGGGTGTGGGTGTGGGTATGAATAAGGGTGTTCCCAGTCTCCTGCCTTGGTTGCCGCCAGATCGCGACCGGTAAGGAGGCGCCTGATGGCCACCACCGCGAGGACCGCTCCGCCCACCTTCGCAGACATGTTCCGCGCCAGTCCCTGGCTGTTCGTTGACGGACTTGTAGTCCTGTCAGCGGCAGTCATCAGCGGCGCGTACCTGTATTTCTACGAGAGCCACCGCGAGTGGCTTTGGCAGGCCATGGGTTACGGGTGGGCTCCCGTCGGATTGTGGGCAGCCTCGGCCCTCCTTGTGCTCCGCTACCAGCCCAGGATCGTGGTGCACCACTGGCGCCTGTGGGCGGCGACCGCCGCTGCCGCTGCCCTGTGCCTTGCGGCATTGTCTTATGTCCATCCTCCACGCGGCCTGCTGGAAAACGTCAGCCTGGCTGGCCGCTGGGGAGTGGTCGTCGGAGGCCCGTCCTTGCTCCCCCTGGGGCTGGCGAAAATGGTGGGCATTGTCGCGTTCGTGCCGCTGGTGCTCTATCCCCGTTCCATAGGCCCCCTTTACACCCATGGCCTCTCCCACCTGTGGCGCTGGTTTCAAGTGGCAGCGGGGTACGCTTACCTTGGCGTTCGCAAGGTTACTCACGGAACCGGCCAGCAAATTGGCCGACTGAACGAGAGGCTGGTTGCAGGCCGACAGGCGCGGGTCGCTGCACGGGCTCTGGACAAGGGGGAGCAGGGTGAACCCAAGGCGGAGCCAACCCAGCCTGCAATCAGGACCATCAAGGAGCCCAAGCCGGAACCCGCTCCCCTAGCCGATATGACTGGCACTCAAATATCAGACGAGATTGGCAGGAAGGGAGAGGACCTGCTTGCCTGGCTGAACACGCCCGAAGAACCCTCTGAGGAAGGGAACGAGAACGGCTGGAAACTGCCGTCGCTCGAGCTGCTGGCCCCTCCGGAGCCATTGGGGGCGACGCAGGAAGAATTCAGAGATATGGCCAAGCACGTCGAGCAAGCTCTGGCAGATCACGGGGTGCGAGTGGAGGTCACCGACATCAAAGCGGGCCCTCGGGTGGTCCAGTTCGGCCTTTCGCCCGGCTGGGTTCCCAAGCGCGGCTCCAGCAATGAAGACGGGTCGGAGCGCAGCCGAGTCAAGGTTCAGAGCATAATCACCCGCGAGAAAGACTTGGCGCTCGCCCTCATGACCCCGTACCTTCGAGTAGAAGCTCCGGTGCCCGGCGCGGCGCTGGTGGGGCTGGAAGTGCCGGTGCCTTCGCCCACCAAGGTGCACCTTCGGGCAGTCCTGGAGACCGCCGAGTTTGCCAAGTTGATGAGCAAGGGTGGCCTGCCCGTCGCCATGGGGCAGGACACCGGAGGGGACCCAATCGTCCTGGACCTGGCAGCCCTGCCGCACATGCTCATTGCCGGCTCCACCGGCAGTGGCAAGAGCGTGCAGATCAACTCCATCATTGCCTCCTTCCTGCTGACCAAGACGCCGGACCAGCTGCGAATCCTGATGGTTGATCCCAAGCGCGTCGAGCTCACCCCCTACAACGGCATACCCCACCTCATCCAGCCGGTGATCGTAGAGCCGGAAGAGGTTACGGAATCACTGCGGGGGCTCAGTCGCGAGATGATCAGGCGCTACAAGCAGATGGAGGAGCTTGGCGTCAGGAACATCGAGGTGTACAACGAGCGGTCAGAAGACAAGATGCCCTTCCTGGTGCTGATTGTGGATGAGCTGGCCGACCTGATGATGGTGGCCGGATTCGAGGTGGAACAGAACCTGGTGCGCCTTGCCCAGTTGGGCCGGGCAGCAGGCATCCACCTGCTCCTGGCAACCCAACGCCCCTCCGTAAACGTGGTCACCGGTCTGCTCAAGGCCAACATCCCCGCCCGCTGCGCCTTCGCCGTGTCGGGGCAGGTCGACTCGCGAGTAATCCTTGACTCCGTAGGCGCCGAAAAGCTGATGGGCAAGGGAGACGCGCTCGTCCTGCACAAGGAGTCCCCGAGGCCCGAAAGGATGCAGGGCGCCCTGGTCTACGACGAAGAGGTTGAGGCCCTAGTGAATTTCTGGGCTGAGCAGGAAGGCCCGCCGATTCCGCCCATCAGCCTGGAGCCCGGTGAGGACGAGGAGGGCAACGACACAATGGACGTGCACCAGATGGAAAAGGCCAGAGATCTGGCAGCCCGCAACCCCAACCTGAGCACCTCCGTCCTCGAGCGGCGGCTGAAGGTGGGAGAAAGGCGCGCCGAGGAGATCCTGGAGACGCTGGAAGAGGAAGGCTACCTCGTGCCGAATTAGACTGCAAAGCTCCCCAGGTTAGGGGCAGACGGAGACTACGAAGGCACCCGCCCTCTGCGAGGCGCGGGTGCCTCTGTTTTTGGAAGGGTGCAGGCGCCGTCGTGGGGAACGCGGCCCTTTCCCGCCCTCAGGGATCGGGTGGAAGCTGTCCCGCCGGATTTCGCAATCCAGATTCCCGTGCTATTATTGTGCATCCTTTTTGTTCCTCGGCTGTTGCTTTGCTCATCGACCTTCACACCCACAGCTACCCCATGTCCGACGACAGCTTCCTGAGCGCCGATGAGCTTATCGAGGGCGCCAAGGCGGCGGGTCTCGACGGCATCTGCCTCACCGACCACGACGCATTCTGGCCCACCGAAAGAGTTGCAGAGCTTTCGCGGCGCCACGAATTCCTGGTGCTGGCAGGAAGTGAGATCAACACCGACGCCGGCCACGTGCTCGCCTTTGGCCTCCAGCGGTACGAGTTCGGGATGCACAAGCCGCATTTCCTACAGGCCCATGCCGATCGCGAAGGGGGCGTCCTCATTGCGGCCCACCCCTACCGGCGCCGGTTCCTCGAGGACCCCGGTCGCGATCCCGAGGCCCGGGCAGGGATGTTGGAACGTGCCATCTCCGACCCGTTTTTTGGGCTTTGCGACGCTGTCGAATCCCACAATGGGCGTGGGTCCGCTGAGCAGAACAGGTACTCGGTCGACCTCTGTGAATCGCTGGCGCTCCCGTCTGTTGCTGGAAGCGATGCCCACCGGACCCACCAGATCGGAACGGCCGCCACCGAGTTCCGGGGCCGCGTGGAATGCCTGGGCGACCTTATGCGACTGTTGAAGAGTGGCGATTGCCGCCCTGTTGATCTGCGGGAACGACCGGTCCCGGAGGCGGGCAAGTCCTTCCCGGACAAGTCATTCTCGGAAACCCGTGCGCCTTCCAGATAGCATCGGTTCCACTTAGCCTTTCAGCACCGGTGGCTGAAGTTCTTGTTCGAACGGAGCTCCCGCAATGGCCGAAGCCCTGAGAATAGAAGACCTCTCCGTCGAGTTTCGCAGCCCTGCCGGCACTGTCCGGGCCCTAAACGGTGTCAACCTCACCCAGGAGGAGGGCGAGACCTACTGCGTTGTGGGAGAGAGCGGCGCAGGAAAGAGCACACTGGCCCTGGCAATCATGGGCCTGCTTCCGCAGAACTCCTCGGTGCTTGGCGGGCGAATTTACTTCCAGGGCGTTGACCTGATGCGGGCCGGGCCGGACTACATTCGGGGTCTCCGCGGACACGAGGTGTCCATGGTGTTCCAGGACGCGCAGGCGGCCCTGAATCCCGTGGAGCCGGTAGGGTCGCAACTGGAGGAGGTCATCCTCCAGCACAGCGACATGTCGCTGCGGAACGCCAACCGCATGGCCCAGGAGATGCTCCACGAGATGGGGCTTCCCGACCCCAAACGGGTGATGGGTCAGTACCCATTCTCTCTGAGCGGCGGCATGTGCCAGCGGGTGATGATGGCCATCGCCCTAGTGCTGCGCCCCAAGCTACTCATCGCCGACGAGCCGACCTCGGGCCTGGACGTCACGCTGCAGGCGGAGATCCTGGAGCGCCTGCGGCGGCTGGTCAGAGAGCAGGGTTCGTCGGTACTTCTCATCACCCACGACCTGGGCGTTGTGGCCTCGATGGCCAAGAAGGTGGGCGTGATCTACGGCGGCCGGATGGTGGAGCGGGCCGACGTGATACCGCTGTTCCGCCGTGCCCAGCACCCCTACACCTGGTCGCTGCTGCAATCGTTGCCCCGGCTGGACGACCCCGACCGATACATACAGCCCGTTCCCGGCAACCCGCCGGACCTGGTGAACATTGGGGAGCAGTGCCCCTTCCTACCTCGCTGCTTCAAGGCAACCAATGAGTGCCGCCATGAAGCGCATCCCCCGCTGGCGGAGACGGAGGAGGACCACTTCGTGGCCTGCTACAACCCGATGGTGCCGCAGGAAACGGAGTAGTCGATCCCCACTTAACGCCCCGCACCTAACGACGCGGGACGGCATCGCCTACGAGGAGTTCGAGGGCGAGGTCGGGGTCGACGCGGCCCTGCTTGATGGACAGGTCGGCCTCGAGCAGGCGGTCGTAGCGCCAGGCGATGTCCTCCCGAGAGTGTCGTCGGGCCTGCTCCATGGTCTTGCGCACCACGAAGTCCGACGACGTTCCCAGAGTCCGCTTCAGTTCATTCTGCGGGACGCTGCGCTCCACGGAGTCCCGGGCCAAGGCCAGCAGCCGCAACTGCCGCTCCACCATGGCGATGATGTACTGGGGCTCCCGCCCGTCGTCCCGGAGCTGGGCCAGCAGGCGGAGCGCCACCTGGGGACGCCCGTCGATCATGGCATCCACGGCCTCGAAGATGCTGGCCTCGCGGACCTGCGAGACCATCAGGCGTATGTCGGTCTCGCCGATCTCCCGTCCCGAGGCGTAGAGGGACAGCTTCTCCAGTTCCTGTTCCAGCGTCCACAGGTCGCTGCCCACGAGGTCGGCCATCGATCGGATGGCCGCCGGACTGATAGGCGCTCCCTTGGCCTCGGCGGTCTCCTTGATCCAGCGGGCCAATTGCTCGCCGCGCGGGGCCGTTTGCTCCTCCACCGTGCAGACCGGGCTGAGCGCGCGCAACAGGGGGTTGTTGGCGTTCAGCGTCCCGTCCGAAAGCATCAGCAGCGTGGTGTCCGGCATCTGGGGTATGGCGCTCACCAAAGGCTGCCAGCGTTCGTCGACGGCTCCGCCGCCGCGCCTACCCCGACCGCCGCCGGAGCGCGACTCCGCTGTGGCCAGCAGACCATCAACCGCGACGAGGCGCAGAGTGTCGAGGAAAGGCAGAGCCTGGCAGACGGCGAGGAGCTCCTGGGGGCTGACCTGGTTGCCCTGCATCCGATGGCGGTTAGCGTCGAGGATGCCGTCGGCGCCGTTCTCGGACTCCAGCGCGGCCGTCCGCTGCCGCACCAGGAAACTGTCGCCGTAGACCACAAATGCGGGCAAATTTGATCCGAACCTTTTAGAGTTGATTCGGGCCGATTATAGCACTGGGTGCCGGTCCCATTTCCCAAGGAGGCGTTCTTGGGGAGGACAGGGCTATCGCATTTGGACGGAGAGATTCCGTGGCTGCACAGGGAATGGAATATGGTAATCCGCGAGAGGCAGAGCTGCGGTGGGGGATGCGAGGTCTCCGTGGGACTGGATTTTCCCACTCCTGTCCCATTTTGTCCCAAATTCACGGTCTGTCCTATCTGAGATTTCCCCAATTTGCGGAAAAATCGCGATTCCCGTCCCATTTTGTCCCATCCTGTCCCATCCTCGTTTTCCCGCCTATTCTCGGATGGCTGGACGGCCATGCCGTAAGCCGGGAATGCCCCGAGGAGCCGTGGGCAACAGCAAGAATGCGAGGATATGGTACGGAGGCTCCACCAGGCTTGGTGAGCGTCATGTGTCATCAATATATCCAAATGTGATTGACCTGTGCGCGTGCCCCTTCCGACCTTCGGAACGGAAGGAAACCAAAGGGAATTTTCTGAGATGCCAAAGGAGACCCCGGAATATCCGTCCGATTCTGTCCAAAAGTGTCCAATTTGAGGGATTCTCGCCCACTCCAGGACTGCGCCGGGGCGACGAATTGTGGGACGTTTAGGCTGTCGGCCATCGGTTCACCCGGTTCGTTGGTCGCTGGCTGAATCTGCGATCATTCAAGTTCGCCACATACGATGGTAAGGATGTGTCATGAGGCTTGGCAAGAGGCGACTGTCATCAAATCTTTGGAAATCCACAACTCCCCGACCCGATTTCCATTTCCGCAGGCGTGGTGAGGGACAGAGGCGGGCAGGGCAATCGCGTCTTATTACTCAGCACACAAAACTGGTCTGAATGGCGGTGGAGATGGGAGTGGCAGTGCCTCCTTCAGTTCCAGGTGCGAGGGTAGACGGGGGTTTGGATTCCCGCCTGCGCGGGAATGACGACTTATAGGACCCTCGGCTTTTAAGACGCGATTGCCCTGCAGAGGCGGGCGGGGCGGTGGCGGCGGTGGTTCGGGTGTGGAATAATGGGCCGTCTTGTTCCACATCCTTGCGTTCAGCAATTTCCGGAATTTACTGATGAAATTTGGCCTGTTTTCCCATGTGCCGTGGCCCGAAGACACGGCGCCGACCGAGGTTGTCGACAACATCACCGAAGAGTTCGTCGTAGGCGAGCAGCTGGGCTTCGACAGCGGCTGGCTGGCGGAGCACCATTTCTCGCGCTACGGGCTGGGGTCGGCTTCGCTGATGCTGCTGGCCAACATCGCGGCCCGCACCAAGACCCTGCGTCTGGGCACGGCGGTGATCATCCCGCCGCTGCATCACCCGGTCAGGCTGGCCGAGGACACTGCCACGCTGGACCTGCTGAGCGCGGGGAGGCTTGACGCCGGGTTCGGCCGCGGCCAGGACGGCTACGAGTACACCGGCTACAGCGTGGACCATGTCGAGAGCCAGGACCGGTTCCGGGAGTCCATCCGCATCATCGAGGGGCTGTGGACCACCCGGGACTTCTCATACGAAGGCAAACACTACCAGGTGCACAACACGAACCTGGTGCCGCCCCCGGTGCAGAAGCCGCACCCGCCCATGTACATTGCAGCAACGCGAAGCCAGGAGACCCAGGACTTCGCCGCGGCCAGCGGGCACTCCGGCATCATCGGCGTGGTGCTGGACACCAGCGACGGCCTGAGCCTTTGCCACCAACTGGTTGAGGGGGCACGGGAGGCGGGCAAGCCCATGGATATGGGCGGCATACCGTTCTTCCGGTACTTCTACGTGGCCGAGACCGAGGAGGAAGCCCGCCGCGACTCCGAGCCCGGCCTCAACTGGACACTGGACGTGAACCAGTGGCGTCGCACATACAAGCGCGGCAGCGAGGTATACGACAGCCTGGACACCTTTCGCCAGAACCGCACCGAGCTTCCGACATCCTTCGAGTACCTGGCCGAGCACCGGGCATTCATCGGCAACCCAGAGCAGATCATCGCGAAGATCCGAGCGCTGCAGGACGCGGGGGTCGGGTATTTTGGCTGCAACTTCTCCTTCGGCGGGATGCCTCAGAAAAAGGTGCTGAAGTCCATGGAACTGTTCGCCCGCGAGGTGATGCCCGAGTTCGCGTAGGGGGCGGTTACCGCTCCCGCCGGGACGACACCAGAAATAGCAGGAGTTGAAAAATGACCACCCTGGCCGAGACGCTCAGCGGCTACACATCGTCGCTTCGCTACGAGGACCTGCCCGACGAGACGGTACACCTGGCCAAGCGGTTCATCATCGACACACTGGGCTGCGCGCTGGGCGGCTACTCCAGCGAGCCAGCGCGGGTGGCGCGGGAGATGGCGGGCATGGTCTCGAGCACCGCGCCGGTGACCGTGATGGGCAGCGGGCAGCAGAGCAGCCTGGACCTGGCGTCGTTCGCCAACGGGGTGGCCATTCGCTACCTGGACTTCAATGACGGCTACACCAGCAACGAGTCCGGCCATCCCAGTGACAGCATTGCGGCGTCGCTGTCGGCCACGGAGGCGTCGGGCGGCAGCGGCAGGACGTTCATCCTGTCTACGGTGCTGGCTTACGAGGTTTTCTGCCGCCTGTGCGACACGGTGGACATCAAGCCGCGATTCGACCACGTGACCGTCGGCGGCGCGGCAAGCACGCTGGCGGCGGCGCGGGCGCTGGGACTGACGCAGGAGCAGACGCTGCAGGCTCTGAACCTCAACGTGGCCTCGAACCTGGCGCTGTACCAGACACGCATCGGCGACGTATCGATGTGGAAGGGATGCGCCTACGCCAACGCCACCCGCAATGCCATGTTCGCGGTGATGCTGGCGCAGCGGGGCATCACCGGACCGTCGCCGGTTTACGAGGGCGCTGGCGGCTACTTCAACGCCGTCACGGGGCGTCCAATCGAGCTAAATGCGATGGGAGGCAGCGGGACGCCGTTCAAGATCGCGGAGTGCAGCATCAAGCGGTTCCCGCTGGGCCAGTACTCGCAGACCATCGCTCAGGCGGCGCTGGACGTGCGGGCGCAGGTGCCGGGCGGCATTGCTCCGGACAGCGTGGCCGAGGTGAACATCGCGACGCTGCAGACGGCGGTAAACATCATGGCGGGAGACGCGGAGAAGTGGCGGCCGGCCAACCGTGAGACCGCCGACCACTCGATGCCGTACACGACGGCGGTGGCGCTGCTGTATGGCGGGGTGGAGAGCCGCCACTTCGACGACGAGTTCCTGTTCGACGAGACGCTGCTGGGGCTGGTGGGCAAGGTCAACGTGTCGGTGTCGGAGGAGGCAAACCGGCGTGTGCCCGAGGCGATGCTGTGCGACCTGGAGGTGGTGACCACGTCGGGTGAACGACACTCGGCGCAGGTGGCCTACCACAAGGGTCACTACAAGAACCCACTGACGGACACCGAGGTTGAGGACAAGTTCCGGTCGCTGGCGTCGGAGCATTTGGACGCAGGCCGCGTGGACGCGCTGCTGGCGCACCTGTGGCACATCGACGAGGCTCCGGACCTCGGCGAGCTGTTCGGATTGTTGCGGTTTGAGTAGGTTTGCCCCACGCACCCGGCAAGGCGAGAGAGGAGTCTGGCATGGCCAACGCGCACGGGAAGATTATCGCGAACGTTGATCGGCTGCACCGGCTGATGGACGAGGAGGGCGTGTCGGCCGTGGTGGCGCGGTCGGGCAAGAACTTCACGTACCTGGCCGGGTTCGCGTATCCGGGGACGCTGGCGCGGCACCTCGAGTTCCCGGACTCGCCGCGGGAGGTGCTGCTGGTGTGGCCGCGCCACGGCGAGCCGGTGATGGTGCTGAACACTTACGCTGCTCCGCTGGCCCGGCGCGACTCTTGGCTCGAGCGCATCGAGGTGGTCGACGACTACGCCGAGTCGCCGTATCAGCGGGCGGCAGACGTGCTGGAGGGCCTGGGGCTGGACGGTGAGACCATCGGGTTCGAGAAGAGCTACGTCAGCGCCAACCGCTGGGAGGAGATCAACGCCCTCCTTCCCAAAGCACGGATCGTCGACAGCACGGATTTGATGGACCGGGTGCGTTGGATCAAGACGTCGGAGGAGGTGGCGGCTCTGGAGGCGGGGGCGCGACTGCTGGACGAGGCATACCTGGAGGTGCTGCCCACGATTCGGGCGGGGGACACGGAGCGACTGGTGCACAGCCGCATCATCGAGAGCTGCCTGCGTCGCGGTGCGAACTGGGCGCACGGTATCCTAAACTCCAGCCGCAACACCGTCGGCTACGGCGGAGAAAGCGACATGGTATTCGAGGCGGGAGACATCATTCGCAACGACTACGTGTCGTACCTGAACGGGTACCCCGGCCACCAGTCGCGCAGCGTCTGCGTGGGGGCGCCTTCGGACGAGCAGACACGGGTCTACCAGGTGACGCTCGACATCTACCGGGGCACCATCGAACGATGCGTTCCCGGCGCCAAGACCGCGGACATCTACCACTACGCCAACGACCGGTTCCATGCGGCGGGGTTCCAGGGCAACGTGGCGCTGGCGGGCCATGGCGTGGGCGCGTGGTGGCACCAGCAGGAGCCGTACATGGTGCCCTCCAGCGAGCGCGTGCTGGAGGAGGGCATGGTGGTGGCGCTGGAGCCGCACATCGGCTACTGGCACCTGCAGGACATGGTGCTGGTAACGGACAACGGCCCTCGGCTGCTGTCGCCGCTGATCAACACCGACGAGATGATGATCGCGGGCTAGGGACGGCTGCGCAGTTCCTCGAGCGCGATGCCCGCTTGGCGACGCAGCCTGCCCGCGTTCACCCGCTCCTCGTCGACGGCCTTGAACACGTCGACGGCGAACGGGGTCCAGGAGTTCGCGAGGGTGCGGATGGCGCCTGACTCACGCTCCGCCGCCTCCACGGTCAGGGAATAGACGGGCACGAGGAAGCCGGACTGCGGCAGGTCTCTCACTGTCCGCGCCAGATCTTCGGCCTGCTGGCTGAACCCGGTCAGGTTCTCGGCAACCTCGACGCGATCGCAGCCGCCGTCGGTGGCGCGCCATTCGTCGTAGCCCTCGTAGAACTGGCCCCATTTGCCGGTGAACTGCCGGAACCGGGTGTCGAACCCGTCGAGGTCGACAAGGTTCTCGGCGGACTTGTCATTGACGATGTCCTCGATGGACTGCTCAAGCTCTTCCAGCAGCGCCTGGGTGGTGTCAATGGCTGCGGCCATCTCCTCGAGCGGGGAGAGTTTCGTGGCCGGAGCTTCGGAAGGCGCTGCACCAGGTTCGGAAGCCTGTTGGGGCACTGCGGGTGCGGCCTGCGCCGTCCCATCAGGTGCTGTGGCGGCCTGCGCAGTTGGGTCGGCAGCGGCCGGGGTGGCGGTTGCCTGGGGCGCCGGAGCAGGGGCGGCAGACGCGGTGGCAGCCGACCGTGTCGGGGCGGATGAGGTGGCTTCGTCCTCTTCTGTCAGGTCAGGCGGGAAGTCCGCCAGGAACTGGAGTGCCGCAACCTCGTCCTCGACAGCTTCCTGTAGGGAGTCGACCAAGTCCTCGTTGGCGTCGGTAGTCTCAAGGGCATTGATGACCGACATGACGCCGGCAAGCTGAGTGACAAGCTGCTCGTACCCGGCGGCGCGGTCGACTTCCTCCAGCTTGCTTTCCCGTTTGGCAAAAGCGGCGTAGGCGTCGTGGAAGTCGTCCCAATCGTCGGCGACGCCGTTGAAGGTATCGGAGAACTCCTCCATCCCTGCCACTTCTTCGAATGTGGGACCTTCCTCAAACTGGTTTCGCAGTTCGAGGGACATGTCTGTAACCGAATTCCGGGCCAGCACGGACTCGGCACGCCGTTGCTCGACCACCTCAAAGAGGGCTATGTTCCCAGCCTGCCAGCGATCCCGCAGGCGCCGGAAGGCGGTTTCCTCCGCCTCTGCGGCGGTGATCACGAGATCGGCCAATGCCTTGGTGGTGGTCGTCCTTGGCAGATCGCGGGCTCTCTCGGCGACAGCAGCGTAGGCGCCCACCAAGCCGGCCAGGGATTCCTGGGCAGCGCTGGGGTGACAGGCGGCCAGGCCAGCCCGCCAACTGTCCATTTCGCTGTAGAACTTCTCCCACTCGGCGTCAATGGACTCGAGTTGGGTCTCGAACTCGCTGATAGCCGCCCTGTCATTTTGCGTCAGCGGCCTGGGGGCCTCGGTGGGTGCAGGAGCAAGCGGCGCCTGGGGAGCGGACGCACCATCTTCGTCCTGGGCACAGGCAGCCATCACAGCCAGCAAGAGCAAGATGATGGGCAGGAACAGGTGGAATCCCGATCGTAACTTCATAGCTTACTGGCCCATTTCCTCGAACTTGCGTATTGCCACAAAATCACTCACCAAGTCTGCTCTGAATTCTCCGGTGAACAGCCGGGCCGCGGCAGCAGCGAGGTTCGCCGGGGTGTCCGCGAGGATGATCAGCATATCCCGTTCCTGGCTTTGGTCCAGCAACGTGATTGCGGTGTTCTGCAGCTCCAGTTCCGGGGCGAAGGCAGTGCCGAGAGTGTCATCAACACGTACGCCAGCAACCTGAAGGTACTGACCGACCTGCGGCGCGTCTTCATACAGGCCGAGGAACACAGTGTCTTTGCTCACGTCCTCAGTTGCAGCAATTTCCGCAGACACGAGCCGGCCGCCTAGACTCGACTTAACCTGCTGACTTACGTTCAACAGGCCGGAATTGCCCATCAGGACATCCACGCCCTCATCCTGGCGGGAGCGGTAAAAATAGGGAAAGTCGGACAGGAGATACTGCCGCTGGCTGTCGGTTACGAAGTCGGCGATGTTGGAAACCAGCCTGCCATTGTCCAGCAGGGAATCGTTGCTGGGAACCAGGAAGGTGAAATCGGCAATTGCCAGGACGTTGCGACTGTCCCCCCATACCATGGGCGAAAGGTCTTCGACCCTGTCAAGCACCGATGACCGGGTGCCGGCGCTGGCGAAGGCCAGTCCGCCGCCTGCTGACTGCACGGTACCGGCATAGTCCAGGGTGATGGACTCCAGGCCGGCGGTTAGCTGGTCAGGCTGGAAATCACGGATAAAGATACGTTTGAAATTGGCGTCATTTTCCGAGGAGTTGTAGAGATAGTCGGTCTGGAAGTCCACTCCGAACCGCTTGGCCAGCGCATTAATCACCTGGGTGCGACCCGGGTCGGAGATCAACAGCAACTTGCCGCCCTTCTGAACAAACTCCTCCACAAGGGCTGCCTCGCTCTCGCTGTACGCTGCCCTCGGCAGGATGACGGCAAAGCTATCGGCCCGCCGCAGCTTATCGGCCAGCTGCTGGTAGCGGAGCTGGGCCTGCGTCGGGTCGAGCCTGATGTTGAAATTGCCCAGGAATTCCACGTCGAAGCCGCGGGCGGCCACCCTAGAGGTGAAGCTGACCAGTTCCCTTTCCCTAAACGTATTGGCGTGTTGGGCGTCCACCACCAAGAGACCCTGGCGCAACTGCCCGGTCGGCAGGCTTTCTGATGTGCGAGGCTGCACCGAGGGGGTATCGATCTGACCGAAGGGAAGGTTCACCGATGGAGGCGCATCATAGCCGCTCCCCTGGTAGAAAAGGAAATAGGCCGCCACAAAGGCGACCACGCCACACAGGGGCAGCAGGACTACTATCGCGAGCCTAACGAGCATTGCCCAAGAACAGGTAGTAGACGGTGGGATGATTCAATTCGAGGGGAAAACCAGGAAGAGGGTCATCCTGTTCGTCGCCCAGACCGCCGTAAAGAATCAGGTTGCGCAAAGCCTCCAGCCGTTCGAGGCTGTCGTGGGTCGTGGCTGCGGGACTGTCCGGGGTCTGGCCGTCCTCGCTATATTCGCGATCGCCAAGGGCCAAGGCATTTACAGAGCCACTTTGCACAACAGACGATGAGAAAACACTGTCGAGTTCCTCGACGTTCTTCTTCAGGACCTCCAGGTTCACGTCAACGAGACCGTAGCTGGAAATGCCCGCCAGATCCGATGCTTTTTCGAAGGCGTCGTTGTCGCCTCCCAGCTCGTCGGCCAGGCCCAGCCTCACAGCCTCCATTCCCGAATAAATCCTGCCTTCGGTGAGCTCGTCCCTGGAAATGCGGAGCCTGTCCCCACGTTCACTCACAACGATCTGGGCAAAGGCCTCCTTGAGGTCCTCAAGGGTCTCAAACCACTCCGTCCTGGAAAACCCGGAACGCTTGTAAGGCCCCGTGATCATCAGTCCCTCGCTGTCAAGGGGAGGGATCAGGGGGTCCTGAAAGGAGACCACACCCACGTTTCCCACCAGCGATGAGGTCTGAGCATAAGAGTGGGTGGCACCCATGGCCATCATGTAGCCGCCGCTGGCCACCAGACCGTTCATAACCAGCACCACGGGTTTCTCCTGAGCGAGTCTCTCTGTCTCGTGGTAGAGCCTCTCACTGGCAGCGGCCCCTCCTCCGGGGCTGGTGAGCTTGATGACCACTGCCTTGATGGAATCGTCGCGGCGAGCGTATTCCAAATGTTCAGTGATCCGGCTGGTCGAACTATCAGTTATCACGGTGTACGGAATGTTGATGACGCCAATCTGGGGCTTTCCCGGGAAGACGAAGACAAAAATGAGCAGCCCGGCCGCCACGCCCAAGCCAACCATGATCACCACGAGGGTGAACCAGTTGGTCAGAAAGTCTCCCAGGATGGAGAATGTGCCCGATGGCCGACCAAACATTTACTGTGCAAAGACTCCGCGACTTGGTAATAAATTACCTATTCTGGTCCTTGGAGTAGGCATCCACCTACCATGCATAACAAGGGACAAGCTTATCACAGGGCTGATACGCATCGAACCAGAAATTCGGATGCATTTGGTGGAGTTTGCCCTCTGAACAGATACGCTACGCCGAGACTTCCTGGTGGCGGGGGTGGAAGCCGGATCGGTCTTCGTAGGCTCCGGTCTCGGGGTATATCTGGCGGTATAAGCCACGGGTGCGGGCCTTGATGGTCTTGTTGACGCGCTGGTAGAGCGCGGTGGGGTCGGCCTGCTGCTCCTTGTACATCTGGCTCTGCAGCGGGCTGCCGTCTTCCAGCTCCCAGATGCACAGGTACGTGAGCGCTCCTTCACCCTCTTCCAGCTTGAACCGCCTCGCACTAACGTATCCGGGGATCTCCATGCGCTCGGGCAGGTGTTGCTCGTTGTACCACTTGTTGAATTCGGCCTCGTCCTCGGGGTCAACTTCCATGGTCACCACCAGCACTGTGCTTCCGATGTGCATGGTTGGGGCGCTCCCATTACGGTCCTGCATAACTACCTCTCCTAGACGGCGGCCAATGCGATTTGGCCATTGGCCGCAAAGCTGTCCAACAGTATAGCAACGCCCCCAAATCTCGGTTGACGCTGTACAGACATAACGGTATTGTGTCTGCGATGGCAAAGCTGAAAGTAAACGGCGAGGAGCGCGAGGCGAATGCCCCGTCCAGCCGCCTGTTGCTGGATTTCCTACGCAACGATCTGGGGCTGACCGGTTCCAAGGAGGGATGCGGCGTTGGCGTCTGCGGAGCCTGCACCGTGCTGGTCGACGGCGAGCTGTTTGCCTCCTGCATCACCTTCGTTGCTGCCGTCGAGGGTTCGGAAATCACAACCATCGAGGGCATCGCTGAAAACGGGCAACTCCACCCGGTACAGCAGGCCTTCATCGACCACGGAGGGTTCCAGTGCGGCATTTGCACCCCGGGGCAGATCGTCGCCGCGAAGGCCCTGCTGGATGCCAATCCCCACCCCACCGAAGACGACATCAGAAGCTGGATGATGGGTAATCTCTGCCGTTGCACCGGCTACTACGGGATCATCAATTCTGTGGCCGCCGCCGCGCGAAACAGCGGCGGGGCCCTCTAATCCATCGCCATTGATAGACTTCGAATTCCATAACCCGGCGTCGCTGCACGATGCCTTGGAATTGCTGGAGCGGCACGGAGAGGACGCGCGTCTAATTGCCGGCGGCACCGCCTTGGTTCTTCAAATGAAGCAGCGGTTTGCCCAGCCGGGCCACGTTATCGGGCTCCGTGCGCTGGCAAGGACCGATGAACTCGGCTCCATCGACGAGAATGCCGGCGTGGTGCGAATCGGCGCCCTCTGTACTCTCAAGCAGGTGGAGGACAGCCCACTTGTCCGCGAACGCATCCCTATGTTTGCAGAGACCGTGAGCCTCGTCGCCACGCGCCGCATCCGTTCCATGGCAACGCTGGGTGGTGCGCTGGTAAACGGCGACCCCAACCAGGACCCGCCGCCCGCGCTCATCGCCCTCGAGGCGACAGTGGAGCTAACGTCGAGCGCCGGCATCCGCACCTGCCCTGTTGAGGAGCTGTCCGTAGACTACTACGAGACTGACGTCCGGCCCGGTGAGGTCCTGACCGCGGTTAACGTGCCGATACCTTCTGAGGACACATGTGGTGCGTACCTCAAGTTCCTGCCGCGCACCGCCGACGACTACGCCACGGTGTCGGTGGCTGCGGTGGTTAAACGGCGCGCCGACAACACCTGCGGGGGGGCCCGCATCGTGCTGGGGGCCGCGGGGGTTACACCCGTTCGCGCCAACGCGGCGGAGGACCTGCTGCTCGGACAGGAACTCAGCGACGATGCCATCCGTGCCGCCTCGGACACCGTGCCCGGCGCCGTCGACCCACTGGACGATTTCCGCGGCTCGGCCGAGTACAAGCGGGAAATGGCAGGCGTGTTCGTACGCCGTGCGCTGACGCAGGCGCTGCGGTCGAGCCCGGATCGTGGGGCGACTGCGACGTGAGGCTGCAGAACACCTGCGTCGTGCCAGCCGGGTTGCACGAGACATGGTCCGCACTGATGGACGTTCCCACGGCGGCCCTGTGGGTACCGGGAGTGGTCGACATCGCGGAGGAAGGCGACGGATGCTACCGCGGCTCGCTGAAGGCTCGCGTGGGTCCGATGAGCATGACTCTCACGGGGACGGTCACGGTGGAAGACCAGCACCCCGATTCGGGACGCGCCCGTTTTCTCGTGGAGGCCAGCGACCGGCGAGTCGGCGGCGGCGTCAGGACCACGATGGCGCTTCAGCTCACCGAGAGGCCGTCTGGTGAAACAGAGGTTAATATAGAGACCGATACCACATTCATGGGCAAGCTTGGTGAGCTTGGCCAGCCAGTCATCCGCCGCAAGGCCCAGTCCACCATCGAGGGGTTCGCAAAAAATCTCGCCCGCGAACTGGAGGGACGAGGTTAGCGCGGCTCGATGGCGACCAGCTGGCAACAACACGACAGGATGGTTGTGGCCAGCGCTCCTGAACACAATAGCACCGAGCCGGACCCGGGCGACAAAGATTGGATACGGGGAAGAACCGACTTGGAATTAAGGGCAAAGGGTAATCCCACATTCAACCATCGGGGGACGCCGTGTGCGGCATAGTGGCATACGTTGGCCAGGATGAGGCCTGGCCCATCATTTACGAGGGACTGAAGCGCCTGGAGTACCGGGGCTACGACAGCGCCGGAATCGCGGTTGTAGACGACACCGGGGCGCTCCACCTGCGAAAGACCGTGGGCAAGGTAAGCGGCCTGGCGGTCGAGATCAATGGCTCCGCGCCCCGAGGATCGTTGGGACTCGGACACACGCGTTGGGCCACCCACGGGGCGCCGTCCCACGACAACGCCCACCCGCACATCGACTGCAGCAGCCGCGTGGCCCTGGTGCACAACGGCATCGTGGAGAATTACCTGGAGCTCAAGCGGCGTCTAACCGCCTCCGGGCACATTTTCAAGTCGGAGACCGACACTGAAGCCCTTTCGCACCTGGTTGAGGAGGGTATGTCGCTCGGCCTCAGTTTCGAGGAGTCCTTCCGGCGGATGGGCCGGCTGGTGCAGGGGTCTTCAGCCATTACCGCCACCCTGGATGGGGAGGACGGCCCAATCTGCGCCATGCGACTGGGCTTCGCGGGCGGGATCGTGGTCGCCCACCACAACGGGCAGGGCATCGTGGCCAGCGATCTGCCCGCTCTTCTGCCGGTACTGGAACGCGGAGCCGGAGCGCCGAACGTCGGGTTCCTGGAAGGCGGTGAAATGGCGATCGTCAGCCGTGAGGGCGTTCGCTATTCCGACTTGTCGGGGAATCCTGTCGTCAAGGAGACCCGGCGCGTTTCCCGAGAAGACATCGTGGTGGACAAGGGCGGTCACCGGCATTTCATGCTCAAGGAAATCATGGACCAGCCCCAGGCGATGACCGCTGCCCTGAAGGACCGGGCCGACTTCGCCAACGGGAGGGTCAATCTTCCCGAATTCCCTCTGTCGCCCGCGGATGTCATGCAGCTCGAGCGGGTGGTGCTCATCGGCTGCGGCACGAGCCTGCACGCCGCCCAGGTGGGGAGACATTACATCGAGCGGCTGGCCGGTATCCCAGCGGAAGCCGAAAGCGCGTCGGAGTTTCGATATCGCGACCCCATTATCGGACCGCGAACGCTGGTGGTCTCCATCGGCCAGTCGGGTGAAACAGCCGATACTGTTGCCGCCATGCACCTCGCCCGCGAAAAGGGCGCCACCCTGATCACCATCTGCAACGCCGAGGAGAGCCAGGCCGCCAGGGTCGCCGACGGCGCCCTGTACATGCACGCCGGCCTTGAGGTTGGGGTTGCCAGCACCAAGACTTTCGTGGCATCTCTAACCATCCTGCAATTGCTGTCGGTATACCTGGGTCAGCTCCGCGGAAAGCTCGATGCCGAGACGACCCGCCGGCTCGTGGACCAGATGGCCCGCGGCCCCGGCTTGATCGGCGAGGTATTGGCCGAGGCGAACCTCTACAGCAGTCTTGCCCGCCGCATAGGACACTACGATAACTTCCTGTTCCTGGGGCGCGGGGCCAACGCAGCCATCGCCTCCGAGGGGGCTCTCAAGCTGAAGGAAATCAGCTACATCCACGCCGAGGGCTATCCGGCCGGTGAGATGAAGCACGGCCCCATCGCCCTTATCGATCCAGAAATGTGCACGGTGGCGCTGGCGCCCAGGGACGATTTGCGCGACAAGACACTGAGCAACATCAAGGAGGTCAAGGCGCGTGGAGGCCTGGTCGTAGCCGTTCTCACCAAGGGCGACGACGAGGCGGCGTCGGAGGTCGATTTTCCGCTGTTCATACCGCAGGCACCAGACCTACTTATGCCCCTAGTTACCACGGTCCCGTTGCAGTTGCTCTCGTACTACATAGCCCTGCTGCGCGGCTGCGACGTGGACCAGCCCCGCAACCTGGCCAAGTCCGTTACAGTTGAATAAGCGACATTCCTCACACGTCCCCGGCGCCTCCTATCGCAGAGCCGGGTGCCGGGCGCCGGTGAATCCTTGGCGAAGGGTGCGGGAAGCTCTTGCACCAGACCCCATCAAAGTGAAAAGATAGAGGCGACCCGGGCGATTGCGCCCCAGACGGTCTGGCCGCGAATTGCGTGCAGACCTTCGGGGCGCTCAATTTGGCTTAGGAACTGAGTAGATGTATCTCAAGCTCGACCATCCTCCCGTATCTCTCGACGACTACCTGGCCTACATGGACCCCGGGCAAGCCGAGGAACTGGTGTCTCTCGCCGCAGAAATGCGCGGCCTGCGCATGGTCCACCTCAACAGCACCGCCACCGGCGGGGGTGTGGCGGAGATTCTGCAGTCCATGGTGCCCCTGTTCAACGCCCTCGGCATCTCCACCGAGCGCATCGTTATCAACCCGACAGCGCCCGAATTTTTCCAAGCGACAAAGAAGATTCACAACCTACTGCAGGGCGCAGAAGGCACCCTTACGGAACACGAACTCGAGGTCTATCACGACAACATCCGGATGGTCGCCGAGGCCATGAGCCAGGACTCGGTTTCCGCCGATATCTGGTTCCTCCACGACCCACAGCTACTGCCCTTGGCCGGCCTGCTCCGCCACAACGGCTCGGCCAACGCAAAGGCCTGGTTCTGGATTTGCCACATCGATCTCACCCATCCCAATGAGAATGCACTGGAATCGCTGTTGCCGTTGCACTACGACTACGACCACTTGATATTCTCGCTGGAGGAATACGTACCTCGCCACATGCTGAACGGTACTCCGGTGTCCATCGCTCCTCCCGCGATCGATCCGCTCACCGGCAAGAATCAGCCTCTGCGCGAGAGCGAGGCGTGGGATATCGTTTCGGCTATGGGCATAGACCGCGCCCGCCCCCTGATCACACAGGTGTCGCGCTTTGACCTCTGGAAGGACCCGTGGGGCGTTATCGACGCCTACCGGATGGCCCGCCACTCGATACCTGGCCTGCAGCTGGCGCTTCTCGGCCTCTCGCAGGCCGCGGACGATCCTGAGGCTCTGGAAGTAGTGAACAGCGTGGCGTCCCACGCTGCGGGCGACCCGGACATTCACCTCTACCACGATCCCTCCGGCCTGCCCGCGAGCATCGACGGGATGGTCAACGCATTCCAGGTGGCTTCGTCGGTCCTGATGCAAAAGTCCACTCGCGAGGGCTTTGGCCTCACTGTTACAGAGGGCATGTGGAAGGGCAAGCCCATGATTGGCGGCGACGCCGGCGGCATCCGCCTGCAGATCGAGGACGGCGTCAGCGGATACCTCGTCTCGTCTCCCAAGGAATGTGCGGACCGCATCGTTTCCCTGATGACAGACGACGCATTGGCCGGCAACATCGGTACCGCTGCGCACGACAGTGTCATGCGCAGCTTCCTGCTGCCCCGCCTGGCCCTTGACTACCTGAAGGTGGCGAAAGAGCACGCAAGCTGAGCTGGCATAGCCGTCTGCTAGAATGAGAAGGCGGCAATGCGATGCATGGAGGCGCAATACTGCGTGTCCTCCAATGCGACTGCTTTGCAGCGCGCCCCCCTTGGATCTTGATTGAGGATCCCTGCAAGCCTTGATATCCGGCTGGCACAGACGACTGATTGGTTGACGCTGTGAATACACCCATCATTGTTGTTTTGATCGACGGGCTGGACCCGGAGTATCTGGACGCCTGTCCCGCGCCCAACCTTGCGGCCATGGCGCAGCGAGGGTTCCGGGTCAACGGCAACGGTATGACCCCCAGCGTCACCAACGTCAACAACGTTTCGCTGGTGACGGGCAGCTATCCGGAGACGCACGGCATCACCTCTAACTATCTGCTCGACCGGCAGCTCGGCGAAGAGTTCTACATGGAGTCCGCCGAATTTCTGCGGGCCGAAACCATGTTCCAGCGAGCAACAGCCTGTGGCCTGCGTTCCCTGCTCGTAACTGCCAAGGACAAGCTGCGTCGGTTGCTCAGCGACGGGGCCACGGTCAGCATTTCATCCGAGGACCCTCCCGGCTGGGTGGTATCGGGTGTGGGTGAGCCGCCGCCCATCTACTCTCTGGAGGTCAATCGCTGGGTGCTTGATGCCGGGCGGTACGCCATGTCCCAGGAACCCTTCGACCTCGTCTACCTGACCACCACCGACTACGCCATGCATACCTACGCTCCCAACGACCCCGAGTCGGCCCGCCACGTAACGTTGCTGGACGAGGGGCTCGGCGCGGTACTGGAGCAGGCTCCCGGTGCGCGAATGCTCGTTACCGCCGACCACGGCATGTCCGACAAGACTCGAATGCTGCACCTGCCCGCGGAACTGGGCCGCTACGGTATCAGCGCAAGGGCCATTCCCGTGATCAAAGACCGCTACGTCGTTCATCACTCCAATCTTGGCGGCAGCATCTACGTTCACCTGGACGAATCGTCCGATCTCAACGCCGCCCTGGACACGCTGCGAAACCTCGACGGCGTGGAGGACGCAGTATCCGGAGAGGAAGCGGCGGCGCGGTTTCATCTAATGCAGGAGCGTGTCGGCGACATCTTCGTTCTTGCCGACCCCAGCACCGTATTCGGAGACCCGTCCGAGGTGGCAATGCCTGCCGGACTCCGCTCCCACGGCTCGGCCCATGAGACCACCGTGCCGATATTCGGCTGTGGCCCCGGCCTGGACACGAGCACTGCCGCCCGTTTCCGGCAGAACCTGGATGTAGGCCGCTACGTTTTCGAGGATGTGCTCCCGCCGCGTCCCGACGGACTGCTTTCATGAACCAGCCAACCAGTCCGGCGGACGCCATCCGCATCGCCGCCCCCGCGACAACTGCCAACCTCGGACCTGGCTACGACTGCCTCGGCATGGCGCTGGACATCTGGAACACCATCGAGGTCGAACTGCTCCCCAATAGCGCTGGCCCTTCGGTGACTGTCTCCGGCGAGGGTGCGGGCGAGCTGCAGGCCGGGCCGGAGAATCTCGTCTACCGTTCCATGGAGTTCCTGTACCACGAGCTTGGTCAGACGATGCCCCCGGTCAGCGTAAGCTGCAAGAATGAAATACCGCTGGCCCGGGGATTGGGCAGCAGCGCCGCCGCCATCTCGGGGGGACTTGCCGCAGCCAATGCCCTGTCAGGGGGCGAGTTCAGTTCCCGGGACCTGCTGGAAATGGCCGCCACCATTGAGGGCCATCCCGACAATGTTGCCGCCGCCGTTATGGGCGGCCTGCAGCTCGTAGTTACCGAGGAAAGCACCCTGTACACGGTGCCGGTCAGCATTCCCGCAGAGATTCACGCCGTGCTGTTCATCCCTGAAGTTCGCATTGCCACAGCCGACGCCCGAGCTGTGCTGCCTCAGCAGCTTTCGGTGCCCGACGCTGTGCACAACATGGCCCGGGTGGCGCTGCTGGTGGCCGGCATGGCCACCAATCATCCTGAATATCTCGAAGTGGCAACCCAGGACAAACTCCACCAGCCCTATCGCCAGCCGCTGTTCCCGGCCATGAAGCTGCTGATGAAGGCCGCCCGTGATGCCGGCGCCCTCGGCGCATTCCTCTCCGGCAGCGGCTCAACCGTGCTGGCGCTGACCAAGGGCCGTGAGATGACCGTTGCATACGAGATGGCCGAAGCCGCCCGCCAGACCGCCGTCGAAGGCACCGTCAAGGTAACCCAGCCGACCTCGCTTGGCGCGCATCTGTTATCGTAGAAGTATGCGGCGGACGGGGCGGCCCGCTGCTGGGTCCAACCCCGACATCACCCGAGTCTTGTGAGACAAGCCCGATGCCCCTGATTGTTCAGAAATATGGCGGTTCCTCGGTGGCCGATGCCGAGAGGATAATAAACGTGGCAAAACGCATCGGCGCAGTGCAGAAGTCGGGCGCCGCGGTGGTGGTCGTTGTTTCGGCTATGGGCGACACCACCGACGAGCTCATCGAACTGGCCCACACCATTTCCCACGAGCCGCACGCCCGCGAAATGGACCTGCTTCTCTCCACTGGCGAGCTTGTGTCCTCCACTCTCCTGACCATGGCGCTCAGAGAGCTGGGCCACGAAGCGATCAGCCTCAGCGGACCCCAGGCCGGCATCCGCACAGACACCAGTTTCGGCCGGGCCCGCATCAGCCGCATTGAGCCGGCTCGCGTGCGCCGCGAGCTCGATGCCGGGCGCATCGTGGTCGTTGCAGGGTTCCAGGGCATCACGGCCGAAGACGATATCACCACGCTGGGCCGGGGAGGGTCCGACACCACCGCCGTAGCCATTGCCGCCGCCCTGCAGGCCGACCGGTGCGAAATCTACACCGACGTTGAGGGCATCTACACCGCCGACCCTCGCATCGTTTCCGGGGCCCGCAAGATTGACGAGGTCGGCTACGAGGAGATGCTGGAGCTGGCCAGCCTGGGCGCCAAGATGCACCCTCGGTCCATCGAGCTGGGCGGCGTCTACCGCGTGCCCATCTACGTTGCCTCCAGCTTCAGCGATACCCCCGGCACCCTTATCCACGCCGTTGGCAACGGACCCGCCGACGCCTTCGCAGCCGGGCTCCCCACCGCCGCAAAGCCCGAGCCCGAACACATCACCGCTATCAGCCCATCCGCCGAATTTCAGACCGGGAATCAGATGGAAGACAGAATCAAAGTCACCGGCATAGCCTACAACGCCAACGTCGCCAAGATCACGGTGCAGAGCGTACCCGACCGCCCCGGCCTGGCCGCCGCGCTGTTCGAGCCATTGGCCGAGGCCAGCATCAGCGTGGACACCATCGTCCAAAACACCGGCGGAGACAAGTCCACCGACATCAGCTTCACTGTCAGCCGCACCGACCTGCCCGCCGCCGTGCGTCTCGTTGAGGGTATGGCCCAACAGCTGGGAGCAGCGGGAGTCGTCAGCTCTGCCGGACTGGCCGCGGTAAGCATCGTGGGCTCCGGTATGCAGAACACGCCCGGTTACGCCTCGCGGATGTTCCGCTTGCTGGCCAACGGTGGCGTCAATATCGACATGATCACCACCTCGGAAATACGCATATCCTGTATAATCGACGAGTCGCAGGGACGAGACGCAGTGCGCTTGCTGCACGAGGGCTTCCAGCTGGATCGTAGCTGAACCGCCGCTCCTGGCCGGCATCCGGTGGACGCAGGGCGGTTGGTCAGCAGCGACACCGGCGTGGTCGGAAAACCCGCTTGTTCCAGTTTTGTCCCCTCATGATTATGTCCTCCAGTTTCCAGGAGTGATGTCCCCATTTCGCACTCCGCTCCGCAAACTCCCACACCCCTCTACTTGTCCGTTGTCATCCCCGCCTACAACGAAGAACTCCGCATATCCCAGACTGTCAGGGAAATCATTGCCTACCTTGTTGCGCAGGACTACGAGTGGGAGATAGTCGTCGCGGACGACGGCAGCACCGATGCCACCGCTCGGTTGGTCTACAAGGCCGCCGAGGGCGATTCCAGGATTCGAGTGCTGCCCCTGCCCCATGGAGGCAAGGGATGGGCGGTCCGAAACGGGATGCTTGCCGCCAGCGGCGAATTCCGTCTCTTGTGCGACGCCGACCTGTCGGTTCCCATAGCGCAGGTTGAGCGGCTGCTGCCCCCATGCTGCGAAGACACCGACATCGCCGTGGGATCGCGGGAGGCACCTGGAGCGGCACGCTACGGCGAGCCGGGCCGGCGGCACCTTATGGGGCGGGTATTCAACTCAATCACCCGCCGACTAGCGTCGCTTGAGTTGGCCGACACCCAGTGCGGATTCAAGTGTTTCAGGGGCAATGCCGCGGTGCATTTGTTTGACCGTGCCACAATGAACGGCTTCTCTTACGACGTCGAAGTGCTCCATCTCGCACGCCTTCATGGCCTGACGATAGCCGAAATCGGTGTCGACTGGCATTATCGGGAACACAGCAAGGTCAGGCCCCTCCGTGACGCCTTTTCGATGACACTTGATTTGTTGCGCATCAGGTGGCGGCACCGGAACGGTTCCCGTCGATAAATTTCGAAATTCGTACCCCACACAATTTCACGAAATTCCTTCATAATTTCCTCATATGCAGGTTGATAATACTATTGACCGCCACCTAGCAGCGGGTGTATCAGTAGATTATCGAAGAAATTATTCAGCCACCCGCGAGGGGTCCGGCAAGTGCTGTCGCCCGGGGGGAGACGGCATTGATAGCCCGATCAAGCGCATCGGGCGATGCAGGAAACGGAAGGAGAAAATGAGCTCGGAAATTGCCGCCACCGCTAAGGGGGCAAGCTTCAAGAAGGATCTGGACCGGGAGGCCGTCGCCTTGGCCATGAGGGGCGAATGGGAACGTGCCGCCGAAGTGAACCGCGCCATTCTGGAGCTGTTCGCCAACGACGTCGAGGCCATGAACCGCCTTACCAAGGCACTCATCGAATTGGGCAGTTATGATGAGGCCCACACCGTGGTTGACCGCGTCGGCCAAGTCGCGCCCAACAACAACATAGCCCGCAAGAACCGCGCCCGCCTGGACCAGATGCGCAGCAGTTCGGCCGCCACCACCCGGCACGCCCGCCGGGCCGCCGGCGCGCCACAGCTGTTCATCGGCGAAAGTGGCAAATCGGCGACCACGACTTTGCTGCACACCCCGCGCAACCTGTCGTCGGCCCTGGTTTCCCCTGGCGACCCCGTGCGGCTGGTGATTGAGCACCATGCGATCAGCGTTTACACCGAAGACGGCGAGTTCCTGGGACAGGTGGACCCGCACATCGGCCACCGCCTCAGCCGCCTGATCGAGGGTGGCAACACCTACGCTGCCGCCATACTGGCTGCTGGTGAAGGCAGCATCAGCATAGTGATCCACGAAAAGTCGCGGCACCGCAGCCTGCAGAACGTCGCGTCATTCCCGACCCGGACCGCGCAAGCTCGCCCTGGCCGTGAGGGAGTAGTCGCTGAGCGTCTCATCGCTGACGACGATACAGCCGACGACGAAGATGAAGAGGGCCTTATAGACGAGGAAGAGCTTCAGGTAGCCTGGAGCGAAACCGAGTAAGACCCAAGGGTATACCTATTGGGCATTGCGGGGCTCACGCTGAGCCTGAAATCACAGGGGCGCACAAAGCAGTGCGCCCCCTTTTCATGCTTTGGAATAAGCCGGACCAACAGCATCGCCCTCTTGCTCACCGGCGGCAATCACCCACATCTTTCCCGCTGGCAAGTGACGAATCGCCAAACCGGTCCATTGCAGTCGCGGTATTGCCGGCAAAGCGCGCCTGTGGGGCAGGAGAGGGGAGCGCGCGGGTCGCTACACCATGAATACGGGGTGATCGTCCCGGTTGACCCGGGTTTCGCCCTCAATACCTTCACGCAGGAACTTTGGCAGGGCGAACATTCCCCGGTGGGTTTCCCCGTCGTAGTGCCGAAGCGGCTTGCTGATCCGCCCGGCGATGGCCGCATCGAGCCCAGGCTCCGGCTGGTGTTGTAGAGGAGCATCAGAGGCGATGGTGAATCCCCACAGCGTCTGGAAGGCGGGCACATGCACCTGCGCCGCCGCCGCGTGGGTGAATACCTCGCTCAGGGTGTGGAAGATGGTGGTGAAACATTCCCGGTGGTTGGGCAGCCCTGCCGGTCCAGACTGCGTCACAAGCACTCCGCCTGGATTCAGCCGCGCCTTTGCGATGCGGTAGAACTCGTCGGTGTATAGCAGGTACGCGGTTCCTTCCTCCAAGGGGTCGACCAGGTCCAGGACAATCACATCGAAGCCGTCGCCACCGGACTGCAAGAACGCCCGGGCGTCTTCGTGGCGCAGGGTCACACGCGGATCATCGAAGCTGCCCCGGTGATGGTTGGGCAGGTGGGCCCGGCAGAGCTCCACGACCTCGCGGTCCAGATCGATCATCGTGGCGCTTTCCACTGACCGGTGGGCCAGTACTTCGCGCAGAGTGCCGCCTTCCCCTCCTCCGCCGATGAAAACGGACTTGGGATCAGGGTGAAACAGCATCGCCGGATGCACCAGCGATTCGTGATAGATGAACTCGTCCACCTCCGTCGACTGCGTCTTCCCGTCAAGCACCAGGCTGCGTCCGAATACCTCGGAATCCAGGACCTCCACCTTCTGATAGGCGGTGGCTCCGGAAAAAAGGACAGCTCTCAACCGCAGTAACACGGCGAGATCGGGGGAGACACTCTCGGCGAACCAGTTACCGGTAAGTTCCATTGGCAGGGACTCAGCCCGTGACAGGCTGAGCTACCAGTCCCCGTTCAATTTCCTTGAACTCAGCGTCCCGGCACTCAAGCTGTTCAGCCAAGCGACGGGCCGCGTCCGTTACGGAAAACGACGAGCCGCAGGTGAATATATCCGCAGCAGCATAGCCATATTCCGGCCAGGTGTGAATGGAAATATGGGACTCTGCGATAGCCAGGATTCCGGTAACGCCCTGCGGGCTGAAATGGTGGAAGGATTCTCCGACGACTGTGGCGCCTACGTCATTGGCGGCCGTCAGCATCGCCTGACGTATGTAGTTGAGGTCGTTTAGCAGTGTGGGATTACAATCCCTCAGTTCCAGCAAAACGTGACTACCTAGAACGGTCAATCCACAGGCCCTCCCTTTCTGTCATTGATAGAAGTCGCTTCTGTGGGGTCTGGTGTTGAGCGACAGTTTGTAATTCTATATGGGCCGCAAGCTGTATTCAACTGTTTTTATGTCTACTATCCCTGAGATAGCTCCGACAAATGCCTGCCGGGACGGTTTACACCCCGTCCCGGCAGACTATCAGATGCCCTTATCCCGTTTATAGCGTCCAACCCCATTGCAGTAGATATTTGAAGGATACCGTAACCGCACTTACGGCTGGATCAGTACTCGCACCGCGCCGTCCGGGTCCTTGCGCTGGGTCAGGAGGCGGTGGCCGGCCTGCTCTGCCCACAGCGTCACGTCGTAGATGTTGAGCGCGTCGGCCAGGATAGCTTCCACGAACGACTCCCGGTCCTGCTCCATCTGGTGTGTCAGGGCGGCAATGACGCCGGCGCAACTCTTGCCGCGCCCATCAATCACCACCCAGCCGTTGGCGGAGGTAACCGCCGGGGCGTCAGCGTGGACCGCGATTTCGCCGGTCTTGCGCATGTCGAGCTGCCGCTTGAACTCGGCCACCGCCTCCCAGGCCACCGCCCGGCCGCGGTCTCCGGAGGCGCAGACCGCCCCTCGCACTCCGACGATGTCCGGGTTGATGCGGGCCAGCTCGTCAAGGTCGCTGATCTTCAGGTGCCCGGACAGAGCAGTGCTCATGCCCAGCTGCTTGCCCTCCAGCACAATCTGCCTCAGCACCGGCTCGGGCATGAAATCGAACAGGTTGCGCCCGTCCTTGGTCAGGGTATCGATCAGGAACCCGTCGCACCCACCATCCTTGGCAAGCTGCACCATCAGGTGCGGGTCCAACCCGCCCTCGTACAGCACATTGTCGGCAAACAGGGAGCCGACCAGCTTGGTGTTGAACCCGTCCAGCGCCCGGCGCGACTCCAGCAGCACCTCTGCGGCGGTGTCGTAGTCAGCGACACGGAACCCCACCTTGACCGAGGTGGCATCCATCATGCCTGCGGCATACACCGCCATCGCCACGGTCCCTGCCTGGTTGGGCACCACGCCCAGCGTAACGCTCACGTGCTTCTCTACCGGGATGATGCCGCGCACCTGCCGAACGGTGGAGGGGTGCCCGGAGCCCACCATCGCCTCCTGCAGGTTCTTGACGTCCACCACGTCGGCTCCACCCTGCTCAGCCTCCAGCGCCTCGTCCACGTCCTGCACGCTGACCATCAGCAGCATTCCGGATGCGAAGTTGTCGTTGCCCGTCAGCCATGCCGTCCGCGATTGTGGGTCCGTCGGCCTGGCATAGACCGGGCGGGGACTGTATACCGGCCTGTCCTCGCTCCTCAAAACCGTTCTTTCCGACCGAACGATCTCTGGAACCCGCGGCTTCAGCGGCTCCAGTTCCTCTCGAAGCTGCGCCTTCTCCTCTTGAGTCATATCCAGCAGCGGCAGGCGTGGCGGACCCGCGGCCATTCCCATCAGTTCACCCCAGTGCTTCACCAGAGAGACCGGAAGTGCGCCGTTGTACTTGTCCACCGTCCGGGTCCACCAAGCGTCGGACAGCTCGTTCAGGCGTCGCAGGTGCTGGTCGTAAAATGCCTCGTCCAGGTCTCCCTGGCAGGCCCGTTCGATCCAGCGCACGTAGTTGTTGGCGCCGGGGATGTCGAACCGCCAGTCGGACGTGTTGGCGAACATCACCTGCTGGTTGATTCCCAGCTCCTGCCCCTTGAAGTAGATCCACTCGTCGGGGGTGCTGATGACCGAGTCTTGTCCGAGGGTCAGGTGCGCCTCGATGGAGAGCTGCTGGTTGAAGCTGGCTTCCTTCACTCCCACCACGTTGGGCAGGCTGCACAGCCTTTCCAGTCCGTTGACGCTCATGGTGATGCCAAACTGCGGCGAGTTGTAGAACATGATGGCTAGGTTGGTATGCTCCGCCAGCAGCCTGACGTACTCCACCACCTGGTCCTCGACCTTCGTCACCATGAAAGGCGGAGCGACGATGAGCAGGTCGTATCCCAGCCGTTCCGCGTGGGCGGCCAGCGACAGCATCTCCGGCCCCGACGTGTGCGTCACATGCGCCCCGATGGGCCAACCACCGTTGGCTTCCTCGGCCACGGTCTCCATCACATCCAGCCGTTCCTCGTGGGTCAGGCTCCAGAACTCACCCATGCCCCAGGTGCAGCCAGCCCCGACAGTGCCCAGGCTGCGCACGTGGCGCATGTTCCTCCGCATTCCCTCCCGGTCAAAGCGGTTGTCAGGGGTGAAGGGCGTGATTAGCGTAGTCCACTGCCCCTTCAGTGTCTCCCAAGCCCACTCCTGGGCCTCATGCTTCTTGTAAGTTGCCATAAACTGCACTCCCTCACGAAGCGTTATAGACCTGAATTCTCTGGAAGTAGAGAATGCCTTGAGTCTTTTGCCATTAGCAGGAAAGCCATTTTCTGCTTGGTGCCGCGCCGACACTCCTTGCACCAGCAATCGCCGCAGAAATAATCACCATTGTCGGCACAGCCCATACAGCACCCATGGTGTTCGCAGTTTTCCAGTCCGCTACATGGACATATTTCTTTTTCACCCAGCGGCTCCATTGACAACATAGCGGTTACTCACCAACTGCTCCGTTGCGAGCTTCGTCGGGCAGCAAGGCCAGCACTTGGGAGATGGCCCTTTGAATACCCGGCAAAGCGACCTCAACGTCTGCCACTTCTAACTCCGGATGGTAGAAGTTGTCATGGAGGCTTTTCGCCGACAAAAAATTGTTGGGAAAGCTCCGGTCACCGATCTCCGCGCCGAGGTTTCTGGCGAAGTTCAGGAGGCTGCGATGGCCTGCAATCACCGAGCCGCGCCAAGAGTCAACGGCGTGTACAGACTGGGTAATGCTGCCCCAGAGCAATTCGCCGGCCTTGCTTGGCTCATCCTTTTGCAGCGCCTCCAGAGCGTTGTCCATGTACTGGCGGCAATGCATAAGGTGATTCCTGGTTGCCTCTATGTCAGGTGCGGGAGTGATCATTGGGTTGCTCTCTGTTCAGGCAGCACAGTCGAAATTCATGCAGGGGCGCAAGGATATACGCCCCTGCATTTCCAAGTCAATTGGAGCCTACTCCTCGTCCCCGTACTGCGTCTTCAGCGAGTCCACCACCGTTGGGTCGGCCAGCGTTGTCGTGTCCCCCAGCGCGCGGCCCTCGGCGACGTCGCGCAGCAGGCGGCGCATGATCTTGCCGCTGCGGGTCTTGGGCAACTCGGCGGCGAAGTGGATGTCGTCGGGGCGGGCCATCGCTCCGATCTTGCCGGCCACATGTGCCTTCAACTCGGTGATAACGTCGTCGGACATGTCCACGCCGTCCTTCAGCGTAACGAACGCGACGACGGCCTGCCCCTTCACCGCGTGATCCTTTCCGATGCACGCGGCTTCGGCCACCTTATGGTTGTCCACCAGCGCGCTCTCTACCTCCATGGTGCCGATGCGGTGGCCCGACACGTTGATCACGTCGTCCACCCGGCCCAGCAGCCAGAAGTAGCCGTCCTCGTCCATTCTGGCGCCGTCGGCGGTGAAGTAGATGCCGTCGTAGCGGGACCAGTAGGTGTCAATGAAGCGATCCGGATCCCCGTACACCGTGCGCAGCATCGAAGGCCACGGCCTCTTGACTACCAGGTATCCGCCACTGCCGGGACCGACGGGATTGCCGTCGCCGTCCAGGATCTCCGCCTCGATCCCTGGGAATGCCTTGGTGGCCGAACCGGGCTTCAGCGTCGTCAGTCCCGGAATCGGCGCGATCATGATGCTGCCCGTCTCCGTCTGCCACCAGGTATCCACGACCGGGCAGCGGCCCCCGCCGATGTGCTGCCAGTACCACACCCACGCCTCCGGGTTGATCGGCTCCCCGACCGTCCCCATCAGCCGCAGCGTGGACATATCGTGCTTCTGCGGATAGCTCTCGCCCCAGCGCATGAAGGTGCGGATGGCCGTGGGCGCGGTGTACAGGATGCTCACCCCGTACTTGGCCACCACCGCCCAGAAGCGGTCGCGGTCGGGGTAGTCGGGTGAGCCCTCGTACATCACCGTCGTCGCGCCGTTGGCCAGCGGTCCATAGACGATGTAACTGTGCCCGGTCACCCAGCCAATGTCGGCGGTGCACCAGTAGACGTCGTCCTCTTTAAGGTCGAAGATCCACTTGGCCGTGGCTTGAACGCCCAGCAGGTAGCCGCCGGACGTGTGGACGATGCCCTTGGGCTTGCCGGTCGTGCCGCTGGTGTAGAGCAGGAACAGCATGTCCTCGCTGTCCATCGGCTCCGGCTCGCAGGTCATCGGCTGCCCTTCCATCAGGTCGTGCCACCAGATGTCGCGGCCGTCCACCATTTTGTCGTCGGCACTGCCAGTGCGCCGCAGCACCACAACCTTCTCGATGCTGGGCGCGCCGTCCAGCGAGTCATCGGCGTTCTGCTTGAGGGGCACGATGCCGCCGCGCCGGTAGCCGCCGTCGGCGGTGATCAGGATCTTGGACTCGGAGTCGTTGATGCGGTCCCGCAGCGACTCAGCGCTGAACCCGCCGAAGACGACGCTGTGGGGCGCGCCGATGCGAGCGCAGGCCAGCATGGCGATGGGCAGTTCCGGCGTCATGGGGAGGTAGATGGTCACCCGGTCGCCCTTCTGAACGCCCAGGCTCTTCAGCCCGTTCGCGAACTGGCACACCTCGCGCAGCAGGTCACCGTAGGTGTATACCTTCCAGTCGCCCGGCTCACCTTCCCAGACGATGGCGGCCTTGTTGCGCCGACCATTCTTGACGTGCCGGTCGATGCAGTTGTACGACACGTTGAGCTTGCCCCCGATGAACCACTTGGCGAACGGGGCGTCGCTCCAGTCCAGCACCGTGTCCCACTTCTGGAACCAGTCCAACTCCTCGGCGAGTCCCGCCCAGAACCCCTCCGGGTCGGCGGCGGCCTTCGCATAGATGTCGGGGTCCGACAGATTGGCCTTGGCCACGAAATCGGCGGGAGGCGGAAAGATCCGCTCTTCCTGAAGCAGTGCGTCGATGCCTCCGGTGTTCTGGACCATCACTACCCTCCTGACCTGATTACTTCGCGCTCCAACTCTGAGCTACGGAATCGAGTTCATCTGTATATCGCTGTGGCCCCATAGTATAAACGCTGGGGAACCTGTCCAGCATTCTCGTCATGGCCAGCATTGCCGGGCTGATCCACCCGATGGTTTCCAGGATAGTTTCGTGTTGATCAGGCAGGTCTATCAGATGCCAGATCGGCTCGTGGTGGAAGACCCGGTTGCGTAGCCACCGGATGCGATTCGAGTTGCAAGTGAAGGTTCTTGAAGGAGCGTTGACTCCGGGGTGCCGGGGTATCGTTTTTTCTAGGCTTGGCTCCGTAAAGCGTCCGGGGCGCATTCTACCACCCGCTGCAGCCTCGGCAGCCGTTCCCGCCCGACCTCCCCCGTGCCTTGCCCCCATGGCGTAGAATCCACTAACCATGGATTCACGCCGACTCACAGCCAACGACCTCCCCAGCCACACCCGCACCGCGAGCTGCCCGCTTGACCGCCGCTAGCGCCGCTGCCGGCCCTCTCGTCCACGGCGGGCGCTGGCACGATGTGCTGATCGGCGCCACCTCCGCGTTGGCAATGTTCCTCGCCGCGCTGGATTTTTCCGTCAACGTCGCCCTGCCCCAGATCGCCGCCGACCTCGACGCCCACCTGCAGAGCGTGCAGTGGGCGCTGGTGGTGTTCATGGGCATCAGGGCCAGCCTGGTGCTGGGAACGGGCAGCTTCGCCGACCGCTTCGGACTGCGTCGCGTCTACCTCTGGGGTGGAATGGCCTACCTGGTCTCCATGTTCTGTATCGCCCTGTCTCCCGATCTTGCCTCGGTGGTCGGCTTCAGAGTGCTGCACGGCATTGGCACGGCCTGCATGTACGCGGTGGCCCCGGCCATCGCTGCCCACCTCTTTCCCCCGCACCGTCGCGGATTGAGCATGGGGTTCACCACGGCGAGTCAGGCCCTCGGCATGGTGGGCGGCACCATCGGCGCAGGGCTGCTGGTTGGGGCCGGCTGGTTGGGTTGGGATTGGGAGTGGGTGTTCTGGGGCCGGGTCCCGTTTATGGCAGTCGCCTTGATTCTGGCCTGGTTCTTCCTTGACAGGGACCCTCCGATATCAAGGCAAGGGCCCGCTTTTGATCTGAAAGGGACTATGACTCTTGCCGCGGGACTGATTCTTCTCATAATCGGTACGCGGCTGGGACGGGATATAGGCTGGGTAGCCTGGCAAGTCCTGACAATGCTGGTGCTGACGCCCATACTGCTGGGCCTTTTCTGGCGAATCGAGCGAACTGCCACCTGGCCGGTGCTGCCCCTTGAACTGTTTCGCAATCGGGGGTTCGTCGTCGCCAGCGCCTCCTCGGGCTTCGTTTTCCTCTCCGCCTTCGTGGTCTGGTTCATCTTTCCATTTTATGTCGCCGATACATTGGGGGGAGGGCCGGAAGTTCTGGGAGCGTTGTTGGCCACGGCCTCCATTTGCGGCGTGGCCATGTCCCTGCTGGGAGGTTGGCTGAGCGACCGCATCGGCACTCGAATCGTGGGCACCGTGGGCATGCTCGTCATCGCGGCTGGGCTGGCCATGATGGGGCTGCTGGACGCGGAATCGTCTCTGGCCGAGGTGGCTTTGTGGGTGTCTCTCACCGGAACGGGGAACGGGTTGGTACAGGCGGCCTGCTATTCCCTGGTGATGAAGAGCGTTAACCCGGAAAGGTTCGGGACCGCTGGCGCGATGATCTCGCTGACCCAGGCGCTGGGCTCCATATCCGCCATAGTAATCATCGGCGGAATATTCGCGGCCCGCGGCGACCATCACCTGGCCCAACTGGCTGGCAGCGTGGGAGCGGAGGCCACCGCATTCCTGAAAGCCTACCGCGACGTTTTTATGATCGGTGCCGCAGTCGGCGTCGTCGGAGCGCTGGTGGCCGCGCTTGGCCGCCCTCCGGCTACGGTGCCCGGCTCCCGCTGAGCGGCCGCCTGCCGAGCGAGCTCTACCGCCACGCAGTCTGAACGAACCCCTTCCGGGTCACAGCATTCCCCTGTCAGCGTGCCGTCTAACGGGCCGCTTGCCGACTCCCGGCCAGTGGGAGTGCCGCGTTCCGGCCGCGAGGATGGGGGAATCTACCAGCGCTTGTAAGGAAGGAACTTCCCCGACATGGTGACCTTCACGCGGTCGCCGTGCTCGTGGTCCTCCTCCCTGTCCACGTTCATGGTGAAGTCTATGGCGCTCATGATGCCGTCGCCGAACTTCTCGTGGATCACGTCCTTGAGCGGCATGCCGTAGACCTGCATGATCTCGTAGAACCTGTAGATCAGGGGATCGGTGGGCACCACCGGGCCCAGCCCTTTCACCGGGGGATGGGTGAGTTCCTCCGCGACTTCCGGACTGACGCCCAGTATCTCCGCCAGCTTGAGGGCCTCGTCCTACGGCGCGCTGGCCTGTCCGTACAGCAGCGCAGCCACCCACACCTCGTCTCGCCCGATGGCCTCTCCCAGGTCGGCAAAGCTAAGCCCGGCAGCCCTTTTTGCGGCCAGCAATATCCGCGTAGTTTCTTCCACTTCCAACGTGCCCTCCGCCTGCAACACTGACTGGTGCGTACTTGACGGCGAAGTATATCAGCCAGCCAAGACCGTGCGAAAAGCCCAGGTCAATCCCGATTTGTTCTTCCATTCCTGTCGCTGACAGCCGGGGGCGGTCTCGTTCATCAGCGGCTTGCCGTCATTTGGGTCTTGGTCTCATCTGGGTCTTGTATCTTCGCCAACATCGACTGCCCGGTGGATGTTTTGCTGACAGTTGCCCATTGCAAAGCCTCATGCGACCCCCTTACCATGAAATCAATGACGAGACATCAAGCTACGACAACCCTGAAAAGCCACCCCACAACCTGCAAAATGTCCGAAATGATCGGAAATGATCGGTTTTGATCGGAAAATCAGTAATTTTCTGAACCAGAGGATGCCTCAAGAACTTGGGACGACTCCGCAGGCCAAGTGAAATTTCACGCTCGTCCACTCTGCCGGACAGGCCTGCTGAGGCCGCCGTCGAGGATCGAGTAGACGAAAAAGGCATCGAGCCGGTTACTCCCGTTGTTGACCGTTTTCGCCGCTCTTGCTACACTTCACATTCGGTTCGGGCGGTTAGCTCAGTTGGTTAGAGTACTTGCTCGACACGCAAGAGGTCAGTGGTTCGAGTCCACTACCGCCCACCATCAGGTAAGGCTCCTGTTTTCGCCCAGCCTGTCAACGTCGGCCTCCGCGTGGTTCCAGATTGCCAAGCAGCCATGCCCATATCGGTTATCAGGCATGGCCCGTCGATTCCATCAGCCATAACTTTATAGAGACTCGACAATGAACGCTGCTGAAATATACAAAACAGAAGCCAATCCGCGTATTCCCCGGTTCTCCGCCGGCGATACCGTCCGCGTCAACTTCCGCATCCGCGAGGGTGAGCGCGAGCGCATCCAGGCCTTCCAGGGTGTCGTAATTCGGCTGAACAATGGCAAGGGCCCAGCCGCCAACTTCACCGTCCGCAGGATTTCCGCGGGCATCGGGATCGAGCGCATATTCCCCATGCATTCGCCCCTGATCGAGTCTCTGGAAATCACCCGCTATGGCTCGGTGCGCCGTGCCAAGTTGTATTACCTGCGTGGACTGCAGGGCCGCGCCGCTCGCATCAAGGAAATGAACCCGGCACAGCGACGCCGCGCCACCGAGTCCCAGGCCGCTGCCGCCGCCCGCCGTGAGGAGGCAGCCCTCGCCGCTGCCGAAGCCGAAGCTCTGGAACAGGCCGCCGCAGAGGCTGAGGCCGAAGCGGACGCCGCAGAAGCCGTGGCCGAAGAGACGGCCGATGCCGAGCAGCCCGCAACTGAGGATGCTCCCGAGGCAGAGGAATCAGCGGCCGAGGCCGACGAACAACCGGTATCCGAAGAGCAATCGACGGACGGCGAGGCTGACGAACAGCCCGGGGAATAACGCCCTCTCTCGTTTCGCCCCGTTTCACCCGGTAATCGTCCCAGACACCGAATCATCCTCTCCGGCACTGATGACCCGTGGATGACCTGAGGTACGCGGACGTGGCGGTGGATTCACCCGTAGGCCACGCCCGCGCCTTTACCTACAGCATCCCCCAGCGCATCTCCGTTCAGCCCGGTCAATTGGTCTGGGTACCCTTCGGCTCCCAGACTCTCCAGGGCATCGTGGTGGAACTGTCCGCCGCACCCCCCGAATTCGCCACTCGCGACATCATTCAGGCCGTCGACCCCGCGCCCCTGCTCGGACCTGAACACATCGCCCTTGGGCAGTGGCTCAGCCGCCACTACCGCTCCCCCTTCTTCGCCGCCCTCTCGCTGATGTTGCCCCCGGGATTTGAGTCCCGCGTTCGGTCTAGGGTGTTTCCCACGCCGAATGTCGAGGATGAGAGCAGCGAACTGCGCGAGGAGTCGGCCGCAGCCATCGAAGCCCTGAGAGACAAGGGCAGAATGTCCCAGGACGACTTCGTGAAGCTGCTGGGACGTCGTGGCGCCCGCGAGCTGAACCGGCTGGTGGAGAAAGGCGCGGTCCGCCGAGAGGTAACCATCCCCCGCCCTCAGGTCGCCCCCAAGTACGAGCCCTACCTAATCCCCGCACGATCCGCCGCCCAGGTTCCCGACAGGTTGCATCCACGCCAGCAGGCCCTGCTGCACGCCGTCCAGCAACCCCCCTGCCACATGCCCCTGGCTGAGGCGAACCAGGAGTACGGCATCAGGGCAGCCGAAGCGCTGTGGGAAAGGGGGCTCGTCGCCCAGGAATGGTGGCGCACCTCGGGTGGGCCTCCCCCTGTCGCCTTCGCCGGAGGCGCCCCTGGCCCAGGTCGGCTCACCCTCACTCCAGAACAGCAGGCGGCCCTTGATGAGATATCCTCCGCCCTCGACGCGTCATTCGGCGCCCCCTCTATGCAGGAACCCGCACCGCTCTCCAGCCGTACCTTCCTCCTCCACGGCGTGACCGGTAGCGGAAAGACCGAGGTCTACCTGCGGGCCATCGCCCACGCCCTCCGCCTGGGCAGAAGGGCAGCGTTCTTGGTGCCCGAGATCGCCCTCACCCCCCAGACGCTGGAGCGTGTCAACGCCTGGTTCTCGGGACGGGTCGCTCTGCTCCACAGCAAGCAGACAGCCCGCCAGAAGTTCGACCAGTGGTGGGACATACGCGGCGGGGCCTACGACGTCGTTGTCGGCCCGCGCAGCGCCCTGTTCGCGCCGGTCGAAAACCTCGGCTTGATAGTCATAGACGAGGAGCACGAGTGGACCTACAAGCAGGACGAATCAGCGCCGCTGTATCACGCCCGCACCGCAGCCCTGGAACTGGCACGCAACACCGGGGCCGTGGTGGTCCTGGGCAGCGCAACACCCTCGGTGGAGACCTACTACCACGCCTCTCGCGGGCGGGTCCGCCTGCTGCCCCTTCCCTACCGCGTGGTGGCGGGTGAAGCTCCGGGCGGCTCCCCGGTACCGGCCCGCGCTCCCCTGGCCCGGGTCGAGGTATGCGACATGCGTCGAGAGTTGCGGGAGGGCAACCGCAACATCTTCAGCCGCGCCCTTTCCGACGCCCTGCGTCAGTGCCTCGCCGACGGCAACCAGGCCATCCTCTTCCTGAACCGGCGCGGCTCATCCTCGATAGTGCAATGCCGGGACTGCGGGCACGTTGCCTCCTGCCGACGCTGCACCACCTCGCTGACCTGGCACTCCGGCCCAGCCCGTCTGCTGTGCCACCAGTGCAACTATTCGCGGCGCCCGCTGGAACAGTGCCCCGAGTGTCGCAGCGCCCGCATACGTCAGCTGGGAATAGGGACCGAACGCGTCGTCGCCGAGGTCAGTGAACTCTTCCCCGGCGTCCGGGTCGACCGCCTGGACTCCGACGCCGCTCGCTCCGCAGGCGCCGCCGAGGACGCCGTGGCACGGTTGGCCTCCGGCGAGACCCAGGTGCTGGTGGGCACCCAGATGGTCGCCAAGGGGTTGGATGTGCCCAACGTGGCATTGGTGGGCGTGGTCCTGGCCGACATTGGGCTCCACGTCCCAGACTTCCGGGCGGGTGAGCGGGCCTTCAGCCTGCTATGCCAGGTCTCCGGACGGGCAGGCCGAGGCGACATTCCCGGCCGGGTGTTCGTCCAGACCTACAACCCTGACCATTACGCAATCCAGGCCGGTGCCGGGCAGGACTACAGGGAAATGTATGACCAGGAAATCGAGTCCCGCCGGCAGTTGGGGAACCCGCCCTTCAACCAGCTTGCCCACGTTGTCTACCAGAACTCCGACGCCGATGCATGCCAGCGCCAGGCCGTTGCCATTGCCGACGAGCTGAAGCGCAGGGCAACCGCTCAGGGTCGCACCGACATCGATGTCACAGGCCCGGCCCCTGGTTTGCCGCCGCGCCTTCGAGGCCGCCACCGCTGGCGCCTGCTGCTTCGCGGACGCAATCTGCCCGAGTTCCTGGATGATGTGGACTTCCCCGCGGGTAGCACCGTCGACATCGACCCCGCGCACGTCACCTGACCGAGATATTCCGCTGCCCCAACCGGATCACGCCTGCTAAACTGGCACCGGCAATCTAGCTTCCACAGAGGACCGTCAATGCAGATCACGCCCCACATCTACAGCACCCACATCGAGGAGGACCCCACCACCTTCGGGGCGATGCACCCCGGCGGCACCCAGATATACTTCGTTGGCGACCCTTCGGATCACATGGTGGTGGTTGATTCGGGAGAGCCGTACCGCGCGTGGACTCGCCAGATCCTCGCCTACCATACCGAGCTCGGACGCCCGCGCATTTCAGCCATACTGATCACCCACGGCCACGGCGACCACATCGGCGGCCTCGACCGTCTGCAGGAGAGCTTCGACTGCGAGGTGCGCTGCCACCCCGACCTAGAGCCGCGCCTCACGCATCAGCTGGGGAAGGGCATTGTACGCCCGCTTCAGGAGCAGGAGATTGCTCACTCCGGCGGTGGAGTAACCCTGCAGGCCTGGCACACCCCCGGCCACGAGGACGACCACATCTCCTACCACATGCCCGCCGATGGAGCGGTCTTCAGCGGCGACACCATCCTGGGCAACTCATCGTCCAGCGTCCGCAACCTCAAGCAATACATGCAGTCGCTGGAGACCTTGGCGCATCTGAACCCGGATATCCTCTGTCCCGGCCACGGGCAAGTCATCCAGGATGGCGCCGCCCGCATTGCCTGGTATGCTCGCCACCGCAACGAGCGCGAGGAGCAGGTGCTTGCGGCGCTCAGCGAGGGTGCGGGATCCATCGACGAGATCGTCACAGCAGTCTATCCCCGCGACCTCGCCGACAACCTGCGCTCTGCCGCTGCCCGCAACGTGCGCACACACCTGCAGAAGCTCGTCGAAGAGGGCCGTGTTGCCGAAGCCTCGTCCACCTATGCCCTGAAAGGCGGGTAGTCTCCCGCAGGGTCGGCTACGATCGGCGCATGCGTTACAGCGGAGGCCCCGGCTGTGGCCTGGTGGCAGGCGTCTGGTTGACGGCCATCGGCGCAGTCCTGATCTCCCCCGTTGGCGAGTGGATCATCAAAGGCGTCGGCTGGCTCACACTGGGCCTGGGCGTCCTAGTGATCCTGATGACCATCGTCATCTGGCTCACCAGCCGGAAACGGGGCGGTCCCTAGCGGGGGCCCGCCGAGAGAGAAACAGATGAGGGCGGCTACGATCCCACGCGGTTCGGGTCCTTTTCCAGCAACTCGATGCGGATGTTGCCCGGGGCTATGACGAATGCGATGCGGACACCGGGGCGGATCTCATGCGGCTCTGAGGTGAAGTCGACACCCTTGGCCCTCAGTTCCGCCGCCGCCTCGTCCAGGTTCTCTACCCTGAGACCGAAGTGGTCCAGTCCCTGGTGCGGGTGGTCGGCGCTGGGCGTTGTATCCGCCGCGCACCGGGCTATGAAGATTTCCAGCCCGTTCAGGTCAAGGTCCACACGCGGATTCCCATCCGACTGCACCGACTCCACGATGCGGGCCCCGAACATCTCGTTGAAGTACCGCGCCGTCTCCAATGGCTCCTGGCTCAGAAGGTGGATGTGGTCATAGGTGAAGAAAGCCATCCTTATTACTCCCTCAAATAAAATGCCCTCTCCCTTGGAGGAGAGGGCTGTTGTCATTGTAATGGGCAGCGTTTACCGGGCCAGGCCGTATGGGATGGCCTTTACCGCCGGGTCCTCAGACTGGTTCATCGACTCTGCAAGCTTCACGATCAGGCCGCTCATCGCGGTCTCGCCCCAGTACCACTCGTGGATCTCAACGTCCTCGGCTCCGGGCCGCTGCTCCATTCGCGCCTCGTAGTAGAACGCCTTGAGGTCATCCACACAGTACCGTATGAACTGCGGCACTCCCACTCCATCGGGACGTCCGTCGAAGTCCGAGTCCTCGCCCGCCGAATAGGCCTCAAGGAAACGCACCACGCCCCGGAAACGGCGCTGCGGCACACCGCTCACGCCCACCGCTGTGCGCCCACCGTTCTTCTCTATCCAGCGCTCGTAGTAGGGCCGGAGGGACGTCAGCTCATCGGCAGGATTCAGACCCTTCGCAGCTTCGGACCTCTCGACCCCCGAGGACTGCAGTAGGGGTTCCGGCATCGTGTCGTCCTCGAATTCCTCCAGCACCGGCCCACTCTCCGCGTCCAGCAGATCGAAGGCAGCTTTCAATACCTGGTGCTGGATCAGCGGGTCGCCCGAGCGCCCGAGGGCGTTGCCGAAGGCGTAAGGAACCCACAGCATCCGCGGAGGCTTGGTCCGCTCGGCATGTTCCTTGACGAACACGACGCCCGTCGTGCTCATCCCGGCTTCTTCGAAAACCCTGGCCAGCACGCTGACCGCGTGCGAGCAGAGGGGTCAAGTGGGTGTGAGCAGCACCACCTCCACGCCCTCGTCCAGCATCTTCCGCGCCACCTCGGGGCCCGTTTCCGTATACACCTTGGAGGAATCACGCAGCGCGCCCATGAACGAGTAGTAGTTGTCGGCCAACGAGCCGATTACACCCTCCTCCCTGAGCTCTTCCAGCCGGTCGATGGGGTAAGTCACGTTGATGTCGCGATAGATGCTGGCGTGGTCGAATCCGATGCTGACGTGGCTCTGGATGATGTCCGCAGGCGCAGTGGTTCGCGGCAGCACACGGTACGAGGAGTCGCCGCCCCCCTGATGTTCCGTGATGAAAGGCTTGTCATCCCGCAGGTGCAGCCCCGCCGAGGTCACCATCGCCACACGGCTCTCGCTAAGAGGTTTACGCATTGGCGTCCACGGGGCATCGTCGTGCTCCATGCACGGAAACATCTGCAGCATCCGCCGCTGCACTTCGCTGAGGGTCTCAAGCCTTGGCATATTCGCACCTGCCGATTAAGTTTGTTCTGGAAAGGCCATCCTGGGGCATCGAACCTGACTGAACCCCGTCTCCGGTCCCGCTCCCATTGTGTATTGAGAACACCCGCCGCTTATACCTGCGGCCCCAGTGACTTCTCTATCACCCGAAGGTATATCCGGAGCATATAGTGCAGCCAGGCCGCCATGTCCGGCCAACTCTCCGGGTCGGCAATATCGAACTCCCGACGGGCGTCGAATCCGCCCTCCAGGTCTGCCCACTCTGTGCCCGGCCCATCCGGGAAGGCACCGTCAAAGGTCTCGTTCAAGGCCACCCAGAAGGCCTCTTTGTAAACCTGGATGCGCGATGAGGAATCAGTCAGCAACTCTCCCCTTCGGCCTCGCAGCCAGAGCCCGGCTCCCCAGTGGTACACGGCCAGGGAGACGTTCAGGCCGGTGGAGCCCACTGGAATCCATGTGTAGGCCCTACCCCAGCCAGCGCTGACTCCGTCATCGGGATACAGCTCGGCGTATTGCGTCCAGAAGTCTCTGCGAAACTGGATTGCCTCGGTCGTCATTCCTGCCTCCGGTTTCACGGAACAGGGGTTCATCAATCCCGGAACCGGCCGCTCTCAATGGCCGCTGTACCGCAACTGCAGCGTACTGCCAAAGGGCGGACGTTGTGCTATCGTAGCGTTGGGCGGTTCGGGTGTCAAAATGGCCGCCGTATACTATCAGGAGCCGGAGTGAATGACTCCAACCGTAGTAATAGCCGGGGTCCGCAGCGGTGTTGGCAAGACCACCATCGCCACCGGCATCATGGGTGCCCTGACCCGGCGGGGCTACAGCGTACAGCCCTTCAAGGCCGGCCCGGACTACATCGACCCGTCCTACCACCAAGTGGCCTGCGGTGTTCCCTCCCGCAATCTCGACACCTGGCTCCTGCCCCATCCAACAGTTTTGGAACTATACTGGAAGGCATCTTCGAAGCGCCAGATTTCCGTCGTAGAAGGGGTCATGGGCCTATTCGACGGGCATTCCAACCTCACTGAAGAGGGTTCCACTGCCCAGCTTGCCAAGCTCCTTGGCGCACCGGTGATCCTGGTGGCCGACGCGTCCAAAGTAGCCCGCAGCGTCGCCGCCGAGGTGCTGGGCTACCAGCAGTTCGACCCCGACCTCAATGTGGCAGGTGTCATCCTGAACGGCGTCGGCAGTCCCGCTCACCTGGAGTTCTGCAAGCCCCAGATCGAGGCCACCACCGGACTGCCCGTCCTGGGTTACCTGCCCCGTCGTACCGACTTCGAACAGCCGGAGCGACACCTGGGCTTGATCCCGACAGTCGAAGGCACTGTGGCTAACCAGTGGTACGAGTCAATCATCACCCAGGTCGAGGAGACCATCGACGTCGGCCGCATCGCCGAACTGGCCCGCCTTTCCGCCGCGCCTTCGTCCGCCAGGGCGGAAGGAATGCAGGTCTACCCACAGCAGCCGCAGCCCAAGCGGGCCGTGATTGCGGTAGCCCAGGACAAGGCGTTCAACTTCTACTACCAGGACTCGCTGGACCTGCTGGAGGCCTGGGGCGCCGAAATAGCCCCATTCAGCCCACTAGAGGACGATTCCCTCCCCGAGGGAGCAGGCGGCGTATACCTCGGGGGAGGATTCCCCGAGCTGTTTGCAGCCGAACTCTCGGCAAACCGCCCGATGCTGGAATCCATCCGGCGGGCGGCGGAGAGAGGCATTCCAGTCTACGGTGAGTGCGGTGGGTTGATGTACCTCGGCCGCAGCCTCACCGGGTTCGATGGCATTGCTCACCCGATGGCAGGGTTGCTGCCCGCCGTCTCGTCAATGTCCCAGTCCCGTTTGTCTCTCGGCTACCGCGAGGTGGAGGCCCTCACCGACGGCCCGCTGCTTTCCGCCGGTCAACAGGTGCGCGGCCACGAATTCCACTGGTCCACACTGGAACAGCCGCCCGAGGAAGGCGAATCGGTCTACCGCGTCGTCAATCAAGGCGGCCGCCCCGACGGCTTCCGCTCCGGTAGCGTCTCCGCAACCTACGTTCACGTACACCTCGGCAGCGCCCCCGGCCTGGCAGAGAGGTTCATCGACACCTGCGCGCCCCATAGCTCTGTCTGAGTAGACCATCCCCTCTCCTTAGTAGGAGGGCGATGGCATGAATCAAACCCTCCAATCCAAATCTTTACCTGCGAGTATCGAAAATGACCACCAGCGATCAGCCGGAATCAGGCACCAGGTCGGAACCCGCCCCCCAGTCGGTGACCGGCCCACGCATCAACAAGGGGCTGGTGATCGTCAACACCGGCACCGGCAAGGGCAAGACCACCGCTGCCATGGGCGTGATGCTGCGGGCGTGGGGCCGCGACATGAAAGTCGTCATGCTCCAGTTCATCAAGCACACCACGGCCAACTTCGGCGAGCAGCGCGCCGCCAAGAAAATGGGAATCGACATGATCGCCATGGGCGACGGCTTCACCTGGCGCTCCAAGGACCTCGACAGCTCCGCCGACCTGGCCCGCGAGCACTGGGAAGGTTGCAAGGAGATCATCGCCAAGGGTGAATACGACGTCGTGATCCTCGACGAGTTCACCTACGCCCTCCACTACGGCTGGGTGCCGGTGGAGGACGCCCTGGAAGCGCTGCGCAATCGCCCCGAGATGATGCACGTCATCATCACTGGCCGCAACGCGCCGCCGGAACTGGTGGAGTTCGCAGACCTGGTAACCGAGATGACCCTGGTCAAACACCCCTACCACGAGGGCATCAAGGCCCAGCCCGGCATCGAGTTCTAGCCTTGCTGGACGCCCCAGAGCTTGGCGGATAGAATCACCGAATACGAGTCAGACAGAAGGAGCAGGCGTAATGACAGCCACAAGAGAGCCAGTAGTCGGCGATAGCCAGTTCAACGGGCAGTTCGGGCCGCCATCAGAACGCGCGGTGAAGAAGCTTAAGGGCCACCTCACTCCGTGGGTGCAGGAGTTCGTCAGTAACGCCCCCTTTGTGGTGATGGCCAGCGCCGATGCCGATGGCCGCTGCGACGCCTCCCCCAAGGGCGGCAAGCCTGGCTTCGTCAAGGTTATCGACGAGCACCGCCTTCTTTTCCCCGACGTCGCCGGCAACAAGCTGTTCCAGTCTTACCAGAACATCGAGGCCAGCCCTTATGTGGGACTGATCTTCTTTATCCCCGGAATTAACGACACGGTCCGCGTAAACGGTCGCGCCAGTGTCGTCAGCAAAGCCGAGTTGGATGAGCAGAACATCGAGCTCGCCCTTTACGAGACCGACGACAACTCCCGCCACCTCCAGGGCCTGCTCATCGAGGTAGAGGAGTCCTACAGCCATTGCCCCCGCGCTCTCAAATTCTCCAAGCTGTGGGACGCCGAGGAGGTAGCCAGCAACCGCGCCAACCCACCCATCAGCGAGCGCACCGACGAGAACTATTGGGCCCACGAGTCCGGGGCGTAGACGTGGGAACTTTCAGTGCCCCCCTCACCGTTGGCAACTTGACCACTGGTGCCACTGAAACCGTAAATGCCCTGGTCGACACTGGGGCAACTTACTCAATGATCCCGGCATCCACGCTGGAACGAATGGGGATAGCACCCGCTCGTTCGAGGCGACTACGAATTGCCAACGGCGAGAGAGTCGAATACCAGACTGCCTTGGCCTACTTCGAGACTGGGGGGGTCGAAGGGGAGGCCAGAGTGGTCTTCGGTCCGGAAGGTTTATACCCTTTGGGTGCAACCGCGCTGGAAGACATGCTTCTGGTAGTGGACCCGCTTGGACAGAGACTTGTACCGGAAGAAGCCTTGCTGATGTAGAGCTCTCCGCGACAGATCCTGACTGGCGGAATTTATACGTCATCCAACCCTACACTTAGGAAGTTTGTTGATGGTCACCATCGCCTTCGAACAGCACAGGCTCTCCAACGGTATGGACGTCATCCTCCACGAGGACCACACCATCCCGCTGGTGGCGGTCAACGTCTGGTATCACGTCGGCTCCAAGAACGAGGAAATGGGCCGCACCGGCTTCGCCCACCTGTTTGAGCACGTGATGTTCGAAGGCACCAAACACCACAACCGCAGCCACTTCGAGCCTCTGCAGAAGGCCGGCGCCAACCTCAACGGCTCCACCACCACCGACCGCACCAACTATTGGGAGGATGTGCCGTCCAACTACCTCGAGTTGGCCCTCTGGCTCGAAGCCGACCGCATGGGCTTCCTGCTCGACGGCCTCGACCAGCAAAAGTTCGACGTCCAGCGCGACGTGGTGAAGAATGAGCGCCGCCAGTCCTACGAGAACCGTCCCTACGGGATGGCCCACCAGCACCTGCAACCGGCCCTGTACCCCCTGCCCCACCCGTACCACTGGATGACCATCGGCTCCCAGGAAGACCTGGACGCCGCCAGCCTGGAAGACGTCAAGGAATTCTTTCAGCGCTTCTACGGCCCGTCCAATGCCAGCCTCGCCATCGCCGGTGACTTCCGCGCCGAGGAGGCGCTGGATCTGGTGAACCGCTACTTTGGCGACCTGTCCCCCGGTGAAAGCGTGCCCCGCGTGGGACGGCAGGACTCGTTGCTATCAGGCCGCGTGGACATCGAGATGCGCGACAAGGTAACCCTGCCCCGCCTCTACATAGCCTGGCCCGCGCCGCCCGAGGGACACCCCGACGACGCGCCGCTGGAGCTATACCAGGCGGTGATGTCGGACGGACTCAGCTCGCGCCTGCATCGGTCGCTGGTCTACGAAAAGCAGATCGCCCAGCACGCCTTCATCCGCTACGTGCCGTCGGAAATCGCAGGGCAGCTATTGGTCCAGGTGACCGCCGCCGAGGGACACAGCCTGGACGAAATCGAAGCTGCGGTGGAGACCGAGCTGGAGGATATCCACAGCAACCCACCCACCGAAGAGGAGATCGCCCGCTCCAAGAACCGGATTGAGGCCACTCACTTCCGCCAGCTTGCCCGCATCGGCGGCTTCGGCGGGCGCGCCGACCAGCTCAACCACTTCAACGTGATCGAGTCCGACCCCAACCTGATTAACACCAGCCTCGACCGATGCCTCGCCGTTCGGCCCGAAGACATCCTGCGCGTGGCCGAGACCTACGTTTCCGGCAACCAGGTACGGTTGCGAGTGCTCCCCGAGACACAGCTCTCCGCCGCAGCCACTACCGTCGACCGGAATATCATGCCGCCGCCCACGGACGAGCCGGTCTTTACGCCGCCGCTGCCCATTCGCGGCGGCCTTCCCAACGGCATGGGCGTTACCGTTGTCGAGCAGCGTGGCATGCCCATCGTCGCTTTCGGAGTGCTGCTGGGTTCCGGGGCCTCCGCAGACCCAGCTGACCTGCCTGGCCTCGCCGGATTGGTCGGTGACATGCTCCCTGAGGGGGCAGCCGGAAAGTCCAGCCAGCAGATCGCCAATGACTTTGAGTTCATTGGCGCCCGCCTGTCCGTTGACAGCCGTCGCGAATACTCGTTGCTATCCACAGAGACACTCACCAAGCACTGGGGCAGTGCGCTGGAAATGATGGCCGAGGTTATCCTCTCGCCCGACTTTCCTCAGCACGAACTGGACCGGCTGCGCCGGGAACACCTTACCGACCTTCACCGCAGCAAAGACGAGCCCAACGCCATCGCCGAACGCCTGCTCGCCGGCCTGATTTACCCCACAAGCAGTGGATATGCCCATCCAGTATCCGGTACCGAAGCGTCAATCCAGGCCATCTCCCGCGATAACCTGGTAGACCAGTTCCGCCGAAGCTACCGACCGGAGAACGCACACTTCCTGGTGGTGGGCGACATCGATCGGGAGGAGGTGATGCGCCGCGCTGCCGCCGCATTCGGCACATGGAACGCCTATGCCTCAGGGTCAGCGCCTGCCGACTGGAACGAACTGTCCGACAACCATGCCACGATCTACCTAGTTGACCGGCCCGGCGCACCCCAGTCTGTGATCCGCGCCGTGGAATCCCTCGTGCCGCGCCTACATCCCGATTACTTCCCGCTGCTGCTGGCCAACTACTCCTTCGGCGGACAATTCTCGGCCCGCCTCAACCAGAACCTGCGCCAGGACAAGGGTTACAGCTACGGTTACATGTCCTCCATCCAGTGGCAACGCCGCCAGTCCATGCTGGTGGCCGGCGGCTCCGTCCAGAGCAATGCAACCAAGGAGTCAGTCTACGAAACGCTCAAGGAGTTCCGCGAGGTTAGCGGCGAGCGGCCCATCACCGCCGAGGAACTGTCCAACGCCAAAGACGGCCTGCTCCGCGCCTACCCCGCCAGCTTCGAGCGCCCCGCCTCGGTCTTGGGGCAACTGCTCGCCATGGAGCAGTTCGGCCTCCCCGACGACTACTTCCGCAGCGTCCGTCCATCAATTGAGGCAATTACCCTGGAAGACGTGCATCGCGTGGCCCAGGGTCACATCCGACCCGGTAACCTGCAGATCCTGGTCGTCGGCGACCGCGCCAGCACTCAGGGCCTACTGTCGGAACTCGGCCTGCCGCTCGTCCACCTCACCGAGGACGGTGAGACGACCAGCTGACAGCCCGGTTGGATCCGGGAACGGCCCGTCTACGTAGAAATCTGGGAACCCCATTCATCTTCAAGCTATCGAAAGATTGACGGGGTTCCGTCGTTACACACTACCCAGCACCAGCTCCTCCGACGCAGTGGCTACAGGCCGCAACGTCGAAGCACTCGCTTCCTCGATCATCTCAGTGCGAGGCCGCAAATGACCGGTGAAGGCTTCAGGTTGCAGGTGAAGGTCGTAATGGTTACTGGAAGGCTGATCCTGCACCAATATCCACTCGTCAGCCCCTTGTCGGCAGATCCGGACGCAGTCGAGGAAGAAACCAAGCGTTTGCTCTTTCAGTTGCTTTCCGAAATATACAAAGCCAACCCGTTATTTGTGCTGAACAACCCGCCGGTGCTCTACAACCGCGACCACTTGGTCAGCATCGAGTGGGACGTTTCGGGTCCCTCCCAGAATATTGCGGAAGTCAGAAGACGGATCGCCGGTCTGAACATTCCACGATAACGGCTGTTTCACCCTGCTCCCAACCCGGCGCATCGGGTCGTACGACCGCTCAGTCGAAAATCGCCGATTACACCCGCCGCAGCGCCTCCCGCTGGGCCCGGAACACCGGCTCCAGCCCTCGAGCCGCCAGCGCCATCACCCGCTCCACCATCGGCCGCGCAAACGGACGGGCCTCCGTGGCGCCCTGCAATTCCACAAGCCCCCCGTTGGCCGTCATCACCACGTTGAAGTCCACATCGGCCTCGTAGTCCTCGGCATAGCAAAGGTCGAGAAGCAACTCATCCTTCAGGATCCCGACACTCACCGCCGCCACCGGGTATTCCAGCGGCACCCGGCGGATCACCCGTTGCCGCACCAGCATCATCATTGCCTGTTGAAGAGCTACGTACGCTCCGGTAATTGACGCCGTGCGCGTCCCTCCGTCGGCCTCAATGACGTCGCAGTCGATCTGCACCGTTCTCTCCCCCAGAGCTGCCATGTCGGTTACCGCCCGCAGCGACCGCCCGATGAGCCGCTGGATCTCCTGCGACCGCCCGCTGACCCTGCCCGTGTCGCGCTCGCGGGACGAGCGGGTATTGGTCGCCCGGGGCAGCATCGAATATTCGGCCGTAACCCATCCTGTACCCTGGCCACGCAGAAAGGCCGGAACCCGCTCCTCCAGAGAGGCGGCGCACAGCACCTTGGTCCCACCCATCTCAATCAGCGCCGACCCCTCCGCCGACCGCTGGTACCCCACCGTGATGCTCACTGGGCGCGGCTCATCCCACAGCCGCCCGTCAATACGTTCATATCCAGTCAACAAACCGTCCTCCGTTTCCTGTTACCCACCAAGACCATAAGCCAGCAACAAAGAAAAGGGCAACCACTAACGGCTGCCCCTCTGACTTTGAGCTTCACCTGATCCCGTCACGGAGAGTCCAGCGATTCAGAAATCGCCACCATCCTGTCAACGAACTGCTCGACCAGCCTCTTGGCACGGGCAAAGTATTGACCATTGCCGCCTTCCAAATCCATGTCCCGATGGTAGAAATGTACATGCGCATTGGCAGCAGCAACAAATCCCCCATCCAGGATGTCGGCTGCGTGTTCGTCTCCTGCATCCCTGAATTCAGCCCCTATGCGCGCCACCGCATCACTCATCGCCGGATGGCTCCGGTGGCGCCACCCCCGCTGCTGGCAGACCGCGATGACTGCATGGGCCGCCGCGCCCCACATTTTCTCCGCCCCCTGCAGGTCATCACCCACGCGTAAATATTCCTCGGCCTCCCGAAGGAATTCCCGGGCTGTATCTCTATGCTCAAGGACGCCCATCGGCTGAGTTTGCATCTGGATCGCCTGAAGTGCGTTGAAGACAGCATATAGGACAACTGCGCGACGAAACAACGGTTGCGAATGTACCTTGCACATACGGCAGTGACCGATTCACCGCTCCGTCTCCACCCACAGGACCTCCCCATCCGAGACAACCTCAACGGTCCCTTGCAGATCAGTGCGATAGACGTTCTCAACGCCCACCGAGTCCTCCAACCGCTCCACCACCGAGGGAACAGGGTGCCCGTAAGAATTGTCGATGCCGGAGGAAATCACGGCTACCGACGGACTGACAGTATCCAGGAATCGCTGTGTGGTCGAAGTGTGGCTGCCATGATGTCCGGCTTTCAGGACCGTGCTCCCGATCTCCAGTCCACTGTTCACGATCCGCAGTTCAGCCTCCTCTTCCATGTCTGCGGTCAGCAGAAAGCTGACGTTCCCATGGATCAGCCGCACCGCCACTGAATCGTTGTTCGAGTCCCCCAGCGGGCTGCTCAGCGATGGATTTAGCACCTCGAGTGTCAGCTCATCGCCCAGTTGAATCACGTACCCCTCGCTCACATGCAACTGCGCGATGCCGTGCTGACGCAGCCTCTGCTCCCACTCGGCTCCCATCGCACCGTTAGCCGCGGGAACACCGGCGGCCACTCCGCCCACCGAGTAGCGGCCCAGCACTTCCAGCAGCCCATGGCTGTGGTCAGCGTCCAAGTGAGTCAGGATCACCAGGTCAAGGCTCCTGTCTCCGCCGGGGAGCACCCTCGCCAATTCCCGCGACGTCACATCCCCGTCCGGCCCTCCGTCAATGAGCACCTGCCTCCCCGACGGCGCAACGATGAGCGTGCTGTCTCCTTGCCCAATATCCAGGAAGTAAACGTGCAGGTTCCCGTCCGGACCACCCGCCACTCGCAACCACAGGATCAACGCCGCAATCCCAAGAGCAGCCGCGGCAGCAAAGGACAGGTAAGCGCTCGGCAGCGGCCAACGCCTGTCATCGTCACCGCCGCGCGCGTCTCTTCCGGACGCAGCTTTGAACGACCCCAACACCCTCGCGAAGAAAGCCCCGGCTCCTCGGCGCCATCCTCGGGTCCAACGTGGTTGGGCGGCAAGCAGCACAATGCCCAAACCGGCATACCACGTCACCAGCAGGGGACAGCTCACCCCGTTGGACTCCAACGTCCAGGAGGGAAATGCCGAAACTACGGCAATCAGGTAAGTGGTCGGAGCGGTGGCGATCCATCCCAGCAGTTCGCCCAGGGGATGAAAGGCAAGTCCAGCCACCGCGGCAATCATGGTCGCCACAATCAACGGAGCCATCGCCGGGATCGCCAGCAGGGAAACCGGCACACCCGTCAGCGCGACCCGCCCAAAGTTATCGGCAACCAGTGGCCAGGTGGCGAGGGTTGCGGCCGCAGAGACCACGGTCAGGGCTCCCGCCCAGCCTAGTAACTTCCTCCCGATCCCCGCCGCCCGGGCAGCCCCCCAGTCCAGCCTTCCCCCCGACAGGGCCAGCGCCACTGCGATGCCACCGACAGCAGCGAAGCTCAGTTGGAAACTCACCTGCCGGATCAGGCCGGGCGTAACGGCCGTCATGGCAACGGCAGCCAGTGCCAGGGCCGGCAGAACGCTGGACGGTCGCCCCAAGCCAAGGGCCGACAGGTATACCGACCCCATCACGGCCGCCCTCAGGGCCGATGGCGATGCCCCGGCAACGAGCGCATACGACCAGATTGCAATCGCAGCAACGATCAAGTATGTGGGACGCTGCCTCCCCAGCAGCCATGCCGCAGTGCCCACCGATACTGCCAGAAGGACGCCTACGTGCAGTCCTGAGATGGCCAGCAGGTGCGCCGCGCCGGTACCCCGGAACGCTTCCACCAAGTCCGGAGGCAGAGATTCCCGCTTGCCCAGGAGCATCGCCATTGCCAGCGCCGACTCGGGGTAGGGCATCGACCGTTCGATGCTGTCTGCCAGCCGTCCGCGAGCAGCGAATATCGCGGACCGCCACCACGTTCCTCCCCGTCCCGCAATGAGCGCATCCTCAGCAAACACGGTGGCCGAGATGCCCTGCGCCTCCAGGTAGCTGGCATAGTCGAACCCGTCGATTGGCTCCGGATGCAGCGGCGTGCCCCGGACCATAACCGCATCGCCGTAGCGGAAATACGGAGGTGTCCGCAAGGTCACCAGGTCATCGGGCGGGCTGGCGTACACGAGCCAGCGCTCCTCGACCTCGCTCCGTTGACCATCGACCTCGACGCTGAAAACATTGAGTTCAAAGCGCACCTGTCGTGCCGTGGTCTCGGGGTCGCTGGCAATGGTTCCTTCAGCAATGATTCGTTGGCCATAGAATGCGTGAGAAACTTGGTCCCGGCCGTGGAGTTCCGCCCTCCCCAACCCCAGCAGCAGGACCGCCATCAGCACCGCTGGGAAGGCCGGCAAACGCGCCAGGTGCATCCCGAGCGCCGTTAGCCCTGCAGCGCCCGCCAGCAGCCATACCAGCGAATGTTCAACTTGGACCGACAGTCCCAGCAGCACCCCGGCAAGCCAGGCCGCCGACAGCAACCCCGCCCTCAAAAGTCTCCCTTCCCTCGCCGCCCCGGCCCGGACAGCAGCGCACGCGATGAGAAAGGCAAGCGGCTATTGCCCGCCCGATACGGTAACCAGCCCCCTGATGGCTTCCAGGGTCTTGGGACCAATGCCCGGAACATCCTGCACCTCGTCGATGGCGACGAATGGCCCGTATGTCTCACGGTGTGTGATGATCAGGCCTGCCGTCACTGGCCCTATTCCAGGCAGCGTCTCCAGTTCAACCGCGGTAGCAGTATTTAGATCAACCGTTAGGGGCCGGCTTCTTTGTTGTATCTCTTTTTCCTGGGCCTCGGGCTCTGGAGTGGATGGTGCGGAAAATGAAGGCGCAGCGCCCCGTATCGGAACGTGGTAGCGCGCCTCATCCTGCACCCGCTCCGCCAGGTTTATGCCCTTGATCTCGCCGTCCCACCGCACGCCCCCGGCCGCCGCGATGACGTCTATTACGCGATCGCCCTCTTTCATGGCGTACACACCCGGAGATGGCACCGCTCCGCTGACCTGCACACGTATGTCAGCGGCCGTAGGCTCGGGCGTTGCAGTCTCTTCTGGCGCCACGATGACCACGGGCGCCACGTCGTCTCCCCGTGCCAGCAGTATGACCGCGGCCACGACCAACGCCAGCGCCCCAAGCAGCGCGAAACCAACTGCAGCGACTCGCGCTGCTTGTCCCATCACAAGACCCCAATTTCCGTCTGGACCGGAAGGCAATCTGCGCCCCGAATCGGCCAGCAGGGATTATAGACCACGGCAATCGCGTTTTGATGATAGAAGCCCCTTGCCAAGCCTCATGACACATCCGTACCATCAGACACAGAGGAACCACGCGCCCTTAGATTCAACGCTACGACTGACGAACAGAGCACATCCATGGTCGACTGCGCCAAGCTCAAACCCGGGACGAATTACCCCCACCGAAGGTCAAGGGTAAGACTCGCGGCCGAGATCATTGTTCACCCATACGGAGGGTCCGTCCTCTCACGATGGAGGCAGGTTGTATCCGATTTGCCGTATCCAATATAATCTAGGCCCTGAATCTGGCCCAAGGACAGTTGAAATGACCAACCGCACGGCTTCCGGCAGTAACGCTCCTCCACCTCAGTTTGCCTTTTTCCGGGGCGAGGTGGTGCCTTTGGAAGATGCCCGTGTGAGTGTGATGACCCATGCCCTCCACTACGGCACCGCCGTCTTCGAGGGCATCCGTGGCAACTGGAACGCGGAACACGAGACCACCTACATTTTCCGTCTGCGCGAGCATTACGAACGCCTGCACCTAGGGTGCCGGATGCTCATGCTGGACATCCCCTACAGCGTCGACGACCTCTGCAAGATCACCGTCGAACTGGTGGAGAAAAACGGCAACCGCTCCGACGTCTACATCCGGCCCCTCGCCTACAAGAGCGAGGAGCTGGTCGCCAACCTGAAGCTCCACGAGATCGCCAGCGATTTCACCCTGATTGTTGTGCCTTTTGGCAACTACCTGGGCACTGAGAACCTGCGTTGCTGCACCTCCTCCTGGCGTCGGCTGGAGGATCAAATGACGCCGACCCAGGTCAAGACCTCTGCCAACTACCTGAACAGCATCCTGGCCAAGACTGAGTCTGTCCTGGCCGGTTTCGACGAGGCCATCCTGCTGAACCAGGACGGACACGTCGCCGAGGGCTCCGGCGAGAACCTCTTCATGATGCGCAAGGGGAAACTGATCACCCCGGTCCTCGAGGACAACCCCCTCCCCGGCATCACCCGCGATACCGTGATGGAGCTGGCCAGCGAGGAACTGGGCATCGAGGTAGTGGAGCGCCGAATCGACCGCACCGAGCTGTATCTGGCCGACGAAGTGTTTCTGACCGGCACGGCGGCCCACCTGACCCCCGTGATTTCGCTGGACAGCCGACCCATCGCCGACGGCAACCCAGGTCCGGTATCGTCGCAGCTCAAGCAGATGTACTTCGACATCGTTTTTGGCCGAAACCCCAAGTACCTGCACTGGTGCACCGCCGCAGTTCCCAACGGGGTCACGGCGTAAACTCGGCCAGGCACTTGTCCCGGCTCGACTGATGGCGGACAGCAGTATCCCGAATTTGCTCCCAGTTCCGAAAGAGTGATTGTTTGCTGACGCCTGAAAAGAGAGCCGCGAAAATTGAGTCCTACGGCAACGGCTACGGCCAACTGACCAGGGCCCTGGAGCGTTTCCCGCGGGATATGTGGACCTTCAGGGACGGGCACGGATGCTGGAGCATCCACGAGCATCTCATTCACATAGCTGACAGCGAGGTCAACAGCTACATCAGGTGCCGAAGGCTGATTGCCGAGCCCGGACAGTCCCTGATGGCCTACGACGAAAACCTCTGGGCCGAATCACTGCTCTATCACGACCAGGACATCGCGGACTCCCTGGAACTGTTCCGGTGGCTTCGCCAGAAGACCTTCACGCTGATAAAGACCCTTCCCGATTCCACCTGGGGCAATATCGCTTACCACCCCGAGAACGGGAACATGACCCTGGACGACTGGCTGGAAGTCTACGAGAGCCACATCCCCGAACACGTACGGTCCATGCAGGAAAACTACGATGCATGGTCGGCCCTCGGCCAGCACTCCCGTGTCTGAGAATCGAAATGCTTGGCGACAGCGCCCAACACTGGATCCAGGATTGATACTCGACGAAGTTCACTGAAACTTTCCACAATGCGGGGGCAGGTCAAGGGCCTACCCTTGATGCATAAAGGAATGAGACGCAGGCGCCCGTGGAAACTCTGACCGAAATAGCGCAATGGCTCGGACTGGGGTTGCTGGCCTATCTCATCGGCGCAATCCCGACGGCATACCTCTTCGCCCGTTTCACGCTGGGCGGCGACATACGCAGCATGGGAGACAACAACAGCGGCGCCGCCAACGTCTACCGCGAGATTGGACCCCGGGCCGGATTGGCCTGCGGCGCTTTGGACATCGTCAAGGGCAGCCTGGCCGTAGTCCTGGTTGGCGTAATTGCCCGCGACAGCGGGATCCAGATGCTCGCCGGCATCTGCGCGTTCGCAGGACACGTCTGGCCGGTGTTCCTGCGGTTCAAGGGCGGTCGCGGGGCGGCTGTGGCCGTCGGCGTTCTGTTTGCCACTGTACCGGCAATTGCTCTGCCCCTTGGCGCGCTGTCCCTGGTTGCCCTCTTTCACACAAGAAAGTCTATGGTCGCCCTTTTCATGTTTCTTGCCGGTGTCCCGATCCTGAGTTGGGTGGCCGTTTTGACCGTTGACCTTTCGGCCGCCAAAGCCGGCTACGTCCTCGCCATGCCGGTGATGGCTGGACTGAGTCATATCTACTCGACGCTGGTGTTGCCGAAATTTGGCGCCACCGCATCCTGAATCATCATCCCGGCTAGAGTGAAGGAATGTCCGACATAGAAGTTATCGGCATGATCGGAGTCAACCGGGAACGGGACTCCTCGAGAGGCGTCACAGTCAGCCTGTTCGGGGGCGGCATTAACCCCGCCGATGAGATCCCCGCAGGTGTCGACCCGGACTACATTGCCGAATTTTCCGAAGCCCACGAGCAGAGCGGATTCGACAAGGTCCTGATCGGCTATTCCTCGGCCACTGCCGACAGCTTCGCCGTCGCAGGATACGCCGCAACGCGCACCGAGAGCCTGGGATACCTCATCGCCCATCGCGCCGGTTTCATGGCCCCCACCCTCGCCGCCCGACACGCTGCGACCCTCGATCAGCTCAGCGGCGGGCGCATCGCCCTGCACGTCATTTCTGGCGGCAGCGACGAGGAGCAGCGCCGCGATGGAGACTGGCTCGACCACGACTCCCGCTATCGCCGCACCGGAGAGTGGATGGACATCGTGCGACGCATATGGACCGAGTACGCGCCGTTCGATTACCAGGGCGAGTTCTATCACCTCGAACAGGCCCACAGCCAGGTGCGCACCAGGCAACGCCCCCACGTCCCGCTCTACTTCGGCGGTGCGTCGGAGGCGGCCATGGAGGTAGGCGCCCGGCATGCCGACGTGTACGCGCTTTGGGGAGAACCCATCGCCGCCATAAGGGAGCAAATTGCGGAGATACGCTCCCGGGCCGCCCGGTACGGGCGCGACATGCGGTTCAGCCTCTCGGTGCGCCCCATCTTGGGCGATACCGAGGGCGAGGCCTGGGAAAGGGCAAGAGGGATCCTGGAGCGGGTGCGTGGCTCAGTGGGGGAATCCGTCGGACCAGATCGCCCGGCCCGACTGCAGTCGGTGGGTTCCCAGAGGCTTCTGGACTTCGCAGCTAAGGGGGAAATCCACGACCAGCGCCTGTGGATGCCCATCGCCGCCGCAACAGGGGCAGCGGGTAGTACCACCGCCCTCGTAGGCACCGCCGAGCAGGTCGCGGAGTCGCTTATGACCTACTACGACGCCGGATGCTCGACGGTGCTGATTCGCGGCTTCGACCCGTTGCAGGACACTGCCGACTACGGCAGGGAACTCATCCCCATCCTCCGGGCCGAAGCCGCCGCGCGTTCAGTTGCGGTCTAGCCGCCAGGTTCCGGGCCGGAGTCCAGGCTCAGCCCGCATCCGATTGCAGCACCGAACAGGGCCATAATGCCGCTTTCGTCGCCGGACCCAAGAGTCGCGGCCATCCCTTCAGCACCGCCAAGTTGCTCCTGTACGCACTGGAGGCTTTCGCGGTCCTCCGGGGTCATGTCCAGGGCAGGAGCCGCCGCCGCAAACTCCTCCTCGTTCAGGCACGAAAGCGTCAGGAAGAAAGCAGTCATGCTTCCAACCATTGCAGCTTCTTCGTCCCCTCCTGAGCCCGCCAGCATCACCGAGCGCAGGTCGACACCATCCATTCCAGACCGAACGCAATCCGAGGTCTCGACACTGAGCGGCCCGGATTGGCCTATCAGTCCCGTGACGAAGAGCCGTGTAATCGACTCGTCTTCCAGGCAATTGATGAATTGGGCCTGCTCTTCGCGGCTCGCTATATCCGGGTTCGAAAAGATCTGCAGCAACCGGTCAGTTTCCGCAATCCCCGCTAGGCAAGCCAACTCACCCTCAGATAGCTCCGAGGCGACTGCTACAGGATCATCCAGCATCAATGGTGCGATTTGCCCACTGACGGCGGCAGGTTGCTGGGAAACTGGCGCCATCGTGGGTTCCTCGGTCTCCTCCGGCGTGGAAACTGTCGGCTCAGGCGCTGAGGTCGCTGTCGCCTCGGGGGCGGCCATTGGTTTGGGTGTGGCTGTTGATTGCGAAACAGCAGTCGGCTCCGGAGTGTCGGTTGGCTCGGGAGCCATGGCTCGGGAGCCACCGTAGGCTCGGGAGGAGACGTTGGCACAGCAGTCGGCTGCGGAACCGGCGTATCCTCCGGTGCCTCCGTAGCATCCTCACCACCGCACGCCAGCACCGCCACCAGCGCTATCAGGGCCACGAAATAGAATATCTTTGACATTTTCTGCCTTCATTCCTTGCCGGGGAATTTGCAACTGACTTCCATCCTATATGGAATATCCCAGAGCTTACATACTAACGGCTCCAAATAACCACGGTTTTTCAACCAATGTGGATAATCGACATCCCACGAACAATTTGGGAACCGCGTTTACAGACCTCGCCACGCGAACAGTTCATTGAGCAGCGCGAAGAATCGGGAGGCGTCCACCCTGTGGGCCAAAGCGACCGGACCAGGTTCGCCTGCCACCGTTGTTTCCCCCCAGTGCGGGCCGGGCTCGGTTCCTACATCGAGCGCTACCTGTCGGAACGTCGCTACTCCGGGGTCCAGGGCCATTGCCACCGCCAGGGGATCATAGAACTCAAACCGTTGCCGCTGCGGGTCGCACTGGAACCAGCCCTGCAATATCCGCAGCGCCAGATTGCCCAACGGCGCCTCGGCCGTAATCTTGAACGCCTGCCCTCTGCTGATCCCCACCTGACGACACGATGCCAGGTCCGCCAACGCAATCGGAACATTCAGATACAGAACCTGTGCCGCGGCTAAGGCATCGCTGTGAAAATTAAACTCGGCCCTTGGAGTTACATTGCCCCGCGTCTCCACGGCACCCCCCATAACTACAACGCCTGCCGCCAGTGAAAGAGTGCCTGGGTACCGGCTTTCCAGTCGCGAAAGATTCGTAAGCGGGCCAAGGGCCAGCACAAAGATGCTGCCCGGCTCAGACGTAATTTCCCTGTGCAGAAAGTCAATTGCCGTCTCTTTCACAGGTGAGCACGATGGCTGAGGCAATCGCACAGATAGGCCCCCAGGTCCGTGGAATGCAACCGACGGGCGATACTGTCCCTTAATAGGACGCGCTGCACCTCTGGCTACCGGAATGTCTGCTTGACCCGCTGCCTGAAGAAGCGCCAGGGCGTTGCGGGTCGCGCGCGCCCTGGGAACGTTGCCACCAAGGGTGGTCAATCCAATGACCTCGACCCCCGGTGCCGCGAGGGCCATCAGGATCGCAATGGCATCATCCACTCCGGGGTCGGTGTCGATGACGAGCCTCATTGTAGATTCCATTAGGTCGAGGATGGGGGACAGCGATGGGGGGTTCCCAGGGAATGGGGCAGGTTGCCAGTGATCAGCGGACCGCGATCAAACTCGGAAGGCTGTCCTCGAATTCGTGGTTGTAACTGACAAGGCAGGCAACGGCTTCCAAGGCAGTACGGCGGTAGCAATACCCGGTCGCCCGGTGTAGCTTTGCCGTGCTCATAATCACAGGCCAACGGTCAAGAGAATGGCTGTAAGCAACAAACGCGCCACCGGTCAGTCTCTTCAAGGGATTTACGATGCTTGCCGGCAACTGCATTCGGCGTGTTTCCATCGCCTCTGCAAGTTCCCTGAGAAAGACCACGCCCCCTCCGGCCACGTTGAAGACCCCAGGCAATTCCCTGGTTATAGCAAGGCAGATGACCCGCGCCAAATCATCATCACTTACAAACTGAAGGGGAGGGTTATAGTCCGACAAGCCCACCCACCCGGGAAAGTACAACTCCCGCAACAGTGCCACGGAAGTCATCGACCCAAGGGCGGGACAGCTGCGAAAGATTGTTATCTTTAGCTCTGTCGACCGCTCAGCCTGTTCAAGCAGGACCTGTTCGGCAAGGTGATTGTCCTGGGCATAGGGAAATCCCGGCGCCGGAGTCCGTGGCCACTCCTCGTTCACGGGGAAAGGCGCGTCAGCGCGGGCTCCGTAGACGGCATGGGAACTCACGTAAATCAAGTGCTGGACGCCTGCAGCGAGAGAGGAATCAAGCACCGCCCGAACCATCTTCCCGTTTCGCGCGCTGCTCTCCGCCGCGTCGCGACGGCGCATTCCACTTTTCCAATCGAACGCCAGGTGTACTAGGGTATTGACCTGATGTATCGCCAGTTCCCCGCTAATGTCCTCGCTTACGTCTTTTCGAAGGGCTGCGATGTTGTGGACCGGCGCTCGCAGTGGCCGATTGTCAAAGGCGACGAGCTTGCCCAAGCCTGGGAGCTCTTCAAGATGCTCCAGGAGCTTGGATCCCAAGTGCCCGGACGAACCAGTTACCGCCACCACTTTCTGCGGTGTTGTCATACGGCAAGTCTAGCAGGTTCCCAAGACTCCAGAGTCTGGCGCAAAGCGGACCGCTCTGGTATCGGGCAGAGCGTTACAGCCCACCCACTCGCTCGCCTCGCACCCAACCACGAGGCTATGGCCGAAGCACGGGCAGCGCAAGCGTGCTGGCCAGCCAGGCCCGTGCGGTAATCCGGGCCTTCTCGCCCGTTGTCAATGCGATTCGCTTCTCACCCAGCACGTCGTAGCCGGAACCCTCGATGCGGTCCAGAACGCGTGAGTAGATTGCACCAAGCACAGCTGGACATGCCCTGCTGCGACGCGACAGGTACGGCAGAAGCCGAAAGCCGCTGCGAAAGTATTCCCTGGCACGTTGGCTCTGGAACCGAAGCAATTCCACGAAGGCCTCATTGTGCACCCCGGCTCCCAGCTCCTGCTCGGTGTAGCCGTAGCGCGCCATCTCGTCCTGGGGCAGGTAGATTCGACCCATATCCCAGTCCTCTCTGATGTCACGCATGATATTCGTCAGCTGCATGGCCAGACCAAGGTCCACAGCATACTCCCGGGCTGCCTCGTCCCTGTATTGAAAAATCTGCAGGCAAACCAGGCCGACCACGGAAGCGACCCGGTAGCAGTATTGACGCAGTTCCTCGAAATCCTGGTACCGCGATTTGACTAGGTCGCTCTCGACTCCCAGGATAATTTCGCGAAAATAGTCCTGGGGAATTGAATACCTGTCAGCAGTGTCCGCGAGAGCTAGGAACATCGGGCTGGGTGCCCGTCCCTGGTACGCGTCCTCAAGGCTGGCCTGCAGACCGGCAAGCGCCGATAGCTTCTCCTCGGGGGACGCGGCCTCGTCCACTGAATCATCGCAGTGACGGCAGAACGTGTATGCGGCGTAGATGGCCTTCCGCTTTTCCAGCGGCAGGGTCACGAACGCATAGTAAAAATTCTTGGCCTCTCGCCGCGTGAGTTTCTGGCAGTCGGCGTAGGCCAACTCCAGTTCCGACTTCGATGTGGCCATATCCGCCGGGTTTCTCAGGCGCGACGCGGACTCAGGAAGATCCCGCAGCGCCTCCCTTTTCAGGCTCCTGGTCTACTCGCCCACCACTTGCACCATCACCTCACGGTTGCGGGGGTGATCAAGTTCGATGAAAAAGATGCTCTGGTAAGTCCCGAACTGCATCTCGCCATTGAGGATCGGAACCGTCTCGCTGGTACCCAGCAGCAGATGCTGCAGGTGAGCGTGGCCATTGGGAGATTCGTCGGGATTCATGTTGACTGTTCGAATCTCGAAGTCATTGTGACGGTACGGAGCGTGCCGGGGGGCGACACCCTCCAGGAACACGGCCATGTCCTCGAGTAGCAATGGCTCGTTCTCGTTAATCTTTATCGCTGCCGTGGTGTGCTTGGAATACACCACGGCAAACCCGTTCTCTACCTTGGAATTGGCGACGCACCCCGACACCCACTCCGTGATGTCAATAAACTGCGGGGCCTCCTCGGTCTTGACACTGAGACAGAATGACTTGGTCTTCATGCTTCGCTTCCTTTAAGCCCGTCCATTGCTTGCAGTTTGTGGGAAGGCCGCTCCGGTTCCACGGCGCAACTCCTCCTGATCGGAATCGGATATGGCCCGGGCGAAGCGTCCCAGCGCCAGCAGGGGCCAGTAATTTCTGTAAAGGTGATAATTGATCATGAACCCGGCCGGCATTTCCAGTCCTTGGTATCCGGCCTGGCCCGGCTTCGGCATGCCGTTTTGTCGCCTGCCTACGCCATACCCAGGGAACCCGGTCCCTGTAAAATACGGTTCGTCCCAGCTTCCGTCTTCCTGCTGAATGTCGAGCAGGTACTGTATTCCCAAGCGACAGGCCTCGGAGTTGGCCTCGCCAGCGGCGATCAGCGCGAGGAGCGCCCAGGCCGTTTGCGACGCCGTAGACGGGCCAACGCCCCGCAGGGAATCGTCCACATAAGACCCGCAACACTCTCCCCAACCGCCGTCATCGTTCTGGTGCTGCAGCAGCCAGTCCACCGCGCTGCGAATGTAGGGCTGGCTCATATCCTCGCCGATGGCCTCCATCGCCGGCAGTGCCGCTCCGGTGCCATAAATGTAGTTGACGCCCCAACGCCCGAACCATGGCCCGTCCGTCTCCTGTTCTTGCCGGAGGTAAGTGTAGCCGCGTTGCACCGGAAAGTGAGATGCCGAATATCCAAGACGGCCATACATTTCCAAAATGTGGGCGGTCACGTCTGCGCTGGGTGGATCCAGCGTTTCCCCGAAGTCAGAAAACGGTAGCTTCGCCACGTATTGCCGGTCATTGTTCTTATCGAAGGCTGCCCAGCCCCCGCTGCGCGACTGCATTCCCTCGATCCACTCAACGCCACGTCGGATGGCTTCCTGTCGCTGCGTCTCCTCTTCCCCTTCCATCCTGGCAAGCGCCAGCGCAATGATGACCTCGGAAGAGTCGTCAATATCCGGATATTTGTCGTTATGGAACTCGAAAGCCCAACCGCCTGGCGGCGTTCCCTTGGCACGGACCGACCAGTCGCCCTCTTCGAGGATCTGGTTGTTCACCAGCCAACGGGTTGAACTCTGTACCATTGGATCGTCCGGAGCCAGGCCCGATTCCAGCAGCGCCACCTGGGCCAGGCACGTGTCCCACACCGGCGACACGCAAGCTTGCACGGTGCAGGTCTCCTCGTCCTCGATGGCAAAGGAATCGAACCCGTCGAACCCCTTGTTTAAAGCATCGGAAAACTCATCCTCGCCCGCATGGTGCAGGGCAATAAGCGAATAAACCCACGGCGGCTGAATGCCTCCCCAGGCACCGTCTGCTTCTTGGTGCTCCAAGATCCAGTCCAGTGCCCTGCGCCTCGCGAGGCCGCGCAGGGGCTGCATGGGGGATTTTCGATATAGGTTCATCAAACGGTCCAGCGTGAACAGCCCGCGCGACATCCAGTCGTCCGGCATGGATAGGGAAAAGTCCGTAGCCTCCCTACCGTGGGGATACAGTTCGTCGATGCCAGCATCATCCGGTACGGGGCAGTAGGGCCGCTCGGTGAGTATGATACTCATAGGCACGATGGTCGCCCTGGCCCAGCTGGAGAACTCGTAGATATTGAATGGGGCCCAGGACGGCAGCAGGATTAACTCCGGAGGGAGGTTGGGCGTCCCGCTCCAGTCCCACTGCCCAAAAAGCGCGAGCCAGATCTTCGTGAAAACCCGCGTCTTGGGAACACCGCCTCTGCTGAGAATGAACTCCCTAGCACTGGTCAGTTGAGCCGAATCTGAGGTGTGGCCGGCCAGCTTTAAAGCAAAGTAGCATTCCACACTGGTGCTGACGTCACCCGGCGCCTCGTAATATTGGCCCCAGGAACCATCCGTCTGCTGCTTGCTCAGGATATGGTTAGCCACCTTGCGCCACCGATCAGGGTTCTTACGTCCTAGGAAGTGACTTAGCATCAGGTACTCGGCCTCCATCGTGGGGTTCGATTCCAACTCGCCCCACCAGTAGCCGTCCGGATGCTGGGCATCCCGGAAGTAGCTGTGAGAGTGGCTGATAGCCCTCTTGGCCCTGTCCACTAACCCAGCCTGCTTGGCCAGTCCATTCAGCAGCGGAATTGCAGAATCTGCCATTAACTTCTCGATCCGTCCTTGACTTTATCCAGGTATCCGTTGGCCGCAAACCATTCGGCCGCTCGCTCCAGAGCCCTCTCCACCGGGCTCTGCGGTAATCCCAGTTCCGTGATCGCCCGCTGGCTGCTCACCCACGCTGGCTTCTTCGATGCCAGCACGCCTTCCACCGGAATGCGCGGCTCCTTGTGCAACAATCCTGAGGACACGGCCTGCTCGGCGTAGCCGACACCTACCACCAGCCAATAAGGCAAGCGCACACGAGGCGCCGCCAAGCCGGTGATTTCGCTGAGCATTCCAAACATTTCTTTCAGTGTCACGTTCCGGTTGCCAAGGATGTACCTCTGTCCAATTTCTCCCCGTTCAAGGGCCAATATATGCCCTGCGCTGACGTCCGCCACGTCCACCAAGTTCATTCCCGTGGCCAGGTAGGCCGGGATCTTCCTCCTGATAAAGTCGAGGATTATCTTCCCCGTCGGCGTCGGCTTGACGTCCCATGGCCCCACCGGAGCCGTGGGATTCACCACAACCACCGGCACTCCTTCGCCTGCCAGCCGCATTGCCTCTCGTTCCGCGTCGAACTTCGACTGTTTGTAATGGCCGTGCAGCGTGTGACGGGACAGCGCAATCGATTCATCCCCCAGACCCACGTCCTTCGGTATCCCGACTGTCGAAACGGTGCTGGTGTACACGATCCGGTGCACTCGCGCATCCCTGGCACACTCAAGCACATTCACGGTGCCCTCCACGTTGGCTCGCCGTACCCCCCGTGGGTCCCTCGACCAGAAGGTGTAGGCGGCGGCACAGTGAAAGACTGCTTCGCATCCGGCCATTGCACGGCTGAGCGATTCCCTGTCAAGGATGTCGCCCTCCGTCCGGTGGATGCCCGTGCCTATTGTTGTTAAAGAATTGCTGCCTGGGCGGGCTAAGGCCCGCACCTCGTAACCGCGTTCCCAGAGCTCACGGGCCAGGTTCCCTCCGACAAACCCAGTAGCCCCAGTTACCAGGACTCTCATCCTCGCTCATTCGACTCCCCTTCAAAGTGGAGTCTCCCTAGTAGATGGCATCCTTGGCTGCTTGTTCTCTTGCGCTCCTTCGCCTTTCGGATTCCATCTTGAAGTAGGTCAACCCGAACCTGGTCAGGACCGACTGGCACAAGTCCATTTGCGACTTGAGTTTCATTAGAGTGGGAATACGCCAGGGCTTCAGCAGAATTTCGCTGAATACAGCATTGCGGCCCCCAGACAGTCCTGGGAGATAACCCGGGATCGTCTGCTCCGCTGTGTCCAGAATCGTTCGCACGGAAAGAAACGGAACCCCGAATTCCCTTGCTGCAGAAGCGACGGCGTGATCCTCCATGTTCACGCTCCCCGCTCCATATTTTTCTCTCAGCCCCTGTCGCTCTTTGCCCTCCACGATCAGGTGATCTACCGTGAGCGAACTTGCTCGGCTTACAGGCATCCTCAAATTGGATGCAACCGATTCGGCCACGCCCAGCATCTCGGGATCAGGTGGGATGTCTGCCGCAGAATCCTCTTTCGTGTCCAGCGCATAGGTGTCGGCCAGGATGACCTCTCCCGATTCCATCCCCGGGTCCACTGCGCCGGCCACACCCAGCATCAGCACGCCCTCGGGTTTGCGTTTGGCCTTCGTCAGGAACTCATTCATCGCCCTCGCGGAGCGCCTCGGCCCAACCCCCACAAAATGGAACTCCACGGGAAAGCCAGCGACACGAGAGGCGTCAAGAGCCGCAAACTCCCGCTGCAGACCGGACAGTTCCGGCTCCATGCTGGCCACTACGAAAAGCAAAACTATCCTTGCCCCTCCTCCCTGGAACTCTAGGCCGCCGTGATGCCGCCCTTGTGGGCCGCCCCCGATTTGATCAAGGTGGCCCAGTCCCGAGGCGACTGAACCGCGTTGAAAATGGTTGCCGACTCGAAGCCGCAGTGCATCATGCAATTGGAGCACCGCGGATCTTTGCCCACACCGTAGTTCTGCCACAAGTCTTTCTCGAACAGCTCGGAGACATGCTCCACGTGTTCGTCAGCCAGCGGGTAGCAGGGCTTGCGCCAGCCCATCACCGTGTAGGTCGGGTTGGACCAGGCCGTGCATTGGTACTCCCGGTCTCCCTTCAGGAAATTCAGGTAGAGCGGATTGTTGTAGAACTTTGCTCCCTCCGAATTTTCTGGGTCGAGCAGTTGCTTGAACAATTCGTGCGATTCCTGGCGAGTCAGGAATATCTCCTGGTCCGGAGCGTCGATGAAGTCGTAGCCCGGGGAAATCATCGATCCCTCGACGCCGATGTCGCTGACCATCCGGAACATCTCCGTCAAGTCCTCGACGTCGCTGCCCCTGAATACGGTCGTGTTGGTGCACACCCGGTACCCCCGGTCCAGGGCTTCGCTGATGGCTTCGACCGCCTTGTTGAAGACTCCGGCACGCGCCACCGACTCGTCGTGTTTCTCCTCCATACCGTCCATGTGCACCACCCAGCACAGGTATTTTGACGGCGCTACCTTGTCCATTACCCGTTGCAGCAACAATCCATTCGTGCAGCAGTAGACGAAGTACTTTTCCTCCACCAGCCGGTTGATGATTTCGTGAATTCGAGGATGTATGGTCGGCTCTCCGCCGGCGATGGACACGATGGGGGCTCCTGACTCCTTTACTGCGCTGATGGCCTCATCAACAGGCATCATCTTGTCCAGCACCGACTTGTACTCGCGGATCCGACCGCATCCGATGCAGGCCAGGTTGCACATCTCGAGGGGCTCGAGCATGGTCACCAGGGGAAACTTGCTCCTGCCGCGTGCCTTCTGCTTAAGGATGTAGCCGGCCAGGCGGACGGACAGTTCCATGGGCCTTTTGGCGCGCTTTGTAGTAGTGGTCATCGGCCTTCCTTTCCAAATGCTTCCCTGAGAATCGGTGAGCATGCCCGTGCATGATCTTCCCGACTGGTATATGAATCTATAGCTTGGCTCTAATATTCTCTGCGGGCAAGGAAATCAACCAGTTCCTCTGCTTCCGTTTTGGCCCATTCGGGCAGCGGTATTGGAGTCAGTGCGCGCAGGGCTCGATTGGCGGCCTCCTCGGTGACGAACTGTGACTGCTCCCGCGCTCCTACCTCGTCCAGGATCGCGAGGACTCGCTCGACGTCGTCCTCCTGCAATTCCGTCTGACCGTAGATCCTGTGGAGATCGTCCAGGGCCGCTCCGGCCGCCCTCTCCAGGGCAAAGACCACGGGGTAGGATTTCTTCCGCCGCCTGATATCGTTTCCCGTGGCCTTACCCAGCGTGGCCTCGTCGCCCCATATCCCCAGGTAATCATCCCGTACTTGGAATGCTCGGCCCAATCCCTCTCCGAACTTGGCGAAGGCCTCCACGGCCTCTTCGTCGCCGTCCGCCAGCAGGGCACCTGTCTCTAGCCCGCACCGGATGAGAGCGCCTGTCTTGCAGGCGATCATGTGCAGGTACTCATCGGTCGTGATGTCGGTCCGGCCCTCAAACTCGAGATCGAGACATTGACCCTCGATCATGGCCAGGTAGCTGTCAGTGAGTATTTCAGAAACCCGAACCACTGCTTTCGGAGAAACTCCTTGCTCTGCAGCCCTGAGCGCTGCCAGGTCCCCAGTGGAATGCATCGCGTCCCCTGCCAGCAGCGCCCGGGGAACGCCCCACAGGCTCCATGCCGTGGGCTGGTGTCTCCGTTCAAGGTCCTGGTCCTGTATGTCGTCGTGTAGCAGCGAAAAGTTGTGTATCAATTCCAGCGCGGCGGCAGCAGGCAGAGCACGGTTGAAAGCGGAATCGACAGCTTCGCAGGCAAAAAGGCACAGGGTGGGACGAAGTGCTTTGCCTTGGGAGGATCCGGAAAGGTCGGGCATTCCGTATCGGTCGACCCAACCCAGGTGATAGCCCGTTAGCAGGTGGACATCCGGCCCGCTGGAATCCGGCACAGCACGGCCCAGTTCGTCCTCTATCCAACTCTTGTACCGGGTGAACATACCCGGGAGCTTGGGACCCGAGGGCGCAACTGCCGGAGAACCGGAAGTCGTGTCCGACGCCATCGCCTCAGTCTCTTCCTCGTCATTTCTGACAATATAATCAATGGATGACGGTCAACATCGGCTGCCGATGTATGGCCCCCGATGTTAGCAATGGCTCATAAAGGTGTCAAGTAACAATTGCAGACAGATTTCCCTCGTTTAGAGTATGTAGCAAAAACACCGGTATAGAATGCTAAAAGCTCCCGTGTCCCTCTCCGTATACGGGCAAATCAACTGTATTCCGAATCTCGCTCTCTTAGCTTCCCGACACTTGGTAGACGGAGAAAATGGTAATGCCGTTTTCTATCTTGTCTCCCAGTTTTACGGCAGAGGGAAACTGCCTCTCCAGCGCTACGGACAGGTGCAGGTATTCATCCAGAAACACGAAGACAGTGTCTCTTTTCATCTCTCTGTCCAGCGGGAGCACTCCGGGGCCGCCAAACTCCCGGCTGCCATTAGCCCCGGACGCATCGGGGAGCAGGAACTGGCTTATGCTGCTGTCGAAAGAATATCTCGCTGAGTAAAACCGGATCTCCGAATCAGCGTCCAGTTCCCTCAAAAACAAGAGCGACTGGTGAAATTCATAATTGAAAAACCACCTTACGGAATCCCCGTCGTCCCATCGATTCACCTCTCGAACGTTCTGCACAAGAAACAGCACCACAATTAGAGCAGCGAGGGAAAGCGCTACGGCGAATGTTGCGCGCCTAGCCGCAGCAATTGAAAGACCTCCCCTGGCCAGCGTTCCCCTGATCCTGCGACAAAGCGGCACCAACAAGGCATCAATGCCGATGGCAACCAGCACCAGGACAAAGAACATACCTAATAGGTAACGTCGGCTCTCCACCCCCGGCACCAGCACCACCGGCAACATCCCAATCAGCCATCCGGCCATAAGGAGAAGATAGCGCCGGTGGTTGATATAGAGCGCGGCCAAAACCAGTCCCAACCAAAACAGCATCGCGGCGACGAGGGGCAGGATCGGTATGGCAGGAGCACCGTCGGTGGCGTTCGCTTGTACCGGGTAATGGATCAGCAACACCGCATTCACAGCGAGCTGCGGGATTCTCGCCCAGGTTGTCGGGGATGTCAGTGAGACTTGATACAGGTCGTTGAGGTTGGGCCCAATGAACCCGGAAGTGGCATAGTGCAGCAGCATAGGCATGCCAACCAGCAACGATACTCCTAGGGCCAGCCAAAGCTCCCGGTTGCCCCCCAACCTTCGGTCTGCAACCATCGACAGTAAGACCACCCCCCATATACCTGTGAAATATAAAAGGAAGGTCTTGAAGGAGTACAAACCCAGGCCCAGGGCAATTCCTGCCGCCACGGCAACCCAGCCGCGACGGGACTGGAATGCCGCCAACAGGAGCCACACGGCCAGGAGTGCCATAAACACGGCCGCTATTGATCCAAAAGCGATGCGGCTCTGAATCACGAACCAGAACGAGAAAGCAAGCAGGACCGCCGACAGGAGGGCGACCCGAAAGGGGAACAGGGCCCGCACGAGCAGATACCCAACCGGCACTATCAACACGCCGGGAATGGCCGATGCCAGCCGCATCGTTGTGATATCCGCCCCTCCTATGCGGAAAATCAAGGCCATCCAGTGGGCGTATCCAGCGGGATGACCCAGGGCGACACCGGTCCAGATACCCAGATCACCCCCATGTAGAGACCGTATCGCCTCCATCGCCAGCTCGGTCTCGTCTCCGTGAATCCCTGCGGGAGCCCCCGCTAGGTCCCACACTCTAAGGAACAGTGCCGCCAGTGTCACAGCGGCAACAAGCCCAACCTCCAAGCGGCGCGGCACGACGAACTCTTCGTCCGCAACTAGAGAACCTCGCACCGGGGCCAGCCCTTCGCCAACTTGGCGAGTGATGTCGGCGGCGCGTTCCCGCAGGCCGTCCAGCGTCCCCCGCACTTTCCTGCCGACTCGCGCCGCATTCCGGGCAGCGACACCCCCTCGCCTATCAAGTCTTGAGGGAGGAGCGGTTGGAGGAGAAGCCGCAGCAGGACTATCAAGTCGACTGAGAAGGTGATTGGCCAGCAGGGCCCGCGTGAGCCAGTAAGCGGCTGCCCGCAGGGGGTCCATTGCCTTGCCAGGAACCCGCGCAGCCTCCGGAGAGGAGGGAACCGGATCGGATAGAGAATCAACAGCCGGGTCAATTTCGAGATCGGCGGCACCAGCAGGGTCGGCGCCAAATTCTGAAGGTTGCAGTTCAGTCCGCGAATCACCTGCACCGATCGGAACGGGCCTGTAAGCCGACGAACCCTGATTTATCAGCAGCGCCCGCAAAAGGCGGTATAGGCCGGAGCGAAAGGAACCGGCAGGCGGCAGGCGCGACTCCTCCGGTGGGCGCCACTCCACGGGCGCAGCCACCGCCCGCCCGTCAGCGCCGGATGACTCCGGGGAACCCAGCGGCGATCCGCATTGATGGCAATAGGAGTGGTCGCTGGGATTTGGGTTGAAGCAGGCGGGGCAGATTTTGTTCAATTGGGGTAGCTCAATTCAGGGTAAGGACCCCAGGCGTTGGTTCCGTCCGGGTCCATGGAAACGGCCTCGGACTGGCTCCCCGACTTTGATGCTGAAGTCAGGCCCCTCATATAGTACAATACCTGACCGGCTACTCCGGCGTTAGAAATCAATTGACACGAAGGTGGTTGACACCCCACCCTGATTGCCATATATTTCTACTTTGTAATGAATGTTACATAAGGGTGGCATCCTAAGCTGGCAAGCCATGTCAGAGCGGGTTGAATCCCTACTGTAACGGGGCCCTGGGGGCCTTCAGTAGCCTGGCAACCAAACGGCCTAAGCAATAGAAAACGCAATTAATAAAGAGGAGGGACTTATGGCTGACCAGGACATCGCATTGGTAGCTCACCTGATGCGCCGCGCCGGATTCGGAGCGAGCCGGGATGAGATCGAAGCCAAGGCAGCGCACGGCTACGACAACGTAGTAAATGAACTGCTGAACCCCGCCGGTGGCCTCGATGAAGACATCCTGATGCGCTACAACCCGGCCTATTACGAACCAGGCGCCATCGAAGTAAACACCCAGCTCTGGGTCTACCGGATGATCAACAGCCCCAACCAGCTCCAGGAAAAGGTTGCCCTGTTCTGGCACATGATCTTCTGCGCAGGCCACAGCAAGATCGACTCCGGCCAGGAAATGGGCATCATGGTCAATATGTTCCGGGAGCACGGCATGGGCAGCTTCCGCGACTTGCTGTACAGACTGTCCACTAACCCCGGCATGATGTACTACCTCGACAACACCGAGTCCCACAAGGCCAATCTGAACGAGAACTATGGGCGTGAGCTCCTTGAGCTCTTCTCCCTCGGCGTTGGCATGGACGAGGCCTTCAACTATTCTGAAGATGACGTAAAGGTCTGCGCCCGCGCTTTCACCGGCTGGAACGTAGCCCCGTCGTATCCTCCGTTCCCCCACGGCCGCAGCCCTTGGGTCTTCCGCTTCGACCCCGCCGACCACGATGACAGCGAAAAGACCTTCCTGGGCGAGACCGGTCCCTTGAACGGCGACGACATCATCAATATCATCTGCAAGCAGCCGGCAACGGCCCGCTTCCTCGCCCGTCACCTGTACAACTTCTTTGTGGCCGACGAGCCGCAGATCCCCGCTTGGCGCCTGACCCCGCCGCGGGATGTCGAGGCTATCCAGATTCTCGAGCAGGCTTACTTCGACAACGACTACTCCATCAAGGCCATGCTCGAAGCCCTGTTCACCTCCGAATTCTTCAAGGACGAGTCGGTCCGTTACCAGAAGGTAAAGAACCCCGCCGAGATGGTCATCAGCCTGCTTCGTATGGTCGGCGAGCACAAGGAGATCAAGCCCGGCCTGTTCGAGTTGTCCCAGGAGCCCAAGTATATGGGCCAGGACCTCATGAACCCCCCCACGGTGGAAGGCTGGCACACCGGCCGAGAGTGGATCGACAGCGGCACGCTGGTTGAGCGGATCAACTTCGCTGCCGAGCTCCTCGGCAACACCGAGCTAGATGGCGTCCGCGGCCTCGTTGACCGCCTGATGTCCCGCGGCGACTCCCTGACCCCCGAGCAGTTCGTCGAGGGATGTCTCGACATGACCGGCCCGGTCCAGGTAACCGCTGACACTCACGCCCAGCTCGTGGCCCACGCCTCCCAGGAAGGCAATCTCAGCCACGGCAGCGACGACGAGCGCGCCACCTTCACTCGCCGCACCGGCGAAATGTTCCAGATGATCGCCGCCACGGCCGAGTTCCAGTTCGAGTAAACCCGTTTCCAATTGATCCAACCGCTCTCCGAGGTTCCCTGGTTGAGCGGTTGGATCCCAAGCAAGGCAGCAAGACATACAACGCTAGAAGGAGCGACAAATGGTATCGACCGCGAAAGATCCCGTCCTGGCAGTCCTCTCTCTGTCCGGCGGTAACGACGGCCTGAACACCGTCATCCCCCGCAACAACGGCTACTACCGGGACTTCCGTCCCACCATCGGCGTGCCGGAAGACCAGATCCTGCCCATCAACGACGATCTGGGCTTCCACCCCACCATGGCTCCCCTGATGAAGTTCTGGGAAGCTGGCCAGTTGGCCGTGTTCGTGGGTATCGGCTACCCCACGCCCAGCTACTCCCACTTCCGCAGCATGGACATCTGGCACACCTGCGAGCCCGAAATCATCGGCACCGAGGGCTGGCTGGGCCGCGCCGCCAAGCTGATGGACCCCACCTCCGAAAACGTACTGACCTCCGTTAACTTCGGCCGCGGCCTCCCCCGCGCCCTGGTGATGGAAGGCGTCCCCGTTGCCTCCGTTGGCAACCTTGAGACCTACGGCCTGCTCACCGGCATCGACGGCGAAGCTCAGCGAAACGATGCCCTCGATGTCTTCGGCCGCATGTACTCCCCAGCCATCGGCTCCGGCCCGGTGTTGGATTACATCCACTCCACCGGAACCGACGCCCTCAAGGGCGCCGACATCTTGGCCACAGCGCCCGACAAGTACACCTCCAATGTCGAGTACTCCAATACCGTCATTGGCGGCTACATGAAGAACATCGCCCAGACTCATTTGGCCAACTTCGGCACCCGTGTTCTGTACACCACGTCGCCCTACAATGGCTTTGACTCCCACGCCAACCAGGCGCAGGCCAACGCCGCCCTGTGGACCGACGTCTCCAACACCGTCGACACCTTTTTCACCGACCTCCGCGACCACGATGCCAGCGACAACGTAACGCTGTTGCTGTTCAGTGAGTTCGGTCGCCGCGTCGCCGACAATGGTTCCGGCACCGACCACGGCGCTGCCAGCGTTGCCTTTGCTGTCGGCGAGCACGTCAAGGGCGGCGTCTACGGCATGTACCCGTCCATGGCCCCGGCTGAACAGGAAGTGGGCGGCAACTTGGCCTTCAACCTGGACTTCCGTTCCGTCTACTCCACCATCCTCGAAGACTGGTTCAACCTTGAGGCTGAGCCCATTGTCAACGGCAACTTCGAGCGCGTGAAGTTCTTCAACACCTAGACCACTTCCGGCCGTGAACCCAACGGGAGGGCACCATCACGGGCGCCCTCCCACTCCAAAGCACGATGAGGTAAGGATATGGCAACACATTTCTTCGGTCTGAAAGACCGGACGTTCTACCATAGCCATGCCGTCGGCCGGAACGAATTCGCCGGCACCGGCTTTCGCAACCCGGTGGATATGGCTATCGCTTCCGACGGCCAGGTTTATGTCATAAACCGCTCCTACGAAAACCGCCCCGACGGCGTGCATATGACCGTCTGCACCCTGGACGAGGAATATATCTCGGCCTTTGGCGAGTACGGTGAAGGCAATGGCCAGTTCGTCTGGCCCACCGCCGTGGCGCTCGACAGCGACGAAAACGTATACGTCGCCGACGAGTATCTGAACCGTATTACCAAGTTCACCCGCGACGGCGATTACATCAGCAAGTGGGGCGTTTCCGGCTCCGGCAAGGGCGAACTCAACGCCCCGGCTGGTATCGCCATCGACTCCCACGGCCACATGATAGTGGTGGACAGCAAGAACAACCGGGTCCAGAAGTTCAACCTCGACGGCCAGTACGTCGACAGCTTCGGCTCTGCGGGCAGCGGCCCCGGCGAGTTCAACCTGCCTTGGGGCATCAGCCTCGACAGCAACGACAACATATACATCGCCGACTGGCGCAATGACCGGATCCAGGTCTTCAGCCACGACGGAGAATGGCAGCAGTCCATCGGCCAGACCGGCGACGGAGTTGGCCAGTTCAACCGCCCCAACGGCGTGGCCGTTGACGCCGATGGCGACATCTACGTCGCCGACTGGATGAACAACCGGGTGCAGGTCTTCGCTCCCGACGGCCGGTTCATCACCATGTTCCGCGGCGACGCCTCCCTGTCCAAGTGGGGCAAGGACAAGCTGAATTCCAACCCCGACATGATACGGCAGAGGAATATCGCATACGCCAACGACCCCACCTACGAGCAGAAGTTCGCCCACCCTTGCGGCGTCCGCATTGATGACAAGGGCCGCATCGCGATCATCGACCACACCCGCGGCCGCATCCAGGTCTACGTCAAGGAAGACGAACCCGTCCTTCGCTAGACCAACCCACGGCAACGGTAACAATCAAGGGGCACTCAATGGAGCGCCCCTTTTCCTTTACACGTCACCCTACCGCTCTCGCTCACCATCCTAAATGAGCACTCGTGACCAGAGGTTTATCCACCAATCAGAGGCAAAGGCGCAAACGTTGCATTCCGTACCACAAAGCGTAGGGCGCACAGGCGTGCGCCCCTTTCCTAGTACACCAATAAACCCCAGCTTCGCCCCTGCCACTGGCAGTTGGCAGGCGAGATTGCCCACCGGCCCTAGCAGTCAGGTCCGTGCGGCATACCGTTGTCGATCCAGATGACTATCTCCTCAATCTCCTCTCGCGGCATGAACGGGCCCCGCAGGGGCATCCTGCCGGAAGTCCCAACGCTGCGAGCCAGCGACCGGACCAGCTGGGTCTCCCTTCCCGGAATACCCGGTTCAATGGCCCTGATGCCCGACAGGACTGACGCCTGCAATTCCTCGGGCGTCTCCCAGTAATAGGCGTGGATCCCCGGCAGCGGGTCGCGCCCCCAGCGCTCAATCCACCTCGCCATGATACCGTCAAGAAGTTCCTTGACTCTCGGCCAATAGACTACTTTCTCGTTGCTGGACTCGTCGCTCATCCTTGCCTATCCGATTTAAAAGTCTCAGCGCCCCTTTGGCGCAAATTCACCCGCAACGTGCCAATCGCGTTACGGGCGATATAGTACCTGTCTTGCCTGTTTATCCCGGCACCCTCAGTTGGGATGCTCGCTCACAGTTTCCCGCTGCAACAGTTCTATGGAGTGATGTAGAACCGGCTGCACCACCTCCAGACACTCGCGGACGCCCTTGGTACTGCCCGGAAGTGTGATGATCAGCGTGCTGTTTCGGATGCCAACCACGGAGCGGCTTATCATCGCCATGGGCGTGAATTGCAGCGTTTTGGCCCGCATCGCCTCCGCCATTCCCGGCACTTCCTTGTCCAGGATCGACAGGCACGCCTCCGGCGTACAGTCATAGCGGCCCAGTCCGGTCCCTCCGGTGCTCACAATAAGGTTGACATCCGGAGAGTCGGCCCACTCTGCCAGCTTGCCGGCGATTGTGGCGTGATCGTCTGGTACGATTTCGGACCGCACAACCTCGAACCCGTCGGCCGCCAGCATATCGCGAATAGCCTGGCCGCTCGTGTCCTCCCGGTTTCCCTGCGCCCCCGAAGTGCTGACCGTCAGTACGCCCAATCCGAACATCTCACCCTCCGCCGCAAATAATACCATAACCGCCCAGCCGGAAAAACGAAGGCCCAGAATTCCAGGGCAATCGCGTCTTAAACGCCGTAGGCCCTATAAGTCGTCATTCCCGCGTAGGCGGGAATCCAAACCCCCGTCTACCCTCGCACCCGGAACCGCGCACCCGCAACCGAAAGAGGCACTGCCACTCCCATATCCACCGCCATTCAGACCAATCGCATCTTAAACGTCGGAGGCCCTATACGTCGTCATTCCGGCGCAGGCGGGAATCCAAACCCCCGTCTACCCTCGCACCCGGAACCGAAGGAGGCACTGCCACTCCCACATCCACCGCCATTCAGACCAATTTTGTGTGCTGACAAATTAGACGCGATTACCCTGCCCAGAATTCCATTTTGGGTACCATAGATCATTGTAGCCTTGGTAGACTTGACCGGGCCTTCACTGGGTCCTCGCCCACTATCCAATGATCAGGACTACTGACGGAAGCCCCTTGCCAAGCCTCATGGCACCCCTTTACTATATGATCATGTGTTCGAATGCCGGCCTTCCACATCTGTACAGGCGCACTGCTTTCCCGGCTGTCGGCATGGCCTTCAGGCCATCCGCAAACCAGCCGGAACGACCGGATGGGACACATGGGACTAAATGGGACAAAATGGTGCGGGAATCGCAATTTTTGGCCAATTCGAGCAAATCTCAGATACGACGGAACCTGATTTTGGGACAAAATGGGACAAAATGGGAATCTGGTGGGACAATTTTCCCACGAGGACACCACATTCCCCTCCGCGGGCCCGCCGCTCTTGGATAGCGGTGCTCGATTCCCTCTGCAGCCACGGAAACTCTCTGGCCAAACGCGATAGCCCTGGCGCCTCGCCCAGGGCCTATCGCGTCTTAAACGCCGGGGCCCCTATAAGTCGTCATTCCCGCGCAGGCGGGAATCCAAACCCCCATCTACCCTCGCACTCGGAACCGAAGGAGGAACTGCCACTGCCACTCCCATCTCCACCGCCATTCAGACCAATTTTGTGTGCTGCGTAATAAGACGCGACAGCCTTGGCGCCTCGCCTTTTCGCGTTGACAACCCTTCGGCCCGCAACTATATTCATTGCGAATTTCGCCGCAAAGCTCGTCGCTGGAAGCATACCCTTGAACACCAACCCCAACTGCGTCTTTTGCCAGATTGTTGCCGGAAAGTCCCCGGCCCGCGTGCGGTACGTGGACAATGACACTATCGTAGTGGTCAACAGGCTGGACTGGGTGCCACTGATGCTTCTCGTCATGCCTAAGGAGCACCTGTCTCAGATTGGAATGTGGGACAGTAATCTGCTTCCTAAGCTGGGCAAGCTGGCCGTGGACATGGGGGCTATGTATTCCCCCAACGGGTTCCGCATCCTCTCCAATTTCGGGCGCGATGGGCTGCAGAGCCAGAGCCACGGCCACCTCCACGTCGTGGGAGGAACATTCCTGGGGCACTACGTAGAGCACGACTTGAATACATCCTCCCCCAGTCCATACCCAACCCGTTCCTAGCGCTGAGAATTCATTCGAGGGAGCAGACCGACTTGCCTGAGACAGTTCTTTACGAAAAACAAGAAAACATAGCAATCATCACCCTGAATCGCCCCGACGCACTGAACTCCATCAATCGCCAGCTCCGGCAGGAACTCGCCGACGTCATTACCGAGTTCGACAGCGACCCGCAGGCCTTCGTCGCTGTCGTCACCGGCGCGGGCCGGGCCTTCTGCGCCGGCCGCGATCTGAAGGAGCGCGCCGAGGACAACGCCGAGGGTGTGCAGGCCCGTGCCTCTCACAGCATGAGCCCCGACCGGCCCTACATGTGGCCCCAGACCTGGAAGCCCATGATCGCCGCTGTCAACGGCTTCGCCCTTGCCGGCGGCTGGTCCATCGCTCAGATGTGCGACCTCCGCATAGCTTCCGAGGACGCCAGGCTGGGCATCACGGAGAGCAAATGGAGCCTCCTGCCCCCCTTCGGCACCATCCTGCCCAAGATGATCCCCCTGTCGGCTGTGCTGGAACTGGTATTCACCGCCGCTCCCATCACCGCCCAGCGCGCCTACGACATCGGCTTCCTGAACAAGGTGGTCCCCGCCGAGGACCTTATGGAAGAAGCGATGGGCATGGCCCAACAGATCGCCGAGAACGCCCCCTTGGCAGTTCAGTACTTCAAGGAACTCGCCTATCGGGGACTGAACATGTCCACTCAGGACATCTCATCCCTCACCTACCATATGTACGACCAGCTCCTCACCACTGAGGACAGCAAGGAGGGCCCCCGCGCCTTCGCCGAAAAGCGCAAACCCAACTGGCAGGGCCGCTGACCAACTCCAAACGCGTCATGGCAGCAAAAGAATCAGGGTGGAGCGCAGCCCCACCCTGATTACTGCGAAAATGACAATCTGTGGCCTGATGGAGGTCTTGAACTAAAGAGGCAGAAAGGAATCGCTACCCGCATTAAAGCCCCAGCCTATGGATACAAACTAGCCAGAACCTAGGCGCCACCAGCCTCTCTTATCATTCGCCGTATGCGATCCGGGCTGAGCGGCAGATCCCGCACCTGCACCCCCAGCGGCGCCAGCGCCGACGAGACTGCATTGGCCAGTGCAGCTCCGGTGGCCACGATGCCGATCTCGCCACCGCCCTTGACGCCCAGCGGGTTCAGCGGCGAGGGAGCCAGGTCCAGCACCTTCGTCTCGAACGTTGGAATATCCGTAGCCGTGGGCAGCAGGTAGTCCATCAACGTTCCCGCCAGCATCTGCCCCTGTTCGTCGTAGACCAGCTCTTCCAGGATCGTCGCCCCTACGCCCTGCGCCGCCGCCCCGGTTATCTGCCCCTGCAGCAGCAGCGGATTAATCACGCGGCCCACGTCCTCAACAATGACATACCGCAGGATGTCGATCTCTCCCGTTTCAGGGTCAACGGCGAGGTGCACTACGTGAGCCCCGCAGGGATACAGCTCCTGCGGGGATTGGAAGTAGTGGCTGGCCTCCAGACCGGCCTCGCCCAGGTTGTAGCGGCTGGCCGGAGCCGCCAGGCGCAGCACCTCTGCCAGCGTGAGGATCATGCCGGACCCATCAGTGTCGTCCTTGCGGCGCACCAGCCCATCAGCCAGCGTCAATTCTGATGGGTCCACGTCCAGGTAGGCCGCAGCCACAGCGACGACTCGTTCCCGAAGCTTCTGGGCCGCACCGTACACGGCGTTACCTGCCAGTGTCGTTCCTCGGCTTGCGTAGGTCCCGCCACCATACGCTGTGAGGTCGGTGCTGCCGTGGTAAACGGTAATGCCCTCCAGCGGAACACCCAGCCCGTCGGCGCATATCTGGCCGAAGATGGTCTCGTGCCCCTGTCCCATGGTGGCAATGCCCAGGTATACGGCCACCTCCACCTGCGGAGGAGCCTGAGCCTCCACCTGCCCAGGGTACATTTCCATCCCGCGCTCCCCCGGCAATGGACCTTGGAACGGACCCCCTGCGCTGGTAATCACGACCCTCGCACCCTCGCCGGGATCGCCGGTACCGGTGCTTTTGACAAAGCAGGCCGTGCCTACACCGTGATATTTACCGTCAATGTCCTTCCCGATGCTCGGCTTCAGAGATTCGTAGTCAATCTCCTCCAGCGCCTGCCGCAGCAACTCTGGGTAGTCCCCACTGTCATAGATTATCGAGTACGACTCTGGACGAGTCCTCCCTAACTCATACGGCATCATCTCCGGAGGGATCAGGTTCTTGAGCCGGAACTCCACCGGGTCCATCTCCAGATCTGCTGCCACTAGGTCAAACATCCGCTCTCGGAAGAAGCACGACTCGTATCGTCCCGGCGCACTGAACGTCCCCATCCCTACCTTGTTGGTCAGAACGCACTTCACGTCCCACTGGTAGTTGGGAATGAGGTAGGGCCCCGGCAGTAGCGCTGTGGTGGATGTCGGCACCGACGCTCCGTGCGTCCTAACGTACCCGCCCAACGCCCCCAGGACCCGGGCTCGCATACCCAGTATCCTTCCGTCGCTCTTGACCGCCAGTTCCAGCTCGCAAACGTGCTCCCGCGAGTGGTTGGCCGATATTAGATGCTCTGCACGGTCCTCGATCCACTTGACCGGGCGTCCGGTCTTCATCGCCGCAAAGGGGACAAGGAAATTCTCCGGATAGAATTCTCCACGCACCCCGAACCCGCCGCCAACGTCCGGCTCCACGAAATGGATGCGGTGCTCCGGCATCTGCAGCAGCGACGACAGCACCCCCCGGTTGTAGTGAGGCACCTTGGTCTCACCCCAAACCGTAAGCTGGTCCCGGCCGGGGTCGTACGACGCCGCCAGACCGCGAGTCTCCATAGGGTTGGCCGTGTGCCTATGGCAGCGGAATTCCTCCTTCCTCACGTAATCGGCATCCCGAAAGGCTGTGTCGGGATCCCCTATGGAGGATGAATACTCGTAGGCCACATTGGTGCCCTGTGCTTCGTGAATCACTGTTTCGCCCTTCAGCGACTCCTTCACGTCGACCAGCGCCGGCAGTGACTCATACTGGACGTCAACGGCCTCCGCCGCATCCTCGGCAAGGTAACGGCTCTCGGCCAGAACTACGGCTACAGGGTCTCCAACGTAGTGGACCTTCCCATGGGCCAAGGGGTATTGCAGGAAACGCAACAGGTCGCTGTAAGCCCGCAGCCGCACCGGAATGGGTCGCGGCTCCACCGTGTTTACAATATCTTCGAAGGTCAGCACCGCCGCAACCCCCGGCATCTCCAAGGCGGGCCCAGTGTCTATCGAAACGATGCGGGCGTGAGCATGAGGGCTGCGCACGATGGCGGCATGGAGCGCATTGGGCAGCTTGACGTCATCAACAAACTGCCCTCGCCCCATCAGGAACCTGCGGTCCTCTTTGCGGCGGATTGGTGCGCCGATGTAGCGACCGGTCATAGCCTCACCATTGTGCCTGCAGTTAATCGACGTCTATGTCCTATTTGTTCCCTTTGCGGATCATCTCCCACACCCGCCGCGGGCCGACGGGCGGCTCCGTGACCTCCACACCCAGTGGCAGCAGCGCGTCGGCTACCGCGTTCCCCACTGCAGTATAGGCACCAACCGTGCCGGCCTCGCCAACGCCCTTCACTCCGCCCTCGGTGAAAGGCGAGGGTGTCTCCGTGTGCAGGGTCTGGATGACGGGGATGTCCGGCGCCATCGGCACCAGGTAGTCCATCAGCGTGCCCGTGAGCAACTGCCCGTCGTCGCTGTACACCAGCTCCTCGTGCAGCGCATTGCCAATGCCGAAGGCAATGGCACCCACAACCTGCCCGTCCACGATCACGTGGTCGATAATGGTGCCGCAGTCCTCCACGCAGAAATACTGATCCACCTTGACCATGCCGGTCTCTGGGTCCACCCGCGTGACCGCCAGATGGGCACCATGGCCGAAGGTCTGGTGAGGAGGGTCAAAAGTGCGTGTCGACTGCAGCCCACGCTCAATGTTCTCTGGTAGCGACACGATTCGCGACGCATCATGCGCCGCCGCAGCCACGGCTGCAAACGACACGCTCCGAGACGGGTCTGCCGGATCGAAGATTTGCCCATCCGCTACCTGCAACTCCTCGCTCTCCGTCTCCAGGAAGAACCGGGCGATCTCCGTGGCCTTGCGCCGGATGTCCTTCGCCGCCAAACGGATGGCTCCACCGGTGCTCACGGCACTACGGCTGACCCCAGTCCCGGACCCGAAGGGCGTGGCGTCCGTATCGCCCTCCAGGATCTTGACCGTCTCGTATGGCACACCCAACTCTCGCGCCACCAGAATGGCAAAAACGCTGTCGTGGCTCTGGCCCGTTGACTTGGCGCTTACCGCCGCCAGCACGTTGCCGCCAGCGTCCACCCTGATAGTCGCCGAGTCAAAAGCCGGCAACCCGTATACCCCACGCTTGCGGTAGTCCTGCGACCCGGTGCTGGAATGCTCAACGAAACAGCAGATCCCGATCCCGACTTGCTCGCCTCTCGCGCGCGCCTCCGCCTGCTCTTCGCGCAGTCGCTGGTAGTCCGAGACCTCCAGCAACTTGGCCAGCGTGTCCGGGTAGTCGCCGCTGTCATACAGGCGGTCCGCCGAAGTGTGGAACGGCTGCTCCTGGGGCTGGATGAAGTTCTTCATCCTCACGTCCGCGGGGTCCATTCCCAGCTCCGCGGCCAACATGTCCATCACTCTCTCGATTACGAAAACACCCTGCACCGTACCGACGCCCCGGTAAGCCGCCCCCGGGCACTTGTTGGTAAGCACCCCGTACGAGTCGCAGATAAAGTTATCGATTCTGTAAGGGCCAACGATTGACTGCCCCGCGGTCATCGGCTCCAGTCCTGCCGATGTGGGCCCCAACGTGTGCGCCCCCTGGTCCACCAGCACCCTTGCGCGTATCCCCAATATCCGCCCATCGTTATCGGCGGCCACCGACACGTCCACCACCATCTCGTGGGCGTGTCCGCATGCCATGAGGCTCTCCATTCGGTCCTCCACCCACTTGACCGGCCGGTCGACCTTGCGGGAGAGGAACGAGAGAACAATGGACTCGGGATAGGCCGCCCCCTTGATGCCAAACTCACCGCCCACATCACCCGATATAACCCGGACCGCGTGCTGTGGCAGCCGCATCACGTTGGATATCGTGGTTCGCACCAAGTGCGGCGACCGACACGAAGCCCACACCGTCAGCCGTTCCTGTCCATGGTCGTAGTGAGCGATCACGCCCCGGCCCTCCAGCGGAACGCCGGTCTGCCTTGGGAAGTGAAAGGTCTTGTCCAGCACCAGGCTGGCCCGTTCAAATGCACCGTCCACCTCGCCGTCCCCGAATTGCCGGTAGAAAACTACGTTGTCATCCATACCGGCGTGGATCACAGGGGCACCGGGCGCCATCGCCTGCTCCAGGCCCCCGACCACTGGCAGCGGCTCGTACTCCACTACAACCGCTTCCGCCATGTCTTGTGCCGCGTGGGGAGTTGATGCGGCAACGGCAACGATGGGGTCGCCCACGAACGTCACCTTGCCCGGCGGCATGGGGAACCGGTCATAGGGTCGGGCAAATTCGCTGGAACCGGGAGCTGCAGGCCGCACTGGGTTCACGTGGGGCAGCACCTCGTCGGGCAGGATCACACCGACTGCGCCCGGTACCTCCAAAGCCGCCGACACGTCGATGGACACGATGTTGGCGTGTGCGTATTCGCTGCGCACAAAAGCGGCGTAGCACATCCCCGGCAGCTTGACGTCATCCAGAAACTGCCCACGCCCCCGAACCATCCGGGCCAACTCCGGCCGAGCAACGTCCTCATGATCAGCCATTGTGCAATCTCCGCATCTGGATCGTTTCAGCGCTGTTGCCTGAAGAGCCGCCATACCGGGCAACTGAACCCCGGCAGCAGATCGTCCAGTACCAGGGTGTCTTCATCCCCGAAGGTAACCGGCTCGGTGTTGGGACGATAGACGGTGGCTGTGATCGGTTCAGGGTCCAGCACCAGAACGATCCGGGTACCGTAACCTATCCACATCTGGGCCGTGGCAAACATTTCCGGACGCGAGTCGTTGGGAGATTTGACCTCAACGGCCAAATCGGGAGCGCCCTCAGGATAGCCCGGAATTGGCTCCCGTACATTTTCTGGCGCAATCCAAGACACATCCGGCGCCCTGACCGTATCCGGGTTGGATTCCAGCCGGTAGCCGATCTCGGCCCGGACCTCACCATGATTAGTGGCTCTTACGTAGTTCGCAAACTCTGACCCCGTCCAAATGGCCGCGCTTCCATCCCGATCTCCAGCTGGCATTCTGGTTATCAGAACTCCTCTGAGCAACTCATACCGATAGCCGTCGTCCGGCATCATCAGCAGTTCGTCGGCGGTTATGAGCTTTGTCTGGGTGGTCATAGCTCGACTCCCATAGACTTGAGTCGGTAGGACTTACACCGTCCCCGTCTTCACGATGGCCTGAACTATAGGCGCGTAACCCGTGCAGCGGCAGATGTTGCCGCCGATCCCCGTTCGCACCTCGGCCTCGGTTGGGTTCGGGTTGTCCCGTAGGAACGCGTACGCAGTCATCAAAAAGCCTGGCGTGCAGAACCCGCACTGCAGCGCGTGGTTCTCTTGGAACTGGGCCTGCAGCGGGTGGAGTTCGTCGCCGTTCGCCAGCCCTTCGACCGTCATCAGCGTAGCCCCGTCGGCCTGCACCGCTAGCAGCAGGCACGAGCGCACCGCCTCCCCGTCCATAAGGATCGTGCAGGCCCCGCAGACGCCGTGCTCGCAGCCGAGGTGCGTTCCAGTAAGGTTCAGTTCCTGTCGGATGAAGTCGGCCAGCGTGAGCCTCGGCTCCACCCTTCCGGTGTATTCCCTGCCGTTGACCGTCATCTTGATGTCGATCATCGCCATCATGCGGTGTCATCTCCTGAGTGTTATTAGCTCCAGCCTGACCTGTTCGCCAGTCGGCGTACCCATTCGTACCCCTTTAAGGAGAAAAGGAATATTGAGTCACTCTAGCTTGCGCAGGCGTCTTCCAGCGCCCGCCTAGCCATCACAGCACTCACTTCCTTGCGGTACTCAGAGGAGGCGTGAATGTCAGAGCCAGGCCTTACCGCCTCCGACACCAGGGCCGCTGCCTCGGACCGGGCATCGCCATCCACCACTCGTCCCACCAGCGTCTCCTCGGCAGCGGGAACACGCATCGGAGCGTCCCCAACGGCAAACATCGTGATCCGCGCCTCACGGCATACTCCGTCGCCATCTGTCCGCAGCATCGCCACCGACCCAACCAGCGCGAAGTCCCCTTGGCGGCGGCTCACCTCCCGGAAGCCCCACCGCCACCCGTCTCCCTGCAACACCGGCAGGCGTATCTCGGTCAGCAACTGTTCCGGTGCCAGCGACGTGATCAGAGGCGCAATCGCGAAATCACCTGCTGCCATAACCTGGGTTCCGTTGCTGTCTGCCACCACGAACTCGGCGTCCAGCGACGTGCAGAGCGCCGGCAGTTCGGCGGCTGGGTCGGCATGGGCCAGGCTACCACCTATGGTTCCCCGGTTGCGAATCTGGAAATGCCCGATGTGGGATATCGCGACTATCATCATGGGGAAAGCGTTCCGGATTGCATCTGACCGCTCCAGGTCCCGCTGCCGGGTGAGGGCGCCGACGGTTATTGCCCCGTTTGTGGCAGAAATACCCGACAGCCCTTCCACCCGGTTGATGTCCACGACCACGGCCGGGCGAACCAGCCGCAGGTTCATCATCGGCATCAGGCTCTGCCCGCCCGCCAGCACTTTGGCGTCAGCGCCGTGTTGCGCCAGCAACTCCAGTGTCTCGTCCAGGGTGGTCGGAGCGAAGTAGTCGAACTTGGCTGGCTTCATACTCTATCCCTCACCCTAACCCCCTCTCCATTGGAGAGGGCATTAATTACGTGTCCCTTTAATTGCAAAGAGGGGAGCCGCCTTGGAGACTCACCCTCTCAATATTCGGCCTATTGTTGCACAGCAACGCTAAATCTGGTACTCCGGTCGCCGAAGCAGCTGACGCGCTATCACCAGCCTCATAACCTCGTTGGTCCCCTCGCCGATGATCATCAGCGGCGCGTCCCTGTAGTACCGCTCCACCGGCGACTCCTTGATGAATCCGTAGCCGCCGTGGATGCGCATGGCCTCCATCGTTACCTCGCCGCACACCTCGCTTGCGAACAGCTTGGCCATCCCTGACTCTAGGTCGATGCGCCCGCCCTCGTCCTTCTTGGCAGCCGCGTCGTACACCAGCAGCCGCGACGCCTGGATCTTGGTCGCCATGTCGGCCAGCTTGAGCTGGATCGCCTGGTGCTCGGCTATGGGCTTGCCAAATGACTCCCGCTGCTGCGCGTACCTGATCGCAGCGTTGAACGCCGCCTGCGCCACCCCCACCGCCCGGGCCGCCACGTTGATGCGCCCCGTTTCCAGCCCGCTCATCACATGGCCGAAGCCGACTCCCTCCTGCTCACCGATCAGGTTGTCCGCGGGAATGGCGTAGTTGTTGAAGTTCAGCTCCACCGTGTCCAGGCCGCGATACCCCAGCTTGTCCAGGTCCCGACCCACCTCGAATCCGGAGCCCGGCTCGCCCCGCTCCATCACGAAGGCGCTCAGCCCTCGGTGGCGAGGCTCCATGTCCCGGTCGGTGCGGGCCAGCAGGCAGAACATGTCGCCGTAGCGCCCGTTGGTGATGAACATCTTGGAGCCGTTGACGATGTATTCCTCGCCGTCCTTGGTGGCCGTCGTCTGGAGGTTGGCGACGTCGGTACCGCCGCCGGGCTCGGTCAGGGCCAGCCCGCCCCGCTTCTTCCCCGACGCAAGGTCCGGCAGGAACCGCTCCTTCTGCTCCTCCGTCCCGTAGTGTGTCAGCACGTAGGTAAGGATGTGGTGCGTCCCGATGGCCCCGCTGAGGCTCATCAGTCCCATGCTCAGTTCCTCGAAGATGCTGGCGAAGGTGGTGTAGTCCAGCCCCATCCCGCCGTACTCCTCGGGCACGGTGATGCCGAACAGCCCCAGCTCCTTCATCTGGTCGATCAGGTCGTGAGGCACCCGGTCCTCGCGATCCAGCTCGGCGGCCACCGGCTCCACCTCGCGGCGCACGAAATCGCGCACCAGCGCAACGATCTGGGCCCGTGCCTCTGCGGATGTTGCTACCACGGTTAGCTCCTTGGCAAAGTTTCTGTCCTTTTGGACGCAGTGATTATAGCGGTTTCCGGCACCAGCATCGCCGCGTCCGTAGACGTCAGTGATGATGCTCGTTCTCATACCCCGGTGTGGGCACTACGGAATGAAACTCGCCGGTACCGTCGGGGAGCCGCGAATAGCTTACTTCCTCTCCGGCATCACCCTCGTCCCAGTCCACGCTGTCCACCGGCACGCCTTCCGAGGTCCAGATGCCCAACTCCTCGTCGCCTCCCAGCTTGAACCCGGCCCAATTATCGCTATCCACCTCGACCTGAATATACTGGCCCGGTGCGATCGTCAAATTCGTCGGGAATGCGACCCGCTTGCCGATGTCGGTCAGGTCGTCGGCCACGGAGAAGTTAGCCAGGGATATGTGCTGGTCGGTGGAGTTGTAAATCTCGAACCAGTCCAGCGGATCGCCCTTAGCCGCAACCTCGTTGATCACCAGCCCGATGTCTGCCGTCTCAGCAATCGGTTCCGGGACAGTGGTAGGAAGAGGAGCGTCGCCGAATCTCCCTGAGAAACGGATCGAGATGGGCGCCCCCGGTGTCGTATCTGCCTCAATGATCTCTAGCCACCCGGTCGTTAGAGGGAGAAACCCGTCTGGTGTGGAGGCCCAATCTGGAATTGTCCAGTGTCCGCCACCGAGTTCGCCGTTGACAACGCTCAGAACGGCACCGCTGGTTAAGCGTTTTTTGGACAGCACGAAGGTGGCCCCCTCCAAGGAACCGTAATCCTCAAAGACAATGTAAGTGATGGACACCGGGTCGGCAATGCCAGGCAATATCCCGGCTTCCTCTGGGCTGGCATCCCCGGCAATAATGCCGATATGAGCCAGATCTTCCTCGGTTATTTCTGCCTCATGGCCGTCTACTACCAGATAGGTTACCATCCCCACTTGAGCAGGATTGAGACTGTCTTTCGAACCCCAAGCGGTCTCGAAGTGCAACTCGACGGTAAAGCTTTCCTCAGTGGCTGAATCAGTCTCCATCTGGTCGCGGTGAGATGGCTGGGGCGCGTCCTCGAAGCTGGCGTGGATACGGCCGGCGATCGCCGCGCCCGGCTCTGTGCCCGCCTCGGCCAATTCGATGCTCCCGGCGGTGACCGGGATGAACCCCTCCGGATTAACCCCCTCTGCCGGTATCGTCCAGATAACTCCGCCGACATCGGCGTCCACCCCGATGAACAATTCGGCTCCGGCGGCAACCCGGTCAACTGGTATCCAGAAAGTGACTCCCCGAATAGCGCCGTCGGGGTAAAGGCCCATAACGGTGAAGATCCCGGCATCCTTCACGCCGATGTCGCCTTCCTCCTGCGGGCTGGCTGGCCCGGCGGTGGCCCCGGCCTCTCCCCAGTTTGCGGCGACCCACTCCCCCTCCTCGTCCAACTCGTAAACCGTTCCCTCGGCAAGCGGATCGACGCTCCCGTTGGACCCCCAGGTGGTCTCGAACCGTAGCTCAAAGGACTCAACGCCATCCGGAGCCGCAGCGCCATAGTCCGGATCCGGCCAGTTCGGCGGCTCAGGCCTTAGGTCGGCAAGGATCTCACCCCTGCGCTTCAGGATGAACTTGCGAACCCGCTCCGTGTCGGCGGCCGCCTTGGCCTTCTCAACCAACAGTGCGTGTTCCTTCACAATTGCCGCCATCTCATCCACGCTGGACAGCAATGCATCTTCGTCCCACGCGGTCTCCAGTATCTCTTTCAGCCGCTCGGCGTAATTCGCCCGCCATTCCGGGATTTTGTACAGCCGGTTCGGAATGGCAGTGAGAGCCAGCACAGAAGGCGGAGGATTGCTGATGTTGTCGAATGGATTCGGGTCGTCTTTCAGGTGGAAAGTATCGTCCGTTCCCCACGGAATGAACACGAACTTGCCGTCCGGCTCTCGGTAGAAGTTATAGTTGTTGCGGTCGCCGGTGTACCCGTCCCAGTGGCCCACCAGCACCTCAGTCGCCCAGAACGTCAGGAACCGGTCGAGGTCTACCAGCCGGGCCAGCGCCTCCAGCCCCGCGTCCGACGGGTCCTGCAGCGCCGCCATAACGGCGTCCACGTCCGACCAGTCGGCCTCATCCTCGTTGGTCCTCTTTTCCATCGTCCCACGGTACTGGGGCGTGAAGTCGCTGACGGTCCCCTCGTACAGGTTACCCTCAGCACCCTCGAAGTGCCGCGCCAGGAACGGCTCCTTGATCTCCTCAAGGTGAATGTACAGCCCAAGTTCCTTGCCGTTCACCGTGACCGTCGCAAAGTTGCAGCGCGGCGAGGGCAGCCCGGCGGCGGCAAACACCTGGTATGACAGGCAGGTGTTGATCATGGACGAGTCCTGCACGCTGTTGTTCAGCGTCATCCGCTCCATCACGCCGCCCAGGCTTTGCCCATCGACATACTTGTCGTACCGAAGCTTGAGCGACGGCTTGGTGTCACTCTGCGAGCCCAGGAACCCCTTCTTGCGCACCCCAACCTCGGCATGCGTTTCTCCGTCAATGGTCACCGTGGCGGAGAACCAGGAGTAGATGTCAGCGAATGGCCGTGACAGGTTGTACTCCTCGATCTCCGCCATCAGGTCCTCGAAGGTCCGGGTCTGGTGGCGCAGCGTGTCCCAGTCATCCTCCGCGATCTCAATACTGACCTCCAGCACCTGGTCCATGGCGAAATACGCATCTCTGGCATCGACCCCCTCCGGCTCCTCGGGAGCGGGAGGCGACGTCGGAGCGGGCGTAGGTGCAACAACAGTCACCGCTGTTGGTGGCGGTGTTGCAGTCGATGTCGGAGCCATCGGTTGCGGAGGAGTTGTTGCCGTTGGCGCAGCAGTTGGCGGCGCCAGGGTGGTCCCCGAGGATGGGGTCGGCGTTTCCCCCGACCCGCAGGCAACAATCAGGAGTGCCAGCACGACAACGGCCAGCACCCCGCACTCACGAGGGTTCGATTCATGAAACGGATCACTCCGGACTTAGCGGATTAAATATCCTGCAGCGCCGCCTGCGCTGCGGCCAGCCGGGCCACCGGAACGCGGAAGGGCGAGCAACTCACATAGTCCAGCTCAGCTTCGTGGCAGAAGGCAATGCTCCTTGGGTCTCCGCCATGCTCGCCGCAGATGCCGATTTCCAGCTCCGGCCGTACCCTGCGGCCTGCCTTTACCGCCATCCGCACCAGCTCACCCACCCCGTCCCGGTCAATGCTTTCGAACGGGTCGACCGGCAGTACACCCTCGTTGATGTAGTTGCGCAGGAACTTGCCCTCCGCGTCGTCGCGGCTGAACCCGTAGGTCATCTGCGTCAGGTCGTTGGTGCCGAAGCTGAAGAACTCCGACTCCTCGGCCACCGCACCGGCGGTCAGCGCCGCCCGCGGCGTCTCCACCATAGTCCCGAACTTGTAGTGCACCTCCACGCCCATCCGCTCCTGTACCTCGGAGGCAACCCGGGTCAGATCGGCGCGCAGCCGGCGCATCTCCTCTACGTCCACGGTCAGCGGGATCATGATCTCCGGGTGGACCTCGAGACCCTCCGAGACCAGCTGCGCCCCCGCGGTGATGATCGCCTCCACCTGCATGCGGTAGATGTCCGGGAACGACAGCCCCAGGCGGCAGCCGCGATGTCCAAGCATGGGGTTGGATTCTCGCAGCGAATCCACGCGGTTCAGGAACTCCTCTTTTTCGGCGATGACGTCGGCATCGGCACCAGTCGCCCTGAGCGTGGCCAGCTCGACCAGCAACTCGTCGTAGAGCGGCAGGAATTCGTGCAGCGGCGCGTCCAGCAACCGGATGATCACGGGCTTGCGCGACATCACCCGCAGGATCCCGCGGAAGTCGTTGGTCTGCAGCCTCTTCACTCGGTCCAGTGCCTGGTAGAAGTCCACGACCCCCGCCGGTATGTCCGACACTTCGGGGTTCATGAACGGGTTGGCCAGGGGATCGATGGAATGCCCGTTGCGTTCCCGCCGCCACTCCTCCGCGACCTCGGCGTTCAGCAGCATCTGGCGCACCGCAGGCAGCCGGTTCGGGTCGAGGAACATGTGCTCGGTGCGGCACAGCCCGATGCCCTCGGCGCCCATGACGATGGCCTGCCGGGCGTCGGCGGGGGTGTCGGCGTTGGCCATCACCCCCAGCCTGCGCGTTTCGTCGGCCCACCTCAGCAGCTCCCTGGCCTCGGGCAGGTCCTCCAGCCGGGGATTCACGGTGGCCAGTTCGCCCGTGTAAACGTTGCCGAGGGCGCCGTCTATGCTGACCGTCTCTCCCTCACTCAGGGTGTGGCCGTTCCCTCTCATCTCCCGCAGGTCGAGGTCCACCTGCAATCCCTCGCAGCCCACGATGCACGGCTTGCCCAGGCCTCTGGTCACCACGGCGGCGTGGCTGGTGACCCCGCCACGGCTGGTGACGACACCGGCCGAAGCGATGATGCCGTGGATGTCATCGGGCTTGGTCTCGGGACGCACCAGGATCACCGTTTCGCCTCGGCGGGCCAGGTCCACCGCCATGTCAGCATCGAAGCACACCAGGCCCGACGCCGCGCCCGGCGACGCTCCCGCCCCCGTGGCCACCAGCCGCTCCTCCAGTTCCTCCCGCGACAGGTCGGCGGCGAACTGCGGCACCAGCAGCTGCGTTATCTCCTCCGGGTCTACCCGCTTGAGCGCCTGTCTTTTGTCGATCATCCCCTCTTGCACCATGTCCACCGCCGTCTTAACCGACGAAAGAGGGGTGCGCTTGGCGTTGCGGGTCTGCAGCAGGTAGAGACGCCCCTGCTCGATGGTGAACTCCACGTCCTGAACATCGCGGTAGTGCTTTTCCAGGTCGCCGGCCAGCGAAAGGAGTTCCTCCGACCGTTCAGGCATCACCTTGGCTAGGGCCGACAGAGGCTCTGGGGTCCGCACCCCGGCCACCACGTCCTCGCCCTGAGCGTTGGTCAAAAACTCGCCGTACACCTGTCGACGGCCGGTCGACGGGTCGCGGGTGAACAGCACGCCGGTGCCGCTGGTAGGACCCAGGTTGCCATACACCATGCCCATTATGGTGACAGCGGTTCCCATGTCGTGATCGATGCCGTATTGGTTGCGGTACACCGTGGCCCGAGGATTGTTCCAGCTCCGGAACACAGCCTCCACCGCCCCTATGAGCTGCTCCCACGGATCATCCGGTGGAGCCGCCCCGGCATGCTCAAGGGCGATGGCCTTGAAGTCCCGGGTTACTGCCTGCAACTGCGCCGCGGTTAGCTGGTAGTCCAGCTCGACGCCCGCACGGGCCTTGTGCTCTGCCAGGCAATCCTCGAATGGCTCTGGCGGTACTTCCTGCACCACCTCTGCGTAAATCTGCACGAAGCGACGGTAGGCGTCCCACGCCGGCCGACGGTCCCCCATCATCGCTCCCAGGCCCTCGACGATCTCGTCGTTGATCCCCAGGTTCAGGATGGTGTCCATCATCCCCGGCATGGAGATGCGCGCACCCGACCTCACCGACACCAGCAGTGGATTGCTCGTGGAGCCGAACTCGTGGCCTATGGCCTCCTCCAGCTCGGCTATGCGCTCTCTAATGGTCCCGGCCAGCCCCTCGGGCAGCATATAGTCCCCGGCCAGATAGTCGCGGCAGACCTGCGTGGTGATCACGAACCCCGGAGGCACCGGCAGTCCCAGCCGCGTCATCTCGCAGAGATTGCTTCCCTTGCCTCCCAGCAGGTCCGCCATCGAAGCGTCCCCCTCGCTGAACCGGTACACCATTTGCGCCGCCTGAGCCTCAACAACCATGGGCCAGAGCTCCCCTTATTTCACCTAAAAACTCCCGGCCATCCCGCCCACAAATACGCCGCCCCTCCAAAGAAACCGGTTCATGGATTATACCTGACCACCCGAAGTAGGCCAAATAAAGTCTACGCAAAATTCCGTCGCGCCACGGCCGAAAAATCGCGCCATGCTTCACAGGTGACAACGGCGTGAAAGTGAATTCCAGCCAATGAGTCTTAGATTTTCGCGGGACGGGGACACAGTCCCTCAGCCAAGTCTGCTGCATATCGGAAATTCGCTCTTGTAGGCACTAGGCTAAGATTGGGGCCTAAATGCGCGTTGAAAACTTTAGCCGCTACTGCGGAGAGTCGCCTGTGTACGCACAACTGGCCAGTATCAAAGGGTGTTGGCGAAATCCAATACTGATTTCTGCCTGCCTCGTCGCCTTGTTTTCCCTCGCAGGCTGTGGCGGAGAACAGGCTGCACCTCCAGTGGTAACCTCTGTTGCCGTACCTACGCTGTCGGCAACCCCCGTGCCTCCCGAGTTAACGTCTACGCCGACCGCCGTTGTCGCGGAACCCACGGAAACGAGAGCGATGCTGCCCTCCCCGCTGCCCACCGCAGAGGCAACCTCTATCCCCGTTCCCATCGATATCCCCACACCCACGCCAGTTCCAACCCTCAGTCCGGTGTCCTCGCCAAGTCCGGCATCTGCGCCGTCTGAGACTCCGGAACCCCCCGAGGCGCCGCAACCTGCGGCAATGTCCACGCCCACCGCGACACCGGAACCATCGCCTACTCCTGCCGCCTGCGTCCAGTCCAACCCCCGAGCCGTCTCCGACCCCTGTCGCCACCCCGACTCCTCCACCGACAACGGCTGCAGCAACCTACGATCCTAACACTCCAGTTCTAGTGCGGGAATTGGAATACGACTACACCATAGAGCTGCCGGACGGCTGGCAACAGGACAACGAAGACAGATTCAGCATCGCCTCTCCATGGGCCCACCTCGAGATTACTTCCCGGAGACTTCCTCTCGGATTTGACGTAGACCAGCTCAGCCAACTCGTGCAGGGCGACCTCAGGAAGGACTGGTGGCCCAATGCATCGCTGTTCGAAATCACCTCCGTAGAAGAAGGTCTGACGGACAACCAGCCGACAATTCGTGTCCGCTATCGGATACAGGAGTCACCACAATATTGTGTCGTCAATGTGGAAGAGCTGGTTGTGGTGTCTCAAATACTTGCTGGATACCCCCACGGATTCAGGGTAAGGGCGTGGATGTGCGAACAGGAAGTCGCCAACTACGGAAAGGCGAGGCAATCTATTCTGGACAGCTTCCATGTAGCTACCGTGCCTGCTGAATACTACACGCAGTTCCTGCCTGTTAAAGGATTGATGGTAAAAGCGCATGAGAGCGTGGAACCCGCGGCGCTGCAGGCAGGAGCGGAAATAGTAGCCGCCATGTTGTCCGGAAGAGAGGACATTGCTCTTTGTATGCCTCTTCAAGGAGCTGATCTTGCTATTATCCCCAAGGATAAAACCAATACCGATCTCCCCGAATTTACGCACTTGGTGGGGACAAAGGATTTCACAGGCCGGCGTCGCGACACTTTCGAAATTAGAGGCCTCGGCGGCGTCATAGGCCAGCCAGTCTCCTCAGCGGGGGAAGAGCAGCTCCTGGAGAATTGGGGCCCCCAACATCCTTGGTTTCCCTACCGCGGCTGGGTAGCTTTGCATGAGTTCGCTCATGCTATTCAGAACCTATGCTTTGCCGAGGAGGACCACGAAGAGTGGAACAAGTTTTATGAAGATGCTTTGGAGGCGAATCTATACCCGGGTTCTCACATGATGGCAGACACCCACGAGTTCTTCGCAGAGTTCAGTCAGGGATACTTCGAAGTGACCGACAACTTGGGCAAGAACCTGAACCGCTCGGAACTCTGGGACCGCTTCCCCGAGATTTTCCAGTTCTTGGACGAAATCTACGGAGGCGCCACCCTCCCAGAGGAATACAGGACTTGGACGGAGCGGCAAAACTAAATCCCTCCTGCCACTCCTTAGCCAAGACTGACTGGCCAACCTACTCGTTATTTACAATTTCGCGGATTTCCAGCGCCGCCCACCCCAACCATCACCGACAAACAGAAACCCTCCCCATCTGAAGAAGAGGGTCTGGGAGTGGGTAAGCGCTGCGATAAAGCCAGCCCTAAATCTCCCGGAACGCCGGCTCCACATCCTCAAGGTAGAACTTGTTCTGCCACAGTTCGTCCAGGTACCCCTGCTCTTCGTCGGTCAGGGCCGGCGTATCCACCGCGGACGTGTACTCGTGCAACTCCTCAATCTTGGTGAAGTTCGGCAGCACAGACACGATCTGCGGCTTCTTCAGCACGAACTGCAGCGCCGACTGCGCCATCGTCCGCGTGTCCTCCTGCGCCAGGAACCTCACCCGCTCCACCTTCGCCAGCGCCTCCTGCATCCACTCCGCCCGGCGGAACGCCCGGTGGTCGTTCTCGTCAAAGGCCGGCACCTCGGTGAACTCGCCCGTCAGCGTGTTCGATGCGTGCGGCACTCGCGACAGCAGCCCCACCTCGCACTCCTCGGCTATGGGGAAGAAATCGATCGCCGGCTCCATTTCCAGGATGCTGTAGATGATCTGCAGGCTTTCCACCTGCCGCTCCCGCATCGACATCTCTCCCTCCTCGAACCAGCCAATGTCCGGGCCCAGGGCTACACCGTAGTGGCGGATCTTCCCCTCGAACTTCAGCTGCTCCAGGATTTCGAACAGTTCGTCTCGCTCCAGCGCCTCGACGCGCGGGTTGTGCGCTTGGTAAAGGTCGATGTAGTCCGTGCCCAGCCGTTTGAGGCTCTGTTCGCAGGCGAATCTCACGAACTCCTTGTCAAACTTCTGCGGACGCTCACGGTGCCCGTCCCGCGGCGTCGGATCGTAGATGTCATACCCGAACTTCGTTGCGATGACGAGTTCGTTGCGCTTGTGCCCGAGCACCTGGGCCAGGATCTCCTCTCCGAAACCATCCCCGTACGTGTCGGCGGTATCGAAGAAGTTGATGCCCATCTCCACCGCGTTCTCCAGCAGCGCGGCCCGCTCGGCATCCTCCAACCGCCCCCACCAGTTGGTGGCGACAGTCCAGACGCCGAAGCCCACCTCGGAAAGAACCAGATCGGTACGCGGCAACTGTCGAAATTTCATAACCCTGCTTCCTTACTATTTAAGTCGACTCGCCCAGCCACCGGCCGAGGCCCTCGATGAAGTCGTCCCTGATCTGGCCGCTGTCGCCACAGAACCCGGCGATCAGCTCCTCCTTGAACTCCTGCGGGTCCATCCCCTCCGGCACCGGCAGCGACTCGAGGGGATCGCACGCCAAGGCCATGTCGCGGCCCAGCACGAACTCCAGGTTCACCGGCATCCCCAGCGGCCCCGCGCTGCTCGGCCAAGTGGCGTCGACCACCGTCCAGCCCCTCGAGGTGTTGATCCTCAAATACGTATGCACATCCGGCACCGGCCCCTGCCCCACCAGCGCCCGCAACTCGGCCGGAAAGTGCCCCGTGTTCTCCGCAGTGAACCGGTGCGTGGCCATCACCACGCGCGGCTCAAGACCCAACTCGCGGAACATGTCGGCCAGCAGGTAATGCTTGCCCGAGCAGGTCCCCTGCCACTCGACAACGATCGCCTCCGGCCTGCGCGACGACGCCCGGCGGTACGGCATATCCCGCACTAGCTCAAACACCCGCTCTGCCGTCAGGGTCTCGCCCTCGGCCAGCAATCCACGCCTGCGGCTCTCTTTTTCCAGCAGCGAGACCAGGCTGGTCATAGACATTCTCCGTATCTTCTCGTCCTGCCGACTACCCCGCCGCAACCAGCCCGAGGCTGCCCTTGATAGCGTCCACCTGCGCCCCGAATTCCGCGTCCGTCAGCACCGGCTCCAACCGCCCCAGAGGCACGTCCGTCAAAACCTCAACCCACGAGGTGCATCCGCTGTACTCCGGAATCCACGGCACCGTAACCGGCGCCTCCAGCCGGTACGCCCGCAGCAGCATCACCGACAGCGGCAGCATCGGCTTCCAGCGCAGCCGCGACTGCGCGTAAGCGGTTGTCCAGATGTAGTGCGGCGCGAGATCGTCCACCTTCCCCTGGTCCTCAACCTCCAGCACTTCCTCCGCCTTGGCGAAGTGCGCGAAGGTGATCTGCTTGTCATCTCGCGGCCGTTCCAGCAGCGAATCCAGCGCCGACTGGTGCTCCGTTCGCAGCAGGTCAGCCTTCTGGTGCTCGAAGGTCGGATACAACAGGAACTCCCGGTGAATGACTCGAAAGTCCTTGCCGTCCTCGTGGATGCCGCCCTTGCGCAGCAGTAGAATCTGCTCGCCCCGGCCGATGGCCTCACAGGTGATTGCCCATTCCTTGAGAGCCAACTGGCACTTGTCGGGAGTCGTCATTACCATCTCCTCCGAACCTGTTCCTCGGGGCGCGGATCACCCTTGTGAGTTGAAGGAATGGTACCACAGCCCAGTCGGAGCGTTTACTTCCCCCGGCTGCAGAATTCCGAGTAGTCCGGAACTTCCTCGCCCAGCACATACAGCCAGTAATAGGTGCCGGTATCGCCCATGTACTTGAACTGCTTCCGCACCTCCTTCAGCACAGCCTCGAAATTCTCGTGCGAGCGCAGGTAGTTTCGGAAGCCGTCGTACTCCTCGTCCAGCTCGATCAGCCGCTGCGCGTTGTGCACCGTCGCAGCGATCTTGCGCCGATTCCTCACGATGGCAGCGTCCGCCGCCAAGGCGTCGATCTCCAGCTCCCCCAAGCCCGCAACAGCGGCCACATCGAAGCCCTGGAAACCCGCCTGGAACCCAGGCCACTTGCCGGTCACCACCGACCACGATAACCCGCTCTGGAACACCGCCTTGGTCATCACTTCCAGGTAGTCGTTCAGGCTCTGCGGGACGATCTGCTCCGGTGCTTCCGGGTGCGCATGCTCGGTGGTCATATGAACGTCTGCCTCCGGTTCAGCATCTTCCTGAGATTGGCGGTGGTAACCTCCGCCACCTCCTCCACCGACACCCCCTTCACATCCGCCAGGCACTGCGCCACCTCCGCCACATGCCGGGGCTCGGTCCAGTTGTGCCGATACTTCTTGAATGGCTGAGGAAAAGCGTCCGTCTCCAGCACGATGTTCTCCAGCGGGATGGCCCGCGCCGCCTGCTGCACCTCCGCCAGACGGGTCAGCGGACGCGCCAGCGAGATGTAGAACCCGCAGTCGATGGCCTCCCGCGCCGTGGCCTCGTAGGCCTGGAAGTAGTGCATCGCGCCGCCCACGTCACCCGCCGACTCCTCCCGCAGCACCTGGAAGCAGGCCGAGTGCGCCTCCCGCGAGTGGAATATGATCGGCAGATCGAGGCTCTTCGCCAGCCGGATATGCTGCCGGAACACCTGGTCCTGCACCGAGTGGTCCGGCGACTCCGGCAGGTAGTCCAACCCCACCTCGCTGATGCACACAACCTCCGGCAACTGTGCCAGCCGCTCCAGCTCCGCATACATTGCGTCGTCCACCCGCTCATATGCCTGGCAAGGATGAATTCCCACGCCCGCATAGAACGCGTCAAACTGCCCCGCCAACTCAATACAGGCCCGCGTGGACTCCAGCGTAGTCCCCGCCAGTATCACCGACCCAACCCCCACCTCAGCCGCCCGGTCCAGCAGTCCCGGCAGCTCCACCGCATCATACTGATCCAAGTGAGTATGGCAGTCCCCAAACAAAAGCGGCTCGCTCATCCCTGCTCCCTGCGTTTCGTATCGTTGGTTCGGATGATAGTCACCGCAGGCGAATGTGGTCAACTTTGTCGGACTGTGGCATACCATCCCAATCAGGCTAACCCCAGCTTCCTGATAAAATAGAAATACTCGTAACGCCGTCCTCGATCACGGAGGAAATGGCAAGCAAAAAGGAACCAAGATGGCGGACATCTACACACTCGGCTACAAGAACTTTCGCTCACTCGAGGATGCCACCATCGAGGTGGCGCCGCTCACGGTTGTTTACGGCCCAAACGGTTCCGGCAAGTCGTCGCTGATTTATGGACTGCTAACTCTCAGAAACTTCCTCACAAACCCGAACCAGAACATTCCTAGCCTCTTTTCTTACCCCTCGATATCCCTTGGCGGCCTGCACGAGGTAGTGCATCGCCATGCGACCAACCAGGATATGATGTTGTCAATCGGCGCCTTCAATCCTAGTGAACTTTCCTCGAGCTTCGCTATGACGCTGTCTGAATCGGGTGCAGAGACTGGTATCTTCTTCGATGAGCAGAGTATCGGAGCGGACGACAGAATATGGTGATGGCCCCCTATTGCAAACTTGGGGATCTCAGTACCTTACCAAGGGAATCAGCGAGTAGACGATTCGTTTACTATTCCGTCTTCTCCTTATTTTGCGGGCGAAGAACAAGGGTATCTTTCGGATCCCATCCCAGGAACGCTTGTCTGGAATGGAATATCAATAGCCGCCGTACTAGAAAACGACTCGCCTACGCATGCCCAGGAAATATGGCAACTAAATCTAAGAGCCAACCTTCCAATAGAATTAGCTAGACAAACCGGGTTCGTGCCACTGCGTCGCGGGTTTTCCAAGCCAATATACAATCTGGTTAACGTTACTCAAACGCTCGGCACAGAAGATGAGGTAGCGTCTCTTTTGGCTTCGCCAACGGAGCGATTCGCGCAATACGAAGTTAGTAGGTTCGTGGAGCAAATCGTAGGTAGACGAATTCAACCCCAAGCCCAGATCGGCACATCAACATTCACTATCGACTGTGTACCAATAGGGAAGGGGGTACCCGCCTCAATCGTCAACGAGGGCTTTGGCATCAACCAGTTAGTCTACTTGCTGACCATCTGCCTTTATTCCCGCTACAAGATAGTGGCCATAGAGGAACCAGAAATCCATCTCCACCCCTCGATGGTCCGCGAACTAGCCATCGCGCTAGCCGAAATAGCCGTAGAAAAGGACCGCCGGCTTATCATATCCACCCACAGCGAGACTTTCGTCATCGCTCTCTTGTCCCAGATCGCCGCAGGCAAGATCAAGACTGACGACGTGTCCTTCGTCCTCGCCGAAAACCCCAACGGCAGCACCATACTGACCCAGCAGAAGGCGAATCGCAACGGCCAGATAGAGGGCGGCCTTCGCGCGTTTATGGCTTCGGAGGCAAAGGACCTCGTGGACTTTCTGGGTCTTTCCAGCGATTAGGGCAGACCAAACGTGATCCTCGTGATCAACGAGTGGATTTTCGACGACCTGAATGGCAAGAATGGTCTGGAGAAATTCAAGGAAGCTGCAGAGTTCGTTGTAAGGCTGAACCGTTCGCAAGACAAAGTGGTAATGCCAGTCGAACGACGATGGAGAGAAAAGGCGAACAGAGCCCGAGTGTCAGCCAATCCCGTGGAGCGGGAAGCAGGGCGGTTGTTTGTCGATCTGTTTTGGGATTTGGCCAGAGGTATTGTACTTAACCCTGACGACATTCCGACGACTCCCCAAGGCACCTACGATTGGGCACCGGCCGAAGACGTCTACCTCATCGAAGCCTATGTTGCCTCCAACGCCGACCTGTTGGTAACGACCGACGAGACGCTATTCGATAATGTCGAGGAACACGGGGAATTCAACTGCTAAATGCGCGGCGATTTCTTATCGGCATACAGATCCACACACCCAGCCAGCTAACCACTACAAGACTGACGCCAAGCGCCCTCTCAACCCTCCCCCATTCCCCCCGTCGAATCTCGTTGACACCCCCTCCAACCGGTGCTAGCATAATTGTTGACCAATCATGTCAACAATGTTAGCCTTCCCACTGGCCGCCACAGGCCCGGTGGCCCGCTCACAGACGATAACAACCATCCGGGACGACTTCCGGCACAACATTCCCGCACCCAACAGGAGCAGCCCATGACCACGCCCAGGGTCATCTCCCGCGATACCACCTCCACCGAACTGGACTCCGACTACAAGTGGGGGTTCACCATAGACATCGGCTCCGACCTCGCCCCGAAGGGCCTCAGCGAGGATGTCGTCCGTCTCATCTCGGCCAAGAAGGAAGAGCCGGAATGGATGCTGGAATGGCGCCTCAAGGCCTACCGGCACTGGGAGCGGCTGAAGTACGAAGAGCCGGCCTGGGCCAATATCCACCACGACCCCATCGACTACCAGGACATCTATTACTACGCCGCGCCGCAGTCCAAAGACGCAGCTCCCAAGAGCCTCGATGAGGTCGACCCGGAAGTGCTCGAGGCCTTCGAAAAGCTGGGCATACCCCTCCAGGAGCGCGAGCGCCTCGCCGGCGTGGCCGTCGACGCCGTGCTCGACAGCGTGTCGGTGGCCACCACTTATAAGGATATGCTGGAGAAAGAAGGCATCATCTTCTGCTCCATGAGCGAGGCGGTGAAGGAACACCCGGAGCTGGTTCAGAAGTATCTCGGCTCCGTCGTGCCCTACACCGACAATTTCTTCGCCACCCTCAATGCGGCGGTGTTCAGCGACGGGTCCTTCGCCTACATTCCCAAGGGCGTGCGCTGCCCCATTGAGCTTATGACCTACTTCCGCATCAACCAGGCCGACTCCGGCCAGTTCGAGCGGACGCTCATAGTCTGCGAGGAGGGCGCCTACGTCAGCTACCTCGAAGGCTGCACCGCCCCGGCCCGCAAGACCCATCAGCTCCACGCCGCCGTGGTCGAACTCGTGGCGCTGGACGACGCCGAAATCAAGTATTCGACGCTCCAGAACTGGTTCCCCGGCGACAAGGAAGGCAAGGGCGGCGTCTACAACTTCGTGACCAAGCGCGGCTTGGCCAAAGGGCGCAATTCCAAGATCTCCTGGACCCAGGTGGAGACCGGCTCGGCCATCACCTGGAAGTACCCCAGTGTCATCCTGCAGGGCGACAACTCCACCGGGGAGTTCTACTCGGTCGCCTTGGTAAACAACTTTCAGCAGGCTGACACCGGCACCAAGATGATCCACCAGGGCAAGAACACCAAGAGCACCATCGTCGCCAAGGGCATTTCTGCGGGACAGGGCAACGCCACCTATCGCGGCCTGGTCAAGATGATGCCCACGGCCGACGGCGCCAAGAACTTCACCCAGTGCGACTCCCTGCTCATCGGCGACCAGTGCGGCGCCCACACCGTCCCGTACATCGAGGTGAAGAATCCCACGGCCCAGCTTGAGCACGAGGCGTCGACGTCCAAGGTCAGCGACGATCAGCTCTTCTACTGCCAGCAGCGCGGCATGTCCGTCGAGGACGCCCACTTCATGATCGTAAACGGCTTCTGCCGCGGCATCTTCCAGGAACTCCCCTTCGAGTTCGCAATGGAAGCCTCCCAGCTCCTGAAAGTAAGCCTCGAAGGCGCCGTCGGCTGATCATAAACTCGGCACAAACACAAAGAGTCCCCTCTCCCTCCGGGAGAGGGTAAGGGTGAGGGCGTTCTGCCATGTTGCAGACTTACCGGGGCAAGGTGAATGAGGACGGCACCATCCGTTTGCAGGAAGAGGTAGATCTTCCGACGGGCGGCGAAGTCTTGGTTACATTCCTGGACAAGGACGCTTTCATCTCGCTGATGGTATCGACCGGCGCCTCTGGTTACTCGGAAGAGCGGCTCCGGGCAGAGATGGAAGAGGATGAGTATTGGGCCCAAGCATTGAAAGATCTACCATCGTTATAACTCGTTTCCCCTACTCTGACTTGACTCGATCGATAAATCGTCCCGCTCTTGTACTAGCCAATGCGGGTTTGGGCGACTGGATTTTGGGACAAATCACCACAAACGCTGATATCGATGCCTTGGCAATTGAGCTAACAGACGATAGCCTCTCTGCCGGATCTCTCAACACGGTAAGCTATTTCCGGCCCAACAAGCTGTTCACCGGCAACCAGTCCTTGATTGTCAGACCGGTTGCCAGACTTAAGCCCATAGTCTTCAACCGTATGCTCGACGCCACCATGGACATCCTAGACCAAAACCGGATGTGACAATGACTAACAACCAGCCACTACTGTCCGTGCAGGGCCTATGTGCCTCAGCAGGCGATCTCGAAATCCTCAACGGTGTCGACCTCGAGGTTTACGCCGGTGAAGTCCACGCCATCATGGGCCCCAACGGCTCCGGCAAGAGCACTCTCGCCAACGTGCTGGCGGGGCGCCCCGACTACAGCGTCACCTCCGGCCAGGCCATCTACGACGGCGAAGACTTGCTCGCCCTCGAGCCCGAAATCCGCGCCCGCATGGGCGTCTTCCTCGCCTTCCAGTACCCCGTCGAGCTCCCGGGCGTCCGCGCTTGGCAGTTCCTCAAGGCGGGCGTCGACGCTCGCCGCGTCCACAACGGCGAGGAGGAACTCTCGGCCCGCGAGTTCCAGCGTCTCCTCGACGAGAAGGTCAAGGCTGTCGAGATTGACCCCGAGTTGGTCCGCCGCTCCGTCAACGAGGGTTTCTCCGGCGGCGAGAAGAAGCGCAACGAGATCCTGCAGATGGCCGTCCTCGAGCCCCGTCTTGCTCTGCTCGACGAGACTGACTCCGGCCTCGACATCGACGCACTCCGTATAGTCTCCGACGGCGTGAACCGCCTGCGGACCCAAGACAACGCCATGGTCCTCGTAACCCACTACCAGCGAATGCTCGACTACGTCCGCCCCGACAGGGTCCACGTCCTCGTCGACGGCAAAATAGTACGCTCCGGCGGCCCCGAACTCGCCCTCGAGCTCGAGGAAAAGGGCTACGACTGGATCCGAGAGGAGGTCGAGTCGGGCAAGTAGTTCTTGCCTGCAGCCAAGTCTCTATGACGACCAGAACAGTAAGCAACCGCCGCTACCACGAAGACCACCGGGCCCTCACGACCGCCAGCCCGGGCCCGGCATGGCTCGCCGACCTGCGCACCACCGGCTGGGAGCGCTTCGAGGCTCTCGGCTTCCCCACCGCCCGCCGCGGCAACGAGCGCTGGAAGTACACCGCCGTCGCCCCCGTCGCCCGCGTCGGTTTCGCCTATCCCTTTATAAGGGAGGGCGCGATTCAGGGTGATGAGCCGAACTTCGGCTTCTCGGCGATATCCGCGAACTCGGCGTTTGATCAGAATGAAGAGGAAATTCGCCGACACCTGGGCAGCATCGCTCCCATGGAAGACGACGGCTTCACCGCCCTCAATACCGCCTTCCTCCGCGATGTCGCCGTGGTCCGCATCCCCGACGGCTCAGACGAGCCCGTCGCCGTCAGCGTCAACCACGGTGGCCTGCCCGATCTTGATGGGCCGCAAGGCGAGCAGCAATACGCCCGCCATCCCCGCACGCTGATCATCGCCGGCCGCAACGCCAACCTCACCGTCATTGAGACCTACGGCGGACCCAGCGGCTCCCGCTACTTCACCAACGCGGTAACCGAGATCATCGTTGGCGAAGGCGCCCAGGTCGACCACTACCGGCTGCTCGACGAAAACCCGGCAGCCTTCCACGTCGGCACCACCCGAGTCCACCAGGAGAAGGATAGCAGCTTCAGCTCCGCATCCTTCGCCCTCGGCACCGCCCTCGCCCGCAACGACTTCGCGGTGACGCTGGACGGACCAGGGGCCTACTGTTCGCTCAACGGCCTGTATTACACGGGGCAGGGCCAGCACATCGATAACCTGATCAGCATCGACCACGCTCAGCCCCACTGCACCAGCCGGCTGAACTATAAGGGCATCCTCGACGGCAACTCCCGCGCCGTCTTCGGCGGTGAGGTCATGGTCCGCCGAAACGCCCAGAAGAGCAATGCCCAGCAGACCGACAAGAACCTCCTGCTGTCAGAGGACGCCGAGGTCGATAGCAAGCCCAGCCTGATGATCTACGCCGACGACGTTCAGTGCGGCCACGGCGCAACCGCCGGGCAAATCGACGCCCAGACCCTGTTCTACCTGCGCAGCCGTGGCCTGGATCTGGAAACCGCCAGCCGCATGCTGGTTCAGGCCTTCGCCCGCGAAATCGTCGATAAGGTCAAGCCCGAAGCCCTGCGCAATTACCTGGAATCCCTGTTCGACCGTTCCATTGCCGTCAAGAGCCTGCCGGTCGCCTTCGTGTAGGGCCGGATCGGCAGGTCTAGGAGAGAATTCAAATGCCCAAGGGTTTCGATGCGAAAAAAGTCCGGGCCGATTTCCCCATCCTTCAACAGCAGGTCAACGGCAAGCCCCTGGTCTACCTAGACAACGGGGCCACGTCCCAGAAACCACAGGTGGTCATTGACGAGTTGGTGCGCTACTACAGCACCGAGAACGCCAACGTGCATCGCGGCGTCCACACCCTCAGCCAGAACGCCACCGAGGACTATGAGGGCTCCCGCGCCAAGGTAAAGCGCCTGCTCAACGCCGTCGACGACCACGAGATAATCTTCACCCGAGGCACCACCGACAGCATCAACACCGTCGCCCAGTCTTTCGGGAAGCAAACCCTGGGCCCAGGAGACGAGGTAATAGTCTCCAACATGGAGCATCACTCCAACATCGTCCCTTGGCAGATGCTCCGCGAGGAAAAGGGCGTCGTCCTGAAGGTCGTCCCCATTGACGACTCCGGCGAGTTGCTGATGGACGAATACGAGCGGATGCTCTCGCCCCGCACCAAGCTCGTCTCGATCACCCACGTGGCCAACGCCCTCGGCACCATCCTGCCAGTGGAGCAGATCATCAGCATGGCCCACGACCGGGGCGTGCCGGTTATGCTCGACGGCGCCCAGGCCGTACCCCACATGGCCGTCGACGTGCAGAAGCTCGACTGCGATTTCTACGTTTTCTCCGGCCACAAGATATTCGGTCCCACCGGCATCGGCGTCCTGTACGGCAAGGCCGAACTGCTGGAGGCCATGCCTCCCGTCCAGGGCGGCGGCGACATGATCAAGTCGGTCACTTTCGAAAACACCATCTACAACGACCTGCCCTACAAGTTCGAGGCCGGCACCCCCAACATCGCCGGCGCCATCGGCCTCGGCGTCGCCATCGACTACGTGCAGTCCGTCGGCTACGAGTCCTTCGCCGCCTACGAGGACGAGCTGCTCGACTACGGCACAAAGGCCCTGGAGCAGATCGGCGGCCTGCGCATCATCGGCACATCGCCCCGCAAGGCCGGCATCCTGTCCTTCGTGATGGAAGACATCCACCCCCACGACATTGGCACCATCCTCGACGCGGAGGGTGTCGCTGTCCGCACCGGCCACCACTGCGCCCAGCCCGTGATGCAGCGATTCCAGATTCCCGCCACGGTGCGCGCTTCCATGGCCATGTACAATACTAGGGAAGACATAGACGCCCTCGTCAGTGCCATCGACCGGGTCATCGAGGTCTTTTCCTGACGGGATTGATCCGCCGGTGGTGAACCTGTCGGTCCGTAAGAGAATCATCCCGCAACAAACTCAGGGAGAAAAGCAAACACAATGTCGGGACTCAGCGATCTCTACCAAGAAATACTGCTGGAGCACAACAACAAGCCCCGCAACTTCCGCAAGGTGGAAGACGCCAGCGCCACCGCCGAAGGCTACAACCCCCTCTGCGGCGACCAGATCACCCTCTACCTCAAGGTCGTCGACGACACGGTGGAAGACGTCGGCTTTCAGGGCGTCGGCTGCGCCATCTCCCGCGCCTCCGCCTCAATGATGACCCAGAGCATCAAGGGCAGGAGTCTCGACGAGGCACAGGGTGTTTTCGAAGCCTTCCATAACATGATCACTCACCCGCACGAAGAACCCGACTACGACACCCTAGGAGACCTCGAGACCCTGGCCGGCGTAAACGAATACCCTACCCGAATCAAGTGCGCCATCCTCGCCTGGCACACCATGCGCTCCGCTCTCAGCGGCGAGCGCCAGGCCGTAACCACCGAGTAAGCGTCAATCCATTACCAGTCCCCGCCCTGTAACGCAATCTTCGGCCTGAATCGGTTCCGCTAGCCTTATGACCCAAATGTCCGGCCCAGCCTTCGACGGCCTCTACGGGCAAATGATCATGGACCACTACCGCGCCCCGCGGAACCGTGTACCGCTGCCCGTGCCTACTCTGAAGGCCTACGAGCTCAACCCATTCTGTGGCGACTTGATCGACCTCCAACTCCTGCTCAACGACAGTGGCACCGTCGACGCCGTCTGCGCCCACAGCGAGGGCTGCTCCATCATCCAGGCCTCCGCCTCAATGATGTCCGAGGCCGTTCAGGGCAGGACACCGGACCAGATCGCCGACCTGTCCTCCCGCTTCAAGGCCTTCCTCCGCGACCGCGCCAGCATAGAAACCTCCGAACCGCCCCCCGACCTAGGTGCCCTCGGAGCACTCGGCGTGGTCCGCCAGTACCCGGTCCGCATCAAGTGCGCCCTCCTCCCTTGGACTGCCCTCGAAGAAGCCATCCGTGGCCAGTAGAACCCCAAGCGCCCTCTAACCTCCCAGGTGCGGCAGCACATACCAGCGAATGAGCCACCTGCTGCCGCTACCCCCAACCCACCCGTCCCTGTGCTCTATAATGCCCCTACAGAATATCCATCCTCAGACATCAGGCAGGGTAAGCCATGACTAGTAAGCTGACCCAGCAGGCAGGGGAACCCCGGGTTCTCGAGAAGTTCCCCGACTTCCCTCCCAGGGACGATATGCAGAACGCCCTTCACTTGTATGACGATGGCCACCAGGCGGTACTGAGGCGCCATTTCGGCAACTTGGAAAGCACCATCATCCTGAGTGAAATACCGGTGCGCCAGACCCCGGGACGCCAGGGCAGGCTTCGTATTCCCGACATGCTGGTCGCCTTCAACGTCGACCGACCCCTCGCCGTCGAACAGAACGGTTACTCCATCCGCGACCAGGGCAAACCGCCCGACCTCGTGCTGGAAGTTGCATCTGCAACCACGGCCGATCAGGATGTGGGAAACAAGCGGCTCGACTACGCCGCCTTCGGCATTCCCGAATACTGGCAATTCGATCCCACCGGCGGCCAGCGCTACGACGCTCCAATTGCCGGCGACCGCTTGGAGAATGGCGAATACCACCCCATGCGCATTGAGGAAATTGGCCCTGACCACTTTCATGGTTCAAGCGTCGTTCTCAACCCCAACCCCTGCTGGGACCATAGAAAACTGCGCTGGTACGACCCAGCCACCCAGGCTCACCTCTTGACATTCGCAGAAGAGCAGGAAGCCCGCATCACCGCCGAAGCCCGCGTAAGGGAACTGGAGGCAGAACTGGAAAACCGTCAGCAGGGCTAGGGCAAATCGCCCCTCAAGTCTGCACGGAATACAGTCCCGTTAGGTGATCGCCCTGGAATATCTCGTGACTCCCGGCCGCTGGGTGGGTAAAGTTTAGAGTTCCCTGCGTATACGCGCTTGTCGGACTAGGCCGCAATATGTTCGCGCTCTCGGGGTCCCCTTCCAACAACCATTCATTTTCACCATTCCAGTGGACTCCAATTGGTTCATGTTCTAACAGAATCGGCGGTTTGATAGGGTAACGAAGTTGGTGTTGCATTTATTTCGCAATTAGCGTGCCGAATTCTCTTGTTCTTGTTGACACCCGCAAAACGAATACATATAATCACCTCGCTGGTCCACTTCAGCACCTCCCCCTCGCGCCTCCCTTGCGGTTCCTCTCGTTCGCAATCGCAACCCCCCAACGGCGGCGCTCGTTCGACCGGCACTTCCACAACTTTCGCTGCGCGGATAGATGCCAACAAAGTTTATCTTCGTAACCGGCGGCGTCGTAAGCTCACTGGGCAAGGGCATCTGTGTCGCTTCCGTCGGCCGCATCCTGAAAAGCCGTGGCCTCAGCGTTTCGGTGCTAAAGCTCGACCCCTATCTCAACGTCGACCCCGGCACCATGTCGCCTTATCAGCACGGCGAAGTTTTTGTCACTCACGATGGCGGCGAGACCGATCTCGACCTCGGCCACTATGAGCGCTTTATTGATTTGGAGCTTACCCGCAGCTCGAATCTGACCGCCGGCGACATCTACATGAACCTCATCGCCAAGGAGCGCCGCGGCGACTTCCTCGGCGGGACCATACAGTCCGTGCCACACGTTACCAACGACATTAAGGAACGTATCCTCCGGCTGGCCGACGAGTCCCGGGCGGAGGTGATTGTCGTCGAAGTCGGCGGCACTGTCGGAGACATCGAGGGCCTGCCCTTCCTGGAAGCCATCCGGCAGATGCGCAACCAGGTCGGCAGGGAAAACGTCTACTACATCCACCTCACCCTCCTCCCCTACCTCTCGGCAGCCCAGGAACTCAAGACCAAGCCAACCCAGCACAGCGTCAAGGAACTCCGCGCCATCGGCATCCAGCCCGACGCTATCATCTGCCGAAGCGACCATCCCGTCCCACCCGGCATCTGCGAGAAGATTTCCTCCTTCTGCGACGTTCCCAGTAACGCGGTCATTCCGCTGGAGACGGTGGACAACGTTTACCGCGTTCCCCTGGTCCTGGAGGAAGCCGGCCTGGGAGACATCATTCTCAACACCCTCGGCCTCCGAGGCTATTCCGACGGTCTGGACGAATGGCGCGACATGGTCGATCGGATGAACCGGCCCAAGGAACCGCTCCCCATCGCCCTAGTCGGTAAATACGTCGAATACCCTGACTCCTACCTCTCCGTCCGCGAGGCTTTGCGCCATGCGGGCCTCAGCCACACCCGAGACGTAGAGCTCCAGTGGGTTCATTCTGAAGACATCGAAAAGTATGGCCCAGACGATCTGCTCCGCAACGCCAGCGGCATCGTCGTCCCCGGTGGCTTTGGCACCCGTGGTGTCGAGGGCATGGTCGACACTGTCCGCTACGCCCGTGAGCACAAAGTGCCCTATCTGGGCCTCTGCCTCGGCCTCCAGGTGATGGTCATCGACTGGGCCCGCAGCGTCCTAGGCCTCGAAGACGCTAACTCAGAGGAGTTCCAGCCCGACACCGAGCACCCTGTTGTTCACATCATGGCCGACCAGGAGAGCGTCACCACCAAGGGCGGCACCATGCGCCTCGGCAGCTACCCTTGTCGGCCCCAGGAACGCACCATGACCCACGAAGCCTACGGCGACAGCGAGGTCTTCGAGCGCCACCGGCACCGCTTTGAACTTAACAACGGCTACCGCGAACGTATGGAGGAATCCGGCTTTATCGCTGCCGGCCTCTCCCCAGATGGCCAGTTGGTCGAAGCTGGCGAGGTCCGCGGCCACCCGTTCATGGTCGGCGTCCAGTACCACCCGGAATTTAAGTCCAGGCCCAACCGGCCCCATCCACTTTTCGAGAAATTCATCGGCGAAGCCACAAAGACCATCCGCGAGGGCACCCAACCCCCGCTGCCACTGGACTGAGCTCTGAAATTACAATCGAAGCACACCCGGCCGAACCAAGGGCACACATCCGTCATTTCCCCGAAAGCGGGAATCCAGAGGAGAAAGCCTGCTTGAGCACCAAGGCCGCCACCCGCCATTTCGGCGAAGCATGTCTCGCCAAAGCCTGAAGCGGAAGTCCAGCGGGCAGGCAAAAAAGTCAACAAAGAGAAAATCCTCAACCGTCATCTCCGCTAAAGCGGGAATCCAGCGGGTAAAAAACAAGGCAACTGAACAAAGGAAAGAGGAAACAATGAAGCTCTTCCTCGACACTGCAGACATCGTGGAAATCCGCGACGGTGCCCGCCTCGGTGTCATCAGCGGCGTCACCACCAACCCGTCCCTCGCCGCCAGCGCAGGCATCGGCGACCGCGAGGCCTACCGCTCCGCCGTCACCGAGATCGCCGATCTCGTCGATGGTCCCATATCCGTCGAGGTCGTATCCACCGATACCCAGGGCATGGTCGACGAAGGCCGCGACATCGCCAACTGGATCCCCAACCCCTGGGTCAAGATCCCCAGCACCATCCAGGGCATCGAGGCCATCGCCACCCTCAGCGCCGAGGGCATCAGCGTCAACCAGACCCTCTGCTTCTCCGTAAACCAGGCCCTCCTCGGCGCCCAGGCCGGCGCCACCGTCGTCAGCCCCTTCATCGGTCGCCTCGACGACATCGGCCACGACGGCATCGGCCTCATCCGCGACATCGCAACCCTGTTCCGCGAAGGCAACATCCAAACCCAGGTCATGGCCGCCAGCGTCCGCCACCCGCTCCACTGCATCCAGGCGGCCTCGGCTGGCGCCCACATCGCCACTATCCCCTACAAGACCCTGCTCCAGATGGCCAACCACCCCCTCACCGACGCCGGCCTCGCCCGGTTCATCGCCGACTGGCAGAAAGCCGGACAGGCATAACTACAAGGATCATGATGGAAGAAGAAAACACGCTCACCAACACGCTACCCGAACCCAACGTCGAGCCCAAGGAGCCCCAGGCCCGGGATCCTGAGCCCCGCAAGCCCGCTCCACGCTCTCGCACCCGCGCGGCCCGCACGCCAGCCAACGGCGACGGCCCAGGCCAGCCGCCACAGCAGGCCCAGCAGGAAGCGCCCGCCGTGCCCGCACCCCGCGTCTCCGTGGAGGTCACCGACCTCAGCACCAAATCCAAGGACGAACTGCTCGCCCTCGCGCCGTCCATCGGCCTCAGCGACAGCAACGCCCTCGCCAACCTCCACCGCGAGGACCTGCTCAGCCGCCTGTTCCAGGTCGCCTCGGCCCAGCAGTCCCTCGTCGCCACCGGCATCCTCGAGATCATGGACGAAGGCTACGGCTTCCTCCGCCAGGTCTCCATGCACCGCTCCGGCGACGTCTACATCTCCCAGTCCCAGATCCGCCGCTTCGGCCTCCGCACCGGCGACACCGTCACCGGCCAGGTCCGACCGCCCAAGGAAGGCGAGCGCTACTTCGGCCTCGTCCGCGTCGAACGCATCAACGGCCTAGAGACCGACCGTGTCCACGGCCGCAACCGCCCCGTCTTCGAGCACCTAACCCCCGTCTTCCCCGAAAAGCAGGTCGTGCTCGAAACCCAGTCCAGCGAGCTCTCCACCCGCATGGTCGACCTCTTCGCCCCCATCGGCCTCGGTCAGCGCGGACTCATCGTCTCGCCCCCCAAGGCCGGCAAGACCACCATGCTCAAGCAGATCGCCCACGGCGTCGTCACCAACTGCCCCGAAGCCACCCTCATGGTCGCCCTCATCGGCGAACGCCCAGAGGAAGTCACCGACATGCGCCGCTCCGTCACCGGCGACGTCTTCGCCTCCACCTTCGACGACTCCGTCGAAGAACAGTGCCGCGTCGCCGAGCTCTGCCTAGACCGCGCCAAGCGCCTCGTCGAAATGGGCAAGGACGTCATCATCCTCCTCGACTCCATCACTCGCCTAACCCGCGCCTACAACCTCGCCGTGCCCACCAGCGGGCGCACCCTCTCCGGCGGCATCGACCCCATCGCCCTCTACCCGCCCAAGAAGTTCTTCGGCGGCGCCCGCAAGATCGAGGAAGGCGGCTCCCTCACCATCATCGCCACCTGCCTCGTCGACACCGGCTCCCGCATGGACGAGGTCATCTACGAAGAGTTCAAGGGCACCGGCAACATGGAACTCCACCTCGACCGCCGACTCGCCGAGCGTCGCTACTTCCCCGCCATCGACATCGTACGCTCCGGCACCCGGCGCGAAGAACTCATCTACTCCGAAGAAGCCCTCCGCCAGGTCGTCCTCCTTCGCCGCATGATCGGCATGCTCTCCGACAACCCAGGCAGCGGCGGCGGCAACGCCACCGAGCGCGTCCTAGACCGCCTCTCCAAAACCGCCAACAACCGCGAGTTCCTAAAAACCCTCACCACCGCCGGCGCCGCCTGACCCACCCAAGGCGCACACCCCACAGTCCACCAAGCAGGGGCGGGCCCCAAACCCGCCCCCCCACCCGTCATTGCCGCGCAGGCGGGAACCCAAACCCCCGTAACCCTCGTCATTCCCAACCCAATCCGTCATTCCCGCCGCCCACCCGTCATTCCCGCGCAGGCGGGAACCCAAACGCCCGTCTCCCCAGGAACCCACAGGACAGATCCATGAAGACCCCCTGCGTCTACATCCTGCCAGCAAGCCCCACGGCACCCTCTACATCGGCGTAACCTCCGACCCCGTCCAGAGGATCTGGCAACACCGCACCGGCGAGGTGGACGGCTTCACCAAGCAACACAACGTCCATACCCTCGTCTGGTACGAACTCCACCAATGCCTGGAGAGCGCCATCAACAGGGAAAGGGCCCTGAAGAAATGGAACCGCGCATGGAAAATCCGGATCATCGAAAACCAAAACCCCACCTGGACAGATCTCTACAACCAACTCCTCTGAATCCCCCACCCGTCATCCCGCCCCACCCGTCATTCCCGCGAAAGCGGGAACCCAAACCCCCGTAACCCTCGTCATCCTGTCCATCCTGTCCATCCATGTAAATAACCCCCCCAATCTCCTGACACCTCCCCCTTTGCCAAGCCTCATGACGCCTCCCTACCATGTCTCCATATGACTCATGCTCCGTACACCCACCCGCCAACCCGCCAACCCGCCAACCCGCCCAGTCCCCGTCATCCCCGCGAAAGAACGTCACCCTCGCGGAAGCGGGGCGGGAACCCAAACCCCCATAACCCACCCAATGACAGGAAATGTCAGCAAATGTCAGCGATTTCCATACCCCTGACACTAACCAGACCCCAACCCGACAACCCAACCGTCATCCCGCACCCCCCCGTCATTCCCGCGAAAGCGGGAACCCAAACCCCCGTCCGTCTTTCCCGCCCATCCATCACCCTCGCGGAAGCGGGGGCGGCAACCCAAACCCCCGTAAATCCTGTCCATCCTGTCCATCCATGTAAATAACCAAAAGTCTAAACAAATTATCAAAAATCACCAAAAATCAAACCCAAAGCCTTGACGCCCTGTAACAGGCAAGTAATACTGCTATGGCTAATATTACGTGACAAGGCAAAACTTGTCGGCCGTGACGTCGACTATCCCCAGACCGTGAGGAGGAAGTCGCCCATGTAAAACGGGCCACCGCCAGGGGCGGGATCACCAATCCGTAATTCCCAACAATCCGTCATTCCCGCGCAGGCGGGAACCACCCGGAACCCCCGCAAGGCGCGGGTACCTAGGCACCTTGAAAACGAAAGGCACCCCAGCCCAAGACGGTATATGGGGACCCATGTGGCCCCGCCTCCGCAACGGACTGCCAAGCCAATCGTCATCCCAGACATATCAACGTCATCCCGGCGTATCAACGTCATCCCGGACTTGATCCGGGAGGGAAACGCCAAGCCTCAGCGGTAAAGGGGACCCATGTGGCCCCGCCTCCGCCACAGGTAGGCAACCAATCGTTATTCCCGCGAAAGCGGGAACCAGGCTCAAGGGAGCAGAGGGCTCGAGTGGCCCCGATTTCCCAGCGGGCCTGCAGAAAAGGAGAATTAAGGAACATGAATTCACTAACAGGCAAATCCACCGGGATTGCCCTGCTCATGGCGGCAGCCCTCATCGCTGCCCTTTTCGCTATGGGCATCTTCTCCGCCACAGGCGTGAGCGCGTTGGTCGAGGAGGCGAATGATCCTGATACCGTAGCTAACGAAAGCCCGCGTGCCGAGCTGTCCTCGCGTCTACCGGAGGACACCGGAGTAACTCTGACGGCAAAATTCCAAGTTACCGCGGCTGGCGTAGGGGATAGGACAGCTGATAACGATGACATTATCACCGTTTTGCTGCCCACTTTTCTTTCGTACCCCACAGGTACGACCCAAGAACAGGAAGACGCTAGCGTATCAGTGAAGCAACTGGAACCTGAGGACGTGGGAGACGCCGTCGTAACTGCAGGCAACGTAACCGCAGTTTCAAACACTGAAGGCGACGGATCGCAGATTCAAGTCACCATCAATCCTGACGGGGTTGCCGAGGTTGTAGCAGACCCGGACAACAACGTAGACGCAGTTACTGGAGTTCCCATGATTCGGGCGGGGGCGGATGTCATAGTGACCGTAACGGGTCTTGTGATTGATGGCGCAGCTGCCTCTGGCGACGTAGTGTTCAACCAGATGGTGGACGCCACCACCGCTGATGCCGACGACGCGCGAGAAGCTGCGATATCCAGCTCCGTCTCGTCGCTTACCCCCAAGACTTCCAGCGACACCCCGGGTGCTCCCATCCGCCTGGACATTAAGGCGTATGCGGACAATGACATCCGTCAGGGTGAGGACATCACGGTAGAGTTGAAGGGCTTTGGTGTTCCTTCCAGCGTCTCCGAGAGTGCCGTCCTCATTACCGCCCTTGACGAATCAGCCGCGTCTATTGAATTGGCGGCTAACAATCCCGGCCCTTATGTGGGTGCGCCGGATGTGGTAACGGTCAGCGGCGACAAGATCACTATTTCCTTGGCCAGCCGCTACCAGAACGGCAATTCGGCCGGAGACATCGGCGCCGACAGCATTTACACCGTTACCTTCAAGCAGTCGGCCGGAATCACCAACCCGACCACTCGCGGTACGAAGGGTATTACGCTGAAGGACCGCGACACCGAGGACGGATACGGTACGATCGTCATTAAGAGCAAAGTCACCCTGAGTGCCGACTTTGGACCCCGAGGGACGGACATCACTGTGACCGCCAAGGGTATCGGCAAGGGTGGCGCCACGGTTTACCTGATACAGGGTCACTGTGCTGACGAGGGCCTTGATAGGCTCGGTAATGCCTGCCCTGAGACGGACACAAGGGACATCAGCTTGGGTACCGGGACATCATCCGGCGGCGGGCTCACTGTCGATGTAGAAACCTCTTCGAATGATTTCGACCATGACGTCACCCAAGTTGACAAAAATGGAAATCCCGCCAGCGAGCCCTTCATACGCACGGACAAGCTGCGCGGTATGAACCAGATCACCGTCGTAGATGGTACCGGTACAACTGCGGACGTGATCGCATATTTCGGGGTCACCCCAACCATCAGCGCGGATAGCGATTCGGCCCAGCAGGGCGATGAGCTGACGATCATCGTTGAGGACTGGTACTACGGCAACGTCGCCAAAGTAACCATCGGTGACGAACTGGCGACGGATTTGGTACCAGACATCGACAACAACACCGGGGATGGCGAGATCGAAATCCGGGTGCCTAATACTGCGCGCCTGGGTGAGCAAGAGTTGAAGGTTGTTGGCTCCGAGACGGATAAGGAAGGGGGCCTGAGTGCCAACGGTGGCCTTGGCAATCCCGACGCCGCCAAGGGTTCAGTCATCATTGGGGCCTTGGACATGGAACTGGATCCTTCCACTGTGGTGCTGGGACAGCAGTTCACTGTCAAGGTCAAGGGCTTCTCTGACGACACACCGCCCACGGGTACGCCTCAGGAAATTCAGTACGTCGAAGTCGGGGACTTCAGGTTGGAGGAGACCACCGGCGGCACTGACATTGATAAGTTGTCCATCGACACCAATGGCGATTTCACCGACACCTTCAATGTGAAGTCCACCTTTGAGGTAAGGGACAGCGGAGGTGTTCTCACTGGACAGGAAGCGTCCGACGTGCTGACGCCGGGCACCTACCGGGTGGAGGTCAAGGACTGGTCCGGCCGTCTGGCCATAGGCCGAATCACCTTCCCTGAGCCCGAGATCACCATCGACCCGCCGGTCAGCCGACGTGGCACCACGGTGACGATTGTCGGGAAGAATTTCCCAGCAGGGAGGGTTGTTTCAATCTTCTACGACAAAGACGATGACGAGAACCTTCTCACTGCCGTGCTGGCTGATTCAATTGGGCAATTCCGTGATACCTTCACGGTCCCCAGCAACGCCGAAATCGGCGATGACCAGGACATCATTGCCAAGTCGCAGGCTAACGAGACCCAGTACAAGACCAAGGCTTCTCACGCCCTGCCTGAGCAGGAGCTTGTCATCAACCCAACCCAGGCTTCGGCTGGCGGTCGGTTGACCATAGAGGGCCACAACATGCCCCTCTTCACCTTGGTTGATCTATATATCGCCGACATCAATGTTTCCGGCAGAGGCGTCGAGACCGACGGGCTAGGCTCATTCACGGTCGACAACGTGCTGGTGCCGCAGCTCAAGCCGGGCACCCACACGGTAGAAGCCCGGGTGGCAACCCAGGGCCAAGATCAGCCTACCAAGGTCAGGACCACCGTCGAGATCGTGGACATCATCACCCGCGACTCCGATGAGGCATTTGAAGAACTCATCGAGAACGGCACGCTGACCCGCGTATGGCACCTGGAACCGGCAACCCAGGGTTGGACGTTCTACGACCCGAACCCTGACTTCGCCGACTTCAACAGCTTGACCGAGGTCTCCAGCGGGCAGATCGTGACCATCATCATGAATGCCACGGACACCTTCCAGGGACGGACACTCTACCCCGAGTCCAACCCCCACGTAATGGAGTAGGGCCAGACCCAACAGGTATGGTCTGAACACGGACGACACGGAAGCCGTCCCGGTCAACCGGGACGGCTTCCCACCAGCCCAGGGGCGGGCCTGTCCCCCTCCCGGGCGCATAATCACAACCGTTAATCAAGGGATCAACGGGAGGAAGGAATGACCATAACTAGAATTCTGGCCCTGCTGAGCGTTATCGCTCTGCTGGCCGCGCTGCCCATCGTGGCGCTGGCGCAGGGCGGGGATGGCGCGCCGCCTGTCCCGCCTTTCACTGTGGTCGGTAAGGCCACCATCGACGGCGAACCCGCCATGGATGGCACCATGGTCGTCGCCATGATCAACGGCGAGAAGGCCGGCACCGGCACCGTCATGGACGGCAAGTTCAGCGTCGACGTCATGGGCGAACAGGGCGCCATGATCATGTTCGAGTTCATGATGGGCGAGGGCGACGAGGCCATGATGTACAAGACCGCGTCCGACCCCGGCGAGGTCATGGTCGGCATGCCCGGCGTGCCCAAGATCGCCAGCCTCATGGCCCAGGGCGACGGTATGATGGTAATGCCGGCAAAGCCCACCACCCCCGGCTCCACCACCGTCACGCCGGTGCAGCCGGTAGTGCCCGTGGTACCCACCAAGAGTGTCGAGGACATCGTCGATGCCGCGCTCGCCGAGGCCATGGCCGCCGCCATGGAGGGCATGTCCATGCCCAAGGACGGCCAGGACGGCCAGGACGGCAAGAACGGCGAAGACGGCGAAAACGGTAGAAACGGTAGAAACGGCACCAACGGCACCAACGGCACCAACGGCGAAGATGGAGCCGACGGCGAAGACGGATCTGACGGCGCCAAGGGCGACGCCGGCCCCTCCGGTGCCGCCGGACCTCCTGGACCCGGCGGTCCTGACGGCGCCGATGGCGCAGCAGGCGGAGGCGGAGCCCTCGCCATTGTTGCCCTGATCATCGCCATCGTAGGCGTGGTCGCCGCAGGCGGTGCCTTCATAGCAGGCCGCCAGGGCAGCTGACCCCAACCAACCAAGTAGGGGCGGGTTGCAAATCCGCCCCCGGCAAGGCAACCACCAAGGGGCGCCACCGAGGTGCCCCTTCCCCATTCAGCAATGAGTCCTCTAACTCGTTTAAAATAATATTGAAAAATAAACCATAATAAGCCAACATAATAACTGGACAATAATTGGCTCTGCGATCGGAGGTGCGGACGTGAGGTCGAAGTGGGCGGTGTGGCCGCTGGCCGTAATGGCGATGATGCTGGTTCTGGCAATGGTAGCCGCCGCGCCGGCACAGCAGGAGGACAAGCGCCCGTCGCAACCCCTCCTCCAGGACTACTACTCCGGCACCGTCCAGGTCCAGGGCACCTGGGCGCCCATCGGCACATCCCTCGTCGCCTGCGTCGACTCCTGCGAGGCCTACCAGTCCCAGCCCGTCGCCATCACCCTCAACGGCCGGTTCACCGGCATGGTCCTCGCCCCCACCGACCGCCGGATGATCGGCCGCGACGTGACCTTCCACCTGATCACCAGCTTCGGCAGCATCCAGGCCGACCAGACCGACGAGTTCTACGGAGTCTACGACCTCTACTCCGCCAGCCTCACCTTCTCCGACCCGCTGCCGGTCCAGCAGCCGGCCACCCCGACGCCGGAGCCCACCGCCACGCCTGAGCCCACGCCAACCCCCGAACCGACGCCCATCCCGGAGCCAACGGCCACCCCCGAGCCAACGCCCATCCCCCAGCCTACCCCGACGGCCATCCTCCCCGTCGCCGGCGACACCATCGTAACCCGCATCCCCCCGCTGGCCATCATCGGCGGAGCCGCCCTCACCATCGGCGGCCTCATCCTCCTCTACGCCGCCGCCCGCCGGGCCAGCCGCAGCAGCCTGTTCCGCCGCACCTGACCACAACGCAGGCACCGGAACAAGCAGAGGGCGCGGGAGCAAATCCCGCGCCCTCGCTCGTTCCACCAGCCAATGCCTCCCCGCCGCCTACCCCGCAGGCCGGGGAGCCATCAAGCTCACCCGCAGGTCCGCCGGCAGATTCCCCTGCGTGACCACCAGCCGGGGCTGCGGCTGCGTCTCATCCTCCAACCCCAGCCGCCGCAGGAACGGCTCCACCCCATCCAGATCAACCCCCTCCTGCCCGTGTCCAAAGTGCATCGGGACCACAACCCTGGGATCAAGGTCCTGGATGGTCTGGAGTGCCAGGTCAAGAGGGAGGGTGCAGTGGCCGCCCGCCGGCACCAGCGCCACGTCAACCGGCTTGAGCTCCTCAAGCTGCCGAGTGGTCAGCGGACGGGACAAGTCCCCAAGGTGGCACACGCTGATGCCGTCCATCTCGATGGTGAAGGCGACATTGCGGTGCTCGTGCGGAACACCCTCAGGCAGGGGAGTCATCACGCCGCGGACCATCACGTCGCTGAACTCATACTCTCCCGGCGCCCGGAACACCCGCGGCTCACCAGCCACAGTAACCTCGGCCGAGTGGTTCGGGTGGGTGTTGCTGACGGTAACGATGGCCGCAGCCCGACCGTCCATTCGCAGCCCAAGCGAATCAGGGTACGGGTCCGTAACCACCACCATGCCCTGCGAATGCAGGCGGAAAGATGAATGTCCCAGCCAGACCATGTCCATACCGCGCCTCCCCCTCCAGTCCTTACAGCCACCGGTCGCGGTATGAGCCGCGGCCACTGTAGCCGTCATCGTCGCCACGCAGCCAGTTGGCCAAACCCCACGCCCCAGGGATCAGCATGGCCGCGAAGAACAGCTTGATCAGGTCGCCGGCAATGAATGGGTACAGTCCCCACGCCAGCGTCTTGCCTTCAGGAGCAAACAGCGACAGCTGGATCAGGCCCGGCACATATACCAGCGCGTTGCCCACCAGCAGCACCGGCAGGATCCAAACGCTGCTGCCCAGACCCCGCTCGCACAGAAACCCGACCAGCCACGCGGCGGCGATGAATCCTATGATGTAGCCGCCGGAAGCCATCTGCCAGAAGAATCCGGAGCTGCCGGAGCTGAACCCGAATGCGTAGTCACCCACGCCCACTTGCCAGATGTAGCCGTCGGCCGTACCGGCGTAGGCCGGCAGAAACATGCCTATCAGCAGATACACGCCCAGCGATGAGGCCCCGCGCCAACTCCCGAGAGCCGCGCCGGTAACCAGCATGGCAAAGGTCTGGCCCGTGACAGGCACTGGGGTGAAGGGGAGATGGACGGAGAACCGCGCCAGGAGAACCACGAACAGGGCGAATCCAAAGATGAGAAGGGCGTCCCTGGCCACCCGTGCCCGAAATTCCTCAACAGGAAGAACCACATCCGCCAGGGCCGCAACACCAGACTGATAAGACACTACACACCCGCCCAAAAAACTGACGGCCGCAGAACCGGAAACGACCGTCCAATGAGTATAAATCTCGTCAAAAGATGGGTCAACGAACCGCTCAGTTGAGAGCCGCAAAATCCTGCCGGAAGTCAAGGGTAGGGGCAGACGGGCAGGACGATCGCAAAGTCACGGAGGGGAGTTTACAAAGACATCTAGGTGAGATATGGGAGTGTGCGGATATGGAGGCGGCGGAATCTCTGTTCGGATGTTTGGAACTGGTGCCGGATCCCAGGAGGGCCAGAGGGGTCAGACATCCCTTTCAGGCCATCCTCCGACTGACCCTGCTGGGCTTGGTTTGTGGTCAGACCACCATGGCCCACATCGCGCTCTTCCCCAGGATGCACTGGCCGGTGCTGAAGGAGCCTTTGGGCTTTGTGCGGGATCATCCACCCCACGCCACCACCATCTCCCGTGCCCTGGCCGGAGTCTCCTGTGAGCAGTTGCAGGGCGCCCTGACGGGATGGGTGGGCCCAGGTGGTGGCCGACCGGAAGTGGTCGCCTCAGTGGACGGCAAGTGGGCCAGGCAGTCCGAGGACGTAAGCGGCAATCCTCTGGTGATGGTGAACGTGCTGGCCCACGATCTGAAGCTGTGTCTGGCCCAGTGGCCGGCATCGGGGAAACGGTACGACCCCAGGGTGTTGCGGGAACAACTGGGGCAACTGCTCGAGCGCAATCCCGGCCTGAGACTGCTGACCATGGACGCCCTGTACGCGGAGCGGGACCTGTGCCAGGTCATCGTGAGCCACGGACGGGATTACCTGGTGCGCATCAAGGGGAACCAACCCCAGGCGCTGGCGGCATTGGCAGAGGGATTTGCCGGGGAGGAATTGGTGGAGCCTGAGGCGCAGAGCGTGGGAAAAAAGCGGGTGTGATCGAGAAACGGCGCATCTGGACCGATGAGGCATTGGCCAGCTATATCCGGGATGAGTTGGGATTCCCTGGGGCGAGGCAGGGAGTGATGTTGGAAAAGGAGAGGGTGGACATATCCACCGGTGAGGTGAGCCGGGAGCGCTGGTATCTGCTGACCAGCCTGAGTTCCTGGCGGTGCGCACCCAAAGAACTCCTTCGAGTGATCCGCCCTCACTAGAGCGTTGAGAACAGCCTGCATCACGTGAAGGACCGCAGCTGGGACGAGGACGACCACACGCTGCGCCGTCCGGGCCTGGGCGAGGTCTACGCCAGCCTGGTCAACACAGCGCTCAACGCCCTGCGCTCGGCAGGATGGTTTCCCCTCCGGATGTCCATGCCCCTGCGAGCCAAGACCTGCGCCTTCCGCCCAACCCAGACCATCGCCCGCCTCCGCGGCTAAATCTCCTGACTTTGCAATCGTCCTGGCAGACGGGTAAGGCTAACTGCGATACGTTTTGCAATAGCCGCTGTCGCCCATGGTTCCAGCTTGCCAAGAGCCAGCCTGTGGCAGGACTACCCTTTGGAGCTGACGCTGCACCCGTTGCAGTAAGAGCCTTCTGCGTCCTCAATAGAGGCGGTACAGGAGGTATTCGACTACATGCTCGGACCCGCATCCCCTGTCGGTTTATTCGCATTCGGGTGGCTAGTCAAGCATGAAATGCCACTTGCAATAGAGATTGACTCCAATCAGTACCTGTGCGGGACCCAGCACCGTTATGGTTACGCACACAGTTCTTACTGCGTATGGTCTGTCCTTGCTTGAAGACAGACCCCCTACCCACAGCATTTTTGTACGCAATGGCGGGAAAGGCTCATTCGGTAACAGGGTCAGTACCGACTCCTCAAGCTTAATCTAATTTGGTGCATGGATTGGGGCCCACCACATTGGTGTCTGTCTTCGCTGAGCTGAAATAACGGTCTTCAGCGTCAGAGGAAAGCTTGGTATATCGGTCTGTTCTACTCATAAAGACTGACATGAAAACCGCAGGGCATAAATGATTCCCGATGGTGCCAATATCCACGGGGACAGGCGGCGGCGAGGCTCCACTAGCAGTCTGTCTGAGAAACATTGTTCTAAACGAATCTCGGCATCTACAAAGTTAATTATTCCGGTAACCGTTTTATTAGAGCCCATTAGTCACCAATGTGATTAGTCAGTGGCGCTTTTCGTCGCCAAAATCTAATCCTCGGACACGCTGCTAGGAGGAATCGACAATTGATGAAAATTGGGTTGGTGTAACCAGGTCAGAGGACATACCGGGGAGGTAGAGTGTAACCCTCCCAAGTAGGTGTGGTGGAGGTTGTGCAGGTGGAGCGTTATGAGTTAAGCGCCGCTCAGTGGCACCTGATTGAGGGGTTCTTGAACGGTCGTCAGGGCTGGGTCGGCGTAACGGCCAAAGATAATCGGACCTTCGTTAACGGCGTGCTCTCGGTCTTGCGCAGCGGCGCCCAGTGGAAGGATCTGCCAGCACAATTCGGTAACTGGAAAAGCGTCCACAAGCGTTTCACCCGCTGGGCTAGGTCCGGGATCTGGGAGAGGATATTCCAAGTGTTGCTGGATGACCCGGACAATCGATACGTGATGATTGACTCCACCACAGTCAGGGTGCACCAGCAGGCAGCCTGTGGTAAAGGGGGGCCAAGGTGAGGCTCTGGGCCGCTCCCGGGGTGGACTGACCACCTAGCAGTCTGTCTGAGAGACAATGTTCTAAACGAATCTCGTCATCTACAAAGTTAATTATTCCGGTAACTGTTTTATTGGAGCCCATTAGTCACCAATGAGATTAGACAGTGGCGCTTTTCGTCTCCAAAATCTAATCCTCGGACACGCTGCTAGGTACACATGGTGTGCGACTCCCAAGGATGGCCGATACGATTCACTCTTACTGGCGGGCAGGCATCAGACGGGCCCCAGCCGATTCCGCTGTTGACCGGCATTGAGGCCGGAACGGTTATCGCTGGCAAGGGTTATGAGAGCAACAGGAGACTGGCGTTCATCCGGTCCGGGGGCACGACGGCAGTCATACCGCCCAAGCGCAACAGAAAGGAGCCTTGGGAATACGACCGGGAACTGTACCGCCAACGAAACCTGATCGAACGGGCACTCAACAGACTGAAGCACTAGCGCCGGATCGCCACCCGGTATGACCGGAGGAGCATCTACTATCTCGCTGCGCTCCATCTGGTCTCCTCGGTGATCTGGGGCCAACAAATGTTGATAAGCCCTAGTATTACAACGACGCTTCGCCAGAAAGGGGTTCTGAGCGCCTAATCATGGCGACCTGCTTATGCGGTTGACAGCTTTGTGGCCCTGCCTTCGGCAAAGCGAATTCCAGGCAAAGACTGACCAAATTGCGGAAGCATCGTTGTAATACTAGAAATCGGGCCGGAAAGTTCTCGTTGGGTAGAGACATTTGGGCAGTAAAGCCAGCGTGAGCAGAATCAAGGGCCACAGTAGTTCGAGGCGTACTGCGGAGAAACTGGAGGTAGCATTGGCGACAACAGAGGGGAGAGTATTCAGGACGACGCTGTGGCCTGTTGGGACGCCACCGGCCCGGCCCGACCGTTAGAGTTTCCCCGCCACCAGGGTCAGGTTGGCCACCGTGGCCGCTAGGTACAGCTGGAATCTCGTCTTGGCGCGTCCGAAATAGCGGGACTGGCGGATGCCCAAATGGACCAGTCGGGCCAACCTGTGTTCCACCACCACTCGGCGCGCTCGATATTCGTCATACCCGGCGCTCTGTTGCAAGGCCCTGGCCTGCTGCAACAGGGCTTCCTGGGGATGGATCAGCACCCACCGTCCCTTCCTGCCTTTGGCCGAGATGCACTGGGACCGCAGTGGACATGTCATACATTCGGACCCGTCGAACTGGAAGGCCCGCAAGCGGTGGACCCGACCCGCGGCATCCGTACGCCGTCCCGCCGACACGATGTTGTGGGTGACCTGCCCCGCCGGACAGGTGCAACTGCCCGCCGCTAGGTCGATGACAAAGTCATCCTTGGGAAAGCGCTGCCGGTCGGGGCGGCCCGGCACCCGGGCTACCAGCTTGCGGCCCGCATCGGCGAAGGCTTGGCGGGTCCCGCCGTCTCCATAGGCGGCGTCGCCCATGGCCTCCTGCACCGGCACACCGGTGTTGGCCTCGCTCTCCTCCACCAGCTCCAGCGCCCCCAGGTTGTCCGGAGCGTTGCCGGGCAGTACCTCCACGGCGGTGCTCAGCTGAGTGTCGGTGTCCACGACGATGGCCGCCTTGTGTCCGTCGAAGCGTCTCCTGCTGCTCTTGTGCCCGTGGCGCATCTCCGGGTCATGCACCGACACCATCCGGTCCTTACTCACCCCACCCTTGAGGCTCACGCCGTCATCGCCGTCGCCACCCTTGCGCTCAATGTCCTGGAACAGCAACTCCGCCCCAGCCACTATCTGCTGCTGCCCGGCGCTGTCCTCCGCCAATTCCCCCTGCGCCTGCCGCGACAACCCCAGCAGCCGGTCCGCGTCGGCTACAATCCCGGCCAGCAGGGCCTTCCGCGCCCGCTTGTCCGACCAGTCGATGGTCGCCTCGCCCTTGATGCTGGAGGCAAGGTACCGCCCGTATTCCCGAGCCTTGGCCCACTTCCCGACGCTGATTCCCTCAACCTGCGCCAGCGCACGCAGCAGCTTGACGATCCCGTCGGCCAGCAGATTGTATGTGTCCCTCACCGCGCCCCGGCCCAGGATGTTGGTCGTGTCCAGCGCCACCTTCATGCTGCGCCTCTTCAGGTAGCCCGACTCCCGGGCGAGGCGCAGGCTGGACTCGAATACCTCCCGCACCCTGTCGTGCAGGATCAGCTGGGCGCGAAACACCTGGAGCGTACTCTTGGCGAAGGGCCTGTCCTCCACCTCAATCCCCAGAGCCACCTTCCAGCGAATGTCGAAGTCGGCCCGGGCCTTGGCCTCGGCGTCGCTGACCTTGTCGTGAGACTGCAACAGCAGCGCCGTGGCCAGCAGGCTGGGCGGCACGCTGTCCCGGCCGTTGTCGGCGCAGTAGAACTCGGCGAACTCGGCGTCCCGGAACAGCCGACCCCGCAGCGAGGCCAGCAGACCGTAGAACGTGTCCTTGCCCACGTGGTCCAGATACAGCCGATCCGCTTCCCACAGACCCCTCTGGTCCGAACGCTCTCCCAGCATTATCAGCCCTCGCTACACTTGTTGACGCCAAGTATAGCCACCGGCTGGCTGCCTCCACTTTCCGGCCAGATTTCTAGTACTACAACGACGAGTTGTTTGGTAGGATAGCTGGCCAGATGATGGTGGGCGGTTTGGGTGATGGATGCGGCGAGCTTCAAGCGGGTCTACGACAGCTTTCAGGAATTTCACGCCTTTTTTGCGGACTCCTTCGGACGCAAGCAGTGGCGGGAGCACAGCCGGAACTATCTTCAAGCCCTGCTGGTGCAGGCCGGGGAGCGGCGCAACGCCGAGAATCTCTCCGAATCGGTGGGCATCTCCGCCCGGGCGATGCAGCGTTTTCTCACCGAGGCCCGGTGGTCCGATGACGCAGTAATAGGGCGGTTGCAGGAATACCTGGCCCCCAGGCTGGGGCATCCCGAGGCCGTGTGGGTGTTCGACGGCAGCGACTTTCCCAAGCAGGGGAGGAAATCGGTGGGAGTGGCCCGGCAGTACTGCGGCAGGCTGGGGAAGGTGGCCAACTGCCAGGCCGGGATGTTCCTGGCCTATGTCAGCCCGCTGGGCCGGGCGTTGGTGGACAAACGGCTGTACCTGCCCCAGGTTTGGGCTTCGGACGATGCCCGGTGTCAGGCGGCGGGTGTGCCGGCGGAGAGACGCAGCTACCGTTCGAAGACGGAGTTGGCCTTGGAGATGCTGGCGCAGGCCATGGAACTGGGCCATCTGGAGGCCGGGTGGGTTGCCGGAGATGACGCCTTCGGGATGTCGCCGTCATTCCGGGAGGGACTGGCGGCCTTGGGTATGCGGTACGTGCTGGACGTTCCGGGCGGCACCACGGCTTGGCCTTTGGAGCCGGCTTGGACCAGTCCGGAATATCCAGGCAATTCACATCCAGGGTTCGGGCGCCCCCGCAAACCCAGGCTGCGGGATGGGCAGCGCCGGACCATGGAGCAGGGCAGGAGCAGCGCAGTGATGAGTTGCCGGAGGAGGCCTGGCGGGAGATAACGGTGGCAGAGGGAAGCCAAGGGCCGCGCACCTACCGGTTCAGCGCCCAGCGGGTGCGGGTTACCAGGTGGCGCAAGCCCGGCGGAGGCGCAAGCCCGGCGAAATCCACTGGGCGGTCTACCGCCGGAATCTGGACGGCAGCGAACCTCGCTACTACCTGTCCAACGCACCCGAGGACACAGCTTTGGAGACTCTGGCATACGTGGGCGGTTCCAGGTGGCGCATAGAAACGGAGTTCGAGACTGAAAAGGGCGACGTTGGGCTGGACGAATACGAGACCCGGAGCTGGGCAGGCTGGCATCACCACATAGCCATGTGCCTGCTGGGCGGAGCGTTCCTGCTGGGCCTGCAGCAGGATTGGGGGGAAAAAGATGCCCCGGATCACCCGCCCGCAGGTGTACCGGGTGGTGCGTGAGATGCTGCCCCGGGAGCGGTTCGGGCCCGATCAATTGCTGTTGTGGCTGGAGGATACGCAGCTACGCAACGAACGGGCGCGCCGCTCCCACGAGAGACGCCGCTCCGCCCGCTGTGAAGGCAGAATGGACCCTCCACCCTGAACCCGTCGTTGTAGTACTAGTACTCGGTCAAGTCAGGAATTGATGGGGTATAGGCGATGGAGTTTGGTTCTGGCGTCCTGGATGCTGAAGCGCCAGTTGATGCGGGCTTGAGCATCGTTTCGCTCCAGTTCCAGGGCGCGGACCTCCCGGCAGAGGGATTCCTCGTCCGGGAGACGCTGCCTGAGGCAACTGCGGGAGAAGATGCTGAACTCGATCTCCGCCATATTGAGCCAACTGCCGTGCTTGGGCGTGTAGTGAAATTCCAGCCGCTTGGCAATGCGCCGGGCCTCGTCAGCTGGGAACGCCTCATAGAGGGACGCCTTGCAATGGGTGTTCAGATTGTCCAAGACCACTCGAACCACCGCGATATCCGGATAGGCCTCATCCACCAGCCAGCGCATCTGGTGGGCAAAGTCCTCCTTGGTGCGCCGCTGGGTTACCTCTACGTGCCGCCAGCCTGCCAAGGGTTCGCAGGCCAAGAACAGGTTGCGGGTGCCCTCCCGCCGGTACTCGTAGTCCTCACGTCTGGGCTGTCCGGGTGCCGCCGGGATGGGCGGCCGGGCGTCGGCCAGCATCTGGGTGGATGTCTCATCGAAGCAGACCACCGGCCTTTCGGGGTCATAGGGTTCGGCATAGAGGTCCAGGACATCCTCCATGTGGGCCACGAAGTCGGCACTCACCTTGGGAATGCACCACTGTTTCTTCTGCCACGGCTTGAGGATGTTTTTTTCAGATGCAGACGCACCGTCTCGTGGGACAGGGAGTCAACCACGCCCAGTTCAACCATCCGGTCCGCCAAAAGGCGCAGGTTCCAGTGGTCGTGGCCTTCGGGGGCCGGGCTGCAGGCCAGGGCAATCAGGTGGGCTTCGCCACGGTCATCCAGCTTGCGGTACCGGTGGGGCTGGGTCCGGTCCCTGAGCGCCCCGTCCAACCCATCCTCGGCGAAGCGCCGCTTGAGGCGGAACACCGTGCCCTCGGACACATCCAGGGTTTGGGCTACTCTGGGAGCCGACCAGCCCTCGTCGGTCTTGAGCAGGATGCGGCCCCGGGTCGTAACCCTGGCCGGACTCTTCCCTGCCCGGACCATGTGCTCCAGTTGGTCGCGTTCCTCCGACGTCAGCCGAACTATAAATTTCTCTCTGACCACACCGCCACCTCACAACAACATCTTCCATGACTCAGAATATCATCGACATCCAAGTCGCTGAGTCTACCTATCGGACCAAGTTTGACCGAGTACTAGTGCTGCGCCCAGTATTGGTGGGGGATTATGGAAAGTCAAAATAGTGAACATAATCACGTAATTGTTTCTACAAGGCAAAGATGGCGTACAACGGTGCAATTCCCGATTGTCCCTTGAATCGGCTTTGCAAGGGTTAGCTTCGCCGGGTTTCCTGCGGTGTGTGAAAGGGCGGCCGTGGTAAGATTGGCGCAATTTTCATAGCATAGGACAGGTACGATGACCACCAGACGAGTGCCGCGGGCAATGACCATTGCGGGGTCGGACTCCGGAGGGGGCGCGGGCATCCAGGCCGACCTCAAGACCTTCGGGGCCATGGGCGTGTTCGGGACCTGCGCCATCACCACGATTACGGCCCAGAACACCATCGGGGTGAACTCGGTGCTGGAAACGCCGACCGAGATGATCGAGGCGCAGATCGACGCCATCGTTTCAGACATCGGCGCCGACGCCGTTAAGACTGGCATGCTGTCGAGCAGCGAGATCATCCGGTGCGTGGCGGAGCGGCTGGGGAGACACTCCCTCAGTCCGACGGTGATCGACCCGGTGATGGTGGCCAGCACGGGCTTCCGGTTGCTGAGGGACGACGCCGTGGACGCGATGCGCACGGTGCTGATCCCGATGGCGACGGTGGTGACGCCAAACAGCCGCGAGGCGGCTGTGCTGACCGAGCGAGAGATGAACACCGTCGACGACCTGAAGACCGCGGCCAGGATGCTGGTGGACGAGATGGGCGCGAAGAACGCGGTGGTCAAGGGCGGGCACCTGGACGGGCCGGCCACCGACGTGCTCTACGACGGGTCGGACTTCACGCTGTTCACCTCCGAGCGGTTCGACACACCGAACACCCATGGGACGGGCTGCACGCTGGCGTCGGCGATTGCCGCCGGGCTGGCCAAGGGGTTGGACGTTCCCTCGGCGGTGCAGCAGGCCAAGGACTACGTGACCGAGGCGATTCGCACCAGCTTCGGTGTCGGGCAGGGGCATGGGCCGCTGAACCACTTCCACGAGCTGTGGGAGCACAGGAGCGACTAGCCGAAGAGCCGCAGCCGCTGCGATAGTACAGCCCGCTCGTCCTCCGTCAGGATCAGGAGAGCGGGTTTCGATTTTCCCCATTCGGGTCAGGGGTTCTATCCCTGCTAGTGGTTTTCGAAGATTTCCTGGAACTGGGCGACCCTGGCTACGGTGGCGGCGCGCTCGGCTTTGGTGGGGTTGCGTGGGTCGCGGGCCCTGGGAAGACGTCCCAGCTTGAGCATGGCGGCCATGAGCAGCAGGCGGGCCTTGTTGCAGTCTAGGTTGCTGCCAGCGATGGTCAGATCGTCCCAGCCGCTGGGGACGCGACCGCCTGGGTCGGAGCGGCCGACGCGGGCGACGGGCATGCCGCTGAACGTCGCGACCTCCAGGGCCCTGTGCTGGGACATGGAGGCGAGGCCGTAGGGTGAAGAGCCTTCCAGCACGAAGCCGTGCAGCCGTGGTGACTGCGGGTCGCTGCTGCCCTGATCGGCCAATCCCTTGGCGATCCTCGCCATGATGTCCACTTCGTTGTCCGGATTGGCGGTCTCGTCCTCGTCCATGTAGGCGCCGTACTTGACGATGTGGACTCTTGGGACGGCCTCCTCTCTAAGGGCGCCGCCGTCGTCCTTGACGGGTACACGGACCGTTGCGCTGGCATCGGCGTATTCGGGGAACTCCAGGCTGTCGGGGAGCTGGGACAGGTTCACGTCGGAGCTGGCGGTGTGGCGGTAGGCGGGCTTGTACCAGATGGTGACCGGAGGGCCGACAGTTCCGAGGATGCCGCCGTGTCCGCCGGTGGCCTTGTAGTTGCCGGGGCGGTCGTCGGCCTTCTTGAACTCGCGGGCAGCGTAGATGCGCTCGTCCTGGACGCCGACGGCTCCGATGCCCGATCCCTGGCCGGAGACTATCAGGTCGACGGCGTCGACGATGTTGCGGTCGCCGTCGTTGGCGAGCTGGCCGTGAGTGCGTTGTGAGGCGCAACCGGCGAGGGCGAGGTCAGTGTCGATGAGCAGGCTCAGCCAGTAGATGGTCTCCTCGACGGTGGGGCTGCCCTCCAGCCAGATGCCCCCGGCGTAATTGCCGCTGGACAACGCGGCTCGCACTGAGTTGGTGGCCTTGGCGAGGTCGCGGTAGCGGGGGGAGCGGCGGACGGCCAGGGGCCTGTAGGGGAAATAGTCGACGCCGGACTTCTCTCCATTCCGGGTGTAGCCGGCGGGAGGAAGGACGCGGATGAAGTCGAAGTCGGCCCTGCGGTCGAGGGTGCTGCCCTCGCCGGACTCGTCGCGGCCGGATATGGTGCGGTCGATCTCGGCGAACATTCGTGAGGCGTCGGGGTAGAAGAACTGGCGGCCGCCGTAGTTGAGGTCGGGGTCGAAGAGGTCGGCCTCCTCGAAGGGCTGGCCGTGGCCGGAGCCGTTGGCGCGGCGAGCCACGTAGGGCAGGGGGTAGGGGCCGTCCTCGGGCCGCAACTCGACTTCGTAGTAGTCGTTGCCGTCCTGGTGGTAGACGGCGGCGGAGTCCTCCTCCATGGGGTGGCCAGTGTATTTCCTGATGCGGACCACGACCGGCTCGTGGAGTTCCTGGGGCACGAGGTGGTCGTAGCGTCCGGGGAGGGCGCGGTCGCCTAGGAGGCGGCCCTTGTTGCCGGTGACCAGCGTGGGCGAGTTGGCGATGGTGGACCTGGGGCCTGAGAACACGGCGATCCTGGCTCTGTCCATTTCTCCTCCTCAAGGCAGCGCTGCGGGTTGGCGAGATTACCGAGGCGGGGCAGGGAAATTTTGAATATCCCGATCATTTCCGATCATTCCGGCTGGAGATTACATCTGCGTACGTGTGCTCCGGTTCATGTTCCGGGTTGCCTCGAGATGCGGATTCGGCCACTCCGTAGTCCTTGTCGATGATGTTCCAACCATTCTGTCAGTGTGCGGCTGGCGCTGCGATCGACGAGAAACCTCACGCTCTCACTGAGGACATCCGGCCGGGCGGTAATTTGTGTCAGGAGTTCTTCATTTCCGGTGGTCATGGTACTCTCCCGTACTCGTGTGAACCGGCCTTTCGGATATTACGGCATTCTTGCCTTGATTTCTCGTCTCTGGCGCAAATGCAGCAGGTTTTCTCCGTTTGTCTTATTACCTGCGGATGTTTCCTTCGACCGGGATTGTGCTGCGGCCCCAGATTACCCAACCGTGTACCCCCGCCTCAATCAGGTTGAGGCAGGGTCTGTACCGGGGTGATTTTGAGGGCCGCTATCAGAGGCAAAGCCGTGTCAGGGGTATTGATATCCCTGACATTTCCTGCCAAATCCTGACATTTTGCGGTTTCGGCACCGTCCCGTTGCCGACCGGGTTGGAGGTAGGCCCTGCTCCGGGGTGGCGGCCGCGCCGGAGTTGAGGTCGCGGCAGTCAGCCATTGGTGCGAGGGTAGACGGGGGTTTGGATTCCCGCCTGCGCGGGAATGACGACTTATAGGGCCTCCGGCGTTTAAGACGCGATTGCCGGGTTGGAGGTAGGCCCTGCTCCGGGGTAGCGGCCGCGCCGGAGTTGAGGTCGCGGCAGTCAGCCATTGGTGCGAGGGTAGACGGGGGTTTGGATTCCCGCAGGCGCGGGAATGACGAGTTATAGGGCCTCCGGCGTTTAAGACGCGATTGCCCTGTTGGAGGTAGGCCCTGCTCCGGGGTGGCGGCCGCGCCGGAGTTGAGGTCGCGGCAGTCAGCCATTGGTGCGCTCCGTGCGTCCGTCGCGGTGTTGGATTTGCGGGTCATCCGGGATCGTTCACCCTATTCGATGGTAGAGGGGTGTCATGAGGCTTGGCAAGCGCCTTCTGTCAGCAATACAGGGTCATTTAATTCTCCTCCCTTAGCGGGTAAGGCCCGGGTTGGGGGTGAATTCGCACGTTTCGACACCCTTGGATACAGCGGGGGGACGCCTCCACCCTAACTCTCCCCCGGGGATAGGGGATTTGTCACACACTCTTCAAGGGAATTGCGGCTTGAGAGACGAGCCTGGTGACGGAGGCTGTCAGGATGCCTATTTCGGAGGACGAGGGAGAGAGCGAGGGCAGGCAGGGCGGCCAGAACAGAAGGCCGAATTTTGGTGTCGCAGCCTTGTTGACTAATGAACTTATGTTCTATAATATCTTCCGACACCGGCACCGCCGGACTTTCCCACCACGGAGATACCAACAGTTTGAAAGTCGCCTGTGTATTCATCACCCACCTGCGGGCCAAGGCCGAAATGCAACGGCATCCCGACCTCAAGGACCAGCCCGTCCTCATCGCCGACCGCACCAAGTCGAGGCCGGTGGTGGTCGACTATTTTCCGGCGGCCACGGCGGTTTCGACAGGGATGCCGCTGGAGCGAGCCCTGTCGTATCAGGCCGAGGCCATCGTGCTGGAGGCGGACGAACCCCACTACCGCCGGGTGTTCCGGCAGGTTCTCTCCGCCCTGCAGGGCATCAGCGACCGGGTGGAGGACGCTGGGCTGGGCGTTGCCAACGTGGCCCTGGATGGGTTGGAATCGATGTACGGCGGGGAGGAGCGGCTGGTGCTCGCCCTGCTGAACGCCGTTCCGCAGAACCTGGCGCCGCGGGCCGGGATCGGCGAGGGCAAGTTCCCGGCCCTGGTGGCCGCCCGCAGCAGCGATCCGCTGAGAGCCGCCAAGGTCCCTGAAGATGCCGCGGCCTTCCTGTCGCCTCGTCCCATCGCCCTGCTGCCGGTGCCCGAGAATACCACATCCGCCCTGCACCGGTTTGGTCTGCACACCCTGGGGCAGGTGGCGGCCATGGATGTGGACCGGCTGGTGGACCAGTTCGGCCAGGAGGGCAAATGGATCTGGAACCTGGCGAACGGACGCGACGACCGGGCGCTGATGCCGCTGGAGTACGAGGAAACGCTGACTGAGGAGACCTCGCTGCCCTTCTCCTCCACGTCGCTGGAGATGTTGGTAGTGGCGTCGGAGACTCTGCTGAGGCGGGCCTATGCCCGACCGGTCATGCGGGGACGGTACGCGGGACGGGCCGCACTGGAATGCCCGGTGTTCGGCGCGGCCCCGTGGGAGAGGATGGTCAATTTCCAGGAGGGTGTGGGACGGTGGGAGCGGGCGGCCTTCATTGTGCGCAGCCGCCTGGAGGCCGAGCCGCCGGAGGTCCCGGTGGACGGGATGGCACTGACCCTGTCGGGCTTCACCGGCGAGTCGGGGTCGCAACTGGGCCTGCTGCCCGACGTGCGGGAGGACCGGCAGACCCAGCTGATGGAGGCGGAGCGTCGGCTGCAGACCCGGCCTCAAGGCCGGCACGCTGCACGCTATCGCTCCGTGCCGGCGGTTAAAACTATAGGACGGCAGCCGGACGAAGGGGACGAAGGTGGAGAGCCGGTCAAGCGTCCGGCGCTGTACCGGGTGGTGGAGGTTGCGCCGTGGCACCCGGCGCCGGAGATGCGGGCGGTGCAGACGCCGCTGGACCCGCTGGGGGGCGGGCTGCGGCCTCTTCTGTCGCCGGAGCCCGTGATGGTGAGGGAGGACCGGAACGGGCTGCCGCAGGCCATCAGGCAGGGGATCGGGCCTAAAAAAGACAGGTCTAAAAAAGACGGCTGGCAGCAGGTGGCGCGCATCGAGGAATCCTGGACCTTTGACCTGTGGTGGTTGCCCAAACCATTGACGAGGACCTACTACCGGGTGGAGCGGGAGAGTGGTGGGCAGGTCACCCTGTTCCGGGACCAGCATGAGGACTGCTGGTACCAGCAGGGACACTAGCGCCGGGAAGTGTTTGCGGTGTTTGGCCGTTGCCCCTAATTTCACACGACATCGAACTCTTAAGTTTGGAGGTGAACGATGAGGAAAAAATGTGCACTCTGTAAACAGCCTGTTGAGAAATCCCGGTTGCTAGAAAGGCTCGTTTCTATGGGCTTCAATGTGTCAGAGATATCGAATCAACTTAGCGACATGGAAGAACATATGGCCCTTGCTCATGGGTTCAACAGAGCATACAAGGATAATCTTAGTGATGGTGTAGCGGAGGCATATTACCGAATAGTAGGTGAATCCGTGGAAATCGCAGGCAAGACTTACAGGTTTGGAGATTACATAGAAATTAGAGGAGGTAAGGTCGTGGTTCACGCACCTGGTGGGATTTATCCGAACAACGACAGCATAGAACTGAAAAGGCACTATACGGGCACAATCCCTTAAGCAAACGAAATCACGCCAGGACTTTCTAATGTACGGCGGCTACGTTGAGCTTCACGCCAAGAGCTTCCACTCCTTCGGGGTGGGCGCCTCCCACACCCACGAGCTACTGGCACAAGCGGTGGAACAGGGTTACGGCTGCTTGGCCCTGACCGACACCAACCTGTGCGGGGCGCTGGACTTCGCTCGGCAGGCCAACGGCCTCGGACTCAAGCCGATCACCGGCGGCGAGCTGACGCTGACCGACGGCTCCCGGCTGACCCTGCTGGCGAAGACGCGGGAGGGTTACGGCAACCTGTCGCGCCTGTTCACGCTGGCCAACGCCGCCGACCGCAAAGAGCCGCGGCTCGACCCGAGGCTGCTGGCCGAGCGGGCGTGCGGGCTGGTGCTGCTGACCGGCGGGCGCAACGGGCCGCTATCGGGGCTGCTGCAGGAGGGCAAGATTGTCGAGGGCAAGCAACTGCTGTACGACTACCTGGACTGGTTCGGCAGCGACTCGGTGTACGTGGAACTGCAGCAGAACTTTCTGCAGGGCGACGCCCGGCGCAACCGGGACCTGGCTGCCCTGGCCGACAGGGTCGGCGCGCCGGTGGTGGCGACCAACGACGTACACTACCACGTGCCGGAGCGGTACCGGCTGCAGCACGCGCTGGTGGCGGCCAGCCACAACACCACCATCGACCAGGCCCTGCGTTTCATCCAGCCTAACCATCACCTCTGCCTGAAACTGCCTGGGGAGATGGAGGAGCTGTTCAGCCACTGGCCCGAGGCCATCGTCAACACGCGTCGCATCGCGGGGATGTGCGAGTTCGACCTGAGCGCCGACTTGGGCTACACCCTGCCGGACGCCGATGTGCCGCAGGGCTACACCCCGGACAGCTACCTGCAGCAGCTCTGCTACGAGGCTGCCACCCGGCGCTACGGCTCCCTGACGCCGAAGGTGGCGGAGCGGCTGCGGGAGGAGTTCCGGCTGATCGAGCTGCACAACCTGTCGGGCTTCCTGCTGCTGTACCGGGAGATCGTGCAGATCGCCCAGAGAATCATGGAGGAGCGTGGGCTGTCGCACCCGGAGATCCCGCTGGAGGAGCGGCCACCGGGCCGGGGTCGCGGCTCGTCGGTGGCGCTGCTGGTGGGCTACCTCATCGGCATCAGCCACGTCGACCCGCTGCAGTGGGACCTGACGCTGGAGCGGTTCATCTCCGACGACACCAGCCTGTTACCGGACATTGACCTGGACTTCCCGCGGCAACTGCGCGACGAGCTGATCCAGCGGGTGCACCAGCGCTTCGGGCCGGACTTCGCGGTGCTGGCCGGGGCCGTCTCCACCTACCGGCTCAAGGGCGTGATCCAGGACTTGGGCAAGGCCCTGGGGCTGCCGCGGGACGAGCTGTCGCTGCTGTCGAGCCAGTTGCAGTCGCAGGACGCCGGGTCGCTGACGATCGAGATGAGAGAGCTGCCCGCCTTCCACGAGCGGGTGGACGCGCCCGGCTGGCGGGACCTGGTCGAGCTGGCGCCGCAGCTGATCGGCGCGCCCAAGGGTCTGGGGCAGCACGTGGGCGGCATGATACTGAGCAGCACGCCCATACCCGAGATGGTGCCGGTGCGCGCCGGTGCCATGGAGGGGCGGTACATCATGGACTGGAACAAGGACAGCGTGGCCGACGCGGGGTTTGCCAAGATCGACCTGCTCTCGCTGCCGGTGCTGGACCAGCTGGAGGAGGCGTTGGACATGATCGAGGCGCGCGAGGGGCATCGTCCCGACCTGTCGCGCATCGACCACCGGGATCCGGAGGTCTACGACCTGATCAACCAAGGCAAAGCGAAGGGGGTGTTCCTGCTGCAGTCGCCGGCGCAGCTCAAAATGGGGCAGCGGCTCAACTCCCGAGACCTGCAGGACCTGGCCTACCAGGTGGCGCTGATCCGCCCCGGGGTCGGCGTACAGGGCAGCGCCGTCTCGCAGTTCGTGGAGCGGTACCGGCATGGGGCATCGTGGGACTACGATCACCCGCTGGAGGAGCGGGCGCTGGCGCGGGGGTTTGGCATCATCGTGTGGCAGGAGCAGGTGGTGCAACTGGTCATGGACGTGGCGGGGTTCACCGCGGCGCAGGCCGACGAGCTGCGGCGGGCCTTCGCGCGTCCGAACAACGCCCACCTGATCGAGGGTCTCTGGCAGCAGTTCCGTGAGGGGGCTCGGCGTAACGGTGTGCCCGAAGACGCGGCGCGCAGGGTTTTCGCCAAGCTGAACGGGCACTACATGTTCCCGGAGTCGCACTCCCACGCCTTCGCCATCACGGCGTACCAGGCCGCTTGGCTCAAGCGCTACCACCCGGTGGAGTTCTTCGTGGGACTGATCAACAACCAGCCCATGGGCTTCTACCCCATGGAGACGCTGAAACAGGACGCTCGCCGCTACGGGGTGCCGTTTCTGAACCCCTGCGTCAACCGGAGCGAGGTGGCGTGCGTTCCCGAAGACGGCTCGGTACTGGTGGGACTGCGGTTCATCAAGGACGTGGGACCGGAATCGGCGAGGCTGATCGTTGCCGAGCGGAAGCGGGGCGGACGCTACGCCGGGGCGGGCGACCTGGTGCGGCGCACCGGGCTCAAGCCGCAAGCGGTGCTTTCGCTGGTGCAGGCGGGGTCCTTCGACGGGGTCATCCCCAATCGCCGGGCGGCGCTGTGGGATGCGGGGCTGGCCACGCGGCCCGGGCGCAACGGCCAGGCGGCGCTGCCCCTGCTGCTGGAGGGAGAAGCGCCCGAGATGGCGGATTTCACAGCCTACGAGAAGATGGCCGGGGAATACGAGGTCATGGGCATCTATCCGCAGGGGCACCTGATGGAGTTCGTACGCCCGGACCTGGCCCGCGACGTGCTGCCGACCACGGCGGTGTACGGGCTGGAGGAGGGCGCCGAGGCGCTGGTGGCGGGCTGGCCCATCGCCCGGCAGCACCCCAAGGGACAGGAAGGGACTGTGTTCGTGACCATCGAGGACGAGGAGGGCGACGTGCAGCTGATCCTGTGGCCGACGGTATTCGCCCGCCGCCGGCGGCAGCTGCAGAGCCGTATCATCCTGGTGCGGGGCGTGGTGTCGCGGTGGGACGGTACGACGAGCCTGGTGGTCTCGGACCTGCAGGCGATCGATCCGCAGGTGTCGATGCCGTCGGCGCACGACTGGCACTGACGGCGGTGACAGGGGTGGCAACGGGGCAACGCCTCCCGCCGGCGAGAGAGCGCCCGATGTATCTGTGTCTGATGTTTCCGGGTACGGCCTTGCCGCCATGTACGGATTTCGTTAAACTGGACTGAAGGCCGAAGATGACCGGATAGTCCAGTCTGGAGTCTCCTCGGTAGCATTTCTGTTGCCGGCAAGCCGGATGGCTGGTCGGCCCCATGGCAACCTCGGTTCCACTCGCGGAGAGATGGCTGAGTGGACGAAAGCGCCGGTCTCGAAAACCGGAGTGCGGGAAACTGTACCGTGGGTTCGAATCCCACTCTCTCCGCCACCACATAGATTGTCAGGTTAAAATTAGGTGCCAAGGGGAGTTGCCTGCTAGACAACTTCCCTCTTTTTTGTACATTCCTTTTGTGTAAAATAGGGTTGTGCCGCTGGCAACTCCCCCCATGTACAAAAACCCGGAGGCGCCGTCATGCCCAAGATTCTCCGCCACGCCCTGAACCCAAAGCAGCTCACGAGCCTGCAGACTGGCTCCCACGCTGACGGCGGCGGCCTGGAGTTGCGGGTGGATACCAAAGGGGCCCGCAGGTGGGTGGTGCGGCTCAAGGTTGCCGGAAAAATGACCACCCGTGGTCTAGGGAGCTTCCCTGCCGTGTCCCTGGCCGATGCCCGCAAATCCGCTGCCATGGCGGTAAGAGAGGCGAAGGAGTCTGCGTCGGCGCCGGAGCCGGAGTCCAAACTCGTCCCGATCTTCAGCAAGGCAGCTCGTGACTACATCAACGCCAACAGCCCCACGTGGTCGAATGCCAAGCACGCGGCTCAGTGGCGCAACACCCTGGCGCGGTACGCCGATCCGGTGATTGGGGACTTGCCCGTTGACGAGGTTACGACCGCAGACGTTCTGGACGTGCTCACGCCGATTTGGCTGGAGAAGCGCGAGACCGCATCCCGCGTCCGTCAGAGGTTGGAGAAAGTCTTCGACTGGTCGATTGTGCACGGCCACCGCGAACGGGCCAACCCCGCGACTAAGGCCATCCTGGTGGGCCTGCCGAAGGTCAAGCAGGTGAAGGAACACCACCGCGCACTACCGTATCAGGACGTGGCCACTGCCCTCCGCAAGGTCAGTCTCAGCACCGCGTACCCCGCGACCAAGCTGGCCTTCCGGTTCCTGGTACTAACCGCCGCCCGATCCGGCGAGATACGGCTGGCAGACTGGTCGGAGATCGATTGGGATGCCCGCCTGTGGACGGTGCCTGCGGAGCGCATGAAGGCCGGGAGGCAGCACAGGGTCCCCCTGTCCGAGCAGGCACTGGCGGCGCTCGAGGACGCCCGTACATTGGGGAGCGGCGAGGGCCTGATATTCCCGGCCAAAGAGGGCGGCATGATGAGCGATATGGTCTTCACCGCCCTGCTCCGAAGGTTGAAGGTCGATTGTGTCCCGCACGGAATGCGCAGCTCGTTCAGGGACTGGTGCGCCGAGACCGGAGTGGCCCGGGACCTGGCGGAGGCGAGCCTGGCGCACTCACTGGGGGCGACCACGACCGAGAGCGCGTATTTGAGGTCTGACATGGCGGAGCCGAGGCGGGGAGTCATGCAGGATTGGGGCACATTTTGTTGCGGTGCTGTAAAGTAAGGTCGTGTTCTAGGCACTGCAAGGTTCTTCGACCCCTCGCAAGGCTAGGCGCTACTGCCCTCGGCACTTCCTTTCGGCGGCACGGCCTTCATGGGCGCACCACGGCTGACAAATGCAAGGATAAATCCCCCACCTGCTCAGGTGGGGGATTTCGTTTTGGTTGACCTGCACAGTAGCTGACGGAGATGTGGGGCCCCGGTACGGCAGGCGGATGGCCACTCGGAATCGGAGAGGGGCAGGGGCGGGACAGCATTCCGCCCCTTTCCTGTCACTGACATTTCCCCGTAGACGCCGTGTCCTGGCGGGTGCTAGGTTGAAGTGCAAGATTTGGAGGTGAGTGTTGTTTCGATACGGTGATTGGCACGCTAGCGAACAACATTGGACGAACGTCGGCAGGCAATTGAGCATCGAGCACCGGCATGTTGAGGATTCCGATGTCGCCTCCATACGGGATACACTCCCATTTGGGCCGCCCAACCCCATGCACGTCTTGGACTTATCGCCGGAACTAGGGCTGCGCCCGATTTCGATTTTTCGTCTCTGGGCCGGTGAGACTTTCAAGCGGCCCCAAGCCTTTCCCGACTGGCATCCCATGGGGCTGAACCTCAGGGCCAAGTCAGCATCGGCACAGAAGGAACGCTACGCGGGGCAGAAGCACAGGAAGGCGGTCGGAGAGGCCCAGGACTGGAAGTGCAAATTCTGCCAGCAGGACATATCCGCGAAAGGGGCCTCGGCACTGGACCACATTATCCCAATCGCCAGAGGGGGAACGAGCACGCCCGACAACCTGCAACTGCTCTGCCGCCGCTGCAACATCCGCAAGAGCGACCGCGCCCCCAACGAACACCTTGACCAGTACATGGACCGGAAGGTTGCCGCAGACCGCCTGGTAGACCTGTGCAATGACGTACTCCCTCCCATCGTAGCCTGCTTCATTTGGCAGGACTCCACTGAGGCCTCATGCCCGTGGTGCAAGAGCGAAACGAGGGTCGTTCAGGCTCCTGATGCGCATGAAGCCACTGTGTTCAAATGCAACGCCTGCAAACGCCAGTTCAGGGCCGGACACTGGGAGGGCAAATCGGACTTCTACGGACACGTTCAAGACGCCATTTTCAGCCCATTCCCTTGGGGAGAGGCAATCGAGGTGGTGGGACGGAAGGCTGGCGACCTTGAGGGAGTGAAGCGGTCGGTATCCGAACTTGCAGGCTGCCTTGAGGAAGTGCGCAGACGCAGGCATACGCACAGAGACCCGCAGGCCGGGTGCTGGTGCGAGTTCGGGGATGATGGATGGAAGGTCGTGGACCGCTACGACCAGATCACCCTGGAAGGCGTCGGCGCCGAAGGGGAACACCGGCAATTGGGCGCTGGACTCGATTCCATGCTGGACTCAATAGCGGTCATATACGAGGCCAAGGACGCTGCCGAAACCGAATGAGCGAAGGCAACTGATTCAGGCGACAGTCGCATTTATATAGGCCGTGGGGCAGTGCAGGGAGGAGAATGCAGGGTCGACTGGCACAGAGGCAAAAACACAGACTGCATGAGGAGTGGCTGAACCGCGGGGCCTACGTGCAGCATTTCCCGGCGCAAGAGCCTCCGCTGGTACTCCCCAACTGGCGGGGGAACCCCGATCCGTGCGGTTGCGGTTGTGGGGAAGTGCAGTACAGCAGGTCCAACCCCTACAACTGGTGGGAATCCCTCTCCCCCTGTCCCGCGTCAACTATTCTTGCCGGAAAGTCGTCGATTAGTTTTGCCGGTTCACCTCCTCGGCCTGGCCTCGTTGCTGGGCAGCATCAGTCCGATAGCTGGGGACGTCAAACTCGAGGATGACGGAGTGGTGCACCACCCGGTCGATGGCCGCGGCGGTGGCCATGGGGTTGGCAAAGATGCGCTCCCACTCGGAGAAAACCAGGTTTGACGTTATGCCCAGGGACCTCCGTTCGTAGCGTTCGGCAATGAGGGTGAAGAGCACCTCGGACTCCTCAGCCCCCTGGGGCAGATAGCCCAGGTCGTCCAGGAGCAGGAAGTCGAAGTTGTCCAGCCTGCGGAGCCGGCGGGGCAGGTCCAGGTCTCGCTTGGCGGCGAGGAGTTCCTGCACCAAGCGGTAGGCTGGGGCAAAGAGGACGGAGTGGCCGGATTCCACCAGCCGGTGCCCCAGGGCGCACAGGGCGTGGGTTTTGCCAGTGCCGGGCAGTCCGAAGGCCAGGACGTTGACGCCGTGCTCCACGAAACTGCCCTGGGCCAGATGGTCCAGTTTCTGGCGCAGCGCCAAGGGCATCCGGTGGTGCTCGAAGGTCTCCCAGGTCTTGCCCAAAGGCAGCCTGGATTCCCGAAGCAGCCGGATGATGCGTCGCTGGCGGCGATCCTCGGCCTCCTGCTCCAGCACCTCAAGCAGGGTGGGCAGGGCGTCGCCGTGGCCTGCCTCGGTGAAACGCGAAGCGGTTTCCGCCGCCACCGTGGGCAGCTTGAATTGGTGGCACAGCTGGCCGATGCGTTCCTGCACGACTCTGGTGTCGGTGTTGGTCATCCACACACCGCCGCCACTGCCAGACTGCTGGTGAGCAGGCCGTCGTAGATTTTCAGGTCCGGCTTCCCAGACCAAGCCAGCGCCGGGGCCTCGGGAGGCTTGGGCTCGGCCAGGTCCCGGACCTGGGTGTAGTCGAAGGGCTCACCTGCCTCCAGCAGCAACGACAGCGCGCTGTCCACCGTGGCCTCCATGGTCGTGGCCGCAAGGTGCAGGATCCGCACGTACTCCACGTCGGCACGCTCGCCGCGCCACTCCTTTAGCGCGTCGTAGGTCAGCCGGAAGGGCATGGTGGGAAACAGCTGCTCCCGGAAGCGGTAGCGAGCGAAGGCTCCGGGCTTGCGCACCAGCGAGCCGATGACGTGGCGGTAATTGACGTTGGCCTCCCCTTCGCCACGCACCCGCGCCATACCCTCCACCAGATGGCCCTTGTAGTACACTTCCATCCAGTCGGAGTACAGACGGATCTGCACTTCTTTTCCGATGAGACGGGAGGGGACGCTGTAGCTATGTCCCGCTACCTGGATGGTGCTCCACTTGCGCACCTTGGACTGGTAGTTGACGTATTCCGGCATGGGAGCTGGTGGCAGGGGCCGTAGGCAAGCCATTTCCTGCTCCAGCTTCCCCCTCACCAGGCGATTGCGCTTCTCGACCATCTGCTGGACGAAGCCGGCGTAATCGTCGGCGGTGTGGAAGTCGCGGCTGCCACGCAGGATGAGGGCCTGATCCACGGCATCCTTGAGGCGATAGTGTCCCTGCTCGGCGACGCCGTTTTCATGGCTCTGGCCACGATTGATGCGGGTGGAGCGCAGGCCGTAGTGGTCCAGGAGGGCGGCGTAATTGTCGTTTAGTGCGCGGCCGCGGCTGCGGCGCATCTCGTGGGTGGCGGCAGACGTATTGTCGCTGCGCACCACCTCCGGGACACCGCCCAAAGCCCAGAGGGCGGCCTGCAGTCCCTGCTGCAATGCCAGGAAGGTCTCGCCGGTGGCGACCTCTGCGTAACGCCACCCCGAGTGGCTGAGAATCATCTGGAACAGCTGGTGGGGATAGATCTGGCCAGCAACGGTCACGCCCAGGGCATTGCAGTGAGTGAAGTCGAATTGGGCTTCCCGACCCGGCGGATGCTCCTGGGGGAAGTACACCTCCTGATCGGGACCGTTCAGCGCTCGCCAGTCCTGTAATCGTCGTTGCAGGGTACGCAGTTGCGAGGCGCTGAACCGGCCGGGATGCCGCTCCTCCAACCATTCGATAATTGTCGTTGCTTTCAGCCTGCCCGCTGGATCACCTTGCAACAGGGGCTCAATATCCTCCTCCCAAATCCCGTCGAAGGGGTCGGGCCGGGTGCGCCACCAGCGATCCTGGCTGGTCTCCGACGGCAACGGGCCGCTCTGCCACTTGCGCGCCGATCGCACGCTCATCCCAGCCACGGCCGCCGCCGTCTCCTGAGTTTTTCCTTTCATAAGTCTCTGCCTCAGTAGCCTGACTTGTCGGTCTTTGAGCAATCCGGCACCTCCGTGCCGGAGGGTTTACCTCATCTCGACCGGCAATAATAGTTGACGCTACCGGCATTCCTTATTGTCGTTAATCACTGGACGGCTGCTGTGGGAGACACGTTTTCTGATCCCGCTATTTCGAGACCTGTATGTGTTCCTGTGGCATCTGTGGGTTCCTGCTTGGCTTGCTTTTCGGGCCGTCTTTTCCATGCAGGCTGTCGATGACCATGTCATAGCGGCCCGGCTAAACAGCAAACTAGTCAGAGCCTTTACGCCCGTACGCTTCCTGTTCTGGTTGGTGTTGTCCCTGTTGCTGTTCACCGTGGCGGCCGCTGCATGGTCTCTGCCCAGAATCGGGGGCATTGTGATAATTCCCCTCTACTTCGCGGCCATGCTGCTGCTGACAGCCTTCACGGGGCTGGTGATGGGACTGGCAGCGGTGGTCATAGCCTCTTCCGCGCTGGTGTTCCTGATCGGAGGAGCGGCCTCAATCCTGTACGGGATCAGCCCTGCAATCGGAGTCATTCTGATTGCGGCGGGTGTCGGCCTCCAGTATGAGAACAGGCGCCGGCGGGACAGGGAGAACCGGGAGCAGATTGGGCGATTGTTGCGTATCATCGAGCAAACGCCAAACAGCGACCTCCCAGTCGGAAAGTAGTCGCAGGCATTGTCCCCGAATGCTGGTGTGGGGCTGATGCAGGCGTGCGCCGATTAAGTTGCGGGCGGCTGATGACCGTCGAGGGGCCGAGCGAAATCACAAGGGCGGGAACATTCCCACCCCTATTCCATGTCACTGACGGTTGCCCATGGACGCTGGTCCTGCGGCGGTGATAGGTTGAGGGTAGGGAACACCTCTATCCGGCGTCGGGAGGTTTGCAGTGGCCAGAATACCGATCTGGGAACCCGGTGGAGACTTGGAACAGTTTCGTCCTCTCCTAGGTTTGTTGCGCGTTAGGGAGATAAGTGCCCAAGACATGGCTGTGGTCGAGCCTGAGGGGGCTTTTGAGGATGAAGAGTCTACTGACTTCTTCCGACTGGCGATCCAGCTACTTCAGGAGGACCTCACTCGCAACGACCCCGAACTGTCCCTTGGCTTGGGGATCGGCTGGGAGCGCCTGTTGGGATTAAATGTATGGGTGCACCCGTCTCTCGCGTTATCGGTGTCGTTGGAACGGGGCGGCTCGTCTGAAGTACATGTGTGCGACGTGAATGCTCGAGTGGATCTAGAACTTGATACCGTATTCGTCAGAACTCGCGCCGACCTTGAAGCAACAGATGGCGGTGGCAGGGCTCTTGCCGAGTTGTTTCACGGGAATTCTCGCTACATTGCAATGGCCTGGAGGTCGGCCTGTGACAGGGCCACCGCGGGTAATAAGGCCAGACCAATTGAATTGGCTAAGCAACTGGTGGAGCGCAGAAAAGTGCAGACCGAGGAGGAAATTCGAAGTCGGATGGAGGCGTTTCAGGATAGTGCCGCGGGGAGCCGCTATAGCAACCGTGGTAACGCCCAAGATGGCGGGGGCATTAAGGAACCTCCTGCGATTCCAGACAACGGAAAGGGAAGTCAACCTCCAGTACCGCCCGCGGCAGGGTCTTTTAATTGTTGCGGGGTAGGCCGATGAGAGTCAGGGTATCCCAAGGTTTCCAGCCGTAGTGGCGCAGGGCCGCCGAAATGTTTTTAACTCCTCCCAACCGCAACATACCTATCACCAGGTTCCGCAGGGCCGCCAGCAGTTGCGGCGCCGACCCGGTTCGCACCTGGCTCCGGTCCTCGCCAAAGACCACGTCCCGCACCCAGTGCAGCCGGTTTTCTATGCTCCAGTGCCCACGCCATATCTCCAGCAACCGGGCGGCATCAGCACGTTCCGCCGACAGGCTGGTGATGGCGTAAGCCAGCTCGACAGTCTCCTTGCCCTGACGCCATCTGGTCCGCTCCACGCAGCAGACCTGCCCCAGACCAGGCCAATCCAGGTAATCGTTCAGAGCTGCCGATGCCCACAACCGCCTCCTTTCCCAGCGGTCTCCGTGGCGGCCCTCCTGGCACACCCCGGCAAAGCTCTCTCCCCAGGGCGGCTGGTCAAAGAGCAGGCTCACCGCCTCCTTCACCCCAGGCTGATTTTCCTTCAGCACCCAGAAGTAGTCCCCGCCCTGTTCCAAGACACTGCGGCTCAACTCCCGCTGGGCATAGAGGGCTTCCCCGGTAACCACCTTGCCCTTGAGTTCCAACTGGGCCAGCAGGCTGGAGGCCAGCCCCAGTTCACTCTCCTTGCGTTCGCCCCTGACCCCCCCTTTTGTCCCAGTACCAGGCCGCTCTCTCCGGCATAAGCCGCCACCAGCCTGACCCCGGGCAATTCCCCACCGTGTATCCCCCGCAGGGCCTTGTCGTCTATGGCAATGGTGGCCTCCCCCTCCCCCAGGCATTCTTGGGTCCAGAGGCCCAGGGCCGTCTCAAAAGCGTCAACGTCCATGCGGCGAAACACGTGATGCAAGGTGGCCACGCACGGGGTACGCTCCCGGCTGAACCCCAGCGTCCGGGCAAACTGGGGGTGCTCCCGGCCCCACTGGGCGATGGCATACAGGCTCTTGGCGCCGCTGACCATGGCGCATACCGACAAGGCCAAAACTGCCGGCAGGGGATGGCGCACTCCCTTGGGCTTCCTGGGGTCCTCTATCTCACTCAGGGCATCCAACAGTCCGGGTCCCCAATCCCCAACACTCACCTCCGACACAACAAACCTCCACACTCCCTGAACTCTGACCCAATTATCCAATACTCCCCACAGGCATTTCTACAATTAAAAGACCCTGCCGCCCGCAGTGCCCAGGATCCTGGTCGACCCACATGACCTAGAGCTCACGTTCCCCGAAGGGATGATAGAGGAGGGCAATGATGGTGATGGAGGTGGAAAGCAGGAGAGAAAGAAACTGAAAGAGCCTTCGAAAAAAGCAAGAGTCCGGCCAACAGAGTCTCTTATCGTGCCTACACGGACCTCGATAAGGAAACGGTAGGCATGGATTTGTTTAGGAAGGCATTTGGTAGTGATCGAGAAGATTTAACGGATCTTAGAACCCAGCGTGGAGTGGGAGCAGACGCCATCGACGACCTGGGCAGGTTCTTTGCGCTCAAGGTCCATGCAGGGGCGGAGCCAGACCAGGTGAAACTTACCAACGCCGAGGTAAGGCGGGCACTCAGCACAGATGACTATTTCCTGGTCGTCGTTTCTGAGGTGGAGGGAGCCGACGCCCGCCCCAGGGTCCGCGTAGTAGTGGATCCGCTCAAACAGCTGCAACCACTGGATCAGGGAGAGATTATTCTGTCCGGCGTAAAATCATCAACAAGCACGATTTTTGACTTCTCGCCGGTGGCTGATTCTACTCAATCTACGGAAGGGAATGAACCCGAGGACGAGGAGGAAGATTCGTGATGCGGGGTTGGGAGGTTACTTCTTGCAAAGACTTCCAGCGGATGCGCCCGAGAGGCACACGTCGTCAAAATTGGGATTTCGTTGTTCCGAGTGGACGCTATTTGTATTCGTTGCGGTCACACCGCAAATCCCAGGTCAGCAAATCTGCGCATCGAAGACGGGCTGGCGCCGGCGCCCTTTTCAAACGGCAGGTTAACTTGCTCCCTCGGCGGTCTCGAGGAAGGCTCGGAGAGGTTACGGGGCCGCTGCGCAGCCGAGACAAAGCCGTTTCCGCATCAGAACTGGGCCTACCTCATGCCACCAACAGCTTGGCCTCCTCGAAAGAATGCCAGGCTCCGCCTGAGACCTCGTTCGATTCGAGCCACCTGACAGTATCGTCCTGGTCCTAGCTGTCAGGCTTGTAAAGGCCAAAGAGTGATGCCGCCCATCGAATTGCCTCAGTTGTGGGCTGCGGCTACAGTGGTGGCCGGTTTTCAGATGGCGGCCTTCAGCTAGAGAATCAAGTGTGAGCTCGACATAGAAATGGCCGGGCAATCGACTTGCCTGACGGACGCAGACCTGCTGAACGGTGCGTCCTTCATTCTGCTGGTGAGAGTAGCCTTCGGGGCCGCCATACTGAAAGGCTTGCCAGCGCGCTGCTGGACCGGCTCACCCACCACGTTCACATCCTAGTACTACAACGACGGGTTCAGGGTGGAGGGTCCATTCTGCCTTCACAGCGGGCGGAGCGGCGTCTCTCGTGGGAGCGGCGCGCCCGTTCGTTGCGTAGCTGCGTATCCTCCAGCCACAACAGCAATTGATCGGGCCCGAACCGCTCCCGGGGCAGCATCTCACGCACCACCCGGTACACCTGCGGGCGGGTGATCCGGGGCATCTTTTTCCCCCCAATCCTGCTGCAGGCCCAGCAGGAACGCTCCGCCCAGCAGGCACATGGCTATGTGGTGATGCCAGCCTGCCCAGCTCCGGGTCTCGTATTCGTCCAGCCCAACGTCGCCCTTTTCAGTCTCGAACTCCGTTTCTATGCGCCACCTGGAACCGCCCACGTATGCCAGAGTCTCCAAAGCTGTGTCCTCGGGTGCGTTGGACAGGTAGTAGCGAGGTTCGCTGCCGTCCAGATTCCGGCGGTAGACCGCCCAGTGGATTTCGCCGGGCTTGCGCCTCCGCCGGGCTTGCGCCACCTGGTAACCCGCACCCGCTGGGCGCTGAACCGGTAGGTGCGCGGCCCTTGGCTTCCCTCTGCCACCGTTATCTCCCGCCAGGCCTCCTCCGGCAACTCATCACTGCGCTGCTCCTGCCCTGCTCCATGGTCCGGCGCTGCCCATCCCGCAGCCTGGGTTTGCGGGGGCGCCCGAACCCTGGATGTGAATTGCCTGGATATTCCGGACTGGTCCAAGCCGGCTCCAAAGGCCAAGCCGTGGTGCCGCCCGGAACGTCCAGCACGTACCGCATACCCAAGGCCGCCAGTCCCTCCCGGAAGGACGGCGACATCCCGAAGGCGTCATCTCCGGCAACCCACCCGGCCTCCAGATGGCCCAGTTCCATGGCCTGCGCCAGCATCTCCAAGGCCAACTCCGTCTTCGAACGGTAGCTGCGTCTCTCCGCCGGCACACCCGCCGCCTGACACCGGGCATCGTCCGAAGCCCAAACCTGGGGCAGGTACAGCCGTTTGTCCACCAACGCCCGGCCCAGCGGGCTGACGTAGGCCAGGAACATCCCGGCCTGGCAGTTGGCCACCTTCCCCAGCCTGCCGCAGTACTGCCGGGCCACTCCCACCGATTTCCTCCCCTGCTTGGGAAAGTCGCTGCCGTCGAACACCCACACGGCCTCGGGATGCCCCAGCCTGGGGGCCAGGTATTCCTGCAACCGCCCTATTACTGCGTCATCGGACCACCGGGCCTCGGTGAGAAAACGCTGCATCGCCCGGGCGGAGATGCCCACCGATTCGGAGAGATTCTCGGCGTTGCGCCGCTCCCCGGCCTGCACCAGCAGGGCTTGAAGATAGTTCCGGCTGTGCTCCCGCCACTGCTTGCGTCCGAAGGAGTCCGCAAAAAAGGCGTGAAATTCCTGAAAGCTGTCGTAAACCCGCTTGAAGCTCGCCGCATCCATCACCCAAACCGCCCATCATCATCTGGCCAGCTATCCTACCAAACAACTCGTCGTTGTAGTATTAGAGATGAACGGCGAGAGCTACCGTCTAAAGCGCAGCAGGGAGAACGCCGCATCGCAAGCCCCTGATGAACCGGCGACGCGTCGGCACCCCGGCACCTCCTGCGGCACCAGCATCTGATACCATCGCAGACTAGGCAAGGAAGCTGAATGTGAACAATTGGACGGACATTTATCCTGAACTTCGACAGCCCTTCACACCTTGCCCAGGTGGACCAGTAGGGAGCCGCTCGTGAGGTCTGTGTCCCGACACTCCAGAGCCACGGTCTCGCCGACACGTAGACCGGCCCGCCACATTATGAGCGCCGCCACCCGGACGCGGCGCAGTCCCAGGTCCGCCAGGGAGTCCAGGAGCCGCTAGCAGCCCGTCTGAGGATTGACCGACTGGCGGTGTCGGTCAGCCGGGATTACCCAGCGGCAACAGTTCTTGCGTGGTGCGGTTAGGCGCAGGCGGATTGTCGCTTGAAAATCCCACTGGCCATGGTCCGGCACGTCTCCCTGTTGTTCCCGGTGGCGCCTTTGCCCCTCACCCTGCCGAACATCCCGGCCCCATACCGGAACAGCTTCAGCAGGTTGTGGCCGGCGCAGATCAGCAGCCACTCCCGGTTCACCTTCGCCAGACCCCGCAGCAGGAACTGCCGGAATCCCCGGCCCTGCTTGATCTGGCCGAATACCGGTTCCACCGTCTCCATCCGGAGGGCGTAGCGTTCACCTCCCCGTTTCGTCCGCAGCTTGCGGCGCATCCGGTCCCTGGCTGACAGTCCCTTGGGTATGCGGCCGCGGGGCGCGGGTGGCGGCACCCAGCCATGGCGGGTCTTCTCCGGCGCGACGAACGGGTCGACACCAAGGGCGTAGAGTTCCTCCACCGCCTTGGCCGAGTAGTACCCGGCGTCGGCGGAGACCTCTTTCGGCACCGCGCCGGTGTTACTCATGGTCTCCTCGATCATGCCCACGGCCTGCCCCTTGTCCGAGGGCTGATCGGTGGCACAGGCCGCCACGATCACCTGATGCTCGCTGTCCACCACCGCCTAACAGTTGTAGGACTGCTGAAAGTCCCTCCCTCCCGGGCCGGGCATGATGCGGGAGTCCGGGTCGGTGAAGTTCCGCTGCGCCTTGTCATCAGGCACCCCGGGATGATTCCGTCCCTCGGACTCAGCCTGCTCCGCCTGTGCCTCGGCCTCCAGCGCCGCCTTGGCCTCCCTTATCCTCCGCAGCCGGCTCTCCCGGAAGGCCAGTTCCTCCGGCAACTCGTCCCCACGCTTGTCCTTGCCGTACCTGCGGTCCTCCTCCTCGTCCACCTCCTGTGCCTTGCGGAGCAACTCGTCCACCTCGGCCTGCAACCGCTCCTCTCTCTCCTTCATCCGCCCGTAGCTCATCGCCTTGTGCTTCGATGCATTGGCCCTCACCTTGGTGCCGTCCAGGGCCACGTGCCCCAGCTTCACCAGTCCTGCCTGCCGGCACAACGCCAGCACCTGCAAAAACAGATCGGCCAACGCCTCCAGAGGGTCCTTGCGGAAGTCGGAGATGGTCCGGAAATCGGGAGTGTTGTTCGCCGCCAGCACCCGGAAGGCGATGTCCTCGTGGAGACGCCGGGCGATACGCCTCGAGGAGGCCACGCCGTTGCAGTAGCCGTAGAGCAGCACCTTGACCATCATCCTGGGATGGTAGGGCGGGCCGCCCCGCCTCTCCTCGTAGCGGGCGGTGATGGCCGAGAGGTCCAATTGGTCCACCACGTCCGACATGAAGTAGGCCAAGTGATCCTCAGGCAGCCATTCCTGTAGGGCCGCAGGCAGCAGCAACTGCTGGTCCGGATCGTAGGGAAGGTAGGTCTTGCTCATTGACCGCTCCGCTCGACTGATGCTCCGCCCCATCATACCCTCTGTAACTCGTAAACCCTGTTTCTCGGACGGGCTGCTCGACCTGCTGGGGGTTCCAGTAGTGAGGAATCGTCATATGAGAACTATTACGCCAAAAGTCCCCATCGGGGCAACCCAGGTCCATCGCTCCAGCCTCGGCACGAACCTGCGGCCAAGCGCTCTGAGCTGGCCGACGCGCCGGAAATGGGAACTTTCAGACTAGAAGTTCCCTCGATCCATCCTCCGTTGCCCTGCGCGAGATTCAGCCGGACGGGGCCGAACACCCCGTCTCGGAGGTCTCGGTGTTCGGCCTGACCAGCGGGGCCTTCGCCAACCTGGTAAGGGACGCAACCAAGGCTGCGGGTCTCGGCGATGGTTTCTCCGGACACAGCGGCCGCATCGGCGTGGCCAGGGGGATGGTTGCCGCAGAAGCGCCCACCGCAGTGATCCAGCACCAGGGGCGATGGCGGCACGGAGACATGAACGCGCGATACACCTGGGGCTAGGCAGCCGGCGAGACCCTCAAGTGGCTGAGCTGACCTACACCACGCCTACCCGCTGCAAGCACCCGGTTCGCCATGAGCTGGGGGCGTGCAGGAAATGTCCGTTAATGTGGTTTTACGGACATTGCACAAGCGTTGCAGTCCACCGGGGCCATGGCAACGCTTAAAGCGCCCGGTGCAGTAGCTCCACGACCTCTTCTTGAGTGGCTATGGGGCGAGGATTGGTTGCGACCACCAAGTCTTCCAAGGCGTCCTGAGCAATGAGGGCCAAGTCAGCCTCTGAAACACCCCAATCGCTAAGCCGGCGGGGAATGCCGAGAGTGTCGATCAGGTTCTCCAAGGCCGAGACCGCCGCGGCGGCGGCCTCGTCGTCGTTGGCGTCCCGGGTGTCGACACCCATGGCCTCAGCAATCCGCCGTTGTTGCGGAGCCGTCACTGAGCGGTTGAATTCCATCACTCGGGGCAGCATGATGCAGGAAGTCACCCCGTGGGGAACATCATTCCTGGCGCCAAGCTGATGGCCCAAGCCGTGGCTCAGGCCCACTTGGACGTTGGTCAAGGCATAGATGGACATCCAGGCGGCTACTTGGCAGTAACCAGCCGACTCCAGGTCGTCACGGTCGCTAGTGGACCGGGGTAAGCGTGGCTGCAAGAGCCGCAGCGCCTCCAAGGCCAGTCCGTCGGAAAAAGGAAAGCTGATGTTGGAGCAGACGGTTTCAATGGCGTGGTCCACCGCTCGAATACCGGTCGAGGCCCAGAGCCATCCCGGTGTGGCCGTGGTGACCACTGGGTCCAGAAACGCCTCCGACACCCAAAGCCCAGCGCCGGTATACAGGTCCTTTACCTTGCGTTCCTCGTCGGTGGCCCCGGCAAAGTTGGTGAACTCGCCGGCTGACAGGGTAGTGGAGATCGAAATGTGGGGTAAGCACGGGTTGTGCACCGCCGGTATTTCCACTTTATCCGGATACTGAAACCGGATTCGGTAGCGGTCAAGCTGGCGCTCATTGGTGACGTTTTCAGCCAGGCACAACGCTACCAACTTGGCGGTGTCGTTGGGAGTGCCCCCACCAAAGCTGATCAGGAGGTCTGCATCGGCACTCTGGGCCGCTCGGGTAGCCGCCAACACCGTGGCTCTGGGGACGTGCTGGCGCGTCTCACCAAAAACTCCAGCACAGCGGTCGCCAAGCAACTCTTGAATTCGCCCCAATATAGTTCCCTGCTGCATCAGGGAGTGCCCGGTGATGATGAACACTCTGGTGCCGCCCAGCTCATCCACCGCCGCTGGAAGACCGGAAAGACAGCCTTCACCGTAGTGGACCCGTTTCACCTGAGGGGAGGTGAATGACCCTATAGGCAACGGAGTTCCGGGCATGATTTACCTCCAGACCTGTATTCCTTTTGGGCTGGCTAAACCACTCCGGCCGATTAAACCACGAGTGGACTGACACCGGATACCGGCGCCGCTTAATCGACAGCCTAGTGTAGCCCAATTCCGGTGTCAATTATCAACGGATTACTGGCCAGGGCAGGGCAGGGCAGGGCAGGGCAACCGCATTCTCCAGAAAAGGAAGGTGACTGCCAAGATTTAAGTGGTGAGCAAGCATATGATGGTAGGGATGGTGGTGATGAGCAGTAATGCAGGTGTCAGCTGAGGCGAACATTTTGGCAATATGGAGGACCCCAGAAGGGGCTAGGGCAAGCGGCATCAACTCTTGGACATTATCACGATGACCATCCGCGCGGTTATCGGGGGCGCTGAGGGTTGGAGCGACGTAGAGTTGTTCGTCCAATGCAAGTACGAATGGTTCCAGAGATTTCTGGACCTGCCCGACGGGGTACCTTGCCCTGACACCTTTGCCAGGGTGTTCGCCCGCATTGACCCGGAACAATTCCGGGACTGCCTCATGGACTGGGTGAGCAGCGTCAACCGGTTGACCCACGGCCAGGTGATTGCCGTGGGTGGCAAGACCTTGCGGCGCTCCCACGACCGCAACTCGGGGAAGGAGGTCATTCACATGGTCAGCGCTCGGGCTTCGGAGAACTCCTTGGTGTTGGGTCAGACCAAGGTGGAAGCGAAGTCCAATGAAATCACGGCCATACCTGAGTTGCTCAACCTGCTGGACATGTCGGGTTGCATCGTCACCATTGACGCCATGGGCTGCCAGAAGAAGATAGCCCGGCAGATTGTGGGCCAGGAAGCCGATTACGTTCTGGCGGTCAAGGAAAACCAGGGGAGGCTGCTGGAGGATGTGGACTGTTTTCCTGCGGACATAGGACCGGATTTGAAGATATGAAGCACGATTTCTGCCAGACCCTAGACAAGAGCCACGGACGCATTGAGACCCGCCGTTGTTGGACGATTGACGGCCCGGAGCAGTTGTCCTCCGACGAGACCGGAAAGTATTGGCCAGGGTCGAGGAGCACCGGGATGGTGACGGCAGAACGGCGGCAGAGAGACTGAGTATCGGTGGAATCCCGGTATTACATATCCCGTTTAGAGTCGGACGCCAAGAGACTTCTCCAAGCAACTCGAAGCCATTGGGGAATCGAGAATCGGGTCCATTGGGTGCTGGACTTGTCCTTTCGGGAAGACGAAAGCCGGGTGCGGAACAGCGGGGGCGGATCAAACGGAGCCCTCTTAAGGCCACAGATTTGGATGTGCCGGGAAACCGGGGTCTTTTTGATAAATGGCAAGAACCGGCAACCGTCCAGAATCACCTGGCAGATTGGATGCGCCTCAACCCAAGAGGCTCAGAACTGCCGATGGGAGAGGTGGTGTCCCTTTTCACAGGGCCATTCCCAAACAGCCATTGCTCCATAGAAAATTGCTTCGAGAAGGATTCTGCAGGACCATACATGCACAATATAGCTAACGATACCCGATGGACCGTCCACCACCATGAATAATTTTTTGATCCCCCAAATTGCCCGCGAGCTTCAGTTGGAGCGGAGGCAAGTTGTGGCCACCGTTGCCTTGCTGGAGGACGGGGCAACCGTACCCTTCATCGCCCGTTACAGGAAGGAGAATACCGCCACCCTGGACGAGGTGGCGATTTCCAATATTCGGGATCGTCTGTCGCAGCTTCGGGAACTCGGGGATCGTCGGAAGGCCATACTGTCTTCACTGGAAAAGCAGGGTCTTCTGACGGAGGAACTGGGTCAGGCGGTTCTCTCTGCTGAATCCTTGGCAGCCCTGGAGGACACATATTTGCCCTTCAGGCCCAAGCGACGCACTCGAGCTGCCATCGCCCGGGAAAAAGGGTTGGCTCCTCTGGCTCTGTATATTCGGGGCCAGGAAGATTTTGACGTCGGCCTGGCTGCTGCAGAATACGTGAACCCCGACACTGAGGTAAAAAATGTCCAGGACGCTCTGAGCGGCGCCAGGGACATTATTGCCGAATGGGTCAGCGAGGACGCCACAGCGCGGCGGGCAATTCGGGAGCTGTTTTGGGACGAGGGAGTATTTTCGGCGACGGTGGCTTCGGGTAAGGAAGAGGCGGCAGCCAAGTACCGGGATTACTTCCAGTGGCAGGAACCTGTTGCGGGTGTGCCTTCCCACCGGGCACTGGCCATGTTCAGGGGAGAGAAGGAAGCGTTGCTTTCGTTGCATATAGCGCCTCCGGTTTCCTCTGCGTTAGCGATCCTGGAAAGGCTCTTTGTTAGCGGGTCAACCCAGGCATCTGAGCAGGTTCGGCTGGCCATTCAGACTCGTTATAAGCCGCTGTTGGAATCGTCAATGGAAACGGAGGTCCGCAAGGAGGTCAGGCTTCGCGCCGAAGAGGCGGCCATCAGGGTATTCGCCGACAACCTGCGGCAGTTGCTGTTGGCTCCGGCCCTGGGCCAGAAGAACATCCTGGCCCTGGACCCCGGCTTCCGCGCGGGCTGCAAATTGGTCTGTTTGGACCGGCAGGGCCGGCTGATGCACCAGGATACTGTCTATCCGCTATTGGGGTCGCGGGGGCAGGAGGAAGCCGCCAGTAAGGTGCTTCTGCTCTGCCGGCAATACCAGGTGGAAGCCATTGCGGTGGGCAACGGAACCGCGGGCCGGGAGACGGAAGCCTTTCTGAGGAAGCTGGATTTGGACCCTCAGATTGCGGTGGTGATGGTCAACGAGAGCGGGGCCTCGGTCTATTCGGCTTCGGATGCGGCACGGACCGAGTTCCCCGACCAGGACATCACCGTGCGGGGGGCGGTTTCCATTGGTCGGCGCCTGATGGACCCGTTGGCCGAATTGGTCAAAATAGACCCCAAGTCCATTGGTGTGGGCCAGTACCAGCACGACGTCGATCAGAAAGCATTGAGGCAGCGCCTCGACGACGTGGTTGCCAGCTGCGTCAACAGCGTGGGCGTGGAGCTGAACACGGCCAGCGGCCAGTTGCTCTCGTATGTTTCTGGCCTTGGACCTCGTTTGGCCAAGGCAATTGTGGAGTACCGGAACGACAACGGCCCGTTTGCCTCCCGGCAATCGCTGAAGAAAGTGCCTCGCCTGGGTCCCAAGGCTTTCGAGCAGGCGGCCGGGTTCTTACGCATCAGAGACGGTGACCATCCGCTGGACGCCAGTGCAGTGCATCCCGAGTCTTACCGGGTTGTTGATACCATTGCCCAAGGCCTGGGCCAATCACTGGTGCAGATGGTGGGCAATGCTGCTTTGGCCCATAGGATTGACCCCAGTCGCTACATCAGAGATAACGTTGGGCTGCCGACATTGACTGACATCATCGAAGAACTGGCCCGGCCCGGGCGGGATCCACGCCAGGAATTTGAACCCTTTCACTTCGCCCAGGGGATAAACCAGATCGGGGACCTGACGGCAGGCATGAAGCTGCCCGGGGTGGTAACCAATGTGACCGGGTTTGGCGCCTTTGTCGATCTGGGTGTACACCAGGACGGGTTGATTCACATCAGCAGGCTGTCGGACCACTACGTCAGCAACCCCTCGGACATCGTTAAAATTCAGCAGCGGGTGTGGGTGACCGTGCTTGAAGTCGACCTGGAACGCAAACGAATCGCTCTGTCTCTTCGGTGAACTGAGAAGAGACTTCCGGCACAGAGTTACGCAGGGGCAGTAAAACAAGCCGTTGGTGCCGGGAACGACCAAAGACCCAAATGCGGTTGCCCTGCGCTGTATGTAAAGAGTTGTCCATTCGAGGTATGGCGAGGGAGTTGGGCGTCCACAGAGAGACCGTGAGGAAATACATCCATGCTGAAAGACAGCCGTGTCGGCTGTCTCGGGCAACTCCGGCTACCCCGCCATCGGATACCGCTGAGGAATAGAAAGTGGCATTCTTGCTGAACACTTACGCAGACATATTCCCTGGATATCGACAGCCACAAATCAGGCAGGCCGAGCCGCCCACGTGGTCCACTTTACCTCCGCCGTTTACACTCCAACTATCCTGTTGGGAACCAGCTGGTCGGCCGATATGGAGAATGCCGGTTTATAATTGGAGAAATCCTAGAATGTCCTATCCTCAGCGGAATCAGTTAAAACTGGGAAATCATATGTTAGAAGACGAAGCATTTAAGGAGGGCCCATGAAATATGACGTTGTCATCGTCGGTGGGGGAGCGGCTGGATCGGTGTTGGCCAGCAGATTGGCTGAAAACGTGAATACCTCCGTTTTGTTGCTGGAAGCCGGGCCAGATTACCCTGATCCAGCCTATCTTCCGGATGAGATAAAGTTCGGCCACACAAGTTTTGCAGAATCCCCAGACTCGGAACATAACTGGGCCCTGCGGGGAACGATCACCGAGGAGCAAGGGGAGATCCACGTAGCGCAGGGCAAGGTGATCGGAGGAGGGTCGTCCATCAACGGTCAGGCAATGCAAAGGGGGTTACCTGAGGATTTCGACTCCTGGTCTGGTATGGGCAACGATGAATGGTCTTATGACAAGGTACTGCCTTACTTCAGAAAATCTGAGCACGATCTCGACATTCGGGATGATTTTCATGGAACCGACGGACCTATGCCAGTAAGGCGTCGTCAATCCGGGCCCTGGACAGACATCCAAAAGGCCTTCCACGCAGCTTGTTTGGAGGCGGGTTATGGGGCAGTCGAGGATACCAATGGCCCGAACCCCTCGGGCGTTGGCGTGTGGCCCTCGAACAACCTGGACGGCTGGAGGATGAGCGCTGCCATCACTCACCTAAATCCCATGCGCCACCGTCTTAACCTTACGGTGAGGGGAGGGGTTTTCGTAAGGAAGGTATTGATCAAGGATCTAAAGGCCGTCGGTGTGGAAGTAGAAAGCGGAGGCGAGATTTTCAACGTTGAAGCAGACCGGGTTGTGTTGAGCGCTGGGGCTATCAAGTCGCCCCACCTGCTCATGCTATCGGGAATCGGCCCCAATGACCAACTTCAGCAATTTGGGATACCTCTCGTTCATGAGCTTCCCGGAGTGGGACAGAACCTATTTAACCACCTGAGCGCCCAGATTACCTTTAAAGTCAAAGACGGAATGACCCTGGCTGCTGATGCCGATGCGGCGCGTTTTTGTTTACACTACACCTCCCACGGGTCCAGCGAAGCCAATGATATGTTGCTGAGGACCACCCCTATGGTTGACGAACGGCCGGAGCGTGTCCCCGGTCTCCGGACCAAATACCTGAACGGTGAAGTTCCCCCGGACCGGGTGGCGCGAATCTCGTGCACGCTCGGGCTACCCGACGGCTCAGGATACGTCAGGCTTGCGTCTGCCGATCCCTCAGTGCAGCCGGTCTTTAACTACCGCTATCTCCAGCATCCAAACGACATTCGCCGGGTGCGGGAAGGCGTGCGAATGGCGATTGGATTCCTTGAATCCGATGCGTATAAAGACGTGGCCGATTACCGGCTCCACCCAACTGACGACATTCTGGCCGACGACGACGCTTTGGACCTCTATATACGCCAGACCGTTGGAACAGCCAGGCATGTGTCCGGCACATGCAAGATGGGCCCGGATTCTGACCCAATGGCGGTTGTTGATCAATATTGCAGCGTCAAGGGAGTAAAGGGGTTGTCGGTGGTCGATGCGTCGGTGATGCCGCGGGTTACAAGGTCAGGTGGTAGCCATGCAACGGTGGTCATGATAGGGGAACGTGCCGTCGACTGGATTGCGCCGGCTTAACTCCGCCTTACCGCTGTCTGAAATCTATGGTCTAAGACGGAGGGTTCTTAACGACTGCTTCATCATGTCAAACTTGGCCGTCACTTCTCAGATAGTCGGCCATGGCAAGAGCGCCGGGAATCGAGTCCCTGGAATGACCACCCACACCAATATCGTTGTAGTCCTGATACCGCACCACCACCGAATTGGCAAAACCAGCCATATCCGGTGAGATGTTATCCTTGGCGCCCAATATGCGGAATTGCCTAGTGCTCGTGACGGTTCTGGCCAGCTGAGTAGCAATCTTAGCTGGCCAGAAGTCTGGCCGGAAACCTCGATTCCCCCTAGTACTCGGTCAACCGTGGAATAGAAGTATCCTTGGAACATTACGACCCTAGGGTGGTTGCCCAACCGACATTGCAGGGGACGCTGAACCCTTTGATTCCAAACATGACTGAGTACTAGGTCGGCGTTTTCTTAACGTTGATTATCGATGGCATAGTGGGTGTTGCAACGTATTACATGCACCACCATGTTCTATGTGAGCGGAGTCTTCTTTCCCTTGGACCACGTGCCGCACACAGTCAAGATGCTCTCCTGGGCATTGCCCCTGACCCTCGCAGCGGCCCTGACGAGGGGACTGGTATCGGGCGACCTCACGTGGTCAATGGTGCTGTGGGCGCTCCAACTATTGGCTATTTCGGTTGTGCCCCTCTGCGTGGCGTCCTTCTTCATGCACCGCCGCCTCATCAAGTGACTGCCAGCGTCGTGGCCACCTGCTTGTAGTCTTCCAGTCTGGGGAGCAGCAGTGGCAGGTCGACACCAACTCTGCGATATTCCTCGATCCGTTCCTTGCACCGTTCAGGCGGACCGACGACGTAGAACGAGTCCACCATGTCGTCGCTTATGAGGCTGACCGCGTCGCGCCCACCGTCCTGTTTCACCGACTCCCGGAGCGCGGGCAGTATGGACGGATCATAGCCACCCTTCTCCAGCAGAATCTCACCGACGTGGGGTTCGTCCAGCAGCCGCACTACCCGCGACTTGAGGCTTTCCAACATGCCCGCGGGGTCGTCGGTCGGGCGCACCAATAACATACAAGCGATGTCCACGTCGGCAGGGTCACGCCCCGCTTCACGTGCGGCCCTCCGCACTTCGTCCACGGCGTAGCTGATGTAGGTTGTGGGAGTATAGGCGTTTAGCAACACGCCATCTGCGACCGCGCCCGCCAGCCGCAGCGCCCTGGGACCTATCGCCGCGAGATAGATTGGGAGCCGATCTTGTACGGGCAAGGTCGCAAGCCCCACGTTGGCCAGATTGAATTGGCCTCCTTCGGAAGTTACAGGGCTGCCCGACAGCAGGGCGCGCACGGTCTCAACCGTCTCTTTGAGGCTGGCACGGGGGTCGCGGTACGGTATCCCCATCCGGTACTGGACCACCCAACTGTCGCTCCTGCCAAGGCCAAGCAAGAACCTCCCCCCTGAGATGCGGTCGAGGGTGGCCGCCGACATTGCGGTCAGCGCCGGATTTCGCGTAAAGGGGTTGACCACTCCCACGCCCAGCTTAATATCATGGGTCACGGCGGCCAGAAAACCCAGCATGGAGAAGGTCTCCTCGTGGAAATACCGCTCGGTGACCCACAAGGACTCGTAGCCGCAGCGTTCGGCAGTCTCGGCGTACTCCTTCAGCTCCCCGCCGCTGTCGATGCCGTGGTAGAGCACGATCCCTTGCCTGGCCATAGCCCCGCCTCCCTTCTCCTATCCTCCGCCGCCGGCGTCGAACTGGAGCAGGATGCCGTCGGGGTCGTAAACGTAGAAGCTGGTCAACTCTCCCCGGGCATTGAGCCGGGACTCCAGCGGTCCGGCGAACTCTACGCCTTTAGAGGCCAGGTCGTCAGCCAGGCCCTTCAGGTCGGAGACCGAGATCGAAAAATGGCTAAGGCCGATTTGGTCCAGCTTGATGGGGTCCCCGTCGGCGTCTTCGCCGGGGTGGGTCGTCATGGTAATGGTGGGGCAGTTCTCACCCTCGCCGATGACCAAACGCACCTGGCGGCGCGTCTGCCGTGTGTGCTTATACACGTGGGGGAGGCCGCCTGTAGTGGTGTCTTGAATCCGGTCGTACCCCACGGTCATACCCAGGATATCCCGGTAGAAGCCCAATGACCGGTCGATGTCCGCCACGCAAATGGCGATGTGGGAGACTCCGGTTGCGTCCATGCCTACTTCACCTCCGTCTTTGTTGATAGCCAGTAGTCTAGCCGTTGCCTGGCACGGCGATTCCGGCGACTTTCATCTGGATGCGGTACAGGGAACCGAAGGTTGTGACGAACAAGGTCTTCCAGTCGTCCCCGCCCCAACCCACGTTGGTCGTCTGCGCCCCGGTGTGGATCGTCCCCAGATGGTTGCCCGCCGGGTCGATGATCCACACGCCGCCGGGCCCGCTGCTGTAGACGTTGCCTTCGACGTCCACCTTCATTCCGTCGGGGCCATAAGGGGTGATGGGGACGGGCGCGATAAGCTGGCAGAACACCCGGTCGCTGGCCAGGTTCAACATCCCGTTTGGGTTCACGTCGAACGCCCTGATCCTTCCGCCGCGATAGTCGGCGATGTAGAGGATGCTTTCGTCAGGCGAGAAAACCAGGCCGTTTGGAAAGGCAAAGTCCGACACCAATAGCGAAATCGTACCCAGATCCGCAGACACTCGGTAGACGCCGGAGTATGGCAGAGGAAATTCGGGGTCCGGCGCTCCGGGGTTAGTAAAGTAGATGCTGCCGTCCGACGACCTTACCACCACGTCGTTGGGCCGGTTCAATCGCATGCCCTGGTAGCTGTTGGCCACCACCGTGATGCTACCGTCCGGTTCCATCCGCGTCACCCTCCCCGCGCCGCCTTCACAGAGAATCATCCTGCCCTGGAGGTCCCTGGTCAGTCCGTTGGCGTTGTTCGTCGATTCCCGCAACAGGGTGATGCCGCTGCCGGGAGTCCACTGCCATCGTTTGTTGCCCCTTACTTCGCTAAAAATAAGGTGCCCCGCTTCGTGCCACCAGAGGGGCCCTTCGGCAACCTCGTAGCCGATGCCCAGCTCCTCCAATTCCTGGTCGGCTGATACCAACCTGTCCAACTCCGGTGATAGCCGTTCGATTGGCACGGACAACCTCCTCGTCTGATTCGATGCGGTCAGTCGCTCTTGAATCAGTCCAGAACCGGCGGCTATTGGGCCGTTAGCCCGCCGTCGATTACCAATTCGCTTCCCGTCATGAAGGACGACTCGTCGCTGGCCAGGAATAAGACCCCGTAGGCAACGTCTTCCGGCACTCCCAGCCTGCCGATGGGGTGCCGGGCCAGGTTCATCTCCCGTCCTTCTTCGTCGGCCAGCATGGACTCGGTCATGGTGGTGATGATGACACCGGGATGCACGGAGTTGGCGCGTATACCTTCCCTGGCGTGCTGAATGGCAGTCGCCTTCGTGAACAGACGAACTGCTCCTTTTGACGCGCCGTAGGCTGAGGTGGTCCCGCCCACCAGTCCAGCCACCGACGAGATGTTAATGATAGAGCCGCCGCCCGCCTTGCGCATCTCAGGGATGGCCGCTTTGGTGCCCAGGAACACTCCCTTGGCGTTCACGTCCAGGGTCCGGTCCCACTGGTCCTCGGTCAGGGTCTCGATGAGGACCCGCTCGCCATCCGGCCCGCGAGGGCTGCCGATACCGGCGTTGTTCACCAAAACGTCCAACTTGCCGAAACGGCCAACGGCGGTCTCGACGGCCTGCTGCCAGTCTACTTCGCTGGTGACGTCCAACCGGACGTAAACACACTCGCCGCCGCCCTCGTTGATTTCAGACTCCACCTGTTGCCCTTCGGCATCAAGGATGTCTCCGATGACAACTTTAGCCCCTTCCCCGGCAAACATCCTGGCTTCGACTGCGCCCTGTCCTCTCGCGCCTCCGCTGATCAGCGCAACTTTTCCTTCCAGTCTTGGCATGTCTATCCCCCTTGGCGTCGGTTGCGTCACGGTCCGCCCGATTCCGGAACGGCTAGGAATAGTCCCATGAGCGGATCCGTTGCGGTGTCACCTTTATGTAAACCGCGTCATTTCGAGGCTCGGTGGGAAGCTCCTGCTCAGGGACACCGCGCAGTTTCGCGGCTTCCCGGGCAAAGTACAGGGATTCGGAGGGCTCGGAATGCACCGTTGCGGTGCCCTGGATCATCAAGCCCTTGATGTCCCCCCTCGATTTGCCGCTCTCCAGTAGCAGGCTCACCTTCGGGTTTTCCTGGATGTTCTTGAGCTTTCTGGTATTGCCCCGGACTCCCATTACGATGTCCTCACCCAGCCGAAAGTAGCCCAGCGGCACGGTGTGGGGATACCCGTCTGGCCCAATGGTGGTCAACGCAATCCAGCCAGGCCTGCTGTCCAGAAATTCGTGGGACTCCTGAAGGGTCAAATTTCGAGGCATCGCCGCCACCTCTCGCGGTAAACCGCTCGTTCAATTAGCGGGGTCGAGCTAACAGGTCGGATGTCAGAACGTGCGGGGTGGAAACACACGACGGTACACGCCCGATGAACCCGAAACGTGACCGTAGGCACCTCCGATGTATTGGTGCATCGCGTCCTGGCCGCGCTGGTTTTCCCATGCCAGGGTCTCAGGCAACTCCTCGAGTTCGAACTCATACATGGTCAGGTACTTGGGCCAACCTTCGACGGACCGATACCGGCGGACCTGCATACATCCCTGGATCCTCAGGTTGCCCGGCGTCCGCACGTTACGTAGTAGTTGTTGTACTTGTCCTCGATCTCCGGCGGCACGCCCATGCGTCCGATCTGGAGCGCGGGCGCCATTACACGGCCCAACGTATGCGGGTCGCTTTCTACGGGATAGATCTGAGTGTACACGTTACGGACCATCCCTCCCGCGGCCATGAGGGCCGACACTCGCTTCGACCAGTCGGTTGGGTTGGCCCGCTGGCGCAGATATTCGTCCGACTGCAGGGCTTCCGCCAATTCGAGTTCGTAAACGGCCAGGTATCTGGGCCCGCCCCGCAGGGCTTCACAACGGGCCCCATCCAGAAATCCAGGGTTGCTCAGCCGCTAGGGCAAGTGCTACTGGTTATACCAGGCGTTGAAATCGGCGTCATGCTCGACGACGACATCGGTGTGGGCCACCATAATAGCGGTACCCTTCTTCTCGACCACGATGCGTAACCCCCCAAGGAATAGCTTGGCGCAGGCCCATTAAAGCACGGATCACTGCTGCCAGACCATCCCGGATTTGCAAAACTCCGGGCGCAGTGTTACTAATCTGCTCGACCAGCAATGCAACCTAGTGAACAGGTGAGAAGATATGCCAAGAGCAACCATCAACATTGGAGACGCGGCGGGACAGGCAGCCACTAATGCTACCTGGAAATACGCCATTGGTTTTGTGCCCGGTCAGGAGAACGAGGGGCTGGTAGCCAACGGAGAGGGCAGCCCGTGCCGGTTACCCGCCTACGACGACTCCGGTTGGGAAACGTGCCAGGACCTGTCTGTGGGGATCTCCAGCGGCTTCACCTTCGCCTGGTACCGGACCACCATCACCATCCCTGAGACGGTCAACGGCCGCCCCACCAACGGGATGCGCGTCCAGTTTGAGACTTGCGTCGACGACTACGGCGAAATCTGGATCGACGGCGAATGCAACCGCGACAGGGGTACCGTTCAGGGATTCAACGTTGCTCAACGGGTCCAGGTATCCAGCGACGCCACCCCCGGCGCTCAACACACGATCGCCATATTGGCGGCCAACGGCCCGCTGGCCGCGCCGTTTGGGACCGTGTTCGTCCGCTTTGCCAACCTTGGCTTCGAGTGGACCGGGTCCTGAGACCGGGGGCTCTCGGTTACCTAACGGCGACCTCGCGGCTCCGGTCCGAGGCCTCCTGCCAGCGGGGGATGTCGGTGGGCTTCACCACGGTCGCCGCCTTGGTCCACGAAATGATGGAGGCCAGGGACGAGAGAAGGCTGCTGAATCTGCAGCGGCAACTGTCCCGCCTGAACCTGCTGATCATCGACGAACTGGGCTTTGTCCCAGTGTCTCGGACCGGCCCGGAACTGCTCTTCGAGGTCTTCAGCCAGCGCCACGAAGGGGGCTCCATTCTGGTCACCACCAACTTGCCATTCGACGAATGGACCGAGGTCTTCGGCTCGGAGCGGCTGACCGGGGCGCTGCTGGACCGGCTCACCCATCACGCCCACATCCCGGAGATGAACGGCGAGAGCTAGTACTACAGTCGCAGATTAGTTAGGCGCCGTTGGTAGTGGCATTTCTGAGCTCTGGCTTGGTGGCGCCGTCTCCACCATGACCAGTACAGGATGAAATCAGGCGGTTGGTTGTCCGTCCATACCAAGCGGGTGAGCAACCGGCGCAATTCCGGCACTGTCATGGGAATCAGCTCTTCATCCGGGCCGTAGTAGCCCCCTTTTCTCCCTGTTCCATGGCCTGATGCTTGATCACGGACAGATACGCGTGGGCCAGCATCGCCAACGTGATGTGCCGGTACCAGCCATCCCACCTCCGCACTTCATACTGGTCCAGACCCACCTGTCCCTTGGCCTCCTCAAAGCATTCCTCTATGGCCCACCGGCGTCCCGCCACCCGCACCAGGTTCTCCAGGATCGTTCCAACTGGTCCATAGCATACGTAAAAGGCCAGTTCCCCGGGGTCGGACAAACTGCGCCGGGCCAAAAGCCAGTAGCCCTTTCCAGGTTCCCTCAGGGGCCGTATCACCACCCTGGTCCAGTCGTAGATCCGTGGTCCCTTGGCTCCATCCCCGGCGCTGCACCTCACCCAAGCGCATTCCTCAACCCCAGAGGCCAGACGGTCGGCCCTCACCTGTCGCGGTCCCCTTGCCGGTCAAAGCCCATAGCTTCTCGCTGCGCTTGATGGCCAGCACGTGGGGAACGCACCGCCGTTCCAGCCACAGCCGCAGGTTGCGGTCGTTGCCGTACACCTCGTCCCCGGCCACCCAACCGAAGGGGACTCCCGACTCCACCGCCCGCTCCAGCATGAGCTGCGCCAGTTGCCCCTTGGTCCGGAATGACACCCCCTCCGGCACCCCGGCCTCCCGCCGGCGCTCCAAGTCCTCCGCCCACACCTGGGGGAGGTACAGCTCCCGGTCCAGCAGAGTCCTCCCCCTGGCCACTGGCATAGGCCAGGAATACGCCAATCTGACTGTTCTCGATCCGCCCCGCCGTGCCGCTGTATTGACGCTGCACCCCCACCGACTTGTCCCCCTTCTTGAGGAATCCGGTCTCGTCCACCGCCAGAACTGCGTCAGCGTCGGCCAGATACTCGATCACGTAGCTCTTCAAGTCATCGCGAACCAGGTCCGCGTCCCACCGGTAGTTGTACAACAGGCGCTGCACCCCATCGGGAGTGGCATCGCCCGCCTGCTCCGCCAGTTGCCAGCCGTTCTTGCGCTCCACCGGGCTGAGCAACCCCTTCAGATAGTCCAGCGCCCGCCGGCGCGGCTCCGGACGCCGGAACCGTACCGCAATGCACTCGTGCACCCGCTCGATGCCCTCGGCCCACCGGGCCACCTCCGCAACCTCTTCCCTCACAACAACCACACCCTCACCTCACCGCCCGTTGAGTACCCTCATTTTACCTGCCCTCGATCTGCGACTGTAGTACTAAACTAAAGCCACGGTGGGATCTACATTTCGAGGGTCTTGAAGACTACCGAAAGGACTCTAATACTACAGCCGCAGATTAGCAGGAGGTCTCTTCTTGATCGTCGGCGCTACCTCACCATTCCAGACCATTCCAGACCATTCCAGTTTTGGGGCTGTTACAATTAGCCCCGCGACCCCAAACAAACGAAACTTTGGAGAGAAACCATGGCTGTTTCCGCCGGGATATCAAATGCGCTGGAACGTAACTGGGGTATGGTAGACCGCGCCATAGACGGGCTGAGTGACGAGACACTGGCGCGCCAGATATCCGACAGCGACAATTCCATCGGTTGGCTCCTCTTCCACATGAGCCGGGTGGTGGACGTTTTCATGAATGCCAGGTTCCAAGGCAAACCACAGATATGGATAGAGGACGGTTGGTGCGAGAAATTCGGCCTGAGCGACGACCCGGAGACGACCGGCCAAGGCTGGGACAAGGCGCGCGTGGCCGCGTGGCCGCTTCCCTCCAAAGACGTGTTGGTAGGCTACTACGAGGCCATGAAGGCCTGCTGCCGGGACTATATGTCCTCCGTGACCGACGAGGAGTTGAGCGCCACCCTGAGCCTGAGTCCCGGTTCGGACCCCGAGCCGAAAGAGACCATCATCGGTGTCCTGGTCTTTGACAACGTCGTCCACGGAGGCCAGATAGCCTTCCTGCGTGGCCACTTGGAAGGCATGGGCTGGTTCGTCTAGCCCGAACGCAGGCTTCCCGGACAATATCTACAGGTTTACCGAAGAGCACGGCGAACTCAAGCCGTGCTCTTCCTTAGTTCGACGCTAAACCAATACCAAGGTGGGATGTGCATTTCGGGGAGATTGACGATGACCGCAAGGACTCCACGGCACCTCATATCACCTTCAGGCCCCAACTGGGTGGGCACCGATAGTGCGGTCTAGCGATATGTACATTTCACCTTGGCTTTAGTTTAGTAGACCGGGCTGCGGCCGGACGCTTTTGACCTGAAGGAGGACGGCGGGCGGGGAGTACTTCGCCGAGTTGTCGCGGTCGTATCTGGGAGTGAACAACGAGGTTCAGGGATCGGAGCGGCTGTATGGTGAAGGAAAAGCTGGCGTCCAGCCGAGGCATTGTCCGCGCTTACGGATGTTTACGGGCCGGTAGACATCTCTGGGAGTCCTCACGCCCTTTGGTAAGAGTTTCGCGACTCCACACGGCGCTGTCAGTGCCGAAGGCCTGCCGGTTTGACCAAGTCAATTGGTTGGACACTCCCTATCATAGGCCCCCATACTCAACACTACGGGGAATAATGCAGCCGTCTGCGCATATCCCCTCTCCTGGATAGACTAAGAGTGGACTCTAGTGTTGAAGTTCTTGTATCTATGGAATAGATTACAAGGCAGCTATTGGCCGTCGTCTCTGTCCGACCTTCCGCACCACCGGACAGCAACAAGTGGCTAGCTGCCCGACAACGGGCTACCACTCTCCGTCATTCCTCCTCCTTTCCCTTGGCCGGAAACCAACGCCTTTTTACGTTCCAGTTAATTACAGTGCCCAGATACTTATTATTTGTACAATTCCCAATTTTTCTCACTGCTCGAGGGGGCTTTTTTACAGGACTTCCCTATTGAGCTGGCAGCATATTTTACGATTGCCGGAACGGAAGCAAGATTCTGGGCTAGCCTTGCAATCGATTCCGGAACAATACTCGTTCCCAGCTGAGATTCTCAGTGCTCGAGGCTACGTACCAAGGAGCCAAGGGGACGAGCAGCGATATGCGGGAAATTGGCAATGAGGACAGAACTAAGGAGTAAATTGCGATCCCCTTTTGCACGACCTACCAGACTCGCACCGATGGCTACCTCCTTGGCAACGCCAAGAATGAGACAGCCTTGGCCTAGGTCGAGCGTTTCCTCCTGTAGCGGCAGCCACGGTACTTATAGTCATTGTGTTGGTCATCCTACTTGGGGTGGTTACTTGGTGAGTCTCGTAAAAATGCGCCGGTTGGGCAGTGCCTGGAGCTAATGCGGTCATTCGAAATGGGGTTCGATACCACTAGAAGCCGGGCCGAAAAGCCCTGGATGGGGAGAGAGATTTCGGCAGTAAAGCCGGGGCGAACAGAATCTGGGACCACAGCAGTCCGAGCCGGACAGCGCCGAAAATGGCCGTAGCATGGGCGACCACACCGTGGGAAACAGCCTGGACATCACTGGGGACGGCACTGGGGACGGCACTGAGGACGGCGCGGTGGCGCGGAAGCCCACCGCCGACACTGTCCGACAGCTCGATTTTGCCCGCCACCAGGGTCAGGTTGGCCACTGTAGCCGCCAGGTACAGCTGGAATCGCGTCTTGGCGCGTCCGAAGTAGCGGGACTGGCGAATGCCCAACTGGACCAGTCGGGCCAATCTGTGCTCGACCACCACGCGTCGCGCTCGATATTCGTCATACCCGGCGCTCTGTTGCAACGCACGGGCCTGTTGCAGGAGAGCCTCCTGGGGATGGATCAGCACCCGCCGTCCCTTCCTGCCCTTGGCCGAGATGCACTGAGACCGCAGGGGACATGTCATACATTCGGACCCGTCGAACTGGAAGGCCTGCAAGTGGTGTATCCGACCCGCGGCATCCGTACGCCGTCCCGCTGGCACTATGGTGTGGGTGACCTGCCCTGCCGGACAGGTGCAACTGCCCGCCACCAGGTCGATGACAAAGTCATTCTTGGGAAAGCGCTGCCGGTCGGGCCGTCCCGGCACCCGGGCAATCAGGGTGCGGCCCGCGTCGGCGAAGGTCTGCCTGGTAGCTCCGTCTCCATAGGCGGCGTCGCCCATGGCCTCCTGCACCGGCACACCGGTGTTGGCCTCGCTCTGTTCTACCAGTTCCAGCGCCCCCAGGTTGTCCGGAGCGTTGCCCGGCAGTACCTCCACGGCGGTGATCAGCTGGGTGTCGGTGTCAACCACAATCGCCGCCTTGTGTCCGTCGAAGCGTCTCCTGCTGCTCTTGTGCCCGTGGCGCATCTCAGGGTCGTGCACCGACATCATCCGGTCCTTGCTCACCCCGTCCTTGAGGCTCACGCCGTCATCGCCGTCGCCGTCGCCACCCTTGCGCTCAATGTCCTGGAGCAGCAACTGCCCCAGCAGTTCCGCCGCCGCCACTATCTGCTGACGCTCAGCACCGTCCTCGGGCAACTCCCCCTGGGCCAGCCGCGATAATTCCAAGAGCCGGTCCGCGTCTCCCACAATCCCCGCCAGCAGTGCCGTCCGCGCCCGCTTGTCCGACCAGTCGATGGTCGCCTCTCCCTTGATGCTGGAGGCGAGGTACCGCCCGTATCCCCGGGCCTTGGCCCATTTCCCGACGCTGATTCCCTCAACCTGCGCCAGCGCCCGCAGCAGCTTGACGATACCGTCGGCCAGCAGATTGTAGGTGTCCCTCACCGCGCCCCGGCCCAGGATGTTGGTCGTGTCCAGAGCCACCTTCATGCTGCGCCTCTTCAGGTAGCCCGACTCCCGGGCGAGGCGCAGGCTGGACTCGAATACCTCCCGCACCCTGTCGTGCAGGATCAGCTGGGCCCGGAACACCTGGAGCGTGCTTTTGGCGAAGGGCCTGTCCTCCACCTCAATCCCCAGAGCCACCTTCCAGCGGATGTCGAAGTCGGCCCGGGCCTTGGCCTCGGCGTCGCTGACCTTGTCGTGGGTCTGCAACAGCAGCGCCGTGGCCAGCAGGCTGGGCGGCACACTGTCCCGGCCGTTGTCAGCGCAGTAGAACACCGCGAAATCGGAGTCCTGGAACAGCCGGCCCCGCAGGGAAGCCAGCAGACCGTAGAAGGTGTCCTTCCCCACGTGGTCCAGGTACAACCGGTCCGCTTCCCAAAGACCCCTCTGGTCCGAACGCTCTCCCAGCATTCTCAACCCTCGCTACTCTTGTTGACCCCAATTATAAATGTTCGGCGACTCAAACCACTTTCCGGCCAGATTTCTAGGACCACGGTCCTCTCTTGAACAGACCGCGAGAGGCCTCTCTTTCCAATCGTACCTGTCGAGGAAACGCTGGAGTTGACATCTGGCACGGGCCAGCAGCCAAGGCCGCCCTCCGGCCAGTCCCTGTATTTTTACGGCTGACCAGTAGGTCGATTTTCATCCAGGGCAACCAGCGCCGTTCTTGAAGGAAAACGGGTTATCCTGCCGGATGGGATTTCCTCCATAGGCGGTTTGACACCAGTGAGAACGCTGTGCTAATTTCGTGAAAAGCTCTACCGGAAACAGACGGCCTCTCCTCAAATGGCGGCAAAACCGATGCTAACCTCTCGCGCATCAACTATCCTCAACCTGCTGGTAGATGAATACGTACAGACTGCCACTCCCGTGGCGTCAGACGGAATCGCCCGCAGCCCTGCACTTCGAGTGAGCCCTGCCACTGTGCGAAACGCCATGTCCCAGCTTACGGAAGAAGGTTACATATCCCGTCCTCACGTCTCCGCAGGCGGCGTTCCGTCGGACCTGGGCTACCGCCACTACGTAGAGTCCCTGGACAAGTGGCCGGAACTGTCGGTGCGCCTGAGGAGGCGGGTTGACAGGTGGCTGGACGACGCGGAGCCCGATGCTGCCGTATGGGCCCGACGGTGTGCGGCAGCCCTGTCGCAGATTACAGCCAACCTCGCTATCGTAACGGAGCCACGCTCAACATCGCCTCGCCTGAAACGGCTGCAGTTGGTCTTCCTCCAAGAGTCCATCGCGCTGCTGGTGATCGTTCTGGGCGAGACGCGATTGCTTAAGCGGCTTTTGCCGCTGGACGATTCAGTCAGCCAACAACAGCTGGACGTGGTCGCCGAACACCTGAACAGTTCCCTAGCTGGCCTGAACCATCGACAGATCAAGTCACTACAACTCTGCCTAAGCAACTTGGAGCAGAGAGTGCTGAACGACTCGTTGGAGATGATGCAGGAGTCGGAACAGGCGGACCTGCCGGAGCACCATGTCGAGGGGCTCAGTCGGTTGCTGAATCAGCCTGAATTCGCTGCGGGGGAACGCGCCCGCTTGCTCGTCCAGATGATGGAAAGGCGGGTTATGGTGGAGCGAATCGTGGCGACAGAGCGGGAGTCCGGCCCCAGAGTAACCATCGGGGCGGAGAACCGAGATGAGTCTCTTCGCCCTTTCGGCGTTATTGTGTGCCACTACGGGCGACCGGGAGGCGTCGGAGGCGCGATTTGTGTCGTGGGGCCAACGCGGATGAGCTACCAGACGGCCATAGCCGGCACTCTCCATTTGGCGGCCTTCATGGACCGCATGGTGCAGTCATTGGGAGCAGGCGAGGCCGTCCGGACGTAGGACTTCCAAATCGCAAGCGGTTGCGTCCCGAGCCGACACTGAGAGGCCTTTGATTGTGGCCTCTTTTTGCGTCAGCTTTTCCATGTTCTAACTACTGGCGGAGTCTATGCCAACGTAATTGATAACAAAGATAGCGCCCCGTATAATGACCCTGTTCCCGGAATAGGTATGTCGGGTCTGAATGCCCGGGCTGAAGAGCACGGATAAATGAAAATTCTACCCGGTGAAAGACAGCGTGCATACGCGGTCTAGCCCGGCTGAAGGATGGCAGGAATGGCAATTGCAGACATATTAACCGGCACTTTTACCGTCAAGGCTGGGCATGCCCAGATGCTGAAGGGCGGCGTCATCATGGACGTAGTTACGCCTGAGCAGGCGGAAATCGCCGCAGAGGCAGGGGCCGTGGCTGTCATGGCCTTGGAGCGCGTGCCGGCAGACATTCGCGCGGACGGGGGAGTGGCCCGGATGACCGACCCGTCCATTATCACGCGGATCATGGATGCGGTGAGCATTCCGGTTATGGCGAAGGTGCGGATCGGTCATTTCGTCGAAGCGCAGATCCTCGAGGCCCTCGGCGTCGACTACATCGACGAGTCGGAAGTGCTGACCCCGGCCGACGAAACTCACCATATTTGGAAGCACGAGTTCAAAGTGCCCTTTGTTTGCGGCTGCCGGGACTTGGGCGAGGCACTGCGCCGCATTTCCGAAGGGGCAGCGATGATCCGAACAAAGGGCGAGGCCGGCACGGGCGACGTGGTAGAGGCGGTGCGGCATATGAGGGCGGTGCAGGACAACATCCGCAAGCTCCAGACCATGCCCGACGACGAACTGGTGGTCGAGGCCAGGGATCTGCGGGTGTCGCTGGATCTGTTGCAGGAGACCCGCGAGCAGGGCCGGTTGCCGGTGGTTAACTTTGCTGCCGGCGGCGTGGCTACCCCCGCCGACGCGGCGCTGATGATGCAGCTGGGTGCTGACGGCGTGTTCGTAGGTTCTGGCATATTCAAGTCTGGAGACCCGGCGAGTCGGGCCTATGCCATCGTGCAGGCTGTTACCCACTACAACGACCCAAAGATCCTGGCCGAGGTGTCAAAGGACTTGGGCGAGCCGATGGTCGGGCGCAACGTCCGGGATATTCCTGAGGGCGAATTGCTGGCAACGCGGAGCGTTTAATGCTTTCTGATGGCACCGGCACGAATGGGCTTGTCTAAGGTCACCCGTGGCCGTGCGCAGGATAGTGTCACTTAACTCACTCCGAATACAACTTTAGGTAGACAACAGTGGAGCTCATTCAGCCGGGGCAGATTCGTTCTTGGCGCAACATGGCATATCTACCTTGGAGTACAGGCCTTTCACCATAGCGGACGGGAGCGAAGTTGAGCAGGGCTCCGGGATAGCGCTTTACGGCATCAAGGGACGTTAATTCCCCTGCCCAGTTATTTGTGAAGCCGAACACCAATTCCTTTTTGGGGCCACCACATTGCAGACTTTCAACCTGATGGTTGATCTGTCTGAAGAGCAGTTGGCCACCGAACCTCTTTGAGCTAGGGCCACTTAGGCGCAAGACAGGGCCTGAATCTCGGGTCTATATTTCAAGGATAGCGGGGCTACCGGCACACAGAATTGAAAATAGGCGTATTAGCGGTACAGGGCGACTTCGCCGAGCACATTGCGATCCTGCGGAGCATTGACGTGGAGGCTCGGGAGGTCAGGTTGCCGGAGCATCTCGAGGCTCTGGACGGATTGATTATTCCCGGCGGAGAGAGCACCACCCTGAGCCGCCTGATGACGATATACGACCTGCGGCAGTCGGTGGCCGGCATGGTTGCCGATGGCCGCCCGGTTTGGGGTACCTGCGCTGGCATGATTATGCTGGCGAACGAGATCACCGAACAGGACCCTGTTCCCTTGGGGCTCATGGACATCGGTGTTCAGCGCAACGCTTTTGGTCGACAGGTCGACAGCTTCGAACAGGAGCTTCAGATCACCCCCCTCTCCCCGGAGCCATACCACTGCATATTTATTCGCGCGCCCGTGGTTTTCCGCGTCGGATCGTCGGTGGAAGTGCTGGCCAGCCTCGATGACGGGCGCCCGGTGGCTGTACAGCAAGGCAACCTCTTGGCGACGGCTTTTCACCCCGAACTCACCCGCGATACGCGGGTGCATCAGTATTTCTGCAGTATGGCGGAATGAATTCTTCAGTTGCCGTTCCATAGCGGATCGGCGGCAATTGGCGTTGGCGGTATCCGTAACGGACCCAAATCATCCTGGGTGGAGGAATGATATTGGCGACGGTGCAAGACGCAGTGCGGGATGAACTGGAGTTGCTACTGGAGGTGTTGCCGGGCAGGGTATCCTATGCCCTGCGGCGGCGAGAGGATCTGTCAGAGCTGTTGGAGGTGGTGCTGGATCTGGGACGGGAGCCAGAGGCGAGGTTCGTCAGCGGCGATGCACCCCTAAGTTCCGAAGAGGTGAGCACCGACGATCTACAGAGCGTCATCGAACGACTGGGCGAGTTTGGTGACGACAACCGGGCCGGCATCGAGCGCACCCTGCACCGAATATCGGCCATCCGCAACCGGCGCGGACGGGTGGTTGGACTGACGTGTCGCATCGGAAGGGCCGTGTTCGGGACCATCAAGATGATCGAGGATCTGGCGCTCTCGGGCAAAAATATCCTCCTGCTGGGAAGACCAGGCGTGGGCAAGACCACGATGCTCCGGGAAATGGCCCGGGTCCTCTCAGTGTCAGCGAACAAGCGGGTGGTCATCGTCGATACGTCGAACGAAATCGCGGGCGACGGAGACGTTCCCCATCCAGCCATCGGGCGGGCCCGGCGGATGCAGGTCGCAACTCCGCTACAGCAGCATGGCGTGATGATCGAGGCGGTGGAGAACCACATGCCGGAGGCTGTCGTCATTGACGAGATGGGAGCAGAGCAAGAGGCGGCCGCCGCGCGCACCATCGCGGAACGGGGAGTACAGCTGATCGCCACGGCCCACGGGAACACCTTGGACAACCTTATCATGAACCCCACCCTTTCGGACCTAGTGGGAGGAATTCAGACGGTAACCCTTGGCGACCAGGAGGCCCGGTACCGCGGCACTCAGAAGACGGTGCTGGAACGGAAGGCTCCACCGACCTTTGACGTAGTGGTGGAGATACAGAGCTGGGAACGTCTGGCGGTGCACAGCGATGTAGCCCACGTGGTTGACCAGTGGCTTCGTGGCTACCCGATAGTGCCTGAAATCCGCTGGATCGACGAAAATGGAGAGTTACAGCGGGCGGAAGAAGAGTACCGGACCAATGAGGACGCTCCCGCACCCTGGAAACCGGAGGGCCGCCGAAACGGCCGCGAGCCGGGAACCGAACGCCGCAGCAGGGACCACAATCGGGACTTTAACCGGGACTACAACCGAGAGGAAACCCGGAGCGCGGCGACTCCTCGCCTGCCGAGTCCTATGGGCGAAATGTCCGCGGAAGAGGCCGCAATGGTGTCTGAAGTGCATGTTTTCCTGTTCGGCGTGGGGAGGGACAAGCTGGAAGCCGCCATGGTGGAGTCAGGCGTGCCAGCCCAGATCGTCAATGAACTGCGCCGCGCCGACGTGGTGCTCACCACCAAGACTCACTACCGGCGGGGATCCCAACTCGTACGGATCGCGGAGGCCAATGGCAAGCCGGTGTTCGTTCTGCGAAAGAACTCTCTGCCCCAGCTGCAGGACTTCCTGCGCACCGTTGTGGGACAGTGGAACCGCAACGGGGGCCGGACCGCAACGGAGGCAGAGGACCGGCCCCAGGGCCCCAACATAGAGCGGGCCATGGTGGAGGCGGAAGAGGCGGCCAATCGCGTATTAGGCGGTGAGAACACGGTCAAGCTGGCACCCCAGCGCTCCCACATCCGCCGGCTGCAGCATATGCTGGGCCAGCGATACAACGTCGCCTCGGTAAGCCAGGGTCGCGAACCGGAGCGGGCGGTAATGTTCTACCGAGTGTAAACAGCCTCGGTATAATCAGGCTAGTGTTAGCAGGGAAAAACAGCGCCTTTGCCAAGCTGCCTTCGATAGTGCAATTTTTCACTTGCGCGCAGTGCTCCGTAACGCTAAACTAACAATATCCTGAATCCCTCGGAGGAAACCGATGGAAGGCAAAGTCCAGATCGAGATTACCTACTGCGTCAGTTGACAGCATCTAGGAACTGCCACGTGGATGGCAAACGAGTTTTTCCGGCATTTCGGACCCGACGCAGCGGTGGCCATTTCTCCCCGCGGCCAGAGCATCATGGAAGTGTTTGTGGACGGTGAGCGCATCTTTGACAAGAAGGGCGAAGGAAACATCTTCCCCGACTTGGGTCGCGTCCGCAAGATGCTGGCACATGTCCGCGAGAAGATCGAGCAGGCCGACTTGGTAGCTGCCGACGACTAAAGGGCGCTACCGGATGCCCTGACAATCAAGGGCGATACCTGAATGGAAGCCCCTCCTGAACAGGAGGGGCTTCTATTCTATTTTCATTCTTGGGAAGGCATGAGAGCGGTAGCGGTTGTTGGCGCTGGATCGAATACCATTCCAGACAACAGGTGCGAAACCCCATCCCAGATCTGGCTCGACAACTCGTCTATCGACTGGCGGGCATCGACAGTCTGCCAGCCCTTGGCGCTCTTGGCCAACTCCAGGTAGCCTCGACGCACGCGGTTGTGGAAGCCCACGGACTGGTCCTCAAATCGACGGTGGCCGGCAACATCGGCCCGACCCACCTCGGCGGTGTCCTCGGGCATCAGGGCCATCTGGAGCTGGGGGGAGCCCACGCGTTCCAGGCCCTCGGTGGGTTCGGTGTCCAGCAGGAAGGTGATGTCGGGGTTCAGACCGCCGGTTACATAGTCGTTCAGGTAATCGATCACATCGCGACGGATCCCTCGCCCGAACCCCTGGTAGGCGACAGTGGAGCCGGTGTAGCGGTCGGCGACGACGTTGATTCCTCGCTCAAGGGTGGGCCGGATCTCCTCGGCCACCAATTGGGCTCTCGCTGCCGCGAACAGAAGCAGTTCCGATTCAAGGGTCAGAGGGCGTTTGCTCTTTAGGTATTCGCGCAGGTACAGGCCGAGGGTGGTGGTGCCGGGCTCTCTGACCAGCACGGCCTGATGCCCCGCGTCCAAGAGCCGCTGCAGGAGGCACTCGGCCTGGGTGCTCTTGCCGGAGCCCTCACCCCCTTCAAATACTATGAAGAGTCCCTTGTCCACGAATAACTCGATCTCGCACGTAATGTGTTGGCACGGCCACAAAGCTGCGCAAAGCTGGATCCCTGATCCCTCCTGTTTACGCGCGGAAATGATAGCACACCGCGGCAATCCAATCGGGATTTTTGACATTGCGATAATTTCGCTGGGTTAAGGGGAAAATATTATGTAAGCATCCCCGTCCTGGAGGAGACAGCCAGTGCCTCCTATGGCAGTACATGGTTGTTCAGGTGGTTACAAATTCCGGAGCGGGGCGATGACCTCTTCGCCGAAGCGGCGGATGATGGTCTCGGGGGAGGGGCCTATGGCGGTTATCAGGAGCACGTCAATTCCAGCGTCAAAGATGGCCCGGGCCTTCTCGCGGCACTCCCCGGGAGTGCCGACGACGGCGAACCGGTCGGCGAAGTAGTCGGTAAGACCCAGCTCGTCGGTTAGTACCGCATTGCGGGTCTGGCCTACCTGCTCGTGCTCGGCGGCCTCGTATTCGTGGTGCAGGATGGACACGGCCTCGCGGTATTCCTCCGGCACGTTTTTGCCCTCCAGGGTGAACCGAAAGGCGTGATGGCCTGAGGCGGCCAGGGCCATCTTGATTCCCCCAACGGCCTCGTCGCGGTCGTCTGCGATGTTGCACTTGGCGAAGGCCCATACGCCGGTTGCCCCAGGTGCCCGGCCGGCAGAGCGTTCACCCTCGCGGATGCGGGCAACTGTATCATGCAGCACCTCGGGGGTAAGGCCCGTGTGGATGATAGCGGCATCGGCTATGGATCCCGCCATGGCCAGCGTGCGCGGACCCTCGGCGGACATTGCTACGGGAATCGTGGTGTTGGACCAGCGAACGTGGGTCCGGTCGCCGCGGAATTCGCTGGTTTCTCCCGCCAGCATCTCGCGGACGCTCTGGATGTAGTGGTGCAGTTCGGCCAGACGCGCCGGACGCAGTCCCAAGTTAAGCACAGCACTGTCGCCGCTGCCCAGGCCGAGGAATGCCCGGCCCCTGGACAACTCGTTGATAGACGCTATGGCAGAGGCGGCGACCGCCGGGTGGCGGGTCAGGGGATTGCTGACCGTTGGCCCGAGCATGACACGTTCGGTCGCCGCGGCCACGACCCCGAGAGTTACATACAGCTCGCGGGCCAACGACTGGGAATCGGCAATTCCCACGTAGTCGAATCCCATTTCCTCTGCCAGGCGAGCCCCGCTGGACACATCCTCGAGATTGTTGGGGAACATTGTGACGCCGAATTTCATACACGACTCGCAAATGCCAACATGGAATTGTCCGGGGACGTGCGGCGATTCTCGATGGCGCCGCCCTCCCCCTGAGGAGGAGTTGGGGACTGGGTGTCGCGAGACAGGAGTTGGCTACTGGTAGACCAGACGGGGGCCGACGGTCTTGATGTAGCCCTCGAAGTTGCGGCGGGTTTCGGAGACAGAGTCCCCGCCGAACTTTTCCATAAAGGCCTCGGCCAGCACAAGTGCCACCATGGCCTCGCCGACGACGCAGGCCGGCGGAGCCTGGCAGATGTCGGAGCGCTCGTAGTGGGCCAGTACCTCTTCGCCAGTGTCGAGGTCCACAGAGGGTAGCGGGTGCATCAGGGTGGCGATAGGCTTGATGGCGAACTGGGCGGTCAGCGGCATCCCGTTGGTCATTCCGCCCTCGGTGCCGCCGAGGTTGTTGGTGCGTCGCTGCCAGGGTCGGTCTGGGTCGGTTACCGGCTCGATTACATCCTGGACCTCTGAGCCGCGCTTGTGGACGATGTCCCAGCCGGGGCCGATGGACACCGCCTTTACGGCGTTGATGGACATGAGCGCCTGGGTCACACGGCCATCAATCTTGCGGTCCCAGGACACGTGGGAGCCAAGGCCGATAGGGACGTTCTCGGCGATGATCTCCACGATGCCTCCCACTGTGTCACCGGCGTCCTTGGTGGCGTCGATCTCGGCGGTCATACGCTCAGCGGCCTCGGAGTCGGCGCAGCGAACCGGAGAGTCCTCCACGGCCTGCCAGTCGATCTCGGCGGCGGGTTCAGCACGTATGCTGCCAATGGACAAGACGTGACTGCGGACAGCAATGCCGAACTCCTCCAGCAGGCGGAGGGCCACGGCGCCGGCAGCGACGCGGGCGGCTGTCTCGCGGGCGCTGGATCGCTCCAGCACGTTGCGCACATCGTTGAACCCGTACTTCATGGCGCCGGGCAGGTCGGCGTGGCCGGGGCGCAGGCGGGTGACGCGCTGGCTGCGGGGGCTCTGGGGCTCGCCCTCGATGGGGCGCACCGACATGGCCTCTTCCCAGTTGGCCCAGTCCCGGTTTTCGATGCGCATACCGATGGGGCTGCCCAGCGTCGTCCCGTGGCGCACGCCGGAGATGATGTGCGCCCAGTCCTGCTCGATGAGCATCCGACCGCCGCGCCCGTAGCCCTTCTGTCGGCGGGCCAGGTGGACGCCGATATAGTCTTCGTCAATAGGCAATCCGGCGGGCACATTTTCGACAATTATGAGCAAGCCTTGGCCGTGGGACTCCCCGGCAGTTACAAAACGGACCATACTATTCCAGTCATCTCGTATTTATTCGTTACTCAAAAAACCCCTCTCCCAAACGGAGTGGGTTTTCGCCAAGTTATCCGCTGCGGAGATTGCCTAACCTCGTGCACGCATGGCGGCAGTGGCAGCTTCCAGCATGACAGCGACGGGAGCGTCCTGTTCCGTCCACATCTCGAAGGATGCCGCGCCCTGGTAGACCAGCATCTGGATGCCGCCCAGAGTGGCGGCGCCGGATTTGGCGGCCTCGCGGAGCAGCGGCGTTTCGAGCGGATTATACACCAGGTCATTGACCAGGGCGTTGGACGGAATATCGGCGGCAGAAAGGGGCGTTCCGTCTTCGTCCGGGCCATGGACCATGCCCATAGAGGTGCAATTGACGATGAGGGCCACCTCTCTTGCGGCTCCGGGGGCATCTGACAGGGACAATGCCTCAGCGGCGGCACCGCTATCTACGGAGAGAGCTGCCAGCCCCTCCGCCCGTTCCAGGGTGCGGTTGGCGATGAACATCTGGGCAACTCCCACACGGGCCAGGGCGTATACGACCCCGCGGGCTGAACCACCGGCGCCCAGCACCAAAACGTCGCGACCCCGTGGTTCGAAGTCGGCGCCTTCGCGCAGGGCGCGGAGGAAGCCGATGCCGTCGGTGTTGTAGCCGGTAAGTCGGCCATCGCGGTTGACGATGGTGTTGACCGCGCCGGCAGTGGAGGCCCAGTCGTCTACCTCGTCGAGGAACGGGATCACCGCTTCCTTGTGGGGCACGGTCACGTTGATACCCAGAGTGCCGGGGGCCCGCAGACCGGCGACAAACTCACCCACCTCATCGGGGGCGACATCCCAGGGCTGGTAGGTACCGTCAAAGCCGATGGCATCCAGCGCGGCCTGCTGGAACACCGGCGAGATTGAGTGGCCGATAGGGTGGCCTATGATGCCCAGGCGCTGCGGCATTGCTTTGCTCAACTCCAACAGGCGGGTCGAGAGTTCTACCGCCCCAACTGTTGCAGAATTTCGTCGAGGCGCTGCTTGCGATCACGCAGGTCGGCGAGGCGGGCCTCCTCGTTTTCAACCACGTCGGGACGGGCCTTCTCCCTGAAGTTCGGGTTGGAGACCAGCTTCTCGACCCGGTCCAGGTTGCGGTCGCAGTCGACCAGTTCGGCTCGCAGGCGTTCGCCCTCGGCTTCCAGATCGACAACGCCCTCAAGCGGGAGGCGCACCACCAGTGGACTGACGACGAGGGTTACACCGCGGACCCCTGGGCCACTTTCCGCTGGACCAGAGACGATGCGTAGCGGCTCGATACGGGACATGGTACGGATGACGTCGGCCTCGTCCTCAATAGCCTCTCGCTGGCCGTTGGCTTCGACGAGGGCCTCGAGGTGCTGAGCGGCGGGGATGCGGAGATGGGCCCGGGTATTGCGAACGGCGCGCACCGCCTGTTGCACCAGCGCGATCTCCTCCTCTGCCGCCTGGTCGATCCGTTCCCCCGACGCGGGATAAGGGGCGATCATGATCGAGTCCGGTGGTTCGACAAGCTCACCATTACCAGAGAGCTTTTCCTGGGGCAGTTCGGACTTCAGGGTCTGCCAGATCTCTTCGCTAATGAAGGGCATGAAGGGGTGCAGAAGGCGCAGGATGCGCTCGAGCACGTGGGCTAGCGTGGGCAGCGGCGACGGGTCGTTGTTGTTTCGGAGACGAATCTTGGCCATCTCGATGTACCAGTCGCAGTAGTCGTTCCAGATGAACTCGTGGAGACGCTGCTGTGCGTCACCGAGTTCAAAGTTTTCCAGGGCGCGGTTGACGTCGGTGGTCATGCGGTCCAGGCGGCTAACGATCCAACGGTCCTCGCGGTGTTCGGGGACGACGTTGCTCCACCCTTCGAGGCCACGCTTTCCCTCGAGCTGACTGATGACGTAACGGGAGGCGTTCCAAATCTTGTTTGCATAGTTGCGCCCTGCTTCCAAGCGGTTCCCGGTGAAACGCAGGTCATTACCCGGCGCGGTACCGGTGGTGAGAGCGAATCGCAGAGCGTCGGTGCCGTACTTATCCAGCAGGTCCAGCGGATCCATGGTGTTGCCACGGGTCTTGCTCATCTTGGCGCCGGAGCCGTCTCGGATGAGGCCGTGCAGATAGACGGTGTTGAAGGGCGGCCTGCCGGTGTTCTCGATGCCCAGCATGATCATGCGGGCGACCCAGAAAAACAGGATGTCGTACCCCGTTTCCAACACCGTCGTGGGATAGAAATAGTCGAAGTCGTCGGATTTTCCCTTGTCCGACAGGTCCGGGGGCCAGCCGAGGGTGGAGTGAGGCCAGAGACCGGAACTGAACCAGGTGTCGAGGACGTCGGGGTCCTGGAGGATGTCGGTCGAGCCGCAGGACTCGCATGCGTCCGGGTCGTCCATGGCGACGGTCATGTGGCCGCAAGGTCCGCAGTACCAGACGGGGATGCGGTGTCCCCACCAGAGCTGGCGGCTGATGCACCAGTCGCGGATGTTCTCGAGCCAGTTCAGGTAGACGCGGGTGAATCGCTCTGGGACGATTCGGATTTCGCCCTCGGTCACGGCGCGGTAGGCCTTGCCGGCGATGCTGTCGGGCTGTTCGTGGCTGCCGATGTTGACGAACCACTGCATGCTTATGAGCGGCTCAACGACGGTGGCGCAGCGCTGGCAGTGGCCGACGGAGTGGCTGTGCGGTTCGACCTTTTCGAGCACGCCCAGTGAATCCAATTCTTCGACAACGCGACGGCGGGCCTCAAAGCGCTCCACGCCTGCGTACTTGCCGGTCACGGAGGTCATATTGCCATCTTCGCCGATGACATTGGGGGCGTCGAGGCGGTGGCGTTGGCCGACCTCGAAGTCCACCGGGTCGTGGGCGGGAGTGACCTTCAGGGCGCCGGTTCCGAACGCGGGGTCGATGGCCTCGTCGCCTACCACCGGGATCACGCGTCCCATGATTGGGAGGACGACGTTCCGTCCCCTGATGCCGTCATAGCGGGGGTCGTCGGGATGCACCGCGACGCCGGTGTCGCCGAGCATGGTCTCGGGGCGAGTGGTCGCTACAGTGACGTACTTTTCGGGTTCATCCTCCAACGGGTAGCGGATGTGATAGAGGTGCCCGTCAACGTCCTGGTAGTCCACCTCCAAGTCGGATAGGGCGGTGGCGCAACGGACGCAGCGGTTGATAATCCGCTCGTGGCGGTAGATCAGGCCCTTATCGTACAGGCTGACGAAGGTGGTGCGGACCGCGTTGCTGGGTCCGGAGTCCAGGGTGAATTTGTGGCGTTCCCAGTCAGCGGAGATACCGAGCCGGCGCGACTGCTCGTGGATGATGCCGCCGGATCTTTCGACGTGCTCCCAGACGCGTTCGACGAAGGCCTCGCGCCCGATGTCGTGACGGTTTGTGCCTTCATCGATGAGCTGACGTTCGACGACCCACTGAGTGGCAATGCCTGCGTGGTCGGTGCCGGGGAGCCACAGGGTCGGTACGCCGGTCATGCGGCGGTAGCGAATGAGTGCGTCTTCCAGCGCCTTTTCCAGCGCGTGGCCAAGGTGCAACTCACCGGTCACGTTGGGCGGGGGCATGATGATGACGTAGGGCTGGCGGCCTTTCTGCGGAACGGCGTGGAAGTAGTCCTTGTCGAGCCAGTGCTGGTAGATGCGCCGCTCGACATCGGCGGCGTTGTAGGCCCTTGGCATCTGGCCAGCGGCCCCTGGAGTGTGGGCGGAAGTCATTGGCGAACACTAGCTCCGCTGCCGGAGGTCCCGGCGTGGAATGGGTAAAGAACCGTAACATCCTTTCAGCCCGATAAGGGAAAGGGCCAAGCGGCTTTCGAAAACCGCCATCGGCTTTTGAGGAAATATACCACCGGCGCGCACAGAGAGTCTATTCGGCCGAGGTTGCGGTGTAGGCACTTTCGCGGAGGGCTGCGAGGCGCAGAATGGCGAGACGAGTGTCGTAGGCAACGCGGGCGGGGTCCCAGTAGTTGACGCGGCGCTTGTGGAGCCAGTAAGTGAATTCCTTGAGGTCTGACAGGTTCATACCCCGTCGGTTGCCCAGACGAGCCTCAGCGCGAAACTCGGCGAGCAGGTCGGTGCGAGTCTGGGTGTACAGGTGGCGAAATGCCTCCTCCATCAGTTCCTCGCTGTCGGAATACCCCAGGGAGAGGTGGCGCTTGCGGGCATATTCCTCGGCAGCCAGTTGCAGTGCTTCTTCCAGCACGACGCCGTAGTGGAAGTTCAGGTAGGCGCGGTATTTGCTGACTCCGAGCAGGTCGCGAAACTCCTCATCGATCATGGGCTCGGGGAAGAATCCATGAAAGAGGAGATGTTCGAGTTCCCGCTGGGGGATGAACTCGCTGACCTCGCCACAAAGCCGCTCCGCCAAGAGGAGCCAGTCGAAGGCCTCGCCGCCGACCATGTACTTATATCGCCGGTCGCCGTGCCATTCCTCGGCGGGGATCCACCGGCCCATGGCTTCCAGCAGCGCCCTGTGCCACTGCATCCCCTCTGCCAGCTGGACGCGAAAACGCAGTATGACGTACTCGGGAGACAGTCCCTCGGGCTCTTCAGACGTTCCCTCAGGGTCCGCTGCCCCTGTTGTAGGCAAGTGGAACTCATTGGCCTCGGCGTTGCGGACGGTTCCAGCGGACGCGGCTGTCTTAGTGCGGGGCATCAGGCTCCGGCCTGTGAAGAGGCATGACCGTTGGGGACTGACGGCGCGGCGGTGGCCACTACGTCGTCGAACACCTTGATGCGCTGCGGTTTGGGAGTTGTGATGAATCGGCGGAAATGGTCCAGCGGCATGGTGTTGAGGATGTGCTGTGGCTCGCACCAGGCTCGGCGAGCCACAGCCACGCCGAACCGTCCGCCGGACAGGTGGGAATGATGATGGGAGTCGGTGCTGATGACCAGCGGGATGCCGAGCTCACGAGCACGGTAAGCGTGAGTGTCCTTCAGATCCAGCCGTTCGGGAGAGGCGTTAATTTCCAGCGCTGTTCCAGTGTCCCGGGCGGCCTGCAGCACCGCCTCCAGGTCGAAATCCGTGGGGGGGCGCTGGCCCAGCAGCCGGGTGGAGAGATGGCCGATGATGGTAACCGACGGATGTTCCATGGCTCGGATGACGCGACGAGTCATGGTCTCGCGATCCTGGGACATGGCGTTGTGCACGGATGCCACGACCACGTCCAACTCGGCCAGCACCTCGTCGGGGAAGTCCATTCGGCCATCGGAGCGAATGTCGACCTCAGAGCCGGCGAGGATGCGGATGTCGTAGCGCTCCTGCAACTGGCGGAGGACCTCGCGTTGGGCCGCCAGCCGGTCGGGGGTGAGACCGTTGGCGACGCCCAGGCCCTGGGAGTGGTCGGTTAGGGCCATGTACTCGTAGCCCATGGAAGCAACAGTCGCGACCATGGTCTCGATGGGGTCGCTGCCGTCGCTCCAGTCGCTATGCAGGTGGAGATCACCGCGGAGGTGCAGGGGCTCGACGAGCTGGGGAAGTCGGCCCTCGATGGCCGCTTCAAGCTCCCACATGCCGGCACGCAGTTCTGGTGGAATCAGCGGCAGGCCCAACCGGGCGTAGAAGGACTCTTCGTCGGGAAAAACCTCCACCTGCCCTGACTCGACATTGGTGATGCCGTACTCATTGAGGGAGAGACCCATTCGGTTGGCAAAGTCACGCAGACGGATGTTGTGCTGCTGGCTGCCAGTGAAATACTGGAGCATGGCACCGATTGACTCGGCCTCGCCGGTCCGCAGATCGATCTGCAGTCCCGGGTCGACGATTACGCTGGTCTTTCGGGGACCGTTGACCAGTACCTCGCGGACCTGGGGCAGCTCGGCCAGGCAGCGACCCAGCTCTTCGGGCTGCGGGGTGATGGCTACCAGGTCGACGTCACCTATGGTCTCCTCCCAGCGACGGAGGCTGCCGGCGGGGGTCAGGATGGAGATCTCCGCATCGCGCTCGCGGAGGCCAGCCATGGCAGCCTCCGCAATGGACAAGGCCTGGCCAATGGGCGTGCGGTCGCTGCTAATGGAACGGGAGGCGCGGATGTGGCGGAGAATGCTGTCGGCGGCCCTTTTGCCCATGCGAGGCAGAGAGGCTAGGCGGCCGTCCTGCGCGGCCTGCTCCACCCCCTCGATTGTGCTGATGCCCAGCTCGGTGCCGATGAGCACGGCGGTCTTGGGGCCGATGCCGGGTATTGCCAGCAGGTTGAGGGCACCCTCGGGCAGCTCGGACTTGACGCGCTCGAAGGTCTGGACCTGGCCGGTGGTGACAAGCTCGTGAATCTTTTCGCTGATGGCCTTGCCGATGCCGGGGATGCCGGTGAGCTTCTGTCCGTCGGCGACGGCCTGGTCCAAGGGGAATGACAACTCTTCGATGGTGCGTGCGGCACGCTGGTAGGCGCGAATCTTGAATGCAGAATCGCCCTTCATCTCCAGCATCATGCCGAGATGTTCGAACAGTTCGGCGATCTCTTCGTTGGTAGTCTGGCTGGCCGGCATAACGCCACCTTCTCCCGCTGACCCCGATGTAATGACGCCGTCCTTCCCACTATAAGGTTTGGGCCGACGCTTGTCGAACTGCAGGGGCTTCGGGATGGCGTTTTGCTTAAGGTGGTTGAGCCATCCGCCCGGCCTTCGGGCAGCGCCCCTGGACGTTAGTGTGGCACGGCCCCGGCTCCCCAATTTTGGAGAGTGCAGGCATGGCGGCAAACCGGTTCCCGCCGGGGCGCATGAGGAGTGCCGGAGCTCGGGTTAGGGCCACAAAGGGGGAAATGAGTGCATTTCTGCGCAATTTAGGAATCTATCCGGGGTTTGGCCCGCCCCCGATCAGGTCGAGTGGAGGGTTTGCGCCGGGGTGAAACGTGCCGGGGTCAGGGCCGGGGGAGTCGTCCATGGTTGCACTGGTTGCACTGGTTGCACTTATCGCGACGGTCGCGTGTTGGACGGCGGGCCTTCGAGTCCGCTGAATTCAATAGTAGGGGGATGCCATGAGGCTTGGCAAGGGGCTTCTGTCAGCAATCGAAAGAGAGGGTAAGGTGGGGAGAGGAGTCGTTGATGGGGACATTCCGGAGTACTGGATTGCGGGACCTGTTCTATTCCTATGCTGGGGAATACTCCACCGGGATTTGACTCGCGGCAACAATGGATCACGGGCAGGCAATCCTCGTAGATTGGGACGTTAACAGGCCTCGGAAACGTCCTGAAATTGGGGAGTTGGCACCGTGATATAGTGGGCCGCGACCAAAGCCGACCGAGGCGCGGAGACTTGTCCATTGACAGACGAAGTGGCGGCGGAGACAGCTTGATCGATGCTATCCGGTGTTGAACTGGCAGTCGCCATTGTTGCCGTAACCGTGGGTGGCGTCGTACTTGGTACTGTGAGCTTCGGCCTGGGGTCGGTGGCGTCCCCGGTGCTGCTGCTCCTGATTGGCGCCAAGCCCACGGTGGTGATCATCAACACCTTCATTGTAATCCAGTTGTCCCTGGTGCTCTCGCGGACCTGGAGGCATATTGACCTATCGGTAACCAAGTGGATGATCATGGGAGGACTTGCCGCCGCTCCCCTCGGCGTATTCGTGCTCAACATCACGGACCCGGGAGTCCTGCGAATCGTCATCGGGGTGGTCATCGTGGCGCTGGGCCTGCTTAACCTGCTCGACCTGCGGTTACCCGTCGCCACCTTCCCGGGGTCGGGCATCCTGTATGGCTTCGTCACCTGCCTGACAACCACCGCCATCAGCATCGGGGGGCCGCTGGGAGGAGTCTATGCGGTGGCACAGCACTGGCCCACCCCGACGGTGCGGGCTGCCCTGGCAGCGATGTTCGGCATGTCGAGCCTGCTGGCCGTGGTACTCTTCGCCTCCACCGGCCTCTACACGCGGGAAACCCTGATCAACGCAGGGCTGCTGCTGCCGGGCCTGCTCATCGGGTTCGGGATCGCGAACCTCCTGGTGGGGCGGCTAAATGAACGGGTGTTCCGGATCGCGGTATTGACGCTGGTTATCCTGGGCGGAGGGATGGTGCTGGGGCGGGAAGTGCTGGGATGATTGCCCCAACTCAACGCTACAAGCGCATAATGGCCGCAGTCCCTGTTGCGAATCGGTTGACACCCCGCTTCGCCGATGGCTATATTCCACCTACAAACACACAAACCATCACTTAATTATTGAGGAGACTAGACGATATGATGCAGACAGGGCGAGTTCGAGTTGAGGCTGGCAACGTGACATTCGTTGTCCAGCACGAGCTTTGGGACGGCAACATTCAGGACCACTCAGACCAAGGCGTGGCCATCCTGGCGGAGGTCGTAGGTGAGACCGCGCTGCGGTTCAACTGCTTCGACCGAGAGAAGAGCTACGTCTACGGACCCAGTGGCAAGGACGTCAAGTTCCGCATGGACGAGACGGTAGACGGCAACCCCATCGGCTGGACGGTGAAAACGCTGCGCACCAACATAGGGACCATGCTGACGGAGGCGGGATACCCAGAGGCCGCCGGTGCGGTTAACCTGGGAGCCGTCGACAAGGCGCTGAACGAGGTTGAAGAAGCGGCCCGCTACAAGTTTGCGGCCGAGCGCAACACCGTAAAGCACAACCGAGGCACCGATGTGTTCGAAGCGGGCAACATCAAGTTCGGGTTGGAGAACCGCAAACTGGGGTCGGGCGACGGCGGAGTGGCCATCCACCTCCTGGCGGACCTGGCTGGCAACACGGGCCGGGTGTTCACCGAGGAGACGGAGCTGCTGGCCTTTGACTGTTTCTGGGACGGCCCGCACTACCACTATGGGCCCCGCAACAAGAACCACCGGATCTACTGGGACAAGACACTGGTGCCGGACCCGCTGGGCTGGTGCCTGGACCAGTTCAAGAGCAAGAAGCTGGGAGCGATGCTGGAGCGGGCCGGGTACCCCGGTGTTGCCGCCGACCTGGACGAAGACCTGATCGCCTCGGTGCTGCCGGCGGTCGAGGCCCGCGCCCGGGAGATGGAGGCCGGGGGGGTTCCGGCCGAGGTCACGCCGAACCTGGTGCAGTAGACCTCGTCGTACCGCTCAAGATTCAACGGGCACAAGGACCGCCGCGGGCAATACCTGCGGCGGTCCCTTTCTTGGCCGTCCGACAGTGTTCAGACACTACGTATTTCGTAAAATAATTCGTTTCACGAACTTTGGAAAAAAGGGTTGACACTATTGGAAGGTTAATGTAAATTTCTCATCATCAAGCGGATGAGCGCACCCAGAGCGGAGGCGAGCACTGTGTACGTTTGCGTGTGCAAGGGAGTCAGGCTCTCGGAAGCCGTCGAGTCGGCCAAGCGCCGGGGTTGTTCCCCGGACGAGCTGAAGGAAACTTGGGGATTTGACGATGGCGACGCGTGCGGGCGCTGCCTGAACAACATTGACCGCATATCCGAGATGGTTGAGCTGAAGCTTGTGGGGCTGTTTATCAAAGCCGCATAACTAAATTACGAAATGATATAATGGATATAGGCGAGCTTTAAGGCCGCCGGCGACGTGAAGCGCGCCGGCGGCGTATTTTTTGAATAGCAAGGAGTCCCTGTATGAAAGCCAAGGAAGGCGTCGTTGAACGCCTTAACAACATACTCACCATTGAGCTTACGGCCATCAACCAGTATTTCATTCATTCGGAAATGGCGGACAACTGGGGTTTCCCGGGGGTCGGAAAGCTGTTCCGAACCAACAGCCTGTCGGAGATGGAGGATGCCCAGCACCTGATCCGGCACATCCTGTACCTCGAGGGGCTGCCCAACCTGCAGAGGCTGAACCAGGTGCAGGTCGGCGAGTCGATCAAGGAGGACCTGGAGCTGAACCTGGAGGCTGAGAAAGGCGCGGTCGACACGCTGGCTGAGGCAATCACCCACTGTGCGTCGGTGGGCGACTACACCACCCGCAGCATCCTTGAGGGGATGATCCGCGATGAGGAGGGTCACATCGACACGCTGGAGACGCAGCTGGAGATCATCAGCACGATCGGCATCGACCTCTACCTCAACCAGCAGATCCACGGCGCCGAATAAGCGCCGGGATCAACCGTCGGAAAGGTGAGGCCGGGCCCGCGATGTTGCGGGCCCGGTTCTTTTTGTGCGGCTTAGTGTCTTCATTTTAGTGTATGTGCTTCTTTATCAACAGATTGTCCACAGTGAGTCCGCATTCGTGGCTGATTAACCCAGCACATGGGCAACTGATTATGTTTTGGCTGCGTTCAGGTTCCAACTACGGTCGGAGGGTCTGGTGGGTCTCGCTGCTGGCGATGATGTTGTCCCAGTTCCAGCGCATTGGGTGCATCTCAACCTTTCTCCAGGCCTCGGACTGGTCGTGGTAGTGGGGGCTGCCCGGGTGTCCCGAACTGCCGAGAGGCACCACCCACAACGAGTTGTCCCAGTTGGCGGTGTCGTAGGAGTAGCGGGCCACGGAGAGGCTGGTCACGGTAGCGAAAGTGGCCGGAGAGTAGCCGCCCTGCAGCGGGGTGTCGCCGTCGCCGCTGGTCGGGATGGGCGGCGGGTCCAGCAGGCCGTCGAGTTCCGGGTGCGCGGCGGAGAGGGTGTGGCGGGGCACGGCACGGTGAATCCGGTCCCAGACCCAGGCGTCGGGGTCGTCGCCCAGTTGGGCGAAGAGGGTGGCGACGGCACGGGTGAGAGCACGGGATATGGCGTCGGGCCAGGTGTCGCCATCGGCTAGCAGGGAGCGGTCGTCATTCCGGAGCATCTCGACCAAGCGGGCCTTGAGGCGGTTGCCGAACGAGCCCAGGCCGCGGTCGGCCGGATGCCAAGCATCGTGAGCCAGCCCGGGGGTCAGGTTGCGGTCGAATATCTCCTTGAGCAGGGCGTCGCGCATGGCGGAGTAGATGGTGGGCTGGACAAGATTGGCGTCCATAGAGCCGTCCCAGGCCAACAGGCGTTCGCGCGCGATGGCGGCGAGAGCGTTGCCCGGTTCCACGCCGGGCAGGACGGCAAGGTAGGCCAGCGCAGGCTGGGAGACCCTGTAGGCATGCACCTTTGCCATGTCGGGTGCGGCGGGACTGGTCAAGGGCTGCAGGCCCTTGGTGACACCCCTTACGCGGAACTCGGGGGTGAAATCGACGGCGATGTAGTGGGGATAGTCCTCGCCGACGGGCCTGTTGTTGGCGGTGGCGATGTAGCCCTCAGGCGGGTTGATGGAGCGGGGGAGCTCCCCGAAGGGGATGTCGCCGTGCCATTCGTGTTCGCCGGTCCAGCCAGGGACGGGCAGCCAGCCGTTGACGCGGGAGCGGATGGGGATGCGTCCGCGGCAGAAGTAGCCATAGTTTCCGTCGACGTCGGCGAAGACGAAGTTGTTGCAGGGGTCAACCCAGCCGCGCTGGGACTCGACCAGCTCGTCGGCGTTCCGGGCACGAAGCATCTTCCACAAGATGGCTGGCCATTGGGAGGCCGACTCGGTGGCGGTGTACTTGAGGGCCATGCCGGAGCCGTCTTCAGGGCCGCCGGAGATGATGGGGCCGTGGTTGGTGACAACCACACGGACGGTCTCCTCTCGACCGGAGTTGCTGCGGACGGTCTCGTCGTGGATCTCGGCGTCACGCCACGCTCCCTTGTGGAGGTACTGCGGGGCGTCGCCGTCGCGTAGTTGCTCGATATAGAGGTCCTGGTAGTCGGCGGCGGTGTGGGTTACGCACCAGCAGACCCAGGGGTTGTGCCCAAAGTGGGGGAAGGCCGGAACCCCGGGAAAGGACAGGCCGGTTACGTCGAACTCGGGGCAGGAGACGCGGTTCTGGTAGTAGGCGTTGGGGGTGTCGAGGGCGCGGTGAGAATCGCCAGCGACCAGGGGCTTTCCGGTAGCGGTGGAGTCGCCCCCCAGGGCCCAGCTGTTGCTGCCGCTGTCCATCTCGGCGAGGTAGTTCAGGGCCGCGGCGCCTTCTGCAAGTTCCTTGAGGCCCTGGTCCAGGATTCCGCCGGCGGTTGCGCCGGGAGGCAGGATCAGCAGGTGCCCGGGCTCGTAGCCGGGGAAGAGCTTGCCGGCCTTTTCGGGTCCCATGGCGCGGACCATCCGGGCTCGCCACACCTTGGACTCGAAGACGCCCATCAGGATGTGACGGACCTTGTACACGACGAGGCTCTGCCACGGCTGCCACGGTTCGGGAAGGATGCCGGCGATGGCGTACTCGGCCGGCAGCGGGTCGGGGCCGTCGATGAACGCATTGACGCCTTCGGAGTAGGCGTCAAATACCATACGGGTGTGCTCGTCCATGGCCGCATAGTCGGCCTTGGCACTGGCCACGAGGCGGAAGCGGCGCATCAGCTTGTCCTGCTCGAGCGCGCCATCACCGACGGCCTCGGCCCAGCGGCCACTGCCCCGGAGGCGGTCGTACCCCATGTGCCACAGGCGGTCCTGGGCGGTGACGAAGCCCTGGGCGAAGAAGGCGTCGTGTTCGTTACCGGCGCGGACGTGAGGGATGCCAAGGGCATCGCGGTAGACTTCCACGCTGCCCTTTAGCCCATTCAGGCGCAGGGTACCGGAGAGGCCAGGAATCGCTTGAGTAAGTTCCGCCGTGCCAATGGTGCTGGTGCCGACCATTCCGTTCACCTCAGCCGCAGTTTTCGGCGATGATAACACGGGCGCTTCGGTGGCACGCGAGGGGCCGACGTGGTCGACAGGGCAATCGCGTCTTATTTGTCAGCACACTAAATTGGACTGAACGGCGGTGGAGATGGGAGTGGCAGTGCCTCCCTCGGTTCCGGGTGCGAGGGTAGACGGGGGTTTGGATTCCCGCCTGCGCGGGAATGACGACTTATAGGGCCTCCGGCGTTTAAGGCGCGATTGCCCGGTAGTTTCCGGTACTTTGCGGCCCTGGATCAGACGCGGGGTGCGAGGGTAGACGGGGGTTTGGATTCCCCCTGCGCGGGAATGACGACTTATAGGACCTGTGCCGACAAAAACCCGGATTTTCCACTCATTTCCGACGATCATTTCCGACGATTGCGGGGAGAGACGGGATCAGGCGGTGCCGGGGATATTGCGTTCCAGGTTGTTGAGCCAAGGACCATTGGCGGACCAAGGGAGTAGGGTGGTGATGATTCCCCTTATTACAGGACGCCTATCGTCGTCGATGCACCGCTGGAGGTATTTTTCGAAGGCCATATAGGTATGAAGTCGGAATCCGGCGTCGGCCACCTTACGGACGCAGGCGTAGGGGTCGGGTTTGGTCTGCTTGTTGGCAATGGCCAGGTGCCAGAGTTCGGTGATCTCATTTGCGACGCGGCTGAGCCGGATGATCGCGAGCTCGGGGGCGAATTTGCGCTTGAGGGCCTCGACGCCGTTCCTGATCTGGCGCAAGGACATATGGCGCGACGACATGGTTCAGTCTCCTGATAGTTTCCGAAAATTTGGGAAATCCGCTTATTTCCGATCAAAACCGATCATTTCCGATCATTTTTGCCTTTTGCCCTTGGGAGTTGCGCGCGACTCCGTGCTGGGATCCGGCCTGCGGCAGCGGGTTGTATTTCCATATATTCAGGCTAGAGATTTGTCATGAGGCTTGTAAAGGGGCAACTGTCAGCAAATTTGGGGGACGGCTCAACCGGCGCCTGGGGACGCGGGTTCCTGCCCTGCCCTGGATTGGCGGGCGTGACGGGGGTTTGGATTCCCGCTTTCGCGGGAATGACGATTGGGGGCGGGTGTGACGATTGGGGGTGCGGGAATGAGGATTGGGGAATGGGGTCTGCGACGGAGGGACGGACGGAGTAGATTTCGTCCCTGCGCCTGATCTTGCGGGGGTGACGGGGGTTTGGATTCCCGCTTTCGCGGGAAAGACGATCGGGGGTGCGGGAATTACGATTTGGGATGGCGCATGCGCCGGAGGGACGGTTGGGCATTGGTGGTGGGGCGGGTTTGAAACCCGCCCCTACGTTTGCTGGCAGGGCCGGCGATTTTGGGCAATGGATTCTTGCGTATGCGTTTCGCGGGGATGGAGTCGGGGAGGGCGGCTGTTCGCCACTGTGGTGGTGTCAGGCAGTTGGCGGCAGGGGTGTAGGGGATAGTACGCCAATGATGGCAATGTGTTTACTGATTGCTTTCATCGGAATTCCATGTGACACATCAATCCATTCAGAAATGCTCTGATATGTACAATTTGACCTATCAAATGGGTACGAATATATTGCGATATAACAAAACACCTAAATGAGTTGCCCGCTGCCCGTAGCACCAATTAACTGTCACGAAGAGTGGGAATTTACCGCCGAAGTCGTTGAGGCACGGCGCCGTGGGGGTGAACGGAATGAGCGGTCCATCCGAAGATGGTCGAATGCGCCGAGTATTGACGTCGCTTACGTGGTTGATGGCGGTCCTGATCCTTGCTGCCGGAATAGCTGCCTGCGGAATAGAGGCGCCGACACCCCAAACCAACCAAGTGTCACCTGCCACGGAAGAGGCCGCCACTCCGGATGATACGGAAGCTCCCAAGCCGACGGCGGTGCCCACGAGCACCCAGCCGCCGACGGTCACCCCCGCTCCCACACCTGTGCCAGCGATTACCGCCACTCCCACTCCGGAGCCGACCGCCACGCCGCAGCCAGTACCGGCGACCATGCCGGCGCCGACGCCTGGTTTCGCTCCGGCGCCAACGGCAACTCCCACCCAGGTTCCCGCACTCACGGCCACACCTCCACCACCGTTTGATTCAACTCCCACGCCCTCGGGATTTGGCCCGACTCCCACTGCCGGGCGGGCCGCCACTCCGACACCGCAGTTATACCCGCCGCAAGCCAGCTACACATCGGTTGCGGACTAAGGACAGATAACACTGTGGCCTGCTGGGGGAATATCGGCCGGGGCGTGACCTCCCCGCCTCAGGGGAGACTTGAGTCGATCAGCGGCGGTTCGGAGTTCGTCTGCGGGTTGGCGCCGGATGACTCCGTCGTGTGCTGGGGCAATGACGAATTTGGGCAGGCTACCCCGCCCAGCGGGAGCTTTATCTCAGTCAGTGCCGGAGGGGGCCATTCCTGCGGCGTGAGAACCGATAGTACGGCCACCTGCTGGGGCGTTAACAACCAGGGCCAGACCGAGGCTCCACAGGGCAGTTTTGAATCCATTGCGGCCGGAGGGCTTCATACCTGCGCCATGAGGACTGACGGTTCAATAGCCTGCTGGGGTTTCAACAGGGACGGGCAATCCTCGCCGCCAGGCGGCGCCTTCGATTCCATTAGTGCTGGCAATATACACAACTGCGGCATTCGGGGCGACGGATCCGTCGAGTGCTGGGGCGATGGTGGATGGGGGCAGTCGGACGCTCCCGAAGGCTCCTTCACCTCAGTCAGCGCCGGCCACAACCATACCTGCGGAGTGAGGGCAGGCGGCTCCATCGAATGCTGGGGCAACTATACTTTTGACAAGTCCACGCCGCCGCAGGGTTCCTTCTCGGAAGTCAGCGCGGGGCTGGATCACACCTGCGGAGTGAAGAGCGACCGTTCCATCACATGCTGGGGAGCGGTTGCGCTCAGCAGCGGGACCAGTGGAGCCAGCCGTCCCGCGCCAACCCCAGGACCGACTCGCCCGCCCAGGCCTAGCCTCGGCCCCCAGCTGACGCTTTCGGACTTGCCATGGCTCATGGGCTCTATGACGACCATCGAGGAACAGGCCCTGTCCAGCCTTCTGCAAATCGATGGGTCCAACGACAGAATTTTCAAAGTTATACTGCGGTTCCCGTGGGTCGCCGATGGCATCACCAGTGATGAGCAAACGGCCCTCACTCACCTGGAGGAACTTGCCCGCAAGTTCTCCGGCTCGTCCTCGGGTGAGATGCCTGACGTGCTGGGGAATACGGAGTGGCTAATCGACGGCATTACCGCGAAGGAGACGTCTTTCCTTGAGGAAGTGGTTTCGATCAGGGACGGCAGCTCCATCATCGCTACACTAAAGGCATTTTCGTACGTCTACTCTCTTGATGACTATGTTCCACCGTCGCCCACTCAAGTGCCAACCCCCAGCCCGGCACCGCCATCCAGTGCATCCGATTTCGCCTGGGCCCGGGATGGGCTCACGTCAATCGAACAGGAGGCTCTGGGGTACCTGCAGAGCATTGATAGCAAATTCCCCGACGTCTTCCGTGAGCTGGCGCAGCACCAGTGGCTGGCCGAGGGGATCGATGAAGGCGGCAGAAAATTCCTATGCCACCTATCTGCAATCTTTGAACCTGGAGCCGCTTACGCAGTGGTATTGACAATGGATCCCAGGAACCCTCCTTCCGCAGGCAGCCTTCCCGCATGCCCATCCTAGCGAGGAGGCGCAGGCTCGGCGACCCCGACACCCTCTACTTCTTCTGAGCCGTCGATTCCAATTGCTGCCCGGGCAGCCGGGGAAAACTGGCCATATGCGTAACTGGCCTGCTTTGCGGGCGCGAGCGACACGCACCCCGGATGGCGTTGTCAGGGCTCAGTTTCAGGGGTGGCCCACCTGCGGCAGGTGGGGCGGCGTTTTCAAATTGCGAAATCCGCGCATATAATTGGATGTCAGATTATGGGCGGGAGGATCCCCTAAGGCTGGGACTTTCCCGCAGTTCAGGGGACGCTCGTGGCGATATTGACCATACGGCTGGTGCCCGACCCAATCCTGTTCCGGAAGGCGCGGAAGGTCGCCAAGATCACGGCGCAGCACAGGAAGCTGGCCAGCGACATGATCGAGACCATGACCGAGCATAACGGCGTGGGTCTGGCGGCGAACCAAGTGGGGGTGCTTGAGCGCATCTGCGTGATCCAGACGCCTGACATGGAAGAGGCGATGGTGCTGGTCAACCCGGAGATCGTGCACAGGGAAGGGGAGCGGGAGGTCGAGGAGGGCTGCCTGAGCGTTCCGGGGTACCGGGGAATGGTCGTGCGCTCCGAGTCGGTAAGGGCGCGGGCGCTGGACCTGAGCTCCAAGATCTTCAAGTTGGAGGCGGATGAGCTACTGGCGCAGGCTCTGGAACACGAGATAGACCACCTGAACGGCATCATGTACCTGGACCACCTTGTGGCCCACACCACGGTGTACAAGATCGTTGAGTCGACCGACGGCAGCGAAGAGGACGCGAAGTACGAGGCTGACGGAGCTGGCGACGATCACGGCCACGACGGGCACGACCATGAAAATGGGCACGAGGAACACGGGCACGAACACACGCACGACCCGGATTTCGAAGCTCTGCACCAGCGGCTTCACGAGATGCGCGGCGACGCCGTCGAGCCGGGCCCAGTGGAATCGACCTCGCAGCAGGAACCTTCCGCCTGATGACCCGGCCGGGGTACGCCGAGACGTGCCGCTGACCCGACAATCTGTTTATCCCCTCCGGACCTTTGGATACCGATGACATCTGTCCTGCACAACCCATCCACCATGATTGACCGACTCATTGCCTTCTTTAACGCCCGGGACGTGGAGACCCACGTCGTGGGCGGGATGGTGCGGGACCGCCTTCTGGGCCGGAACAGCGAAGTGGGGGACATCGACCTGGCCATCAAGGGCGACGCGGTGGCACTGGGCCGGGAACTGGCGGAGGAACTGGGCGGGTCGCTGGCGCCTCTGAGCGTGCCGCGAGGGATGATGCGAGTGGCGTTGCCGCCATCGGGTCAAGGGGATGAAGGCGACGGGAGCAACGGTACGATCATCGACCTTTCCGGGTATTCCGGGGATATCGAAAGCGACCTGGCGCGGCGGGATTTCACCATAAATGCCATGGCCATCCCGTTGCGGGAATGGCAGGGCGATGAATTCAGCGGCGCGGTGCTGGACCCCTTCGGAGGGCGCAGGGACCTGATAATCAAGGCAATCCGAGCGCTGAACCCCGACGTATTTGAGGAGGACCCAGGACGGTTGCTGAGGGCGGTACGGCTGTCGGGGGAGCTGGGGATGCGGATCGAGCCGGACACGGTGCGGCTGCTGATGTCCAATGCCGAGTTGGTGCGCCGGGTGTCTCCCGACCGGGTGCGGGACGAGTTCCTGAAGATCCTGGCTCCACAGGGGGCGCGAGGGCGCATAGAGGCGCTGGACCAACTGGGGATGCTGAAACACATCATTCCGGAGCTGATGGCGGCAAAGGGAGTGGACCAGCCGCGAATGCACTACTGGGACGTCTGGGGGCACACCCTGCACACGGTACAGGCCGCGGAGGGAGTTACCGGCGGGCACCAGAATTCGCCGGTGTATTTCTGCGTGCCCTGGACGCCGGATTCCGAGGCGTATTTCGCCGAGGTAGTGAGCGACGGGCACACGCGGCGCACCATCCTGAAGCTGGCGGCCCTGTTCCACGACATCGCCAAGCCCCAGACCAAGACCCTGGAACCGGATGGGCGCACGCGATTTTTCGGCCACTCGGAGCAGGGCGCCGAGGTCGCGGAGCGCAGGTTGACGGAGTTGCGGCTGAGCAACCGGGGCGTGGATATGGTATCGGGGATGGTATTGCACCACCTGAGACCGACGGGGATGTCGAACGACGGGGAGTGGCCCACGGACCGAGCGATCTACCGGTACTTCCGGGACACGGGCGGCGTGGCTGTAGACACGCTCTTTCTGTGCCTGGCCGATTATCTGGGGGCAAAAGGGCCGGAGTTGTCGCATCCCGAATGGCTGGAACATGCTAAAATGATATCTCACGTGCTTTTTACAGGCACGCGGGAGCCGGTCGCCGCAAACACGGCGCGCCTAGTCAGCGGACACGACCTGATGTCCCGGTTCCAACTCCAGCCCGGATCCCACATTGGCTTTCTTCTGGAAACCATCGAAGAAGCGCGGGCGGCTGGCGAAATCGAGACTCAGGAGCAGGCGCTGGAATTGGCAGCTGCGACAATTGAAAGCCAGGGGTACTCCCGCGATGGTTCGCGGGCCAGTTCCGTTTAACCCATGCGTTCCCGCAGCGTCCGGCTCACTTTAGTTATCCTCGTCATACTGGGACTTGCCCTGTCGGCCCTGGGCTTCCGTTCCATCAACATAGACATTCCGGGCCTGCCCGCGCTGGAGCGCGAGGGCGCCGGTCCTTTCGGCCTCAAGCTGGGCCTCGACCTCAGCGGCGGCGGCCACCTTGTCTACCAAGCCGACACGGGCTCCCGTTTCGAAGTCACCCTGCTTGAACCCGCCGACCTGGAGGACATAGCAGAGGCACTGAACGGCTTCCGGTTCGGAGACGAAGAACTTGCGTTGGAGGACTTCCAGGTATTTCCCCGCGACGTGGATTTCGTCCAGCGGGAGGTCCAGGCGTCGCCAGCTATAGTCGTCGAGGATGAGGCTACTGCCGTTGAGGGCGAAGAGGCGTCCGAGACTGTTTCCGAGGCAGAGGAGACCGCGGGCGAGGGAACCGAGGGCGAGGAAGAGGAGCCGGTGGAGCCGCAGCTGGTGACCGTGGCGGTAGCCAGCATGTTCCAGATCCGAACTCCGCTGCTGGAGCCGGACGACCCGCGACGCACCGGGCTGCGCGACTCGATCGAGGACGCGCTGGGCCAGGTGGACGTGTTCCAAGTGGCCGATATAGGTCATCCCGACGCCAGCCAGATGCAGGGTGTGCTGGATAACATCACCCGACGCGTAAACCGGTTCGGGACTGAAGAGCCGATCATTCAGATCTTCGGCGAAGACCGCATCATCGTGCAGCTACCGGGTGCGAGCGGCTCCACCACTGAGCTGACATTTGACGACCCGGTGGACGACATGGGTCTGGTCAGGACCGCGCTGACCGATGCGGGCTACCGCGACATCAAAATCGAACGAATCGACGACAGCACGTTCCGAGTCCTGTCGGGTACCGTCGGCTCCGAGGTTGAGACGGCGGCCAGACAGGCGTTGACCGATGCCATCGGCGCGCCGGGGCTTACGGTTAACAGCGCGATCGACGAGGCCAAGTCGCTGATCGGCCTGACTGCGCTGCTGGAGTTCAAGGAACGCACCTGCGAAGACATCACCTGCGAGCAGTTCACTGACGCGGACCTTGGCCTGACCGGCGATGACCTGGAACGGGCAGAGGCATCCGCCGATCCGGTGGGGATCGGCTGGGTGATCAACCTGCAGTTCGACGGGCGCGGTTCCGACATTTTCTCGGACCTGACCCGACGCATTGCCGGGGTGGAGACCAAGCGAATCTCGGTGTTCATGGACGACCAGGAGATCATCGCGCCAGTGGCGCGGGCCTGGATTCGCGACGGCAGCACGCAGGTCAGCGGGAACTTCACCCGCGAGGAGGCTCGCACCCTGGCCATCCAGCTTGAGGCGGGTCGCCTCCAGGTACCGCTCAAGCTGATCCAGGAGAGCGATGTGGACGCCCTGCTGGGCTCCGAGTCCCTACGCAACAGCCTGGTAGCGGGACTGGTAGGTCTGGGGCTGGTGCTGCTGTTCATGATCGCCTACTACCGAATGGCCGGCGTGGTGGCAGCCTTCGCGCTGGTGTTCTACGCGGTGATGGTGCTGGCGGTGTTCAAGCTGATTCCGATCACGTTGGAGCTGGCACACATCGGCGGCTTCATCCTGTCCGTCGGTATGGCGGTAGATGCCAACATCCTGATATTCGAACGAATGAAAGAAGAGGTCCGGATTGGACGGACGCTGGCCTCATCAATGGAGGTCGGGTTCAGCCGTGCGTGGCCAGCCATTCGAGACTCGAACATCTCCACGATGATCACGTGCCTGGTACTGTTGTGGTTTGGCGACCGCCTGGGCGGCGGCCTGGTGACAGGCGTGGCGATCAGCCTGTTCATCGGCGTGGCGGCCAGCATGTTCACGGCGGTGGTGGTGAGCCGGAACCTGTTGCAGCTCATGGCTTTCGCCGGGCTGGGAGGTCGAATCAGCCTGTTCACGCCTGAGAAGGTGGGTAGGGAGACGACGCAGGCCAGTTCGGGACCTGCCAGCGGAGGAGGCCGGTAGTGCTGGACGTAGTCGGCAAGAGGGGCTGGTACTTCCTGTTCTCCGCCCTGATCATCATTCCGGGAATTCTGTCCATGCTGATGCCGCCGGGCTGGGTCGCGCTGGGTTCCGGGCTGAAGCCGGGCATCGATTTCACCAGCGGCGCCGTGTTCAACGTCACGTTCAGCGACGACGTGGACCAGCAGGAAATTCACACGCGAATGGCGGTGCTGGGCCATCCCGAGGCGCTGGTGCAACAAGTAGGCGGCAACAACTTCTTCATCCGCACTGAAGTGCTGGAGGAGCCGACGGGTGGCGAGCTTTCCGAACGGGAGATCATCGAGCGCGACCTCGAAGAGACGCTGGGCCTGGAGCGCGACCGGGTCGAGTTCGAGAGCGTCTCGCCGATCGTGGCCTCGGAGACCGTGAACATCGCGTTCTACGCTCTGGCCGCGGCGTCGGTGTTCATCCTGTTCTACGTGTGGTACGCCTTCAGGCGGGTGCCCAAGGCATACCGCTATGGCGTCAGCGCGGTTCTGGCACTGGCCCATGACATCCTGATCATTCTGGGCGTGTTCTCCATCCTTGGCCGAGTCATCGGGTTCGAAGTGAACTCGATGTTCATAGTCGGGCTGCTGATCGTCGCCGGTTACAGCGTCAACGACACGATCGTGGTGTTCGACCGGATCCGGGAGAACGTGTCACGCCACCCCGACCGGGACCTGGGCGGACTGGTCAACGTGAGCATCATGGAGACCATAGGCCGATCCCTGAACACCAGCCTGACCACCCTGTTCGTGCTCATCGCAATGCTGCTCATTGGAGGCCCCAGCATCCGCGAATTGCTGCTGGTGCTGGCTATCGGAGCAGTCGTCGGGACTTACAGCAGCATCTTCATAGCGAGCCAGTTCCTGGTGATGTGGGACCGGGGCGAGATCAGCCGCCTGGGACGGGCGCGACAAACGGTCGCAACCGCCGGTTCCGCGCTACTGAGCCTGATCGGCAAATAACGCCCTCGAAAACCGTAACGGCGAGCCTCTTTTGTTGATCGCGGCTGGTCGAGGATGTCTGGCGGCGTTCGACTCGGGGGTCTGTTCGCAGCCAGCCCTCTGGGGCACCTACCCTGCTTGGGGCACCAGGGCCACGCGGCCCAGGATGGTGCGTTCCGAGAGCAATTCCGCCGCGTGAGCCGCCTCCTCCAGAACCATGAGGCGTTGCAGTACCGGCGTCAGGCTGCCGTCCGCAGCCAGTGCGATTACCTGCTCAAGGGTCTGGCGGGAGACGCCGGAAACACCGGTGATGCGGGCATCCCTGAATATGATTTCGGGGATGATACCGCGTAGGCTACCCTCACCTCCAACCTCGCCCAGCACGGCCAACCTCCCGTACTGTCCAAGGCAGCGTACCGACGAGCGGAGCGTCGGGGTGCCCACAGTGTCGATGACCACGTCCGCTCCGAGGTCGCCAGTGACCGCCATGACAACTCCAGAAAACTCCAGCCCCGAGTCCGGCGCATTCATCTCGATGACATCGTCGGCACCGTAACGGTAGAGTACCGTGGCCTTTCCGGAAGTGGAGGTTACGGCCAGGGTACGCGCGCCCAAGGCTGCCGCGAGCTGCACGGCGTGAACGCCGAGGCCGCCGCCAGCGCCGGTTACCACGACAGTCTCGCCGGCAGAAACGTTGACAGCATTGAGGGCCTGCAATGCGACTCCGGCCGGGCAGGCGAGCAGTGATGCCGTCGGCAAATCCACTGCAACGGGCAGCGGCACGAGGCTGTGCTGGGAAAGAGCAACGTACTCGGCGAAACCGCCATTGCGCCAATGGCCGATGCCCTCACCGTCCCGGCAGCGGTGCTCACGCCCCGACCGACAGCGGTCGCACTGCCCGCAGGCGTTGGTCAGCAGCGATACAACGCGGTCGCCGGGGCTGACAAGGTCCACGCCCTCGCCGACCTCCTCGACGACGCCAGAGATCTCGTGGCCGAGAACCACACCGGGGGCGACGCCGCGGCGGAGAGTGCCGTTCATGACCTGCAGGTCATGATGGCAAAATCCGCAGGCGGCCACCCGCACGAGGGCCTCCCCGGGTCCGGGTTGGGGCACGGGCAGGTCCACCACCATCAGTTGAGGGGGAGTTCCGGGATCTTCCAGCATCAAGGCTCGCATGGCGTGCCATTGTATGCGCTTTGCGATGCGCCGCCAACGGCTGTCCCGTATAATCAGCCGAACGAAGGTCATGTAGTCGCTTTAACAGAGGGCAGACCGTGAAAATCGGAGCACACGTTTCGACATCGGGCGGTATCAGCAAGGCAGTGGGGCGCGGACAGGAGATAGGGTGCGAGGCACTGCAGATATTTGGCTCGTCGCCACAGTCCTGGGCGTTCCGAGAGATTCCTGACGCAGAGATCGAGGCGTTCCGACAGAACATGGCAGATGCGGGGATAGGGCCGGTGTTCCTGCATGCCATCTACCTAGTAAACCTCGGAACGGAAAGGCCGGATGTGTTGCAAAAGGGGATAGATTCCCTGGCCGCTCACCTGAACCTGGCCGGAAGGCTGGGAGCGGAGGGACTGATCTTCCATCCTGGCAGCCACGGAGGTGCGGGGTTCGATGCAGTGCTGCCGCAGGTGGCGGACGGGATACGACAGGCCCTTGACAAGACATCCGACGGCCCCTGCCTCGCGGTGGAGAACATGGCCGGGATGGGCAAGCACATCGGCGCCCGCTTCGAGGAACTAGGAGCGATCCTGGACGCGGTGGACGACGAGCGGCTCAAGGTCTGCCTGGACACGCAGCACAGCTTCGCCGCAGGGTATGACCTGACGACGGGCGAGGGCATCGAGGATATGCTGGCGCAGTTAGACGCTGGCCCCGGCTCGACCAACGTGGTGGCGATTCACGCCAACGACTCCAAGCGAGTCTGCGGGTCCGGGGTGGACCGCCACGACAACATCGGCGAGGGATTCATCGGCGAGAGTGGATTCGCGGTGTTCATGGGGCACCCGGCGTTCGCGCACGTTCCCTTCCTGCTGGAGGTGCCGGGATTCGAGGGCAAGGGTCCGGACCAACGCAACGTGGACATCCTGAAGGAGATCCGGCAGCGGGTGGGCGCGACCCAGTGATCAGGATGACCTACCGGGAGTTCGTGCGACTGGTGCGCCGGGCGTACGGCGAACTGCCGGACAGTCTGCTCCGCCACCTCAGGAACGTTGACATCGTCGTGGAAGACTGGCCGGGCCCCGATGAGGCAGACCTGGTGGGAGAGCACAACTCGCTCTTCGGGCTGTACCACGGCTGGCCACTCACGGAGAGGGACAGCATCGGGCCGGCGCTGCCCGACCGCATATTAATTTACCGAGGGCCCATCCTGCAGGCCTGCGAAAGCCGGGACGAGGCCGTTCGGGAAATACGGATCACGCTCTGGCATGAGATCGGCCACTACCTGGGCATGACCGAGGAAGACCTGCACCGGCTGGGATACGGATGAGACGCTCCGTCATTCCCGTCGACGCCGGCGACGTTCTCCACAGGCAACACGGTTATTCCCATCAATATTCTTCCAGCAATTGCCTTCCTTGGAAAAACTGAACGCCAGATTGGGATGGTTGTTCGGGACCGCGCTGGGAGTGGGGCTGTTTCCGGTGGCGCCGGCGACGCTGGTGAGCCTGATGGCGGTGGCGGTGTACTGGGCCATGCCGATCGGCGAGGACTCGCCGGCCTTCTTCGTCCTGATAGCGGGGGCGATTCTCATCGGGCCGTGGGCCTGTGGCAGCCTCACCAGCAACGTCGATCCGGACCCCAAGCGAGCGGTGTGGGACGAGGTAGCAGGCATGTGGCTGACCTGCCTGTTCCTGCCGAAGACGCTACCGTGGCTTGCCGCCGCGTTTCTGCTGTTCCGGGTGCTGGACGTTCTGAAACCGTGGCCCATCCGCCAGTATGAGCGGCTGCCGGGCGGCTACGGGATCATGGCCGACGACTTGGCGGCGGGAGTCATCGGCGCGGCGGTGCTGAACCTAGTGTACCGGCTGGCGTGGTAGGGGGAGAGCGCCCTCCCTTGGCCTGCAACGGCTGAATTCTGATTGCCCAGCTACAGCCGCTATGCTATATTTGCAGCATATCGGATTGTGTCATTCGGCAAGGCTTGTCGCGGTCGGCATGCCTATCTCTGGCTTAGCCAGTAAGGATGAATAGAGGTAACGGATGGTTGAACCCCAACAGCAGCCCAATGAGGAACCGGCGCAGATTGCACCGTCAGCCGAGCCGGTCGCTCCCGAGCCCGCTGCGCCTGTGGCAGTAGCGGAAGCGGCGGTGGCAGTGGCGGAAGCCCCCGAGGCGGCTCCAGCGCAGGCGGCTCCTGCCCCGAGCGCAGAGCCCTCGGAGCGCCCGCCGAGGCCCGCACCGGAGCGCCCTCCTCAGCCGACGGGTCGTGAGCCCATCAACATGAAGGCGCTTCTCGAGGCCGGTGTGCACTTCGGACACCAGACCCGCCGGTGGAACCCCACCATGAAGCGCTACATCTTCACGCAGCGCAACGGGATCCACATCATCGACCTGCAACAGACGCTGGGCATGATCAATGATGCCTACAAGGACATGACCAACTTGGTCGCCAATGGCGGGAAGGTCCTTTTCGTGGGCACCAAGCGGCAGGCGCAGGAAGTGATCCAGTCCGAGGCTGACCGCTGCGGGATGTGGTACGTAAACCAGCGGTGGCTGGGCGGGACCCTGACAAACTTCCAGACCATCCGTACACGCATCCATTACATGCTGGAGCTGCAGCAGAAGCGTGACCAAGGATATTTCCGCCTGCTCCCCAAGAAAGAGGGGGTCAAGATGCGGGATACCCTGAACCGGCTGGAGAAATACTTCACCGGAATGCGGGATATGACCACGGTTCCCCAAGCCATTTTCGTCATAGACATTGGCCGGGAGAATATCTGCGTGGCGGAGGCCCGTCGCTTGGGTGTCGAAGTCTTCGCAATAGTCGACTCGGACTGCAACCCGGACCTGGTGGACCACATCATCCCAGGCAACGACGATGCCGTACGCTCCATTCGCTTGGTCACCAACCGGATGGCCTCCGCAGTGCTGGAAGGGCTGGCGCAGCGGGAAGCCACTCTGCAAGCCGAGATGGATGAAATGCAGGCGCTGGCCGCCGAGGCTGCGGGGCTTTCCGGACCGGAGGATCTGTCGGAACAGGAAGGCCTGTCGGAACGGGAGGACGCGGCGCTAACCGACGCGGTTACGTTGGACCAGGGAACCCTGGCGGAGCTGGCGGCCGCAATGGGAGGGCGAGTGGCCGGCGGCAGGGAAGACTCTGAAGCCCAGGAATAGCAGACCCGCACCAAGCACGAAATGACCGACTCGTTTCCAGAACCCGGCGAGCTGAGCGTTAACGACCACGCGCAAATCAGCCGCCGGTTTCTTGAGAACGCCGGAGCACGGCCGGTCAAGGGATTCCACTTGCAGGCCTCTGCATTAGTTTTCGAAGCTGTGGCTCGCGTCCTGAGCCATAGGTAGAGATCTGGGGTGGATCCACGGCAGGCACCCCGACATATTCGACACAGGAGAATATTTGGGCAGGGTGTTCGGAAGGGAGGATGAGTTCCACCTATTCCTGGCTCAAGCCGAATATATGCATCGCAATTTCTATATGACTGGCTGGAGCGAGGGAGCGGTTCGCGCCGCTCAATTTGGTGTTACGCGTCTCGAAAGCGAATTGGAGACAATCCGTACCGCCCAGCCTCGTGCATTTGCCTCCAGGGAAAACGACGACCGAGTTAAGCTGGGCCCACTGCTGAGACTGTAGCGGGCGGACCGTTCTGCGATCTGGGGCTCATCTCCGGTTGGGTATAGTAAAACTTACACAGTTGATTCTCACAATTAGAAAGGAGTTAACCGTTGGCTGTCAGCACGGAACTGATCCGTACCCTGCGCGACCAGACAGGCGCTGGGATTATGGACTGCAAGCTGGCCCTTGAGGGCACCGATGGCAACCTGGATAAGGCGGCGGAGGCGCTGCGGGCCAAGGGCCTGGCAGACACCGCCAAACGCGTTGGCCGCGCCACCAACGAGGGAGTGATCGAGTCGTACATCCACACCGGCGGACGCGTGGGGGCCATCGTCGAACTGGGCTGCGAGAGCGACTTCGTAGCGCGAATGGACGAGTTCAGAGCACTGGCCCACGATATCGCCATGCAGGTGGCAGCGATGGCGCCTGTCTACCTGGACAAAGAGGATATCGAGGAGGGCGACGAAAGGCCTGCCGCGCAGGTCACCCTGCTGGCGCAGCCGTTCATCAAGAACAGTTCATCCTCCGTGGGGGAGCTGGTGAGGGAACTGGCTGCCAAGACCGGCGAGAACGTCAAGGTAATCCGGTTCCAGCGCCTCGCCGTAGGTGAGTAGCGGAACCGGCGATATGGCTGATTCTCCGTCGACGTCCAAGGGCCACCCGGCTTTCCGTCGCGCTTTGCTTAAGATCAGCGGCGAGTCTCTCAGGGGCTCGACGAAAAGCGGTATTGACCAAGACACGGTCAGGTACATTGCGGGACAGATCGGGGACGCCCACAAACTGGGAGTTGAAATGGCTGTCGTCATCGGCGGCGGCAACATCTGGCGTGGGGAAGAGGCAGAACAGTGGGGCATGGAGCGGGCAACGGCGGACTATGCCGGGATGCTGGCGACCGTGATCAACGCCCTGTCGCTGCAGGTAGCCCTGGAGGATACCGGCATCGACACCCGGACGCAGAGCGCGCTACAGATGCAGGCCATAGCTGAGCCGTACATCCGTCGGCGCGCCATACGGCACCTAGAAAAGGGCAGAGTGGTGATCTTCGCGGGTGGCACGGGCAACCCCTACATGAGCACCGACACGGCGTCGGCGCTGCGGGCTCTGGAAATGGGAGCCGATGTGCTGCTCATGGCCAAGTACAAGGTGGACGGGGTCTATGACGACGATCCGCGGGTGAACCCTGACGCCAAGCGTTTCGAACGTCTGAACTACGACGAAATCCTGGATCGCAGGCTTGCCATAATGGACACAACCGCGCTGACACTGTGCCAGGAAAACGACATGCCCATCGTTGTCTTCGACGTGTTCAAACCGGGCAACGTGGGATGTATACTCAGTGGAGAGCACGTAGGAACAACCATCGGTGGAGGGAGTAACCATGCCCGCGAAGGACGATGATACGCAGTTGACCGCGGAGCAGGTGCTGAGCGACGTAGATTCCAGAATGGACCGGTCCCTGGATGCCTTCAGGCGCGACCTGAACCAGTTACGGACTGGTCGGGCCACGCCATCGCTGATAGAAAACGTTTCGGTAGACTATTACGGATCGGCCACTCCCCTCAAGCAGATTGCGTCCATCTCCGCCCCGGACGCCCGCGCCATACTGGTGCAGCCGTGGGACAAGGGATCGCTGCGGGAGATCGAGAGGAGCCTCCAACGCTCCGAGATGGGGTTCAACCCGTCAAACGACGGCAGCATGATCACGGTCCCGATCCCTCCTCTGACCAACGACCGCCGCCAGGAAATGGTCAAGCTGCTCCGACGCAAGGCGGAGGACGGCAAGGTTTCGCTGCGCAACGTCCGGCGCGACGGTCTGGACGCCCTGCGCAAAATGGAGAAGGACAAGGTCATTTCGCAGGACGAGAACCGTCGGGCCCAGGACCAGTTGCAGAAAGTAACCGACGGCCACACCAAGCAGATAGAAGAGACCTCATCCGCCAAAGAGACGGAGATTCTCCAGGTCTAGCCCGAACCCTTGCCTGCTTCAGCGGAGAAGAGCGAAGCGGAACGGAGCAGATTGAGCGCATCTGAAGGAGTTGGGCCGCCGCCCCGCGACCGGGGCGGCTCAGGGCCCCTCCACGTCGCGTTCATCATGGACGGAAACGGCCGCTGGGCCCAACAGCGGGACCTGCCGCGGCTGGAGGGCCACCGAGCGGGAGTTGAGCGCATCCAGATCCTGCTGGAGACGCTGACCTCCTACGGCGTGAAGTTCGCGACCATCTACGCCTTCTCCACTGAAAACTGGGGCCGTCCGCAGAACGAAGTAGACGGCCTGATGAGCATATTCTCCGATGCCATTGATGTGCAGACTCGCCAACTGCACGAGCGCAATGTCCGGATAGTACACCTTGGCAAGACCAGCAACATGGATCCGGAGTTGCGTGGCGCAATCGAACGGGCCCAACTGTTGACGCAAGACAACACCGGCATCACCCTCAACGTGGCCTTCGACTACGGCGGCCGGGACGAAATACTGCGGGCGGTCCGGCGGATAGTCCGCGATGGCTTGTCCCCGGAGCAGGTCGATGAGACCACGTTCTGCCGATACCTGTTCACCGCCCACTGCCCCGACCCGGACCTGATCATCCGCACGGGGGGAGAGCAGCGAATCAGCAACTTCCTACTGTGGCAGTCGGCGTACAGCGAGTTCTACCACACCTGCACCCTATGGCCAGACCTTGAGCCTGCTGAGCTGGAGCAAGCGCTAGAAACGTACCGCACCCGTCAGCGGCGCTACGGCAAGGTAGCCGAACCAGAGACCTGACCATGCCAGGTCAACTGGCTATCCGGGTGGTGTCGGGCGCCGGGGTCGCGGCCGTTGCCGTTTTCTGTATCTGGTTCGGTCCGCCATGGCTGACGCTCCTGGGCTTGGCAGGCGGAGCGATCGCCATCTTCGAGGCGTACCGCCTGACTTCCGAGGGAATGGGGCGCCTCCCTTTGGTCCTGGGACTCCTGGCGGTTGTCGTGCTGCTGCTGGCCGCCGAATCTGCGTCGGGGACTGCGGACTACCTCACTGCGTCCGGTATCGCCCTGGCGTTGTGGATGCTGGCCGGCACCCTCTGGTTCATCGCCGCGTATCAGGGCGAACGCCCGGTTGCCGCCCTGATGCTGTTGCTTGCAGGGCCCGTGTACGCCGGATTCCTTCTCGGCCACGGCCTCGCCATCTACGACCTGGGGTCCGGCGTCGAGGGTATGGAGAACGCAGGGCGGAACTGGCTGCTGTTCACGCTGGCCGGTACCTCCGCCAGCGACACCGGGGCTTACGCCGTGGGGAGGCTGCTGGGAAGACATAAAATGACGCCCGCGCTCAGCCCCAACAAGACTTGGGAGGGAGCAGCCGGCGGGTTCGCGGCATCGGTGCTGGCGATGGTGGCCGCAGGGATTCTGTTCGACCTAGGGGTGGAATTCTGGCAGCACGCCGTCGTCGCGCTGGTGGTGGCTGTGGTGGCGCAGTTGGGAGACCTTTTCGAGTCCCTCCTGAAACGACAGGCCGACCTGAAGGATTCTGGTAGTATAATGCCCGGACACGGCGGCCTCCTGGACCGCATTGACAGCATCCTCTTCGCCTTGCCCGCCGTATATTACCTGGTGGCAGTGGTGTTTGGGCTATGAGAAAGATCGTAGTTCTTGGGTCGACAGGTTCGATCGGGCGGCAAACGCTGGATATCGTCCGGGCCTTTCCCGACGAGTTCGAGGTGATCGGGCTGGCGGCGGGCACCAATACAAAACTGCTCAAAGAGCAGGTGGCAGAGTTCCAGCCCGCCCACGTGTGGAGCGCCGCGGCAGGGGCCGGAGAGTTTCCCACGGCGGCCTTCACGCCGATGGAGGAAATGGTCACCCTGCCCCGCGTGGACCAGGTCATGGTGGCACTGATGGGCAGCGTGGGACTGACCCCAACGCTCAACGCGCTGGCCGCAGGAAAGCAGGTGGCACTGTCCAATAAAGAACCCATTGTCATGGCGGGCAAGCTGATCAAGGACTTCGAGGCTCTCTACGGCGGCAGGGTGCTGCCGGTGGACAGCGAACCAAGCGCCATCTGGCAGTGCCTGCAGGGTGAGGACAACGAGATCCTGCGCATCCTGATCACCGCCTCGGGAGGGCCATTCCGTACCACTCCGCTGGAGGATATTGAAAATGTCACCCCGGAGCAGGCATTGCGGCACCCGACTTGGAAGATGGGCCAGAAGATTACCATCGACTCAGCGACGCTGATGAACAAGGCGTTCGAGGTGATCGAGACTCACTGGCTGTTCAGCGTGCCGTGGGAGCGCATCGAGGTGGTGGTACACCCGCAGAGCACCATCCACTCCATGGTGGAGTTCGCCGACGGGTCTGTGAAGGCGCAACTCGGTCCTCCCGATATGCGACTGCCGATCCAGTACGCGCTGTTCTATCCACAACGGCTGCCGAACTCCATGATCCCGCGGCTGGACACGTCGATTTCGCACAGCCTTAACTTCGACCCACTGGAGCCAAACCGCTACCCGTGCTTCTCGCTGGCCATCGAAGCAGCACGGAAAGGGGGCACTTACCCGGCGGTGCTGAGCGCGGCAGACGAGGTGGCAGTGCAGGCATTCCTCGACGGCAAGATTGGCTACGGCGGCATCCACCATCTGGTGGAACAGACGCTGTCTGAGCATGATTCCCTGCCCGGAGAGACGGCCGAAGAGGTGCTGCAGGCCGACGCCTGGGCTTCTGCCCGAGCCTTCGAGCTGGCCAGCGGGTGATCCCGGTCGCTTTATCCGAGTGGTGAAAGGGACTATTGAGGGATTGGCGGAGATGGCGACGGACTTCATCGCGATAGACTTGGAGACGGCCAACTCAGACGTTCGCTCCATTTGCCAGGTTGGGCTAGTCTGCTTTCGCCAGGGCGCGCCTCACCGGGAATGGATGTCTTACGTAAATCCGAGGGACCATTTCGACCCGATGAACGTTAGCATCCACGGCATCACAGAGGCGAAAGTTCGCAGTTCCCCAGATTTCCCGCGAGTGGCCGGACACCTCCGGGAGATGCTGGATGGCGAAATCGTGATAAGCCATACTCATTTTGACCGCGTGGCTCTCGGGAAGGCCCTGGAAGGGCATGGGATTCCCGGCCCGGACTGCCATTGGCTGGATTCCGCCATGATTGCGCGGCGCGCCTGGAGGGGCCTGCGGGGCGAGGGGGGCTACGGGCTGGCCAATCTGTGCGGGATACTGGGATACAGCTATCAGCATCACGATGCTCTGGCCGACGCCAAGGCAGCCGGTGCAGTGGTGCTGGCAGCGATTGAACAGACGGATGTGGGACTGGACCAGTGGCTGAAACAGGTGAAACTGCCGGTGAGCGAGGGACCCCAAGTATCCATCCGCGCCAACCCTGCTTTCCTGAACGGATGGGAGGCGGCAACAGTTGTGAAAGCCGCCGTACCGGCCGGTCGGCATGACGATGATGAAAGACCACGAGCGAACGGGTCGCAGGTAAGATCTGGCTCACAAAAAAGCGGGTTTTGGGAGCGCCTCGCTAGGCGCAGGCGGAGCGGCGCTAAGTAAAGGTCGATAAGAGCCGGCCCGCTCTTGATTCCAGGGGCTTTGACAATAAGCATCAGGTTCTCTCATCCTGGCAGTCAATTCTATCCGGAGTTGTGGTTCGCTCCCGATGGCGACTAAGTTCATCTCGATAGACCTGGAGACGGCCAACCCCAACCCGTGGTCAATCTGCCAGGTAGGCATCGCGGAGTTCAGCGACGGAGCGATGGTCAGCGAGTGGATGTCATACGTCCATCCTGCGGAGCGTTTCAACCGGGACAACGTGGCGATTCACGGCATCACTGAAGCGGCGGTCCGGGGCTGGCCCAGACTCACGGAGGTGTCGGACCGACTCGCGGAAACCCTGAACGGCAAGATAGTGGTCAGCCACAGCCAGTTCGACCGGGTGGCGCTGGAACAGGCCTTCGATCGGCATGGAATCCGGAGGCTGAACTGCTCGTGGCTGGACTCGACGATGGTGGCGCGCCGGGCGTGGGAGGGCCTCTCCAAGCGCGGATTCGGGCTGGAAAACCTCTGCCGGCTGCTGGGCTACCGGTACCAGAGGCACGACGCGCTGGGCGACGCGAAAGCCGCTGGAGTGGTGGTGCTGGCGGCCATCGAGCAGACCGGGATCGGGCTGCTGCAGTGGCTGGAGCAAGTGGAACTGCCCATCGGGGACGGCCCGCGCAAGCCAATACGCACCTTGTCCCAGATGCCGCCCGGCACCGACGATAGCGCCTCTGAGGTGGTGAATCGACCGTCGAACCAGGTGCTCAGTCCCGAAATGCTGCGCCTGTTGTCCGGCCAAGGCGCGGGCGACTCCGGGCAAAACTAACTGACCTCTCCGAGAGGGAGGCACTCAGGAATGCACAACACCAGGCACCGCTGATGGATACAGTACTTTTCGCGATAGTCACATTGATCCCACTGCTGCTGGTCTTGGTGGTGGTCCACGAGCTGGGCCACTTCTTTACGGCGCGCGCCTTCGGGGTGAAGGTGCTGGAGTTCGGCGTGGGCTTCCCACCGCGGGCCTTCGGCATATACACCGGGCGGACTCCGGTGATGCTGCACCCGCAGACCCGCTTCGTGGGGCTGGAGGGCCCACAGGACCTGCGTCCCGGGCAGCAGGTCAAGGTTGGCTCGCTGGATGATGCGGGGTGCGGCCTGGTGGCGTTCGAGGTGGAGTTGCACCGAAAGCGCGAGGAGGACGAACCGGAGAGCAACTTCAACCATCCCGTCGACAACCTGTTGTGGCACGAGGGCAAGGTCCGCTCGGTAGGAGATGGGTCATTCGAACTGGCCGACATGATGTACTCGGTCAACGTGATCCCGCTGGGAGGGTTCGTGCGGCTGGCGGGAGAGTCGAACCCTACAGTGCCGCTGAGCCTCGCGTCCCGCCGCCCGTGGGAGCGTGTCGTGGTACTGGCGGCGGGATCGCTGATGAACGCACTGCTGCCGTTGCTCATCTTCACGATCCTGTTCATGCTGCCGCAGCAGGTGGAGTTGGGGCGCCTGACCACTACGAACGTGGCACCGGACAGCGCGGCCGCCGAGGCGGGGATCCTGCCGGGGGACGTGCTGCTTGAGGCCAACGGGAAACCGGTGGAGAACAGGCTGGACCTGACCCGCGAGATCAACCTGAACGGGGGCTCGGGCATGACCGTCCTGCTGGAGCGGGAGGGCGAGGCCGAGACCGTGTCGCTGCAACCACGCTTCGATGCCGACAGCAGCCGGTGGCTGGCCGGGGTCATGGTGGAGCTGGAGGACAGGAGGGTGGTCAGCAGGTCGCGTCCGATCTGGGAGGCAGTGCCGGAGAGCTTCGTGAGCACGTGGGAACTGATGGTACTGCTGAAGCAGTCGGTGACGGGCATGATCTCCGCCGGGGCGGCTCCCGAGCTGTCGGGGCCCATCGGCATCGCGCAGATGACGGGCGAAGTCAGCCGGGACGGCGGGCTGTCCGGCTGGCTGAGCGTGGGCATACTGCTGAGCATCAACTTGGCCATCATCAACATCCTGCCGTTCCCGATGCTGGACGGGGGCCGCATCGTATTCGTGGTCATCGAATGGGTGCGGCGCGGTAAGCGAATCTCGCCCGAGAAAGAGGGGCTGGTCCACATGATCGGCTTGGCCATCATTATCGCCGGTGTGGTGGCCATCAGCGCCAACGACATCCTGCGGCTGATTGAAGGCGGCCGGTTCATCGGTGGGTAGCCACGGCCGATACAGCCGTGGCCAACCACCACAAACGTCGCCTAGCTTTCGGATTCAGGGCCCTCTTCATCGACGGCGGGATCAACTGCGGGCTCTATCCGGTCCAAGGACACGGTGTAGAGGCCGGTGTTGCCGCTGCTGACGTAGGGCGTACCGACTGATACCAGGTACGTTCCCGGCTCGTAGTGGTCATCGAGAGATTCGACTGGATTGTTTTCCTGCTCATTGCGGAGGTGTCCATCCTCTTCCCAGGTGGCCCAGATCCCAACGCTCTGCGGGGCGTCGTTCACTGACACACGGTATGTTCCCTCTTCTGCGATTTCGAATCTGAAAACATCCCGGTCGTCCAAGGACTCGAGTCCGTGCACCGGTACGCCTTCATCTTCGTATACCGACCATTCCCAGGGATTCAGGCCGGGATCGTCGGGAGATACATCGGAGTCGATGCATGCCGTGATCGATTCGCCGGGACGGATGACAACGTCGGGAGCCGGGTTGTAATCGTCGGCGTGGTCATCGGCGCGAACCGAGAAGGAATAGAAGCCGAGGCCCGCGGGGTGCTGTGACCCTGCCCCAACGGCGATGTAATGGGTGCCGTCGCGCTCGGGGGTGAAGAAGGCCCTGGCGAAGTTGGCGGTAAACCCACCGTCATCGTGTTCGCCGAGAACCTGTGTGCCCTGATCGTCCACGATCTCCAGGATGCTGGGGTCCACGAGGGCGTCCGGAACAAATTGGATCGAGAACCCTGTCCAAGAGTTGTCCTGCTCCCCGAAGACCATCTGGTTCTTCACCTCGATGATGTAGTCCCTGCCGCCGGTGGCCTCCAGGGCGTACCAGTCCCTGCCACCGTCATCGGAGGTGAGCTCGCCTTCAACATAGCTCCACAGATCCGACTCGAGGACTTCGGCGTCTTCAGACCACGGGCCAGGGACTGGCTCGACAGTCGAGGGCTCCTCAATTAGCGGGTCTTCGATGGGCGGAGTGATGGTCGGTTCTCCGACATCGACCTGGGCCACCAAGTGCTCCGGGTCATCGGAGAGGCCGTAGAACACGCGGTTCAGCCTGCCGTCGTCGGAGTTTACGGGCCAGAGTCCGCTGTCACGCGTTTCTTCGTTGTAGTAGAGGCCGGTGCCGGCCCAGCCGTTTTCGACGCTGATGCCGTCGAGATCTTCGTCGTCGGCCTGCACCGTGTAGCCGAAGATGATTTCGTCGGTGCCGTCGCCCCGCACGACGTTGGCGACCCTGCGGTTCTCGCCCGCCTGCAGGTACAGGCCGGCGTAGTCGGTCTGCTCACCCGTGTCGGGATTGACGGTGGTCACGGGGTGGGTGAAGTGGGCAGTGATCAGGATCACGTCACCCTGGGTGTACGCTGTCAGGCTGTCTTCGTTGTTGGTACCCCACGGAATTTCCCCGGGGACCGAGCGGATCTCGAGGTCGTGGATCCCAACGCCGTCGTCGTCCTTGATGGTGATGTAGCACTCCCCGTCGTCCCCGTCGTCATTGGAGTTGTTGAATTTCACCAAGTAGGTCTCGTCGGACTCGGGGATTATGTCGTCCAGGGTGTGAAAGTCGCGGCCCATCTTACCGGTCTCCGACTGATGGCCGTTGCTGGCCTGGCGGACGGCATACATATGCTCATAGTCGGTCTCGTCCGCGGTTTGAGCCTCCGTGTACCAGAAGACTCTCATCTTTTTGTAGGGTGCGGTGTGGTCCTTATACTTTTTGCGCACTACCAGCCTGAAGTCGTCGCCTTCTTCTACTGGACTCTCAACGCATTCCATGTAGAGCCATGGCTCGCTACTTTCTGCGTGGGCGGTACCGGGAGGTGGTATGAGGGTGCCAAAGGCAATGGCGAGCGACACCACTGCGAGAACGGCGATAAGTCCAAATCTTCGGGCGCTCCAGATTCCCAAATTTCCGATATGTCGCTGTACAGTAGCCATGATGCGTTCCTCCTTTGTGTTTTCCTTGTTTAGAATATTGATTATTGCGATTTGTGATATATGTTCAGCCAACAAATGCCGCAAATCTCCAATGTCTTGCACTTCCAGCGGGTGGGTAGGCAGCCTGGGCGAGGTCTAGCGGGATATTCGGCAGGCTATTCTGAACCTGGGTCTATGGGCGATGGCACCCTGGGTGGGTGATGGCAGGCTTGATGGCCTACTGGACCTGTCAATCGCTTTATTCATGATTAGTATATTCAGTATCACTAATGTCGGTACAAAAGTATTACGCAGTTGTGGAGAAACCGGATTTCCGGGTTGAGGACCAGCGAGGACACTTCCCTACGCAGGCCTTGGCTGTCCTGGCAAGGCAGCTGCTCGAAAAGCGGAAAAGTGGCAGTTCAGCCGGGGCTTATGATGTAACGCTTCCTCGTAGACGGGAATGACGTCATCGAGGACCGGCGCGGCTGAATCGGCTGCTGAGCCGGAGGCAGAATTTCCGGTTTTTCCGCTCATTTCCGTTCATTTCCGCTCATTCCTGCAGTTTTGTAGTTCGACAGATCTTCAATGAGCGGGACCGCTCGACGGGTAGCGCGATCACCAGCACTGTCATAAGGGCAAGAGACTCATCACCAGGCTGGGCGAGCGGCAACTGTCATGAAATCTCGAATGGCCTTCGAGTAGTCAGAGCTTTCGGAGAGAGGAGGATCTGCTGAGGGAATGCGGCGCCCCAGTGGGACAGGAATTTCCCACTGGCGTCCCATTTTGTCCCGTTTTGTCCCAAATTCACATTCCGCCCTATCTGGAGTTTCGCCAATTTGCCGAAAAATCGCGATTCCCGTCCCATTTTGTCCCATTTGTCCCACCCGGACTTTCCGGCCTGTTCGCGGATGACCTGACGGGCATGGCTTAAGCCCCCAAATTAGAGAACTGGCATGGGCGCAGGGGTATATGCAGATATGGTACGGAGGCGTCATGAGGCTTGGCAAGGAGCAAATGTCATCAAAACGCGATTGACCCGGCGGGAGGTGCAGGGCAATCGCGTCTTATTTGTTAGCACACAGAATCAGTCTAATGCCCTTGGATATGGGAGTGGCAGTGGCAGTGGCAGTGCCTCCTTCGGTTCCGGGTGCGAGGGTAGACGGGGGTTTGGATTCCCGCCTGCGCGGGAATGACGACTTATAGGGCCTCCGGCGTTTAAGACGCGATTGCCCCGGCGGGTGGTGCTACGCGCTGGAAGGTGCCCACTCTTTCGTGTAACATAGCGCCCTGCACTGCATTGGCTGGCTAGGTAATAGGGGCCAGCTGTTTCGACAGAGTTGGAGCGAGTTGAGATGATCAAGCGACGGCCAACGAAACCAGTCTACGTCGGCGGCGTGAAGGTGGGCGGCGACGCCGAAATCACTGTCCAGTCCATGACCAAGACCGACACGCGCGACGTGGCGGCCACGGTGCGGCAGATCCACGAGCTGGAGGAGGCGGGCTGCGACATCATCCGCTCCGCCGTTCCGGACATGGATGCCGCCATCGCCATGGGCGAGATCAAGAAGCAGATCAACATTCCGCTGATCGCCGACATCCACTTCCACTACCAGCTGGCGCTGAAGTGCCTGGAGGGCGGGGTCGACTGCCTGCGCCTGAACCCCGGCAACCTGCGCAACGAGGACCAGGTTCGGGAGGTGGCGACGGCGGCCAAGGCGCAGAACGTGCCCATCCGCATCGGGGTCAACTTCGGCAGCCTGCCCCCGGTGGGCGGCATCGGCCGGACGCGGGGCTTCTCGCGGCACATGGACCTGGTCAACAAGCTGCCCAAGGCCGACGAGGCCAACGAGGGCGACTACAGCGCGGTGGACCACATGGTGGCGACGGCGCTGTGGGAGATCAGCCTGCTGGAGGAGCAGGACTTCGACCAGATCAAGATCTCGATGAAGGCCTTTGACGTGCCGACGACCGTGGAGGCGTATGCGCGGCTGGCCGAGATGGTGCCATACCCGCTGCACCTGGGGATAACCGAGGCGGGCACCAAGACGTCCGGGTCCATCCGCACCTCCGTCGGACTGGGAGTGCTGTTGTACCAGGGCATCGGCGATACCATCCGGGTGTCGCTGAGCGACGACTCGGTGGACGAGGTGATCGCGGGCTACGAGATCCTGAAGTCGCTGAACCTGCGAAGCAAGGGCGCGGTGCTGGTGGCATGCCCGAGCTGCGGGCGGGCCGACGTGGACGTGCGCAAGCTGGCCAACGACGTGGACGCGCTGCTGCGCAAGAGCAACAGGAACATCAAGGTCGCGGTGATGGGATGCGAGGTCAACGGTCCCGGCGAGGCCAAGGACGCCGACGTTGGCATCGCCGCCGGAGCGGGCCGGGCGGTCATCTTCCGCAAGGGCGAGAAGGTGCGGGTGGTGCCGGAGGCGGATATGCTGACGGCGCTGATGGAAGAGGTGGAGGCGGAGCCGGAGCCTGCGGACTGACCGATTTCCACAACCCGGGCTGAACCCACAGGCCACAGGGCCGATTTTGGTTTATCCTTAATCCCTGTGGCCTTTTCCTTTGTCCCTCCATCCTGATACAAGGCAGTAACCGTTATGAAGTTTACGAAAATGCTCAGCAGGACGCTGCGCTCCGATCCGTCCGAGGCGGAAACAGCCAGCCATCGCCTGATGCTTCGGGCCGGGCTCATACAGCAGGTGGCCGCGGGAGTGTATTCGTATCTCCCGCTGGCGTGGCGGTCGCTCAAGAAGATCGAGAACATCATTCGCGAGGAGATGGACGCCGCCGGCGGGCAGGAACTCATGCTGCCTGCGCTGCAACCGATGGACCTGTGGGAGCAGACGGGGCGGCGTGCCGCGTTCGGGGACAACCTGTTCTCGCTGCAGGACCGGAGCGGACGGGCAATGGTGATGGCGCCGACCCACGAGGAGGTGATCACCAACGTGGTAAAGAGCAACGTGCAGAGCTACCGCGACCTGCCGCAGTTGCTGTACCAGATCCAGACCAAGTTCCGCGACGAACCGCGCCCCCGCGCCGGGCTGGTCCGGGTGCGCGAGTTCGACATGAAGGACGCCTACAGCTTCAATGCCGACGACGCCAGCCTGGACGACACCTACCAGGACATGGCGCAGGCCTACCGGAACATCTTCCGGCGCTGCGGGCTGCCGGTGCTGATGGCCCAGGCCGACAGCGGGGCCATCGGCGGCAAGGACTCGCACGAGTTCCTGCTGCCGACGGATACGGGCGAGGACACGGTCATCACCTGCTCCGGCTGCGACTACGTAGCCAACGCGGAAAAGGCCGAGTCGGTCTACCCTCCCGTCGAGCGGGAGGCGGAAGCGCCGTTGCGGGAGGTGGCCACCCCCGGCATCAAGACCATCGCCGGGCTGGCCGAGTTCGTGGGCGTGCCGGAGTCGAAGACGCTCAAGGCCGTGTTCTACATGGCCGACGGGGAGCCGGTGTTCGTGACCATTCGCGGCGACCTGGAGGTCAACGAGGTCAAGCTGAAGAACGCGCTGCACTGCGCCGACCTGCGCTTCGCCGAGGACGAGGAAGTGCGGGCCGCCGGGTTGGTGGCGGGCAGCGCTTCGGCGGTGGGCATCACCGGCATCCGCAAGGTTGCCGACCCGTCCATCGAGAGCGGCAACAACTTCGTGGTGGGCGCCAACAAGCCGGACACCCACATGACCGGCGCCAACTACCCACGGGACTTCGAGGTGGACCTGCTTACCGACATCGCGCTGGCCCAGCCGGGGCTGCTGTGCGCGCAGTGCGGCGGAATACTGGAGGCGACCCGCGGCGTGGAGGTGGGCCACATATTCAAGCTGGGTACGTTTTTCAGCGAAACGCTGGGGGCCAACTACCTGGACGCCGAAGGGCGGAACCTGCCGATAACCATGGGGTGCTACGGCATCGGCGTGGGGCGGCTGCTGGCGGCGGCCATCGAGCAGAACCACGACGACCAGGGCATCGTGTTCCCGCATCCCATCGCGCCCTACCAGGCCCACCTGGTGGGGCTGAACCTCTCGAACGAGGAGGTCGCGGCGGCGGGTCAGAACCTGTATGACGAGCTGAACGCGGCGGGCATCGAGACGCTGTACGACGACCGGCCCGACGCGGCAGCGGGGGTCAAGTTCAACGACGCGGACCTGATGGGCCTGCCGGTGCGGCTGGTGATCAGCCCACGCAACCTGAACAACGGAGTGGTCGAGGTGCGGGGCCGCGAGGAATCGGACGCGGTTACGGTGCCGCTGGCCGAGGTGGCGGCGGCGGTGCGGTCGCGGCTGGCAGTGGAGTGAGCGAGAGCCCAGGAGGAGTATTTATGCCCTCATTCGAGGAAATAGAAAAGAAGAGGCAAGAGAATTTTCGGAATACATCCCCAACAATCAGTGAAACAGGGCGAATACCCCTGGACATCCAGCGATCATGGCTGCTAGCCCAAGACTGCGAGGAGGAGAATCTTTTCCCCGCATTACGCGGTCAAGACGGAGCGCGAGAATTCTTCGCAAATCGCGATATCCAATGGTGGCACCACGGAGCCAGCGGAGACCGTACCGGCAGTCCCACGCGCAATATGGCAAGTTCCCAGATCGCCTGCATCAACTTTCTGCTGCCGCTGGTCGAGATCGACGGCGCACTGACTGCGGTGTTGCGTGCCATTGACGACGATGTGCAGGGCGTGGTTCCAATCAAACATCGGGGGAAGGTCTCCCCGGTTGAGCTGGAATGGATTGGTGTGGATGAACCCCTGGAAAAGGGTGCGCCACCAACGCGCGGAGCGAACACCACCAGTGTTGACGCTTTTGTGGTCGCCGAGACGGGAACCGGGCTGAGGGCGTATTTGCTGGAATGGAAATACACTGAGATTTACAAGTATGGTCCCAACCTGGCAAGGGGAAATACAGAGACTCGACGCCGAAGGTACGCCCACCTGTACAACGACGTATCATCGTGCTTCAAGAGCGACCAAGTCCCGATGGAATCCTTCCTGTACGAGCCGTTTTACCAGCTAATGCGGCTGAGGCTGCTGGCGGACCGGATGGTACGGGAGGGAGAGTTGGGAGTTACCGAGGCGAAAGTAGTCGTGGTTGTGCCCGAGGGGAACACCACGTACCGTGAGCGCATCACGTCGCCGCCGTTGGCGGAACGGTTTTCGGAGCACAATAAGGTCTCGGATGTGTTTCGCGCCACGCTGAAACGCCCCGACGAAGCCTACGCCGTGGTGTGTCCGTCCGTCCTGGTAAGCGCCGTCGAGGGGGAATGTGGCGACAAAGCATCCGAGTGGGTCGAATACCAACAGAAGCGCTACGGGCTTTAGGCCCACCTTTGTAGGACCGTTGAGAGTTAAATTTGCATCGTACCTGATGGCACTGGCAGCCCTGCTGGCTGCGCTGGTGGCCTGCGGGGCGGACGAAACGCCGACGGAACAGTTGGTCGCGGCTACGGCGACGCCTCAGCAGATTGCGGCTGAGCAGGCCACCGAGGTATCGCCAACCGCGGCGCCTCGGCTGGCCACGGCCGCCGTTGCGCCGACGGACAATCCCGGACCTGCGCCTACGGAGGCTCCGGCCACCGCTACCTCGCCACCGCCCACGGCTACGCCGACGGAGACGCCTCCGACCGAGGAGCCCCGGTTGCCGACCGTGGGGGTTACGGCTGGTCATCCGGCGGCGCTGCTTACCCTGCTTCCCGAATCCACGCTGTACGTCTATATCAATCTGGAAACGGTGTCACAGAGGCCGGAACTGATGGAGGATGTTGAGTTTCAACTGGCCCACTTTGTCAGTACAGACGAGCTGCCGTTTGCCGAGGAACTTCTCGTGTCGGTGGGAGTGAAGGCCCTGATGCTCTCGTCCCCGTTCCTCTCATACGAGTGGGCAATTGTCCTGCTGGGCGACTTCACACACTTGGCCGACGCGCTAAAGATGGCAAGCCAATCGGGGGCAGGCCTCGCTGTCAGCGTTGCCGAAACCCACCAGGGGACCGACATTTACACCTTGACCCAGACCGGGAGTTCGGGGTACCAGTCCGAAATATACCTGGCCGTGCTGGACCAGGAAACACTGACGGCCAGTCCTGACCTGGTGGCGGTGCAGGATGTGCTCAATCGATACGGAGACGGCGGCGAACTGCCCGAGACGCTGGTGGCGATGGTGGAGGAATGGGGTCTCAGCGATTACTTCCTGGTCACACCCCTGGCAGGCCTCGGTGATGCAATGGAAGGCCCGATGGGCGCCGCCAGGTTTTTCGCGTATCACGCCACACTAGGGGAGCTATCGTCCACCACCCTGAGGGGCATGTGGCAGTTCGACAATCGAGAGCAAGCTGCCACGGCAGTGACCTGGCTGCAGCAACAAGATGAGCCGCACTGGAGAAATATCGGCTGGGGAGCGTCGGTATTGATCGACGAGTGGCGACTCGAGAACTCCACGGTCTACGGCGAAGCCACAGTGCCCGACGAGGACATGCCGGCCCTGGTGCAGGGCAACTAGCCGATACTACGCCTTGTCGCGACGCGGCTCGAGGCGTTCGCTGAGCATCAGGAGGTTTTCCTGCAGCGGCGGGGCGAGCTGGTGGGCGGAACTGCGCAGCATCATCAGCAGCCGGAACTGTGCGGCGAGGTCGTCGGCGAGGGCGCGCTTGGCCTCAGCCAAAGTGTCGGCCTCGACCGGGACCCGGACTCCGTTCAGGGGCAGGTGCTGCTTGGCCTCTCCCGCCCAGTACTTGTCCAGGCTGTCGAGAACAAGGATGGGAATCTCGTCCTTGATGACGACGTTGGCATCGGGAGAGCAGTCCTCCGGCCGCAGGGTGTCGACCAGCACGCGGGTAATCTCGGAGTGGCTGATGTGGAAGACCGCTGAGTTGGGCTGGCTGGAGTCAACGTCCCGCCAGACCCAGTCGGACGGCGAGGCGTAGTCCACCCCCGGTTCAATGACGACCGGCAGGGCCAGGTCCTCAGCGAGCGGGCGGTCTTCAGGGGGCTGAGCAGGGCTGGTCTGCTGACTATCCGGCATGGTTGTGACTCCCGTCGGTGTCCAGCTCCCAGGCGGAGTAGACCTGCTCGGGCAGGGTGATAGGGCCAACGGCGTCCTCATACTCGCGGACGTGCTTGGCGGTCAGCAGGGCGATGGCCTTGAGCATCTGGGGGCTCACCTTGATGCGGGCGCGTAGGATGGGCTCGCGCTCCTCCATCTGCTCACCAAAGAACAGCACCGCCGAGTAAAGGCTGCTGAAGATGTGCATGGAGTCGGCGTAGAAGGTGATAGGGTCGAGGGAGCTGCCCTCATTGGCCTGGGTGTCGCCGGGCCGGGCGTAGGTCTCCTCGTTGGGGGTCTGGTCTTCGGGGGGAACGTAGGGCCGCTGAACTACTGGCATGGCGCCTCTCCTGAGCTTGGCGAAGGATGGCTGGGGTCGGTTTGCGCCATTATACATGAAGGGACTGTGGCACGAAGGTGCGCACGGTTACTTACGGGTAATTGGCGCCGGGTGCCGTCACGCCCGGACGTAAAACGGACAGCAGAGTGGAGGAGCAGTGATTCCAGGCGTCGACCAGTCGGCAAGGAATCGCTCCACCCCGGGAGTGCTGGGAAGCATGAACACGGGGTTGAAGAGCGGTCAACCAGCAGGGCCGGTGTGCAGATCCCCCTTTGAGATGCGCTGCAGGTGGTGGCATCCGACGGCGATGGCCTCCCATTCGGAGTCGGCCAGGTTCTCACCGATGAGGCGGCAGTGTTGCATCACGGCATAGGCCAAGGCGTCCTTGGAGGCGTTGGGCTTGCCTGCCATCGCCGTGCGCACCTCGGAAACCGGATAGGCGATGACAGAAAGGGCATGGCCGTCCGCCCAGCGCTGCAACGCATCGACGAGCAACCGGGCCCCAGAGGCACGGTGACCAAGGCCACCGGAGCGACTGCAGACCAGAGCGGCAGGACGCCAGCGGGAATAAACGGCCCCCAATTCCCGGAGGTGGCCGGTAATTCGCTCAGCGGGATCGAGCTTCCTCGCGATCCTCAAGTCCGCAACACCACTGGCGGCGACGCTGGGACTGACCTGACCCGCGTCCTCAGGTGGCCGGATCACCGCCCAACCTGTCTGGCGCAGACCTGGGTACACGGCCAGCAGCCTGGACTCATCCGGGGGATGGTGGTCCGCGCGAGAATCGTTCGCAGGGCCACGTTCGGCACGGTTGGGCTGCACGTTCAAACGGACCGCCCCGCCGGTCCTGTCCGGCTGATGTTCTCCCGGTCTGGATTGACGTCTGCGATGCGAAGAGAGGGACCTCCCTGCTGCTCTTTGCCGCTGTACAAGCCCGTGTAGTAGATTGCCCCACACTGGAGGCAGAGCCAATCGTCGTGGTCGTAAATCAGGTCGCCCTGGCACTTGAGACATGCTCCCAATCGGAAGATTTTCACGTCGAATTCCGAGTTCGTCATTGTTAAGAATTGAGCTGAGCCCGAGAAACAATGTATCAGAATATATGTTCTGTTTCAACTGGTGCGAGTCAGTCCCTGCCAGGTACTTCTGTAGGCTCCTTGGTTACGGTGAGCGGCGAGCCGACGCATGGTTGTTGGGCACAGCGGACGCGTGATATTCTCTATGCCACAGTGCCCCTGTAGCTCAGTGGATAGAGTGCCGGCCTCCGGAGCCGGAGACGAGAGTTCGACCCTCTCCGGGGGTACCACAGTCCGATTAGACCTTCCTCCTTTCAGCTTGTTTCGGGGCGTGGCCCAGCGGCAGGGCGCCTGGTTTGGGACCAGGAGGTCGGCAGTTCAAATCTGCCCGCCCCGACCAACAGATTTCCGTGACGACCTCCTTTCTTTTTGCGACTCCATTCCCTCTCCCAATCCGTTCCCCGTGCGCTAAAATGACGTGCGTTCGATAGAGCAGGAGGGATAGACATGCGACTGGAAGGAAAGGTTGCCATCATCAGCGGCGGCGCCCGGGGAATGGGGGCCGAGGAGGCGCGACTGTTCGCGCGGGAAGGCGCCAAGGTCGTGATCGGCGACGTGCTGGAGGCAGACGGCCATCAGGTGGAGGCGGAGATCAACGAGGGCGGCGGCGATTGCGTATTCGTGCGGCTGGATGTGACCAGCGAGGACTCGTGGGCCGAGGCGGTGGCTGCCGCGGTCTCGCGATTCGGGAAGCTGGACGTGGTGGTCAACAACGCCGGCGTGGTGGCCCGCGGGGTGCTGGAAGACACCACAGTCGCCGAGTGGGACCGGGTGATGGATGTGAACGCCAAGGGGGTGTTCCTGGGCACAAAGGCGGCAATTCCCGAGATGCGCAAGGCCGGAGGCGGTTCCATCGTCAACATCTCCTCGATGTCGGGCATGGTTGGCCAGAGCTACATCCAGCCGGTGTACAACGCTTCCAAGGGCGCGGTGCGGATCTTTACGAAATCTGCTGCCATCCAGTATGCCAAGGAGAACATCCGGGTGAACTCGGTGCATCCCGGGCCCATCGACACGCCGATGGCCGGGGAGCGGATGAATGACGCTGAATTGCAGCGAGAGGCCGAGGAGCGCTCACCCCTGGGCCGCACCGCCCACCCCATCGAGGTGGCCTACGGGGTGCTGTACCTGGCGTCGGACGAGTCGTCGTTCGTTACGGGGGCGGAGTTGGTGATCGACGGAGGAGCGACGGCGCAGTAGGGGGTGGAGCCAGTCAGCCGAGCTCGATAGTGCCGCGGTCAGGGTCCTGCTCAAAGGCCAAGATTTCGTCGTAGTTGTCGCGGAGCAGGGACTCGGCCACGGCCTCCGGGGTATTGCCGGTGCGTATCAAGATAACCTTTGGGGGAGGTCGCAACCGTTCGCTCAGAAGGCGAAAGTCAGCGTCCTTTGTGATTACGTCGAAATCATTGTCCCCGGCGTAAAACCAAATACTTTCGTCAGGTGTGCGGCGTGCCAATACTTCGCTTATATGAATGGAACCCGGGAACAAGTCCTGCAATCTGACGCTGAGCCTTCTGGACAAATTCTGATCGAAAATCAGCTTCATCCAGAATCGCGGATCCATGGCTCGTTAACTACTTGGAATGCCTCTTCCGTCCAAGCGACTGCGCCAAGAGGCACAAGCGCGAACCGGCGTTTGCGGTCGGCGACGAAAGCTATGCTGGCAAGAATGTCCTCAATGGTGAGATCCGGGAATTCGTCCAGTATCTCTTCGTAGGCCATACCCCCAGCCAACCACTCGAGGATGTCGTAGACGGTGATCCGCATGCCCCGGATGCAAGGTTGGCCGAATCGCTTGTCCGGCTCGATGGTGATGATGTGGGAGTAATCGTTGACCGACGGCATATCCGGAGGGCTCGTCAGTCCACGACGCTCGCGGGCGGCGGCAAAGGCCAGGCAGGCACTGATGTCGTCCCGGGTCAACCCAGGTAATTCATCGAGCAGCTCCTCCTCGGACTTGCCCAGTGCCAGGTATTCGAGCACATCCCCGACAGCGATACTGAGATCGCGAATGCAGTGCTTTCCGTATCGCTTGCCAGGTTCGACGGTGATAATCTTTGTAAAGTCGATTGGTGTGTAGTCAGCCATCGCTTGCATCCTCCTGCGACGCGATAGTTTCATCTTAACATCGCAATGCCGAGCGACAGGACTTGGCGCATACCCTTTGAGGAGCATCCAATGCAAGAGCGACCACTGGCGGGGAAGATAGCGTTAGTTACGGGAGCGGCCAGCCCGATGGGGTTGGGGCGGGCGATGACCGACGCGCTGGTGCGGGCCGGGGCGCGGGTGTCGATGATGGACATCAACCCCGACTGGCTGGGGCAATCGTCCAACGACCTGCGCGAGATCGGAGGCGACGACTGCGTGATGACACAGGTGGTTGACGTGACCTCCCCTCGCGAGGCCGAGGAAGCGGTAGCCCGGACCATTGCCGAGATGGGCGGGTTGCACATACTGGTGAACAACGCGGGCATCGCACCACGAAATATGCTGCTGGGCGGCGACACCAAGAACAACTTCTGGGAGGTGTCGGCCGCAGAGTGGGACCGGGTGATGGCGGTGAACGCGGGCGGGCCGTTCTACATGTGCCGGGCCGTGGTGCCGCACTTCCTGGAGCAGGGGTGGGGGCGGATCATCGGGGTCACCACCAGCATGAACACCATGTATAACCCCGGCGGCACACCCTACGGCCCGTCCAAGGCGGCCCACGAGGCGCTGATAGCCATGGCGTCGCGGGAACTGGAGGGTACGGGCGTCACGGTCAACGTGCTGGTGCCGGGCGGAATGTCCAACACCAACCTGATCCCCGACGACGCGGTGCACAGCCGCGAGGGGATGATTCAGAACGACGTAATGCGGGCTCCGGTGGTATGGCTGGCCTCAGAGGCCTCCGACGGAACCAACGGGATGCGATTCATCGGATATTTGTGGGACGAGTCGCTGCCGCTGGAAGAGCGCATCGAGCGTGCCGGAGCCCCGGCGGCGTGGCCGCAGCTGGGAGCGCAGGCGATACGGCCCGGGCAGTAGATTGGCCGGAGATTCAGTAGTTGATTGATACGTGAGCAAGTTGATTGATACGTGAGCACCTTCTGCCGTATAAAATCGGCGGTGCGACTATAATTGTTTCAAGCGGTCAAACTAGGTTGCCCGAATAAGAGCTGAAAACGATCTCTTTTCGCCGAAATGCGGATACCACCATAATCCGTCTTCATGATGTTATGGGGCGTTCATTATTATTCTTGAATCAGTATTGACAAGGGCTGGCCCACAGGATTAAATGTCCATTGGACTATTGGGTGTGCAAGCCTTATGGTTTGTCTCGCCCGTTGTTAAATTCCGGTAGCTATCCGGGCCGGGTTTCCAGGAGGGAGTTCCCGGAGGGCCGGAGCAAAACTGAAAAACTACAGTAACCGATACAAGGAGGAATAGATGTCCGACCAAGCTGTGTCCCAGCAAGATATTGCACTTATGGCCCACCTGCTTCGGCGGGCCGGTTTCGGCGCCAGCAGGGATGAGATCGAGGCCAAGGCGCGCCAGGGGTATGACAGCGTAGTAAAGGAACTGCTGAACCCCGCTGACGACCCTGGTATCGACGAAGACCTGATGTATCGCGCCTATCCGTCGTATTTCGACAAGGCCGCCATAGAGACCGGTCAGACCGAAATCGTCTACCGAATGATCAACAACAAGAACCAGCTCAAGGAGAAGATGGCGCTGTTCTGGCACACCATCCTTTGCGCTGGGGACAACAAGGTAGACAATGCCCGGACAACCTCCATGCAGTACGACACCTTCCGCGAGAAGGGCATGGGCAACTTCAGGGAACTGCTGCTGTGGCTGTCCACCGACCCGGCGATGCTGTACTACCTGGACAACATCGAGAGCCACAAGACCGCGGTCAACGAGAACTACGGTCGTGAGCTGCTGGAGCTGTTCTCCCTGGGCGTCGGCATGGACAACGAGTTCAACTACTCCGAGGACGACGTAAAGGCCTGCGCCCGCGCCTTCACCGGCTGGAACCTGGCCCCGACGATCCCGGTGTTCCCCTATGGCCGCACGCCCTTTGAGTTCCGCTTCGATCCGGCGGACCACGACTACGGCGAAAAGACCTTCCTGGGCGAGACCGGCAACTGGAACGGCGACGACGTCGTCGACATCATCTGCAAGCAGCCCGGCGCCGCCCGGTTCGTGGCCCGCAAGCTGTACGACTTCTTCGTGGCCGACGAGCCGCCGGTTCCGTCCTGGCGCCTGGCCGAGCCGCGCGACATGGACGCCATCAAACAGCTGGAGAAGGCCTACTTCGACTCCGGCTACGACATCAAGGCAATGCTGCAGGTACTGTTCACCAGCGACTTCTTCAAGAGCGAGGCAGTCCGCTACGCCAAGGTGAAGAGCCCGGCCGACGTGGTAATCGGTACCATGCGCATGGCGCAGGACCACACCGAGCCCAAGCCCGGTCTGTTCTTCGTGGCCATGGAGCCCAAGTACATGGGCATGGACCTGCTGAACCCGCCGACCGTCGAGGGCTGGCACATGGGCCGCGAGTGGATCAACAGCGGCTCCCTCATCGACCGCATCAACTTCGCGTCCAAGATCCTTGGCGACACCAGCCTGCCCGGCGTCCAGTCGATGGTAGGCCGGCTGATGGACCAGGGCGAGAACCTGACTGCCGAGCAGTTGGTTGACGGCTGCCTGGACCTGGTGGGCCCGCTGACCATCTCCGAGGAGACCCGCAAGGAATTGGTGGGGCACGTTGGCCGGGGCGGAGACCTGCTCCATAGCACCGATGCTGAGAAGACGGATTTCACCCGCCGCGTGGGTGAGACCTTCCAGATGATCGCCACCACTTCGGAATTCCAGTTCGGCTAGGCGTCCGAAGAGAGACACGGGGGAGTGAGGGAAAAGAAAGAACTCACTCCCGCCCCAAATAGATTGAGACACAAATCGCTGACGAGAATAACGGAGGAATAGCGATGGTATCCACCAGCAAGGATCCGATCTTGTCTGTAGTCTCCCTGTCTGGCGGGAACGACGGGATGAACACGGTCATCCCCTACAGCAACCCGCGCTACCGGGACTACCGGCCGACCCTGGGCATTCCCGAAGAGATGATCGTGCCCCTGAATGACACCTTGGGTCTGCACCCCTCCATGGCACCCCTCAAGAAGTACTGGGACGAGGGCAAGCTGGCCATCATCCAGGGCATCGGCTACCCCAACGGCAGCCTGTCTCACTTCCGCTCCATGGACATCTGGGCCACCTGTGAGCCCGAGATCCTGGGCGTGGAGGGCTGGCTAGGCCGCGTGGTCAAGCAGCTTGACCCGAACAAGGAAAACGTACTGACCGGCGTCAACTTCGGACGAGGTCTTCCCCGCGCACTGGCCATGGAGGGCGTGCCCATCGCTTCCGTCGGCGACCTGACCAGCTACGGCCTGCTGACCGAGCTGGAGCGGGAAGAGCAGCGGAACGAGGCTCTGGACCTCTTCGGCCGCATGTACGGCCCGGCCATCGGCCGCGGCGCGGTTGAGGACTTCATCCGCAGCACCGGCGTGGAGGCCATGATGGGCGCCGACATCCTCGGCACCGCCCCCGGCATGTACCGCGGCGAGGAAGAGTACCTGCTGGGCAACATCGGCGGGTACATGCGCGACATGGTCCAGGTGCACAACGCCAACCTAGGCACCCGCGTATTCTTCACCACGGCTCCCTACAACATCTTTGACACCCACGCCAACCAGGCCGTGGGGCAGTCGAACCTGCTGAGCGACGTGGCCAGGAACGTTGACTCCTACATGGCTGACCTGCGTCACCACGACATCAGCGACAACGTGGTAACGCTGCTGTACTCCGAGTTCGGCCGCCGCGCCATGGACAATGGCTCCGGAACCGACCACGGCACCGGCGGCGTGGCCTTCGTCATCGGCGAGAGCGTCAAGGGCGGCCTGTACGGCGAGTATCCGTCCCTGGAGCCGGGTGAGCTGGAAGACGGCGGCAACCTGCAGCACAACAACGACTTCCGCTCCACCTACGCCACTCTCTTGGAGAACTGGATGGGCTTGGACTCCAAGGAGATCATCGGCAGCACCTGGGAGAAGCACGACTTCATCTAGACCATCAGCCAGGGTCGTGGCCCGGCGTGCAAAACTGGGATAAGAAAGAACGCCGGAACGCGGCCAATGACGGTCTGCGTTCCGGCCGGTAGGAAGAGGATTCGGCTTATGGTTGAAGGAAACGAGGCAGGCCAAGACATTCTCGAAGGGGAGGGTCGGGGCGTCCTCCAGTTTATCCTGGAGCTCATCAGGTCTGGAGTGACCGCCCTCAGAACCATAATAACCTCCGTCGTGGACACTGGCCGGAATCTGGTCAGCGCGCTGATAGAGTGGGTGCTGGGCGCCATCACCTCACTGGTCAGTTCGGTTGCCCAGCGTGTCATAACAAACATCGCCACAGAGGTGTAAGGCGCGCCGCGTCTGCTACTCGCAGGCGCGGGCGGTTCCCCGCAACAGCAACAACTAAGGAGGCAAGTCGTGGCAAGTGTATTTCTGGGAATAAACGACCGGACGTTCACCTACAAGTGGGTCGCCGGTCGATCCGAGTTCCAAGGCACCGGGTTCCGCAATCCGATGGACTTCGTTTTCGGGCCGGAGAACTCTATCTACGTGGTGAACCGCTCCTACGAGTCCCGCTCCGACGGCACCCGCATCAACCTGTTCACCCTGGATGAAGACGGCACCGAACACTATGTGACCGAGTTCGGCGGCTATGGTGAGGGCCCCGGGCAGTTCCTGTGGCCCATGTCCATCGCCCTGGACAAGGACACCAACGTCTACGTGTCCGACGAATATCTGCACCGCATCACCATCTTCGACAAGGATGGCAACTACGTCGGCCACTGGGGCACGCACGGCTCCGGCGACGGCGAGTTGGACCGCCCGGCGGGCTTGGCCATCTGCGGCGACGTCCTGATCGTGGTGGACAGCCGCAACAACCGGGTGCAGAAGTTCACCCTGGACGGAAAGTACATCTCCCAGTTCGGCAGCTTCGGCAGCGGGCCGGGCGAATTCAATACGCCCTGGGGCATCGGCCTGGACAAAGAGGACAACATATTCGTTGCGGACTGGCGGAATGACCGCATTCAGTCATTCACCAACGACGGGCAGTGGCTGGCCAGCTTCGGACAGCCGGGCACCGGCGGCGACGCTTCCTATGCCCGCGAGCATGGTGGCTTCCATCTGGTAAACCAGCCGGTGGGCCTGTTCAACCGCCCGACGGGCGTGGCCGTGGACAAGGACGGCGACATCTACGTGGCCGACTGGCTGAATAACCGGGTGCAGGTGCTGACTCCCGAGGGACGGTTCATCACCGAGTTCACCGGCGACGCAGCCCTGTCCAAGCTGGGCGAGCAAAAGATCGAGTCCAACCCGGACATGGTCCGCCAGCGCAACGGCGTCCGCAACTTCACCCCCGAGAAGGTTCTCTGGGCCCCCGTGGCGGTGAAGGTTGACGACAGCGGCCGGGTCGTCATCGCTGACACGATGCGCCATCGCTTCCAGGTCTACCAGAAGAACGACGAACCGGTGCTGGTCTAGTCCTGAAAGCCGCTTGGCGAAATTCGCCAGGCACTGAAACCCCTGGGGCAGGCTCATTCGCCTGCCCCTTTTCATGCCCAAATTTCTGGAGCGCATATGACACAAGACCGTGAGCAGACCGGCGGCACGCTGGCCCAGCAAATGTTTGGACCCCAAGCCGGGGTCTACGCGCAAAGCAAGGTGCATATCAGTGACGACAGTCTCGAGTCAGTTCAGAAGCTCACCGCGCCAATCACGGCGAATGGCGCCGCTCCCTACCGCTGGGCCGTGGACATAGGAACCGGGGCCGGTTTCACCGCCTTCGCCATGGCCGAGGTGTCGGAAAACGTGGTGGCATCCGACATCACCCAGCCCATGCTGCGCCAGGTCAGGCGCATCAGCGGAGAGCGGGGACTTCCCAACGTCGGGCTGGCCCAGAATGCGGCCGAATCCCTGCCCTTCGCCAGCGGGAGCCTGGACCTCATTACCTGCCGCAAGGCGGCCCACCACTTCCGAGATTTCGAAGCTGCCCTCGATGAGGCGCAACGCACACTGAGGCCGGGAGGCTCGCTGGTGATGGCCGACACCGTGGCGCCGGAGGACGACGCCCTGGCCAAGTGGCAGAATGACGTCGAACTGAGGCGCGACTTCAGCCATGTGGAGGACCGCAAGATTTCGGTGATCCGCCAGCTGCTTGCCGACCGGGGCTTGGAGGTGGTTGGATGGGAGAACGAGCGGGTCTACCTGTGGTTCAACGATTGGGTCATGCGGACCAAGGTACCAGAGGAAGAAGCCCAGGCACTGCGACGTGAATTTCAGGAAGCTTCGCACGAGCTGAAGCAAGCGTTCCAGGTCGGAGAGCCGGAAGAGGATGGCGACTTTCTGTTCTCGTTCCCAGTATGGGTGTTCCGAGCGGTGAAGGGGTAGGCGGGCTCGACCGACCTACGTCGGCCACTGCTCCAGGTTCCAGGCCATGTCCCAGAACTGGTACTCGAGGCGGAGGCTGGTAATGTAGGCCGTCTCCATGGCCGCCTGTTCCTCGGCGTTGGCAGAGTTGCCGATCCGGTCGGTCAACGTGCGCAAGTAGGTGGCCAGGTCGCGGAACTCGCTGGAGGAATACATGCCAACCCATTCGGCGTAAAGGGGCGCGTGGGTGGGCGGTCCCTCGCGGTCGAGGTGCTCTCCGATTTCCCAGTATCCCCACTGGCAAGGCAGCAGGGACGCAGCAAGTTCGCCAAAGCTGCCCTGGGATGCCACCCGCAGCAGGTAGCTCGTGTAGGCGACGGTGCTCGGAACGGGGCGAGTGGCTTCCAGTTCCTCGCGGGTGATCCCGAACTGGGCGCAGTAGCCGCGGTGCAGCTCCATCTCGGTGTTGAGCGTCTCGTCCAACAACCCCGCGAACCAGGACATCACCTCCAGCTCCGGCGCCCGGGCCGCCCCAAGGGCCAGCGCGCGGGAATAGTCGACCAGGTACACGTAGTCCTGGGTAACGTAGAACTTGAACCGCTCAACGTCCAGGTCGCCGCGACCGATGCCGCGCACGAAGGGATGCTCCAGGATGGCCTGGCGGATTGGCAGAGACCGCTCCTCGACGCCTTCGATAAAGCTCATAGCTAGTCTTGTTGGTCCCGTGCTGGACGCTGGCGATGGAGAAATATGCCTGCCAGCGGGATGGACAAGCCCGGCAGCAGAGGGGTGGTCAGAGTGTCGTCTGTGCCCAGGAAAGCCCGCTCGGCGTACACGTCGTCCGAAAGTTCCAGCTGGGTAACAGTGTCGTTCTGAGGATCGATGGTCCAGTATTCCAGCACACCGGCCTCAGCGTATATCTGACGCTTGAGTACCAGGTCGCGGCTGCGGTCAGTGGACAATATCTCGATGGCAATGTCAGGGGCGCCCTCCACCCACCTGCCTTGCAGGACACCCTGACGGTCGTCGCGGACGACGACTATATCGGGTTCTGGAGCCCGCTGTAGCTCCCTGGAAAGGATAGTGGTCATTTCCTGGTAGAACCGGGCGGGCGGTTCGTCGAATTCATTCAGGTAATTTTGGAAGTGCCAGCAGAATTGAAAATGGAGGAATTGATGGTCACGAGTTCCGGAAGGCATTATGGATAGCACTCCGTCGTCGAGCTCCCACTTGCCGTCGGTCTTTCCGAGGGCCAGGAACTCGTCAAGGGACATCCGCGTGCCGGTACGAAGGCCGATGGTTGACATGGTCGACTCCGTTCGTCGGCGTCAGAGTCAGTGCACCGCACGTTGCAATTGTAGCAGAGGCTCTTCTGCCGGTAGTCAGGACGGCAGCAAATGCCTGGGTGTCGTTGCATACTCCTTTATCCACGCTTTCCACACATTGTATGGGCACGGAGATGGCAATTATCTGACAGTTGGCGCTTCCGCCCCCTTGTCAAAGACACGTATAATTACCCCAATCCGATACATGAACACGGAAGTGATTCCTATGGAAGTTGTTTTCACTCAGGATGTACCCAATAAGGCCCGCGCCGGCGAGATACGAAACGTGCCCGACGGCTACGCTCGCAACTATCTGCTGCCCAAGGGGCTGGCCGTGATGTCGACCCCGGAGGTGCTGAAACGGCTGCACAAGATCAAGACGGCAGGCGACGAGGTCAGGCTGCGCGAGACCAAGGTGCTCGATGAACTGAAAGAGGCCCTCGACGACACCGAAATCACCGTACAGGCCCGCATCACGCCTGCCGGCCGGTATTACGGAGCGATCACCAGCACCCACATCTCGATGGCTCTGGCCGAGGTCGCCGGCCGTGAGGTGGAGCGGCGCTGGATCGAGGTTGCGGAGCCCATTCGCGAGCCGGGCGAATACGATATCACCCTGCGTTTCTCCACGGAAATCGCAGCGACGATCCACGTAAAAGCCGAAGCCGAAGAGTAGACATTGACCCTCTACGCCGAAAAACTGCTCCCCCACAACATCGAGGCGGAGGAGGCGCTCATAGGCTCTCTGCTCATCGACGGTGAGTGCATCGCCCGCATTGCGCCGATGCTGCAGGCCGGCGACTTCTACCGGGAGCGCAACCAGTTCTGCTACGACGCGGCGGTGGCCCTGTTCCAGCGGGACCAGGCCATCGACCAGACCACGCTGGCCGGCGAACTGGGGCGGACCGAGCGGCTGGACTCCATCGGCGGGATGGCCTACCTGTCGCACTTGGTATCCATTACGCCGACGTCGGTGCATTCCGAGGACTATGCCGAAATCGTTTCCCGCACCGCCACGATGCGGAAACTCATCGCGGCTGCCTCCCGCATTTCGGAGCTGGGATACAACGATACCGACGACGTGGACGGGACGCTGCGGCAGGCCGAAGATGCCCTGTTCGCCGTTCGCGGTGGGATCCAGGCCCGGGGTTTCGTTCCGCTGCGGCAGATCTACGACCAATACCTGCAGGACAGGGCCGGGATGATGGAACCCGAGGCCGACTCGGTCAGCCCGGTGATGTCCGGCTACGGCGAGCTGGACGAACTGCTGGGAGGGATGCAGCGGTCGGACCTGGTCATCCTCGGCGCGAGGCCCTCCCTGGGCAAGAGCACTCTGGCACTGAACATGTGCCTGAACGCCGCCAAGAACGGCTCCACGGCCGGCGTGTTCAGCCTGGAGATGAGTTGCGAGCAGCTGGCCATGCGCATCCTGTCGTCAGAGGCGGGAATCGACTCCCACCGGCTGAGGCTCGGGCTCTATACGATGGCGGAAGAACAGCGGATGATCGACGCCATCGGTCAGTTGTCCGACCTGCCGGTGTACATCGACGACACGCCCTACCAGAGCATGCTGGAAATGCGCAGCAAATCGCGCAGGCTGTACATGGAGCACGGGCTCGACCTGCTGGTCGTGGACTACCTGCAGCTGGTGGCGGGGCAGGGACGCGGCTTCAGTGCCAACCGGGTGCAGGAAATCAGCGAGATCTCCCGGTCGCTCAAGGCACTGGCGAGGGATCTGAAAGTTGCCCTGATCGCGTGTTCGCAGCTGAGCCGCCTGGTCGAGAACCGGCCCAGCCACAGGCCGCTGCTTTCCGACCTGCGGGACAGCGGCAGCATTGAGCAGGATGCCGACGTGGTGATGTTCATCCATCGCGAGGACCTGTACATCACCGAGGAAGAATGGGAGCAGCAGCGTCCCGGTCAGCCTTACCCCCGGAACATCGCAGATATCATTGTCGCCAAGCACCGCAACGGCCCCACGGGCAGCATACAGCTGGAGTTCCGCGACAACTTGGTGCGCTTCGACTCCTTCGCCCGAATGCCCGCCTTCTAGGAGACCCCCGCAGCTCCAATACCAGCGCGACTGCACACACAGGTCGGATGGACGAACGATTCGGCTGAAACCATTGTGTATTCCCGCCAAGGCGGGAATGACGAGACAGAGGAAGTATGGTCTTCAGCGGTTTTCCAAGAGATACACTCTACACGCCCACCCCCGACCCGCTCTTCGGCCCGCTCCTGGAGGACATTCAGGATATGGCCGAACTGAAAGTGGCGCTCCGGGGCATCTGGCTTCTGCACCACAAGCGTCAGGGCCCACGAACGGCGTCGCTGGACGAGTTCCTGACAGACACGGTCCTGCTGCGAGGGTTGGCGTCCGAAGGCAGCGCTGACAAAGCAGTGGAGGAAATCCGGCGCGGCCTGAGGCTGGCGGTCCGGCGAGGCGTGTTCCTGGTGCACGGCGGTAACCCTGAAGAGGCGGTGTTCGCGCTGAACAACGACGCCGGACGCAGGGCGCTGGCGCGACTGAAGGAAACGGGCGCGAGCGGGACCCCGAGTCCCGGCGCGGACGAGGCGCCGGCGAGACCCAAGGAAAAACTGAACATTTTCGCGCTGTACGAGGACACCATCGGGATGCTGTCCCCGATCGTCGCGGAGCGGCTGAAGGAGGCGGAGCAGAGATATCCTCCGGGCTGGATTCGCGAGGCGTTCGAAATCGCGGCTCTGGAAAACAAGCGAAGCTGGCAGTACGTCGCCGCCATCCTGGCCCGGTGGGGGTCGGAGGGCAAGGGTAACTGGGCTGGCGGGAGCAAGGATGATGGAAAGCCTGGGCGAAATTCTCCGCAGAATCAGCGCGGCAAGTACAGCAAAGACTACGAACGGTACCGGGGCCGCCCCGGCTCCCGAACCGGAGCGCGCTGACGACTGTCCGTACTGCCATGGCAGTGGATGGGTGACCCAGCGCGTCCACGTGGGGCATCCCGATTTCGGAAAGGCCGCGCCCTGCCGGTGCCGCGAGACCGAGGACTCCCTGCCGTCGAGGTTGGAGTCGTTGCGCCGCTACAGCAACCTCGGGGCGCTTTCGCGGCTGACCTTCGGAGCCACGCGCACCGAGGGGCCCATGCCGGACATGGCGGCGCGCCGCATGTTCACTGAGGCCCTGCCGCAGGCGGCGGCATACGCAGAGAACCCGGAGGGCTGGCTGGTGCTGACCGGCCCTTCCGGCAGCGGCAAGACGCACCTCGCGGCCGCCATTGCCAACCGCTGTATCGAACGGCAGCAGACCGTCTTTTTCATAATGGTGGCTGACCTGCTAGACCACCTCCGGGCTGCCTATTCCCCCTCCAGCGAAATTGCCTATGACGATCTGTTCGACCAAGTGCGGAACGCGCCGGTGCTGGTGCTGGACGATCTGGGCGCTCACAGCTCGACGCCGTGGGCTCAGGAAAAGCTGTTCCAGGTCATCTACCACCGGTACAACAACGCCCTGCCGACGGTGCTGACCATTCGCGGGCCCATGACCCGCCTGGACGAAGCCCTGCGCACACGTCTGGAGGCGGCGGAACTCTCGACGGTGCTGCAACTGGGGCACCTGAACAGCCGGCTGGCCCTGGGGATCGGCGAGGTGCGGTCGGAGATGCTCTCCCGCATGACCTTTGCAGGCTTCGACGTGGCCGGCGGGCAAAGGGCCACCAAGAGGGAGCAGGACGAGTTGGCGCGGGCCCTCAATTCCGCACAGACTTTCGCCAGCTTTCCCGAAGGCTGGCTGCTGTTCACTGGCAGCCGGGGCTCTGGCAAGACACACCTTGCCGTGGCCATCGCCGGGGAAAGCCTGCGGCAGGGCAGGCAGGTATTCTTCGCCTTCGTGCCCACATTGCTGGACCACCTGCGCATGACCTTCAGCCCCGACAGCCCGGTGGGGTTCGACGACCTGTTCGAGCAGGTGCTCAACTCGGAGCTGCTGGTCCTCGATGACCTGGGATCGGAAAACAGCACGCCATGGGCCGAGGAAAAGCTGTACCAGATCGTCGTCCACCGGCACGAGGCCCGGCTGGCCACCGTCATCACCACTGCGTCGAGCATGGAGGAACTGGAGAACGCCAAGCCGCGCATCGCCTCACGCATGGTGGACAGCATGGTGGTCGACTGGGTGCCAATAGACGCTCCGAACTTCCGGGACCAGCGGCGGCGCTAGGGCTTCGGTATCCGTTGTGCTAGACTATGGCCGCCAACGAAAGGGGGCCTGATATGACTAGTGGAGAGCAGTACCGGGTCATTCGCGAGCGCAACGTCATGGTGCCGATGCGCGACGGTATTCGCCTGGCGACGGACATCTACCGTCCCGATTCGCCGGGGCGCTTTCCGGCACTGGTGACGCGGGGACCGTACGGCAAGGACGGCTACGCCGACAACCAGGAGCACTCCATTTGGTTCTTCCCGCAACGCGGCTACGTGGTGGTGAGCCAGGACTGCCGCGCCCGCTTCGACTCCGAAGGCGACAACTACCACCCGCTGTTCCAGGAGGGCCAGGACGGCTACGACACCGTGGAGTGGGCGGCCCGCCAGCCCTGGTGCAACGGCCGGGTCGCAACCACCGGGCAGTCGTACCTGGGGGCGACGCAGTACACCCTCGCCGCCGGCCCGCGACCGCCGCACCTCGCCTGCATGGCGCCCGTGTCTGCCTCGGCCGACTTCCACCAGAGCTGGGTCTACCACACCGGCGGCGCCATGGAGTGGGGCTGGATGGTGCCCTACGCCATCCACAAAGGTCGCAACACCCTGGTGCGGGCGGGCCGCGAAGACCTGTTGGCGCAGATGGACGAGTACGTGCTGCCGCCGGACAACTTTGCCCAGCCGCTGACCGACGCGTGGTTCCGCCACCTGCCCCTCCGCGACTGGATCGATCGCCTCAAGGAAACAGCACCCTATCTTCATGAGTATTTCGATCAAGAGAACGACGGGCCGTACTGGTCGCCAATCAACCTGATGCGGCAGGCCCACAAGATCTCCCTGCCCATGTTCCACGTCAGCTCGTGGTACGACATTTTCCTGGAGGGAGCGCTGAACGGCTACCAGTCCCTGCGCGACAAGGCCGCCACAGCCGAGGCGCGGCGGAGCCAGCGGCTCCTCGTGGGGCCGTGGGCGCATATCCGGCCTTACACCGCCCCGACCTCAGGCGACACAGGCGACATCGACTTCGGCCCAGAGGCGCGCATCGAGCTGCACGAGCACCTGCTGCGCTGGTTCGACTACTGGCTGAAAGATATCGAGACCGGCCTGTTGGACGAGCCGCCGGTCAGCATCTTCGTCATGGGTGAGAACCGCTGGCGCGCCGAGCAGGATTGGCCGCTGGCCCGCACCCACTACAGCAAGTGGTACATGCACTCCGGCGGCTCGGCCAACACCCTCGACGGCGATGGCGCATTGTCCACCTCCCCGCCCGGAGAGGAGCCATACGACGTTTACACCTACGACCCCGCCGACCCGGTGCCGACCCGCGGTGGCTCCACGCTGATCATCCCCCAGGGCGTGGCGGACCAGCGGGAGGTGGAGGCACGGGATGACGTGCTGGTCTACACCTCGGAACCGCTGGAGCGGGACATGGAACTGACCGGGCCCATCACCTGCACGCTGTACGCGGCAACCACTGCGGTGGACACCGATTTCACGGCCAAGCTGGTGGACGTGCGGCCCGACGGCTTCGCCCACAACCTGCAGGACGGCATCGTGCGGGCGAGGTTCCGTACCTCTGTTGCGGAGCCGTCGCTGCTACGACCTGGGCGCATCTACAAGTACGAGATCGACCTCTGGTCAACCAGCCATGTGCTGTTCGCAGGGCACCGGCTGCGTCTGGAGATTTCCAGCAGCAACTTCCCACGCTTCGACCGCAACCCGAACACCGGCGCCGCCATCGGCGTTGACGCGCAGCTGGAAACGGCGTTGCAGACGGTGCTGCACACGGCCGATTACCCCTCGCACGTCACGCTGCCGGTTATTCCGCGGTAAGGCCGGAAGCCTCCATAATTCTGGAGGCTTGCCCTGGCATGGCATACTGGACAATATTTTTTGAGGATTCCGATAAATGAGCACAACCCGACAGGTTTTTTCGCCGTCGCAGCGCCAGCTTCTGGATGCGGTGCTGGACCGCATCATCCCGCCGCAGGAGAACCGGCCAGGCGCGGGTTCACTGGGAGTGGGAAAATTCGTGGAAGGAGTGGCGGTCGGGGAGCCTGGGCTGACCCGCATGTTCGTGCGGGGACTGGCTGACATCGAGATCGCCGCCGCGGAGAGTGGCCCCGACGGCTTTGCCGCGCTGACGAATGAAGCGAAGGATGAAGTGCTGAGAGCGGTGGAAATTTCCAGCAGCGACTTCTTTAACCAGTTGGTGCTGCAGGTATACAACGGGTACTACACCGACTTGACGGTTTTCGAAAAGATCGGATATACTCTGCCATTGCCCCCTGCTTCAGGGGCAAAACTCGAACTTTTGGACGAGACATTGTTAGAGGCGCAGCGCCAGCGGGCCCCTTTCTGGACTCGGGTCTGACCGATAAAGTGGGCGGGCTACCGGCTATTGTGCCGGGGAGGAACGCCATGCCCGCAACCACTCGCAGGGAAGAATTTGACCTGAAGCTCGTCGGTCTGGAAGCGGAGGTTGAGGGGCTGGCCTATTACGTGAGCGACGCGGTCCACCGCTCTGTCGAAGCGCTGAAGACACGCGACCTCGCTGCCTCCCGGCAAGTCATCGAAGACGACGATTACATTGATCAGAAGCAGGCCGAGATCGAGGCCCGCTGCATCAACCTCATTGCGACTCAGCAGCCCGTGGCCCGGGACCTCCGGTCCATCATCGCGTTGCTCCACATCGGCGTCGAGCTGGAGCGTATGGGAGATTACGCCGAGGGTATAGGCAAGATCAGCCTGTCCATCGGCGACGAGCAGACACTCAAGCCCCTGATCGACATCCCGCTCATGGCCCGGAAGGCTACAGAAATGCTGACGGACAGCATCGACGCGCTGCTCAACCGGGACACCGAGAAAGCTCAGGCAGTGGTGGACGCCGACGACGAGGTTGACGACCTGTACGACCAGGTCTACCGGGATCTGCTTGATTACATGATCAACGACCCCAGCACTGTCCAGCGGGCAACCTACCTGCTGTGGGTGGCTCACGACCTGGAGCGCATCGCGGACCGGGCCACCAATATCGCCGAACAGGTTGAGTTCCTGGTCAAGGGCAGCAACCTCGACATAACCATGTCACCGATCAGAGAGACTCAGCGCGAGCGAGTGCTCGAAGCCTCCTGACGGTAGCAGGAACCGCACATTTTTCTCCGGCGCCTCACCTGGGGCGCCGGACTCTTTTCCCCCTTCCACCCATCACCCTCCTCCGGACCTCATGTGATGACATTCAGCCATTGCAAGCCGGGTTGCCATCCCGTAACAAGAATATATATTCTTGATCATCCATGCGGTTCGAGCCTGAGCCGAATTCTGAAAACATGGCCGCTTCTGGCCAAAGACAGCCGGAAAATCAAGAATTCTCTTCACCCGGACTCCCGGCGAATTCGCGGAAACCCCGGCTTTCACCCGTCATCCCTGCGTGACATTTCCCCACAAAAACAGGGAGCGGGCTAGCGCAGGCACCAACTCCAACACGAGACAACACGAGACAAAACGAGACAAAATGAGACACTTTTTCTAATTATCAGCCTTGGCGTGAGACTCCCCCGTCCCCTCAATTGAGAAGTGATGGAGCCCGACTCGGCGGGGCGCCTCTCCGCATGCAGACCCTCCTCCCGGCAAAAGTCGTAGACCCCCGGTGCAATCGGGGCCGGAATTCAGGCCTCTTCAGCGTCAAGTGATTCCGCCCTCCTGAAACGGTACCCAGCCCCTGTATCAATCACGCCTTGACAGGCCAATTTATGTCTAATAATATTAGAACAAATATTGCGAACATAATTTCCTAGAGGTAATGAAATGGCAGGCGCTCAGGTAACGGAGATCCACTGCAAGACACTGCTCAACCGGCTGGACATCCCGTCCTTCCCCTTCCGATGGACGCTGAATCCCTACCGGGGGTGCCGCCACGCCTGCACCTACTGCTACGCCAGGCCGACGCACGAGTACTGGGGGATGGACGCGGGCCGCGATTTCGAGCAGCGCGTGTTCGCCAAGGTGAACGCCCACGAGGTGCTGCGCCAGGAGCTCAAGCGAAAGAGTTGGCGTGGTGAGTCAATCGCCATCGGCACCGCGTCGGACCCCTACGAGCCGGCGGATGCGGAGTACCAGCTCACTCGAAATGTGCTGCAGGTACTGGTTGACTTCGCCAACCCCTGCTCCATCACCACCAAGGGAGTGCTCGTGCGGCGCGACGTCGACCTGCTGCGGGAACTGAGCGAAGTCGCCGAGGTCAGTGTGAACTTCAGCATCGGCACCGTTGACGACGAAATCTGGAAGCAGATGGAGCCGGGAGCTCCGCGGCCGCAGTCGCGGCTGGAGGCGATGCAGCACCTCGTGGAGAACGGCATCAACGCGGGCGTGATGATGGCGCCTCTGCTGCCCGGCATCAGCGACCATGAGGAGAACATCGCCGCGGTCGCCGAGGCGGCGCACAACCACGGAGCGCAGTTCCTCGGGTCCAATGTGCTGTTCCTCAAGCCCGGCTCCAAGGAGTGGTTCATGCCCATGCTGAAGGAGACCTACCCGCATCTCGAGCAGGCCTACGCCAAGCTGTACCGCAAGACCTATGCGCCCGAGGAATACACCAGGAGTGTGCTGTCCATCGTCGACCGGGAGCGCCGCCGCTGGGGTCTCCACAAGCGGGAAAGGGACCCGGCCCCCAGGCCGGTGAGGGGTCAGCTGCAATTCAGCTTGACGGAGGAAACGCCGAGGCGGCGACGCAAATCGACCCCAGCCACACCTGTGCCCCAAACAGGCCAGCTGGAACTGGCGCTCACCGCCTAGGGGTCCGGCATTTCGCAGCCTGCCAACGACCCCTCAGGGGACGGCTACCGGGAGTAGCGGTAGCCGTCACCGGACCGGTCGCAGTTAAGGCGGCGGCTGAGGTGCAGTCCTTCCAGAACGAACTCCGCCGCCGCGGCGACTACCTCCGGGCGGCGGTCGCCCTCGGTCAGCTTCGTCACTGCTGCAGACAAGCCGTCGATGGCCGCGACCATTTCGGGGTATTCAGCTGCCGGATGGTCGCTGCCGGTCACGGCCAACCCACCCAGGTCAAAGGCCATGATCACGTCTTCCAGTTCATCCAGGTCGAACATCGCTCCGAATACCCGCAGGACAGACCGGCGAGTCAGCTCGTCGGTGACGCGGGACTCCCGTCCCTCCTCAAAGGTCTCCAGCTCTATCTTGCCGGCAAAGGACGCGACGATGTAGGAGAGGTCGCTGACCCGTGGGCAGGCCCATTCCTCGCCGTTAATTATGCTGCGGCGCACGGAGTTGGACAGGGCGGTCTCGAAGTTGGCGATGGACACCCGCACGCTGACGCCGGAGCGCTGGTTGATTTCGCTGCTCAGGCGTGCCTGGGCGGTAATCTCGGCGAGGATGCGCTTCATGTATTCAGGGATCACCAGCTTGTCTTCGTCGGGGAAACGGTTGCGCTCCTGCTCCATTATGGCGATCTCGTCCCTGAGATCGCGGGGGTAGTGGGTGTGAATCTGGGAACCGTAGCGGTCCTTGAGCGGCGTCACAATCCGCCCGCGGTTCGTGTAGTCCTCGGGGTTGGCCGTTGACACCACGTATACGTCCAGGGGCAACCGGATCCGGTAGCCCTTGATCTGCACGTCCCGCTCCTCCATCAGGTTGAACAGGCCCACCTGGATGCGCTCGGCAAGGTCGGGCAGCTCGTTGATGCAGAAGATGCCGCGATTGGTGCGGGGCACCAATCCGTAATGGATCACGAGCTCATCGGAGAGGTAATGTCCCTCGGCCACCTTGATGGGATCAATCTCGCCGATCAGGTCGGCGATGGATATGTCCGGAGTGGCCAGCTTTTCCGAGTAGCGCTCCTCGCGGGGCAGCCACCCTATGGGCGTGTTATCGCCCTCCTCAGCCACCCGGTTGCGACAGGCCTGGCAGATCGGGTTATACGGATCGTCGTTGATTTCGCAGTCCGCTATGACCGGGATGTAATCGTCCAGCAGGTTGACCAGGCCGCGAATCAGGCGGGACTTTGCCTGTCCTCGTTCACCCAGCAGGATCACGTCCTGACCGGCGAGGATTGCGTTCTCGAGCTGTGGGATGACCGTTTCCTCGAACCCGATGATGCCCGGGAATACAATCTCCTCGGAACGAATCCGGTTGATCAGGTTGTCCCGTATCTCAGAGCGCACAGGGCGAACCACGTATCCGCTGTTTCGCAGGTCGTCTATGGTTCGCAGAGAAGCATAGTCAATCATCAAAACACTCCTGTCCGGCCAGCGCCAGCCTCCGGAGAGGGGTCAGCTGGGAATTGTACCAACTTAACACAACTTCCCCTATAATTGAACGAAAGTGGCAGAGCGCTGAGGAGTGGTCCATGTTTATGCGGTTAGCGGTCCCATTGCTGCTGTTCTTTGCTCCCCGGCTCTTGCCTCACATAGTGAAATTCGGGCGGCTGGTGTGGCGGCTCACCCTCGACAAGCGGGTGCCGCTGTTTCTCAGGCTGCTGTTGCCGATAGCAATCCTGTACGCGATATCACCGATAGACCTTGTCAAGGACTCCGTTCCGGTCCTGGGCCGGTTCGACGATCTGATATTCATCGCCATGGCCCTGTTGCTGCTAGTCAAGCTGTCGCCCAAAGAGGTGGTTGACGAGCACAACGGCGTCATTCCCCCGTCCGACCGACCAGAGGACAAAGACCCCGACAAGGTCGTTGATGGGACCGGTCGAGTGATCGACGACGAATAATCGTCTCCGATCCCGGCGCGAGCAGCCCCCGGACACTCCTCCCCGTGGGGAGATAGTACATACTCCAAGCTGGAGCCGAAGTATCCCTCTCCCCGTCAATTCGTCTGACGCCCGTCTGCCCAGCCCTGCGCCCAAGGCCACAGGGGGCGGAATTGTCCCCGCGCCTGGGATGGGGCTCTACATACATGTGCCCTTCTGCAAGACCAAGTGCCCCTACTGCGACTTCAACACCTACCAGGGCATCGAGGGGCAGATGGGCGGCTACCTTGAGGCGGTAACCACCGAGTTGCGCCTCTGGGGCGATGCGCTGGAACATCCCCAGGTGCGGACAGTCTTCTTCGGCGGCGGCACGCCCTCCTACCTGCCGGACGGGGACATCGCCGCGATCTTGGGCGCAGCTTCCGACGCCTTCCGTATCGACGCAGGGGCGGAGATAACCATCGAGGCCAACCCGGGAGACCTGGATGACGCCGCCTGCCGGGGCCTGCGGCGCCAAGGCGTGAACCGGCTGAGCATCGGAGTTCAGAGCCTCGACAACGGCCTGCTGCAGTTGCTGGGTCGGCGACACACCGCCGACGGAGCAATCGCCGCCTTCCAGACCGCAAGGCAAGCCGGATTCGACAACGTCAACCTCGACCTGATGTACGGCCTTCCCAACCAGGACCTGGGCCAGTGGCAGGACGCGATTACAGGGCTGGTCGCCCTGGCGCCGGAGCACATCTCCCTGTACGCGCTGACGCTGGAGGAAGGTACGCCCATGCAGCTGTGGGCGGACCAGGGCAAAATACCCGTCCAGGATCCGGACATGGCCGCCGATATGTACGCGATGGCTCGCGATGTATTGGCTGCGGCAGGCTACCACCACTACGAGATCTCCAACTGGGCCAAACCCGGCCTCCAGTCGCAGCATAACCTCATCTACTGGCGCAACGAGCCATACCTGGGCGTGGGGCCCGGGGCGCACTCCCGGCTGGGAGAGTACCGGTTCTGGACGGTGCTGGCGCCTCGGGACTATGCGAGCAGGGCGGAGGAATGGTCGCAGGCCCTCTCGTCAGTGTGGGCGTCGTTCGGCGAGGGTGAGCTGTGCCGGTCGCGCACAGTGGATGGCTGGGAGCACATCGACACCGAAACGTCGTGCGCCGAGACCATGTTCCTTGGGCTCCGGCTGCTGGACGGGATGAACCTGACCGCCTCGTCGGCAGCGGTGGGGCGGGACCTAGCCACCCGGTACGAGGCAGAGATCCGGGAACTCCTTGCGATGGGGTTGCTGCTGCGGGAGGGAGACATGATTCGCCTCGACCCGTCGGCATATCTGATCGCGAACCAGGTGTTCACGCGGTTTCTGTGATGGCCGAACAAGGCGTGTTATATTCGGTCAATGAGGCTACCCAACCGGCATTTAGCCCATGTGCCCGAAATGAAGATTACGCATTACCTTTTGAACTTGAACCACCCTAGGGGAAAAGGCAAGGCGCAGGCATTCCGGGGCAGAGGGTATGATGAAAGCAACGTAATCGTGTTCATCCGCGACTTAGTTGCCATAGCTCAAACTTACCCCGTCTCTGAGGTCCGTCAGCTTCCCAACGGGGTCCATTATGTAGTATATGGCGAAATACCAACACCAGTCGGGGGCATGATGCTGGTCAGGACAATTTGGAGGATCGACACTGGAGAGAATGCTCCGAGGCTTATATCAGCCTTTCCGCGACTGACGATAGAACAGGAATCGCAGAAATGAAAGAATTTGAGCTAGTGGCGCTGACTCAAGACCTTGAAAGCACGCATCTCAAAAAAGGAGATGTGGGGGTTATCGTAGATGTTCTAGCGGATAGCGAGGTCTTCATTGTGGAGTTCATTCTCCAGACCGGCTTCACTGCGGCTTTAGAGGAAATCGATGCCGGTGCTGTGCGTCCCGTGAAAGAGGGCGAACTCACGCGAGAAAAGTATCGAGAATGGAAACCCGAATGGACAGACTCTTTTGGCTACTGTCCGCCTATTTCGGAAATTCCCGAGTACTCTATGCCACCCGAGGCGCGTCCGGCCAAGGCACATTATCTGGGATACGTTGACGGGATCGAAAGTTAGGGAACGCTGCAATGTACGTAATCGGAACTGCAGGGCATGTCGACCACGGCAAGTCCACGCTGGTCAAAGCACTGACGAGCATTGACCCCGACCGGCTCCCCGAGGAAAAGGAGCGGGAGATGACGGTCGACCTGGGTTTCGCGTGGATGACGTTGCCCAGCGGCCGCGAGGTCAGCATCGTCGACGTCCCCGGCCACGAGCGGTTCATCAAGAACATGCTGGCCGGAGTGGGCGGGATCGACTTGGCTCTCCTCATCGTGGCGGCGGACGAAAGCGTGATGCCCCAGACCCGCGAGCACCTGGCCATCCTGGACATTCTGCAGGTGACGAGAGGGCTGGTGGTGGTGACCAAGACCGACCTCGTGGATGACGAAGAACTGGTAGAGCTGGTCAAAGCCGAGGTGGAGGATACGTTGCAGGGTACGTCCTTCGAAGGATGTCCCATGGTCGGCGTATCGGCACAAACCGGCGACGGGCTGGACGAGCTGCGGGGGATGATCGACAGCATCCTGGACGAGACGGAAATGAGGCGAGACCTGGGCCGACCCAGGCTGCCGATCGACCGGTGTTTCACCATATCGGGATTCGGTACAGTCGTGACCGGTACTCTCATCGACGGTTCGCTGGCGGTCGGGCAGCAAATCGAGTTGGCAGGGTCACAGCAACGGGCCAGGATCCGGGGACTGCAGAGCCACAAGACCAAAGTCAGCAGCGCAGAACCCGGCGTGCGGCTCGCGGTTAATCTGTCTGGCATCTCCCGCGATGACATCGAGCGGGGAGAGATTCTGACATCGCCGGGATGGCTGCGCCCAGCCCGCCGGCTGGACGCCCGTATTCGAATGGTGAACGATGCTCCTCACCCCCTGAAACACAACGAGGGCGTGACCTTCCACCTTTTCACCAGCGAGTCTCACGCCCGCGTGCGCCTGCTGGACGCGGAGCAACTGGACGCCGGCTCGGAGGGCTGGGTGCAACTGCTGCTCTCGGAAGCGCTGCCGGTCGTGAAGGGGGACTATTTCGTGGTCCGCTCGGCCGACAGCACCCTTGGCGGCGGGCAGGTGGTGGACCCCAACCCACGGCGGCGACACCGACGGTTCGACGTCGACGTGTCGGAGCAGCTGATGCTCCTGGACGAGGGAGCCGACGAGGATGTCATCGTCAGCGTGGCCGAGCAGTGGGGCCCGTGCAACCTCACCGACCTGTCCCGGAGAGCCAACCTTCCGCGCGAGGAGGCGCTGGAGCGGGCAGTCGCACTGGCTGAAGAGGGCGACCTGATCACCCTGGGCGACCTCTCCACCGACGGCGACGCGGTCGTCTATTCCGCGCTGGGCTGGGGCGCTCTCAAGGGCCGGCTGGCCGGAGTCCTGCGCTCCTATCACGACCAGTATCCTTTGAGAAGGGGCGCACCCGCGCAGGAGGTGCGAAGCAGGGTGGGACTGTCGCAGCCGGTGTACCTGCGGGCACTGGCCCGGATGGGTGACGAGGGCTTCGTGGCGGAGGATGGCCAAGCCGTAAGGCTGCCCGGGCATGAGGTCGAGTTCACTCCAAAGATGGAGCAGCAGGTCGCGAGATACCTTCAGTCGCTGGACCGCGAGCCATACTCGCCCCCAACCGATCAACCCCTGGAAGGCGAACTGCTGAGCGCGCTGGTTGACCAGGGCAAGGTGGTTCGAGTGGGCGATTCCGTCGTATTTGCGGCCACGGCCTACCAGGAAATGACTGTACGCGTCGTGGAATACCTGCGGGAAAATGGCAGCATCACGGTGGCGGAGGCGCGGACCCTGTTCGACACCAGCCGGAAGTACATCCTGCCGCTGCTGGAGCGAATGGACCAGGAACAGATCACTCGCCGCAACGGCGACGAGCGGGTCCTGCGGTAGCTGCTTTCGTCTGATACTCCCGAGGGATTATCCCTCCTCACTCTTCGAGATAGTCCAGAAACTCCTGGTAGCTGGAAAACTGGGCCACCGTCCTGAGGAAATCCCCGAGAGAATCGCTCTTGGCGCGCAGTTCGCGCAACTGTCCCTCGACGGGGCTGTCCGAGGCCGCGCTGGTGGCGTAGGAGCCGTAGAAGGCGAAAAACGCCTGGTTGATCTTGCGGATCCGGTACCCGCGGTCCAGCAACTCCTGGCGACGCTCCTCCATGTAGCTCTCTGCCTCTTCGATCCTGCCTTCGGCCAGCAGGTTCTCGGCGGTCTGCCGGGTCTCGCGCATTTCGGCGGTGAAATCGAAGGCATTTGGGTCCCGTTCTTCAGGCGGAGCCGGCGGCTTCCGTTCGTAGTCGATGCCCGTCATGGACTCGTAGGCCTGGTCGCCGATCTCCCACCCGCCCAGTGTGGCCGCCGTTTCATTTAGGGTTGTCATGTCCGGGCTGTCCCAGAAATGCTGGCCTAGGGGCTGAAAAAAGAACCAGTTGTGCAGCCACTCGTGGGCAACGGTGTTGAGCGCGAAGTGCAGACTTCCGGCGGCGGAAACCACGGTGGGAAAGGTGCCAACTCCCCCGGTGTTTACCACTATGGCAGACAAGTCGCGCTCGTGCAGCATTACGTCTTCCAGCGCCGTACGCTCATCGGGCCGGACGCCATGGCGCAACAGCGTGTTATCGAGCCGGAATATGCGATCGCGTGGGGAGGTAACCAGCAGGGCAGGGGAGTGGCTCAGCACCGTGTCAACCGGCGGCAGGATGGCGCCAATACGTGAGGAGAACTCCTCTTCGTGGAGGATGTCACTTATCTCCCGCTCGATTGTCTGCTCGACCAGCGGCCGGATGCTACCTCGCCGGTCGTGAATTTCGGCGAGCCTGCCCCTGATTTCGGCTGCCCTGGGCGAGGATTCTGGAATGGACAGCAGTTCGCCCTCGAGCCGCTGTTCCTCCTCCCCAAGTTGGAAGAACTCCTCGGCAGCGCTTATCCGTTGCTCGCGCGGCGGCAGGGAGTTCCATGGCAACAGGGCCACCAGCTCGTGGTACCACTTGTCGAAGACATTGCCCGCCTCCCAAGCCAGCAGATTGAAACGATAGGTGGCCACCGCCGCCTCGGCTTCGGTGGGCCTGTAGTCCTTTCCCGACCACAGCAGCAGCGCGATGAGGGCGCAGGCCGCCAGTCCTTGCAGGAAGCCGCGAAAGGCGGCCCTAAAGTTCTCTGGCGACAGAGCAGTGCCTATGCCGAGTGATCTGGCCGATTTCATGACCCTTTGCACAGGATGCGTTTGCCAGAACATTGTGCGTACGATGGTAACGATCGGGCCAGGCTGCGTCCCTAGTACTACAACGACGGCTTTAGGGTGGCGGCTCCATCCTGCCATCGCGGCGGGCGGAGCGGCGTCTCTCGTGGGAACGGCGAGCCCGTTCGTTGCGTAGCTGCGTATCCTCCAGCCACAACAGCAATTGATCGGGCCCGAACTGCTCCCGGGGTAGCATCTCACGCACCACCCGGTACACCTGCGGTCTCGTGATCCGGGGCATCTTTTTCCCCCCAATCCTGCTGCAGGCCCAGCAGGAACGCTCCTCCCAGCAGGCACATGGCTATGTGGTGATGCCACCCTGCCCAGCTGCGGGTCTCGTATTCGTCCAGCCCCACGTCGCCCTTCTCAGTCTCGAACTCCGTTTCAATGCGCCACCTAGACCCACCCACGTAGGCCAGAGTCTCCAAGGTTGTGTCCTCAGGAGCGTTGGACAGGTAGTAGCGAGGCTCGCTGCCGTCCAGGTTCCGGCGCCAGACGGCCCACAGCTCCTCGCCGGGCTTGCGCCTCCTGGTGGCCCGCACCCGCTGGGCACTGAACCGGTAGGTGCGCGGCCCCTGGCTTCCCTGGGCCACCGTTATCTCCCGCCAAGCCTCATCCGGCAGTTCATCACCGCGCTGCTCCATGGTCCGGCGCTGCCCATCCCGCAGCCTGGGTTTGCGGGGGCGCCCGAAACCTGGATATTCCGTACTGGTCCAAGCCGGGTCCAATGGCCAGACCGTGGTGCCGCCCGGAACGTCCAACACGTAGCGCATCCCCAGGGCCGCCAGTCCCTCCCGGAAGGTCGGCGACATCCCGAAGGCGTCGTCTCCGGCAACCCACTCGGCCCTGAGGTAGCCCAGCTCCAGGGCCCGCTCCAGCAGCTCCAGGGCCAACTCCGTCTTTGACCGGTAGTTCCGCCGGTCCTCCGGCACACCCGCCGCAGCACACCGGTCCTGGTCGGAGGTCCAACTCTTGGGCAGATACAGCCGTTTGTCCACCAACGCCCGGCCCAGCGGGCTGACGTAGGCCAGGAACATCCCACCCTGGCAGTTGGCCACCTTGCCCAGCCTGCCGCAGTACTGCCGGGCCACTCCCGCCGATTTCCTGCCCTGCTTGGGGAAGTCGCTGCCATCGAACACCCACACCGCCTCCGGGTGTCCCAGCCTGGGGGCCAAGTATTCCTGCAACCGCCCTATGACTGTCTCATCGGACCACCGGGCCTCGGTGAGAAAGCGCTGCATCGCCCGGGCCGAGATGCCCACCGATTCCGAGAGATTCTCGGCGTTGCGCCGCTCCTGGTCCTGCACCAGCAGCGCCTGAAGATAGTTCCGGCTGTGCTCCCGCCACTGCTTGCGGCCGAAGGAGGCCGCAAAGAAGGCCTGGAATTCCTGAAGGCTGTCGTAGACCCGCTCGAAGCTCGCCGCATCCATCACCCAAACCACCCAACATCATCTGTCAACCATCCTACCAGACAACCCGTCGTTGTAGTACTAGAAGTCTGGTCGGAAAGTGGGTTCGGCCGGCCAGCGGCTATACTTGGGTTCAACAAGCATAGCGGGGGCTGAGAATGCTGGGAGAGCGTTCGGACCAGAGGGGTCTCTGGGAAGCGGACCGGTTGTATCTGGACCACGTGGGGAAGGACACCTTCTACGGGCTGCTGGCTTCCCTGCGGGGCCGGTTGTTCCGGGACGCAGATTTCGCCGTGTTCTACTGCTCAGACAACGGCCGGGACAGCGTGCCGCCCAGCCTGCTGGCGACGGCTCTCCTGCTCCAGTCCCACGACAAGGTGAGCGACGCCGAGGCCAAGGCCCGGGCCGACTTCGACATCCGCTGGAAGGTGGCGTTGGGGATTGAGGTGGAGGACAGGCCCTTCGCCAAGAGCACATTGCAGGTGTTCCGCGCCCAGCTGATCCTGCACGACAGGGTGCGGGAGGTGTTCGAGTCCAGCCTGCGCCTCGCCCGGGAGTCGGGCTACCTGAAGAGGCGGAGCATGAAGGTGGCGCTGGACACGACCAACATCCTGGGCCGGGGCGCGGTGAGGGACACTTACAACCTGTTGGCCGACGGGATCGTCAAGCTGTTGCGGGCGCTGTCGCAGGTTGAGGGAATCAGCGCCGGGAAATGGGCCAAAGCCCAGGGATACGGGCGGTACCTTGCCTCCAGCATCAAGGGAGAGGCTGCCATCGACTGGTCGGACAAGCGGGCGCGGACGGCCCTGCTGGCCGGGATTGTGAGAGACGCGGACCGGCTGCTGGAATTGTCGCGTCAGGCGCAGGGGGAGTTGCCCGAGGACGGTGCTGAGCGTCAGCAGATAGTGGCGGCGGCGGAGTTGCTGGGGCAGTTGCTGCTCCAGGACGTGGAGCGAACGGAAGGCGGAGTGAGCCTCAGGGACGGGGTGAGCCGGGACCGCATGATGTCGGTGCATGACCGGGAGATGCGCCATGGGCACAAGAGCAGCAGTAGACGCTTCGACGGGCACAAGGCGGCGATTGTGGTGGACACGGACTCTCAGTTGATCACCGCCGTGGAGGTACTGCCGGGCAACGCTCCGGACAACTCGGGGTCGCTGGAACTGGTGGAGGCGAGCGAGTCCAACACCGGTGTGCCGGTGGAGGAGGCCATGGGCGATGCCGCCTACGGAGACGGCGATACCAGGCAGGCCTTCGCCGACGCGGGCCGCACCCTGATTGCCCGGGTGCCGGGCCGCCCAAACCGGAAACACTTTCCGAAAGAGGACTTCCATATCGACCTGGAGGCGGGCACCTGCACCTGTCCGGCGGGGAACGTTACCCGGAGAGTGCGGCCCTTGGGTACTCGCACCACAGCAACAGGCCGGACGCACCGGCTGAAGGCCTTCCAGTTCGATGGAGCAGTCTGCGGGGTGTGCCCGCTGCGGACCCAGTGCGTCGCCGCGGCACCGGGCACAGGACGGACGGTGCAACTGCACCCGCAGGAGGCGCTGTTGCAGCAGGCCCGTGCCCTGCAGCAGAGTGAGGCCTTTGGCGAGTACCGGCTGCGCCGGGTGGTGGTGGAGCACCGGTTGGCGCGGCTGGTCCAACTGGGAATCCGCCAGTCCCGCTACTTCGGGCGCGCCAAGACGAAATTCCAGTTGTACCTGGCGGCCACGGTGGCCAACCTGACCCTGGTGGCCGCCAAGGCCGGTCTGCCGGCCAACACCGGCTGCGGTTCCAGCGCCGGCAGCGCCCTCCGTGCCGGAACCATCCGCTCCGCACTTGAGATCATCCCCGCGCGGCTCGCTCAAATCTTGACCCTGGCCTTGCTTGCGTCGGCCTCACTGCCGGAATACATCTTCCCGTACAGGGCTTTCCGGCCAGATTTCTAGGCCAGCACCCGATAGCGGTAGCTGGACTCCATCAGGTCACCCTCTTCGAAGCGGGTGAACCGGAGCGGTGAAATGTCGATGGTGGTCGATTCCCCCTGGGCGACCAGCTCGGCCATACTCAGGCCGATCATGGGGGACAGCTTGAACCCGTGCCCACTGAATCCGATGGCGCAATGCAACCCTTCTACACCGGGGGTGCGGTCCAGGATCGGGTGCCAGTCGGGGGTGGTGGTGAACAGGCCGGCCCATCCACCCCGGAAGTAGGCATCGCTCATCGCGGGGATGCGACGGGCCAGCTTCTCCTTTGCCACGGCCATGTCATCCAGACCGGCAAGCTGGTTGTAGGTCTCCACATCGGCCTCCTCGTCGTCGCCAAAGCCCATAAGGGTCATGCGCGGCCCATCGGGCCGGAATGAGAAGGACTGCGAGATGTCACCGACGGCGGGGTGCAGCGGCAGCCGGTCCACTGGCCGCGCGAGGGACGCCACCTGATGGCGCACCGTAACGAGAGGGACATCGACGCCGACCTTGGCCAGCTCGCCTTTTGACCACGGGCCGGTGGCAACCACCACGGCAGGCGTCTCAATGCGGCCCTGCGACGTGTTGACGGCGCGGACGCGGCCGTCTACGACGTCGATACCGGTAGACTGCACGCCCAGGTGTATCTCGGCGCCCAGACTCCGGGCGGCGTTCGCGTAGGACGAGGTGACCAAGTAGGGATCGGCGTAGCCGGACTGCGGCTCCCACCCCATCGCCTCATCCTCGGTTACGGAGACCATGGGCGCGATATCGGCCAGATCGGCGGCGGTCACCACCATGGTGTCAATGCCCAAGCCGGCCTGCATGGCGCAGTTGTGTTCCAGGCCGGGGCGGTCCTCTTCCTTGACCACCACCAGGTAACCCGTCTCGGTGAAACCAGACGGCCCTCCGACCACGTCCTCAAAATGGGTGAACACCTTGAGGCTCTCCCACGCCATGGTGGCCGTCACCGGGTTGGAATAGTGCATCCGGCAGATGGACTGGCTGCGACCAGTGGAGCCGCCGTTCAGGATGTCCTTTTCCAGCAGCACGGTGTTGGTTATTCCCAGCCTGGCGAGGTTGAAAAGGATGCTGCACCCCATGACTCCGCCGCCGATGACCACCACGTCCGCAGTTGACCTCATGCCCTTTCCTCCTGTTGATTCCGCCGGGACATCTTGGCGTATGTTCCTGCAACCAATCTTACGTTACCGGGCAGCGGAGACGGAGGCAAGCCCGCGTTTAGGCTGACCACGAAGTCAGCTTTGCTCGAGGGCCACACTAGACCCCTGGACTCCAACAGGCCATCTACCCCACACAGACTTGAACCAGTCCTCTGGACCAGGATCTGCCTGCGCCTTGCTCTGGATTCAGCACCTATCTGCAAATTGTCATTGTCCAACGAATTGAGGTGTGATACCGTCTTGCGTTTAAGTTCACAAGGGAGGGGCCTTGTGCAGAAGGAAACGCGCCCGACCATCCTCATATTAGTCCTTGGCCTGGTAGTCCTCTTTGCGTTGGCGTACCTGTTCTACCAGTCTGGCAAGGTGGATATGCCAGAAGCGTATGCCACCGCCACAGCCGTGCTATCCTCGCCGACGGGTGAGACCGTTGGCAAGGTAGTCTTCCAGGAATCTCCAAAGGGCGTGCTGATCATGGCAGAGGCACGGGGCCTCTCTCCGGGGGGGCACGCGCTCCACATACACCGGGTGGGGACTTGCAGCTCCGGCATTTCTGCATCACGGGACCACATTGACTCGTCCGATGCCGAACACGAACTTCTCACTTCCCCAGAAGATGGCCAGGATCCCGCGGATGATCTGCCCAACATATACGCTGCGGCCGATGGAACCGCACGCGCCGACTTTTTCACTAGCGAAATTTCCATCAAAAGCGGCGAGGAACATTCAGTCTTCGACGCCGACGGGTCTACAATCATCGTCCATGAGAAACCCGACACTTACGCCGAAGACATGCCCGACATGGGAAGCCAGGTAGCGTGTGGAGTGATCATCGTTGATCCACCGAAGAAGTCGCGTATGTAGCCCGGACCTGCACTGGTGAGTACGTCCGAAGTCAGGAAAAAATTGGGCACTTTTGACCCGAACTCCGATTGACCGATGCTTTGGGCCGGAGTATATTACCAATGTGAATATTAGCTGGCACCCCACCACCCCATGTTGCACCTGTCCGCCCACATAGGTGGGTAGAATTTGTTGCGCCACCAAGATGGCGCAACCAGATAGACACGATAGCCCGCCGATGAAAGCAAAGTCGGCGGGTTTTATTTTGTGAAATTTTACGCGATATATTTAGGAGGGTAACTTGAGTAGCCAGACCTCTAGACAGCAGCGCACCCTGGAGGACATCCATAGTGACAGCTTGGAACTGGCCAGGTCGTCAGATGCAATCATACCGTTCATGGACGAAGAGGTGGTGCGGCTTGAGGAGGAATCCGCGAGGTTTACGTCAGGCGAACAGGACAATGCCACCTTTACCCCCTTCCGGCTGAGGCAGGGCGTCTACGGTCAGCGTCAGGCGGACGTGCAAATGATTCGGGTCAAGATCCCGGGCGGCATACTGACCCCGGAGTCGATGGAAGGCTTTGGCGAGGTCTCCGAACGCTACGCACCACTGGGTAAGGGCCACATCACCACTCGAGAGAACGTGCAGTTCCACCACATCCCGTTGCCCGAGTGTCCCGATGTGCTGCGGCTCTTGGGCAAGGTGGGGCTGAGCACCCGCGAGGCCTGTGGCAATACGGTCCGCAACGTGGTCGGCTCCCCATACGCCGGCGTCGACCCCGAAGAGGTCTTTGACCCCACGCCATACTTGGCGGCATACGTGCGGTTCGGCGTACGGCACCCCATCACTCAAGGCTTTCCCCGCAAGTTCAAGTCGGCCTTCACTGGCACCGACGCCCGCGACCACGTTTCGGCGGCCATCCAGGACCTGACCTACGTATCGCAGATTCGCGTGGTGGACGGCAAGGAGCAACGAGGCTTCAAGGTGTTCGTCGGTGGCGGCACCTCTATCATGCCCAGGCTGGCCAAGCCCCTGTACGAGTTCGTATCGGTTGTCGACTACCTGCGGGTGGCCCTTGCCATCTGGACGGTGTTCAACAACGCCGACACGCTGCGGAAGAACCGCATGATGGCGCGCCTCAAGGTGCTCATCGACCGCATCGGCCTCGACGAGTTCCGCACCATGGTGGACGCCGAGCTGGAAAAGATCGGGCCGATCGACCCGACTCCCTACATGGAAGTGGACGAACTGCTGCGCGAGACGCCGCCGCCGGCCGTAAGCGGCAACGGCGCCGGCGCCTCCGAGGAGTTCAAGAAGTGGAAGGAGACCAACGCTGAGGCGCAGCGTCAGGAAGGCTACTACTCCGTGATGGTCAAACCGGAGCGCGGCGACCTCGACGGTCCGCAGTTCCGGGCCCTGGCCGACATCATGCGCAAGTACACCGGCGGCCGTGCCCGGGCAACGCAGGAACAGAACCTCGTGCTGCGGTTCATTCACGAGAGTTCGCTTCACGCCGTATGGGAAGCCCTGGACAGCATTGGCCTCGCCGAACCGGACTCGCGGTCCATCACCAACGTGGTCTCGTGCCCCGGCACCGACAGCTGCAAGCTGGGCATCACCTCGTCCATGGGCCTGGCGAAGGCGCTCCGGGATGAGATGGACGAATGGAGCGGCGACCTGATGGACGACCAGGGCGTGAAGGACATCCGCATCAAGATGTCCGGCTGCCCCAACGGTTGCGGCCTGCACCACATCGCAAACATCGGCTTCCACGGCGCTGCACTCAAGGGCCCCGACGGTCAGCAGGTACCGGCCTACGAGCTGTTCCTGGGCGGCAACTACGGGGACAACCGGGTCGAGGATTCCCGAGTCGGTACTCGCATCCCGAGGGTGAAGGTCCCGGCGAAGGCGGCGCCCAGCGTCCTCAAGACCATTGTTAGCTATTACAAGGACAACCGCGCCGACAAGACGGAAAAGTTCAACCAGTTCCTCGACCGTGTGGGATTGGAGCAGTTGACCGAGGTCGCCATCGCCGCCGAGGAATCGGCCAAGGAGGCGGCCCCCGGCTCCGACATGTATGTCGACTGGGAGCGAACCAACATCTACAAGCTGGAGCGCGGCGAAGGCGAGTGCGCCGTTTAGCACGCAGATCTTGACTAAACCAGGGATCAGTTGCAGTTAACTCTTTTCGGTCCGTTCGTCCTACACAGCGTAGCGAGGGCGAACGGACTGCTTTTCATCAACTCCCACAGAAATAAGGAGGCGGATTGGCAGCGTCGCTTAATGGCAGGGTCGTAGCCTACGTCGAGGCAAGGATGCAGTCGGAAATGGGTGCCCTGGTGGAACGGCACGGAGGAGTGCCTTTCGCCGCCCCGGTGCTGCAGGAGGTCTACAACACTGACACGCCGGAGGTCGCCGGCCTGATCGATGATCTGTGCGCGGGCCGGGTGGACATCGCCGTGCTGCAGACCGGCGTGGGAACCCGCGCCCTGTTCGGCGCCGCCGACGAGGTGGGAAGGATGCAGGAGTTGCTGGCGGCGCTGGAGCGAGTCACGGTCATCGCCCGCAGCCCCAAGCCCGCATCCTTGCTGCGCCGCAACAAGGTCCGCATCGACCTGATGCCGCCGGAACCGTTTACCTCGGAGGACCTGATCGCTTGCGTCTCGGAGATGGAATTCACGGGACGCGAGGTGGCGGTGCAGGCTTACGGCGGGCCCAACAACCTGCTGACCAGAACTCTGAGAGATCGGGGGGCCAACGTCCGCGAGGTCTCGCTCTACAGTTGGGGACTGCCCGAAGACCTGTCACCCGTCGTGGATCTGATTCAAAGGATGGAGGCCGGAGAAATCGACTCAGTGGCCTTCACCAGCCAGCCCCAGGTCCCCAACCTGCTGGCCATCGCCGCACAATCGGGCCTCGAGGATACCCTGCGCAGCTGCCTCAACTCAGACGGTGTCGCCGTCGCATCGGTGGGGCCGGTGTGCACGCGCCGCCTGCTGCAGAACGATCTGAAGGTGGACGTGGAGCCCGACCATCCTCACATGGGCAACCTGGTGATCGCACTGGCCGAGCACTTCCAGAGACAGGCGCAGCCAGCGGCCGGAGACTGACTGACGCGCAGAGGCCTGTGCTACCTACCGCGTCAGCGACCCGAAGGGTCGTCAGGATCGATGGAGCGTCCGCGCCACATCCTCTGTCTAGGCGTTCCGCTAACGCTCTGACTTCCGCGAGGGGAGCGATAGTACATTACGTAACCTGCTACGAGCAGCGCGACACCGGCAAAGAAAAAGTATAGCCAATAGAATATCGCGCCGATCGCTATCAGACCAATCCCGGTGAGAAGCAGGTATTGGTATTTCAGGCCGAAGGGGCGGATCGTTCCCCGGCGGCCGGGACCCGGTGAACGTCGGCGAGGGACCGGAGCAACGTCTGCGTTCCGCCCCGGCTGAGGCGGCGCATCTCCTCCTGCCCTTTCGAGGATCTCCTCAATTTCCTTTTCGTAACGCTGTCGGCTCATTACATTCGCCGTCCACACCAAATGCGCTATCGCCAGAAGAATGGTCCTCTTCTAGATTCTACTCCATTGTAGACGCAGATTGGACTATGCAAATGCCCAAAACAGTGGCCCTCTATCAAAAAGCGAGGGAGGCCCCTTCGCATCCGGAGTTGGCAGCGGCCGCTATCCGAAACGGCCGGAGATGTACGCTTCTGTCCGCTCGTCCTCGGGGTTGGTGAATATCTTGCTGCTTTCGTCGAACTCCACCAGGAACCCGCCTATATTGCGCTCGTCGCTCAGCAGGAAAGCAGTCTTGTGAGACACGCGGGCCGCCTGCTGCATGTTGTGGGTGACGATAACGATCGAGTACTGCTCGCACAGCTCGTTCATCAGCTGCTCGATGGCCAGCGTGGCGATGGGGTCGAGGGCGGAGCAGGGCTCGTCCATCAGGATCACACTGGGCTCCACGGCCAGTGCCCGCGCGATGCAGAGGCGCTGCTGCTGGCCGCCCGACAGGGCCAGGGCACTGCTGTTCAGGCGGTCCTTCACCTCGTCCCACAGGGCTGCGCCCACCAGTGAGCGCTCCACCAGCTCGGTCATGTTGCCGCGAAAGCCGTTGATGCGTGGCCCGAATGCCACGTTGTCATAGATCGACTTGGGGAACGGATTGGGCCGCTGGAATACCATGCCCACCAGGTACCGGATCTCGGTGGGGTCGACCTCCGGACCGTAGATGTTCCGGCCCTCGAAGATGACCCGGCCGGTTGTGGAAGCCGTGGGCACCAGGTCGTTCATCCGGTTGAAGCTGCGCAGCAACGTGCTCTTGCCACATCCCGAAGGCCCGATGATGGCAGTGATCTGGTGGCGAGGAACGTCTATGCTGACGTTGCTGACAGCCGGTTTGGCGCTGTAGAAGACGCTCAGGTCCTCGGCCTTTATGATCGTGTCGGTGCCCGCCTCTTTTTCAACCCGTTGCACGGCACTAACCTTCCAGTCGATTTGAGAACTTGTTCCGCAGGAAAACAGCCAGCCCGTTCATCAGGAGGAGAACCACCAGCAGCACAATAATGCCAGCAGCCGCAGCCTCGTGGAACCCCTCCTGGGGCCGCGACACCCAGTTGAAGATCTGGATGGGCAGCACGGTGAACCTGCTGAGGGGACCGTCGGGGGCGAAAGGCACGAAGGTCAGGGCGCCCATGACGATCAGTGGAGCAGTCTCGCCTACGGCCCGGCTGACCGCGAGGATGACTCCCGTCAGGATGCCCGGGAACGCTTGGGGCAGGACAAGATGCCTCACCACCTGCCAGCGGGTGGCGCCGAGGCCGAAACCGCCCTCCCGCAGCGAGCTGGGAACGGCGCGGATGGCCTCGCTGGAGGCCACGATGATGATGGGCAACACCAGCAGGGCCAGCGTGAGCCCGCCAGCGAGGACGCTGCGGTCCAGCTCCATCATTCGGACGAATATTTCCAGCCCAAGCAGGCCGTAAACAATCGAGGGCACGCCCGCAAGGTTGGCAATGTTGATCCGGGCCACCTGGGCGAACTTGCTGCGCTGGGCGTACTCCTCGAGGTACACCGCCGCCGCCACCCCCAGCACGAACGACACTATGGCACCGATGCCGACCACGTAAATGCTTCCGAGGAGGGCGGCGTAGATGCCTGCTTTCTCCGGGTGACGCGAGGGGAAGGAAGTCAGGAAACTCCAGTTGACCCGGCTGTATCCGTCGGACCCGAGTTGGAACAGCAGGATGCCGAGCATGCTGAGGGAGACCAGCACCGCTCCCAGGCACAAGCCGTAAAAGACCTTGCCCTTTATTTCCCGCCGACGCTTGAGCCTGGCGAATTCGCTTTGGGATAGCAGCGCCACTATTCGTACTCCTCACGGAACCGTCGCACCACATAGTGGCTGAGCAGGTTCATCACCAGGGTTATGACAAAGAGCAGCAAGGCAACAGCGAAGATGGTCTTGTACTCCAGGGTGCCGTTGGGGGTGTCGCCCAGGCTCACCTGCACGATGTAAGCCGTCATCGTCTCTATGGGCACGAACGGGTTGAGGGTGAAATTCGGGGTCTGGCCAGCGGCGATGGTCACGATCATCGTCTCCCCGATGGCCCGCGATATGGCCAGGATGAAGGCGGACACGATGCCTGAGAGTGCCGCGGGTACCACCACGCGTGTCGTTACCTCAAGCTTGGTGGCCCCAAGGCCGTAGGCCGCTTCCCGCAAAGAACGTGGCACCGCCCGCATCGCGTCTTCGCTGAGGCTGGCCACCATGGGCAGGATCATGATGCCCATCACGATAGAGGCGCTCAGGGCGTTGAATACAAAGATGTCCTCGGAAATGGCCTGCAGAATGGGCGTAACAAACAACAGTGCAAAGTAGCCATAGACCACGGTGGGGATGCCCGCAAGTATCTCCAGCACCGGCTTGACGATACGCCGCACAGTCTCAGGGGCGTACTCGCTCAGGAAAATGGCGCTGAGCAGTCCCAGGGGAAGCGCTACGAACATGGACAGCACTGCAGTGAGGAAGGTCGCGCTGACAAGGGCCAATACGCCAAAGTGCTTGGATTGGAAGAGGGGGGTCCAGCGGGTCCCTGTGATGAACTCGATGAAGGAGACTTCGCCAAAAAACTGGAGGGCCTGAAAGAGGAGGACGAAGACGATGCCGGCGGTGGTGAGAACGGACATCAGGGTGCAAATCACCAGGATGGCCGTGATTATTCTCTCAGGGAGGACCTTCCGCCAGCTGGCCCGGAGAGCCCTCCCTTCTGCGCTGGAATTTGTACCCTCTAGCAGCAAATCGCCAGCCACTGACCATTTTTTCCGCAGGAAATCGGATGCCCTGCAAAAGCTGAAAATAGCAAAAAAAATCGCTCCCCGGAACTGAAGTTCGGCGAGCGGTTTTGCGACACCGTCAAGGCTTCCGTCTCATGACACTGGAATTATATCTTCGCCTCACACCCCGTGCAAGCCGAAATCCGATGACCTTCTTTTGCCGTGGTGACTCTCCTTGGCGGGCCGTCTCTGCCAAATTCTGCCTTGCCACGAGCTCACCGGCACCTCTTCGGGAAACTGTATACTAGTCCAGAGGCAAGAGCCCGCATTCACACACGACCATCATCCGAGCGCAGGGAGGCCCCCGTTGAGCCAGCAGTTTCTTTTGAGTGTAGTCGACCAGTCACCGGTGCGGTCGGGGGAAACGGCGGGCGATGCGCTGCGGGAGACTATCGAACTGGCCGCCGCGGTGGAGGAGATGGGCTACCACCGCTACTGGTTGGCCGAGCATCACAGTCTGCCCAACTTCGCGGGCACCAGCCCCGAGGTGCTGATCGGCCACGTTGCCGCCCGCACCAAGAAGATCCGCGTCGGCAGCGGGGGCGTCATGCTGTCCCACTACAGCGCCCTCAAGGTCGCCGAGAATTTCCGGATGCTGGAGGCGCTGCACCCGGGTCGAATCGACCTGGGCATCGGGCGGGCGCCCGGCAGCGACCAGATCACGGCGGCGGCCCTGTCCTTCCCAGGCAATCCCAGGGAAATCAGGCACTTCCCGCGCCAGGTGGTCGACCTGCTGGGCTACCTTCGCGGCGAGCTGGAGGACGGGCATATCTTCTCCTCCGTCCAGGCGGGGCCGGATGGCGAACCGCCGTCCACGCCCGATGTGTGGCTGCTGGGCTCCCGTTACGAGAGCGCGTACATGGCAGCGCAGTTGGGGCTGCCCTTCGCCTACGCCCACTTCTTTGGCATCGCCGTGGAGGAGGGGCCGGCCATCGCCGCCAACTACCGGGAGCATTTCAAGCCGTCGCAGTACCTCTCGGAACCGAAGATCAACGTGGGCGTTCACGTGATCTGCGCCGAGACCGAGGATGAGGCCATGCGGCTGGCCGGCCCCCGCAACCTGGCACGCCTGCAGAACATCACGGGCCGGGCCAAGGGCATCCCCACCCTCGAGGAGGCGATGTCCTACAAGTACACGCCCGACGAATACCGGTTCATGCAGCAGTACGCACGGGTCTGCGTCGACGGCGACCCGCAACAGGTCAAGGAGCGGCTGGAAGAAATCGCCGACATGTACCAGACCAACGACCTCAGCATCGTCACCATCTGCCACGACTACGCCGACCGCAGGCGCAGCTACGAACTGGTAGCGGAGGTCTGCGGCTACCTCGGAGACAAGGGAGGAGAATGAGGAGCCCGAAGGCCCTTCAACCGTAACTCCTCTTCCATATACTTCGCCCACTAGCTGCGAGGAGCCAGCGCCTCGATGGTGTTGACGTGGGACGCCTTGTTGTCGCCGATGGCAAAAGGTGCGACCACGGGCAGCTGCAGGCCCGCAGCGCGGCGGCGCTCCAGGGCGGCGCGGCACTGTTCCGGAGTGCCGACCACGGCCAACTGGTCCTGCATCTCCTTGGTGATGGCCTCCGAGGCCCGGACCAGGTCCCCGGCCGCCAGGGCGTCGGCAGCCTCTCTCATCTCGTTTCCGAAACCGGTCTCGGCGAAGAAATTGCGGTAAAAGGTGTTGCTGGCGTAGCGGGCCACCTGGCTGCTCAACTCCGTGCGAACCGCATCCTCGTCGCCACCCGCAGCCACACGAACGTAGCCCGCGACGTCGATCTCGGATATGTCCCGGCCCGCCATCCTGGCGCCGCGCTTGATGTGCTCCACCGCCTGGGGAATGAAGCTCTCGGCCGTCCAGTTCATCAGCACGCCGTCGGCCATTTCGCCAGCCATCTCCAGCATCTGGGGACCCAGCGCGGCGATGTAGATGGGCACACGCTCCTTGGGGGTGGCGGCTCCGAGGGAAGCCGAGGCGATCTTGAAGTGCCAGCCCTCGGTGGCCACGGTCTCGCCCGACAGCAGCCCGCGAACGATCCTGATGGTCTCCCTCAACCGTGCGATTGGCCGACGAAATGCCACGCCATCACGGCCCTCCACAGTGGGACGGTGTCCGATACCAAGGCCGAGAATAAATCGGTCGCCGGAGACAGCGGCCATGCCTGACGCCCCCATGGCGGTGTTGGTGGCCGTGCGGGCGTATACCGGCAGGATGCCGGTGCCCAGCCGCACCGTTTCCGTCTTCATGGCGATGGTGGCCAGGGCAGTCAGTGAGTCGCGGCCGCCTCCCTCGGGAACCCATACGGTCTCATATCCCGAGTCCTCGGCCAGCTTGCCCAGCTCCTGGAAGTCCTGGGGTGTCAACGACGGGTCGTTCTCGAATCGCACTCCGTATCGGGCCATGGCTGTCTCATCCTTTTTCGGCGAATTTGGAAGACGAATTGATTCCGGCAAGGTTATAGCTGAAGTTGCAGATTTGTCAGGCTGATCTCAGGGGAGCGTTTCGACAGGTTCAGCATTTCAATCCCTACAACCTGCTCCGCCTCATTGTAGTCAAGAACTATGCCCGGAGCGATCTCCTCCGATTCGACGATTGTGGAATCGTCGAGGCGCAGGTACAGAGCATCCCCCTCCTTGTCTATGCTGAGCTTCATGGTTTCATCGTCTTGGCGCAGCCAATGAGGATATCAACCCCAGAATTGCCAGACCGCTCTGCTAGACACCCATCTGCGACGCAAGGTCGCGGAAGTCGGTGGCGACTATGTCGAAGGACGGGTCGGGCGTGGGGTCCGGCTTGCGGTCGGGGCCAAATTCCATGGGCCGGGGGACAAAGGCGGTCTTCAGGCCCTGCGCTCCCGCGGCCAGCAGATCGTTCTGGTGGGCCGCCACCATCATCACCTGCCCCGGCTCCAGTCCCAGCAACTCCGCGCCGGTCAGGTAGGTCTTGGGGTCGGGCTTGTAGGCATTGGCCACCTCGGCGCCGAGAATAACGTCCCAGGGCAGGGCGGCGTACTTGGCCATGTTGGTCATCAGCGCAACGTTGCCATTGGACATGGTGCCGATGATGTACCTGGCCTTGAGGCGGGACAGTCCCGAGGGGGAATCGGGCCAAGGGTCGAGGTGGTGCCACGCCTTGTTCAGCTCATCAATGGCGTGGTCGCTGACGCCCTCGATGCCGAAATCACCCAGCAGCTCGACCAACCCCATGCGGTGCAGCACGTCCAGCTTGGTCCAGGGCAGTTCGCCGGTGCGCACCTTGTTCATGTAGGGCTGGTACTTGCCGCGCCAGCCGTCAGCGAAAGCGGCCCAGTCGGCCTCGATGCCGTGAGCCGCGCCGAAAGCGGCAGCGTGTTTGGTGACCGAGCTGCGCCAGTCGACGACCGTGCCGAATACGTCAAACACCAGTGCCTTGACTCCATCCATTGCCTTGCTCCTCAGTGCCTGTTTCCTATTAGAATGACGCGCCGATGCCCAGCAGGATCTCGGCGAGCTCCCGGGGGTGGCTGACCATGGGGTCGTGCCCGGAATCGAGCTGATACATGCCCCATCCGGCCTCGCGGGCGCGGTCTGCGACAGACTCGAATCCCGATTCCTCCCCACCGACAAAACTGCGGGGAATGTCCCGGGCAGCGGGGTTGCCGATGCGCACTGGCCCGGCCATGGCCGCCGCCGGCTGCGGGGTGACTTTCGCGAACATCCAGTCGCGGTCGGCCGAATCAGGGATGCTCCAGCGGCGGCCGATTTCCTCAGGGGATGCGGGTGCGGCCAGGTAGCCCTCGCCGCGCTCGATGTGGCCCCTCACCCAGCCGGCGAACTCGGCCCCACGTACCGGAATGAGCTGGTCGGCCATGCACTCGCCGTCGGCAGGGATCACACCATTGATGTAGACCATATGCTGGAGCCGCTCGGGGCATTCCTCGGCAACGCCGGTGATGACCATGCCGGCGTAGGCGTGGCCCACGAGCACCACGTCGTCCAGCGACTCGTACTCCAGCAGTTTCGTGACGTCGCGGATGTGAAGGTCGAGATTGACTTGGGCCGGGTCCAACAGCTCGGCCAGATGGGCCCGGTCGCCCAGTCCGCTGAGCGTGGGCGTGTAGACCGTCGCGCCCGTTTTACGCAGCAACGGCGCGACCTTGTTCCAGCACCAGCCGCCATGCCAGGCCCCATGCACCAGTACGAATGTCGCCACGCAGGCCCTCCCTGTTATTGACATGGATGTACAGGATAAACAGGATTAGGGCTGTATTTTAGCGTAGAGTCAAATCCTGTACATCCTGTGCATCCATGTGAGAGCGAAATGAAGCGAGTGATCATCGACACCGACCCCGGCATCGACGACACGGCGGCGATCCTGATGGCGCTGGCCAGTCCGGAGCTGGAGGTCGTGGCAGTCACCACCATCTTCGGCAACGCATCCGTTGAAGACTGCACCGCCAACGCACGCCGGGTGCTGCAGGCGGCGAGCCGCAGCGACATTCCGGTGTACATGGGCGCGGGCAAGCCGCTGCTGCGTCCGGCCAACGAGGGCTGGGCGTCGCACATCCACGGCGGCGACGGTTTGGGCGGTGTGGCAGACGATGATGAGGCCGGCGAGACGACGGGGCAGGACAGAGGCAAACACGCAGCGCTGGCGATCCTGGACGCTGTGATGGCCGAGCCGGGGGAGCTGACGATTCTGGCGCTGGGGCGGATGACCAACGTCGCCCTGGCGCTGTCACTGGAGCCGCGACTGGCCGGGTCGGTGCAGGAGATCGTGGTGATGGGCGGCGCGGTCACGGTGCCGGGAAACGTATCGGGTGTGGCGACAGCCAACCTGCACGAGGACCCGGAAGCGGCGGCCATCGTCTACCGCTCGGGCGCTCCCATCGCACAGGTTGGTCTGGACGTGTGCAACCGGGTGACGGTAGGCCTGTCACAGCTCAAGGCCATCGCTGGCGCGGGGTCTCCGGCGACGCGGCTGCTGTCGGAGGCCACCGGCTACCTGCGGGAGGCATACATCCGCACCGGGCGCATCGGGCCGGACGACGGCGTGCGCTACAACGACATGCCGGCCATCGGTTACGCCATCGACCCCAGCCTGTTCACGGCGCGACCGGCCCTGGTGCAGATCGAGACGCACAGCGAACTCACCAAGGGCCAGACTGTGGCCGACTGGAGCGCGCAGCACGCCAACGCCCGCATCTGCGTGGAGGTTGACGCCGACGCCCTAGCCGCGCTGTTCACGGAGCGGCTGACAACGGGGTTTGGTGTAAACTGAAACTAGAAAATCACTTCGACAGGATCGGACATAACCCAAAAAGACGGCCTTGGGGACATCCTATGTCAACCATTCCAGAAATTCAGCAGGCGATTCTCGCCCTTCCCCAAGACGATTACGTGCGCCTGCGACAATGGTTCGGCGAATTGGACTGGGGTAAGTGGGACGATCAGATTGAAGCGGACTCAGAGGATGGAAAGCTCGATTTTCTGGTCAACCAAGCCTTGGACGCAAAGGCCAATGGGACTCTCCTGGACCTGTAGATGCACCGGACAACTCCCGAGTTCTGGGAACACTTCTACTTGCTCCCCGCGTCTATCCAGCGGATAGCCGAGTGGAATTTTGACATGCTGAGGTTAGATACCTCGCATCCCTCTCTCCACTTCGAGAAAGTTGGCAAATTCTGGTCCGCGCGGGTCGGGCTCGCCTACCGAGCGCTTGCCGTAGAGGACGGCGGGGATTTTATCTGGGTGTGGATCGGCAGGCACGACGAATACGACAGCATGATCAGGCGATAGCTGAAGAACCAAAAAATAAGGGCGCACAGCCGTGCGCCCTTACGTTTTGCGTGGGCCTGAGAGAGACGGTTTGTCTACCCGCTGATGGCGGCGGCCTGCTGCTGAACCTCGTCGTAATCCGGCTCGTTGAGGGGGGTCTCGCCCACCCACTTGTAGCGGATGACGCCTTGGCCATCGATGATGAAGACGGCGCGCTGGGAGGCCACATAGCCCTCCATGCCGGCGAGACCGTTGAGGGCGACACCGTATGCGTTGACGGCGGTGCGGTTGAAGTCGCTGAGCAGGGTGAAGTTCAGGCTGTTCTGGTCGGCCCAGGCCTTCTGGGAGAAGGGCGTGTCGACACTGATTCCGTAGACCGTGGCGTTTACATTGTTGAAGGCGTCGGCGCGGTCGCGGAAGCTGCACATCTCGGTGGTGCAGACGCCGGTGAAAGCGCCGGGGAAGAAGGCCAGGACCACTGTCTGGCCGCGATGGTCCGCCAGGTTACGCACCTGACGGTCAAAGTCGTAGAGGCCGAGTTCCGGGGCAGGCTGTCCAACATCGGCTGCCATTGATTGTCCTCCAAATGGAATGATTTCGGCGTCATCTTATCATACGGGCTGGCCTCATCCCGAGCTTTCCTGAAACGAGAGGCAACCACCCGCCTGTGCTAGAATCGGACCGCTTTCCGTACCAATCGACTCCTTTCCCTTGGTATTTTCTCCTTGGTGATTCGCTATTGTCGGGGGTCGAAATGTCAGGAAGGTCTGTGAGCTTTCCGCTGCTCATGGGGATCCTGTCGCTGATCATCCTGATCCCCATTCTCGGCTGCGGCACCGGTGATTTCGCCGACAGGGTCTCCGAGGAGCAAGCTGAAGAGGCTGCCGAGGCGGGAACGCCCACATCCACATCACCCGGGGCGGCTGGGCAGACCGGGATGGACCTGCAGTCCGACTCGAAGTGGGGTGATGCGTTCCCGAACTTCTCGGGTCGCTCTCAGGAATGCATTCGCAAAAATTTCACCGATGCTGAGCTGTCATCAGTCTTGGAACACCCAATTGCGATCGAGGGGGAAACAGCGCAATGGCAGGTCACGATGTTCGGGTGCCTGGAACTGGATGCGGCTATCGACCTGTACGTACTCGGACTCGCCGCCAGAGCGCAGCGGGACGGGCAGGATGTTACCGAGAAGGTGAAAGAGTGCTGGACGGAGTATCTGTCCGACACCAGCATGAGCTTTGGGAGCCTCGTGGAAGCCGATCTGCCGGAGAACCGGGCAGCCGCTGGCGAGTCCCCGAATGCTTTCTCCTACCGGTTATCGATTTGCATAGAGGGAGATTTGGCCGATGGCGGGCCGGACCCACGAGAATTGTCCTACGGGTCGGTCAGCGTCGGGGGAGATCATAGCTGCGGTGTAACAACAGGCGGCACCATCATCTGCTGGGGAGGCGGGGCCCTTGGAGACACTTTCCCCCCCGGCGGTACTTTCAAGCTGGTAAGCGTCGGAGGAGGCCACGGCTGCGGGATGGGGCACGACAACTCGGTGGAGTGCTGGGGACGGAACGACCACGGACAGGCCACAGAGCCCTCGATTACGACATTCCTGTCGCTGGGCACCGGGGAGGAGCACACCTGCGGCATCAGGTCCAGCGGGGAACTCGAATGCTGGGGCAGCAACCAGAACGGCCAGTCCGATCCGCCGACGGGAAACCTCTCCGAGGTGAGCGCTGGGGCACAGCACAACTGCGCCATCAGCTCCAGGGGTTCCATGGAATGCTGGGGTAGCGACAGCCACGGCCAGGCATCGCCTCTGGATGGCGTGTTCCACCGGGTCAGCGCGGGCGCCACGCACACTTGCGGAGTCGTTGCAGACGAATCCATCCTTTGCTGGGGAGACGACAGCCACGGCCAGGCATCACCGCCATCCGGCACCTTCGTCTCGATCAGCGCAGGGGGCCAGCACACCTGCGGCCTGACGACTGACGGCACCGTCGAGTGCTGGGGCAGCAACAGCCACGGCCAGGCCACCGCGCCAGCCGGGGAATTCATCTCGGTGAGTGCAGGGAGGCAACACACCTGCGGCGTCAGGACGGAGGGCCTGCTCGAGTGCTGGGGCGACAACGCCGACGGACAGGCTCCCGGTTCCGCTGGGTCCTGAAGCCAGCCACGACCTACCGTTAAAGTTGGCGCCAATCAACCACCGGACCAATCCCGGCTAAACACAACTGCCATACCAGGGCCCGCACACAGGACAGAGCGAGCGTCCGGTCCAGGCGAATCCCCTCCCTGTGCTACAATCGCGGGGCCGCGAGGTAGCGGCAGCCAAGGCTACGGGGAAGGCTTCGCGTATGTATTTTGACTCCCGACGCAGCACAGTTCTGGCCACCAACGGCATGGTGGCGACAAGCCAGCCGCTGGCGGCCATGGCCGGGCTGCAAGCGCTCATGGACGGCGGCAACGCCACCGACGCCGCCATCACCGCCGCCGCCGCGCTCAACGTGGTCGAGCCCAACTCCACCGGCGTGGGCGGCGACCTGTTCGCACTGGTCTGGAACGAGAAAGAGAAGTCCGTGCGCGCCATCAACGGCAGTGGCCGCGCCGCGGCAGCGTCAAATATTGAGGAGCTGACCTCGCAGGGCTATCGCTCAATGCCCGGCACCGGCCCCTACTCCGTCGCAGTGCCCGGAACGGTCCACGGCTGGGAGACGCTGCGCGCCGAGTGCGGCAGCATGCCCCTGTCACGCCTGCTGGAGCCGGCCATCCGCTACGCCGAGGACGGCTTCCCGGTCTCCGAGGTCATCGCCTTCCAGTGGGAGAACAACCTGCCCAAGCTGCGCATGTACCCATCGGGCGAAGAGTTTCTTGTCGACGGCAACGCCCCGAAGAAGGGCGACCGGATGCGTCTGCCGACACTGGCCGCCACTTTGCGGGCCATCGCCGAGGGCGGCTGCGAGGCCTTCTACCAGGGCCCCATCGCCGAGAAAATGGCATCCTTCGTACAGGAACACGGTGGCTGGCTCACCACCGACGACCTGGCGGCCCACACCTCCGACTGGGACGAGCCGATCAACACCGACTACCGGGGCGTCACCTGCTGGGAGTGCCCGCCAAACGGGCAGGGCATCGCCGCGCTGGAGGCGCTGAACATCGCCGAGGCGTTCGACATCGCCGCCATGGGCGCCCAGTCGGCCGACGCCTATCACCACCTGATCGAGGCGATGCGGCTGGCCTTCGCCGACGCCTACCGCTACGTCGCCGACCCGCGGGTGGTGGACGTCCCAACGGAGCAACTGGTCTCCAAGGAGTACGCGGCCCAGCGACGCGAGCTCATCGACCCCCGCAAGGCCATGATGACCGCTCCCTACGGGCAGCCCATCCCCGGCGGCAACACGGTTTACGTCACAGCGGTGGACGGGCAGGGCAACGCCTGCTCGCTGATCAACAGCATTTTCTCCGATTTCGGCTCCGGCATGGTCGCCCCCGGCACCGGCATCGTGCTGCACAACCGCGCCGGGCTGTTCTCGCTGGACGCGTCACACCCCAACGCCCTGGCACCGGGCAAGCGCCCCTACCACACCATCATCCCAGGGCTGGCCACCAAGGACGGCGAGCTGCTGTACTCCTACGGGATGATGGGCGCGTTCATGCAGCCTCAGGGACACCTCCAGCTCATCAGCAACATGGTCGACCACGGCATGGACCCGCAGCAGGCCATCAACTCCCTGCGGTTCATGGTGGGCAACGACCAGGCGCTGCTGGAGGAGGGCGTGAGCCCCGACACCGCCCGCGAGTTACAGCAGCGCGGCCACAAGCTGGGCCTGATGGCCGGGCGCTCCCGGGTGTCCATCGGCGGCGCACAGGTCATCGCCCGCGACCACCAGACCGGCGTGCTGCAGGGCGGCACCGAACCCCGCAAGGACGGCGCAGTAGTGGGCTGGTAGCCCCGCGCCCTGACCTAAACCTGCCTACGACTCTGGAAGAGAGGACAGACATGGCCGACACGAACACTGACCGCAGCTTTTACCGCAACTACTACCGCGAGATCGACGTGCTGCACGGGCTCCAGTCCACGCCCGACGACCGCGACTGGCTACTGACCACGCCCAGGGGCGACGTCAAGCAGTCCGACATCGTGCTGTACCTGGGCTGCAACGTGATGCGCACGACGCACCTGGTGCGGACGGTCATGGACGTCTTCAAGCTGCTGGACGTGGACTTCGCGGCGGTTGGCGGCGCGGCCTACTGCTGCGGCATACAGCACCACCAGCGCGGCGACGAGGCATCGGCCAAGTCCGTGGCGGCGACCACCGCAGCCAACTTCCGCAAGTTCGAACCGGAGCAGGTGGTGATGTGGTGTCCGTCATGCATCTTCTTCTATGACGACATCATGGACATGCGCGAGGACTTCCCTTTCCAGCACGTGACCGAATACCTGGTGCAGAACCTGGACAAGCTGGACTTGCAGCCCCAGCCGGAGACCACGGTGTCACTGCACTACCACGCCGGCCGCCCGCAGTCGGACGCCGAGGCCCAGAGTGCGCTGACGCTGCTGCGTGCGCTGCCGGGCGTAACCGTCGAGGACATCGGCGGCGACGAGCGCTTCGGCCGTCACTGCACCCCGGCAGTGCGGCAGCAGATGGGGCCGGAGGCATGGGACGAGATGAGCAACCAGTGGGTGCAGAAGGCGGTGGACTCGGGAGCCGACACCTACGCCACCCTATACCACGGCTGCCAGCGCCACATGTGCGGCCTCGAAGCCGACTACCCCGTCCGCGTCGAGCACTACCTGACGCTGGTGGGCCGGGCCCTCGGCATCGAGTACGAAGACCAGTACAAGAAGCACACCCTATCAGGCAACCTCGACGCCATAATGGCCGAGACCGCCCCCTGCGCCGTGGCCAACAACATCCCCCTGGAGGAAGCCCGAGAGGTCATAACCCGCACCTTCCCAGCTCGGTAGGGCCGACTCACAGGGCCGCGAGCGCGCTCTCCGGGGAGAGGACGTTCAGGCCGTAACGGGTTTGGATGCTGGATGTGGCGAGGTCGTCGCGGAGTGGACGGTCCGTGGTTACGAGCGCTGTTCCCCTTGAAGATTCTTCGACGGCTAACCTGACAAGGAACTTATCATCCTGGCTGCCCGGTGGAATGTCATCTTCCTCGGGGAAAGGTGGGGCGGTATGGCCCAGGCCATCGATCTTTCCAAGAACCTGCAATAGCTCATATAGCCTGAGCATCGCGTAAGCACCCTCTTCAGAGTGGTAATGCTCGGGGCCATTTAGTTGTCGATCGTATTTGTCCCAAAGAACGTCGTCTACTGAAAAAGCGAAAGCTTCTTCGTCAGCAATCTTGTCGAATAAGTCTCTGGAGATCGGATCTGGGTGATCGTATTCGTTCAGCCTTCTCTGAGCGTAGATAACCACGTTTTCGTCAAGGATGAACCGGGACGTCATACTCTTTTGCGTAGGCCGTCAGCGTAGCGGCGCATCTCATCGCGGGTGGCTTCGTGGAATCCGGTCAACCCGCCTTTGACCTGACCTCGCTCAGTAACTTCTATTTCCGTTGCCGAGCACTCGCCTTTTTCGTCTTTCTCGAACGAGTAAATGGCCAACTCGTCGGTCGTCAGTTTGCCCTCGGCAACCATCGTTAGTAACCGTCCGGCGACGTACTCACTGTGAGTGGTCATGATGATCTGCTTGTCCTCGGCCTTGGCGGTATCAGCCATCACCTCCGCCAGATCCGCCTGCGCCTTCGGGTGCAGATGGATTTCCGGCTCCTCAATCAGGACGGTGGCACCTTCATCAGCCAGGATAAGTTGGTGCAACAATTGAATCAAAGCATTTGACCCAAATCCCTCAGCCACGATATTCACTACCCCAGACGGAGCTAGTGAGGTAATTTCGACCAACCTTGAGGGGACGGTTTCTGCCCTGATTCCGATCCCGGTGACTTTCTTAAGTGCTTCAGAAAGATATTCCTCCACGGGCCTACTGTAGGCAAGATTAGTTGCCAATTGCTCCTCTTGGGCGCCTAAGCCATCGTGCAAGGAAATCTGCTCCTGATGATCGTCGCCAAGTGCATAAGTTGGACGAACTAGACCCCGTGCCGCTGGCACGAACCTCAATTGATCGAACAAGATTTGGAGCTCATCCAAATACCTCGGCATCTCGTTGGCGTTGCTGGCTTCTGGGACGTCAGAAAATACATCAAAATATTGGAACTCCGTCCCGGCGACATTCCCTTCGATTCTAAAGTGAACCGGCAAGGACGGAGGCAAGAAATTTGGCAGGATGTCGTCGGGATCGCTCAAATTAAAGAAATCCCCCTCATACTTCAATCCATCCTCTCCGACCGACTGCTTGAGCAGCAGCAACGCCTGCAACACACTGGACTTGCCCGTCCCGTTCGGGCCGATCAGCACAGTCAACAACTTCGGGTTGATGCTTACGTGGCAGAAGCACTTGAAGTTTTCGAGGGTGATGTTAGTTATCATGGCGGCACACTCCGAACGTCCATTGTATCAGCCGCGTCGCCGTGCTCGGTTGCATCAGCAGCCTCCACAGGGAAGGCGCGGCTTGGAGGCGGGAAGCCGATTCTGCTGACATTTGCCTCTTGCCAAGCTTCAAGACAATGATCTAACATATGTTCTATAAATAAAAGGCTTGGCAAATAGTGCGGCCTGCCACCCCATCGGGTCCACCCCGACCCGGCAATCAGGCAGGAATCGCAGAAATGAGCGGAAATGAGCGGAAATAGGCGGATTTAAGAAAAATCGGCCCTGCAGACCGGCAACTGCAGCCGCTCCCTTGCACCCCGGCGACCGTCAGCACCCGTCGCCACCGGCCAGCACCGGCTCGGTGGCGATGACCGCCCCGTCGGTCAGCACCACGCCGTCGGCGCAGTAGGCCTCCACCCGGCCCTCGCTGAACTGCTCGGCGTACAGCCGAGTATAGATGCCTCAACGCCCCAGCAGCTCCTCGTGGCGGCCGAAGTCGTTGATCCGGCCCGCGTTGATCACGAATATCACGTCGGCGGCCAGGATGGTCGACAGCCGGTGCGCGATGACAAGCGTGGTGCGGCCCTGCACCAGCGGCGCCAGCGCCGACTGCAGCATCCGCTCGCTTCGAGCGTCCAGAGCCGAGGTCGCCTCGTCCAGGATGAGGATACGCGGCTCGTGCAGCAGGGTCCTGGCGATGGACAGCCGCTGGCGCTCGCCGATGGACAGGCCGAACCCGCGCTCGCCGACCAGGGTGGCGTAGCCCGCGGGCAGCTCCATGATCCTGTCGTGGATGTAGGCCGCAGTGGCCGCCGCGACGATTTCCTCGTGGGTAGCATCGGGCTTGCCGTAGCGCAGGTTCTCCTCGATGGTTGTCTGCAACAGGAACGTCTCCTGGGTGACGAAGCCCACCGTGGCAGCCAGGTCGTCGAGGCGCACCTGCCGGACATCGAAGCCGTCGATGCACACGGAGCCCTCGGTGACGTCGTAAAGCCTCGGCACCAGGGCGGCTATGCTGCTCTTGCCCGCGCCGCTGGGGCCGACGAATGCGGCCAGCTGTCCGGGCTCGATGCGGAAGCTGACCCCGTCCAGCGTCCACTGCCGGTTCACGCCCTGCTGCTGCAGGTCGGCCTCGCTGCCGTGGTAGCTGAGGCTGCTCACGCGCACTGCGTCGAACACCACATCGCCCTCGACCTTGTCGCGCTCCAGGGGCTGGGCGTCGGGCGCGTCCGTGATCTCCTGCTCCATGTCCAGGTAGCCGAATATCCGCTCGAACAGGGCCACCGACGACTGCAGCTCCACCGACACCTGCAGCAGGCGCTCCACCGGCTGGTAGAGCCGTGCCTGCAATGCGGTGAAAGCGATGACGGTGCCCGCCGTGGCCGCTCCGGTGTCTCCTATGAATATCAGGTACCCCGCCGCCAGGTACACGAGGGCGGGGGCCAGGGTGAGGAACGCGGTGGCGGCGGTGTAGAAGCTCTGGTCGATCATCCGCTGGCGCACCGCGAATCGGGACAGTTCCTCGCTGTGGCGCCGGAAGTGATGCAGCTCGGCGTGCTGGCGTCCGAACAGCTTGGCCAGCAGTATGCCGGAGAGCGAAAGAGTCTCCTCCGTGATCGCTGTGACCTGGGCCATGGAGCTCTGGACGCCCGTCAGGGCATCCCGCCGTTTGCGTCCCACCCAGCGTGTCAGCAAGAAGAAGACCGGCAGAACCGCCACGGCCACCACGGTGAACTCCCACGACAGGAACAGCATGGCCACGCCCACGGCTATCAGCGCGACCACGCTAGCCACGAAATCGGCGAAGGTGCTGGTCACCACCGGCTCTATGCCGTTGATGTCGTGGGACACCCGGGACTGTACCTCCCCGGTGCGGGTGCGGGCCAGGAAGCTCAGCGACATGCCCAGCAGGTGGTTGTAGACCGCCTCCTGCAGGTCGCCGGTGACGTCCTGCCCCACCTTGCTGGTCAGGTAGGTCTGGATGACGCTCAGCACCGCGCCGAACACAACGATCGCTGCGATCAGTCCCGCCAGTAGCCAGAGCAACGTCAGGTCCAGCGACCCATCCGAGGGGAAGAGGGCCGAGTCGAAGACCTCCTTGACCAGCACCGGGTTGATCACACCCAGCCCGGCATTGACCACGATCAGCAACCCCACGACGGCGACCGGCAGCTTGTACGGCCCGAACAGCCCGATGATGCGGCGCACCAGGCCCTGGCGAGCCCGGTTGTCCAGCATGCGGTGATGATGTTGTTGTGTCGGGTCCGCCATGGGGAATCCTGTCAGCCCGGGAGACGTGGGACAGCGAGGTTCAGCGGGGGCGGTCGGCGAGGGCGGGTTCGCGAGGGTCCAGGGGAACCACCCTGCCGTCGCTGTAGACAACCCCGTCCTCGCAATAGGCCTCAACCAGGCCGCCTCGGTACTGCTCGCGGTAGAGGTGGGCGTAGAGGCCGCCCGCGGAGAGCAGTTCGTCGTGGCTGCCGTATTCCACGATCCGACCTCGGTCGAGGACGTAAATGATGTCGGCCGACAGTATCGTGGAGAGGCGATGGGCCACAACCATGGTGGTGCGACCCTCCATCAGCGGCTCCAGTGCCGACTGAACGTAGCGCTCGCTGGCGGTGTCCAGCGACGACGTCGCCTCATCGAGGATCAGGATGCGCGGCTGGTGCAGGATGACGCGGGCTATGGAGAGCCGCTGCCTCTCGCCGCCCGAGAGGCGGAAGCCGCGCTCGCCCACTATGGTGTCGTAGCCGTCGGGCAGGTCCATGATGCGGTCGTGAATGTAGGCCGCCCGGCACGCGGCGATCATCTCCTCTCGCGTCGCGTCGGGGCGGGCATAGAGCAGGTTGCGCTCCATGCTGGCGTGGAAAAGGTAGCTCTCCTGGGTGACGAAGCCAATGATCTCCGACAGGTCGGCGAGGCGTATCTCGCGCACGTCGACACCGTCGATTAGCACCGCGCCCTCGGTGACGTCGTACAGCCGGGGCACCAGGGATGCGATGGTGGTCTTGCCGGCGCCGCTGGGCCCCACGAACGCGGCCACCTGCCCCGGAGGGATGCGAATGCTGACACCATCCAGGGCCCACTGGCCGTCGTCATCGGCCGTAACGGGAACGGGCTTGAGACTCCCAGGAGTCGCCTCATCCGGATCTTCATCCTCTCCCTGGCGATAGTTGACCCTAACTGAGTTGAACGTGACCTCCCCGGCTACATTGTCCCGCTCCATGTGCCGGGCGTTGGGCGAGTCTACGATCTCCTGTTTCATGTCCAGGTAGCCGAAGATCCGCTCAAACATCGCCAGCGATGATTGCAGTTCCACCGACACCTGCAACAGGCGGCCCACGGGAAAGTACAGGCGGTTCTGCAAAGTCGTGAAAGCGATGACGGTCCCGGCGGTCACTATCGACGGGCCCCCGCCCGAAATGGCGTAACCGGCCATCAGGTATATGGCCGCCGGGCTGACCGACAGGAAGGCCATCACCACGGCAAAGAAGGCATGACCGATCATCTGCTGCCTGATGGTGAGGTCGGACAGCTCCTGGTTGTGTCGGCTGAAGTTGGCCATCTCCTCGTTCTGCCGCCCGAAGAGCTTGGCCAGCATGATGCCCGATACCGACAGGGTTTCCTGCGTGATGGAGGTCATTTCGGCCATGGACTTCTGGGCCTTGGAAGTGACCTCCCGCCTCTTCCGGCCAACCCACTGCGCCATGAAGAAATAGAACGGCACCGTGATCACCGCAACGATGGTCAACTGCCACGACAGGATCAGCATGGCCACGAGGGTGCTGAGAAGTATCACGATGTTGGACAGCGTGTCGCTGAGGGTGGTGGTTACCACCTGCTGAATGCCGCCAACGTCGTTGGATACGCGCGACTGGATCTCGCCGGTGCGGGTGCCGGTGAAGAACCGCAGGGACATCCCCTGCAGGTGGGCATACACGGAGTCGCGCAGGTCCCGCATCACGTACTGCCCGACCTTGTTGGTCATGTAGGTCTGGCAAACGCCGAGGGCAGCGTTGGAGGTCGCGATTGACCCCATTATCCCGGCCAGGATCCACAGCAGCCTTATGTTGGGACTGCCGCTTTCGGGAAACAGGCCGTTGTCGAACACCACCTTGATCAGTACGGGATTCACCACGCCAAGAACGGCCGTGGTCACCACAAGGCAGACCACAATGGCCACCCACGGCTTGTACGGCCGAAAGAGCCGCACCACACGGGGCACGTGAGAACGCCCTGAGCGTGGGCTCGGGCCCTCAGGAGGCTGCGAGCCCCCCATCAGACGGAGGCCGCGATGTGAGTACCGGTTGGTCATTCGGAAAGCCCAATGCGCTGCCCAGCCAGAATGTTCGACAATACTCGAACAGGATTGCCTGACAGCCAGTCCTTTTCAATATTTTATATCAAGGGACAAGGGCCTGAGGAAAAACGAAAGTCCCCCTCCGAAGTAGGAGAGGGACCGGGTGAGTCAGCTACGCGGCCGGAGGTGGGGCAGCCTACGTCCCCTCCTCTACCGGCCCGCCAAATTTTCGGCCTGCATAGGCGGCGAACATTAAGAACAGGACAACCACGACTACTGTGGGGTGGCGCAGCGTGAGGCCGTACCAATTATGTATAGCCCTCACGCTTTCCGAACTCGCCAGGAATGAGCGAACCGCAGGAGGCGCCTCGTTGCCTACCAGCCCTTGATGATCGGCAATACCTCCTTGCCGAAGAGGCCGATGTTGGACATGGTGGCATCGTGCGACATCTTGGACTCCTGGCCGTACATGATCAGGTGGTCCATCCCCAGCCGCTTGTGCAGGTACTCCATCTTCTCCAGGACCTGGTCAGGAGTGCCGCACACGATGTGGTAGTTCTCCTTCAGTTCCTCAAAGGTCTGGTTAGCCAAGGGTTTTATCGTGCGGCGTGCGGCCACCGCGGCGCTGGCCTGGGAGCGGTAGCCCACCGGGTTCATGTACTCGCGGGGAGCCCGCGTGGTGGGGCCCATGCGCCAGACGAAGTGCTTGGCCTCCTCGTTGGCCTTCTCCTCCGTCTCCGCCACGTAGCAGCACAACAGGTAGCCGAAGTTGTCGGGCGTTGTCTCGCGGCCCTCCTCCGTGGCGGCCTGCCGGTACATGCCGAACAGCTCCTCGGTAACTTCCACGTCCGTAAGGAATGCGACGTACGTATAGCCGTGCCGGCCCGCCCACTCGGCTGTTTCGGGGCTGGAGGTGCCCGGCACCCAGACCGGTGGGTGCGGCTTCTGGATGGGCACCATCCACGGGTTGACCGCCCGGTAGTTGAAGTGCTTGCCCTCCCAGCGGAAGGGACCCGGAGTGGTCCACGTCTTGATCAGCAGGTCGTGGCACTCCTCGAACCGCTCCCGGTTCTCCACCGGGTTCATGTTGGTGGACACCGTCTCCACGCCCGTGCCACGCACCATCCCGGAGATAACCCGCCCGCCGGAGATCACGTCGATCATCGCGATCTCCTCGGCCAGGCGCACCGGGTTCTCGTGGATGGGCAGGATGTTGCCCAGCAACAGAATCTTGGCGTTCTGCGTGGTGCGGGCCAGCACGGCGGCGGTCAGGTTGCACGACGCGTTCATGCACGACGGAGTGCTGTGATGCTCATTGACCATGATGCCGTCATAGCCCAACTCGTCCACATACTGGCACTCATCAAAGTACCGCTTGAAAAGTTGGTTGGCCGTCCCAGGATCAAAGTAGCTGTTGGGAAAAGTAAGCCGAATAGACGGATGCTTCTCCGCCTCCTCGTCAGGATACTCATGATAAGGAAACTCGCTGAAGTAATAGACCTTCATTGGGGTAAATGCTCCTTAATATCCGTTGGGGTCCTGTTGGTATGGGTGACGATGCTGGGAAAAGAATAGCACGGGCGGAATGCGGCGGTTGCGGCGGCATTACTCGAACTGCAGCTCGACGGTTTCGGCACTGACACCAAAGTGGGCTAGTAGCCGGTTGCTGTAGCTAACTATTGCCTTGGAGCTAAGGTGCGTTTCCATATATATGCCGCTTGAAAGCTGTTTGGGTGTAATGTAATTTCGCCCATTTGGAGAGTGTGGAACTGAATTGATAAATCGCCATCCTCTACCAGCGTCTATTGGACAATGGTCAATCGTCAAACGCCCGTTCCGTCCTAGAAACTCGGCTGACTCAACTAGCAACTGCCACCAAGCCCTCAAGCGACGTGTTTCACCGTCACTGAACTTAATTGCTACCGGAGCTTTCTTGCCGGTGACATTGTCGATCCGGCTCAGTGGGATCCAATCCCCGGACGTCAGAGTTTCAGGAGTAGGGCTGCCAGCCACAGGCGCGGTATTCGCTACTGGCATATCCAATGTCTGTACGGCATTGTCACCAACAATAGCCATTGGTGGACTAGCTGCCACCGGTTGTCCTGAAGCTGTATTCGACCTCCAGAGCAGGAGCAACTTTAAGGCGGTTTCGTATGCGGGGCTGTCGGCTATGGATAATTCCAGCATGCGGCGATCCTTGATTGCTACACCTGGGATAGTCAGGTCATAGACGTGCCAGTCGTTGCCGTTGGTCAAAACGGCATACGGAATACCATCGGTAAAGGCGTATCTTACTAACTGATCAATGTCCTGATCCTGTTCCAACGATCTGCCAAGAGTTTTGGCCTCAACAAATGCCGTGACACTACCGTTAGTACCCAGCAAGGCATAATCCGCTTGTCCTCGGCTGACCGGGTACTCGGGCCTCACCAACGCAGGATCTGCTGTATCCCAGCCCAGAGCACAAAGGATTGGATCGATCAATGCGTAGCGTGCCAACGCCTCGCTCTGACGAAGCTCTGGATTGTATTGCTGAATACGGCCTTTGATTGTTTCGATTGTGGAAACCAGTGGCTCCAACAACATAAGCTTTTCCTATCGTGGCCGCTCACGCCAGCAGTTCACCAACTGAAAGTTGGATCTCAGGCAGTTCCTGGATCGTCAGCGTATCGCCTCGGCGGTACCGTTGTACGTCGGCGTAACCGTCCGCGGTAGGTTGACGGGAGACCTCGATTTCATCGTCCGCCAAGACGAAAATCCACAGTTCGGGGATGCTGCTCTGGGCGTAGCGTCTTGCCTTTCCACCGCGGTCAATCCTGAGGCTGGAATCTGAAACCTCAATTGCAAGTAATACACCTGCTGAATCTGGAATGTTCTCCTCGTCCATCGATGCTTCCGGGGATAGCAATGTAATATCGGGTTCGGGCCCGGTATTGTCATCCAAACGAATTGTGCCCTGAATATTTACCTCTATGTAGTCTGGAACTGTGCGCAGTAAAAGTCGGGTTAGGCGGTTTACCCTGCGTTCGTGAGGCCGGCCGATTGGCGCCATTTGCCAAATCACTCCATCCACGAGTTCCACCCGATCTTCCCTGTTTAGTACACCAACCTCGGCCAAACGCAAATATTCATCTACCGTAAACTTGTGAGAGGCTTCGCTTGCTTTTCCAAAGCCTGACATTGGCAAGATGCCATACTTCTCCATTTCACGGCGCTGGGCCTCTTTGAACTTGTACCGTCCAATTACGTCACGCATAACCGACCCCTGACATATCCAGAGTGAATGTACCACAGAGCCACCTCCCTCTACGCCGCCATGTCCCCCTCGACTGGTTTGCATCCCAAAACCTCCAATGCCTCCACCACATCATTTATGGAAGTCTTGTAGTCCAATGAGAGCAGCCTCTTGACTCCGGCCTCCGGCAAGTTCAGCCGTTCAGCCAGGTCCGGGGTGGTAACACCCTGTTCGCGCATGGCGTTGTACAGGTCCAATTGGGCGGCGATGAGGGGCTGGACAGTCAAAAGCTCTTGACCCTTAGCCCAGCGGCTGGGTGTCGGCAGTTCCTTTTGATGGTCCACGTACGACGCCAGGGATACGACGAGGCAGTCCTCGGCCATGATGATGGCCTCTTTGAAAGTAAATCCGCCAGTCACGGCGCCTTCCAAGTCTGGGAAAATGGCTACAAATCCGTCCCCATCCTCCTCATTACCCTCAATGTTGCAGGGGAACGTATACCGCATGTTCAAAACTCCCAACTGTCGCTTCCCAACTGCCGCAGCATGACGAAATAGGTCCTCCTCGGGATCTCTCCGTGCGGTACGCGCGTGATACGGTCTCCTATGCGTAGAGTCCCGTGGCTGCCTTTCCCATGGCTTGGGTCAAAGTCGAACTCCAGCCCATTACGCCTAGCAGCCCGTCTGAGGATTGACCAACTGGCGGTGTCGGTCAGCCGGGATTACCCTGCGGCAAAAGTTCTTGCGTGGTGCGGTTAGCCACATGCGGATTGTCGCTTGAAAATCCCACTGGCCATGGCCCGGCACGTCTCCCTGTTGTTCCCGGTGGCGCCTTTGCCCCTCACCCTGCCGGACATCCCGGCCCCGAAGCGGAACAGCTTCAGCAGGTTGTGGCCAGCGCAGATCAGCAGCCACTCCCGGTTCACCTTCGCCAGACCCCGCAGCAGGAACTGCCGGAAGCCACGGCCCTGCTTGATCTGGCCGAACACCGGCTCCACCGTCTCCATCCGGAGGGCGTAACGTTCCCTGCCCCGTTTCGTCCGCAGCTTGCGGCGCATCCGGTCCCTGGCTGACAGTCCCTTGGGTATGCGGCCGCGGGGCGCGGGTGGCGGCACCCAGCCATGGCGGGTTTTCTCCGGCGCGACGAACGGGTCAACTCCCAAGGCGCAGAGTTCATCCACCTCTTTGGCCGAGTAGTACCCGGCGTCGGCGGAGACTTCCTTTGGGACTGTGCCCACGTTCAGGATGGCCTCCTCAATCATGCTCACGGCCTGACCCTTGTCCGAGGGCTGGTTCGTGGCACAGGCCGCCACGATCACCTGATGCTCGCTGTCCACCACCGCCTGGCAGTTGTAGGACTGCTGAAAGTCCCTCCCTCCCGGGCCGGGCATGATGCGGGAGTCCGGGTCGGTGAAGTTCCGCTGCGCCTTGTCATCAGGCACCCCGGGATGATTGCGGCCCTCGGACTCAGCCTGCTCCGCCTCCGCCCGTGCCTCAGCCTCCAGCGCCGCCTTGGCCTCCCTTATCCTCCGCAGCCGGCTCTCCCGGAAGGCCAGTTCCTCCGGCAACTCATCCCCACGCCTGTCCCTCCCGTAGCGGCGGTCCTCCTCCTCGTCCACCTCCTGCGCCTTCCGGAGCAACTCGTCCACCTCGGCCTGCAACCGCTCCTCTCTCTCCCTCATCCGCCCGTAGCTCATCGCCTTGTGCTTTGATGCATTGGCCCTCACCTTGGTGCCGTCCAGGGCCACATGCCCCAGCTTCACCAGTCCTGCCTGCTGGCACAACTCCAGCACCTGCAGGAACAATTCCCCCAACGCCTCCAGATGGTCCTTTCGGAAGTCGGAGATGGTGCGGAAGTCCGGCGTGTTGTTCGCCGCCAGCACCCGGAAGGCGATGTCCTCGTGGAGACGCCGGGCGATACGACGGGACGATGCCACGCCGTTGCAGTAGCCGTAGAGCAGCACCTTGACCATCATCCGTGGATGGTAGGGAGGGCCGCCCCGCCTTTCCTCCTCGTAGCGGGCGGTGATGGCCGAGAGGTCCAACTGGTCCACGACGTCGGAGATGAAATAGGCCAGGTGGTCCGGTGGCAGCCACTCCTGCAGGGCCGCAGGCAGCAGCAACTGCTGGTCCGGATCGTAGGGAAGGTAGGTCTTGCTCATTGACCGCTCCGCTCGTCTGATGCTCCGCCCCATCATACCCCCACCGGCTCACCACCCCTGTTTCTCGGACGGGCTGCTAGCCTAACGCCGTGTCCGCCGCACAAATTCTCTCCCGTTCATACTCTGATACGTTCAGCCAAGGGCCGATACAACGAACGATGCCCCCTACTCCTCCAGCGTAGTGATATCTCCCGGATCCAGACCCAGCTCCTGCGCCTTGAGCAGACGCCGCATGATCTTGCCCGACCGCGTCTTGGGCAGCGTCGGCGTGAAGTCGATCTCCGCAGGCACCGCAATCGGGCCCAGCTCGTTGCGGACGTGCAGCTTCAGGGCGTTGACCATCTCCTCCGACGGGTCGTTGCCGACGCGCAGGGTCACAAAGCCCTTGATGCTCTCGCCGCGCAGCTCGTCGGGCTTGCCGATGACCGCCGCCTCCGCCACCGACGGGTGCGACACCAGCGCGCTCTCCACCTCCGCCGAGCCGATGCGGTGGCCGGCCACGTTCAGCACGTCGTCGGCACGGCCCACCACCATGTAGTAGCCGTCGGCATCACGCAGGGCCACATCGCCGGTGAAGTACACGCCGGGAATGGTGTTCCAGTCCTGCGCATAGCGCTCCGGGTCGCCGAACACCGTGCGGAAGAAGTGCGGGAAGGGACGCTTGATGACCAGCAGCCCGCCCTTGTCCGGCTCGGTGATGGGCTGGCCCTCGCGGTCCACGATGTCCATCTCCGCACCCGGCATCGGCCGCCCCACGCGCCCCGGCCTCACCGGCATGGTTGCCGTGGTGCCCAGGCACGGGCCGCCGGTCTCGGTCTGCCACCAGTTGTCGACGATGTGGCCCCACTCGCCGCTGCCGCAGATGTGCTCGTAGCTCCAGCGCAGCGCCTCGGGGTTCAGCGGCTCGCCTGCGCAGGTGAGGAACCGCAGCGAGCGCAGGTCGTACTGCTGCGGGTAGTCCTCGCCGTAGCGCATCAGCATCCGCAGCGCCGTGGGCGCGGTGAAGACCACGTTGACGCCGTATTTCTCGATGGTCTCGTAGAACACGCCGGGGTGCGGATAGTCCACGGCGCCCTCCCGGAACACCGTCGTCGCCCCCGCGACCAGAGGCGCGTAGACGATGTAGCTATGCCCCACGACCCAGCCGATGTCGGAGGTGCACCAGTAGACGTCATCGTCCTTGACGTCCCAGAAGTTCTTGAAGTGGTAGTAGGTGCCGACCATGTAGCCGCCGTGCACGTGCTGCACACCCTTGGGCTTGCCGGTGGTGCCGCTGGTATAGAGGATGTACAGCGGGTCCTCCGAGTCCATCTCCTCGGCGGGGCAGTCGACGCTGCCCGAGGCTATAAGCGCGTCGAAGTCCACCTCGCGGGCGCCCAGTGACGACGCCTCGTCCGACGCGCCCTTGCGACGCCAGACCACAACCTTCTCCACCACGTCCAGGTCCGCGACGGCCCGCTCGGTGATGCCCAGCAGGTCTACCTCGTTGCCGCGCCGGTAGCCAACATCGGCAGTTATTACCACCTTGGCCTGGGCGTCCAGAATGCGGTCGCGAAGGGAGCCGGAACTGAACCCGGCGTACACCACGCTGTGCACCGCCCCGATGCGGGCGCAGGCCAGCATGGCGATGGCCCCCTCGGGCGTCAGCGGCATGTAGATGACCACCCGGTCGCCCTTGCCCACGCCCAGGGAGCGGAGGCCGTTGGCAAACCGGTTGACCAATTGCGCCAGCCGCGCATAGGTGAACACGCGCTCCGAGCCGTCCTCTCCCAGCCAGATGAGTGCGGCTTTGTTGCGGTTGCCGTTGGTCAGGTGCCGGTCAAGGGCGTTCTGTGTGATGTTGCACTTCGCGCCCAGGAACCAGCGGAAGGTGGGGTAGTCCCACTGGAAAACGCTGTCCCACCGGCGGGTCCACTCCAACTCCGATGCCACGCCCTCCCAGAACGCCTCCGGCGAGTCCATCGAGTCCCGGTAGGCCCCCTCGTAGTCCTGGAGAAACGCCTGCCGCACCAGGAAGTCCGGCGGCTGAATCTCCCCGGTCTCCTGGAGCAAATGGTCAATCTGTCCTTGCTGCACCATGTCTGCGGCTCCTTTACTACCTGTTTTCTCTACCAATTATTGGGATTGACAAGTTACGGCAAATACTGCGAGCCGTCCCGTTGCGGATTTCATTATGTCTTGGGACATGATCAATATCGCCAGTTGCGGGATTTATCCATATGGAGTGAGCGCCGCCTTCTCTTAGAGCCTGTTTACAATCTCTTCAGGATTAGCACCGCGAAGGCGAGAACCACCATTTGCAGGCTGGTATTGAGCTTTCCCTCGCAGTTCTTCCATAGTCGGCGGCACTTCTCCAGCCAGGCGAAAGACCGCTCCACCACCCATCGTTTCGGCAGCACCACGAAGGTGTGCAGTTCGTTGCGTTTCACCACCTCCACCGAGGCTCCCAACAGGTTCTGCACCTCCGCAGCAAAGGGCTTCCCGGTGTAACCCCCGTCGACCATCACATTCTGCACCCGGCTCAGGTCGGCTCGGCTTTGTTCAAACATCGCCAAAGCCCCGGCCCGGTCGGTAACATCGGCCGTGGTCACATGAATCGCATGGGGCAACCCCTGGCTGTCCACCGCGACGTGGCGCTTGATCCCGGACACCTTCTTGCCCGCGTCATAGCCCTTGTTCTCCGCGCTGTCGGTGTTCTTTACGCTCTGGGAGTCCACGATGCAGAAGCTGGTCTGCTCTGTCCGCCCATTGCTCTGCCGGACCGCGCCAACCGATTCTTTTTAAGACCCGCTCCAGAATGGACTCTTCCTCCGGGCCAGGGCGCTCACTCCATTGACGGAAATACTTGTAGCAGGTGCGCCAGTCGGGGAAGTCCGCTGGGAGCATCCGCCACTGGCAGCCGCTCTTGAGGAGGTAGAGCACGCCGCAGAAGACGTCGTACAGATCCACGGTGCGGGGCTTGGTCCGCCGTCGGGCCGATTCCAGCATGGGAAGAATCCGGGCGAATTGCTCCCGGCTGATGTCGCTGGGATAGGAATGAGACATGATTACCCTGCCTTGGTAATAGTCTCAACTTAACATATCAAACAGATCGTAGACAGATTCTTACAAATTCGCATCCATGAGAACGAAGATGCCGAATCAAGTCTCCTCGTTTCACTGAACTACGATCACTTCACGAATCGCCTCCACTGGCACACCACGAAGGCTATCCTCCCGACGCATCTCCATGTGTAATAGGATCGCTTCGGCCAGATTCTCGAGCACATCCTCCCTGGTCTTGCCCTGCCCGTGAGCCCCAGGTATTTCCAGGCAATGTGCAACGAACCAATCCTCGTCTTTCTCAATCACCGCCGTGAACTCGTTTCGCACCACAGCTTCCGGCTTTTGGAATACGAAGGTTGGCTCTGCGTCATCCGGCATCGGCTCCAGCTTTACCAGTGCCATTTTCTACTCCATATAGGATTCTTTGCGTTATTTCCTAACCACCCAGGTATGGGACCCATTCCATGGCGACAGTTTCCCGAACAGCTATTACTTCCCGCGTTGTGTCAGGCGGTAGATCGAACAGTATGTCTCGCATCGTTTTTTCCCGCTGCTCTTCCAGCACCCTCTTGATGGATTCAGCCAACCTCTCCCGAGCCTCCTCCATCGTCTTGCCTGTGGCCCTTGCACCGACGATCTCAGAACAGACGGCAAAGTAGAATGGCTCATCCCCGTTGTCATCAAACTCGAAAATCGCCGTAAACTCGTTTCGCATCGCCGTCGCCTCCTCCTGCTCGCAGGCCCGAGTGAAAATGCACTGCCAACAACACGGCCCGCCCCGGTTTCAGGTCTGGGGCGGGCCGTGGGCTTATCCGCATTTTAGCTTTCAGGAATTGGTGCGGCAAGGAATACCCCCGCCCGTGGCCGCCATCGTTGACCCTCTTCGCGCCAGTGGCCTACAATTCACGCGGCAATTGTCATAAAGCGCGCTACAAGCGTACATGTCTACGCAGGATTGTCGTGCGGCAGGGGGGAACAATGGCCCAAGAGGACTATTCGCGTCCTGATTTCCTGGTCGAGCCAGACTGGCTGGCATCTCACATCGATGACGCCAACGTGGTTGTCGTCGACTGCGACGTCGATGCCGCCTACAACAGGGGCCACATCCCAGGCTCGGTGGTGGTGCCCGACAATTTCGAAAAAGACCCCGACACCGGCCGCGTGCACCTGATGAACGCCGACCAGTTCAAGGCCATGTGCGAGCGGCTGGGCATCGGCGACGACACGCTGGTCGTCGGCTACGACAACTCCCAGGGCCTCTATGCCGCCAGGCTGTGGTGGGCGCTGAACACCTATGGCCACAGCAACGTCAAGGTCCTGAACGGCGGCTGGCGCGGCTGGATCTCCGCCGGTAACGGCGTCGGTCTGGATCGCCCAGGTGCGGCCGCGGGCGTGACGTTCACTCCAAACCGCGACGAGTCCCTGCTTGTAAAGGTTGACGAGCTCAAGGAGGCCTGCAACCTCGATGACGCCGTTATCTGGGATGTCCGCAGCGACGGCGAGTGGGACGGCAGCGAGCCCCGTGGCAACCAGCGGGCGGGCCACGTCCCCGGAGCAGTCCACCTCGAGTGGTTCAACGTTATGGACCGCCAGACCCACCGTTTCAGGCCGGCAAACGAAATCCGGCAGTTGCTGGCGGACCACGGCATAACCCCCGACAAGAACGTCTACACCTATTGACAGGGCGGCATCCGTGCGGCGCACGGCGTGTTTGTCATGCAACTGGTGGGATTCGGCAAGACCAAGAACTATGACGCCTCGATGGGGGAGTGGGCCAACCGGGAAGACACTCCGCTGGAGGTCTAGCGGGCAGGCATGGCCGCTGATCCCGAATGGGACAGCCAGCCGATTCGCGACCCGCTCTGGCAATCATCCACGGCAGGCGCGAGCGATTAGGAGACTTTCCAGATGAAACGATGGTCCCTGCTAATTCTGATGGCAGCGGCCTTGGCCGGGTCCTTGGCCTGCGGGGTTGTCGGTGGCTCTGCGCCGGACGGCCCGGGGAGGATGGTCCCGGACAACGTGCAGGAGCTCCTGATAGCTGATGTTGGCGAGGCCGCCCTCAGCCGCACCGACCTCCCCTCCAAGCTGGAAATGGACGTGGCCCAACTGGAGAACTTCGGCGACGTTGTTCGGATAGCAGCGCTGGAACTTCCCTCGGGAAACGTAACGATCTCCGAAGGGGACTTTAACTTCGAGCAAATCCGCGAAAACCTCAGGGAGAAAGGTTTCACTCCATCGACCTACCGCAAATTCAGCTTCTTGGAGTCGGCTGACGGCAGCGAATCCCACGCGCTTTTGGAAGATGACGGATATGTCGTCGCCGGAGATTCTGACGCCGTAAAAGACGTTCTCCGAGACAAGCGCCGCGACTCCGGCCTGCTGTGGAACGACAATGAGGGGGACCTGAATCTGGCCTCAGATCTGGCGGGGGAGGGCCTGGTGACGACCGCCGGCAGCAACTGCCAGTTGGAGAACAATGTCGGCTGCCGTGCCGCGGCCTGGGCCTTTACGAGGGGCGAGGAGCGCCGCACAGTGATCGAGGGCTCTGCCGCCCTGCTGTTCCGGGATGCGACAGCAGCTCAGGGGGCGGCCGCTGTCATTGAGAGGTCCATCGGGGCCAATGAACTGATTCGGCTCACCGAAATCCTCACCATCGAAACGACCATCACTCTGAAAGTAGACGTCGCCCGCGAAGACTTCTCCCTCCTGGAATTCCCCATCCCCCTGGGCCGCCGCAATTAGAGGCTGGACGTGGCCTGAAGACAATGGGCCCAGTACCCCTTCAGAATCCACCCCTCGCAGTGCGGCTCACCTTAGGGATGCACGAATCGGAACTAACCTCCTGCCATGGCAATCAACGGCCAAGCGGACTCGCTCAAGGGTGTAAGCGCCCAGCCAAGCGGAATCTGATTCATCCCCAAAGATTACCGCGGTGATGACCTCCATCCCCTCAATCCTCGCTTTTGCGTCTCCTAGCGGTCTCTGGATAACGCTCCCGTCAGCGAGTTCAAATTCCACCGTTTCAGTGGGTTCCACTCCCAAACGCTGAAGCGTCGAGGCAGGGAGAGAACTGAAGGTCGCTCCGGTATCTACCAAACCCTCGACCCATTCGAAACTGTCGCCGTTTAAATTCCCTATTTCAAATGGCCAAGAAAACAGTCCCATTTTGTTCTCTCCTGAACCTGCCACCGTGATGCATCAATAATATCAGGAACGACTACAGCGGCAGCGACACCACCTGGCGGGACTGGGTGCTGCGGGTCACGGCCTCGGTGAACTCCATGTAATGAACGCCCACGTCGAACGGCGTGCGGGTGATGGGTTCCTGGCCCCGGATGGCGCTGCAGAACTCCTCCTCTACCCGCCAGTAGCCTTGTCCCTCAGGCGGGTTGGCAATCTCGGCCATGGCGCTGTCGCCCCGCTGTCCGCCGTAAACGTTTAGCCCTGAGTCGACACGCAGCGTGCCCTCGCTGCCGTAGATCCAGACCTCGTTGCCCGTTCCGAAACCCGTTACCGCGCTGAATCGCATATTCGCCTGCGCCCCGCTGGCCAGATCGGCCAGGATGTCCACGTGGTCGGGGACGGTAACCGGCACCAGGCTGCCGCCCTCATCCCGGCGCTGCTTCACGTTGACGCTGGTGTTGGCCATGACTCGCGTGGCGGGCCCCACCCAGCGGATCATCGCCTCGTACCAGATCCCCATGTTCAGGATGTTGAAGCCGCTGAGATCGCGGTCGTTGCGCCAGTGCATCGGCCCGCCGATGTCGGCGAATCCGGGTGTGTAGGACTGCAGAGACACCGCCAGCACGTCGCCCACGTACCCCTCGGCGATCTTCTGGGCCAGCAGGTGGTCGATCTTGAACGTCAGCGGCGACGGAACGATCTGCGTCACCAGGCCGGGGTGCGCCCTCGACGCCTCCAGCATCTCCCGAGCCTCGGCAGCCGACGTCGCCATCCGCGCCTCGCACAGCACGTGCTTGCCCGCCTCCAGCGCGGCAATGGTCAGCGTGCGATGCATGTACGGCCAGGTACCGATGCAGACGGCGTTGATCGACTCGTCCTCCAGCAGTTCCTGCCAGCTGTCGTACACGGTGGGAATGTTGAACTGGTCGGCAACGACCTGTCCCGACTGCCGGGAGCGGTTCGCCACCGCCGAAATTTCTATGCCATCCACCTGGTGGAAGCCTGGAATATGCCGGTCGCGGGTATTCCGCCCCGCGCCAATCAGCCCGATTCTGATCCCTTCGTTTGCCATGATGCCTCCGTATTTACTAAGTGTCAGCCTGCTTATAGCTTACCGCGTGACCATCAGGTCAACCAGGCATTCATTGTGCGGGTCAACCGCCAGCACAACCCCTTCCAGTGCGTAAGAACCCATCAGAATCGGCGCGCCCTCTTCCCCAAACAGAACCATGGAGGTCGCTTCCCTCTCATCGATAAGAATTCTCATCTCACCAACTTGATCTTGGATGACGCTTCCGTCGGCCAATTGAGATACGACAACTCTTGCTGGCACGATTCCCAATTCCCCCAAAATACTTCCCGGAATCTGGGAGAATGTTGCACCAGTATCGACTATCGCATTCACAGTCTCGAACCGCGATCCGTCCACGGGGCCGATTTCCATAGGCCAATAGAACGTCCCCATCTATTTTCCCAATTTCCCGCTGCGACCCATCCGCAGAATCCGGGTTGGAACTAAGACGCGACGCAACGGGTCCACCGCCAGCCTGACTCCCTCCAAAGCGTGGGCACCCATCAGTGAAGCTACCCCCTCGGGGCCGAAGGTCATCCACGTAAATGTTTCCAGGCCATCAATCCGCACCCGGATTTCAGCAGCAAGGTCCTCTACTACCCGCCCGTCAGCCAATTCGGCTTCCACCGTGTCCGTGGGTACGATTCCCAGACGCTGAAGAATAGATCCAGGAACCTGAGAGTAGGATGCTCCGGTATCCACCAGGGTATCCACGACCTCGACGCGGTCCCCATTGGCGCTGACAACCTGCATTTCATGGTAAAACGCCCCCAGTATCACCCACTCCCTCCGGTGCCTATATCCTGCCCGTCCGTGAAATCAGTTGTTCACCCACAGGGTCAATCAGCAGCAGGAACTCCTGGAGCGCGTTGGAGCCAAGCAGGGCCTCGCCACCATCCTCGCCGAAGATGACGCGCATTGAACTCTCCGAGTCGTTGATAACCAGAACGGCCTGACCGACATCGCGTTCAATCACCCTGCCGTCAGCCTGCTCGAAGGGCAGCGCGTAACGCCTTTCGATGCCCAGCCGTTCCAGCATTCGCCCAGGGAAAACCGAGTAGGACGCCCCCGTATCGACCAGAGCGTCTACCGTCTGCAAGCGGTCCCGGTCGGCACTCCAGACGCCGACGGGCCAATAGAATTCTCCCATGCCGCTACATTTTACCGTTGAACTTCAACCGGCCCGTCCGCGGCACCAGTTCCTCGCTCACGGAATCCACCAGCAGCAGAAACCCCTGCAGTGTTCCCGCACCGATGAGCGGCTCGGCATCGTCTTCGCCGAATATCACCCTCTGGACGTCCTCATCGTCGTTAATTCTCAGCAATGCCCGGCCAATGTCCCGTTTAATGACACTGCCATCGGCCTGCTCGAATCCGCGCTCTCCAATGGGAACAATGCCCAGCCGTTCCAGGACACTCCGCGGAAACATCGAATACGACGCTCCGGTGTCGACCAGCGCATCCACCGTCTCGAGCCGCTCTCCGTCCGCGCTCCATATGCCAACGGACCAAGTGAATTCGCCCATATTGAACTGGTCCTCATCTTCCTCTGAAAGTACCGGGGCGACCAAAGACTGGTCGCCCCGATTGAACGCGCAGCTATCCCCCTACAGCGGCAGCGAGATGGCCTCCCCCGTCTGGGCGCTGCGGGTGACGGCCTCAGTGAACTCCATGTACTGAACGCCGATGTCGAACGGCGTGTGGGTGATCGCCTCCTCGCCGCGTATGGCGTTGATGAACTCCTCCTCCACCCGCCACTTGCCGCGCTTTTCCGGCGCGATGGGCAGCTCCGACAGGGCCTCGTCGCCGCGCTTTCCGCCCAGCACCTTGTCGAAGGGAGGCCCCTGCAGGCTGATGGTGCCGTCGTTCCCAAAAATCCAGAACTCCATACCTGTCTGCAGACCGGTCACCACGCTCCAGCTGAAGTCGGCAGCGGCCCCGCAGCCCATCTCCGCCAGCACATTCACGTGGTCAGGCACCGTAATCGACCGCAGCACGCCGTCATCGTCGCGGCGCCGGTTGGCGAACGTCTGCGTCATGGCCGTTACTTTCGTTGCCGGGCCCACGTAGCGCATGATGGTCTCGTACCAGATGCCCATGCCGAGGATGTTGTAGCCGCTCAGGTTGCGGTCCTGCCGCCAATGCAGCGGAGCGTCGTAGTCGATGAACGTGTCTGCCCTGTTGGCCCGGGCGTGGTTGTCGCAGACCCGCAGTCGCACGGCGAGAATGTCGCCCACGTAACCGTCGTTGAGGAGGTCGATGACCGTGTTGTCGACCTGGAGCGTCTGCGGGGCCGGCACGATCTGCGTCACCAGCTCCGGACTCAGGCGGCTCGCGTCCAGCATCTGGTGCGCCTCGTCGGCGTTCATCGCCATCCGCGCCTCGGTCAGCACGTGCTTTCCCGACTCCAGCGAGGCCAGCACAAGGTTGCGGTGCATGTACGGCCACGTGCCGATGCAGACCGCGTCAATGGAATCGTCGTGCAGCAGCTCGACCCAGTTGTCGTAGACCTTGGGGATCTCGTACTCGCCGGCAATCCTCTCGCCGGACTCCCGGCTGCGGTTGGCAACGGCGACGATTTCAACGTCGCGCTGCTCGCGGAACCCGGGTATGTGGCGCAGTCGCGTGTTTGCCCCGGCCCCGATCAGGCCAACGCGGATAATTCCGTTCATCATTAGTAAGACTCCTTGGAGTATGGTGTTCCGCCAATTCTAACACGGTGCAATTCCCGCCAAAGGAAGGAAATAGCGGCGGCAAGACGCTTACATCAACCTTTATAATTCTTTGCGGCTCCTTTTTCATGCTGGTGATTTATGGGACTGCTGGACATAGCCTTCGCCCCCTTCCGGGGATTCCTAAACCTGCTCTTTTCCTCCCCCGTGCGGGTGGAGGGCGACAGCATGACCCCGACGCTGCTGGACCGGCAGATGGTGCTGGTGGTCCGGCCCGTTTTCCCTTGGAACCGGCCCCGCCGCAACGACATCATCGTGCTCACGCCGCCCGGCCCGACGCCGGGACTGGCCGAGGGCACGTGGTTCATCAAGCGTATCGCCGGCATCCCCGACGAGGAGATCGTGCTGGCCGGTGGGCGGCTCTTCGCCGATGACGTGCTGCTGGCCGAACTGCCCGCCGACGGTTCCCGCATCTCGGGAAAGAGGCTGGAGTGGTGGAACGGCCCGGACGAGTACTTCGTCCTCGGCGACAATCCCCGCGATAGCCGCGACAGCCGCGCCTTCGGCCCCGTACCTGCCAACAACGTAATCGGCAGAGTCTGGTTCCGCATCTGGCCCCTCGGCGGCTTCGGCCCCATCCGCTAGGGAGTTGTAGCCATGACCGGATTGACGCGCCCGTATGGCTCAGTGAGGAACAGAAGCCACGTTACCGCACCATTGCGGCGACCACCTTCCCCCAGAGGAAGGTAGCTTTGACATTTAAGCTACTGTTTGGAGGCGGAATATGCAGAACGAGAACATCCAAGAGGGATTCGACTATATCCTCGGACAACTTCACGGTCTTCAAGCGGCTTGCGCGGTGGCGTTCGGCTATTTGGCCAATGCCTCTGGAACAGAAGTAGAGGACCTTAGAGAAATCCTCCAAGGGATCGCTGACCATACCGTTGCGATCGATGTTCAGGGGGACCTACAGGATGTCTCACGAGAACGCCGTGGACCCTTCTACGAAGGGGTCCGGTACTCCATTGAGCAGATCACCCTACGGTTTGCAAACGCTCAGAGGTCAGGAGGCGAGTCTGAACTTCACCCACCCGACTAGGGTCTTCAGGCTGGGTTACTGAATCTGTTCAGAGCCAGACTGTGTCAGCGGCATCCACCAAGTCTTCATTTTCCAAACCAAAGGGTTAGCGTTATCGCGGAACTTTAGGGTGCGTCACGCCGATAATCGCCTCGCCCCTTTCCTATACACCCCCAAATGTAATATCATGAATAGCTGTGCTTTCTATTTGCCCCATCTGTGAGTTGCGTTGGTGACTGACCCGAAATTACGGCCGGGATCGCTGGTCCGCGACAACCGCTCCAGGGTGGGCCGGGTTGTCGGGAGTACCGGCACAAGGGCCATCGACGGAGAGATGGTCGATGTCGTCGCCGTCGATTTCTGGGGAGATGAGCAGAAAAGGCTTGTAAACTCCCTCAATGTTCTGGAAGACGACACCCCGGAGGCCCTGCTGCTGGAAAAACCCGCGACACTGGAGTCATGGGCGGATGACGCGCCGCTAAAGCTGGTCGCCCTCGCCCTGTCCGTCGACGGAGGCACCGGCAAGGTCGCCGACATCCGCGCCAAGCTCGATGACCGGGTGATCGGCACTGGTCGGTGGGAAGGCTGGTGGAAAAGGCAGCCGCAGTTGATGCGGCAGCTTCCGGAGCATTTCAGGATCGCCAAGGTCGGCAAGGACAGCGAGTACACCCTCCTCACCAGCGTCGGTGCGGTCGCCGCCTCCGGTGATACGAAGTCCGCCCGCGTCGCCGAGCGCGGTGCCGCAACCGACTGGAAGGCATGGCTGGAAGCCCCCACCCACACACCCGCTCCCGGTCGGTTTCCCACGCGGCAGGTCGCCACCTCACTTTCCAGGTGGCCCACCGACACCATAGAGGCCGCCCTTCTGCGGCTCATCACCAGCGCGGAAGAACTTTCGGCGTCCCGCGACGCAGCGGCTCAGGCCGCCGAGGGGTGGCTCAGGGCGGTGGCCCAGGCGGCCCTGCGGTGGCGCGAAGTCGGTGGCAATGATTCCAGGGGATACATCGCCGCCCGCGTTGGCGAGGTGCTGGCCCGGTTGGCAAGGATCGCCGGAGACCGCACGCCCCAGGACCTGCTCCTCCAGGCCGGCGGAATCGCAGGCGACATCGACGCCTGGCGCAGGGGATTCCTCGCCGGCATGTGGGAGTCCTTCGAGGGCGAAGACGCCCGCGATATGTACCTGAACTCCGCCGCAGTCCTGGGACGCCAGGCACGGTCAGACCTGGCGCGTGAGACCTTTGCCGCGGCCTTCGGCCCGGACTTTTCCGAGCGGCGTCATTCGGAGCTCGACCGCCTCCTCGACGCCTTGCCCGAGGAACAGCGGACACAGCTACTGCAGGAGGTGGCCTCCTCCGCATCGACCAGCCAGAGGGACGGCCTGCTGGACTACATCGCCAAGAGCCGGCACACCTCCGGCCCCGAACACTTGTGGCTGCGGCTGGTGGCGACCCTTACCATGGGAGGCGGGCAGGGCGAACTGTCCACCCGAACCTCGCGCGAACTGGCGGACGCACTGGAACACCCCGAGAAATACGGCGGCTCCGTTCAGGCGCTAATCGCCGCTGCGGCAGGCAAGGTAGTCGAAGTTGGTTTCACTGCAAAAGCTGAGGTCCAGAAGCGCTCCGCCGAGGCCCAAGCGAAAATAGACGCGGAACGCCAGGAACAAGAGCGGCTGCGCCAGCAGGTCCGCGAGCGCAACGCCGAGCTCGCCGCCAACCGCGAGGAGTCACGGCTGGAAGTCCGTCAGGACATGCTGCTCGCCGTCGGTGAAGTTCTGCAGTCAGTGTCTGGCGGGAACGCCTCGAAGGGATTGGCGGAAAACGTGGCGGCCGGGCTGACCCTTGCCCTGCGTGCCGGCGGGGCCGAACCACTGGAAACACCCGGAGACATGGTCACTTTCGACCCCGAGCGGCACCAGGCGGATGGCAAAGTGCCCGCCGACGGCGCAGTGAGTGTCACTTCCCCCGGGGTCGTATACCGCGGCGGGACCCATGGCGACCGAGTGCTGCTCAAAGCACGGGTCAAACACGAGGCAGGTTAATGGAAATCGTAGGCATCGACTTTGGCACTACCAATGTCCGCATCTCCACTTGGGACCAGGATGACCCAGACGCTGGTCTGCCGCAGGCCCGTCTCATCGGTAGGGGCAATACCACCACTATGCCGGTGGTCGTCGCCCTGCAGAGACGCGGCGAGGGAGACGTATCCATCGTTGTCGGCGAGGACGCCGACTCGCTGGAAGACGGCGACAACACCCTCGTTATCCGCAACATCAAGCGTTGGGCGCTGTCCGGCGACCCCTACGTGAAGTGGCGGCTGGAAATCAGCGATACCGGATGGCCCGCCTGGTGGAACCCCGAACTCGGCTGTGTCGAGTCCTGGGGTCAGCATTTCCAGGTCAAGGACCTGATTGGCGAGATCCTCAAGGAAGCTGTGAGCCGCGCCGGTCTGACGCCCGGGTTCACTTGGCGGGCCGGCTGCCCGGTGCAGTCCGGCTATGACTACCGGTCCATGCTCACCGAGGTCCTCAAGGGCCTGTCGGGACAGGGCCGCGTGCAATGGGTGATCGACGAGCCGGTGCTTTTCCTGGCGGCGGCGCAGCGCAACATCGACCCCGATTCCCAGGACAAGTTGCAGGGTTCGTACCTCGTGTACGACCTCGGCGGCGGCTCATTCGACTGCGCCCTCGTCGACATCCGCGACGACGGCGAGATGATCGTCTTTGGCGCCGACGGAGACCCCTTGCTCGGCGGCTCCAATATCGACCGCAACCTCGCCACCAGGCTGAACGGAGCGGAAAACCTCATCCGCCTGGCCAAGGAGCAGGCCTCTCCCGGCAATCCCACCGTTACCTTCGGTGGCAGCGTCGCCCTGACATGGGCCGATGTGGAGGCCGAGCTCAAGGTTGGCAGCTTCATCCAGCGCTCCCTGATGGCCATGCGCGACGCCTACATCGGCGCCCGGTCCGTGGTCTTCGGATCGATGACAGACCCGGACGAGGAAACCGGCGAGGTTCAGTTTGTCTGGCAGCGCGACTACTCCCAGATGGCGCGGGACCTCGACGGCGTCATAATGTTCGGCGGACCCACCCGCTCGCCCTTCTTCTCGCAGAACATGGCCCGTTGGTTCGGCGACACCAAGGTGATGTTGGCCAGCGACCTCATCGGCGGCGTACCCGACCCGGAGATCACCGGGGTCAGCATGGGGGCCTGCTATTTCCCGTCCGGCAACAACTTCCATCAGGTGCCCACGCGCCTGCCCTACCAGGTCTCCCTCGAGAACACCAGCACCGGCCGCGACGAGGACAGGGTCCAGTACCGCCCTCACGAGCATTTCGTCAAGAGTTTCAAGCCCGCCGAGCAGTTCGAGTCGCCGTGGCTGGCCCAGGAGAAGGACCTCCCCCAGCAGTACGAGCTGACCATCACCGACCCGGACGGCGTCGTCCTGGAGCATGTGTCGGTAGATGGATTCCTCGAAGACAATCACCGCCAGCCCGCAACGGGCCTCCGGCTGGTCATCGACCGGCTCGGCCCCGTCTACGTCGAGAAGCGGTCGGAGGGCGTCGGTCTGCCGTGGAGCAGGAAAATCCAGGTCGTCGAGAACCCGCCGTGGCAGACAGACGAGCAGCGCGAAAAGCTGGAAACGCTGCGCCAGCGCGAGCGAGAACGCGAACGCGGCCGCATAGCCCAGGCCCAGCTCCAGCTCGAAGGCCAGCGCCAGCACCCCGAACCCTAGCAAACCCCACCACAACAACACAAAAAAAGCGGGCGCCCCTTAACCAGGGCGCCCGTTCCGAGTTTCCGTATCCTCGACTGTAGAGAGCCAGCCAAACCAGCCACACATCCCCAGTCTAGAAGATCAGGTCAATCCGGCTGACCAAATCAGCCAGCCACCCCGCCATTCCCGCACTCCCACCCGTAATTCCCCCGAAAGCAGGAACCCCGAGCCCGTAATCCCCAAAAGAAAAACAGGCGCCCCAATCAAAGGGCGCCCGCTCTGGTATCACCCGCCCCACAGAATCAGCCGGTTCCACACGGTCTTATTCCAACGCCACCCCGCCATTCCCGCGAAAGCGGGAACCCCGAGCCCGTAATCCCCAAAAGAAAAACAGGCGCCCCGATCGAAGGGACGCCCGCTCTGAATTCCCGAATCCCCGTCTGTCGAGAGGCGGCTAAACCCGCCACATATCCCCGGTCTGGAAGATCAGGTCAATCTGGCTGACCGAGTCGGCCGGCCACCCCGCCATCTTCATCCAGTCCTCGAAGTGGGACTGCTCCACCGCCTCGCACTCGGTGAACACCTTGCCCTGCGACGTGTCGGCGTACACCTTCAGGATCGTCGTGCGCCGGTCGGGACGCCACTTGCTGACCCCTCCCGTGTAAGCGCCCAGCTTGTCCCGGAATTGCTCCTCGGTCAGTCCATCGATGCTATGCGTGGCTAGAAACCTGGCCATGCCGGTGTCACCTCATTCGCAACTACTTGCCCGTATTCGTTGAGCCGAATGGCCCCTGTCGCCTGACGCTCGGTCTGCAATCTCCGCCAATCGGCCCCGCAATTCCCCGTAATCTCCCCATCCCCCGTCATTCTCGCGCCATCCCCGTCGTACCCGCATCCCCCGTCATTCCCGCGAAAGCGGGAATCCAAGCCCCGACCGTCCTCGCTGCCAGCCGACAGGGACGCCCATCAACCCACCGTACTCAAATCGTCCCTTTGGCTAGTCCTGTGGCGGAACGAACGGATACGGGATCGGCGGCCCGTCCCGCAGCGGCAGCGCCACCGTGGCCGTGCCCGGCATGCTCTCGATGCCGTCCTGCGTCTTCATGCCGATTTCCAGGTCCACCAGCCCCATGCCGCCCTTTTCCTGCTTGCCCGTGATCCGGCCCCACATGATCAGCACGTCGCCCGGCACCAGCATCGCCCGGTGCTCGAACTGCGCCTTCCACGGCCAGCCGTTGGGCAGCGTCCAGTCCTTCAGGTACTGCGGCACCACGCTCTGCTTCCACGACCCGTGCACCAGGATGCTCGGGTTCTTGTCGTGGTTCAGGCCAAAGTCCAGATCATAGTGAATCCGGTGGAAGTTCTCTATCGCCGCGCTCCACCGGAACAGGTGCGTGGGCGTGGGAGCGTAAATGTACTTGGGCAGCTCGTCCCCAACATCCACGTCCTCGAAATAGGTCTGCTTCTTGTTGCGTAGCTGCTCCGCCGAGAGCTTCTCGTTGTGCTCGAGAATCTTCTCCGCCGGCATCTGCAACAGGTCATCCAGGCTCGCGCTCATTGTCGTGCCTCTCCCGTTGGACTGCCCGGCCTAGCGCCGGATGGACGACTGCCGCGTGATGCACAGCAGGTCGTCGTCCTGGTTCTTGTAGCTCGTCTCCACCGTGATGATCAGGAACGCCCGACCGTCGCGGCCGGAGCGTTCGCGGATGTCCGAGTACCGGTTCTGGAAGAATATCTTGTCCCCGATGCTCGGGTACTTGTAGATCTCCAGCTCGTTACCCGCGTTCAGCACCCGCACCAGATTCGTCGGGACATGGGGCAGCGCGCCGGGGCGCTCCACGCTCCCGATTCCGTCCGACTCCGGGTTCTCATTGAACGCCCGGGTGATCGGGTCCTCCTGCTCCGGACGATGGCGCCCCACCATGTAGCTCACCATAATCGGCGGAGCGATCACACCCCCGAACTTGGTCCCCTCGGCAAAGTCCTTGTCCCAGTACCGCGGGTCGGGGTCCATCACCGCCTGCGTGAACCGCCTCAGGTATTCCTCGTCAACGTACCCCCACGATTCGACAACCTCCCCCTCCACGCCGATCATCGCTCGGACCTCCGGCGTCAGGGCCGATTCCGTGTCGTGCTGGGCCTGCTGGGTCATGGCCGTCTCCTTTTGACATAGGGAAAGGGTAGCTGTGCCAACTGCTATATCGGCAAAAGCCTACCCCAGCCCCCCAATTTCGTCAACAGAAATAAGTGGCACCCGCCTCAGGGTTAAGCAGCGATTCCAGGTCCGCGGCCAGTTAATCGCATACCTCCCGCGAAACCCAGAATCGCGCCCGCACAGGCTTTGATCATCCAGTCGGATGTGGAAATGAGGGTGTTCTGCGCCGGCGTCGGAGATTCGACGCCCACGGGAGCAAGCCAGACAAGCACACCGGCACTGGCTACGATCAAGCCAAACAGGACTGTCAGGACCGCGATTGGGAAAAGGGCACTACTCAAGTCTGTCCAGCGGTGGAAAATGGTTCGACACTCGCGGCCAATTCCGACTGCCTCCGGAGAGGCTCTACCTTGTAATGCAGCCAAATGGCATACATAAGGAAGCCGAAACCAACGAGCAGCATTGCGAGCCCAATAAATATCATTGATATACCCAGTATCGGAGCAATCGTTTCCAAGTCATCACTCCTGTTCCCTTTGCTCACCCTGCTTATATCCCATTATCCCGTTGCACCCGTGGCCGGGTCAACGAGTCTCTTCGCACCAATTGATGACACTTGCCCCTTGCCAAGCCTCATGACAACTCTCTACGATTTAAGTACGTTAGTTCTATATCACCAGTGCCGCCTCCCAGAGGCCAGCTTATCCCCAGACAAACGCGGGAAGAGTGAGAGTTGACTAAATCAGTATGCCGACGCTGTTATTTGACCAGGACCATCAGGCTCAACAAACGACGCCCCAGCGACAACTACATCTATCGCTGCCTCGACTGCGGGTACCTGTACAGCCCGCCGCAGCCCCCGTCCCAGCCGCAGCCCTCCGCCACGGAGCCTCGCTCCCCCGGCGCAAGTCGCTGACCGGTGGCAACACCCCCGACGGCCATCGCATCCACGCCATCGCCCTCCCGCCGTCCCGCGACGCACGGGAGGAGCGTCCTGCGCCGCTGTCCCCCGTGGCCTTCGCCCGCGACGTCCTCGGCGTCAACCTGTGGCACAAGCAGGAAGAGGTCCTCATGGCCCTCACCACCCATCGCCGCGTCGCCGTCAAGGCCGGCAACGGCCTCGGCAAGGGCTTCTGCGCCGCCGTCGCGGTGCTCTGGTTCATCCACACCAATCAGGACGCCATCGTCCTCACCACCGCGCCCACCTTCCGCCAGGTGCGCCACATCCTCTGGCGGCAGATCCACCGCCTCTACCGCCCCGCCGCGCCGGTCCTCGGCGGCACCATGCTCGACACCCGCTGGGAGCTCGCCGACGACCGCTACGCCCTCGGCCTGTCCGCCGACGGTGCCGACCAGTTCCAGGGTTTCCACAGCCCCAACATGTTCATCGTCGTCGACGAGGCCGAGGGCGTCAGCGACGACATCTACGACGCCATCGAGTCCGTCATGACCTCCGCCGAACCCCTGCTGCTCCTCATTGGCAACCCCACCTCCATCGGTGGGGCCTTCCGCCGCGCCTTCCACGAGGAGCGCCAGATCTACCGCAACATCACCATCTCTGCCTTCGACAGCCCCAATGTCCAGGCCGGCCGCGTCGTCATCCCCGGCCTCACCACCGCCGCATGGGTAGAGGAGCGCAAGCAGGTCTGGGGCGAGGGAACTCCCCGTTTTCGCGCCCGCGTCCTCGGCGAGTTCCCAGACCAGGGTGACAACACCCTTTTCAGCCTCAGCGATCTCAGGGCCGCGGTGGACCGCAAGCTGCCCGCCGACGGTGAGACCGACGATGTAGTACTCGGCGTAGACGTCGCCCGCTTCGGCGACGACCGCAGCGTCATACTCCGGCGTCGCGGCAATCGCGTCGAGGACATCCAGGTCCTGCACCACCTGGACAATATGGAGGTGGCCGAATTGGTCGCCGCCGCCATTCGAGAGCACAACCCTGTCCGCGTGCACGTAGACGAGATCGGCTGGGGCTCTGGCGTCGTCGACCGGCTCCGGCAGCTCGGACACCCCGTCCGCGGCGTCAACGTCGCCCGCGCCTCCCGCTTGCCCGGCATGTTCTCCAACCTGCGTTCCGAAGGTTATTGGACCCTTGCCGATCGAGTCAGGCTGGGAATCATCAGTATCCCCGACGACAAGGAACTCATCAACGAGCTGGCAGCAATACGCTACGCCAACGACGATCTGGGGCGCCGCAAGATAGAGCCCAAGGAGCACATGCGGAAGCGCGGCCTGCCCTCACCCGACAAAGCCGACGCCCTGATGCTTGCTTTCCTCGCCCCCAAAGGAAGGCTCCAGCTGTGGGTCTGACTGCCGAAACTTCACACCTGCCCCTGGCGGCGGGCCCTGTGCTCGCCCAGCAGGGCAATCGCGTCTCGAACGGCGGAGGCCCTTATAAGTCGTCTTTCCCGCGCAGGCGGGAATCCAAACCCCCGTCTACCCTCGCACCCGATAAGTCGTCATTCCCGCGCAGGCGGGAATCCAAACCCCCGTCTACCCTCGCACCCGGAACTGAAGGAGGCACTGCCACTCCCATCTCCACCGCCATTCAGACCAATTTTGTGTCCTGAGAAATAAGACGCGATTGCCCTTGCTCGCCCAGAAATCCAAATGTCTCGCTTTGACAGGAGAAAATAAGATGTACCGTCGCGGAGCCAGTCTCGCCTCTATCCGTCGCCAGGTGGATGCTCTGAAGCGCAAATTCGCCCCCGAGCTCGCCATCTTGCGGCTCAGCCGAGTCGCCAATGAGATCACCGAGCTCTGGCACATCGCCATTGCAAACAAGCAGCCCAAACCCGACCCCTACGCCTGCGTCCGTAAGGTGGCCGACGCCGGCTTCCGACTTCATACCTATATGGCCTTCGAGAAATACCTCCAGCGGTGCATCGACGACGACAGGCGTCCTGTAATAAGGGGAATCATCACCACCCTCCTCCCCTGGTCCGCCAATGGTCCTTGGCTGAACAACCTGGAACGGCATATCCCAGGCACCGCCTGATCCCCGCGATCTTTCGTCACCCCCGCGAAAGCGGGGGCCCAAACCCCCGTAACCCCGGATCGGCCCCACCCAGGTCGCACCCAACCGCCATCCCCGCTCGCGGTGAGCCTGTCGAACCACGAGCCTGTCGGACCACGGGGCCGCCACTCAACGCTCGGAAACGAGTGGAAATGAGCGGGAATAGCAAAATTTTCAGCACCCAACCGCCACCACTGTCCCTACCAATCGTCATCCCCGCGAAAGCGGGGGCCCAAACCCCCGTAACCCAGGATCGGCCCCGCCCAGGTCGCACCCAACCGCCATCCCCGCTCGCGGTGAACCCGCCGAACCAGGAGCCTGCCGGGACCACGGGACCGCCACTCAACGCTCGGAAATGACTGGAAATGATCGGGAATAGCGAAATTCTCAGCACCCAACCGCCATCACTGTCGCTACCAACCGTCATCCCCGCGATCTTTCGTCATCCCCGCGAAAGCGGGGACCCAAGCCCCCATAACCCACCCAATGACAGGAAATGTCAGCGAATGTCAGCGATTTCCATACCCCTGACACTAAGCAGGCCCCAACCCGGCAACCCAACCGTAACCCACACCGGAAGGAGGATCACACCCAACAGCCCTCAGCACCCAACCGCCTTCACCGCGAAGCCAACCGTCACCGTCGCCACCCAACCGCCACCCCCGGCACCGCCTGATCCCCGCGATCTTTCGTCATCCCCGCGAAAGCGGGGACCCAAACCCCCGTAACCCCGGAACGGCCCCACCCAGGTCGCACCCAAACCCAAACAAGGAGGCTGACCAAATGCTCCAGAAACTCGCCCTCCGCCTGCCCCGGCCCAGGGCCGCCACCCCGGCAGCGAACCGCCACCCCCGCGAAAGCGCGGGCCGCACGAAGGCCAGCGGTGTCGCCCCCGCCGACGTCGACAGCCTTTCCCTCCTCGCCGGCGCCGGTGGCGGCTGGAACCGCGCCGAATACGGCGAATACTACGCCACGTCCACGCCCGTCTACGCCGCCATCAAGGTCCGCTCCGACGCCCTCACCCGTCCGCCGGTCGTCGTCTACCGCCGCACCCGCTCCCAGGCCGGCACCCAGCGGCTCCCCGTCGGCCCAGACCACCCGGCCCAGCAGCTCCTCGAGCGCGTCAACCGCTGGTACACCCGCGCCGACCTCTGGCGCGCCACCGAGATCTACCTCAATCTCTGGGGCTCCGCCTACTGGATGCTCGACCGCGACGCCCACGGCAACCCCGAGCTCTGGCCCCTCCGGCCCGACCGCGTCTCCATCGTCCCCGACCGCGACGAGTACATCCGCGGCTTCGTCTACCACGGCCGCAGCCGCATGATCGCACTCACCCCCGACGAGGTCGTCTGGTTCCGCTACTTCAACCCGCTCGAAGAGTACGCCGGCCTCTCCCCCGTCGCACCGTCCCGCATGGCCATCGACATGGGACGCGACGGCCTCCGGTTCAACCGCAACTTCCTTCGCAACTCGGCCCAGCCCGATTTCGTGATGCTCACCAACGAGTACATGAACGACAGCGAGGTCGACGATTTCTACCGCCGCTGGGAGGCCCGCTACCGTGGCCCCGCCAACGCCCGACGACCCGCCGTCGCCAGCTTCGTCCGCGACATCAAGACCCTCGGACTCAGCCACCGCGAGATGGACTTCATCCAGGGCCTCCGCTGGAGCCTCGAGGAGGTCAGCCGCGCCTACGGCGTCCCCCGCCCGCTGCTCTCCGACCTCGAGCGAGCCACCTTCTCCAACGTAAACGCCGCCGAACGTTTCTTCTGGCGCAACACAATGGTCCCCGAAATGACCTTCCTGGCCGAGCAGGTAACCCGCAAGCTCTTCCCCCTCCTAGGCTACGAAAACCTCGAAATGCAGTTCGACCTCGCCTCCATAGAAGCCCTAGCCGAAGACGAAAACGCCCGAACCACCCGGGAAGTCCAACTCCTCGACAGAGGCGTCCTGACCATCAACGAAGTACGCCAATCCCACAACCTACCCCAAGTCCCCTGGGGCAACACCCACCCCAGCGCGCGCACGTAAGGCGGCTCGGCTGCTATGCTATCCTTGACCATTGAGACGGAGGCGCGAGATGGAAGAGCAGGAATCCAGTTTGGGCAGAATTCAAGTGAAATACCGCTCGCGGGAAGAAGCGATGGCGGAATACGCCGAGCGCATTCGTTACTGCGAGGAGAAGTACGGTATGTCCTCAGCAGAGATGCGCAACCTTGTTTCCACGGGGGACGATCAGTGGGAGACTCTGGAGATACTCAAGTGGATGTCAGCCGATAGCGCATACCGGCACCTGCTTCAGGAGGAGACTCCCACGGCTGGCAAAATTGGGACAACTACCGAGTCACCCACGAGCGGCGTTTAGAGCAACATCCCTTTCTGGATCACACCCGACAGAACACTCTCGACTTCTATCGCGACAATGACACCAATTGGGCATTGAACGGCAGGTTGTTTTGCCGGCAAAGTGTAAATTTACAGGTGGAAAATCTGTTGGAGGCTCGGCAAATCGGAACTCAAGGAATACTCCAGGTCAGATGCTACTCATTCCTCTACGTCGCCTGGATACCTGGCGGACACCTCGTCCTCAAGTACCATAATCATCACGCCAACCCAGACGAATACATACACCGGGTCTATGACCCAACGACCGGTGAGCAGACTCTGTACGAAGTCCTCCACCGCCACCAGTTTCCAGTATTCTCAGAGGTCCTGGACGAGTTGGAGCTGGTAACCAGTCCACTAGCCGCCTGACTACCTATAGCACGGAGAAGCCAATGCCGCACCAGACCGAACCCAGCGCCAACAAAGCTCTCGGCGACCTCCTGCAGGGCATGCTGGGCAAGGCCACCGTGCGTTCGGAAAACACCCAGGTCATCGAAGGCCACGCCGGATTCCACCCCGACGTCCTCATCACCGCAACCGGCCGCTCCCCGGTCGTCATCGAGGCCGAGTACGACCCGGCCCAGAACGTCGAGCCTGAAGCCAGGGACCGCCTCAACCTGAAGGCCACTGGCCAGACCCGCCCCATCGAGGCCGCTTGCCCTGCGCTATCCCGAGGCCGTCGGCGACTCCTTTGACCTTACCAACGCCATCAGTGAAGCCACTCTCCGCTACTGCGTCTTCACCGCCGAGGGTGAAAAGACCACTCGCTTCCCCGAGTCCGGCTGGCTGGACGGCTCAGTAACCGACCTTGCCGACCTCGTTCGCCTCGTGTCCGTGCCCCAGAACGCCGTCGACCAGGCAGCCACCTTCCTCCAGCAGGGCATCGACGACGCCGCCAACATCCTCGAGGACATGCACCAGACCAGTCCCGGCATCACGCTGTCCATTGCCGGGCTGCTGGGAATGGACAACGTCCCCCAGACCCGCCGCATGGCCTGCGCCATCATCGCCAACGCCATGATCTTCCACGACCGCATCGCCGGAATGCACGACAATATCGATGCCCTCAACATGGTCTGCGGAGCGGGTGTTCCCGACCCTCAGGGCGCCACTCTGGAAGCTTGGACCGCCATTCTGAAGATCAACTACTGGCCCATCTTCGCCATTGGCCGGGATATCCTCAGCCAGTTGCCGGCTGAATTTGCCGTGCGAACCCTGCGTCGCCTGCGCCTCACCGCCGCCAGCGTCAACGGCACAGGCATGAACAACGCCCACGACCTCACCGGTCGCGTCTTTCGGCGGCTCATTTCAGACCGAAAGTACCTGGCCACCTTCTACACCTTGCCCGCCTCCGCTGCACTGCTCGCTCGCTTGGCGGTAGCAAAGATGGAGGGCGTCGACTGGGGCGACCCCGAGGCCATAGGCAAACTGAAAATTGGTGATTTCGCTTGTGGCACCGGCGCCCTGCTGTCGGCGGTCTACGAGCAGATCGCCTCCCGCCACGAGACTGCCGGCGGCGACTCCGCGGCCATCCACTCCGTGATGATGGAGGAGGTGCTCTACGGCTGCGACGTCATGCCTTCCGCCATCCACATCACCGGCTCCACCCTGGCCGGCATCCAGCCCGAAGTTGGTTACGACCGGTCCCGACTCTACACCATGCCCTACGGCCGACAGCAGGACGGAACCGTCAAACTGGGTTCCTTGGAGTTGCTGCAATCAACTCAGGTGATGACCCTTTTCAACACCAGCGATCCGGCCCTCCGCACCGGCAGCGTCGGCGAGGAGACCGCCGCCCACATCAACGTCGAAATCGCCGACGGCAATTTCGACCTCGTAATCATGAACCCACCGTTTACGCGCAACACGACCCGTGAAGGCGCCACAGCAGATGCTGTCGCCGCTGCGTTCGCCGCTACTGAGACGGACCAGAGGGACATGGCAAAGCGGATGGGAGAGTTGAGAATCGGAACTAGTTACCATGGCAACGCTGGAATAGCATCCGCTTTTGCCGGACTCGCGCACAATAAACTCAAACCCGGTGGTACCTTGGCTTTGGTATTGCCTCTATCGGTTGCTGTCGGGCTGGCCTGGCAGAATTTTCGAGAAATGGTTGCAAGAAACTATGCGGACTTGAGCGTGCTCAGCATTGCTGCAAACGGCGACGACATGGCCTTTTCCTCTGATACTGGCATGGCTGAATGCCTGGTCATCGCACGCAAACTTAAGCATGGAGAATCATCAACGGAGAGAGTGCACTTTGCGACATTCGGCAATAGGCCCTCGAATATAGCCATTGCCAATGTGGTAGCAAATAAAATTGTTTTCGGAAAGCAGACTCGAAGAATCGAAGACGGACCATTTGGCGGTACTCGCCTGTCAATCGGAGACGAATTGACAGGCGAAATGATGACTGCTCCCTGTTCTCTCGAAGGAGACTCATGGGCTGGTGTCCGCCTGTTGGACTATTCCCTTGCTCAGACGGCCCACTACTTGAGCCTGTCTAAATTGACATTGCCGGGAGTTCCAAGCGTCAGCAGCTTGACCACCACCTCGTTGGGAAGTCTCAGCAACATTGGGCTCTACCATTTGGACATTGTCGGAGCACCCCCGAGGGGTCCGTTCACCAAAGTGCTGCCCAGTCCAACGTCCACCTATCCAGCCCTATGGAATCATGATGCCAAGATGGAAACTCGACTGGTCTGCATCCCGGATTCTCAACTAGAAGTCAGGCCGGGAATGGAAACCAAGGCGGCTTCCGTCTGGTCTACCGCAAGTCGAACGCACATAAATCAAGATTTCCGGTTTAACTCCCAGCCAGTGGCTGCGGCATTCACTGAGGGCGCGAGCATCGGTGGTCGTGCGTGGCCGAACGTCAAGTTTAGCGGTAATCGGCTAGATTATGCCTTTTCGGTGTGGACCAACAGTTCGCTAGGATTGCTTGCGTATTGGTGGCATTCGAGTTTGCAACAGCCAGGCCGGGGAATCATCACAATTCGCACAGCCGAAACCCTACCCGTCCTGGACCTCCGCACCCTCAGCGACGAGCAACTCGCCACCGCCGAGCGCATATTCGACGAGTTCCGGGAGCTGGACCTGCTACCCGCCTACCTCGCCGACGCCGACCCCAACCGAGCCCTGCTCGACCACAGCGTCATCTGCGACCTCCTCGGCTTCAACGAAGACATCTACCGCGGCGTCCGCCGCCTCGCCCGGAAGTGGTGCGCCGAACCCTCAGTCCACGGCGGCAAGGCCCGCCCCAAGAACGCCAAGTACATCGAGTGAGCCAGCGAGACAGAAAGGGAAAGGGGCGCCGAACGGCGCCCCCCACGAGCCAATCGATCCCAACTGGGAATCAGCCTAGAACCGCCCGCGAAGCCTCGGGTCCAGGTAGTCCCGCAGGCCATCGCCGAAGAGGCTGAACGCCAGCACGATCAACGTGATTGCCACCCCGGGATAAACCACCAGCCACCACGGCGGGATCAGGTTGTTGCCCTGCATAGCCAGCATATTCCCCCAAGTAGGAGTAGGCGGCGGAATCCCAACCCCCAGAAAGCCCAGCGACGCCTCGATGATGATGGCAACACCCAGGTGGGCCGTCGCCAGCACCAGGTACGGCGCAACGCACTGCGGGGCCACGTGTAGGCGCATGATCCTGAAGCTGGAAACCCCCACCGCCCGGGCCGCGGTCACGTAGTCCATCTCCCGTATCTGAAGGGCCACCGCCCGCACGACCCTGCCCCCGAAGGGAATCCTGGTTACCGCAATGGCCACAATCACGGTGCCCAGTCCAGGTCCCAGCGCGACCATCAGCAGCAGGGCCAGGATCAGGTCGGGGAATGCCTGCAGTACCTCGAGGACACGCTGCACCCCAAGGTCAAACTTGCCCCCCAGGTAGGCGCTGGCCACCCCGAGGACCGCGCCAAACGTGGTACCCAGCAGCACCGCCGCAAAGGCCACAATCAGCGTGTACCGCGCCCCGTAGATAATCCGGCTCAACGTGTCCCTTCCCAGTGGGTCTGTGCCCAGGGGATGAGCACTGTCGGGGGAGACTGTCATCGCGGTGAAATCCGCAGTCAAGGGATGATAGGGGGACACAATCGGGGCAGCCGCAGCCATGAGCACCACGAACACCAGGAACACCCCTGCCACCGCCCCGACGGGACTCTGCTTGGTAAAGATCGCTATGGGGCGGAGGTATCTCTGCCAACTCTGTTCTTGAAGGACGGGCAGCGCTTCTCTTTGTTCCAGACTAACCATATCGAATCCTGGGGTCCAGCCAACCGTAGGAGAGGTCGACTAGCACATTCAGCACTATGAATATCAGCCCATAGAACAGAACCAGGTTCTGAATCACGATGTGGTCCCGTTCGCTGATGGCCCCGATGAGGACTGCGCCCAGTCCCTTGACTCCGAAGACCGACTCGATTACCACCGACCCGGCCAGTGCGAACCCCAGCAGGATGCCGGACAGGGTGACCAGCGGCAGTATCGCGTTGCGGAAGGTGTGCCGGTACAGGATCACCCTCTCCTTCAACCCCTTGGCCCGCGCCGTCCGGATGTAGTCCTCGTACATCACCTCGAGGAAAGTCGAGCGGGCCAACCGGGAGATATATGCTGCTTGAGCCATACCCAGCACTATGGCCGGTCCCCAGACGATTTCCAGGTTCTCCCTGGGGTTATCCCAGATGTGGACCACCTGGATAGGCGCTTTCCAGTCGAACAACAACAGCAAGGCCAGCACGACCAGCAATCCGAGCCAGAAGCTGGGCACCGCAAGGAACAGCGTGGTGAAGAGCCGCCCGGCATAGTCCAGCACGCTGTTTCGCTTCATTGCTCCGATCGCGCCCACCGGAAGCCCGACCGCCCAGGAAATGATGACCGAGAGTATGGCAATCTCCGCAGTCAGAGGCCCGTGTCGGGTGATCTTCTGCATCACGGGCTCGCCCTTGAAGAACGACTCGCCCAGGTTCCCCATAAAGATGTCCTGCATCCAGTGGGCGTACTGCTTCCACAGCGGGTCAGCGAAGCCGAGCTGCTCCATGATCCTCTGGCGGTCGTGCGGGCTCAGCTTGGCAAAACCCTCAAAGCCGAACATGGCCACCAGCGGGTCTCCGGGCAGAACGTTCATAGCCAGAAAGATCAGTATTGTGATGAGGAAGATTGTCGGGATCGCCAACAATACTCTGGTACCTACGTATCGGCGCAAGGGACCTCCACGGAACAGGATAGATCATCAGCAAGATAGCCCGCCTTGGGGAGGCGAGCTATCTCCATATTCATTGGGATGTCTTGCCCCGCAGCAACACTGGATATCGAGGCTCTGTGTTGTCGTTACCGGTTCTTGGGATTGTCCAGCCAGGCGGTATCCCAGCGGATCACATCGTAGATACCGACGTTGTGAGGGGGATCGATACCCTTCACGTAGTTCCACCAGCCGTCGGTGATCTCCTCCCATGCCACCGGAGCCAGAGGCACTTCCCGCTCCATCAACAGCTCCGCCTCGCGGATCAGCTGCAGACGCTTGACGGCATCGAGCTCCCGGTCGATCTCATCCACCATTGCCTCAAATTCATCGTTCTCCCACAGGGAGTAGTTCTGCGGACCGTCCTTGCCGTACCAGGCCCGGTAGTAGTCGGACGGGTCCCTGATCGCCAGCACTACTGCCGACAGGGTGATGTCGAAGTTGCCCTTCTCGGCATCCTCAAACCACTGAGAGATGTGAATCGAGCGGATATTGGCCTTGATGTTTAGGTGAACCCGCAGCATTTCCTGGATTGCCGCAGCCTGGAGGTCCAGGTGAGCAATCTGTCTTACGAGGAAGTCCAGCTCCGGGATACCTTCGCCATTGGGATATCCTGCTTCGGTTAGCAACCGCTGCGCTTCGGCAATGTCCTCGTCCTTGGGATAGCGGTAACCCGGCCTTTGCAGCAGCTCCTCCTCGGGTGTCGCGTGCGGGCTGAACCGGAAGGTGAAGCCTGCACCGAACGCCGCCGGGAAGGTGTCCTTCGTGGCCTGCTTGATGGCCTCACGGTCCAGCACCAAATGCATAGCCCGCCGCACCCTGGCATCGTTCATGGGTTCCTTGGCATTGTTCATCCACATCGCGAAGATCACGTGCTGCGGATACTGGGCAGTCTCGATCTCCGGGTGCTCGATGGCTTTCTTGAAGCTGCCGGGCTCAATGGCGCGGGCATAGTCAACCCGGCCGGCCAGCAGCGCCGCGCCCATCTCAGGCACCCAGGCGTTCAGATGCAAAATGTGAATACCATCCAGGTAAGGCAGATCGGGATTCCAATAGTTCGGGTTCTTCGTCATCTTCAGGAATTCTTGGTCACTGAATTCATCGAACATGAAGGGACCGGTGCCAGGGTAATCCTTCACGCGTTTGAGGTTGTAGTCATTTTCTTCCAAGGTCTGTTTCCGGACGATGATGTTCCAGCCACTGGCGATGGCATTCAACACTAACGCATCGGGGCGTGGCTCGGAGAGAACGAACTCAACCGTCAGCGGGTCCACGGCTCGGATTTCAGATACCGCCGCCGCTCCAAAAACTGACTCGCGAGGGATCACCACGCCATCCGGCGGATCAATGATCCGGTCAAAGGTTGCTTTCACATCCTCAGAGGTTAAGTCCGCGCCGTCATGGAACTTTACGCCCTCTCTCAAGTAGAACGTGTAGACCAATCCATCTTCGGAAATGTCCCATGAGTGGGCCAAATCCGGAATGACCTCGCGACCCGCGCTCAATGGATGAAGCCTAAGCAAGTTGTCGTACATCGGCCCCTGAGTATTATTGTTCAAAGCAGTACCGGACTGGTGTACGTCGAAGTGGGCCGGTTTGACCACGAACCCGAACCGCAAAATACCACCATACTGCGGGCTACCTTCTGGGGCTGCCAGCAAGCCAAAAGGAGGCGACGGGAACATGCCAACCCCGGCGGCAGGCGCCGCCCCTCCCGCGGATGGAGCCTCGGTGGCATCGTCAGCTACCGCGGCCGGGGCGTCTGTTGGAGCCGGCGCCGAGATTGCCGTGGGATCGGCAACTATCGGTGTGTTAGTAGGACCTATGGGCGTCCCGCCCGTGGACTGCCTTTCATCGCCCCCGCACGCGGCCAGCACGGTCAAGGCCAAGATGGCCCCAATAGTCAGTATGATATGAAACCTGAGTTTGCCCAACATTGAGTGGATACCTCCGCTTCCTGACCACCGAAGCGAAACGGCAGCAGGTCGAATTTCAGGAATGCTAAATGACCCCTCCTGAATAGTCAATCAAATTGCTGTATATCTAATATAATCGATTGTTTAAGGATTATGATTGCACCAAACAGTCCGATTGTCGTAAATGAGATGCCTAATTAAAGACAACCGGTCAGCAACCAGTGCCAGCTTGTGTGTGGGTGATGCCGAAATTAGCAGGTGTCGCAGGCGCCAAGCTACAAGGAGGGCGTAAGCCACCGGAGCTCTGGGAGGGGAAAGCGCAGCCTTTACCGGTTGCGGAGGCGGGGATCGAGGACGTCGCGGAGGGCGTCTCCCAGCATGTTCACGGCCAGCACTGCGACGCTGATGGCCGCACCAGGAGCGAGGGCCAGCCACGGGGCGTTCTCGAGGTGGCGGCGGCCCTCCAGCGCCAGCATGCCGCCCCACGACGGCGTTGGCGGCGGCGTGCCGAGGCCCAGGTAGCTCAGAGCCGCTTCGATCACGATGGCGTTGCCAACCCAGATGGATGCAATGACGATAATCGGCGCGACCACGTTGGGTAGAATGTGCCGGAACACGATGCGCCCGCTGCCGGCCCCGATGGAGCGGGCGGCCTCGATGTAGACGTTCTCCTTGATGGCCAGGACAGTGCCCCGCACCACGCGGGACGTACCGGGCGCAATCACGATGGCGATCACCAGGATAATGTTGAAGAGCCCCGGCTGCAGCATGGTGATGACCGCTAGGGCCAGCACAATCGCCGGTATGGCCATCAGGGTGTCAACCACCCGTTGCAGCACCTGGTCGACCTTGCCAACGAAGTAACCGGATACCAGCCCGACTACCGTGCCGAAAAGGGTACCCAGAGCGACCGCGCCAAGGCCCACGACCAGCGATATGCGAGCGCCGTAAATGATCCGGCTGAATACGTCCCGGCCGATGGCGTCGGTTCCCAGCGGGAAGGACGCAGTCGGCCCCACCAGCCGGACCGGCAGGCCGTCTGTGTCAAGGTTGGATGCGTAGGGATCATACGGAGAGACCACCGGCGCGAAAATCGCCGCCAGAACGATAATCACAACGATGAAGGCACCCGCGGCACCCATTGGTTTGGAGACGGCGAACCGTCTCAGCGTCACAGCCTGGCGCCTCATCCCGATTAAAACCGCCTCCAGCGGGCTGGAGGGCGCGGTGGTCAGCTGGCCGGGGTCCGTATCTCTAGCCATAGCGTATCCGTGGGTCGAACCACGCGTAGGATATGTCGACAAGTAGATTCATGAGCACCATGATTCCGCCGAAGAAGATGACGGCGCCCTGCACCAGCGTGTAGTCACGGAAGATCACCGCATCCAGGGTCATGTTGCCCACACCCGGCAGCAGGAAGATAGTCTCGATGATGACAGTACCGCCCAGAAGGATGGAGAACTGCTGCCCCACCAGGGTGATGACCGGGATGAAGGAGTTCTTGAGCGCGTGGCCGATAATGACTCGCTGCTCGGACAAACCCTTGGACCACGCCGTGCGGATGTAATCCTCGCGCAGCACCTCCAGCATGGAGGAGCGGGTCATGCGCATGATGATGGCTGAGAACCGGAACCCGATGATGAGGGCCGGAATACCCAACTGCTGGATGACCTTGATTGGATCGATCCAGATTTCCTCGAAACCCCGCGGCGGAAGCCAGTGGAACCAAAGGGAAAGTACCAGGATGGCCACCACCCCGGTCCAGAAGTCCGGCAGCGACAGTCCGAGTATGGAGAACATCCTGCCGCCGTAGTCAGCAAACGTGTCCTGGCGAATGGCGGAAACAATACCGATGGGAATAGCTATCAACAGTGCGATGATCAGAGACATGATGGCCAAGTGCAGGGTTAGCCATACCCTGTCGCCCAACTCATCCTTGACCGGTCTACCGCTGAGCAACGAGTCGCCCAAGTCTCCCCGAAGCAGACCTCCCATGGTATCCCCGTACTGGACCAGGAAAGGACGGTCGATCCCCAACTCCTGTCTCGCCCTTTCGTACGACTCCTCGGTCATGGTCGCGTCCTGGGCAAGTCGCATCATCACCACATCGCCCGGGAACAGTCGGACCATGGAGAACACCATCAGGTGCACCAGCCAGAGCACCAAGAAAGCCAGTAGAACTCTTCGCAGGATGTAATACCGCATATGAGTCAGGGGCCTAAAAGGTCAGGGTAGAGAGATTTCCGGGCTGCGGGTGAACGGCTACAGCCACCAAAGGGACCGGCATGCAAGCTTCCGAGGCTTCTCGAGGCACAGTGCACACACGGCCCGACACCCTCTTTGAAAGGGATGTCCGGCCGTGCGCTTGTCTGCTTGTACAGTTGCTGTCGCTACTCGGCGAACTTGTCGAAGGAGCGTTCCGGAGCGCCGTCGGTCAGCCAAGCCGACTTGACCTCGTAGGAGCAGTAACCGGTGAACCAACAGTAGGGGTTGTCGCCCGCATGCATGTACGACTGGGTCAGACGGTAGTGCGGCGGGACGATGGTGGTCAGACGGTAGACCTGGTCGGTCAGGTAGTCCCACAATTCCGACTGGATTTCCAGCTGGCGAGCCTCGTCTGCGCCGATCCATTCATCCAACAAAGTATCGATGTTATCGTCCTGGATGTGCGGGCAGTTCACGCTGGAACTGGAATGATAGGGCAGGTACAGCCAGTCATAGGCCGTGGGGCCGGAACCGTAGGGGCTCAGGCCGATCAGGGAGTCATTCATCGGCTCCCCACACTTGGTCTTGGACCACCACGTCGCATATTCGCTCTGCTTGATGGTCACGTCCAACCCTATGTCTTCCCACATTCTCTCCAGCAGAACGGCCGTGTCGCCGAAGGTAAATCCGGAGAGTTCGCCCCATTCGATTTCAACCTCGAATCCGTCACCGTAACCAGCGTCGGCCAAGAGCTGCTTGGCCCTGTCCGGGTTGTATTGGTACCACTCGCCAAGGTTGTCCACGTTGTAGTCAGAGATCTCTGTGAATCCGCCCACGGCCCAGGGAATCGGTCCATAGGGAGTGGCGTCGCCGGCATTAATGACGTTGGCGATCACGTTGCGGTTGATTGCCATTGACATGGCACGTCGCACGTTGACGTCATTGAACGGCTCTTTAGCCAGATTCAGGAATACGCCGTGATCGCCCCAGCCGAAGGAGGGAATACGGTATAGCTGCGAGTCGGGCACAGACTTAAGGACCTGATCCAGAATATCGAAAGAACTGATACGCAAGAGGTCGATCTGTTCCGCCCGGTACAGGGCAACCTGGGTTGCCGGGTCACGGGTGAATACATATCGGACAGCATCCAGGAACGGCAGCGGCTCACCCATCAGATCCAGATGATAGTCATCGGTAGCGGTGAACAGCATGCCCTCACCGGCAGAGAATTCCTTGAGCAGGAAGGCGCCGGTTCCGCCCGGGTTCTCGTGCAGCCCGCCCTCCATCTCGTGGGCTTCCCTGGCGACGACAGGCGGTGTCGAGCCGTTGGTGTACAGCGGCGGGAAGTTGGCCAGCGCCTGCTTCAGGTGGAAACGTGCGGTGTCGTCATCTATGACTTCGACGCTCTCCACGGAAGCGGTCGCGGTGTACTGGGGCACCAGGCTGAGCAGGTCAAAGGAGAACTTGACGTCCTCAGCAGTAACTGACCTGCCGTTCATCGGCTCGATGTCGTGGAATTTGGCATCGGGATCGATGTGGAAGTCCCAACTGTCGAGGTCCACTGCCTCCCAGCTTGAGACGATGTTAGGCCTGATGGTGGGGGTGGTATGCACTTCGGGGAACCACCAGGTAGATTCCCACTCCAGCAGGGCGTCATACTGGGCCAGATTCTCGTTGTTACGGGCCCTGTTTGGGTCCAGATCAGGAATGGGGCTCATAGTCAGGTGTGCAACCCCTCCGCGGCGGGGGGGCCACGGCGGGGCCTGTGGCGGCCAGGGGTATTTCTGGTCCAACTCCTCAATAATCGCCCGAGCAGCAAAGGCATAGGGTGTCGGAGTGGGCGTGTCCCCACCGCTTGAGGAACCGGTTGACGCCTGCGGAGCTGCAGTGGGCGCCGCAGAGGATGAAGAACCAGACGGCGCGGAGGTCGCTTCCGGCGCCGAGGTAGGTTCCGCTGGGGGTTCCTCAGTCGCAGAGGAGCCACAGGCTGCCAGCATGGACAGGCTGATGGCGAGAACCATCACCAGAATCAAGGTGAGTCCGACTCTTGCAGGCATATTGTGAATTCCTCCCTAACTTGCGTACCGTGAAGCCATCAGTCTGGCCAGCCTGAGGCTGAGATTCTGGGAATGCTACATTACCCTTTCAGATTGAGTCAACTCTAGACGTCGCCTGATTCAATAAAGCTCCATACTTAATTCGTTGCGGTAAATCCGCATTTGACCGAGTATGGTGATTCATCCATCGATTTCAGGCATCACGCCAACCAATCATCGAACCAGTTGAGCATGCGAGACAGGTATTCTTCGCGCATCCGCGGATGGCCGGTGCGGGGAAACTGATGGTTGCTGTTGGGGAATCGCACGAATTCAACTGTCTTGCCAAGGCGCTTCAGGGCCACGAAGTACTCCTCGCTCTGGGCCACGGGGCAGCGCGCATCGGCCTCCCCATGCAACAGCAGTGCCGGCGTAGTGACCTCCCTAGCGTAGGAAATGGGCGAGCGGGCCAGCAGCTTCTCCGGCGTGTCCATCACGGAGCCGCCCCACTGCGGCTCTCCGAAGCTGACGCCGATGTCGGAGGTGCCGTACATCGTGTACAGGTTGGTGCATGGAGCACCGATAACCGCGGCGGCGAATCGCTTTGTGTGACCGATGGCCCAACTGGTCATGAATCCGCCGTAACTGTAGCCATGGATGCCGAGGCGGTCGTTGTCAACATAGTCGCGCTGGCACACTTGCTCCAAGGCAGCTATCAGATCGAGGTAGTCCTCGCCTCCCCAGTCGTCCAGAACTGCCCGCATGAATTCGTCGCCATAGGTGGACGACCCTCGGGGGTTTACGGCCAGCACTAAATATCCGGAGCCGGCCAGAACCTGCTGCCAGTTCACGAACGAATCGTAAAAGGCGCCGTTTGGCCCCCCGTGAATGTCGAGAACCAGTGGATAGCTACCTGCAGGGTCGAACATTGGTGGAAACCACAGGCGGCATTCGATGTTGAAACCGGCGCGTTCGATGCAGAACTTTTCCAGAGACGCAGCGGGTTGCCTCTTGAGAAAACTGGCGTTGGGTTCGGCTACGATTGTCGTATCTCCTGTTGAGAGGTCCACGACGTGGACCTGCGAAGGAGAGGTTGGAGTGCTAGACGCCACCGCCGCCAGCCGCGCGTTCGCACAGAGGGACAGGCCTCCAATCAGACGACCTCCGCCCCACAATTGGTGGGGCGGTTGTTCCTGGGCAGACGCCTGGTATACATGGCTCTCACCGTGGCGCTCTCCAAGGAAAACGATGCGGTCATCATCTGTCCAGCGGATGTCTGACTGACGGGCTGCGCCAGGCCCGCCGCCCAGCACGGGCCGCTGCGAGTCGTCGCTAATGCGACGTGGTTGGTTATCCGCGTCGAGAATGTACAGCCAACCCTGCCACAGGACCATTCCCGCAGGATCATCGGAAGCAACCGCCACCAGTTGCCGTGAGTCGGGAGACCAGGACACGGCGCCAACGCTGCTCAAGCCACCGGACCAGCATTCGGCCACTCCGCCATCGGCTTCTACCACGTAGGCCTCGGTCAGGGCACGGTAATCCCGATCGCCGCGTCGGTCAGAAACGAAGGCGATTCGCGTTCCATCGGGCGACCATACGGGGCCAAAGTCGTCCCAGTCACCCCGTGTGATCTGGGCAACCTCGCCTGAGTGCAAATCCGCGACGAACAGATGATAGTGGGCGTCGCCCCGCCAGCCCTGCAGGTCGTGTCGAAAGCGAATGCGATTGACCTCCACGACACGTGGTCCGTCGGCCTGGCTGCCCGCCGCCGCTCCCGCCGCTGGCTCGGTGTCGGCACAGTAAACTATGCGTCCACTATCTGGGGACCACGCAAAATCGAAAACCCCCTTGGGAGCCATAGTCACCTGCCGAGCTTCGCCGCCGCCTGCGCCCATCACCCAGACCTGACGCGGGAGCCCAGATTCGCTCGCCCGCAAAAAGGCCAGCAGAGTTCCGTCGGGCGAAAATCGCGGGCCACCGTCGACGTAGCCCTGAGTATATTCCCAAGCCGTTCCCACCCGGTGGTCAGAGGAATCTCTCAAGGCCAAATTGGCCATCATCAGGCGGGATCGCGCCTCGGAGGTGGACCCCGTTCCCTGCACCCAGGACTGGGTGTAGACGATTCGCGTTCCGTCGGGCGAAAGCGCAGGGTCGGCGACGGACTTGAGTTGATACACCATATCGGCGGCGATGGCCATATTGTTCACCACTGAGCGACAGACGTCGCGGGGATTTTCAGTATTATAGGAGAAGCACTGTCATTTCTGTGCGCAGGCCGAGTGCGCACTGCGTGGAATTCTGGTCCCGGAGGAACACGATGCAGCGAGATTTGATCGGTTACGGCAGGAACACGCCGAGGATCGAATGGCCCGGCGGGGCGCGAATAGCGGTGTCGCTGGTGGTGAACTACGAGGAGGGTGCGGAGCGCAGCACCCTGGACGGCGACCCGCACCACGAGACCAACAACGAGGTGCCGTCGCCGGTGCCAGCGGGCGACCGCGACCTGAACAACGAGTCGTTCTTCGAGTATGGCAGCCGCGTCGGAGTCTGGCGGCTGATGGACATGTTCCGCCAGTACGACGTGAAGTCCACTTTCTACTGCTGCGCCCTGGCCCTAGAGCGAAACCCCGAGGTGGCTCGGGAGGTTCCTGCGGCGGGCCACGAGGTCTGCGGCCACGGTTACCGTTGGGAGGAGTACCACCTGATGGAGCGGGAACAGGAACGGGAGTCCATCGCCCGCACCGTTGAATCGCTGGAGCGCACCACGGGGGAGCGCTCTGTGGGGTGGTTCACTCGCTATGGTCCCAGCCTCAATACTCGCCAACTGGTGGTGGACCACGGCGGGTTTATCTACGACAGCATCGGGATGAATGACGATCTGCCTTATTACACTACGGTCAAGGACGCGGACGGCGGCGACATGCCCTGGCTGGTGGTGCCATACAGCATGGAGACCAACGACGCCCGGTTCTGGCGGGGCGGGCTTTCCAGCGTGGGCGCGTTCTACGAGTACCTGAAGGATACCTTTGATGTGCTGTACGAGGAGGGCCGGACCCACCCCAAGATGATGTCGATCGGGCTTCATTGCCGGATCGCGGGGCGCCCGGCCCGCTCGCGAGCCGTGGAGCGATTCCTGCAGTATGCGCGTCAAATGCCGGGCGTCTGGTTCGCGCGCCGGGACGAAATAGCCCAGTGGTGGCTGGAGAAATACCCGGCAGGGACGCTGGGCTAGGCCAGCTCCGCCACCGCAGCAGCCAGACGGTCCACCTCCTCTTCGGTATTGAAAAAGTGGAGGGAAGCGCGGACAGATTCGGGGTAATGGACCTGCCGCACGACGATGCGGTGGTCCTGCCAGATGCGGGCCACGACCGAGTCGGCGGACTGCCCCGCAACCTGGAATGCCACGAGGCCGGCGGACGCGGAGTCTGCCGAAGGCGAGAGAACATTGACGGCAGAGATCTCCGCGAGCTGCGCCTTGAATCTGGCGGCCAGTGAAACGTTGCGGGCCTCTATCTGCGCCACGCCGATGCTCTCGATGAAGCGGGCGGCCTCAACGAAAGCGGCCTGCAGCGGGACGCTGCCGGAGCCTCCGAGGAACTTGTCCATGCTCGAGGTATTGAGGCGGTAGCTGCCGGGTTCGCCCGGCTCGCCTTCTTGGATCACGGCACGCCCCCCGGTGTGGGCAGGGTGCACGCTGTCGATGAGGTCCCGTCGGATGTACAGGGCGCCGACGCCCTCGTAGCCCAGCACCCACTTCTGGCCGGGGATGGAGTAGTAGTCGAAGCCGTCGCGGTGGACGTCCAATGCGATGTGGCCACCAGTCTGGGCTCCGTCCAGCATGATCTCGGCGCCATTGCCGTGCGCCAAGCGGCACAGCTCGGCGGCGGGCATGCGCAAGCCGGTGGAATACTCCAGGTGGCTGACGAAGATCATCCGGGTGCGCGGGGTCAGGGCCGCCTCGAACTTACTGAGGATAGCGTCGTATGAGTCGTGGGGATCGAGATTGACCACCTGAACCTTTCCGCCGTAACGGTGGGCGACATGCCAGCTGGGAGACAGGACTGAGCCGTGCTCCAAGTTGCAGGTGAGGATCTCGTCGCCTTCCTTCCAGTCCAAGCCGCTGAGGACGATATTCAGGCCCTCAGTTGTGTTTCGGGTGACCAGCGTTTCGTCCACGTCCGCGCCAAGCAGGCGGGCGGCGGCGCGGCGGGACTCCTCCTGGATCTCGCGGCCGCTCTCATAGACGCCAGGGGTGGTGGGCCCCTGTTCCGCTTCCAGCGCCACACGAGCCTGCATGGCCTCGGCGGCGCTGCGTGGCGGGGGTCCGGACCAGCCGGTGTTCATATAGGTGAGGTTTTTCAGGACCGGGATCTCGTCGCGCAGCTTCTGGACGTCCATTCAGTTCAACCCCTGTCGACCGTCTTTGGAGCGAGTGAGAGTTGGAAAGGGCAACCACTGGGGTTGCCCTTCAATTGGCTACCGGGCGATTGCCCGGGAATTCAGCGACCCGTATCTAGCGCGGGGAGTAGGGGGTCGGACGGAGGATTGAGTGGGTCGACACGCGGACCAGCGAGCCGTTTTCCTCGGAGGCGGCGCGGGCCTTCTGCCAGTCGGGATCGTTCTGGAAGGCGGTCCAACTCTTTTCGCGGGCGCCGAGATCGGGGTAGCCCAGCATGTAGACGAGGCGGTTGCTGGTGCCAATGTCCTCGGTCCAGTAGGCCACGTTCTCGATGCCGTGCTTTTCGAACAGACCCATGGTGTGGTTCTTGAAGCGGTTGTGCAGGTCGGGCAGCTTGCCGGGCATGGCGTCATAGATGCGGAGTTCCTGCACTGCTGTCTTGAACTTGGGCACGGGCGAATAGGGCGTGGGGGACATCAGGGAGTTGAGCACCCGAGCCACGATGGGGCCGCTGGACTCGGTCTCGGCGCGAACTTCGGCCCAGGCCTTGTCGGCCTGGAAGGCGGCCCACTTCTCGGCGCGGTCGGTCACGCTGTCGAAGTTCAGGATGTAGGTGAGCTGATTGCTGGTACCGATTTCGTCGGTCCAGAAGCCCATCATCCCGATCTCATACTGCTTGAAGAAGCCAACAGTGTGATTGGCGAAACGGGCGTTGACGTCGGGCAGCCTGCCGGGGACGGCCTTGTAAATGCGGGACTCGTAAATCATTTTTGCCCTCTTTTAACTAATTCCATTTACCTACTTTTTCTCGATGAACTCCAGCTGCACGCCGTCGGGGCCTTCGAAGAAGACGACGCGGCGGTCGCCGGAGACACTGGCCTCTTCGAGGATCTTGGCGCCGTTGGCCTTGAGCATATCGATCATACCCTGGATGTCGTCTGCGTCGATGGCGATGTGCTCAATGCCGTACTTCTGATCGCGGGTCTGGGTCTCGATGTGTTTGGTGACGTTCAGGGTCAGTCCATGCAGGTCCAGGCGGACGCCTATTTCGCCCACGTCGGCGACCTTGGTCGCGCCGAGGGTGTCGATGTAGAACTTTGCCGTGGCCTGCGGGTCCGGCGACTTGAGGTGGACGTGGTTCAGGCTGAGGGCCATAGAGGGCCTCCTTCGGGATGGATAGATTTCGGCATACACAGGGGCATTACGAGCTACTCTGCCTTCGCTGGCAGAATAGTTTACCGGCCCAAACGCGTCAAGCGGAGGAGGTTGCCGGCAGCGTTCCGCTTCAGGTGATGGGAGGATTGATTTGGCTGAGGATGGCGCCAATGGGCAACGCTGCTGGGGGTAGCGGCTTACCGAGACGCGAAGTGGGCATTAACACCCACTATCCAAGATTCGCTAAATTCACGAACTAAGTGCAACACCAGATTAAGGTGTTGTCATGGGAGCACAATACCGGCACCTTGCCATTGAAGAACGGTGTGAAGTGGCCCGTCTTCATACCCAGGTATGTTCAGTCCGCAAAATTGCGGCAAGTCTGGATCACTCGCCATCTTCCATCTCCAGGGAGTTGTGGTGCCCGCACCAAAGGCTACCACCCAGTCTATGACAGCCAGCAGGCCCAGGCCCGCCGGAAACGGACGGCGTTCAGCACTCGGCGGGGGCATCGGAGGAAAAGACGTTCCAGATGATGCTCCGCCTGTAGGCCATGGGCAGGAGAACCTTGATCATATCCTGCGGATCCGGCTCCTCACCCTTTTCGCATTGGCGATCGAGGTAGGCTCGCAGATAGCCAAAGGTGCTGAAGTACAGGCCCTTGCTGGCGATCTTCTGAATGAGGGAATGAGGGTCAGGGAGGGACTTCCTCTCGACGGTGGCGACTTGCCACTGCCAGCAGAACTCCTCGACCAGAGGCCGGAGCCTTACGACAGCGAGGGGCAGCGCGAGCTTGCGCTCGAGGGACTCGATGCGGTTGCGGATGCGGCTGAATGACATGGTTGCTCCTGTTGACGGGTCGCAATTTTTCGTTTTTTCTGCTCATTTCCGCTCATTTCCGCTCATTTTGGCCCTGTGAGAGGGAGCGGGTAAGAGGCGGTGGCAGGTGTCGCGTCGATGGGGACTCTGCCTTGTTGTCGCATATATGTTCTAAATCAGAATTATATGTTATCTGGTCTTGGTGGGGTTGGCAAGGACGAGGTTTCACAGGGCAATCGCGTCTTATTTCTCAGCACACAAAATTGGCCTGAATGGCGGTGGAGATGGGAGTGGCAGTGCCTCCTTCGGTTCCTGGTGCGAGGGTAGACGGGGGTTTGGATTCCCGCCTGCGCGGGAATTACGGATCGCAAGCTGGCAAACCACTTCCTTTGAAAGGTCATCGTGTGAAATGTCATCGGGGTAGCGAGGCTGAAGGCGCCGGGGTAAAGGACAGATAATTCGCCATTGCTCCACTTTGTAGGCCGGACACGATATTGGCTCAGCGGACTTTCAGTTCCTATGCATTAAATGGTGAAGACGCGTCATGAGGCTTGGCAAGACCCACTGACAGCTATTTGGGCAAAGGACTCCGCCCTTACTCATCCCGACATTCGCAGGGCCAAGCCTGTTGATGGTGGATAGCCATGTAGATGATGTGAGTCGGGGCAGCCCTTGCTTATTAAGGAAAATCGTTGCCCAGGAATCAGCGATTTCCCGTTCCGCTATAATGCGGATGTTCAACCGAATGAATACAAGGAGGGGACCATGCCTCTACAGCAGCTTGCCCCGGAGTTTGCGAATATCATTTCCGCCAACGCCGAGATCGCGCGTCACACGCCGGACGATTACGGCGGCGACAACGGCCCGGCCGAGGGGCCGGTGTGGTGGTCCGACGGCGGATACCTGCTGTTCAGCGACATCCACAACAACCGGCGCATCAAGTACGTGCCTGGACAGGGCGCCAGCGTTGACCACGAGCCGACGAACCGGTCCAACGGCCTGACCCGCGACCTTCAGGGCAGGCTGATCGCGTGCGAGCACGACAGCCGCCGGGTCACGCGCACGGAGCCCGACGGCAGCATCACCGTGGTCGCGGCCAGCTTCCAGGGGCGTCCCCTGAACCGGCCCAACGATGTGGTGGTGAAGTCCGACGGGTGCATCTACTTCTCCGACCCGTGGAGCCACCCAAATGCGCCGGGGCAGTTCGACCTGCAGTATTCCGGCGTGTTCCGGGTCACTCCCGACCTGGGCAGCATCACGCTGCTGGTGGACGACTTCGTGCTGCCCAACGGCCTGGCCTTCTCGCCAGACGAGAGCGTGCTGTACATCAACGACTCACGCAGGGGGCACATCCGCGCCTTCGACGTTAACCCCAACGGGTCGCTGGCACGGCACACGGACCGGGTTATCGTGGACCTGACCGGCCCGGAGCCGGGCGTGCCCGATGGCATGAAGGTGGATGTGGAGGGCAACCTGTACTGCGGCGGTTCGGGTGGACTGTGGGTGATGGACGCTTCGGGCAAGAAGCTGGGCTGCGTGGTGCATGGAGCACCGGCCACCACCAACCTGTGCTTCGGCGGCGCCGACTGGAAGACACTCTATTTCACCAGCCGCAACCACGTGGGCTCGGTGCAGACCAACATCGCCGGCGTCCCCGTTCCCGTTAAGTAGGGAAATACGAAAATGGGGGAGCACAGATACGGCTGGGCAGAGGCCGCTTCTGTGCTCTCTGCTTTAATAAAAGGAGGAAGTTAACATGCCACGAATTGCCCCAGTAACCCGCGACCAGCTTTCGGAAGAGGACCAGCAGTATCACGACGCCATTGTCGGCACTCGCGGCAGTGTGCGCGGACCCTTCGGCGTACTGCTGAACAGCCCCAAGCTGGCGGCCCGCGTCGCCGACACCGGCGCCTTCGTGCGCTTCGAGTTCGAGCAGCCGGAGGGACTGAAAGAGACGCTGATCATCGCCACAGCCCGCGAGATGAAGCAGCAGTACGAGTTTTCGGCCCATGCCCGCCTGGCGCGGCAGGCCGGGGTGTCGGAGTCGACCATCTCGGCCATCGCCAACGGCACCGCTCCGGCGGGACTGGAGGGCGACGAGGCGCTGCTGGTGAACTATGTCCACGAGCTGCTGCGCAATCACAAGGTCAGCGACGCCACGTTCAAGGCAATGACCGATCGGTTCGGCGAGAAGGACACGCTGCACTTCACCGTGCTGGCGGGCCACTACCTGCTGGTGGCCCAGGTGCTCACCGCGTTCGATGTCGAGCTGGGCGAGGGCATGGACAAGGAGATACCTGACTAGCCTCGACCGTCATTCACCATTCCCGCGGCGTCAGCAAGCCGGTGTCTCCGCGGGAATGATCCATCATTGCAAATAGCCTATTCGCCGCCTGAACAGGAAGCAGATGCTGACGATTTCGGTGAAAAACTTCGGCCCCATCGCAGAGGGATCAGTCGACCTGAAGCCCCTGACGATCTTCGTCGGCCCCAGCAACACGGGCAAGTCGTATATGGCGACGGCGGTGTACGCGGTGATGCGGGCGGTGGAGGGTCGGCCTCAGGTGCCTTATACACGTCATCTTGAGCAGCGAGAGATGGTAGCTGGTTACAGAACCCAATGGGAGGTTCCTGCCGAAGTTGTTGAATCTATCAGAGAGTGGGTCAAAGGGCAGGATGGCAGTAATTGGCAGAATCAGGACATCCCGATTACAGCCTTTCCTAGGAGGGTTGAGTCTGAGCTAACGAAGTCCATCAATCAAGTGCTAAGTTGGTTACACGGCGATGTAATGCACCAAGTGCGTCGGTCATACAAAGGAAACTCGGAGATTGTAACCAGGGGTAGTCGGCCGGAGGATTTTTTCCTTGCACTGGAGCGAAATTCACCGTTTCTGAAAGCGGCCATCAATCTGACGGGCGACAACAAAGACAACTGTGAATTTGACATTTCCCGTGCCTCTGTTCGGTCCAGCTTTATTGAATACTGGGGACACGAGCAGCATCGAAATGAAGAGAACTACCCGAGTGCCTATTCGGACTTGTTTTTTGCCCTACGAATTTCTGCAGCAGAGAATGTTTTTGAAGGGCTTCCTTACAACAGTTATTTCCTGCCAGCATCCCGGACTGGCATAGTTCAAAGCCAGAAGATTCTTGCCTCCTCGATAATAAGGCAATCGTCTTTGCTGGGGGCACAGCGAGTCAACATCCCTGCTTTGCCGGGAGTAACAACCGAGTTTCTGAGCGACCTGGTCAGCTTGGATAAGAGCTTAAGGTCTCATCATCTCAACGATCAGTGGGACAAGGCTGTTGACTTCATTGAAAGCAACGTTTTGCACGGTGAGATTGACTTGGACGAATCCGCCGGCCTGCCTTATCCCGAAATCGCCTATAAAACAGCAGCAGGGCAATTCACCCTCGAACACTCCTCAGCGATGGTCTCGGAACTCGCGCCTCTGATCTTGTTTCTTAAATACCTAATTGGTCCCGGCGACCTGCTCATCCTAGAGGAGCCGGAGTCTCACCTGCACCCGGCGGCGCAGCGGCAGCTGGCACGCGGCATCGTGCGGCTGGTGAACGCTGGGGTGAAGGTGCTGATCACCACTCACAGCGACATCATCATCAGCCAGATCAACAATCTGCTTGCTCTCCGGCAGGCCAGCCCGGAATTGGTGGAACAGGGCGGCTTTGAGGCCGAGGATTTTCTGCAACCGGACCAGGTTGGCGCATATCTTTTCCGATACAACCAGGAGCTGGGCGGCTGCGAGACCGTGGACCTCGAAATCGACCCGGACACCGGGATTGACGAGGACCAATTCGCCAGCGTCTTCGAGGCCATATACGACGAATCCATAGCGTTGCAGCGCGACCGTAACTGATGGCGAACTCCCTAATGGCGGAGAGCATCCGCGGCACCTATGGGGATTGTTGCCTGGCCGACTCGTATTCGGAAGCAAATTGCAGAATTGATGTCTCTGGCTTGGATAGCTCGGAACTCGCCACGATTAGTGGAGACTTGAACCAACGGTGTCAGAGCCATGGGGTTGCCACCCGTCTGTGCGACCGCTTGATTTTCGGACGGCTCAATGGAGACTTCATCTGCGCTGCCGAACTAAAGGGAGGCAGGAACCCGGAAGTCCCGAAGGCAATCAGCCAGATTCAGGGAGGGCTGGAACTGGCAAGGTCAATTTTGCGAAACCGCACCATCGAGAAATGGTATCCGCTGCTGTTCTTTCGAGGCAGAATGAAGGGCAACGACCTTCGCGCCATTCAGACAAGAACGGTTTCCTACGGCGGCAAGAGAAAGCTGGTAGACCGCATCGACTGCGGCTCCAGCCTGCTCGCCTACCTCAATCGGCAATAGCAATCTAGCGACAAGTAATACAAAGGAGGCACTCCTGATGCCGCACACGCCGCATGGGGTGAATTTTGAGTCCAATAGGCCGGTGGTCATGGGGCGGAATGGGATGGTTGCGGCCGGGCATCCGCTGGCGGCGCAGGCCGGGATGGCCGTGCTGCAACGGGGCGGCAACGCCGTCGATGCCGCCATCGCCACCGCTGCCGCGCTGAACGTGGTGGAGCCCAACATGTCTGGTGTTGGCGGCGATGGGTTCATCATGATTTACAATCGGCAGGCGGGCAACATAGAGGTATGCAACGGGACCGGGGCCGCACCGTATGCCACCGATGTCGACTGGTTCCGCGAGAACGGGATACCGACCAAGGGGATCCTGTCGGTGTCGGTGCCGGGGCTGGTAGATGCGTGGATGACGGCCCATGCCAAGTATGGAACGCTGTCGCGGGGCGAGGTGTTCGACGCGGCCATCGACCTGTCGGGAAACGGCTTCCCAGTGACGCACGTACTGTCCGGGGTAATCGCAGGGGACCGGTTGCTGTGCGAGTTCCCCGACTCGCAGGCTATCTTCGCCCCCGGTGGGGCACCGATGCGGCCGGGGCAGATACTCCGGCAACCGGGGCTCGCGCAGACGTTCCAGGCTATCGTCGAAGGCGGGCGCGATGCGTTCTACGAGGGCGAGACGGCCCGGGCCATCGTCAGGTTCAGCGAGCAGCAGGGTGGGATATTGTCGGTCAAGGACCTGGCCGACTGCCGCTCGCGGTGGGAGGCGCCCATCTCCACCACCTACCACGGCCATACGGTCTACGAGGCGCCGCCCAACTCCAGCGGCCATGTGCTGCTGCAGGAGCTGAACATCGTCGAGCAGTTCGATCTCAAGGCCCTGGGCTGCAACACGCCGGAGAGCATCCACATGATGGTGGAGGCCAAGAAGCTGGCCTTCGCCGATCGTGAGGCCTACATGGCCGACCCCGACTGGGTGGACGTTCCCGTCGCCGGTATGCTGTCGAAGCAGTACGCCGCCGAACGCGCGAAGCTCATCGACCCCCAGCGGGCCGCTGCCGATGTTAGCCACGGCGATCCGTGGAGCTACCAGCCGGCCAACTACGGGCGACGGCCCCGGCCCGCTGCGGCGGCGGCGATGCAGGAGGAGGACACCACCTGCTTCGTGGTGGTTGACAGGTGGGGCAACGCCGTCTGCCAGCTACAGAGCATCCAGAGTTCGCTGGGCTCCAGCATCGTGGCCGGCGACACCGGCATCCTGCTAAACAACCGGATGACCTACTGGCACCTCGACCCCGACCATCCAGACTGTCTGCAACCGGGCAAGCGGGTGCGCCACACCATGAACCCAATCATGGTCTTTCGGGATGCCGGCGAGGCACAGCACGCCTTCCAGAACGGCGGCTCACGGAACGGCGGCACTGGGCACGGCAGCCTGGCGCTGGTCTGCGGCACTCCAGGCGCCGACACGCAGGTGCAGACTAACATGCAGGTCATCACCCACGTTCTGGACTTTGGAATGACGGTGGCGGAGGCGGTGGAGGCACCGCGCTGGCGCAACACACACAGCCCAACGGAGTCCAACATTCCCCACGAGTGCGAGAACCTGCTGTACGTGGAGTCGCGGTTCCCCGCCGAGACGTTGGACGGCCTGCGGCAGCGTGGGCATACTCTGGAAGTGATGCATGGCTGGGGCGCGTCGGGCAGCGAGATGATGATCAAGGTGGACGAGGACACCGGCGCCTCCGGGCTTAGCGCGTTGCAGGGCGCCGCGGACCCACGGCGCGACGGTTACGTCATCGGCTGGTAGACTAGGGGAAGGAGCAGCAACCGTACGTCCTCGTTTTTGACGGACGGGCGGTTGGGTCATGGATGGACCGCTGCCAACCAGGGAAATCCGTTCATCCTTCGACGGACTCGGGACCGACGGATTTGACTGACAATTTACCCGCTCGTCCGAGAGGTAGTTAATGCGGATACCCGGCGAGAAACGGAGCCCCTTCCCCGACGAGTGCGGCAACCGGGCCGGCATGTTCGCCGAGGCGATGCGCGACGGGGACATGGACCTGGCCTGGTCGCTGCTGTCCAAGGAAACCAGAGGGATGCGGATGGGCGTGTGGGCCACGCGGTACCGCATCGACATGCAGGTGGCTTACCGCGCGGGTTACAACCAGGGGCACCCGATGCGGGAAGCGATGCTGGAGGACTTCCGCACGACCGTGCTTGGCCTCTGGCCGCTGGAAGACCTGACGGACCTGGGCATCTCTCCCACCAGCTACGTGGACGACGAGCATGCCTTTGCCTTCCTGCCCTTTGGGATCACGGAGGACAACACGGAGGTGCGTCGCGGTCGCGCGATGAACGGCCTGATCCTGCCCATGCTGATGGAAGACGGCGAGTGGAGGATCGATCTGCCTGGGTGGAGGTTCATGGAGAATCCGAACGCAGATGACCCCAAGGCCAAGGAGCAGGAGTAGGAGGGCAAGTGGCAACTCGCCGCCGTGGAGCAGTAGCTACTGCAGACGGGCCGCGCTCCTATGAGGAGCCGCCAGCCTGCGAGCTTTGCCTCCGGGAGTCAGTGCGGTTCACCGAGCACCACTTGGTGCCGCGCTCACGGGGCGGCAAGCATGGACCGAAGGCGCGGCTCTGCCCCACATGCCACCGGCAACTGCACGCGATGTTTTCCGAGAAGACGCTGGCCAACGAACTGAACTCCATCGAGCGGCTGAGGGCGGACCCGCAGTTTGCCGGATACCTGAAATGGGCCAGCAAGCAGAAAGACGGCGCGAGCTTCTCCGTTCGCCGAGCCAATACCCGACGCTGAGACACAGGAGCGTTGCTTGAACGATCAGGATTTTATCGACCGTATTCAAGAGAAGATCGAGCGACTCACGGGGCGCGACATCGAGTTGCGCATCGACGAGGACGATGGCGGGCAGCTGGGAGTGGACTTCGACCGTGAAGTGCCCGTCGTAGTCATGGGGAACAACATCTTCCAGTATTCCGGGTTCGCGCGGCTATGTACCGAGTATGCAGTCGCCTCGATCCGGGAGCGGAGGGAGATTCCGGAGATCGAGTTCCAGATGCTGTTGGCCAGGAACTGAGCTTAACCACCTGAGGATATCCCGCACACAAATGGCCTCCGAACCGAAACGAGACCTCTCAGAATATCCCCGGCCCTGGTTCTACCGTCCGGAGATCTACTACGGCCTCTTCATTTTTCCACCTGCCTGGTCGGTGCTCACGCTGCGGTCCCCCTGGCACAGCGGTGAGGGCTTCCGGGGTATCCTGGTTGGCGGGATCGCGTGGTTCATCATGATCGCCTCGGTGGTGCTCTCGGTCCGTTGGGTCCAGGAGGGTGGAGTTCGCAACCTGTTCATTTTTGTGCCTGGAATACTACTGACCTTGCTGACCCAGGTGCAGTGGACGGCTCATCGCGCTCATTACGGCCCACCGCCTACTGAGACAGAGGACGAAGGAGCGGCCCAAGCGCCGGTGGCCGGTGAGCCCGGCGAGGACGTTCGCCCCGACGGCGAGGGCGGCGAGCCCACGTCCGAACAGCCACCTGTCAGCGGATTCAGCTCGCGTCGCCGACGGCGACGGCGACGGAGGCCGATCAACCGGTCGGCGGACTCCACCACGCTCTGCTAGAATACTTCGAGACGAACAAAATCAGATTTCGAATATAGATTCCCCACCGGAGGAGAGATTATGGCTTTGCATTACGACGGCGAAGTTCGCATCGTCAAGGTGAACATGGGCCGATTCATGAACAACGGCTACATCGTTTCCTGTCCCGAGACCAACGAGGGAATCCTGATCGACACACCAGAGGAGCCGGAACTGCTGCTCAACGAGGTGGGTGACGTCAGCATCAAGGCCATCCTGATCACCCACAATCACCAGGACCATCTTAACGGATTCAACGAGATCACTGGCAGCCTGGACGCCCCGGTGGGCATCACCACCGCCGACAAGGGCCCGCTGCCCAAGGCCCCGGATGTAGAGCTGACCGACGGGCAGGTCATACCCTTCGGCAACCGGGAACTCAAGGTGCTGGTGACCCCCGGCCACACCGACGGCGCCAGTTGCTTCCTGGTGGGCAATCACCTGTTCTCCGGCGACACCCTGTTCCCCGGTGGTCCGGGCAAGAGCCGCAGCCCCGAGGCCTTGGCGACCATCCTGGAGAGCATCCAGTCCAAGCTGCTGACCCTGTCGGACGACACCCAGGTCTACCCCGGCCACGGCGACGACACCACCATCGCCGAGGCCAAGCGCCGCCACGCTGTCTACGCCTCCAAGTCCCATCCCGCCGACCAGTTCGGCGACGTAGACTGGCTGGGCAGCTAGTCACTGGTTACTCACTGCTCCCATAACCCAGCTCAAGGCAGGCAGATGCCGGGAGCACTCGCTGGTTTGGCGGCTATGATCCCCGGATTCCCACCCCCGCTTTCGCGAGGGCGACGTTCCCTGCGCGGGAATTAGGGGTAGGGTACCAATGCCGGCTTTACGATAATCTGTCAGTCCAGGGGCGCGCAGCTGTGCGCCCCTCCACGGGTATTGCTAACATCAATGGAGTGAGAATGTTCCAACGCACCGTCCTCGACAACAAGCTTCGCGTCGTAACATCGATGATGGAGCACACGCAGTCTGTATCCATCACGATCTTTGTCGGGGCCGGCTCACGGTACGAGACGCCGGAGCTGGCCGGGGTATCGCATTTCATTGAGCACCTGCCATTCAAGGGCAGCGAGAAATGGCCTACGGCGGGTGCGGTGAGCGAGGCCATCGAGGGCGTGGGCGGCATTATGAACGCCAGCACGGACCGCGAGGTGACCGTGTTCTGGTGCAAGGTGGCGCGGCCCCATTTCCGCACCGCATTCGCCGTGCTGCTGGATATGCTGATGAACCCGCTGCTGGAACCGGAGGAGGTGGAAAAGGAACGGGAGGTCATCCAGGAAGAACTGCGGATGACCTACGACAACCCCTCCTACCGCGTAGACCTGCTGATTGACGAAGCGCTGTGGCCCGACCAGGCCATGGGCCGCGACGTGGGCGGCACTCCGGACACGGTGGCCGCCATTGATCAGGAGACCATTCGCGAATACATGATGCGGCAGTACAATCCGGCCAACACCGTAGTGGCGGTGGCGGGCAACGTTACCCACGAAGAGGTTGTCGACCTGCTGGAAGACACCACCCACGACTGGAAGCCACAGGCCTCCATGGAGTGGGAACCGGTCTCGGAGAGCGGCCCAACCGGCCCAGTGGTGAAGATTGAGCGACGCCGCTCGGATCAGTCGCACCTGTGCCTGGCGCTGCCAGGCCTATCGCTGAACGATCCCGACCGGTACGCGCTGAGCCTGCTCAACGTGATCCTGGGCGACGGCATGAGCAGCCGCCTTTTCATGGACCTGCGCGAGACCCGCGGCCTGGCATACGACGTTAGCAGTTCCATTAACCACTTCCGTGACTGCGGCTCGATGGTGGTGTACTGCGGGGTGGAGCCGCGCAAGACCAACGACGCCGTCCGTGCCGTGATGCACCAACTCGACGGCATGAGAGTAGAGGCCGAGGACCGGGAGCTGAACAAGGCCCGGGAGTACGCAACGGGCCGCCTGCTACTGCGCATGGAGGACAGCCGGTCCGTTGCGTCGTGGATGGGATCGCAGGAACTGCTGCAGGAGCAACTCTGCTCAGTCGAGGAAATCGTAGGCCGTCTCCGCGAGGTCACTCCCGCGGACATCTCGGCCCTTGCCACGCGACTGTTCCAGCAGGACCAGCTGCGCCTGGCCCTGGTGGGACCGCAGGGGGGGCAGAAGACACTGACTGGACTGCTTAAGCTGTAGAACCAGAAACTCCCTCTCGACATCGAGGGGGAGTCGCTAGGTCCTGAGGTCAGTTGTTTGGCCAGAGGGCAGTCGGCTATGCTGAATCCCCGGCCTTTCCTGCCGGTTCTTCTTCCTGCTGCGCTCCCCGTGGGGAACTTACCCAGTTGATGTGGTCCATCAGCGCTTGGTTAAGTGCCTCGACCAGCGACTGACCATCCTCCAGCCTTTCCTCGAAACAGTCAATGATGTTTTCGTCCAGTTTGAGGCGCACATCCTTTTTGACCCCGCGGCCCAGTCCTTCGATCTTTTCCCGCGTGATCACTTCGTGGAATGAAGCTACTAGCTCAACAGGCATACCATAGAGGATTTCGATCTGCTTCTTCTGAAAATCGGTCAGTCCAGCAATATCATCCGGCGACTTTTGGACCCGTAGGATGGTCTTCCCCGCCTTTTGTACCCTAACGGGGAACCGAATGCGGTACATCTGAGCCCTGAGGGCCCGATTGACTGCTTCGTCCAGCGACTGCCCGCCAGTCAGTCCATTCTCCAAGTAGTTCAGGGAAAATTCGTCCAGCTTAAGGCAGAAATCCTTCCATATTGGACGGTAGAACGGAGCTATTTTGAACCCTGACCAATCGGTGATTTCCGGGATGTCGGACAAGTCGATTTCATGGTCGGGCATATTCCTTAGAGCCTCTAGCTCGCTCTTCTGTTTCTCGCTCAGCTTGACCACGTTCCCTCCTGATACCTTCTCCTTTCGTACAAAAGTGCTTGGCGAGCGCTAATAATCCGTCCCAGTTGGCCGTCCCCAGTCTACAGGGTGTGGATAACAATTATAAACACTCTTTCGACCGTTCTGATGGTTTGCCAGCGCTCCTCGTACTGGTAATCATCTTCTCTTGCGGCTCTTTCTTGATCGTCAAATACCAACAGCGCGGTCTCGAAGCTAACGCGGTGCTTCCGAATATTCTCACGGTTCTTTTCAGGGTCCCACGTCCAGTTCGTCCACTCCATTGTAGCTGTCCGTGGGTTAGACGACTGACGCCAGCTCCTCTGCCTCGACCGGTGGGTGCTGTGCAGCGTTGGTGCGGTTCTGTTGCAGCGCGGCCTTTAGGTAGGGGGCGGTGACGCTGCTGGGGTGCTCGGCCAGTTCCTCGGGGGTGCCGGTGGCTATGAGTTCGCCGCCCTTGTCTCCGGCGCCGGGGCCGAGGTCTATCAGCCAGTCGGCGTTCTTCATCACGTCGATGTTGTGCTCGATCAAGATCACCGTATTGCCACCATCCACCAGGCGGTGCAGCACGCCCAGCAGGGCGGCGCAGTCCTCGAAGGACAGGCCGGTGGTCGGCTCGTCCAGCAGGTAGACCGTCTTGCCGGTGGCCCGCTTGGACAGCTCGGTGGCCAGCTTGACGCGCTGGGCCTCTCCTCCCGACAGCGTGGTGGCTGGCTGGCCGAGGCGGATGTAGCCGAGGCCCACGTCGCGCAGGGTCTCCAGCTTGGGGCGAATGCGGGGGAAGTTGATGAAGAACTCGAACGCGGTATCCACCGTCATGTTCAGCACGTCGGCGATGTGCTTGCCGCGCATGGTCACTTCCAGCGCCTCGCGGTTGTAGCGGAGGCCGTGGCAGATCTCGCAAGGGACGGTGACGTCGGGGAGGAACTGCATCTCAATCTGGTTGTAGCCCTCGCCCTGGCAGGCCTCGCAGCGTCCACCCTTGACGTTGAACGAGAACCGCCCCGGCTTGTAGCCTCGCACCCTCGACTCCGGCAGGTTGGCGAACAGCTCGCGGATGGGGGTGAAGGCGCCGGTGTAGGTGGCCGGGTTGCTGCGCGGAGTGCGGCCGATGGGGGACTGGTCGATCTTGACCACCTTGTCCACGCCCTCGATGCCGACGAGGTCGTCATGCTTGCCGGGCAGGTCGCGGCCGTTGTTGATGCGCTGGTTCAGTTTCTTGTACAGGATCTCGTAGACCAGGCTGCTCTTGCCGGAGCCGGAAACCCCGGTGATGCACACCAGCCGGCCCAAGGGGAACTCCACGTCTATGCCCTGCAGGTTGTTCTCGCGGGCGCCGGTGACGGTCAGGGAGAGGCCGTTGCCCTCGCGGCGCTGTTCGGGGGTGGGCACCTGCTTGCGCCCGCTGAGGTACTGGCCGGTCAGCGAGTCGGGTGAGTTCTCGATGTCCTCCACCGTTCCCACTGCAACAACCTGACCGCCGTGCTCACCGGCACGGGGGCCAAGGTCAGCGATGAAATCGGCGGAGCGCATCATCGCCTCGTCGTGCTCCACGACGAGCACCGTGTTGCCCATGTCGCGCAGCCGGGTCAGCGTGTTGATCAGCCGCTGGTCGTCGTGGGGGTGCAGGCCGACGGTCGGCTCGTCGCAGACGTACAGCACTCCTGTCAGGCCGGAGCCAATCTGCGTTGCCAGCCGCACCCTCTGGGCTTCGCCGCCGGAAAGGGTCTGCGCCGTGCGGTCCATGGTGACGTAGTCCAAGCCGATACCCATGAGGAACTTCACACGGCCGTCGATTTCCTTAAGTACCTGGTTGGCGATGGTCTTGTCGCGGGCCGAGAGAACCTGCGGGGCTGCCGCCGCTCCGTTCTTTGAGGACTTCCGGCCGTTCTTGGCTCCGTTGCGCCGGCCGGTTTTATGGCCGTTGGTGGCTGGTGCGTCGGTGCCGTTAACGTGAACTGCACTGACGCCATTGCGGTTGTACTCGGAGTCGGGGTCAATCTGCTCCACCCACTCGGCGGCGGCACCGATGTTCTTAGCGCAGACGTCCATGATGCCGAGTCCGCAGACCCGCACTGCCAGGGCCTCGGGCCGCAGGCGCTTGCCGCCGCAGGAGCGGCAGGGGCGGGCAGACATGTAGCGCTCGATCTGGGAGCGAGAGTAGTCTGATTCAGTGGTCTTGTACCGACGCTCCAGGTTGTGGACCACGCCCTCGAAGTTGGTGTCCCAGCTATAGGTGCGGCCCCGGTGGGTGCGGTGGCTGACCGTTACCTTCTGCTTGCCATTGCCGTAGAGGATCAGGTCGAGATGCTCGGGGTCCATCTCGCGCACAGGGACCTTGGCGGAGAATCCGTTGGCCTCCGCCACCGCCTCCATCAGGCTGATGTACCAGGCCCCCGACGTGCCGACCCGAACCCACGGAGTGATGGCGCCCTGAGACAGGGACAGGTTCTTGTTTGGGATGATCAGCTCGGGGTCGACGGCCAGCTTGTAACCCAGGCCGGTGCACTCGGAGCAGGCGCCGTGGGGGCTGTTGAAGCTGAAAGTGCGCGGCTCGATCTCGGGCAGGCTGACGTTGCAGTCGGCGCAGGCGAACTGCTCGGAGAAGACCAGCGTTTCGCTGTCGCCACCTTCGGAGGACTCACGCAGCACTTCGACAACGCCCTCGCCCTCGCGGAGGCAGGTCTCGACCGACTCGGCCACCCGGGCCAGCTCCGTCTCAGACCGGACGATGAGCCGGTCCACGACCAGTTCGATATAGTGCCACTTGTTCTTGTTGAGGTTCAGATCTTCCGTCTCGTCCAGCATCCTGATTTCGCCGTTGACACGGATGCGGACAAATCCGGCCCTGCGGGCGGCCTCGAGGACATCCTTGTGCTCGCCCTTCTTGCGGCGAATCTTGGGCGCCAGCAGCGTGATGCGGCTGCCTTCCTCCAGGGACATGATGGCGTCGACTATCTGGGATACGGTTTGGCGGGCCACCGGGCTGTCGCACTTGGGGCAGTGGGGAATGCCGACGCGAGCGAAGAGCAGGCGCAGGTAGTCGTAGATTTCGGTGACGGTGCCCACGGTGGAGCGGGGGTTGTGGGAGACACCCTTCTGGTCGATGGAGATGGCCGGGGACAGGCCCTCGATGTAGTCGACATCGGGCTTGTCCATCCGCCCCAGGAACTGCCGAGCGTAGGCCGACAGCGACTCGACGTAGCGGCGCTGCCCTTCGGCGTAGATTGTGTCGAAGGCCAGCGAGCTCTTGCCGGATCCGGAGACGCCGGTGATGACCACCAACTTGTCGCGGGGCACGGTGATCTCGATGTTCTTGAGATTATGTTCCCGAGCACCCTTGACGTGAATGAAATCCTGCGGCATTCGTGAGTGTCCCTCCCGCCCAAGCATCGAACATAATTTTAGCACCGTCAGCGGCTATGCGCCCAAGAGAAGCACCGATGGAATCACTGAACCAGGGTTAAGCATCGGAGGGACGAAAACCGCAATCATTGGCCTGTCGGGATGCGCTGCGGTGATCAAGTGTTCCGGCGAGGGAGCGCAGCATTTTTCGGGAGACGGTTATCGGAGATCCCCTGGTTTTCTGTCGGATTCTTGGGGCGGCCAGATAGCGAGGGCGATGCCGACTTGTCGAGGGACGGCGGAGGGGAACCGCCTGTTTCCCGTCGGACTCTTTCGGGTTAATCGGCCGGCCCAGTCACCGGGGCGACGCGGTCTTCTCCAGGGACGCTGGTATGACACCCCCCTGATTTCCCTGCCATTCCCTGCCATTTATGCGATTCTGCGGGATAGTAGGGGTTGCCATCCAGGTCTCTTTCGCGACTCGGGAAATCTCTGAGGCTTCTCATGCCAGCATCCAAAACAGGACATTAAGGAACATGGTATGAGGTCGCCATGAGGCTTGGCAAGTGGGAAATGTCACCAAGACAATTAATTGAGATAGCCCGGCCAGCCGCCTGTGTTCCTGTTGTTACAAATAAAGGGTATTAATATACTCCATTTTTCCATTGAAACGCGGGCTTCTGCGGATTAATCTGTGCATGACATATTGCGAAACCGTTGGTTGCGGCGACAGGCTTTCGCCGGAATAACCAGTCGTCTTTTAACACACCACGGGCGCATTTTTTGACGGGCGGATTGGTATATGGCGCGGGAATTGTTTGGGAAGGGAAAGGTACTGATCGGCGTAATCCACTTGCTTCCGCTACCCGGCTCTCCAAGATGGAACGGCAATTTGAAATCCGTGATCAACAGGGCCAAGGTGGAGGCGGGCATCCTGCAGGACGGGGGCGCCCAGGGACTCATAGTCGAGAATTTCGGCGACGCGCCCTTTCGCACCGGTCGGGTCGAGCCGGAGACCGTGGCGGCCATGACCCTGGCGCTGGAGGCAGTTCGCGCTTCCGTTTCGATCCCTGTGGGGATAAATATGCTGCGGAACGATGCGATTTCGGCCCTTGCAGTGGCGGTGGCCACGGGCTGCGAGTTCATCCGGGTCAACGTGCACTACGGAGTGATGGCCACTGACGAGGGCATCGTTGAGGGAGAGGCGCACGAGACAACGCGCAGGCGCCGCTCGCTGAACGCCGACGTGCAGATTCTGGCGGACGTGCTGGTGAAGCACGCCGAGCCCATGGGCCAGAGCGACATAGGACTGGTGGCGCAGGAAACGACCCGGAGAGCACTGGCCGACGGGCTCATCGTCTCGGGACAGGCCACGGGGCGGCCCACCAACAGCTTCGACGTGTCGGTGGTGCGCCGGGCCGTACCAGACGGCTTCGTGCTGGTGGGCAGCGGCATCAACGAGCAAAACGTGTGGCGGGTCATGGAGCATGCCGACGGCGCCATAGTTGGAACAAGCCTGAAGACCGATGGCATCGTAACCAAACCGATTGACCCGGACCGCGTCCGTCGGCTGGCCGAGATCTTCGCTTCGATGGTGTAAAGTAGAATCAACACGCTCAGTATCCGGAGCGCCCTATGGAAATAGAACTTGATCAGGCCAAGGGGTTGCTGGAATATCTCGGTCGGGTGGCCTGGATAGACGGCGAAGATGTAATCATTACCACAAAGGGCAAGCCTTACCTTAGGCTGGTTGCCCACCCTGACGGTTCTCCTTCCATCGAACGGCGGGGAACCAGGGGGATTAGCCCCGACAAGGGAAAGACCTGGGTCGCCTCCGACCTCCCGGAAACCTCCCAAGAAATCATGGATGCCTTTGAAGGGAAATGGTCCAACGACTTCTGCTAGATACTCATTCTCTCCTCTGGGTTGCGGAGGGCGGAGGGCGACTGCGCGCCGACACCTACAATGCCGTCAATGACCTTGGCAACGAGATCTTCGTCAGTGCTGTGAGTATATGGGAAATAGCCATCAAGCTGGTGTCTGGACGACTCTCCCCAGCACCTGATCTGGAAAAGGCACTGGATGCTGTAGAGAGGTATGAGTTCATCGAGCTTAACATCAACTTCCGCCATGCCGAAAAGGCGGCATCTCTTCCTCCGCACCACAGGGACCCTTTCGACCGGATGCTGATTGCGCAAGCGGATGCCGAGGGGCTGACGCTGGTCACCGACGATTCGCATATCCCTCGGTACGGTATCCCAACCATGCGTGCGTGGTAGCTCTGGGTTATGGCTCCCCTTTCCCGACTTAAACTGAACAAGAGCAAGAGCCCTCTCCGAACTGGAGAGGGCTCTTGAGTAGCCGAGGGAACCGGGGCACTAGGCCAGTTCGCGGCCTACCTGGGTGAAGGCGCGGTCCATGCCAGAGACGATCTCGTCTATCTCGCCGGACGTTACGCACAGTGGAGGGGCGACGTTCATGTTGTCGCTGCCGCGGAGGTGGAGGCCGTTGGCCTGGAAAGCCGAGGTCAAGCGGCTGCCCAACTCGGCTTCGGCGGGGTAGGTCTCCTTGGTCTCGCGATCCTTTACCAGCTCCATGCCGCACATCAGGCCCAGCCCGCGGACGACGCCGATCATTGGGTGCTTCTCCTGCAGTTCCTTGAGACCGTCCAGCAGGTAGGCTCCCTGGCGGGCCGAGTTACCCACCATGTCCTCGTCCTCCATGATCTGTATGTTGCGCAGTGCCGCCGCCGCCGCCACCGGGTGGCCGCCGAAGGTGATGACGTGGCGGAAACTGACCCGCTGGCTCCCTACGAAAGCGTCGGCGATCTCCTTCCGCGTGATGGTGCCGCCCATGGGGATGTAACCGCTGGTGATGCCCTTGGCCACAGTCATCATGTCGGGGGTGACGCCCCAGTGCTCGCAGGCGAACATTTTGCCGGTGCGTCCGAACCCGGTAATGACCTCGTCGGCGATGAGCAGGACGCCGTACTTGTCGCAGACCTCACGTAGCATGGGCCAGTAGTTGTCGGGAGGTACCACGGCGCCCATGGGGCTGGACACCGGCTCGGCGAACACGGCGGCGACGGTCTCAGGGCCCTGGAACTTGATGGTGTCCTCGATGGCCTTAACATTGCGCTCGCCGCATTCCTCGGGAGTCTGGCTGTTGTACTCGCAGCGGTAGAAGTTGGGTTGCGGCACGTGGAAGGTGCCGGGCATCAGGGGTTCGTAGTCAGCCCGGGGGTAGAGATGATTTCCACCCAGTGCCATGGCGCCGGCAGTGGCGCCGTGGTAGGAGTCCTTGCGGCTGATGAACTTGATGCGTCCGGGTTCGCCGACACGCTTGAAATAAGCGCGGGCGAGCTTGATGGCGGTCTCAATAGACTCGGAGCCTCCGCTGGTGAAGAAGGAGCGGGACAGGTCCCCGGGAGTGATCTCGGCGATTTTCTCGGCGAGTCGGATGGTCGGCTCGGTGGTGGTGCCCATGGGCATATAGGTCAGCTTGAGCATCTGCTCATAAGCGGCGTCGGCGATTTCCTTACGGCCGTAGCCCACGTTCTTCAGCCAGAGTCCCGACATGGCGTCGATCGAGGTGTTGCCCTGGGAGTCAGTGACGCGCACTCCCTCACCCGATACATAGACGGTGGGTTCGCCCTTCTCGGCCATGTCGCTGGGCTCCCGTAGGTAGACCCAAAGATGTTCAAGGGCGGAATCCTGTAGTTCCTTGAGGGTGGTGGCGCTGGTCATGCTGCCTCCCATTGCTGATTGAATGAACAGGGGTGTGCCGTGATTGTACCTGCTGCATGAAGGGAAAACAAAACTGCCCTCTCCAGCATAGGAGAGGGCAGAGGTAACGCAGAATTCGCCACGCGGCGTGTTTCGCTGAGAACAGGGGCCGTGGAATCCTCCGATTCGGCTATCCCTGAGGCGCCGGAGGGATGTCCTGGAAAACGCTGAAAGCAGCGCCCTGCGGGTCGCCGAGAGCCGCAAAGCGGCCGATGGGCGGCTGACCCTCGAACAGGACAATGTCGGTGGCGGGGACATAGACCGTCGCGCCCAGTGACTGAGCCTTGGCGACGGCCTCGTCGGCGTTTTCAACGCCGAAATAGACCGTCCAATGGGGCGGGAATTCCCCCATTTCGGGAGTGATCTGCATTACACCGGCAACCTCGGTGCCGCCAGCACGGAGCATGGTGTAGTCCATAGCGGATTCAGGCACCTGGAACTGCTCGAGGCCGAGGGCTGCCTTGTAAAACTCCAGCCCAGCCGCCCGGTCGGTGGTCAGCAACTCGTGCCAGAACATGGCGCCAGAATCATGCTTGATGCGGGCGCCGATGTGCTGATTGGGTTGCCAGATGGCAAAGAAGGCGCCCTGGGGGTCCTGGCACATGGCCATGCGCCCTGCCTCGAACACGTCGTGCGGCCCGAACACCACCTGTCCACCGTGCTGGCCGATGGTGGCCATGGTCTGATCGACGTTTTCCACAGTGAAGTAGATGTTCCAGTGGGGCGGCACATTCTGGCTGCGCTCTTCCTCGCCCTGCTGATACATAGCGCAGGCGGGCAGGTCGTTTATTGTCTGCATGTGGTAGTAGGAGTTGGGGGCCATCTCCTGGGGGTTGTCCACCCAGCCGAAGAGTGCGCTGTAAAAGGACAGGGCACCGGCCTCATCGGTAGTTGACAGTTCGGCCCAGGAAGGGGTTCCCGGGGCGTACGATGTTACCTCTGGCATATTAGTTTCGTGCTCCTTGAGTATGTTGAGTGTATTTTTCAAGTCAGCTCATTCGGCAATGGCGTAATCTTTACGGTGTATTTCGCTCGTAGTGCTCAGACATTAACTTGCTGTCAGATTGTGTCGCCTATCCTGGGAAGCTGAACTGGTCGCTTGCATTTTAATCATCTATGTGATAAATGTACATACATGCAAGATTTCAGCGCTTTTGGCGGTGCGAGGCTGCCCAAGAATTTCATGACCCCGTGGGTACTGCTGGTGTTAAAGCAGTGGAACCTGCACGGCTACCTGATTTTGCAGCAGCTCAACCAGATGGGCTTTGCTGATGTGGACCACGCCACCCTGTACCGGGAGTTGCGTCGCCTGGAAAAGGAAGGGTACGTGGCGTCGGAGTGGGAGACCAGCGGAAGCGGTCCTGCCAGACGAGTGTACAGCATCACATCGGCCGGGGAGGATATGCTGCGCGGCTGGACAGACGTGGTGTCGGGTTACCAGCGGATGATTACCGGATTTTTCGATCTTTACGCGCAGGTGTTCGGCTTTGCGCCCCCAGCAGCGACGGTGGAGGAATCAGATTCCGAGGTCTCTGATTCCAAGGTCCCCGATTATACGGACGAATTCGACAGAGGCAGTTCGCCCTCAACCTGACCCTACAGCGGAGGCAAATTAGACTGCCTCCGCTGACTTTCAGTCCCGGACAGAATCTCAATAGCAAAGGAGGACTACAAATGGCAGAAAATAAAACCAACGGTGTCGAGGAACTGGTACAGGCGTACAACCAGGCCGTTTCGAGCGGAATCGCGGCCATGGACGCCGGAATGGCGCAGTCTACGGCTGCGGTGAAGCTGATGACCGATGCGGTGCAGACAGAACGGACCGAGTACGGGAAGGTCTGGGAAGAGGCAGCAGGCCAGGCCCGCAAACGCGGCGAGACCCTGTTCGCCCTGTTTCCCACCATCTTCCAGGGAATGGGGTCCATACCAGCGACAGGCATTCCGTCAGTAAACCCTGAATCCAAGGAATCAGTAGGCAAGATAGTCGAGAGTGAGCTGGCTTTTTACCAGTCCTGGACCCAAGCGTGGATGCAGTACTTCACCGGCGTCGAGGAACGACGCAGCGCGGCATCGAAAACCCTGATGCAGAGCAGCGCCAAGGCCATGGAGTCCGGTCAAAAAGTGGTGAAGGACGCAGTGAAATACAACGGAGCCCTGATCGACTGGTCTCTGGAGACCGTCAACGCCAAGAAAAGTTAGGAGTTGCTTGTGGTCAGCTCTGCTGAATACGCTTCCAAATTGCAGGAAGAAGCGCAAAAAAATATGGAGAGGGTCCAGGCTATCGTCGACGCCTTTGTCGTCAATCCCGCCGACCCGCCAATGGCGCTTACTCACCGAGAAATCATCTGGAAAAGAGGCAAGACGCGCCTCTACCGGTACCATTCGATGGAAACGCCCATCGCCCATCCAGCACCCTACCTCATCGTCCCCTGGCTGGGCATCAGCCGCCCATACGTACTCGACCTGATGCCCGGTGCCAGCATGATTGAGTACCTGGTCGACCATGGCCACGATGTCTACCTGCTGGACTGGGGCGAGATTGCCGAGGAGGACAAGGAGCTGGGATTCGAGGAAGCCGTCCTGAAAATCCTGCCGCGTGCCATCGACCGGGCCCTAGAAACCTCTGGCGCGCAGGAGCTCACGCTGAACGGGCTCTGCCTCGGCGGGACCATCAGTTCCTGCTACCTCGCGCTCAACCCGGACTCCCCTGTGCGAAATTTTGTCGCCGTGGTCGCTCCCATCAACTTCGAGGAGGGCGGCCTGTTTCGAACATGGCTGAACGACCCGCACTTTCCCGCCGATCTGATCGTGCAGCGGTATAACGGCCTGCCATCGAGCCTGATGAACACCGGTTTCAAGATGCTCCGTCCCACCCTGGAGGCCCAGGCGCTCTCTGGACTGTGGGCAAATATCAACCGTCCGGGATACTCGGATGGCTATAAGGCCATGAGCCGCTGGGCCAATGACTTCATCGGAATGCCGGGCCGGTTCTTCTCCCAGCTGTCCCAGGATATGTACGCAAAGAACCGGCTGTACAATGGCGAACTGGTGCTGAACGGTCGCAGGGTGGACCTGGGACGTATCAGCCAGCCGCTGCTGGTCGTGGCGGCCAACCAGGACTTCATCGTGCCCGCGCCGTGCGCCCGCAGCCTTATGGACGTGGTTTCCAGCGAGGACAAGGAATACGTCGAACTTCCAGGCGGCCACATTTCCGTGTTCTCGGGTCGCCAGGCCCACCAGACCCTCTGGCCCAAGATGGACGAATGGGTTTCCGCACGGGCGGGACAGTAAGGAGCAACAGACGTGACGACTCAAGACAAAAACGCCAATCCGTTTGAATATTGGCGGGAGATGTTCCAGAAATCGACCGAGGCGTGGGCCCAGGCGGCATCGGGTTCACAGGGCGGCGCCTCCTGGCCCCCGTTCTTCGGCGGAGCCCCCGGCGGCACAATGCCTGGATTTGGCGGCGCGCCGGGCTTCAATCCCTTCGGCCAATCCACGCCCCCGTTTTTCACCAACGACATCCAGCAAATGTGGCAACAGTTCTACAATTCCTGGGCCGAGCAGGCGCAGCGGGCCATGTCGTCCGGCACGCCGGGTCCGGAAGTCTTCCAGAACGCGCAGAAACAATGGACGGACCAACTGGAGGCGATGGCCAAGACGTTTGCCGAGGTCATGGGCACCGAGAACTTCGCCAATATGATGGGCAGGTACCTGGAGCAGACCCTGGTCTGGCAGCAGCGCATGGCCAACGCCACAGAGCCGCAGCAGGATTCCCTGCTCAAGTCGATGAACATGCCGTCTCGCGGTCAAATTGACCGGATGTTCGAGCGCGTGATTGGCCTCGAAGACCGGATCGACGACCTTGAGGACGAGACCCGCAAGCTGCGAGCGCAGGTGGAGGCCTCATCGCGGACTTCCGCACCACGCTCGAGGCAGAGGACAGGGGAGACGCCTGCGTCGTCGGACTAACCAGACCGCGCGAGATGCGTCAGGAAAAAGAGGCCGCCGAGATTGAGTTCGGCGGCCTCTTTGTATTGGGCCCATCCGTTGCATGACGTGCCGCTGCTCTGGTCAACGCAGTCACTCACGTGAAGGGACCGGCCAGGCTGTCTGGGAAAGCCGTCCGCAGTTGTTTCCCATCACTTCCAGTAGTAACCTTGCCCGCAACAGTCTTATGCAGTCGTTTCTATAGAGGAGGCGCGCCATGGCCGCCACAACCGCCAGCCGGATCCGGGCGTCGGAGCGTCAGGAGTTGGAGCACGCATTGCGGGAACGGGTGTCGGGCGAGGTGCGCTTCGACCCATTCTCTCGAGTCCTGTACAGCACCGATGCCAGCATTTACCAGATGGAGCCGGTGGGTGTGGTCATACCCCGCAGCGCCGCCGACGTTCAGGCGGTGATGGAGGTGGCCCGGGACAGTGGCGTGCCGGTGCTGCCCCGTGCCGGCGGCACCAGCCTGGCCGGCCAGACGGTCAATCACGCCATCGTGATGGACTTCAGCAAGTACCTGAACCAGGTGGTGGAGGTCAACCGCGATGAGAGCTGGGCCCGCGTGCAGCCGGGCATAGTGCTTGACCAGCTCAACCGCGAGCTTCTGCCCTACGGCCTGATGTACGCCCCCGACCCGACCACCTCCAGCCGCGCCTGCGTGGGCGGCGGCATCGGCAACAACACCTGTGGCGCCCACTCGGTCATCTACGGCAAGTCGCTGGACCACATTCTGGAGCTGGACGTCCTGCTCTCCGACGCCAGCGCCACCCACTTCCGACCGCTGGACAGCGCGGAACTGGAGGCGAAGCTCAGCGGCGCCGGACTGGAGTCGGAGATCTACCGGGGAGTGCGACGGCTGGCGCAGGACAACGACGCAGCCATCCGGGCACAGTACCCCAGTATCATGCGGCGGGTCAGCGGCTACAACCTGGACGAGTTCCTGACCGAGCCGGTCGGCCCCTACGCAGGCTCCGCCGGCAGCCATGGCTTCAACCTGACCCGCATGGTTGTCGGCTCCGAGGGGACGCTGTGCGTCGCCACCGAGGCCAAGGTAAACCTGGTGCCGCGGCCCACCATGACTGCTCTGTCTGTAGCCCACTTCCACGACATTTTTCAGGCCAGCGAGGCGGTGAAGGAGATACTAAACCACGGCCCGTCATCCATCGAGATCATGGACAAGAACGTTCTGGACCGTTCCAGGCAGTCGCTGGGGCTGAGCAACGCCATGGCCATGATCGAGGGCGACCCGGGCGCCATCCTGGCCATCGAGTTCTATGGCGAGTCCGAAGATGAGCTGACATCCAAAATGGAGGAGTTGAAGCGCGACCTTGAACGGCGGCGGATGGGTTACGCATGCGTCAACCTGCTGGACCGGGCGGCACAGGCCAACATCTGGAACGTGCGCAAGAACGGCCTAGGCCTGCTGATGAGCATGCACGGCGACGCCAAGCCTCTCCCGTTCGTGGAGGACACCGCCGTTGACCCGGAGACCATGGGCGATTTCGTCCGCCGCTTCGACGAGATTGTGCGCAATCACGGTACGGAGGCCGCCTACTACGGCCACGCCAGCGTCGGCTGTCTTCACATCCGCCCGGTGGTCAGCCTCAAGAACCAGGAGGGCATCGACCGGATGTACTCCATCGCCGACGAGATCAGCGATCTCACCAAGGAGTTCGGCGGCGTTCTCAGCGGCGAGCACGGCGACGGCATTGTGCGGGGAGTGTGGACGGAGAAGATGTTCGGTTCGGAGGTCTACCAGCTCTTCCGTGAACTGAAATCCACCTGGGACCCGGACGGCATCATGAACCCGGGCAAGATCATCGACTGCCCGCCCATGACCGAGAACCTGCGTTACGGACCCTCCTATAACGCAGAGTCGTTGCCCACCAGCCTGGACTTCGCCGTCGACACCAACTTCGCCGGGGCTGTGGAGATGTGCAACGGGATGGGGGCCTGCCGCAAGCTGGAGGGCACCATGTGCCCCTCGTTCATGGCGACGAGGGAGGAGGAACACTCTACCCGCGGTCGCGCCAACCTGCTGCGAGCGGCAATGTCGGGCAAGCTGCCCGAGGGAACCATCACCAGCCAGCGGCTCTACGACGCGCTCGACCTGTGCCTGGAATGCAAGGGCTGCCGCGCCGAGTGCGAGTCGGGCGTGGATATGGCCAAACTGAAGTACGAGTTCCTCGACCATTACTACAAGACCAACGGGTTGCCACGACGCAACCGGATCTTCGGCAACATCGCGAAGCTGAGCAAATGGGGCAGCCGGTTTGCACCCATATCCAACTGGATGGCCGCCAGCCCCTTGGGCAAGCTGGTGTCGAGCTCGGTCCTGGGGGTGCACCCCAACCGGCGGGCGCCGTCATTCGTCCGGCAGACTTTCCCGCAGTGGTTCCGATCGCGGCCAGAGCGGAGTCCGGCCACCAACGGGACGGTAGTGCTGCTGAACGACACCTATATGAACTACAACTACCCGGAGATCGGTCGGGCGGCTGTGGCCTTGCTGGAGGCAGCGGGATTCAAGGTGGAGCTGGCGGACGCGCCCTGCTGCGGGCGACCCATGATCTCCAAGGGGATGATGGACGCCGCGATCGCCAATGCCAGGCACAACGTGGCGCTGCTGCACGCCTACGCAGGTAACGGCGTGCCCATCATTGGGTGCGAGCCAAGCTGCCTGCTGACGCTGCGCGACGAATACCCGCAGCTCGTTCCCGGCGAGCAGTCCCGGACGGTTGCGAGCCAAGCGTTCCTGATCGACGAGTTCCTGGCCAAGCTGAAGGCCGAGGACAAGCTGAACATCGAGTTCAAGGACACCGCCAAGCAAGTGCTGTTCCATGCCCACTGCCACCAACGCTCCCTGGCAGGAACGGCGTCATCCTTGAACGCGCTGCGGTTGCCGTCCGGCTACAAGGTGGAGCTGACCAACGCTGGATGCTGCGGCATGGCGGGCTCCTTCGGCTACGAGAAAGAGCACTATGACATCTCGATGTCCATCGGCGAACAGGCCCTGTTCCCGGCGGTCAACGCAAAGGGACCGGACTGGGAGGTGGCGGTGATGGGCGTCTCCTGCCGCCAGCAAATCGAGCACGGCACCGGCCGCAGGGCCCGGCATCTGGCGGAGGTGCTGGCCGACGCGCTGAAGTAGTTTCACTGGTGCATGTAGTCATGGCATGCCGAAAGCCTGTTGGTTGGTCCATATTTTCCGGATGATTGAGCTAATACAGAGTTGGACATTCAGGCTATGGCTCAGCGGCCTTCGAGACCGGGCAGCTGTTGACAGCATTAACGCGCGGCTGAGCAATATATCGCTCGGAAACTCCGGGGACGTCGAGCGTGTGGAAGACGACGTGTCAGAAATGCGCATCATCGTTGGGCCTGGCTATAGACTCTACAATATTCACGAGGGTACGGCTGTTGCCGTGCTGCTTTGCGGAGGGGATGAGGATTCTCAGACTCGAGACATCCAACAGGCCAAGAGGCTGGCTTCAATCCGGAGGTCAGGCAATGACTGAGGAATTCACAAAGTGGGATGTTACCGAACATCTGAATTCCTTGAGAGACGCTTGCGGGTACCTCGCGGCCTGCCTTGAGGAGGAGACGGGAGACGGTAGCCTGCTTCGCCTGGCTTTGAGCGATATAGTCAAAGCCAAGGAGATGGGCCGTTTTTCGTTGGACCTGGACCTCGACCCAAGCGATGAAAAGGTGCTGCAGGCATTGGCAGAAAACGGCAACCTCAGTTACGCCACTGTCCTGAAAATCGCTCGACTGATGGGAATGCAGCTGCGAATCACTGCCTGACAACCACAACGGTAAAGCAACGTAAAAAGGGGCGGCTGGCTGACCGCCCCTTTTGTGATGCTGATTCCTGGTTGGAACTCCAAGAGTTCCTTCCCCCATTAAACGGCTGTGATTGTGATGTGGGACATATAGGACTCGGCCCGGGCGCCATGCCAGTGGTTTTCACCCTTCCGGATGTGTACGACGTCGCCGACCGCAATCTCCTGCTCCTCGGTCTCGTTGGCCACGGTGCCGACGCCCGAGGTCACCACCAGGATCTGGTCGCTCTCGTGGACATGCCAGCCGGTTGTGGCGCCACGTTCGAAGTTGACCACGCTGCTGTTGAAGTTCTCGCTGGAACCCTCGGGGAGAAGTGGCTGGCGCGTGCGCCGAACATCACCACCGGTCCATCCCGGCACCGGAGTGGCAGTGTCTATGGGCACCGTCTCCACCTCTGCGATCCTGATAACCCGCATATAACCCTCCTGACGTCATCCGTCTGGCGCGATGATACACCCGTAACGTGCGTTATGGACAATTCTCTCAGAGCATCAACTCTGTCTATAATAGGCATCAACCGCCGGCCCACATTCCACAGCTTATTTTATTGCTGGGAAGTGGGCGGGCTACAACAACCGGCTACGGAAGCATGCCTGCATCCAGAAGCGTCCGCCCCGGAGGGGTGCAGGATCACATCGATCGCTACCGGGCCTCCAACGGTGAGGACGGGCACATGTGGCGTGGTGTCACCACCCTGCTGCTGACCACTACCGGGCGGCAGTCGGGCGACAGGATCACAACGCCGCTGATCTACGGCCAGAGCGGCGAGATGTACCTGCTGGTTGCATCAAGGGGTGGGTCCGAGATCCACCCGCACTGGTACCTAAATCTCCGGGCCAATCCCTCTGTTGAGCTTCAGGTGGCGGCCGACAGGTTTATGGCGACGGCCCGGACGGCAACGCCAGAGGAAAAGGCGGACCTTTGGCCAGTGATGACGGCCATCTGGCCAAAGTATGACGAATACCAGGAAGGGACTGAAAGGGACATCCCGCTGGTGATCTTGGAAAGAAATTAACCCAGCACGAGAGTCAAAGCATCCAGAGCGACGTGGGAGGACGGTGATGATAGGCAACGGTCTGGCATATCTGAGCGTAGTGGTGCGGGACGTGGCAGCGGTGGCGGAAATGCTGACCAGAGACTTCAAACTGGAGGCGGCCATGCTGACAGTCGGCTCCAGCGGGACCCGGGCTCCCGTATTCCCGATAGGCGAGACCGCTGTCGCCCTGTTCGAGGTTGGCGACCCCTTCGTAGGGGGAGTCGAGCGCACGGGCGTGCATCACCTGGCAATTGAAGTCTTCGGCCCGGTGAGCACAAGCCTGGACACCTCGGAGCTGGGAATGCCCATGCTGTCCGACTCGCTGGAATGGGGCATTGGCGGCACCCAGAGGCTGCTGCTTGACCCCAGAAGCACCGGAGGGGTGGTCACCTACCTCTCGGAACCGCTCTCAATCCAGAAGCACGAGTCGAATGTGGTGGAGCGCATCGACCATGTAGGCGTGGCAAGCGAGGACAACGACAAAGCCCAGGACATATTCAGCCGCCGCCTAGGCTGGACCGTTGAGAGCACGCAGACCGACGCTGAAATAGCCCAGATAGTCGAAACATTTACCTCCGACAAGTACGGCGTGGCCTATCGTCCCAAGAGTGCCGAGCTGGTTGGCGGGGTACGGGTCGCCTTCATCACCATCGGCGACTGCGAGCTGGAGTTTCTGCAGGACCTGAACCCTGTGGGCAGCACAGAGGTGGAACGCGGCCCCGGCAGCACTCGCCAGGACCGAAATGCAATCACCCACTTCATCCAGACCCGCGGCCCTGGTCTGCATCACCTGGCCCTCAAGGTGCGGGACATCGACGCCCAGTTGGGCCGCCTGGAGTCCGCGGGATACACGCTGATCGACACTCAGGGCCGCCCTGGCAGCCGCCAGGCCCAGATCGGCTTCATCCATCCCGGCAGCGTAGGCGGACTGCTGATTCACTTGGTGGAACGCGAAGAGCGGCCGTAATCAACCCATTCCCGTTAATCGCTCAAAGGTATCATCCTACCAATCCTTCGAGTTCTATACGGCGCCGCAGGAGTTGGTCTCGCTATGCGTTTTCTCTTAAGCAGATGGCGCGGCATCGGAACGCGGCTGTATATGGCCCTTGCGTTTGCTGTGATGCTCACACTGGTGTCCAGCGCGGTCGGTGTCTATTACTTCGAACGCAGCGGTGACCTGAACTACCAGGCAGAATCGGAATCCGTGCCGGTGCTGGAGGCATCGTGGGAGGTTGCCCGCGAGGCTGAGCGCATGCGCGCACTGGGTCTGGAACTACTGTCGGGCACCAGCGAGGTCCAGGAGACGGACGTCAGCGATTCCATTACCCGCTTGGAAAATGCCCTCATCCAGCCCAACGGTGTTCCGGCCCTGGCGGAAGATGTGGTACAGGTGCAGGATGCCGCCTACGGAGTTGCCAACACCATTGACGCCCTCCGGCTGAACCGGTCAGCAACGCTGCAGGCTGATGCGTCCGTGGCCGACCTTCGGCAACGCATCGCGGCGATACCTGCTGACTCCGAAACGTCCTTAGCAGGCCTGCGACTGCTCGGACGGGTCTTTCGCGCGGAAGATGAAGCAGCCCTGGACGAAATGTGGGACGAGTTCGCGGCGCTGACGCAGAGCGGGCTGGAAGCACCCATCCGCGAGGCCGGTGAAGGCCAGGGGATCTTTGCGGCCCGCCGCCTGCAACTTGTCCTGGCGGCCCAGAGGCAGGACCTGGCAGGGTCGTTCGAAGGCGCCAGCGAGACCCTGGAAGCGACAACGGCCGTGCTGCTGGAGAGCGCCCGCACACATTCCTCGGAGACCCTCGGTATGGCCACCGAGAGCTTCGATCAGGGTCGGGTGCTGCTGGCCGTCATCAGCATCGTCAGCGTCGTCGCAGCGACCCTGGCGGCCTGGATCTGGGTCGGCAACGCGGTGGTTCGACGGCTGTCCGCTCTGTCCGAGCGCATGCGGGCAATGGCATCCGGCGACCTTGAGACGCCGGTTCCTGAGATCAGCCGGGACGAAATCGGCCAGTTGGCCGACGCTCTGGAGCATTTTCGCCAGCAGGCGCTGGAGGTGCAACGCCTCAACCTGGTCGAGAAACTCTACGGGGAGCTGCAGGAGGCCAACGCCGAGCTCCAGCGCATGCAGGCCCGACTGGTGGCGCAGGAGAAGCTGGCGGCGCTGGGTGAACTGGTGTCCGGCGTGGCCCACGAAATCAGCAACCCCCTGAACTTCGTCAAGAACTTTTCGGAGGGGTCCCTTGACCTTTACAAAGAACTCTCCGACATGCTGGACAGCTACCGGGACCAGTTGTCGGAAGGGGACGCCTCTCTCCTCGACGAGCTGAGCGGAGAGATAACCGAGAGCCTGGGGCGCGTTTCCTACAACGGCGGCCGGGCGCTGGCCATCGTGGAGCGAATGCGGGGCCTGAGCGCCGAGGGCGGGACGCCGGTGCTGACCGACCTGAACGCGGTCTTACGGCAGGCAGCGCAGCAGGGCTGCAACACCTTCGAGTCGGAGTTCGGGGACTTTCACGTGGAGGTGGCCTTCGACCTGGACGCGTCGGTGGGTGAGCAGATGCTCGCGGAGCGGGATTTCGGCGAAGCGGTGATCAACCTGGTATCCAATGCCTGCTTCGCCATGCAGACCAAGCGAGTCGAGGTTGGAGAGGAATACCAACCCCATCTGAACGTCTCGAGCCACCTGATTGATGAAATGATCGAGGTCCGGGTGCGTGACAACGGCCCCGGAATTGAGGAGGAGAACGTCGCCAGGATTTTCAACCCCTTCTTTTCAACGCGTGAGGGAGCGCTGGGAGCCGGCCTGGGCCTGACCATCGCTGCCGACGTGGCCCGGCGGATGGGCGGGGACATCGTGGTGGATACCTCCTTGGGTGATTACGCGGAATTCACCATGCACATCCCGGTGGTGCAACCGGAGGAAGAGGTCGAGGAAGCCGATGACGAACCGATGGATATGGCCGGGATCGTGGAGCGAATGAGCGCTCAGACCTGAAGACCCGGGATGGCGGCGGCAAAGAAGTGCCCCCGCAGTCGGCGAAGAACATGCTGGGACGCGAGCACCAAATCGCGTCCCAGTTCTTTGTTGCGTCAACTGATGTAACCCGGGCTCTGGAAGTAGATCGCCTCCGCATCAGCGCCGGCGCAGGATCAGGTAGATGAATACCCCGGCAGCCACTAACAGGACAATGATCAAGATGATCACCAGGGTCATCCGGGTGCGATCCGCGCCGAGAGCCTGACCCAGCGCGTTCCTGACACGGGGCACCGCGTTGCCGATGACCGGCAGCCCCGGCTCCTCAAGGCTCGGCGGCACAATCACTCTCCGAACCGGCGTGGGCGTTGGAGTACCAACCGGCGCAGGGACCAATGTGGGCGGCGGGATTGGCGTCGGCGCCGATATCGCCGCGGGTCCAGGCGGCAACGCCGTAGGCGTGGGAGTTGGGGTCGGCGTCGGCGTCGGCGTGGCCTCTAGCACCAGCGTGGGTACCGGCAACTGCGTGGCTGTTGGCGTAGGAGTCGGTGTGGGCGTGACGAAAGGCACCACCCCGAGCAGGCTGGCCAGATTCTGCTGGAAGCTCGAATAGCTGGCAGAACTCGTGAAGTCCGCCGCGCTACGTCCGGTGTTGCCACCGCCGCCACCGGATCCTCCCCCACCGCCGCCTGAGTTGCCTTCGCCCGAACTGCCGCCACCCGTGTTCTCCGGCTGGCGTGGCGGTGGGGGAGGAGGTGGTGGGGGCTGCGGGTTGAATATCGGTTGTGAGCCGCCTCCGCCTCCGCCTCCTCCGCCAGAGTTTGACTGGGTTGGAGTGGGAGTGTTGGTGGGAGTGGGAGTAAAGGTGGCGGTGTTTGGGGGTGGTCTCGGAGATACGGGTCCCGTGGGGTCGCTCACCAGAATCTCGTCGTTACCCCTACTATCCGTGAAAGTTACCTCAACGGTGATCCTACGACCCCCGTCAGCATCACTAAGCCTGTAAGTTCTTTTATCTGCGTTTAGAATATCAGTGCCGTCCCGCTGCCATTGGTATGAAAACGTGGGGCTGGGTGGACCGTCCAGGTCACTAATCCCACCGGTGTTTGCTGTGAGCCTTTGTCCCACTCGGGGATTTCCGCTGATCGTGGGCTTACCTGTCGCTGGGCTGTTGTCGGTATCGTCAACCGTAACCTTCACGTAGACTATCATTCCTTCGTAGTCGGAATCAGTGCTGGTCGCCAAGTGGGTAATGGTGGCTGTATCGTCAACACCATCCTCGTCCTCGGCTGCGTTCACAGCAACAGGCTGCGGTGTGGCCCAATCATTATGAGGGAAGGTCAGAGTCGGCATGTTCATGCCATTATTATTGGGTAACGTTACATCCATGTCCCCTTCAATTGTGATTTGGATGTTGACGTCGTGCTTTGGTCGGCTACTTAGCTCCACTGTGTAGGTTTTCGTCGTGTTTTCTTCAACGTCCAGTTCCAGCGGAGTCACGACCACCCTACCGGGACATGGTGTGCCGCCCAAATCCTCATTATTTCTGAGAGTTATGGTTTCCTCGTTATAACTTTCGTGAATGGTGTAGCCGTACTCCGGGACGAACACAGGGTTAATCTTTATCTTAATATCACGATTTCTGTCGATACCGTCATTACATACGACGTAGGACAATCTCTCATAGGCCACGGGTTCCTCGTCTTGGCGAATTGCGAAAGCTATCAGTTCGTCAACAAATCTTCCAGGATCAGATAGCGGACCAAAAAAAGAATCCCACACTAAAATCCCGCCTGTGATGCAGGTCTTAGTGTTTCGGTTCCGTTTCCGTTTCCGTTTCCGTTTCCGCCACCGGCGCACGTTAATTTATCTGAATCGGCCCCCTCCGCCGTTTCTGTGGGCTGAATAACTCGGTTAACCTCAACTCTTGACTTCACAGTCACACCGCCCGCTGACCTCTCTTCCACATTGACGCTTGCCAGGCACACCTGAAGCCGATCAGTAGTATTTGACGCCTTTGGGCACGGGTTAGTCGTAGACTGCGCCTCCACCTCACCGCTTGGCTGGAGGGCGAGGGACAGGGCAGCGACGGCGAGGGCGACGACGAAGACGGCGAGGAAAAGCGACTGGAGGTCAAGGCCGGTGGGGAGGCGAGGTGTCATGTCGGGTCGAACTGGGCCTGGCTCACCTAGTAGCCGGGCATCGTTGAACTGATGGGTAATGGGGTACCATAAGGCCGGTGGCTAAGGGGAAGTTTGGGACGTGGGGTGTGGATGATGGTGAAGAGGTACAGGGTAGGGCTGGCGGAGGAGGAGCAACAGGAGCTGATGGCGCTGGTGTCCAAGGGACGGGCGGCAGCCTATAAGCAGACCCATGCCCGCATCCTGCTGCTTTGTGACGAAAATCAGGCTGACGGCGGCATGAGGGACGAGGAGATTGCTCAGGCCCTGAAGGTGGGCACCGCCACGGTGGAGCGGGTGCGCCGCCGTTGCGTTGAGGAGGGTCTGGAGGCAGCCTTGGGGCGCAGGCAACAGCTCAACCGGCGGCGGCGGAAGCTGGACGGTGAAGGGGAGGCTCACCTGATTGCCTTGACCTGTTCCCAACCGCCGGAGGGCCGTGCCGGCTGGACCCTGCAACTGCTGGCGGATCAACTGGTTGAATGCGAGATAGTGGACAGCATCAGCACCGAAACGGTGCGCCAGACGCTGAAAAAAACGAACTCAAGCCTTGGTTGAAAGAATGCTGGTGCATCCCGCCGAATGGCAGTGCTGAGTTTGTCTGCGCCATGGAGGATGTGCTGGAGGTCTATCACCGCCAATACCGGGACAACGAGGTCCTGGTGTGCTTGGACGAGACCAGTAAACAGCAGGTGAAGGAGACCCGGCTGGGCCGTCCACCCCGCCCCGGAGCGGCAGCTTCTTATGACTATGAATACGAACGCAACGGTGTGAGCAACCTTTTCATGCTGTTCGCGCCCTTGGAGGGATGGCGGCGGGTGGAGGTTACAGAGCGCCGCACCCGGAGAGATTGGGCCGATGTGGTGCGGAAACTGGTGGACGAGGACTATGCTGACAAGGAGCGGATAGTGCTGGTGATGGACAACCTGAATACGCATCATCCGTCATCACTGTACGAGGCCTTTGAGCCGGCGGAGGCGCGGCGCATCGCGGAGCGGCTGGAGATACATTACACACCCAAGCACGGCAGTTGGCTGAACATGGCAGAGATCGAGATCGGCGTGATGGCCCGGCAATGCCTCGACCGCCGCATCCCGGACCGGAGCGTCCTGCGGAGGGAGGCAGCAGCGTGGCAGGCTCAGCGCAACCGGGACGGCATACGAGTGAACTGGCGCTTCACCACCGAGGATGCCCGAATCAGACTAAAGTCCCTATACCCATCAATACAACACTGACGTAACACTAGGAGCGCCCAGCGGGCAGAGAGGCTGATGCGGCGTGTGGCGGCGCCAGGAGAGATAGTACGGCGCGGAGACCGGCTGCAGCTTCCACATAGGCCCGACTTCCGTTAAAGGCCTGCTGACTTGACCCGTCTACCATGACCCCCCGACGGCACTATCAGATTGTACTGGACGGGGGCCATTATATTCCTTGGTTACCATAATCTGCCAGACGAGAAACGTACCTTTTTAGTAGTACCGGTGGGGCCGACAATACTCAATGTGCCCTGTACCCGTACCAGAGTAGAAGGGAAAACAGTGTTCGAATTCAAGCCTTTTCTATCGAGGTATCCTCACTACCATTTTCACGGGAGACTGGTGCACTGCGTTCGCAACCCGGAGATTTGACGGGCCCACCTAGTGCGCAACGCTGCAACTCTCCGGCCCACCCTTTGAAAGTCAGGTTGTGCTCCAGTACAACCAAACACATGTTCTCAACAATTCATGCCCTCTGCTCGCTGCAACAACCCGAGTCGCGTTCTGCAAGATGGAATGAAAATCGAGGATTTTCATCGTGGCAAACGCTGTTTGGGCATCACCTGCGGGCCATCTTGTGCCACTCGCAAGATCCCTTACTGAGACTCCGACTATCGAAAATTGCACACTCTTCTGGGTGTATCCGGTGCGATACGAACCTTAATTGAGACTCTCCACCCCCCGACATCTCCCCGTCGCAGGTCCTGCCCTTGGCTTGAGCTGAAGCGCTGGTATGAGGTTCGCGAAAGCGGTACCCCGTAGCATCGTTGCCCACTAGCGCCATCCTCAGGCAAATCAATCATCCGACCGCCGGAAACGGAGTGCCGTCAGAATGGGTAGGCAGCTCGGACCAGCGTCATTCGCCGCCTCATTCCTCAGGTTCGGGCTGGGAGCGCCGCAGCGACCGACGACGGCGGATCAAGTAGGCGTAGAAGAACATAGCGGCGATCAACACCGCCAGCAGCGGCGCGATCAGCGAGAGGCGCTTGCGGGTCTCGAACGCAACGCCGTCGAGTGTGTTCTGGACGCGACCAAAGGGGCCGACGGCTTCAGGCAGGCTTGGTTCCTCCGGCACCACTAGGACCGGCAGGGGAGTGGGCGTGGGTGGTTCGGTGGGCGCGGGCGTTGCGGTCGCCGTGGGTGTGGGAGGAGGCGCCGGCGTGGCCGTAGGTACAGGAGTCCGGGTCGGCAATGCCCGGGGCGCTTGCTCGGTTGGAGTCGGCGTCGGCGTAAGAGTCGGTGTATGGGTAGGGGTTGCGGTCGGTGTGGGGGTATGTGTGGGTGTCGCCGACGGAGTAGGAGTTGCGGTCGCCGTCGGTGTCAGGGTTGGCGTCGCGGTCGGAGTTGCCGTGGGGGTGGGAGTGTGGGTCGGCGTGGGACTAGGCGTGGGTGTGGGGGTTGGCTCCGGAGTCGGCGTGGGCGTCAGGGTTGGGGTGCGAGTGGGCACAACCGCGGGGCTGGACGAGAACGCCGGTCCCCTGCTGCTGGGCCTGGACTGACCACCGGAGCCCCCTGAACCGCCAGAACCTCCACCGCTGGAGCCTGAACCACCTGACCCCGAATCACCGGAGTTGGAACCGTTTGAACCATCAGTGCCGGTTCCGCCGTTATTCTGGTCATCGGGATTATTGGGGTCCGATCCGTCCGTGGAAGTGTCATCTGTATTGGAGTTGTCCGTGTCGGGCGTCGCGGGTTCCGTATCCCATTCTACGGGTGTGTAGACAATGGAACCCCAGGAGGACGTCGCGATGACATTCTTGTCAGCGTCCAAGAGCCCTATCTGGTACCGGTAGGTCACGCCGTCAATCAACCAGAGATGGTCGAGGTCCGCGAAGTGTTTCGGGATTGGACCAGTATACCCCCGGGCCCAGTGGCCGCTCAGGCCGGAACGGGGGGCGTCATTGCTTTCCCGGTCCAGCCTGTAGCCCCGCATTTCCGTTGGGTGGTCGCAGGTCCAGCGCACTTCCACGCCGCCGCGGATGGCCACGGGCTCAACCTGAAACCCGTCCGAGCAGGTGGCAGATTGAGGGTCGAAAGCGGGGTTGTTTCGGTTTCCCTTCTCCACCTCGGCAGGCTGTCCAAGGGAGTCGCCCAGTTCGGTGATCGAACTCCAATTTTCAGAGCGGTCCTGCTGGCTGGCCCAGACCGGAGTGTAGAGCAAGAGTCCCGCCGCCGATAGAACAGCCACGGCGGAAAGGGTGACCAGCGCCGGCAATACTATCCTGAGAAATTCTGCTTTGTACATTGAGGGGCTCTGAATCCGTGGTTCACGCGTCAGACAGTCGTTCCCACGCGTTGGGGATGCCGACGAGCATGGGTCGTATCAGCGGTCATCCTCCCCCCGACGGATGACCAGACCCCTCGTTCGGTGCGCCCGATCTTTCGATTCCTCTACCCGGGTAAGTCCCAGCGGATCTTCACCCCGGCTATATGCAGGCGGCCCTCAAATTTTCGGGGACCCCGGGCCTCGAAATGGCCCGCACACGCAGCCCTCTACGGAAAATCCGTAAGATCGGTTCGGCCCATACCCTGTTGCCAGAGGAGGCAAAGTCCTTGAAAGCTAAAGCAGGAGGAGCTCAATGTCTGTGCGTTGGATGAAACGCACAAGCTAACTTAACTATGTTCAGATAATCCTGCCGGCAACCAATTTGTAAGAGACTCGTCCTCTGGAAAGCAGAAAATGCACATTGATGTGCCAACTAAGGGTTTTGTTCACACGAAAGGCGTAAACCGTACCAGTACCTTGCTTTCCATTCGACTTGAATGAAGACCAGACGAATGGCGTACGTTAGGGCCGATGCCCAGTTTGAATAGGTTTCTGGACACTGACACAGAATACCAGGGGGCGGTATTTCGGGAAATTTCCGGAGTACGACTATCCAGTCTACCGAAGGGTCCTGGACGCAGTATCCGCCTCGAGGATGAGCGAAAGTTGCGCGCCTCTACACGCTTGTGCCTGCCGACCAACTCGTCAAACTGCGCTATCGCAGAGACAGCGATAGCGAGGCTGCGGACGGTGAGAGGTGGTTGAGAGGAATTCAGCCATATGCCGCGATGGGATCGATTGATCTCCATCCGACTCAGCCAACGGGCAGTGTTAAGCAGTTTCAGGAGCGACTTTCGTCTACCCAAGTGAAAGCGGTGGGACGGAGGAAACGGGCAGCACGCTACGCGGGGAGGGATGATCTGGGGAGAGCTACGTTCTCGTCGCGGAGAGCGCTTAAGGGAGACGGTTGCGTGGCTGGGGATGGAGGATTCGAACCTCCGCTACCTGATCCAGAGTCAGGCGTCCTACCGCTAGACTAATCCCCAAAGAGAACGTCCTCCGTCGGGGAACGGAGAACAACTACTTCTATGGTATTGAGGGCCGGGTATGGTGTCAAGCCTGATTCAGCTTGACAAGGTACCGCCGGATGTAACAGAATCGGCATGCTTTTGAGCCTTATCCATGGCGCTCACAGCAGTAAACGACCCCTCTTAGCTCCGTTCGCGGGCAAGACGCGCCAAACACCGAAAGCGAGGTATAGTGCATGACGCTGGCAGCAGTGGGCAACAAGTCAACGGTGCAAGTTTCGGGCACACCGGTCGAGGTTTTTTCCGGCGGCTCAGGTCCTCCCCTTCTCTTCCTCCACGGGGGTGGCGGGTTCGGCACCTTCGATCCCACCAGCGGCCCGATGGCTCAGCGGCGCACCGTCTACGCGCCCTCCCTCCCTGGTTTCTTCGGCACCCCACGGCCGGGATGGATCTACAGCATAACTGACATGGCCCACTTCACCCTTGAGTTGGCCAGGGGGCTCGGTCTCGACGATTACGTGGTGGTCGGCCACTCCATCGGTGGCTGGGTTGCCGCGGAGATGGCGGCGATGGGGAGCAGCGACATATCAGGTTTGATTCTCATCAACGCCGCTGGCGTCCGGCCTCAAAACTCCGAGATCGCCGAGGTATTCATGGTAGGTGGGGCCACACGCCTGCAGCTGGCCTTCCACAACCCGGAACAGGTGCCAAATTACGAGCATTTCACCCGTGAGCCCACCCCCGCAGAGGCGGCGGTCGACCACTCCAACCGCGAGATGCTGTCCAGGCTGGCGTGGAAGCCCTACCTGCACAACCCCAGCCTGCCCCACTACCTCACCAAGGTGCAGGCCCGCACGTTGATAGTATGGGGCGCCGATGACGCCATCATCCCGATGGAGTGCGGCGAGATTTTCCGCGGCTCGATCCCTGGCTCCCAGCTGTCGATCATCGACAACTGCGGACACAGCCCCCAGATGGAGAAGCCCGACGAGTTCAACGCGGCGGTTTCGGCCTTTCTCGACAGCCTATAGGCCATCACAGATCCCGCAAGACCCTGAATACGGGGCGCACGACGATGCGCCCCTTTTCTTTTTCGGCTCACCTGCCTCAGCCTTGACGCTATAATTGCCAATTATTGCGATGGGCCACTACGGTCCAACGGAGGCGTAGATGCCGGACGGTTCGCTGAAAATTGAGGGCGCTCGATACGTCATCACCATGGACGGAGAGCGGCGCATCATCGCCGATGGTGCAGTGGTGATCGAGGACAGCCGCATCACACGGGTGGGAAAGTCGGCGGAACTGGTCGACGTCGCGGCCGATCGCACCATCGATGCCAGCGGGATGGTGGTGGCACCTGGGTTGGTCAACGGGCACATGCACATCAGCTACGCCCATGCCACGCGGGGCATCTTTCCCGACAGCCTGGGATCCAACTACCTTCCCAACGTGTTTCGTCTGCAAGGCGAGATGACCGCGGAGGAGGAGTACCTGACCTCGCTGCTGGGCATCACCGAGCTGCTGAAGTACGGCACCACTACCTTCGTGGACCCGGGCAGTACCAAGTACCTCAATGCGGGCATGCGGGCATACGAACAATCCGGCTGTCGTATCATCGTGGGCGCCCATGTGACCGACCTCCCCAACCCGGTCAACCTGCCGGTCTACGAGACTGACGAGGCCATCGATATCGTGGGTCGTGTCATCCACGACTACGACGGAGCTCTTGACGGGCGGGTGCGGGCCTGGGCCATGCCTTTCGGGCCCAACTTCTCCACGCCAAGGCTGCTGCAGGAGTCGAAGCGGCTTGCTGACGAGCACGGTGTGTCGCTGACTTTGCACTTTAACAACAGCGCGGCGTACGTGGAGTCCTGCATACGCGACCATGGGATGCGGCCCAGCCAGTACCTGGAGAGCCTGGGTGTGCTGGGCGAAAACGTGGTAATGTCCCACTGCCTGGGGCTGGACATGTCGGAGGTCGAGGCATTGGCCCGAACCGGTACTAAGGTGGTGGCCGTGCCCACAGCGGCGGTCAAGTCCGGCTTCGGTATGACGTCGGAGGGATTGCTGCCCGAAATGCTGGATGCAGGGATTACGGCAGGAATCGGCACAGATGCGGGCAACAACTCGAACCTGATCGAGACCAACCGGGCCATGTATCTCATCGCCGTGCTGTACAAGGACGCCCGCCGCAGTTCCACCGCCATCACCGCCGAGACCGCACTGGAAATGGCGACCATCAGCGGGGCGCGGGCGCTGGGGTTGGGAGACGATATAGGCTCCATCGAGCCGGGCAAGAAGGCAGACCTGGCGCTGTATGACACAAATCGAGCCGAGTGGGCCACGCTCTTCAACCCCGTCAACAGCCTGGTCTACAATGCCGACGGTCGCAGCGTGCATACTGTTATCGTTGACGGCCGCGTGGTAGTGGAGGCCCACACGCCGCTGTTCGTGGACGAGCAGGCCCTGATCGCCGAGGTGCAGGCAGTGGGTGAGAGCATGCTGGCCCGCACGGGCCTGTCATTCCCGTCGCCGTGGCCGATAGTCTGAGGAGGAGTCCTATGTCGCAGCTGGTCCTGATCCATGGTCCCGGCGCCGGGGGATGCGCTGCATCCTACCGTTACCAGATGGAGCGCTTTCCCGGTGCGCTGGCCCCCGACCTGCCTGGGCACCTGGAGGGGGAATCGCTCGAGGATGTGGTGGGCTACACCCGCTGGCTGCGGGATTGGCTGCGGGAGCGAGGGCACACAGGCGGGCTGGTGCTGGCGGGATTCACGCTCGGTGCCTGCGTGGCGCTGGACTACGCGCTGACCTGGCCTGACGAGGTGGACGGACTGCTGTTGATGACGGTGGCTATGCGGCCCAAGGAGCGGGCGCCGGGCAGCCTGGAGTTCCGCCTCAACGCCGCTAACGGCGGGGAGCCGATGCAGAAGTGGCTGGACACCATGGAGCACATGCTCCTGTTCGTAGATGATCCAGACCTTCGGAATGAGCTGATTGAATGCCACAAGAAGGTCGGCCCCATCTCGCAGCACAACGACCTGCTGACCATCGACAGGTTTGACGCCAGGGACCGCATCCACAAGCTGAAGGCGCCGCTGACCCTGGTGCGGGGCGTTGACGATCCGATGCAGCCGGACGAATACGAGCTGGAGATTCACGAGGCCGTTCCCGGGTCTCGCTACATCAAGCTGGAGCGGGCAGGCCACTTCCCCCACTGCGAGCGTCCCGCCGATGTGAACGCTGCGCTGGCCGAACTGCTGGGTGAGTAGTCCCACGGTGTCAGCGAGTCCTGGATTCCCTCTGTTGACGGAATGGCGAATGCCATCCACCAGAATGCAAGTGGCGAATACCCGACCAGCCGTGCCTGGAGGTAGGTAGCGATGCCCGGTCCGTTGGAAGGCGTGAGGGTGGCCGACTTTACCGAGATCATTGCCGGGCCGCTGTCCGGTAGGATCCTGGCCGAAATGGGCGCCGACGTGATCAAGATCGAGCCGCCGTGGGGCGAGCCATGGCGACTGACGCAGCGGTTCACGGCCCCGGAATCCAAGCCGGAGAGCCGCACGTTCATGGTCTACAACCGGGGCAAGCGCAGTCTGCCGATGGACCTCACCAAGCCCGAGGCACAGGAGATACTGTCGCGCCTGGTCAAGCACATCGATGTGGTGCTGGTGAACTACCGTCCCGACGTAGCGGAAAAGCTGGGGGTGGACTACGAGAGACTGTCTGCCATCAACCCCCGGCTGGTGTACTGCGAACTCACCGCCTACGGGCGCCTGGGTCCGGAGGCCCACCGGCCGGGCTACGACATGATCATCCAGGCAATGACCGGGATGATCGCCTCTGAAACCAAGACAGTGGACGACGTTCCGTCGTGGGTATGGTCCAGTCCGCTCATTGATACGGCTTCGGGCGTGGCCATGGCAGGCTCGGTCAGCGCCGCCCTGTATGCCCGGGAGCGCACCGGTGTTGGCCAGAAGATCGAGACCACGCTGTTGGGGCAAGCCCTGAACCTGATGGGAGCCAGGTTCCTGCATGTGGAGAAGCTGGACAGGGAGATGCGGGAGAAGACGCTTCGGGATATCGACGAGCAGCGGGCTGCCGGAGCCTCCTATGACGAACTGGTGCAGCTGTCGCCGGGGAGCCGTCGACGAGAGCACCACGGCAACATCTACTATCGGGTCTACATGGCCGCCGACGGGCCCATTGGCGTGGGATGCCTGAGCCAGCCGCTGCGCCTGAGGCTGCTGGAGACCCTGGACATTACGGACGAGTCGATGGCGCCGGACTGGGACCCCAACAAGCCGGAGTCCCGGGAATACATCCGGAACCTGGAACGTCGGGCCGAAGAGCTGTTCCGCAGCAAGACCAGCGGTGAGTGGCTGCAGATCCTGGCGGAACGCAACATCCCGGCGGGGCCGGTGCGATTCATCGAGGAGATGTTCGACGACCCGCAGGTGGTGGCGAACGGACTGGTGGACGAGTTCGCGCATTCGCAGGAAGGGACGGTGAAGATGGTGGGGCCGTACGCGAAGTTCAGCGGGACTCCCCTGCCGCACGCGCCGCCGTCGCCGGCGTTGGGGGAGCATACGGCAGAGATCCTGGCGTGGCTGGGCTACAGCACCGAGGAAGTGGAGCGTTTGCGGGAAGAGAGGGCGGTCACCTAGACGTTCCGCTGGTTCCTTCTCATCGTCAACGGGGCGATCGGCGGACGTAGTGCATGAGCCTTCCTGGCGGGCACGCGATCCAGTCGCTTCACGGATTCTGGTGGCTTCAAACCCGATCAATGGTTACATCCTCACTGTTCTCGCCTTGACCGACCGGTAACGCGCGCCTATTATGCCGTCATCCTGCTGGGGGGTAGTCCAGATGGAGCGCGCCGAGATACCCTTCCTGACCCTGGCCGCACTGAGCGAATTGATCCGCAGCCGGGAGTTGTCGCCGGTTGACGTAACGGATGCATACCTGACTCGAATAGAGTCGCTGAACAGCGACATCCGCGCGTACCTGACGGTTACGGCCGAGCAGGCGCGGGAGGCGGCCCAAGCGGCCGCGGACGAGATCGCCGGCGGCCAGTATCGCGGTCCCCTGCACGGGGTCCCGGTGGCGGTCAAGGACCAGATATACACCGAGGGTGTGCGCACAACCATCGGCACGCCGGTGTTCGACGAGTTCGTACCCGAGTACGACGCGACGGTGATCGCCCGCCTCAAGGAGGCTGGGGCGATACTGCTGGGCAAGCTGAACATGACCGAGTTCGCGACCACGGCGCTATCGCACCAGTTCGACCCACCCCGCAACCCGTGGGACCGCGAACGCTCATGCGGCGGGTCGAGCAGCGGCAGCGGGGCCGCGACGGCAGCCTTCCTGGCTGCGGCCACGCTGGGCGAGGACACCGGCGGCTCGGTGCGCTGCCCTGCGGCGTGGTGCGGACTGGCCGGGATACGTCCCACGTGGGGTCTGGTGAGCCGATACGGCGTGGCTCCGGGCGTGCGTTCCATGGACACAGTAGGCCCGCTGGCGCGCACCGTCGAGGACTGCGCGATCATGCTGCAGGCCATTGCGGGGCACGATCCCAACGACCGGCTGACACGACAGGAGCCACTGCCCGACTACCGCGCTTCCCTGGGCGGAGGAGTCGAGGGGCTTCGAATCGGCATCCTTCGCGAGGTGCTCTATGCCGACGCGGTGGAGCCGGAGGTGGGGCAGGCCATTCTCGAGGCTGGGAACGTGCTGTCGAGACTGGGAGCGGACGTAAATGAGATGTCGGTGCCGATGGCGGCGCACTCCGGTCCCATCAATGGTGGCATACGGGTGGAGGCTCCGACAACGTACGCGAACCTGTTGCGCGAGCGGCCGCGGGACATCGGACACGACAACCGTATCGGGTACATGGTCAACGCGATAATGCCGGCGTCCCACTACTACAAGGCCATAAGGCTACGGACGCTGCTGCGGGCGGAGGTACTCCAAGCCCTGGAGGAGTACGACCTGATGATCTCCCCGACAATAGGCGTTCCAGCGCAAGTCCGGAGCCCCGACCCTGAGATAACGAGCAAGGAGAACGTTGGTCGTACACCTTGGTTGATGACCAATGTTCCCAGCCTGGCCAACCTGCCGGCGCTGTCGGTGCCGTGTGGATTCAGCGAGGATGGTCTGCCGCTGAGCCTGCAGATCGCGGGGCGGCCCTTCGAGGAGACGACGGTTCTGCGCGCTGGCCACGCGTACGAGCAGGCGACGGAGTGGCACACGCAGCGGCCGCCGGTATAGGGCAGCAGCACGAAAGCAGTCCTGTCCTTGGTTCGCAAAAGGCGAGACGCAGCGAACGCTTTCACAACCTGGCAGGACATGGGGTGCCTGGAAAGGGAGCGGTGCCCGGCGCCGAGGGCGACCGAGTGGGCGCGGCCCTGAGTTCAGTCCGTCGCAGGGCAGGGGGGGCATTCCTGTTCAATTTTGTGCAATTTTGCGACTCTCCGGGGTTTCGGCCGCAGTTACCCTGAGGCGCCATAGCTCCGGATTCCCACCTTCCTTGTAATTGACGATTTCCCCACCCCCGGCGCCAACTATCGACCAAACTTCCCGAAGACAGACCAGACTTACAGAGAGCAGAGCCAATTTGAGCTCCAGGGCCTCTATGAGTCTCATAGACGTGATTCTGTGTCCTGGTTCCTTCCGAAAATACGGATAATCCGATCATTTCCGATCAAACCCGATCATTTTGACTTTTCCGGCTTGGGAGTTGCGGGCGACTGCGACGTGAGAGTTGGCGGCAGCGGTGGCGAGTTGTATCTCCATGCCGTCAGGATGGGGACGTGTCGCGAGGCCTTTAAGATGAGGCTCAAGGACGTGATCCTGGGTCCTGATGCCTTCCGAAAATACGGATAATCCGATCATTTCCGCTCAAATCCGAGCATTTTGACTTTTCCGGCTTGGGAGTTGCAGTCCGACTGCGACGTGGGAGTTGGCGGCAGCGGTGGCAAGTTGTATCTCTATGTATTCAGGTTAGAGATGTGTCATGAGGCCTGTAAAGGGGCAATTGTCAGCAATTCTGGCTTTACGGGTCAATTCTGAGGCGTTGGGGCTGTGGATTCCGGCTGCGGTCCGACGGCGCCGATGGTCTACAAATTTCGCGAGGGTGACGGGGGTTTGGATTCCCGCTTTCGCGGGAAAGACGGTTGGTGGAGGGACTGTTAGTGCGGCACTGATGGTGGGGCGGGTTTGAAACCCGCCCCTACGTCTTTCCGGCGGGCCGGGCAGTTTTTGGGACTGGATTCCCGCTTTCGCGGGAAAGACGGTTGGGGTGGAGGGACTGTCGGTACGGCACTGATGGTGGGGCGGGTTTGAAACCCTCCCCTACGTCTTTCTGGCGGGCCGGGCGGTTTTTGGGGGCTGGATTACCGCTTTCGCGGGAAAGACGGTTGGGGGCGAGTTATGCCGTTGGGGGGCGGGAGCGGGGTGGTGTGACGGTTGGATGAGGTGCCTTCGCTGGAGAAAACGGCGCCAGCGAGGGTTTGAATTGACGCATACGACTGCAGGCGCATAAACTCGCCTTTAGTGCGAAAATTTGAGCAGCAGGTTTTTCCGGAGATTGCAGATGAATTTCGGAATGTTCACCGACTTCCACGTACGCAGGGGCAATTCACAGGCCGAGGCCTTCGATGAGTCCTTCACCCAGGTCACCGAGGCCGAGCAGATGGGGTTCGATACCGTCTGGCTGGCTGAGCACCACTTCAGTCCCGAGCGGGCCGTGCTGGCGTCGCCCATGGTCATCGCCAGCGCCATCGCCGCGCGCACCGAGCGCATCCGCACCGGCCTGGCGGTGCAGGTGCTGCCACTGACCAATCCGCTGCGGGTCGCCGAGGAGGCGGCCACGGTGGACCACATCAGCAAGGGGCGCTTCGACTTCGGCATTGGGCGCAGCGGGCTGACCAAGTACTACCAGGGCTACAACGTGCCCTATTCCGAGAGCCGCTCCCGCTTCCTGGAGGCGCTGGAAATCATCATGAAGGCGTGGCGCGAGGACAGCCTCTCTCACGAAGGCGAGTACCATTCATTCCACGACGTGACCGTGACGCCCAAGCCCTACCAGCAGCCGTACCCGCCGGTGCGGGTGGCGGTGGCCGGAGAGGACACGTTCCCACTGGTGGGCGCGATGGGGCATCCGATCTTCATCAGCGCAAACACGGGCCGGGAGGCACTGAAAGAGCGGCTGGCGTCTTACCGCGAAAAGCTGGCGGAGTCGGGCTTCACGGGCACTCCGGACATCGCCATCCGCGTGCCGGTGTACTGCGCAGAGACGACGGAGAGGGCCCACGAGGAGCCGCGGGTCAGCGCGCTGGGAGCGATCCAGTACGCTGTCACCGAGCTGATCCAGACCGCCGCCAACCCGGAGACCGCCGAGCGGATGCGCCGCATCGCCGCCGCGCCGTACGAGCAGGTGCTGGAGGAGCGCGTGGTCTTCGGCACTGCCGCCAAGATCGTGGATACGATCAAGGGGTACCAGGAGGACCTGGGTGTGACGGGCGTGGTGATGGAGGTCAACTACGGGGGGCAGATTCCGGCGGACCGGGTTGTCAACTCGCTAAGGCTGATGAGCGACGAGGTGATGCCGCATTTTTAGGGAGTGAGGGAATTAGCGAGATGCGAGAGGTGCCGAGCGGTTAGTAGACTCGGTCTGTTCTGCAATAGCCAGTTAGTGAATATCTAATGTAGGTTGATATTCAAATGACTTAGATTCGCTCTGACTAGAAGCAAAAGAAGCAGCCTCTTCAAGAGTGAGTAAATTGCTTTGGAGCCCTCTCATGAGCACGTAAGGCTGCAGCAATGGATCGGAGAACCTAAACCGATATCGATGAGGTTCTCCGAGGCGCTGTAGCACAGCTCCTCGGCTGTCATTACTCAAGCCGTGCAAGTGTCGTGCGAATGTCGGGATTTTCATTTCGCGTCTCATTATGCGCGAGAATGGTAAGCGAATGTCTGCTGCTCGAAACGAACCTAGGTCGTCCGTCGGTGCCAAAGCACATGCCAACAGAACCTGAAAATAAAAGTTGTCCCTGCGAGGGCTAGCAGTTGCCAGATCGAATTCCCTTAGAACCGTCTGTTGGGATTCGTTGACGAGGGCGCTAATTGCGCTATCTACGTCTTCCCCCTGGATGAGCAATCGTTTGTTATCGATCGCGCACCTGCCGGATGCGAGCCCCAACGAGTGAACATAATGTGGCAGGCCTAATGACACGGTACAAATCCTAAATGCCGCCTCCTCAGACACTTCCATCCCCACCGATGTGACTCCTTTTCTAACGATTTCTGCTAGCTCTTCAAAAGGCATACGCGGTAGATGAATCTGCACGAGGCAACGGTCAATTGATTCGTGTTCCTCTATAAGGTCGTCGACGTCATCCGCCACACCGACTAGGATCAGTGTAGTGTCCAAGCCAAAGTCCGAGAAGGTCTTTATGGTGTCGGCGAAAAGCGTGTCTACATCCGGATCTCCTAAGCGATCAAATTCGTCGACTATGAGAATTAGCTTTCTTCCTTCGTCTGCTCGGAGCGTGTTGAATACGTCTTCAGGTGTAGTGCGTCCGGGTTTTTCCGGTAGGGTCAGTCCTAGCTCACGAAACAGGAATTCCCAGATCTGCCGATATGAAGTTTCTCTAGAACAATTCACTCGCACGCTGATAATTTTTTCCGAGGTGAAAGGCTCCAGGAAACTAGCTAGAACGTTTGCCAACGAAGTCTTGCCTACCCCTCGTTCCCCGTAGATGATCGCGTGCTGTCCAGCCTGATTTACGGCGTCTATTAGCCGCCTTACTATTGCTCGACGACCTTGGAATAGATCACCGCGAATGATCGCGGTAGCGGGGCTGAAGACTTGACTCAGCTTTACGTCAAACTCCTGCCACTTGAGAATCTCATCCACCATAGCGTTAGTGGCGCACTCCTATTTCAAAACTGCAAGTAATATGCCGAAAACTGTAAGTCCTTTGCCAATCGCCTGTCAATCGCTACAGTAATTGCAAGTTGGGTCAAGATGGCGATTAAACTTACAGTAGCAAGGTTAAAACTGCTAATTAAGGTGCCAACGCCCGTTGGTCGCCCTCGGTTGAACCAAATTGGGGCGCACACCCTAACTCACCGGGCCGGCTAGGGGGGTGGTGGGGCTTTGGCACTCCATGAACTGGCCGTAGCCTGGTTGCTGTTGGAGTTTGCCGTCGTTTAGCAGGATCTGGCCTCGGAGGAGGGTCATCCAGGGGCGGCCGGTGATTTCCCAGCCCTCGAACAGGGAGTAGCCGGCGTTGCTCAGGTGGTCCTCAGACGTGATGACGCGGTCTACGCCGGGGTCGAGGATCAGTAGGTCGGCATCGGCGCCGGGCTGGATGACGCCCTTGCGGGGGTAGAGGCCGAAGATACGGGCGGGGTTCTCGGCCATCACGCGGGCCAGCCAGGTGATGGGCATGCCGCGCTTGACCACGCCTTCGCTGTACATCAGGGGGGCCAGCGTCTCGATGCCGGGTGAGCCGAAGGGGACGGATGCGCCGTCGGGGGTGACGAATATGTTGTCCCAGCCGGGCTTCTTGAGCTCCTGCGGGTGGGGCGAGTGGTCGCTGGCGACGATGGAGATGTGGCCCTGCTGCAGGCCGGCCCACAGGGCGTCGCGGTCGGGGCCGTCCTCGGGGCGCAGGGGCGGGCCGATCTTGGCCAGCGGGCCGACCTTGCTCATCTCGGCGTCGGATAGGAGCAGGTACTGAGGGCAGGTCTCGGTCCAGATGCGCTGGCCCTGGGACTGGGCCTGCTTGATGCGCTCAAGGCCGAGCTGGGTGCTGAGGTGGACGACGTAGGTGGGGCAGCGGGTGGCGGCGGCCATGGCGATGGCGCGGTTGATGGCCTCCTCCTCGGCCCAGTCGGGGCAGGCCACGGGGAAGAACTCGGGGTGGGTGTGGCCGTCGGCGATGAGCTTGTTCTCGAGGTACTCGATGATGTTGCCGCTCTCGCAGTGGAGCTGCAGCACTCCGCCGGCGCGGGCGACCATCTCCATTGACTGGCAGATGTAGTCGTCGTCGCACATCCGGCCGGGGCGCTTCTTGTAGGTCATGAACATCTTGAAGGACTTGAAGCCCATGTCCATGGCCTCGGGGAGCGAGCGCAGGATGGACGGGCGGTTCTGCAGGATGAAGTGGAAGCCGAAATCGACGACCGCGGAGGCGTTGATCTCCTCGCGGATGCGGTTACCGGCCTGCACCAGCGTCTCGTCGCCGTCGAGGGTGTAGTTGGCGAAGGGGATGAGCGTGGTCATGCCGGCGTGGGCAGCCGCCCGGGCGCCGAGGGCGTAGTCGTCGTGGCCGTCGAGGTGGACGTGGGCGTCGATGAGGCCGGGGAGCACGAACTTGCCCTCGGCGTCGATGACGCGGTCAGCGGGCGGCAGGAGGTGCTCAGGTGCCACCGCGACAATCTTGTCGCCCTGGATCGCCACGGCGGCGTCAAGGACCTGTGACGACGTAACGACCTGGCCGCCGCGGACGATGGTGTCGACTCTGGCCTGTGCCATGGTTTACCTCCCGTGGGCTATTCTGAAAGTCTGGTTCGGATATTACGCTCGGTTAGTGTACGCTCGAGTTCGCCAACGTCTGCGAGTCCCTCCAAGTGAAGGCTGACAGCTTCTCTCAGGTTTGCCAGGGCCTCTCCGGGAGTGTCGCCGCAACTGGCTGTTCCCAGCTCGGGACAGTAGGAGGCAAACAGTCCGTCCTCCTCTTCCACTAGACCAGTCAGCTTCCAGTAAGAGTGCATTTCCATAACGGCAATTCGCACCAAGAATTTTCCATGAATGTGCAATTCTAGCACGAGAATTGTCAGGGACTAGAACCAGTCCCATGACGACTACCGAACCCGTCGCGTTGAACTTTGCAATTCCTTATTTTAAACTCGGTCTACAATGAGCCGAGAACTTGAACCTTTGCCGAGTTTCGCTACCGAAGGCGAGGAGCGCCTGTTTTGGGAGACGCACGACTCTTTCGATTACGTGGATTGGGACAATGCCGTTCGCGTTCGCTTTCCCAATTTGATACCCTCGCCTGAGATTGAGGAGGCCTCTTCCGCAAGCGAAAAGGCATCTGACTGATTTCATTTCCAAATTCGAATTGAACCGGGAGGGCGCGCTCTTATGGAGCTTCAGGACAAGATTGCGGTGGTTACCGGCGCGGGGCGCGGCATGGGCCGGGCCATCTCGCTGCAACTGGCGGACGCGGGGGCCAACGTGGCCGTGGCGGACATCAACGCCGAGAACGTGGAGGAAACCAGCGTCGCCGTGAAAGCGCTGGGCCGGGAGTGCCTGCCCATCCACGCGGACATGGGCAGCGTTTCGGACATCGACCGGATGATCGGGCAGGCCAAGGACGCCTTCGGGCGCATCGACATCATCGTCAACAACGCCGGCATCACCCGCTACCTGTACGTGATGGACGTGGAGGAGGAGGACTGGGACCGGATCCACCGGGTGAACGCCAAGGGCGTGTTCTTCGGCATGCAGCGCGCCGCGCGGGAGATGATCGCGCAGGGCGACGGCGGGCGGATTGTGAACATCGCTTCAATCGCGGGCAAGGGGTACTCGGGGACGTCGAACGCTGCGTATGCGGCGAGCAAGGGCGCGGTGCTGTCGATGACCATGATCGCGGCGCACCAGCTGGGGCAGCACGACATCAACGTGAATGCCATCTGTCCCGGGTCGACGCTGACGGAGATGGCCGCCGAGACCATGCAGGGGCGGGCCGATACATCGGGTCAGAGCATTGCCGAGCTGGAGCAGCTTCGCGACTCGCGAATTCCGATTGGCCGCCCCAACACGCCGGAGGACATTGCGGCCATGGCCCGCTTCCTGTCAGGCCCGGGCGCGCGCAACATCACGGGGCAGGCGTTCAACGTCGACGGCGGGCTGGTAATGCACTAGGCGCGGTTGACCGCAAGGGCTACAATCAGGGCATGGAACTGACTGTTCGATTGTTCGCGCTTTACCGGGAACGAGCCGGCACCAAGGTGTTCTCGCTGGAACTGCCTGGCGGCGCCACCGTTTCCGACCTGACGGATGCGGTGCGCCTGCGGTACCCGCGTCTGGCTCCGCCGGACGTCAAGATCGTGGTGGCGGTGAACTCGGATTACGCCGAGCCCGAGGACTTGCTGAAACCCGGAGACGACGTCTGCCTGATACCGCCGGTGAGCGGCGGCTAACCCCCGTTGCACCAGGGTCTTCCGACACAGATTGGACCGATTGCGAGGAAATCATGATCGAGCTTACCTCCCAGACTCTTGACCCGGACAAGTTCACCTCGGCCGTTCGGCTCAGCACCAATGGTGCGGTGGTGACATTCCTGGGCACGACCCGCGACAACTTCGAGGGCAAGGGTGTGCTGACGCTGGAGTACGAAGCCTTCGACGAGATGGCGGTCAAGAAGCTGGAAGAGGTGCGACAGGAGCTGATGGCCGAGTTCGGTCTGGACGATGTGGCCATCGGGCATCGCACCGGAACGGTGGCTATCGGCGAGATCAGCTTGGTGGTCGCCGTGGGTTCCCCGCACCGCAAGGAGGGGTTCTACGCTTGCCACAAGGCCGTCGACAGGATCAAGGAAGTGGTTCCCATCTGGAAAAAGGAAGTGTACGAGGACGGCTCCCGGTGGGTGGCCTGCGAGGACCACGAGTTCACGCACGAGCACGAGGCGGCGCTACAGGGCGGGGACGGGTAGGCGCGACTATAGTTTGTAGCCAACCGTCCTCGCCGCCTCATTTGTATCATCGTTCGCCGTCGATCTCGCGACGGTTCTGAATTTCCTCAATGAACTGGGCAACTGCTGCTATTTCGTCATCGGAAAGTTCCTGTAGGGCAACCTCCAACAGAGTTGCGTCGGCTTCTTCGTCTGATTCGTCCTGATCTTCATCATAATGACCGCTGGCTAGAGATTCCTCTTCCAATCTAGCCACCCTATCATCATTCGAGTCAGGATGTTCATCTGGGGTGGTAAGTCGAAACAGTTCCTCTTCGTCATCCCCACCGAGATACAGCGACCCTATGCTCACTCCGCCCTCCGTTTCTCAATTAGGGCAGCGTAATAATCCCTGATGACATGGTTATGGATGATTTGACTTTTCTTATCTTTCTTGTAGGTCTTATCCCACGGTGAACCAGTTGCGTGGGTCATACGAGACAATTGAGTACCGTCCATTTGGCCGTATTGCCGCCAAATGGCCCTGATAATCCGCTCTTCCCCCGAAGTAAACCCCGCTGGTCGGTCCAATATCGGCTCTGTGATGCGGTTGGCTCGATGATGTTTTAGTGCGTGATATACGGCTCTAATTACTGGACCGTATTGCCAAGATTCCACGGCATCCTGAAAAAGAGGTCCGTTTCCAAGCCCGAGCATCCAAGCGTGGCAAAAGTAGGTGAGTTTCTGAACTTGCATTGGCGTTATGGGAATCTCGTCCTCAAGCGAAAAGTGGATGATTCTATCGGCAACTGCCACGGCAGAATGTTGAGCTCCCATGTTGCACCTCATACCATATTTGGTATGTTGAAATTGTAAAACTGATGACCCCTCTTGTGTAAGTCCCTTATGTAAGGAATTCTATATGGGATTTGCGGGGAATTTATAAAAATCACTCGTCGGCGAATGCCAGGTCGAGCTCGTCCTGGGGGGTGGTTAGGGCGGCGCGGATGGCTTGGCCCACTGTTTCGGCGCCGATCAGTTGCATGTCCTTTGGGGGTTCGATTTCGCGCAGGGAGGACTGGGGGAGGATGCAGCGGGTGAGGCCGAGGCGGGCGGCCTCGTTGACTCGGCGCTGGGCGTGGGGCACGGCACGGATTTCGGCGCTGAGGCCGACCTCGCCAAAGGCTGCAGCGGGGGACAGCGGCGCGTTGCGGTAGCAGGAGGCGATGGCCAGGATGATGGCGAGGTCTGCTGCCGGTTCGGTAGCGCGGAAGCCGCCGGCAACACTGACGATGACGTCCTGGGCGCCAATCTCGAGGCCGGTGCGGCGGGAGGCAACGGCGGTGAGCATCAGCAGCCGGTTGTGGTCCACGCCGTTGGACACACGGCGCGGCGCGGGCAGCTGAGAGAAGTTGGTCAGGGCCTGCACCTCGAGCAACAGGGCGCGGCTGCCTTCCAGCGCCGGGGTGGCGATGGCGCCGAGCTGGGGGCCTGACCGCTGCGAGAGCATGGCGCGGGACGGGTCGGACACATCATCAAGTCCTCGTTCACCCATCAGGAAAACGCCGACCTCGTCGGTTGAGCCGAAGCGATTCTTGGCAGCCCGCAACACACGGAAGCCGCCCGAGTCCTGCGACTCGAGGTGGAGCACGACGTCGACCATATGCTCCAACACCCGAGGGCCAGCCAGTGAGCCATCCTTGGTCATGTGCCCCGAGATAAAAACCGGCTTGCCAGTGGACTTGGCCCAACGCAGCAAACGCAGAGCCGATTCCCTCACCTGTCCGACGCTGCCCGGGCCGGAGGATTCCCCCTCACACTGCAGGGTCTGGATGGAATCGACGATCACGAGGCCCGGCTGAGTCTTCTCCAATCGTTCGAGAATGCTGTCAACGTCGGTTTCGGTCAGCAGGAGAATACCCTGGCCGTTAATGCCCATTCGCTCGGCTCGCAGCTTCACCTGAACGGGCGATTCTTCGCCGGAGACGTACATCACCGGACCAGCGTCCCGAGCGTCGGGCAAGGCCGTGGATGACGAAAGCGAGTGGGCCAGTTGCAGGAGCAGGGTTGACTTGCCGACGCCTGGCTCTCCCGTCAGCAAAGAGATCGAGCCGGGGACTATACCACCGCCGAGGACGCGGTTCAGTTCGTTTGATGGCAAGGCAATGCGGGGCTGGGAATTGACGGAGACGTCGGCCAGAGAAAGGGCCTCGGTAGCAGCCGGGGCAAGCCATCCAGAGCGACGTGCACCGCTGGAGGCCTGGGCAGGGACGACGTTTCCCTCGACGAGGGGGCTTGTGGAATCGCACTGGGGGCTGGGGCAGAAGCCCATCCACCTGGCGCTCTCGTTACCGCACTCCCGGCAGTAGTAGACCGTCCTGCGCCGCTCGGCCGCCTTTGCCATCCCGCTCACCTCCGCAATCTGGGTATCCTGCGTCAATTATAAGGGCAGGGGTGGTGAACTGTCGGCAGGCAACTGTCATCAAAATCCTAACGGACGCCTTGCTTCCGGAAAAAGATCGATGGCGCCTGAAGCTTGCAGCTTCAGGCGCCATTGAAACGGTTCCGGTTATGCTGGGGTGAGGATGCTTCCGGCTAGTCGGCGGGGGTTGGCTCCTCTTCCAGTACCTGGTCGGCGGGCGCCAAAGCCGTGATCTTGACTACGCCTTCCTCGATATCGACATAGGCGACGTCTCCAGGACCCAAGCGTCCGGCGAGAAGCTCCTCGGAGAGCTGGTCTTCCACCTCATTCTGGATCAGGCGGCGCAGGGGACGGGCACCCAACACGGGGTCGAAGCCCTTCTCACCCAAGTATTCCTTTGCTGCCTGGCTGAGATCCAAGCCGACCTGCTTGTCGTCCAACTCATGCCGAACCTGATTCATCATCAGGTCGACAATGGACAGGATTTCGGTCCGGTCGAGCTGGTGGAACACGACGGTGGAGTCGATGCGGTTGAGGAACTCCGGCTTAAAGAACCGGCGGACCTCTTCCATCACCTTGTCCTTCATGCGCTGGTAGGCGCTCTGGTCGGTGCGGGCGCTGTCGGATTTCACCGCAAAGCCCATGGAGGTTTCACGTTTGATCAGGTCAGAGCCGAGGTTGCTGGTCATAACCAAGATGGAGTTACGGAAGTCGACCTTGCGGCCCCGCGCGTCCGTCAGTGTTCCCGCGTCGAAGATCTGGAGCAGGATGTTGAAGACCTCGGGGTGTGCCTTCTCGATCTCGTCCAGCAGCACGGCGCAGTAGTTCTTGCGGCGCACGCCCTCGGTCAGCTGGCCTCCCTCGTCGTAGCCCACGTATCCGGGAGGGGCACCAATGAGTCGAGCGACAGTGTGCCGCTCCTGGAACTCAGACATATCCAGCCGGATCATGTTGTCTTCGTCGCCGAACATGAACTCGGCCAAAGCGCGGACGAGCTCGGTCTTGCCGACACCGGTGGGGCCGAGGAACATGAACACGCCGATGGGCCGCCGTGGGTCCTTGAGTCCGGCACGGGCACGGCGCACTGACTTGGAGATGTTAACGATGGCCTCGTCCTGGCCGATGATCCGCTTGTGGAGGTCGTTCTCCATCTGGAGCAGCCGCTCGGTTTCTTCCTTGGCCAACCGGGCGACCGGCACACCGGTCCACATGCTGACGACTTCAGCGATGTCGTCCTCGGTTACCATGGTGCGCTCCTTGCCGCGGCCTTCCTGCCACTCGGAGCGTAGTTCGTCGAGGTCCTGGCGCTGTTGCAGTTCCCGGTCGCGCAGTTCGGCAGCCGCCTCATAGCGCTGGTCGGCGATGGCTTCGTCTTTCTCGCGGCTGACGGACTCCAGCACCTGCATCGCGTCGGTAACAGAGGTGGGGGTGACGCTGCCGCGCAGGCGAACCCGCGAACCGGCTTCGTCTATCAGGTCGATGGCCTTGTCGGGGAGGAAGCGGTCGGCGATGAAGCGGGCGGCCAAGTTGGAGGCGCTCTTTATGGCGTCGTCCGTGTAAGTTACGTTGTGATGATCCTCGTAGCGGTCCTTGACACCCATCAGGATATCGATGGTCTCTTCGCTGGAGGGTTCTTCCACGCGCACCGGTTGGAGGCGCCGCTCAAGGGCCGGGTCTCGTTCCACGTACTTGCGGTAATCGTCCAAGGTAGTAGCGCCGATGCATTGCAGCTCGCCGCGAGCCAAGGACGGCTTCAGGATGTTGGAGGCATCCACCGCGCCTTCGGCGGCACCTGCCCCGACGAGGGTATGAATCTCGTCGATAAACAGGACGCAGTTGCCGGAGCTCTTGATTTCTTCAATGACCTTCTTGAGGCGCTCCTCGAACTCGCCGCGGTACTTGGTACCGGCGACGAGGGAGCCCATGTCCAAGGTCACCAAGCGCTTGTTCTGCAGCGTGTCCGGAACGTCGCCACTGGCAATGCGCTGGGCCATGGCCTCAACAATTGCGGTCTTGCCGACTCCGGGCTCGCCGACCAGCACCGGATTGTTCTTGGTGCGGCGGCTGAGGATCTGGATCACCCGCTGGAGTTCCTGATCGCGGCCAACCACCGGGTCGAGTTTGTCGGACCGGGCGGCGTTGGTCAGGTCAATCCCCAAGTTGTCCAGCGTCGGGGTCTTGGTGGTGGTGCGGCCGGACTGCTGGCCCTGGCCGGAGGTGTGGCTGAGGATGCGGTGAGTCTCGGTGCGGACCTTGTCGAGGGTCACGCCGAGGCTTTCCAGCACACCGGCGGCAACGCCCTCGCCCTCGCGTAGGAGGCCGATGAGCAGATGCTCAGTGCCGATGTAGGTGTGGTTCATGCGGCGGGCTTCATCGACCGCCAACTCCACCACCTTCTTTGCGCGGGGAGTCAGGCCGATTTCGCCCTGGGCCGGCTTCTCGCCACGCCCGATAATGAACTCGACGGCTGAGCGCACCTTCGAGAGGTCGACGGAGAGACTGGACAGCACCCGGGCCGCCACGCCTTCCGTCTCGCGGACAAGGCCGAGGAGTATGTGCTCAGTCCCGATATAGTTGTGGTTGAAGCGCTGGGCTTCTTCCTGGGCCAGAGATAGGACGCGTCGCGCCCGCTCCGAAAACTTCTCGAATCTGCTGCCCATAATACCGCTCCTGGCCTTTGGGTGGCGTAAGGTGGCTTTCCTATATCGGGTGGCTCATAGACTGCCCGCGCAGAACATCCTCCGGTAAAACGTCCATTTTATTAGGCGTACCCCGGGGTGTAAAGGCGCGTAAGGGGCAGGAACTTGCCAGTCCTTGACTGTGGTGGAAGAGGCGGGGAAACAGTCCGGTCCATCCGGGCCGCGGGGTGCCCCGCGCCAAGCTCACCGGTGTCGGGGTCCTCATGGAAGGGATGACTGAAGAATAGCCTCCCGGCGGTGACCTATTTTCCCACCCAGTCACCCAAGCAGTATCGTCGGCGCTGAGGCGTTTCACTACCGTGTTCGGGATGGGAACGGGTGGGGCCGCCTCGCTAGAACCACCAGGAAGCATTCAGATCCGAAGTATGCACCATTTTTCACAATCGCGCAAGGGGTTGAGGCAGGGATTTTGCGGCTGGGAGAGCGGTCGGCTGGCCTTGCCGACAGCGCGGAAATCCGAACGGAGGCGCGCTACAGGCAGCATGAACCCTGAACCGGGGCGATTTTCCAGTTTTCCGGACACTTCAGGCCACTTCGGACCATCACGAAGATCCGGTGCAGCCAAGAACACGGATAACCCAGTGCACCAGCGACAGCGTACCACGGGACTATCAGGGAAAATCAAAATTTCCGGTAAATTCAGGTAGTTTCCGGTATTCCTGTTCCCAGGGTTGGGGTGAACGCGGGGTGCCTGGAGATCTTTTCGAGTATCTCACATCACCCACAGATTCTTTTTAAATTGTCTCTTTCTGTCTCATCTGTCTCATTTCCGGGAGAAAGGTATCACCTCCCGCCCCCGGTCAGGGCAGGGCAGGCTCCGGCCCACATCATGAGGCGGAGGGAGTTTCCGCAGGTCCTGGCGAGTGAGTTCGGCAGGGCCGGAGGTGCGACCGTCGACTAGGTGGCCGGCACGGGCGTCCCGGCCGGTGTTGCCCCGGTTGTCACGGGCGTGGAGACCGGTGTGGGCACTTCCATGGTCGCCGTGGGCGTCGTCGGAGAGGTTACGGCGCCTGGCTGGGCGGGGGTCCCATATCCAGCCCGCACTCCGCCCCTGCTTGGGACAGGCCAGTGATGTCTCCCTCCTGGGCCGCGATCATCGCCCCTGCCATCTGTCCCGGTCCGCCCAGTTCGGCCAGGAGGCACTGCATCCCCTCCCGTTCCTCCGGTCCCATCCCCACCTGTGGGCCAGTTGCCTCCCACTCCTCATCGTTCAGGCATGCCATCGTTACAAAAAGTCCGGTCATGCCGCCGGCCATGGCAATTGCTGGATCGCCCTCTATACCTGCGGTCATGACCGCCTTTGGGTCGATGACTGCGAACGCTGTCCGGACGCAGTCGGAGGATTCCAGGCTGAGCGGTTCTGGACCAGGTACGAACCCGGCGAGAAAGATTCTTGCCAGGGTCTCGTCTTCGAGGCATCCGATGAACTCAGTTTGTTCCTCCCGGGATGCCGAGCCGGGCCCGGTCAGAGCCTGGGCCAGTTTCTCGGTGTCGCCCCCGATACAGGCCAGTTCGGTGTCAGACAGCTCGGAGAGCATTGCTCCGGAGTCCTGCAACTGCAGAGGAGCGAGTGCCCCTGGGGGCGCCGGAGTTGCTGTTGGTTCGGGAGTCGGAGTACTGGCCGGCGTCGCGGTAGGCGCGGCCGTTGCCGTGGGTCTCTCGATCTGCGACTCCGTGGGTACCGGGTACTCCGTCGGCGTCGGTGCTGGCGTGGAGGTCGGGGCCTGGGTCTCCGGGGCCGGTGTTGGGTCGGAGCAGGCTGTGAGTGTCGATAGGACTACCAGGAGAGTGATGGTTGAGGTGACGAACATTTTCCGCATTGGGGATTACCTTTCCTTCCAACTATGACGAGTGCCGCCGCTCCGCACGCTGCGACGAGCGGCATGTACGCACTCTTTGTGATCCTGGCTGGCTGTCCGTTCCGGAGTGCGGTGAGGGCGTCGGGCAGTGATATTATGCCCAGCCAGATCATTGCGCCGCAGACAGCTGGCTGTAGTGCCCCTGGTAGTTGGCCCAGACACCTGCTGCGGTCAGCGACAGGGTGATTATGAGGGCGGTTCGCCAACGGTGTTGGTACATTTTGGACTCCTGGTTGAATCCTGGTTACTGTTGGCTGTTTTCGCTGTCTTGAGTTGAGTAAGCTCCGCTCGTCTTGGGATGACGCCCGTTTTTCCTGAAGATGCCGCCCGGGGCGACGTCGCCGGGGTTGGAGGCCATGGCAATCTGGATCTGCTCGATTTTTTCGCTCCTGCCTCTGGCTGTTTTCTCCCCGTCTTTTCTGGGTGTCTTGGGGGATTGACCGTGTCATCCCCGGTCTCTGGGGTGGAACCAGGGTTTGTTCTAGGCCAAACATAGCTCCGGACCATCCCTGCTCCCCGGGGGTTGGTGCCCGATTTATTGTGCAAAGCCCACCCACGGATTCTTTTTAAAGTGTCTCTTTTTGTCTCATTTCCGGGAGAGAGGTATCACCTCCCGCCGCCGGTCAGTTCGGGGCAGGCTCTGGCCCTCATCGTGAGGCGGAGGGAGTTTCCGCAAGTCCTGGGAAGATTAACGAAAGGACGTAATTCGCATAAATGTTCTTTAGATTCATATTAAGGGCGAACCACGGCAGGGCAATCGCGTCTTATTTGTCAGCACACAAAATTGGTCTAATGTCGGTGGATATGGGAGTGGCAGTGCCTCCCTCGGTTCCGGGTGCGAGGGTAGACGGGGGTTTGGATTCCCGCTTCCGCGAGAATGACGACTTATAGGGCCTCCGGCGATTAAGACGCGATTGCCCTGCGAGACACGGGGTTTGGCAAGGGCTTGCTGTCAGCGATCAGTGATGGAGCAGGACTCGGATCAGGGGGTTGGGAGAATGGCTCGGCCGTTTATTTAAGGAAGGGAGTACTGGACCTGCTCGGTGGAGACGAGGGTTACGCCCCAGCCGGCCATCCAGCAGGAGTGTCGTCCGTCGCCGCCGGCCACCAGCACCACGACGTCGCTGGCGGAGCGGACGATGGGGACCATCACGTCGTCGCGAGATTCGTCGATCCAGTTTGGCCAGGTGCGGTTGCCGTAGTGGGCGATGCCCTTGAGCTGACCGACGGGCATGCGGGCGTTGTGGAATACGTAGTCCTTGGCGTCGGCCTTGGACAGGCCGGAGGCGGCGACCTCGGCGGCGTGCTCGGGGCAGAGGATGAGGATGACCTGTCCGCCGGTGGCCTGCTGGTAGTAGTTGGCGATGCCGACAGTTGTCATGTTGCCGACGATGGTGCCTAGGACGCCGAAACCGGTGCCGGAGGTGCTCTCCATGATGCGGTAGACGCCGAGGATGCCGGCGAGGGTTACCGTGCTGTCCGCTGACGCGAAGCCCCGCTCGACGTGGAGCGGCTCCCAGGGGCTGCGGGCCTCGTTCTCGGCGAAGCAGAAGCTGTAGCGTCCCGGGGAACTGAGGGTGGCCTTGTCCATCTCGCCGGGGACCAAGCCGGCCACGTTGCGGACGATGAGCCGGAGGGCGCGGCCGATGGCGGCGTTGGCGCGGAAGCCGGGGCCGAAGCAGCCGGCGTCGGCCTGGATGCCGAGCTGGGGAGCGACGGGGCCGTTGACGATCATGACCTGGTTGGCTCCGCCGGTGGTGGCGGCAGTGCCGGCGAGGTTGAAGCCTTCCATCAGGGCGGCGCGGACGGCTGCCACCACGACGGGGAAGTGCTCGGGCTTGCAGCCGGCCATTACGGCGTTGATGGCCAGCTTCTCAAGGGTGGCGCGGGAGTTGCTGGGCTGCATCACTCCCAGCGAGTGCTGCGCATCGGCGTCGATGGAGGCGAGCATCTCGCGGACGGCGTCCTCGGTGGGCGGGACGACGGGGAGGCCGTCGGTCCAGCCCTGCTCCCAGAAGTAGTCCTGCATGGCGGGGAAGTCGGCGGGTACGCGGGCGCGGCGGGAGGCGAGATGTTGGGTGGTGGTCATGGTTGGTCCTTATAGCCCAAAGGGGAGTTTCCAACGGGAGGTCGAAGTTCGCAGGGGCGTCCCAGTGAACTCCTCGAGCTTCGTCCGGTTCAGCACGGTCCGTCCGGGGCCGCTGGCGTCTTGATCTATTAAGGTAGATGGAACGTCTTCCCAACTGAAGCCGCTCCTACCGAAGGCGTCGCGGGGCTCCCAGACGATGACGGAGTTGCCGTCAATGGTCCAACCGTTAGGCACCCCGCCCTCACTCCTGGAGTAGGCGGCAGGACGGAGCAGGTTAACCAGGCGGGCCTTGATGACTTCATTTTAAGAGGTAGCCGACTCCATCGCCATCATTCCGCCGCCACGGTCAAGCACTGTGTCGGAGCTATTTACTCCGATTGGACTGCCTTGGCTCTTTACCTCGGAATTGTGCCTACCAGAGGCGCCGGCTGGCCAAAGCTGCTCCCTCTGCCAAAGCGCGGAATTTGGCCCAGACCACCGTTGGATGCACTTCGGTGTTGTAAGTTGCCTGCGAGCTGAACCCGCAGTCGTTGCCCGCCAACACGTTCTCGCGGCCCACCAGCCTGGCAAAGCGGATGATTCGCTCGGCTATGAGTTCAGGATGCTCCACGATGTTGCTGGAGTGGGTGATGATACCGGGGATCAGCACCTTGCCATCAGCCAACTTAACGTCTTCCCAGAGATGGTATTCGTGCTCGTGCCGGGCATTTCCGTTTTCAAAGGAGTAGGCACCGGCATTAACCTTCAGGATAAACTCCACAACATCCTTCAATTCCGCGTCGTGGACCCGGGGCCCGTGATTAATGCCGTAACAGGTGTGAAAGCGAATCTTTTCCTCGGGGATACCGCGAATTCCGTGGTTGACGGCGGCCACCATGATCTCGGCCTTGGTACGTTTTTCGGCCTCACTCAAGGTGGGGTCGCTAAAGACGTCGGTCAGGAAGGGGTCGTCAATCTGCAGGACAAAACCCGCATCCACAATGGCCTGGTATTCAGAGCGCATTGCGTCGGCCACGGCGAACAAGTACTCCTCGTCGGTGGAGTAGTATTTGTTGACTCCGACGCCGGTGGGGGAGACCGAGGGCATAAAGGCTTCCTGGGCCGGCTGCCCCTCCAAGGCGACTCGCAAGTTGGCTATGTCTCTGTGGACCGCATCATCTCCGCGATAGGCGACCGGGCCGGTGCAGGCCAAGGGTGTCATCGGCGCCACGGTACCGCCCAGCATGGCCTGGGCGAAATACCGTTCGTAGTATTCGGGGAAGGCGGCCACCTCGGCAGCAAAGAGATCAAAGTTGCCGGCAGGGTCTGGATCAAACCCATTCAGGCGCTCCCCCACGTAGGTGAAGAACCCGGGCTTCCCTTGCTCACCGTCGCAGGGAATGTCGACACCACAATCGACTTGTTGCTGTACGATGTCGGACACTGCGGTTCTGACGCTCCCGGCGTAGCCTCTTCTTCGTAAGAGTCTCCACTCAACTTGGCTTTCATCATGTCCAGCAGGTCATGAGGCCGGGGCAAGCTGCCGCAATGGGTAGTGAGGATCCTGTCAGCGCTTCTTTGCATCGTTTGCCTCCGCGGTTTGGTTCCACGGGCCTAGCCATACGAGGAGATCGGGTCGCTGGCCAGAACGGCGCCGTCCCGAAAGGTTCTTGGCTTCTTCCAGACGGGGCCCGGAGCCACGCTGGTGGAGCCTGCTGCCGTCGTCCAGTGCCATTTGGGGGGGAATTTCAAAACCCTTGAGAACCTTTCGTCAAAGCCGCGAGGGGCATCGTAAACCAACTGCCAGCTGCGCTCACAGCGTTTTCGGATGTAACCGCGGGCCATCTATTCGTCCAGCAACATGTCATCACCACCATCACCCATAAGGACATAGTTAGTAACATCCTGCATTTCCGGCTCGCCTCGCCCAAAGTCCACATATTCCAAGGCATGAATCAGGTCTACCACAAACTCCGCTCCGTCCTCGGAAAGCCCAAAGAATTCCGGCTGCGCGCTAGCCCGATCACGAACAATTTCCAAGCCGACATTCACCACTTGGGCAGAAACAATTTTCGCTATTGGAATGCGAAATGTGCGCTCGCCATTGAAAAAGACATGCTTCGTGGAAAGGCCGAACAGCCCGACCCCGCGCGGCGTAAGCACGTCTGTTTCCACCGGAGTGCCGCGGGAGCCACCTACGCGAACTGACATCCCCCTGGCGACCCTAACGCTAGCCCCAGCGGACCGGCCGTGAATCTCTCTCTAACGCGCATTTCCGAGTAAGGGATATTTTCGACTGCAAGGAGCATTTTCTCCGTGCGTTGGAGCTTGAAAGGAACGGAGTCGCTTTGAATGTCCATTTCAGGGACTTTACCTTCCTGAATGATGGCGAGCACTCTGTCCCGGATTTCCTGCTGCCTCCGGCGTTCTTCTTGCTCTGTCTGCCAAGCCAGCCGGGCTTGTTCCGCAGCCTCTTGCCGCTCCTGCTCTTTGCGTTCGCCCCGATCCTGCAGTTTTTGTCGAAATCCCCTTAACATGCGGATCTCCTCTAGCGATTTATCTCAAAAAGTGAGTCTATGCATTCCCGGCCCGCAGCCAGTCAACGCGCTCCATTCGCCTTGGGGAACCAGCGCCGCGCCTAGCCCTCCGTCAGGAGGCCGACTATTTCGGAGGCGTAGTCGTGGGCCATTTGCTTTACGTCATCGGGGGGGCGGCTGGCGAGGGGGCTGGGGAGGACTACCATGCGGACGCCGGGCATGCCTAGGGAGGCGGCGCGGAGGTTGGCCGCGCGGGTGAAGCTGCTGGTGATGACGCTGACGGACGGAACTCCCTTGGATTCGGTGAGGACTGTGTCGTGGAGACCCCACGCCGTGCAGCTTCCTCAATCGGCTATGGCGTGGATTATGGCGTCGCACTCCCGGAGGAGCGCCTCCAGCTTCTCGTCGGGGTGAGCGGCGCTGTAGGTGGCCTTGCGGTTGTAGACGACCTTCTTCACACCGTAGTCGTTGAGCAGGGTCTGTTCGAGCTCCTGCATAAAGGTGTCGGCGTGGTACTTGCGGTTCTCCAGCAGGCCGACGACCTTGCCCTCAAGGCCGGAGAGGGAGGCGCTGAGGCCAACCTCCTCGGGAACGTCCTCGGCGACGGGGACCAGAATTTCCAGCGTTCGCTCTGATGTGGTCATGATGCGTTCCTCCTGGGTCCGAGTGCCGCTTGAATCGGAGTCGCCGGCCGAATCTACCCGCCGAGCTGGAGGAACTTGCCTTCCGTCTTCATGGCCGGGGCGATGATCATTTCGGCCTGGTGCAGGTCGCGGATTGAGTAGGCGCCACACATTCCCATGCCCACCTTCAGGGCGGCGACGAAGTTCTGGGTGCCGTCGGTTACCGACGTGGGACCGTATAGGATCTGGCCGAGAGATCCCTTGGTGCCAACCTTGACCCGGGTGCCGCGGGGCAGCTCGGGGTGGGGGTTGGCCATTCCCCAGTTGTAGCCGCGCCCGGGAGCCTCCTCGGCCTGGGCGAAGGGGGTGCCCAGCATCACGCCGTCGGCTCCGCTGACGATGGACTTGCAGATGTCACCACCGGTGCGGATGCCGCCGTCGGTGATTACCGCCACGTACCGGCCGGTGCTCTTGTAGTAGTCCTCGCGGGCGGCGGCGCACTCCAGGGTAGCTGTGACCTGGGGCACTCCGACACCGACCACCTCGCGGGTCGTGCAGGCCGCGCCGGGGCCCACTCCCACCAGCACGCCGTCGATGCCCGTCTCCATCAGCTCCAGGGCCACGTCGTAGGTTACGCAGTTGCCGACCATAACCGGCACCTTGATGGACTCGATCAGCTCGGAGAAGATCAGCCCCCGGTAGCTGTTGGACATGTGGCGGGCCGTGGTGACCGTGGACTGGACTACGATCATGTCGGCACCGGCCTCCACAGCGATGGGGGACATCCGCTTGGTGCTCTGGGGCGTAAAGGATATAGCACAGGTCGCGCCGGAATTCTTGATCTCCTGGACCTGCGCGGCCATCAGGTGGTCCTTGACCGGTTCGGAGTAGACCTGCTGCAGGAACTCGGTCACCTCGGCCTGGGGAGTGGCGATGATGTCTTCGAGGACGGAATAGGGGTCGTCGTAGCGGGAATAGAGGCCTTCGCCGTTGAGGACGGCGAGCCCGCCCAGCTCGTGCATGCGGGCAGCGAACCGGGGAGAAACGGCCCCATCCATAGCGGAGGCCATGATGGGGATCTCGAACTCCAGGTCGCCAATGGTCATCTTGGTGGAGGTGAGCTCAGGGTTAATGGTCACCTGGCCGGGGACGATGGCCACCTCGTCGAAACCGTACGAGCGCTCCAGTTCCTTGAAAAGCCTCCTGCCCATCGCTGGCCCCCTTCAATTCAGATTCGTCAGGGAATCTAAGAGTGAACTAGATATTAACAACCGATTTAATCAGTTCAGGGAGCCAAAAGTCAACGCGAATCAGGAACAGAACATCAGCAATGGGAAGAGAGAAAGAATTCGAAGGAACAGAGGGAATATTGATCGGATACCGGTCAAAGCAGCGTCTTTTTAGCACCTAGTGTCGGAAAACTATTGATGAATACAGACATGAGATGGTATAATTTCGTAAACGAGAGAAATGATTCGACGTGAGGGTGAGCGAGATGGTACAGCAAGCGGAGAACGTAGCCGTTCAAGAAGTCCCCGAGGTGGTCGAGGTCTGCCAGCACCACTGGGTGATCAAAGCTGCAGACGGCCCCACCAGCCCCGGAGTGTGCCAAGTCTGCGGCGAGACCAAGGATTTCAAGAACTACGTGGAAACGGCGACCTGGGGAGACACGCGGCTGATCAACCGGCAGGACCCGGTTCCCGCGAGCACCATAATCTCGGCCAAGATGGACACCTGGGAGGAAGAGTAGCCGACACTCTTCGGTTTTCGGGGACCGCCACCCCGATAGACATCTGACAGCGTTACCGGCAATGTGCCGGGGTTCATAGCCCCAGAGAATACAGGGGCTGAACCCCGGCTTTTTTATGTAGAATTCTGGGACTTTCCCCCCTTGTCATGGCACTTGATATTGTGTCATATTGGAGACCGTAAAGGGACTCTGCCCTATATGTGGTGGTAAGGGGGGCGGGGCGAAAAGCAGAGCCTCTTTCCTCACCCCGCTCGACGATTCCCGCTGCGATTGCCCTTTGGGGCTGACTTATGTAGTCTCTTGGTCCATCTGGATACAGCGACTCTGCGGCATGGGCTTCAGGGACAGAATCCCGGACTCGCCTTGAACGGCGAGCCTGCATTTTCTGGAGGACTCTTTCCCTTGGCATTCACCCATCTCCACGTCCACACCGAATACAGCATGCTCGACGGCATCAGCCGCATTCCCGAGCTGGTCGAACGAACCGGCGAACTGGGAATGGACTCCCTGGCCATAACGGACCACGGGACATTCTACGGAGTCGTCGACTTCTACTCCGCCTGCCTCGACGCGGGAATCAAGCCAATCATAGGCTGCGAGGTCTATGTCGCGCACAACAGCAGGCACGAAAAGAACCCGTCTGAGCGCAGCCCGGCGCACTTGGTGCTGCTGGCTAGGGACAACACCGGCTACCGCAACCTGATGCAGCTAGTGACCAAGGCTCACGTCGAGGGGTTCTACAACCGACCCCGCATAGACAAGGGGCTGCTGGAGGAGTTCGGATCCGGACTAGTCTGCCTGTCGGGCTGTCCTTCGGCCGAGGTGCCGCGGTTGCTGGCGGACGGCAACTACGACGGGGCGGTCAAGGCAGCGGGATGGTACCGGGAGCTTTTTGGCGACGGGTACTTCCTTGAAATACAGCAGCACGAGAAAGTCGATAACCTGGACCGGATCAATGAGGGACTGTTGCGGCTGGCGCAGGACACCAAGCTGCCGCTGGTGGCAACCAACGACGCCCACTACGTTCACCAGCGCCAGTCAAACCTGCAGGACGTCTACATCTGCATCCAGACGAACACCAATGTTCACGACGAAAAACGTCTGCGGATGGAGGACGACTCCTATTACATCAAGAGTCCGCAGGAGATGGAGTCACTTTTTGCTGGCCTGCCTGCGAACGTAACCAGCGAGGCGATGGCCAACACCGGCGTGATCGCCGATATGTGCGACGTATCGCTGGAGTTCGGGCAGACGCATCTGCCGCGCTACGAGACGCCGGGCGGCATGGACGCCGACGAGTACTTGGCGCAGGTGTGCGAGGAGGGCTTCCGTCGCCGCTATCCCAACGCCTCTCCGGAGGCCGTGGAGCGGCTGAAGTACGAGCTGGAGGTCATTCGCTACACCCAGTTCGCCAACTACTTCCTTGTTGTCTGGGACATCATCAGGTTCGTGCGGCAGCGGGAGATTCTCTTCGGCGTGCGGGGCAGCGCGGCAGCCAGCGTCGTGCTCTACTGCCTTGGCATCACGGACGTCGACCCGCTGGAGTACCGGCTCGTCTTCGAGCGCTTCCTGAACATGGAACGCAAGGAAATGCCGGACATCGACATGGACTTCCAGGACGACCGGCGCGACGAGGTGCTGCACTACGTCATCAACAAGTACGGAAATGACCGGGTGGCGCAGATCATCACCTTCGGAACGCTGGGCGCGAAGGCTGCCCTGCGGGACGTGGGGCGGGCACTGGGAATGAGCTACGGCGACGTGGACCGCATCGCCCGCATGGTGCCTTTCAAGGCCCGCAACCTGGAGGACGCCATGCGCGTCAGCCCGGAGTTGCAGAGCTCGTACGACACCAACGAGGCGGTCAAGAACCTGGTGGACCAGGCGCAGGGACTGGAGGGCATCGTCCACCACGTCAGTACCCACGCCGCCGGCGTGCTGATTGCCGACGAGCCGCTGACCGAGACGGTGCCGCTGCAGCGCCCGTCGAGGGGGGACGAGTCCAGCCCGGTGCTGATGACCCAGTTCAGCATGGACCCGGTAGCGCACCTGGGCCTGCTGAAGATGGACTTCCTGGGCCTGACCAGCCTCACGATCCTGGACCAGGCGGTAAAGCTGGTGCGGGAGAGCCGGAACGTCGAGATCGACCTGCAAGCCCTGCCGCTGGACGACGCTAAGACCTACGAGTTGCTGTCTTCGGGGAACACGACCGACGTGTTCCAGCTGGAAAGCGCCGGAATGCAGCGCTACATCGAGAAGCTGAAGCCGTCCAATCTCATGGACATCGCCGCGATGATTGCGTTGTACCGGCCGGGGCCGATGGAGAACATCGACCGGTTCATAGATGCCAAATATGGCCGGGCAGCGGTGACGTACCCACACCCCAGCCTAAAGGACCTGCTGGACGAGACCTACGGGATCATCGTCTACCAGGACCAGGTGCTGCTGATACTGCAGCAGTTCGCCGGCTATACGCTGGGCGGCGCCGACATCGTGCGGAAAGCGATGGGCAAGAAAATCGCGGCGCTGATGGCCCAGGAACGGGACAACTTCGTGGCCGGAGCTACGGGCAAGGGATTCGACGAGGGGCTGGCGGTGGAGATCTTCGACCTGATCGAGCCCTTCGCCGGTTACGCCTTCAACAAGGCGCACAGCGTCAGCTACGCCCTGATCTCCTACTGGACGGGCTACTTCAAGGCCCACTACCCGGTGGAGTACATGGCAGCGGTGCTGAACGCCCGGTTGGACAACACCGACAAGACCATCAGCTCGATCAACGAGTGCTTCCGGCTGGGCATCCAGGTATGGCTGCCGGACGTCAACCGGTCGGGCGAGTTCTTCACCATCGACCACGACGAGGAGGGCAAGCCGGGGCTGCGCATAGGCTTGGCCGCCGTCAAGACGGTGGGCGAGGGCGCCGTAAAGCCGGTGGTTGAGGAGAGGAAGGAAAACGGACCGTACCGTTCGGTCGACGATTTCTGCCGCCGGGCTGGCGCGGCAAACCTGAACCGCCGCACGCTGGAGAGCATGGTCAAAGCCGGAGCGTTCGACAGCATCGCGCCGCGGGGCGCAGTTTTGTCAGCACTGGACCGCATCGTGGCCACGGCGCAGCGTGAAGCGCAGATGCGCAGCAGTGGACAGAGCAGCCTGTTCGGCGGGGGCCCGGGTGGGACAAGCGCGGGGACGGGCGGACCGGTCCCGGAGGAACCTGGGATCATCCTGGGCACGAGCGACGCTTCTCCAGAGGAAAAGGCCTCCTGGGAGCGGGAGCTGCTGGGTGTGGCCCTGTCGCACAACCCCCTTATGGCGCTCACGGCGGCCAACACCGGCGGTTCGGTCGTCTCGCTGGACCAGCTCAGCGAGGAGATGCAGGGACAGCAGGAGAGCGTTGTCGGAATCGTGAACACGGTTACCGAGCGAGCGCGCCGGGATGGGCAGCGTTTCATCATCGTCGGCCTGGAACTGCTTGGCGGCGTGGTCGAGGTGACCGTCTGGCCGGAGGCGCTGCAGCGTACCGAGGAGATCTGGCAGACCGGGCGCACTGTCCGCGTTCAGGGCAAGGTGCGCCTGCGCGGCGAGCAGTTGGAGCTCTCGTGTGACGAGGCCGAGGTGTTCGTACAGGACCGCCCGTCGACACTGCCGACCAATGGCAGCGGAGGTAACGGAACGACGAAACCCAACGGCAACGGACAGTACAGAAACGGGAACGGCCAAAACCGGAACGGCTCTGGAAACGGGAACGGGAACGGCCAGTACAAAAACGGAAATGGCAACGCAGGCTCTCACTCGGGTCAAGCAAGCGGCAACGGCCACAGCCCCGCCGCCGAACCTGCAGGCAGCGAGCCATTCGCCTCCAGCAACCGGTTGGTTCAGCTGGCGGTTACCGAGTCGGACAACCCGCAGCATGACGCGATGCTCCTGCGGGAGGTCATCGGCGTGATCCTGGAATATCCGGGCCGCGACAAGGTCAACCTGGACATCAGGACCGCGGGCAAACGGGTGCTGATGCAGCTGCCGGTGGTGAGCACGGGCTACTGCGACCTGCTGCGGGAGCGGCTGGAGGACCTGCTTGGTCCCGATACGGTGGCCGTTACGCATGAGATGCCGCTGGGCGTTTGATGCCTCGGCGCTGACGGTCTTGAGAGGTCTGCGCCAGAATGCAGCGGGATGTACCGCAGTGCGCCTTCTCGGCTCCCCTTCGGGACGGCAGACAGGCCCGATTATGCGCTCATGTTATGGTAAACCGATCATATCAATTTCAATATTTGCGTTTATTGGAAACAATCAGGGACATTTATTACGAATATCATAGCTATCTCCAAGTATCCGCGCTAAAACTCGGCGTACACAGGTGCTGGAAGATTTGACCACCCTTCAAGCCGATGCTAGACTGCCCCAGAACAGCTTGGATAGCTATTCTCAAGCACATATCGTCCGGCGTCTCCAGGTCGAGCCTTGGGTTCCCTGCAAAGAGAAGGGCCGGGCCCTATACCATACCCATTGGGACTAAAGATGTATTATCACTCTACAAGGCCTCCGGTCAGGGCCAAGAAACTGAACCGGAGCCAAATTCGAAACCGTCAGCGACACACTTTGCCCTGCGAGCCATAGCTCTCCTCCCCAATCGATAGCGAAAGGGGCCTCTCCTACCGGCCGTCCCGCCTCGCCCCAACCATTGCCGCGATACCAGGCACATCACTGCGCCCGCGGCAGCTTTGCAGAACCCTCAAACACCTACTGCGGGAAAGTCTGTGCCTAATTTTGTCTCTTGACAGGACGCAAATTGGGAGCCGGGGCCCCATAAAAGGAAATTGTCAATAAATCACATAGCAAGTTTTCAGCAATTTTAAACTTTTTCAAACAACGGGCGGCAAAAAGGTAGGCCGCCAAGGGTTTTCAGGAACAACTAAGGAGGAACCATGCGCGAAGTACTACGATCCAAGATTCACCGAGCCTGGGTGACCGAGGCCAACCCGGACTACGTCGGCAGCATCGTTATCGACGAGGCGCTGATGGAAAAGACAGACTTGTGGGAATTTGAGAAGGTCCTGGTCTGCGACGTCACCAATGGCAACCGGTTTGAGACCTACGTCCTTCCTGGCGGGCGCGGCCGGGGCGACATCGCGGTGCAGGGCGCTGCTGCCCGCCTGACCGCCGAGGGCAACTGCCTGATCATCATGTCGTTCGAGGTCACCGAGACTCCCATCGACCCTAAGATGATCCTAGTCGACGAGAATAACGATTTCGTCGAATACCTGGAGGGCATCAAACATGTCGAGCCGGTTCACTGAGCAAGAAACCGAGTCGTACTACGATGCGGAAGATGCCATCTACCGCACCATATGGGACGAGGACGGCAGCGTCCACTGGGGTTACTTCGACGAGACGACCGGCACAGACTTCCTGAAAGGATGCGCCAATCTCGACCGCATCATGGTCGAGAGGGGGCAGATCAGTTCCGACGCGCGTGCACTGGATCTGGGCTGCGGGAACGGCACCACAGCCATCTGGCTGGCCGAGCGCACCGGTTGCCACGTTACCGGAATCGACCTGAGCGGTGTTCGCATAGACAACGCAAAGTCCGCCCGCGAGCGGCAGGAGGCAGGGCTGCGCGACAGGCTGGCCTTTGAGAAGGCATCGGCCACCGAGCTTCCCTACGCCGACGGCCAGTTTTCCCGCGTCTGGAGCCAGGCCGTGATCTATCACGTGCCGGACAAGCGAGCGGTGCTGAAGGAGGTCTACCGGGTCCTTGAAAAAGGCGGGTTATTCGTCTTCGACGATCTGGTCAAGCCGAAGCAGCAGGTCAGCCCGCAGGCGCAGCGGTTCGTCTACGAACGCCTCCTCTACGACACGGAGTTCAGCTTCGAGTCCTACCAGGATGCGCTGAAGGCCCAGGGCTTTGAGATCCTGGAGGCCCAGGACATCTCCAGCCACCTGCGCCAGAGCTACCTTTGTCTCGCCGACCGAACGCCCAAGGGCGACACGAGCGAGCACGCGGAGCACTACGAGTGGCTGACCACAGCCTACCTGGAAACGGCGCGGGCTGTGGAGAAAGACGAACTGGGCTGGGGGCTGTACATCTGCCGCAAGTAGCCCCGGCGACACCACATCGCGAATAATCACCGGCCATTCCCTCTCCCCTTCCCGGGAGAGGGAATTTGAAATGGAGGCGACTATGACAATGGAAGAGAGTCACCGGCGTGTCCAATGGGTATATGGCTCCACCAGCAACCAGGAGCTGGAAGAGCGCTATGACCAATGGGCGACAGAATACGACAAGGACCTTGATGAGGTGTTCGCGTGGAACGCCCCCCAGAATGGCGCCAGGGTTCTGGCCAGCTTGATGCAGGCCGATGCTGCCATCCTGGATGCCGGCGCCGGAACGGGCCTGGTTGGCAAGTGCCTGGCCGACGCCGGGTTCAACAAAATCGCCGCCATGGACCTGTCGCAGGGCATGCTGGAGGAGGCGCGGAAGAAGGGCGTCTACAGCTCTTTCCACCAGATGACCCTAGGTGAGACCCTGGGATTCGACACCGCCGCTTTCGACGCTGTCATCAGCGTGGGGGTTTTCACCCTGGGGCATGCGCCGATACATTCCTTTGACGAACTGGTGCGAGTTACCAAGCCCGGGGGCTACGTGGTGTTCAGCCTGCGCACCGACATGGTGGATGACGGCTACCAGGACTACTTCAGCGGCCTGGAGGCGAACGGAAAGTGGAAGCTGGCGCAGGTCAGCGACCCATACCAGCCGCTCCCCAAGGGCGAGCCCGAGGTTTTCCACCAGATATGGGCATACGAGGTCCTTTAGTCTGCGCACCAGCTTGCTCTGTATATGTGGGTTGCATGACCGCACGCCGGGCGGAGTAACATAAACCCAAAAGGTAACCGCAGACGGGAAGGCCCCATCGTTGGGATGCGCATTGACTCCGATGGCACAGTCGTCGACTTGCGTTAAGCCATCAGGGCATTCACTATCGAGCGGCGGGGCCGGATGATCCGGCCCCGCCGCTTTTTTGCTGTTGACATGAATCCCGACCGTTGGCTTAGGCGTATCGTGCATGGACGGGTAGAATTGCCCAAGCGGTAAGCCAGACCCGGGTGGGGAGCTAACGCCTTGCGATTTCCCTGGGCCAACATCGCGCTCATAGCGCTTTTCACATTCGAGCTGGTAACCGGGTACCTGGGCCTGACCCACAACAACCCGGAGTGGATCGCGGCCATGCACCTGCACCGCATCACGGGATTCGCCATCCTGGTGCTGTTCATCTGGAAAGCGCGAACCATCCTTGGCTCATTCCGTACCCGGCAGAACTGGAATGCCTCCCCGGAGGCCATGATAGCCTCGACCGCTCTACTGCTGGGGCTGCTGACAGTTCTGGGACTGGGACTTACGTGGAGCCACATCGGGCCCTACAGCTTCCTCGGCTTTTCCGGCACCACCATCCACCTCAATCTGGCGCTGCTGCTGCTGCCTCTGCTGATCTGGCACTCACTGCGCCACAAGATCAGCTTTCGAACGCGATACGTGGCCGGGCGACGCAACTTCCTGCGATTCGCGGGCGTGGCCGTGGTCGGACTGGCAGCGTGGCAGGCGTCAGAGCGGCTGCTGCTGCTCACGGGGGCTCCGGCGGCGGACCGGCGCTTCACGGGATCGCACCCCGAGGACGGTGCCGACTTTCCCGTGACGATGTGGCTGGACGACCGGACCCAGCACGTCGACCCGGCCGCGTGGCGCCTGCGGGTGAGCGGTCACGTTGAGCGGCCATACGTAATGAACTATGAGGAACTACAATCTTGGCAGAGCCAGTTGACTGCCACGCTCGACTGCACAGGCGGCTGGTACACGACACGTGAGTGGCAGGGGATCCCAGTGCCAGACCTGCTGGCCAAGGCCAGCCCCAGGCCCGGTGCGGGCAGTATCACAGTCCGCTCGCGGACTGGGTACTTCCGCCGCTACTCCATGGAGGAGGCCGGGCGTGCCCTGCTAGCCAGCCGGGTGGACGGCGCGCCGCTGTCGCCGGGCCATGGCTTCCCGGCGCGGATGGTGGAGCCACACAAGCGCGGCTACGACTGGGTCAAGTGGGTGGACGAGATTACGGTCAACGACACCAGCAAGTTCTGGCAGCCGCCACTGCCGGTGACGTGAGGAGAGGAGGTGAATTAAAGTCCGGCCAGCCGAGCAGAAACGAGGCGATTCAGGCTTACTCCCTCCTCTGCTGCTTTCAGCACGAGGGAGCGGTGTGTTTCTGGCGTTACACGGACCATGAAATTGCCGCTGTAGGTGCGGTCGGCTATGGGCTCGGGCAGTGTTTCGCCCGTCCTGATCATGTCGTCCAAGGCCTCGGCAACGAGCTTGCGAATGCCCGAGAATGCCTCCTCAGGGGTCTCTTCGAGCCAACTCAGGGAGGGGAACTCGGCGCAAAGACCCACGAATTCCTCGTCCTCCGCAGACCAAATCACGCGGTAGGCATAGTGGTCGGGATTCATTCCAACTCCTTCAGTCTCTCGAGGGCCCGAATGACTTGGCGAACTTGAAATGATTTGGCCATACCTCTGTGGTTTTGAATATTCACTCGCGGATCACCCGGCCAAGGGACTGCATAGACCTGATGGCTTGACCCTCTTTGTCTTGGTCTCCCAAAATGACGATCGCATATAGCTGCCAAGTCACTGAACCGAATTCCCTTGGGATTTCTGCGCAGCTCCTCAATGTCATATGAAATGCGAGCATTCATTCATACGATATCATTATTGATACTATGATGAAAGGCTACTCGTCCAGGAACTCGAGGATCACCTGCGCCAGCTCTTCCGGCTTGTGGTAGCCGATGTCGTGGACGGTCTCGGGGATCCAGTGGGCGCGGCCGTTTGCCAGGGCGGACTCGGCGGCCCCCACCATCCGGCGGCGGAGCTGGGCGAAGTCGCTGTTGGCGCGCTCCGGCAGAGGGCCAGCAGCAATCATCAGGGTCGGACACTGCACCTGTACCAGGGTGTGGGAGCAGGGGTCGTCCCACATGGCGCGGATTACCTGGGCCTGGTTCTCGGGACGGAGAATGTCCTGGATATTGCCATCCTCGTCCTCATAGACCATGGTCTGGACGATGCGTTCGATCTCGCTGTTCCAGAATCCGGTCATCTGCTCGCGGAGCCGGTTCAGGAACTCCTCCCGGTTCCCGGTGACGTTGCGGGGGCGCAGACGGTCGGAGAACGCCTCCCACGTTGGTTCAGGGAACAGCCGGCCGTCGAGGAAACCGCCGTCAATCATTGCGATTCGCCGCACGCGGTCTGGATGGTGGTAGGCAAAGTTGCTGACGACGTGTCCGCCCCAGGAATGACCCAGCGCCGCAACGGGCGCCGAGAAACCTGGGATTTCGGCGCTGACATGGTCCAGCAGCGCCGCCAGATCGTCGGACAGCGTGTGCCAGTCGTAGCCCGAAGGGGCCTGGGTGGTCTGGCCATGGCCCCGCTGGTCCGGGGCGATGATACGGTACCTGTCCCGCAGCAGCCGCGCTACGATGTCGTACCAGTGGGCCGAGGACGCCAGCCCGTGGAGGGCCAGCATCGGCTCTCCGTCGCCGCCCCAGTCCAGGTAGCGCATATCCAGCCCGTTGACCTGAGCCCACTTTTCCTCGGGGCGCGAAATGTTGTCAGTTGCCAATTCTTTTCTCCTCAGGAAATCAACTGATGCTCATATAGATGTCAAGCTGAACTCAGGGCACTCCCTCTGAAGTAGCCCGGTCCAGTTCCATCTGGAGCAGGCGGGCTTTCACGCCCAGTCCCCCACCGCCGTATCCGCCGAGACCGCCGTCGCTGGAAATGACGCGGTGGCAGGGAATTATCAGCGAGAAACGATTGCGGGCCATGGCCTGACCGGCGGCCCGCATGGCCTGCGGACTGCCCGCCTCGGCCGCCAGCCAGCGGTAGCTGCGCGTCTCCCCGGGCGGAATCGTTCGGCAGGCATCCCAGGCGGCGCGGAAGAAGGGCGGCGTGCCCTCGAGATCAAGCTCAATGTCTTCGAGGGCAGACATGTCCCCTTCGCTGTAGCGTTCGAGGCAGGACACAATATCGCTGAAGAACTCTTCGTCGTGCTCAGCGTTGTCGACGTCGCTGCCAAGGTCTTCCATGACCTCCTGCGGCGTCGGCTTGAGCGTGGCGCGCCTGAGTCCCTTTTCCCCGGATACCAGTCCGATCCAGCCGGCGGGCAACTGTTGTATATGGTACTTGTAAACGCTCACGATTCGATCCTTGGATAAATTCGGTAGCCCACCGCCGTCATCAGCAACGGGAAGCGCAGGTTGAGCCAGGCGTCCGCCAGCTGCCTCCGATTCTCCTCCGACAGTGTTCGGGCTCCATAGCGGGACTGCACGTAAGCTTCGACAATGATTGCCACTCTGTCCTGGTGCATGGGAAGCAGTCTACTAAGACGCTGGCCAAACTGGTAAGGGGTCCTCTGTGTCGTGCCAGCCAGGCCGCCTAAGGAGGCGAGAGCACGCATCCGTCCGTACACTCCCGCCGGGTCGTATGAGGCAAACATATATCGGCGGAATCCCCACACGGCAGCAAAGCCCGCCACTGCCAGGCCGCCAAGGACCACGAGCACCCAGACCCAGCCCGGAGTGCCCCCACCCTGCACCGCCTCGTCTGAAGTTCCGTCCAAATCCGCGAATGGCTCGGCATAGTCGAGACAGTCTTCGACAAAGTCGTCCAGGCAGTCCACATCAAAGTCTGAGAAGAATCCGCCGGCAGATTCCATGTTCCCGCCCTCTCCCGGAACCATTGCGGCCGGTAGCGATACCCCTGGAGTGGGCTCAAAGGCTATCCACGAGTAGCCGGGGAAGTAGACCTCCACCCAACCGTGGCTGTTGTTGTCTGCCACAGCGTAGATGTTGGGCACGTCGGTGGGTTCTCCGGTGGTGTAGCCAACGGCCACGCGGGCGGGAACGCCCACCGTGCGCAGGAGCACCGCCATGGCAGAAGCGAAGTATTCGCTGTAGCCCTGACGCTGATTGAAGAGGAAATGGTCCACTCCGTCTGCGTCAAAGGGAGGGGGATCAATCTCGAGATTGTATTCCAGCCGCTGCAGGTTTTTCTCGATCAGCACCGCCTTGTCGAATGGTGTCTCGGCGTCGACAGTGATTTCGTGGGCCAGACCCCCGACACGGCCGGGCAAATCGGGCGGCAGCTGCGTATACCGGTGCAGGATGTGGGCAGGATAATCAACGCCAGCGGCACGCAGCTGGTCGGGATCCGCGATGGCCAGAGAGGATGTCACGACGTAGGGGTCATGGGTGGGGAACCTGCCTTTTGTGCTGCGAACAGAGAGCGCTTCCGGAGGGGACAGGAGGGCTTCTTCGATGGTTACTGCCGAAATACGGTCCTCCTGCCGCTCTATCCCGGCGACGCGGAAATTGAGGGCAAGAAGGGCCTGGAGCTCGGCCTCGCTTACCGCCGGGTTCAGCCTCACCTTCTCAGACAGGGCGCGCCCCGCCTCGGCCAGCACGGGAGGATGACCGAGCAGCGGATTCTCCCGTGAAACGTCGACCCGGTACAGCGGGACGGACGGTGTTTCAATCTGCACGTCGCGGTCCACCGCGGTTACCTGCGGCCCAGCGAACAAGTAGTCGGAGGAGTACAGGGGCGTAACCGCATAGGTAACGTTCACCCTGTCTTGAAGCGTCTCGGACCTGATGAAATCAGGAGTGTAGTCAATTGGCCGGAGTTCCGTATTCAGCGAGATCCAGCCCTTGCCGGTGTACATGTCGTAGGTGCGGGCCTTCCAGTACATGGGAACCGGGGAGTCGACCAGCAGCGTGTGGGTGGCGGCCGGGCTTATCGTTCCCTGGAAAGCCATTACGTCGTCCCAGACCCGGAAGCCGATGTCCCGCCGGGCGGGCAGGCCGGCGAACAGGCGGTTGAAGTCGTCCTCCAGGCTCACGAAGGGCCGTCGTATCGTCTCGTAGGCGCCGGTAGCGGTGGACCACCGTCCTCCGGCAGGAAGCAGAAGCGCGACGACAATGACCGCAACGGCGAGGAAAAAACTATCGGACAGGCTGAAAGCCTTCAGGCCATCGTCGTATCGGATTCCCTGTCGGTCCCAGTGGCTCTGCCGGCGTACCGCCTGCACCCTGGCCACCAACAACAGCGCGGTGAAGAGGTACAGGGCCAGATGAAAGTTGGTGTTGGGCGGCAGAAAGGTCAGATTGGAGAACAGGCCCAGCCCACTCAGAGCGAAGACTCCCCAGAAATTGCGGTGGCGGAGGAACACCCACGCCCCGACATAGCCGGTTAGCCAGGCCGCGGTCACCAGGCCGAAGGCGAAGGGCACCTTGTCGATGTTGATCGAACTTTCCTTGGCCGCCTCCATCCAGAGGGCCAACCGGTCCCAGAGCGCACCGGCGCCGCCGAGCTGCTCGCCATCGAAGGTGAAGTCGGAAAGCTGCCAGACAACAGTCAGGCCGCCCAGGACAAGACCGGGCAACATGGCCTGAAACCAGAATACGGGGATTCGGTAGAACACGAATGCCGTGAGCATGCCCAGCAGCAAAATGCCGATAAGGCTGGGCGTCGGGGCCCAGTCGGCCTGCTCCACGGAGAGGACCACGACGCAGAGATTGAGAGCCAGCAGGATAAGCGCCACCCAGCCGTCGTCCGGACGAAAGCGCCTCAGTATGGCCAGTCCTGCCCCCGTCACATCCTCGCTGTCCCAGTTCAGAGTGACTGCGCGTCGTGCCGCTTGGCCGCCGATCATGTTTCCGCCCCCTGGGCCCCAGCGTCCTCCAGGACGGTGGCGAGGCCAATCTCGGCAGAGTTGACCGGGTCCAGCGCATCGATGATCTCGCGGTTCAGCGGCTGAGACAGGGCTCCATCAAGGGTGCCATAGCGGCGTGCGCCGTACACGGGCACCAGGTTTGCCGCCCCTGCCTCGACCACCTCCCTCATCGTGCTCGTGCCACCAAAGGACGACGGGTCCACAAGGGCGATGGAAATGGTGACGCTGCCGCGCTTCAGATCGAGCAGGGCCGGCATCCACATGGGATCCGTGTTGGCGGTCACCACCGTCACCGAGTGGAAGTGATTCAGGTGCGGTCGCATGGAATGCAGGAACTCCGACAGCGGCGCCGCGTCCGATGCCTTCGACTCTGCCAGGGTCTCCATCATGCGGCTCAGGTGATCGGGACCGTTGTCGGGCCGCAGCATGCGCCCTCTCTCGCCGTTCACGGCCATACCCACCGGCAATGACAGGTCCATGAGCCGCTGAGCAAGGGAAGCGGCCAGACTCACCGCCAGTTCCTCGGTGTTGTCCGCCCGGAATCGCCAAGCAGGGTTGGCGACAATCCTGCTGTAATCTTCGGGCGTATCAAAGTTCTCACTGTAGAAGTGGGACGGACGGTCAAGGTCCAGCAGTATCCAGAACTGAGCGGCCTGACCGACGTCAAATTCCTTGACCATCGGGGCGTTCATCCGGGCGGTATAGGGCCAGTGGATGCGCCGGTAGGCATCGCCGGGCCGCCATGCTCGCAGGGAGGCAACGTCAGTCGTAACCTGATCGTAGAAGCGGGTCAGGCGGCTGTCAGAGGGCAACCCGGCAAATCGCGCATCGAGGTTGGGCAGAGGCTCCACGGCCGGATAGACGATGTAAGTGTGCGGGTCGGAGAAATCCTTGCCTATCCGGAACAACCCAAAGGGGTCCTGGGTTACCACCCGTACATGCCCGCCCTCGAAAAGTCCGCGACGGGCAAGAAAGGTCTCGATGCGCCAGCTCCGTGTCTGGCGCCGGTCTAGCGAAAGACCCCGCCCGCCTGGCTCGGGAACATCGTTGACCAGTTCCGTGACTTCCAGCCACGATTTGGGAATCATGGTGTGGTTGGTCACCGTAACGCGGCCCTCAAGGTGGCCACCGACCTGACCACGGTCGCCGGAGCGCGAGACCCGCACCTCCAGTCCCCTGAGGTTCAGGCGCGCCCAGACCACCCCCACCACCAGCAACAGCAGGACGGCGTAGAGGAGGGTGTAGAGGAAATCAAACCCCGTCCCGATGGCGTAAAAGAGTGGCACCACCAAGAGAGCCAGCAGGATCAGGGCACGTCTATTTACCTTGAACACGGCTGGACCAGAGCCTTTCGATTCTCTCCAATAAAATGGAGGAGTTTAGCGAATGACCGTTATGATACACTCAAACGGCCTCGCAGACATGGCGATGACGGAATTTCCTGATCCGTAGGCAATAAGAGGTTGCGGTGCAGCAGACAGATTCCGCCCCCGCCACCGCGCGGGCGATCGTGGACAACGTATCTCGGGTGATCGTGGGGAAGACTCCGGTCATCGAGCAGACCCTGGCGGCGCTCATCGCCCAGGGCCACATCCTCGTTGAGGACGTTCCCGGTGTGGGGAAGACCATGCTGGCCAAGAGCCTGGCTGCCTCCCTGAGCTGCCAGTTCAAACGCATCCAGTTCACCCCCGACCTGCTGCCCAGCGACATCACCGGTGTCTCCATCTACAACCAGAGCAACAGGGAGTTTGAGTTCCGCCCCGGCCCGGTGATGGCCCAGGTGGTGCTGGCCGACGAGATCAATCGCGCCACTCCCAAGACCCAGTCGGCCCTGCTGGAGGCAATGGAAGAATTGCAGATTTCGGTGGACGGCGCCACTCATCGCCTGGAGCCGCCGTTCATCGTGCTGGCAACCCAGAACCCCATCGAGTACGAGGGAACGTTCCCGCTGCCCGAGGCGCAACTGGACCGGTTCCTGATCCGCATCAGCCTGGGATATCCAGACTTTGCCGAGGAACTGGCGATCATCGAGCGCCAGGAGCAGTCCCACCCCATCGACGCCCTGCAGTCCGTGGCCACGCCTGAGGACGTGGTGAGGCTCCAAACGGCGGCCCGGGATATCTACGTGGACGGCACAGTGCGAGAGTACATCGTGGGGCTGGCTGAGGCCACTCGCAACCACGAAGATGTGGCCCTCGGCGCCTCGCCCCGGGCATCGCTGGGCATGTTCCGGATGGCCCGCGCCTACGCCCTGGTGCAGAACCGCGACTACGTCATTCCCGACGACGTGCAGTCGCTGGCCTTCGGTGTCATCGGGCACCGGATAATCCTCTCCCCGGCCGCACGAATGCGCCGTATGCAGCCCCGCGAGGTCATCGACCGGCTGCTTGATTCCGTCCCCATCCCGGGCGCCGTGCGTTAGCATTGGCTGAGGCCTGCGGGGGCAGCATCGGCGGGTAATACCCCCCTGGACTCCCGTGTGCCGTTCGCCCAACGAATCCGCACTTTCTCTCCAGGCGTATTACCCCCAGCAATAAGGAACGCGTGAGTTAATGCTGCCCAAGATCCAATTCCCTGGCTGGAGATTCGCAACCCTTGCCGCTGTCCTGGTATTGCCCCTGATGGTCGTTGCCGCATGCGGAAGCGAGAACCCCACAACAGCGCCACCGCCTGCCGCCACGGACACCCTGGCCGCCACGCAGCCGGCAGCTCCGGAACCGACGGCGGAGCCCACCGCAACCGCTGAACCTACCAGCGAACCATCTCAGACTGAGGAACCTACGGCCGCTCCGCCCACTGTCGTTGCAGCCGAAACGCCTGAGCCCACGGAAGCACCCGCCGCGACCGAGGCCACGCCGACTCCCGAGGCCACGGTGGCGACGCCGGCAACCGAAACGCCCGTTGCGGCAGCGGACCCGTGCGAGGGCACCCGGGGCGGTGCAGTTGGCGACTGTGCTCCTGAATTCGCCGGGACCCAGGAGTGGATCAACGGCGGACCACTGGCCATGGAAAGCCTGCTGGGCAAGGTGGTCCTGATCGATTTCTGGACCTACTCCTGCATCAACTGCATCCGGACGCTTCCCTTCCTTAAGACGTGGGATGAGCGCTACGCCGACGAAGGACTCGTGATTATCGGTGTCCACACCCCTGAGTTCGAGTTTGAAAAGGTCTTCGACAACGTCGTGGAGGCAACCGAGGACATGGGCGTGGTCTGGCCGGTGGTCCAGGACAACGATTTCGTGGTCTGGAAAAGCTACTCCAACCGGTTCTGGCCGGCAAAATACTTGATCGACAAGGAAGGCGTGATCCGCTACCGGCACTTCGGCGAAGGCAGATACGCCGAGACGGAGGAGGAGATACGCAAGCTGCTGGCGGAGGTGGGTGCCGAGACAGAATCACTGGCCCTGCCGCTACCGGAAGACCAGCGGATAGATTCCACCTACGTGACCGAGGCCAACCTGCGGCGCACACCCGAACTCTTTGCCGGATGGCGGTTCACCGCCCTCCAGCAGCGAGGCGGAATCGGGCAAGTCGAGACTTACTCAACAGCAGCAGAGGTTTCCTACAGGAGGGGTGACCAGACCAGTGAGGTGGCCGTATTCGAAACTCCCACCCAGGTTGTCGTCGATCACATCTATTTCCAGGGATCCTGGGCCATTGGCCCTGAGAGCGCTCGCCACGCAAGGCAGACAGAAAACCCCGAAGATGACTTTATCCTCCTGGCCTACTCATCCCGTTCCGTGAACGCGGTGCTGACCTCCGAATCGGGAGAAGCCTACAAAGTGGTGGTCAAGTTAAACAACGAGTTCCTGACTGAGGAAAACAAGGGCGAGGATGTACAGATAGGGGAAAACGGTGAAAGCTACGTGATGGTAACTTCCCCCAGGGCCTACTTCCTGGTGGAGCATCCCAGCTGGCAGGAGAACCAGTACCTGCAATTGTTCTCGACGTCCGACGACTTTGGTCTTTTCTCCTTCACATTCGGCACCTATGAGGATGGTTTCTGATGGTTCGACTCCCGTTCATCGTGGCCGCTGTGGCCTTGGCCGTTCTGATTGCTTGCGGCTCCGACCCGACCTCAGCACCGGAGCTGACCGTAATGCCGGAGCCGACGTTCACTGCGGTTTCGCCATCGGCTGCCTCTGATGCAACCGGGACGGCCGCCGGGACCGATGCTCCCACGGTGGCTGCCCAACCGCGCCTTACCGCGGCCGACATCCCGCCCTGCGAGGGCTCTCGGGGTGGCCGCCTCGGCGACTGTGCCCCCGAATTTATGGGGACGCAGGAGTGGATCAACACCGAACCGCTCAGCTTGGACAGCCTGAGGGGCAACGTCGTACTGATCGACTTCTGGACCTACACCTGCGTCAACTGCATCCGTACGCTGCCCTTCCTCCAGCAATGGTACGACCGCTACACCGACGAGGGCCTCGTGATAGTGGGCGTGCACACGCCGGAGTTCGAGTTCGAAAAGATCTACGACAACGTCGTGCAGGCCACCAAGGACGAAGGCGTCGCATGGCCGGTGGTGCAGGACAACGAGTTCAGCGTGTGGCGCAGCTACTCCAACCGCTACTGGCCGGCCAAATACCTCATCGACCAGACTGGCGTAGTCCGCTATACGCACTTCGGCGAAGGCAAGTACGGCGAAACCGAGGATATGATCCGAAAGCTGCTGGAGGAAGCGGGCATGGCAGAAGCCCAGGAAATGCCGCTTCCTGAGGACCAAGGCAGGGACGCCACCTTCACAACTGAGGGCAACGACCTGACCCGCGAATTGTTCGCCGGGTGGAATTTCACCCTGGCACAGGGACGAGGCGGAGTCGGTCAGGGTGAGGAATACACCGACGCGGCTGCAGCCTCCTCCGACACCGAGGAGCACTCCAGCATCGTGGCCGACTTCACTGCTCCCGACTCCCCGGAACGCAACCTGATCTACTTCAACGGGCCCTGGGCTATAGGGCCGGAAAGCGCCCGACACGCGGAGCAAACCGACCACTTCGATCACTACCTGGAGCTCAAGTATTCCGCCCGGTCGGTCAACGCGGTGCTTACCTCCGAGTCCGGCGAGCCCTACCAGGTTCGCGTGACCGTCAACGGGGAGTACCTGACCGATGAAAACCGGGGCGACGACATTATCATCGGCGATGACGGTGTGTCGTATCTCCAGGTTACCGTTCCCAAGCTGTATAAGATCGTCGAACATCCCACATGGGAGGGAGGACAGGTACTGCGCCTCGCATCCATGTCCGATGACTTCGGCCTCTTCTCCTTTACCTTCGGAGTGTACGAGGACGGTTACTGATGCACCGACTGCCACACACAGCATTCAGGATCCTGGCAGCCGCGCTCGTTGGCGGATTGTTCGCGGCGCTGGTAGCAGCCTGCGGTTCGGAGCCCGCACCCACGGTCACCGAGGCCCCGGCGCCAACGGCAGTCTCGACGATCGCTGCGGCGACACCCACCCCGGGGGAGCCGTCGGAGGGCCATCAGCCAACAGCGCCTCCGGCACAGACCGGTGATTCCGCCGTGCAGTCCCCGCCCTCGGATACCGGCTATACGCCCGACAGGGAGGGCGATGAGCTCAATGTCATCCTGGCCACGACCGTGCTGGAGACGGGCCCGCAGCGTGTGGCCTTCATGCTGACCACCCAGACGGGTCTGGTCAAAGACTCCAACGTGTCCATTACGCCGGTTTACGTGCCGGACAACGCCGCAGGGCAGACAATCTCCACCCGGTTCAACGAGTGGCCCTACGGCACTCGCGGCACCTTCGCCGCCGCGGTGGACTTCGACCGCCCTGGGGCCTGGCGCCTAGACATAAGCGCCGAGGGTCCCGACGCCACCGGGTGGGCCGTGCAGGAATTCGAGGTTTTGGAAGAGTCTCCAGTGCCGGCCCTGGGCGTCATTTCGCCGCTCAGCGAGAACAAGACCCTTTCGGCATTTGGCGACCTGGCCCTGATCACCACCGACTATAGCCCTGATGAGTCGCTGTACCAGGTTACCGTCCGAGAAGCGGTGGAGAGCCCACTTCCCGCCGTGGTCGTATTTGCCTCGCCAGCCTTCTGTACCACCGCTACGTGTGGCCCCCAGGTGGACACGGTGTCGGAACTGCGGGTCAAGTACGACGGTCGGGCCCACTTCATACACGTGGAACTCTACGACAACCCCGACGAAATTCAGGGAGACCTGACCCGCGCCCGCATCGCGCCCACCGTGGATGAATGGGGTCTGACCCGGCTCCCGCACTGGTTCAATGAGTCATGGACCTTTGTGCTGGATGCCGATGGCCGCGTACTGGAACGCTTTGAGGGGTTTGCCACCCTCACTGAGCTCGAGGAGTCGCTGACTGAGACGCTGAATTAGCAGTCGATCCACGCCCGCCGCTGAGGCGCAGGCAACAACGAGCCGACCTCGGCTTTGTTGAGTCTGCGCCTTCTGTGTTTTAATTGGCCCATGACTGATGTCAATGTTCAACTGAATGTAAATGGCCAGCCGCACACCGTGACCGTCGCCAGCCACCGGTCGCTGCTGGACGTCTTGCGCGAGGATCTTAACCTCACGGGCGCCAAGCGGGGATGCGACCGAGGGGAGTGCGGATCTTGCACCGTGCTGCTGGACGGCAAGCCGATCTACGCCTGCATCACGCTGGTGGGCCAGGTGAGGGGCCGCAGCGTCCTGACGGTGGAGGGTCTGGCCAGCGACGGGCGCCTCGACCCGATCCAGCAAGCCTTCCTCGACGAGGACGGCGGACAATGCGGATACTGCACTCCCGGATTCCTGATGTCCGCCCGCGCATTGCTGAACGCCAACCCACATCCCAGCGATGGGGAGATTCGCGAGGCGCTGTCCGGCAACCTCTGCCGCTGCAACGCCTACGGCCGCATCCTCCAGTCGGTCCGCACCGCCGCTTCCAGCAGGGAGCCGGATTGATCGGCTGTAAGAACTTCGGGGGCGTCTGCAGTAGGGGTATAATTCCACACGAACTAACTCGCAATTCGCGAGGCCCGAAATGACAACGAAACCAGTTTCGGATCCGCCGGACGCAGGGAAGATAGCCCAGCTGCCAGACGTACCGCCAGAAGAAGTGACCGGCTACCATCACGTGAATTTCCCGGGCTACCCCGGTTTCCTGGCTCTCCATTTCGGCAGCCCGGATACTACCGTTATTCTCAGCGAGGTCGCTGCGGCGCTCTTCGTATCTGAGGACCGGGTGGGTGTGCGCTTTCCCGACCTGCTGATCGCTTTCGACGCTCGCCCGGAGGCCATCATCCCTCGCAACGGCTACCTCATTCCGGAGCAGGGCAAGCCACCCGATTTCGTTCTGGAAGTCGGGTCGGAAAGCACTGGCCGGATAGACGAGGGCCGGAAACGACGGGACTATGCCCAGTTTGGTGTCCCCGAGTACTGGCGTTTTGACCCATCGGGCGGCGACTTCCACAGCACTCATCTCGCGGGCGACCGTCTGGTCGGCAACGAGTACCAGCCAATTCGCATACATGACACGGAGGATGGGAATTTCCGGGGGCACAGTGACGTGCTGAACCTCGACCTCTGCTGGGAGCATGGCCAGCTTCGCTGGTACGACCCCGTGGCGGAACACTACCTGGTTACCATACCGGAGGAGCGTGAGGCTCGCATCGCCGCTGAAACCCGCGTCCGTGAACTCCAGGAGGAGCTGCGCCGCCTCAGGGGTGAATAGGCTGCAATGTGCGTGGCTACCCTTTTGTTGACGCGCCCTTACCCCACCCATAAACTCGCACACAAATCGTGAATCCGTACCTGCTAGGAGGTTTCCAGCATGGCTACAGTTCAGTCTCAGAGCAGCGGGGCGCCCGCTCAAGCCGGGTCGCAGGCCGCCGCCCAGATGGCCGCCGCCGCCCGCCGCTTCCTCGACAGCCTGACCACCGAGCAGACGGCCAGGGCCACCTTCGAATATATGGATGGCGAGCGGATGTACTGGTACTACCCGCCTATCAACCGCCATGGCCTGGCCCTTCGCGACATGGACGCCAACCAGCGAGAACTGGCCTTTGCCCTGCTGGCCTCTGGGCTAACCCCCCGCTCCTACGAGCAGACCCGGCAGATCATCGAGCACGAGGACGTCCTCGGCCCGCTTGAAAAAGAAATGGGCATGATCACCTTCGTGCGCGATATTGAGCTGTACTACTTCACCATCTTCGGCGAGCCGGGAACCAAGGAGCCGTGGGGCTGGCGCGTCGAGGGACACCATGTTTCGCTGCACTTCAGCATCTGGGGCGACAACGTAATCTCGGTTACGCCGTTCTTCTTCGGTGCCAACCCCGCCGAAGTGCGCAAGGGTCCCAAGCAGGGCCTCCGCATCCTCGGCGACCGCGAGGACCTGGCCTTCCAGCTTATGGAGAGCCTGGACGAAGGACAGCAAGCCACCGCAACGATCTACGAAGAGGCGCCGCTGGACATCCTGACCTACAACAGCACCAAGGTTTCCTTCCCATTCAAACCGCAGGGGCTGGCAGCTGCGGATATGAGCGGTGGGCAGAAGGAAACGCTGCTGAACCTGGTCGCGCTGTACGTGGGGCAGGTGCGTACCGACCTGGCCGAGCAGAAGCTGTCCGCCATCCGCGAGGAGGGCCTGGACCACTTCCACCTTGCTTGGGCAGGGCCGGTATCGAAGAACGATCCCCACTACTACCGCATCCACGGCGGCAATTTCGTGGTGGAGTTCGACAACCGTCAGGACGGCGCCAACCACATCCACTCGGTCTGGCGCGACATCGAGAACGACTTCGCCGCCGATGTTCTGCGCGAACACCTCAGGCTGTTCCACGTAATTTAACGAATCCGTTCGCACGCGGAGTTTGCCAAGAGTCCAACTGAGGACGCAGAGAGTTTTGAATCCTTGTCTCTGCGTCCTTGGCATTTGCCGATGATTTTCCGCACAGGGAAGTTCCGATGACGCTCAATGTTGCCGGCACCAGCGTGGTCCGCCGCGATCTGGAGGTCAAGCTGACCGGTGAGGCACGCTACACCTCCGACCTCAAGCTACCGGGGATGCTGCACTGCGCCATACTGCGCAGCCCGCACCCCCACGCCGACGTGATCAGCGTGGACGCCTCCGAAGCCCTGAAACTTCCCGGTGTCCGTGCCGTGGTCACACCCTTCGATGTCCCGGCGGGACGGCTGGCCCCCGACCTGGCCATTCTCGACACCCGCGTCCGCTTCGTGGGCGACGAAGTGGCAGCGGTCGCCGACGACGATCTGGACGCAGCCCGAGCCGCGCTGGATCTGATCCGAGTCGAATACTCCATCCTGCCCCACTACAGCTCGCCCGAAGTCGCGCTGGCTGCGGATGCCGTCGCAATTCACCCCGGCGGCAATCTTGCCCTGGGCGAGGTGCTGTCCCTTGAGCGAGGCAGCGTCGCCGAAGGATTCGCCGCGGCTGACGTCGTGCTGGAGGATGAATTCGAAATTCCCACCCACTCGGCCTCTCCGCTGGAGCCGCGAGCCGCACTGGCATCGTGGGGCGAGGACGAGGAAGTTGACCTGACCGTCTGGAAGACCACCCGCGGCGTCCACGTCGACCGGGACTCCCTCGCCGGTGCGCTGGGGATTCCCGCGCATCGCATCCGCGTCGTAGGACCCCACCTGGGCGCTGGCTACGGAAACAAGGACGAAACGCGGCTCGCAGCCCTCGCCGCCGTGCTTTCCCAGCGGGCCGGACGCCCGGTGCGCCTCGAGTACTCGCGGGAGGACGAGTTCATCGCCGGACGGGTGCGCCACGCCGCCAGGATTCACATCCGGGCCGGGTTCAAGTCCGACGGCAGCATCACTGCCATTGAGGCCAGCACACTGCTGGACACCGGCGCCTACCTGGCATCGGGCGCGGGCGTGGCTCGCCGTACCGGCCAGGGCATCCTGTATTTGTACCACTGCGCCAACGCCAAATACGAAGCCCATCTGGCCTACACCAACCGGCCCACCGCCGGCTCGTATCGTGCCCTGGGCGCGCCGCAGGGTCACTTCGCCCTGGAGAGCCTGATGGACCGTGCCGCAGAACACTTCGGCATGGACCCACTGGACTTTCGACTGATGAACCATGTTCGTCCCGAGGGACAGCCGGGCCAACGAGTCACGCCGCCCGACCGCGTGGTCGATAGCCAGCCGCTGGAAGGCGGCATCCCCTTCTCCAGCAACGGCCTGCAGCAGTGCCTGGAGCTGGGAGCAGAGGCTTTCGGCTGGCACGACTACTGCCCGGCGACGTCCGCCGACCCGGCGTTGAAACGTGGACGCGGCATGTCGATCATGATCTACCGAGGCGGCCCCGGCTCCCCCTCCGCCGCTGAGGTCCGCGTGGAGAAGTCGGGCGCCATCAAGCTCATCACCGGCCTGATGGACGTCGGCGAGGGCGCGACTACCGTCCTGCCCCAGATCGCCGCCGAGGTCCTGGGCACGGAATACGACCAAGTTGAGGCGGTGTTCGCCGACTCGCAGGGCACGCCCGATGCACCCATAACCGCTGGGTCCACCGCCACGTTCTCCACCGGCACCGCCGTGGTGCAGGCCGCAACGGAGGTGCGGGAGGCGCTGCTTGAGCTGGCCTCGTCAGGGCTGGAGGTCCCTGTACTCGACCTTGACGTCGCCCAGGGCTGGGTGTTCGTCAGGTCCGACCCATCCCGCCGCATGTCGCTGGCCGAGGTCGCCGGGCGAATGGACGGGAACGAGCTCTCGGCCACCGCGTCGGTCATCCCCGGCAGCACGGAGCACATCGTCAACTCTTTCGGCGCCCACTTTGTCGAGGTGGAGGTCGACACGTACACAGGCCGGGTGCGGGTGCTGCGCTACGTGGCGGCCCACGATTCGGGGCGCATCATCAATCCACGTACCGCGCTGAACCAGGCCGAGGGCGCCATCAGCCAGATGCTGGGATTCGCCCTGTGCGAGGAGCTGGTGACCGACGCAGCCACCGGCGTGACCCTGAACGCCGGATACCTGGAGCACAAGTCGCCGACCATACTCGACTACCCCGACACACAGGTCATTTTCGCCGACATCATCGACCCCGTCGGCCCGCTGGGAGCTAAGGGCCTCGGCGAAGTCCCCACCGTAGGCGTGGCCCCCGCCATCGCCAACGCCATCTACAACGCCACCGGCGTCCGCCTCCACCGCACCCCCTTCACCCCCGACCGCGTGCTCGCGGCGCTGGAATCGGCCACGTAGCACACATTTCTCACATAACCCAGAGGTTGATATGAAGCACGAAACTCCGAACGCAGATTACGTTGTCCGCGCAGCGAATCAGGGAGAGTACGCTGTACCTGAATTTCAACGGGGATTTGTTTGGACTGCCGCTCAGGTGCGGGAGTTTGCTGACTCTCTTACCCGAAGTTATCCAGTTGGCAGCATCTTAACTTGGAAATCGGACACTGCCATACAACGCGGGGAAAGCGATCAACCTCAACAGAAATCTTGGCTCATCGATGGCCAGCAGCGAATCACGGCTCTTTGCACCCTGTTTGGCAAGCGACCCGACTGGTGGGACAGCAATCGGAGTGGAAATTGGAACGATCATCTTAATTCATTCGACATACGGTTGGATGTAGGTGAAGAAGAGCTTACGTTCGCAAGTCGGAAATCTCCCGTTTCGCGATACGTGCCAGTTAGGGAAATTCTCTCGTCCGAAAACTTGTTTGCGTTGGCCAGCAATCTTGTGAAAGAAGGGCGCGCTTACACAGATGATATAGGGGCATTGGCAAATCACCTCCAGAAAATCGCGAACATTAAGGGGGTCATATTGCCTACGGTTGAGATCGACGATGCCATCGAACTCACCGAAGTGGCGGAGATATTCAAACGGCTCAATTCGACCGGTACACGAGTTCAACAGGCAGATATTTATTTGGGTGTAGTAGCGTCGCGTAATCCCGGTTGGGTCAATCAAAACTTCATCAAATTCATGGATGAAATGGACAACCAAGGATTTGAAATTGAGCCAGCATTCCTCTTCCGATCATTCACTGCTATTGGAGCAGGGAAAAGTAGATTTCGGGACATCGGCGGGGATTTTTGGGACGATCTCGACAGTAGCAAAGAATGGGATTCAACTCAAAAGGCTTTGCGATCTGTGTGTCAGGGACTTCGTCAGTATGGAATCATCAATTCAGATCTGACGTTGAGCCTAAGCGCGGTAGTGGCGGCGGCGGTATACCGAGCCCAATTTCAGCAGGGATCCTTCGGCCCAATCCTTTCCTGGATGATTAACGCAGTCAAAGACGGGTTTTTCAGCGGTCCCACAGAAACTAAATTGGATCGTGTCATTACCGCGATACATAGCGCGGATTCCAATCTTGTGGCATTAAAGAGCTTGGATGGACTGCTGAACAATCCTCCAGAGTTCACTGCAGAGGAGTTTATCGAAACAGGAAGTGGTCGAAATTCGGTTCATAGGCTTATGATTTATCTGCTGGCCTTCAAGAATGATGCCGAAGATTGGAATACAGATGGTTACAAGATCCGAGCAGAATCAATGGGGCCGTATCAGCCTGAATGGCACCATATCTTTCCCCGAAAGTAGCTCAAAGACAACGCCGACGGCCTAGACCAAAAGCTCATAGACTCTGTGGCCAATATGGCAGTAATTAGCGGAGAGGCGAACCGGAAAATCGCCGCCAAGTCCCCTAAGGAATATATCTCCGAACTTAATCTTACAGGACGTGGGTTGCTGGAACAGCAAGCAATTTCGGATCCCAGTTTTGTGGGGCCAGAACAATATATTGAATGGCTAAACGCTCGCGCAAATCGATTGGCGCAGGAAGCTAACAGTTATTTGGCAGAGCTGCGAAACCAATTGTAATTGGTGAAAACACCAAGGAACATTCCATGCCACCTTTCGAGTACATAGAACCTGGATCCCTAGAAGAGGCCGTTGCCCTGCTGGCCGAACCAGGCGCGGTGCCCGTGGGCGGTGGCACTGACCTGCTGCCGCAGGTGCGGGACGGCGTCATGGATGCGGATCGGCTGGTGGGGCTGGCAGCCATCCCGGGATTGGCGTCGATCGAGGAGACGTCCGACGGAGGCCTGACCATCGGGGCAGCGGCCAACATCGCCGACATTGCTGCGCATCCGCTTGTTCGCCGCCGCTATACTGCGCTGGCCGAGGCGGCTGGCGGACTGGCGACGCCGCAGATCCGCAACGAGGGCACCATCGGTGGCAACCTGGCCCAGAGGCCGCGCTGCTGGTACTACCGCAGCCCGCTCATTCCCTGCCTCAAGAAGGGAGGCGATCGCTGCTACGCCCTCGCCGGCAACACCCGCCTGCTCTGCGTCACCGGCGGCGACCGATGCTACATCGTGCACCCCTCAGACACCGCCGTTGCCCTCTCGTCGCTGGACGCACGGCTGGAAATTGCCGGGCCAAACGGCAGGCGGGAGTTGCCGATTGGCGAGTTTTTCGCCGGACCGGGGCGCGACCTGCTCCGCGAGAACGTGCTGGAGCCCGGCGAGCTGATTACCCGCATCAGCCTGCCCGCCGACGCCCCCGAGCGCAGCGCGTACCTGAAGGTGCGCGAACGGGAGTCGGGCGACTTCGCCCTCGTCAGCGTGGCCACGGCCCTCACGCTGGACGGCGACGGCACAATCGGCAAGGCCCGCGTCGCGCTCGGTGGCGTCGCTCCCGTCCCCTATCGCGCCGTTGAGGTGGAGGCGTATCTCCTGGGTCGCCGCGCAAACGATGTGGATTCCACCGAGGCCGCCGCCCTCGCCCTGCCCAACGCCACGCCGCTGCCGCAGAACGGCTACAAGCTCCCCATGGCCATCAACATCGTCAGGCGCGCCTTGGACTCGGTGCTGGGTACTGATGTTGAACATCGGAATTAGGTAATTGAAAGCCGAGATCCCTCCAGTGCTCGGCGCGATCACTATATGCGAAGATGGCAGTATGCTAGGCTGGTTTTAGCCAATTCCGGGAACGGTTGGCAAGAGAAGCACCCCGACGTTGACCCGGAATGGGTGGCCCGGGCAATTGCGGAGCCAAACCGGCAGGAATTTGATGGCGATAACATATACTATAGTTGGGTCCCCGAGCGCCAGAAATGGCTCAAGGTAGTGGTGGAAGATAACCGTATTGCCACTGCTTTCATAGACAGGCGCTTGCTCCGGCTATTTGGAGTTCCTGAATATGGCTGATGACTCATTATTACCTGAACCGGAACTCGAAATTCGATTCTTCGACAAGAACGTGCTTTGGATTGGCGCTTCTGGAGCGTCGGTCTTCAGTGAAGGTGAGACGATGGCGCAAGGTCTCATCCTGGAGTACGACCACGACGGCATCCCCGTGGGAGTCGTTTTCACCAGGTCTGCTCTCGATAAGCTGAAGGACTTCCTCTCTCCGGATGGCACCGAGGCCACCGGACAGTCTCTGAAAGAAAAGGCAGCTTCCGACGGAAATTGATCACGAGTCCCCGGAAGAACATTTGACTCGTTTGAACATGGAGCCTGGCTGAACTGGGCTGACACTGAAAATATCCGATCAAGGGCACCCCACGTGAACGACTACATCATCCTCGACCGCCAGCCGCCGCTGGCCACCGTCACCATCAACCGCCCGGCACAGCGCAACGCAATCAGCTTCGACATGTGGCACGAGCTGGCCGCCTTAATGCGGCAGCTGGACGCCGACAACAAAGTCCGCTGCGTGGTGATCACCGGCGCGGGTGGCGAGGCATTCTCCGCCGGCGCCGACATCGCCGATTTCCACAAGCATCGCTCCGACTCGGAAAAGGGCAGGGGCTACAACGACGCGGTAAACGGACTGCTGGGGGTCCTGACCGAGATGGGGACACCCACCATCTCCATGATCGAGGGCTTCGCCGCCGGCGGGGGCTGCGAGATGGCCGTGGCCACCGACCTGCGCATCGCCGCCGAGGGCAGCCGAATGGGCATCCCCGTCGCCCGCCTCGGCATCACCATCGGCCACCGCGAGATGCGCGGGCTGGTCGACTTGGTGGGCAAGGGCAACGCCCTCTACATCCTGCTTTCAGGCCGCCTGCTGGACGCCCACGAGGCCCTGCGCATCGGACTCGTCAACCAGGTGGTGCCGCCCGAGGACCTGCACGACGCCACCTACAGGCTGGCCAATGAGATCGCAGCCCTCGCGCCCCTGTCCCATGCCGTCAACAAGCTCACGCTGCGGCAGGTGCAGGCCAAGCCCAGGCTCGCAGACCTTAGCGACGAGGAGAACGCGCTGCCCCTGACCCAGTTCGACACCGAGGACTACCAGGAGGGATACCGCTCCTTCCTCGAAAAGCGCCGCCCCAACTTCGTTGGCCGGTAGCCCGAGCGTCCCGGAATGGCAACCAGGCAAAAGACCCGCGCCGACGTACTGCTGGTGGAGCGAGGACTGGCAGAGTCCCGGGAAAGAGCGCAGGCCCTGATCATGGAGGGTGTCGTATTCACCCCCGCAGGCCGCGTCGCCAAGTCCGGCTCACTCCTCTCTAACGACGTCGAGGTGGAGGTACGGGGTCGCCTGCCCTATGTCAGCCGCGGCGGGTTTAAGCTGGCCCATGCCCTGGATGAGTTCGGCATTGATCCCACTGGAATGGTGGCGCTGGACATCGGGGCATCAACCGGTGGATTCACCGACTGCCTCCTGCAACGCGGTGCGGTCAGGGTCTACGCCATCGACGTGGGCCACGGGCAACTGGCCTACACCCTGCGTCAGGACCCGCGCGTGGTCTGCTTCGAGAAGCTCAATGCCCGCCTTCCTTTCCAACTGCCTGAGCCAGTGGACCTGCTGGTCATCGACGTCTCGTTCATCTCCCTTACGCTGGCCCTGCCCCAGCCGCTCACCCACCTACAGGCCGGCGGATATGCCGTTGCGCTCATCAAGCCGCAGTTTGAGGCGCGGCGCGGCGAGGTGGGACGGGGCGGCGTAGTCCGCAACGACGACCTCCGCGAGGACATTCTCATGCGCGCAGAGCAGTGGCTTGGCGAGCGCGACGACGTTGAACTGCTGAACACCATCCCCTCCCCCATCACCGGCGATGCGGGCAACCACGAGTTCCTGGCGCATCTGCGGAAGCTCTAACTCCACCAGCACATTCTCTTTCTCCGGAGGAGGGGCGGGCGAGCCATTGTGGGACCGCAGTGGAAGGTGGGGTCGGAGCGAGAGGGTGCCATCAGCAACCCAGCGCCCCGATGGCGTTCATTTTTTACCCAGGCTCGTCCGGATCATTGGAATATAGAGCCAACCACACATGCCACCAACCCCGGAGCAACGGCGCCACCACCAGTCTCCCCTGCCACAGGCGGCCCTCGCTGTCCGGGACGGTCCAGGACAACCAGCCAAACTCGCCCAAGGAGCCTTCCCCGGTAATTTCCCAGCTTGGATGTTTCAGGCGGTCGCGGAAGTGGCTCACCACCTCCGCGGCTGCCATTTCCGTCTCCATTTCGGCATGAATGTTGACTTGATTGTCGTAGGACGACACGATGCCGCCGGTGCTGAAGCTGGAGGTGGAGGAATCGGTCTTGATACTGCCGTCCAGGACCCTGGCTCCCGGCACTGCCGCAAGAACATCCCCGTGCCGTTCCAGCGCCAAGCCGGGAATCTGAGGATATTCGCGCTCCCCGCCATCAGGTCCAGAGGGTTCAATAGAATGCTCTGATACGGAATATGGGCAGCTTTGTGCGGTCAGACCCGCAGGGAATCCCGCTCGCCACTGTCCCTCCTCCAGCGCCACGGGCCATGGAAAGGGTAGAGGCACCTCCAGCCCCCCGGCGCTCTGCCCGACCACGATTTCAACCGAGGCCCGGCCGGGGTCGGCGACATCCAGAAACACCGAGCGCACCTCTGCTCCCGCAAGAAAGAACTCGCCCAAATCGAGCCAGGACTGCACCTTTTCCAACTCGCAACTCCCGGCCAACTCCTGCGTCAACAAGGAATGGAAAAGCGCAGCGTCCCTCTCCTCAAGTGCGCGGTTCCATGAATCGAAAAGCTGCTGGACCGCACCCCTGATCCCATCATCACCGTCCCCGCCGCCGACAGGCGCCTCGGTAGCCAGAGGCGCGACAATCTCCGTCGCGGCAGGCTTAAGCCCCGCAGTCGGCATCCCGGCCGACACCGGCGTAGGCGTTGCCGCAGGCTCGAGCGCCACGGTGGGCACCGGCGTTGCCGTCTGCCCGCAAGCCAGCAACGTCAGCAGCACTGAAAGGAGTATCACCACCGCAGGCAGCCTTAACATCGTGCGAGGCACTTTGTGGCCAGCCGGGATCACCACCTGTATTCCGGGCTGGCATCAGCATGAATCGTACTCACTGCGAATGCAGACTCTGTCAGATCAGGAATCTCTGTTGCTCCTTGCGCAGAGCGTGGACCATACCCTCCGCCGCCAAGCGCAACGCTAACACCGCCGCAATGCAGCCGTCTATCCCACCAGGGCTATCGCGTCTTCAACGCCGGAGGCCCTATAAGTCGTCATTCCCGCGCAGGCGGGAATCCAAACCCCCGTCTACCCTCGCACCCGGAACCGAAGGAGGCACTGCCACTCCCATCTCCACCGCCATTTAGACCAATTTTGTGTGCTGAGAAATAAGACGCGATTGCCCTGTCTATCCCACTTACCGTTGTCGCGGGACACGCCGGTGCGAGTAACGGGTCTTTATGCCCGGAGAGAGGCCGATTGGATAGCGACATCACCATGCCCATGCCCATGTCGCTACGGTGATACGTCTGTTTCGCGAGGCTGAGGAGCTGCGTAGAGTCCACAGTGGGGCGACTGTAGAATTGGGTGGCTCAAAGCCGGTGCAGCCGCCATTTCCGCTTTCGCGATAATCCAAGCCCAGTCGTCAACAGATTTGACCACCTGGTTCGGAACCCTGACCTCCTGACCGGGGCAATCGCATTTGGATATTGTAATGACAGTTGCCACTTGCCAAGCCTCATGGCGCCTCCGTACTATATATTCGTATGCCTTCTGCCCACTGTTCCCATGCCATTTCTCTGCCTGCGGCATGGCCGTCAGGTCGCCCGAAAACAGGACGGAAAGGGTGGGTGGGACGGAATGGGACGGAATGGGACAGAATGGGGCGGGAATCGCGATTTTCCGGCAATTTGGGAGAAATCCAGATACGACGGACCGTAAATTTGGGACAAGTTGGGACAAAATGGGACAGGAGTGGGAAATTGCTGTCCCACAGGAGCAGCGCATTCCCTTTGGCAAGCCTTCCCTTTTCGTACATCCGCGATGGTTTCCCTGTGTAGCCACGGAATCCGACCAGCGAAATGCGATAGACCCGCCTTCCTGACACTAAACCCTTGCGAACTCGGTTGTGTTCCTATAAATCGAACAAATGCATTCAAGCGGTTCTGCCCTTGCCTTGCCGCTCCACCTCGAGTCCCATCCTGCGAGTTCAACTGGCCGCAAACGGTATTTCTCGGAAAAATCAGGAATTTTCATCGTGGCAAACCCCGCCTCGGCTCAACTCTCGCGTTGTCGTCCGCCGTTTCCAGGGCCCCTTATTGAGACTCGCCTGTAGAGAAAACTGAGCACAAATAAGCAGAATTGCACACTTGGCAGGGGTATCTGTTTCGAATTGGGCCCGAATTGAGACTCCCCCTATATCTGGCAGTCTGGCAGAGAGTGGCTCCAGCACCTGAACTGGAAGCTGTCGCGGAGCGTCTCGCCCATTCCGTCCGAAATCGGTTATCATTGCGCGGGCTGGTCCCATAGCCAGCCACGAAATCTTCTTGGAGACAATTGAAATGTACCTTCTGAGGCGAATATTCAAGTGCAAGCCCGGAGAGGCCCGGCGAGTCGCCAGCCTCGTGCAAAAGCAGGCTCAGGCCTTCGAGGAGGCGGGACAGCGCAGTGAATGCAGGGTCTATTTCAACGGCGCCACCACCCCCTCAGAACCAGACACCGTGGTTCTGGAGTGGACCGACGAGACCCTCCGGTCGACCATGCGCGCCGGCCTCCAGTTGCCGCAGGCGGTCCGGGAAATCGGCGGGCAGGTCGCCCAGCTGACCGAAGGCAACCGGATCGAGATTATGGAGCTCATGACGCCAGACAAGATGCTGGACGTATAGAACCTGCCCGTTTCATCAATGGCCGGCAAGTACGGCCCAGGTTGGCGCATCCTCCGGTAGAAATCTGATAGCGGAGAACAATCAATGTATCTGTTGCGAAGAATCTGGAAGTGCAAGCCCGGAGAGGCCCGGCGGGTCGCCAGCCTGGTGCAGAAGCAGGGCACGCTATACCACGAGGCGGGCCAACGCAGCGAGTTCCGGGTCTATTTCAACGGCTACACCACCCCCACCGACCCGGACACCGTCGTACTGGAGTGGACCGACGATGCCCTGATGTCCCCCATGCGCGCCGGACACCAGTTGCCCCAGGCCGCCCTGGCGGTCGGAGCCCAGGTCCGGGAGCTGACCGAGGGCAACCGCATCGAGATCATGGAGCTGATGACTCCCGACAAAATGCTCGACGTGTAGGCTGCCACGGACTGCTCGTAGCCGAAGTGGCGGGGCGGGCTGGCCACCCCCATGATGGCCAGCCGCTCCGGGAACGAAGCACCAATCCTGGCATTGGGCTCGTTTGTATAGGGTGGGTACCGCCCAGTTTCAATCCGGAGAGAATCGAGTGTACGTGCTTAGACGGATCTGGGAATGTAAGCCCGGCGAGGCCCGTCGGGTGGCAAGCCTGGTGGAGAAGCAGGCACAGCTCTACCACGATACGGGCCACCGAGGCGAGTTCATGGTCTATTTCAACGGATACACCACTCCCTCTCAGCCGGACACCGTGGTTCTGGAATGGACCGATGAGGCCCTGATGTCGCCATGGCGCGGCGGCATACAGCGTCCGGAGGAGGCCACTCCCATAAGAGACCAGGTCAATCGGCTGACCGAGGCCAACCGCATCGAGATCATGGAGCTGATGACACCCGACAAGATGCTCGACGTGTAGCCGGATGGCCGTGTCGCATATGGGGCCAGGATCGTACGCCCTCTGCCACTGCAGAAAGAGGCGATCGCCATGACATCAAGACCGGCAGACCAAGACCGGGCATCTGTAGGGGCATTGCTGGACGATGCCTGGGGTCAATACCATGCAGCGGTAGAGAGGCTCAACGCAAGGGACGTCCGCGACGCCTGCGGCAAGGCGTGGAACGCAACAAGGGCGGCCTCTGAAGCCGTCGTGCTGGCTCACCGGGGGAACACTGCTACCCCGATCAACATTTCCAGCGGTCTGCGGTTTCTCGCCAGGAAATACGACCTGCCCAACCTGTCCGCCGGTTATGCCCAGCGAGCCCAATTCCTCCGCAACGACGCCTGCTACTACGGCGCCTGCGACAACGAGGACATACCCGACCTGATCCATGGAACGGCCGAATACATCCGGGCCGCTCAAGAGTTGGCCCATCACCAAGAGGACTGAGCAATGCAAGTTGAAGAAATCGCGGCCAAGCTGACCGAGGCTGGCAAAACTGTCTCCGTCGCCGAGGCCTGTACCTGCGGGCTGGTGGGTTACATGCTGGGGACTGTCCCAGGCAGCTCCCGTTACTTTCCCGGGGGTGTCATAGCCTACACCGGCGGCCTGAAGGAGTCGGTGCTGAACGTACCTGACGAGGTCGCCCCCAACCACGGCACCGTCAGCCGCGAGATGGCGGTCGGCATGGCCCGCGGGGTGCGCGAACTGACCGGCACCGACTACGCCATCTCCACCACCGGCGTCACCGGACCCGCCGCCGGACGCTCCGGCCTGCCCGTCGGCACCTTCTGGGTCGGACTCTCGGTCAAGGACGGCGAGGACACCGCCATTGAGATCCACATCGACGGCGACCGAGACGCCACCAAGCACGGCGCCGCGCAGGCCGCCCTTGACCTGCTGGGCACTGTCCTGTAGCAACGGCGTCTTGCTAGCTTCATGCCATAAGTGCTGAGCTTGTAGAGGAACGGAAGAATAAAATCCGTTGATGGTTCGACAAGCTCACCACCAACGGATCCGAGGGTGCTCTGAATTGATTACCTGCTCAGCTGAGGATCTGGCTGAGGAAGGTCTGGGTCCGTTCCTGCTGCGGGTTGTTGAAGAAGTCGTGGGGCGGGGCGTCCTCGATGATCACGCCCTCGTCGAACATCAGGATGCGGTCGGCGACCTCGGTGGCGAATCCGATCTCGTGGGTCACGATGATCATGGTCATCCCCGACTCTGCCAGCTCCCGCATCACGTCCAGCACCTCGCGGATCATCTCCGGGTCCAGCGCCGACGTGGGCTCGTCGAACAGCATGATCTTGGGCTGCATCGCCAGGGCGCGGGCGATGGCAACCCGCTGCTGCTGACCGCCTGACAGTTCCCCGGGGAACTTGTCGGCCTGCTCCGGGATTCCCACCCGCTCCAGCAGTTCCATCGCCATCTCATCGGCGTCGGCGCGCTTCCGCTTGCGCACCTTGATCGGCGCGAGGGTGATGTTGTCCAACACAGACAGGTGGGGGAACAGGTTGAACTGCTGGAACACCATGCCCACGTCGCGGCGTATGGCGTCGATGTTCCGCACGTCCTGCGTCATCGGCACACCGTCAACCACGATTTCGCCGCGCTGGTGCTCCTCGAGGCGGTTGATGGTACGGATGAAGGTGGACTTTCCCGACCCGGACGGACCCACCACCACCAACTTCTCGCTGCGTCCCACCGACGTCGTGACGCCTCGCAGCACGTGGAACTGCCCGAACCATTTGTGCACGTCCCGGCAGACGATGATTGGCTCGTCGGCAGAGCCGTTGTTACTTTCCTCAATCATTTCCGTCTCCGTTCCTAGTTCCCTCATCGGCCCCACTCATTCCCCGTCGGGCAACCCGAAGCTGACTGATGCCCCGGCCTGCTGGGTTCCCCGCTCTCTCGGGAATGACGGCGAGCGCGGCCCTCCGGTTCTGCGGGCTACCGCTGGCCCACGCCCAGGTGTTCCTCTACCTTCCCGCTCACGTAGGACATGGTGTAGGTGAATACCCAGAACACCAGTGCCAGAAAGATGAACACCTCCTTGGCGCTGGAGATGTACTGAGTGTTGCCTTGGATGAAGGCCCGGCTGATTTCCAACACGTCCAGCATGCCAATGATGTAGACCAGGGTGGTGTCCTTGTACAGCGAGATGAACTGCCCGACGATAGCAGGAATTACGTTGCGGATGGCCTGCGGCAGGGAGACGAGCATCGTCGTCTGCCAGCCGGGGAGGCCCAGCGCCCGCGCCGCCTCCGCCTGCCCGGGGGACAGCGCCTGCAACCCGCCCCTGATGTTCTCCGCCATATAGGCCGAGCTGAACAGCGTAATGATGATGCCGGCCCGCAGGAGTGAGTTGGTGTTGAAGTCCTCGGGGAAGGCAAGCGGGACCAGCACCTGCGACATGAACAGCAGCGTGATAAGCGGCACGCCCCGGAACACCTCGATGAACACTACGCACAGCAGCTTCACCACCGGCAGATTGCTCCGCCGCCCCAGCGCCAGCGCGACGCCGATGGGCAGGCTCAGTCCAATTCCCACCACCGCCAGCAGCAGGTTCAGCGTCAATCCACCCCAGTGGAGTACCAGCACCGGATGGAGTCCCGGAATGCCAGGCAGGCCCCGCAGCAGTATCACCGACAAGATGAAGGCCACCACGACGTAAATGACGATTCCCCGCACCGACATCCCGATGTAGTGGGCCACGGCCCATCCCAGCAGCAGCGCCGGAATGTTGGCAACCAGCAGCAACCGGACGTCCATACCCATGCGGTCGAAACTGTAGGGCAGGAAGGCAAACAGTGTCAGCACCACCACCACGCCGATGCTCAGGCGCCTGGCGACGGCATTGCCCGCCATACCCCAAGCCAGACCGAACAGCGCCGTCACCAGGAGCAAGGCCACCTGCGGTCTCCAGAAGCAGTTCTGGCCGGGGCAGGAACCCTCAGTGTTGTACTGCCCGATGACCATTTGCCCGCCCAGCACCCCGATAACCGTCCAGTCGGCTCCGGCTATAACCCAGCGCAGGCCGTAGAACAACGCCAGCACGGTGACCGCCAACGATATGATCGTCAGTATGCTGTTGAACCACGAGCTGAACAGGTTTACCCGCATCCAGCCGATTACCCCGACCTCCGTAATCGGCGGGGGAAGGCGCTGTCCGGGGGCACCCGGGTTTGTCTGGCGCGTTGCTGCTGGCGGTTGAGTGGTAGCCATCGTCAGTTCCCTGTGAAGCGGATGTGCCGGTTATACAGGTTTCCGATGAGCGAGTAGGTCAGGCTCATGGCCAGGTAAGCCGCCATTATCAGCAGGAAGATGGACACTGCAGGGGCCGTCTGCGTCATCGTCTTGGCCACGTTGGTGAGGTCGGAGTACCCGATGGCGCCGGCCAGGCTGCTGTTCTTGGTCAGGTTCAGAAACTGGCTGATCAGCGGCGGAATGATTACTCGCAACGCCTGCGGAAAGGTGACGTAGCGCAGCGTCTCCAAGGGTGTCAGTCCCAGCGCCCGCGACGCCTCCGTCTGCCCGCGCCGGACCGACAATATGCCCGCCCGCACAATCTCGGCGATAAACGAGGCGGTATAGGTCACCAGCCCCACCAGTAGGATCACCAGTCCCGCCGGAGCGGTAAATCCGCCAGCTATGTGCCCGAAGAGACCTTCTTCTCGCTCCGGTGAAGTAATAACGAGAGGCGACTCGCCAGCGACGAGGCTGACCACGATCCATGCCACAGCCCCAATGACAACTGCCGTCACCAGACCACCCGTTATGGGGTAGGACCTCTGGCCCGCATGCACCTCGCGCGCTGTCAGCATGCGGAAGGCGACGTTCCCGGCGGCCAGCGCCCCCGCCGCCAGCAGCGCCCAGACCAGGAGCGGCCCGAAGCCAGTGGGGTTGGGGAAGGGCAGGGATAAGCCGCTGTTGTTGATGAACAGCCCGCCCCCAACGACGTAGCCTTCCCTAATCGGGGGCAGGGACAGGATGATGTAGAACCAGAAGAAAAGCTGCACCAGCAGCGGCACGTTGCGGAAGAATTCTATGTAGACCGTGGCCAGCTTGGACACCATCCAGTTGGTGGACAGCCTCGCCACGCCGATGAAGATTCCCAGCATCGTCGCCAGTATCACGCCCACGATGGACACGACGATTGTGTTGACCGCTGCCGCTCCCAGGGCGTAGGCGAAAGGGTCCGACGATTCGTAGGGAATGAAAGTATGCCCGATGGGTGTCTGGTATTCCCGGTCCAGGAATCCCCAGCCGTGGGGAATCTCCCGGTCCTGCACCGCGTTGGCGATGTTTGCGAAGAACCAGGCAACCAGTACAACTACAACAATGCCCGACACAATCTGCAGGGTCCACTGGAGGACCTTGGTGTGTCGCCAGACCTCAACGCCCTGGTAGGTTAGGATGCTTCTGAGTTGTGCCATACGAGTTCACACACGCTCAAAGGGAAAGTCGAGCCAAATCTAACACACGCGGGCATGTTGTGAAACCGCCCAGGGATGCGGTATCCGCAATGGCTTGATGCCAGTCCCGGGCAGTACCTGGACTGCAAGAAGTGTCCAAGCGCAGTTTTGCAAAGATAATGCGCTCGGACACCCGCCATAAAGTGTGGCAAGTCCAGGTGTAACATCTATGGTAGGCTGGCCGCCCGCTAGCGCAGCGGGGCGGCGTAGATCTGCCCTCCCTTGGGGCAGTCCTGGCATGGGGCGTCGGCCCACAGGGCGTTGCGGCCTCCCTCTCGCGGCAGGCCGATGCCGCCCTCGCCGAGGTTGCGGTCGTAGATCTCGCCGTAGTTGCCGACACTCCGAATCACGTCCTGTGCCACCGTTTGCTCCAGGCCCATGGATTCCTGCGAGTAGGATCCCTCGAGGCCGAATAGTCGATCGACCTTGGTATCCCGGGTTATTGCCGTTGGCACATCGTCCATCCCGATGCCGAAGGCCTCCGCGTAGATCAAGATTGCCATCACGGTCTTGACGACGTCGTACCACTGCTCGTCGCCGTGGGGCACTACGGGTCCCAGCGGCTCCTCGGAAATGGTGTCGGGCAGAATGACGTGGTCTCCGGGATTGGAGAAGGTGCTCAGCAGGGACGACAGGGCCGAGCGGTCGGTGGTAAAGACATCGCACTGGCCGCTGCTATAGGCTGACAGGGCTCCATCGGAGTCCTCGAAGGTGACGGCCATCATGTTCAGCCCGGCCTCGTTGGAGAAGTCCTGCAGGTTCAACTCGGTGGTCGTGCCCTGGGTCACGCATACGCTGGCGTCCTGCAGGCCCAGGGCGCTGTTCAGCCCCAGGCTGCGGGGCACCATGAATCCCTGCCCGTCGTAGAACATGGTCTGCGTGAAGTTGCCCCACTGGGTATCCCGGGAGGACGTCCAGGTGGTAACGGTGGAGAGCATGTCTACCTCGCCCGCCTGCAGTATGGGCCCCCGTTCGGCCGGGTCGACGATGCGGAACTCGACCGCGTTCGGGTCTCCCAAGACGGCGGCGGCGACAGCCCGGCACAGGTCCAGGTCAAACCCGACGTTGTTGCCGCCCTCGTCCAGGTAGCCAAAGCCGGGAGTGTCGTTGCCGGTGGCGCAGACCAGCGTGCCCCGTTCTTTCACCCGCTCCAAACGGGAGGTCCTTCCCTCGGCGTCCGACGTGGATCCGGGAGCGGAAGTGCTGTCGTCAGTGGCGCAGGCCAGCAGCGCTATCAACGATGACAGAACCAACGCAGCTGCAATAAGGTATAGACGGGTCATGGCATTCCCTCCTCGCGGGAAGTTCGCTAGTGGCATACCTCAGTTGTATGCCATGGTACATTCAAACCGCCATCAGAGGGCAACAGAATTTCGCACGGGAATAATGAAAACAGGGGCGGGTCCATGACCCGCCCCTGAGAGCTTCCGGGTTGATAGTCGTTCTGGTTAGACTAGTAGAGCAACAGCATTGAAATGATGGGATGAACGCCCTCGCCCTAACCCTCTCCCTACGGGAGAGGGCTAATGAGTGAAAGACCCTGGGTGAGTCACGCGAATCTCGCCTACTCCTCATTTCAAAGATGTTCAACTACTAGCGCAGTGGGGCTGCGTAAATCTGGCCGCCCTTGGGGCAGTCAACGCAGGGGGCATTGGCCCACAGGGCGTTGCGCCCACCCTCGCGCGGCAGGTTGATCCCGCCGGGGCCAAGGTTGCGGTCGTAGATATCGCCGTAGTTGCCCACGGCATTGAGCACGTTCTGGGCCACGTCCATATCCAAGCCCAGTGCTTCCTGGCCGAAGGAGCCCGAGAAACCGAGCAGCCGGTCTACCTTGGTATCGTCGGTAGCGGCACTGGGAACGCTGTCCTGGCTTACGCCGTAGGCCTCACCGTATATGAGGATGCCCATTACGGACTTCACGATGTCGAACCACTGGTCGTCACCGTGAGGGACCACCGGGCCCAACGGCTCCTCGGAGATAGTATTTGGCAGGATGGTATGGGCGCTCGGGTTGGACAGAGCAGTCCTCAAAGCAGCCAGCTGGGAGTTGTCGTTGGTGAAAGAGTCGCACTGACCGGAATCGTAGGCTGCCACCACGGCGTCGGTGTCCTCAAAGGTCAGCACGTCGAGGTTCAGGTTGTTCTGGTTGGAGAAGTCTTGCAGGTTCAGCTCCGTGGTAGTGCCCTGGGTCACGCAGACCTTGGCGCCCTGCAATTCGAGGGCGCTGGACACGCCCAAGTCACTCCTGACCATGAAGCCCTGACCATCATAGAACATGGTCTGCACGTAGTTGCCCCACCCCGCGTCGCGGGAGGTAGTCCAGGTGACCGTGCGAACCAGCATGTCAACTTCGCCGGACTGGATCGTCGGCCCGCGCTCAGCGGCGGAGATCAGACGAATCTGGATGGCATTCGGGTCGCCCAGCACTGCGGTGGCCACCGCGCGGCACAGATCGATGTCGAACCCGACGTTGTTACCGGACTCGTCGATGAAACCGTAGCCAGGAACGTCGTTGCGGCTGGCGCAGATCAAGGTGCCGCGGTCCTTGATTGCCTGGAGGCGGTTCTCCTGCATCACCATAGCATCTTCAGGTTCCGCCGGCACGAGGACTGTAACGGGGACCTGCCGCGTTACCTCCACTTCCAGGACTTCGCCCTCACCTACGTTCACGATCTTTTCAACCTCGCGGGTGACTTCGACTTCCTGCGGCACGATAACCGTAACGGGCACCTCTTTCTCGACCACCTCCCCCTCACCGCCACACGCGGCGACCAACAGGAGCAAAATCGCGGAAACTATTGCCAAAGGGAGAAACACTCTTATTCTCAAAACCTTCTTTATCCTCCTTGTACTTAGTATCAGCGTCCTTGATATCAGCCTCGTTTACATCCGAAGACTAGGTGCAGAGTATAATAGTTTTATGGTCGAAAATGCCAGATGACGTAACCCAATGTCGGTGAATCGTCGTCTTCCTGGAATGCAACGGCACCCTGCTGAGCAACCAACCGCAGCCCTCAGGATGCCGTGCATAGGTCCCTATTACCTTGATTTATCGTCCCCGTAGCCTCGGGTCGAGGACGTCCCGCAGGCCGTCGCCAAGGAAGTTGACGGCGAATACCACAGCCGCAATGATGACCCCGGGAAAGACCACGAGCCATGTCTGCGTATGGATGTGCTCGCGGCCGATCTCCAGCATGCTGCCCCAGGTTGCAACACCCTCGGGCACGCCTACGCCGAGGAAGCTGAGCGACGCCTCCACCACGATGGCGAATCCCAGCGTGATGGTCATCAGCACAATGTACGTCGCCGCCACGTTGGGCAGTATATGGTTCCACATCACACGAACCGGATTCGCCCCAATGGCGCGGGACGCCAGAATGTAGTCCAATTCCTTGATTCGCAGTGCCTCCGAGCGGACTACCCGCGTGGCGCCGGGGACCAGGATCACCACAAGCGCGATTATCACATTGTTGATGTCGGCACCTAGGGCCGCCATCAGCCCCAGGGCCAGGATAATCGGAGGGAACCCCATCAGGGCGTCGACAATTCTTTGAACAATCATGTCAAAGACCCCGCCCATGTAGGCACTGGAAATTCCGACCATTGTCCCGATGGTGATCCCGACGAGGACAGTCATAATTCCCACGTACATGGAAATACGGGCACCGTGGATCAGGCGACTGAGCACGTCACGCCCGATGTGGTCGGTCCCCAGAGGAGCGCTTTCGGTGCCCGGAGGTGAGAACTTCTTAGCAATGCCCACGCCTTCGGGGTTGTGAGGAGCTACCCAGGGCGCAAGGACCGCCACGGCGACTGCTGCGAGAATCACCACAGCTCCAATGGCACCCAAGGGCTTACGCTTTGAGAAGCTCCAGATTGCGGCCCAAATACCGGCCAGCCCAGTTGGCCTTTGCCGAACGTCGCCTTGGAGGACCGGTTCCTCGGCCGCCGCGTTAGTGCGAAATACTGCCATGGCTTTATCCCTGCCTACTAGGGTTAAGTCGGGGCACACAGGCGTTCGCCCCAAGTCTGTAGCTACGCCAATCGCGGTGTGTCAGGCGGTTTCGGCACGGGGGCCATCCGCCTTAACGCCTCACCTCATACCTACGCATACCTGATTCGGGGATCCAGCCAGCCGTACAGCAAATCAATGGCGAGGTTGATGGTGACGATGAACGCGGCGATGATTACGATCTCCGCCTGGATCATCGTGTAGTCCCGCTGGAAGATGGACTCAATGAGAATCCGGCCCATCCCCGGCAGCAGGAAGATGGTCTCGATAATGACCGTGCCGCCGAACAAGCGGGCAAAAATCCAGCCAGAGGTGGTCAGCACGGGCAGCAGGGCGTTCTTAAGACCGTGCCCGTAGACCACCGAGTTCTCGCTCAGACCCTTGGAGCGGGCGGTGCGCATGTAGTCTTCGCGGATGATCTCCATCATCGCGGACCTGGTCACGCGCGCCACGAACCCCATTTCGTAGAAACCCAAGGCCAGCGCGGGGTAGATCATCTGGTGCAGGTTGGTCAGTGGGTCTTCCCAGAGGTTCACGTAATTCAGCGGCGCCAGGCCACCAACCTTCACCAACAACAGTAGCAGGAGGATGGCAATAAGGAAGGTCGGCATGGCAATCCCGGCCATGGTGAACACACGCGACGCATAGTCCAGTGGGCTTTCCGGCCGCAACGCCGAAACGATCCCCAGGGGAACGGCAATGATTACCGAGATCAACATCGAGATGATGGTCAGCTCGACAGTGACCGGAATCCGGTCGGCCAGCTCCTCCATCACCGGTGCCTTGAACCAGTAAGAGTTTCCGAAGTCACCCTGAAGGACGCCACCGATCCAGTCGAAATACTGGCTTACCAGAGGCTTGTTCAGGTCGAGTTCAATACGACAGTCGATGAGCTCTTCCTGGGTGAACGTCGCCTCGCCATCGCTCAATATCGCGAGGCACACATCCCCGGGAATCAGGCGCATCACCACAAAAACTATGATGGTAATGAGGATGATTGTAGGGAAGAAGAGCCCGACTCGTTTAAATATGTACTGTTTCATCTACCCAGTCCCATTCCGGGGCGGAGTGTGGGGGAAGCCTGTCGTTGTGGCAAAAGCAACAACAGGGGCGAATTCTAACAAACCCGCCCCTGTTTCTGTCTACCGTTAGCCTAGCGCTCCAGCCAAATGTCCTCGTGCTTGAAGTGGGTCTGCACGGTCTGAGGAGCATGGAAATTCTTGATCTGTTCGCTGACCACCCACTGCAGGACACCCCAGCCAAGGGTTACCCAGTGGTTGTCGTCCTGGGTAAAGAGGTAGGACTCCATTTCCTTGTTGATTTCCCGGCGCCTGTCCGGGTCGGTTTCCTGCTTCTGCAGTTCGTGCCAGGTATTCACCTGTTCATTTTCCCAGTCGGTGTAGTTGCGGGTGGCGCCCTTCAGGTAAACGCCGCCCATTATGCCGTCCACATCCAGCACCACCTGGCCCTCACCCTGGCAGGCCAACTCCCAGTCGCCTGCCTGGTCCACCGGGCGGGAGGTGGCGAAGAGGTCGTAACCAGCCGCGCTGGGGTAGGTCGAAAGATCGCCCTTGATACCCAGGTTCCTTGCTAGCTGGTCCTTGACCACCGAGCACTGTTCGGGATAGGTCCCGACCTGGCGCACATCGTAGCGGGTACTGAAGCCGCCAGCAAAGCCGGCCTCTTCCATCAGCCTCTTGGCCTCGGCCAAGTCGGCCTGACCCTCAGGGGTGTCCTTGGGCCGCAGGCCGGGCCAGGTCTCGCACTCCTCGAAGCTGTGGGCCAAGCCCATCAGCGGGCATCCCACGCCTGAGGTGTTGTCGAAGACCAGGTCGTTCCACTGCTGGTAGTCGATGGCCAGCGCGATGGCTTTGCGGACGCGGGGGTCGTTGAAGGGCTCCTTCTTGATGTTCATCATCAAGCCCCAGTCAGCCGTGGGCTGCACTGCAAAAGCGCGATACTTACCGTCGGTGTCCCGTTCCAGCTCGAATACCTGGGTGGGAGTTAGATTGGTGAAACCGCCGTTGGACATATCGATCTGCCCGCCGCTGATCTGGGCGATCAGCACGCTGGGGTCCACGATGATGGTGTGGTCGATGCCGTCGAAGTAGGGGCGCCCGTCCTTGAAGTAATCGGGGTTCTTCGACACCTTGTAGAAGCTTCCCCTCTGGTAATCGTCGAGAACGAAGGGCCCGGACCCGGACCGATGCTCGATGACGTTCTCAGCCAGGTTAAGGTCGATGCCCTGGTCCAGCAGGTGCTTGGGCAGCACCTTGACGTAGTCAACCGCCAGGAACTTGATGAAGGCGCCGGAGGCGAACCTCAGGTTGACCTCGACGGTGTCTTCATCGATCAGGTTGACGCCGCCGTTACTGGCTTCTAGCGTGTACCCGCGCCAAAGACCGGAACGTCCCATCTTGGAATCGAGATCGCCGTAGCGAAGCAAGGAGTTGTGGACGTCATCGGCTGTCAGGTCCTCGCCATCCTGCCACTTGATGCCGGGCCGCAAGTGGAAGGTAAAGGTCTCGCCTCCGTTGGAAACCTCCCAAGTGTCGCACAGGTCACAGACAATCAGGCTAGTGTCAACCGTATCGTACTGGACGATCTGGTTGTACATCTGGCTGACGGCCTGAATGCTGGACAGCGATGAAGATCCCTTGGGGTCCCAGTCGCGGCTGTCGGCGTAGGCCGACATGTTGACGACACCACCGTACTGGCCTGTCGTGGCCGCCACCGGTGTCGGCCGCGAGACCACTGAGGTCGCGGTGGGAGCCGGTGTGTTGGTGGGCCGGGTGGTGGCGCCGGGGACGGGTGTGTCTGCCGGTGTCGCAGGCTCATCCGTGGCCTCGGGCGCATCGGTAGGCGCCGGCCCAGACGAGCTGCCGTCCTCTGTTGCCGCGGGTGCAGAAGATTCCTCTGTCGCATCCTCAGACGAGCCGCAGGCGACTACCATGGCCAGCGCCACGATCAGCGCAAGCGGCAGCAGCACTTTAAGATTGAGAAATCGCTGAATTTCCATATACCTCCTCCGGGGTTGTCATTTACGAATTTTGATCGATTGGATCATCCGCGGGGAATCGTGCGCCGCATTTGAACGCAATGCGTAATTTCTTCTACGAATTGTTACCATAATTGAGGCATTTTACATTCGTCATCGCGACAAAATCCTACGAACTCAAACTAAGAAATATTAGCCCAATGGGAGATCGTCGTCAAGCAAGGAGGGCCCAGAAATCTCCATATAGGCACCCTCTCCGGTCATTCGGAGAGGGTGCCTATAGAGGGTGCTGGGGAAGGGTGATTTACGTCCCGGCGGGCTTGCGGTATGGCTCCAGCAGCAGGCGCACATCAGTGTCCACATCGGCGTCCACGTAGAAGGGCTCGAAGTCGGCGGCGCGGGTCCAGATGCGGGCCGCCTGGATCAGTGCTGCCCGCTCCACCGACGACGGCCAGCGCAGGATGCCAACACCTCCTCCGGAGTCGTGCGGCGCAGCCAGGGTGCCGTTCAGGCCGCGGGTCATGCTGAGCTCGTTCCCGTCGATGGCGGTGACGAGGGCCTGCTCGGCTGTCGCGGCGGTACCGGCGTTTCCCAGCGCTCCCAGCACGATGGTCTGTCCCACCCTGAACTGGGCGCCGTCGTTGACGGTGGCTGTCTCTGCGTCCGCCGCGAGCTGGGCGCCGAGAGTGGCCCCCGAGGATTCGGCAAACCACCGGTAGCCCCAAAGACCCTGTACCCGGATATTGGCCCGGCCCGCGGTGAAGCCCTCGCTCCGTCCGCTGAGCGGGGCACCCTTCGACAAGCTCAGGATTGCGCCGTAGGGATGGCCCCAGGGCTGGCGGGGCGCCGCGTTGTAGGGGAGGAGGCGATAGTCATCCGCGTCCCAGACGTTGGCGAAGGAACGGCCCTCGCTGTCGGCCTGCGCGAGCTCCGCCACCTGGACCAGGTCGGGGACGAGGAGGCGGTCGCCGCCGGGCCCGTCGAACAGCAGCGACTCCCGGCGGGGGTAGAAGTGGCGGTTGCAATATTGGTCCACCCAGTCCGACACGGCCAGCAGCAGCTCGAACAGCTCGTCGTCATCGTCGGTACCGGCGGCTGGGTCCTTGAGGACGCTGTCGTCCTTCAGTTTTGTGAGGTCGCCGTAGAGGGAACGATATGCTTCGCGGCCCATGAACGTCCTTTATTTCTTCAAATATTCGGCAATTTCCGGTAATTCGCGCCAATCAATCATTAATCGGAGAATGGCTGGATCGGAGGTGAGGTGCGTCAGCTCTCCTCGGTGTACTCGACTATCACCCTGTGGTCGCCGGAGGGAGGGCGGCCTCTCCACCTGAGACTCAGCGGCTCCCCTCTCAGACCACGGGGCCCCTGGTCGCGCTGGAAGGTGCGAGTGGAGGTCGTGCCGGTGTCCGGCACCGCCAGGATGTCGACAGCGCGGGAGGGGTCGGTGGCGAGGTTGCCCGCCATGCCGAAGTACAGCTCGCACAGGCGGCGGCCGGCGGATGCGGGCTGCACGACTTTGACGCGATGCAGCCGTATCCGATAACCCTTGGCGGGTTCAAGCACCGTCAATCGTCCCCGGCGACCGGGAACGGTCACCTCGGCGGTGTTGAGGACGAAAGGCCGGCGCCGCAGGGGCGCCCGGTGGGATGGACGAGTGGTCATTCGATCTACCCCCTCAGCTCTCTTCGGTGTATTCGATGATGATTTTGTGGGAGGTGCCCGGAGCGCTGTCGGCCCAGCGGCCGCTGAGGGGCTCATCGCGCAAGCCGCGCGGCCCCTCGTCGCGGGGGAAGACGCGGGTGGAGTCCTCGCCCAGCTCCGGGATGTCCAAAGTGTCCACGGCCTTGCCCGGCACGGAGGCGATGTTCTGGCCGGTCCCGAAATAGATCTCATAGAGACGCCGCCCGTCGGCCTCCTCCTGGATGGCCCGCACCCTGATGATGCGCAGCCGCTTTCCCTTGCTGGGCCTGACCAGCGGTTCACGGAAGGCGGCGGTGTTGGAATCGTGGGCGCGGAGCCTGGGCTCGTAGACCCTGGGCCTGGGCTGGACGCGGCGGTTGCGACGGGTCGTCATCGCAGCATCCGGCCGAAGCCAGCCCCGCCCAGGCCCGCAATTGCCGCCAGCGAGGCGGTGAGCGCCGTCCCGTTGATGCCCTGCGAGAGGGCGTAGGCCTCAACGCCCGAAACCGCGACGATGCCCAGCCCGGCAACCACGGCCCATGAGCGTGAAAACCGCCCCTCCCGTCCGTCCTTGGGATGTATCACGATGTCTCTCCTTTATTAACCTCCCGGTATTGACCATCCGGGATTAACAATCCAGTGTGCAAATGCAGGCGTGCAGTATTCCAGGGGCAGGGGCGCACAGCTGCGCGCCCCTGCGAGGGTTACCGAACCTAGACACCGGTGATGTTGTACTGCAGGCCCGTGTGCGTGGCCGACGACCGGCTGCCGCTGCGTTCTTGCAGGGCGATTCGGAAGCTGACGACCATGATGTTCTGGCGCTTCTGGGCGTCCCGGACCGTTTCGATGGTCAGCTCGCGCTTGAAGCCGACCCGCCACTGCGATCGGTTGACGATCAGCAAGCGGCCCTTGGTGTTGGCGTTGCCGCCGCTGGTCACCTTGCCGTCGGCGTCGGCTAGGCGCATCTGCTCCGACACGATGACCGGGATGCCCTCGACCGCGCCGAGTTGGCCAGTCAGCACGGTGGCCTGTGGCCCGAACTTGTCCAGCGTCCGGAAGCTGTCGATGCTCAGTGCCTTGATGAAGGTATTGACGTCAGTGATGTAGGCCAGCTCCGACGGTCGCACACCGTACTTGCCCAGCTTGCCGCGGATCTCGTTGAACATGTCGGCGCTGACCGCGGCGTTGTGGTTGTTGGCCATGCCGTTGTTGTCCACCAGGGGCAGGTGCAGCAGGCCATCGAAGCCGACCAGGAAGTGCCCCGTGCCGGCGGTGGTTGCCGCAATGGTCGCACCATCGGCGTTGATGTTGTTCTGCGCCGTGGTATCGCCGTTGAGGATCACGTCGTCGATCACCTCGTGGGCGTTGCGCAGCAGGCTGCGGCGCAGCTCGTCCATCATGGCGATCACCGCGTCCTCGTCGAGGTCGTAGGACTACGGCACCTCGGCCACCAGCTCGTGGGCCGTCAGCGTCTGCCGGGCCGTGGCCGGGGCACTGCCGGTGACTGCGGTGTTCTCCGTTCCCGGATACCAGTTGACATCCCCCAGCTGCAGGGGAATCTGAAACGGGTTGGACGGCATCTGAACCGTGTTGAACAGGGGCGCGACGGCCGTTTCCAGATTGACGTCGTCCCACAGGGCGCGGGCTTCCTGGGTATCCACCAGCTCGTCGCCCGACCCGGCGGTGGTGGAGTCCATGGCGGCCTTGAGGTTGGACTGCCAGTCCTCCAGCATGCGGGGGTTGGCCCCCGACGGTTCGCGCAGCTGTGCCGACAGCAGGCTGCGGGCGCAGGCCAGGTCCAGGTGGTCCAGGCCGGCATACTTGCCGAAGGGCACCCGCGACCGGTCGGCTCCGAACTGGTTCAGCAGGGCCAGCTTCTCGCCCTGGCGGCGGGCGTCCTGCAGCCTGGCGAGCTGCGATCCCAACCGCTCCACCTCCTCGCGGAGAGGTGGAATCTCGGAGTTCATCCGCGACTCGTAGAACTCGCGGATGCCGCCCAGTTCCCGCTTGACCAGCTCCAGGCTGGCCGTGGAAAAAGCACCGTTGTCAGTAGTCATACATCCTCTCTTGAATTTTAAATTCCTTAATTCCGCTCATTTCCGCTCATTTCCGCTCACCTCACCTCCTCGCGGATTCCAGCTCCGCCAGCAATGCACCCAAGGCGACCTCGCTCCAGGTGATTGCCGCACCGGGAGAATCGGAGGCGGCAGGGTTGTTCAGCGGGTCTCCCGCTGCAGTGGCATCCCGCCGCAGGGCGCTGCGGTTGGCAGGGACGGGCACGGCGCTGACCTCAAGCAGCTCCTGCTCCAGGTACCGCAGACCCAGCAGCGCGCCGGTGCGGGCGTCGCGCCTCTCCTCCCATCGGATGGGACGGAACCCGACCGACACTGCCCATTGGAACCCGCCGGCGTAGAGGGCTGCGACGTCCTGGGCGAATGGGCTGGGAGCGAACTCCATGCTCGCCAGGAGCCGGTGGGGCTCGGTCCACACCTCGACGGCGCGCCCTATGGCCGGGTGGCGGTAGTCATGGGCCCAGAGCAGCACCGGGTTCCGCAGGTACGCCTCCAGCCGCCACCCGTCGGCCGACACCACGTCGCCGTGCCGGTCCACGTCGTCCGTCGACAGCACGAAGGTCACCGGCCCGTCGGCTTTGCGCCCAGCGGCTCCGGCCCCCGCACCTGCTGCGTGCCACTTCAGCACCGGGGCCACGGAGCTTCCCTGGTTTTCGGGGTCCGGGCTTTCGGGGTCCGGGCTTTCGGGGTCCGGGCTTTCGGGGTCCGGGCTTTCGGGGTCCGGGCTTTCGGGGTCCGGGCTTTCGGGGTATTGCTGCATTCCTTCCTCCAATCCCGCCGGAGCGTCACAAACAAAAAGGGACGCACCTGGCGGGGTGCGTCCCTCACAATTCGTTCTTCGCCCTGCCGCTCGACCCCAACCTTCGGGGGCGTCAGCAGAGCTTTCGTATCACTGTGAGATCGAGTCTAGGGAGGCGTCATGAGGCTTGTCAATGGGCTACTGTCAGCGGCGCAGACCCTTCTTAGATGTTCGCAGGGGACAATTCTGTATGATTGAGATGCAGACACTCCCACTCAACAGAATGGTCAAGCATCATGGATGTACTCTACAAATACGTCACCGCACAGAGAGCCCTCACCTGCATTCCTGAAGTAGGCGACGGGACTCTTCGGGCCACTCAACCGGCGGCGCTCAACGATCCGTTCGAGTGCGCCGTGTTGCCTTTGTACATATTTCGGGAGGAAGCCGAAGAGGATCGCGAATTAGCGAAGACTCTAACTAACATCAACGAAAGCAAACCGGTGACGGAGGCAGACGTAAATCGCGCCAGGATCGAGTACGGCAGCCTTTTTACGCGTCAGTTGTTCGCGGCGCAAGTTTCAACAAGATTCGGCATAGTCTCATTTACCACGGATCCTCGCCATCCGCTAATGTGGGCTCATTACACAACCGATGGGTCCGGTTTCGTCATAGGCTACGATTTTGCGGAACTGAACCAGCTTACAGGCCCAAAGGGATCCCTGAGGAGCGTAACTTATGGCAATAAACCAGCAGAGATCACGGGTCCCGTCGTCTTAGTTTCCCCAGAGTCCAATCTGCCAATTCTTCTTTCCATGAAAAGCGATCACTGGTCATATGAGGCAGAATGGCGGTTGATTGTAGAACTCAACACGACAATCGACACCGGACAAGGGGACCAGCGTGGACAACCAATTAACCTGGTTCAAGTACCGAACGAGGCAGTTGTAAGCGTCTACTACACTGAGAGGACACCCCGAGAATCGGTCAAGTTGATCCGAGACCGCTTGACCGACAAGAACAATCGGTACAGGGCAGGGGAACCACGCAAATTAGTCTTGTCCTCTGAGTCCTTCGGCTACGAAGAAGCTCTGCCGATTGCTGATACTTAGAAACCTGTCATGAGGCTTGTCAATGGGCTACTGTCAGCCGGGGTCCCATCAAACGATCCCGAAGTTGACTGGCATATTGGCGCACGATATGTTAGCCTTTCCCAGTTAGGTCATTCACTGAACACATACAGGGCGCAGACTAAGGTGCCCGCTAGAAAGGAGCGCATCGAGGATTATGGAAGTAACGACGCTCGCCATTGAAAAGCTCAAGGAAGTTATGGAAGAACAGGGTGAGCAGGAAGGGGCCCTGCGCGTCATCGCCATTCCGGCGGAGACCGGCGGCCTTCAGTACATGCTGACCATGGAGAGCGAGTCCCAGTCGGACGACACCGAACTGAACATGGAAGGCGTCAAGTTCCTGATGGACTCGGACAGCGCCCCGTTCCTGGAAGAAGCCACCATTGACTACGTCGAGAACTTCGGCGGGCAGGTGGGCTTCGTCATCAACAACCCGATGTTCGCCCAGGCTGGCGGCGGTTGCGGCGCGGGCTGCGGCTGCGGAGCCGGTGGTGGTGGCGGCTGTGGCTGTGGCGGCGGGGGTTGCGGCGGCCACTAGGCCGACACCCCACCCCGGCGTAACAACCGAAAAAAACCCAGACCTCTGACGGACGACTGGATACGAATGCACCAGTCCCCCTCGGGGGTCTTTCCATTTGCCAGAAATTTCGGGATTTGACCTGCGTCAGCTTCGGTATAAACCACCCTGCCTGTGCTACCATCGGGCAGTGCCTACACATCCTGCACGCTCCTCCGGAGGTAGCACCATTGGACAGGTTCCTGCGCCGCCGATGGACGAGATTCACCCGTCCGTTTGGCCGCAACAGGCTCTGGCATCCCGGGGACTGGCGCTGGAACGAGCGAGTTCTGGTAGCCGGAGAGGGGATCGCGTTCATTTCTGCAACGTTGGCGCTGGCCGCAGAATTGCTTCACTGGCATGGGCAAGGCACTAACTGGTTCCTGCTCGCTACCCCCATCGTGGGTTCTGGGTCGCTCCTGTGGTACGCCTGGGACACCGTTACCGTTGGCGACCGCCCGTTGACGACTACCAGCATCCAGAACATACGTCAGGTGGTGCAGGGGATGATGCTGGAAGATGCCGGCGCCATCGTCGACTGGCAGCACCCCGACGACCAGGGCTCGATCCCGCTGCGCATCGAGTAGCCATGGCCTCGCATGCGCTCAGCCTATCTCTTGGGTAAGTAACAGAAGGGACCAAACAAAAAACCGCCGTAGCGGCTTGCTACCGGCGGTCATCTCTCGGAGCCCCAATATTTGGTCGGGGCGGTCAGATTTGAACTGACGACCCCCTACACCCCATGCAGGTGCCCTACCTGGCTGGGCCACGCCCCGACGCTGATTCGATTATAGCATGTTGGCGACTGTGGGGGGCAAGCAGGAGAACAGCTCCATCGAAAGAGCAGGCGTGTTTGAACAACTCGATGACACTTGCCGCTTGCCAAGCCTCTTGACCTCCCGATATTATATGATCATGTGTTCGATATTTTGTCTTCGACTCCGGTGCGGGCCACGCTGCATCCGGCCTAGTGCCGTCCGACAGCAGCAGAGACATGGGCTGTCCAAACGGCACGAAAAGCAGGAGTGGGACAGAATGGGACAAAATGGAACCGGAAACAAAAATTTTCTGTCCCGCAGGGGACACTTCAGCTACAAAATAGCGTGAATCAGGGGGCAAAATGGGACAGCATGGGACATTTTGGGACACCGTGGGAAGTATTCCTTCCCATTTGTCCCGCGGAGACTCCTCATTCCCTCTCGGGTCTGCTCCTCCCGCATGGCCATACTCGGTTCCCTGCCAAGCCACGATCCCTGCAGTCAAATGAGATAGCCCAGACATTTCCGATGACACCGTCACCGCCCCCATTGCCATCTTGCCGCCGATCGTGATAAGATTCTCGATGAAGTTAGAAAAAGAAGAAGCAAGAGCCAAGACGCCAATATGCTAGACGGCGAAACGAAAACGCAAATCATCCGCGAATACCGCATCAACGACAAGGATACAGGCTCTGCCGAGATCCAGGTCGCGGTACTCACCGAAAACATCAAGCAGCTCACCGACCATCTGCGTATACACCGCAAGGACGTTCATTCCCGACGCGGTCTGCAGGGTATGGTTTCGAAACGGCGACGCCTGCTCAACTACCTGAGCAACGAGGACGTCAACCGCTACCAGACACTGATAGCTAGGCTTGGCCTCCGCCGGTAAAATGTCGCCGACAACCCCGACGATCTCGGGGTTGTTTATCGTCTAGCCACGTCGCCCCCCCTGCTGTCTTCCCCACTAACTCACTTTTAAGTGAGGTCGTGCGTTTTTTTATGGCTACTCAACTCGCCTCCCCTACCGTCGTCCACCGTGAGATCGGCGGCGAAACCCTGGTCCTCGAAACTGGGCGCCTCGCCTTCCAGGCCCATGGCGCCGTCACTGTCCGCTACGGCGAGTCCATCGTCTTGGCCACCGCCGTGATGTCGGACCGCCCCCGCGCCGAGGACATCGATTTCCTCCCACTGACCGTGGACTACGAAGAAAGACTCTACGCAGCAGGGCGCATCCCCGGCAGCTTCTTCCGGCGGGAGGGCCGGCCGGGACAGGATGGCATCCTGGCTTCGCGGCTCACCGATCGCTCCATCCGCCCGCTGTTCCCCAAGAGCCTGCACAACGACATCCAGATCACCTTGACAGTGCTGTCCTCCGATCAGGAGAACCCGCCGGAAATACTGGCTATGATCGGCGCGTCCGCGGCTCTGGCCATCTCCCAGATACCCTTCGAAGGGCCCGTCAGCGCTTGCCGCATCGCCTACCTCAACGATGAATACATCATCAACCCCACCTATGAAGAGAGCGATCAAAGCACCCTGAGCATGGTCATCGGCGGAACCCGCGACGCCATCATCATGGTGGAAGCGGGCGCCAACGAGGTCTCGGAGGAGGTCATCCTCGAGGCCATCGGCCGCGCCCAGGATGCCAACGCCGAGATAATCTCCCTCATTGAGGAGCTGGTGGCCCAGGTGGGTCAACCCAAGCTCGAGGTCAAGACCGACAAGGACGCTACTGCCAAGCTGGAAGGCAGCATCCGTGAGGTCATTGGCACCCGCCTCGCCGACGCCGTGGGCGAGAACCTGGACAAGGTGGCCCTGGAGGCCCGCGAGAACGCCCTGCGCGACGAGGTCTCGCAGAAGCTGGCCGAGGAATTCGGCGACAAGGCACTCTCCGAGGGCTTCAAGAGCGTGATGCGCGACGAGGTGCGCCGCCGCATCCTGGAACAGCACCTCCGCCCCGACGGACGGGCGCTGGAGGAAATCCGCCCCATCTCTTGCGAGGTGGGCATTCTGCCCCGCACCCACGGCTCCGGCCTGTTCACCCGCGGCATGACCCAGGTGCTCTCAACTGTCACCGTCGGTTCGCTGTCGATGAGACAGACCCTGGACACCGTAGGGCCCGACAACACCAGGCGGTTCATGCACCACTACAACTTCCCGTCCTTCTCCACCGGCGAAGCCCGGCGCGTCGGGTCCCCGGGACGCCGCGAGATCGGCCACGGCGCCCTCGCCGAGCGTGCCATCCTTCCCACCCTGCCCTCTGAGGACGTGTTCCCCTACGCCATTCGCGTGGTGTCCGAGGTGCTCAGTTCCAACGGCAGCACGTCAATGGGCAGCGTCTGCGGCACCTCGCTGGCCCTCATGGACGCTGGCATTCCGGTCACTGAGCCGGTGGCCGGCATCGCCATGGGTCTTGTGACCAGCGAAGACGGGCAGTACGCCATCCTGAGTGACATCCAGGGCATCGAGGACTTCCTAGGCGATATGGACTTCAAGGTGGCCGGCACCGCCGCGGGGGTCAACGCCCTGCAGATGGACATCAAGTGGACCGGCCTGACCCAGGAGATCCTGGCAGAGGCCCTGGAGCAGGCCCGCATTGGGCGGCTGCACATCATGAGCAAGATGGCCGAGGTCATCACCGTCTCCAAGACCCAGATGAGCCCCCACGCCCCCAAGATGATCCGTCTCAAGATCAACCCCGACAAGATCGGCGCGCTCATCGGCCCCGGCGGACGGGTGATTCGTGCCATCCAGGAAGAAACCGGAACCAACATCGACGTGCAGGACGACGGCACGGTGACCATCGGCGGCGTCGACCAGACCAAGCTGGAAATGGCCCAGTCCAAGGTCGACAGCCTGACCCGCGAGCTGGCCATTGGCGACATCTTCACCGGCAAGGTGGTGCGTCTGACCAACTTCGGCGCCTTCATTGAGCTGGTGCCGGGCCGCGACGGTCTAATCCGCAACGGTGACCTTGGCGACCTGGAAGAAGACCTGGTCGAAGGCCAGGAAATCACCGTGATGATCCATGAAATCGATTCGCAGGGCCGGGTAAACCTCTCCCGTCGCGCCCTGTTCGGCGACGACAGCCCGCCCGCACCGCGCCCTGAGGGCGCCCGCCCCGGCGGCTTTGGCGGCGGACGCGGCGGCGACCGGGGTGGACGTCCCGGCGGATTCGGCGGCGGTGGACGCGGCGGCCCCGGTGGGCGCAGCGGCGGCGGCGGCGGAAACCGCAACGGCGGCGGCCGGCCTCCCATGGGCGGCGGCGGACGCGGCCCAGCCCCGGGTGCCGGAGGGGATCGCCGCTTCGACGGCGGTGGCCGGGCCCCCGGCGCCCCTCAAGCATAGGCCAAAACTCAACAATTGATGCCAATGGGCGCAGAGAGCTTGTTTTTCTCTGCGCTCTTCGCTTTTAATCAGGGCAAGTTTCTGAATGCTGGATTCAAGCGCTCCGTAGGGAGGAAGAGATGGCTGCGATTCGAGTGGTGATCCATGGCGCAACCGGCAAGATGGGCGTCGAAACCGTCGCCGCCGTCTGCCGCGAAAGTGATATGGAGCTGGTCGGGGCCGTGTGCCGCACCGATCGAGGCGGCGTGCTGTCCACGCCCTCCGGCGACGTCCCGCTGTCAACCGATCTGTCACAGATCCTGGACGACACCCGCCCCGACGCCATGGTGGACTTCACCAACTCCGGCGTCTGCATGGAGGCGTCTCACATAGCCGCTGCCCGCAAGGTCAACCTGGTGCTGGGTTCCAGCGGCCTTAACGCGGACCACCACGCGCAGTTGGACGCCCTCGCCAACGACAACGGCGTGGGTATCATTGTTGCGCCCAATTTCGCTCTTGGGGCCATCGTGCTGAAAAAGCTGGCGGAACAGGCCGCGCCCTTCTTCGACTACGTCGACATCGTGGAATCCCACCACGAGATGAAGATCGACGCACCCTCCGGCTTCTCACTGGCCCTGGCCAACAGCCTGGCCGAGCAGAAGCAGTTCTCCCGCAATGTGACGGAGAAAGAGAACCTGCCCGAGACGCGTGGCGGCAACGTCAACGGCGTCACTGTACACAGCGTTCGCCTTCCCGGGAGGAGCGCCCACCACGAGGTGGTCTTCGGCGCCGCCGGCCAGACCGTCACCCTGCGCCACGACACCCTGGGCCGCGACTGCTACATGCCCGGCGTAGTCCGCTGCATCCGCGAGGCCAACGCCCGCCCCGGCCTGGTGGTGGGCCTTGAGAAGGTCCTCGGCCTTTAGGGCCTTGAGGCTATGTCCGTGGCCGGGCTTCACGCAATCTGCGTCTGATATAGTAATTTGGTGAGTTTCACGCCAAGGAGGAACAGATTCCTGTGGAAGACTTGACCATTGCCGTTGTTGGCGCTACCGGAGCCGTGGGCGCAGAGTTCCTGCGCATCGTCGAGCAGCGTTATGCACCTGATAGGCGGAAGGCGGCGGTCAAGGGCGGGATGCCCCGCCTGCGGCTGATGGCGTCCCAGCGCTCGGCCGGCAAGCGCATCGTTGTCGGCGGCGAAGAATTGGTGGTCGAGGAAGCCACGGCGGACTCCTTCGAGGGCGTGGACGTCGCCTTCATATCGGCCAGCTCTGCAGTGAGCCGGGAACTGGCCCCCCATGCCGTGGCCGCCGGTGCGGTGGTCATCGACGACGGCTCGGCATTCCGCATGGAGGCCAACGTGCCGCTGGTGGTGCCCGAGGTCAACGGCGAAGACGTGGAGTGGCACGAGGGCATCATTTCCATCCCCAACTGCTCCACCACGCCGCTGGTCATGGCCGCGCACCCCCTGCGTGAGCTCAGTCCCATCCGCCGTGTCATCGCCGACACCTACCAGTCGGTATCCGGAGCGGGTGCGTCGCTGGTTGCGGGCCTGCGCGAGCAGTCGGAGCGGCTCATCGATGCCGACCACAGCAGCACCGCCAGCGAGCCGGGACAGATCGCCTACAACCTGATTCCACAGATCGACCGGTTCATGGACACCGGCTACACCTACGAGGAACAGAAGATGCGGCAGGAGTCGCGGAAGATTCTCCACGAGCCGGAGTTGCTGATCTCCGCCACCTGCGTCCGCGTGCCGGTCTACGTGTCCCACAGCGCGGCGGTGCACATCGAGTTCGACCGCCCGGTGTCCGTGGGCGAGGCCCGGGAAGCACTGGCAGGGATGCCGGGATTGACCGTGCTGGATGACCCGGCCAATGCCGCTTATCCCATGCCGTGGGACGTCTCCGGTCAGGACGATGTGTTCGTCGGCCGCATTCGGCAGGACCTCTCAAACCCCAACGGGTTGGCGATGTGGATCGTTTCCGACAACCTGCGCAAGGGCGCAGCGCTCAACAGCCTCCAGATCGCCGAGGAACTGCTGTCCCGCAATCGCCTCAAGCCGCGCGCCGCAAACGCTTCCGTCCAGGCCTAGCTTGCTTCCCGGCTACCCGCGCCAAGGACACCGCATCCCAGCGGGACACCAGGGTTGCGAGTGTGACAGCCCCGCGTATAATGGGCGACAAAGAGAGATCAAGCATTTCCGCATTATCATTTGATGGAGGGCAACCATGGTTGAAATAGGCAGGCTGATAACCGCAATGGTCACACCGTTCGACGCCGAGGGGAAGGTGGACTACGAACAGGCCAAGCGGCTTGCCAACGCCCTTCTTGACTCCGGCAGCGACGCTGTCATCGTTTCAGGCACTACCGGCGAGTCGCCCACGCTCACTACGGACGAGAAGATCCGCCTGTACGGCGAGGTCAAGGATGCGGTCGGCGACCGGGGCGCGGTCATTGCCGGCACTGGCAACTACAGCACCGCCGAGAGCATCGAGCTCAGCCAGGAGGCGGAGAAGGCCGGCGTGGACGGGATGCTGCTGGTGGTGCCCTACTACAACAAACCTCCACAGGAAGGCCTCTACCAGCACTTCAAGGCCATCTCCGAAAGCACCAACCTGCCGGCCATACTGTACAACGTGACCAGCCGCACCAGCCTGAACATGAGCCACGAGACCACCATCAGGCTTAGCGAGCTCGAGCGGATCGTGGGCATCAAGGAAGCTGGAAGCGACATGGACCAGATCACCCGCATCATCGACGGAGCCCGGCCCGGCTTCCTGGTGTGGAGCGGCAACGACAACGAGACCTACTACATCATGGCCACCGGGGGCTACGGCGTGGTCAGCGTGGCCTCGCACCTCATCGGCAGCCAGATCAAGCAGATGATGGGTCTGCTGCTGGAGGGCGACGTCGAGGCGGCAGCCGCTGAGCACCGCCGGATGCTCCCGATGTTCAAGGTCCTGTTCGTCGAGTCCAACCCCATCCCGGTCAAGTACGGCGTGAACAAGGCCGGCTTCAACGTCGGCAACCCGCGCCTGCCGCTGATCCCCGCCTCGGAGAAGGCCGCCGCCGAGATCGACAAGGTGATGTCGCAGTACACCATCGACCTGCCGGTCTAGCCGTTTACGGCATGCCCCCGAGAAATGAGCCGGCCCCGCCAATTCGCGGGGCTGCTGATTTACTGTGTCCTCGTAGTCAACATGCGCGGAATCAGGACTGCTCTGCCACCTGCCTCAACGCCACCCCTTCTGCCTCGGCCCTCGCCCTTTGCGGGTCAGGTATAGTCTCGCCAATGACCATGGGCCAAGCATCGCAGCCGGCCACATTGCTGAGGGCGGCAGCTCGAGCAATCGCGCGGTCTAAGTCGGTGTGGTTGACGGTGATGGAAAATTCGCCAACGTAGAACACAGTCGCGCTCCCGTCCTGTCCACTCATCACCGCGTCAGCCTGCTCCAGTTCCGCCCTTTCATCGTCGGAAATCATGCTGTCGTCAACGGCATCGGCAATCAACTCTTCGTACCCGCTATCTCTTCCGAGGATACCGCTGAAAAGCAGCCGGTTCGGGCTCAGACGCCTGCCGTGGCGCTGCCGAAACGCCATGCTGGCATAGCTTGCAAAACTGCGCCCTACCCGGCGCTCGTACTCTGCGCCTCTCAACCTGCCGATGTCGCCGGTGTTTTTGGAAACGTTGGCACTTATCTCGGCTAAATGCCGCTCCACGTATGTCTCGAAGCGGGCGAAGCGCTCCGGCAACTCGATCAGTTCCTGTGTCAGCAACAGACTCCGGACTTGATCCCGGAAGTCCGGATCCTCCCTCAGCAGGCGCAGCAGGTCGGTAGTGGTGGGGATGGAGGTCACCGCACCCTCTCCATCACTAGAAGATTGAGCTGAGTAGGATGGTCTCCGCGCGGCTGGGGCCGGTGGACACGATCTGCACCTGGCAGCCCACCAGTTCCTCGATGCGTCGGATGTAGGCCACGGCGTTGGCAGGTAGCTGGCACAGCTTTGTGGCGCTGGCCGTTGGCTCATTCCAGCCTGGCATCTCCTCGTATACGGGCTCGCAGCGGGCCAACAGAGACGTGTTGGCCGGGAATCGATCAACCTCTTGCCCGTCGACTCGGTAGCTGACGCAGATCTTGACAGACTCGAAGCCATCCAGGATGTCCAGGCGGGTGAGCACGAGGCCGGTGAAACCGTTGACGAGCTGGCTGTACTTGGCGGCCACGCCATCAAACCAGCCGATGCGCCGGGCACGGCCGGTGGTGGTGCCGTATTCCTGGGCGATTTCACGAATTTTCTCGGCGAAGTCATCCTCGATTTCAGATGGCATCGGCCCGCCGCCAACCCGCGTTGAGTAGGCCTTGAACACGCCGAGAACGCCGGCAATGGACTGAGGGCTCAGTCCCAGGCCGGTGCAGGCACCGCCGATGGATGGCGAAGAGGAAGTGACGTAGGGATAAGATCCGTGGTCTAGGTCCAGCAGGGTCCCCTGCGCTCCTTCCAGCAGCACGCGTTTGCCCATTGCCAAGCGGTCCTGCACGATCTGTTCGGTGGGATGAGCGTAAGGGCGCAACTGTTCGGCCCACTGCCGGCACTTGGCCTTCACGTCCTCGTAGGCCAGCGGTTCTGCGCCGTGAATCTTGGTTATGATGGCGTTCTTCTGCTCAAGAACAGTCTTCAGCTTGGGAGCCAGCGTCTCCCAGTCGAGCAAATCGCCCACCCTGATGCCAGCCCGGCCGGTCTTGTCGACGTAGGCGGGGCCGATGCCGCGGCCGGTGGTGCCGATAGCACTGTCTCCGCGTGCCTTTTCCTCCAAACCGTCAAGCAGGACGTGATAGGGCATGATGACGTGGGCACGCTCACTGACGTGCAGCTTGCCCGTGTCGATGCCACGCCCGCGCAGCATATCCATTTCGTCGGTCAGGACGTCGGGGTCGACAACCACGCCGTTGCCGATAATGCCGTCAACCTCGGGCCAGCAGATGCCGGAGGGGACAAGGTGGAGCTGGAAGACACCTTCGTCGTTGACCACCGTGTGGCCCGCGTTGTTGCCACCGGCAAAGCGCACGACGCTATCCACCTGCCCGGCAAGGTAGTCGATGACCTTCCCCTTGCCCTCGTCACCCCACTGTCCTCCGATTACGGCGTATGCCGGCATCCTAAAACCGCCTTTTCAACTACAACAAAATATCCGGCTAACCATAGCCTGCGCAACGCGCAAAACGAAGCCGTCCCCAAAACAAGGCGCGGCAAAGCAAGTATACCAAATTAGCCTGCGGGGCGGAAGGCGAGGCAGCGATTCCACCAGGGTCTTTTAATTGTTGCGGGGTAGTCCGATGAGAGTCAGGGTATCCCAAGGTTTCCAGCCGTAGTGGCGCAGGGCTGCTGATATGTTTTTGACCCCACTCAGCCTCAACAGGCCTATTACCAGGTTACGCAGGGCCGCCAGCAGTTGCGGCGCCGACCCGGTCCTCACTTGGCTAAGGTCCTCGCCGAATACCACATCCCTCACCCAGTGCAGCCTGTTTTCTATCCTCCAATGCCCCCGCCAAATCTCCAGCAACCTGGCAGCATCCGCCCGCTCCGGCGGGAGGCTGGTGATGGCGTAAGCCCGCTCCACCGTCTCCCTGCCCTTGTGCCTCCTGGTTTGCCTCCTGGTTTGCGTCCTGGTTTGCCTCCTGGTTTGCCTCCTGGTTCGTTCCACGCAGCAGACCTGTCCCAACCCCGGCTAATCCAAATACCCGTTCAAGGCTGCCGATGCCCACAATCGCCGGTGTTCCCACCGGTCCCCATGACGGCCCTCCTGGTAAGCCTCGCCAAAGCTCTCGCCCCAAGGCGGATGTTCGAACAGCAGGCTCACCGCCTCTTTCACCCCAGGCTGATTGTCCTTCACCACCCAGAAGTAGTCCCCGCCCTGCTCCAGGACGCTGCGGCTCAACTCCCGCTGTGCGTAGAGGGCGTCCCCGGTAACCACCCTGTCTTTGAGTTCCAGTTCGGCCAGCAGTCCGGAGGCCATCCCCAGTTCAATCTCCTTGCGATCACCCCTGACCCCCCCTTTTGTCCCAGTACCAGGCCGCTCTCCCCAGCATATGCCGCCACCAGCCTGACCTCGGGCAATTCACCGCCGTGTATCCCCCGCAGGGCCCTGCCGTCTATGGCAATGGTGGCAGCCCCCTCCCCCAGGCACTCCTGGGCCCAGCGGCCCAGCGCTGCCTCGAAGGCATCAGCATCCAAGCGCCGAAACACATGATGCAAAGTGGCCACGCACGGGGTCCTCTCCCGGCTGAATCCCAGAGACTGAGCTAACTGGGGATGTTCCCGTCCCCACTGGGCGATGGCGTACAAACTCCTGGCGCCGCCCAGCATGGCGCATACCGACAGAGCCAGAACTGCCGGCAAGGGATGGCGCACTCCCTTGGGATTCCGGGGATCCTCTACCTCACTCAGGGCCTCCAGCAGCCCGGACTCCCAATCGCCAACACTCCCATCCCACACAACAATCCTCCACACTCCTTGTACATCTCACCTGATTATCCAACAACCCAAACGCCCCTTTCTACAATTAAAAGACCCTGGCGATCCAACCATTCCTGCCAGACATAAATTAGGCGCAGGACCCGTCAGTCGAACTTGCGTCCACCTTTTGTGGGCGATGCAGGAACCGTCGAGTGTGTCGTACAGGCCAGCCCAGGAGTTGCGTCAACGTTTTCCCTTGGTGATGAGGGATCTCTTGGCCAGACTTCTGGAGCTCCCGAAAAAGGTGCCCAAGAGCGTCTGCGAAGGTCGGAGACCAAGCCCGGTGTCGTGTCAGGGGTATGGAAATCCCTGCCATTTCCTGCCATTCCCTGCCTTTTGGGGTTCTTGCCCCACTGTCGTCGGTGGGACATATGCACTTGTGACAAACGCGTTTGAGTGGTTGGACGATGAGGATGTCCATTCGCTGCTTCAGTCGAAAGGTCGCATTTGCGGTCAATTTCGGACACCTCCGGCACTTCCGGATTGGCCGGGAGAATTCCGGCTCTCCCCCGAGAGGTCGGGAACTGGCTGTCCTGTCGGCTTTTCAGGATATAAAGCACTTCGTTGCGCCAGCGGCAGTACTCTCTTGGCATGCCCATCTTCTTGGAGGCCTCCTTGCCGCATAACTTATATAGTACATATATTCTATCAGATCGGCACGGGAGGATGGCTAGCGGTTCAGGCCAGGGCAATCGCGTCTTAATTCTCAGCACACAAAATTGGTCTAGTGTCGGTGTATATGGGAGTGGCAATGCCTCCTTTGGGTCTGGGTGCGAGGGTAGACGGGGGTTTGGATTCCCGCCTGCGCGGGAAAGACGACAGATAGGGCCTCCGGCGTTTAAGACGCGATTTGCCCTCCGGTTCAGGCATCGTGAATTCGCGCGGGGGGCGTGCAGGGGGTAAAATGAATGGACGGCAATCGGGCAGACTACATCCTGCCGCGGGCGGGGAACGACCATGACGCTTAGAGACAGGCTCGAAGAAGACATCAAGGACTCCATGCGGCAGCGCGCGCAGCAGCGGGTGGACGCGCTGCGGTTCCTGAAGTTCGCGGTGCAAGCCGTGGAAAAGGAGCGGCGCGAGACGCTGGACGACCAAGCCATGATCGAGGTGGTCTCCAAGCAGGTCAACGACCGGCGCGAGAGCGTCAAGGCCTTCAGTGACGGTGGGCGCACCGAGCTGGCGCACAAGGAGGCCGCGGACCTGGCAGTGCTGGAGGAGTACCTGCCCCCGCAACTGAGCCAGGACGAGATCATGGACCTGATCCGCCAGGTCGTTGCCGAGGTCGGCGCCGCCGGCCCGCGCGATCGCGGCAAGGTTATGGGACGATTGATGCCCCAGGTTCGTGGCAAGGCCGACGGCGCCGAGGTCAACCGCCTCGCTGGCGAGATACTGGACTCTCTCGGTTAGTCACGCATGCGTTTCGGAATCCTGCAGTTCCCCGGCACCTGGAGCGACACCGACTGCCACCACGCCGTCAGCGCAGTCCTGGGCCAGGAAGCGGACTACATCTGGCACAAGGACACCTCCCTGGAGGGGCTGGACTGCGTGATCCTTCCCGGAGGCTTCTCCTACGGCGACTACCTTCGCCCCGGCGCCATGGCCCGCTTGTCTCCCGTGATGGACGCCCTCTACGCATTCGCAGAGTCGGGCGGCACAGTCATCGGCATCTGCAACGGCTTCCAGATTCTCTGCGAGTCGGGCCTCCTGCCCGGGGCGCTGCGGGCCAACCGGCAGCTGGAGTACCGATGCCAGTGGACCAACCTGAGCGTGGAGCGCAGCGACACACGGTTTTCATCGACCTGCAAGGCGGGACAGGTCCTGCAGGTGCCTATCTCCCACGGCGAGGGCAACTACTACGCCGACGCAGAAACGCTGGACATGCTTGAGCGCGAAGGCCGGGTGCTCTTCCGCTACTGCGACGACTCCGGCGAATCTACGGATGCAGCCAATCCCAACGGCTCGGCCCGCAACATCGCTGGCGTCATCAACGAGGCGGGCAACGTACTGGGCATGATGCCCCACCCGGAGCGGTGCTGCGAGGCACTGCTGGGCGGGACCGACGGAGCGTTGATCTTCCAGTCGATTGTTGACAGCGTGAGCCGGACTTAACCTGCCCGAATGATTGCAATCGCCCTCGCCCTGCTGGGGGCGATCGGACTCGGCGGGGTGGCGGTATCGGCCCGCGGCACGATGCAGGGCGCGCATCCCATAGCAGTTGGAGTGGCGCAGCTCATCGGGGGCCGCTCCTTCGGAATGGTAGCCATCAACATCGTGGGAGCGTCCCGGACCTCTCTGTTCATTGCGGCCCAAGCGCCCTTTGCCGCCTTTTTCGCCATCGCCTTTGCCGGAGAGGCTCTGCACCCGCTGGTTGTCGTCGGCGCCGTCCTCGCGGTGGCAGGTGTAATTGCGGTGGCCCTGGGCGGCCAGCTGTGAAGGGAGGAAATGACCTCACCCTGGCCCTCTCACAAGGGGCGAAGGGATTCCCATCACCGGGAGCAGGAATACGATGGTTGCCATAATTCTCTCCCTGGTGGCGGCGGCCAGCCTTGGCGGCGGCGCGGTGGCAGCCCGGGGGGCAATGCCGGGAGTCCATCCCATTGCACTCATCGGCGTGGCGCTGGTGGTGGGGTTCGTTGGCGTGGTGATCGTGGACCTGGCCCTGGACCCTTCCAACCTCTTCAACGTACCGCAGGAGGCATGGCTCTGGATCGTGGCCCTCGGAGTGGTGCAGTTCGCCATCGGGCGTACCGTCGCCTATTCGGGAGTCAGCTTCATTGGGGCGTCGCGGACTGCCCTTTTCATATCGACATCAGTCCCCTTTTCCGCTCTCTTCGCCATCGCCTTTATCGGGGAGTCCCTCAAGCCCCTGGTTGCGGTGGGCACTGTGGCCGTGATCATTGGCCTGCTGCTGGCCAGCGGAGACTCGCTCACCCAGGGCTGGCGCGCCGACCGCCGCTATCTCATCGGATGCCTCTTCGGGCTGACTGGCGGGGCGGCCACGGGCGCGAGCACGGTCCTGGCCAAGCAGGCTGTGAGCGTATTCAACTCTCCCCTGACGATCGTTGCGCTGGGCATGCTGGCCGCCATGTTCATCGTAGTACCCGCCGTGAGCGTCATCGCCGCCCGCAAACCTGCCATCAGGACGTTCGAATGGAAATCCATGGGCTTCGTGATCCTCTCAAGCCTGAGTACCGCGGTGTCCATCACATCCCAGCTCTTCGCGGTGCAGCGGGCCGACGTCGTTATCGTCGCCCCCATCCTGGCAACCTTCACGCTCTGGACCCTGCTGTTTTCCCACGTATTCATCTCCCGGCTGGAGCAGCTAAACTGGCGCCTGATTACCGGCGCGATTATCGGAGTGGCAGGGGTGGTGGCCGTGGCCCTGGGAGGGCAGTTATGACCGAAATGAAGGCGATGCGATGACCGCCATCGGTCTGTCCTTCCTGGCGATTATGGGGTTCGGCAGCGCGACCATCTTCGCCCGCCTGGGGATGGGCAGGGTTGGTGCTCTCCCGATTACCTTCATCTCCCTGTTATTCAGCTTCGCGGCATCGGGAATCCTTGCCCTGGTATTCGTCTCCTCGGACTTCATCACTCTGCCCCTGATCGTGCTGGCGTGGTGCGTGATGCTCGGGGCGTTCAACTTCCTGGGCGGACGCAACCTGTCGTACCTGGCGGTGGGACGGATCGGGGCCGCCCGGGCCGGGGCCATCGTGGGGACGTCGGCGGTGTTTGCTTCCATTCTGGCCATTGTATTCACCGGCGAGAGGCCTCACTGGGTCGTGCTGCTGGGCACGCTGGTGGTGGTTGCGGGGCTGGCCACCGCCCTGGGCCGGAACATCCTGGGAGGCGGAGGCCAATCATCCTCTCCCGGCCCTAAACCCGCCGAGGGACGGGAGCGAAGGTCCGTGCTGATCGGCTATCTGATGGCCTTCGGGGCGGCCTGCTGCTACGGCACGACCAACGTGGTGGTCAAGCAGCTGACCATCGACTACACGTCGCCGCTGGTGGTGTCGACCATCAGCCTGTTCTTCGGTCTGCTGCTGGTGGCCCCGGTGGCCGCCAAGCAGGCGATAGCGTCCATCGGCGAGGCGCGCCGGTCGCCGGGGTTCCTGGTCTACGCCGGCCTGTCGGGTTTGGCGGCAGCCACGGGCGTCAACTGCACCTACATGGCATTGCAGCGCGCGGACGTGGTGGTGGTCTCGCCCATCGTTTCCGCCAATCCGCTCTTCACGCTCATCCTGGCCGCGATATTCCTGTCGGTGCAGGAGAACGTCAATCGCTGGCTGGTGATGGGCACCGCCATCACCGTCGGAGGCGTGGCGCTGGTGGTGCTGGGCAGCCAGCTGTAGGGGGCAGCGGCCCGGCTGCGAGCGGATGAGAAATCCTGATTTTCCGAGCATTTCCGAGCATTTCCGCTCATTTTCATCAATTCCTGAGGGACCGGGTCGCTTGGGCCAAGGCTCCCGGATCGCCGACCGGCAGGGCAGGAGATTTTCAAAAACCCGGTAATTTCCGGTACTTTCGGGGAATTCCTCGACAGTTACGGGCGGGCAAGCCGGCGTGGAGAAACCGGTTTGGAGACTGTGAAAAGCGTTTGATCTCTCAATTTCCAGCACTGTCCATCGCATGGCCTCAAAGCACTCTGGGAACTAGCTCTATTTAAGCACTAGTGTTCTTAAATGTGTATCCATCGTACGTGGTAAACAGGGCGCATGGCAAGGGGCAAGTGTCAGGAAATCAGAGTTGTCGCTTGGGTTAGATGGTGCGTCTAGCCGGCTGTTGCGGAGGCGTATAGCCCGCCATCTACGCCCATGGCATAATCGTGGGGCATAAATTGAGATGGCGAGGAGGCCCCATGCCCGGACTGATTTCCACCACCAAGATCAACCACGTGACCACCATGGTCAAGGACACCGCCGTAGCCATGGAGTTCTACAACAACCTGCTGGGCATCAAGCAGATCGAGAGCCAGGTGGACAACCCCGAGATCACTTGGCTGCAGCTGGACAGCGGCATCATGGTGCACCTGATCGAGACGCAGGAGGCGCCGGCCAAGCCCGACCGCATCCACCACGCCTTTGAGGTGGAGGACTTCGAGGGCACCCGCGCCACCCTGGCCGACAACGGCTTCGAGATCGAGCGCGAGGGCGTGCGCTACGACGGCCAGGCCTTCCTGTTCATCCACGACCCGGACGGCAACCGCGTCGAGTTCTGCACGTCGTCGGGATACGCGCCTGCGCCGCCGCGGCCGACCAGCTGCTAGGCGGGTAGTGCCCTGTAGGTTACGGGCTTAAGCCACTAGGAGGCACAAAGGTAGCTGGAATTAGTGCTGGTCTCTGCACCTCTCTTACCGCCCATCCTGGACAGGTCTTTCGTCTAGTGAGCAAATTAGATTCAGGAGAGGTAAAAGATATGATAAATATCTTGCGACCCGCGCGAAAATTATTCGAGTTCAAAACCCCAACTATGGTAATCCTGCTCTTAGTAGCAAGGTTATTTGTAGGTGCGGAGGCCGGCATCGAACCCGGCCACCTAGTGTCTTAAGCCCGTAACTGCCCCCTAACGAAGGGTAGTGGTCAATTGGAGGCCAGCCATGTTCGACAAGATTCAGCACATCGGGTACCTGACGTCTGACCTAGAGGCCGCCGTTGAGTGGTTCGAGCGGTCGTTCGGCGCGGTCAACGCCGGCGGAGGGCCGCTGTCGCCTAGCTACGCCGTGCCCAGCGGGGGGCGGAACGCCTACGTTCGCTTCGGGCAGGCGGAGGCGGAGATCATCGAGCCGGAGGACAAGTCGGGGGTGGGCAGCAAGGTGCTGGACATGCACCACGTCGGCTACGTGGTGGCGAACATGGAGCAGGCGGCAGAGGAGTTGCGGGCCAAGGGGTTCGCCTTCGGCAGCGAGGAGCCGTTCGTCAACGTATTCGGCCATCAGGTGTTTTACCTAGACACAGAAACCACCAACGGCGCGTTCGTACACCTGACGCAGCTGGCGTCCGCGGCATCGGGCCTCGACGGCGAGGGCCTGGAGGTGGAGCGGATCGTCCACGCGGGGTACCTGGTCCGGGACGCGGATGCGGCCATCGAGTGGTACGTGCAGCGGTTCTCGGGGACTCACGTAGGCGGCGGCCCTTCGCCGCGGGGCGGGCGCAACGCGTTCGTCAACTTCGGGCAGGTGCAGGTCGAGCTGATCGAGCCGGGCGATCCTTCCGTGATCCCCGCGGGCGTGCACCAGATGGACCACGTGGGCTATGTGGTTGGGGACATCCCGACCTGCATGCCGGAGTGCCAGCACCGAGGGCTGCAGTTCATCGCCGACGCGCCCGCCACCAACTCCATCGGCCAGCAGGTGCTGTACTTCGACACCGAGACCAGCCTGGGCTCGCGGATGCACCTGACCCGCCTGCCCGACTGACGGGAGCGCCCGGCGGACCGACATGGCCGAGCTGCCGCGCAACATAGTCCTCGTGGGCTTCATGGCCTCGGGAAAGACCAGCGTGGGCCGGGCGCTGGCGGACAGTACCGGATGGGCGTTCGTCGACGCCGACGACGTGATTGTGGAGCGGGCGGGCAAGCCGATCCACCGCATCTTCAGCGAAGACGGCGAACCAGCCTTCCGGGAGTTGGAGAGCCGGGTCATCGCCGACCTCTGCGCGGGAGAGCGGCAGGTCATAGCCTCGGGCGGCGGCTCGTTCGTCAGTCCGCAGAACCGCGACGTTATGCTGTCGGGCGGGCGGGTGTTCTTCCTGTCAGCCAGTCCCACTGAGATCCTGCGTCGGGTGCGGGAGGAGGACGCCGGCGGCCCCATACGCCCGCTGCTGGCCGTCGACGACCCGGAGGCGCGCATCGCCGAGCTGCTGGCCCAGCGAGCACCCGCCTACGCGCAGGCGCACCACACCGTGGAGACCGACGGGGTGACGGCGGATGGGGTGGCGGAGAGGGTTGGGGGGATGTGTGGAATTAGCGTAAAGGGTTCGGGAGGTTAGCTATGGCTGAAGCGAACCCCAGAATTGCATACAGGTGGACCCCTATCCAGCCGCTCAATGTCATTTGCTGCTCCTATGACTTCAGCGAGATAGACTCTCTGCAACGGCAGTGGCTGAGCATAAGGAAACGGCGTGAGGAGTCCAATCCGCAGGCCTACAATGCCTTCTTGGAGCGCCTTGATAGGAGCTGGGCCATTGAGACCGGAATTATAGAAGGAATTTACACCCTCGATAAGGGCGTTACTGAAACGCTGGTCCAGCGCGGCTTCAATTCGGAATTGATTGACCGCAGCGCCACTAACAAGGACCCAATTGAATTGGTATCGGTGCTTGAAGACCACCGGCAGGCTGCTGAGGCAGTATACGGTTACATACGCGAGGGCAATCCTCTAACAAAGTCCTTCATTCGTCAGCTTCATGTCATCCTAACTGAACATCTGCCCACCTACACTGCATACGACCAGTTCGGCAACCGATTCGAGACTCCGCTCGACCGGGGCGGGTTCAAAACCTTGCCGAATAATCCAACGAGACCCGACGGCAGAATTCACGAATACTGTCCGCCCGTGCATGTGGACAGCGAAATTGACAATCTGGTGGAGTGGCATGCCGCACACAGGACGCAGGGCTACCATCCCATGCTGATTGCCGCGTGGCTGCATCACGCCTTTTCACAGATTCATCCTTTCCAAGACGGGAATGGAAGAGTCGCGCGGTCGTTGCTCACTTGGCACCTAGTCAGAGAGGATTATCTCTCCGTTGTAGTCTCCAGAGATGAACGCCCCGAATATATCGAAGCGCTGGAAGCGGCAGATCACGGTCATTTGGACCATTTCGTTGATTTCCTTGTTCAACGAGAAAAGGGAACCATTACGGAGGCTCTTGCAGAGCCTGGGCCGATGAAGCCGCCTAAGGAAAAGAAACTAGACTTTGCCGTAGATGCGGAACCAGTGCATTTTTCATTCCGCGTTAGTGAGGCTGTAGGTAGCATCGTGAACCAAGTTCGCAGTCGGGACGAAAATGAAGAACTTAGTCTCCGTACGGTCACAGATATTGGCAGAGTCCTCTCGGAAAGGTCTGAGGAATACCTTAAAACCCAAGCCGAGTACATACAGCAAAGGTTACTCGAAGCAAATCTGCGAGTTTATTGTGACGTTTACAACGGAAGCCAAAGTGCATGGAAGACTTGGTACGCAAGTCAGATAGTCAAGGCAGCGCAGGAAGCCGGACACTGGGCCAACTTCAACGAAGAGAGTTTCCTAATAAGACTCTCGATGACCCCAATGGCTCAGGGACACGGGGGCTATCCTGGACTTACTTTTCTGATTTCACTGCATCACATCGGAAGACAATTGAGCGGAGTAATGGCGGCTACGGCACATGCTCTGATTGAATTTCACCCGCATGGTTTCATTGAGCAGGAAAACCCTTCGCTTGGCGAAAACTACCGGAATTGTTCCACTAATCCCTTCACATTTGTATGGGACAATGACGCCAACGAAATAGCACCCCGGTTCTTCGACTGGATAGCAGAGACACTCAGCGAAGCACTGCGTTACTGGCAGGAATTCCTGGCATAGCCATAAAACAACGGGAGGCACACCATGACTGACTCGAACCTGGCCGCCACTGTTCACCACTCCGGCGGCTCCTACCCCGTCGTGGCGGGGTGGGGTATCCTCGACGACCTGGGCGAGCGGCTCGTGGACGTTGGCGTCCGGGGCGCGGCCTACATCATCACCGACGAGAACGTGATGAACCCCTACGGGCGGCGCGTTCAGCGGTCGTTGCAGGAGGCGGGCATCCCGGCCCACTGCTTCATCATCCCCGCCGGCGAGTCCAGCAAGAGCTTCGAGCTGGCCCAGGCCATCTACCACTGGCTGGCCGAGCGACGGGCCGAGCGCGGCCACACCATCATCAGCGTCGGCGGCGGAGTGGCCGGCGACCTGGGCGGATTCGTTGCCGCCACCTTCCTGCGCGGGATGGCCTTCGTGCAGGTGCCCACCAGCATGGCCGCCATGGTCGACGCCTCCATCGGCGGCAAGGTGGCCATCAACCTGCCCATGGCCAAGAACCTGGTCGGCGCCTTCTACCAGCCCAAGGCCGTCTACGCCGACGCCGCGGCGCTGTCCACCCTGGGCAAGCGGGAGCTGGCCGAGGGCTGGGCCGAGGCCATCAAGCACGGATTCATCCTCGACGCCGAGCTGGTGGACGTGTTCGAGGAGCACGCCGAAGCGTTGATGGACGTGGACCCCGAGATCTCCGCCGAGGTCATTCGCCGCAGCATGGCCATCAAGGCCGAGGTGGTCAGCCAGGACGAGCGCGAGACCCTGGGCATCCGCATCCTGCTCAACTACGGCCACACCATCGGCCACGCGCTGGAGTCCTCCACCGAGTACGGCCGCTTCCTGCACGGCGAGGGCGTGTCGGTGGGGATGATGGGGGCAGCCCGGATGGCTGCTGAAATGGGGCTGATGTCTCCCACCATAGTCGACCGCCAGCAGAGGCTGCTGGAGCGCTTCAACCTGCCCATCAGCGCCCCCGGTATTGCCGCCGAGGACGTGCTGACGGCCATGTCGCTGGACAAGAAGGTGCAGTCGGGCACTAACCGCTGGGTCATGCTGGAGGAAGTGGGCCGCTCGGTGGTGCGTCAGGACGTCCCGTGGGAGCTGGTGGAGCGCACCGTGCGGGATCTGACGGGGTAGGGTTTACTCAGTCAATGAGCTGCCGAGGGGATTCAGAAATATGGACGATGACAAGGCCCCAATCGAACCTTTCGAACAAGATGCCGAGTCCATTACGGACTTTCGTGAGCAATCGAGAGTGTTCTTGGGGAGAGCCCGGAATTATCTCAATGATGGCGACTTACACCAAGCGTCCGAGAAAGGCTGGGGTGCGGCCGCTTGGATGGCCAAAGCCGTAGCAGAGGCCCGCAGCTGGAAATACACGAGGCACAGCGAGTTTTTCAAAATTATGCACCAAGCCCGGGAACTAACGGGCGACGGCAGGCTGAGGACGTTGACAGACACCGCCAGCACATTACACGGCAATTACTACGAACGCGAGATATTTCTGTATGCAAATACGATCGGCGAAGGTCTGACAGATATGGAACTACTGCTCGACATCCTGCAGCCTCTCACTGAACATGGACAGAGTCAGTGATATGAGCCAGTCCGTTCCAATGGAACCCTACGAAAACGGCGATGCCGTAGTTGCCGACTACCGGCAGCAATCCCGGGAATTCCTGTCCAAAGGCCGGGAGTACCTGGAAAGTGGAGACTTGCACCAGGCTGCAGAAAAGGGCTGGGGTGCGGCCGCGTGGATGGCCAAGGCCGTAGCAGAGTCCCGAGGCTGGAAGTACGCCCGGCACGACGAGTTCTTTACGGTGATGTATCAGGCTCAAGATCTAACTGGGGACACACGATTGCGGAACCTTGGGAACACGGCAAACACGCTGCACGGATACTTTTATACCCGAAAGCGGTTCCTGCGCCCAGAGATTATCGGCGAGAGTCTCACCGACGTCGAACAACTGCTGGACATTCTGCAGCCGTTGACGGAGGGGTCGTAACAGGCCCTCTCCCCGCTAGTGCCTCCCGCCGGTCCGGCGCTGCCTTGATCGGGCCATCATGAACAGCAGCACGAGGCACATCCCTCCGCCGCTGCCCAGCAGCACCACCGATGCGACGTCCGACAGGACTTCCGCCCCCGCCACGGCTTGCGATACCTCCTCCAGCGCCACCGCCACGGCTCCCGTCATGATCAGCAACCCGTAGAGGAACCGGATCCGCGACGGATCCACCCTCTGCGTGGCGCTGGCTCCGAGTTGCGAGCCAATGGACGCCGCCGCCAGCATCAGCACGGCCATGAGCGGGTCCACGCGGTCAGACAGGGCGTAGGCGAACGACCCAACCGACCCGGTGATTATGATCTGAAACAGGTCGGTGCCGATGGCGATGGTCGTGGGTATTCCCAGAACAAAGATCAGCACAGGCATCAGGATAAATCCCCCGCCCGCTCCCAGCAGACCGGCGATGAACCCGATCCCGAACCCGATGCCCATCGGCACGAAAACCGATATCCGCTCGATGCCCGAGACGGGCAGGGCAACGTAGGTGGAGATGCCGCCCACACCCGGTATGCCGACACGGTGCGGCGGAATTCGCAGGGAGCGAACTTTCTGGGTGAGCCCGGCGGTGGTGATGTCCTCGCCCTCGGCTCGGCTGCTGCCCCGGCGCATCCAGGTACGCCAGAAGTCGTAGAGGATGAACAGCCCCAGCGACGCCAGGAATCCCACGTAGATGTAGCGGATGACCGGTCCCGCGATCCCTGCCGCCTCCAGCGTCCCGTTCACCCACTCCGCCAGGAAAATGGCGGGGATGGTGCCGGTAACCATCAGCGCACCCAGCTTGAAATCGACGTTGCCGAGGTTTCGGTGCTTCAGGGTGTTGATGATGGAGGTGCCCATCACCAGCGTCAGGCCCGTACCCACGGCGTACACCGGCGGCACCCCGAACACCAGCAGCCCGCCAGTGATGAGAAACCCGCCTCCAACACCGAAGAACCCACCCAGCATCCCGACTATCAGCCCCAGGAACACGAGCAGGGCCGGGTGAATAACAACGTCGGCGTTAGGAAAGTACATCGTCCCTGTCCGCCCGTCTCCGTCCTCCCCGCACCAGGCCGAGGGCCCGAAATACCCCTCCCCAAAAGATGCTCAGGGAGAGCGCCGCCACGGCCATCACTCCCAGAACGAATAGCGCCCACAGCAGGGGCTGCCCTGAGCTGAGGCCGGTCAAGAACTCGTTCATTTCTCCACTGGGCTATACTGAAATCGCATTGGGAGATGATAATGCAAAACCAGACCACCGGACAGCAGAAATGACCACATCGGCCTTCTCTTTCCAGTTGCAGCACTCCGACGGGTCGGCCCGCGCCGGGGAGATACACACCCCCCACGGGCCGGCGCCAACGCCGCTGTTCATGCCGGTGGCGACGCAGGCAACGGTGAAAAGCCTGACCCCGGAGGAAGTTGCCGGCATCGGCGGACGGGTCGTGCTGAGCAATGCCTACCACCTGTACCTGCGCCCCGGCGTCCAGACCGTGAGCTCTCTAGGCGGCCTGCACGGGTTCATGCGCTGGCCGGGGCCCATCCTGACCGACAGCGGCGGATTCCAGGCCTTCAGCATGGGCTCCCTGCGCAAGGTCACCGACGCGGGCATCCGGTTTCGCTCACACCTGGACGGCAGCGAACATCACTTCACCCCCGAGCTCGCGACCATGAACCAGGTCGGGCTGGGCGCAGACATCATCATGTGCTTCGACCAGTGCATCGCCTACGGCGCCAGCGAGAGGCAGGTGCGGCAGGCGATGGAGCGCACTCACCGCTGGGCCGCCCAGTGCCACCGCGTACACCGCGACTCGGGCGCATGGCCGGGTCGGGCCCTTTTTGGCATCGTGCAGGGCGGCACCTTCTCCCACCTGCGCGATGAATCGACCCAGGCCATCACGGCCATACCCTTCGACGGCTACGCTGTGGGCGGGCTGGCAGTGGGCGAGGACAAGGAGCAGCTCTATGGGTTCACCGGTCAGGTCGCGGCCCAGTTGCCGCAGGACAAGCCCCGCTACCTGATGGGCGTCGGCTCGCCGGAGGACCTGGTCGAGGGAGTTGCGAGGGGCATCGACATGTTCGACTGCGCCCTGCCCACGCGCGTCGCGCGAAACGGGGCAATGTTCACGCCGGACGGCCGCGTCGATGTTACAAAGCGGCGGTTTGCCGAGCAACACGGCCCGGTGGACGAGGAATGCGACTGTTATGCCTGCGCCAACTACTCCGCCGCCTATGTCCACCACTTGTTCCGCGCCAAGGAGATTCTCGGGCTGCGGCTGGCGTCAACGCACAACCTGCGCTTCGTCCTGAGGCTGATGGAGCGGATACGGGAAGCTATCCTGGAGGAGAGGTTCACCAGCTTCAGCCGCGAGTTTCTGGACCGCTACCGGCCCACCGACGAGACGGCGCGCCAGGAACAGAAGCTGCGCTGGCTGCAGGAACGAGGAACGTAGTAAAGGGCGGACCAATCATCCGCCCTTCTAACGCAGGCTTGGCTACACATTGCCCTGCACCCATAGGACCACGCAGGGCGCGATCTCCGTTCAGCGAACTGGGGTGCTTAGCGGCCGCCGGCCACCGCCGGAACGATACTGACCTCGTCGCCGGAACTGGTGGTAGTGTCCAGGCCGTCCAGGAAACGCACGTCCTCGCCGTTCAGGTAGATGTTGACGAAGTAGCGCAGCTCGCCATTTTCGTCCAGCAGGCGATCCTTGAATCCGGGATAGGATCCCTCCAGTTCATCGACCATGGCGGACAGGTTGCTGGAGTCCACCTCCACCTTGTCCTTCCCGTTGGTCATCCGCCGCAGCGGGGTGGGAATACGAACCACGACGCTCATCAGGGAAACTCCTCCCAGTTAGTTGGGAATGAATTGTGCAATATTCGGCAAAACGGCGGTATCGCCGCAGGTTAATCCAGTGCTTATTTTAAGCGGGCTATCCCCCGACAAAGCGGCTGGCAAACACCGCCACAAGCAGGGCGCCGCTGGCGGCCAACACCGTGTAAAACAACCGATCAATCCTCCGGTTCGTTTCCCGGAAGCCATTGTCCATATCGGTTCTGAGGTCTCGCTGTCCGTCCTTTAAGTCCCGTTGTCCTTCCAGCAAGGCAGACGCAGTGCCTTCCAACCGCCCTATGGCACGCCACAATTCGGCGTAGTCGGAGGGTGGAATTTCGGGTTGCGTCGTTAATGGATCGGCGCTGGTGGTCATCTGTTATCTCTTGTTGACAGCCTGGCCGTCCAGGGCCGCCTCGAAGGACGTTATCGAGGGCTTGATCGAGAGCGGGTTGACCACCTCGTCCTCGACGGCCTCCTGGGTCTTCAGGCCGTTGCCGGTGATGTAGACGACCGTCAGCTCGTCTGCGCCGATCGCGCCCTGCTGAGCCAGGTGGGCGAGGGCCGACACGGTTACGCCGCCTGCCGTCTCCGTGAAGATGCCTTCCGTCTCTGCCAGCAGCCGGATACCGCTGACGATCCGGTCCTCGGGAACGGCATAGGCCGAGCCACCTGAGTTGTTGATGACTCGCAGCGAATATATGCCGTCGGCCGGGTTGCCGATGGCCAGCGATTTCGCCAGGCTGTCGGCCCGCACCGGCGTTATGCGTGCATCGTCGTTGTCCCACGCGTTGACGATGGGCGAGCAGCCCTCGGCCTGCGCCATGTGCATCCGCGTGGTGACCGCCGGGTGATGCACCGTGTTCTGGTCGGGGCCGAATGAACTGGCCTCAACGCCGTCCAACAGGCCGAGACAGGCCAGCTCGTTGAAGCCTTTCCAGATCTTGGTGAACATTGCTCCAGATGCTGAAGGTACAACAACATGATCGGGCACACGCCAGCCCAACTGTTCCGCCACTTCGTAGCCCAGCGTCTTGCTGCCCTCTGCGTAATAGGGCCGCATGTTGATGTTGACGAAGGCCCAATTATAGTCGTCGTTGTCTGCCAACTCGCTGCACAGCCGGTTGACCTGATCGTAGGTGCCGTCAACGGCCACCAGCGTCGGGCCATAGATGGCGGCGCCGATGATCTTTCCCCGCTCCAAGTCGGACGGGATGAACACCACGGCCCGCATTCCGGCGCGGGCGGCATGCGCGGCGACGCTGCAAGCCAAGTTGCCGGTGGAGGCGCAGGAAATCGTCTCGAATCCGAATTCCACTGCCTTGGTGGCCGCCACCGATACGACACGGTCCTTGAAGGAGAACGACGGGTTGACGCTGTCGTTCTTGATGTACAGGTTGTTCAGACCCAGCCGCTTGCCCAAGTTGTCGGCCTTGATGAGCGGCGTGAAGCCCGCCATGATATCCACGCGGTTCTCGCTCTCGGCGGGCAGGAGATCAGCGTACCGCCAGATGCTCAACGGCCCGGCGGTGATGCGGTCGCGGCTCACCACCTCGGAGATGGTGGCGTAGTCGTAGACCACTTCCAGCGGGCCGAAGCAGAAATCACAGACGTTCAGGGGATCGGCGGGCTGTTCGCGCCCGCACTCCCGGCATTTGAGTCCACTAACGAAAGCCACTGCCCTTGGTTCCTCCTCTCCGATCAGAGACCGGAGTAAGCCCCCGAGATAAGGCTCCGCCCCACCACGGCAGGCGCAAAAAACGCCTGACACAATCCGCCCCAGGCTGTTGCGATGGTAGCAAAGCCCCCCTACCTTGTCAATCAGATTGCAGGGTGCGGCGCAGGTGGGTATCCTCAAATCTGGAGCAGCCAAGCTCACGTCGGAGTACCCGTCCATGATCGATTACGGCAATTTCAGGCGCTCCCTGAAAAACCTCGAATTGCAGAACGCCAACCGCAAGCAACTGCCGTTGGACTTGCCCAAATTGATTCACGAGGGTATCGACGAATCTGTCATACAGCGGTTTGAAGTCTGCTACGATTCCCTCTGGAAAACACTGCGCCGCTATCTCATAGACGAGATGGGGTTTGCCACCATCTCGGGATCTCCCAGGACAGTCATGCGCACAGCCGGAGAAAACGGGCTCTTGGATTCGCCAGTGGAGCGCTGGATGGAATACATCAACCTGCGCATCGGCACTGCCCACGATTACAGCGGCGAGAAAGCCGCCGCGGCATTGGAGCGGGTGGACGATTTCATCGCAGACGCCATCGGTCTATACCAGGTCATCACGGGGGAGACATGGGAATAGGCCAAAGCGCCGGAGCCGGGGCGACCATCGACCTGCCCCCAGCTCACCTGAGTCTCGTGCAGGAGATGCTGAAGGCCCATCTACCCGGCGTGGCGGTGTGGGCCTACGGCTCGCGCGTAAAGGGCAACGCCCGGCCTTACTCAGACCTGGACCTTGTGGCGTTCACCGAGGCGGGACACGCGTCCCAGTTGAACGCTTTGCGAGAGGCTTTTGAGGACAGCGATCTGCCCTTTCGCGTGGACCTGTTTGCCTGGCCCGAAACACCCCCGTCATTCCATTCCCAGATCCTGAAGGATCACGCGGTGCTGCAACAGGGAACAGAGTAGATCGAGAGAATTCTCCGCACTTTTTAAAATCCGGCTCAAAGGATTGGGCCACGTTGCATCCAATGGTATAATCGGCGGCGTTTACGGCCCGTCGCGGCGCGCGGCGGCCCCGGTTCCGATTAGCGAGGTCAGCGCGGAGCCGAATTAACGGGAGCTATCCGGGTTTCGGGTTCGAGAGACGTCCGTGGACCAGATTCGCCGCTACATAACCTTCCTGCAGGAATATTCCATCCCGCTCATCCTGGGCGTGATTGTCGCCCTGGTCTGGGCCAACATCGACTTTGACAGCTACCACCACCTGGTGGAGTTTGATTTCTGGAATATCGGCAAGGGTCCGTTCCTCGACGATGGCGAACATCACGACCTGAACGACTTCTACATCTTCGGCAAGCACGTCACCGTCCACTTCCTGGTCAACGAAGTCTTCATGGTCTTCTTCTTCGGCATCGCGGCCAAGGAGATTACCGAGTCCATCCTCCCCGGCGGCGCCCTGAACCCCATCCCCAAGGCCATCAACCCGCTGATGGGCACCCTCGGCGGCGTGTTCGGTCCCGTGGGTCTGTTCCTCCTGATGGCCGTCCTGTTCTACGGCGGCACCGACGAGTTAGGTAGAATGTACCCAGCCGAGGGCGTCCTCGGCGGCTGGGCCATCCCGACGGCCACCGACATCGCCCTGGCCTGGCTGGTGGCGCGGGTGATCTTCGGCGCCCGGCACGCGGCGGTGAACTTCCTGCTGCTGCTGGCGGTGGCCGACGACGCCATCGGGCTGGTGATCATCGCCGTGTTCTACTCGGACAACGTGCAGCCCCTGTGGCTGCTGATGACGCTGGGCGGTATGGTCGCGGCCTACGCCTTCCGGCGTATCGGCATCACCTGGTGGCCGGTGTACATTTTTATTGCTGGCGGCATGAGCTGGGTTGGCCTCGTCCTCGCGGGAGTCGAACCGGCCTTGGCCCTCGTTGTGATCGTGCCGTTCCTCCCCGCTCTCCACGCACCGGCTCAGGAGGAAGATCCTGCGATCGAGGAGCACGCCGAGCACGGGGAGGAGGAGCTGGCGACGGCCCACGAACACGCTGCCTCCAGCCACGGGCACGCTATGGGCACGCTGGAGAAGTTCGAGCACCACCTCAAGCTGCCGGTGGACTTCGGGCTGTTCTTTTTCGCCTGGGCCAACGCCGGTGTCGCCTTCGGCAACATCAACTCGGTCACTTTCATGATTCTGATTTCGCTGATAGTAGGCAAGACGGTCGGCGTGTCATTGTTCTCGTTCGTAGTGTCTAGGCTGGGCTTCCCGCTTCCCGAGGGCATGAGCCTTCGGCACCTGATGGTGGCGGGCTTGATCGCGGGGCTGGGGCTGACGGTGGCTCTGTTCGTGGCCAACAAGGCGTACTACGGCACCGACTTCCTGGACCCCGGCAAGATGGGAGCGGTGTTCAGCGTGGTGGTGGCCGCGCTGGCCTTCGCCCTCGCTCGCGTGCTCGGCATTCGCCGCGAGCAGGACTAGCGCATCAGGAACATTCAAGAGGGCGCGGAGCATTGACATGCAAGCTCCGCGCTCTTGGCTTTTAATTTCTGAAACTGGAGACGACAGAATGATAGGTGTACTGACCCACCACTGGGCCAAGCCCGACAAGGTCGAGGAAGCCAAGACGCTACTGGACGGCAACGGGCTGGCGCAGAGCAAGGCCCCCGGATTCGGCAGCCGGCAGACCCTGATTTCTCTCGCCGACCCGACCAAGATCTCCACACTGGTCACTTGGGACAGCAACGAGATCTACGACGCCTGGCGTGCCAGCCCCGAGCGCGCCGTCGCCATGGCCGGCGCCAACGAGCTGTGGGCCCAGCCGCCTGAGTCCGAGCGGTTCGACATGGTGGACTAGCGAACCCCCGGGCAGGTGACAGCGCTGGACCCAATGCCGAACGGCACCGAATTCAGACGGGCTGGCAGGCGAGAGCAGGAGAGGGTTGAATGAGCCGCAGAAGTTTCTGGGCCTGGGGGTTGGAGCAGGACGAGCCCACCGGCCAGCAGGTCCGCGAGGCCGCCGCCCGGCTGTCACAGCGCTACGGCGTTGAGGTCGAGCCGGTAATGCCGCCCCGGGCCGAGGACCTGCGCCTCAGGGCGCCCCGCATCAGTCCGCCGTCTGCACTGGCCGCCATCTGCTCTAGCGACGACCACGACCGGGCGGTGCATACCTACGGCCGTAGCTTCCGCGACCGCATCCGCGCCTTCAACCTGCAGTTCCCCAACCCGCCCGACATCGTTGCCCGCCCGACCATCGAGGACGAGGTTATCGCGGTGCTGGACTGGTGCTCCTCATCGGGCCATGCCGCCATACCCTACGGAGGAGGCAGCTCGACGGTGGCGGGCTTCGAGCCGCCCGATGGCTACGACGGCATCGTAACCATCGACCTGTCGGCGCTGGACCAGGTACTGGAGGTGGACGACATCTCCCGCGCTGCGCGAATCCAGGCAGGCGCCTACGGCCCTGGCCTGGAGGCCCAGCTGCGCCCCCACGGGTTCACGCTGCGGCACTACCCGCAGAGTTTCGAGTACTCATCGCTGGGAGGGTGGATCGCCACTCGCTCCGGTGGCCACTACGCCACGAATCACACCCACATCGACGATTTTGTCGAGTCGGTGCGTATGGTCACCCCCACCGGCGTGTGGGAGTCGCGGCGATTGCCCGGCAGCGGCGCCGGCCCCAGCCCGGACCGCATGGCCATCGGCAGCGAGGGCATCCTGGGCATAATCACCGAAGCCTGGATGCGCATCCAGGCCCGGCCCCAGTACCGTGCCTCGGCTGGCGTTACCTACCCCACCCTTGCTGCAGGCTCCGAGGCCGCCCGCCACGTTGTCCAAGCCAAGCTCTGGCCCGCCAATTGCCGCCTGCTGGACCCGGGCGAAGCCGCCGCCGCGGCTGGGATGGACGGCACCCGCGCCCTGCTGATTCTGGGATTCGAGTCCAACGAGCTGCCCCAGGACGAGAACATTCGCCAAGCCGTGGCCATCGCCCGCGATGCCGGCGGCACCATAGACGAGGCCGACATCCGCATTTCCTCGCCGGATACCCGCGGTGATGAGTCATCGGGCGGCGACACCGGACGGCAGGGAGCAGTGGGAGCGTGGCGCAACGCCTTCCTGGGCGCACCCTACCAGCGAAACATCACCACCGGCCTGGGACTGGTGGCCGAGACGCTGGAGACGGCCATCACCTGGGAGCGCTGGCCCGCAATGGACGAGATGGTTCGCGGCGCGCTGCAGGATACGCTGGACCGGGTCTGCGGCGGAGGGTCAGTGTCCTGCCGCTTCACCCACGTTTACCCCGACGGCCCGGCACCCTACTACACCTGGGAGGGTATGGGGAGGCGCGGCGCCGAGCTGGAGATGTACGCCGAGATCAAGCAGGCGGCGTCCGACGCGATCATGGCCGCCGGAGGCACCATCACTCACCACCACGCCGTCGGCCGTCTGCACCGACCCTGGTACGATCAGCAGCGCCCCGAGCTATTTGCCGAGGCGCTGAAGGCCGCCAAGCGGGCGGTTGACCCCAACGGTGTCCTGAACCCGGGGCTGCTGGTCGATTTGGACTAGAGGTCTGGCATCTCCAAAAAGACTTGGCTGGAATTCTCACCCTCGATGTTCGGTTCTGGTCCGACCCGGTTCCACGGGCCAACGGTTTCCAAGAGCAAAATAATCAAAAAGACAAACGCTGTTCATTCACCTGTCAGTCTGTAAATTCTTCGGAGTCAGGCGACTCCAGGATAATCGACCTGAGGTTTCCGTTGTTATCCCTCAAAAATGAGGCAACCAGCTCACTAGTCTCAGCATCGAATATACCGTCTGGGGTAACAACCAGGTTCCTCCCATCTTCCAAAGGGACAAGAATTGCGGCTTCGGAGATAGCGGTCAGCGTGGGGGATACACCTGCACGTATTCGACCATAGCGTCTGATTTCTACGGTCGCAGACGCCGTTCCTGGGGATGCCGGCTCATCAGCCTTAAATTTAAGTCTCTCCTCACGAGCCTCTTTCAGACCTTTCTCCACACCCTCCTCGCGTCCTTTTTCTCTACCCTCTCTCAAACCCTCCAGATACGCTTTCTCGATATCCTCCCTCCGTTTCTCCAGTGCCCAGAACATTAGTTGCTTTCTCCTGCAAAATAATTCATTTCATATCACTCCTCATGTTCATCGGATGGTTGCTGCTGTTCCGCGTGGAAAGCTTCTTGCCGCCCCTGTTCACGACCTTCCCTGCGTCCCTGTTCGATTCCATCCCGACGAGCCTTGTCGACATCTTCGTCCCGTCGAATCAAGATCCATACCAGTCTGCCAACCCTTTCCACCAGAAAAGCAGACGTGCCGTAGACTACAGCACCAAACGGGGCCACTTGCCCCGCTACTATCAAGTGATCCTGGCTGCGCCACCATTCCCAGTTTCCTGCCGCAAATCCCAAAAGCAACCACGTCGCAGTCACAGTCCCAATCGGGGCAAATGCCAGATGGTAACTAAGCCAGTTGTAACTAATCCATCGTCCGGCTAGACTTCGCCTCCGAGCAAACATTATCAGGCGGCCCGCACATATGTCCCTAGGCGGTTGCCGCTCTATCACCCTCCATGTAACACCACATCACCAAAATCTCTAGGCAAAAAACTCGCAAAATATTTCAGTTTTTATTTAAGATTGTTCTCTAATTTTGACATTATGCAGCACTATTGACGTTTTCGGGGCCAGTTCAAATAGTGCTAAACGAATTCCCCGTAATTCCCCGTATGGGATGCCCGCTACCATCGGGGCTTATCTTGTACCCACGGCAAGTCTAAATTACTACTTGGATTAGGGCGACTTTGCGCACACAAAACCCTGCCCGTGTCCTTTTTTCGCAAATGCACAAATCTAGGTGAAAATTTACTTGACAGGCTCTTAGCCAAACTCCCCGGCCTGAACTGGAGGGTCGACCCAAAATGCTGTACACGCGATATACGAAAATGTTCAACCTCGACTACCCCGTGATGAATGCGCCCATGTCGAACCACAGCGGTGGCCGCCTGGCGGCGGCGGTGTCGGTGGCGGGCGGATTGGGCACATTCGGCGGTACCAACGACCTTGGCCCTGAATGGCTCAGGCAGCAGATTGCCCACGTCCGGGGCCAGACTGATCGGCCCTTCGGCGTCGGGTTCATCAACCAGCTCATCCAGTACGACACGACGAACATTGAGATAGCCCTCGACGAACAGGTGCCGGTTTTCATCTTCTCCTTCGCCGACCCCGACCCATGGCTGGGCCGCGCCAAGGAGGCCGGAGCCATCACAATCTGCCAGGTCCAGTCTCTGGAGCTGGCAAAGCAGGCAGTCGATGCCGGCGCAGACGCGCTGATGGCCCAGGGCAACGAGGCCGGTGGTCACACCGGCGAAATAAACCTGCTGCCCCTGCTGGTCGACCTGGTAGAACGGTATCCCAACATCCCCGTGCTCGCCGCTGGCGGCATCACCACGGGCCGGGCACTGGCCGGAGTGCTGGGCGCCGGGGCCGAGGGCGCGTCCCTGGGCACGGCCATGCTGGCGACACCGGAGGCAGTTGAGGTCCCCGACACATTCAAGGAGAGGATCGTCCTGTCCGACGGCCAGGACACCACCTTCACTCGCCTCTACGACCTGCTGGGCGCCCGCCCCTGGCCCGATGGCATCGCTGGCCGAGTCTACCGAAACCGCCTGGTGCGCGAGTGGGACGGCCGCGACGCCGACATCCTGGCCCACCGCGAGGAGCTGACCTCCGACGTTGCCGCCGGCCGAGCCAGTGGGGATACCTCGGTCTCGGCGGTGTACATGGGGCAGGGGGCGGGCCACATCAACGCAATCCGGCCCGCGGCAGAAGTGATGAAAGACATCTGCGAGGGAGCGGAGAACATCCTCAGAGGCTTGCCGGACAGATTCCGGCAGCAAGGCTAGTCATTCCCGGCCACCCCCACGAAACATTATTGAAACAATTGGGTGGCGGGAGTAGAATGGGCCATCTCCTCGGCATACTCCCCGGCAGTGGTACTTGATGTTCGGTTTCGGCATGCGGCCCGAGGGCCTCGTCATCGGTAACAAGCGCGTTCATTACGCTTGGGTGATCGTCGGCGTCGCCACGGTGATGTGGATGACCAGCTCCAGCATGCGCTTCGCCGTGGCAATCCTCGTGCCGGAACTCGAGGAGCTTTTCGGCTGGAGCCTCACGGTCATCACCGCAGGATTCACTGTCCAATGGCTGATGTCGGCGGCGCTGAGTCCTATCTGCGGATGGCTGGGCGACCGTTACGGTGTGCGGCGGGTGATGTGGGGCGGCGGGCTGCTGTTCATGCTCGGCATGGTCATGACCGGCATCATGACCAGTTGGTGGGAATTTTACCTGTACTTTGGCCTCGTGCTGGCGGCGGGCATGGCCGCCTTCCAGGTCACTCTGGTCTCCGGCGTCACCCTCTGGTTCCGCAAAAACCTGGGACTGGCTATGGGCATACTGCAGGCCCTGCAGGGCCTCGGCACCGGATTGGCCATCCTGATGGTGTACCTGCTGTACGAACGGTACGGGTTGCAGGTAACTTTCTGGGTACCGGGGATCGCCGGTGGTTTCATCCTCCTGACCCTGACCAAGTGGTTCTATAACGAGCCGGCGGACCGGGGCATCACCCAATGGGGAGCACCCGACGACGAACCGGTGCGCCGCCTCCAGAACAACGCCATCGCCAAGCTGCGCACCGGCGTCTTTCTGAAGCAGGTGCAGAAGACCTCCGCGTTCTGGAACTTGGCCACCATCCACGGCCTGGGGTGTGCGGGGCACAACATCATTCTGATCCTGCTCGTTGCCATCGCCATCGACGACGGTATTTCCAGTGGCGTGGCAGCGATGGTCTACCTGTCCCTCACTGTGGTCAGCACCGCCACCCGTTTCGCCACCCCCGTCATCGCCGATATTGTCGGCAGCAAGGTGGTCATGGGCATCTGCTTTGCCCTCCAGACATTCCCCATTCTGATTCTGTTCGTTGCCGGCGACAGCGTGTCTCTCTACTTCCTGTTCGCCGTGCTATTCGGCATCGGGATGGGCGGAGAGATGACGGCCTTCCCCGTCATCAACCGCCAGTACTACGCTGACGCGCCCACCGCCACAGCGTATGGATGGCAGATGATGGGCGCTGGCCTCGGTATGGCGTTGGGCCCGGTGTCGGCGGGATTCCTGCGCGACTTCACTGGCTCCTACGTTTCTTCTCTTTGGCTGTCTTTCGGTCTCAGCGTCTTTGCGGTCGTTGCCATCCTGTTCCTGCCCAGCACCAAGCGCCTGCAACTGCCCAACTGGGAGGAGGCCTTGCCACCGGAGGCCCGCACCGGCATAGCCGCTGCCACGATCGCACAGCCCCAGTCCACCGCGCCCTCCGCGCAGCCCGCAGGCGCCACCGGCGACGGGGACGGCGACGGGGACTGACCACTGCCACCACCAAACTCCGGCCATTCGCTCCCAAGTGGGGAGGATTCCCCGCAGGGCCTGGCCATCTCCGCTACGGAGCTGAGCAGCTACGCCGGCTTCAACTTTTGCAGCCGTTGCGCATGGATCCGGATGCATGTCAGACCGTTGCCCTGGCAGGGCTTCCCCGGGATCTTCAGCAGCATCGACCGGTACACCAAGCGGGTAATACTCGGCCACCTCGAACGCAGGGGCCGTCTGCCGTCGTGGCTGTCCGGGATCGGAGACGCCAGCGGCCACATCGACCCTCCCCACTGGTCGAAATTCAAGGCCGACGATGAAACAACAGGCGTAACACTGCGCGGCGAGGCAGATGCCGTCTTCCAGCTAACCGACGACACCTGCGCCATCATCGACTACAAGACGTCCCGCCACAACCCGGACAACCGGAGCCAGCACCGCGTTTACCGGGCCCAGCTCAACGCCTACGCCTGGATCGGACATCGTCTCGACTTCCCGCGGGTGTCCAAGCTGGCCCTGGTCTACATGGAGCCAGCCACCGATGACGACACGCTCAACACTCCGGAGCTGGTGACCGCCTCAGGTTTCGACCTGGGCTTCAACCCCAGGGTGGTCGAGGTCGACCTGGACCCCGAGCGCCTTATACCGCCGCTGCTGCGACAGGCGGCCCGCATCCACTCCCTTACCGCCTCACCCGACGCCCGCGACGGCTGCCGCGACTGCGCCGCGTTGGAAGGGCTGCTGAGCGCATTGGGCCACTGACTCGGCGGCTCGGTATAATAGAATCAACAGTATCCATCAGGCGTCAGGGGAACGAGATGACGACTGCCAAAAACAAGCTGCTGACCGCCGAAGATCTGCTGAGGCTCAGTGGGGAAGGCGTCAAGGGCGAACTGATCAGGGGAGTATTGCACGAGACCGTGTCAGTTGGAAAAGTACACGCGCGCATAGCCATTAGAATTGGCGGTGAATTTGACCGCCACGCGAGGAGCCACAGGCTGGGACAAGTTGGTGGTTCAGATGGCGGTGTCCTGATTCAACGAAACCCGGACACGGTAAGAGAGCCGGATGTTTACTTTGTGTCAGTGGAGCGGTTGTCCCTTGATGACGATTCCGACGGATATCTCGAAGTGGTACCGGAGCTCGTGGTAGAGATCGTTTCACCCAACGACGCCGAGCGGGATGTCAATGAGAAGATAGGAATGTGGCTGGACCATGGCGTATCCATGGCGCTGGAGGTCCGACCGGCTGGCCGCGCGATTGTGGTGCACCGCCCCGGCGTTCCAGCCGTAACGCTGACCGGCAACGATGTGCTGGACGGGGGCGACGTGCTGCCGGGGTTCACACTACCCCTCAGCGAGATTTTCGACGTCTAATACCCCTCAACAAGGAACATCACCCTCGTATATTCCCTCGTCAACCTGCAACTGGCGTACGTAGCAGATGATGTTGTTAACGTCGCCCTCCGACAATCCAGGGCGAGGCGCCATATCCCCGAACACCCAGTGATGTTGTGGTACACCGTTGTTTACGGCGTTGTGGAAGGCGAAATCCGGGTGATGGTTGGGGTTGTAAATCGCATGCACCAGCGGCGGCCCGGTCTGCGTTCCAACCCCCGCCGGGCCGTGACAGACTGAGCAGTTGGTATTGAACAGTGACTCGCCCTGCCGGAATGCGCCGAAGCCATCGTCGGCGATTCCCCCAGCTGACTCGCCGCCCCCTGAGCAGGCGGAGATGAGCAGCACGGCCAACACCGCTACCGTCCAGTAGACACGACCCAGTGTGATTCTGTTCATCCGCAACCCTGTTCTCTTATTGGTCGTCGTGTCCCACCCTAGGTGCTGGCGCGTCCCCGGCGCAGGGCGCGGCCCGGCAGCACGCCGGTGTTCTCGCCATGGTCGATGACCACCCGGCCGTTGACGATCACGTAGTCTATGCCGACAGGGTACTGTTTGGGGTCCTCCTTGGTGGCCAGCGCCTTGACAGTGGTGGGGTTGAATACGACGATGTCGGCCTTGAACCCGTCGCGCAGGATGCCCCGGTCAGGCAGGCCGAGCCGCTGGGCCGGGAAGGATGTCATCTTACGGATGGCCTCGGGCAGCTTCAGGTGCTGCTCCGCCCTCACAAACTCGGCCAGCACGATGGGAAAGCAGCCGTAGCTGCGCGGGTTGGGGTACTCGCCGAACAGGATCGCGTCGCTGGCGATCATCCCGGCCGGGTGCGACACGAAGGCGAACAGCGTCTGCGCGTTGGTGCCCAGCCCCACGGTGGAAATGCCCAGGTTCTCCTCCAACAGCAGGTCGAACAGCGCATCCTCCGGGTCCTGGTCGCGCATCTCGGCGATATCAGTGATCAGGCGGCCGTCGTACTGCTTGTTCTGCGGCTGGGTGAAGTTGGTCAGCCAGTTGTTCTCCAGCCGGTCGCGGGAAAGCTCGCGCTTCATCCGCTGCCGGTCGTCCTGGTCCCGCAGGGCATCCATCAGACGCTCCGGGCCGCCGTCCTTGGCCCAGTGGGGCAGCCCGATGGTCACCGTGGTGCCGGAATACGGGTATGTGTAGCAGTCGAAGGTCACATCCATGCCCTCGTCGCGGCCCCGTTCCACCAGTCCCAGGTAGTCCAGGTGGCTCCCGACCCCGGACGCGCCCTGCCGGTAGTGGGTCAGATGCACCGGGCAGTCTCCCAGCCGCCCGATTTCCAGCGCCTCTTCCCACGGAGCCATCAATCCCTGCGAGCGCAGGCTGGCGCGAGTATGGGTGTGGTAGTGGCCGCCCATTCGCGCCGCCACGCCGGCCAGCGCGCCCAGTTCCTCGGTGGATGCGTAGGAGCCGGGGGGATAGTCCAGGCCGGTTGAGAGCCCCCAGGCACCCTCCTCCATGGCCTCGCGGGTCACGGCCTTCATATCCTCAAGCTCGGTGTGCGTCGCCGGACGGTCGTTCCACCCTACGCTCCAAATGCGGACGGGAGAGTTGCCCAGGATGTAGGCCATGTTGATGGCGACGGAGTCGTCGTACTTGTCCAGTAGCTGCGCCACGGTCAGCCAGTCAGCGGGCAGGGGCGGGTAGCCGTTCAGCCCTGAGTCCAGCCAGATGTAACGCTCCAGCTCCTCGCGGGTCTTGAAGGGCGCGTGCGAGATGCCGTCGATGCCCACCAGCTCGGTGGTGACGCCCTGCCGCACCTTGGGATCGTGGTGCGGCTCCCCCAGGATGGTCAGCCCTGCGTGCGAGTGCAGGTCAACGAACCCGGGGCAAACAACGTACCCGGTGGCGTCGATGGTCCGCGCCGCCTCCAGCACCGACACGTCGCCGCGGTGGATGCTGACCCGATCCCCTTCCACCGCAACCGCGGCAAAGAACCCGGGACTGCCCGTCCCGTCAACAACCATCCCGTTGGCAATCAGCAAATCAATCATGGCCGGACCTCGCAGGTGTGGGTGAGAGGCAGGGACTAATACGTTAGTCGAAAGAGTAAGCGCGGGGAGTTGAGTTCAGTCGTGCCTGACCAATCGGATGCCCTCCATGGGAAAGTCACGAATGTTGTTGGTAACGAGAACCGCATCGTTGGCTATGGCAACGGCGGCAATCAGGGAATCAGTTGCTGTGAGGGTGATTCCGCAGCGGGCAAACTCGTAACGATACTTTCCAGCCTCTTTGGCGATTGCGGATGTCGTCTCGAAATATAACCATCTGTCCAGCGCGGGTTCATTTTCAATTCGTTCTCGCGCGCTAAAACCGGAGTAAACCTCGGCCAGCCCCACGGCACACACCGCCAAATTATGCCCTTGGGCCTCCAGGTTTTCCAAGAAATCAATGACTCCTCTTCGCCAACGAAAATAATCAACCAGCGCGGTAGAATCAAGGAGATGATCGGTCACGCCGATTCTCCATAGAGCGTTCGTTGTCCAAGTCGCGTGAAGCCCTTACCCAAGCGTAGACCATTGCAGACGTTTCCCAGGACGGATGGAACTCCTCGCCAGACTCTTCCTTTTCCTTTCTGATTTTTTGCGTTTTCTCCAGCTCTTTGAGTACGACGTGGACAATGAAGTGGGAGCGACCCCTTTCGCCCACCAGCTCATCCACAGCCTGCACCAGGTAGCCCGGCAGATTCACTGGTATGTTTCTGTATTCAAGACCTAGTTTGCAAAGGGATTCCAATTCCGGGATATGTCTGCCTTCGATTTGCCAAAGAGATTGCCCGTTTCTGCCCTCAACCGAACGCTGCAATTCCTCGGACAGACATTTACGAGAAATGTCCCTTAACCAATCAACCCCTATGATGTACGGGTATTCGTCATCGTCCAACCTACCCGGAGCATATTCGTAGGGGCTCGCACACAACCCTATCATGATGTCACCCGGTTTGGGCCTGGGAATGATAATCCAGTCGTCGATGCGTATCTCGTTAGCGAACCTCCACAACTGATTCACTACATTCCCAATCCTGCTCTTGTTTTCATATCCAACCTTGCCGAGAGCATCCTTCAATTCAGACAAAGTGGAACTTCGGAGATCCGGCCCGCAGTTACCCAGATAGTCTATAGCGGCTACTCTCTCGTTCCAGAACAGGCTGGCAAACCTGTCCGCTCTCCATTTCTCTGCGGCGCGGATCGCCCAGACCTTTACTGGCTCAGCCATTCTCACCACTCCCTAGCTGGCGGCGTGCTCATCTGGCACTCCTAGTAGCGATTGTACGCCCCCCTCATCGCCCGCAGCACCCTCTCCGCCGTCAGCGGCAGGCTGGCGACGGGTGCGCCGATGGCGTCGGCGACGGCGTTGGCTATGGCGGCGGCTACGGGGATGTTCGAGCTCTCGCCTATGCCCTTGCTGCGGTAGGGAGCCGGGCCGTTATTGCCCTCCACCAGCACGGTCACCAGCTCGGGAATGTCGGCGATGGTGGGGATCTTGTAGTCTCCGAAACTGACCGTGGAGATATGGCCGTCCTCGGTCTGTAGTTCCTCCATCAGGGCGTATCCCAAGCCTTGGATCACGCCGCCTTCGACCTGCCCTTGGTGCATCAGCGGGTTCAGGATCACCCCCACATCATGGGCAGAAACCAGGCGCTTAACCGTGACAGCGCCGGTCTCCGGGTCGACCTCAACCTCAGCGGCCTGGGCGCAGAAGGATGTCATGTCCGGCGGCTCTGACGCGAACTCGTACTCCGCGACGATGGTCCCGTCGCCTACATGCGCCACCACCTCGCCGATGTTGATGGTGCGGTAGTACGCAGGGCGCAGCGGCGACGGCCCGACCACCACCCGCCCGCTCTGCAGCGACACGTCCTCCTCCGGCGAGTCAAGCAGCGGCGCAGCGGCGCGAATCAGCTGCCGTTTCAGCTCCCGTGCCGCGCCCACCACGGCCTGCCCGGCGGTATAGGTCACCCGCGTGCCCCCTGAGCCGGAGCTGAACGGCATCTCCGACGTGTCCAGCAGCTCGATGTCGACCTCATCCACCGGCACCGACAGCTCCTGGGCCACCATTTGCCTCAGCACGGTGTGCGATCCGGTGCCGGTGTCCCAGAAGGCCATGTGCAGCGTGGGATGGCCCGAAGAGTCCATGCTGATCTTTGCAGCAAAGCGCCCCACGCCCTGCGACAGGTCGGTGATGGCCAGCCCCCGGCCCGTCAGCATCCCGTCGCGGGCGGGCTTGGGCGCATCCCAGCCCACGGCGTCGGCGGCGCGACGCAGTGTTTCCTCGGCGCGGATGTCCTGCCAGACATGCCCCACCGGGGACGCGTCTCCGTCCCGCAGCAGGTTCTTCTGCCGGAACTCGTGCGGGTCCATCCCCAGCTCGCGGGCGACCAGGTCGGTATGCGCCTCGACGGCGAACACCACCTGCGGCTTGGCGGGGCTGCGCATGTGGCCCTTGGGGACGTTGTTGGTGTACACCATGTAGCTGTCGATGCGGGCGTGCGGGATGCGGTAAACGCCGCACAGGTGGTCGGCGCCCCGCAGGTACACCGTCGGCTTGAACGCGCCGTAGGCTCCGCTGTCGAACACCACCCGCGCCTGCCGCGCCACCAGCGTCCCGTCGCGCTTCACGCCGCTCCTGATGGTCATGGTCGCCGGATGGCGCGGGTTGGCCGCCATCAGTTCCTGTATGTAGTCCATCACCATCTTGACCGGACGCCCTGAGTGCAGCGACAGGTAGTAGCACAGCGGCGCGTCCATGAACGAACCCTTGCCGCCGAAGTCGCCGCCGATGCTGCACGGGTGCAGCACGATGCGCTCTTCGTCCATTCCCCAGACCGCGGCCAGTTGTTCCCGCAGGGCGTAGGGATCTTTGTTGTTGATCCAGACCTGCACCTGCCCTGACGCCTCGGCGCCGACCACGCAGGCGTGCGGTTCGATGTAGGCCTGGTGCATCAGCTGGGCGTTGAACGTGTGCTCGAAGACCAGGTCGGCTTCCGCGAACCCCTGCTCCACGTCGCCCTGGCCCCAGGTGATGTGCGCAAACACGTTGTTGATGTCCGACTCGGGCTGTGGCAGCCCCTCGTACCCGGACATCTCCGTGTGCAGCGTCGGCGCGCCGGCCTCCATGGCCTCGTGGGCGTCGAACACAGCCTCCAGCTCCTCGTACTCCACGTCGATGAGCAGCAGGGCCTCCTCGGCGGCCTCCTCCGTCTCGGCGGCCACCGCAGCCACCTTCTCGCCGACGAAGCGCACCACATCCCGCGCCAGCACCGGCATGTCCCGCAGTCGCCGTCCCACCAGCGCGTCGGGCAGGTCAGCCGCAGTGATAACCGCTTGAACGCCCGGCACGGCCTTGGCCTGCTCCGTGTCGATGCTGACAATGCGGGCGTGGGGGAACGGCGAGCGCAGCACCTTGCCCCAAAGCATCCCCGGCAGCGAAACGTCGGCGGCGTAGATGGACCTGCCGGTAACCTTGTCCGGCCCCTCGCCGCGAACGACGGACTGCCCAATGGCGCGCGTGGTCGTGGTCATAATGTTACTCACTGATTCGGGAAATATTGAATTATTCCATCATTTATGAGGCTATTGATGGCAGACCGGATTGTCATCTCACTGAAATGGGGCTTCAGGTGCCTCACCGTTTCGACCACCGAGTTAAGATTTTCAGGTTTTGTCGGGCGAATCCTCTTCCACAGAAAAATGGAAGTCGTTCGGAGTTCAAGATCTCTGGCATTGAACGCCCCGAAATGCTCGACCAAATCGCGCAGCTTATCGCTATAGTTGCCTATAGCTCCAGTTTGCATACCTGAGCTTCCTGCCTTCCCGCCGGGTGTGATTTTGAATCCTCCATGCGGATCCCCCAAATACTCAACATCCACCTGCTTTCGCAGTTTCGCGTATTCCAAGTCTGCAAGGACCTCCGCCGAATATGGCCCATACGTGTAAAGCGAGAACCTGTACCCCAAAGGGATCTCATACAATTCTTGCAACAGATAGGCCAGCTTCATAAAGGCGGTTTTCCCGAACTGAGGCGATTTGTCCTCCAGACACAGTGCTAGCTCAAGTGGCAAGTGCCGCCTTAATTCCTGTCTCTCTATTTCTCTATTCATTATGGTCTCCGATTCAGTGGTCTTTGAAAAGAATTCTTAGGGCGTTCTCCCTGTCATCTCGCCGGACATATATGCCTTTCTGACTTGAAGGAGGTAGATTCTTTACGACGTTTGAATGGTAAGATAATGGTGCCCCATGTCTCGGGCCAGTAGGTTCATTCGGAACTATTAGCAAGTCTTGTCCACCCAGAGAATACCAAGACTTTGAAGCGTCGCTCACAAAAGTAACTAAACCACCAAGATTGGATTTGTATTCTTCTAGAGTTCGAGATTCCTCCTCGCTAGGGACTTCCTCTGTATTCCAAACACGTCTGTGATGGGTTCTATTCTTTATGCACTCCCCATGTTCACCGCAGTTCCTTGAGGTAATCTCACCCAAAACTTTCCAATCATCCCAGTCGAGATATTCCTTAAGTGCCTCAACGTTGGTTGGCAAGGGAAATATCCCCGACTTTTCATGATCCCTTTTATCTCTGAGTAAATATGCCAAGACTCCCTCAACATGATGATCCAAAGCCTGCCTGACATGGTGAAAATATACCTGAGTAAACATCATATAGCGGGCTATAATTAGCCCCTCCGCTGCGTGCCATCCACCTTCCTCTACAGCAATCACTGGATCATCATCATTCCCTAAACCAAGAGTTACCGTCGCTAATATACGATCTAAATCATAGCGGCCATACGAAACACCAGCGTGTAAAGAATCTCGGAGCAAATAGTCAGATCGGTCAGCGTCAAGCTGACTGCTAACGATAGGCCGCCACAAGAGGCGTCGACCAGAGGCTTGAGAAATTCTCGAAGGATCAGTTACACCCTCAATTAAGTCTGCGACATCATCCGCCTTAATGTCGAAGTTGGCATTTTCAGGGTGGCCTTCTAAGATTTCCTTTAAGATTGTTCGGATTATGCTAGCTGAATAGTCCTCATGCTGATACCGCCTGTCATCCACTTGACTGAACGGGAACAGCCCCTCACTCGAGTGCGAAAAAGGGGAGTGTCCAATATCATGTAAAAGCGCTGCGAAGCGTACAACCCTCCGATCTCGATCCAAACCAGCCTGCTGGTACCCTCGTTCAGTCATCAGGTATTGTCTCTGTCTGGTGACTATCGCATCGTACATTCTCGTAGCGACATGCATCGTTCCTAGAGCGTGCTCAAACCTAGTGTGTGTAGCCCCTGGGTAAACAAAATCTGCAAGGGCCAATTGTTTGATTCGTCTGAGACGTTGAAAAGCCGGATGGTTTATTACCTCTCTTTCCCAGTCGTCATATTCTATGAACCCGTGTACTGGATCCCTAATTTGGTAGACAGTCAATTCTCAAATCCCTTACCGAAAGAAAGCTCACCGATCTACAGAATTCAGTAGCACACCTTACCAGCCAACCCTGCCCAGAAACAATCGGCCATCGTCACAACATGGGAAACACACCCCCCATGTGCCCTTGCCTCAGACTACGCCGACCGGCCGGGCAGTATCCGCCCGGTGCCGGGCGTCAGGTCCCAGTCCTCTTCCTGCACCCCTCGCAGGTAGTCGATCTGGCCGTGGTGGTTGTTCTTGTGGACGATAACGTGCCGCAGTGAGTCGCTCACGGTCTCGTCCCGTTCTCCGCCTCCCATGAACTCGGCCAGCCTCGAGTCATCCAGCAACTCGAAAAAACGTACCGTCCGGCTGGTCACCGCCTCCGCGTACGAAATCAGCACCTCGGCCGCCGGGATCGCAAGGCTGCGCAGTCCCAGCCGGTCGCCGGGGTCCGGCGCCGTCTCCTGCTGTCCGAATCGCTCGAACCACCCACCCGACACCCACAGGTCCTGCTCGTAGTCGCCCTGCCGACCGGCGGTGCGGCTGATGCGGGCGTCCTCGTTGCGCGTCATGTGCCAGAGGATGAAGCCGATGTTGTTGGACGTCGGCGCGGGCCGCCACGCCATCTGCTCCGTAGTCAGCCCCTCGCACGTCGCCATCAGCCTGATGTGCGTCTGCGCCAGGCAGTCGGAGATGAATTGGACGGTACTCATATCCTCGACCTTGTCCGGTTGGCGTTACCCCTAGTAGTACACCGCGGCGCCGGTGCCACCCCCGGCGGCGATGACCTCACCCGTGACCGCCCAGGCCTTGTCCGACGCCAGGTAGCAGGTCAGGAATCCGATCTCCGACCCGTCTACCATCCGGCAGATGTGGTTGCCCCGCGGGGAGTCAGGGGCAAAGTCGTGCGCCTCCACCTCCTCGACCGGGATACCCAGCTGCGCCGCCCGCGCCTCCAGCAGCCCAGGCGTGCGCTCGGTGCGGGTGGTGCCCGGGTGGATGCAGTTCACCGTGATGCCGAACCGCCCCATCTGGATTGCCAACGTCTTGGTCAGGTGCACCATGGACACGTTGCGGGCGCCACCGCTCAGGTTGCCGGCCGTCCGCCCGTTGCCGCCGCTGATGTTGATGATGCGGCCCCAGCCCTGCTCTTTCAGATGGGGAATGGCTGCCCGGGCACAGCGAAGCGCACCCACGTACTTGACGTCAAAGTCGTTGATGAGGGAGTCCTCGTTAACGGTATCGATGGGTCCGGTGGCATCCGCCGAGCCGCCGGGAGGCGACCCGCTGTTCACCAGGATGTGCAGCCCGCCCAGCCGCTGTGCGGCCTCGGCAACCGCCGCGTCCACCTGCTCACGGCTGGTGGCGTCCATGGCGATGGCTATGATGTTACGTCCCGTGGCCTCCGCGATTTCCTGCGCCGCCTGTTCCAGATCGGTCACGGTACGGGATGCGATCGCCACATCGCAGCCCTCACGGGCCAGCTCCAGCGCGATGGCCTTGCCGATGCCCTTGCTGGCGCCCACCACGAATGCTTTCTTGTCAGTGAGTCCGAAGTCCATTTTGCCACTCCTCTTAAGTGCCAGGTCTTGGTTACCCGGTTTTTAGTTACCCGGTTCGGTTGCAGTAAGTGTAGTTTCTATTCCGAGTCCGAAGCTGGCTCCAGCCAGTCCTCGGCAATCAACTCGATGGTCCCGCTGTCCAGGACTACGTAGTAGACGTTGGGAGTGCCCGGCTCCAGCTCCAGCTTGGTGCCGGTCCAGTCATCGGTCATTTGGGGCGCGATGGTGCCCAACAGCCCCCTGCAGCTCTCCGGCGGCTGACGGTGTGTGCCGCCGCCGCGCCTGAGAATCCGGACTCGTTGGTCTATCGCGAACTTGTAGGGAGTCACCATAGGCACACAGCTCCAGAAAATGTTGCCAACGGCATTATAAGGGATAGGAGAGGGGCTCTATCGTCGCCGCTTGCCGGAGATTCTAGCGTGCGACTGATGTCTCCGGGTGCTTACGACGTGCTTACGACCGCGCTCCCTGACTGGAGCGATGCTGGCGAATGGTCCGGAAGAACGCCCGAACATCCTCCGACAGCAACTCCGGCTGCTCCATCGCTGCGAAGTGTCCGCCGCGGGGCATCTTGGTCCAGCGCTGCACGTTGTGGGTGCGCTCGGCCCACTCACGGGGCGGACGGTTGATTTCCACCGGGAACAGGGCCACCGCGCACGGCACCTCCACCCGCTCTCCCGGCTGGAAGCGCCAGTTGTCCACCCGGTTCTCGTAGTAGTGCCGCACCGACGATGCCCCGCTCTGCCCAACCCAGTAGACCATGATGTTGGTCAGCAGCTCGTCGCGGGTGTAGCTGTTCTCCGGGTTGCCTCCGCAGTCCGACCATGTGCGAAACTTTTCGATGATCCACGCGGCCAGTCCCACCGGCGAGTCGTTGAGCGCGAACCCAAGCGTCTGCGGCTTCGTCCGCTGGATGTGGAAGTAGCCGCCCTCGTCCTCGAACCAGCGCCGGGCCTGCCGTACAAATTCCTGCTCCGCCTCGGTCAGGGGAGGATCGGGAGCGCCGCGAAAGGCGGGCACGCCGGTCATCAGGTTCAGGTGCACCCCGGCCACCGACTGCGGGAAATCGAAGCCCAGCCGCGAACTGATCATTCCGCCCCAGTCGCCGCCCTGCGCCCCGAACCGTGCGTAGCCCAGACCCTCGGTCATCAAGGTGTGCCACATCCCGGCAATGCGCCTGTTGCTCATGCCCCGATCAACGGGCTTGTCGGAGAACCCGTACCCCGGCAGCGAGGGAACCACCACGTCGAAGGAGTCGGCAGGGTCGCCGCCGTGCGACGCCGGATCGGTCAGCATGGGAATGATCCGCAGCATCTCCACCACGGACCCCGGCCAGCCGTGGGAGATTACCAGCGGGAACGGGTCCGGCCCCTTGCCGCGCTCGTGGATGAAGTGCACGCCCAGCCCACCAACAATGGCGCGGAAGTGCTCAAGCTCGTTGAGCGCCCGCTCCTGCGCCCGCCAGTCGTACTCTGTCCGCCAGTACTCCACAAGCTCCCGAAGGTAGGAGAGGTCCGTGCCGTAGTCCCATCCCGTGCCCGGAATCTCGTCCGGCCACCGCGTATCCGCCAGCCGGACCGCCAGGTCGTCCAGCACGTCCTGCGGAATGTCGATCACGAAACGCTCATTTTCCACGTCAAAACCTCGTCACTACGGCGATAGTGTGAAAATCAACTCGTGGTTGGCCGCAAGCGATGGGGGCGGCTATGTTCGTGCCGACGCCCTCGGCAGATTAGGCAGGAATCGCCAGGATCCGCGTATTTCTTCCCTCAGCCTCCTGAATGAGCGCGGAGTGAGGGTTCGGAGCGGCTACCACCGGCGTGACTGGGTCCCCGGTAGCCGTGCGTAGGATTTCGGACCGGCGCAGCGCACGGGAAATGTCATCCTCGTTGGGACCCAGGGAAATTTCCACGACTGCATGTCTGTGGTTCTGTCCATACACTATGAGATCGGCCTGAATAAGGTCTCTGGACTCCTCGCGGGTGATGCGGCCCGACTGGACTGCCGCCTGGAGTGTCTGGCTGAAGTTGGGGTGAGCTACGTCGAACCTTGAAAAGGCCACCCTGGGGCCCTCTATCCCCAGCTCCAGGCCTGCAAGCTGGACCGCGATGCGGACGGCGCTTCGCTCATACAAAATGTCTTCTATGATGCCCAATCAGCCCTTCACCCGATTCATCCGCGTTTGTAGATCCCTTTGGCCAGTTTTCAGCTCTCCGACATCCCCCCGAATTACGTCCAAGTCCTACCGCATGAGCGGGAACTGGGCAGGGAGTTGCAGGAGGTCTTCCGTAGGAATGTTGGTCCTGAGCTGGTTTTTCAGCTCTGGGTTCTGTTCAAGGGCACGGAGTATGTCCTGGAAGGAGTTGACCGGGGTAGTCATGACGGGTTCTCTCTCGGTTAATGCATTGATCTTATCACGCTGCGACGAGCTGACTGTCCCGTCCTCAGCGGGCCCTCCGTGTACTTCGGAGAGACTGCTGAGGTGAGGATGTCCGCCAGGTACTCAAGCGTACCCCCCGATCGGTGCGCCTACGCCGAGAACCCCGACTCCCGCCGCCACTGCAGGTAGTCGACCAGCGCTCCCCGCAGGTCGTAATCCGGCTGCCAGCCCAGGTCCTGCCGCAGCCTGTGGCCCGACAGCGGCCCCCTCGATGGCACCGCTGCCCGCGCTCTTGCCGCGGCGCCGTCGGCCGCGCCCGCAGGTGCCGGGCTGCCGGGTGCCAGTTCGGCCAGGGCCTCTAGTATCTCGCGGTAAGTGATCCAGGGCCCGGCGGTCAGGTTGTACAGGTCGTGGGGCAGTTCCGGAGCGTCGAGAATCGCCTGCAGTCCGCGGGCCGTATCCACGGAGTATGTGTAGTCCCGCCCCTCTTCTGGGTCGAATGAGTCCATCTGCACCTGCAGCGGCTCGCCCCGGGCCACCTGCCCCGTCCACTGGTACAGCGCGGACATCACAGCCCGGTGGCCGGTGACCCGCTCCATCGGTCCGTACGGCGTGCTGAGCCTGACACTCACCGTCGAAAAGCCGTACAGCTCTCCGTAGCGCCGCGTGATCAGCTCCCCGGCGTACTTGGTGATGCCGTACATCGAATCGGGAGACACAGCCATTTCCTCACTGTAGGTCTGGTCGGTGCCCGCCGCAATGCCATAGGCCGCCCCGGAACTCACGTAGAGGAACCGCTGTACTCCCGCGATCCGTGCCAGCTCCAGCACGTTGGCCAGTCCCTCAATGTTGATACTGACGACATCTCGGCCTCGCTCGACCTCAAGGGCGAACTGGTTCACCGTGTACGTGGCCGCGTGGATGATCTTGTCGATGCCGTGAGTGCCGGCCAATCCGTTCACAGCATCGGCATCTCGAATATCTCCCTGCGCGAAGGCAACCCGGTCCTGCCACTCCGCAACGAAATCGCGCATCAGGTCGTCGGGAGGCGAAATGTCATAGCTGACCACCTCGTGTCCGGCCCGCGCCAGTTCCCGAACAATGTTCGCCCCGACAAACCCCGTTCCTCCGGTCACCAGCGTAGCCATATCCACGCCCTCCAGCAGTCGACTTGCCAGTCGGCGCAATTGTAGCATCGGAATTTTCCCCGCCTGAATGGCGAAAGGCTGGGTGATCGTGCCATCCCCCATTTGAGCACCGGAGTATTTTGCTGACATTCCGTCCTTACCAATCGTTGAGAAGCTCCGATAAACTTAATTGGTATATATGTTCACAATAAGCCAATCGCAAATTCCCTCCCCCACCGGGGGAAGGTTAGAGCCTGCCCCCGCGAAAGCGGAGTGTGGGAGAGTTTCCTCATCGTTCCAGGAAGCCACGGAGCTATCCGCGCAACCTTTCGTTGGGCAGAAAGCATCCGTCACCAAACATCTGCGCGAATCCTTGTATGCCATGCCGGAGATTACCCAGCTCCGGTGGGCAACCGAAGACCCTCAGCCTCCCGCGACCAGTCGGGGAGCCGGCAATAAGACAAAATGAGACACTTTTTAAAACTTTTGTGGGTGGCGTGAGACACCCCAAACCCCCACGACCGGGAAATTCAACTCGACCACCGGAAACCAGACGAACACCCGACTGTCCCTGTCTTGACAGTGAACAGCGTGCGGGCCTACGATTCTAGATGAGCCGCAAGCGTTTTATACGTCTTTGAGGCTCGACGTGGGGACATAGCTCAATTGGGAGAGCGCGGCGTTCGCAATGCCGAGGTTGGGGGTTCGATCCCCCCTGTCTCCACCACCCAGTTCCTCATAGTGGCGTCACGCCCCTGTAGCTCAGAGGATAGAGCGGCAGCGTCCTAAGTTGCGCGTCGGGGGTTCGAGTCCCTCCAGGGGTACCACTCCAATCCAGGCAACCCAATCCAGCGTCCAGCGATTACGAACAGCGGAGCCAAAGGCCCGGCAAACCCGGGTCTTTTTGCCGCGAAATGCCCATCCCTGCCATCGACAATTGCAGCCATCAAAGCGGCCCAACCCCAGCTGGCCCGACCCGCGCCCAGCCGCCTCCCAAGGCTGAAGAGGCAATGCGATGACGATACGCCACGCCTAGAGGGTCTCGCCTCCCTCCTGCGTCGGCACGTACTCGGCCAGTTGGCGGATGGTTTCGGTGAAAGTGCGGTCGCGGTCCCGCGATTCGGGGAACTCCTCCCCGAAGGGAGTGTTGCCGATGAGCCGGTACATTTCCGCCACTCCCTCGAAGATATGGGGAGTCATGCCCAAGTGGGCGAATGTGTCCCGAATCTCCTCCATTTCACTGACCCAGCGGCGCGACCGCGGCGGCACCGTGGGGATGGTGCGTTCCATCCGCTGCAGGATCTCCTGCTGGCCCGACCGGAACTCCTCCAGCAGCGGTTCCGTCAGCCCCATCAGCTCTGCCGCCATCAGGAGCTCGCTGTACAGCGCCCAGGAGCCCTTGGTCATCGCGGCGTAGCACATCTTTATCCCGGAGGCCTGCCCCACTCCGCCATCCAGCTTCAGCACCGTCAGCCCGCAACTGTTCAGCTGCTCAAACTCTGAGGCCTCCTCTCCCGAGGCATAGAAGTGAGGACTGTAACCCGGACGTGGTGGCCCACCGATTATGGAAACGTCCACGAACCGCCCGCCAGCGCAGGTAATGATGGGCTCCAGCTCCCGCACAAGCTGAGGAGCAATGGCGTTGCATTCCGCGAACAGGGTATCGGCGCCCGTAACCGTGAGAGCGTCCGCAACCTCCCGGCACAGACTCGACACCGCCGAAGACACCGTCATCGACATTATCAGGTCTGCCTGTTCGACCAGGTCCAACAGGTTGGGAACATCCCGTACCCCTGCTTTGTCGGACAGGGCCCGCGTCCGGTCGCTGCGGCCGGCCAGGCACGTAATCACGTCCAATTCGTATTCCCGCAAACGTTGCCCAACGGCGTGTCCCATATCGCCGGGGCTCAAAATTGCTACGGTGCTGATCTCCATCAATGGTTGCTCTCGATTCAGGTATGGGGCTCACCAAATATAGCACAGGGCTAATTTATAGTTAGTGACCAAAGCCACCAACCATCCCACGAGGGGAGGCGGCCAGTACGGGAAGACCCACCCAACCCTAGCGCCCGCGCCGCACACCATCGGCCCCGCCAGGAGCGAAACGCAAGGCGCCAAGCGCCAGCCAGCAGCACCCTGACGACGGTTCTAGACCCTGACGACGGTTCTAGACCTGCCTAATCCCAACCCAATTCGGGCGGAACCAGCCTAGCTCAGAGCATCCCCAGGGGCCCTTTAACGTGAGCGGGAACAGCGAAGGGCGAGGGCAATAGGTCCGGGGATGCCCTCGGCGCATGCGCAGGGTTCAAGAGGGGATGGGTTTGCCCGCCGGCGCTTCCACGGCGATGGTGTGGATGGAGTTGTTTGCGTACCCTCGGAAATTCCAGGCGATGGAACCGGGTTGAACGTTGCCCGCCGAGTCGGTGGCGCGGGACATCAGCAGGTAGTGGCCGGACGATGGGACCTGCCAGGCTAGTTCCCACTCCCGCCAGGCATGCGGCGTGGGCTCGCCGAGCAACATGGAATCCGCCCAGGTGCGCCCACCGTCAGTGCTTACTTCAACCCTGGCGACCTGTCCTTCCCCGGACCAGGCGAACCCCCGAATTGTAAATGACGGGTACTGGATCACTTCGCCGTGCCGAGGACTGGCGATCAGGGACTTGACCAGCACCGTCGTAACCGGCTCCCGCTCCAACGAGTCTTCCCGCCCCTCGTTGATCATCACGTATCGCCGCTGCTGGAAAAATCCGTCCAAGACTTGGTCAGTCAGGTGGACGCGGGTCAGCCACTTCACCGAAGCCATGCCGTACCAGGACGGCACGATCAACCGCAACGGGAATCCGTGGTTAGTCGTAATCGGTTCGCCGTTCATCTCAAAGGCGAGCAGCGTATCGTCGTCCAGTGCTTTGGCCAACGGCAAACTGCGACGGTAGCTCAGCTCAAAGGCCACGCCATCTTCCTCTTCCTCGCCCCGGTCGGCCCCCTCGAAAACCACCGACGTAGCCGTTTCCTGGACGCCCGCCATCTCCAGCACTGCCCTCAATGAGACTCCCTTCCAACTGGCGGTGCTCACGGCGCCGTGTCGAAACGCCAGGCCCTCCGCCGGGGGCGTGACGTAGGAGCGGCTGTTGCCCGCACATTCCATGGTAAACGCCAACTCCCTGCCGGGGAGTCGGGCCACGTCGTCGAAGGCCAGCGAGATCGGCTGATCTACCAGGCCGTCAACTTCCAGCCGCCAGCTCGAAAGGTCCAGGGCTGGGACGTGGGAGAAGTGGTTCCGTACGTAATACCGGTCGGTCGGGGTAATCCAGGAATCTAGCGAAGTCAGGCTCGCCTCTTTGCACAAAGGGTCGTCTGCTACCGGCAGCAGAGTTGATGATTCCCGGTCGATGTTGGATTCCGTAGCCATTCATGCTCCTGCGGTGCCGCAAATTGGCGCTTATTCTATCAAAGCCCGCAATCCCCGTGGCAATGCGCCATTGGCCCCACCTACCACGGAGAGCACGGAGGCCCCGGAGTCTTTTCAGACTTGGCCTGTGAACCTAGCAGCGTGTCCGAGGATTAGATTTTGGAGACGAAAAGCGCCACTGACTAATCTCATTGGTGACTAATGGGCTCTAATAAAACGGTTACCGGAATAATTAACTTTGTAGATGCCGAGATTCGTTTAAAACATTGTTTCTCAGACAGACTGCTAGCAATTGGAACATCCACTGCCAGCAGGGAATCGTACTCTCGTTCAACGGCCCCAGACTACGGGTACCCGTCGGATTCTGGAAGCGACGACGTCTACCTGATCACGGTGGAAGCAAGGGATGACCAGTCCAACTCAGCAAGACTGGATGTAACCGCGAGGGTTACCAACCTAACCAAATGATCTTCAACTATCCAGTTTGATATTCCCTAAGCCTCCCGCAAATCCTTTTCGCCAGGCAGCGCACATCGTGTGCTACCGTGCAACGGCACATTGAATCTCGCCAGCGGCTTACAGGAACGGAGGTGTCCTATTGAGATTCGCAGCCTTTACCACGGTGGCGGCCTCCGCCTGCGAGGCCACCAACTCCGCGGACATGCTGGACAACCTGAGGCAGCAGACCATCCTCGCCGAAGAACTGGGATTCGAGGCCATCTGGCTCGGAGAGCACCACTTCGGCCCATACGGCGTGGGCGACCTTCCGAACCCCATTCTGCTGGGCGCTGACCTCGCAGCCCGCACCTCTACGATACGCATCGGCCAGATGGCCAACATCGCCCCCTGGTGGCACCCGGTGCGGCTGGCCGAGGACCTGGCGATCCTCGACAACATGACCAGGGGCCGCATCGAGGTCGGGTTCGGCAGGGGAATCTGGCCCTACGAAGGCCCCCAGTTCCATCCCAACGCCGACCCCAGAAAGGACGCGGAAAACCGGGAACTGTTCCGGGAGACCGTGGACATCGTCCGAAAGATCTGGTCAGAGCCATACTTCTCTCACGAAGGAGCCAACTACCGGTTCCCCGCGGAGGACACCGTGTTCTCCCACCCGTCGCTGCCACCGGACCCTGCCTGGCAGGACGGCGAACGGGTTACCCGGCTCCGGGTAACTCCCCGGCCCTACCAGCAACCCCACCCGCCCCTATGGATGACCGTATCCACCGATAACTCGGTCTCCACCGCTGCACGGATGGGCCTCAATGCCTGCTATTGGCAACCTCCGGCAGCCAGGATCAGGCAGCGTATGGAGCTGTATGCCGAGGTCCGTTCCCAAGTGGAGGGCAGGCCGTTCGTCCTGGGCGAAGGGCAGGCCGTGATGCGTTCCACCTACGTCGCATCCTCAATGGAGGAAGCACGGAGGGACGCAGAGGCCGCGATCATGTCGTCGTTCTCCTACAATGATCCCTTCCGGGGCAGACAGGTATTCACCAATCCGGGCGAAGAACTGGATCCCGCGACGAAGCTGGACTGGGAGTTCCTTGAGCCCCGTACCCTGCTGGTCGGCTCACCGGAAAACGTCGCAGAGAAGGTGCAGGAACTACAGGAGGTCTGCCACCTGGACTACCTCCTGGTCGAGTTCACCCACCCGGGCCTGCCGCTCGACAAGACGCTCAGGAACCTGGAGAACTTTGCCACTCAAGTGATGCCCCGGTTCGCCAGCCCCTGAAGTCCTGCGCCTACGGTGGTCGAAAGCCGGAGGGCCCTTGTCGGGTCGCCTTCCTTCACTTCAAGCCGGTCACTTCACGCCGGGCTGGCGCTATCTGTTATATTCAGCAAAACCAAGCCGCATATCACCCCGGCCGTTTGCCATCCTCACCGAGGCAACAGGAGGCTTCATGCAGACCGGACTGTTCCTGGAGTTCCCGGCCCTCGACGACATCACTGACCAGCAGGCCTTTCAGGAAGGCTTCAAAATCGCGGAAGAAGCGGAGCGGATGGGGGTGGAATCGGTCTGGCTGGCCGAGTACCACTTCATCCCCTTCAGTGTTCTGTCCGCGCCCGTGATGGTGGCCACATCCATCGCCAGCCGCACCGAGCGCATCCGCATCGGCCTGGGCGTGCTGCTGCTCCCCCTGGGCAACCCCATCCGCATCGCCGAGGAAATCGCCACCCTCGACCACATCAGCCAGGGAAGGCTGGATTTGGGCATCGGCAGGGGCACTTTCCCCGAGCATCACGATGCGTTCCTGTCCCCCTATCCCGAGAGCCGGGGCAGGTTTGAGGAATACCTCGAAATAATCCTCAAGGCCTGGAGCACCGAGCAGTTCTCCTTCGAGGGCGAACACTACCGTTGCTACGACCTGGCCGTGCGGCCCAAGCCCTACCAGAAGCCGCACCCGCCCATAAGGGTCGGCATCACCTCGGCCGAGACCTTTCCCATCATCGGCCGGATGGGATACCCGGTCTTCGTCAATCCTTCCCGGGTCTTTGCCCTCTCAGACCTCGCGGAGCACGTCCAGGCATACCAGCAGGCCTGGAAGGACGCAGGGCATCCCGGCAAGGGAAACGTCGGCATCCGCCTGCCGGTATACCTGGCCGAGACGGAGGAGCAGGCCTACGAAGAGCCACGGGAAAGCGCGCAGACCTCCATCCAGGGCATCGGCCAGAGGGTGGCAGCCAGCGCGACCCGGGAGGGCACCACCGGCAACTGGCAGGCCGAGTCCGACCACATCCTCAGCATGACCTACGACGACTGGCTCAAGGACAAGGTCATCTTTGGTACCCCGGAATCAGTCCTCGACCGCCTGCTGAAACTTACTGAGGAGCTGCAACTCTCCCACATTGTGTTCGAAAACAACCTGGGGCGCCGTATCCCTTACGACCTGCAGATGAAGTCGCTGAGTCTGCTCATGGACCGCGTCGTCCCTCATCTGCCGTGAGCGCCCCTACGCCAGCGAAAGACACGCACTCCTGAAATGGAAGGACCGTTGGCGGGATTCGCGGCCGTGTAAAGGCTTGAACCGGCAGCCGACGCCTCCGCTGCGAATCCAAGCGGCTGACCCGCAGTGAAGTCAACGTCGCTCCCTGCGTAGCCATTGCGAGCCATCGATAGCCTTCCATTTGGGTGGCTCGCTCCCCTTGTCAGCGGGTTTGAAACCCGCACCTGCGCTACGCCAAGATGACAGGCCCTGCACCGGTTACCTGAAACCAAACGCTGCCTTCCTGCCCAGGGCTATCGCATTCGGCTAGCCACACTCCTCGGCTGCATCCTGAATCGAATCCCGCCATCGGAGGGAGGCGGAACCTGCGGACGGGGAATGCGGAATCCCTTTGGGACAGAAATTTCCCACTCCAGTCCCATATTGTCCCATTTTGTCCCAAAATCACGTTCCGCCGTATCTGGGATTTGCCCAATTCAGCCGAAAATTGGGATTCCCGTCCCATTTTGTCCCACCCTGTCCCACTGGGTTTGTCAGGCCGGGCAACGGAGTCAAGAGGGTGCCAGGAAGGGCGTATGTTGGGGGATCATGCACTGGGTTTATGGTAGAGGGGTGTCATGAGGCTTGGCAAGGTGCAAGTGTCATCAAAAACGCGTTGGCGTTGCTTTGTGAGCCGTTCAAGAAGTTCTTAAAGTGGTGACATTGTATTATACTAGCTCCATGTCCGTAGCTGACGGTCCATTGATTGCCCGCCGGGCCGCAGCAGGCGATATGCCAACGCGGATATGTTTTATTTGAGTAAGACCTGATACTGGGTAAGTATGGGGGGAACAATGGAAGTTAACGCGGAAAGAGCTGGCGCAACTGTGATCGCCAAGACCGAAGGTCGGGTAGACGGCACCAACGCCACTGAGTTTCAGGACGCTCTCAAAAATGTCATCACTCCTGACGACAAGGCAGTGATTCTGAATTTTGAAGACCTGTCCTATATCAGCAGCGCCGGACTGCGAGTAATCCTGCTCACCGCCAAGGACATGCGGACGGCCAATGTCAAGTTTGCCGTATGCTCGCTGTCCCAGTCGGTGCGTGACGTCTTCACCATCAGCGGATTCGACCAGATCATCGACATCCATGACGATCAGCCGACCGCCTTGGGCGCCGTCAGTAACTAGGCCTCGGCCCTGGCGGGACCACTGCCCGCCTCCTAGGCTACCGTGGGGAAGAAATTTTGGGTGAGGGCCGGATCTAATGGCGGAAGCCGCTCAGGACGCGCCCAGCGTATCCTATAAAATCCTCGTCGTGGACGACGAACCCGACCTTGAACCACTGATCCTCCAGAGGATGCGGCGCAACATCCGGTCGGGACGCTATGCTTTCGTTTTTGCTCACAACGGAATAGAGGCGCTGGAGGTTCTCCACCAAGACTCAGACATTGATATGGTCATCTCAGACATTAATATGCCTCAAATGGATGGCCTCACCCTGCTGGAGCAGATTCCGAAAGTAGACCCCAACATCCGCTCGGTCATCGTCTCGGCTTATGGGGATATGCGTAATATTCGCACCGCGATGAACCGGGGCGCTTTCGATTTTGTCACCAAGCCTCTGGATTTCGAGGATCTCCAGATCACCATTGAGCGCACCCTCACCCACATGGCCGAGTGGAAGGAGGCGCTCCTTTCCCGAGACAAGCTCGTGTCCCTCCAGAACGAGCTGGATGTAGCCAGCAAGATTCAGCAGGCCATCCTTCCCACCAGCTTTCCTGAAGGCGAAGGATTCGAGGTTTACGGCAACATGGCCCCGGCCCGCAACGTGGGCGGGGACTTCTTCGACGTGGTAAATCTCGAGAACGGGCGCCTTGGGCTGGCAGTGGCCGATGTGTCCGACAAGGGTGTGCCGGCCGCTCTCTTCATGATGTCCAGCCGCACCTTGCTCAAGGGAGCGGCCATCGGCATGGGAGCTCCAGGGGCAGTCCTGGGCGAAGTAAACCAGCTCCTGACCGAGGATAACGAGACATTCATGTTCGTCACGCTCCTTTATGCGGTCTTTGACCCCGAAACCGGAGTGCTTGACTACGCCAACGGTGGTCATTCCAACCCCCTGGTTGTTCACGCTGACGGCTCTTCAGAGGAGCTGCCACTTACCGGTGGCATTGCCCTGGGCGTAATGCCCGGCCTGGATTACCACGAGTCCAGCACTACCCTGGCGCCTGGGGACACTCTTGTTCTTTACACTGATGGCGTTTCTGAGGCCATGAACTCCCAAGAGGAGGAGTTCGGAGTGCCCCGGCTGAGGCAGATTTTTGTTGACCATCCCCCTGTCTCCGCCAGGCAAGCCAACGAGGCGATCCTGGAGGCCGTGATCCATTTCGCCGACGGGCATCCGCAGTCCGACGATGTGACCTGCCTGGTTCTACGGCGAGTCGGAGAGTGAAGTTTGAGCGAGACAGTTCACCTGAAAATCGGGCCCGATTCCAAGGCCAGCAACACCGACAACTTACAGTACATCCAGGGCTCAGTGGAGGAGTTGGGGCAGCGTGAGGCCTGGCCGGACAGCCTGACCTTCAAGGTGAACCTGGTACTGGAAGAGTTGGGGCTTAACATAATGACCTACGGGGCAACGGGTATGGACCGAGGTCCGGAGATCGACATCATCCTCATCTCTGAGGACGAATCTCTGACCATAGAAGTCTCGGACGACGGCCAGCCCTTCAACCCCCTTGAGGATGCTGTTGAGCCTGACATCGACGGCCTGCTGGGTGACAGGGAAATCGGCGGGCTTGGCGTCCATCTGGTCCGGACTATGATGGATGACCTTTCTTACCAGCGTGCGGCAGGCAAGAATCGCCTCAAGTTGGTCTCCAAGAGAGAGTGAATCCGGAGACCAGCATCGCCATTGTCTGGGAAACGTCTTCAGGACCGCGTTTCGATGAACGCAAACTGGGGCCGTTTCCTTTAATTTTTCCGGCATGCTGCGGATTGCAACAGTGAATGGTAGCAACGGGAGACCGGCGTAAATGGGCCACGCGGATGCTCTGATGCGCGCTTCGGGACATTTCGGCTGGGTCCGGCTCGTCCTCTGCGTCGTTGCCCTTGCCCTGCTGGTTGCCGCACTGGCCTGCAATTCATCCGGCCAACCTGACGAAACCATGGCGCCTGCGGCGGAAACGGAGAGCACTGCCACTCCCGCGGAGCTGGCAGACCGCGGTGGGATAACAGACGACACAATCATCTTCGGCCAGTCTGCGGCCTTCAGCGGCGACTCGTCGGAGCTGGGGATCAACATGCGCCTCGGCATCCAGGCCGCGTTTGCCGAGGTCAACCGGCAGGGTGGGGTCCACGGCAGGCAACTGGAACTGGTCTCGCTCGATGACAGATACGAGCCGGAGCCCGCCGCCATCAACACCCGGTCCCTCATAGAGGATCACGGCGTGTTCGCCCTGATCGGCGAGGTTGGCACACCCACCTCCCGTTCGGCCACGCCCGTGGCGGCCGACGCAAGGGTCCCGTTTGTTGCCCCATTCACTGGAGCGGCATTCCTGCGCGACCGAAACTGGACCAATATCGTAAACCTGCGCGCCTCCTACAACCAGGAGACCGAGGAGATGGTGGAACGTTTCACCACCGACCTCGGCATAGAGCGCATCGCTGTGCTTTACCAGGATGACTCCTTCGGACGGGCCGGGTACAACGGTGCCCTCGCCGCCCTGGACCGCCGGGATATGGAACCCGTCGCGGTGGGTCTCTATCCCCGCAACACAACTGCCGTCAAGACGGCGCTCCTGGACCTGAGCAAGGGTGATCCCCAGGGAATAATCATGGTCGGAGCCTATAGAGCGATAGCCGAGTTTATTAAGTGGGCCCGCGAGACCAGCCTGGTGGATGCCGAGTTCATTACCATTTCCTTCGTGGGATCAAATGCGCTGGCCAAGGAACTCGGCCACGAAGGGGAGGGCGTATTCGTGACCCAGGTCGTACCCTTCCCCACCGACGCATCGCTGCCAATCGTCGCCTCCTACCTGAACGCCCTCTCCGAATTCGACATAATCGCGACCCCAGGCTTCGTCTCCCTCGAGGGTTATATCTCCGGGCGCCTCGCCATCGCCGGGCTGGAGCGCTGTGGCAGAGACGTGTCCCGCACCTGTTTTCTGGACAGTCTCCTGAATGGCGGAGAATTCGAAATCGACGGCTTCCCATTGAGCTATCTCGACAGGAGCACCGACAACCAGGGCTCAGATACTGTGTTTCTCACCGTAATCGGCTCCGATGGGAGGTATCATCCAATCGAAACCTTGCGGGACACTGTAAACTGACAGACTAGTCCTTCCACCTCATCCAAAACCTGGGGGACGTTGACGAACATGGACACTTTGAAACGTCTGTCCAAAACCCTCCGGGCCCTGGCGACAAGGGACACATTCAACCGGGTTTCCAGAACCTGCAGGGAACTGGCGACCAGGGAGGGCATGACACGCCTCCTGGCGCTCCGTTACCGCATCTCCACCCAACTCTACGCCGCCTTCGGCGTTGCCGTAGCTCTCACCGTGGTCGCCAGCCTGATAGGTTGGTTCAGCTTTGCCCGCGTGGGGTCTGCGCAGGCAGAGGTAAACGAGGGCAGCATCCCGGGAATGGAGGCCGCCTTTGGCGTTTCCGAATACAGCACCTCGCTGGGTGCCGCCGCCCCCCGGCTCGCCACTGCCAATACGCCCGATGAAGTGAGCGAGATATGGGACGGAATAAACACCGCAAGAGAACAATTTAAGGTGCAGCTCGACAATCTTGAAGAGGTGAACCGCGAAAGTTCCCAGCGGGTGCGGATTTATTCGGAGGCCCTTGAGACCTACATCGAGACCATCCGGGAAACCAAGACGATTGCTTTCGACCTCCACGAACAATCAGACATCCTGGTGGAGAATATGGCCTCGCTTCGCGGCGACCTAGAGCAGGACCTCATCCCGGCCGTTGACGAAAAACTGTTCTTCATCCTCACAGGCAGGACCGAACTTGGCGAGGGCATCGCCGATTATTCCGAGCACTTTTCCGAGGCGGAATTTGGCAACTACCGCCACCTGTCTGCCCTGCAGGCCGATACCAGCATAGCCCTGCAGCAGTTGTCCTCCGTATTCAGCATCTTCGACCCCACGCTGGTCGAAGCCCAGGAAGAGCGGTTCGAGTCCTCCATAGCATCCATCGAACGCAATCTTGCCGCGTTGAGCGACGAGGGGCTGGAAGCCACGCTCACTCCCCATTATGAAGGCCTGCGCGACCTCGGCCTGTCCCGCGATGGCGTCTTCGTGGTCGTGCGAACCAGGCTGCTGCTCGACGACGAGCTGAGCGTCCTCCTGGACCTCAGCCGACAGCAAACGACCAGCCTCTCCTCGGTGGTGGACGAGCTGGTGAAGTCCGCTGCCGCATCCGCACAGCAGGCCACCGAGTCCTCTGATCAGGCTATAAGCACCGGCACTACTCTTCTGCTGGTCATCAGTGTCATCAGCGTCATCACCGCTCTGCTGATCAGCTGGTTGTTCGTTGGCCGTGTGCTTTTGCACCGCATCAACATGCTCTCCGCACGCATGCGGCGCATGGCCGGCGGTCAATTGGAGGAGGTGGTGGTGGTCGACGGCCACGACGAGCTGGCCGAAATGGCTGCCGCCCTCGAGGTCTTCCGCAACAACTCGCAGGAGGCCCTGAGACTCAACCTGGTGGAGGAACTGAATACCGAGTTGGAGGGAAAGAACACCGAGCTTGAAACGGTGCTCGTCGACCTGCAGACGGCGCAGGACCAGATCGTGATGCGCGAGAAACTCGCCGCCCTGGGTGAGGTAACCGCCGGCGTCGCCCACGAGATCCGCAATCCCCTCAATTTTGTGAAGAATTTCTCGGAGAGCTCTGAAGAGCTCCTGGCTGAAATGAAAGAGGTTATCGACGAGGGCGGTGACAGCCCGGACGTGACACTGATTGCCGAAATTTCCACAGACCTCATCCAGAACCTCGAGCGCATCAGGCATCACGGCGACCGCGCCAACCGCATCGTCAACGACATGCTGCTCATGGGCCGCGGCTCCACCAACTGGCAGTCCATCGACCTCAACACCCTTCTGGTCGAGCACGCCATGCTCGCCTACCACAGCGCCCGCGCCACCGACAACGAGTTCCAGTTGACCGTGGAGCAGGATCTGGACGAGCAAGTGGGCGCCGTCGAGGCCATCCCCCAGGACTTGGGCCGCACATTCCTCAACATCGTCGGCAACGCGTGCCAGGCCACCGACGAGAAACGCCGCAGGCTGGCTGCAGAGGGCATCGGCTTCGAGGGCTATGCGCCCACGGTCTGGATCGCCACCCGCGGCAAGGAGGAAGACGTCGAAATCAGAATACGCGACAACGGCCCCGGAATCCCTCAGGAGATCATCGAGAAGATTTTCAACCCGTTCTTTACCACCAAGCCCACCAACCAGGGTACCGGCCTCGGGCTGGCAATCACCAGCGACATTATCCGCCAGCATGGCGGCACCATCGATGTAACATCGGAGCCGGACCAGTACACCCAGATGACCATCACCATACCGAGGACGCCGCCAGCCGAGGTGTTCCAGGAGACGGCGGATGCCGAGGAGGCCACGGCGCCGACGTAAGCGCCGTTCGAAATTGGGAGCGTACCTGCGTCCTCGATTGTGAGGTTGAAGGAAATGAGTGGGGTTCCCAATGCTTGTTGCGGTCGATTATGCAGCTGCCGCTGGGCTGTATAATCTGAATGTACCAAAAGCATCCCGGCTGGCGCACGAGTGGCCGGTTCATCCTGCAAGCGATGAGTTGACGCAGTGAGCTTCGACGGCTACCAGTTCGACCCCGGAGTCTACGACGAAATGTTTCAGGCGGAGGGAACGCCGCGAGAGCACGCCCGTGCCCTGCACAACGCGCTGGACCGCATGTCAGCCGAAGAACTCGCCGGAGTCCAGGGCCGGGTCAACCAGACCTTCTCGCGGGAAAGCATTTCCTTCACCGTCTATGGCGATGCGGAGGCCGAGGAACGCATCATCCCCGTCGACCCCATCCCACGCCTGCTCACTGCCTCAGACTGGCAGGGTGTATCCGACGGCCTCACCCAGAGGATTCGCGCTCTCAACTTCTTTCTCCAGGACGCTTACGGCGAGTGCCGCATCATCGACGACGGCGTCATACCCGAGGACATGGTTAAGGGCTGCCCCCAGTACCGCCCTGAGATGCAGGACTTCGCCCCTCCGAACGGCACCTGGGTCGCCATCTGCGGCAGCGATGTGGTGCGCACCCACGACGGATTCCAGGTCCTCGAAGACAACCTGCGTGTGCCCTCCGGGGTCTCGTACATGATCGCCAACCGGAAGGCTGCCAAGGCCAGCCTCCCGCGCCTCTACCGTGCGAACCGTGTCCAGGAGGTGGAGCAGTACGGCGCCGTGTTGCAGACCACGCTCACCGAGCTCGCCCCCGGCGGCAAGTCCGACCCGGTCATCGCCCTGCTGACCCCCGGCGTCTACAACTCCGCCTACTACGAGCACATGTTCCTGGCCCGGGAAATCGACGCCGAGCTCGTGGAGGGGCAGGACCTAGTCGTCCGCAACGGCATTCTGTACATGCGCACCACCGATGGCCTGCAACAGGTGGACGTGCTGTACCGCCGGGTCGACGACGAATTCCTCGACCCGCTGGTATTCCGGCCCGACTCCCTGCTGGGAGTGCGCGGCCTCATCGACGCCGCTCAGCTTGGCAACGTCACCATCGCCAACGCCCCTGGCACCGGCGTGGCCGACGACAAGAGCGTCTACGCCTATGTCCCCGACATGATCCGCTATTACCTCGGGCAGGAGCCGCTGCTGCAGAACGTGGAGACCTACCTGTGCCGCCGCCCCGAAGACCTGGAGTACACGCTGGACAACCTCGCCGATCTCGTCGTCAAGCGCGTCGGAGGATCCGGCGGTTACGGAATGCTAATCGGTCCCCACGCCACCCAGGAGGAGCGGGACGACTACGCCAGGGTGCTTCGTTCCGACCCAGCGGGGTTCATCGCCCAGCCTGTTCTGGCCCTGTCGCGTTCGCCCTGCCTGATCGACGGCGACTTCGAGCCTCGCCATGTGGACCTGCGGCCCTTCATCCTCACCGGACGCCAGACCCGCATCGTTCCCGGCGCCTTCTGCCGCGTGGCCCTGCGCCGAGGCAGCCTCGTCGTCAACTCCAGCCAGGGCGGAGGCGGCAAAGACGTCTGGGTGCTCCAGGACGAACAACAGCCCCCCGGAGACGCACCCGCAAATACACCCGGAGACGCAGCGTAATAGTCGAATTCCCCGCCGGAAGTCCGGGACAACGGGCCACCTTCTCCCAGCTCGAGGCAGGAGTAGCTTATGCTTTCCCGCAATGCCCAGAACCTGTACTGGATAGGCCGCTACCTCGAACGGGCTGGCCACCTCTGTCGCCTGTTGCGGTTGCAGTCAGAGGTCCTTATCGATCGCCCCGTCCGGGAGATCCATTTTGGCTGGAACCGCATCTACTCCAACCTGGATCGTGAGCCGCCCGGCGGAAGTGTCGACCTGTTCGGCGATGAGGACTTCGCCCTGGCCGACTCCTATGCCCTGGCCGACGACCTGACCTTCGAACGGTCCAACCTCAGCTCGGTCTTCAGCTGCTTTGCCATGGGACGCGACAATGCCCGGCAAACCCGCCAGTGCATCAGCCCGGAGGTCTGGACGACCCTGAACACATCGTTCCAGAAGCTGCAGCTTCTGGATATGCCCAGCGTCTGGCAGGGGGAACCGAGGTTTTTCTACCAGGAGACCGAGTCTGATATAAACACCTTCGGTGGCCTGACCGAGTCCACCATGTACCACGACGAGGGTTGGAGCTTCCTGCAACTGGGCCGCTACGTGGAACGAGTTGGGGGCGTCTGTTCACTCCTGAACTCGCAGATCGAAATAAGCGGACTCCAAGAGGACGGCGAGTACTTCGAGGCGGACTGGACCTCGCTGCTGCGCATCTTCCACGCCGTCGAGGTGTACCACCACATCCACAAGGCGGATGTTGTACCCGGCCGTGTGCTGGATCTTCTGGTCAGCGACCCCCTGCTGCCCGAGTCGCTTTCCCGTTCCATGAATCTTGCCATGACGGAGATCGACAACATCGGCCGGGGGCCCCGTCGCCACTCCAGCCGCGCCGTGCAGCGGCTCACAGGCCGCCTGTCTTCCCTCATCGACAACGAATGGCCCGACAGCGAAGACCGAATCACCCTCCTCCGGGAGGTGGATGAATACAACAACGAACTGCACTTCCTCATCACCGCCGCCTACTTTGAGTACCCCGTGCAGGATAGACCCCCTGCATGGATGGGCAATCGCTGATATTGGCCCACCGCACACCCACAGTCACAGGATGGCAGCAAGGGCAGTCTCCTCTCCTCAGCAGAGGCAGGGCAACGCGTAACGCTGCTGAGATTCCGCGGCTGCGAAGAGAATAGAGCACAGTTCAGTTAAGGGATAGGAGCGGACCCGAGGGGAATAAGGATTTTTCCGCGAATTCCCGCATTTCCCAATATGCCTCCAATTCGGGTGCTTTCGTATCTACGGTGCCCCTCCTGCGCGACAGGGATATTATTCCGGCCCCATTCCATTCCGTACCATCCCATCCCGTCCTGGGATTTCTGCCGTTTGGGCTGGCCATGCCCTGAGTCTTCCGGCCGGCAACAGTCCGAGTGCAGCATGGTCCGCAAAGGCATAGATGACATTTTCGAACACATGATCATATGCTATCGGTAAGTCAAGAGGCCCAACAAGCGGCTGTTGTCATCGAGATGTCCAAATGCGATTGCTCTATCAGCACACGCTCCATACGTTGAAACCAGGGGGTTGTTCCGCTAGAATTAAGCTTCAACGCAGGAGCGTAGCTCAGTTTGGCCAGAGCGCTGGTCTCCAAAACCAGTGGTCGCGGGTTCGAATCCTGCCGCTCCTGCCAACCAACGAATTCTGCAAGCCTCGGCATAGTCCGGGGCCTTTCTTTTTGCCCTCGATCAATTCGGTGTAGCGATCCGGTTTAGTTACGTTACAGGCCTGCCATCCCTCACTGCGGCGAAGCCATCCTCCGGGAAAGTCGCTGACCCCCATCCGCCGGTCTGGCAACACCACTCCGCGAAATGCCACCTACTCCGGCGGGGGCAGATGCCGCTCCATTTCCCCAGCGCACTCCAAGGCTGAAATTGCTGACAGAAGTCCCTTGCCAAGCCTCATGACACCTCTCTACCATAAAATGCAACAGATCCGAGGGCCAGCGAAATCAACACTGCGCGTTTCCCTGTCGCATAGCCTGCCCCCGCCTGACCGGGGCCGGGCAGGGGCCGAAACCACGAAATGACAGGAAATGACAGGAAATGGCAGCGATTTCATACCCCCTGACTTCACTATGCTCCTCGTGGTGACCATTCCCACTTGTCTCGCCGGCCGTGGGCCAACGACGATCACCAGCAACATCGGCCGGCGAAAGGCGCCGGCAAAGGAATGGTTCTACCACAAGGAACGGCACGCGACCTCAATCCGGAGGCCGTTTGAATCCTTCCCACTGACCGCATACAATTGCACCAATTGTTTGAAAGCGAGACAGTCCTGGTACGGAGAGACCTATGACCAGCGTTCACCGCGACCCGGTCCTGATCGTAGTCCAGTTGACCGGCGGAAACGATTACATGAATACCGTGGTGCCCTATGGGGACCCTCTCTATCGGGACAACCGGACCACCGTCGGTGTATCCGAGGAGGATGTCCTGTCCATCGATGGCCACTACGGCTTCAACCCGGTCCTCGCCCCGCTCAAGGAGCTGTATGACGACGGCCGAGTCGCTGTCATCAACGGCATCGGCTACCCCAACCCCAACCGCTCCCACTTCCGCGCCATGGACATCTGGCACACCTGCGAGCCGGAACGCGTCGCCACCGAAGGCTGGCTGGGCAGGGTGATCCGCGACCTTGACCCCAGCGGAGAGAACGTGCTGACCGGCGTGAACTTCGGCCGCGGCCTCCCGCGTGCCCTGGCCCTGCCCGGCGTACCGGTCGCCTCGGTGGGTTCGCTGGAGAACCACGGCTTCCTCACCGGTATCACCGACGAGCGTCGCCGCACGCGGGCCCTCGACGTGTTCGCCCGCATGTACTCCCCGGCAATCGGCTCCAGCGCGGCCCTAGACTACCTCGCCCGCACCGGTACCGACGCACTCAAGGGCGCCGACATCCTGCGCACCGAGACTGCCAGCTATTCCTCCACCATTGAGTACGCCGAGACGCTCATCGCCCAGAACCTGAAGGGCATAGCAAAGACCCACCTGGCCGGTCTGGGCACCCGCGTCTTCTACACCGCTCAGGCAGGCTATGACACCCACTCCGGCCAGATGCCGGTGCAGACCCAGCTGCTGAGCGAACTGGCCCAGGGCATCAACGACTTCTTCGCCGACCTCCACGAGCACGACGCCTCCCAGGAGGCCGTAATGCTGGTCTTCACCGAGTTCGGCCGCCGGGTCAAGGACAACGGCTCGGGCACCGACCACGGCTCCGGCGGCGCAGCCTTTGTCATTGGCGACGGGGTTGCGGGTGGAATGCACGGCGTCTACCCCTCTCTGCGAGAGGAGGACCTGCTCGACGGAGACCTGCACTTCCAGGTCGATTTCCGCAGCGTTTATGCCACCCTGGCCGAGAAATGGCTGGGACTGGACGCCAACCCTATCGTTGGCGGCAACTACGAAAAGCTGGCCTTCATCTAACCCTGGCGGCCAGCCGCGCATAGCCTCCGAACAGGCTCCGCATCCCGGTACCCAAATTGCGCTCGACCTCCAGACGACCCCTACGGGAGAAGGACGTGAAAGTTGGAATCGGATTGCCCGGCAACGTACCGGGCACCAAGGGTGAATTCATCCTGGAATGGGCCAGGCGCGCCGACGCCGGTCCCTTCTCCAGCCTGGGCACCATCGACCGCCTGGTCTATGACAACTATGAGCCCCTGGTCATCCTGTCGGCCGCTGCCGGAGCCACCAGCCGGGTGCGCCTGCTGACCTGCGTGCTGCTGGCGCCGTTGCACAACCCTGGCATTCTTGCCAAGCAGGGCGCGAGCCTGGATGCCATTTCCGGGGGACGCCTGACCCTCGGCGTGGGAGTGGGCCGCCGTCCCGACGACTACAAGGCCGCGCCCGCCGAGTACAGCCAGCGAGGCCGCCAGATGAGCCGCACCCTGGCCACAATGCGCAGCATCTGGAATGGCGATGTGGTCTCCGAGGGACTGGGCGCAATGGGACCGACACCGGTGCAGCCCGGCGGCCCCGAGATCCTCATAGGCGCCGGCACACCCCAGGCTGTCCGCCGCGTCGGCAGGTACGCCGACGGCTTCATTGCAGCGGCAGCAAACGCTCCCGCAGTGAATGACCTGTACCAGATCGCCCTTGAATCGTGGGAATCGGAAGGTCGAACCGGCAGGCCCCGCCTGGCCGGGGTCGCATCCTATGCCCTGGGGCCTAACGCCGCCGACAAGGTGGGCGGCTACATCCGCCACTACTACTCATTCCTGGGCGATGCCGCAGAGAACATGGCCCGCAACGCCATCTCCACTCCGGAAGCCATCAAGGACACCATTCGCGATATGGAAGGCATCGGGATGGACGAGGTCGTCTTCCTCCCCAGCGTCGCCGAGATGGACCAGTTGGAGCGCCTCGAGGATATAATCTGATTGCATCCTCGGCTCCTTTCGCTACATTGCCAGCTTGTCGCTCACAATACACGGCCGTCGTACTGACCGACAGACCGTCCTTCTCGCGAGTGCGGGAATCCAGACCCAATCACGAAGCTAAGGAATCGTTCAATGTTCGACGTTGAAGAATTCGTCGCCGCCTGTCGCGGCGCGCTTGAGGAACACACCCCGGAGCTCGCGGTCAAGGAACTGCTCAGTTCAACCGTCGCCAGGCCGGGCGAAATCGAGGCGGCCTTGGGAACGCCCGGAGAGGGCGGCATCTCTACCCTTCACCGCTCGGACGAGCTGACCATCATCAACGTAATCTGGCCTCCGGGAATGACCATCTACCCCCATGACCACCAGCTCTGGGCCGTCATCGGACTGTACGGCGGGCAGGAGGACAACACCTTCTTTAAGCGCAACCGCGACGGCGAGGGACTGGAGCGCGCCGGGTTCCGCGAACTGCAGTCAGAGGACGCCATCAACCTCGGCCGCGACGCCATTCACGCCGTCCACAACCCCCGGCAGATGTACACCGGCGCGATCCACATCTACGGCGGCGACTTCTTTGCCAAGCCTCGCAGCGAATGGGCCGATGAGTCGTCCCCCGAGATGCCCTACAGCGTTGAGGGCGCCATGCGCGCCTTCGCCGACGCCAACGAGCGATGGCTTGCTCGGCAGCAGTAGGCTCTAGCTGAATCCCAGCCGCGCCTCTTTCATGCTCACGAAGCGCTGGCCGCTGCCGATGACCAGGTGGTCGAGCAGCTCCATTCCCAGCAGCTTGCCCGCCTCCACCAGGTCGCGGGTGATCGAAACGTCGGCGCCGCTGGGTGTCGGGTCTCCCGACGGGTGGTTGTGTACCGCCAGGATCGCGGTGGAGTTGGCGCGTACGCCGGGCCGGAACACCTCGGCAGGTCGCACCACCGAGCTGTTGACGTTGCCGATGTAGATCTCCTCGATGCCCATCACCTCGTTGCGGGTGTTGAGCAGCAGAACGCGCAGATGCTCCTGCTCCAGGACCGACATCTCTGCTGACAGCAGGTTGACCACGTCCTCCGGGCAATTCACGGTCGGCCGCTCCTCAGGCGCCAGCGACACGAAGCGTCGTCCCAGCTCCAGCGCTGCGAGGATCTGGCAGGTCTTGGCCTCGCTCAGACCCCGCTCGGCGCACAGCTCGGCGAAGCTCGCCTTGCCCAGCCCTCGCAGTCCATCGAAGCGCGCCAGCAGCCGGGACGACTGCGTGATCACGTTCTCCCCCGCTGAGCCCGTCCGCAGCAGGATCGCAATCAGCTCGGTGTTGTTCAGGTGGCGCGGTCCGTAGGCAGCCAGCCGCTCCCGGGGCCGCTCCTCGCTGGGCATTTCCCGCACTGTCGGCCCGGCTCCGTTGCGGTGCTCCGGTCCATTCGCCTCCGTCGCCATCTTGTCGCTCCTGTTGCCGCTTGTGACAGTCACCATTTCAACGGAAGGAGACACCCGGGCGCAATGGGCAACTGTCATCAAAACCGCCGGAAGGCGTTCACAGAACCGTGATCTCGGCATAAAAGAAGGGGCGCACAGCCGTGCGCCCCCAACTACGAACTTAGGAGATCAGATGCAGGTCAGTACCTGGAGAACTCTCCCTCGTCGCGGGTGATGAACTCCAGCACCACCGGCTCCCCCGAGGCGGTGGCAGTCAGGCCGCGCTTGATGGCCGGGATGATCTCGTCCGGCTCAGTGATCTTCTCCGCATAGGCGCCCATCGCCGCGCCCACTTCCGCGAATTGTCCACCCAGGGTCTTGACCTGGTACTTCTGGATCGCCACCGGGAAGCGACTGTCATCGTAGATCGACATATAGGAGTTGTTGATGATCACGGTCATGATCGGGATCTTGCAGCGCACCGCTGTCTCTATGTCCAGGCCAACGGTGCTGAACGCCAGGTCGCCCATCACGTTGATGACCTGCTTGTCGGGGTGGGCCATCTTGGCACCCATCGCCAGTCCCAGGCTGTAACCCAGCTGCGTCGACTTGCCCCAGCCGATGAAGCTGCGCGGCTTGCGGGCTTCCCAGAAGGGCACCATGTATTCGCGGGCACTGCCCGACTCGTGGGTCACCATGGTGTTGTCCAGGTCAACGGTGTGCATCAGGTCCCAGACTACGCGGTAAGGATTCATCGGCTTTTCGTTGGATGTCAGCTTCGGCATCCACTGCGCCAGCCACGCCTCCTTGGTCGATCGAATGTCGGCCTGCAGGGCATGGTTGACCGGGCGCGGTGCTCCGGCCCGCTCCTTGACCTCTTCCAGCAGTTGCCGCAGCACCAGCTTGGCGTCGCCCAGCAGCGGATAGTTGCAGCGGAACTCGCGCCCGATGGCGTCCTCGTCGTTGGTGAGGTGGATAAAGGTCTTGTTGTCGGCGATGGGCACGGCAAAGAAACTCTTGGTCAGGCTGGCACCCACGCCGAAAACCGTATCGGCACCGTGCAGGTACTTGTTGACCATGGCGGTGGTGCTGGGGCCGCCGGCGCCCAGGGCCAGCGGGTGATTCTCCGGGAAGGCGCTCTTGCCGGGCAGCGTGGTCATCACCGGCGCCTGCAGGAACTCGGCCAGTTCCACCAGCTCGTCGGTCGCCTCAGCGTACAGCACGCCCTGCCCTGCCTGGATCACCGGACGCTCGGCTGCCAGCAGTGCAGCGGCGGCGCGGCTCACGTCCGACGGGTCCGCCTGCTGCAGCACCGCACGAGGCGATTCATAGTCGAACAGTTCCTCTGGAAGCTCCGCGGTGGCCACGTCGGCAGGTATCTCCAGCAGCACCGGCCCAGGCCGGCCGCTGCGCAGCTTGGTGAACGCCCGTCGCATCATCGACGGGATGCGTTCCACCATGTTGAACTCGTCGGACCACTTGGTGATGGTCTCATAGCTGCGCGTTGGGTAAAAGTTGGGATGCACCCCGCGCTTGTCCCGGGCCATCCCGGCGGGCAGCAGCAGGATGGGCACCGACTCGGAGTAGGCCTGGGCCACGCCGCCGAACCCGTTCTCAGCCCCCGGCCCGTTCTGCATCATGAACACGCCGACCTTCTTACCGTTGGTGGCCCGCGAGTAGCCGTCCACCATGTGAACGCCGGTGACCTCCTGCCGGAAGATTATCGGGCGGATTCCGGCGATGGCGGCGGCCTCCAGCAGAGGCTGGTAAGGCACACAGCCAATGAATTCCACGCCCTCCATCCGCAGTATGTTGGCAATTGCGGTGACTCCGTCCATGTGTCTGCCTCTCTGGCTACGAATTCGTCAATCTCTGGGCAAGTCTAGGGAGCACCCAAAGGGGTGTCAAGCAACGGCTGAAAGCGCATCGGGTTCCTGTAGCATCACCCCAGCTACCTTCGAGAAGCCCTTTTTACTCCCCGCTGAAGCTCCACGCTGTAAACCGTTGCGCCACCAGCTTGATGACCGGGTTGCCGTCGAGGTCCATCTCGCGGTACTGCTTATACTTCTCCCGGAGCAGCGCCACGGCCCGCACCGCCTCGTCCTCTTCGCCGTCCAGCAGCTCGGCTCGGCAGGACACCAATACGTAGCGGAGAGCTAGCCAGTCCTCGTCCCAATGGTCGACGACCAGCGCAGCCTGGGGATTGGAGAGGATGTTTCGCACACGTCGCAGCCGTGTAAGTTCAACTGTCTTGGGCTTCTCATCAAGGACGATGTAGATGGCCTCGCCGTCGAATGCGAAGCAAACGGGAATGACGTGGGGGCGTCCGTTCTCGTCCGCCGTCGCCAGCCGCGCCACGCGGGCATCAGCGAGGAAACGGGCCTGCGATTCGGTCAGCGGAGGCAAGGGAGCTCCGGGGCCTAGGTGTCGCCGGGCAGCAGTCGCATGGGGTCGTCGAGGAATTCCAGGTTCTCCATCTCGGCATGGGCGGCCTCGGACATCGCAGCGTCGCCGTCGCGCACGCAGTCGATCAGGGCCCTGCGGGCATAGGCACCGCCGATCTTCCCCAACGCGACGATACAGGCCAGGCGCACCTCGGGGTCTTCGTCCTGCAGCAACTCGACCAGATAAGGCGTGGCCTCCTGATCCCCCAACTCACCACAGGCGTGCGCGGTCTCGTAGCGCACCGCTGCGTCTGAGCTTTCCAGTTCCCGCAGCAGAGTGGGCAGCCAGTTGGTGTCCCCAGTGCGGCCCATGGCGTAAACCGAACTGGAGCGCAGGTCCTGGTCTTCGTCGTCATACGCCCACCGGATGTAGTCCCGCACTTCCTCGGTGTTGAAGGGAGCCGCGGCCTCCAGGCAACGGCGCCGCACCTCAAGGTCCTCGATCTCGTCCTCAAGAAAGTCCATCAGCATCCGGTAGATCAGCGCCCCGTCCTCTGGCGATATTTTGCCTTCCAACGCCATCGCCGAAAACTTGCCCAGGGCCAGGGCGGCGGCGGCCCGCACCCGCGGCCCACGCTCCGACCGCAGCAGTTCCACCAGCTCGGCGATCAGCCAGCGCTCTTCCTGCTCCCACAGGCCCTCAATCCCCAGCTGCGCCAGACGGTCATCTTCGTCCTTTAGGCAATACCGGAAAATCGAGGTGAAATCCAGCTCAAGGTTTTCCTCGGCTTGTTCCACCATCGCCGTCAGCACCTCGCGCCTATCCTCCACGTCCAGCGTGGAGAGGAAGCGGTCGAACTCCCCCACCTCCGTGGGCGACGGGTCCGACGCCTCATGAAATGGCGCCTCGGACAGAGGTTCCGACTCATCGGCAACGGCTTTTATGAACACGTCTATGGCCATGGCTAGGACAGTGTAGCACGGTGCAGGTTGGCGATAGCCAGGGGCAGCGCGTCCAGCAAATCGGAGGCGGCAAGGCCTGCCTGTCCGATGCGTCCGGTCACAATTTCTGCGGCGGCGGCGTGGAGCCAGACCCCCACGGAGGCGGCGTCCGGTGGCGGCACGCCCTGCGCCAGCAGCGACACGATGACCCCGCTCAGCACGTCCCCCGTACCGCCCGTGGCCAAGCCGGGATTGGCGAAGGGAGCGATGCGAACCGGCTCGCCGGGGCTGGCGATAACCGTGTATGCACCCTTGAGCACCAGTGTTGCACTCCAACGGTCCGCCCATTCCCGCGCGACGTCCACCCGATCGGCCTGAATGTGCGCCACGGGCACGCCGGTCAACGTCGACATCTCCCCGGGGTGGGGAGTTAGCACCACCGGGCCGTTGATCCTGTCACGCCAGTCCCTTATCCCGGACAGATTGTTCAGTCCATCGGCGTCGATCAGGAACGGCTGTCCCGCCAGTTTATTCTGTGTCAGGTGAAACAGGCCCCGCAAAAACTCCGCCGTACCCTCAGACCACCCCATGCCGCATCCAGCGAGGGCAGCCGAGAACCGTCGCTCCGACCTCGCGATAACGCCAGCCGCGGTAGCGCCGATTCGACCTTCATCATCCTCGGGCAGCGGCAGATGAATCACCTCGGCCCCTTTGGCCGCTGCGGTGGAGTAGACCCCTTCGGGACTCGCCAGCGTGGTTAGCCCTGCGCCCGTGCGAACCGACGCCTGCGACGCCAGCCACGCCGCGCCAACGTACTGTCGCGACCCGACCACGACAAGTGCATGCCCGTGGGTGCCTTTGTGAGAATTCAGCGGGCGTGGCGGTAGTCTTGACGCCACCCATTGGGCAGTCATCACCTCCAGGTCCACCGAAAGCTCCTCCAAAAGGCCGACGGGAACACCGATATCCAGCACCCGCAACCGGCCCATCCGTTCCGCACCCGGAAAAGCGAACAGCCCGGCCTTCGGGTAGCCGAGAGCAACCGTCACGTCAAACCGGGGACATGCGGGATCAACCTCGCCGGTATCGGGGTTCAATCCGGTCGGCAGGTCGAGGGCCATCAGCCTCGGTGGATTCCGAAGCCCCCTGACCCGCCGCAACAGTTGCATCGCGTCGCCGACTGGACCGGTCAGCGGCCGGGACCGTCCGGTGCCCAGCACCGAGTCGATGACCAGACGCGAGCGCCTCAGCAGCCGCTCCAGCGTCTCGCCATCGGGCCCGGCAACAACCTCTACGCCGTATTCGAGGGCAAGCTCCAGCTTGGGATCCACATCAGGACGTCCAGTCAGCAGGCAGCACACGACGTCCGCGCCCCAACGCCGCAGGTGTCTCGCGGCCACCAGCCCGTCGGCTCCGTTGTTGCCCGGGCCCACCAGCACGACTACACGGGCACCCGCTGCACCACCCAACTCGTCCCGCGCGGCCTTGGCCACCGCCAGGCCGGCATTCTCCATCAGCGTGTCGGTGCTGACGCCGGCCCGCTCCGACGCCTGTTCGATGGCGACCATCTGCGCCGCGGTTACAACTTTCACGACAGCAGTCAGAGACCGTTATTTGGATCTTCGCTAAAGACGGCTTCGACTACTTCCGGGGATAGAACTACGCCGCGGCGCTCCAACTCTTTTTGTATGCGTTTTTGTTCGTCTCGTCGCGCTCTTTCTACCATTCGGGCTTTCTGAGCCTCACGAATAGCCTTTCCCTTTTCAAACAATCTTCTACCTCCGTCGAACAGAACCGCCAGCGGCAACACAAATGACCAGTACAGGTCTACGACTGCTGTTTCAAACCACTGATACAGCCAGAAATCGATACTGTCATATGACTTGAGAATCGCAGGGCAGATTACTCCTGTCAGGGTAAATCCGGTTGCCTGCCATCCGAGCCCGCGGTCTGTCAGGACTTCCGGCACTTGGGACCCCGATTGTCTCATTATACTTGCACGGGCTTACTCGGGCTCTTCGCGGCGCGTCACGACGAACGCTACGGCATTGTCCCGGGAGTCCGACATGCTGACTGAAATTTCGACCACGCCCAGACGTTCGGCGCGGCTCTTGGCCCTGCCGTGCAACGCAATGCTGGGCGCTCCGCTGGGAGCGCGGATAACCTCGATGTCCTTCCAAGCCACGCCACGAACGCCGGTGCCCAGCGCCTTCATCGTGGCCTCCTTGGCCGCGAAGCGGGATGCCAGCTTTGAGGGCCGTCCGCGACAGTATTCCAGCTCGCCGGGGGTGTAGATGCGACTCAAAAAGCGGTCTCCGTAGCGCTCCAGCACCCCGGCTATCCGCCCGATTTCGATGATGTCCACGCCTGTCGTAAGCATGGCTTGATTCGCCTCACCCCGAAGGAAAGAACCTCCGGAAAGCCTCTAGTCCGGAACGTGACCGGGCAGACCCAGCCGGTCGAGGATCTTCGATACCGAGTAACTGCGATTCAGCACATAAAAATGGACGCCAGGAACTCCGGCGGCCCAAAGGCCCTCAACCTGCCGCGCCGCATATTCAATGCCCAGCTCCCGCACGCTGTCGTCATCGTCGGCCAGCCGTTCCAACTCGGCATCCAGGTCTGCCGGAATCTTCGAACCGCACAGGGAGGTGAACCGGCGTATCTGAGGCGTGCTCAGGAACGGCAGGATCCCTGGCACCACCGGCGCATCGATCCCCGCTGCGGCGGCACGGTCGGCAAACTCGAAGTAGTCGTTGTTGTCGAAGAAAAGCTGGGTGATCAGGAAATCGGCGCCATTGTCCACCTTCAGCTTGGCGTAATCCAGATCCTGTTCGAGGCTCACCGCCTCGGTGTGACCCTCAGGGTAGCACGCGGCTGCGATGCCGAATTCGTAGTTGGCCTTGATGTGGGTCACCAGCTCGGACGCGTGGCTGAATCCGCCCTCGACTACGGTGAACTCCTGCTCGCCCCGCGGTGGATCGCCCCGCAGCGCGATGACGTTCTCGATGCCAGCTTCCTCCAGGCGTTGCAGCACACTGTCCAGCTCATCTACGGTCTGGCCCGCGCAGGTCAGGTGGGCCATCACCTCAACACCCGCCGACTCCTTGGCACTGACGGTGATTTCCTCGGTGAACTGCCGCGTGGAGCCGCCCGCGCCATAGGTGACCGAGATAAAGTCCGGACAGTAGGCGGTAAGTTCCCTTACCGTGTCCAGCACAGCGGGTATGCCATCGGCATTCCGCGGCGGAAAGAATTCAAATGATATAGTTCGCCCCTCTTGGAGCATTTCGCGTATCTTCAAAACCTGTAAATTGTCCCTCCGTGTTTTTCTCTTCACCCCCATCCACTCACACTTGCTTACGGCGGTACCCCGGCAGCGACTCCAGGTCAGAACTGCGGCGTGCGCTTCTCCACGAACGCCTGCACGCCCTCCGCGGGGTGGCCGGACGTGGCCACGTACTGCGCGAAGGCCATTTGCTCGACGACCGAGCCGTCTCGCACCGTCAGGTCGCGCCCCTGGTGCGTCACCTGCTTGATCCAGCCCAGGCCTGGCCGGCTCTTGCCTCGCAGCGGCGCCACCAGCTTTTCCAGCTCCTCGTCCAGCTCGTCCAGGGGTGCTGAGCGCAGCGCCAGCCCCCACTCCACCGCCTGCGGCCCGTTCAGCCAGCGCCCCGTGGTCAGCAGCTCCATCGCTCGTTGTGGGCCCACCAGCCGAGGCAGACGGATCGTCGAGCCTCCACCCGGCATCAGGCCGAAGTTGACGTGCTGGTCCCCGATGCGCGCATCATCGGCCACCAATGCCATGTCGCAGGCCATCATCAGCTCCAGCCCTCCGGCCAGAGCGAAGCCATGCACCACGGCGATCACTGGTATTGGCATGTCCTCCACCTGGAAAATCACCTCGTTGATTTCCGTCAGGTAGGCTCGCAGCGCTTCCGGGGTCTGGAAAGCGTCCTGGAAGTACTTGAGGTCGGCACCGGCGCAGAAGCAGCGTCCCTCGCCGCGAAGCACCATCGCCTTCACCGAATCTTCCCCCGCAACATCGGTCAACGCTGCCGACAGGTCAGTGACCAGTTCACGGCCCAGCGCGTTCATCGCATCGGGGCGGTTTAGGAGTATGGTGGCAATTCCCTGATCTATGGAAAGCTTGACGTTCTGGTAATCCATTGCGACTCCGGAGTGGGTGTGAATTCCCTTATACTATACCCGACTCGGCGTCCTTCGCGCTGAAAGGAGTCCATTTGGACGGCGACAACGAACCATCCGGCTACACCTTAAGCGTGCGGGTCCAGCCTCGGGCCTCCCGCAACCGCGTATCAGGACTCCGGGATGGATTCCTGCGGGTGAGCGTAACCGCCCCGCCTCAGGACGGCCGGGCCAACGCCGCCGTTCTGGAGTTACTGGCCGACACTCTCGGCGTCGCCAAGTCCAGCCTGCGTATCGTCCGCGGGCACTCTGCTCGCGACAAGTCTGTGTACGTCGAGGGCATGTCCACCGGGGAAATCCAAAGGCTCCTCACTACCGGGGAGTAGACCACGACTTCGTAACCGCCAACCTGGGGAAAAGAAACATGGGAATCCGCTACATGAATTTCGGCTGGGTGTTGGAGAACGAGCTCGCCGGCTCCCAGGGCCCAGTCAGCATGCAGGACCTGTTCTTCCTACATCAGCAGGGTGTCCGCGCGGTCATCCGCATGGAGGAGCGCACCATCCCCGCCGACACGGGTGGCCACCTCGACATCCTGGACATGTATGTGCCCGTGCGCGATTTTACGCCCCCGGACCAAGACCAGATCGACCGGATGATCGAGTTCATCGACGAGCAACTCGTGCAGAACAGTCGCCCCGTTGTCGTCTCCTGCTACGCCGGCATCGGCCGCACTGGCACCGTACTGGCCTGCTACCTCGTCAAACGCGGTGCGGACCCAGCCGACGCCATCAACGAAGTGCGCCGCCTACGCCCCGGCTCTGTCCAGACGCCGGAACAGGAAGCCGCCGTCCACGAGTACGCCCAGCGACATACCGCAGGAAGCGATTCCGCCGGGTAATGGGAAATTCCTTTCCCGCCGCGCCCATTCCCTCTAGAAGGAGCCCTTCCATGGCCGATTTGCCAACCCCTATGGACATACCCGCCCAGGTTCTCGCGGAGGTCTACCGGGAGGCCCGTAGAGCATTCCCCTTCGAATGCTGCGGCTGGCTCGCCGGGCCCGCTGACAGTGCGACGGTCAACACCGTCAGGAGCTGCGAAAACGCTCAGGATTCGGGTACCCACCCCACTCAAGCGGCTCGCGGCGCCGAAACTGCTTACGTAATCACTGGCAACGACTTGCTGTCCTTGAACCAGAGCCTGGACAGTGAAGCCCCCGCCAAGGTGATCTTTCACTCCCACCCCAACGGCCGTGCCTACTTCTCGCCCACCGACCGGGAAGTCGCCACCAGCCCTTGGGGCGATGGCCCCGCCTACCCGGTACAGCAGCTCGTGGTGGGGATAACGGAAACCCAGGTTGTAGAGGCGGGTCTGTTTGCCTGGTCCGACGAGGAAGAGGGGTTCATACAAATAGCCAGCTACGCGGGCGAGGCGGTCTAGCTTCTCCCAGACAGTGGGCTTTTCTCCGAATCCCTCTGTTGAAGGTGCCCGTGGTGGTGCGGGGTTACCGTATGTCGCCTGAGTAGGCCAATGTTTCGGCGTCGCGGACATAGTCAACGGTCTCGCGGATGCGGCGTTCCGTGTCTTGTGACGCGCATTTGCCCTCATAGAAGCACTCACCGTGCAGGTGGCCGATTCTGGTGTAATAGCGTCCCACTAAATTCTCGATCCCTCTTTCTCGGTCACCCAACAGCCGGATTTGGGTAGAGGTCATGCCGGTAGTCTCGGGCAGTTCACCGGTCCGCGCCAGAATCAAGGCATCCGTGGCCCGCTTGGTGGCGCACCACGCCTTCTCCGCAGCATCGCGGACATCACCTGCCGCGAGACGTTGCAAGGCCGCGTCATACATCCCGTGTGCGTCAGCAAATATCTCTTTTACTTCGTCAGTCGCAACCATTCCGCCTCCCAAGAACAGGAATCGGTGAAAACCTCCCCTCTATTCTACCCCTCCCGGTCGACGCTCTCCGTGTACCCGCCGTTCCGCCGCGCCTCGTCGTCATCACCACCCCCACCCGCGCTGCCCAAGTAACCCACGCCGATGGCCGCTGCCAGGTAGCCGATGACCATCACTGACATGCCGGCCCGGGCCACCAGCTGCGAAATGCGGTTGCGCGCCAGTATCAACGTCAACCCGATCAGCATCAGCACTATCGCCACCGTGCCCGCCAGGAAGTGCTCCGGCTGCGGGCGGTTCAGCAGGATGGCCACGTTGTCCGTCCCGATCCCCGTGCCTTCGATCACCTCGCCGCCGCGGTAGAAGATGTCCGCGTAGAACAGGATGGTCACATTGAAGGCGCAGCTTCCGTACAGCCCGGCCACGCCCAGGTCGAACGCCCCGATCCGCGCCGCCGCGATGGTGGACGACGCCTCGGGCATGGTCGTAACCAGCGACACCAGCAGGATGCCCAGCGTGCCCGACGAGATGCCTGTGATCTCGGCGATGCTGTCGGTGCTGACTCCCAGGAAGTAGCCGGAGACGATAACGCCCCCCGACACCAGGGAAAACATCAGCCAAGCCTTGCCAAGGCTCATCCCCGGGTCATCTCCCTCTTCGTCTCCACCCTCACCAGGACGGGTCTTGTAGACCACGTACATCCCGATAACGAAAACGACCATAATGATCAGCGAGGTCAGTCCGATCTTGAACGCCGCTATATCCAGCTTAATCCCGCCGAAAATCAGGGCCAGGCTCGTCAGCACCACGGCAGTGACCACGAGATACCCCTGCTCCGGGGCCACTTTCTCCAGGAAAATCTTGCCGCCGAACGCCAGGGCCACCGCGGCGAAGGTGAACATGTTGAGCATGTTCGCGCCCACCACGTTGCCGAAGGCCAAGCCCGGGTTGGGAGGCGACACCAGGCTGACCGCCGTGATGTTGGTCGCCAGTTCCGGCAGGGACGTGGCCAGAGCGACGAGGATGCTGCCCACGAACAGCCGCCCCCACCCGGTCAGCGTGGCCAGCGCGTCGCCGTACACTGCAAGCCGTATTCCGAAGAAGATCACCGCAAGGGCGCTACCCAGGAACACCAGGATGGCAACCCATAAGCTGCTGAATTCAATCATCCGACAGGCCCGTCCAACTCTCTTTTAGAGGTGTACCTAAGGATCCTCTCTCCTATGAGGGAGAGGGCTGGGGTGAGGGCAGTCCCCGGAGAAATGAGGGGTCCAGAGGGACTGCCAACTGTTTCCTTGATTATTAACTCTTCCTCTACCCCCGCTCAATGGCCGCGACGATGCGGTCGCCCATCTCGACGGTGCCGACGGTACCGCCACCACCCGCGATGTCGGCGGTGCGCAGGCCAGCCACCAACGTCTGCTCCACTGCCCGCTCCACCGCCGCGGCCTCCTCGGTCAGCCCCAGCGAATAGCGCAGCATCATGGCCATGCTCAGAATGGAGCCAATGGGGTTGGCGATGCCCTTGCCAGCGATGTCGGGCGCGGTCCCGTGGATCGGCTCGTACATACCGATGGACGGCTGTCCCTCCACCGGCACGCCAGCAAGGCTGGCCGATGGCAGCATGCCCATGGATGCTCCCAGCACCGAGGCCTCGTCGGTCAGGATGTCGCCGAAGGTGTTTTCGGCAACGATCACATCGAAGCGCGACGGCACCTGGATCAGCTGCATGGCGCAGGCGTCCACCAGCACGTGCTCCAGCTCCACGTCGGGGTACTCCTCGCCCAGTCGCGTCGCTACTGTGCGCCACAGCCGCGAGCACTCCAGAACGTTGGCCTTGTCCACCGAGGTCAGCTTCTTGCGGCGGCCCCGCGCCAGCTCGAACCCCACGCGCAGCACCCGCTCGATCTCGCCCTCGGTGTAGCGCATGGTGTCCTCGGCGATGATTCCCCCCGGAGTCTCGCGGCGTCCCCGGGGCTCGGCGTAATACAGGCCGCCGGTTAGCTCACGCACCACCACCATGTCCACGCCTTCCAGCGCCTCGGGCTTGAGCGGACTGGCGTCGGCCAGCTGCGGATAGACCTTGACCGGCCGGATGTTGGCGAACACTCCCATGTGGGCCCGGATGTCGAGCAGCCCCTGCTCGGGGCGCACCGTGGCGTTGGGGTCGTCCCACTTGGGACCCCCCACTGCGCCGAACAGCACCGCGTCGTTATTCCCCGACATCGCCCGCACTTCGTCAGTGAACGGGATGCCGTGGTTGTCTATCGAAATCCCACCAATATCCCCGTACGACAGGTCAAACGAATGCCCGAACGCCAAGCCCACGGCCTCCATCGCCCGCACCCCCTGGTCCGTAACCTCCGGCCCGATCCCATCCCCGCCCAGAACAGCAATCCGAAACTCCAAGGCCAAACCTCCAGCCACAAAAACCGCCGACAGTATACCAAGGAAGGGGAAGCGGTGGGGTGGGGGCGGGGAGTCTTACTTCGTTAGCGGTCAAAACACCTCAGGAGTAGAATGAGACGTCTGTTCGTCGGCACCACTAGGTAATGCAGATAACTCGGAGCATAGTAGCTCCAAACCTATATCTTGGGATTCTGGAATCATGCTTTTGAGGCTGTTTGGACTCTTGAAACAGAACGAAGGAAAGTGGTGGCCCATTGCCGTTTTGGCGGCTGCGGCGATTGGCAGCATAATTTGTTGGCTACTCTGGGATCATATCGTGGACCCAAATGAACCTGTCAGCACAACCATCCGCAACGTGGCGCTAATTCTGGGCGGATTCATAGCCGTCCTCCTTGCGATGTGGCGAAGTAGGGTCGCGGAACGTCAGGCAGATACCGCCCAGCAAGGTCTGCTCTATGACCGCTACCAGCGTGGAGCGCAAATGCTGGGGGACTCCAATTTAGCAGTTCGTTTGGCGGGAATTTATGCATTGCAACGTTTGGCTGAAGAACACCCAGACCAATATCACATACAGATAATACAATTGTTTTGTTCCTTCGTTAGAAATCCGACAACTGATGAGCGCATCTCGCACAATGACGAGACCGGAGAGGAAACAGGAGTCAGACTTCGGGGAGACGTACAGGCAGCCCTATACGCGATAGGTGGTCACAACCAACAGGGAATCGATAAAGAACAAGAATCAAACGACTTTAGATTGGATTTAAGCTTTGCGAACCTTAAGGGCGCTTTCCTTGACGCCCTTAATCTATCTGGAGCCATTCTCACTGGTTCGGATTTGTCTAGTTCCTCGTTGAACGATGCCAAGTTGGATAGGGTCAGATTATTCCGTGCTGACATTTCCGATTCCTCACTCTCAAACGCAAGCCTAGCTTGGGCGAGGTTGAGCGAGGCCAAATTTACTCAGGCGTTGATGCTGGAGACAGATCTGTCCAACACGTACGGCGTTGGGACGGATTTTTCCGGGGCGCACTTAGCCGAGTCCAATTGTTGGAATTCAAGATTGCTGGATGCAAGATTTGCAGGCGCACTTTTTCGCAATGCCAATCTTTCCGCCGCAGATTTTTCTATTTCGGATTTTGACCCACCCAATAGGGCAACGGACCATGGGCTAACACAGGGTCAGTTGGATGAGGCTTGGTGTGGATTGGCTGTGCCGCCAAATTTGCGCGGGCTGCTAGATTCAGAAACTCATGAACCCTTAGTTTGGCAAGGACGCACACTAGTACTACAACGACGCGTTTAAGGTGGTGGCTCCATCCTGCCTTCACGGTGGGCGGAGCGGCGTCTCTGGTGGGAGCGGCGCGCCCGCTCGTTGCGTAGCTGCGTATCCTCCAGCCACAGCAGCAACTCCTCCGGTCCGAACCGTTCCCGGGGCAGCATTTCCCGCACCACCCGGTACACCTGGGGACGGGTGATCCGGGGCATCTTTTTCCCCCCAGTCCTGCTGCAGGCCCAGCAGGAACGCTCCACCCAGCAGGCACATGGCTATGTGGTGATGCCAGCCGGACCAGCTACGGGTCTCGTATTCGTCCAGGCCCACGTCGCCCTTTTCCGTCTCGAACTCCGTTTCAATGGGCCACCTGGAACCGCCCACATAGGCCAAGGTCTCCAGGGGAGTATCCTCGGCAGCGTTGGACAGGTAGTAGCGAGGCTCGCTGCCGTCCAGGTTTCGGCGGTAGACGGCCCATGCCTCCTGGCCCGGCTTGCCCTTCCGGGTTACCCGCACCCGCTGGGCGCTGAACATATAGCTCCGCGGTCCCTGGCTTCCCTGGGCCACCGTTATCTCCCGCCAAGCCTTATCCGGCAACTCGCCACTGCGCTGCTCCATGGTACGACGCTGCCCGTCCCTGAGCCTGGGCTTGCGGGGGCGCCCGGACCCCTGAGACCCCGGACTGGTCCAAGCCAACTCCAGGGGCCAGACCGGAGTGCTGCCCGGAACGTCCAGCACGTAGCGCATCCCCAGGCCCGCCAGGGACTCCCGAAAGGACGGCGACATCCCGAAGGCGTCGTCCCCGGCAACCCATCCGGCCTTGAGGTGGCCCAACCCCAGGGCCCGCTCCAGCAGCTCCAAGGCCAACTCCGTCTTCGACCGGTAGCTCAGCCGCTCCTCGGGCACACCCGCCGCCGCACACCGGTCCTGGTCGGAGATCCAACTCTCGGGCAGATACAGCCCCTTGTCCACCAATGCCTGTCCCAGCGGGCTGACGTAGGCCAGGAACATCCCCGCCTGGCAGTTGGCCACCTTCCCCAGCCTGCCGCAGTACTGCCGGGCTACCCCCACCGACTTCCGTCCCTGCTTGGGAAAGTCGCTGCCGTCCAACACCCACACCGCCTCGGGGTGAGCCAGCCTGGGGGCCAGGTATTCCTGCAGCCGACCGATGACCGCGGCATCGTCCCACCGGGCCTCGGTCAGAAAACGCTGCATCGCCCGGGCCGAGATGCCCACCGATTCCGACAGGTTCTCGGCGTTGCGCCGCTCCCCAGCCTGCACCAGCAGCCCCTGAAGATAGTTCCGGCTGTGCTCCCGCCACTGCTTGCGGCCGAAGGAGGCCGCGAAGAAGGCGTGAAAGTCCTGAAAGTTGTCGTAAACCCGCTCGAAACTCGCCCCATCCATCACCCAAACCACCCACTATCATCTTGACAACTATCCTACCAAACAACCCGTCGTTGTAGTACTAGAGACCTAGAATTATCCGGTTAAGGTCGTAAGGAGCTCGAATTGATGTATAGTCGCTGCAAGGCCGGTCCGATCTGTCAGTGATTGAAGGCTTGTTAAAGTAAACACCCATGACCACCATCAACAGCCAGGAAGACTTCCTCCGCGCCCTCCGGGAAAACCCGGAGTGGAAGGAAGCCGTCCGCGCCCTGATCCTGGGCGAGGAACTGATGCAGCTTCCCACCCAATTCAGCGCGTTCGCGGACGAGCAACGGCAGGTAGGCAAACGCGTCGAAACCCGATTGGATCGCGTCGAATCCGACATATCGGACCTCAAGACAGGCCAGTACAGGCTTGAGGAAGGGCAAGCCAGGATCGAAGCCAGCCAGACAAGGATTGAATCCCGCATGACACGTCAGGAAAATGACATGTCCACCGTCAAGGCCGCTCACGCCCGATGGTCCGCACTACGTGGCGCCGAGAGCATAACCCTCGACATGGACATCCAATATGTGAAGACCCTGACGGAAGCCGACTTGGTTCGCATCGCCAAAACGGCCAGTCCTAACATGCCCCGAAACGAACTGTTCAGTTTCAGGACCGCCGACCTCGTGGTTGAGGCAACTGACGAATCGGGAACCGTGTACATCTGCATGGAGGCCTCATACACCGGCGACCTGCGCGATTCAGACCGCGCCCAGCGAAACGCCAGCATGCTCACGGAATTCACTGGCCACCGCGCCATCCCCGTAGTCGCCAGTGTCCGAAACGTCAACGAGTTAACGGCCCTTATCGATAGCGGCGCGGTTTACTGGTACCAGATCCCGGAGCGTTATATGGAGACCGAATAGCCCCACACAAAAACTCCCTCTCCGGGGGGCTGGAGAGGGAGTAGCAGGCAGCCTCCCAAAGGCGGCCCTCCTGCGTCAACTTGACGCGCTGGCGGCGGTACTATGCAGCCAGTGGTACCGCAGCCCGTTGCGGTGTGGCCGGAGGATGCTCGTAGTTGGCCCGCCAGGTCGACCCGTCCGGGTAAACCACCAGCACTGGCCGGTTCGTGTGTTCCAGCAACGTCTTCAGGCTGTAGCCGCGCAGCCGCTCGAACAGTCCCGGATTGACCAGAGACACAGGGATCATGATCAGGTCCGCGTCCTCCCGCTCGGCCCACTCCGCCAGGTGCTTGAACCCGTGGGACGTCGGCAGAATCGCCTGCGCCCCCGCCCCTCGCGCCCGGATGGCCGCCACCTGCCTGGCCACCGGCGACCGTCCCAACCGCCGCAGCTCCGACTCCCCCAGCGTCCGGATCCAATGCCGCCGGTTCTCCTCGGGATATGGACTCACTAGGTACGACGCCGCAGTGATCTCGAACAGCACCACCTCGCCTCCTTCGTGCGCGGCCATTCTGGCGGCGCACGAGCGCACAACCGAGTATTCCGGCGCGTCCTCCAGACTGGTAACGGCCATCACCCGCCGTACCCTGCCCTCACCGCCGCTTGATCTCGCAGCCTTGGCCCGTACCGACTCCAGGTGCGCGATCACGGCGTGCACCACCCTGCAGTCGTTGGTGATGAACCCCCGGAACTGCTTGCCGGGAGACGATATGCCGCCAACGCCGAACATCTTTTCCGGCGAGGTCTCCCATCCCACAAACGCGATTGGCGTGGGATGCGACGAGACCAGGAACCACTGGTTTTCCAGTGCCCGCGTATGTCGCGCCACTGGCGTCCACACTCCCTCCAGGCCCTCGGGCGGCTCCTCCAGCGGGCATTGCCCGAACGCCGCCAGCTTGACCCCCGACTCCACCAGCTCTCGATAGCGGTTTGCCTCCTCGATCAGCCGGTCGGAAGTCTGGAACCCCACGTACAGGTCGGCGTCCTGCGGGCTGTCTTGAACCTCGCGCTCGATCTCTCGGCTGAAGCTCAGCATCTCCGAAGCGTCTCTGAGAAACCGGAACCCCTCTATAGGTGTCCCGCCACACCGCAATTCCTTCTCCATCCGCTCTATCAGCCCCTGGACGCCGCTGAAGTCCCGCAGCAGAATATCGTTATCGTTAATCGTCCACTCCATGGTTCGCACCCCCTCGATTTCAGCCAGTACTCAAATACCAACTATCAATAATTAATATATTACATCGCAATCACTGATATCAACAGCAATTAATATATAGAATATCTATACATCGTATGGAGAAAGTGTGAATACCTGCGGCGAGCGAAGACGCGCGCCCACCACCGACGGGGCACCGGCAACTAACCGGCAACTAGGAGGAACGATCAGCTGCTCCTGTCCGCGGGCTGACGACTCAGCCCCGGTTCGACAGGAGCGGCGGGTCGCCGCAACGACGACCGAAGAGTGTCCGGCCTAGACCGTCGGCTCCCCCAGCCCGCCGTACTCGGCAGCGACGGCCTCGTCCTCCCCCGGCCACGGCGGCGTTGTGTGGCACAAGAAGCGCAGCGCCCCGTCGGGACCCGCAGCGAACTGGAAGCGCCAACCCGTCGGGATCACCAGCGCGTCCCCCGGCGACACCGATGCGGCATCGCGCCCCTGCGGGCACCGCCACACCTGCCCGCGCCCTTCCAGGATGTACCACGTCTCCTCAACAGTCCGGTGGTACACCGGCCGCGACACCTGCCCCGCCGGAAGCGCCACTTCCACCATGCTGCTCTTGCTGGCACCGTTGCCCGCATCCGCCAGCAGCCGTATCTCCGACCCGTCCGGCGCGTACACGTCAGGCTGGGCCGCGCGCCGAACGGGCGCCGGGACCCTGAACATCGGCTCCCCGGATTCAGCACTCGTGTCGGTTTCTTTCATTCCCTCGTCCTCTACTAACCCATGCCTCAGCCGCCTGCGGCAACGGTCACCCCCTCCCCGAGGGCGCTCCAGTAGGGCAGGGCAAAGGCAAATAGAACCGCCACGGCCACCAGGGTCATGATGACTCCCGTACGCAGCACCTCTGGGGATGAGATCTCCGCCCGCTGGTAGATGAAAACGCTTCCGGCGGCTGCTGCCGGGTAGAACACCACGGAGTCCCCTACGATGACGACTGCCAGCCCGCAGACCAGCGGGTTCAACCCCAGCGACGCCCCCGTCGACATCGCCACCGGTATGATGAACGCCAGGTAGCCAGCGATGTTCGGCATCACGAATCTCACCGCCGATGCCGCCCCTGCCATGGCCAGCAGCAACAGCCAGGGCGAGTCCGCGAAGCCGCCAACAGCCGACACCAGCGTGTTGGCGAACCATTCTGCCGCTCCGCTTTCCACCAGCGCGTTCGACAGGGACAACGACGTGGCAATGATGAAGAAGTTGCTCCATCCCAGGTTCTGCTCGAATTCCCGCCACGACAGCAGTCCGATTCCGGGCAGCAGCATCGCCACCATCACGATCAGCGCTGGCACCGCAGGAGACAGGCCGTGAGCAAAGTCGGTGAACCACAGTAGGGCCACGCCCGCCGCGAACAAACCGGCCTTCATCTCCGCCGGAGTGAATGCCCCGCCGCCCGGTTCCTCGTCGGCACTGCCCTCGGTTCCGGATTGTCCTGCAAACCCGGAACGGTAGAGCAGGAATACGGCCGCCCCTCCCACCACCAGGATGCTCCAGAAAGGCAACGCCATCAGCACGAACCAACGCGTCCACGAAAAGTCGCCGATGAGCGACGACGCCACTATCGGAGTGATTCCTCCGGCCAGCAGGGCGGTGGACCCCAGGCGATTGAGCGATCCCATCGCCAGCATCACCGCTTTGTTCAGCGGGTCGTCCCTCTCGATGTTCCATCGCCCCATGACCTGCTCGTAAACGTGCACCAGGATCGCGCCTCGCGTCGTGGCCGACGGCAGCGCGAAGGTCAGGGCGGCGAAGGATACCAGCATCTGCACGTAAAGCGCGCGCGGGCTCCCCTTGGCGAGGCGAATCAGGTACCCGGCCATCCGGTTCGCCAGCCCGGACTGCTGCACGCCCAGGCCAAGCGTAAGCACCCCGATCAGGAAATAGGGGACTGGCTGCGAAAATCCGTACAGTGCGGCCTCGATGTCTGGCACTGCCCCCAGCAGCGTCAGCATGATGACCGCCGCTATCCCGGTCACTGCCAGCGGGAGAGCACCCGTTGCCCAGAACCCAACGGCAAGAGCCATGACCGCCAGCGCCCGCTGCCCCTCACCGGTCAGCCCCTCCGGCGTCGCGGCCACCAGCACCACGGCGAAGGCCACCAGCGGCAGCCCGAATTTCACCGCCGTCGCACCCGGCCGGTCGCCGAGCGCTTTCAACATTCCTGTGAGTTCAAACGCCGCCATCTAAAAGGCTCTGCCATCCCACAAATTGGCAGCAATGCGCGGGAGATTCGTTGGTGGTGAGCTTGTCGAACCATCAACGGATTCACGCGAACCATCTCTCGACAGGCTCCCTACTGGCGTTTCGATTTTGGTGAAAGTCATGCAGAATTTACCGATTGTCCCTACCGGGAATCTTGCCACGGACATTTCTCTCATTTAAGTTCCCGGAACCCAGTTCCAACCCCCGGTTGCTGACGTCTGCTAAAGGCAAGACCCCCGGAGTGCAGCCCCGGGGGTCCTGACTTTGTCTGCCTCTGTCGCTGACGGCTAGGAAACCGCCGGCTTGCGCCCCTTGCGGCTGAGGAAATCACTGAAGCCCTCCTCGACGGTCAGGCCCCGGAAGCGCCCCTGCCGGCCCTCGATCTCCGTCCAGAACTGTTCCTCCAGCGAGTTGCCAGTGTGCTCAATCAGCAACTGCTTGATGTTGTTGACGCCCTCTGGCCGGTTCTTGGCGATGCCCGCCGCAACCTCGACGGTCTTCTCCATCAGGTTTTCCGCCGGCACCAAGTGGTTGATCAGGCCGATGTGATACGCCTCATCGGCGAACACCTCGCGCCCGCTGTAAAGCAGTTCCTTGGCCTTGCCCCAGCCCACCAGCGTCGGCAGGCTCCAGGTCGCGTTGAGCTGCCCGTAGTTGACCGCCAGGAAACGGAAGCTGCTCTTCTCGCAGCCGATCAGAAAGTCCATGCTGGTGGCCATCACCGTGCCGCCGCCGTAGCACAGGCCGTTGACCGCCCCGATCACGGGCTTGCTGCAGGTGGCCAGGTGCCAGGTGTAATTCGCCCTCTCCGCAGCACCCGCGTCCCGCTGCTCCTGGTTGAATTCCCGGTTCTCATGGATGTCGGCCCCGGCCGAGAACGCCCGCTCACCGGCCCCGGTGATGATCACCGCGCCGATGCCGTCGTCGGCCTCAGCCTCCGTCAGGAACTGGTCCACCTCACGCACCAACCCGAGGCTGAGAGCATTCAGCACCTCCGGCCGGTTCAAAGTAACGATGGCGACCCGGTCCACCTGATCGGTGGAAATCATCTCAAAGGCCATATCAGCAAAAACTCCTCAGCCGCCCCGCCTGTCAGGCGAGGCGCAATCGACTCACAAACATCGCCTGACGCCAAGGCACAGGCAACCCCCTAAATAAAGCACAACAACCACCGCATTGCAAACGCTCAATCTGAACACTTATCTACAGTGGGGAAGTCGAGAATTGACCTGATTCTGTGAAGACCACTCAGTCCCTACGGGGCCTGAACAGCACATGAATCGCAAAGGCCCTCCTGTCTGAGTTGGGTGCGCTCTCAAATGCATCAATCGCGTCCTCGGTTTCGTTAATGGCGTGCACCACCCAGCCACGGGAAAACGAGGCGCTGGGAGAGTATTCCGCAAGTTGGCGTTGCCCCTGCATGAATACAAATCTGCGTCCGAAATATTGGATCTCCGGAGGAAACACACTCATAGCAGACTGGCTATCGCACTGATTCCTGGCGTGTCTGTGTTCCAGCGCCCGGTATGTCTGACGCCACGCTGACTCGCTACGGTTGGATCGGGTTGATCCGGCAAGCCGGTCGGCGCAACATGACGCCAGGGCGTGAAAGAGAGCGTAATAAGCGGCGCTTATTGCCCGTCGCAACTCGGCTTGGCGCGGACGGCCCCTGTTTCCACCCACTGCCCCTGATGCCAGTTGTCTCGCTATTCTGATCAGGTCTCGAGGGTTCAAGAGGGGATCTGCCCTCCGTGAATTTCTTTCCACTCGCTCTTTTCGATGAACGAATGTCCGGGGGTATGGGGAAGTTCTCCATCGGACAGGTGGTCCAACAACCGCCCTTCCAGACGGCCAGTCCACTTGGGGTCCAGCTTCTTCTGGTCACCGTCGAAGATGATGTAGATGTGCAGGAATTCGTCCCCATAATGGTCCAGTTCCGGGTTGGCGATTATCGGGTCGAAGACGAACTCATCCTTGAACCGTCCCTCAAGGTCATTCCTTACGAATTTCTCGACCTTTTCGATGACTTCCGGCGTGGTGGTCGGTCTCTTGCCGTAGTCTATGAATGATTGGTGCACTGGCGGCCTCCCGACGGTTCCAACCGTCCTGAACTGGGCCCGGGCTTCTGCGGCTTTTATCTATTGGCGCCGCTTCGAGAAATAGTTGTCAACAACAAATTAAGCCTATCAACTTTCCGGCTACAATGTACATCGGTTACATTGAGACCACAGTTGCTGTCCAAGTCTGATTGAACCAGGAGGCCCACCCCATGCAGCAACGCAACTTCGTCGGCTACGGCGCCAACCCGCCGCAGTTCCGCTGGCCCAACGATGCACGCATCGCCGTCTCCGTGGTCGTCAACTACGAGGAGGGCTCCGAGTACTCCACCCTCGACGGCGACCCCGCCGGCGAGACCTCCGGCGAGTCGCCCTCCCCCCTCGGCCCCGGCGAGCGCGACCTGGCCAACGAGTCTTTCTTCGAGTACGGCAGCCGCGTCGGCATCTGGCGCATCATGGACATCCTCGAACGCAACAATGTCCCCAGCACGTTCTACGCCTGCGCCCTCGCCCTCGAGCGCAACCCCGACGTCGGCCCCGAGGCCATCCGCCGCGGCCACGAGGTCATGGGCCACGGCAACCGCTGGGAGGAGTACTACCGCATGGACCGCGACGCCGAGCGCCAGGCCATCCGCGAGGCCGTAGACACCATCGAGCGCATCTGCGGCCAGCGCCCCCTCGGCTGGTACACCCGCTACGGTCCCAGCGTCAACACCCGCGAGTTGGTCGTCGAGGAGGGCGGTTTCGAGTACGACTGCAACGCCTACAACGACGACCTGCCCTACTGGACCCAAGTCCACGGCAACCCCTGGCTCGTCGTCCCCTACTCCCTGGAGGTCAACGACTACAAGTACTGGCGCGGCGACCTCCTCACCCCCGAGCACTTCTTCCAGGTCGCCAAGGCCTCCTTCGACCAGCTCTACGAGGAGGGCGCCACCCACCCCAAGATGATGTCCGTCGGCCTCCACTGCCGCATCATCGGCAAGCCCAGCCGCGCCCACGCCCTCGACCAGTTTCTGAAATACGCCTCCGAAAAGGAGGGAGTCTGGTTCGCCCGCCGCCTAGACATAGCCCGCTGGTGGAAAGAGCACTACCCAGCGGCGTAATCTGGACCGTGATTCTTGTGACTATGAGATTACCCTGATTGCGGCGTGCGCCGGCTGGGAGTGGCAAACCCCGGCATACCTAAGGGTCTCCTCTAATCTCTCGCAGATGCTCCTGCCAGTACGGACTGGAAACGCGAGGAGTATTTCCGTTCGTCAATTACAAAAGCCGACAGCGCGGCGGGGAACAGCAGCGCCCCGGAAATGGCAAATGGCAGGAAATATGATCCGGTGGCGTCGTACAGTATTCCGGCCAGCAGAATGCTGCCAAAGGATCCCACTTGGTGGCACATGAGCGATATACCCGAAATTGTAGCCAATGTCCGTAAGCCGTAAACGTCGGCAGTTAGCGAGGTGGTAACGGGTACGCTGGCAATCCAGGATAGACCCGCCAGCGCTGCGAACACCCAGAGGCTCGCAACACCCGGGGACCCGATTAGAGGCAGAGTGATGCCGCGCTCCACCGTGAACAGCCCTGCCAGCAGCACCACATAGGCCAATCCGCGAATAAGGTAAACACAGGCCAGCACATCCTTGCGTCCGATCCGGTCAGCCAGCCAGCTCCCTCCTATACCACCCAACACACTCAGACCCATCATAAGGCCGAAAATCACGCCAGCCATGGTAGGCGAAATACCTATCTGCTCCTCGGCATAGGGCACAAAGTGTATGGTGACGGCACCTACGGAAACACCGCAAATGGTGAAAGACGCTGACAGGTTCCAGATGGGCCGAGAGCGGAAGGACTGCCACCAATGCTCGACCTCGAACCGGCCTCGTTTCTGCGTCGGCGAAGGTTCGTCCGCAGGCCGCATCGGGTCGCCGTCAGGCTGCAACCCCATCTGAACCGGACTATTCTGCAGGAATATGAACCCCAGTGGCAGCGCCAGCACAGTTATGATTGCCCCGAGGGCGATCCAGGACACCCTCCAGTCGAACAAATCAACCAAATAGGCGCTAATGGGAATCAATGTAAGCCCGCCCAGAGCCCCACCGGCTACCAGCAGTCCCAGAACCATGGTGCGCCGCCGCACAAACCATCGGGCCAATAGGGGGCCCAGGGTACCCTCGGACACACCGCTAATGGCGACAGACAGTACGAAGCTGAACAGGAACACTAGGAATAGATAATGGAATGTGAGGCTCAATCCCGCTGTCCCCAATCCCACCATCAATAGACTGATGAGAATCACTTTGCGAGAATCGTATCTGTCGAAAAGGTGTCCCAGCAAGGGTTGCGACAAACCGTTGACCAACACGCCAATGCCCGCCGCCACCGATATGGTTGTACGGCTCCAGTCGAAGGCCTCGCTCATTGGAATTACGAAGACCCCGAAAGCGCTGCGCGAGCCGAGGGTCACTGCGGCGATGAACATGGCAGTGGCGGTTACGTACCATCCGTAATAAATGCCATCTTGTGGCCTTAGCTCTTTGTTCATGGCCAATTGCCTGTGTCTGCCGCGTCAAGTAAGAATCGAACTGGTTCGACCCAATTCTAAGTCAAAGCTAGATGGAAATGAGCAGATGTTGTGGGTCAAACGGCGGGGCCGTGTCACTCTCTCGGTACGGACGCGAGGAACTTACCCGCGCATCCCTGCTGATGATCATCAGCATTTGAATGCACATTCCACCTTGGCCCAAGTTTGGATTATAGTTTCGTCACTTTATCCCTCAAGGAGCCACACCATGAAGACCGTCCGCATCTACCAGACCGGCGGGCCCGACGTCCTCAACTACGAAGACGCCCCCGAACCCTCCCCAGCGCCCGGCCACGCCCTCGTAGAGATCAAGTCCATCGGCGTCAACTACACCGACGTCTCCAGCCGCAAGGGCACCAACCCGCCCGACGCATTCCCCTGGACCCCCGGCCGCGAGGCCGCTGGCGTCGTCACCGCCATCGGCGCGGGCGTATCCGAGGTGTCCGTCGGCGACCGAGTGGCCTACGCCATGCACACCGGCACCTACTCGCAGGTCCACTCCGTCCCCTCGTGGTTGCTCGTCCGCATACCCGACGGCATGGACTACAACACCGCCGCCGCCACCATGCTCCAGGGCATGACCGCCCATTTCCTCGTCTACGGCATCGCCCACCTGAAGGAGGGCGACCGCGTCCTAGTCCATGCCGGTGCCGGTGGCATGGGCCTCTGGCTCATCCAGATGCTCAAGAACATCGGCGTCTACGTCCACACCACCGTCTCTACCGAGGAAAAGGCCGACCTCGCCAAGGGTGCCGGAGCCGACCACACCATCATCTATACAAAACAGGACTTCGAAGAGGAAATCCGCAAGGACTCCAACGGCCAGGGCCTCAAGATGGTCATGGACGCCGTCGGAGCCACCACCTTCGACCAAGGCATGCGACTCCTCGGACGCCGCGGCTACATGGCCCTCTACGGCGCAGCCGGCGGCCCCGTCGGACAGGTCGACACCGGCGCCCTCCGCGGCGGCTCCCTCTTCCTGACACGACCCAGCCTCGGCGACTACACCGCCACCCGCGACGAGCTGCTCCAGCGCGCCACCGACGTCCTGAACTGGGTGCAGTCCGGCGAGGTCAAGCTATACGTCGGCCTCGAGCTCCCCCTGTCCGACGCCCAGGAAGCCCACCGCAAGCTCGAGGGCCGCGAGACCACCGGCAAGATCCTGCTGACACCGTGACTGTCTCTCTCAGCGAAACGGATCAGGGAGAGACTTTCTCAAGCTTCTGATCGTCAGGGAAATTGACAGCCGCTGGCCCCCCGGATACGTTTGTACCAATGCGGGCAACCTTCGAAATAGACGCGAAGCTGGTGCTGCTCCTGCACGAGATCGCCGAGCGCCGCGGCATGACGGCCTCCGCCCTCGTCGAGGAGGCAATCCGCGTCGTAGCCGGCGTGAACGCGTCGCCCGGTCCCGCCGAGAACCGCAGCCGGCCCCTGCCCTCGTGGCCTATGGGCCAGCCCCTGGTCGACGTCTCGAATCGCGAGGAACTTGACTCCACCATGGATGGCCCCGGCGCAGCCCAGCAGCTCTACGGCAGCTCGGTCAGGACGTAGTCCGTGCTGTTCGACGCCAACATCCTGGTCCACGCCGTCAACGAGGCGTCGGAACTGCGCGAGTTCTGCCAGGAACGGTTGGAGGAGGCCCGATCCGTGGCCTCCTCCTTGCATCTGACCTGGGAAATCGCCTACGAGTTCCTGCGCGTCGCCACCCACGCCGACGTCTTTCCCTCGCCCCTTTCCACCGACCGCGCCCTGCGCTTCCTCAACGAGCTGCTCGACTCACCCGGCACCAAGCTGCTGGCCCCCACCGATCGGCATCAGCAGGTGCTCGCGCTCACACTGGCCGAGTTCCCCGACGTGCGCGAGAACGGAATGCGCAGCCTCTACACCGCCGTCCTCATGCGGGAGAACAGCGTCGACCGCATCTGCACCCTCGACCGCGAATTCCGGCGCTTCCCCTTCCTGACAGTCGTCGACCCCCGCGGCTAGCGGCCCGACGCCCCTACTGCGCCACCCAGCCGCCGTCGATCACCAGCTCGCTGCCCGTCACGAACGACGACTCGTCCGACGCCAGGTACAGCACCCCATACGCCACATCGATGGCCTCGCCGTACCGTCCCAGTGGTATCCGAGACTCCATCAGCGCCTGCACCGCCGGGTCCGACCGCCGTCCCTGGGTCATCGGAGTGACTATCGGCCCCGGATGCACCGAGTTGCACCGTATGCCGTCCGCCGCATACTGGATGGCCGTAGACTTGGTCAGTAGCCGAACCGCGCCCTTCGACGCAATGTATTGCGGGCTGGACTCGCTCATAGCCACGATCCCAAGCTGCGACGAGATGTTGATGATCGATCCGCCGCCCGACCGCTGCATGGCCGGGATGGCGTGCTTTGTCCCCAGGAACACGCCCTTGGCGTTAACCGACATCACCCGGTCCCACTCCTCCACCGTCGTGTCCTCGATGCCGCCCGTGGCGCTGACTCCCGCGTTGTTGACCAGGATGTCCAGCCGTTTGTAGACCTCCTCCGCCATCGACACCGCCCGCTGCCAGTCCGCCTCCTTGGTAACGTCCAGCCGCACGTAAATCGCCTGCCCGCCGGGTATCTGCGCCGCCACCTCCCGTCCCTCATCCAGCACGTCCCCGATCACCACCTTCGCCCCTTCCTTGGCAAACAGCAGAGCCTCCTCTGCTCCCATCCCCCGCGCCCCGCCACTGATCAACGCAACCTTTCCTTCCAACCGCATGGCCATTCACCTCCAAGCCCACATTTGTCATGCTGTGATTAGAAACCACTAATTGATGCAATGATATGATATTCCTTATTCACAGCAAGCGGGAATCCCGCGCCTCAGGAGAACGAGAGTGGGAACGCTCCAAGTAGATCTCTGGATGGGCAATCTGTTCACCGCAGCCGGAACCAACGTCGTAGCCCTGGCCGATACTGGAGCAACTTACTCCGTGATCCCCCGCAGCGTCTTGGAGGAACTGGCTATCGAGCCTGTTGAAACGAGAGTATCGAGAATCGCCGACGGGAGCCGGGTCGAGATGCAAACGTCCTGGGCCAGGTTCTCCGCCGAGGGACGAAACGCCGTCGCGCGAGTGTCTTTCGGCCCGGATGGGGTATACCTGCTGGGCGCGACCACGCTGGAAGATTTAGGCCTGTCCGTTGACCCCGTAGACCTGCGCCTCATCCCACAGGAAACCCTGCTGATGTAGCCGACCTATGCAACACGCGTCTGCCTGGGTCACCACGAAATCCGGGAGAGTCAGGAATTTGTAAGGGTGGGTTTGAAACCCGCCCTTCTCCGTGTCGCACCCGCCCTAATACCGCGTCTGCTGGCCCATCGGCGTGTACGTCCCCGGATGCACCGCGCACAGCCCGGCGTCCACCGGTAGCACGATCCCCGTGACCCAACGCGCCTCGTCGCTGGCCAGGTACAGCGCAGCGTAGCCAACGTCCCAGCCGGTGCCTTCCACCTGCATCGGCGCCGAGTTCCGACGGTACTGCCGCAGGTCGTCGTCCATCCGCGGTGCCACCATCGGCGTGTACACCAGCCCCGGCGCGATGGCGTTAACCCGGATGTTGTCCTGGGCGTGGTCCGCGGCCATGGAGATAGTCAGCCCGATGACCCCCGCCTTGGACGCGGTGTACGGCGTGCTCATGTGGGCCCGCATCCCAGCGATCGACGAGATGTTGATGATCGAGCCGCCGCCGGTCTGCATCATCCGGGGGATCACCGCCTTGGCCGCCAGCACCATGGTCTTGAGGTTGACGTTCATCACCCGGTCCCAGTCCGCCTCGCTAACCTCCACCACCGTCCCGCGCTGCGAGATCCCCACGTTGTTGTCGAGAATGTCCACCCGCCCGTAGCGGTCGATGGCCGCCTGCGCCATGCCTTCGCAGTCGTCCAGCTTGGTCATGTCGCCCTGGAACGTCGACGCCTCGCCGCCCTCCGACTCGATGATCTGAAGCGTTTCCCTGGCCCGGTCCTCCACCTGGTCCACCAGCAGCACCTTGGCCCCCTCGCGGGCCATCAGGATCGCCGCCGCCCTCCCGTTCCCGATCCCCTCACCGCTGGACCCAGCCCCCGTAATAATAGCCACCTTGCCCTCAAGCCTAGGAGCCCGCTCCACCATAACCCCAATCTCCTGCCACCTAAATTCACGCTCAAATCGCGCCGTCGGTATCCGGCATCCGCCGTGGCTACAATCGGGGATTTGGCCGTGGGTTGTCAAGGGTACCTCGTTCATAGGGAATCGGCTTGAGCCAGGACTTGTAAGAGTATCTCAGATCGAGCAGGATGTTCCGGCCATCATGTCCGGGTTAGGCCTGTGGTGTCGTCACCTTGCAATTTCCCCGCTGGTGGCATACTTTCAAGACATCGGCTTTATCGTGATTTTTGCCAGTAGCTCGCTACTGGCAAATGTCTCCGTGGGAGTTCGTCAAAATGCTCGACAGACCATGCGCAAAAGAATTGGAAGGCATAGTAGAATCGATGCTCTCACAGAGTCCACACGACATGTTCAAGAGATGCCTAGCGTTATATGGGGAAACTGCTCACATTTCTGAGCCAAGAGGGTTTTATTTCAGAATCACCGAAGATGCTGCCTACCGCAATCTAGTGATAGCAGGAGATTCAGGAATTGTTGACATCGAGGCGGATGAGAATAGCAGTGAAGACCGAGAGGTTTCTATTTATCCTTACCGATCTATTATGAGTGTAATACTCCACGTAGGGTCAATACCGACCCTTCCTCGCACAAGGAACTCACTACTTACGGTTGCTTGTCTCTCCGCATCCAATTCCATTGCCTGTTACTGGAGTGCCCACAGTGAGGATGAGGGCGAGCGCCTGTCCAGTTTCGCCGGGATTTTGGTCAAAGCAATTTCCGATTAGTGGCAAGGTAACCAAATGAGTTACGCGAAAATCACATCAGTTACAGCAACAAAGGGGTGGTTGCAGGAAGAACCTTTCATACCTTGGCGAGATATGCTCCACTATCCCATCGACACTCAGGGCGCGCTCAGCCCGTTTCGCGAGCGGGTTCTCGGATACATTTATCGCACTGCTTTAGGCCTGTCTAAGGGTCTCTTGGAATCCGCAACAGTGGAGGCAATTAGCGAGCCCGACGAGGAGGACTCCCTCCACTTGCACCTCGCTATGACTATCAACATGGAGTGGGATGGGCTTGATAAGCTCCATGACCAAATACTTGCAAGTTTAGCTGAGTGGTCTAGGGAGTGGCCGCTCGAATATCAGGAAGATTACGGTCGCTGGATCTTCTTTAGCCTGACTCCCTCACACATATGAAGCCCATTGAGTTTTACCGTCTGGCAGTTGCTATAGCACCCAGCGCGGTTTCAGAACCATTTCAACGAACAGTCGTGGGGCGGCTGTACTACGGACTCCATCACGAAGCCTGCTGTCGGTACTACCGAGAGAACCCCACCGCTATGCCGCTGGAGCTCAACAAAAGACACGCCTCATTGCAGAGGCGATTCAACCAACCCGCTGACGCCAAGTCCAAAAAGGTCGCAAACCTCTTGCGACAACTCAGACATTTCAGGGCCCAAGCTGATTACGAGCTTGGTCAAATGTATATCAACGGAAGACCAGTCACCGCAGCTCAGGTTCTGAACTCGGCAACCCAAGTGGCACAGCAGCTCCTTGCAGCCTTAGAAGCCTACTCACTGGGTGACGCGCCAGATGGATGCGTCTGTAAGATCGACTAACACTTAACACTCTTCCCTCGGTCATATCCAAACCACCACGAGCAAGGACCAGTCCTGGATTCCTATCGCAAGATTAGTCCATGTCGAACAAGATTCCCCCTTGCCAACCCCCGCAACACCCACGTACAATGACTGCAAGCATTTTTACGAACAAACGTTTCCTGCCTCCACCTGACCCCCCACCCTCGCCCCGCCAGGAGGGCCAACCAACCCCAGTGGGACAAATGGGACAGAATGGGACGGGAATCGCGAATTTTCCGGAAATCCGGCACTTTCCAAAGCTGGCAACCACGCCAAATGGGACAATCTGGGACAATCTGGGACAGCCATGGGAAATTCCTGTCCCAAATTCCCACCCCCGACGGCCCGCACCAGCTCAGCTAGGAGGGTCAGCGGAAAATGAGTGGATTTGAGCGGAAATGGGCGGAAATACAAAATTTTCAGTCGTCAGCCCGCCCTCTGCCGAGCCTCAAACCCCGCTCCCCACTCCCATACCAGCCAAAACGAAGAGAGGCCTTCCTTGACGCCCCGTCTGCCAATCCCCTAGACTGAGCACAGTGCATTCTGGAAACAATTGCACTCCCGAACCTCCCCAACCGGCACGCGGGCCGGATCATTCGTGGCCGGATTCATCCAGGCCGGAAGTTTCGCACACATGGTTGAACCAACAACTCGCGGCGGCGACGTCGCTCTCTTCATCGACTGGGAAAACTTCAAGATCAGCTTGGCCGCAGGCAACCGGACCCCAAACCTCTCGTCCCTCAAAGAGGAAGTCGCCAACCAGGGCCGCGTCGTGGTCGCCAAGGCCTACGCCGACTGGGTGACCCGGGCGCCCGAATTGCGCGGGGCCAGCCAGTTCATCAACGACCCTCCGTCCCTCTACGCCGCCGGCATCGAGCCTGTTTTTGTGCCCACACGCATCCCCTCTACCCAGGCTTCAACCGCCAACGGGATGCGTACCTACCGGGTCAAGAACAGCGTCGACGTCAAGATGACCGCCGACTGCATCGAGTGCGCCCACTCCTATCCCAACATCGGCACGTTCGTGCTGGTTTCGGGCGACTCCGACTTCCTCCACGTGGTTAACGCCCTGCGGACCATGGGCAAGCAGGTGGTCATAATCGGCGTCTCCTGGAGCACCTCCCGCCGCCTCGCCGATCAGGTCGATTCGCTGGTCCTCTACGACAAGGACGTGGATCCAATCGCCCCGCAGCCGGCCGTGCTGCCCCAGCACGCCAACCCCACCGAGGCCCAGAATGATGTCCCAGAGCTTGCCGCTGTCATCCGCGCCATAGAAGACATCATCCGCGAAGAGCGCGCCATCGGCAGCAACCCGCTGCTCACTTCCATCAAGCAGCGCCTCATGCGCCGCTACCCCAGCTTCGACGAGAAGAAAATCGGGTTCTCCGGTTTCAAGAAGCTCATGGCCCGCGCCGCCGAAGACGGCAACATCAAGCTGATCCACGCCGGTCTGGTCGATTGGGCCATAATGGGCGACGAGGAAACTCCCGAGGGCACCATCGAGGAGAGCCCGTCGGGCGTGGCCGCCAAGCCCAGCCGACGCCGCGGTGGCCGGCGCCGCCACGGGTCCCAGCGCGACGGCGACGCCGAAGCTGACACCGACATGGCAGACGGCGAAGACGACGCAGCCGAAGACACCGCCTCGGATGCCCCGGCAGAGTTCGCCGGGGAGTTGGAGGAGACCGCCGCCACCGACTTCGACCTGCCTGAGCCGTTAGAGTCGGAGACCCCGGAGGAAGTGGAAGACACCTCCGAAGAAGAGGTGCAGGTTCCCTGGTTCGACCCCGACGAGGAAGTCAGCGTGGGACAGCAGCCCGCTGCCATATTGGCTGCCGCGCCACAGCCGGAGCCGGAGCCGGAACCCGAAGAGGCGGTGCCCGTGAACGTCTTCGGCGACGACGCCGAGTTGGCCTCCGCCGTGCAGGAAGTCCTAGCATCCATTTCCCTGCCCTCCGAACCGGAGGACGGCCTGAACTCGGAACGTATCTCGGACCTCGTCGTTATGGCCGACTATCTGGAGCATCGCCAGGGCGTCAGCCACGTCGCTTTCAACTACCTGGTCGCCGAGGTCTGCACCGCCCTCGAAGAGGGCCTGGCCGCAGGCAACGACCAGATCGCCCGCCACTGGAACGACGTCGGGACCAAGGACTACGTGACTCGCGCGTACCGGGGCCTCTCCGACAGCGGTTTCTTCCGTCGCGCGGTGCACACTTGGCGCGAGGAAGGCAACAACCGCCGCCGCCAGCGCCGCACCTTTAACCTCGACCGGGAAAATGACCTGGTAGGCCGCGTGCTAACGGCTCGTTTGGGCCCCGCCGCCAATTCTGCCCCGCCCGTCGAGCCCGTCGTTGAAGCCGACCCAGGATCGGTGGAACCGGCCGAGCCTCAACTGCCGGACATTGAGCAGGAACAGCCGGTAGTCGAACAGCTCTCCCTCGTCAACGGCGACGGTGCCCTGGAACCCGAGCCGGAACCGGAGATTGAGCCCGAGCCCGCCGTCGACGCCCCAGCTCCCGCAATCGCCAATGACCCTGACGAGGAATTCGACGAACCCCAGCCCAGGAGCACTAGGCGCGCCCGGCCATTCTCCAGCCGCCTCCTGCGTAGTTGACCAGAAGCTGACCCACAGCCAAACGCAAAACCAGAAGGGGCGCTCAAAGCGCCCCTTAATCGTCAGCAGTTGCCACCCAGCCGTTGGGGAGCCCAGGCTAGAAGTCCAGAATCAGCGTCGACCAACCGAAGTCCCTGGCCCCTAGGCCCTCGGCCGTGTAGGGATTGTAATACTCCCTGAACCCCGACTTGGCGATGCACTCCTTGCTCTTCTCCACCAGAGGCTCACTCAGCTCGGGATAGCCATGCCCCCGCAGCGAGTGCGACAGGAAGTAGTTGGTGTTCATCCACGACGGCCCCCGCCAGATGAAGCCGCCCGGGTTGCCCGGCATGAACTTGGGGTCCGACGCCGGCACCGAGGGCAGCGGGTACGGGGTCCAGAAGTGCTCCGGCCTGCGCACCCAGTCCTCCACCAGCCGCTCCACGATCGGCCGCGGAAGGTCGGCCATGATCAGCGGCATCAGCGAGCTGATGGTCACCGTCTTCAGCGGCTTCTCATCCACGCCAGACAGGTCGAAGAACGCCCCGGCCTCCTCGTCCCAGCACTTCTCCACCAGCGCGTTCAGCGTCTTGTCTGCCTCGCGGTTGAACTCGGCGGCCTCCGGCGAGCCCTCCCCTCCGACGTCGGCATGGAGTCGCGCCAAGGCCCGCATCGAGAAGCAGTAGATCGAGTTGACCAGCACGTCCTCAACGTGGAAGATGTCCGCCGCCAGCACCGCGTGGTCGTCGTGCCGCAGCGTCTCGTAGGCTGCGTAGACTTTCCGCAGCGCCGTGATGAAGCCCCGGTTGCTCAGCTCCTCCAGGCCCAGGATCTCATCGTATTTCGGCGAGCAGTCGGTCCCTGCCTCCTCAGGCTGAATGGCGGCGATCAGCCCGTCGCCGTCCGGGTCGCGGGCCTCCCTCAGGTACCGGTAGTAGCGGGTCAGGATGGGCAGCGCCTCCCGCAGGAATTCCTCGTCCCCGGTCACGCGGTAGATCCGCGCCACGGCGTAGGCAATGATGGGCGGCTGGATCGTCGCGCTGTAGTAAGGCTCGGTCATCCCCACGATGTTGCGGCTCAGGAAGTCTGGCTGCTTCTCCATCTCCCAGAAAATGATGTGCGGGATGAACCCGCTGGGCTGCGCACCGCTCATCAGGGAGCGCATCTCCTTCTTGGCCTGCTCCGGGTCCAGATGCAACAGCGCAAGGGCGTGGAAGCAAGAGTCCCAGAACCACTGGAAGGGATAGCCCGTCAGCGAGGGGCAAACGAAGCTGTACTCCTTGCCGTTCCAGTCAGCCACCCCCTGCCGCAGATTCGACAGCAGGATTCGGCGCGCCCCCTCCTCCAGTTCCTCCCGCGAAATGACGCTCGTCATGGCTGTCCCCTCCTGCGGCTGTCGTTATTGTCCCGGTGCACTGGCAAGATTCAAACCAGTGCGATTGTTTCGGAGTATAGGATTCTGGTCTCGCCTTGGCAATTTGGCCCAATGGGATCGGCCGACTGAGGCTGGGAGAGATCGTCTACCTCTCCCCCCGGTACAGCGCCAGGTACTTCTCCGCCACCGCCGGCCAAGTGAACTCCGCCAGCGCGTAAGCTCGCGCGTCCTCGCCCAGCGCCCGCCGGCCCTCGTCGTCGTTGACCAGTTCTGCCAGGCCGACCACCGCAGCCCGCCGGTCGAAGCGGGCCGTCACCACCGCGCCGCGATGCAGCAGTTCCCGGTTTGATCCCACGTCGTGGGTCAGTACCGGCGCACCGTAGGCCATAGCCTCGAAATACACCAGCCCGAACGCCTCGTAGTGTGAGAACAGCACGAACAGGTCGGCTCGGGCGTACCACCGCGCCAGCTCTTCGTCCGAGACCTCGCCTGTGACAATCACCTCGTCGCTCAAATCGTGCTCCTCGACAAATCCGGCGATCGCGGAGGCATCTCCCTCGTCGCGGCCCACCAGCACAAGCCGCACTGGCTTGTTGAACTGCGCCCTCGCCTCCAGGTACGCCTCCAGCAGCCACATCTGCGCCTTGTGCCGCCCCAGCCTCCCCACGCACAGGATGGTAACGGGCTGTCCGGAAAACCGAGGGTCCCCGTTTCCCGCCTGCTGAGAACTGTCCTCGCTGCGCACGGACTCGATTACATTCGTGTCAGGAGGCGGCGCCCCCCAGCCGATGCTGCTCAATTTGCTGTTGGGGGCCAGGTATGCGCGGCGCAGTCCTTTGGCCTCCTGCTGGGTCAGGGGCACAATGTCATCCACCAACCGGCACAGTGCGGCGTTAAGCGGAGCCAGCCACCATCGAGTCAGCGGCAGCGTGTGGAATGATGGCGTGAACACGAACCGCGCCCGTCCCCCCCAGTGGAACCGGGCCCAATAATGACCCCAGAACCAGCCATCTCCCACAAAGTGGATCACGTTGGGCCGGAACTCCTCCAGGTACTGCCGCACCCTGCCCGGAGAGAACCAGACCAGTGGAACAGAGTACAGCGGCGGTGACCAACGGGGAAATCCGGGGAGTCGGAACACTTCGACGCCGTCTGTGAGGGTCTCGCGGTCGGGCCAGTCCGGGCGCGCCAGACGAGGAAAGGAGTACTTGGTGGTGAGCACTCCCACTGCCTCCACCTGTGGGGAGTGTTGAATCTGGTGGGACAGTTCCTCGATGGCGCGCTCAATGCCGCCCAGATATGGACGGTAGTACGGAGTCAGGTACATCACGCGCAGCGGCGCGCTACGCACTGGCCGCCTCCAGTGATTGGGTCCAGATCCCGGCCAGGCGCGAGACCGGGACGTCTACCCCGTCTCCCGTGTCGGTTCCGTCCTCATTGCGGCTGGCAATCTGTAAAGAGTCCCCACCTGTGTATCCCAGCAGAGAAACGGGAGCCCCGGTGGCCTTGGCCAAGTCCTCCAACAGGTGCATCCGTTCCCGATGCACTGCGACGACGACGCGGGACTGCCTTTCCCCAAACAGGGCGGCATCCCACCGCGATAGACCGTCCAGCGTGCCTTGGAATCGAAAACCGACGCCGCCCAGGATGCAGCACTCGGCCAGCGCCACCGCCAGCCCGCCGTCTGAGCAGTCGTGGGCAGAAAGCACCAGCCCTTGCTTGACTCCCTCCCGGCAAGTCTCCTGCACTCGCCTCTCGAGCTCGAGGTCGATATGAGGCTGGCCTGCTGTCAGCCCGTGCATCACGCTCAAGTACTCGCTGCCCGCCATGTCTTGGCTGGAGGCAATTCCTAAGCCGTGGCCCAGCAGCATTACCGCCAATCCCTCAACCGGAAAGCCCGCCCCCACTGCCTTGCTGGCGTCCTCCAGCAGGCCCAGCGCGCCGACCACCGGCGTGGGGTGGACCGCCTGCCCTTGCGTTTCGTTGAACAGGCTGACGTTGCCACTGACCACCGGGGCGTCCAGCGTCTCGCTGGCCAGCGCCATCCCCCGGATGCACTCCTCGAGCTGGTAGTAGATATCGGGTCGAAGCGGGTTGCCGAAGTTCAGGCAGTCAGTCAATGCCAAGGGCCGCGCGCCGGTGCAGCTGATGTTGCGGCACACCTCGGCCACCGCTATCTGCCCGCCAACGAAGGGATCGAGGAAGCAATGCCGGCCGTTGCCGTCAACAGCCAGGGCAATGGCCTTGCTGGTACCCTTCACCCGGAGCACCGCGGCATCGCTGCCGCCCGGACCGATCATGGTGTTGGTCTGCACCTGGTGGTCATATTGCCGGTAGACCGAACGTTTGCTGGCAATGTTCGACGATCCAAGCAGCCGCAGCAGCGTCTCCGCCGGCCCGCACTCCGGCAATGGCACGTCGATCAGCGACTTCTCGCGTCGGGCCAGGTCTTCCGACGATGGCTTGCCCTCCAGGCGATACGCCGGCGCCTCTGACAACGGCTGGATAGGCAGGTGCGCCACCGACGCGGCTCCGTCGAAAATCCGCGCCTCCGGTTCGACGATAACGCTGCCGATCTCCCGACAGTCCACGTCCCACCGCTCGAAGACCGCCCGCACCTCGTCCACCCGTTCCGGCAGGGCCACCAGCAGCATCCGTTCCTGCGACTCCGAAAGCATCACCTCGTAGGCGTTCATGCCAGTTTCACGCCGGTGTACTTCCGACAGGTCCAGCCGAATACCGCGCCCAGCCCTGGCTGCCGACTCAATCGACGCACTGGTCAGTCCCGCGGCACCCAGGTCCTGGATTGCCAGCACCGCTCCTGTGTCCAGTGCCTCAAGGCAGGCCTCTATCAATACCTTTTCCAGGAACGGATTGCCCACCTGCACCGTTGGGCGCAGCTCCTCCTCCTCCTCAAACGTCCTCGACGCCAGGCCGGATGCACCGTGGATACCGTCGCGCCCCGTGTCAGCCCCTGCCAACAGCAGCACGCTGCCCGGAACCCGCGCCGCCGCCGAGGCCAAGCGGTCTTTGCTGATCAGGCCGACGCACATGGCGTTGACCAGCGGGTTGTGCGAATAGGAAGGGTCAAAGTAGATCTCGCCGCCAACATCCGGAACCCCGATGCAATTGCCGTACCACGAGATACCGCGCACCACTCCGCCGAACAGGTGCCGGTTTACCGCACCCTGTTCAGTGTCGTCCAGCGGGCCGAAGCGCAACGAGTTGAGAAGCGCAACAGGGCGGGCACCCATGGCCAGTATGTCCCGCACGATGCCGCCTACACCCGTGGCCGCTCCCTGGAACGGCTCCACCGCTGAGGGGTGGTTGTGCGACTCCACCTTGAACACCACGGCTAGCCCATCGCCAATATCAACAGCGCCGGCGTTCTCCGCGCCGGTCTCGGAAAGTACCACTGGCGAGGTGTGACTGAACATCCGCAGCAGTGGCCGCGAGTGCTTGTAGCCGCAGTGCTCGCTCCACAGCGCCCCGAACATTCCCAACTCGACAGAATTGGGTTCCCTGCCCAGACGCTCCACGATAAGGTCGTATTCAGAGCGCGTGAGGGCGATCTCGTCCAGTACTTCCTGGCTGACAGGCATGGCTCACCACGGGGACAGGATGGAGATATGCGGAAATACTACCACCGCAATTCCCAATGGGGAATGAGAAAAGCGTGCGATCCGCCGAGTCCGGACATGTTCAGAGAGCGGGCGGTCCGTCCAGCGGCGTAACTTTCCCGCCGTCCACTAGGAAATAAGACGCCCTCGCACCGAAGAACCCCACCACCTGCTCTGGGTCGGTGGTGGTTATCAGCACCTGCGGATACCCGCAAGCCTTTTCCAGCACTCGGCTGCGGCGGGTCGCATCCATCTCCGACAGAGCGTCGTCCAGGAGCAGCAGCGGGCCGGTGCCCCGTGCCGCCGACAAGGTCTCGGCTTCCCCCAGTCGCAAGGCCAGCGCCAGCGTCCGCGCCTGGCCTCGGGAAGCAAAGGAGCCCATGTCCACGCCATTGACGAAGATGTCGAAATCGTCCCGATGTGGCCCGACCGCCGTGGCCGCAGTCGCATGCTCTCGCCCCGCCACACCCTGCAGCGCATCCCGGTAGCTCGCTGCCATTCCGTCAGCGCTACCGGAGAGGAGCACGCTGGGACGGTATCGCAACTCTAGGTCGTCGTTGGGGTCGCTCAGGTCCGCGTGGTGCCGGGAGCAGGCGGGCGCCAGATCGTTCATGACCTCGTGCCTGCGCCAAGTCAGCCACCCCCCCTCCTTGACCAGCTCTCCATCCCAGAACTCCATTTCGTCGGGAGCCGCCCGCCCTTCCCGTCGCAGACGCAGCAATCGGTTCCGCTGCCGCAGCACCTGCTGGAAGCGCTGCAACGCCTTGAAATAGTCGGGGTCGGCCTGCGATATGAGTATGTCCAGGAAGCGGCGACGCCCCGCCGGTGGCCCTTGGACAAGTTCGATGTCCAGCGCACTGAACAGTACCGCGTGAACCAGTCCCACCAGCCCCCCCGCGGTGCGGCGCATCCGGTTGACCCGAATCTCCTTGCTTACCCGGTAACCTGGCCCGCTCACGGTATCGGAAGCCGATACGCGGTAGCCGATGATCACCCGCTGCCTGCCGGAAGGATCATCGCCGTCCTCCACTATCCCTTCGACCAGCGTCAGTTCGCCGTCCCTTGCTGCACCGAAGTTGACCAGTTCGCGCTCGTTCTCAGCGCGAAACGACCGGGCAATAGCGAGGATGTAGACTGCCTCGACCAGCGCCGTTTTCCCTTGAGCGTTGTCGCCGAAGTAGACCGAGACGCCCGCAGGTATCTCCAGGTCAACATCGACCAGGTTGCGGAAGTTGCTAAGCCGCAGACGCGAAAGGGACACCTACTTGTTCCGGACTTTCATTTCCTTAAGCTGCCACTCAGTAAACGCGATCCCTGCGCCCAGAATTACCAACGTAGCAGTATCTTTCTCTCGAATCGCTTGTTCTCGCCGTTCCAGAAGAGCGGTGTGAAACTCTCTCGCCTCTTCTTCACAAAGCTCTTCCTTATCCAGCTTTCTGGCCAACTCATCCCATCGTTCCTGTGTCATGGGATTTCCTGGCGCAGGCACACCCGGCAGGTTGGGAATCTGCCCGTTCCTGAATGAGTCCCAAATGCGCTCTACTTTAGGTTCCAACGCAGCAAGGCGACCCTGAATCGCGTATAACACTCGAAATCCCAGGGTCGCGAGGGTGAGAATTACAAGGACAATTGCCGCAGTGATGGCGGAAGCAAATGTTACAACCCTCTCGGGGATGTTTAGGAGAACGAAGGTGAAATCCGTCGGTAACATCACTTACTCCCCCTGCAGCCGCCGTATCTCCTCCTCCAGCTCCGCCGCCTGCCCGGCCTCGCCCGCTGAGAGGCGGAAGCAGCGGTCCAGGTACAGTTTGGCAAGCTGCGAACTGCGCTCCGAGGTATCCTGGGCCACCGCCAGCAGGTTGGCCAGCTGGAACTCGTTCGGCAGGTGCCGCGCCAGTGCTGCGATCTCCTCGCCCGCTTCGTCGGCGGCAGCCCGGTCCGCTCCCTCAACCGCGAACCGCAGGCGCCCTAGCAGCCGCGACAACTCGCTCAGCTTGTCGCTCTCGCTCATGAAGCTGAACAGCACATCATTGACATTGAACGAGGAGTCCAATTCCTCCTCCGCCTCGTCGACCACCAGCAAAGCCTCGGAATCCGCGCCCACAACCTCGCCTCCGACCACCGTGGCGCTCTTGCCGGCAGCGGCATAGAGCTCGGCATAGCTTGAAACCGCCTCGGTAACCGACTCCATCATCCGGGGCAGGTCGTAGGAGAACATGTTGCCCGCGTACACCAGGTCGTCGCCCCGTTGAGCGCTCAGGCGCTCCAGTTCGCCGAATCCATCCACTGGCTCAGGCACCGGCGGCATGGCGAAGGACGAGAGGTCGTTCAGCGGCAAAGACCCCAGGTGAGAAGCCAGGAAAGGTGGCAGAAACTTGGTCAGGTCGGATTTGATGGGCAGGGTTACGACATAGCTGGCATAAACCTTGTCCGGTTCCGTATCCACTTTGAAATACACCAGCGCGTGCCCAACAGGGCTATTGTGATTGCCTCGATCAAAATAAAGGTCCATGGCTCGAAGTCACCCGTCCGTCTGCGTAAGTCGGTAGTTCTTTCGCAGTCAATTTTCCGCTATGGTCTGTAGTTCGATTATAGCATTGGCCCCACACCTCAGCCTTGGCACCCGGCCCGTCGTTGACGGCATCGGGCAAAGAAAGTATCGTATAATCGATCCGAATTTGTACTGATTGGCTGCACGCTAGGGGGCGGGAAATGCCCGATCCAGAAGTCAGAATATTCGACTACGACAAGATCGAAATCGGCGAGGAACTGGGTTCCTACGAGTATCTCCTGACCCAGGCAATGCTCGATAGCTTCCGCGCCTCCATCAGCGATCCTGACGCCGTCTTTCCGACCCTTGCGGTAAAGCACGACGCCACCGCCTTCGCCATGGTCTACGAGGACAACACCGGCGGTGTCAACGCAGGCAACGAGGTGGAGTTTTTCAACCCGCCTATCCCCGGCAAGAGAATTCACGTAACTGGCCGCATCGCCGACAAGTACCTGCGCCGCGACAAACCATACATGGTCATCGAGGCCACCGCCATCGACGAGGACGGCCGCCTGCTGGAGAAGCTCCGCACCTACCAGATGAAGAAACCTGACGAGGTGGGCAAGAAATGGCATCCGCAAGCATAGCAACCGGCCAGCAGATACCCTCCGTCACCAAGGCCATCACCCAGGACACCATCGTCCAGTTCGAGAATTGCGGCATACTGGACCGCCAGAACATTCACAACAACCCCGAACTGGCCCAGCAACGCCTCGGCACAACCTACCCCATCGCCTCCGGTCGCATGTCGGTGGCATTCGCCGCCGAGAGCCTGCGCCGATTCTTCGGTCCCGAGGTGTTCAATCACACCGGCAGCGTCAACCTCAAGTTCCTGCGCCCCGTCAAGGGCGGCGACACCATCACCGTCACCGGGGAGGTCTCAGGCCAGGAGGACACCGACGAAGGCTCCCGCGTCATAGTCAACCTCTACTGCGAGAACCAGGACGGCAACCGAACCGCCGTGGGCATAGGCACCGCAGTAGTTAAGTAGCCTCGTAATCCAAATAAAATCTTCCCAGGTCCGGGAAGGGAAAACTGAGAGTAAAGAAATATGCCAGGTTCCGAACACGGCAAGGTAGAAGCTGAAATCGTCTACTGCGTAGCTTGAGGCTACTTCCCGGTCGCCACGTGGCTGGCGACGGAGTTCTTCAAGTCCGACGCTCCCGGCGACGTCGCCATCAAGATGACGCCCTCCGACCGCGGACGTCTGGAAGTCTACTTGGACGGCGATGTCATTTTCGACCGGAAGACTGACGGTGGCTTCCCCGACCTCGGCAAGGTCAACGAACTCAAGATGGCCATCGCTGAAAAGCTCTTCGATCTCGAAGATGCTTAGCCCTAGGCTCCTGTTGGCAGTAAAAACGCCTCCTCCCGCCGGAGTCCAGCATGGCTGATCCGCAACACGTGGCCTTAGTCCGCCAGGGCGCCGAGGCCATCGCCCTGTGGCGCGTCGAGAATCCCGACACTCCATTGGATCTCAGTGGAGCAGACCTCAGCGGTGTCGACCTTCAGCGCGTCCGCCTGGATCACGCAGACCTCTCCAGCGCTAACCTGGCCGATGCCCGCCTGACTCAGGCAGGCCTCCCGGCGGTCAACCTCGCTGGCGCCAACCTGGAACGCGCCGACCTAGGCCGGGCATCTCTTTCCGGCGCCAACCTCTCCGGGGCAGACCTCACCAATGTGAACCTGTTCTGGGCCGACCTGAAGGGCGCAAACCTCGAAGGGGCGATCGTCCGGCACTGCCGCATGAACCGGGCCAACCTCATCGGCGCCAACCTGAACGGCACCGACTTCAGCCAGTCCAACATGATCGAGGCCGACCTGCGCAACGCCGACCTGACCGACGCCGTGTTCGTCTCCACCAACATGAACGGCGCCGACCTGTCCAGGTGCAGCATGAGCGGCGCCGACTTCACCCGCGCCATGATCCGCGACTCAATGTGGATCGCCGCCAACATGACCGGCGCCAATTTCGACCAGGCCAGCCTCCACCGATCCGATTTCACCCTCGCCAAGTGGGACGACACCACCACCTTCCCCAAGGGCTTTGACCCCAACAACATCGAGTTCCTCGACGTCGGCGTCTAGGCTGGACAAGGCAGGGGTGAAATAGCCTGAAATGCCCGCCATCCTCATAACCGGTCCCTCACGCTCCGGCAGGACCAGCCTCGCCGCGGGCATTCTGACGCACCTGCGCAACGCCGGCCGCACTGCTGCCTACGCCAAGCCGTTTTCGCCATCCACCGGCTCCGACTCCGACCAAAGGTTCGCGGCGGACGTGCTCGCTAACGCACTGGGCATCACCGTCGGCCCTGCGCCATCGTCCCTTACCGGCGCCACTGGCGACGCGGCCGCATCCATTTCCGGGTTGAGCAATCAGGCAGAAACCGTCATCGTCGAAGCCACCAGCGGCTCTCCGGCAGAGAATCTAGCCGCTGCCATCGACGCTCGGGTTATCGAAATCCACCATTACACCCCCGGCCAGGACTGGGCCCAGACCGTCGACGCAGCCGCAGTCCGCTGGGGCGCACGTCTGCTGTCTCTCGTGGTCAACGCCGTGCCCCCCTACAAGCTGGATGCAATAGCTGTCTCCGCGGCTGAATCATCGGCAGATGTGAATGCCGTGGTCATCCCCGAGAGCCGAGTTATGCTCGCCCCAACAGTGGCCCAGGTCGCCGACCATCTCGGCGCCTCATGGGTGCAGGACCCCGTCAACGCCGACGCCCCCATCGAACGTTTCCTCATCGGGGGAAACATAATGGACCACGGCCCCACCTACTACGGCCGTTACGCCAACCAGGCCGTCATCACCCGTGCCCAGCGCCCCGATATCCAGCTCGCCAGCATGCTGGCCCAGACTCGCTGCCTCGTCTTGACCGGTCCCGGCGAAGCCACCAACTACATCAGGGCCGAAGCCCTCGAGCGCGACATACCCCTCCTCCAGGTCTCCACCTCCACCATCGAGACCGCCGATGCCCTCGATCGCCTGATCGACACCTCCACGACCCACAGCTTGGCCAAGGCGCGCCAATTCGCCGCCCTGCTCGAGCAGCGCGCGGGAACCGGTATCCTCGACGGCTGGCTATCCTGACCAGTCCAATTACGCCATCTCCACCCCTGTATCCCCCTGAATCAGCCCCCTCTCGCCTCCAATCCGCATCCCGCTTTCTCAGTGCTCTACGGCCCAGAAACCACACACCCTTGACACAACCATTCAAGCTCCGGTAACCTTGGTCCAGTGTATAGAACATATTCTCTATATACCAAGGCTGCGCAACGGCCAGCCCACCCTGCGAACACCCACCGAAATGAACGGAAATAGGCGGAAATGAGCGGATTATCAGAAAATTCAGGCCATCCCGCCACTCTGACACAACCACGTTTCAAATTAGACGATTTGACGCCGGTGCATCCGTCATTCCCGCAAAAGCGAGGATGTGAATCCACTACCACATGCTTGCTGCCCGGCAATGCAACTCCTCTTTCAGGCGGAACCTGCAAATGCCGACACGAAAGAGCAGGGAAGAATGGAAATTCTGGAATCCTCATCTCGGTAGCTGCTGTCACGGCATCTTCCCTCAGGGTGCCCTGCACGGATAGCGAGATCCCCTTTTGAGACTCGGGTTCGTGGGCAAATGCACACCATAGCACAAGATTGCACACTTTCCGGGGGTACTAAGTCCGGTGCCATCCCAAAATGAGACGCCCCTCCGGCGCGTTGTCGGCACAGACTCTGCCTTCGGACTGTTCCGGAGCCAGGGCGCACGGATGGTGAATTCCACAAAGCCTAACATTCTCGGTCCGATGCCCCGACCCGCCGACTGTGAGATTGCCGAACTATCTGTTCTGTAACATTCGAGGCTGTCGCTGTCCGCACGGAGAAGGGTATCTGGCTACACAGCCGTCCACTGTACCTGTGATATAATCCACCCCGAATTATTCGCATCCACACTCGCGGGAGAGCGCGCATGGACTTGGGACTTCAGGATAAAGTTGCCATCATCACCGGCGGCAGCGACGGCATCGGAAAAGCGGCAGCCCTCAGCATGGCCAAGGAAGGCGCAGCAGTCGTCATCGTAGCTCGTCGGCAGGACATTCTCGATCAGGCCGAGCAGGAAATCCTGACCGCCACCGAAGGCCGGGTGCTCTCCATCTCCTCCGACGTGATGGAACCCGACTCTGCCAGGAACATAGTGCAGACCACTCTGGACAAGTTCGGGCGAGTCGACATTCTGGTCAACAACGCTGGCCAGTCCATGGCCAAGGCGTTCGAAGACGTTTCGCAGGAAGACTGGGAGTACGACTTCGAGTTAAAGGTCTGGGGAGCCGTGCGGCTCATCCAGGAGTCCATACCCGAAATGCGCAAGGTCGGCGGGGGGCGCGTTATCAACGTCACAAACTTGGGCGGGCGCACTCCCGGACCCTCGTCCATGCCCACCTCCATTTCCCGCGCCGCCGGCATCGCCATCACCAAGGGCCTCTCAAAGGACTTGGCTGGCGACAATATCTTGGTCTCAACTGTGTGCATCGGGCTGATCAAGTCCGGACAGCACCAGCGCCGCTACGACGTCCGTGTCCAGTCCGAGCCCGACCTCACCGTCGACGCCTTCTACGACCAGCTGGCCTCCGGACGGGTACCCCTTGGCCGCGTGGGCGAGCCCGAAGAGGCCGGCGACGTTATCGCCTTCCTCGCCTCGGAGCGCGCCAGCTACCTGACCGGCATCGCAGTCAACCTCGACGGCGGAGTCTCCGCGGTCGTGTAGGTTCCCACTCTCTGAGCGGAACGGGCGCCCCCTCATTCAGAGGGGCATGAGCTAATAGAGAATAGAGGGGCGCACGATCGTGCGCCCCTAAAGTTGCGAGAAACAAGACAGGTTCAATCTGCCCAATGACCACCAAGCCATTGGTCTGACTACTGGAGGCAAGCGTGACCGCTTCATACCTTTCCGAACTGCAACCCAGCACTCGTCTGCTCTTGGGCCCCGGCCCCAGTTCAGTGCATCCCCGCGTGCTACAGGCAATGACTCTCCCGGTGATGGGGCACCTCGACCCCGACTTCTTCCAGGTGATGAACGAAATAGGCGATATGTTGCGCGAGGTCTATCACACCGCCAACGTGATGACCATGCCAGTCTCCGCCACCGGCACTGGCGCCATGGAGGCCGCCTGCGTCAATATCCTCGAACCCGGGGACACCTTCGTAATCTGCCGCAATGGTTATTTCGGCATCCGTCTTGGCAACATCGCCCAGCGCTGCGGCGCGATAGTCCACGAGGTCGACTCGCCTTGGGGCCAGCCCGTCGACCCCCAGGCCCTCAGCGACGAGCTCGCCAAGCATTCCCGGGTGAAGGCTGTCGGTGTGGTCCACGCCGAGACCTCCACCGGTGTGCTGACCCCGATGCCCGAGATCATTGACGTCATTCATCGCCACGGCGCCATCTCCATTGTGGACGCCGTGACCTCCCTTGGCGGCCACGACATGCAGGTGGACGAATGGGGCATCGACGTCTGTTACAGCGGCACCCAGAAGTGTCTCGGCGCCCCTCCAGGCCTCGCCCCCATCACCCTCAGCGAGTCCGCCATGCAGGTCGTCAAGGCCCGTGAGACCCCGGTCCAGAGCTTCTATTTCAACCTGCAGGATCTCGAAAGCTATTGGGGCCAAAGCCGCAGCTACCACCACACCGCCCCCATCTCCATGACCTACGCCCTCCGCGAGGCGCTGCGGATGATGATGGAGGAGGGCATCGAGAAACGCATAGACCGGCACGCCCGGGTGGCCGCCGCCCTGCGCGCCGGCTTGGAGGCCCTGGGGCTGGATCTGCTGGCCAATCCGGAGCACCGGCTCAACCCCCTGACCACGGTCGGGATCCCCGAGGGCATAGACGACTCGCAGGTCAGGTCAACGCTGCTCAACGAATACGGCATAGAAATCGGAGGCGGCTTGGGCGAGTTTCGCGGGAAGGCTTGGCGCATCGGCCTGATGGGCGACTCCGCCCGGGACCGCAATGTGCTCGCCCTCCTGTCGGCCTTGGAGCAGATCCTGAACGCTAACGGTTACGAGGTTGCCTACGGTTCGAGTCTGGCTGCCGCCCAAAAAGCCCTCGCCGCCGCGTCCCCTGCATCTGGCTAGCCCGCGCCTCTTCCAGGTCCATCTGTAGCGGTGCCTGGCTGGGAGCCTGGGTCCGGGGAGTTGAGCTTCGCTCTCCCCGACCGGGCGACGTCTCCTCCAGCCTGTACGCCTCATCCAGGATGTCAACTACGTGGCGCACCGCTATATCGTGCCCAGCGGTGGCCAGGCCTTGCTGCAACTGCAGCATGCAGCCGGGATTTGCCGTGATGGCCTCCTCGGCCTCCGTCTCAATGATCGCCTCTACCTTCCGGCTCAGTATCCGCCGGGATAGCAGCGGTTGCACTGCCGAGTAAATCCCGGCGCCGCCGCAGCACATGGATGGATTTTCCATCTCCTGCAGCCGCACGCCGGTGATTGACTGCAACAGGGTACGGGGAGCAGCGGTGATCCGCTGGGCATGCGCCAGGTGACAGGGATCCTGGTAGGTTATCTGCCGGTCAATGTGGGCCGTCGGCCTCCTAAACGGAAGCTCCAGCAGCAGCTCTGTAATATCTCTGGTCATCTCGCCGGCTTGGCGCGCCTTCTCGGCGTATTCGGGATCGTCCTTCAGCAGATCGTGGTATTCCTTCATGCTGGAGCCGCAGCCAGCAGAGCAGGTTACGATGCGGTCCGCACCCGTGGCGAGGAAGGAGTCGATGTTGCGGCGAGCCATCTTACGCCCAGTCTCCAGGTCGCCGGCGTGCAGGTTCAGGGCCCCGCAGCACCCCTGCTTGCGCGGAACAGTAACCTCGCAGCCATTCCGGGTCAGGACCCGCACAGTGGCGTTCATTGTGTCGGCCTGCATCAGCGGCATTACGCATCCCGACAGCAACGCGACCTTCAAACGCGGTTCCTCATCCCTGGGACGGTGGCTGCGGCGCGAGGGCCCAAAGAACCGCCCACTCATGCGTGGCAGCTGCGATTCCAGTTCCGCAAGGTTGCGAGGCAGCAGGCGGAGCAGCCGTGTCTTGCGAAGCAGGCTCTGCACTCCCAGGTGCTGGTAGAGCCGCAACATGCTCGCACCCAGGCGCATCAGGCCCGGACGCGGCAACATCCCTCGTAAGAACCACCGGGTCATTCGCTTTATGCCATCAGACTGTTGACCTCTCGCCCTCACCTGTGCTCGGGTGCGTTCCATCATCCGCCCGTAAGGAACGCCCGACGGGCATACCGCTTCACAAGCACGACAGTTCAGGCAGGCTTCCCAACGAGAAACAATGCGATCGCTGATGCCAACCCGCCCCTCGTTGACCGCCTTCATCAGGGCGATCCGGCCACGAGGCGACTCCATCTCCAGCCCCGTCACGCCATACGTTGGGCAGGCGCTCAGGCACAGCCCGCAATGAACACAACGGTACATGTCAGCTTCAGCCGGAGCATCAATCTCGGAGAACCCCGCGAACAGCGCACTCAGCGAGGGCTGGGTTGAAGGCTCAGTCGCTCTCTCGCCAGCCACCGAATATTCCTCAGGCAGGTCGGCAGCTGCAGGCACATCGGGCAGTACGCTTTCCCCGCTGTTGTCGGTCATCACAGCCGCCCTAGGAAGCGGCCGCGGTTCAGCAGGTGTTTAGGATCGAGTTGGTCCTTGATTCGCCGCATAAGGTCCATGGTCCCAGGCTCCTCTCCCCACACGTCAAGATTCACCTTGATGGATGGATGACAGATCTCAATCACCACCGAAGCGCCATGCTGCCTGGCAACCATCCTTACATCGTCTATGGCTCGCCTGATTCCCTCTTCCTCCGACTCACCCCAGAACAGTAGCCGAACAGTTCCGAACCCTGGGTCCGCCAGCATTTCAGACGGCGTCTCCAGCAGGCCGATTCGCAGGCACGCCTCCGCGAGTGTGGGTATGATCCGCCGAGGCGCCGTAAGTTTGAAAGCCAGCACCGGCTGCGAATCCTCCTGCCAGCCCAGGTCTGCAGCCCACTGCCGCGCCGCCTGTGGCCCCTCACCCTCGACGGCAAGTGCATCTATGGCACCGGCGTTCAGCAGCGCTGCCGATGTATCCTCCACTCGCCGTTGCACTGCCTCTGAGCGCCCCGCAAAGAAGCTGAGCCCAAGACCTCCCATCCTCTCTCCCAAAGCCTGACCCAGCGGTGAACCGGGATGGGCAGCGACGAAATGCCGGGCCAGCCCACCGGTGACCGCCAAGTAGCTCATCGGTCCCGATGACAGGTTCAGCGCGTCCCACCCGGCCTGCACGGCCTCCTCCATCGTATCGAACGGCGCAACCAGCGCGTATTCCTCTGGCTGTAATGGCGACACCTTGAACGAGGCTTCCACAATCACGGCCAACGTACCCAGTGAACCTGTGTACAGCCTGTTCAGGTCGTAGCCTGTCACGTTCTTGACCACCCTCCCTCCGGCCTTGGTGGCCACACCGTCTGCCCCCACAACGCCGATTCCGATAAGCCAATCTCTCGGGGGCCCATATGCGTGGGCCATCGGACCCGAATAGGCGGTTGCCAGCGTGCCTCCTACGGTTGCCCGCCCCGGCAGAGGCGATTCCAGCGGTACGAATTGTCGTGCCGAACCCAGTTCCCGCTGCAGAGCCTCCAGGGTAATACCTGCTTCAACGGTGGCCGTCATATCTCCCGGTTGGTAATCAATGACCCGATTGAGGCGCGAAAGGTCCAGCACCAGTCCAACGCTTTCGGGTGGGTTGCCAAGGGCTGTCTTGGTGCCACCCCCACGGGGAAATACGGGAACCCCGTACTCAGCGGCCCAACTCATCACGTCGGCAACCTGTTTCCGGTCCTCAGGGACCACCACGGCCATCGGGCTCAGCCCATCGATGGCATACTCGGAATGCACGTACGAGGGTGGAAGTGACGCTCGTGGCACAATCCGGCTCAGCTCATCAGCATAAGGTGTGGTCAACGGTTACTCCGGCGACATATTGATATCACGGATTGACTGTATCCGGCAGGAGCGTTACTGCAAACGCTGCACAAGTCTGAAATAGCTAGGCGTACATACCAGGAACGGGGCGATGAGCAGCAGCGTGGTGGCGGTGTCCGTCCGGAAAGATCTTGCCGGGATTGATGTTGTTGCGCGGGGCGAAGGCATCACGGACGCCGCGCATCACTGCCATATCCTCTGAAGTGTAGACCAGAGGCATCTGTTCCTTCTTTTCAAGCCCGACCCCGTGCTCTCCAGTCAGCGTCCCGCCGGCAGCGACGCAGACTTCCAGCACCTCTGCCCCTGCTACCGTAATCCTCTCCAATGCTCCAGGTTCCCGCTCGTCGAAAAGCAGGCAGGGATGCAGGTTGCCGTCACCTGCGTGGAATACATTGGCGATGGTAACCCCGTGCTTCCTACCGACTTCAGCCACCCGCTGCAAAACAGGGGCCAGCTGCGTCCGCGGTACGACTCCATCGACCAAGTAGTAGTTTGGAGCCAGGCTGCCCAGGGCCCCAAGTGCCCCCTTGCGTCCCTTCCACAGCTGCTCCCGCTCGGCGGCCTCGGCGGCAAAGCGCACTTGGCTGGCGCCCGTGTCCCAAAGAGCGGCCTCTACTTCCAGCCCGATCTCGTCGACCTCCTCGTTCAATCCTTCCAGCTCTATCAATAGCACCGCCCCGGCGTCGTCAGGATATCCGGCGTCCGACACGTTCTGTACAGCTCGTATGCTGAGGGCGTCGATCATCTCCAATGCAGCGGGCACTATCCCATGCCCAATGATGGCAGATACTGCGGTGCAGGCGGACTCAACATCCAGGAAAATTCCCAAATAGGTCTTGACTGCCTCTGGAATCGGAAGGATCCGCACCATTATCCGGGTAGCAATACCGAATGTTCCCTCCGAGCCAGTAAACACACCCCTGAGGTCGTAGCCTGGCGTCTCGCGCGCCATGCTCCCCAAGGAAACCATGCTGCCATCCTCCAGAACCACCTCCATTCCCAGAACGTGGTTAGTTGTAGTCCCGTAGGCGAGGCAGTGGGGACCTCCGGCGTTCTCCGCGATGTTGCCTCCCAAGCTGCAGGCCCGCTGGCTGGACGGGTCGGGTGCATAACGCATGCCAAACCGCCGGACGTATGTGTCTAGATCGAGGTTGATGACCCCCGGTTCCACGACGGCGTGTCGGTTATCCCGGTTCACCTCAAGAATCCGGTTCATCCTCGTGAAGGCGATCTGAATCCCATCCGGATGCGATATTGCGCCGCCGCTGAGTCCCGTCCCGGACCCACGTCCTACCACCGGCACTCCAGCGTCCCACGCCAGGGCCATAACGCGGCTGACCTCGTGGGTGTTCAGCGGGAACACAACGGCGTTGGGCATTCCGCGATCTATCGAGCCGTCATATTCGAAAACCAAAAGGTCGTCGGGATGAAAGACGACATTCGCCGAGCCGACTATCTGTTGAAGACGGCCCACAAATTCCCGAACTCCGAAGGCGGCTAGCCCACCTCCTGGCCGGGTCCCCACGTTGTTTGCTGTACTCAATCCCAGTCCCGCCGAAGAGTCTCATCCCAAGAAAGGAATTCCCGACGCTATTTATTTCGGAAGGGTCAATCGCACAGTTGCGTCGGGGCCATTGCCTTTAACGATACTTCCTGTTTCGGATGATAGTCCCTACCCAGACGCTAGGCAAGCACGGGAGACCTGTGTCCGATTTTCAAGTCGACCCGCTTGACACGCCCGCGATCCCTAGCCTATCCTCGATGGCAACAAACGAATACGAAGAAAGGCTGTGAAGGGGAGTAGTAAGCTTCCAGCAGGGCAAAAAGCGAGCCGGGTATGGTGAAAGCCGGCGCCCAGTGCAGAAGTGCGAATGGACCCCGGAGCTGCAGGCCGAACTCCCACCAGGAGATAGGCTGAGCCGGTTAGGGCACCGTTAAAGGCCCGCGGCATGGGACCAACTAGACTACTGGTCCCCCCGCCGGTTGAGATTCCGGACGCTGTTGTCTATGTGCCAGAGCAGCGAAGCGCCATGCGACCTTGGTGCGCCGGAGAATGAAGGGTGGTAACGCGATGCAGACTCGTCCCTTGATGGACGGGTCTTTTTGTTTGGAGCGCGATATGTATTACCCAACCCTGCAGCAGGTCAAGGCGCGGGCCAGGGAGGGTAACCTGGTGCCGGTATACCGCTCAATCCACGCCGACCTCGAGACGCCCGTGTCGGCCTATCTGAAGGTGGCTCAAGGCCCCTATTCCTACCTGCTGGAGAGCGTGGAGGGTGGTGAGCGCCTGGGTAGATACAGTTTCATCGGTACGAGCCCCTACAAAGTTATCACCACTGGCCCCGGGGAACCCGCTGGCGAAATCGATCCCTTAACGCTGGTGGAAGAGGAAATGGCGCGGCACAAGCTCATAGCCGTCGACGGCCTGCCCGGTTTCCACGGCGGTGCGGTGGGCTACGTTGCCTACGACGCCATCCGTTACTTCGAGCCGCGGGTGCCGGTGATGCCCGCCGACCCTCAGAACGTGCCAGAATCGGTGTTCATGTTCGGCGAGACAATCCTTATATTCGATCACCTGCGCCACGACATCAAGGTGGTTTCCCATGCCAGGCTGGAAGGCGATGTGGAGCAGGCATACAACGATGCCGTGGCCCGCATTGAGGAGATGGTCCGCTTGCTGTCCCAACCTCTGGCCCTGCCCGAGGAGTTACAACAGGGCGCAGCCGTTCCGCCCAGTCCCATCGAGTCCAACTTTACGCCCGACCAATACGCGGACGCTATCGAGAAGTGCGTGGAGTATGTCTACGCAGGCGACATAATCCAGGTCGTTAACTCCCAACGGTTCTCCCGTCGGACGGGTGCCCATCCGTTCCAGATCTACCGTGCCCTCCGGAGCGTCAATCCTTCACCCTACATGTATTATCTGGACCTGGATGGCTTTCAGATCGTCGGCGCTGCCATCGAGTCCGTGGTCAAGGTGGAAGACGGAATCGCCTCAACCCATCCCATAGCCGGCACTCGCCCCCGGGGCGCTACGCCTGGCGAGGACGAGGCCAACGAGGCGGAGCTGAAAGGCAGCGAAAAGCAACGGGCCGAACACGTCATGCTGCTCGACCTAGGCCGAAATGACATTGGCCGGGTCAGTTACCCCGGCACCGTGGAAGTGACCAAGATGATGGAGGTCGAGCGCTTCTCTCACGTGATGCATTTGGTCTCCCACGTCGAGGGGAGACTCCGCAAGGAACTGACACCCTACGACGCTTTGCGCTCATGCTTCCCCGCAGGCACCGTCTCCGGCGCACCCAAGATCAGGGCCATGGAGATCATTGCGGAAGTCGAGGGCGAAAAGCGCGGCCCTTACGGCGGAGCCGTGGGATATTTCAGTTACTCGGGCAACATGGACACCGCCCTGGTTCTACGCACCGGCATCTACAAGGACGGCACCATGTACGTGCAGGCTGGCGGAGGCATCGTAGCCGACAGCGTGGCCGAGGACGAGTATCAAGAGACCCGCCACAAGTCCGGTGCGTTGATGCGGGCCATCGACATGGCAGAGGCGGGGTTCTGATCGCAAGCTGGACCACCGCCACCCCAACCAGTCAGGAGGAGAGTCATGCTGAAGTCGTTCTTTCACACCGGGTTCGTAGTCCAGAACATCGAGGAGTCAGTTCGGTTTTACTCGGAAATCCTCGGAATGCGCATCGCCGGCCGCACCGAGCGCCAGGGTGAGTTCGTCGAGCAGGTTCTGGCCTTCCCGGGGGCCCACATCAAGGGCGGCTTCGTCGACATGGGCGAGGGGCATCAGCTGGAGCTGATCCAGTACCTGTCCCCACAGAGCGGTTCCAACAGCACCGAGCGCAACGACCTGGGAGCGGCGCATCTGGCCTTCTTCGTTGAGGACCTAGACACTTTCTATGCCGACACCAGCGAGAAGGGCCTGCGTTACAACAACCCACCCGCATCGATGTTCGATGAGAACGGCAAGCTGTCCCGCAAGGCCTGCTACGCCCAGGATCCCGACGGCAATTGGTTGGAGTTCGTCGAGCTGTTCTGACGCTATTAGATCCCCATCCAACGCCAAAAGTGCCGCGAGGACACCATGCTGCTGCTGATCGACAACTACGACAGCTTTACTTACAACCTTTATCAGTATCTGACCGAGCTGGGTGCTGAAGTAGACACGCACCGCAACGACAAGATCACCCTGAACGATATCGAAGACCTGGCCCCCGACGGCATCGTGATCTCGCCCGGCCCCTGCACCCCAATGGAAGCGGGAATCTCCAATGACGTGATCCGCCGTTTCGGGCCCACGGTCCCGACGCTGGGTGTGTGCTTGGGACACCAGTGCATAGGCTACGTCTACGGCGCCAGGGTCGACAGGGCAGGCGAAATCCGCCACGGCAAGACATCAATGATTCACCACAACGGTGCGGGGGTTCTCAGCGGTCTCCCGGATCCCTTCGAAGCCATCCGCTACCACTCGCTCGTGGTCTACCCGGAAACTGTCCCCGACACGTTGGAGGTCACCGCCCGTTCCGAAAACGGCCTGATTATGGGCATCCGGCACAAGGAACACCCGGTGGAGGGTATACAGTTCCACCCAGAGTCCATAATGACCCCCGACGGCAAAGCTCTGCTACAGAATTACCTAAACCAGGTGTCTGCGCACAATAGAACGGAGTTGTCATGAAGGCCAAGGAGGTAATACTGGAGCTGATCAACAGCCTGCCAGACGCTACTACCTACGCCGAGCCCTTCGACCGGCTCCGCCCACTGTACTACCGCGATGTGGCTCCCATCATCGCACAGTACGACCAGCCACCACGACCACTGGGCACGTGGCGCCGTGACATCACCGGGTCCGTGGAGGCTCAGGAACAGACGAATATCTGGACATCAAGGGACGCGATTCTGGGAATAGTTGAGTTCCTGCCTTCGGATGCCAGCCCCGCTGAAGCAGTAGACGAAGCCATGTACAGGCTTGTACTTTCCTACAGCTATGAGAAAGCCATCAAGCAAACTGCAGAAGACAAGGGGATTCCGCACGAGGATGTGAGGCAACAGCTGGCCCTATGGCGGGCTTAAATCTGATGCAATTCCTTGGCTTGGAGAAGAGCGGCACTTAGGTTCCACTACGAAAGTTCACTATTTTTACGGAGCAACTAACCTTGGACATTCGCGAAGGAATAGACCTGCTCGTTTCTGGGCAGTCACTGACTATGGAGCAGGCTGCATTGGCAATGCGGCAGATCATGCAGGGCGAGGCAACCCCGGCCCAGCTAGGCTCCTTCCTTACCGCGCTGCGACTCAAAGGCGAGTCCACCGAGGAAATCGCAGGCATGGCCACAGTCATGCGCGAGTTCTCCCTCAAGGTTCACGTTGAAGGAACTGTTGTGGATTCCGTCGGCACTGGGGGAGATGGCTCCGACTCGTTCAACATTTCCACTGCCGCCGCGCTGGTGGCAGCGGGCGCCGGTGTTCGCATCGCCAAGCATGGCAACCGCGCAGCCTCAGGACGCTGCGGCGCCGCCGATGTCCTGGAGGCCCTCGGAGTGCGAATCGAACTGGCACCCGAAGGCGTGGAACGCTGCATCAACGAGGGTGGCATCGGTTTCATGTTCGCCCAAGCCTTCCACCCCTCAATGCGCTACGCCGGTCCGGTACGCCGCGAGATAGGCATCCGCACCGTCTTCAACATCCTCGGCCCGTTAACCAACCCTGCGGCCGCCCAGCGCCAGCTCATCGGCGTTGCCTTCCCTCAGCTCGGCGAGAAAATGGCCGAGGTGATGCGGCTCCTCGGCTCGGAGCGGACCCTGGTGGTCCACGGGAAGGGCGGCCTCGACGAGATCGCCCTGGACGGCGACACTACAATCTGGGAACTCCACGATGGAGAGGTGGAGAACTGGACGTTCCGTCCCGACGCCACAGGTCTCGGACGCTGGGGCATAGAAGACCTGCGCGGTGGAGACCGAGAGGCTAACGCAAAGACCATGCACAATTTGCTGAACGGCACGGGCGGCCCCATCCGCGACGCAGTGCTGCTTAATACCGCCGGAGTCTTGCTCGCCGCCGGCGAGGCAAATAGTATCCCCGAAGGCATACATACCGCCGCCCAGGCCATCGACAACGGCGCCGCCCGCCAGCGCCTTGAAGCCCTTGTTGAGTTGAGCCAGTCTCACAACGGGGAATAACCAGCGATGAGTGGGATGTATTACACTAACGTCGAAAACTCAGAATCGACGGTGCCCTGATATGCCCAGCATTCTTGACGACATCGTAGCGGCCAAGCGGCTTGAACTTGCCGAGGCTATGCAGGCAGTGTCTTACGCCGATGTAGAGCATGCAGCAGCAGAGCAGCCGCGCCCACTGAACTTGTCCGGCGCCCTCACGAGCGGCGGCATCCGGCTGATTGCCGAGGTGAAAAAGGCCTCGCCATCCCGGGGCCTGCTTTCCCCCAACTTCGACCCAGTGCATCTCGCCCATACCTACGTGTCCAATGGCGCCGCTGCCATCTCCTGCCTCACCGACCCGCGATTCCAAGGTGAGCTTGCCCACCTTTCGTCCATCAAGCAGTCCGGCGCATCGGGGCGAGCCCCCGTTATACGCAAGGACTTCATATTCGACCCATACCAAGTCTACGAAGCTCGCGCCGCCGGTGCCGACGGCATCCTCCTGATCGTTGCCATCCTGAACCCCTACCAGATGAAGGAACTGCTGGAAACGGCACAGTCCCTCTGGATGCAGTGCCTCGTAGAAGTCCACGACGAGGCCGAACTGGAAACGGCGGTTGAGGTGGGAGCCGAGATCATCGGCATCAACAACCGCGACCTTCACACTTTCACCACCGACTTGGCTGTCACCCAGCGCCTGGCCCCATTGGTTCCCCGCGGCAAGGTGCTGGTCAGCGAGAGCGGCATATTCACCCGCGACGACCTACGACTCCTCAGCCGTTCCCGCGTCAACGCGGTGCTCGTCGGCGAGGCCCTTGTCACCGCCCCCGACGTGGGCGCCAAGGTGCGTGAACTCACCGGCCAGCGCCAACCGGCAGCGTCCTCTCAGGGTCCGGCATGATCCGGGTCAAGATCTGCGGCATTGGCACACCGGAGGACGCATGCGTGGCTGCAGAGGCTGGGGCCGACTTCATAGGCATGGTCTTCGTCCCTGAGCGCCACCGTCGCATAGCCCCTGACGCCGCGAAAGAAATCGTCGCCGCCGTGCGCGAGCTGGACGGACCATCCCCTCAAATGGTCGGACTGTTTGCCGACCAGTCGCTGGAGGAAGTTAACGACACCGTCGCCCACTGTGGTCTCGATGCCGTGCAGCTCTGCGGCAAAGAGAGCGTTGAATACACCGCAGCCGTGGACTGTCAGGTCATCAAAGTAGTTCACGTGCCAGCGTCCTACCGGGCACCCGACGACGTTCCGCAACTCGCTGAACGCGTTGCTCAATATGCCGACGACGGTTGCCTGGTAACGCTTGACCGGCTGGTGGAAGGCATTCAGGGCGGCACCGGTCAGAGCTTTAACCTTGACGTGGCCGCATCGCTGGCCCACCGCGGAGGTGACTTCCTGCTGGCCGGAGGACTCACCCCTGCCAACGTGGGACGGATCATCAGTGCCGTCCGGCCCTGGGGTGTCGACGTATCCAGCGGCATCGAGACCCTTGGCAAGAAGGACCGCCGCAAAATTCAGCGGTTCATCAGCAACGCCAGAGATACCGACGCCGCCCTCACCGGCTTGGTCTAGCCGCCAGAGGGAAATCGGAATACAACTAGACGGATGGAGAACGATGGCAACTATCCCCACGGCAGTCTTCCCCGACGAGCGGGGACGCTTCGGCGACTACGGCGGCAAGTTCATTCCCGAGACCCTGATGGCGGCGGTTGCCGAGCTGGAAGAGGCTTACAACACCGTAAAGGCTGACGAGGACTTCCAGGCACGCCTCGTCGACCTGCTTAGTTCCTATGTCGGCCGCCCCACCCCCCTCTACTTCGCCGAAAATCTGACGCGCCACCTGGGCGGGGCCAAGATCTATCTCAAACGCGAGGACCTCGCTCACACCGGCGCCCACAAGATCAACAATGCCCTCGGACAGGCACTCTTGGCCCAGCACATGGGCAAGCGGCGCATCATCGCCGAGACCGGCGCTGGCCAGCACGGCGTCGCCGCGGCCACCGCCTGCGCCATGCTGGGGCTGCAGTGCATCGTCTACATGGGCGAGGAAGACATCCGCCGACAGTCCCTCAATGTGTTCCGAATGCGCCTGCTGGAGGCCGAGGTTATCAGCGTCGAGTCGGGGACCCGGACGCTGAAGGACGCCATCAACGAGGCCATCCGCGACTGGGTCACCAACGTGGAAACCACCCACTACCTCATCGGCAGCGTGGTGGGCCCGCACCCCTACCCGGTGATGGTGCGAGACTTCCAGTGCGTCATCGGCCGGGAGGCCCGGGCGCAGATCCTGCAGGCCGAAGGTCGCCTGCCCGACTATGTGATGGCCTGCGTCGGAGGCGGAAGCAACGCCATTGGCACCTTCCACCCCTTTGTGCCCGACGAGGATGTCCGGCTGGTGGGGCTGGAGGCCGGGGGCCGGGGCCTGGACAGCGGCGAGCACTCGGCCACCCTCACCGCCGGGCGGCCCGGGGTCCTGCACGGCTCAATGACCTATCTGCTGCAGGACGAGGACGGACAGGTCAGCCCGGCCCACAGCATTTCGGCGGGGCTGGACTATCCCGGCGTGGGCCCGGAGCATAGCTACCTCAAGGACTCAGGCCGCGCCGAATACAGTGAGGTCACCGACCCGCAGGCCCTGGAGGCCTTCCACCTCCTCTGCCGCACCGAGGGCATCATCCCGGCGCTGGAGTCGGCCCACGCCATCTATGGCGCCGCAGACCTGGCCCCAAAGCTTCCCCAAGACAGCATCATACTCGTTTGCCTCAGCGGCCGCGGTGACAAGGACATTGGAATAGTAGCCGAAGCTGAAAACATCGACCTTTAGTCTCACTTGAGCCCGAGGCAGTCACGTTTCAGCAGAATCTGGCTGCGCAGCGGTACTCCATCACCACAGACAAGGTCATCACGGTTTGATTTTGTTCTGAGCCGGGTCTGAATGTTCAAATTGTGCGGGCGCACCATCTGGCTGACCGGGGTGGCTGGTGTATATACCGGACTTTCGCGTGGGAATTCTGGGACGCAAAACCTGGCCTAAATTCCCATTTTGTCCCATTCCGTCCCATTTTTGCCGTTTTTCTTGGTCCGTCAGCTACGAAATTGGCTGCCGGGAACAAAAAATCCGGATTCCCGCACCATTCTGTCCCATTTTGTCCCACTGGGTTTGTCCGACCAGGCGCCGTCGCCTCCGAGGTGCTGGGAAAGGCGTATGTCGGGGATCGGGCACAGGAATCATGGTAGGGATGCGTCATGAGGCTTGGCAAGGAGCAAGTGTCATAAAAAAACCCGATTCCCCTGCACCTCCGCCTTGACCACCACACTGCTGCCGCATACAATGGCGTTGTCGCCCAGTGTGGCGGCAATACTGTGTTGTGACACGAAACACAGCCCCGGAGGGTAATATGCCTATTACCAGAGATGGCGTGGAACTTACGGTTGAGATCAGCGAGAAGGCCGCCGAGAAGATCAAGTATTTCGCTCAGAAGGATGGGACGGAAGACAATGTTGGCGTCCGCGTGGCCGTCAAGGGTGGCGGTTGTTCCGGCCTGACCTACGACCTGAAGATCAGCGGCGAGCACAATGACACCGACAAGGTGGTCGAGCAGTACGGCGTGAAGGTCATCGTCGACAAGAAGAGCTACATCTATCTCGTTGGTACGCAGTTGGACTTCTCCGACGGCCTGAACGGCAAGGGTTTCGTCTTTGAAAACCCCAACGCCAAGAAGGCCTGCGGCTGCGGCACTTCGTTCAGCGTCTAGCAATGACCAGCCCGGCGGTTATCGGGTAGCGCAAGATCTATTGGACTACGCGACAACAGCGCCGTCTTCACCCGATGAAGGCGGCGCTTAATAGTTAAGACTAATTCCGTCCGAAACCAGGAGGCAACATGGCACTACAGCAATCTTCCGCCTCAGTGCCCAAGCTGCAGGCCCAAGCCGACGGCACTCTTGTTTTCCGACTAGACTCCGGCTATGGGTGCCTGAAAGCCACTGGAGAGGACACCCTCGACCTGCTGAACCGCCTTTCCACCAACAAGGTAGACCACCTGCAGCCCGGCCACTGGGCCCCCACCGTGCTGACCAGCGACCGGGGTCGCATTGTGGACCTGCTCAGCGTCATCCACGCCGGCGAGTGCGTCTACCTGCTCACGAGCCCCGGCCAGCAACAGCCGGTCATAGAGTGGCTCGACAAGTACACCATCATGGAGGACCTGGAGGTGGAGGACGTTTCCGGCTCCACCGCCGTCATTGCACTTGCCGGTGAAGGCTGCGACGCGGCACTGAACCTTGAACCCGATGGTACTGACCGCCTGCCCGGCCTGCAGTATCCAGCGCCAACGGTCAACATAGGTGGACGAGAGGCAATTGCCATCTCACATCCGCTGGGTGATCTGCCGTGTTGTTTGCTGGTGGCGGTCTCAGATTACGCCGCGGAGATCGGCGCCTCTCTGGAATCGTCAGGAGCGTCCCAGATGGATGCCGAAGCCTGGGAAGCGCTGCGAGTCGCCAATGGCGCCCCGGCATTCGGCAGTGAGATGGGAGAGCCGTACAACCCTCTGGAAGCCGGACTGATCGGCGCGATCGACTTTACCAAGGGCTGCTACATCGGGCAGGAGGTCATCGCTCGCCTGGACAGCTACGACCGGGTCCAGAGATACCTCTCGGTCCTCCGTTTCTCAGACGGGTGCGACGTAACAGTCGGTACAGCACTGTTCCTGGAAGGAAGGCAAGCCGGCACGGTCACATCGGTCTATCGCACGCAAAGCGGCGACCTGCGGGGCCTGGGGTTCGTCCGCACCGCCTCAGCGAATGCCGGCCAGACCCTCGAGCTGCAGTCCCCAGCCTCCGGTACCGCCACGGTCGAGGAAACCCCCAAGCTCTTCGGCCCCGGCCAGGACTTCAGCTAATCGGAAGCGGACAAGATCGACAAAAATAAGAGGGATACGCAAAATGTCGCATCCCTCCGGTGCTTCTGAATAGCTGCCTGCCATGCAGACTTTAGCCTAACCGCCGTTATAGACGAACGAGACCTGCTCTCCGGAACGCTCCACGGTGAACAGCGCCCAGAAATTGTATCCTGCGGCCTCAACCGCCTCACGGCCTCCCTCATCCCGGTCAACGAGAGTCAGGGCATGGGTTACGTTATATCCTTTCTCTTCTGCATCCTGAATGGATGCAAGTAGGGAACCACCAGTAGTTACCACATCCTCGACTATGGCAACTGGTTCGCCCTTCGGCGGAAACTGCCCTTCCGCAGTCGCTGCGGTGCCGTGTTCCTTGGATTCTTTCCGGTGATAAAACGCCCGGATCGGTTTGTCCTCTCGCATCCCGCTTAACATGACCACTTGGGAAACGATCGGAATCGCCCCGTACGCTACCCCGCCGACATATCCAATCCCTTCGGCGTCAAGATAATCGACGAGATGCCGTGCGACAAACCGGGCACCAGCGGGTTCCATAGTCAGCTTCCTTGAGTCGAAGTAATAATCCGATTTCTTTCCGGAGGAGAGCGTAAACTCACCGAACATCAAAGCCCCGGAAGCCTCCAGCAACCGGACTGGACCCTTTTCGGATTTCTCAACGCCCTCTTGGGTCGACTCAGTCGTCATAGTCAGCTCCTGTCAGGTCCCATACAAACCGTTCTCCCGGATATACCGCGCCACCGCCTCCGGCATCAGTCCGTCAACCGGCGTCCCCTCGGCAAGTCGTCGACGCAGCTCGCTGGCGCTGATATCAATGGCGGTAGAGTCGATGCACTCCACCCGTCCCGCAGCATACGGACAGCGCTCGTAGAATCCATCCCAGTCGAAGGCTGCATACCCTGGCCGGCTTACCGCCAGCAGGCTGGCCAATTCAACCACACCCTCAGGATCAACCCACTCGTCGAATTTGGACAAGACATCAAGGCCCAGGATGAATACCAGCTCCCAGCCTCCACCTAACTCATCTCCAAGATCCCGCAACGTCTCCACAGTATGAGTCGGTCCGGAACGCCACAGCTCAGCGTCGGACACCTCGAAGCCCGATACACCATCCACAGCGAGGCGGAGCATACTCAGCCGCTGCCCTTGACCGGCAGTCGGCTCGGCGGACTTAAGGCGAGGCTGCCCGGCTGGTATAAAAATGATCTGGTCAAGCCTTGCCTCCTCCTTCGCCCGCTGCGCAATCTCCAAGTGTCCGAGATGCACCGGATCGAAAGTGCCGCCGAGGATTCCGACCCGTGTCAGAACCATTCAACTTCCACTTTACCAATGCGAATGGTGTCGCCGACCTCAATACCCACATCAATCAGCTTATCGGCCATACCGGTTCGGCGCATCTCACGCCACAACTGCAGCAACACCCGCTGGTCCCGCGTATCCGCCAGAGCGCTCAGCCGCTCGAGGCGCTCCGACTCGACAACAAATACACCATTCTCCATCCGCACCGACTCGGGTTCCCGACGCTGCCTGCCGAATGCTGGCTGCAACACCACTTGCTCGTCCGGAACTGCGTCCTTCGGCAATTCCTCAAGGATCGCAGCTATGCGCATTATCATCGCATCGACGCCCTCTCCGGTGGCTGCGGAGATGAACATAATCTCCCCGTCGACTTCACCCTGGTCATGCAAAGCGACTTTCAGAGCCTCGAGTATGGACGAACGCTGCTCCCGCACCTCGGTCACATCCAGCTTGTTCACCACTACGAGCTGCCGCTTGCCACCCAACTCGGGATTGAAATGCAAAAGTTCGTTTCGCACCATGAGGTAGTCGTCCGCTGGATCTTCAGCAAGTCCATCTACCAGATGAACGTAAAGCCGCGCGCGCTCGGCATGACGCAGAAACTGGTGGCCCAGACCAACGCCCTTGTGCGCCCCCTCCAGCAGGCCAGGTATCTCCATCATAACGAAACCGCTCTTGCCTGAGCGAACAACCCCCAGAACCGGCTCGACGGTCGTAAACGGATAGTCGGCGACCCGCGCCTTGGCAGCGGAGCAGCGCGAGATCAGAGTAGACTTGCCTGCGTTGGGACGCGCCAGGAGGCCCACATCAGCCAGGAGCTTGAGCTCCAGGAACAGGACAGCCGCCTCGCCCCTCTCTCCACGTTCAGCTAAGACCGGTACCTGGTTCGTAGGCGTTGCGAAACGGGCGTTTCCCCAACCTCCCTTTCCTCCTCTGCCAACAAGCAACGGCGTATCGTCGCGAATATCGGCCAAGAGCTCCCTGGTCCCGTCCTTGTCCATCCGCCAAACAACGGTACCGATTGGCACCGGAACCAAGGTGTCATCTCCGTTTGAGCCACGCCGGTTCTTGCCCTTGCCGTGGCCACCCGGATCGCAATAAACAGTGCTATTAAACTTGATATGGAGCAGAGTATTATACGACGCGTCGCCGACCAGGTACGCGTTGCCGCCGTCTCCGCCATCTCCGCCATTGGGCCCACCCTTCGGTCGATACTTCTCACGAAGGAAGCTGGCACACCCGTTCCCACCATTCCCAGATTTGATGTTCAGCCTAACTGTATCAATCACTGAGGGCTCTATTGGAATAGAAAATCATTTGTCCAAGATTGCCGGAATTCGTGTTATTGCTGTGTTTCAAAAATATCTTCCGATCAGATTGAGTCTTATACGATAATAGTAATAAGGCTGTGGACACTGAGGATAACTTCTGATGCTTCCCGGCGAATGCCTCACAATCCTATTCTGATTGAGTGTAAGGATGGTTAACTTGTTCGTATTTTAGCATGGGGATAATTTGTCTTTTTGGTTCAGCACGCTGCAGATGTGGTTGCCTTTGCCTCCTGTCTGCTGGATAGTTCACGGGAGCCGTTAGTGGCGCCCAGAAAGAACCCACTGGTCCCTGGCAGCTGTATACTTTGCGCGGTTAGTTTACCCACAGTTGCCAAGTGCTTGTCCACGGTCTTAGTTTGTTATCATAGCGAGGCTACATAAAGGCGCTTTCCTCTGGAAGGGAGCCGAGAATGTCGCCTCTGCGACGGTGGCTGATTGCGTTCATCATACCCGCAATCCTCTGGGCCTTGCTGGCCTGTGGTCAGCCTGAGCCAACGGTTGATGCCGAGCAGGAGAAAACACGAGCAGATGCAGGCCTCCATCCTATGGTGAATCGTATAGCCTACGTCGACAACACCGGCGACTTACTGGTGATAAACCCGGATGGCACCGGGGAAGAAAGGCTCACTGGTGACGTCAGGGCCGGGTTGCTTTCGCAAGCCCTGGTGCGTGGTGATTCCTACACTTGGCCGACCTGGTCGCGGGATGGCTCGAGAATTGCGGCGTCTCGCGTTGCTGTGGGTGGGGAGGATGCCGGCCTGTCGATTCAGGTGTTTGATATGGCATCCGGTAGGATGACCGAAGGCTACAACAACGAAATGCCTGCTCCGGTCGCAGAGGGGACTCCCCACTACATTTACTGGTCTCCGGATGATCGCCACTTGAGTTTCCTGGCCCCTACTCCGGAGGGTCTGGCGCTTTTCGTTCGCGATTTTCAATCGCAGGATGCGCCGGGAGCAGTCGCAGTCGGTGCTCCACTTTACTTCCAGTGGAGTGCTGACTCGAAACTGCTGGCAGTGCATAGCGGGGACAGGGTAACTGTTCAGGAGCCCACTCCCAACGGAAACGAGGTTAGCGTTGCTGTCGATGCGATCGCCTTCCGCGCTCCGGCAATCTCACCCGATGGCTCGCAGGTCGCCTATGCGGGTTTCGGTGGCGGCGTGCACGGCATCTTCCTTGCCTCGATGGGACCTGGGGAGGAGCCACCAAGGATGGTGCTGGAAACCAGGGGCTTGACAGCATTCGCCTGGGCCCCGGACGGTTCATCATTGGCCGTTGCTGAGCAGTTGAGAGGCGGGACTCCGGTGTTCGATCGCTTGCGCCTCCTGTCTGCCGATGGCATTGAGATTTCCTCTGTGGTAGATGAACAGCTGCTGGCTTTTTTCTGGTCGCCTCAGGGAGACCAGATCGCCTGGATCGGTATCGAACCCCTGAGCCGTATGATGGACCTAGCTGTTTCCCCCGTGGCTGCCGGCAAGGCAACAGACGAGCCGCGCCACCTGTTCCGGTTCAGTCCTACCGGGGAACTGTTTACCATGTTGTCTTTCTTTGACCAGTACGCATACTCGCACTCGATCTGGTCGCCCGATGGTTCAGCCTTGGTGGTTGCCGGTACCGACGGTGCGGAATCGGGGAGGAGAAATGGCAGCGGGCCCCACGGCGGGCAGATATACGTGGTCGAGGTCAGCAGTGGTGAGGCCCGCCGTATCGCGTCAGGCAAGGTAGCTGTGTGGTCTTGGAACTGAGGAACAGGACCGCAGGGGCCCTTTCCCTCAGAGGATGCCACGGATGGAAGGCCGTTCTTGTTGTTGCCGTTCTCTTGGTGGGTGTGTCTGTCTTGTCGTGTACAGCTGCTGAGCCGACTCCGATCCCTACCGCAACCCCCAAGCCGGTTGATCCCAGGGAGGAGCTGCAGCGAACGGTCGGGCGCCTTTTGGCCCTTCAGTCGGTTACCTTCGATCTTCACCACGTGGTTGGATCGACCAATATTCTGCCCGGGGTCTTGATGAATCGGGCGTCCGGAAAGGCAATTGTTCCCGGTAAGTTCTCCGTTACTGTCGAGGGCGAACTGCTCTTCCCGCGCTCTTACCTGGTAATAGATATGATCAGCGTCGACGGTGCGGCGTATATGACGAATCTGATCAATGGAGAGTGGGAGAAGGTTGCCCCTGAAGCGCTACCCATCGACCTGAACAACCTTGGTGTTACGCTGGCCGACATTGTCGAAGAGGTGCAGGAGCCGGCAGTCCTGGGTCGGGACCGCTTGGACGGTGTCGATGTGCATCGCATAGGAGGCCGCATCACCTCCGAGGTTCTAAAGGAACTGGTTCCCACGGCCGGTACCGGTTTTCCCGTTGATTTGGAGATGTGGATACGGCAGGACACAGGAATGCTCATGCAGGCGTTGATTACCGGGCAGGTCGTCCTGACCGATGTAGAGGATTCTCAGCGGCAGCTGACCCTCAGTGATGTTGATGAGCCTATAAAGATAGAGCCGCCGGAGTTGTGAGATACTCGTACCCGATGAATCTCCCTCCCGCCGGACCCGGGGGAATTTGTTGGGGTGCCCTTGAGATCGCAACCTGAGGCCACAGGGTCCGCGTCCGCCAGCGAACACTCCACATGGGTAATCCTGACCATAACCGGTCTGGGTGCATTCATAACCGCACTCGACCAGACGGTGGTGGTGACTGCTCTCCCCAGCGTGATGCTGGATCTCAAGATCCCAATCACCGAACTGGACCGGGTCTCCTGGATCATCACTGCCTACCTCTTGGGTTACACCGTGGCCATGCCTCTCATCGGGCGGATAGGCGACGTTTACGGTTACCCCAGGGTGTACCAGGTCTCTCTCATAGTCTTTTGTATCGGCACCAGCCTGGTGGCGATTTCCAATAGCTTTGAGTTCATGATCGGCGCCCGGGTTATCCAGGCCATCGGTGGTGGTGCGACCGTGCCCCTTGGCATGGCGCTGGCGACGACCCTCGTGCCGCCGGAGAAAAGGGCACTGGCCCTCGGCGTCGTTGGTGGTGCGGCCGAGGCCGGCTCCATGCTGGGCCCGGCTTATGGCGGCGCCATCGTCGAGCTCTCCAACTGGCGCTGGATCTTCTGGCTCAACGTGCCCCAGAGCGCCTTGGTATTCGTAGCCCTGATGCGGCTGCCCAACCGCCCCGCCCGCGGAGACCGCGTTGACTACCTGGGAGGTGCGCTGCTAGTCGCCGCGCTATTGCTGCTGTCCCTGGCTCTCTCCCGCAAGGACCTGTTTACGCTTTCATCGCCGGTCCCGTTCATTCTTGCGGTCTCCGGGCTGGGGATGGGGGGCGTCCTGCTGGCGGTGGAAAGGCGGATATGGCAACCGTTGCTGGCCCATGTGTTCCTGCGTTCGTGGTCGTTCCTTCTGGCGAACATTACCCAAGCCCTCGTCGGCGTGGCGCTGATTCTCGCCATGATTACAGTCCCACTCACCGCCGACACTGTGATGTTGAAGGACCCGTTCACCGGCGCGTTGTGGCTGCTGCGGATGACCGGCGTGATACCGCTGGCGTCGGTGGTTGGTGGGTGGTTGCTGCCCAGGGTGGGCGGCCGTGCCCTGACGGTGACCGGCCTCCTGATGGTGGCCGCAGGTCTGTTTCTCTGTTCCCGCTGGGAAATTGGCGTCGATGACCCTGCGCTGACTTTGCAGCTGTTGTTGGCTGGAGGCGGCTTTGGGCTCGTTATTGCTCCCATCCTGCACCGGGCGCTGCGGGCGGTGAGCGAGGACTACCGCGCCACCGCCGCCTCGCTGGTAACCGTTGCCCGCATGATGGGCATGACTCTGGGATTGGCTGCGATGTCCGCGTGGGGTGTGGAACACTTCCAGGTCCTGACCTCCGGCCTCGAGTTGCCCTTGCCACAGACCGGCGAGACTACCGAGGTCCTGAACGCCCGCGTCGAGCAGTACACCGAGGGCATCAATGACGCGGGGCTGACGGTGTTCCGCGCCTTTTTCCGCACCGCGGCCATCATGGCCCTTGTCGCCATTCCCTTTTCGCTTCTGAGGACGCGAGGAGAGGGCAACGGAGGTCTGTAGATCGATGCGTCCGAAGACTCGGGCAAGGGTAGGACTGCGGAGTGGATGATGGTGTCGGTTAGGGTGCTGGGCTTATCCTTCATCCCTCTGACTATTGCATTTGGGCGGGGTGCTGGCAGTCCCCATTTGTTCTACGGCATTTGGCGTATGGGTGTTTTGCTCTGGTGCTGCAGTAGGCGGTCTTCTTTGAGGTCCACCGTTCGTGGCTGCTCCTCCGACAGGGACAACACCGAAAGGCTGGGCCTCGATGCGGTTCTGTCGCGGTGTCAGGCAGCAAGGGGGGTCCGCCGTTGGCTTGCTGACCTCTGTCGCCTGCGCGTTGACCACCTTGGCCACCGTTGTTGCACGGAGGGGTGAATGTAGCGCTGATTGTGGGGGTCTTGGTTAGAGGCAGGGCCGGATCAAACGCATTCCTTTTCGTTGACCTGGGCCGCGGCATAGTAGCCAGAGCTTTTTCAGCGACGTCTGTTTCAAAGTGGAAACGCAGCTTCCAGCCGCTGCACCTGGCTCGGTGTCAGGCGCCATCCCGAAGCTCCGCAGTTCTCCTCGGTGCGGGCCACGCTGTTGGTCTTCGGGATCACCACCACCGGCGAGCGGCTCAAGCACCAGTTCAGCGCCACCTGCGCCGGCGTCTTCCCTGCCTCGCGGGCCACGTCCTGCAGCGCTTCCCAGTTGCGGCCAGCCCTCGCCCGAGGCCGGACGGCCAGGGAACCGTCGGCCAGCGGCGTGTAGGCCATGACTGTGATGCCCTGCTCCTCGCAGTAGGGTATCAGGTCCCTCTCGATGCCCCTGCGTTTCAGGTTGTAGAGAACCTGGTTGCAAACAATCGGATATTTCGACATCGCAGTCTGGGCATCCTGCAATTGGCCGACTGAGAAGTTGCTCACGCCGATGTACCGCACCATCCCTCTATCAACCAGTTCCTCCATGGCCCGCATCGTTTCCGCTATGGGCACGCCGTGGTTCGGCCAGTGGATCTGGTACAGGTCAATGACGTCGTTGTTGAGCAGGCGAAGACTGTTCTCGGCGGCCCGCAGCACTTGGTCGTATCGCAGGTTGCTGCCCAGCACCTTGGTGGCGACAAACACACGATGGCGTATGCCCTGGATTGCCATTCCCACGGCGTCCTCGGTTCGGTACATCTCTGCCGTGTCGATCAGTGTCGCCCCCAGCGCGATCCCCCGCCTCAGCGGTTCCGGGCCACCGCGATACTTCCATGTCCCCAGCCCGACTTCAGGAATCCTCACGCCCGTGCGGCCCAGTTCCCTGTATTCCATTGGCGACCTCTCCCATCGGAGGATGCAGTATGTGTCTGGGCATGTTATACCAGTGGGAGCAATTACTGTGGGTCACGGCCCCGATCACCCAGACCCGGAAAATTCCCACTCGGAGGTATAGATATGGAGTTCCAGGACTACGAGAATTTTGTTAACAACAACCACCGCGGGGTTATCACCACCTACCGGCGCAACGGTGCGGGCCACACCAGCATCGTGGTCTGCGGAGCCTACAAAGGCAAGGCGGCCTATGTCATCGTGTACGGCAGCTCGGTCAAGGTCCGCAACCTCCAGAACGATAAGCGTTGCACTGTCATGGCGGTCAGCGAAGACTGGCGGAGCTGTGTCAATGTTGAGGGCACGGCCACGCTGATGGACTACCGCAACACAGACGCCGAGACGATGCGTGTAGAGTTGCGGGAGGTCTTCCGCGCCTGCAGCGCCCACGGCGACCACCCCGACTGGGAGGAGTACGACGAGGCAATGGTCAAGCAGGACGGCGTAATCGTCCTGGTTGAGCCGGAGCGCATCTACGGGAGGATCCGGGGCTAATAGCGGCAATCATTTACCGCGGCACTCAGTCTGTGCCGCGGTTAAACTATTTCATGATTAAGACAGTACAACGTTGCCTACGGTAGGAGAGGCGACTCTGAGTAGCGTACGCGCCTACCCCACGCCAAGCGAGGCGTCGGCCAGGCACACCAGTTCGCCCCGCTGGTTCGTCCCCCGCACCCGACACTCGACGATTCCCTTGTCCCCCTCCTGCCTGCGCCCAGTTACCTCCCCTGCGAACGTCACCGTGTCTCCGCTGCGGAAGGGGGTGATGGCCCGCATAAGCAGGCTCCCACCGTTGTAGAACGCCTCCGGCGGGAATGACAGATGCAGCATCTGGTCCACGTACGACATGGTGGCCGGCCCCGAATTCACAATGCTGCCGAAAATGTTCTGCCGCGCGAAATCCTCATCGGTATGAATGTTGCTCTCACTGGGCGGCCGTCCCGCCAGACGGAAGGCGCCGCGGCGATTTATGACGTCCTGTCTCTCGGTGATGTTCAGATCGGCCAGTGCCGTCCCTTCCACCGCTGAATCGAAGTCCAGCCGCCGCCTTTGCCCTGTCTTCCTCTCCGCGGGTTGAGGGTTGGCGTGGGTGGAACTGGCGGGCACTTCGCGCTGTCCCTTGGCGTAGTCGAAGATGCAGGTGTAGTCGTACTCGACGGCCTTTATGCCGTGCTGATTGATTCCCTCAACGCGGAAGGTGACGAACCGGCTGCCTCGGCGCTCGTACTTCTCCAGCACCCCTCGCTTGCCGGTGATGACGTCCCCGACGCGGACGGGGTGGTGCCAGCGGATTTCGCACTTGGCGAAAGGAGTCTGCTTTCGCGCGGTCTGTGACTGCTCGTACCCAACGAAACCATTGGCTTCCGCGATCTCCTCCCGCAGCAGCACGGCGTAGCTGAGCACCATCGTTGGCATGGCCAACGTCGGGGCCGGTCCGCGATAGCGAGGGTCGTCGTTGAGGGCGACTTCGGCGTAACGGGAGATGTTTTCCTCAGTTATCTCCACCGTCGTCTCCGCGCCGTATTGTCCTGATTCCACTGCGTCGTAGGTCCAGAGCCTTTCCGCCTGTTCAACCATGTTCGCGCCTCCGTGCAGTTCGGCTGTGCCAGTGTGCCTGACGACGGATGGTCCTCAGGCGGCTGCCGCTTTCATTTACCGAATGTCCATAGGGTTGTTTGTGTCGGGCCCTGAGGTGGGCAGATGATCGAGGACTCGCCTTATCAGCCGCGGTGTATGGGCCTGATGCCCTGGGTCCAGGTGCCTGGTGGCAGCGTCAACGTAGGGCTGGCTGATTCGAGCTAGATATGCCGACACCTCTTCCCTGCGAATAGCATCCAGGGACTCAGTGTAGAAAGACACAATATACGCGCTGCCGAGCTGCGCGCCCGCCTGAATCGCCCCCGCCGCAACCAGCGTGGAAACCGCCAGCAACGAACGTTTCTGCTCTCTCGCAGCCTCATTTAACTGAACGAAAACTTCTGCCAGTCGCTGCGGCCCTGGCATCAGTCCGGCATTCTCCTTAAGCAGGTCCACTGAGTCCCGCATATCGGCTATGGCTGTGGGCGGAATATCTATCGCATCGGCCGCTTGGCTGACCGTCCTGTCGAGTACGGAGAGCAGGTCATCAACGGACGAGACATCTGTGCTCTCGGGGAGTACGTCTGTTTTCTTGAGTTCTGTCACAAAGGCATCCAGGTAGACGCGTGTCCCGCCCGTTACATCGGAGGCAACAGCCAGAAACCAGAGAGGGGAAAACCCTACTGTGAATACGCTTACCGCCTCTATGACGTTGCCGGCCACTTTGCGCTGGATCAGTTCCTGTCCCGATGCTCCATCCTGGGGGAAACGCTCGCTGACCCCGCCGATGGCCTCTACGGTAATACGCAGTGGCCGGGCAATGAGGCACTGGTATATCTTTGCGCCACGCACGGGCGGCGGCAGAATATGATCGGTGGCCTCAAGTAGCAGCCCGCCGCCTCCGGCCGCCGAAGTGCGAACCAGGCGTTCGGGAAGCGAAATCACGTATCCGGCCAATGACTCTCGGTCTCCCAGACGATTCCCTTCGTCATCTCTCGAACCTGAAGCGTCTTTGCTGAGGAAGCCCGGCATTATCCCCTCGCCGGTAATGAATAGGCCCCTATCAGGATAAGGCCCTGCTGCCCCCATAATACGCGCTACTGTCAACGGCCGATCATGCCTTCGGAACGGGATTCCCCACCACGAAGACACACCCCCGGTCCCGGTTGAAGGAGGGGGTGTGCGTTTACCTTGCGAGATCTCGCCTTTGGCCTCCGGTGGAATCGACATTCCGGGGGGCTGGCGCTTCATGCCACCTTATTGAGTGGCGAGATTGCCTTGGAACCCGTGCCCCGCTGCCTGCAGCTCGCCAACTGCGTAGTCAGTTTCGCTAAAGCAGGGGTTGCCAGGGAGCAGACATCTCTGGGAGATTTCCCCTGTCACGGCATTTCCCGCATTCTCGAATGCAGTAATGCCGAAGAATCCGCGCCCAACGGGCTCCTGCCTCACGTAAGCGTGGCTCGTGCCCTCTGCTGCAGGTCGGACTTCCGATCTGGAACTGGAAACTACTTCACCACATTCCTTCTGTTGGGTCAGCGGGCATTCAACAGTCGATCTGCTGCCTTCTGCTGACACTGTGTCCGGAATTCGAAGGCTCCCGAACCACAACAAGAAGACCACAGCCGCCAGCACGGCGACCCCAGCAACCAATGTCCTCGGATTAGTTGATCCCGTTGCATTTGCGTCGAACGTCCAGCCCATGGTTTGCCCCCCACTATGTAGAATATGATGTATCGTAATGCTGTCCACCCCGAAAATTCTACAGGAAATTGTAAAGAAAATATGATAATTCTATCCGGTAATTATTGATAATTGTGAACTTAACTATGTTAATCATCTCTAATTGTGATACTCAACGAGAGATTAATATGCTGCTGCCACAAGGAAAAGTTAATGCAGTGGCATCATCGAATATAGCCGCTACGATATGATGTGACTCAATCTGAGGCTGAACCGGAGGAGCACCATGAAGGTTGGATTTATTGGATTGGGAACAATGGGGGCCAGCATGGCCTACAACTGCCTGCAGGGCGGCAACGAGATGGTCGTCCACGACATCCGGCGGGAGTCCGCCACCCAGCACCTCGAGGCCGGGGCGGTCTGGGCAGACTCGCCTCGCGAGGTTGCCGAGTCGTCGGAGATCGTCTTCACGTCGCTGCCCGGCCCCACGGAAGTCGAGGCCGTGGGCCTCGGCGAAGACGGCATCCTCGAGGGCATGAGCGAGGGCAAGGTCTATTTCGACCTCAGCACTAGCACTCCCACGCTCATCCGTCGCATCCACGAGCAGGCCGCCGCCCGCGGCATCCAAGTCCTCGACGCGCCGGTCAGCGGCGGGCCCCGGGGCGCGGCGTCCCGCAACCTCGCCATCTGGGTCGGCGGCGACAAGGAGGTCTTCGACCGCTGCAAGCCCGTGCTGGACAGCATAGGCGACAAGGCCTACTACGTTGGCCCCATCGGCTGCGGCGCCATCGCCAAGCTGGTCCACAACTGCACCGGCTACATCGTGCAGGCGGCGCTGGCCGAGGTGTTCACCATGGGTGTCAAGGCCGGCGTCGAGCCGCTGGCGCTGTGGCAGGCCGTACGCAAGGGTGCCCAAGGCCGCCGCGGCACCTTCGAGGGACTCGCCGAGCACCTGCTCCCCGGCAAGTTCGACCCGCCCGACTTCGCCCTGCGCCTGGCCCGCAAAGACGTTGATCTCGCCCTCTCCGTGGGCCGCGAGTACGACGTTCCCATGCGCCTCGCTCAGCTCACCCTCCAGGAAATGACCGAGGCCCTCAACCGAGGCTGGGGCCACCGTGACTCCCGAGTGGCCATGCTCCTACAGGAAGAGCGCGCCGGCGTAGAGGTCCGGGTAGAGGAAGCCCTCCTCAACGCCCTCCTCGAAGAGGAACGGCAGGCGGGCGCGGGGTAGTATCATTGGAAGTGCAGGCACCACTCATCCGCCAGAGCGGAGGCGCACATGATCATCACCCGCTTGAAACTGACCAACTGGCGCAACTTCAGCGATGTTGATGTGCCGCTGCTGGACCGCGCCTTCATAATCGGCCCCAATGCGTCGGGCAAGTCAAATTTGCTCGACGCCATCCGCTTTCTCCGAGACGTGGCGAAACGAGAGGGTGGTGGACTGCAAGCGGCGGTGCGGCGCAGGGGCGGTGTGCGCCAGATACGCAGCCTCTCGGCTCACTCCGGCGTTGGGGTGGGCATTGAGGCACACCTCAGCCGTGATTCTGATGAGCCCGTGGAGTGGGTGTACCGGCTAGTGTTTACCGTGGAACGTTCCGGCAATCACCGCATCATGGTCCAGGAAGAAGTGGTTGATCATCAGGGCGAGACCTTGTTGCGCCGCCCCAACCGGGATGATGGAAATGACCCGGAACTTCTTACGGAGACCGCGCTGGAGCAGGTTAACGCCAATCGCAAGTTCCGCGCCGTGGCCGAGTTTTTTGACGAAGTCACTTACTTGCATCTTGTGCCACAGCTAGTGCGTTTCGGAGCGGAAATCGGCGGTAACCGCCTTGAAAACGATCCCTTCGGGCAAGGTTTTTTGGAAAGAATAGCGGCGACTAACAGCAAGACTCGCCAGAGCCGCCTTAACAAGATTGCGACTTCTCTTTCTCACATCGTGCCTCAATTGGAAGAACTGACCTTTGAACGAGATGCAACCACCGGCCAACCCCACTTGAAGGCCCGTTTCGAGAACTGGCGCGCCAACGATGTCTGGCAACGGGAAGACCAGCTTTCTGACGGGACATTGAGACTCATTGGGTTGTTCTGGTCGTTGCTGGAACGCGGCGGCCCGCTGCTTATAGAGGAGCCGGAAATTTCCTTGAACCGGGATATTGTGCTGCGTCTTGCTTCCTTGATTTACAGGATGAGCGTTCCAGTCAGGCGTAGAAGAGGTGATGACCGTCCCAGCGAACGCCGCCAAGTTATTCTCACCACTCACAGCCCGGAATTGTTGTGCGACCAAGGCATAGATGGATGGGAAGTGCTTTGCATCGCACCCGGAAAGAATGGCTCTATCGTGAATCCCCTTGCGGATGACCCACGCATATGCGAAATACTAAAGGCGGGGGTTATGCCTGGCGAAATCGCGCGATTTCGAGATCCCAAGGTACAACTACCCATGCACTTGGGACTTTCGCTTTAGCTTAATGCTGATCACCTTGCTGATAGAGGACAACGTGTCAAGGTCAGTTGGCAGGCGACTGATTGATGATTACTTGCCGAGCGCTCAAGTCTATGATGAATTGGTGGCTGGTGGCTCAATTAGAAACCGGATATCGGGAATGAACCAAAGAGCTATGCGCCTAGGTCCGGTATTGGCAATTGCGGATTTGGATCGACCGATGATCTGCCCTGCTGACCTCGTTTCTGGATTATCAGGCGGATTAACGATCGCTCCCAATCTGCTTATTCGCATTGCCGTAATGGAAATTGAAGCTTGGCTGATGGCTGATGGCTGATGGCGGATCGTGAAGGGCTAGCGAGTTGGTTGAGCGTTGCCACAAGGTTGGTTCCACTCCGTCCCGAAACTCTGGAAGATCCCAAGAGAGGGCTGGTGCAATTGGCAGGCCGCTCTCTCAACAGGCGCCTGCGGGAGGCGATTGCCCCGGCCCGTGTGCGCGGTACTCACCGCACAGGTCGGGCCTACAACGACGAAGCAGGGGAGTTCGTGTCGCTGCGCTGGAACCCCGAAGCTGCTCGGCGCAACTCTCCCAGCCTCGACCGAGCCATCACTCGCATCTGCGAACTGGCAGTTCTAGCCCCCTAACCCTCCCCCGTCCAGCGGAGGTTGGGACGCCGCGCCGCTTGCGCCTCGTCGAGGCGGGCCACTGGCGTTGTGTGCGGGGCGTTGCGGACGAGGTCCGGGTCCTCGTTGATCTCGGCGTTGATCTGTTTCAGGGCGGCCACGAAGTCGTCGATCGTCTCCTGCGTCTCTGACTCCGTGGGTTCGATCATCAGGCACTCGGGGACTATCAGCGGGAAGTACATCGTGGGGGCGTGGAAGCCGTAGTCCAGCAGCCGCTTGGCGATTTCCAGGCCACCGGCGCCCCGCGCCTTCTGCCAGTCCGCGGAGAAGACGGCCTCGTGCATGCAGGTGCGGTCGTAGGGCAGGTGGTAGACGTCCTTCAGCGCGTTCATCATGTAGTTGGCGTTCAGCACCGCGTTGCCGCTGATCGACGTTACGCCCGCAGCGCCCAGCGTCCGGATGTAGGTGTAGGCCCGCACCAGCACCCCAAAGTTGCCGTGGAATCCCGCCAGCTTGCCGATGCTGTGTTCTGGGGTGTGCAGATGATAGAAGGAGTGGGCTTCGCCGATCTGTCTTTCATCAGGGTCGCTGCCCGACATGGGCACGAAGGAGTGCGTGGTAACCACCGGTGCAGCCAAGTAGGGTGCCAGCCGCTCGGTGGCGCACACCGGTCCGGCGCCCGGACCGCCGCCGCCGTGGGGCGTGCTGAAGGTCTTGTGCAGGTTCAGGTGGCACACGTCGAAGCCCAAGTCGCCCAGTTTCACCCGGCCCAGCACCGCGTTCATGTTGGCGCCGTCGCCGTAGACCAGCCCGCCCGCCTCGTGGACGATGCGGCAGACCTCGACGATGTTGGTGTCGAACAGCCCCAGGGTGCTGGGGAGGGTGATCATGACGCCGGCCAGGCTGTCGTCGGCCACGTCGTGCAGCGCCTCGAGGTCCACGTTGCCCTGGCTGTCCGAGGCCAGCTCCACCACCTGGAACCCTGCCATTGCCGCCGAAGCCGGGTTGGTGCCGTGGGCGCTGTCGGGGATGGCTACCTTCGTCCGCCCGGTCTCGCCACGGGACTGCAGGTAGGCCTTGACCATCAGCATTCCCGCCAGCTCGCCGTGAGCGCCGGCCAACGTGGCCAGGCTCACCTCGGGCAGGCCGGTGATCTCGCCGAGGAACTCCTGCAGCCGGTGCAGCAGCTCCAGCGCCCCCTGTGATTGCGCGGCAGGCTGCATTGGATGGATGCCGGCGAACCCGGGCAGGAAGGCGGTCTCGTCGTTGATCTTGGGGTTGTACTTCATGGTACAACTCCCCAGGGGATAGAAATGCGTGTCGATGGAGAAGTTGCGCTGGCTGAGGCCGGTGAAGTACTGCACCACCTCCGGCTCCGAGATCTCCGGCAGCGGCAACTCATCCCGCAGCAGCGCCGAGTCGGGGAGCGGCTGCGGAGGCACGTCCGACGCCGGCAATACGGCCCCGGCCCGGCCCGGCACGCTGCGCTCCATCAGCAGTTTTGATGTATCCCGGTTTCCGCCTTGACGCATTTCTCAGTCTCCGATGTCTGTTCCGGCTAACTCAGCTTGGATGGTACTTTCCATCGCGAGTGGTGTTGTGTTGCGGATTTCGCCCGTATGTTTTCCGATGTGACGACAGTTTTGCCGCCTCTACCCGCTCCGCCGACGTTCGCGGAATTGGTCTAGTTTCAACAACCAATTTGTCGCCTCGACCCATCTTGCCGACTTCACGATGTTCAGCAGCACGTCGGGCTGGGTTGTTGGTAGAGCCTAAATACGTGGTCTTGCCGCCACTGTCCTTGATGGAGTATTGAACGGTTTTCCCATCCCGGATTTGACCTTTTGATCTGCCGCTGCTGCCCGCGCTGCCTCTTTGCGAGCCCCCAGAGCTGGAAGGACGTCCTCTCCCGGATGACCCCTTCCACCCCTGAAGCCACCACCTCTGCTAGCAAAGCCTCTCGCCATGCTCTTTCCCCCATGTTCCAGACTGGGTATCACAGAATGTCAAAGTGGACCTGCGGAAATAGGCCTTATCCCGCTAACGCCGCCGCCAGTTTGTCGATCTCGTCCTTGGTGTTCATCTCGGTTACGCAGAGCAGCATGCCGTTGGTGTATCGGTCGCTGACGTCCAGGCCGCCTAGGATGTTCTGCTCCATCAACTGCCGGTTGATCTGGGCGGGCGGCGCTGGGCACTGGGCCACGAACTCGCGGAAGAGAGGACCGCTGTTGGCGATGGAGTAGCCCGGCAGCGCGGCGATCTGCGATACGGCGTACTGCGACTTCTGGTAGCACAGCTCGGCCACCTGCCGCAGGCCCGACTTGCCGAGCGCGGCTAGGTAGATGGTCGCGGCCAGGGCGTACAGGGCCTCGTTGGTGCAGATGTTGGAAGTGGCTCGCTCCCGCCGGATGTGCTGCTCCCGTGTCTGCAGCGTCAGAACGTAGCCAGTCTCGCCGTTGCGGTCCACGGTGCGACCCGACAGGCGGCTGGGCATCTGCCGGATGTATTCCTGCTTGGTCGAGAACAGCCCCACATACGGCCCGCCGTAGCTGGGTGGAATCCCCAGCGGCTGCCCCTCGCCGGTTACGATGTCGGCTCCGTAGTGTCCCGGAGGCTGGAACATTCCCACGGCAATGGGGTCACAGGACACCACGGACAGCGCGCCCGCGCTGTGTGCCGTGTCCACCTGCGCCCTCAGATCTTCGATTCCGCCGTAGAAGTTGGGGTACTGTGTGACCAGGCAGGCCGTTGCGTCATTCACTCCCGATGCGGCGTCACTGACCGTCGCCACCTCGAGGCTCTGCGGACGGCAGTAGGACTCGATGACCGCCCGGTAGGCGGGCGACACGGTGTCCAGCACCGCTACCCGCTCCCGCCGCGTAACCCGGCACGCCATCAGCGCCGCCTCGGCAAGGCTGGTCGCGCCGTCGTACATCCCGGCGTTGGCGACCTCCATCCCGTACAGGTTGCAGATCAGCGTCTGGAACTCGTAGATGACCTGCAGCGTGCCCTGGCTGGCCTCGGCCTGGTAAGGGGTGTAAGCGGTGATGAACTCGCCGCGGGTGACCAGTGATTTCACGATGGCGGGAATGAAGTGATGGTACGATCCGGCTCCCAGGAAGGAAGGCCCGCTACCCAGTGTACGGTTGCGCCCGGCCAGTGCCCCAAGCTCACGCTGAATTTCCAGCTCTGACAGAGGTTCGGGGATGTTCAGAGGTGGATTGCGGTGCTCTGCCGGTATGTCGGTGAACAACTCGTCAATCGACGAGATGCCCAGGGAGGCCAGCATCCCTGCCTGCTCGGCGGGGGTGTTCGGGATGTAGTGGGACTGGAAATGCCCGTTGCCGCTGTCGGCGCTGCCCGAAGCCATCAGTGCTGCTCGGCTACAAAGGCGTTGTATTCCTCCGCCGACAGGAGCGAATCCAGCTCCGTCGCGTCGCTCATCGTAACCCGGACAAGCCAGCCCTCGCCGAAGGGGTCTTCGTTGGTCAACTCCGGCCGGTCGGTCAACGCGGAGTTGATCTCAATGACTTCACCGCTGACCGGGGAGTAAAGATCGGAAACGGCCTTGACCGATTCCACCTCACCCATCTTGCCCAGTTGCGCCACGGTGTCGCCGACCTTGGGCAGCTCGAAGTAGACAATGTCGCCAAGCTGGTCCTGGGCGAAGTGGGTGATGCCGACCAGCGCCCTTCGGGTGCCGGCGTCTTCAACGATAATCCATTCGTGCTCGCGCGTGTAGCTACGGTCGTTGGGATTCATCGAGGCTGAATGCTCCTTGCGGCCAGCGGCGGAGGAGAGGAAGCGTGTCTAGTCGCGCCGCTTGGCTCTTGCTGTTCGTGGGCGTCGATAGTGTGGAAGAGAGGTGACCGTGATCTCCTCAACGAGACCCCGTTTGTCCATCTCCAGGACAGTTCCCGGTCGCGAGAACTCAGGAAAAACGTAGCCCATACCCAGACTGGTGTCAAGGGTGGGCGAGTAACAGCCGCTGGTCACCTGGCCGGCCGGAAAGCCCAAGACCGAGAGGGCATAGGTGGCCCGGGGCGCTGACCGCCCCGGCAGCTGCAGCCCGACCAGCGTGAATTGGGTGCCCTTATCCCGCTGCTCGGCCAGAGCGTCATGTCCAATGAAATCCTTATCGAAGTACACGAACCGCTCCAGTTGCGCCTCAACCGGGGTGGTGGACTCGTCCAGCTCGTGACCGTGAAGCGGCAGACCGGCCTCGGTGCGCAGCACGTCCCGGGCGCCCAGACCGCAGGGAACTGCCCCGGCATTGGTCAGGGCCTCCCAGATCGAGGGAGCGGCAGGGGCCGGGGCCAGGATTTCCACGCCGTCTTCGCCAGTGTAACCCGTCCGTCCCACCAGCACATCGGCGCCACACATCCGCGACTCCGTCCACGCGAACGGGCGCAGCCCCTCGAGGCCGCCCTCCGCCAACTTCCGTGCCAGCCCCAAAGCGGTGGGACCCTGGCATGCCATCAGCGAGGTCTGCATCGTCTGGTCGTTCAGTGTCACACTGTCGCCGAATTGCTGGCCGATGACGAGGCCGAACCAGTCGAGCACCCGGTGGCGGTTGCCGGCGTTGGGGATGAGCAGGTAGCGGTCCTGTGCCAGTCGATAGAAGATGGTGTCGTCGATGACGCCGCCACGCTCGTTGCAGATCATGCAGTAGCGGGCCCGCCCGACTTCCAGCGTAGCCGCCGATCCGGTCACCACGAGGTCAAGAAAGTCAGTGGCTGACGGCCCCGAGATGTAAACCCGCCCCATGTGCGAGACATCGAACAACCCGGCACCGGTCCGCACCGCCCGCACTTCGGCGATGATTCCCGAAGGGTACTGCACCGGCATATCCCACCCGCCGAAGGGCACAATCCGCCCGCCGGCGGCAACGTGGATGTCATAAATAGGAGTGCGAATGTTGGCGGAATCCATTGTTTTGAGACCCCCGGATGCCGCGGACCAAATGCGGCGGCATGTGTATCGAATCCGTCACTACGATGATAAACAACAAGCCCCGCTGCCGCAACTTTGCTTGATGAGACCCGTGGCAGTGTTACTCCATGAATTAGAGAATAGGTCATCAGCGAATGGTTACTGCCTCCAGGCTACTGAACCGGTTTATCCGGTAAATGAAAGGCCTCGGAGTCGTGCTAATCGCATCCAACATTCGTTCGTAGGCGTTAAGGAAGCAACGCATCTTTTCCCACCGCCGAGCTTGAGCTCCCCAAATGTAGAAACACCCCATTCTGTAATCCCGGATGGCAGAATTCTCTGGATCTCTCCGGTGATGCATTCTGTCGTGGCCGATCAGAATCCATCCTTGCGATCCCACAACAGGCATCCACACATCGTCCTGAGTGTCTCCCGGAAAGTGATCTTGGAGGAACTCCACCGCCGTGGGTAGCCTTAACACATTCAGAGCTCTCGGGAGTGCCGTTCCGACGTCGCGGTCAAAGAACAGGACTGGTGTTGTGTTCTCCTTAGTGGTCACAATTCAGGCTTCGTGGTTGTCTGCGCCAAGGTCGACGCCCTCAAACGATAGGCCGTACCGAATGTCATCCTCACTGAGGCCGAAATCGTCTCGAATATCCGTGACCACTTCGCCAGCGTCCCAGCGTCCCTTAAGGGCCCAAGTGGGCACTCCTCTAACGTTGGGTGCCCCGAAGGAAATACGAGGGTCTATTGACACTGGATTATTTCTACCTCGTAAGTGCCACACCAGTGCAATTTCATCCTCGTAGTCGAACTGATGGAATCGGTCTCCGATCACTGCCCTCCAACTCATCTGGCCATGCTCATCGGCAACTACAAGGTTATTTGCAAACGACCGGCCTACTGTGTCCCGAAGCTCTAGCAAAACATGATGGCCTTCGGTAAGCCAGGAATACTCTGCAAAGGGATATTCCGACTTGAGCACATGGGCAGCATAATCTCTGGCTTTCCGAATTCGTTGTAGTGGAACTCCCATCCTACGGAAGGTGGCTACGAAAGCGACCTCTACTAGTTGGTAGTAGGACAAATCTTGTCCCCTGTCCCGGCCTGGTAGGGTCGCGGTAGTTCGAGCATTCCCCAAGTGCCAACGACTGACAGTCTGGGGATGGGCCTCGGCATATCGACCCGCATCGCCAACGCGATAGGCCGGAAGATAAAGTCGTCGGCGCCAAGGGGCAACAGCTGACTTTTTTGTCTTCACTGTCAAGATACCATTCCCTCTGGTTGTTCTGTGCTAACGATACTTTCGGGCAGATGGTTTGACAACTGTGGAGTTGCAGCGGAATATCTACCCCTACTCCCCCGGCGCCAGCCGGAAGCGCCACAGCGCTACGGTCAGGAACACCGCCGCGAATACCAGCAGGGCCGCCATCTCCGGCAGCACATCGCCGAACTCGGCGCCGAAGAGCATCAGCTTGTTCAGGCCGCCGTTGGCCCAGCCGTGCGGCGTGAGACGGCCCAGCGACTGCATGAACGGCGGCGTGATGAACAGAGGCCACCAGCTTCCCCCGATCGGCGCCAGCACCAGCGATGTCAGCACTCCCGCCGCCGATGCCGTCCGCACGTTGCCGACGAAGCTGGCCAGCAGAACCCCGAAGGCCGCCGAAGCAACGACCATCAGCAGCGACAGCAGCACCACCGCTGCCGGCGACTCTCCCAAGTCGATGTTGAAAGCCAGTGCGCCCACAATCCACATCACCGCAACCTGGGTCACGCCGATGATGCCTCCTGCCAGGAACTTGCCAACGATCAACGACTCGCGTCGCACTCCGTTGGCCATCAGACGCTCCAGCGTGTGCGTCTGCCTCTCCCGGGCCATCGCCTCAGCGCCCATGGCGGCGGTGAAGAAGATGAACATCGTGAGATAGCCCGGCAGGACGAAGTTGGAGGTGTTGAACGGCGCGATCTCGCCAACCTGCTCCACCTGCACGTTGATGGCTGGTCCACTGGTGTCGGACATCATCTCCGCCAATGCCGTTGCCGCCTCCTGTGGGCTGCCCAGAGCGACCACAGTCGACAGCGTCGCCCGTGCCTCGGAAAACCGGGAGGCGATTTCCTGCGCGAATCCCCGCAGCGCGGCCTCGTTTGCAGGGGGAACCTCGCCCACTATTACCTCCAGCGGTACTGTCTCACCCGACAGGAAGCGTCGCGTAAAGTCCGGCGGGAAAGCCACGAAGCCGTCTATCTCACCTGCGTCCACCGCAGCAACGGCCTCCTCGTAGTCCACGGCCGTCGCCGCGCCATCCGTGGCTGCCACGATCGTCTCCACGGCCTGCACGCTGATGCCGACCGTCTCCTGCGTGGCAATGGTGAACCGAAGGGCCTCATTTTCCGGTCCGACGTCGCGCAGCGCCAGCGAGAACCCGATGACGAAGATGAATGGCAGCAGGAACGAGAAGGTCAGGGCCGCCCGGTCCCGGAAGAATATCCGGGTGTCCTTGGAGGCCAGCAGCAGGGCCTGGCGCATCACTGTCTTCATCCCTCGCTACCGTCCCTCCGGCGTGATGCTGAACAGCAGGCGGGCGACTGTCAGTCCCACCACCGCTACGCCCGCCATCACCGCCATCTCCAGCCATTGCTGCCCCAGGTGCTCTCCCTTGCCGATTATGTTCTGCATCGCATCTATGGCGTAGGCGTTGATTGTGGCCCTGGATAAGGTCTGCAACAGGCTGCCCTCGGCAATTTCAAAGAAAGTGCCGCTGAAGACCACCATTAGCAGCGTGAAGAACACCGCCGCCCACGTCGCCTGGTTCCGGGTTCGGGCCACTGCTCCGATGACCAGCGACACTCCGGTGAATGCGGCGGCGGCCAGCATCGCGAAGGCCAGCAGCTCCACGAAGGCCAGCGGTCCGCCGGGACGGAACACGACAAATGCCAGCGAAAGCATCACCACCGTCTGGAACATGGCCCGCATCACCCCTGACAGCAGCTTGCCAGCAAAGAGCTGATTGACCCCCAGTCTCGTGGTCATCAGTCGCTCCAGGGTGCCGGTGCGACGTTCCTCGACCAGTGCCTGGGCTGCCAGCGTTACCGAGAACATCACAAACATAATGATCAGCCCCGGCAGCAGCCGTGAAAACAGACCGTCCCCTGATTCCTCCTCACGATCCTGACCGGGCCGCCGAACTTCCACCACCACTGGCGGGTTGGTACGCAGCGAGGCCAGTTGTTCCCCAACCTCCGCCTCGATGCTCGCAGCCGCAACCCCAGAGTCAGCCAGCGCCCTTTGCGTTTGCACGCGTACCCGGGCGTCCGTGGCCATGTCGCGGGCAATGCCCCGGACGATGGCGCCGACAATCTGGCCGGTGTCCCCACCGTTGCCGCGCTGTCGGAACACCAGGGGCGCGGGCTCTCCTGCCTCCATAGCCTCGCTGAAGCCACTTGGGATGACTACGGCGAATAGTATGGCCGAACGGTCCAGCGCACCGTCTGCGTCCGACTCCGTGCGCTCCTCCACCTCGATCTCGGCCAGCGAGTCCATCCGCTCCACCAGTTCCCGTGCCTGTGTGCCCCCGTCGAGGTCAACGATGCTGGCTGGCGTGAAGACTTCGCTGTCGCTGCTGAGTGCGCCGTACATCAGAGCGAACAGCAGTATGGGCAGGGCGATGCTGAAGGCGAGCTCGGCCCGGTTGTTCAGGAACAGCTTCAGTTCGAGCAGGGCAATGTGAATAGGGCGCAGCATGGTTAGTTATCGAGGACTCCGATGGAGGTCCCTTTCTCTGGGGAAAATGTCGGGATGAAGGCGTTCAGTCCCGAAGGCTGCGGCCGGTATGCTCGAGGAACACGGTTTCCAGCGTCACTTCCTCGGGATCCCCAATCTCCGCCTTCAGCTCCGTGGGGGTCCCCAGCCGAATCAGCTGCCCGTGGTCCATTATCGCCAGCCGATTGCAGAGGCGGTCCGCCTCCTCCATGTAGTGCGTCGTGTAGAGCACGGTCATGCCCTCGTCCCGAAGGCCCTCCACCGTCTCGAAAATATGGCTGCGCGACTGAGGATCGATACCCACCGTGGGTTCGTCTAAGAAGAGCATCTGCGGGCGGCTCATCAACGCCACCGCCAGGTTAACCCGGCGCTTCATTCCCCCGGAAAACTTGTCCACCTTGTCGCGGGCCCGCTCCGTTAGGCCCACCGACTCGAGGTGCTCAGCCGCCGCGGTCCTGGCGTCCCGCCCGCTGAGCCCTGCCATGCGGCCGAAGAACACCAGGTTGTCGGTCGCCGAGAGTTCCGGGTAAAGAGCCAGTTCCTGTGGGCAGACGCCAACGAGACGTCGGACCGCGTCGCTCTCTCGTGTTACCGAGTGCCCATCGATGACCACGTCGCCTTCGTCGGGCTCCAGCACCGTAGAGAGGATGCGGATGGTGGTGGTCTTTCCAGCCCCGTTCGGCCCCAGAAGGCCGAAGATCTCCTGTTTGCGGATGCCGAAGGAAACACCGTCCACAGCCGTCAGCCCACCAAACGCTTTGCGCAGGTCATTGGCGCTCAGGAACTCTGGGGTCGTGGTAATTGAATCGGTTGTGGTCATTGGTTTTTTGCTCCGGCAGCCCTGGACCGGCAAATTCCCCGCCCGGTTCAGTCATTCCCGCAGCAGCGGGAATCAAGGGACAGCGGACTTTGGCCGGGATGCCGGAACAAGCGACATTGTATAGGCAATAAGCCCGAACCGGTATGAGTACTTGTGGACTGCGCTCTATGGGCTTGGGATGTCTGCCGTTGCTTGTCCAGGGTCGTATCCCACCAGTTCCACGAACCCCCTTCCCTCCAGCACGGCGCCCTCACGCTGCCCGGAAGCGGTAACGGCGCCCTCCCAGTAGACTACGGGAAGGACCAGGCCGACGGCGAATTCGGCATGCACCAGCACCGGCTCCAACTCGAGTTCCACTTCCAGAGGCTCAATTACCAGTCGCCAACCCATTGGATACTCGATGCCTGTCTCCTGGCTGACCCAGGTTCCCGTGGCCTCCAGCTCCACCCCCTCGCTGGGAACGTGGATCGCCTCACCGCCAGGGGACACGAATGTCGCATAAGCCGCCTCGCGTTCCTGGCTCGGCGGACGCCACACCACCGCCACCATCAGGTCGGACCCGTCGTCCAAATGCAGATTGACCCAGTCCCAGCCTACGTCGACTCTCGAAATGTCGCCCCACTGGTGGTCCATCCACCCGGAACCGGATACCCGTCTCCGCCCTGCAGCGTCATTGATCCAGCCGTCGTACTCTATCCTGGTTCGTGAATAGTAGTACGTGTCTCCGGCCTTCCCCAGGTTCACCAGGCCCGTGGAGTCATGCAGTACAACGTCCCGGCGGGATCTGCCCTGCAGGTCCAGCGAGGAGCCGTCGAGAGAGAACCCCAGTGCATAACCCTCCCCGTCGCCGCGCATCACCCAGCCCTCGGTCGCAACGTCAACACTTGGGGCGTCTGGTTCCAGCACGGCCAGCGTCGGCAGCTCCGCCGCCACGTGCGTTCCCTGCTCGTGGTCGCTCAGCGTGGCGTGCAGCAGGTGGGGCGTGCCCACGAGCAGCGTACGCGACTGAAATGTGACGTAGTGGAAGCTGTATTCACTGCCATCGTCATCCCGCAGCAACCCGTTGAAGTACCACCACTCGATGGGAGTCTCATGCGGGGCCTCGTCCAGCGGCAGCGACACCAGCGGACCTTCCGACTGGAGTGTTGCTGTCGGCGTGGGAGCCGGTACGGGCGTCGGCGTGGCCGTGGGTCCGGGTGTCGCGGTCGGAGTTGGCCTACTGGGAAGCGCGTTGGCCGTGGGCATGACGGCGGGAGAGGTGGGCGCTGGGGTTGCAGCGGACGGCTCTGTGACCGGGTCTGGTGCGGTGGAGCACGCAGCGGAGAGCCCAATGATGGCCGCAAAAATGAGCGGCAAGGGTAATAGACGGAGAGCTGCTGGCGCCAGGGAGGCAAGATTCGTCGTGGTTGGAATCATCAGGTGCTGGGCCGCGTCCAAAAAGCAGGTATCACCTCAATTATAGACGCGGCGTCGCCGATGGTGTGCTGGGGTTGGCAACCCGGCATCGAGGAGAACAGCGGAGGGAGGCCGGGGCTGTTCTCCCAAGTGGAGATGCCACGCCTCCCCCTCTGTCGTGCGAGTCCGACCCTGGGGCACTTGTTACCCGTGGCTGATCAGACCCTCGTCCATCATCGCCTTGATGGCTCCGTCGAAGGCCTCCAGCGAGAGGTCAATGTCCGCTTCGGTGTGTACGCCGGACAGCACTCCGCTGGTCCGCGACATCAGGTCAACGCCCCGCACCTGCAGCGCCTGACGGAAGCTGCTCTGTATCTCGGACGACACGCCCTTGAGCGCGTTGGCGTCCAGACCCTCGACCGAGGTGCCGCCGAAGTAGATGTGGAACGTCGAGGACTCCCCGTAAACTGCCGCGGAAACTTCGTACCGGTCGACGACATCCTGCAGACCCGTCCGCAGCCGTGCCGCCATGGCGTCCGCCTGCGCCTGCATTTCCCCGGTAGCCACGATCCGCAGCGCCGCATTGCCCGTCGCCGCACAGTACGGGTTGGCGTTAAACGTGCCTCCGTGGTACACCCTCTGGAACCGGTCGTGGTGCGAGTCTCCCGTTTGCTCCATCACGGCCATGACTTCGTCCCGGCCAGCTATGGCGCCGCCCGGCAGCCCGCCGGTCAGGATCTTGGCCATGGTGCAGAGATCCGGCCTGATGTTCAGCACCTCCTGCAGACCCCCGGGGCTCCAGCGGAACCCGGTGATCACCTCGTCCAGGATCATTACCACGCCGTACTTCTCGGTGAGCTCCCGAACGCCCTCCACGAACCCTGGAATCCTTGGCACCGTGCCGTAGGATGCTCCGGAACCCTCGGTGATCACCCCGGCAATGTTGTTGTCGGTCGACAGCACCTGCTCCAGCGCGTTCAGGTCCGGCGGCAAAACGATCATCGAGTCCACAGTCCCCTGCGGTATCCCCGTGGATGAAGGCACGTCGAAGGGGGCGAGGTTCCCGGGCATTACGTAATCGTGCCAGCCGTGATAATGGGACTGCCAGCGGACGATCTTCTCCTTGCCGCTGAAGGCCCGCGCCACCCGCATCGCCAGCGAGGTGGCCTCTGCGCCGGAGCCGACGAACCGCACCTTGTCGGCGCACGGCATGAGGTTGCACACCCGCTCGCCCCACTCCAGCACCGTCTCCACCGGTGCCCCGTAGTGCGAGCCGTTCGGCGCCGCCCGCACCAGCGCCTCCACCACCTCGGGGTGCGAGTGGCCCAGCAGCAGCGATGCCGAGCCTAGGCCATAGTCGATGTACTCGTTGCCGTCCACGTCCCATTTGCGTGGCCCCTGCCCTCGATCGATGGTGATGGGGAATGGGTCGGCCACGTAGCCGTCGTGCCCTGCGCCGCCCGAGGGAAAGTGCTGCTGAAATCGGGGAAACAGCGCCGCAGACTTGGGATTTCTCCGAATATACTCTTCACGGATAGTCTCGGCCATCGTATTCCTCCTGCATTGGGCGTCTCATCTGCTGTCAGCCGGCATTTTAGCTTCGATACAACATTCAATCCAGCCGCCATTATCCTGTTGGACGCATCGTCAGCCGGAGTTTGCACAAGTTGATGTCTTGTGTCGCTCGCTGCTTGCCAAGCCTCATGGCGCTCCCTACCATGGGCGACGCAAGGGTTCTTGAGCGGCTGCACATCTAATCCTGAAGTTGGTCTGGGGACTGGCCGGACGCTGCGTTTGCATCTCCGCCGCCACTGGTACGGCAATTCGGCACGAGGCGGAGTGGGACAAAATGGGACGGGATTGAAAACTTTCTGTCCCGGACCAGTGTTGGACTATCCCAACAATTACGCCCCGTCATTGGCCGAAAAAGGGATAATGAGTGAAGATAGGGGACTCTCGGGCCTTTTGAGCTGACGCTTGGCCCGGTCGCGGCAGTTTCCGCTCTCGATGGAACACCCCAATTCGTTAGGGGGATGCCAAAATGGCTAATCTGAATCAGGAAGAAATAGCCGAATTCCTGGCCCAGCCGCGTACGGCGCAACTGGTCACCCTACGGCCCTCGGGCACGCCCCATGTGGCCCCGGTCTGGTTCCTGTGGGACGAGGGCCGGGCCCTCGTGATGGCGGATGCAAAGGCGGTCAAGGTACGGAACATCCGCCACAACCCGGCTGTGGCCCTCTGCGTCTCCACTCCCGACCACCCCTACACATTCGTGACCATTGAAGGCACGGCAGACATCGCCAGCGGTGGGCTGGAGGATATGGTGCAGAGGACCTGTGTCCTCTACGAAGGCCAGGAGCGTGGAATGGAGTTCGCTGCGGAACTGCTGGGGGACGAACGGCTGGAACTGATATCCATTTCGGTAGACCGCTTCATCTCCTGGAAAGAGGACGACTAGCGATACGTCAGTCGCCAGGGTACCTGCCCCCTCTGGGAGAGGTCAGGCAGTTCCCCGCGGCGGCAGTACGTCGGTCATCCACGCCACCAGGTCGCGTATCACCTCGCCGCTGATCTCGTGCCCCATGTCGTACACGTGGAACTCCGGGGTATACCCAGCTTTTTCCAGGTAGTCCTTGGCGGCGTGAGCGGTCGACTCCGCAATCATCTGGTCGTAGCGTCCGTGCGCGACGAAAATGGGCTGCGTTCGCTCGGCAGGCAGGCGGTGGTCCAGCTCATCGGCCCCGGGCAGCGGGGCGCTCAGCGCCGCCAAGCCGGCGAAGGTATCAGGCCTCCCCAGGCCGCAGCGGTAGGTCATCCCTCCGCCCTGCGAGAATCCAAGCAGCAGCGAGTTGCCCGGCTGGACATGGAAGTCGGCCTGCACCTTCTCGAAGAGGTCTCCCAGCAACGACTCGGAGGTCGCGACCTCGTCCGGCGTGGAACCGCCCCTGGGGGTCATCCAGCCGAAACCGGCGTGGCCAAGGCCCAGGTTGAATGGAATCGGGGCATTGGGGCAGGCGTAGACGTAGCCCGTGGCGTTGATGGCAGAGGCCAGCCCGGCCAGGTCGTGCATGTTGGCCCCAAAGCCGTGCAGCATAATAACCAGCGGATAGGATGCCTCGGGGTCGTAATCGTCAGGCAGCACCGTCAGGTACTGCAACCCGGGGCCCTCGTGTACCTCGCCTTTCATGCCGATCTCCCGCCGTGGAGCGTCTCCATTCATGGTAACACGGCGTGGATACGAAATGTGGTACAGACAGAACGGGAAGGCTATCATTTGGGTCAGGGTATCAACCGCAGCGGACAACGCCGCCAGGGAGACAATCAATGACTGTCATCTACCACCTCACCTCGCGGGAAGCGTGGACTGCCGCGCAGGGAGCCGCCGAATACGAGGCCCCCAGCCTTGCTGAGGAGGGCTTCATACACTGCTCCGCCGACGAGTCGCAGATGCTCAGGGTGGCCGAACGGCTCTACCCGGGCGTAACCGGACTCCTGGGCTTGGACGTTGACACCTCCAGGCTGACGGCCGAGGTGAAGCGCGAGCCCAGCCGCTCCGGCGAAATCTACCCGCACATCTACGGACGGATAAATCTCGATGCCGTCGTCCGCGTCCGGGACCTGACTCAGGACGCCGACGGCCATCATCAGCTGTAACCCCGGTCCCTCTCCTACGAGCAAGGGATTTGGCAGTGGCATCTCCCTGGAAGAGCAACGAAATGGATATGGAATTCGACAGATACTCCAGCCCCTTCGGAAGTCCTGGCAACGATGGAGGCGCCGGTGCCGGAGTGGATGCGGCCGTTCTGGAAGCTGGTCGACCTTGAACCTGAGCTGTTCGTCCAGTTGACCGTCGACCCATGGGTCGAGGCGCTATCTCACTACGCCTTCTTTCCGCCGGTGCTGGAGTGGCGCCAGCAGGGCCGCCCCATCCCCGCGCTGCGGATGACCGGCCGCACGCGCGGCCCCGTCGCCATCCTGCGTTCCGAGGGTGAGCATCTGGCCATCAAGCCGTTCCAGAATTCCCGCGAGGACGAGATTGCCGGCATCGCTGCATCGGTCGGCGTCGGCCCGGAGCAGTTTCCGTCGCTCCCAGGCTATCTGACCGAGCGGTTCGCCGACGGTGTGTTTTTCACCGACCTGCCTCCGGACCGGCGGGACTCCGACACCATGCGTGCCGTCGGCCTCCAGCTTGGCGGAATGCTGCGACGGTTGCATGGCGCTGGCATCTACTACAATGACGCCACTCTGGCTGACCCCGAGGGTCGCTCCCACCTGTTGGTGGCCGACGATGGCGGCTGCACCCTCATCGACTTCGGCGTTTCGCTGTTGCTGGACCGCCACCCCGACTACACCCGCGAGGAAGTCCACAACTTTGTCCGGACCCTGCCCATGTACCGCATTTTCGCCGGAATGGCTGATGACCGCACCGAGATGGACGACTTTCTCCGCGAGTACGGGAGGCAGATGGCCCAGGCCCGCCCCGGAGACATCCTCGCGCGGGACCTCAAGTTCGCTCAGCAGGGCCTTTCCATCGCCGGCCAGAGGCTGGGCAGGGAAATCATCGCCCCACTGCGCGACGGATTCCTGGAGGCGTACCGCCCGCCCGCCTGACATCCCTAGGAGCAGGAAGTAAGAAAAGTCCCTCTCCAATGAGAGAGGGACTCGGTAAGGGTTGAGGTCGGAACAACGGACCCCTACTTCAGCGACTTCATGTACTCGATGATGTGCGGGATCTCCTCGTCCTTGACCCCCAGCGTCGGAGGCATCAGGCCCGCCGTGAACCCCTGCGTTATCTTTTCGTTGGGGTCTTGTATCGACTCCCTGATGTACGCGTCGTCGACCGTAACTGACGTGCCGTCCTCCAGCGCTTCCTGCGTGCCGTACAGCCCCTGCCACGTCGGGCCCACCAGCGCGCTCCCGTTGGTGGAGTGGCAGGCCAGGCACCCATAGGCAAGCACCAGTTCAGATCCGATGTCCGCAGACGGCTCGCCACCGGTCACAGCTGCCAGGGACTTAAGGGCAGTGGGGTTGGCTGTTACCGTGGGTATGGGAGGGTTTGACGGCTGAGCAGTGGGTGCGGGATCCGAGCCACAGGCTACCAGCAGAAGGGTGGCAATAGTGGCCAGGAAAGCAGCAGAGGGTGAAGCCAATGGCGGCCTCACCCTACTTGAGCGACTTCATGTACTCGATGATGTGCGGGATTTCCTCGTCCTTCACGCCCAACGTCGGAGGCATGAGGCCCGCCGTGAACCCCGCCGTTATCCTGGCGTTGGGGTCTTGAATCGATTCCTTGATGTAATCATCGTCGACCGTGACCGACGTTCCGTCGTCTATCGACTCCTGCGTGCCGTACAGGCCCTGCCAAGTGGGGCCGACAAGGTCGCTCCCGTCTGTGGAGTGGCAGGCCAGGCAGCCATAGGCAAGCACCAGGTCCGCACCGATGTCTGCGTTCGGTGGCCCGCTGACGTCCGCCCTAGCGGCGCTGGCAGCGGCTGCCACGGGCGCGGTGTAGGCAATTGCGGGCACCACCGGGTGTGGCGTGGAAGTAGGCTGCGGCACCGGGGTCGGGCAGACGTTCCCACCGTGTTCCCCAACGGAGTGGTCGAAAACGCAGGGAACGTAGGGAGCGTCAGAGGCGCGCACCTCCCCTCCCTTGATCGCCGTGAACAGTCCGATGAGGGACAGGCCCACCATAACGGCCAGTGTCATCCCTGCTACAAACGTCCAGAAGAAGAACTTGTTGTCGAACTTCAGATGCATGTAGAAAAGTATGACGATGGCGAACTTGATGCCAGACAGCACGAAAAGCAGGATGGTGGTGGATGGCTGTCCCAGGGCATCGCTGATCACTTTCTCCGATTCACCGGGGAAGTCCATAATGATTATGAACTCAACGATGGTGATCGCGAAAAGCAGTATCGCGATGATGACGTACTGTATGAGGGACGGGTGCCCGCCGCCGCTGTGTTCAGTTTCGTGAGTTGTGGCCATCTGGGATGTTCTCCAGGTCTTCGGAAGCCGATATGGTAATGCCGCTTTGCTAAAGCACGGTCCCGATTAGTGACCGGGAGCCGCTGGGCCGGCATCAAATCCGCCGACCAGGTACAGCAATGTAAAGATGACGATCCAGACAATATCTACGAAGTGCCAGTACAGCCCGCAGATCTCAACGTCTAAGGCAGTCCCCGGGTGTATGCGGCCCTTGAACGAGAGGATGAACAGCGCGAACAGCCAGATTATTCCCAGGGTTACGTGCGCGCCGTGGAAACCAGTCAGCGTGAAGAAGGTGGCCCCAAACAGGTTCTGTCCCAGGGTCAGCCCTTCGTTCTTGAACAGGTTGAACTCGTATACTTGGAAGCCGATGAAAATGCCGCCCAGGACGGCTGTGGCCAGCAGCCAGAGCTTGATCCCTGTCTGGTTATTTTCATTGGTGGCTGCCAGGGCCCTTACCATGGCGAAACTGGAACAGAGCAACACGAACGTACTGATGGTGGTTATCGGGATGTCGATGATGTCGATCGGGTACGGTCCCTGCAGGCTCTGCCCGCGGTAGACCATGTAGGTGGCAATCAGCGACCCGAAGAAAAGGCAGTCGGAGCCCAGGAACACCCACATCAGCATCTTCCGGTGGTTGAGGCCGGTGGTGGTGTAATCGTGTCCGACCGAGCCGGAGTGCTCGCCGTGCCCAGTCTCGCCGTGGCGCGTCAGTTCCTCGCCATGGGCGCCGTGCGACGGTTCTGGATGATGGGCCGTTTCAGGTGAGTGGGCCAAAGTCCCTGTCTCCTACCCGGCTATCCTAGTGTCCTTCTTCGGCGGCTGCAGGCTCATTGCTCCAGCCGATTACGCCGATGAATGCGATCAGCCCGCCAAGGAAGCTGACTCCGTAGTGCGACAGCAGCCCTCCGGCGATCAATCCCACGCCCATGGCGGTGACGATGGGCCAGTAGGACGGGCTGGGCATGTGTATCGTGCTTGGGTCAACCATGGGTTCCGGCTCGGTGATCGGGTTTCCGGCCTCGCGAGCCTCGTCCTTTACGATCCAGTAGTGGTCCCGTCCCCTGATGTGCGGTACCTCCGCAAAATTGTAGGAAGGCGGCGGGGAGGCGATGGTCCATTCCACGCCGGGAGCGTCCCACGGGTCGTGGCTGACGCGGCGGGCGGTCCGGTTCTGCCAGAGGTTGAACAGGAAGACCAGGAAGCCGACGAACAGTATCAGGTAGCCGAAGCTGGCCAGCAGGTTCAGGTCGCCCCAGCCGAACTCGCTGGAGTAGGTGTAAATACGGCGCGGCATTCCGTTCATCCCCACGAAGTGCATGGGGAAGAACGTTACGTTCATGCCGATGAATATCAGCCAGAAGTTCAGCTTGCCGAGTGTCTCGTTCAGCATCCGCCCGGTCAGCTTGGGCCACCAGTAGTAGATACCGGCAAAGATGCCCATGATCGAGCCGCCGAACAACACGTAGTGCAGGTGCGCGACGATGTAGTAGGTGTCCTGCTGCTGGAAGTCCGACGGGGAGACCGCGTGCGACACCCCGCTCAGCCCGCCGATGATGAACAGAAATATGAAGCCCAGGGCGTACAGCATCGGCGTGGTGAGCTCAATGCTGCCCTTCCACAGCGTTCCCAGCCAGTTGAATATCTTCACGCCGGTGGGCACCGCGATGAGCATGGTGGTAATTGTGAACACCGAGTTGGCGATGGGGCCCAGCCCCACGGTGAACATGTGGTGGCTCCAGACAGCCCAGCCCATGATCGCGATGACGATGCCGGAGAAGATGACGAAGGGATAGCCGAACAGAGGCTTTTTGGAGAAGGTCGGCAGAATCTCCGACACGATGCCCATGGGCGGCAGGATCAGGATGTACACCTCAGGATGGCCGAACACCCAGAACAAATGCTGCCACAGGATCGGGTCTCCTCCCTCGCTCGGGACGAAGAAGTGCGTGCCAAAGTTGCGGTCCATCACCAGTTCGATCAGGCCAACGGTGATGACCGGCATTGCCAGGATTAGCAGGATTGAGGTCAGCAGCGTCATCCAGACGAACACCGGCATGCGCATCAGCGACATCCCCGGCGCTCGCAGGTTGATGATGGTGACCACAAAGTTGAGACCACCCGCCACCGAGGAGGTACCCAGCACCAGCAGTCCGAGGGCCCAGAAATCCAGACCCATGTTTTTGCTGAAGGGCTGCTCCGTCAGGTTGGCATATGAGAACCAGCCCGCATCCGGCACCTGGTTCACAATGAAGCTGAAGTGCATCAGGATGGCGCCGAAGAGGAAAATCCAGTAGGAAAGCGCATTGAGTCGCGGGAAGGCCACGTCTCTAGCGCCGATCGCAAGGGGCACCACGAAGTTAAAGAACGCGACACCCATTGGCATGATGACCATGAAGATCATCACCGTCGCATGCATCGTGAACATCTGGTTGTAGCGGCTGGGACCCAGGATGTCCGAGTCGGGCGTGGCCAACTGCATCCGGATCAGGCCAGCCTCGATGCCGGATAAAAGCATGAAGACTAGCGCCGTCGAGCCGTACAACACCCCGATGCGCTTGTGGTCAACCGTCGTTATCCAGCTCCACAAGCCGGTGGCGCCGTAAGTTGGGCGGGGCAGTACTTCAGTTATCGTAGCCATCGCTTGACATTCCAGCGACCAGATTCGTGCCGGAACCGATGTCCGGCACGCAGATCATTTTAGCGCAAAACCAGCCTACTGGGTCAGGTTCAACAGGTAGTCGATTATTGCGTCTATTTCGCCGTCCGATAGAGCGGCGTCGCCACCGCCATCGTAGAGCACCGCGTTTTCGTACATCAAGTTGCCCGGCTTGATATCCTTCGGGTTCTTGAGCCATGCCCGCAGGTTTTCCACCGACAGATCGATGATGCCGGCCGCCAGCGTCCCACGGGTGCGCAGGTCGGTCAGGTTCGGACCGGGCACCGCTGCGTTGTCCTGACCCGTAAGGAAGCTGTTCAGCCTGGTCTGGGCCACCGTCTCAATCTCCGGCCCGTTGACCGTGTGGCACAGCGAGCAGTGGATGGCGAACAATGTCTGGCCCTGCTGAGCGCGCGGGGTCAGAGCGGGCGGCGGGCTGTATTCCCGCACCCAGCCGTGGTAGTCCTCCTCGGACATTACCGTGACGCGGAACCTCATCTGGGCGTGGGCTATTCCGCACAACTCGGCGCACTGGCCGTAATAGGTGGCGGGGAGCTGTTGCTCAATCAGGTCGGAGTCCGCCATCAGCCACATGGTGTTCTGGCGCGTGGGGACCACGTCCACTTTGCCGCCCAGCTTGGGCACCCAGAAGCTGTGGAGCACGTCGTCGCTTTCGAGAATCAGTGAGATGGGACGGTCCACGGGTATGCGCAGATCATTGGCCGTGCTGATCAGCTTGCCGTTACCGTCCGCGTCCGCGTATTCAAACTCGAAGTACCACTGGTGGCCGGTGACCGTGACCTCCAGGATCTCCCCTTGGTCCGTGGGAGGCTGGTCCAACTCGAACAGGGTGAACACCGACCAGATGCCCAGCCCCAGGATCAGCACCGTGGGAACGATCGTCCACGTGACTTCCAGCGCAGTGTGCCCGTGAATCTGCGGGGGGCGTGGCTGCCCAGGGCGGCGCCGGTAGCGGATGACGATGTAGATGAGGGCGCCCTCAACCAGCACAAAGACGATTACCATGGTCCAGACAAGCACTTCAAACAGCTGAAGCTGCTTTTGCGCCACCGGACCAATGGGATCCCATGTGGATTGGATGCCCTGGCTGCAGGCCGCCGTCAGTAGGAAAAGAACCGCAATTACGCCAAAAACGGCGAGCCGTCGTGGCCTGTACCAGCGCGGGGCGAAACGTTCGTGGTCGCCAGAGGACATTTCAGGACTCGTGGGTCTAGGGTTCCGTCGGGGAACCTGCCCGCTTACAGGGCAACAACCCCATTTTGGACTCCCCCAGTGCATTCGCCGCCTGGAGTGTGTGCTTTTTTTCACGTACCGCGCGAAACATTATCATAGGCCGCTTGGAGTGTCAATTGAATCTCTGGCCGAGATTTAGGCCGCTTTGAACCTTCCGGCCTCACACCCACCAGCGGTACACGCCGTCCGCCATCATAGCGCCGAACAGCAGCGCCAGGTACAGCAGCGAGTACAAGTACAGGTTGCGGGCCTTCCGCCTGCTGATGTCCTGTCGCAGCCGCCACGCTGCCCATACGAAGGCAGTGCCCAGGAACGCCGCTGCGCCCAGGTATAGCAGGCCCACGGCCCCGGTGGCCGCGAATACTAGGGTCAGCGCCACCAGGACCAGCGAATACACGAAGATGCTCCCCACCGTCTTTTCCGTCCCTGCCACCACCGGAAGCATGGGTATGCCGGCGCGCTCGTAGTCCCCTTGGATCAGCAGCGACAGCGCCCAGAAGTGTGGAGGAGTCCAGAAGAAGATGATGGTGAACAGGTACAGCGCTGGCAGGTCGAAGGTGCCGGCAACGGCGACCCAGCCCACCACCGGCGGAATGCTCCCGGCGGCCCCGCCGATCACTATATTGTGCGGTGTGCTGCGCTTTAGCCAACCGGTGTATACGAGCACGTAGAACAGCGTCGCCGCCAGCGTCAGCCCCGCGGCCAGCAGGTTCACCCAGTACGCCAGCACCGCGAACGCCGCCACGTTGAGCCCGATGCCGAAGGCCAGCGCTGCCAGCGGACGTACTCGGTGCCCCGGGACCGGCCGTTTCGCCGTCCGCGACATCAGCGAGTCGATGTCCTGGTCCATGTAATGGTTGATGGCGTTGGCCCCGCCAGCTCCCAGCGAGCCACCCACGCACACCAGCAGCATGGTCAGCAGGTCGGGTATGCCCGATCCGCCCATGTGCCGCGATGCCAGGAACATGCCTCCGATCGCGGTCACCAGCAAGAGGCTGATGATCGGGGGCTTGGTCAGCGTCAGGTAATCTGACAGAAGACCCACCAGCCCGGATCGCTCCCGGCGCTCTGACGTGGATGCGGAGGCGACGTCAGTCGCCACCGGTTCCACGTCCAGCGTATCTATATGTCCTGCTCGGTCAGCCATTTCGTCCTGAGGCCCGGGGTTGGCCCGGGTCCTTCGAGTAGCTGAGCACCGCCAGCGCGGCCACGATGGCCCACATGCCCGAAGCCAGGGCCAGGTGCAGCGCCCTGAGTTCCACGTCGCGCCCGAATCCGGACCAGATCACTCCCGCCCCGGCCAGCGCCTGCGCTGCGAACAGCGCCAGAGCCGATATACACAGTAGCCGGATCAGCGGCGGCTGCCTATCCCCTGAGCCCGTCGAAAAGTTTCGGATTCCTAGGTGCAGCGCATACATTACCACCAGTCCGGCTATCAGGGCCACCCACCGGTGCGCCATGTGTATCATCGCCAGCTTTCCCCCCGGGAAAAACCCGCCCCAGTCGTTGGTGCACAGTGGCCAAGTCGGGCATGCCCAGGTGGCCGACGCCGTGTTGGTTAGGTAGGAGCCGGAGAGCAGCAGCACGAACAGTGCCCCCGCGGCCACAAGCGACAGCGGCGGAAACAGCCGCGCCTTGCCCACGGCCCAAGGCTGCGGCCCTGCCTGCCTGCCTCCTCGGTACGCCATGACCAGCACCAGCACACAGCAGGCCAGCGTCAGCTCGGCCACGGCGAGGTGGGTCATTACTGTATGGGCCGACAGCTCCGTGACCACTGCCGCCGCGCCCAATAGCGCCTGCACGATGACCAGTGCGACGGCAGCCGTCGCAGGCCAGACAATCCACGCCACCCTGCGATAGCGCAGCCACGCCCCGATGAACGTGGCAGCTATCAGCGGCCCCACCAGGAACGATGCCGCCACCCGTGAGAATACTCAATAATGGCCTTCGATTCCAGCGCAGGCAGCCACCGCCCAGAGCAAAGTGGCCAGTCATCGCCGCAGCCCAGGCCCGACTCGGTAACCCGTACCACTCCTCCAAGGACCACCATGGCAAACACTGAGATGACGCTGGCCCAGGCCAGCCCCCGGAACCAGCCCTCGGCTCCCACGCTGTCCGCCCTGAACCGGTCGCTCACGGCTACTGCCATGCAGGGCCCTCGCAATAAGGCATTTCATAGCCGGGCTTGGGGGCCAGGCCGAAGGGTGACGAAGTGGAACACTGCCAATTTGGCGGAAACTGTGGACAAGTCAATAGAGGGTCCATGCTCACTTGGTGGAGTGCCTCTGACGATTACGGATACCGGCAGACTATGGTGTGAATCGCAGTAACGGCGACGAAAAACGTATCACCGCGATGACAGTATTGTCAATGAAAATCGAAGCCGGACAGCACAGCGAGAACAGCTCTTTCCCTACCCCGCACAGGCATGTTACTGAAACGGAAGGAGGGCCGCCGAGAGGAGGAAACTCGGCGACCCGCCCTGCCAGGAGTTAAAGGGTGAGATGAGGGAAATCCCCCGCGATCCCCTCATCCCATCTGTCGTTCCAGTCGATCGTCCCTTGCCCTTGAAGAGTTAGCCGCCCTCGGGACTGTTCCTTTCGATATGACTCCTCGGCGCAAGGGAAGCCTCACTGCATCGCCGAAGACCGCACCTCTCGCCTCACCGACTCCACGCCCGCCAGGTCCAGGTGTCGGTCGCGAATTTCCTCGAATGGCGGGTTTCCCCCGCTCGGCTCCCCCTTGGTCTCGTCCTGCCGTGGCCTTGGCACGTAGGCGCGCAGTAGCGTCTCCCCCTCGTGGTCGTGGAACCGAACGTAGTGGGACGTCAGGTCGCCGTGGGTCTCTACGAACTCAATCCCGCCCACCAGTTCCGGCTCCAGGTGAAACAGCCAATTGTTGGCCCTGATTGTGATGTACCTTCCGTGCACCCGGGGTTCCCGGATTCCCCGCGAGTAATTCTCGCTCACCATCTCGCCCGGTCCGACAATCCACATCAGCGATTCCCCCACTGCGGTCAGCTCGCGGATGATTGGTAGTGTCGCCTCCATGACCGCTCCATGATCGAAAAAGGATCGAAATGATCCCCGAATCCCGGATCCGACCATAACCCTCACGCTGCTCCTGCGCGGCAGCGGATTGGCCCAAGCCAAATAAAAAAGCCCTGCCCCCAAATGGAGCAGAGCGCAGACGGTACCAACAATGCCGGCGCCCTTCCTCGAAGGCCGAAACATCGCTAAGAGCCGTGGACCGGACTCGCCCCAAGGTCTGTTGCCAGACCGGGACCTACCGTTGCGGGACAGCGCTGGACTTTGACCAGCTTCCTCGTTCAACCCCCTCGAGGGGGCACTCTCAACGCGGGCTATTCATTTGTAAACAGGCAATGTCGACCATTGCCTAGTGGCATAATGCCCCATCACCCAACGGGTGTCAACCGGCGCGTATCAGCGCTCAAACCAGCCTCGCCAGTTCCTCCAGCACTCCGCGCCAATGCGCCCGCATCAGCTCCCGCTCCTCCAGGCTGGACAGCCGTTCTTGGTGGAACCGTACGGACGTCTTCTCTCCCGACGGCGCCAGGTACACCTGCAACGTCGATGGCTGGGCCAGGTTGGGATGGCTCCAGGTTAACCGGATTCTCTCTCCAGGTACACAGGATCGTATTTCCCCTTCGTATCCTTCCGACGTCCGATAAGCCTCGCCTTTCCGGAATTCCAGCGGTTCGGTCTTTCCCAGCTACGCCGTTCTACCCCGCTCGTCTCCCAGCAGGCCCCACGCCTCGTCGGCACTCACCGGCAGCGTCCTCTGAACCCCGATCTGGAAATCCGCGGTCGATGTCTGCCCCACGACCCGCAGGCCCCGCGCCTGCTCGTAACCCACCGCCACCGACTGTTGCCACCATCCATTGGACAGCCCTCCCGGTCCGGCGATGAGGGCGACGATTTCCTTGTGGCTCATGCCACCGGCTTCCTGCTGGTCGAGAAAGTCCACCCAGTCATCCCAGTTCCTGCCCGTGGCGGCCGCCACCGCCTCGCTTGAAACCCCACTGAATTTGCGTCCGCTGGTCGTCATACTGCCCCCTGCGGGGATATCTCAACAGATACTATAGCTCTGCCGGGGCAAGCGCTGCTCCTCCCCAACCACCGTTTTGTTGGGCCATCGCAGTAATTCTGAGCTGCCGCCGTCATCCTTGGCACCTCGGGAAACCTCGCGACGCCACATGCCAACCTCCCCCGCCAGGGCACCTGAACATGAAACCCCACAATCCTGCCGATGTGCTGACATCATTCCCTTGACACCCCCACATCCGCTCCGCTATCCTCGTTTCTATGTAATAGTACAAACATTCTATAAACAGCATTCACTACAACCAGAGTCGGCCTGCCATAAATTGCCAAAATGAACGGAAATGATCGGATTTGAGCGGAAAATCAGAATTTTTCACGCTGACCACCCGGGATCACGGGCCTTGAACGGCAGGCCCCGTCGCCGGGAGACAACCCGTAGTGGCATACAGCAGCGTGCCATGTTCCATCAGAAGGACATGGCGGCCTCGGCGTTGAAAACGACGCCTGCCACGTCCGCAATCGGCGGAAATGCTCGGAAATGATCGGATATAACGAATTTATTCAGGCTGATAGAACAGCGTGCCTCCAGTCAAGGGAAACCCACAGGGACGCAGGGCAATCGCGTCTTAAACGCTGGAGGCCCTATGAGTCGTCATTTCCGCGCAGGCGGGAATCCAAACCCCCGTCTACCCTCGCACCGGGAACCGAAGGAGGCACTGCTACTCCCATCTCCACCGCCATTCAGCCCAATTTTGTGTGCTGAGAAATAAGGCGCGATTGCCCTGTCCAAAAGTCCTCCCGAGGCCACGCTCACAGGAGAAATGTCAGGGAATGTCAGGGAAAATAGGGGGGTGACTACAGGGCAATCGCGTCTTAAACGCCGGAGGTCCTATAAGTCGTCATTCCCGCGAAAGCGGGAATCCAAACCCCCGTCTACCCTCGCACCCGGAACCGAAGGAGGCACTGCCACTCCCATATCCACCGCCATTCAGACCAATTTTGTGTGCTGAGAAATAAGGCGCAATTGCCCTGTCCAAAAGTCCTCCCGAGGCCACGCTCACAGGAGAAATGTCAGGGAAAATAGGGGGGTGACTACAGGGCAATCGCGTCTTAAACGCCGGAGGCCCTATAAGTCGTCATTCCCGCGAAAGCGGGAATCCAAACCCCCGTCTACCCTCGCACCCGGAACCGAAGGAGGCACTGCCACTCCCATCTCCACCGCCATTCAGCCCAATTTTGTGTGCTGAGAAATAAGACGCGATTGCCCTGGGGGAAAGGTGGCCGGCCAAGCAAATCGGATCACTGTGGTAAGATTCCTAGCTGCTATGTCCCGAGCCGTTTGGGTTGAAGATCTGGTCAAGGCCTATGACGATGTATTCGCCGTCGACCACCTTTCCTTTTCCGTGGAGCAGGGCGAGATCTTCGGACTCTTGGGACCCAACGGCGCGGGAAAGACCACCACGCTGGAGATAGTCGAGGGTCTGCAGAAGGCTGACTCTGGAAAGGTCAGCGTGTTGGGGATGGACGCCGCCACCCACTCCCGCGATATCAAGGCCCGCACCGGCGTTCAGCTGCAGTCCTCCTCCTACTACGAGTACTTGGCCCTTGGCGAGATTCTCTCCCTGCTTGGCAGCTTTTATCCCCGGCGCCTGTCTCCCGCTGAATTGCTGGAGAGGGTGGGTTTGGGGGACAAGGCGGCCCGCCGGGTCCGGCAGCTGTCCGGAGGCGAACAGCAACGTTTCGCCCTGGCCGCAAGCCTGGTCAACGACCCTGATCTGGTCATCCTCGACGAGCCGACCACCGGACTCGATCCAGTCTCTCGCCGCGATTTGTGGGATCTGGTGCAGCAGGTGCGCGAGGGCGGCGCCACGGTCATCGTTACCACCCACTACATGGAGGAGGCCGAGGACAACTGCGATCGGCTGGCCATTATCAACCACGGACGGCTGCTGGCTTCGGGTGCGCCCCATGAGCTCATCAGCCGCATCGAGGCATCCTACGCCGTCAAACTCGTGACCGCCGCACCGCTGACCGAAGCGCAACTGGCGGCGCTGGGCCACCGCGTCGAATCTGCCCCCATCGTCAATGAGAATACCTGCCTGTTGCGGCTCCGCAATGACCCCGCCGACCTGCAGGACCTGCTCGACGAGGTAGGACGCGGCGGCATCGTGCTCGAGCAACTGGAAATCACGCCTGTAACCCTGGAAGACGTCTTCATCGAACTGACTCGGAATTAGTCCGCAACTACTGAACCCGTTGAACTGTGAGTCGTCGACTGAATCTTGCCACCGGGCAAAAGCAGGGAACGGGAATCCAGTGCATAGGCCCGCTGTTACTGCAGTAACAATGGGCCCATTCGATTCCCCCAAAGGTTGAAACGGCGGGGCGGTTTTCTTGCTCCGTCGAGACCCCGGTCCGTCAGGACCCCCGAAGGAGAGATCTCGCACTTGCTGGCAATCACCCTCGCCAACCTGAAGATGATGGCCCGGAACCGCCAGGGACTGTTCTGGGCCCTGATATTCCCACTGTTGCTTGTCGTTGTCTTCGGCCTGTTCGACTTTCGCGGCGTTACCCCAGCCGCCCTGGCGGTGGCTGATTACTCCGGTGGTCCCAGGGCGGAACTCCTGCTTGAGAGGCTGAACGGTGTAGCCTTCCTGGATCCCGAGGAACTGGACCTCGATGTCCCAGGCTCTGTTGAAGACGCTCGCCGGAGACTGGTCGACGGCGACTTGGGCTACCTGTTGCTGATACCTCACGGCCTGGATGACCCAGCCGCGGAAAATAATGTCGGCGCCCCCGAGCCGGTCGTCCTTGTCTATGCCACCCGAAACCCCGAGCGCAACCAGCTCGTGGAGGGTGCAGTGCACAGTCTGGTCATTCAGATGCGTTCAGCCGGCCAGCCCGTACTGCCGGAACATCTGGTGGAGTCGGAGCCCATCGAGACCCCCGAGGTGGATTACTTCGACACCGTGCTGTTGGGCCTGCTGGGGCTGGGCATCATGACCAACTCGATAATCTCCATCGCCGTCCGCATCAGCACCTACCGCAACCAGTCTGTCCTGAAGCGGCTGATGGCCACTCCCCTCCCGGTCTGGAAGTTCTTCGCCGGCGAGGTCATTGCCCACCTGCTGCTTGCAATGGTCCAGGCCCTGATCATCCTGGCCGTTGGGGTGTTCGTATTCGGTGGCAGCATCCACGGCAACCTTGGTTGGGTGCTGCTGATCGTGCTGCTGGGCACGGTGGTGTTCCTGAACATCGGCTTCATTCTGTCGGCATGGGCCCGCAGTCCGGCGGCCGCCTCCGGCATGGGCAACGCTGTGGCCTTGCCGATGATGTTCCTGGCCGGCACGTTCTTCTCCACCGCTTCTCTCCCGTGGCTGCTGCCCTACGCCGCCCTCGTGCTGCCACTCACTCCCATGCTGGATGCCCTGCGTGAGGTGGCCATAAACAGCGCCCCCTTGTGGGAGACCTGGCCGCAGCTCGGTGCTCTGGGTGCCTGGGCCGCCGCCACGGCCCTGGTGGCGGTTCGTGTCTTTCGGTTCACATGATCTTGGGATATCGAGGTGTCAGTCCCGCAATTCGGTTGCGACCAGCCGGCCCTCTCGCTCCTCGTAGCGTACCTCTATGGTCTGCCCCAGGACCTGGTGAAGCCGCAGGTGCGTCCCGTTCTTCTCCAGCGCCGCCTCGGTCGTGAACTTCCACACCCGGTCGTCGTCGTCCCGGATGGTGAGAGTCTCGATCTCCGCCAGGTTGCGATCAGCAACCTCGACGATGACACCCCGCACCACGCCCGGTTCCACACCGCAGGCCGCCGCGCAAAGGCCAACGATGCTGATCGCGCAGGCGAGGCAGAGAATCGCCGTGGGGTGTGGCAGTTTCAACAAGGCCCGGCGTCTCTGGCGCGACGGGGGTTAATTCAGCACCGCCAGCAGAGCATCTTCGATGACGTCGACGGATGTGAACCCCTCGAACTTGGCGCGGACAATACCGCCGGCATCCACAACGAAGGTCCAAGGCTCAGTGGGCAGGCCCCATTCAACGACAGCGTCCACCGCGTCGTCCTTGCCGGGACGTTGCCCCTCCTCGAAGAGGTGGGGGTCCCTGAATACCTCGACGTGGATTATGTTGGCCCTGTCGCCGCTCCGCTGCCGCAGGTCAGCAAGCTGCTCCACCTGCGGACCGCAGGTGCCGGTACTGCAGTAGCGCGGCGTGGAGAAGCTCACTACAAGGGGCTTCCCTGCCTTGACAGCGTCATGAATCGAGATGGCATAGAGCTCCGCGTCCGGATTGCTGGCCGTGGTTATGTGTGAAAGGTCATCGACGTCGGCCGCTGTCGCCGAGACGCTGGCTGGGGCGGGATCCCCGATGGCTGGCGTGTCGCTGACTTCATTCACCGCGAAGGCCGACTTGGCGACGACCGCCTGTCCATCGAGGGACGTGAACTCCGTCTCCAGTTCCCAGGACCCAGCAACATCGAACTCTGCTCGTACGGAGAACACCCCGGCCGAAAAGGGCCATGGTTCGAATGTGGCCGTCAGTGCTTCCCGTGGTTCCCTGGCCTCAGAGTTGGGCGGAAGGTAGTAAGTTCGAACCGTGGCGCTCTCTGCCTGCAGGGGAGGGCCGTCGCGAGAAACCACGCCGAATGCAAGCCTGTCCCTGCCCACGGCAAGGTCGCTGGTAACCACCACCGCCGCGAACCTCGGCCCCCCAAACTCTTCCGTTGGCGGAACCAATGCGTCCGAGCTGCTACAGGCGATCGCAAGAACGATCAGGAGCAAAGCGACGGGAACTGCGAGTCGCCAGCGTCCTCTTGTTCCTTCTCGCCAGGTGGTACACATCAAGTGATACGTGTCAGTAGTTGATTGCACGAACGGCGCCGCCTTCCACGCCGATGGTCTGGCCGGTTATGGCCCCGGCCCGGTTGGATACGAGGAACAGCACGAGGTCGGCGATGTCCTCCGGCTCAACCATGCGTCCAATGGGGATGCCGGCCACGGCCCTGGCCTCGGCTTCTTCGATGGTGATGCTGGCGTCTCTAGCCTGCCTGTCCAGGATCATGGTCTGACGCGGCGTGCGCGTGGTCCCAGGGTGGATGCAGTTGACCAGTATGCCATCAGCGGCAACCTGGTCGGCCAGGTTCTTGGCCAAGTTGGAGACCGATGCGTTCGTGACGCCGTTGCTGTTGGTGAGCGGGTTGGATTGCCGAGCTGCCATGCCTCCGATGTTGATGATCCTCCCTCCACCGCGCTGACGCATATGGGGAATGCATTCCCGGGCGCAGCGCACGTATCCCATCACCTTGACGTTGATATGGTTCAGCCAGTCTTCATCCGCCAGCTCCATGAACGGAGCGGCAGTGGAGTTGACCGCGTTGTTAATCAGAATGTCCACACCGCCCAACTCGGCGATAGTCGTGGCGACCAGGTTCTTTATGTCGTCGGGTTTACCGGTGTCCGCGCGAACGGCCAAGGCGCGGCGGCCGGTTTGGGCGCGGATGTCAGCGGCAGCACCTTCCAGTTCCTCCACGCCTCGGGCACAGATGGCGACGTCCACTCCTTCCCGCGCCAGTGCCAGCGCAGTAGCCCGGCCGATACCCTTGCTGCCACCCGTGACTATAGCGATCTTTCCTTCTAGTCCGAGGTCCATTTGGCGCTCCTAAGAGTTTGATCGATTGGAAAAGGATCCTATCGCAAACAACTGGCCCACCGCCGCTGCTCTAGCTCGGAACACAGCAGGCGATCAAGCTGCCCACGTCAGAGGCGGAGTCGATGCGGGAGACCGCGTCCACCAGGCCGTTGAGCTTCGCATTTGGCCAGTCCATCTGCGGGAACAGCTCACTGATGCGGGCTGTCTCAGTGGCGAAATCCCACTTCAACTCGTCCCCGTTGAACTCGTCGGAGACCTCGTCGCCGGAACGGGTGCGGACGGTGATGCGTGGGGCGAATGACCCACGGGTACGTTGACCGACGATCTCGACGCGCTCCTGCAGGGCCATGACTTGCCGGTCGAAGTCTGCGGAGTCGATACCGGGGTCGAGGCGCTGACGTAGCGGCGGGTAGCTGCCGTGAACCCAGGTGTAGGCAGTGAAGTAGTGAGTGCTGCCAACACCGGGCATCCGGCGGTCGGTGTTCGGGAAAGCGGGTGAGGGGTAGGTGGTTTCCAGCCAGTTCATCTCCACGGTGATGCTCTCCACATCCTCCGGCGCGATGTCGTTAGACGCCCTAGCCCGAGTGGTAAGCTCGATGACCGGGCAGTTGTAGCCGGCGGTGGGGTAAATCTTGGGCGTGACGTGGAGCAGCTCCCAGCGTTCGCCGAAGCCCTGGACGGTCTGGGCCAGATCGGTGGTGCCCGGGCCGCCGTCACCGGGAGGATTGGATGAGAAGGTGTAGGAAAGCTCGCCCCGGTTGTTGCCGACGAATCCGTTGTAGAATCCGGCGTCTCCCTCGAGGCAGGTCTCCGAGCCGCGCAGATTCTCGCGGGCGAGCAAGGCGGCCATGATGCCACTGCGGGTGGCGTTCGGCTCGTGGTAAAGCATCTCGCGGCCACTGACGCGGGGGCCCTCGGTGGTGCCGCCTGTGAAGGTGCAGGCTAGGGCCAGGGCGGTGACCGTCTGATCCTCATCGAGGCCGAGCAGTTTGGCGGTGGTGATCGCCGCACCCAGGGTGCCGTAGACGGGGCTGCACCGGAACCCGCGAGCCTGTGTGGTGGGGATGAAATCGCCGGCAATGCGGGCCTCGACCTCGTAACCGGCTGCCATTGCCGTGAGGAGCTGTTGGCCGGTGGCGCCGGAAATCTCTGCGGTGGCCAAGGCGGCCGGGATGATGCAGGGGCCGGGGTGGATCAGCATACGGTAGGAGTCGGTCTGGTTGGTCGCGTGCATGAGCTTGCTGTTGGCAAAAGCCGCACCACCGCGGGTGGCGCGAGCGCCGTCGGCAAGGACGGTGGCGCCGTTGGGGCTGGCCTCCTCCTCCTTGATCAGCTCGATGGCGGCCTTGCCATGGGCCGTCTGGGCGCCGACGAGGGAGACGAAGGTGGCGTGGAGCAGCGAGGCCTTGAGCTTGTCGACCGCGGCCGCGGGCAAGTGGGTGTAGTCGAGTCCGGCTACGAACCGGGCGTAGGTGCGGGCGAGGGCTTCGGGCATGTTGGGGCTCCTTGGTGCGAGGTCTTGTCTATTTGCTGATTGGCTGGTGAATCTGACGCAGGGTGCGAGGTGACGGCTAATATGATGGGGTTATGTCCCGATCTGATTGGTTGTGAAAGGTGGGCTTGTCCGGCCCTTTGGTATGGCTCTCACGTCAGGTCGCGGATCTGGGGACGGAGGGCCAGCTTGATCACTGCGAGCATGACCACTGCCCCGATTATGCTCAGGAAAATCAGGATATCAAACTCGCGGGTGGCCATTCCGATAGCGGTTCCTGCGGCGGGTGGATGCTCGGTGTTGGTGATGGCCATCAGCAGCATGGAGAGGCCGACCGCGAGAGCCAAGGAGAAGTTCAGCAGAATCGTCCGGTCGCCCAGAAATGCATCGACCGGGGCCAGGAACAGGATGGCGGAGAACACGGAGCCCAGCGCGAGGGCCACGCCGTGGCCTCCGACGACCGAACGGATCCTCGCCGTCCGGTTGGAGGGGCTGAGGAACATGCCAACGACACTGGAGGCGAGACCCGCCGCAATGGCGGCGGAGGACAGGGAGTTGACGAAGGCCAGGATGGCCAACATCACGATGGTGGCCACCACTGCCTGGACGGCAAACCTGAGGGGGGCCCCGGCGAACCCGGGGTCCAGCCAGGTCCAACGGTCGCCCGTTTCCGGGTCTCTTCCCGAGATGAGCCTGAGAAAGATCAGGTTATAGTCGAGTTCGCGGCGTCGCTGGCGCAGCCAAATTCCCGCCATCAATATCGCAGCAATCCTGCGGCGGCGGGACCGGCGCCTCCTGCGGACCCAGAAGGCCACAGGTTACAGGGACCGAACCCAGTCCAGCCAGACTCGGGCGCAGGCCGTCGGCAGGATGTGCTGCACGAAGCCGGTGATCCCAGGGAACACAACTCGTTCGCCGTTTGGGAACAGGTCGGCAGCGCCGCGGAAATCGCCCAGGACTTCTTCCCGCAGGCTGGCGGCCGCCAGCACCAGCACGGGGGTCTGGACGTTCCGGAGGGCGGGGCCGAGGTCTCCCCCGGCGTTGGCCTGGAAGCCCTGCACGACGTGGGCAGGGGTGGCCTTCATCTGGTCGGCATACCAGCGGATATATTCCTGAGGCACGAGGTCGGGATCGAGGCGGCGTCCGATGGAGTCGTCCACCCAAGCTTCGATGCCCTCGTGCTCGATGAGGCTGGCGCTCTCCTGGTGGTGGGAGTCAAAGCTGGTGGGTGAGGTGCATACGGTGAGGGAGAGCAACTGGTCCTGGTGCCGGGTGGAGTAGTTCATGGAAATGGAGCCGCCCACCGTTTCGCCGACCAGGTGAAACTTCTCTAAGCCCAACTTGCTGACCACTTCCTCCAGGTCGTTGGTAAAATTGTCCAGCGACCACGGGTAGCCTTGCTCAGGCACGTCGGACCGGCCCATTCCGCGCATGTCGAACCGAATGACCCGGTAGTGGCGGGCGATGGTGGGCACCCAGCCGAACCACATGCGGTGATTCTTGGCCATGCCGTGGTGCATGAGCACTGTCTCGGGCTCCGTCCACGGGTCGGTGAAGTCGTCCACCGTGTAGAACAGTTCGGTTCCGTCGTCCAGGCGGAGTTTCATGCTGCCTCCGGCCGTCAATTCCCTCCCCCTCCAAGGGGAGGGTCAGGGCGGGGATTTTCTGCGGTCAGTTGTGTTCGGCGGACGCCATGCCCTTCTCTGTGAACACCGAGCGGGCCACTCGCATCGCCGTGCGGGAATTGGTATAGCTGCCGTAGAAGATCAGTTGGAAGAAGACTTCCATTATTTCCTGGGGTGTCGAACCCACGTACAGCGCCCCTTCGATCAGCCGCCTGATCTGGCGGTCGTACTGGCCCAGCACCGTCATGGCGGAAAGGCTGCACAGCGCCCGGCTCTTGGGGTCGAGGCCCGGTCGGGCGTGGATTGCCCCCCAGTGATATTCTTCAATGAATTTCTGGGCTTCCATTTCCAGTGAATTGGGGTCGTCGACGGGGTAGAGGGGCGGTTCGCCCATCTGCTCATCGTAGATGCGAAGCCCGTTTTGGTGCAGTTCCTCCACCGTGCGATTGGTGTCGTAAGCATAGGTGGGGGTGTATTCGATGCCCTGCTCCTCGAAGATGTCCTTGGTCAGCTTCATGGCGGATTCCACCGATGGAATGCCGACCAGGAAGGTCATCTGCATTACCACTTCCACCACCTGGTCTGGGGTGACCCCCAGGTTCAGGGCGCGCTCGATGTTGCGCCGCAACAGCGGAATCTGACCCAGGGCGGTCAGGGCTGCCACGGTGCACATGCAGCGGCGCTCAGTGTCCAGCCCCGGCCTGGTCCATACCGAACCCCAGAGGGCTTCGTCAACGATGCGCTTCAGGTCAGGGGCGAGCTGGTCAATGCCGGGCAGGCTGTAATGGCTCTGGTTGCCCCCGGCCATGCGCCTGCGCATTTCCTGGCCTCGATTGTAGCGGTCGTCCAATGTTTCCACCTTCCCTACTCCTCCTGCTCTGTACATCTACCCCTACCCGGTTCGGGGAGGGGGGCGATTATGCCGCAGCCATCACCTCTTCGGAGAAGCGGGACATTCGGTCCTCAGTCTCCGAGTGGTGCGGGCTGCGAAAGTCGAATATCAGGTGGGTGACGCCCACCTCGGCGTAGGCGTGGATGTCCTGCAGGACGGCATCAGGCGATCCGGAGAATCGGCGGCGGTTCCCGGCCTCATCACTAGAAGCGTCGTAAAGCGGTGCCTTCATCGAGACCTGGATTTCCGACGGGTCGCGACCCGCCCGCTCAGCATGGCGGTGCATGTAAACCAGATTCTCCGCCAGTTCCTCCGGCTCCAGTGGCGCAGCGGGGATGGCCCCGACGGGATGCCAGGCGTTGCCGAGACGGGCTGTGCGTCGCAGGGCGGCCCGGCTCTGCCCACCGATCCAGATGGGTGGGTGGGGAGTCTGCACCGGTTTTGGAAGGAAGATGATGTCGGAAAACTGGACGTGTTTGCCGTTGAAACTGGGGTTGTCTGCGGTCCAGAGCTCGATGAATGCCTGCAGGTATTCGTCGGTGGCAAGTCCGCGTTCTGCAAAAGGGGGTGCGTCCAGCAGCTCGAACTCCTCTTCCATCCAGCCAACGCCCGCGCCCACTATCAGGCGGCCCTTGGAAAGCATGTCGAGGGTGGCCAGCATCTTGGCGCACAACAACGGGTTGCGGTAGGGAACGATCATCACGCTGGTAACCAGGCGGATGTTCTCGGTTACTCCGGCGAGATAAGCGAGGGTAGTGATCTGCTCCGGCCATTCGCCGGCTCCCGAGTTGCCACCTGCCAGGATGCTGCCGGTAACGCTGTAAGGATAGACCGAGCTGACCTGGCGGGGCATCAGTATGTGGTCGGGCGCGACCATGCAGTAAAAGCCTAGTCGATCGCCCAGCTGAGCGATGCTGGCAAGAGCGTCGGGTTGGGCGCCATCGCCACTGTTGGGGAGGTAAAAGCCGAACTGCAAAATGCTCCTCCGAGCGGAATATTTTCCGTGTCGATTTTAGCATAAGCCAGAAAGCGGACGATGGCCCTGAGGATATGCCAAGCGATGTCGATAGGCGTCTGGGGATGGCTGGATTATCGGTATGGAGTGTGCCCTTAGTACTGCCTGACCGGTAGAATGTCAGAGAAGACTGCGGAATGGTCCGACTTTACAACCGGGGGTATCGATGATGGCATTGCAAGAATTTATCCGGGAGTCCTTCGAGGTCAACTGGGAATGGCTGGAGCGGTATATCGACGGTCTGACGCAGGAGGAAATCGAATTCCGGCCCAACGACCATTGCCATTCCATCGGGTTCATAATCTGGCACTATGGGCGGGCTCTGGACATGTGGACGCAGACGCTCGCCCGAAAGCAGCCTCAGCTTTATGAGCGAGGATGGGCCAGTCGACTGGGATTTGAGCCGGAGGCAATGAACGTTGGTTTCGGCTACGGCGTGGAGGACCTGGCCAATTGGGGGTGCCCCGCCAAGGCCCTGCTGGTGGAGTATGCGGCGGCAGCCCGGGACAATCTGCTGGGATTCCTTGGCGAGCACGATGATAACTCGCTCTCCACCACTACGATGACGAACCGGCAAGGCAACGAGATAACCCTGGCGACGATGTTCCGCATGCTGATATGGGAGGTTAACCAGCACGGCGGGCAGGCGGGGTACTTACGCGGAATGCAGCGTGGACTGGGGGCATAGGACAACAGCAAACGCAATTTGCCGACTGTCCCGAATCGTCGATATCCGAGGCAACCTCCAGCGGAACGCGCACATAGTTTTGCCGAATATTGCTAGCGGTTCGCCCACGTTTCGCTCGTATTCGATTCCATCACCGCATTGCCGCGGTGCACTTTCAACCTTGACACCCATACTGACCACCGATAGACTCGCGGGTTGTTACCGAAATGTAAACAGGCCGGAACGGGCCTCAGAAATCTCGATATTCGGTATTGCGACCAGGGGGTTATTCGTGTCCACCGCGCCTGCCTTTTTGTCAGAGGAAATGCGCCAGCAAGCCATTGGGTGTGAGAGCGAACCCAGGACAATCGAGGTAGAAAAGGGCGCAATCGTCAAGTTTGCCGAGGCCATCGGGGACGATAACCCTGTCTACACCGATGAGGTCGCCGCCCGTGAATCCCGTTACGGCGGCCTGATAGCGCCGCCGACCTTCCTGCGCTCGGCGGTCTCGGCCCGACCGGAATTACCCTTTGACGTGCCCTTTGAGCGTCTGCTGGACGGGGGGAGCGAGTGGGAGTACTTCGTGCCGGTACGCCCAGGGGACCGCATCACGGCGGTTTCCCGAATCGAGGACCTGAACGAGCGAAATGGCCGGATCGGCCTGATGCTGATCTACACCATTGTGGTCACCTATACCAACCAGTTCGGACAGGTGGTCGCGACTCAGACCAGCACATCGATAAGGTACTGAGAGAGCGACCTCCTTGAGGAATAGCAGAGGAGAGGGCTCCCTGTTCGGCCTGATTCGGCAACTAGAACTCGCCCGGAGGTCTCAGGTATGTCAACGCAGATAGTTTGGGATGAGGTTAACGAGGGACTGGAAATCGGTCCCGCAGTTCGGCATCCCACCAGCCAACAGTTGGTGAAATACGCCGGCGCCTCCGGTGATTACTATCAGATCCACTACGACAAGGACTTCGCTCAAGGGACGGGGCTGGAGGACATAATCATTCACGGGGCACTGAAAAATGCGTTCCTGGGCTCCTTGGTGACCGACTGGATGGGCCCGCATGGGAACCTGCGCAAACTATCGTGCCAGTATCGGGGAATGGACATCCCGGGACACCCGATCACCGCAAGGGGCGTGGTTACGAGCAAGTACGAAAACGACGGGGAGTACTTGGTCGATTGCGAAATCTGGCTGGAGAATGCAGAAGGCCAGCGCACAACACCAGGTCGCGCCACGGTTTCTATACCAAAGAATCTGGCCTAGGGAGCCCGGCCCAGAGAGCCGGGCAACCGAGGCCGTTCGGAATATTCTCAGTTCCCAGGGGTATTACGTTGGTTGATTCACTGCTGGACAAGGTGGCCATTGTAACCGGCTCAGGCCGGGGAATAGGCCGGGGTATCGCGATGGAGATGGCGTCGGAGGGGGCCAAAGTCGTCGTGGTGGATCCCGGTGTAAACGTAGACGGTTCCGGCCAGGACAATTCGGTGGCCGCCCAGGTCTGCGAGGAAATCAGGGCCGCGGGTGGCGAGGCCGTTCCCTGCATGGAGTCGGTTACGACTATGGAGGGCGGCGAACGGATCATTCAGACCGCCGTGGACAACTTCGGCAAGCTGGATATCGTGGTCACCTGCGCAGGTATCCTGCGCGACCGCATGATTTTCAACATGACCGAGCAGGAATGGGACGATGTCATAGCCGTCCACCTCAAGGGGACCTTCACGGTGGTCAAGCACGCCTGCATCTTGTTCCGTCAGCAGCGCTCCGGACGGGTGATCACCTTCTCCTCTGAGTCGGGCCTTGTCGGAAACTCCGGGCAGGCCAACTATGGAGCGGCCAAGTCGGGCATAGCCGGGTTCACCAAGGTTGTGGCCAAGGACATGGGCCGATATGGGGTGACGGCCAACGCGATCGCACCGAGGGCCAACACGAGAATGATCGGGGACATCCCTGACAGCGCTGCCGAGATCAGGGCGCGCAGCGGAGTGGCTGCGATCCCGGGTGAGGACTTGCTTACGGAGTTGGACCCCTCCCACATCGCTCCTTTCATCTGCTACTTGGCAAGCGACTATGCAGCCAACGTGAACGGGCAGACTTTCCTCGTTTATGGAGATACGGTGTCGCTGATGTCTCAGCCGCGACCTGAGCGATCCATTTACGAGCCGTCGGGCCACTGGGACCTCCAGACGCTAGTGCCATTGGCCCGAGACGTGCTGACCGCCGAGGTCTCCAACCCTGCTCCGCCCACGCCGCCCCGCGAGTAGAGCGGGGATCGCCGGCCCATAGTGATGCAGGCTGATGGCTAGCGTTGCGGACCCTTTTACCGGGACCTGGCGGTTGCTGGCCTGCGAGGGCCGTTGGTCGGATGGTCGCATATCCCGTCCATACGGCGAGGCTCCCGGTGGGATTCTGGTGTATGACGGTCGGGGCAGCTTTTCGGGACAGATCATGGCCCGTGGGAGGCCTGTCTTTGCTTCTGGTAACCTGCTGAAGGGCAGCGACGATGAGGTACGGGCAGCCTTCGAGGGTTACGTGGCCTACTACGGGAGCTATTCAGTGGATGAGGTCCGAGGGTTGATGGTCCACCAGGTAGAGGGCAGCTTCTTTCCGAACTGGATAGGCGAACAGCAAGTAAGGGAATTCGAGTTTGTCGAAGACGGGCGGCTAGAACTCCGGACCCTACCCATCAAGGGTTCGAGGGCTGATCTGACCGTTGTACTGCTCTGGGAGCGAGTCGCCTAACATCGGAGATACAGGATGACTCGACAGCGGACCTCAACTTCCCCTTCACTGCAGAAGGCATTTGGGGTAGGCCGCGCAATTTATCAAGGCGGGCTTCCCGCTGAACAAAAAGGGGCAATGGAATGGCAGACCTGCTGAAAGACAAGGTGGCTATCGTAACGGGGGCCGGACGCGGCATCGGACGCGGCGCAGCCCGCTTGATGGCCGAGGAGGGTGCCAAAGTCGTCGTCTGCGACCTGGGCGTCAACGTTGACGGTTCCGGGACTGACATGTCGGTGGCTGAGATGGTGGTTTCCGAGATCCGCGAGGCCGGCGGTGAGGCAGTGGCCTGTACCGAGAACGTCGCCAGCATGGCGGGCGGCGAGACAATCGTACAGACCGCACTCGATAACTACGGCAAGCTGGATATCGTGGTCACCGTGGCGGGCATCCTGCGGGACCGCATGGTCTTTAACATGTCTGAGCAAGAGTGGGACGATGTAATTGCGGTCCATCTCAAGGGCACGTTCTCGGTGGTCAAGAACGCCTCCGTTGTGTTCAGACAGCAGAGGTCGGGGCGGATCATCACGTTCAGCTCGACGTCCGGACTGTACGGAAACTCAGGGCAGGCGAACTACGGCGCAGCCAAGGATGGCATAGCGGGCTTCACCCGGGTCGTGGCCAGGGACATGGGGCGATACGGCGTTACCTGCAACGCCATTTCACCCAGCGCCGCGACGAGGATGACCACCAGCATTCCCGACGAGGCCCGGGAGCTCCGCGCAGCCCGAGGCATCAGCACCGGGGCCAGCGTGACCCTGAGGGGCGAGGCTGATGATGTTGCGCCGATGGTCGCGTGGCTGGCCTCTGACGAGGCTCAACACGTTAACGGGCAAGTCTTCCACGTAACCGAGGGTCTGGTCAACCTGCTAAACCAGCCCGAGCCAGTGAAGACCATCCAAAAGGATGGCAAGTGGACCGTCGAGGAGATCGCCCGGGTGTTTCCCGCAACCATCGGCCTGGAGCTCTACAACCCGGCGCCCAGCCAGGTGCGGGAGTAGGGCGGGGCGTACAACCAGACCGCGTTCGATGGGATATTCGACGTTCCTGCGGATAGCCGCAAGCAATCTGCCCTTTAGCAGCCCCTAATCGTACGAACAGAGAGCGAATATGTTTAAGAATTTCTCCGCCTCCTATGCCGGGCACGTTGTTGACGACAACCTGGGGTTCGAAGGGACGCCGGCCAATGACCGTTGGTATTCCAATGAGAAGCTGGCCGAGACCTACGACTGGGCCCTGGACATTGCCAAGCACCTCGAAGCCAACGGCTATGACGAGTTCTGGATGGCCGAGCACCACTTCCAGCCGGAAGGATACGAGGGCATCCCGAACCTGTTGATGCTGGGCCTGTACCTGGCGACCCAGACCGAACACCTGAAGTACGGCTGCGGCTTCAACATCACCCCCATGTGGCACCCGCTGCGTCTGGCCGAGGACTTCGCCATGGCCGATATCCTGACCAAGGGCCGGATCATCTTCGGCGTGGGACGCGGCTACCACACCCGCGAGGTCGAGACCTTTGGTGCGCCCATGCGCGACTCCGACGCCAACCGCGAACTGTTCGAAGAACAGATTGAGGTGATGGTCAAGGCCTTCAACGAGGACTCATTCTCTCACCAGGGCAAGCATTTCAAGATACCGGCTCGTGTGCCCTACCGGGGTTACGAGCTTGAGAAGCTGACCCTGGTGCCGCGCCCCCTCAACCGGCCGGTGGATATCTGGCAGCCCCTGGTCAGCGGCAACCCGCGCGGTGTCGAGTTCATGGCCAGGATGGGTATCAAGCCCCTGCTGGCCAATACGCCCGAGCCGACTCTGGGCGAACGCATGCGCATGTACCAGCAGGCGCAGCTGGACGTTGGGCGCGAGACACAACTGGGAGAAAACGCCGCGCTGGGCTTCCGCCTCTTCATGGCGGAGAGCAAAGAAAAGGCCATCGAGAAGGCCAAGCCCTATTTCGAGGAGGCGATGAAGTTCGCCGCCCCACTAGGCCTGATGGCTCTTAGCCAAGAACAGATTGACTCGGTGGCCGCCGGCGGGCGCAGCCGTGGCGTCAAGCTCCCGACCCTCGAGGAAGCGGTCGAAGGGGGCGGCTGGATCTGCGGATCCCCGGACTCGGTGGTTGAGGCCCTCAAGAAAGCAGAGGAGCGTTACCCTGGCGTGGAGCGCGTCAATTTCGGTTCCGTCATGGGCATGCCCCTGGAGGTCTACAAAGATCAACTCAGCATCTTCGCCGAGGAAGTGATGCCCGCCTTTAAGGGATAGCTTGCTGGTAGCATCTTTCGGGCGGCCATTCGGTTGTTCCGTAAGAGACTGGTCGAGGCATACCCCTAGCCTAGTGCCGATAGTTTCCCAGTTGTACAGTGTATTCCCCGAGGCGCCAGCCTCGGGGTTTTCTATTCCTCCCGCATCGGGATAGTGCCCCAGGTCAGAGCGTCGGCGTCGGCGCTCAGGCCCTGCTCGCGGACGAGGTCGCGGATGCTGAGTAACGTGGCGTTGACCTCTGGCGTCACCAACACCCAGTCGGGTTCCTCCGGGAACCAGTAGGGAGAATTGATGCGGACCACTTTCTTCTCCCCGTCGTTCAGATAGATGCCAAACTTGGATGCCTGCTGCATTTAGTTGCTCCGAACTTCCTGATTTGCCACTGAGTGACTGCCGACAGGGTCGTAGACGCCGCGAAACTCCGGGGGCAGTTGCGTTGCCACCCGCTCCATGATCATTCGCAACATGCTCTGCATGACCGGACGGGGTGCGCGGCCTTCGATGTGCGGCAGAGTGAAAGGGGGGCCAATGCTTGCGGTCAGTGTGCACAGCGGCATTGGCATACGCCAGCCCCTGACTTTCTGCGTGCCGGTCACTCCCACCGGCAGGATGGGTGCCTGCGACTTGAGGGCCAAGTAGACTACGCCAAGCTGCGCTTCCTGCAGCGAGTGGCTGCTGCTGCGGGTCCCCTCCGGGAATACAACCACCGCACGGTCCCGGTCAAGCAGGCCCAGAAGCGTCCGCATGGTGTCGGTGCTGGCGGTGGTGCGGTTGTAAGGGAGTACGTGGAATCCGCGCATCAAGAACTTGCCCACCGGGTTGCTGAACAGTTCCTGCTTGCCCAGGAAGTGCAGAGGGCGGGGGATGGATGCAACCAAGAGCGGCGGGTCAGTGAATGCGAGGTGATTGCAAACCAAGATGACCGGACCGCGGGGCGGCACGTTCTCCAGCCCGACTACCTTCATACGGCCGAAGGTACCGAAGCAGAAGCGCGCCAAGGGGCGGCCCAACCGGTAGAGCAGGGTGGCGTTTTCCCGGGCCATCACTGCTCTTCCGCTCTCCGCAGGACGGCGTTGACGGCCTGGTCGATGGTGAGGCCAGTGGTGTCGAACTGCCAGGCGTCCTTTGCGGGGCGCAACGGTGAGTCGTCGCGGGAGGAGTCGATGGCGTCGCGGGCTTCGATATCGCTTTGAACAGAGGCCAAGTTGGCTGGCTGTCCTTTTTCCAAGATATCGCGGCATCGGCGGCGGGCCCGCTCCTTCGCCGATGCGGTTAGATAGACCTTCAGCTCGGCCGTGGGCAGTACCACCGTCCCTATGTCTCGGCCGATCATCACTATGCCGCCGCGTTCCAGGACTGACTCGGCGTAGGCCCACTGCTGTTCGACCATGGCCCGGCGTACGACGGGGTGCCTTGAGACGTTGGAGACATTGCCGTCTATGCGAGGCTCGCGCAACTCCGGCCCGACGCGCCGGCCCGATACCTCCACCGAGTTCCCGTTCATGGATACCGGCAGCACCTTGACGGCCTTCGTCAGGTGGCTGAGGCCAGCGGAGTCATCGGGTGAGACGCCCTGCTCTAGGGCCAGCCAGGTTACGGCGCGGTACATGATGCCGGTGTCGAGGAACCAACAGCCCAGCGCCTGCGCTACCTGGCGCCCCACGACGGTCTTGCCGGAGGCGGCCGGTCCATCTATGGCGATTGTGCGAGGCATAGCTGGCAAATTATACCATCGGGGGAACCTGTGCCACCCGTATTGGTGGTGCTGCGGTTATGCTTAACGGGTGGTCAAGCGTTCCTCAGGGCTATCATCTCGACTCCCGGCAACTGGGGTCCTCCCGGTGTTTCTGGGCCTGGCGGCGGTGGCCGTGCTTCTTGTGCTGGGCCGGGTGTTTGCCACGTTCCCCGGGGACGAATGGGTCCTGCTGGAGTTGCGGGAACTGCGGGCCGGATGGCTCACCGGCGGAGCGGTGGTGGCGTCGTCCATCGGGATGGCCGGCGTGTTCTGGGCGATTCCGGTCCCGTGGATCCCGGTGGCGGTTGTTGCGGGCGCGCTGGTACTGAGACGGCGAGCGGACGCCGTATTCATGGCTGTCGCCACGCTGGCCCCGCTTATCAACCTGGGGCTGAAGGAACTGGTGGCGCGGCCGAGGCCTGACCCGTCGCTGGCATTGATTACGGAGTCGGGGTACGCCTATCCCAGCGGCCACGCCGTCTTTGCCGCAGCGTTCTACGGGGCACTGATCCTGGTTGCGTGCCGGTCGAGGTATCTCAGCACTCGCCGCGGTCTGCGGTGGGCGGTGCGAGTGGTCCTGCTGGCGTTGATACTGGCCGTGGGCTTTTCCCGCGTCTACCTGGGGGTTCACTGGCCAAGTGATGTCATTGCCGGTTTTGTCGTTGGGGCCGTCTGCCTGACTGCGCTCGATACCGTGAGGAACTTGGACCGGACGAGGCGAGGGCCCTGATAGAGCCTTACGAATTCCCTCAACCGGAGGGCCGGTTTCGATGGAGCCGTGATAGACTGGCGCGGTGAATTGGGTGGACATAACGTTCCTGATCGCCCTGGGTTCCGGTGCCGTCTGGGGGGTGGCGTACGGGTTCATCAGGGTTGGCATGGCTTTCGGGTTACTGGTTGCCGGCACGGGGATAGCTGGCACCGTCGCCGTTGCAGTGGGTCCCTATCTGACCATCTTTGGCAATACCGTAAGCGAGCGTACTGCGGCCGGGTTCCTCCTTTCGTTCGCATTCCTGATGGTGGCAGGGGCGATGGTCAACTTCCTGATCAAGGTCCCCTTGACCCTCGCGACCGGCATGGTGTCCGTTATGCCCGTGGCCAACTCGCTGAACCGTGGGGGCGGTCTGATAGCGGGGGTGCTGTTCGGGTGCGTGCTGGTCTCGGTCACTCTCATTGGTCTTCAGCAGCTACAGTTTGGCCCGGTGGGCAAGTCCATTGACGAGGCATCCTTCGCATCGGCGCCGATTGGCTGGGTGGACCGGTTCGTGGCCTCCATAGAAATCTCTACATCGAAATCTCCACCATGAGGGACGACTTCGACTAAAAGCGACGCGGGTGGCGATTAACCCCAAGCGTTACGCTATAATGGCCTTCAATATCTTCGGAACAAAGAGGTAGACAGGGAAACACTCGAACAACCGGGCCCTTTGGAACAGCACAGTTGCCTTCAGTCAGACGGGGAGGCTCGTTTATTGGCCAGAGTGGTTGAGAAAGCTCAGATTACCCCGGTGAACGGTACGGCCGCATCTTTGGAAGAGAGAGAGGAGCGGCCCGACCCACGCGTGCTGATTCGAGCCCCGGTGCTGGTGCTGAACCTGAACTACGTTCCGGTAAATGTCTGCACCGTGCGTCGCGCCATCGTGATGGTGGACAAGGGCAAGGCGGAATTGCTGGAGCAGCACGAGGGCAGCCTGCATACCGTTTCCGGCGAGATCGAGGCCCCGGCAATCATCCGCCTAGTCTACTTAGTGAAGCGTCCCTTCCTGCCCCGGAAGCTTTCCAAGAAAGAGGTGTTCCTGCGGGACCGGTTCACCTGCCAATACTGCGGCAAGAAGGCGCAGGACCTTACCCTGGACCACGTGATTCCCCGTCGTCAGCACGGCCCCCACACCTGGGAGAACGTGGTGACGGCTTGCAACCGCTGCAACCTGCACAAGGCGGGGCACACACCGGCCGAGGCCCGGATGACGCTGCGAACGGTGCCCCGTGCGCCGGACCCCAACCCCTACCTGATTCTCCAGAACCGGGCGATCCTCGAGGTCTGGAAGCCCTACATTCCCTGGAACCTGGAGTGAGTTTCCGGAGTTTCGCCCTCACCCTCGCCCTTACCGTTACCCTCACCCCCAGAGGGACGAGATTTCCCTGACGGGGATGTAAGTGTTCAGCCCTGGCGGGAATGTCCCGGCGGAAGCATTCGGAGACTAGGCCCAGCCTATAGGCCCTGGGCAACTGGGTCCTGACCATGCGTTCGGGCTCGGGGATTTCCTCGTTGTCGAGGCACCGCTGGATGTACCGACGGAGGTACGCGAATTCGTCGAAGTGCCAGCCTGCGTCGGTCATCATTCCCACAACGTCATGGGCAGGGGCTTACGGTCCGCCATGGAAACGTACCACCTGTCGCGGACGGCCTCGGACGCCCGCCGTGTTTGGATGACGGCCAATGGGAGGGCGAATTTTCCGCTTGAGAGCGTTAACGGCGCGGCGGAATTCTTTCAGGGTCATTGAACTGTCTCCCAATATCTCGTGATAGCCGGTTGATGATTCCCGGGCTGCTGAAATGAGTGATTGAACCTCTGCGGCTGCGATCTCAAGCCGGGGGTTATTCGCTGGGACTGGTTCTCGCGGCGAGGTCGACGACGTGGCGCAAGTCCTCCAGTTCGGCGCGAAGATCGTCGACCTCACCGATGTCCTTACCGTAGGAGATGAGGAACCTGGCGGCGCGGAAACGGAGAGCGGGGTCCTGGCTGTCCAAGGCCGCTTCGGCGACGACGGAAAGGCAAGCGGGCAGTACGGCCTGGACCTGCAGGCGGGCCATGTCATGGGACTCCTTGCGAAGGTGCTCCAACTGATCGCGGAAGGAGGGGTCGGAGAGCCAGCGTCGCAGGGTGGACTCGGCGACTCCGGCGTCGCGGGAGGCCTGGGCGATGGAACGAGAGACGGCGAGGACCGGGAGGACGGACTGCTGGCGAAGGGTGAGCTCAGAAATCTCTATAATCCGATCATTTCCGATCATTTCCGATCATTTCCGATCATTTCCGACGATTCGGGTGTTTGCGACGCTTCGGGCTGGGTCCTGAGGGAGCGGTTCCGGGACTTACGACGGTTCTTGCGGTTCTTGCTTTCAGGCATACTGCAGTCAGGGCCTCAGTGGCAGTTTGGATTTGGTCCGGTCTTGGCGGACAGAGCGATCGCGTCTTATTTGTCAGCACACAAAATTGGTCTGAATGGCGGTTGAGATGGGAGTGGCAGTGCCAGTGCCAGTGCCTCCTTCGGTTCCGGGTGCGAGGGTAGACGGGGGTTTGGATTCCCGCTTGCGCGGGAATGACGACTTATAGGACCTTCGGCGTTTAAGACGCGATTGCCCGGTCTTGGCGGACCAGTCAATATCGATGCTAGAGAACTGTCATGAGGCTTGGCAAGGGGCAAGTGTCATCAATTTTCAAGGCAGGGCAGAGGGGTGAGCGATGGGCGGGTCCCGTGGGAACCCGTGGGAACCCGTGGGAAACAGTGGCGGGCACCTGACAGCCCGGTCGAAATTGCCGTGCTAGAACGGGCTGCTCAGCCGGTGTTGACCCGCAAGTGCCTGGCAAACACGGCCATAACCAGCACGCTGCTCGTGGTGAGAGCGAGACAGAGGTAGCCGATTCCGGCGTAGCCCACGCTGGCGAGAAGAGCGCCGGAGAGCCCGGCGCCGAGCACTCCGCCCACGAAGTTGCCGACACCGATAGTGCTGGCTCCGGTAGCCTTGGACTCTCCGGAATACTCCGTAGTGGCGGCGACCATCACAGGGGCCAGGACGCTCAACAAGCCCGACCCCGCCGTTGCCAGAGCCACCGCAGGCCAGAGCCCGAAATCGACGGAGAAAAAGAGGAACACACAGACTCCGCCTGCGGCCGTGGTAATGGCCATCAGCGCGACTCGATAGTTGCGCGTGGCGACGAATCCGGCGGCGTAGCTTCCTATCACCTGGGCTGCCGCGGCAATCAGGAGCGGCAGGGCCACGAACCCCACGCTCAAGTCGTAGGCCTGAATCAAGTAGGCGGCGAAGAAGCTGATCATGCCCCAGTAGGCCAGCCGCTGGGCCACAATCACCGTCAGGGCGACCCGGAAAAAGCCCAAGGAAAGCAGGGACCAATACCGGGCAAAGAATACGAACTGGCGACTGCGTTCCCCTCTGTCCCGGGGATACCAGAACCAGCTCAAGAGAAGCGCCGTCGCCAGCAGGATGCTCGCCAGCACGAAGGTGAAACGCCAGCCCCACAGGTCCGCGAACAGGGCCACCAGCGGTACGGTGATGGCCGAGGTCAACACGACTGTTCCCATAATGCCGCCGACGGCCTGGGCCCTCCGAGCCGGGGAGATGATGTCGGACACCACCCCCACAGATGTGGGCGGTATGGTTCCGCCTCCCAGGCCGCCCAGCACCCTGAGGGCCAGGAATACCTCCATATTCGGCGCGAAAGCCGATCCCAGCACTGATACCAGGACCATCAGCACCCCTGCGAGAGCCACCGGGCGGCGGCCGAAGGAATCGGCCAGCGGCCCCACGGCAACAATCGAAACGGCCAATGCCGCGAAGGACGCCGTGTTCAATTGCCCTGAGACCGCCACCGAAACGTCAAGGTCGGTTGCAATCTCAACCAGGAGCGCCGGGACCATCACGATCGCGGTCTGGGTGCTGAGAATGGCGAGGGAGAGGACGAAGTAGAACCAGGCCTTGTTTACCTCTTTGCCCTCTGTGTGCGCCGCTGGCGTGGTCATTTGTTCAATACCCGTTCCGGCAAGGTTCTACCTGTCAAATTGCAGCCCCAAGATTATCAGCCGGTGCCGACGCGCAGCAGCCGGGCGAACACGGTAGCCACCAACGCGCTGGCGACGGTGAACGCGAGACAAAGATAACCGATCCCATCGTAGCCTATGGTTGCCAGCAGGATGCCGGAGAGGCCGGCCCCGAAGACTCCGCCGGTCTGATTGCTGAAGCCTATCAGACTGGCGCCGGTGGCCTTGGATTCTCCAGAGTACTCCGTGCTGCCTGCCAACAGGACAGGGGTCGTAATACTCAGCAGGCCCGATCCAACCGTAGCCACCGCGACCGATGGCCATAGTCCGAAATCGACTACGAAAAACAGGAAACTGCAAACACCCCCTGCGGCTGAGGTCACGGCCACCAGCGCGACCCGGTAGCTCTTCGACGCCAATAGGCCCGCGGTGTAGCTTCCCACCACTTGGCCCAATGCGGAAATCACCAGCGGCAGGGCCACGAACCCCAGACTGACGTCGTAGGCCTGTATCAAGTAGGCGGCGAAATACCCGAGCAAACTCCAGTAGGCCATACGCTGAGTGATGTTCACGGTAACGGCCACGCGGAAATAATTCAGGGAAAGGAGGGACAAATACCTGGCAAAAAACACAAAGCCGCGAAGGCGATCCCTGCTGTCTCGTGGATACCAGACCCAGTTCAAGAGCAACGCTGCCGCCAGGAGCAATCCGGCCAGGATAAAGCTGGAACGCCAGCCCTGCCAGTCGGCGAACAAGGCGATCAGCGGAATGCTGATGGCCGAGGTCAGCACGATGGTGCTGGCAATACCGCCGATGGCCTGGGCCCGTTTGGCCTGGGAGATGACGTCGGAAACACCCCGACCGATGTGGGGGCAATGGCGCCCCCGCCCAGGCCGGCCAGGACACGAAGCGCCATCAGTGTTTCGATGTTGGGGGCAAATGCAGACGCAAGGAGGGAGACCACCACCAGGAACACACCGGCCAGGGCAAGCGGCCGGCGGCCGATGGAGTCGGCCAGCGGCCCCACGGCGACAATGGAGACCGCCCAGGCCGCGAAGGTTGCGGTGGTCAACTGCCCTGCCACCGCCACGGAGACATCGAGGTCCCCTGCGATCTCCACAAGGAGCGCAGGGACCATCATCACCCCGGTCATGGTGCCGAAAACGGCGAAACAGAGGGCGAAGTAGAACAACGCCTTGTTCACCTCTTTGCCCTCAGTCTGCGCCTTTTGCATGGTAACGATGTTGTTTATTCCTGTTCCAGGGAGGGGGTTTTCAGGATGCGCCAGGTGGTGTTAGCGGACGGCCTTACCCGATTCAGGATCTGGTTTCTTTGCACTTGCGCCTCGATGGGATTGGAAATGAGCTATTCATTCTCACTCGACGTGGAGCATGAGGGTTTCGAGGGCGAGGCGGGGGCTGGCGTTGGCGTCGAGGGCGGCCAAGGTGTCGAGGAGGCGGCGGATGAAGTTGGCGATCTGGCCGACGGTGAGGGCGGCGGCGTGGCTGCGGATGGCGTCGGCCTGGTCGGCGTTGTGGAGGTACTGGTCGGCGCCTTCCTTGACCAGCAGCAGGTCGCGCCACCAGCGGAGCCAGAGGGCAAGCAGATCCCGGGCCGCGGGGCGGTTGGAGCCGAACAGGGTTGCGACCTCGTTGGCATAGGTGAACCGAGTGTCCAGCCCAGATGCCACGGTTTCGCGCATTCTGTCGAGGTCGGCGTTGCGCTGGTCCAGGATCTGCGGGTCGGCCAGCGCCTGCAGCGCCCAGCCCAGGCAACCCCGGGACAGGCGGTAGAGCCGGTCGGCCTCCTCCTCGGTAACGCCGTGCCGGTCGTTGAGGAGACGGATCATCTGCTGCCGGGACATGGGGAGCAATTGCAGAGCCTGGCAGCGAGAGCGGATAGTGGAGAGCAGGGTTTCCTCGTCGTCGGTCAACAGCAGGAACAGCACACCCGGCGGGGGCTCCTCCAAGGTCTTCAGCAGCGCGTTGGCGGCGTCGACCGTCATGGTGCCCGCACCGTCGATGATGATGACTATGGTGGTGCCCTCGAAGGGATTGAGGCTGACTGTGCGCTCGAGTTCGCGGATGGCGTCGATGGAGATGGCGGTGGCGTTTTCCCTTCCGCTCACCGCGCGGGTGAAGGCGAGGTCAACGACTCGAAGATCGGCGTGCAGACCGGAGGCCACGCGCTGGCACTGGAGGCATTCGCCGCACGGGGCGCCCGGGCCTTGGAGGCAGTTGACGGCCTGGGCGATTTCGCGGGCCAAGGTCATTTTGCCGGAGTGGGGCGGGCCGGTCAGCAGGTAGGCGTGGGACTCCCGTCCCTGCTCCAGAGCGGGCTGAAGCCGGGCCAGCAGGTGGTCCTGTCCGAGAGTCTGCCAGGGCATTAGATCAGACGGCGAGGCGAATCAGCATCGAGCCGCTAGACCACGTCACAATACATGAGGTCCTGGTAGCTCTCGCGGCGGCGGATGAGGCGGCTGCTGCCGTCGGCGGCGAGGACCATGGGCGGGCGCGGGTTGAGGTTGTAGTTGCTGGCCATGGAGGGGCAGTAGGCGCCGGAGACAGGGATGGCCAGGAGGTCGCCCGATTCGATCTCAGGGAGCATCACGTCTGACGCCAGGAGGTCGCCGGACTCGCAGTACTTGCCGGCGATGGTGACCTTTTCCGTGTCGTCCCGGTCGGCCTTGTTAGCAACGACGACCTCGTACTGGGCCTGGTAGAGGGCGGGCCGAATGTTGTCGCCCATGCCACCGTCGACGCTCACGAACTTTCGGACGCCGGGGATGTCCTTGATGGCGCCGACGCGGTAGATGGCGACACCGGAGGGGCCGATGATGGAGCGGCCCGGCTCGACGACCAGCGTCGGCAGATCCATGCTGAGGTCTTCGCAGGTGGAGACCATGGCGGAAACGATGGTCTCGGCGTACTCGGCAACGGTCGGGGCCTGCTGGTCGCGGGTGTAGGCCACGGCGAAACCGCCGCCGGGGCTGAAGTGCTGCAGCTGCAGGCCCTCCTCGCGGAACTCGGCGGCGAAGCGGAGCACGAGCTCGGTGGCGACGCCGTAGGGCTCCAGCTCGAACACCGGCGAGCCGAGGTGGAAGTGCAGGCCGCGCAGGTTGAGGTTCTTAGCGGCCAGGGCCTGCCGCACGGCGATGGCGGCGTGTCCGGTCTGGATGGAAAAGCCGAACTTGGAGTCGAGGATGCCGGTGGTGGTGTAGACGTGGGTGTGGGGGTCGATGCCCGGCGACACCCGCAGCAGGATGTCCTGCTTCTTGCCGGCCTCGCCCGCTAGGTGGTCGAGGAGCTCAAGCTCGTGGAAGCTGTCGACGACGACCCAGCCTATGGACTGGTCGATCGCCTCTTCCAGCTCCTGGGGGGTCTTGTTGTTGCCGTGGAAGTACACGTCCTCGAGGGTTGCGCCGGAGCTGACGATGGTGGCCAGCTCGCCGCCGGAGACGACGTCAAAGCCCAGCCCCTCCTCGCGCAGCACGCGGGCGAGGGCAGGGTTGATGAATGCCTTGCAGGCGTAGGCCACCTTGGCGCCGGGGGCCCGCTGGCGGAACTCGTTGACGAAGGAGCGACATCGGGCGCGGATGGTCGCTTCGTCCAGCACGTAGACGGGGGTGCCGTACTCTTCGGCGAGGTCCTGGGCGGTGCAGCCGCCGATGACGAGGTGGCCAGCAGCGTTGACTTCGGCGGTGTCGGGGAATACGGACTTCGGGAACATGGGCATCACCTTGACGGAATTGGATTTCGGTAACGAGGACGGTAATTCAGGGGCATTCGGTTAGTTGGGAACCGGGACCGGGTCGCGGGCGCACTCAAGGAGCGCATCTGCGAAAGCCGTGGCAGTGGTGACCTCCTTTATCGCATTCTGGGACGGAAGGTGAATATGCCAGTCGCCAGCGCCCCATTCACGGCACATGGACGCGTAGGCAGTTTGAAGCTCAGGGTAGCGTGGCGCGTAGTTCTGGCGGAAATACATAATTTCCACCCCTACTATGTGGAGGCTATCATCTTCGACTACCCACTCGAATCCGTCAGGGTCGTTGGCCAGGCAATGCAGGATAATGAAACCCGGCTTGCCGAATTTGAGCTGTATAATGTCCGATTCGTAGTCGTAGTGGATGCGTCTGGGTTCCTCTAGAATCCGGTTTTTCCAGTCCGCATTGGCTTTAAGGAAGTACCGGTCAAATTCCTCGTCAGTGAGGGTTTGGGTTTCGATCATATAACATCCTCACCTCTAGGCGGGAGTTTGCTCAGATGCGCTGTGCGAACGCTTCCCAGCCTCCTGCCCGTGATTTCGTCAGAGTAGACGATGAAAACTCTCAGATACCTGTTTGGCCTGCTGGCTATCGCTCCCAAGCGGGCAAGGCGAAATTCCCCTCTATCTCCACGCTTCATGATTTCTGGGGCGCGAATCACCCCCTGGATTTCCTCAAGGCGAGATTCCATATCCGGGTGATTGAGCAGGATATGCCCATACCACTGCGATTCGGTCAGCCGGACCTCGTTGCCTTCCCAATCCAAGGTGGAAAATAACAGTCGATAAGGGCGCATGGGAAATCAGGGCTTTGCTTTTCCGTCTGCTTGCCTTGATTTCAGCCACCGCTTGAGGGATGTCTGACTTTCGCCGGATGGCCGTCCTGCCAATAGGCTCTCGACGCTGATGTCCTCGTCCAAATCGGGCCAGTGGATGCCTTGACCTCCGCCAATCAGCCGCCAGTTGTTTCTCTCAATGGCTGATCCATGCAGCAACCTAGGATACCAGGCCACGGGCACGGAGATCGTCCGTCCGTCCGACAACTCGGCGTTCAGGGTGTCATCGAAAACCGATACGGTCTCAGCGTCCGGGACGTTTACGTCAATAGTTGAAACAATCACTGGAAAGCATAGGGCTTAGCACGTATTCCGCGCAACCTGTTCGCGTTGACGGGGTATAGGGGCAACATTATACTGCGGGCACGTTCGGCACAGGCGGCTGAGCGTGCAGAACCCTACACCATAGGGGGGTGCTGAATTGAGAATTCAGATGACTGTCAACGGGCAGTCCCGGGAGGCGGACGTCGAGCCCCGACTGCTCCTGGTGCATTTCCTCAGGGAGAACCTGGGACTGACCGGTACAAAGATCGGATGCGACACGAGCCAGTGCGGCTCGTGCGTGGTACGAATGAACGGGGCCACGGTCAAGTCCTGCACGGCTTTTGCAGTGCAGGCGGACGGTGCCGACATCACCACCATCGAGGCCCTGGCCGCGGACGGCGAACTGCACGCGGTGCAGGAGGCCTTCTGGAACAAGCATGGCCTGCAGTGCGGCTACTGCACAGCCGGCATGATCATGACTGCCGTGGAGCTGCTGGAGCGGAACCCCAACCCGACGTCGCAGGAAGTGCGCGACGGGCTGGAGGGCAACATCTGCCGCTGCACCGGCTACCACAACATCGTCCAGGCGGTCCTCGCGGCTGCCGAAGCCAAGGGAGGCTAGACGATGACTACCAGGATATTTGGCTCAGGCATCCGCCGCCGAGAGGACCCGCGCCTCATCACCGGCGGCGCAACTTATACTGACGACGTCACGCTGCCGGGGATGGTGAACGCCGCCATCCTGCGCAGCCCCCACGCCCACGCCCGCATCACGGGCATTGACACATCCGGCGCAGCCTCCGCGCCCGGCGTGATCGCGGTCTACACCGGCGCTGACACCGAGGGCGTGCTGAATCCCATCCCATGTGCGTGGATTCCGCCGGAATCGGACGTCAAGGCCGTGGCCCACCCGGCCATCGCCAAGGACATTGTGCGCTACCAGGGCGACGCCGTGGCCGTGGTGGTGGCGGAGACCCGCTACCAGGCCGAGGACGCGCTGGAACTGATCAACGTCAGCTACGAGCCGCTGCCCGCAGTGGTGAACCCGGCGGCGGCGATGGAGCAGGGCGCGCCGCAACTGCACGAGGACGCCCCCAACAACCAGGCGTTCCACTGGGTGGCGGTGGGAGGCGATCCCGACGCGGCCTTTGCGGAAGCCGACGTGATTGTCAGCGACACCATAATCCAGCAGCGCTTGGTGCCCAACGCCATGGAGCCCCGCTCGGCGGTGGCGACCTGGCTGAGGTCCATGGGTGAGCTGACCCTCTGGAGCACAAGCCAGAACCCCCACATCGCCCGCTTCCTCGGCTCGCTGGTAACCGGCGTGCCGGAGCACAAGATACGGGTTATCGCCACTGAAGTCGGCGGTGGGTTCGGAAGCAAGATACCGGTCTACGCCGACGAGATGATCATCGCCTTCTGTGCCATGCAGCTGAACCGTCCGGTGAAGTGGACGGAGACCCGATCAGAGAACTTCCTGGCCACCATCCACGGGCGCGACCACGTGGAGCAAGTGGAGATGGCGGCCACTCGCGAGGGCAAGATCACCGGCGTTCGCTCGGTGGTACACGCCGGTATGGGCGCCTACCTGTCCACCGCCGCGCCGGGGGTTCCGACCATCCTGCACGGCCTGATGTACAGCGGCCCCTACCAGCTGACCGGCACCAAGGCCGACATCTACGGGGTGTTCACCAACACCACGCCCGTTGACGCCTACCGCGGCGCGGGCCGTCCCGAGGCCACCTTCCTGCTGGAACGGCTGGTGGACCTAGTGGCCGCCGAGGTTGGCAAGGATCCCGCGGAAGTGCGGCGGATGAACCTGATTCCCAAGTTCGACAACGGCCACGACGTCTGCGCGGGCCTGACCTACGACAGCGGCAACTATGAGGCGGCGCTGGACATGGTGCTGGAGCATGTGGGTTACGCCGGACTGCGCGAGGAACAGGCCCATTCCCGTGAACACGGCCACTACACTGGCATCGGCATTTCCACCTACTGCGAGATCTGCGGCCTTGGCCCGTCACAGGTGGCTGGCGCCGTCGGCTTCGGCGGCGGACTGTGGGAGAGCGCAGTGGTGCGCTTCCACCCGTCGGGCAAGGTCAACGCCTACGTGGGAGTATCGCCCCACGGCCAAGGTGAGGAGACCACTTTCGCCCAGGTCGTTTCCGACACGCTGGGCGTGCCGGTTGATGATGTGGAAATAATCCATGGCGATACCGACAACACACCCATGGGATGGGGCACCTACGGCAGCCGCACCACGGTGGTCGGCGGCGGCGCCCTGCTGCTGGGCCTGAACAAGATCAAGGATAAAGCCCGTGCCCTGGCGGCCCACCTTCTGGAGGCCGCCGAGGCCGACATCGAGTACGCCGACGGTCAGTTCTTCGTCCGGGGCGCACCCGACCAGAGCAAGTCAATCCAGGAAATCGCGCTGATGGCGAACGTGGCCTGGAACATGCCCGAGGGCATGGAGCCGGGCCTGGAAGCGTCGGCCTTCTACGATCCGCCCAACTTCGTCTACCCCTTCGGCGCACACGTCGCGGTGGTGGATGTTGATACCGACAACGGCCACATCGAGCTTCGCCGCTACGTGGCAGTGGACGACTGCGGCCCGCAGATCAACCCCATGATCGTCGAGGGCCAAGTGCACGGTGGGGTGGTGCAGGGTGCCGGGCAGGCGCTGTGGGAAGGCGCGGTCTACAGTGACGAGGGGCAACTGCTCACCGGGTCGATGCAGGACTACGCGCTGCCAAAGGCCCACATGGTCCCAGACATCGAGACGCTGTCGACGGAAACGCCGTCGCCGCACAACCCGCTGGGAGTCAAGGGAATCGGAGAGACGGGTACGATCGCCTCGACGGTCACCATCTACAACGCGGTGATAGACGCCCTCAGGCCGCTGGGGATAACGCGGCTGGAGATGCCGCTGACGCCCGAGAGGGTGTGGCAGGCGATCCAGGACGCCAAGGCATAAGACGTTTGCACTCAACGTAGGGGCGGGTTTGAAACCCGCCCCTAAGACGCCGAAAGGCGCGATTCACGGCAAGAGTCAAAAGGGTATTGGAGATTAGAGATGTATCCGGCCCGATTTGAGTACAGCAAAGCGGGATCGGTGGCCGAGGCCATCCAGATCCTGCAGGGAGACCCCGACGCCAAGATCATCGCCGGCGGCCACAGCCTCATTCCGCTGATGAAGCTGCGGCTGGCCCGCCCCTCGCGGGTGGTGGACATCGGCGGCATCGCCGAGCTGCGGGGCATCAGCGTCAGTGGCGGTGTCGTCAGCATCGGCGCCCTGACCACTCACTACGAGATTTCCTCGTCGGCAGACGTGCAGGCCAACTGCGGCATCTTGGCCGAGGCGGCCAATGGCGTCGGCGACCCAGCGGTGCGCAATCGCGGCACCATCGGCGGGAACGTGTCTCACGCCGACCCGGCATCCGACCTGCCCACGGTGCTGACCGCGCTGGGCGCGGGCTTCAACCTGCAGGGGCCGTCGGGATCCCGCACAGTGGCGGCTGACGACTTCTTCGTCGGACCCTTTGAAACCGCGGTGGGTGCCAACGAGGTGCTGACGAGCGTCAGCGTTCCCGTGCTTGCTGCCAACCAGGTGGCGGAATACGCCAAGATGGCACACCCAGCCACGTCATTCGCCGTGGTCGGCGCCGCGGCGGTGGTGACACTGGAGGGCGACGGAGGACACGGCCATGGGCATGATCACGGTCATGACCACGACCATGGCCACGGTCACGCCCCGCGATGCACCGCGGCCCGCGTTGCCGTCGGTGGTCTGACCCAGAAGCCCACCAGGTCGCCATCGGTCGAGGCTGCGCTGGCCGGAAGCGAACTCACCTCCGACTCCATCGCCGCTGCCGCTGCCCTCGTGGGCGGCGACCTAGGCGACGACATCCTGGGCGACATCTACGCCTCCGCCGAATACCGCCGCAGTATGGCCGGGATCGAGTTGAAGCACGCCATCTATCACGCTGTGGGTTTGGCCCACCACTAGAATCGGCTTGACCAGGAGCGGAGCGGAGATGCCTGCCATGAAAAAGGTAGCGCTCCGCTCCGTTTTTGTTATTGGAATGAGCTCCAACGCAGAGGGTCCGCTTCCGGCCCGGAGGGTGCCGTTGACCGCGTGAACCAGCCCAGCGATTCGTCGGAAGGTTGCTTGTCGTGTCCGCTGAAATGACAACTCCTGCGGAGTCCAACCGTGCGAGACACAGTCGAATCGGGCTGGGCTACATATTCATCGCGGTCGTTTCCTACGCGTTCATTCCCACGGTGATCGGCCATATCGGAGGGGAGGCACTCCCCTTCTACTTCATGGGCGCATGGCGCGCGGGTGTTGCCATCGGCTGTGTCGCCATCCTGATCCCCCTGTATGTGCCCCTGTGGTTCAACAGATACAACTGGGGCAGATTCAGGTATCACCTGTCCACCTCTGAGACAAAGGCAGTAGACTGGCGGTTCCCCATGATCCGGGTGCACCTGCGCGTCGACGAACTGCGCATTCCGCTGTTGAAGTGGAAGATACCCGGGGACTTCATCGACTGGCGAATCCTGCTGACCATCCTCGGCAACTGCGAGTATGCCCTCTTCGCCTGGTCGCTCAAATACATCGACATTGCCGTAACGACCCTGCTGTTTCAATCGTGGCCGATATTCTTCCTGTTGCTGTCAGCAATGCTGCTCAGGAAGGAAGCCAATATAGACACCTCAGGCAAGGGGACCCTTTCGCTGATTCTGCTCATTGGACTGGGCTTTATCGGCTTCGCTTTCATCATATTCAGCCAGACGGGGGAAATCGGGAAATTCGGTGAGCTCGGGTTATACCAACTGGTCATGGGATTGGTGCTGGCCCTTGGGGCAATGGTACTCAGCAACCTCAAGGCATTCGGCATAGATTGGGCCAGGAACCTGGGCTCACAGCTTTCGGGGAGCCTGAGGGGGCTGGGCAGCGATCCTGCGATTTTCTTCGTCATAGTTTCGTTCCTGCTGAGCAGCCTTGGCGCCGCCGTGGTTGGCCTGATCGTAGGATTCAGCAGGGGCGAGACGTTCGATTTCGAGCTGCTCGGCCTGGCTTTCCTCGCGGGGCTGGTCGTGAACACGACCGCTGGCCTGATGTGGCGGAAGGCGAACATGGCGGACGACGATATCAGTTTCAATGCCCTGGGGTATGCGATTCCAATCCTGGCGCTGGTGGCGCTGTTTATGTTCAACCAGGCCGACATCTCCAGGATTGATTACCTGATACTGGGCGCCACCGCCATCATCGTCGCGAATATGCTCATCAACTTCGAGGCAGAGGTTCGGTGGAGCTTTGAGGCCTTGATTCTCGCGTTGGGCGGCTGCGGGATGGTCGTCTATTTCCGGGCAGATATATTTGATTGGCTGGGCATTGCCAGCTGGACGTGGTCAGGAGACGGTTACTTCGGTTCAGTTGCCCTCGCTGCAACAGTCTTCACGCTGCTCCTGGCGTTCAGGGTGGCCAGACTGGTGACTCGCACCAGCGACGAGGAGAACCGCACATTCAGGATAATGCGAAGGCTGGACTCGCTGGTGAGACGAGAAGTCATCAACAGCGAGGTTCGCCAGTGCATTCTGGTCATTGATGAGTCCAATAACCAGGCAGTGCTAAAGGAATACTATCTCAAGACCAGAGAGTATATCGCCAGCGCACTTCCCCAGAACGAGTCGGACCGCCAGGCACTCAACGAAACGGAAGCCGAACTGGATATGCTGGTCCGGTCCAAGCAGGTATCTCCCGTCCTGGGCGAGATTTTCGCTCTGCTGGTGTTTGCCGGCATCACCATCTTCCTGACGATGTTTACCCGGCCGTCCGAACCAGACGGCTGGATACGTTTGCTAATAGATATGTTCGCGATGCTCGTGTCATCGGTTATCATATTTCTGATGATATATTCCATGGACCTGGACCGGGAGCGCGACGCCCACAAGCTGGAGAGGGTATCAGAGACGGGAGACGAAAGTTACCTGCTGCTGTTTCCCGATACCGAGCAAAGGCTGTTTGACCAGTGGCTATCGGTTGCAGTCGGGGCAATGCTCATCTTGGTCTACGCTGGACTGCTGGCACACAAGTGGCTGGGCTGGTTCACCTAGCGAGGGCGGACTTTGCGCAATTTCGAACGATTCTTGACGGGTAATGAATGAAAATACTGGTGATTAACGACGATGGCATAAAATCGGCCGGCTTGTGGGCGGCGGTGAGGGCTGTGAGGCGAGTCGGCGAGGTAGTCGTCGTAGCGCCAGCCAAGGAACAGAGCGGAGTGGGGGCGTCGTTGACGCTCCATTCCCCGGTCAAGGTGAATCCCTGGACTGCCGACGACGAGTTCCAGGAGTCGGACGGGGACCGACATCCGGTTACAGCCTACACCGCCGAGGGCACGCCGGGCGACTGCTGCATCCTGGCGCTGGAAACGCTGACGACGGGCGTGGACCTGGTGGTGTCGGGCATCAACTCCGGGTCGAACCTGGGCTGGGACGTTATGGTGTCGGGGACCGTGGGCGGCGCGGTGCAAGGCTACAACCGGGGGCGGTCCACGATTGCGATCTCTGTGGGGTCAGTGACCTCGCCGCGCTATGAGGTGGCTGGGCGGCTGCTGGAAGGACTGGTCCGGCGGCTTTCAGAGCGGGAGGGGGAGCTGCTATTCCTGAACGTCAATATTCCCAGCGTGGCGCCGGATCTGGTGAAAGGGATCAAGGCGACGCGGCTGGGAGGCCTTTCCTACCGCGAGTCGGTGAGGCTGGACGGCACCGACGGCGATAGCAAGCGGTACTGGATCGCGCGGAACCGGCCCGGTAACCATACACAGCCGGAGGACTCGGACGTTGTGGCGCTGAGGGGCAATTTCGTTTCCATCACCCCGCTGAAGCTGGGGATGGGCGACGATGCAGCGGTTGCGACTGTCGAGACCCTGCTGGACGGGCTGATGGATTAGTGGCAACCGCTCTGCGCCTTTCCGGGCCGGGGATCTAGTATTACAACGACGGTATGAGGAGAAAGGCGGATTGTCCTCTCTTGGAGGGTCAAGTAACTGCTCCCTTCAGCTTTGGCAAAATTCATTTCAGTGTTCAAAACCGCCCCAAGGATTGACCTTCCTAGCAATGCGTCGTTGTAATACTAGTCGTCTGCGGCGACGGGTTCGGGGGTCAGGGCGCGGGAGACGCCGATCATTGAGTCGCGGGTGACGAGGGCGGCCAGCTCCTCCTCGGTCATACCATCGGTGCCGACGGGACGCTGAGGCAGCACCAGGTAGCGCAGGTCGGCGGTGCTGTCCAGCACGACCACTTCGGTCTCATCGTTGACCTCGGTGCCGAACTCCTGCAGCACACCGCGCGGGTCGCTGACGGCCCGGGAGCGGTATGCGAAGCTCTTGTACCAGTCGGGGGGGCGTCCGAGCAGGGCGCGGGGGTAGCAGGAGCAGAGGGTGCAGACCACGAGGTGGTGGACATCGCCGGTGTTCTCCACGACGCCCAGCTTGGGAGTCGGGTCGGGGAGCGTGTAGCCCATGTCTGCCAATGCCGCCTCCGGGTCGGACAGCAGCCTCTCTTTGTATTCGGCGTTGGTCCAGGCACGAGCGACCACGCGGGCTCCGTCGGAGGGGGAGCGCGATTCGACGGCGTCGACGTTGCGCTGCACTTCGTTCAGAGTCAGTACGCCCTTCTCGGCCAGCAACGTCTCCATAGCGTGGACGCGGCGGGCGTGGTAGCTGAGTTCCTCGGTGTCCATGCCGGGATGAGTGTGGTCGCCGTGGTCTATTTCGTTGCCGTGATTGGCGCTCATGTCCGGGCCTCCTGTCAGGCTGTGCGCTCCAGCCATTGCTCGTAGATGTCTACCTGCAATCGGTCGGTGGGCGGGCCGTTGTAGTTATCCCAGAGGGAGCTCTGGGGAAACTCCACGCGGTAGAGAGGCTTGAGGGGCGTGCCATCGCCGCCGTGGGCCAAGGACTCCGGGTCGGGGTAGATGCCGCAGAGTGCGACAACGCGCCCGGTCCTGCCCTGCACGTAGACCGGGGTGCGGTAGTGTGTCGGCGGGTTGCCGGTGCGGACCGTAACCATGTCGCCGTTGCTGAATGCCGTTTGTTCCGCTGCGCTCATGTTCAGTTCCCTGTGCTGTCGTGGCGGGCCATTACCGCGTCCAACTCGGTGACGGTGACGACGCCTTTCTCGATCAGCAGTGCCTCCACTGCCTCGGTCCAACGCTCGTAGTAGCTGAGGGACTCGTAGCGTTCCGGGGGCAGGGCCTCGATGGCGCGGCGCAGTTCGTCGACGCCGAGGTATCCTTTTTCGCCCAGGACGCCGCGGATGGAGTCGATGCGGCGTTCCCAGTCCATCAGGACGTGTTCGGCCTGATCGATGGGGTCGTCGTTGGGCCGTCCGCCCATGTCGTGAAACTTGGCCGTGTCCGTCATTTCAGACGCTCCGAGTGGGTTGGCGTTATGCTAAACGGGAGCGGCGGCGTTGGCAAGGTGCGGGTTAGAGCGGCTCGGTGCCCTCTGAGAGGATGTCGATGTAGCGTTGGTAGCCGTAGCGGCGGTCGCGGGCTTGACCGGTAAGTTCCCGGGTCATCCCAAGTTCTCCGAGGACCTGCATTCCCGCGGCGGCAGTTGGCAGTGTCAGACCGGTACGATTAGCAACTTCCCTAAGGGAAATTATGGGCCGTTCTTTCATGGCCTGATGCACCCGCAGAGCAGATCCGGCGCGCCGGCCCTGAGTCTGTATCTGCGCTTCATTGTTGTCGAACAAGGCCAGCAGAGATTCGGCGGTGTCCACTGCCGATTCGGACGTCTGAGCTACGCCCTCGAGAAAGAACCTGAGCCATTCTTCCCAATCGCCTGTACGGCGGACTATGTCCAGCAGGTCGTAGCAATCCGAGCGGTTCTGTTTAAAGTACAAGCTCAAGTACAGCAAGGGCTGGCGGAGCAGCCCATAGTTGTGCAAAAGCAGGGTAATCAGCAGCCGTCCCACCCGTCCGTTTCCGTCCAGAAACGGGTGAATAGTCTCAAACTGCAAATGCGCCAACCCAGCCCGCAATAGAGGATCGATTCCCGGATGCTCCGTATGCAAGAACCGCTCCAGATCCCCCATACAGTCCGTGGCGGCACCGGGGGGCGGCGGGACGAAATGGGCTGTGCCTGGACGGGTTCCGCCAATCCATACTTGAGTACGCCGGAACACGCCGGGCGTCTTGTTGCTGCCCCGTCCGCGGGACAGCAGCTCGGCGTGGATTTCGCGGACCAGCCGGTTTGAGAGAGGAAAATCCTCTGCCAAACGAGCAATTCCGTGCTCCATAGCCCGCACGTAGTTTGATACTTCCGTGACGTCATCAATGGGGACTCCCGGAACCTCGTCTGTCTCGAAAAGCAGCAAATCCGAAAGGGACGATTGGGTACCTTCAATTTGCGATGAAAGCACCGCCTCTTTTCTGACATAGGAATAGAGGAACAAAAGAGTATTGGGCAAGAGCCGAGCCATCCCGTCCAAGCGACCCAGGGAGACCAATGCTCTGGACAGCATGGGCTGCAAAGAAAGCAAGTCCAAAACAGGTTCCGGCGGTAATGGACTGGGTATGTATGCCTGGACCTCCTCTCCGGAGGTTACAGTAATTTCGTATCTCCCGACTTGCTCGCGCTGCACAGGTTAGAGTCCTAGATAAAGTTTCTTTATTAGACCGTGGGTATAATAAAAGTTATGCATTAAATTTTAATAACATGGGTCGAGTCAAGTCAATGAAAACGGCCCGCTGTTCAGTCAGAAAGCGGGCCCCTCAATATTGCGCCGTTCTAAAGAAACTTTAGAACAGGGCGGTAATGATAAAAATTAACGGCTAACTTTTATCGACTGTTGGTCACCCCGCAGGGGCGAAGAGCCTGGCGGCGTCTATGGCTCGCATGAACTCTACGTTGCGGTGGCTCTTGATGAACTCGATGAGTTTTTCCAGCATCAGCAGGCGGCCGGGGCGGCCGATGTACTGCGGGTGCATGGTGAGCACGTAGGCGCGGCCGTAGCGGTAGAGGCCCTCGAACTCCGCCGCCCAGGTACCGTAGACCTCGTCGGGGTTGCGCATGGGACCGAGGCGGTTGGCGACCGGCGCGTAGACGAAGTTGGGGGCGTCGTCCAGCAGCCAGTGGATGGGGATCTCCACCAGCTTCTCGCCCGTCTGCGGCGCGGTTTCGACGTAGGGAGCGTCGTCGCCCATCAGGCTGCTGTCATAGACAAAGCCATGGGACGTCAGCAGGTCCAGCGAGTGTTCGCTGAGCTCCCAGCTGGGCGAGCGGTAGCCCAAGGGGCGTTCTCCCGTCATGTCGCCCAGGATTTCGATGCCTCGGCGGAGCACCTCATCTTCCTGCTCGCGGGTGAGGGTGGACGGCGGCTCGTGCATATAGCCGTGGTGAGCGACCTCGTGGCCACGGGCTGCAATCTCCCGCACGAGGCGTGGGTGGGTCTCGGCGACGTAGCCTGGGATGTAGAAGCTGGCCGGAATCTGGTGGGCATCCAGCAGGTTCAGGATGCGGGGAGTGGCAACACTGGGGCCGTATTCCGCCATGGACATCAGGCTGGGGTGGTTCTTGAAGTCGGGGTCCCGGTTCAGCCAGGATGAAACGCCGTCAACATCGAATCCTAACATCACCACGCACTGGATTTCGTCGGGCCATATTCCTGCCATAGCTTTGCTCCTTGGGCGCGGGTTGGAGTCGCGGTCATGATTGCAGGGATTGTAACGGGCCGAGGACCGTTCAGCCCTTGGGCGCTTCGATCAGGTCGAACCCGGTGTAGGGACGCAGCACCTCGGGAATGACGATGGAGCCGTCGGGCTGCTGGTTGTTTTCCATGATTGCAATCATCACTCGGGGCAAGGCCAAGCCCGAGCCATTGAGAGTGTGAGGCAACTGGGGCCGGGCACCCTGTTCGGGGCGGTAGCGGATGTTGGCGCGGCGGGACTGGAAGTCGGTGCAGTTTGAACAGGAACTGACTTCCAGCCACTCCTGGCAGCCGGCGGCCCAGACCTCGATGTCGTAGGTCTTGGCGGCGGCGAAGCCCATATCTCCGGTGCAGAGCTCCAGCACGCGCCAGGAGAATCCAAGCTGGCGGCAGATCTCCTCGGCATGGCCGAGCAGCCGTTCCAGCTCCCCGGCCGAGGACTCGGGCTCGACGAACTGGTACATCTCCACCTTGTTGAACTGGTGGACGCGCTTGATGCCCCGGGTGTCGCGACCCGCAGCAGCCCGCTCGCGGCGGAAGCACGGGGTCTGTGCGACATAGTACAAGGGCAGCTTACCCGGGGGGATGATCTCGTCGCGGTAGAGGTTGGTGATCGGCACCTCGGCGGTGGGGATCAGCCAGAGATCGTCCTCTGCGTCGTGGTATAGGTTGTCGGCGAACTTGGGCAGGTTGCCGGAGCCTTCCATCACGTCGCGCCGCACCACGGCGGGCAGGGAAAGCTCGGTGTAGCCGTGCTCCCGGGTGTGCAGGTCAAGCATCCACGAAATGAGCGCGCGCTCCAGACGGGCTCCGGCACCGCTGGTGGTGTAGAACCGGCTGCCGGAGAGCTTGGCGCCACGCTGGAAATCGATGATGCCCAGCCGCTCGGCGAGATCCCAGTGGGGCAGGCCCTCAAAGCCCAGATCGGTGGGCGTCCCCTCCGTGCGATAGATGCGGTTGTCTTCGGAGTCGGAACCCACGGGAACGTCGGTCAGCGGCAGGTTGGGGATGTTGAGCAACATCTGACGCACCTGTTCTTCCGCCTCCTGAGCGCTGGCCTCCAGTTCATCGACCCGTCGGCCCAGGGTGCGCATCTCTTCGATGACCTCGGGGGCTGGCGGCTGGCCGGAGGAGCGGGCGTGGCCGATTTCGCGGTTGACCTGGTTGCGACGGTTGCGTATGTCGTCGGCCTCCGTCCTGTCGCGACGCCAGGCTGTGTCCAGCTCCAGGATCTGGTCGACCGGATCGGGTTCCCCGCGGGACTTTATCGCCTTCCGAACCGTTTCGGGATCGCGCCGTACCTGCTCAATGGCAATCATTCATTCCAGCCCTGGGTTTTTGGATGTTCGAACACGGAAGTACGCCAAGCTTACGTTGGAACGCTATTATATTACAGTGTGGATTCCAGCCCGAAGGCAGGGAGCCACCTCAAGCGGGTACCATTTGCATTAATGTAATTCATCTGGCTGATCTGGGGAAATGGAAGAACGGTTAAGGAACCTGGAAGACTTTGCGCAGATTGCCACGCAATTGGCCGTTGAGATGGAAGCGTCTCTGAGACGCGTGGAGGAATCCCAGCGACGGCGAGACGAATTGTTGCAGGAGTTGCTTCAGACCGTGGCGGTCATACAGGCGGAAATTGTGCGCATTGACGAGACGCATTCTTAGTGAAGTCCAGTACTTGCGACTTGCGCGCCGCACCATATGGGCGCGTCCTCATTGGAAGCATTCTGGCCCACAATAGTCAGACGACGTGGAAGGCGAGTGCTTATATATAGCAGACAACACTCGATAGAACGCGTCCTAACTCGCAGCAACGTCTCCTGTCATATCCGGCGAATCTGAGCGTACTCTCCCTTCCCCGCTGACCAACTGCCGCATCTGGGGGAAGAGGACTACGTCGCGGATGGAGCGCTGGCCTGAGAGGAGCATAACCAGGCGGTCGATGCCGATGCCGAGGCCTCCCGTGGGGGGCATGCCGTATTCCATGGCTGTAAGGAAGTCCTCGTCGAGACGGTCCACCTCTTCGTCCTGGTATAGCTGCCGGATCTCCTCCTGTCCCTCGAAACGCTGGCGCTGCACCTGAGGGTCGTTGAGCTCGGTGTATGAGTTGGCGATCTCCATGCCGCAGGCGAAGGCCTCGAACCGCTCCACGTAGCCGGGCGCATCCGGCTTGGCCTTGGCAAGGGGCGACATTTCCTCCGGGTAGTCGAGGAGGAAAGTGGGTTGCACCAAGTGCGGCTCCACCAAGTCGGACAGCAGCTTGTCGATGATGCGGCCGCGGCTCTCGCGGATGCCGGTGTCGACACCGAGGGCGCGGGCCCGCTGCTGCAATTCGGCGTCGTCGCAGGCGTCTAGGTCGAAGCCGCCACGCCGCTGCAGTTCCTCCCGCAGAGAGGCGCGGAGCCACGGAGGGGTGAAATCGATGGTCTCCTCGCCGACGGCCACCTGCATTGATCCGGTGGCTTCGACGGCGAGGCGGGAGACCATCTGCTCGACCATCTCCATCACGTGGTTGTAGTCGGCGTAGGCTTCGTAGCTCTCCAGCAGAGTGAACTCGGGATTGTGGTCCTGGTCGATGCCCTCGTTGCGGAACACGCGGCCGATCTCGTAGACCTTGTCGAATCCGCCGATGATCAGGCGCTTGAGGTAGAGCTCGGTGGCGATGCGCAGGTAGAGCTGCTCGTCGAGGGCGTTGTGGTGGGTGATGAAAGGACGGGCGTGGGCACCTGCCGCGACGGGCACCAGCACGGGAGTGTCCACCTCCAGGAAGCCGCGGTCGTCGAGGAAGCGACGGATGCCGCTGATGACCTTGCTGCGGAGGCGGAAGGTGTCCATGACCTCGCGATTGGCGATGAGGTCCAGGTAGCGCTGGCGGTAGCGGGTCTCGGTGTCCCGCAGGCCGTGGTATTTCTCGGGCAGGGGACGCATGCCCTTGGCGATGATGGCTGCACTTAAGGCGTCGATGGTGATCTCGCCGGTACGGGTGCGAATCAGGTTGCCCATCACGCCCAAGTGGTCGCCGATGTCGAGGTCCCGCAGGAGTTCAAAGTCATCGCCGAGGTTGTTCCGGCGGCACAGGACCTGGATGGAGCCGGAGTCGTCCTGCAAGTCAAGAAACGCGGCGCGGCCCATCAGCCTTATGGAGGCGATTCGGCCAGCCAACGACAGGCCCTCCCCGCCGCTCTCCGGCTGATCTCCAGCCTCGATGGCGGTAAAAGCAGCAACGGCGGCGGCGTTATCGCAGGTGCGGAAGAAGCGGGGAGGGTAGGGGTCTATGCCTCTTTCGCGGATGCGTTCGAGCTTGGTTCTGCGGCTGGCGATATGTACGGAGGCGTCGGATTCGGGGCCCGGGGATGCAGTTTCTGCTGGTATCTCTTGAGGACCGGTCATAGAAAGCTACGGCTACTCGATGGCTAGGATTTCCAGCGCGATCTTGCCGGAGGGGACGTTGACCTCGGCGACCTCGCCCACCTTCCTGCCAAGGAGGCTCTTGCCGATGGGGGAGACGTTGGAGATCTTTCCCTGGGCGGGGTCGGACTCGGCGCTGCCGGTGATGGTATAGGTGGCGGGTTTGCCCTGGGGGTTCCGCACGGTGACCTTTGCGCCGACGTCAACGGTGTCGCGGTCGCCGCGCTCCTGGTCAATGATGGCGGCGTTGCCGATCATTTCGTCCAAGGTCTTGATACGGCCTTCGACGAAGGTACGCTCGTTGATGGCCTCTTCGTATTCGGCGTTGCTGACAGTGCCGCCGCGCTCGCGGGACTGCTGGATGCGGTCGGCGACCTCACGGCGCCGTTTGGTGCGCAACTCCGTCAGTTCCGCCTGGAGCTTTTCCAGCCCTTCGCGGGTCAGGTAGGTGGGCTGAGTCATGTCCAAATCCTCTGGCGGGAGAAAAGGCACAAGAGAGCCCGCCTCGAGCGCGACCCTCTTCAAGTAAGAGCGATTCTAGCAATGGGCGGTTAGAAAGTAAAGAACGCGGCCTCTTGTACCGGCGGCGAGTGATGCGTGGGCTGGCTGCCCTAGAGGGAGACGGGGTAGAGAACCTGGATCACCTTGTTGTCGCGGAGGACCTCAAAGAACGGATTGGGGTTATCGGGGGTCTGCAGCCAGCGCGAGGTGAAGTAAGCGCAGAGGTTGGCGAGCTGCATTGCGGGCGAGTCGCCGGCATTGACGAAGCAGATGTTCTCGTGGAGCCCCGTCGCGTCCTCTCCCTCGTCGGACCGACGGAAGTCGGACATCATTCTCTGCTCGATGTTGGTGCCTTCCTGGGCGAGCAGCATGACGAACTGGGTCACGGGGAATGCGCCGGACATGATCTGGTCGTGATTGAGCATGGCCATGTTCATCTCATCGCTATACATGCTCAAGGCGAACAGGAAGCGGCTCATAACCGGGTCGATGGCGTTGGCCCAAAGCAGGGCCGCAGGCGAGGCTGGTGTCGACCGCGCGTTCTGGAGATCCTGCCGGTTCATGAAAGCGGAGAGCACCGGGGTTTCCCGGCGGATGAGTATGTCCAGGCAGTCCTGAATCAACTGTGAGCGCTGATCCGGTTCCCACGAGGAATACTGGTTCAAGCCCTCGAACAGGTCCAGCGGCTGGATAATTCCGGGGGCGTCTTCCTCCCCGAGGGGAGAGCCGAAGTGGCGGCGGCAGAGGGCTTCAAACTCACCGTTGATAGAGGTGATCTGAGTCTCGTGGAGCATCAAGCCCGCCACGACTTCGAAAGGGGGCGAAGAGTCGACGGCGCCGTTTTCCAGCGGGCCTGGCTGTCCCAAATATACCAAGTTCATACCGTCGCACTCCTATCTAAATGGCTGGCGTCGCCCAAGTCGGCGAGCACTGGAAGCTGCCGTGAGCTATTCGGACTCTGCCTCTTCGTGCGCCGGGGGCATTCCTCCCTCGTCTTCTCCCGCGGCACGGGGGAGCTCGACGCGGGCTACCATTTCCTCGTGGTCGGTCAGAATCGTCACACCGGGAGGGAGGGGTATGTCTCCGACCCTCAGGACGCTGTTGACGTCGGCCAAGACTTCGAGGTCGACGGTAAAGCCGGCTGGCATTTCCATGGGGAGGGCCGAGACCAGGAGATCAAACAGCAACTGGTTGACGAACCCCCCGGCGCGGGCGGCCCCGGGTGACTGGCCCTCCAACGTAACCTGTACCTGAGCTGTGGCCAGGCGTAACACGTCGGCGGCGAGCAGGTCGACGTGGAGGACGGTGTCGCGCCTGGGGTCCCACTGAATTTCGCGGGCGAAAGCTACGTGGGTGGCGGACTCGCCTTCGATGGAGACGTTGATAGGAGAACTTGCCCCGGCAGCGGACAGGGCCTGGATCAGGCGCGGTGCGGCGCATTGCAGGGCCCTAGGCTCCATAGTTGGACCGTAGAGATGGACGGGAATGATGCCGGCCCGGCGCAAACGGCCGACCTTTTTACCCAGCAATTCCCGAGGCTGGAGTTCCAATTGCACCGCGCTGGTAGTCATTTTCAGCAATTCTCCGGATGGGTTTTGGCAAACACGAATGATACCACTCGCCCGCCCCGAAGGGAAAGACGGTGGCTGAGCCCTGCGATGGATTCGGGGCAAAGCCCTGACTTCCGTATTTGATGCACTTAGTGACGGGGGTTTGGATTCCCGCTGTCGCGAGAATGACGGGAGATCGCGGGGATGACGGTGGTATGTTCGTCAGAGAGTGACGATCCGGATCCTTCGCTATTCTGTCAGACCATGCCTTCCTGTCGGGCATGCTCTCGGAGCGTCTTCTCCGCCAGAGTCATCCACTTTGTTCCGCCGGTCTCTCCGTCCTCGTCGGTCTGGGCCGTGAGCCAGTTGATGGTGTCGCGGTCGAGGAGCAAGATGATGTACTCCGTACGTCCGGCGTCCAGATCGGCCTGGCGCTTACGGGCCGCCTTTGCGGCCTCTGGGAAGAGTTCTTCCGTGGACTTGCCGTTGGCCCAGTCCTCGTCGGTCCATTCCGCCTCGTCGGGATTCTCCGCTATCTGGCGGTTAATCTCGGCGTCTTCCTCGGGAGTCGGGTAGATGAGCCTAGAGTTTTTCTCTGTCATAGCGTGCCGTCTCCCTTATGTTGGCCTTTCTGAGGCTGATGATGCGGGTGGCCCAGTTGGCGTGGTGTGCCAGTGTGAAGTCGATGCCGTGCAACTCGATGTTCTGCTGGCGCTTGTCTTCGTCCCACTCGAATGGAGGGCTGGGTGTTGGAGTCATATCGATCCTGTGTAGATGTTTACTTTGTCTTCAGAGAGCAGTCGGCGGGTCGGTTTCGGTCTCGGTTTCCGGTTGGGTCCGGGGCGCTTTTCGGGGTGTCTCGCGTTAGCTACGGAAGTTTTTTTAAGTGTCTCTTTTTGTCCCACTGGATTTGTCCGAGTGGGCGACGGGGCCGCTGGGGTTCCGGAACGGGCGTGTGTTGAGGATTGTGCACAGGGTTCATGGTAGGGATGTGTCATGAGGCTCGGCAATGGGCAAGTGTCATCAAAACGCGGTTGCCCTGTGGAGCGGGCTGCATAACCTATAATAAATTGACAGCGCGTTTATCATAAAAGCTGATTTTTTGCAGGCTGTTTTGCAGGCTGATCGACAGACGGAGGGCATCTAATGGCGTCACATTCACTGGGGCTTTCGCTGCACGAGGCGGCGCGGCGCATGGGCGTGCCGTTTGTCGATGAGAACGAGCCGGAGGACCGGTTCGTGGACGCCAACGGCCTCCGATTTCACTACCTCGAGTGGGGCAACCCGGCCAGTCCGACTGTGCTTATGCTTCACGGCGTTTCACAGCAGGCGCACAGCTGGGACTTCATCAGCCTGCCGCTGTCGCCGGACAAGCACGTTCTGGCCCTCGACCAGCGGGGACATGGCGACTCGGACTGGGCTCCCGACGGAGATTACTCGCTGGACGCGATGGTGGGTGACCTTGATGCCATCGTTCCGGCGCTGGGGTTGGACGGCGGAAAGTTCCACCTGATGGGCCATTCCATGGGCGGACGAAACAGTTTCGTGTGGGCGTCGCGGCATCCGGGGGCGCTCAAGTCGCTGACCATCGTGGACACCGGTCCGGAGACCGCCAGCAGGGGACGGCAGCGTATCCAGAGATTCCAAGAACTGCCAGACAACCTGGACAGCCTGGACGAGTTCGCCGACCGCATCCAGGAATACACGGGCCGGACGCGGGAGCAGGTGCTGGGGGCGCTGAAGTACAGCATCCGGCAGGGCGGCGACGGCAAGTGGACCTGGAAGTACGACCGGGTGATTCGCGAACGGGGAAGGCAGGACGGCCCGTGGTCGCCGGAGCAGCTGTGGGAGTGCTGGCGGCGGATCGACTGCCCGACGCTGGTGACGCGGGGGGACCGGAGCGACGTTTTCTCGGACGAGACGCTGCAGCGGATGGGGCGGGAGATTGCGGACTGCACGGCGGTTACGATCGAGAACGCGGGGCACTTGGTGCAGGGGGACAACCCGCCGGACTTCCTGGCGGCGGCGCGGGCGCATCTGGAGCGGGCGGAGGGTGGTTAAGGTATTTAACTCCTTCGCATCCAAATGACAGGGCGATCTGCCAACTTGCGCCAACACCTAGCGTAATCTACCATCGAATCCAGAGAATCGAAACGACTCGCGGGAGACTGGAGCATGAACAAGACTGTCTTCACTGCCGACGTCGATGCGGATATCCTAGCCTTGGCGAATGAAGTCCTAGCAAAAGAAGGCATTACCCTGACTGAGGCACTTCGCCGGATGATGAACTACATCGTCGTTGAAGGACGGATGCCGCACTTCCACTGCATTGAACCTAATGAAGAGACCCTGGCGGCGATCGCGGAAGCAGAGCGAGGGGATCTCATTACCGTGGGTTCACTGTCTGACCTGATGGCAGATCTCCATGAGGACGATTAGGCGAACCCGAGCTTTCAAGCGTGATTACAGAAGGGAAATGCGGGGATCTTACCGGCGTACGTTAGACCAGGAATTTGCGCAAGTCGTTGCACTGCTGATCAACGACGAAGTATTGCCGGAGAATTGTCAGGACCATCCCATGCGCGGCGACCGAGGAAACGAGCGCAACTGCCATGTGCGCCCGGATCTCGTCCTGATATACAGGAAACCCAACGACACCGTTTTGGAACTAGTGCGCCTTGGGTCTCACAGTGAACTGGGGATCTGATGAAATGAAGCTCTGTGGCGTCTAATCTCAACTCGGGGCACTTGGTGCAGGGGGACAACCCGCCGGACTTTTTGGCGGCGGCGCGGGCGCACTTGGAGCGGGCGGAGGGTGTTTGAGGGGTAGCTCGACGTAGTATTGAGTGAATGATATGAGTCCCCCTTACGGGGGGCTCATTCTGTTTGCAGGGCCTGGCGTGTTTCCTTTCTGGTTGGCTTGATTACCCAGTATGCGAAGACAAAGGATACGATGGTTGCCAGCATCGGCAGCCACAAGGCTTCTTCGTTGCCTGAGGCGAGAACGAATACTGCCGCCAAGGCAAGCAGCACGATCAGTGCATCTCCCAAGTGGCGGACCAGCTTGATGGCCAGGGCCATGCAGAGCAGGATGGTTGCCGCGATCCATATCCAGGACGCTACTAGGGGAATCCATCCATAGCCTGGGATGCTGATCAGGGCGTATCCCTGCCACGATCTGGGGAAAAGGTCGAATGCCATGTGAACTGCATATCCCAGTCCTATCCCCATGCCGAATCGACGCGGCAATGGATTGTCGGCCTGAGCCAAAATAAATGCCGCTAGGGGAAACAGTGGGCCGTGGGTGATGATTGAGCGGTGGAGCAGGAAGCCGACGCGCTGGTCGATGTCGGGCAATATCAGTCCGATGTATGCTGCAATGCCCAACGCGACGAGGCTCAGGGGCTGCCATAGCAGGTTCATGTGGCCAACATAGCTCAACCCAGGTTGTGACATCAACCAGACGGGGCGCTGCCATCGGGTTTCAATCGCCGTAACGACGGTCTGCTAGGTGAAGAGGCGGGGGATCAGCTCGCCTAGGGCGTAGCCTGTGTGGGCGGAGGGGGTGCTGATGCCGATGTGGTATGGTTCCAGATAGAAGTCAATGAGTCCTTGACAGCCGGTGGGTGCGTCCCAGGTTGATGGAATTGAACAATGAGCACAGAGCGTGTTACCTGCATCAACATCGAAGGCTACCCTGTTTTGCTAGTTCTGGATGCTGTCTACGAAACCATACCAGATGATGATGCTGCCAAGCACAATCTGATTCAGGTTATCGACGAATCAGGGGAGGACTACCTTTATCCTGCGGCCTACTTTGTCCCTGCCGAAGTTCCTGAAGAGGAACCGGGACGGGAGTTCCGAACACCCTCTTAATTGAAAGTGGAATGAGTTCGACGCAGGTGCTAGGGCCGGAACTCCGATAGAGGGGATTCCGGCCTAAATTTTTTCATTCTCAGTACCGTACCAGGGCCCCATATGACCCATCCGGATATCATCAGCGAAATAGAGCAAATCGAAACTATCGCCAGAGGCACCTATGTTCGGGAACGCCGTCGCCTAGCAGAGCAATAGGAGGAGCACCGCCGACGCCAGTGTCGAAAGATGAAAGGGTTCGCACTCATCAGACTGCCGGATGGAATTGTCGTGCGTTCGGAGGTTCACTGGTACGAGGCAAGCGGCATAGGAAGGCGAGAACTAAAAGTAAAGCGGCTACTGTACGAAGTTTCATGACCGCCTGAAAACCGGCCTCGGACTTACGTTTTCGAATGAGAACTCAGGATAATTAACAGCCATCACTTCAAGACCCATCATCTCCAACAAGAAAAGGGGAATATGAGTGACGTCCTAGGTGAAGAGGCGGGGGATCAGCTCGCCTAGGGCGTAGCCGACTCCGGCGGAGATGGTGCCGATGCCTAGGATTTCGAGGCCTTGGAGGAGGTGCTGCACGAGGGTGCTTATTGTGAATTTATCTTGGTGAAACGTATCAGGCCTGTTTCTCCATTCACTGTGAATTCGTACTGGCAAAGGATGTCCCGGCCAACTATTGCGTCCCAAGGATGGCCATGCGCTCTCAGAGGCAGCCCTCCAACGGGCGATGGCACAGTGATTTCGAGTACTGGGATAAGGATGGATGCGTCGAAATTGGGTTACTCTCCTCCGCCCGTTGCTCCCGTACTGCGGTGAGTTCCCAAGACGGGGAGTTCAAGTGCCTGGGCGAAGGTGATGTCGAGACTGGAGACTGAGGCGCCAGTGTCCAGGAGTGCTACTCCGACCCTTCCGTTGACAGAGACCTCGATTGCCGGCCCCGCAATGCGCAGGAGCCGTGGGGACATAGAGTATTAGAGGGTGTGTGACAATTGTCGAAACTTGCAGTGGAACAGCTTGGTGTGGTTTGTGGGTAGTCTGTAACTTTGGAGTATGGATCGAAGAGCGTATCCCACTGATTTGACCGATGCCCAATGGGGCTTGTTGGAACCCCTGTTGCCCCCGGTTTCACCCAGGGGACATCCCCGAACCGTGCACCTGCGGGAGGTTGTGAATGGCATCCTGTACGTGTTGCGTGGCGGTATTTCCTGGCGAATGATGCCCCACGACCTGCCTCCTTGGGGCACGGTCTGGTGGTACTTCCGGAAATGGCGCAGGGACGGCACTTGGGAGCGGGTTTTGGACGCACTGCGTCCCATGGTCCGGGAGAGCGAGGAACGGGATGCCACTCCCAGCGGGGCAATCATCGACAGCCAATCGGTGAGGACCACGGAAAAAGGGGGCCTCGCGGCTACGACGCCGGCAAAAAGGTGTCCGGGCGCAAGCGCCACATCGTAGTGGACACCACCGGGCTGCTCTTGGCCGTGGTGATTCACGCCGCCAACATCCAAGACCGGGACGGGGCCAGGCTGGTGCTGGCCAAGCTGCTGGGCCGGTTCCCCAGGCTCCAAGTCATCTGGGCGGATGCGGCCTATGCCGGTCGGCTGGTTGCGTGGGCTTGGGAGACTGGAGGATGGTTGCTGAAGGTGGTGCGCCGGAGACCGGACAGCCACCAGTTCGAGGTGCTGCCTCGCAGATGGGTGGTTGAACGGACGCTGGCCTGGCTCAGCCGATGCCGACGGCTCAGCAAGGACTACGAGGAACTGCCAGAAACCGGTGAGACCTGGGTTCATATAGCGATGGTCCACCTGATGCTCAAAAGGCTCAAACCAACTTGATTGCACTTTGTCACACACCCTCTTAGACCATGCTGACTGCCGGTTACTCTCCTAGCGACAGGAAAACGGCGGAGTCCACACCAACCTGCCGGATGAAACAGGCCAGCACATCCAGACCCAATTCTCGTGCGGCGGCCTCTGCCTCGCGGTATGATTCGTAGTCTCCACCGGTCTTCTCGGAATCGTGGATTATTACCCAACGACCGAAGAACTCGCGCTCCAAGTCGTCCTGCATCCGCTGGTAGGCCATGATCTCACCTGACAGCGGATGCTCAAACAATTCAGAAGTAGCCATAGCGGACTCCTGTTTTCCGTTTATTCGGGTCAACGTACAGCCGTCATGACATCCCGTCGGACAAGGCAAGGACCGTTCCGCTAGGTGAAGAGGCGGGGGATTAGTTCGCCTAGGGCGTAGCCGACTCCGGCGGAGATGGTGCCTATGCCTAGGATTTCGAGGCCCTGGAGGAGCGGGGAGCGCTCGACTAGGCGGCCCTTGAGCAGGCCCAGGGCGAAGAGGCCGGCGAGGGTGCCTCCCACTGAGACGCCGATGGCGGTGTCGCCGGTCAGGAAGAAGTGGGGGACGAGCGGGATGGCGGCGCCGGTGATGAAGGCCAGGCCCATGACCATGGCGTCCTTGACCGGGCTGGCGGTCTCCTCGGTGCTGATGCCCAGCTCCTTTTCCACGAGGGTCTTGAGCCACAGGTCGCGGTCCTGGGAAATCTCGTCGGCCATCTGCCGCGCTTCCTGGAAGGTCATTCCCTCGCGCTGGTACAGGACCACCAACTCGGCCAGCTCTTCGGCGGGGTTGGCGTCGAGCTCGCGGGACTCGCGCTCGATTTCGGCGCGCTGGACGTCGCGCTCGGCACGGGAGCCGAGGAGGGCGCCGGTGGCCATGGAGATCATGCCGGGCAGGGCGCCGGCGAGACCGGCGACGACGACGGTGGTCTGGCTCTCGAAGGCGACGGCGAGGCTGGTTACGAGGGCGACGGTGCTGAGCAGGCCGTCTTGGGCGCCGAAGACCACCTCGCGCAGGCGGCCGAGGCGGGCGACGCGCCAGATCTCGCGGTCGACCTCTGCGGCGGCGGTGTTGTAGGTCTCGCGATCGAAAGCGCGGTCGGCGGCGGCCGCGGCTTCCGATGAGCCGTCGCGGACCGGAGGAAGGGAGACGGATGCAATGCTGGCGGGCATCACCGGGATTTCGGGCGCGGGGGCTAGGCGGAAAGTGCCGTTCTGCGCGGCCAGCTTGGCCTCGAGGCCGTTGAGGGCCTCGGTGAAAGACTCGAGGTGGCGGCGCTCCCGTTCCATGGCCAGGGTGAAGGAGTCGGCGGCCTCCTGGTTTCCCTCTTCGAGGGCCTCGCGGATCATCATGGGGTAAATGGTGGCGGCTTCCTGGGCCTCTCCCTCCATGATGCTGCGGAGGTTCTCGGCGGTGGAGGCCATGTCTCCGGTGACGCGCAGGTGGTTTACGCCGTGGATGATCTCGGCGCCGGCGACTTCCTGGAAGATCTGGGCGACCTCGGGGTGGCCCTCCTGCATGGCGCGCTGGGCGTAGGCGTTGTACTTGAGGTTGGCGAGGGCCTCGGAGACGATGGCGTTCCAGAGGTTCTTCTGAGTGCGGGTGAGGATGACGGGGTCGGCAGCCATGATGATTTCCTCGTGTGGGCGCAGTTCTCAATTGTTTATGGAATATATTATATCAATATTAATGGGTGCGCGGGAGTGGTTTACCAAGGCAATTACGCTATTCGTAAACTGTTTTGCGGATCCATTCGAAGTGGGGGCGTCAGAGTTACTTAGATCAGGAACTGGTCGGGTGCTGGGGAATCCAGGGGCTGTTGGGCGGTGCATTCCCGCTTTCTCGGGAATGGCTAGTGTAGGCGGAAGTGAACAGGGCAATCGCGTCTTATTACTCAGCAGACAAAATTGGTCTAAATGGCGGTGGAGATGGGAGTGGCAGTGCCTCCTTCGGATCCGGGTGCGAGGGTAGCCGGGGGTTTGGATTCCCGCCTGCGCGGGAAAGACGCCTAATGGGGCCTCCAGCGTTTAAGACGCGATTGCCCTGCGGGAGTGACTCGACGATTGGTGGAGGTGGTAGTGACCTGGATGATGCGATACGCAGGATGGTGAGGGTGGCGTTGGGACTAATGTGAGGTTGGTCTGAGGGCTAGCCGCCGGGGGAGGCGTGGTGGCCGATCATCTTCCAACCGTCTGCGTGGCGGGCGAAGAAGTTGGTGGCGTAGGTGGAGAAGTTGGCGGCGCGACCCTGGACCACGCTGGTGATGCCCTCGACGCAGGTGACGCAGCCAAACTCTCCCTGGACTACTATGTTCAGGTAGCGGACGTTGAAGTGCATCAGGTTGGCGTTGTCGAAGATGCGGACCCAACTCTCGCGAATAGTGTCCCAGCCGACTATTGGGGTCCAGCCGGGGTGGACGCACATGGCACGTTCGGAGCCCTCCCAGACCTCGTCCATGCGCTCGATGCTGAGCTCGTTGAAGGCATCGTAGAACCGCTGGTTGGCGGCCCTGATTTCCTCGAGGATTTCGGGTTCGTCGTTGAGCATGGTCCTCCGGTCAGGGCTCACGGCCGGCGCGGGTGGCCCAGTACTCCCAAGCTCGGGCCATGGTGCGGGGCTGGACCTGGCCTGCGGACATGGCGGCGATTTCGCCCGGGGACAGGTACGTGACGTCGCCGAGCTTCAAGGACTCCAGGAGCAGCCGGGCGTTGACCTGCAGGTAGACAGAGGCCATGACTGCCTCCTTCAGGGAGCCGCCGGCGACGACGCAGCCGTGGCCCCGCATCAGGGCTACACGGCGCGGGCCGAGGGTGGCGGCGAGGTCGCGGCCTTGAGGAAGGGTGGTCACCAGCAGGTTGGTGTCGCCGAAGTTGTCGCGGATGTCCCAGACTGGGATGTCGTCGCCGATCAGGGCGGCGAGGTGGAACATGGGCCGGAGGGGGGCGCCGGTGACGCCGAAAGGCACGACGGGCTGGGAGTGGTTGTGCACGACGGCCATAACTTCGGGGCGGGCCTCGTAGACGCCGCCGTGGATGGGGCGCTCGGAGTACATCTCGCGGCCCTGCTGGTCGATGGGTTCGTTCTCCAGGGTGTATTCCATCAAGTCGTCGAGATCGACAAGCTCGGGGGCGCGGGAGCAAGACAGCCAGTAACGGCCGGGGTTGTCGGGGTGGCGGATGCTGACGTGGCCGTAGGCGTCGACCACGTCCTCGCGGGCGAGGATGCGGTTGGCGGTGACCAGGTCGTGCAGTTGGCGATCCAGGTCGGACATCTCAGACCTTGCGGGGGCTTGGCCATATTAAGATCAGGGGCGCACGTCCCTCGACACGCTCGGGAGTACGCCCCTACAACTTTCTGCTTGTCTCGCGCCGCGAGACCGTTGCGGCCTAGTGGGTGGGGGAGAAGGCGGCCGGTACCATGATCTTGGTCTCCTGGCCGACCAGGAACTCGCGGGTGGGCGGCGGCCAGTGCGGGGACTTGATGGCCTCCTCGCGGATGCGGTTGCGCTCCTCGAGGTCCTTGTAGGGCCAGATGTGCACCCACTTGTTCAGCGAGCCCAGCTCGGTGTGCCAGCCGGCGGCGAGGGGAGAGAACTCTTCGCGGTGGGGTACGGCGGCCTCCCAGCGCTTGAGGACTTCGCCCATGGAGCCGGTCTTGTAGGTGTAGGAGCGCATCTCGTAGACGTTGCCGAGCTCCTGGTCTCCTCCCAGGGGGCGCATGAACGGCGCGGGGATGAAGATCTCGGACTCCATCTTGACGTACATGTCGGGGTCGTTGGCGGGCGGCCAGTTGGGGTCCTGGGCGGCTTCGGCGCGGATACGGGTGCGCTCGTCGAGGCTCTCGTAGGGCCAGACGTGGATGACCTGGTTGAGAGGTCCGATCTCGGTGTGCCAGAAGGCGGCGAGGGGGGAGTAATTGAGCCGGTGGGGCAGCGCCTTGCCAAAGTTCTCCTCGAAGGTGGGCACGCTACCAGGTTTAAGGGTGTAGGTGCGGACTTCGTAGATCATCGCGGCGTTCTCCTGCTACGGGTAGGTTTCATAGCGGTGGGGTATGTATGCGGCTAGTGTACCAAACGCGGGGTACGCGGGCAATTTGGTCGGAGTCAGAAGCAGGGCAATCGCGTCTTATTTCTCAGCACACAAAATTGGTCTGAATGGCGGTGGAGATGGGAGTGGCGGTGCCCACTTCAGTTCCTGGTGCGAGGGTAGACGGGGGTTTGGATTCCCGCAGGCGCGGGAATAACGACTTATAGGGCCTCCGGCGTTTAAGGCGCGATTGCCCTGTCGATGCAGGGCTGTCGCCTCTTGCTGGGGAGATTCCGTGGCGGCGCAGGAATCGAGTACGGCCATCCGAGAGCGTCGGACTCGCGGAAGGCAATTCGATGTCCCCACGGGACAGAATTTTCCCACCGCTGTCCCATTTTGTCCCACATTGTCCCAAATTCGCGTTCCCCCGTAACTGTAGTTTCCCCAAATTGGCCAAAAATCGCGATTCCCGTCCCATATTGTCCCATTCTGTCCCACCCGGTCTTTTCCCACTGTCTTTGGAGCACATACGGGCAGGGCCTTCGTCCAAAAACCACCTCTGCTCCAAGTCTTGCGAACGCTATTTTCGAACATATATACGGAATAATAATACAACAGCGCCGCAGAGGCTGGCAAGGGAGAAGACTCACTCCCGGGGCAATCGCGTCTTATTTGTCAGCACACAAAATTGGTCTGATGTCGGTGGATATGGGTGAGGGAGTGGCAGTCCCTCCTTCGGTTCCGGGTGCGAGGGTAGACGGGGGTTTGGATTCCCGCCCCCGCTTCCGCGAGGGTGACGTTCTTTGGCGGGAAAGACGACTTATTGGGCCTCCTGCGTTTAAGACGCTATTGCCCTGGAGTCAGAAAAAGTTGCTTACGTTTTTGGCTAGCAGGACGGTCTGGTCGAGGACCACCTTGCGGTAGGCGACCCTGAGCTGGCCGTTCTCGCGGCGGAGGACGTCCTCGCGGCTGCCGACGTAGAAATCCTCCTCGGTCTCGCCCCGGGTGCGGTACATGATGAAGTTGGAGTAGACCCGCAGCTCGGAGTCGCGCTGGCCCGGCTCCACCTCGATGTTGGAGACGAAGTGGCGGGTGCGGGAGGGCGGATCTTCGGCCCAGGCCATGCCGGAGTCGAGGCGGCGGATGCGGCGGGTCAGCGAGTCCTTGTCCTCGTCCATGATGGCGAGCTCGTCTTCGCGGGAAATCTCGCCCTCCTCATAGCGGGAGCCGTCGAGGATGGAGATGGCCTTGCTGTTGGCGGGATAGCGATTGGACCTGAGGGGCATCCAGTACTTCACGTCGTCGGTGAGCAGGTCCAGCCAGTCGTCGAACCGGCGAGAGTCCAGCAGCCTGGCCTCCCGGTACATGAACTGCTCAACCTCGCTGATGATTTCGTCCTGCATAAGTGGATTCTCCGATGGCAATGTATCTGGGGGTGAGGGCCGGCGTCAGGAGGGCCAGCCCTGGGAGTCCATCAGCTGGCTCCAGCGGCCGTAGAAGGCGCGGTGGTTGTTTTCGCTGAGGCGGTAGTCGCTGGCCACGCCTAGGAGGTCCTCGTCGTAGCGGGCGTGGCCGAGTCCCATGCCGATGTTGAGCTGATGGCGGCGGGAGACCACGCCGAGGCCGGACTTGCTGCAGCCTTCCCAGTTGTCCATGTCGTCCTGCTCGAAGGCGCCGGACGGTCCGAAGGTGCGGATGGCAGTGATGCGGAAGGCCTCCTTGACCTCCGGTGGCGCGGCCTTGTCGACGTAGACGGCGGAGTTGATTTCGGTCTTGCCTGGCCCCTTTGGTTGCCAGAGCCGAAAGGTCCGGGCGATGCTGCGTAGCAGGGACAGGTTGGGGAAGATGGTGCCGGCGTGGGGGCGGATCAGGCGCAGGCGTTCGCCCAGACGCTGGTTGACCTCGTCGCGAATCGAGTCCTCGTAGGCCAGGATCTCCGGCACCGCCGGGTCGGAGGGGTCGTCGGGCCCTATTCCGACAATGCAGTGGCCGTTGCCAGGCGAGACCACTGCGCCCTCGCGGGAGGGCCGGGAGCGGAAATCGCCGCCGAAGCCGGTGGTCACGGCAGACAGGTGGCTCCAGCCGGTGTGGTAGCCGTCGCCGCAGAAGTTCTCGGCGGGCATCTTCCAGTTGGCGGGGATGGTCCACTTGTGGATACCGCCGATTACCTCGACCCCGCCCTCTCGGCGGTCGAAGAACACGTCCAGATACCAGGCGGCGTCGCCGAGGTAGTCCAGCAGGGGCGGCGCGTTGGAGTCGAAAGTGGCGAAGACCAGTCCCTTGTAGGTGTCGAGCTGGGCCACGGGAGTGAGGCCCCACTTGGACTGGTCGAGCTCGTTGTAGTACGCGTCCTGCAGGTTGGGGACGGCCTGCAGCGAGCCGTCGTTGCTGTAGGCCCAGCCGTGGTAGGCGCAGATAAATGCGGCGGTGTTGCCGGAGTCGGCACGGCAGAGGCGGTTGCCGCGGTGGCGGCAGATGTTCAGGAAGGCGCCGACCTTGCCGGAGCGGTCGCGGGCGACGAGCACGGGGTCCTCGCCCATGTAGGTGGTCAGGAAGTCGCCGGGGTTGGGTATCTGGGTCTCGTGGCAGAGGAGGAGCCAGCAGCGGGCGAAGATCTGCTCGAGCTCCTGCTGGTAGATTTCCTCGTCGCTGAAGATGCTGGGGTTAAGGAGTCCGTTCTGGGTGTCGACCAGACTGGCCATTGGTGCCAATGCCATGGGAACCTCCTTGCCTGATGCAGGTGTTTCCAAAGGGCTACTGGTAACGGTTATTTCCGGCCCAGCGAGTCGGTAGCTGCTGAATCAACTCCAGTCGACCTTGATGTCGCGGGCAAGCCTACGGTGAGGTCTCGAGGCCCGTCAGTGGATGGAGAATGTCCAGCATCTCAGAGATGCTCTCCAAATCCTCGCCGATTGCGTCGGAATTCAAATGCATCTTGCGCTTGTAATAGTTGAAGTGGAGTTCGTTTGCGATGCTTCTCAAACCGCTCAAGCTGGCATTGCCCGTCAGTCGACGCGCCTCGTACAGCACAGTGGAGAAATCCGCGTGGGTGTCATAGGTCCAGCCCTGGGCGACGGCAACGGCTTTGGCCATGTGGGCGGCCGCTCCCCAGCCTTTTTCGGAGGCCTGGTGCAGGTCGCCCTGGGCAAGGTAGTCTCGGCTCTTTGCGATGAACTCGCGGGCCTGGGATTCGTAGTCGGCGATTTCAGTTGGATTGGGGGTCATATCTGGTTGCTCCGGTAGTTTCCAATGAAGCGGCGCACGTCCCTCGACTTGCTCGGGAGTGCGCCCATACAGGCAAATATTGGTGCTGGCTACAGCTCAGCCCAGCTTCGGGCGGCCATTAGCTCGCTCCAGCGCTTGTAGAACTGGCGCTGGTTGCTGTCGCTGTAGCGGTACTGGCTGGTGAGGGCCTCGTAGGACTCGTTGTAGTTCTCGTGGCCGAGGCCCATCTGATAGTTGAGCATCTGGCGGCGGGCGACCACTCCCCGGCTGGTGTGGGTGCATTCCTGCCAGTTGTCCATGTCGTCCTGCTCGAAGGTGCCGGAGGGGCTGAATCCCCAGATGGCAGTTTTGCGGACGGCTTCCTTCACCTCCGGGGGTGCGGCCTTGTCGGCGAAGGCCCAGGACCAGATCTCGATGCTGTGCGGGCCCTTGGGGTGCCAGACCCGGAAGGAGTGGGAACTGCCTCGCAGGAGGGAGAAGTTAGGAAACACGGTGCCCACGACGGGGTTCAGCTCCCTGGCGCGGGGACCGAGGCGGGCCTCGAGCTCGGCGCGGGTGTCGTCCTCATAGTCCTTCATGACCTGCAGCGGCGCGCCCGTCTGGTCTCCAGCGACGGTGATCATGCCGTGGCCGTTGCCGGGAGAGACCGGGCCGCCGCCCGGGACCGCCGACGCGGTGACGCCGACGCTGAATCCGGCCTTGATGGGGGACAGATGGGACCACTGGACGTGGTAGGCGTCGCCGATGAAATTCTCGGCGGGCATCTTCCAGTTGCAGGGGACGACCCACTTGTGGACGCCGCCGATGACCTCGACGCCACCCTCACGGCGGTCGAACAGGGTGTCGAGATACCAGGTCATGGGACCGAGATAGTCCAGCAGCGGCGGTGCGGTGGAGTCGAAGGTGGCGAATACCAGGCCCTTGTAGGTGTCGAGCTGGGCCACCGGTATGAGGCCCCACTTTGACTGGTCGAGCTCGTTATAGTAAGCGTCCTGCAGATTGGGGACGGCCGCTAGCTTGCCGTCGGCGTTGTAGGCCCAGCCGTGGTAGGCGCAAATGAAGGTGCCGGCGTTGCCGTCGTCGGCGCGGCACAGGCGGTTGCCGCGGTGGCGGCAGATGTTAAGGAAGGCGTTGACTTTGCCCTGGCGGTCGCGGGTGACCAGGACCGGGTCCTCGCCCATGTAGGTGGTCAGGAAGTCGCCCGGGTTGGGGATCTGGGTCTCGTGGCAGAGGAAGAGCCAGCAACGGGCGAAGATCTGCTCGAGCTCTTCCTGATATATGGATTCCTCGCTGAATATTCGGGGGCTGATCAGGCCCTTGTCGAGGTCGACCAGCGTGTTGACGTCTGCCAGGACCATGCTTCGTTCCTCCCTGCGAGTAGGCGTCCGGAATCAATCAGTGTATTTGATGGATTGTATTACAAGAGGGATGGGAAGGTAAGGCGGCAGAGGAGTATCAAAAGGGACGATTGCGAGGTCATTGTCTGAATCAGGATTATCACGATTTTGGGATTCTCAGGATGAGGCTTGCGGGCAACTGCAAGGACTGTCCCTACAAAATGGCGGTAGCTCTCAAGTGATGGGGAATTGATGGGGATGCCATTGTGAGCGTCTTCGAAGAATGCGGCGGGGCGGGTTTCAAACATGACCCTACGTTACAGGCATATCTGGTCGTTTGAGTGGAAATCCGTTCCGCTACAGGTCGGCCCAGGACTCGGCGGCCATCAGCTGGCTCCAGCGCCTGTAGAACTGGCGCTGGTTGCTGTCGCTGAAGCGGTACTGGCTGGTGAGGGCATCGTAGTCCGGGTTCCAGGTCTCGTGGCCGAGGCCCATCTGGTAGTTGAGCATCTGGCGGCGGGCCACCACTCCCCTGCTGGTGAGGGTGCAGTTCTGCCAGTTGTCCATGTCGTCCTGCTCGAAGGTCCCGGAGGGGCTGAATCCGTATGCGGCAATCTTGCGGAGGGCCCCCTTCACCTCGGGGGGAGCGGCGCAGTCGGTGAATGTCCAGGCCCAGATCTCGATGCTGTGGGGACCCTTGGGGTGCCAGACGCGGAGGGAGTGGGAGTTGGTCTTAATCACTGAGAAGTTGGGAAACACCGTTCCCACGATGGGGTTCAGCATCCGGGCGCGAGGGCCGAGACGCGCCTCAAACTCCTCCCGGGTGTCCTCCTCGTAGTCCACGAGTATCTGCAGGGGCTCGGCGGTGTGGTGGCCGGCATAAGCGATCATGCCGTGGCCGTTACCGGGGGAGACATTCCCGCCGCCGGGGGTGGTGCCGCGGGTAATGCCGAACCCGGTTCGGAGAGTGGCCAAGTGGGACCACTGCACGTGGTAGGCGTCTCCGACGAAGTTCTCGGCCGGGAACTTCCAGTTGCAGGGGACCACCCACTTGTGGACGCCACTGAGGACTTCGGCCCCGCCCTCGCGGCGGTCAAAGAGGGTGTCGAGGTACCAGGCCATGGGGCCGAGGTAGTCCAGCAGCGGAGGCGCCGCCGGGTCGAAGGTGGCGAAGATGAGGCCCTTGTAAGTGTCCAGTTGGGCGACCGGAGTCAGGCCCCACTGGGACTGGTCCAGCTCGTTGTAGTAGGCGTCCTGCAGGTTGGGAACGGCGGCCAGTTTGCCATCGGCACCGTAGGCCCAACCGTGGTAGGCGCAAATAAAGGTTCCGGCGTTGCCGTCGTCGGCGCGGCAGAGGCGGTTGCCCCGGTGGCGGCAGATGTTCAGGAAGGCGTTAACTTTCCCTTGCCGGTCGCGGGTGACGAGTACGGGGTCCTCGCCCATGTAAGTGGTGAAGAAATCGCCGGGGTTGGGGATCTGGGTCTCGTGGCAGAGGAAGAGCCAGCAGCGGGCGAAGATCTGCTCCAGCTCCTCCTGGTAGATTGATTCCTCGCTGAAGATGCGGGGGCTGATCAGGCCCTTGTCCAGGTCGACGAGGGTGTTGACATCCGCCAGGACCATATGGTTCCTCCCTCAGGTTCTTCACCCGGGACCAACCGGAACACTTGATGGATTGTATTACAAGAGGTATGGGAAGGTAAGGCGAGTTTGTCGCCTTTTCATTTTCGCGGATGTATGAACCTGGATTTCCGCTTTCGCGGGAAGAACGGGTTTTTCTCTCGAGGCCGCCTACTCTGTCGCCCGGTGGATGGCGATGGCGTCGGCGTGTTGGCGGGCCATGGCAACCGTGGGGTCGTCGTCGGGGGCATCGCCCATGATGCAGACGATGGGCCAGAGGCCCTCGCGGGACTCGCGTGCGGCGCGGTTGACCAGCTCCTCGCGGTTGCCTGTGTGCATGGTCAGCCGCACACCGCGGACGAGGTGGCCGACAGCGGCCAGGGCCTCGGCCTCGGCGACGACGTAGTCGGCCATGTTCAGCATGTCCCGGACCTCGGTTGAGAGGCGAGACGGGTCGCCGTCGCCGAGGGCGGCGATGTTCAGGGCGCGCTGCTGGGAGCGGAAGGCGGCGACGAACTGGCGAGTGAGGTCAATCTGGCGGGCATGGCTGGTTTCGTGTCCAGCCGAGCGTTCGAGGAGTTCAAGGAGGGAGAGGCCTGGGAAGGAGTTTTCCGGGTTGGGCGGTGTGGCGGGACGGGCGAGTTGCTCCGGGGTGAGGTCGCTGAGCAGGGCGCGGAAACGCCGGTGAGTGGCCTCCTGGTGCTCCAGTTCCTGGCGGAAATGCTCATCGCGGGAGGAGAAGGGCGGGAGCATTTCCATCTCGCCGCGGGCGATCTTCTCCAGCGCGTCGACGTAACGCTCGGAGTCGAGGTGGAGGAGCACGTCGCGGACCGACCAGCGCTGGCCGAGGAAGGCCTCTTCGGCCTCCAGGCCTTCCAGCGATTTCAGCAGGATTTCGTGGCCCTCGTCGAGGCGTTTCAACGCGGCGTCGCGGCGCTGCAGGATGGATTCGCGCTCTCCAGGTGTCAACGGTTTCTCCCCTTTTGGCTGTCTGGGAATTGTCAGAATCAGGATTTTCAGGATTAAGGGATGTTCAGGATTGGGGAATCGTGTAAATCTGTGCGTCCGGTGAATCCAGATTCTGACAATGCCTTGCGGATTATACCCGGCGTCGGCAGAGGCGGCGATGCTACAATCGATTCGTATGGCATCTCAGGCAGGCAACAGGGAAAAGCTGGCTGGCGCGACGGTGTCGGCGGTGAGGCTGCGGCGGATGCTGGACGGGCTGGCGGCGGAGACCGGGGTCGAGGGCTCGTCTTCGCTTTATCTTGCGCCGGGGGACAGGCCCGATGTGGCGGCGCTGTCCGCGACGGGTTGGGCTGGTCAGGTGTCGGAACTGGGTGAGGCGGTGCTGCGGGACGGTTGCGGTCTGGTGGGGCTGCGTGCCGGCGGGCGGGGCCTGCTGGTGGCGCCGCCGTTTCCGGTGGCGGATACCTATTTGTCCACGGATTGGGATGACGAGCCGCTGCGACGGATCCTGGACGGGGACTACACTGTGGGGGTCGTGCTGGTCCGGCTGGGGCGGTTTTCGGTGGCAGTTTTTCGCGGCGGGGAACTGTTGGAGGCCAAAACCGATTCGCGGTACGTGAAGGGCAAACACCACGCTGGCGGGACGTCGCAGTTGCGGTACACGCGGGTGCGCGAAGGGCAGATCCGGCGGCTGTATAACAAGGTTTGCGAGGAAGTGCGGGGGCGTCTGGCCCCACCTTCCGCGAAGCTGGACTACGTGGTGCTGGGCGGTGAGAGGTTCACTCTGAACGGGTTGCTCAAGGACTGCCCGGCGCTGGCGGCGTTGGGGCCGATAACGCTGAAACGTCGGCTGAACATCCGCGACCCGAAACGTGATACCCTCCCGCAGGTTGCGGGTATGCTGATCGAGAGCCGGGTGTGGGAGCTGGAGTTCAGCGTCTGAGGCAGGGGCAACGGGTTCTCTGGATTCCCGATCCCCGCATTCGCGAGGACGTGCTTCCCTGGAATGACGGGCCGGAGGCGGACGGCTGGCCTCTCGGTGATCGCGGGCATGGGTGGAAAGGGCGGGAACGTTGCGGGCACCGCCGGAATGACGGGAATTGGGTGGGCGCGTGTGTGCAGGGAGTTTATGATCTCGCATTGCGGCCAGCCATTGGCGTAGATTTCACAGATATGGAGATGTTGGATGTCTCTGGGTGGGTTTGAGTCTGCCGGCCGGTTGTTGGAGTTTGACAAGGTGCTGGCGCAGCTGTCGGGCTACGCTCGCACGGAGCTGGGACGCGAGAAGGTGGCTGGGCTGGAGCCGTCGGACGACCTGTTGGAGGTGGCGACGCGGCAGCAGGAGACGACCGAGTCCCGCCGGTACATCGACGGGGGCGGGTCCCTGGAGTTCGGGCCGGAACAGGACATCAGCGAACTGATCCACAGGGCGCTGCTGGGCGGCCTTTTGCGCGGCGAGGAACTGTACGCCGTCCGCGCCTTTGCCCGTGCCGCGCGTGTCGACCGCGACGAACTGAGCAACCAGGAGAGCCTGCCGCTGCTGTCCAGCCTGGCGAGCAACATCCCGGAGCTGGGGCACCTGGACCGGGAGATCGGCGCGGCCATCAGCCCGGCGGGGGAGGTGGTGGACTATGCCAGTCCCCTGCTAGCGCGGCTGAGGGCGGAGTCGCGGCAGGCCCAGACCCGTCTGAACGACATAATGGAGCGCAACCTGCGCCGGTTCCAGCGTTCCGAGGTGGTGCAGGAGCCGATAATCACGCAGCGCAATGGGCGGATGGTGCTGCTGATCAAGACGGAGATGCGCTACCGGGTGGCGGGTATCGTCCACGACGTTTCCGACAGCGGGGCGACGGTGTTCGTGGAGCCGATGGCTGCTGTGGACATGGGCAACCGCTGGCGGGAGGCGCGGCTGGCCGAGGATCGCGAGGTGGAGAGGGTGCTGCGGCAGCTGTCGATTCACGTCGGCGAGACGGCTGAGGACCTGTTGCTGGCCCTGGACATCGTGGCGCGCCTGGACCTGGACGTGGCGAAGGCGCGGTACTCGTCGGCGCTGCGGGCGACACAGCCGATCATCGAAGAGTTGGAGGACGAGGAACAAGGCCCTCGCCGCCGGCTGCAGCTGAGCCGGGCCCGTCATCCGCTGCTGGCCGGGGCCGGAGGGCTCAGCGGCAGCGTTGTACCCATCAGCCTGTCCATGGACTCTCACCGGGGAGTGCTGCTGATCACGGGTCCGAACGCCGGCGGCAAGACGGTTGCGCTGAAGACGGTCGGCCTGCTGGCAATGATGGCCCACGCCGGTCTGCACATTCCGGCGGAGGAAGCGCGGTTTCCGGGGTTCGACGGGATCTACGCGGACATAGGTGACCAGCAAAGCATCCTGGAGTCGCTGTCGACATTCAGCTCGCACATCACCAACCTGCTGGGCATCATGCGTCGGGCGACGTCTCGATCGCTGGTGCTGGTGGACGAACTGGGCACCAGCACCGACCCGGAGGAGGGCGCGGCTCTTGCCAGCGCCGTGCTGCGGCACTTCCAGCAGATGGGTGTGTTCCTGGTGGGCACGACGCACCAGCGCGGTGTGGCGCGTGCGGTGCAGGAGCACCCGGGCATGATGAACGCCAGCGTGGACCTGGACCCCACGACGCTGGCACCCACTTATCAGCTGACGGTCGGGCTGCCGGGGCGCAGCTACGCGCTGACCATCGCGGCGCGGCTGGGACTGCCACAGGAGATCATCGACGACGCCAGCGCGGGCATCTCGCCGGTAGAGCAGGCCACCGAGTCGCTGCTGCGTGAACTGCAGCAGGAGCGACGAACGGTGGAGGAGCTCAAGGAGGAGGCGGAGTCGTCACGCCTCGCCGCCGTCAGGCTGCGGCAGGAACTGGAGGAGCAGCTGGGTACGGTTGAGGCCACCAAGACCGAGCTGGTGGAAGAGGCCAGGCGCGAACTGCAGCTTCGAACCAGTGACATGCTGGACCGGTTGCAGCGGGCAGAGCGGTCGATGGAACTCGCCGCGGCAAGAGTTGCCCCCGCGCCAATGGGCGCCATTGGCGGCGGTGCGGCCGGGCAGGAGCCGCAGACGGAGTTCCGGGAACACCGGGATGAGTTGCGGGAGGTGGAGCGAGAGCTGGACGCGGCAAGCTGGCAGCCCATCGAAGTCAAGAGGACTCCTTGGCAGGAGCGGCTGAAGAGCGGCGACCGGGTCTACGTGCGGGGCATCAGCCAGCCGGTGGAGGTGATCACGCCGCCGGATCTGACGTCGGGCTCGACACAGGCGCAGAGGGTCGAGGTGCTGCTGGGGACGATGCGGGCCAAGATCCCGGTTTACCAGTTGCAGAGCCTGGCCGAGGGACACCCGGTGGCTTCGCGCCAGGGTGTGTACCTGGACCGCGCGGAGAGCCGGCCGGCAGCGCCTCGAGTTCCCGATCCGGAGATGGACCTGCGGGGCTTACGGGTGGACGAGGCGGTGGACCGCGTGGAGACGGTGCTGAACGATGCCGCGCTGGACGGTGTGTCGCTGGTGCGCATCATTCACGGCAAGGGCACGGGTGCGCTGCGGCGGGCCATCCGCGAGTTCCTGTCCGACCACCCGCTGGTGGAGGCGGCAACGGACGGCGAAGGTGCCGGCGGCGATGGGGTGACGGTGGTGCGCCTGCGGTAGGCGTCGAAGGGTGTGGGAATTGATGGATGGTCAAATCACTAGACGATGTCCGCAGGCAACTCTCGAGTGCCGAATTTGATTTTACCCTGCATGTCCTCAGGCGCTTGGTCCAGCGAGATATAACAGAACAGGAAATCGTGCAAGCGGGCGCAACGGCGACGGCAATCGAGGAATATCGAGACGACAAATATTCTCCCAGTTGCTTGCTGTTGGGAATAACTGGTGCCGGAAGGCCGCTTCATATCCTGGTCTCTCTAGCTGATACTCCCCTACTAAGAGGGTGTCTAAAAAGGTAAAAGGCGGGTGAGTCTGCGTAGCATGAGCCCGGTCATGGAGATGTACAGCCAGGTTTCGGTGGTTTCACACAATGCCTCGTAATCTTTGCCTAGTCGCCGTTGCAGGTTCAGCCAGCCGAAGGTCCGTTCCACCACCCAACGCTTGGGCAATACTTGAAAGGTCTTCTGCCCAGCGGGACGGCGCACTAATTCCAGGCTCCAACCGGCGGTCGCCTGGGCCCACTCCACCAGTTTGCCTCCGTAGGCTCCGGCGGCCCAGATCACCTGTAGCCGGGGGCATCGACCCACCAGCCGTTGTAGTACCAGCCGGGCGCCGTCTCGATCCTGAATGTCGGCCGGATGCACCGCCACCGCCAGCAGCAGTCCCAGGGTATCCACTACGATGTGGCGTTTTCGCCCTTTCACCTTCTTGCCTGCGTCGTACCCTTTGGGCCCCCTTTTTCAGCGGTTTTCACCGATTGGCTGTCGATGATGGCCGCGCTGGGTGTGGCCTGGCGGCCCTGAGCTTGCCGCAACATGGCATGCAGCGTGTCGTGGGCTCGTTGCCAGGTTCCATCCCGGCGCCAAGTACGGAAATAATGGAATGCGGTGCGCCACGGCGGCAGGTCGTGGGGGAGCATCCGCCAAGAGCAGCCAGTGCGCAGCACGTAGCGGATGGCGTTGACGATCTCGCGCCTCGGATACTTGACCGGCCGCCCTCCAGGTTTGGGTGGCGGCAACAACGGTTCCAAAAACTGCCACTCCCGGTCGCTGACATCACTGCCATAAGCAGGTCGTTCCATGCCTCCACACTACAACCAACTCCCAGGTTCCTGCCTTCGTACCACTATCCCAGTTACACCCTCTTAGAGTGATAACGGTTTACGAACCTGACCCAGCCGACTGGATCAATCACATTACTCGGAGATAGCTATGTTTAGCTGTGCGGTCTGCGGATGCAAAAAGAGCCGGATGGACCTCGCTGACGAGGTCTTTAACATTGATGGCGAGTATGTGTTGGTTGAGCGCATCCCCACGGAGGTTTGCGTACGTTGCGGGGAACAGTCGGTGAGCATTGCGACATCTGAGACAGTGCGTCTTTCAATTAAAGGTGGAGCAGCCCCGACCCGGTCTATTCAAATGCTTGTGTATGAATTTGCGGCATCAGGAAGTGCAAGATCCGCGGACGCGATCGCACCTTGATGCCGGAAATCACCAATAGGCCCGACTCGACTAAATCCCCTGGAACCAGGGTGCAGGCGGCGATGGGGTGACGGTGGCGCGCCTGCGGTAGAATGACCTTTACCATTGACGGGCAGCAATACGAGGTGGCCGAGCATGTCTGGCGAGACCATCCCAATTGTACTGGCCTAGTGACGGGTGACCGCATACGAGAGACCGTCGAATCTCCTGAACGAATAGAACAGGGATCTTTCAGCCGCGTAATATACTGGAGATGGTTTCCTGATCTCAGCGCCAGAGGGAACTACCTCAGGGTCATTGTCGACCCATTTAGCGAACCCCGGATAGTCGTTTCAGCATCGCCTGACCGTAGCGAACGAAGACGCAGGGGGAGATCGTAGTGGAAGGTACAACGCCATACACCTACGACAGCGGTCTTGACATCCTGTCTTTGTCGACTGGAGGGAACTACGAGGAGTCCGCGACTATTGCGTACGATCTGATGGCCGACTTTGACATCAACAGTCGCTGCATTGGATTTGAATTTCTCGACGCGGCAGCCTTGTTTTTGCCTCATCTAAGGCCGAAGGAATATACCGCTGCGGATATTGAGGGCGCGGACCTGACAATCGAGTATTGCGCGGAGTCGGACACCCTTTCTTTTCACAACGGCAATCCGGTGAGCTACAGCGAGACCGTCATTGAGCACTGTATTGCTCACCTAGACGCCGAGGGGGACCCAGTGGGTTTCACCCTGGAAAAAGCGGCGGAGCGGATTCTGCCGCTTCTGCTGACCAACGAGCGGAGGAGACTAAGGCCCACAGCGGGAGGCGACTAACCTCTAAATCCCCTGGAACCAGGGTTGGCGGCGTTCGGCGAAGGCCTTGATGCCCTCCTGGAAGTCGCGGGTGCGGGCGGTGCGGGCGAAGGCCTCGGTTTCGGCATCGAGCTGTTCCTCCAGCGTAGAGCCCCACGAGCGTTCGTATAGTTCCTTGACCCGGCCGTAGGCAATGGTGGGTCCGCCGGCGAGGCGCGTGGCGGTTTCCAGGGCGTGGCGGTCGAGCTCATCGTCGGGGCAGACCTGGGAGACCAGCCCGAGCTCGAGGGCGCGGGGAGCGCCGATGGGCTGGCTGGCTAGGTAGAGTTCCATGGCCCGTCCGGTGCCGAGCAGGCGGGGCAGTAGCCAAGTGGAGCCGCCGTCGGCGGGGGCGCCGATGTTGGCGTAGGCCATCAGGAACCTCGCGTTCTGGGCGGCAACACGCAGGTCGGCGGCGAGGGACAGGCTGAATCCGGCGCCCGCAGCCGCACCGTTGATTCCGGCTACCACGGGCTTGGGAAGCCGTCGCAGGGGCAGCACGACCTGGCTGTGCAGCGCGTCGGCCAGGTCGCGAATGGCCTGCGTGATGCCATCCGGGCCACTGGCCTCCAGGGTTGCCACCAAGTCCCGGACGTTGGCTCCGGCGCAGAAGGCGCCGCCTGCGCCCTGCAGCAGCACGGCACGGATGTTGGGCGACGCGCACTGCTCTACGGCTTTGCCCAGCGCGTCAATCATCCCCGGCGTCAGGGCGTTGCGGGTTTCGGGACTGTCCAGCGTGATGATTCCGACGGCTCCCGACGTTGTGAACTTGACTGACGGATCCGACATTTGCGGTTCTCCTTTCCCGGTTTCCCGTAGTTCCCCCCTCCGCTGGAATCAGGGATTGCAGGTCAAATGCAGGCGGTGCCGTCGCAAAAGCCACTGGATTTCCGCATTCGCGGGGATAACGGACTATTGAACACCGCTGTTTGGGCCGGGAGGAATGAGGGCATTCTAGGGAGAGGGCGGCGGGGCCGCAACCGGGGCTGCTGCGCAGGGCAATCGCGTCTTATTACTCAGCACACAAAATTGGTCTGAATGCCGGTGGAGACGGGAGTGGCAGGGCCTCCTTCGGTTTCGGGTGCGAGGGCAGACGGGGGCTTGGATTCCCGCCTGCGCGGGAATGACGACTAATAGAGCCTCCGGCGTTCAAGACGCGATTGCCCTGGGCTGCTGCGGGCTTGCGCATCGCTGCGAACCGGTCACGCCGGTTCGAAAGTGGGCCAAACTGGGCCATTCGGGATTGGCAAGGCTGTCTGAACCCTGATTCGCCTGATTTCGGGATTTCCCTGAATCTCGAGTCGCAGCGTCGCGAAGGTCTGGAGCTGATGAAGTAGATTTCTCGTGGGAGTGGGAGAATCTGCGGAGGGCACCCCCTCAAAACCGTGACAAAGTGTGCATTTGTCTGACATTCGACACGTGGGGCGACCTGCATTTGCGGAACGGTGCTCGGCGGGCGCCATGGGCGGAAAAGGGCGGAAAATTCTTATTTTCCGCTCAAATCCGCTCATTTCCACTCATAAGGGCTGCATGTTCCCGGTATTTCAGGTCAGGCCACACTGCGCGGGGTGTCCCAGGTGCGGACAGGCCGAAAAATTTTGGTTCCCGGGAAATTCCGGTATTTCGCGGTAGTTGAGTCACCTGCACCGTTTGGATGTCTTGTAGGTTCTCAAAATAGAGTATTTGTTCGTATACCAATTGTATGCGTGCGTGTGGGGGGTTGGCAAGGAGTGGGTGTCAGTGGGGCATGGGCGGCGGGTGCAGGCAGGGGAGTACGGTGAGATTGGCGTCGGCGGGAGCGAATGCCGTACGACCTTGACGTTGGGCTGGTCCGATACGTAAGCAAAGGGGTCGAGAGGAAGCATTTCAGATGCCGATCAGCACGATTCGGGTAACGCTGGCTCCAATCGAACTGTACGTCAGTGGACTGACTACGTTGGAGGGGGAGACGGCGACGTTCCTGACGGCGACAGAATTCAACCAGCGTGCGGCAATCGTCCGGGTCGAAAATGGTCACGTGTTCAAGCAACGTGACAGCCACTTCGTCCTCGCCGAATTCAGATGTGTCCGATCTCCAGTATTTTCTGGAATCTATGACCACCGCGGGGCAATCGCGTCTTATTTCTCAGCACACAAAATTGGCCTGATTGGCGGTGGCGAAGGGAGTGGCGGTGCCTCCTGCGGTTCCGGGTGCGAGGGTAGACGGGGGGTTTGGATTCCCGCCTGCGCGGGAATGACGACTCACAGGGCCTCCGGCGTTTAAGACGCGATTGCCCTGGTGAACACCGGGTTCCGTTTGCTTATGGTTTATGGCCTTTCGTAGCATCCCCGCAACGCTCTGTCGCAGGGTTTATTCATCTTCCAGGAGTTCCGGAACTCACGGCCCAACAATCTGGACGTGCGCCGGAAGCGTTTTCCCGCTCTCTTGCAGGGCCTCTTCGAGCAGTGAACGATCAGACACGTAGATCTCGACTCGGTTCTGGAATACGTTGATACTGGATGCCGCGTGAAACCCAAGTCCTCTGACCATCGAGCCAGCTTCTTGTTGGGCTCGTTTCAATTGCCGGAGGGTGGCATCGACGGTTCTGACTTCAATAAGGTCCAACAGTGGCCCGTCCTTGACATACTTGGCCATTGTCTTTTCCCCATCCTTGGTGAATGCCGCCACGATGCGGTACTCTGGCTCGTTCTGAATCCAGAAACCTCCGAGGGTGCCAGCTTCATTGGATTCGAGGGTTGCCCCCAACTCCCCGATGGGATCTTGCAGTGTTAGCCGCCTGATTGCCTCCGACAATTCAACGCCATAGGCTTCGGCGTAATATTGGGCATCCATGGCCAAAGCCGGTGAAACTCCTTCCGGTATTTCCTCCGGCGCAAGTGTGTTCAACGGGGTCGGCCGAGGTCGGTCAGGGGTGCTGCCTGCATTTCCTGAATCTTCCGAGACTTGGACCACCCCAACATCCTTGGATACGATCGTCTCCTCAGTCGCAGTCGTACAAGCTACGCAGGCCGCCACGGTTCCAAGCAGCAACAGTGATATCAGGGCAAGAGTCTTTATAGTCGGACAAACTCGTGGGGTCTAGCTACGGGCATAGATTCGCGTCCGTATGCCGCCATCAGGCCACACACCATAAGTGAACGTAACCGAACACCGTGTTATCCCCAGCGGCACCTTCCAATAATGCGGCTGGCAAATTCCTGGTCGTATCCCAATTCTCTGTCGCACACCGAACATGCCAGCTCAATGGTGTCCCTTGCTGGCCCGTCGCTTCTGTCCGCCATTTCTTGCCGTCGATCTACTAACGGCCCGTGGAGGGACGCTGATCAGCCAGCGGCCCAGGCGTCGGCGCAGGCCTTGGCCACGGCTGCCGATACGGCGAGGTCGAGAGACCACGGTATCACCCGCTCCGGCGTGGGCTCCGGGACTAGGGCGGCCAGCGCCTGGCCGGCGGCCAGCTTCATGCCGGTGGTGATTCGGGTGGCCTTGGCATCGAGGGCCCCCCGGAAAACGCCGGGGAAGACCAGGCTGTTGTTGATCTGGTTGCGGAAGTCGCTCCGGCCCGTACCCACCACGGCGGCGCCGGCGGCCTCGGCTAGGTCAGGCATGATCTCCGGGATCGGGTTGGCCATGGCGAATACTATGGAGTCCTTGGCCATGGAGGAGACCATCTCAGGGGTCACCATGTCGGCAACGGCCAAGCCGATGAACACGTCGGCCCCGCGCATGGCCTCGGCGATGCCGCCGGTGCGGTTCTCCGGGTTGGTGATGTCGAGCATCGAGGTTTTGATGGGGGTCAGGTCGGTGCGGCCACGGTGGATGATGCCCACGCTGTCGACCAGGATGATGTTGGTCGCGCCGAAATCGAGCAGCAGCTTGGCGGAGGCGATGCCGCCCGCACCTGCCCCGGCGAATACGAAGGTGGAGTCTTCGATCTTGCGATCGGTGACGGCCAAGCTGTTGATGACGGCGGCCAAGACCGCGATGGCGGTGCCGTGCTGGTCGTCGTGGAAGACGGGGATGCCCAGGTCCTGCAGGGCGTCCTCAATGTCGAAGCACTTGGGTGCGGCGATGTCCTCCAGGTTTACTCCGCCCAGACTGGGGGCGATGGCGCGCACGGTGTTGATGATCGTCTCGCTGTCCTGGGACGCGACGCAGATGGGATAGGCGTCGACGCCGCCGAGGGCCTTGAACAGGATGGACTTGCCCTCCATCACGGGCATGGCGGCTGCGGCGCCGATGTTGCCCAGGCCCAGCACAGCGGAGCCGTCGGTGACCACGGCAATGGTGTTGCCCCGGTTGGTGAGGTTGTAGGATTCAGCGGGGTCGGCATAAATCGCCATGCACACCGACGCCACGCCAGGGGTGTAAGCGATGGACAGGTCATCCAGCGTTTCCACCGTCATCTTGGATGCGATGCTTACTTTGCCGCGGCTTTCGCGGTGCCGGCGGATGGCCTCTGTTCCGTAGTCCGTTGTCATGGTATGCACTCCTGACGTGGTTTGGTATGGGGTGAACCGGCGAGGCCGGCTCGGGGGCAATAACGCCTTAGAAACTCAGCCCCAAGGCGAATCTCAAAGCCGTTTCAACTGCTTGGAGCTTTTCCTCACTCAGGTTCGTAATTCTGCTGCGGAGTCTGGATTTGGGTAATGTGGTTATATCGTCCAAATTGGCCACGCTCTCCATGAGTAGCCCGTCATCCGGACCCAGCGGTACTTCAACTGGAATGCCCCTTACCCGGGTTGTCACTGGAGCAACCGTTACGGACAACCTGACTGCGTATGCCGAGTTGCGCGACAGGAGTACCGCCGGGCGATGGCCCGCGAGACCAGGAAACTCTGCCCACCACACTTCTCCGCGCCTCAATCCTGGTTCTCTTGCCGCCAGGGGTTGTTGGCAAACACTTCAGCAGCGGCCTGATCCAGCCATTCGGATTCCTCGGCCGTCTCGGGCTGCTCCAGATAACCTCGAATGTATTGCTCCTCCAGGCTTTTTTCAGATTCGGTTTGGAGATACTGCTGCACGGCTATTTTGATGAATTCGCTGCGACTCAAGACTTTGCTTCGGCCCAGCCTCTCCTTTTCTACTGCCTCCAGCACCTCATCCGGGAGGCTGATCGCAATCTTGGCCATGTTCTTCCTCCCAATTCCTGAATGCCAATCATACCACGGTATTACAAATGGTATGAATCCAAGAATTGGGAGTACAAAGACCTTTCCGGCAGCTAGCGAGTAATCGCGCCCTCGGATGCCGAGGAGGCCAGCTTGGCGTACTTGGCGAGGGCGCCGGTGGTGTAGTTGGGCGGGAGGGGCTGCCAGTTGGCGCGGCGGTCGGTCATCTCCTCCTCGGTGAGCTTGACGTTCAACTGGCGGGCCGGAATGTCGAGCGTGACTTCGTCGCCTTCCCGCAGCAGCGCGATGGGGCCGCCCACCGCCGCCTCGGGGGCCACGTGGCCTACCATTGGGCCGTGGCTGGCGCCGGAGAAGCGGCCGTCGGTGACCAGCGCAACGTCGTCGCCGAGGCCCTGGCCGACGATCGCGGCGGTCACCCCCAGCATCTCCTGCATGCCGGGGCCGCCCTTGGGCCCCTCGTAACGTATGATCACGATGTCGCCTGCCTTGACCTCGCCGCGCTGGATTGCCTGGAAGGCGGCGGGTTCCTGGTCGAAGACCCGGGCCGGGCCGCGGTAGACGCGCTCCTGGTGGCCGGCCACCTTGATGACCGCGCCGTCGGGGGCGAGGTTGCCGCGCAGGATGGCAAGGCCGCCAGTGGGGCTGCGCGGAGCGTCGACCTGAGTGATGATGGGCTGGTCGTCGATCACTGTGATGCCCTCTAGGTTCTGGGCGACGGTCTTGCCGGTGACAGTCATGGCGTCGCCGTGGAGCAGGCCTGCTGCGAGCAGGCGCTTCATCACCAGCGCGATGCCGCCGTAGCGAGACAGGTCGGCCATCACGTAGCGGCCCGCGGGCTTCATGTCGGCGATGTAGGGAGTGCCGGCGCTGATGCGCTCGAAGTCCTCAAGGCCCAGGGGCACTCCGGCCTCGTTGGCGATGGCCAGCAGGTGCAGGACGATGTTGGTGGAGCCGCCCATGGCCACTCCCACGGTGATGGCGTTCTCGAAGGCCTGCTTGGTCATGATGTCGCGGGGGCGGACGTCCTCCTCCAGCAGGCGCATCAGGGTGCGGCCCACGTCGCGGGCCTCGCCCAGCTTGCGGGGGTCGATGGCGGGGATGGAGGCGTCGCCGGGGAGCGACATGCCCATAACTTCAATGGCGGTGGACATGGTGTTGGCGGTGAATAGGCCGGCGCAGGACCCCTCGCCGGGGCAGGCGGCGCATTCCAGCTCGCGCAGCTCCTCGAAGGTAACGTCGCCCTTGGCGTAGGCGCCGACGGCCTCGAAGACGTCCTGGATGTTCACGTCGCGGCCGTTGTACTGGCCGGGCATGATGGAGCCGCCGTACATGAATATGCCGGGGACGTTGAGGCGGGCCAGAGCCATCATGCAGCCGGGCATGTTCTTGTCGCAGCCGGCGATGGTGATGAGGCCGTCCATGCGCTCGCCGAAGGTCACCAGCTCGATGGAGTCGGCAATGACCTCGCGGCTGACCAGGGAGGTCTTCATGCCCTCGGTGCCCATGGATATGCCGTCGCTGACGGTGATGGTGCCGAACTCGAAGGGGATTCCTTCGGCGGCGCGAACACCCTCCTTGGCCCCGTTGGCGAAGCGGCTTAGATGTACGTTGCAGGGGGTGACGTCGCTGGCCAGGTTGGCGATGGCGACGAAGGGTTTTTCCATGTCCTCGTGGGTGATGCCCATGGCCATCAGCATGGCGCGGGCGGGGGCGCGCTGAGGGTCGTGGGTGATCTCTGCGCTGCGATGCTTGGTCTTGGCGGGCTTTCCGATTTCAACTGGCGCTGTCGCTGCGTTGGTGGTGGCCACAGGGTCATCTCCGTAGGTGCAGGATAGGGTTCAGCGGGGCGAGCAATCTCGGAGTCCCCGATGTCTGAGTGTTGCCGGAAATCTGTCGCGCAATTATAGGTTGCGGCCAATAGAGGCACAAGGCGGCACTTCCGGGGCTTCCCGTGGCGGCCGGGGTTGCCAGTGGCGGCCGGGGTTGCCCGTGCTTACAATTCAATGCAATCAAACCAAAGACAACGCTGAGGTCGTCGGTTGAAGAGCACTGTCCTGATAGTACTTGCATTCGTCGGGATGTGTGCCGGCATCGCGTGCGGCGTGAAGGTGCTCACGCTGACGCCAACTGCGCAGCCCACTGTACCCACGGTCTCCCCTGCACCGTTTCCTCAACCTATGCCAACGGCCACGCCCGCACCGCTTCCGACGGCGATACCTCTTCCCGTACCAACGGCCATGCGCACACCACTTCCAACTGCGATTCCTCTTCCCGTACCAACGGCCACGCACGGCTCTCCCTGTGCCAATGGCGTCGTCGTGCGTGAGCCCGAAGAGAACCCCGGCTTGGTTGAGGACTGCGAGACCCTGCTGGATGTGAGGGGAATCCTGTCGGACCGGGGGTTGGGTTGGAGAACGACTATTTCCATCCGGAACTGGGACGGCGTCGGCATCGGAAGAACGTCCAACCGGGTTGAGACGCTGGACCTGACAATCACGGGGTTGAATAGTCGGATTCCTCCCGAATTGGTCCGACTCTCGAGTCTCAGGGAGCTGAGGCTGGACGGGGACGACTGGTCCGGCGGGATACCACCGGAACTGGGCCAATTTGAAGGTTTGCAAGGGATACATATATTTGGCAAAGGGTTGAGGGGCGAGATTCCGCCGGAGTTGGGTCAGCTGACGAGTTTGAGAGAACTGTGGCTCTGGGCAGAAAATCTTGAGGGGGAGATACCGGAGGAACTGGCACAGCTAAGGAACCTGGAGACATTGAGTCTGGCCGAAAGCGGGCTGAAGGGAGAAATTCCTCCCAGCCTGGGACAACTTGCCAATCTGCAGCGGTTGCTGCTCATCGACAATGAGTTGACCGGCGGCATCCCCGCACAAATCGGGGCGCTGTTCAATTTGCGTATATTGGACTTGACCAAGAACCAGCTTACGGGCCCGATTCCGCCGGAGTTGGGACGGCTGGAATCGTTGGAGGAGTTGCGGCTCTCGAACAACCGGCTGACCGGGGAGATACCACGGGAACTCTCGGACCTGGCGGACTTGCGAAAGCTGGAGATCGCGGACAATCAGCTGACCGGTGGCATACCCAGAGCGATTGGCCAAATGGGAAGCCTGGAGTCCTTGATGCTTGGAGGCAATCTATTGGAGGGAGAGATTCCCATTGAATTGGCCAACCTGACCGGTCTGGCTCATCTGAGCCTAAGCAGTAACCGGCTGACGGGCAACATTCCCCCGGAGCTGGCCCTGCTACCGGAATTGGTGAGCCTGGGGCTCAATGACAATCTGCTCACGGGCGTGATACTGCTGGCTCTGGGAAATTCTGAGAGGCTGCAATGGCTGCGTCTCTCGAACAACCGGCTTTCCGGAGGGATACCACCGGAACTGGGCGATGCGACGAGAATGGAGAATCTTGTCCTTTCGAACAATCCGCTGAGTGGTGAGATACCGGCGGAGCTTGGGCAGCTCTCCGAGTTGCGGCGGCTGGAGCTGACGGCCACAGGACTGGAGGGTGGAATACCGGCGGAGCTTGGGCGACTGCTGAACCTGGAACACGTGAATCTTTCCGATAACTACCTAGACGGGCCACTTCCACCGGAACTTGGCGTTCTCAGAAACCTGGAGGTGCTTTCGGCCCGCAACAACCTGCTCACCGGTGAGGTACCGGCGGAGCTGGGCAATCTGGACCGCCTGCAGCAGCTTGATATTGCCGGAAACAACTTCGACGGTTGCATTCCGAGGCGGTTGCGGCACGTGAGGACCGACAGCGACCTGCTGTACTGTCCTGATCGTTAGCGGTCGATGTGGCTCAAGCACTTCTCGTAGCAGAGGCTGAGGGGGTCGTCGGGCGGGTAGCTGCCGAAGGGCGGGATGCGGTAGTAGCCACACCTCTCGTAGAGGCCGATGGCCTCGGGCTGGTAGATGCCGGTCTCGAGGCGCATCAGGCCTGCGCCCCTGTCGGCTGCAACCTGCTCCAGGTGTGCCAGCATCAGCTTGGCAAAACCCAGGCCGCGGTGCTGGTTGCGGACGTACATGCGCTTGATCTCGCCGTAGCGCTGACCCGGGGCTTCGGGGTCGTCGAAGATCTGGACGCCACCGCAGGCCGCGGGTTCGCAGTTGTGGTAGAGGACGAAGAATTCGACCTGCTGCTCCACCAGCTTCTCGATGCTGTACCCGTGCTGGCTCTCCCTTGGATACAGGGGGTCGAGATAGGCGTCCCGCTCGGCGATGAGCAGGGTGGCCTCAGCGGTGCCGGGGTGTTCCCGGCGGATGATGGTGGATTTCGTAACGCCCATAATTCCAGTCTAGCATGGCACCGCTGGTGTCTCCCACCGTGGGTCGGTGGGTTGCGCCGATGGGCGATTTCCATTAACCTTTTGAGCGGCTCGAATTGACGCGAGCGCCTCGAATTTGCGGGGCAACAGTCTCAGAATTTGTGAAATGGAGGGGCATGATGTTCAACCCGATCGGGTGGTTCAAGCCTGCGGTAGCCAAGGCCCACTGCGACATTCCCTGCGGTATTTATGATCCCATTAGCGCCAAGATCGCGGCGCAGACGGTGCAGAAGATGGTGCTGCGGATGCAGAACCTCGAGCATCCGGCCCCCGGGTCCGAAATGTCCGCCCACCAGGCCTTCGCCAACACCTTCAGCCGCTATGTGCAGGTTAAGGAAGAGCACGCCGAGAAGTGCAAGGAGGAGTTGCGCATCCTCTGGGCCGACTATGCCTGGCCCGGCATCGACGCCGGTGAGATTGCCGCCAAGTTCAACGCGGCCATCAAACTGGCCGGACAGTGCAAGCAGACCGTCAGTATGGAGAACGCCGAGAATTTGGTGGCCGCCTGCGACGACATCGCCGCCGCCTTCTGGGGCACCAAGAACCAGGAATACAGCGACCCCCTGGCCGCCGCCCGTTACGGCGCGTAGTCTCCGGCACCCCGGTTCCATCCTCGCAAGGGTCGTGGGGGCGCACAACAGTGCGCCCCCACGTTTTTATTGTGCCGTGAATGGGTCCGGTCCCGGAGTCTGGTAGACTGTTCCCCATCGGTAGTTTTCGAAGGCAATGGAGACTGCACACAAAAAGGTAGGGGCGCACCGTCGTGCGCCCCTACGGGCAGGTAGCTCCGGGACATTGGTCCCTTAGTTCGCCCGGGCCCGCCTGCCAGCCTAGCTGGCCTGGATGGCGACGGGGCCCTCCACCACTTTGACCTCGAACCGCTTGGCCTTCTTGGCCTCGGCCTTGGGCAGGGTGATGGTCAGGACGCCGTGCTCGTAGCGGGGCTCTGCTTTGCCTTGGTCCACCGTGTCGGGCAGGCGCAGGGAGCGATGGAAGGAACCGCTGCGGCGCTCGCGCATCAGGTAGTTGCCGTTGGAGTTCTCGAAGTGGGACGCCGTCTCGCCCCGGATGGTCAGGACGTTGTCCTCAATGGCTACCTGGATGTTGTCCGGTGCCACGCCGGGGAGAGAGGCACTGACGACGAAGTCATCGCCGTCGGCCACCACGTCAAGCGGGGCGGCCCACGCTTCGATACCGTTGTGGTCATCGCCCGGCACCGTGTCGAACCGCCGCCACATCCGGTTCATGGTGTCATGCATCTGCCTTAATTCATTGAAGGGGTTGCGTCGCTGCATCATCATGCGTTACTCCTGACTCTGGATAGTTTGTCTTTGTTCGGTACGGACTGCTGTGACTCCCGGGTCAGCTAGAAGTAGTAGCGGACCCCGGGGCTCGGGATGCGGTACGTCAGTACGGGCTGGGGAACCTTGTCCCGCTGGACAGACTCTTCCAGGATCTGGTAGACCTGCCGGGACACCTTTTCATTCAGCTCCGTTGCCTTGGTCTCCGTCGCTGCATCTGCCCTGTTCTGCAATTCGGTCGCTGCCATCACTCTCTCCCTCCAAACTGTATGACAAGACTATATCAGTTGATATAAAACGTGTCAAGAGCATATAAATCATTGGTAGTATATTGATTTTATTGAGGTCAAATTAAGTACACATAGTTTGACACCTGACTTCCCGCAAGGTATAAAAAAGGCATGCCGTAAGCCTCCGGATGAACCTGAGCGAGGCCCTCACGGCATTGCGGGAGGGCAGCAGGCGATGTCGATGCAGCAGACGCGAGGGATTTACCTGATCAGCGTGGTGGCGGAAACGCTGGACATGCACCCGCAGACGCTGCGCAAGTACGAGCGCGCCGGGTTCGTGGCGCCGCTGCGCATGGGCGCGCTGCGCACCTACTCAGACGATGACGTGGCCCGCCTGCGGCTGATCAAGCACTTCGTGGACAACATGGGCCTGAACCTGTCGGGAGTGCAGTTGGCCCTGCAGATGACCTCCGAGCTGCTGGCACTGCGGCGGGAAGCCGCCGCGGCCGGCGCGCCGGTGGAGCGCATCGACGGGATGCTGGCGACGCTGGGAGTTCGGGTGGTGCAGCGGCCAGAGCCCGAACCTGCCGAGGCGGAGCCGGGCGATAGCTGGTTCAAGGTGAACCCCGGCGAGGCCGTGGAGTTTGCGTCCGGGGAGGGTGAGGCTCCGGAAACTTAACGGCTCCTCACGGCGGCTGGGCAGCCAAGCCAAAATTGAGCCCGTCAGCGTTCCCGCTGATTTGCATCCGGACCAGTAAGCGGCATCAGGAGAGTCAGCAGTTCCGTTACGGCTTCCAGACCTTCGCTTATGTCCCTGGCGTTCAGGTGCCGCTTGCGTTTGTAATAATTGCTGTGCAGGTCATTGGCCACCGAACGGAGATCGCGAATGCGAATGTTTCCGGTCAATTTCCTGGCTTGATACAGCACTTCGCTGAAATCAGCGTGAGATGAATACTCCCACCCCTGGGCGACAGCAACCGCCTTGGCCATGTGCGCGGCAGCGCCCCATCCCTTCTCGGACGCTTGATGCAGGTTGCCTGTAGACAGGTATGCTCGCCCCTGATTCAAGAAATCCTGGGCCTGCCCTGCGTAATCGGCCACCTCTTGCGTACTGTCAGCAACCAAGGGATCTCTCTCACAGAGAATCGCTATTTTGCGATCGAATCACTCTCAGCATTATATCCGATATATCCGATAGCCCAGCCTTCTACCCCAACTCCGCCAGCGCCTCCCGCACTCGCTCTATCGTTGCATCGATGTCTGCCTCGGTGTGGGCGGTGGAGACGAAGCCCGCCTCGAACTGCGACGGCGCGATGTAGACGCCACGCTCCAGCAGGGCGTGGAAGTAGCGGCCGTACTTGGTGGCGTCGGACTGCTCGACCTCTGCCAGTGACTCCACCGGGCCGGGGTTGAAGAAACCGGTGAACATTGAGCCGACGCGGTTTATCGTGCCCGGGACCTCGGCGTCGCGGAAGGCGGCGCCGACGCCGTCGGTCAAGCGGGTGGCCAAGCGGTCGATCTGCTCGTAGACGCCGGGTTTCCGCAGCTCGGTCAAGGTGGCGACCCCGGCGCTGACGGCCAGAGGGTTCCCCGACAGCGTCCCGGCCTGGTACATGTCGCCCAGGGGGGCCACTCGCTCCATGATCTCGCGGCGCCCGCCGTAGCAGCCCACCGGCAGCCCGCCTCCGATGATCTTTCCCAGCGTGGTGATGTCGGGCATTATCCCGTAAAGTCCCTGCGCTCCGCCCGCACCCACTCGGAAGCCGGTGATCACCTCATCGAATATGAGCATGGCTCCATCGTGGGCAGTTACCCGGCGCAGGCCTTCCAGGAATCCCGGCGTAGGACCCACCACGCCCATGTTGCCGGCGACGGGCTCGACGATGATCCCCGCGATGGCGTTGGGGTAGCTGTTGAATAGCTGCTCGACAGAGTCAAGGTCGTTGAAGTCGGCCACCAGCGTCTCGCTGGCGTAGGACTCAGGCACGCCGGCGCTGGTGGGTATGCCATGGGTCAGTCCGCCGGAGCCGGCTCGGACCAGCAGGCCGTCGGCGTGGCCGTGGTAGTTGCCAGCGAACTTGATGATCTTGTCGCGTCCGGTGAATGCCCGGGCCAACCGGATGGCGCTCATGCAGGCCTCGGTGCCGGAGTTGACCAACCGCAGCGACTCGATGCTGGGCAGGGCGCCGGTAATCAGCCGGGCCAGCTCGACCTCCTGCTCCACCGGCGCGCCAAAGCTGGTGCCGTTCTCTGCGGCCCGCATCAGGGCGGCGACCACCGACGGGTGAGCGTGGCCCAGCACCAGCGGCCCCCATGAGCCGAGGTAGTCGATGTATTCGTTGCCGTCGACGTCAACGACCCGGGAGCCGCTGCCGGAGGCGATGAATGGCGGAGTTCCGGTGACGGCGCGGAAGGAGCGCACTGGGCTGTTGACGCCTCCGGGCATCAGGCGCTGGGCTTCGGCGAACAGGGCTTCGGACTTGGTGAGCTGCATGATGTTCCTCGTAATAAAGCGGGAATCTATGGGATTCTGCGGACCCGGTAATTGCCGGGCATGCCTTCGAGGCCAATGGAGCCGGACGGATGGGGGTCGTCCGCAAGGGAACGTATCGCTTCGGAAACCTCGTCCAGGTCGTCCAGCGGAATGCTGTCCAGTTGCTCTTGGGCCCTGGGGGTTATTTCAATCAACGGCCGGCCATAGTCGGGGTCGGGGTCTGGTGGCTCAAAGGGAATTCGTTCGTCCGACACCCGGTCGCGGGATTCGGAAAACTCCATCAGCATCAGGATGTCTTCGAAATCCTCCCAGGTGCGCTCGAATCCGGGCGCGTTCAACGGGGGCATGTACTGCCGCAGGTGGTCAAACTGGACAATGGGGTCCCAACGGTCGCGGAAGAATGAGACATACTCCCTGAGCGAGTCGGCGAATGAATCCGCACGCGCGGCGTCAAGGCTCAGTCTGACCAGACCCCGCTCCTCGTCCGGCTCAGCGTAGACATAGAAAGATATGGAGGGGAAAACCCAAACGCTGGCGATTTCCTCGCCATCAAACTCCACGCAGACTAAGAACAGCTCGGGCCTGGGCTGATAGTCGGTCACCGCGAAGTGGCAATCGCCATCTGTGCTGTCGTCGCTCGAAGGGACGATGCGCAACTCCAGGCGATTGCCCTTGCTGGTGTTGACCCCGATGATGCCGTCCGCAGTACGGTAAGGCAGAGCGTCACGCCGCAGCAATTCGGCGAAAACGTGCTGCCCCGCTGCCTTCGTTCCTTGGGAGAAACCCATTTCGCCATTGGTCAATTCGACTACTCCTGCAGCCAGCGGGCCACGTCCTTGGCGAAGTAGCTGATGATGATGTCGGCGCCGGCGCGCTTGATACCGGTGAGGAGCTCGGTGGTTACCGGGCGCTCGTCGATCCAGCCCTGCTGGGCGGCGGCTTTGACCATGGAGTACTCGCCGCTGACGTTGTAAGCGGCCAACGGATGATTGAAGCGCTCGCGGGCCTCACGTATGACGTCCATGTAGGCCATGGCCGGTTTGACCATCACAATGTCGGCGCCCTCGGCGATGTCGCTCTCGATCTCCCGCATGGCCATCCGGGAGTTGGCCGGGTCCATCTGGTAGGATTTTCGGTCGCCGAACTGGGGAGACGAACCGGCGGCGACTCGGAAGGGTCCGTAAAAGCCGGAGGCGAACTTGGCCGCGTAGCCCATAATCGGCGTGTCGTCGTAGCCCTCGGCGTTCAGGGCCTGGCGGATGGCCCACACCTGGCCGTCCATCATGGCAGAGGGAGCGGGCAGGTCGGCGCCGGCCTGCACGTGGGTCAGCGCGGTGCGAGCCAGCAGCTCGAGGGTCTGGTCGTTGTCGATCTTTCCGTTGTCGATGACACCGCAGTGGCCGTGGTCGGTGTACTCGCACATGCAGACGTCGGTGGACACCAGCATGTCGGGATGGTCGCGCTTGATGGTGCGCACGGCCTCCTGCACGATGCCCTCGGGGTCGTAACCCTCGGTGCCCAGCGGGTCCTTCTCGGCGGGCAGTCCGAAGAGCAGCACCCCACCGATTCCCAGTTCCGCGGCCTCGCCCGCCTCATCGGACATCACGTCCAGCGACACCTGGTGGCAGCCGGGCATGGGTTCGATGGGCTCACGCACCCCGTGGCCATGCATAACGAACATGGGGTAGATGAACTCTTTCGGAGAGAGTCGGGTCTCCCGAGCCAGGTTGCGCAGGGGGTCGGTACCGCGCAGGCGGCGCAGACGGGTTTCGGGATAGGCGTTGTAGCCGGTCATGGGAGCGCTCCTTGTAAAGGGTTGGGGCACAAAGAATTCTTGCTGTTTTCGTTGCCGGTGGTCCGTCGACAGGCCCAGGGCCGACGGAAACTGGCTGATCTCCCTGGGTTGTTCTCAAGATGAAAAGTGCTTGATCAGCGCCTCCGCCAGCCCCTCAACGGTATGCTCCTCGGCCTCGACGTCCACCCGCAGGCCGAGCTCGCGGGCGGTGCCGGACGTGACGGGGCCGATGCAGGCGATGAGGCTATCTGACAGAGCCTCTCTGCCGGGGCCACCATCCTCTTCCAGCAGGGAGAGCAGGTTACGGACGGTTGATGAGCTGGTGAACGTCACAATGTCGATGCCCTCGGTGAAGGCGTCTCGCGCCCGTTGGGCGGCGTCCGGCGGCGTGATGGTGAGGTAGGCGGTAATGCGTTCGACCTTGGCGCCGAGGCGGGAGAGGCCGTCGGCCAGCTCGTCGCGGCCGATGTCGGCAGCGGGCAGCAGGACGGATACGCCGCTCCATTCGAAAGCCGCCAGTTCCTCCAGCGCTGCCGACGACACCGAGCGCGACGGCGTGAAGTCGGGGTGGATGCCGCGCCGTTCCAAGGCGGTTGCGGTAGCCGGACCGATGGCACCGACGCGGGCGGCACCGAAGGCTCGGGCGTCTCGGCCCTGCGCGTCTAGCCGCTCGAACACGGAGTCGACGGCATTGACGCTGGCGAAGATCACCCAGCCGCAGGAAGACAGGCGGCTTACCGCATCGTCCAGGAGGGCGAAATCCTCCGGCGGTGCGATGGCGATGGCTGGCAGCTCCACTGCGACGGCCCCGGCGTCCTCAAGCAGATCGCACATCCGGGACGCCTGGGTGCGGGAGCGGGTGACCAGAACGCGCTTGCTGAACAGCGGCCGGTTGTCGAACCATGCCAGCTCGTCCCGCAGGCTAACGACCTCGCCGATGACTGCAACGACGGGAGCGGCCAGATCCGCTTCTCGGCCCTTGGCGGCGGCAGTGGCCAGCGTGCCGGTGACAGTCCTCTGCCTGTTCCAGGTGCCCCACTGCACTAGGGCCACCGGCGTGTCGGCGGACAGGCCGGCCCGTTGCAGGGCTTCCAGTATTTTCTCGATGGAGGCCCAGCCCATCAGTGTCATCAGAGTGCCGCCGTGGGCGGCCAGGGAGCGGGCCAACTCCTCCCAGTGCACCGACGACTCGGGCTTGGAGGGGTCCTCGCTGCCGCTGACCACGGTGAACCCGGTGGCGATGCCACGATGCGTCACGGGGATTCCGGCGTAGGCGGGAGCTGCGATGGCCGAGGATACGCCGGGCACGATTTCGAACGAGATGCCGTGGCGGGCCAGGGCGAGGGCCTCCTCGCCGCCGCGCCCGAAGACGAAGGGGTCGCCACCCTTGAGGCGCGCAACGCGATGCCCGGCCTGCGCTTTCTGTACCAGCAGGTCGTTGATGCCGTCCTGGGTCAGTTCCTGCTGGCCCCGGGCCTTGCCCGCGAAGATGCGCTCGGCGGAGGGCGGCGCATAGTCCAGCAGCGACGGATGAGCCAGCCGGTCGTAGACAACGACGTCGGCCCGCTCCAACGCATCGCGGCCCTTCACGGTAAGCAGCCCCGGATCCCCGGGCCCCGCCCCTATCAGATAAACCTTGCCTGTTGGTGGGGACATTTAGCGCTGGTCCTGCCAGGGGTCGCGACCCGTGAGTGCAGAAACGCGTTGGAAAATCCGCAGAACGTCGCCCTCGACCCGGCGCAGGAGCTCGTCGTGGTCTCCCAAGGGCGCGTAAGGTGCATCATACTTCAGTCCCCCTCCATAGTCGTTGAGCGCATCCAGCGGGGACTCCATTGCGGCACTGAATTCCGGGTCAGCCCAGCGGACTACCCTTTCCAAGTCGAGCAATTCATGGTGGTGAGGATATCTCTGTCCTGCGGCAGAGATAAGAGCTTTCAATGCGTGTTCAATGGCCTGATGCGCTTGTTGACCTGCCATGAGCATGATCTCTTCGTCTGCGACGGTACGGCGCAGCATACGCAAATGAGCGCGGACATGATAGCAGCGTTGCTCGGTGATGTCCAACTCACCGGAGAAGTCTTCGGTATCGTTTCGGTATTCTTCTCCTGCAGGACAACCTTCCATAGAAATTCCCTCTTGTGCCGCTATCGCCGTAACGTGATTGTGGCTGCGGCGCATCTGGTCAAATTCCTTGCGCGAGAACCAGACCAGATCTACTCCCACGAGACTTCCATAGAGGACCGCCGCTGTCGCCTTGGCCGAGTCTTTGGCCTTTACCCGCGACTCGTGGTCATTGGGGCAGGAATGAATCAGCAACAGGTCGATGTCCGAATCGTCTCGGTAGTCACCACGAGCGCGAGAGCCGAAGAGGATGACGTCGTCCGCGCCGGTTTCCGCAAGCACGAACCGCCCCACCTGCAGCGCCCTGCGGTCAAAGACGGGGTGATGTGGGGAAGCTAGATGCTTCCTCTCATTCTCATGCGCTTTCTGAGTGCTCAAGGACCAGCCTGTGTCTTTTCCTCGGCCGTTACAGATTCTCAGTCGCTGGGGGCCCCTGCGGCTGGCGGGCGTCCTGGAGCAAGTCGGCGCCGCCGCGCTCGGCTACCGCAAGGTAGGCGTCGCCGGCGAGCTGCCTGGGGTCGTGCTTCAGGCCGTCGACCTTGGCGGTAAAGGTACGGGACCCCTCGGGATTGCTGAGGAAGACTGTCATCAGCAGTTCGTGGCCCATGCAGCGGGCGTAGGCGCCCACCGGGAGCGAGCATCCACCTCCGAGAGTTTCCAGGAAGGCCCGCTCGGCGGTGACCTCGTATCGAGTGGCGGGGTGCTCAATGCCTTTCAGAATGTCCATCATCCGGCGGTCGTCGGCTCGTATCTCCACGGCCAGCGCTCCCTGCCCCGGCGGCGGCACGAAGCGCTGCGGCGACAGGTATTCGGCCACCCGGTCGTCCATTCCCAGGCGGGCCAGTCCAGCGGCGGCGAGAACAGCGCCGTCGGCCTCGTCTCCCCCGGCCTTGCGCAGGCGCGTCTCAACGTTGCCGCGTATGGGCACGACCTCGACGTTGGGGACGTAGCGGCGCAACTGGGCGGCGCGCCGGGGACTGCTGGTGCCGATTCGCGCACCGTCGGGCAGCTCGCCGATCGGGCAGTTCCAGCGGTTGACCAGCACGTCGCGGGGGTCGCGACGCTCCATGATAGCGCCCAGCGCCAGGCCGTCGGGCAGCTTGGTCGGCATGTCCTTGAGGCTGTGCACAGCCATGTCCAGGTCACCGGAAAACAGCCGCTCTTCGAGCTCGCTGACGAACACGCCCAGGCCCATGCCTGCCAGGGGCGATGTCTGGTTAGCGTCTCCGCTGGTGCGTACCACGACGACCTCGAACTCCAGGCCGGGGTGGCGGGTTTTGAGCTGCGCGATGGCCTCTTCGTCCTGGATCAGGGCCAGGGGGCTGCCCCGGCTGCCGACGCGGATGGGACGGCTCGAGGTCATGAGTGTGTCCTGTCGCGGGACAACCGGCATCCACCCGGCTCGCACTGCGAAGTGGTGTCACACAGGCCCCGGCCGTCGTCGCCGGTCAGTCCCGCCAGCAGCGACTCTGTCGCCTCGACCTGCCGCCCGTCCTGTACCATCGCGAGCAGGTCTGGAGTGATGCAGCACTGCCAGCGTTGGGGGTCAATGCTGGCGAGCATCCCCGTCTCCCGCAGGTGGGAACGGGCAACGGCCATGATGCTGGAGAGCTCGGCCCAGCCGAGGGCCTCGGAGGTCTGCAGCGACTCCCGGAGTTTGCGGGCCAATGCGGGAGAGACGCCGCCGGTGGAGATGGCAAGCGTGACCGGTCCGCGCTGCACGATGGACGGGGCGATGAAGCTGCAGTTTGGCGGGTCGTCGACAGCGTTGAGCATTACCCCGCGCTGCTCCGCTTCCTCGAAGATCCTTCGGTTGACCTCGCGAACGTTGGTGGCCGCGATGGCAATGAACGCGCCATCCAGGTCGCCGTGCCGGTACTCGCGTTGCTCCCAGCGCACGGAGCCGCCGGCGACGAACTGCCGGATGCCAGGTGTCGCATCGGGACTGACGACGCATATGTCCGCGCCGGAGTCCAGCAGCCGGGTGATCTTTCCCTCGGCCACGGTCCCGCCGCCGACGATGACGCAGCGGCGGCCTCGCAGGTTGAGGTAGACGGGATAGTAGGTGGTCATTTGCCTCTGTCCCGGTTTCCGCCTCTCTCCAGGGGATGGTGAGGGTTTGCCCGCCGGTCGGCTGACCTAGTCATCGGAAGAGGCCAAGGGAGCCATTTCCTCGAATTCCTCCTCGTCCATTTCCACGGAATCGAGGTCTACGAGTGACTCGGACGCCAAGTACTCGTCGTAGTCGGGGACGAAATAGCGCACCCTCGTCTTCTTGTATTCTCGTGAGCTGTAGAGAGCGAGGCGCTCGGTGATGCCGGTGGCCTCCGAGATCTCCTGGCTGTACTGCTCGCAGCCCTCCGGCGTGGTGGCATGCACCATGGTGAAGTGGGTGTAGGGCCAGTCGGGGAAGGTGGGCCTCTCGTAGCAATGGGTGACCGCCTTGTGGCCGGCCATGATACTGCCCACTTCCTCGGAGCGTTCCGGCGGTACCTTCCAGACGATCATGGCGTTGGAGCGGAACCCGGAGCGGCGGTGGTGCAGCACCGCGCTATAGCGGCGCATGATGCGGCGCTCCTGGAAATTCTCCGCCAGCGCAAACAGTTCCGCCGTGGTGATGCCGAGCTTTTCTGCGACGGGGTCGAAGGGACGGGAGACCAGCGGCAGGTCCTCCTGCATTCCGCGGATGGCGTCCTTTTCCCAGTCGGTGACCGGCTGCGGTTTGTTCCAGCTGTCGGCCTCAGACTTGTCGAACCCGTCGGGCCTGAAGTTAAACGACGAGCCTTGCTGGTTCACCATGTCGAAATTCACGCCGATCTTGAAGAACCGGATGGTCGGCATGATCCGGGACTCCACGGCCCCGGTCTTGCGGCCCATGTGGTTCGCCGTGGCCTCCAGGTCATGCTCCGGCGGCACTGCGAGGGTGAACCACAGGTTGTAGTAGGAGCCCTCGCGGGCGTAGTTATGGCTGACGCCGGGGTGGCGGTTTATTTCCATTGCCGCGCGGTGCAGCTTTTCCGGCTCGAAGGCCATGGCCACCAGGGTGGTCTTGTAGCCCAGGCGCCGGGTGTCGAAGATGGCGCTGATCTGACGGAGGACGTTCTGCCTCTTCAGGTCGGTGAGCCGTGCCAGTACGTCGTCTTCAGTGGTTTCCAGTTGTTCCGCCAGGTCCAGGTAGGGTTTCTCAACCATGGGGAAGGGACCCTGGATCAGGTTGAGAAGCTTGCGGTCAATCATGTCCATTGCCATACCCTCGGACGTTAGTTTGATCAATAAGGCTGAGCGTGGGGCTGACTACCGTGGAGTGCCAGACTGCTGATATGACGCGCAGAGACCCGTTAACACACGGTCGGAGGTCTCCAGAATTCGCGACCACGAAGCGGCCGGAGCGCTGTCCAGCACCATGGTCCGAAAGAAAATGAACGCTTCCACTGAGTCGGTGAGAGCCACGTTTCGCTCCATCATCTCGGAACCGTATTCCTGACCCAGCATGCGCGCCTCGGATAGCAGTTCCTGGCGGTGGCGGCGCCTTCCGGTCTCCTGCATCAGCAGCGAGAGCAATCGGCGGCCAAAGAGGCGCATGCGGTCGTGTCCTTCCGCTTCCACCGCCTGGAACCAGGGTTGCTGAGTTACGCTGTCCTGCGTCAGTCGGCGGCGTATGCGACGCAGCGCCGGGCCCTCGAGGGAGTCTTCGCGGGCGGGTTCAGGCGTCGGCTTCGGGGAACTGGTCAGCGACTCCACGTCCTGGCGAAGGAAGCGGCGGTGTCCACCCGGGGTGCGGTACACCCGCAGATGGCCGGCGTCGGCCCACTGGCGCAGCGTGGTATCGCTCACATCGAGAAGGCGGCAGGCGTCCCGCAGCGAAAGCCAGTCGCCATTGCCTTTGGGGATCCCGTTAGTGGAACTGATGTCTGCCACTGCCTGCAACCCGTCGAAAATCTAGAGAAATCTGGATAAAACTATTGCCGGACATTCTAGAGCGAACGGGAGACTAGCACAATGGCCTTGGAAGGTCAAACCTCTGGTCGTTCTGGCAGGGCAATCGCGTCTTAAACGCTGCAGGCCCTATTGGTCGTCATTCCCGCGAAAGCGGGAATCCAAACCCCCGTCTACCCTCGCACGCGGAACCGAAGGAGGCACTGCCACTCCCATCTCCACCGCCATTCAGACCAATTTTGTGTGCTGAGTAATAAGACGCGATTGCCCTGTCGTTCTGGGACAATTGACCGATTCCCCCATGACAACAGGGGCGCACAACCGCGCGCCCCCGGAAAGGTTGGATCAGTGGTTACCGTGGAGGCTCGGGCTATCCGGGTATGTCGTCGTAGTAGTGTTCCTCGGAGATGACGCGGCCTTGGCGGAACTCCTCGACCTTTTCCTCGCTGTATCCCAGGATGCCCTGCAGCACCTCCTCGTTGTGCTCCCCCACCTGCGGCGTACTCCCTATGTTCACCGGAGTGCGCGAGAAGTGCCAGTAGTCGCCCGACACCGCGATCTCACCGGCCAGGAAGTCCGGCACCTCAACCATCGCCCGACGCTCCCACGGGTGAGGGTCCTCCGCCGCCTGCGGTATCGTGTTCACCGGCGCCGCCACCACGTCGTGGTCCGTGAAATGCGCGATGGCCTGCTCCATGGTCCGGTCGGCCAATAGCTCCCGGATAGCCGCGTTCACCAGCTCAGCATTGGCCAGCCGCTCGTGCCTCGTGTTGAACCGCGGGTCCTCCAGCCACTCCGGCCTGCCCAGCGCGTTGCACACCCGGTGCCAGTGGTGCTGGTCGCCTGCCGATATCAGGACCCAGCCCTCCTTGCACGGGTAGATTCCCGAGGGCGGCGCTGTCGACTCGCCACGCTTGGGCGGTATCTTGGTGCCGTGGTACGCCGTGATGGGTATCTCGGTCATGGAGTACCCCGTGTCCGCCAGGCAGACGTCCATAGACTGCCCCTCGCCCGAGACCTCCCGCTCGTGCAGCGCCGCCAGCGTCCCGATGGCCGCGTGCAATGCCGTGATCCGGTCGATGATCGGCACGCCTGTCCTGATGGGCGGCATCCCCTCCTCGCCGGTGACCATCGTTATCCCCGACATGGTCTGGCCGATGGGGTCGTAGCCGATGTTGTCCTTGTACGGCCCGAACTGCCCGTAGGCCGAGACGTTGACCATGATGATGCGGGGGTTCAGTTCCTTCAGGACGTCGTAGCCGAAGCCCATATTCTCGATGGTGCCGGGCCTGAAGTTCTGCACCACCACGTCGGAGACCTTGACCAGCTCCCGGAGGACCTCCTTGCCCTCCTCCTTGCGGAGGTCGATGGAGAGGGACTTCTTGCCGGAGTTGTACTGGACCCAGTAGGAGGACTGCTTCTTGACCCAGGGGCCGTGGTAGCGAGTCTCCTCGCCGCCCAGTCTCTCCACCTTGATGACCTCGGCGCCCATGCGTGCCAGGACCAGGGCGCACCGGGGCCCTGCCTGGTGGCGCCCCAGGTCGATGACTCTGACGTTCTCCAAAGGATGGTTCAGTCCTGCCATGGCGTTCTCCTGTCTGGGCTTGCCTCTACAAAATGGGAGCAGGCCGGGATCTTACAGCTTTCCGGAATTCTACGGCCCAAATCCGACATCGGCAAGGCTGGAAAATTATAGATGCAATTCGTAATACTGTAGTAAGATTGCGGGCTGTATTATCCTTGCCCGGTGATCAAATCGAAGCCGTCAAAATAAACAGGAGGATACTTCATGTTCAAACTGCGCGGTTGCCCAAAGTGCCACGGAGACCTGTTCATAGGCGAGGACATCTACGGGGCTTACCTCAACTGCGTCCAGTGCGGGGGGAATTTTCCGGTCGAGGCCGAACCCGCCCGGGATGAGGGCGTGGAGGCCGCTGTTCTCGCTGCCGGCCCTCCAGGGGAGGCTGAACTCGTGCTGGTTGCCTAGCTGCGCGGAGGGTACATCTCAACAAGGTTTCGAAAATATTTCGAAACTATCACCAAAATTATTGACTGTCACCTCCGCCAAGGGATAGCTTTTGCTGGACGGGATATTGCGCCAATTGGCAACGTCCCGTCCAGCATTATTTTTCTATTCTGCGAAGTGGGTATGAGGAGGTGAAGCAATGGTCCTGGAACAGACGCAGGGCGCGGTAGCGGTGGAGGAGGCGCCGGTGTGTCGGCACCACTGGGTGATCGAGCCGGCCAACGGCCGCTTCAGCCGCGGCGAGTGCCGTAACTGCCACGAGGTGCGCGCGTTCGAAAACTCGATCTACAGCTCGGGCGACGAAGAAAAGACGTAGGTCCATCAGGCGCGCAAATACAACAGGGGCAGGCTCGAATCCTGCCCCTGTTCGCGTCACGGGATGCGCGTCACGGGATAGAGGTTACAGGATGGCGACAGGGTTGACCGGCGATCCGGTGCCGCCCACAACCCGCAGCGGGTTGATGGTGATCATGAACTCGGAGCGGCCCTCCTCGGCGCAGGCCTCCGCCAGCGGCTGCAGCAACGCATTGTCCAGCAGGCCGATGCCGTAGGCGAAGATGGAGCCGTGCACCGCCCACGAGAGGTCGTATCCGTTGGGCGTGTGGTCCATCATGTCCCAGCCCAGCAGGCAGATGTCCGACTCCCGGATGAACCGCAGGCAACTCATGTGTAGGCCGGGGCGCGCCAGGGGGTCGCTGCCCCAGATGGGGTTGCCGTCGGCGTTCCAGATCTCGCGGCCGCCGTAGACCAGCAGCGCGTCGCCTGGGCGCATCTCGACGCCCTGCTCCTTGACGATGTCCTCCAGCTCCCAGCCGTGGATGGGCGTGTCCATGGTGACGTAGGCGCCGCCCCGGTGCTTGGGCACATCCAGCAGCACTCCACGGGTGATCAGCCCCTCCTTCCAGTGGTGTACCGCACCCCACTGGGCGCCGTCCATGGTGATCTGCTCATCGGGGTTGCGGCCGTTCCACATGCCGTTCTCGTCCCAGACGTGGCACAGGGCGTCCAGGTGCGTGGTGGCCGTGCCGTGGTAGGAGATGCCGTAGTAGTCGGCGGAGAACCCGGAGGTGGGGCTGCGATACACCTTCTTCATGTAGTGAATGGCCGGAGTCGGGTTGTTGGGGGCGGGAATGGACGGGAACTCCCGGCTCAGAGATATGGCCCGGCCCGTCTTGACCATCCCGGCGGCCTCGACGCGCTTCTCCTGGGTGATCATGTTGACTGCGCCCAGCTGGTCGTCGTCGCCCCAGCGGCCCCAGTTGCGGTCTTCCTTTAGATAAGCCAGCACCTCGTCCTTGGTGGGGACTCTGCGTTCCATCGGGAACCTCCTAGGTCATCTGTGGGTCATCTATGTATGCTGCGGAATCAACTCTTCGTCGCGGATTCGGCGAGGCAGTTGAAGAAGCGGTCCATCATGTTGCGGGCCACGCTTTCCATCATACGCTGTCCCACTCTGGCCAGCAGGCCGCCGGCCTGGCCGTCGCCGTCGACGGAGACTGTGGTGACGCCTCCCTCCTCGGCCAGCGTGATGAAGGACTCCCCATTGACGAATCCCGGTGTACCGGTGGCCGACACGACGAGGCGATAGGACTCGTGGGGGTTCCAGTCCCTGAGCGACACCTTGGCGCTGAAGCTCCCCCGCACCGGCCCCAGTGCCGCGCTGATGGAGGCCTCGTAGTTTCCGTCGCCCACGTCGTCCAGCCGCTGGCAGCCGGGGATGCAGCCCTTCAGCGACTGCGGGTTTGTGATCGCGTCCCACACCGCCTCGCGGGGGGCGTTTATCGGATAGCTGCCGGTGAGTTTCACGATGGATGGTCCTTATTGAGAGTTGTTCCTAGGGGACAGGAATGGACTGGTTCGGGATGTCAGTGTCAACGAATGCCACAAGTGTCATGAGCCGTTGCCAACCGGCGCGACAGTTCCGCAGGATCCGACGGGACTTCCACGTTCATGGCGATCAACTCTTCGGCAGACCGGAGCCGTTGATCCCGGAGAACATCCTCGTACGCCCCATCTATCGTCCGCCCCACTATCTCGGCGGTGTTATCTTCGCTCCGTGCAGCAAATTCGCCGGACATATCGCAAAATTCCGTGACCGGCCTAAGCTCGAGCCGGATTCCATGTTCAACCCAGAGTCGGTAAACCAGGATACGCGCGCAATTGTCCACTGCTTGCTCATTGCCGTCAACGAGAGCGGGCGGTGCAAACCTACTACAGAGTCTCTTGCCGGTGACTTTTAACTGGATCTGAATTGAAGCTAGGCAGCGGGAGACTTCACTCTCGCCTTAGCCCTCTCCCTGAGGGGGGAGGGGAGAGCTCTCCAGTGCGTAATGCCATCGTGGCTCAGACGATAGCTGTACAGTCGTCCTAGTACTACAACGACGGCTTTAGGGTGGCGGCTCCATCCTGCCATCGCGGCGGGCGGAGCGGCGTCTCTCGTGGGAACGGCGAGCCCGTTCGTTGCGTAGCTGCGTATCCTCCAGCCACAACAGCAATTGATCGGGCCCGAACTGCTCCCGGGGTAGCATCTCACGCACCACCCGGTACACCTGCGGTCTCGTGATCCGGGGCATCTTTTTCCCCCCAATCCTGCTGCAGGCCCAGCAGGAACGCTCCTCCCAGCAGGCACATGGCTATGTGGTGATGCCACCCTGCCCAGCTGCGGGTCTCGTATTCGTCCAGCCCCACGTCGCCCTTCTCAGTCTCGAACTCCGTTTCAATGCGCCACCTAGACCCACCCACGTAGGCCAGAGTCTCCAAGGTTGTGTCCTCAGGAGCGTTGGACAGGTAGTAGCGAGGCTCGCTGCCGTCCAGGTTCCGGCGCCAGACGGCCCACAGCTCCTCGCCGGGCTTGCGCCTCCTGGTGGCCCGCACCCGCTGGGCACTGAACCGGTAGGTGCGCGGCCCCTGGCTTCCCTGGGCCACCGTTATCTCCCGCCAAGCCTCATCCGGCAGTTCATCACCGCGCTGCTCCATGGTCCGGCGCTGCCCATCCCGCAGCCTGGGTTTGCGGGGGCGCCCGAAACCTGGATATTCCGTACTGGTCCAAGCCGGGTCCAATGGCCAGACCGTGGTGCCGCCCGGAACGTCCAACACGTAGCGCATCCCCAGGGCCGCCAGTCCCTCCCGGAAGGTCGGCGACATCCCGAAGGCGTCGTCTCCGGCAACCCACTCGGCCCTGAGGTAGCCCAGCTCCAGTACCCGCTCCAGCAGCTCCAGGGCCAACTCCGTCTTTGACCGGTAGTTCCGCCGGTCCTCCGGCACACCCGCCGCAGCACACCGGTCCTGGTCGGAGGTCCAACTCTTGGGCAGATACAGCCGTTTGTCCACCAACGCCCGGCCCAGCGGGCTGACGTAGGCCAGGAACATCCCACCCTGGCAGTTGGCCACCTTGCCCAGCCTGCCGCAGTACTGCCGGGCCACTCCCGCCGATTTCCTGCCCTGCTTGGGGAAGTCGCTGCCATCGAACACCCACACCGCCTCCGGGTGTCCCAGCCTGGGGGCCAAGTATTCCTGCAACCGCCCTATGACTGTCTCATCGGACCACCGGGCCTCGGTGAGAAAGCGCTGCATCGCCCGGGCCGAGATGCCCACCGATTCCGAGAGATTCTCGGCGTTGCGCCGCTCCTGGTCCTGCACCAGCAGCGCCTGAAGGTAATTCCCGCTGTGCTCCCGCCACTGCTTGCGGCCGAAGGAGGCCGCAAAGAAGGCCTGGAATTCCTGAAGGCTGTCGTAGACCCGCTCGAAGCTCTCCGCATCCATCACCCAAACCACCCAACATCATCTGTCCAGCCATCCTACCAGACAACCCGTCGTTGTAGTACTAGAAGTCTGGCCGGAAAGCCATCGGCCGGGTTTTTCGCTATGCCAAGCAGACGTATTACAGTCGTATATGGCACAATACTGCATATATTACGTTGCAACACGCTCTGTTTCACCGATAATCGACGGCAAGAAAACGACTGCTTGGGAAGAATCGGGGTTTCCGGCCAGATTTCTAGTACTACAACGACGGGTTCAGGGTGGAGGGTCCATTCTGCCTTCACAGCGGGCGGAGCGGCGTCTCTCGTGGGAGCGGCGCGCCCGTTCGTTGCGTAGCTGCGTATCCTCCAGCCACAACAGCAATTGATCGGGCCCGAACCGCTCCCGGGGCAGCATCTCACGCACCACCCGGTACACCTGCGGGCGGGTGATCCGGGGCATCTTTTTCCCCCCAATCCTGCTGCAGGCCCAGCAGGAACGCTCCGCCCAGCAGGCACATGGCTATGTGGTGATGCCAGCCTGCCCAGCTCCGGGTCTCGTATTCGTCCAGCCCAACGTCGCCCTTTTCAGTCTCGAACTCCGTTTCTATGCGCCACCTGGAACCGCCCACGTATGCCAGAGTCTCCAAAGTTGTGTCCTCGGGTGCGTTGGACAGGTAGTAGCGAGGTTCGCTGCCGTCCAGGTTCCGGCGGTAGACCGCCCAGTGGATTTCGCCGGGCTTGCGCCTCCGCCGGGCTTGCGCCACCTGGTAACCCGCACCCGCTGGGCGCTGAACCGGTAGGTGCGCGGCCCTTGGCTTCCCTCTGCCACCGTTATCTCCCGCCAGGCCTCCTCCGGCAACTCATCACTGCGCTGCTCCTGCCCTGCTCCATGGTCCGGCGCTGCCCATCCCGCAGCCTGGGTTTGCGGGGGCGCCCGAACCCTGGATGTGAATTGCCTGGATATTCCGGACTGGTCCAAGCCGGCTCCAAAGGCCAAGCCGTGGTGCCGCCCGGAACGTCCAGCACGTACCGCATACCCAAGGCCGCCAGTCCCTCCCGGAATGACGGCGACATCCCGAAGGCGTCATCTCCGGCAACCCACCCGGCCTCCAGATGGCCCAGTTCCATGGCCTGCGCCAGCATCTCCAAGGCCAACTCCGTCTTCGAACGGTAGCTGCGTCTCTCCGCCGGCACACCCGCCGCCTGACACCGGGCATCGTCCGAAGCCCAAACCTGGGGCAGGTACAGCCGTTTGTCCACCAACGCCCGGCCCAGCGGGCTGACATAGGCCAGGAACATCCCGGCCTGGCAGTTGGCCACCTTCCCCAGCCTGCCGCAGTACTGCCGGGCCACTCCCACCGATTTCCTCCCCTGCTTGGGAAAGTCGCTGCCGTCGAACACCCACACGGCCTCGGGATGCTCCAGCCTGGGGGCCAGGTATTCCTGCAACCGCCCTATTACTGCGTCATCGGACCACCGGGCCTCGGTGAGAAAACGCTGCATCGCCCGGGCGGAGATGCCCACCGATTCGGAGAGATTCTCGGCGTTGCGCCGCTCCCCGGCCTGCACCAGCAGGGCTTGAAGATAGTTCCGGCTGTGCTCCCGCCACTGCTTGCGTCCGAAGGAGTCCGCAAAAAAGGCGTGAAATTCCTGAAAGCTGTCGTAGACCCGCTTGAAGCTCGCCGCATCCATCACCCAAACCGCCCACCATCATCTGGCCAGCTATCCTACCAAACAACTCGTCGTTGTAGTACTAGAAATCTGGCCGGAAAGTGGAGGCAGCCAGCCGGTGGCTATACTTGGCGTCAACAAGTGTAGCGAGGGCTGATAATGCTGGGAGAGCGTTCGGACCAGAGGGGTCTGTGGGAAGCGGATCGGCTGTATCTGGACCACGTGGGCAAGGACACGTTCTACGGTCTGCTGGCCTCGCTGCGGGGTCGGCTGTTCCGGGACGCCGAGTTCGCCGAGTTCTACTGCGCCGACAACGGCCGGGACAGCGTGCCGCCCAGCCTGCTGGCCACGGCGCTGCTGTTGCAGTCTCACGACAAGGTCAGCGACGCCGAGGCCAAGGCCCGGGCCGACTTCGACATTCGCTGGAAGGTGGCTCTGGGGATTGAGGTGGAGGACAGGCCCTTCGCCAAGAGTACGCTCCAGGTGTTTCGCGCCCAGCTGATCCTGCACGACAGGGTGCGGGAGGTATTCGAGTCCAGCCTGCGCCTCGCCCGGGAGTCGGGCTACCTGAAGAGGCGCAGCATGAAGGTGGCGCTGGACACGACCAACATCCTGGGCCGGGGCGCGGTGAGGGACACATACAATCTGCTGGCCGACGGGATCATCAAGCTGCTGCGTGCGCTGGCGCAGGTTGAGGGAATCAGCGTCGGGAAGTGGGCCAAGGCTCGGGAATACGGGCGGTACCTTGCCTCCAGCATCAAGGGCGAGGCGACCATCGACTGGTCGGACAAGCGGGCGCGGAAGGCCCTGCTGGCCGGGATTGTAGCCGACGCGGACCGGCTGCTGGGGTTGTCGCGGCAGGCGCAGGGGGAATTGGCGGAGGACAGCGCCGGGCGTCAGCAGATAGTGGCTGGGGCGGAGTTGCTGTTCCAGGACATTGAGCGCAAGGGTGGCGACGGCGATGACGGCGTGAGCCTCAAGGGTGGGGTGAGTAAGGACCGGATGGTGTCGGTGCATGACCCGGAGATGCGCCACGGGCACAAGAGCAGCAGGAGACGCTTCGACGGACACAAGGCGGCCATCGTCGTGGACACCGACACTCAGCTGAGCACCGCCGTGGAGGTACTGCCCGGCAACGCTCCGGACAACCTGGGGGCGCTGGAGCTGGTGGAGGAGAGCGAGGCCAACACCGGTGTGCCGGTGCAGGAGGCCATGGGCGACGCCGCCTATGGAGACGGCGGGACCCGCCAAGCCTTCGCCGATGCGGGCCGCAAGCTGGTAGCCCGGGTGCCGGGCCGCCCCGACCGGCAGCGCTTTCCCAAGGATGACTTTGTCATCGACCTAGCGGCGGGCAGTTGCACCTGTCCGGCGGGGCAGGTCACCCACAACATCGTGTCGGCGGGACGGCGTACGGATGCCGCGGGTCGGGTCCACCGCTTGCGGGCCTTCCAGTTCGACGGGTCCGAATGTATGACATGTCCACTGCGGTCCCAGTGCATCTCGGCCAAAGGCAGGAAGGGACGGTGGGTGCTGATCCATCCCCAGGAAGCCCTGTTGCAGCAGGCCAGGGCCTTGCAACAGAGCGCCGGGTATGACGAATATCGAGCGCGCCGAGTGGTGGTGGAACACAGGTTGGCCCGACTGGTCCATTTGGGCATCCGCCAGTCCCGCTATTTCGGACGCGCCAAGACGAAATTCCAGCTGTACCTAGCGGCCACGGTGGCCAACCTGACCCTGGTGGCGGCCAAGGCCGGCCTGCCAGGCGGCACCGGCGGCGGTTGCAGTGTCGGCAGGTCCCTGCGCACAAAGGCCCTCCGTTCCACCCTTGAGTTCGTCCCTCCGCGGCTCGGTCAAGTCATGCCTCTGGCCTTGCTTGCGTCGGCCTCACTGCCGAAATTCATCCCATTCATCTCCCCGGGAAAGGCTTTCCGGCCAGATTTCTAGAGGAGACAGGACAGTTGACTACAGCCGCTCGTCCGCCAGCAGCAGCAGCTCCAGCAGCACCTGGGCGCCGTTGGCGCAGTCCTCTGGGCTGGAGTACTCCTCGATGGCGTGGCTGATTCCGCCCACGCTGGGCACGAACACCATGGCCATGGGCGCGATCGTCGCGATGGCTTGCGCGTCGTGGCCCGCGCCGCTGGGCACGCGCTCCCACGCGAACCCGGCCAGCTCGGCGGCCTCGCCCACCCAGTCCTGCATCCCCTGCGTGATTGGCACGGCATCGGTGAAGCGGTGGCGGTTGATCGTGATCTGCACCCCGTCCTGCTCCTCGCACTCCCGGGCCATGCGGGTCAGCTCCTGCTCGGCGGCCTCCAGGGCGGCCATGTCCAGGTCCCGTATCTCAATCCCCACGGTGGCCCGCCCCGGCACCACGTTGACCGCGTTGGGCTGCACGTCCAAGGCGCCCGCGGTGGCCACCCGGCAGATCTCATCCTCGGCGGCCATCCGCTGCACCTGCACCACCAGCTTGGATGCGGCCACCAGCGCGTCGCGGCGTTCGCCCATGGGAGTGGTGCCGGCGTGGTTGGACATGCCGGAGATGTCCAGTTCAAAAACACCGCGACCGGTGATGCCCGTGACCACGCCGATGGGCGTGCCTGAGCGGTACAGGTACGGCCCCTGCTCGATGTGCAGCTCGAAGTAGGCTGCCAGGTCGCCCGGCTTGCGGGCCGCCTCGTCCACTCGCGAAAGATCGCCGCCGATGTCGCCCATCCGCTGGGCCAGCGTCACCCCTTCGGCGTCTGTGGCCGCCAGGTCCTCGGGCTCCAACATCCCGGCCATGGCGCGGCTGCCGATGAGCCAGCGGTGGAAGCGCGTCCCCTCCTCGTTGGTGAACACGATGGCCTCGATGGGATGGCGTGTGACGTGGCCGTTCTCCGCCAGCGTCTTCACCACCTCGATGGCCCCCATCACGCCCAGGGCGCCGTCGTACTTGCCGCCCAGCGGCACCGTGTCGGTGTGCGAGCCCATGGCGATGGCGGGCAGCGAGTCGTCGGTCCCTGCTTTCCGGCCGATGATGTTCCCGCCGGCGTCGATCCTTACCTCAAGCCCGGCCTCCCGCATCAGGCCCATGGCGTACTCGCGGCTTTCTATGTCGGCGGGAGAGAAGGCCAACCGGTCCATGCCCTCGGGCGTTTCACCGAACTTGCCCAGCTCGTCGAGTGTCTGGTTCAGGCGCATTGCATTGATGGAGAAACCGGGCATGGGCAGACATCTCCTGGGTAAATAGGTGGGAACCAGTTTCAAGAAAAAATGTAGGGCACAGTATACAACTGTGCCCAGTCATTCGTGCTACCTGCCAGACGCGGTTGACGGCCGTACCACCGGCCGGATCGGCATCCAGTTACTACCGGCGCCCTTTCTGGTTTTGCTGCCTCCGGCGCTGGGGGCGGATCTCCCTGATCATTTCCTCCAGGGCGTTGCGGTCGACGCCGAGACCGACGGCGACGTTCACGTCGCGTTGGACCCGGTCGTGGTTTCCCAGCATTGCGTTTGCCGTGGCGCGGTTCACGTAGGCCACGGCGAACATCGGGTCCATCTTGAGAGCATCGTCCAGGTCCTTGATCGCCCAATCCAGCGCGCCGGTGGCAATGTAGGCGTCGGCCCGGTTGTTGTAGGGCACTGGGAAGCGCTTTTCCAGACGGATGGCCTGCGAAAAGTCGTCGATGGCTGCTGCCAGCCTGCCTGCCGCACGGTGCGCCGCTCCCCGGTCGCTGAAGAACCCGGCGAAGCGCGGATTGATGCTGATGGCCCGGGACAGGTCCATCACTGCCTTGTCGTTCTCCCCCATGCTGTGATGGGCGTTGCCGCGCACGCTGTAGGCCACCGGCTGGCGTGGGTTGAGACGAATGGCAGCGTCTGCGTCGGCAATGGCCTGCTCGGGCTTGCCCAGGTTCAGGTGGGCCGAGCCGCGATTGCTGTATGCAATGGCCATCTCAGGATTCTTGCTGACGGCCTCGGTGTAGGCGCGGATCGCCTCCTCAAGGTTGCCGCGGCGCTGCTGCGTTACGCCGTAGTCATACCAGCGCTCGCCCTCCGGTTTGCCAACGCCGCCCGGCAGAAGGCGTCCCAGTAATTCAAATACACCTGGCAACTCGCTGCACTCCCTGCTCCTGATGAATGACCGGAAACCGGCAGCCCAGGCCGCGGCGTCCGGCTGGCGGCCGTCCTAGGTGCCCGCCCTCATCCTGGCGTCGGATATCTGCTGCTCCAGGATTTCACGGTCCGCCCCCATTTCCACGGCCTGTTCCAGGTCGCGAAGGGCCTGCTCGTGCCTTCCGGTGAGAGTATACACAATGCTCCGGTTTATCCGGGCTTCGATGTGGCTGGGACTGTTCTGCAGGGCGGCGCTGAAGTCACCGATGGCCCGCTCGGGCGAGCCAATGGCCAGGAACAGCAGCCCTCGGTTGTAGTAAGCCTTTGAGCCGCCACGGTTCATGGTTACGGCGCGGTTAAAGTACCACAACGCGCGGGTCGGCTGACCCCAGCGGGCATAGATCATGGCCCACTGGAAGTAAAAGTCGCTGATCAGCACCCGCAGAATGGTGAAGGCCTGGCCCAGCAGTCGAAGCACAACCATAGGGTCACATTTAACCATACCTGCCACCGAAGGCACAGCAACGGCAATCAAATGCCTGGGGCAATCGCGTCTTAAACGCCGGAGGCCCCATCAGGCGTCATTCCCGCGCAGGCGGGAATCCAAACCCCCGTCTACCCTCGCACCCGGATCCGAAGGAGGCACTGCGGCTGCCATTCAGACCAATTTTGTATGCTGACAAATAAGACGCGATTGCCCTGCATTGAAATCCCTGGATCAATCGCGTCTTAAACGCCGGAGGCCCCATCAGGCGTCATTCCCGCGCAGGCGGGAATCCAAACCCCCGTCTACCCTCGCACCCGGATCCGAAGGAGGCACTGCGACTGCCATTCAGACCAATTTTGTATGCTGACAAATAAGACGCGATTGCCCTGCATTGAAATGCCTGGGGCAATCGCATTCCCGCACTGTCCGCTGCCGGTAACCTCGGAACCTGCTATATCCCCTGAAACTTGTGACAGTTGCCTGTTGTAGATTTTATAGAACCTTTGTACCATTTAACAGTTTGGCTCGTAAGGCGGCCACCTGCGGGGCGGAGGCGGTAAGTTTTGACAGCTACTGATGCAAAGGGGAATTTGGATGTATGGCAACCCGCGTGCACGCTGGATCCCGGATTCACGGGCCCACCCGGGACCGTGGGCCATCCTGCCCTTCCTCTCAACCCGCCATTGGGGGAAATGAGTGATTTTGAGCGGAAATGCTCGGAATATAGGGAATTTTCTGGCGCACCTATCGATTCCCGGCGACTGCGATCAGTTCCCATTTCCTCGGGAAGAAGGCTTGAAACCTCTCGCGAGGGGACAACCACCGGCCCCAAAATGAGACAGAATGAGACAGAGAGACACCCTGAAGAACACTCCGCGATCCCCCGTCATCCCGCGGAACCCCCAATCCACCGGACCGGCGCTTGGCCACCGAATGTCAGGAAATGGCAGGGAATGTCATTGATTTCCATACCCCTGACATTACATTGACCTCCAACCGGCAACCCAACCACCACCCCAGACCCCAACCGTCATTCCCGCCCCCAAATCGTCATCCCCGCGAAAGCGGGGACCCAGTGCCCCGCCGGCCCTCCTTCATTCCAGCGGCGCATGTCCCCGTGGAAACAGGGATCTGGAATCCACGGCCCAATGATCACCGGAACCACGCCGGATGCCACCCGAAGACTGAAATCTACCGGAAAGTAAAATCCTGCGAACCCGTGGCCGGCCCTGCGTGCTGTAACCGGCTGGCCCGCTTGCCGCCCGCCACCAACCCGATATAATGGCCCGCAAAGCAGCGGAACGCCGCTACAGACGTAATGGGAGGGAATCGCCATGGGCGCTACCGAGACCATCGCCAAGTGGGTCGTCAACACCAGCTACGAAGACATACCGCCCGACGCCATCCGCGTCGCCAACGAGTCCTGCTTCGACCTGCTGGGCGTGATACTCGCCGGCTCCGTGCAGCCGGTGGGCCAGATCATCCAGAAATACGTCGCCGACCAGGGTGCCCGGGGCGAGGCCACCGTCCTCTCCGGCGGCGACCAGACCACCCTCGCCAACGCGGCGCTGGCCAACGGCACCATGGGCCACGCCCTCGACTACGACGACTTTGGCGGCTTCGGCCACCCCACCGTCGCCATCTTCCCGGCGCTGATGGCCATTGGCGAGCAGACCGGCGCCACCGGCCGGGACCTGCTGGAGGCCTACGTGGTCGGCTGCGAAGTGGGCTTGGCCCTGCAACACACTACCAAGTACAAGCAGATGGACCGTGGCTTCCACAGCACCGCCGTCATCGGACGCCTCGCCTGCGCCGCCGCCTGCGCCAAGCTGCTCAGGCTGGACGAGGACCAGACTGTCACCGCCTTGGGCATCGCTGGCTCCATGGCCTCGGGCCTGATCCACAACTTCGGCACCATGACCAAGCCCCTGCACGCCGGCCTCACCGGCCGCGACGGCGTGACCGCAGTGCAACTGGCCCAGGCCGGGCTGACCGCCGGCGACCAGGTGGTGGAGCACCCCTTCGGTTTCGCCAACACCGTCCTCGGCCCTGGCATCTACGACCTGGACGAGATGGCCGACAACCTCGGCCAGCCCTACCGCATCCAGGACGCCCTGATCATCAAGAAGTACCCCTGCTGCGGCGGCAACCACGCCATGCTGGACAGCCTGTTCAGCCTGATGCGCGACAACGACTTCACCGTCGATGACGTGGTCAACGCCGAGATCGACCAGTCCTACTACTCCGTGGTCATGCTCTACCAGGAACCGGACGACGACCTCAAGGGCAAGTTCAGCGCCAAGTACAACGTCGCCGCCGCGCTGGTCGACGGCGAGGTCAAGGTCGACACCTTCACCCAGGAGAAGATCGACGACCCGGCCATTGGCGAAGTCATGGACAAGGTCCGCACCCGCGTAATGGCCAAGTCCGAGGAGCTGCTGACCAACTCCGAGGATGGCCTGAAGGTGAAGATCACCCTCAAGGACGGCCGCGTCCTGGAGCACACCACCGGACGGGCAGACATTCTCGGAAGCCAGAAGAACCCGTGGGGCTTCGACAGCATCAGGGCCAAGTTCGAGGAGAACGTCGCTCTCGTCCTCAACGACGACGACGTGAACCGAGCCGTCCAGGCCTGGTCCGACATCCCCGAGGTCACCAACGTAGCCGAGCTGGTCCGCAGCACCCTGGTGGCCACCAAGGCCTGAACCCCATCGTAGCAATCACTTATCGCAAAGTGGCCGTTGTTGCTCAGGAACCATCGGCACCTAGAAGCCTGGCCGGAAACCCCGATTCTGCCCAAGCCGTCGTTTTCTTAACGTCGATTATCGAGGAAATAGTGGGTGTTGCAATGTATTATATGCACTACCACGCGGTATAAGACTGGAATTCGTCTGCTTGGCGTAGCGTAAAACCCGGCCAATGGCTTTCCGGCCAGACTTCTAGGGATAGTTGCTTTGATGCGTGCATGGGCGTACTGGACCAAGGCGACGAGCTGGCGGGTGTTTTCTCACCCGCCAACTTGTCTATTAGTCAGATCGTAATCGGAATTCCTCGTGCTCTTTTGGGGGTGGCCCAAGCCGTGAAATCCATTGGGATATGATCCTGCTGTATCTGGCGTGAGGATCTCTGGCCGACCCGTCGGCGGGCCCCTCCCCGCGGTCTGAGCGATTGATGGAAATGAGTGAAGAGCGTCCTTTTCAACAGGAGGAGTACCTGTCGACCCAACAGCGTATTTTTTCATATTTGGCAACGTGTCGGTCAGAAGGAGTTTGCCCAAGTTGCGCAAGTGTCATCCTTCAAGGATATGGTACTGGTCGGCTAAATGATGGCCTCTTTTGCAGTTTGAAGTGCTTTGATAAGTACTGGAGAGAAAACCGCCCATTCAATCCGGGTAGCAGAAATTAGGGAATGTTTGAATCAATTTACGAAGTTGAGAATGAGGGAATCCTACCCACGAAGTGGCTTAAACGCGCGGTGTGGGAAAATATCATTTTGAGTGATTACAGGGTTCCTGAAGAGAATTTTCAGCCAGCGAGCCTTGATTTGCGGTTAGGCGAGATCGCCTACAGTTTGCAGTGTAGTTTTCTACCTTCGCCCGGAACTCTGGAGACCAAGTTACGCGAACTCGCTATTGGAAAGTTCGACATCCGCGATGGAGCAATCCTCGAGAGGAATCGGCCTTATTTGATTCCGCTATTGGAGAGCCTCAGATTGCCAAGTGGCATTCGTGCTCGGACTAACCCCAAAAGTTCAACCGGACGGCTGGACATTTTCACTAGAGTTATAACGAATTCCAGTGACCGGTTTGATGATATAGAGGATGGTTACGAAGGGCCGATGTATCTGGAGGTATTTTCAAGGTCCTTTAGCATTAGAGTTCGGACTAGGTTATCACTGAACCAAATCAGGCTGTTTAAGGGAACCTCCGACATGAGACCTGGTGAAGTGCAGAGTACACATCTGTCCAAGCCGATTATATTTCCCAAGCCAGGTCAACCTGGACAAATGACATCGATAGCGGACAACAACTCAGTTGGCCTGAGTGTTGACCTTACAGGTAAAACAAGTAGGGGTATTGGATATCGAGCCCGAAAAAACAGCAAACTTCTCGACTTGTCCAAGCAGAATAATTACGATCCGGCAGACTATTGGGAACCGGTTTTTGCGGACAAGGGCCCGTCTCTAATACTGGAACCTGAGGAGTTTTACCTTCTGGCCTCCAGTGAAAGCGTGTCTATCCCTCCTGAGTTTGCCGCCGAGATGACAGCCTACGATGCCTCCAGCGGCGAAATCCGTACGCACTATGCAGGTTTTTTCGACCCTGGATTCGGGTTCGGGGAGGACGGAAGATTGGGAGGAGTCCAACCTGTCCTCGAGGTACGAGCACACGATGTTCCCTTTATGATCGGTACTGGTCAAAAGGTTGGTACACTTACCTTCGAGCGCATGCTTGAAGCGCCCGAGCATTGGTATGGACCCAAAGTAGGCTCCTCGTACCAAGAAACAGGCAGGATTTTAAGCAAGCACTTCTATCCAAACCTTGCAACGCGTCAACTGAAACTGTTCGAAGGTGACACATAAAAGGCGCGAGCAACCTGATTTTATGAATGTCTGCGTGAACCGAGCCGTCCAGGCTTGGTCCGACATCCCCGAGGTAACCAACGTAGCCGAGCTAGTCCGCAGCACCCTGGTGGCCACCAAGGCCTGAACTCCTCACAACCCAGCTCGACCAACGGGGCCGCTACCTTAGAAGGTAGCGGCCCTTCCGTTCTTCCCGCTGGGTTGCGCAATTCCAATTGACAATTCCGGTCATCCAAACTAGAATCGCGCATCCTTTCGAAATAACAACCTCCAGATTCGACTGTTATATAGTTAGAAATGGCATTACTTCTACATGTTTCGATAGGTACAAATTAAACGCTTGGAGGAAATCAAGATGTTTGGATTAAACAGCGACCGATTCCGATTCGTCACTCTGCTGGTCGCGCTGGTGGCCGTACTGGCGCTGACGCCCGTGTTGCTGGCGCAGCAGGGCAACATCCAGTGCACCGATGGCCGCCTGGTCGACTCCATTGATGAGTGCCTGCAGACCGCGGATGACGGCAACGGAGAAACGGTACAGACCAGTACCACGGATACCCAGGACAACGGCGACAGCGGGACGATGACTGAGTCCGAAACCGCTGCCGACTTCTGGCCCTCCCGCTGGGGCGCCGATGACCAGGCCGGGTCCTCCAACTGGATAACTGCGGAAAAGGTGTTGGAGGCCGCAAATCTTATCGAGACCGGAGACATCTACGAGTTGGGCCGCCAATACAGGCATGGTATGCCTCTGTTCGGGACCAGGACTTACTCGCTTACCATCCCCGGCGCTCCCACCGGCGGGCCCTTCCCCGGTGGCCTCATCTACCACGATGAGTTCATCGTCGGCGAACTTGGCCAGGTCGGCACCCAGTTCGACGGCCTCGGCCACGTCGGTTACATCCACAACGGAGAGGAGCGGTTCTACAACGGGCTCACCGAGGACGAGATAATGGGTGCCTACGGCCTGCAGCAACTGGGTGTTGAGCAGATAAAACCCATCTTTGCCAGGGGAATCCTGATCGACATCGCCGGCTACAAGGGTGAGATGCTGGACGCCGGCACTGTGGTCACCATGGAGGACGTCAATGGCGCCCTGGAAGCCCAGGGGATGTCTGAGGATGACATCACCGATGGCGACGTAGTGCTGTTCCACTACGGATGGGGAGACCTCTGGGGTGTGGACGACGACAGGTACAACGCCGGCGCCCCGGGCATAGGCCTGGAGGTCGGCAAGTGGCTTTCCGGCCAGAACATCACCCTGGTCGGCGCTGATACCTGGCCCGTGGAAGTTGTCCCCGGCGTTGACGACGCTGACGCCTTCCCCGTGCACAAGCATCTGCTCGCCGAGAACGGCATACTGATCCACGAAAACTTGGACCTCGGCACTCTGGCCGACGACGAGGTGTACGAGTTTGCCTACATCTTCGTTCGCGTGCCGTTCAAGGGTGGCACCGGCTCTCCCGGCAGCCCCATCGCGGTCAAGTAGCGTAGCATCTCCAAAACCCGTCCGCTGCCGTCCGCTACAGGCTAACCCGAGGGAAACGAGAGGGCTCCGGACAAACATCCGGGGCCCATCCCATCGGGAAACACAGCTGCCGCAGGGGACTAATCGCCGTTGAAGATGTCCAGGATCCGCAGCAGGATCAGGAAGATGTTCAGGAAGGTAACATACAGACCCACGGCGCCCATGATCGCCACCTGGCTGGCGGCCCGCTCGTCGCCGCGCATCGCTGCCTCCATGGCCAGCTCCTTGACCTGCTTGGTCTGATAAACCGTCAAGCCCAGGAAGATGGGCAGCGCCACCAGCGTGATGATCCACGACAGCATGCTGGAGCCGATGAACCAGTTGACCACCCCGGCTATGATCACGCCGAACAGGCCGATCATCAGCATCGTCCCGAGGCCCGAAAGGTCGCGCTTTGTGGTGTAGCCGATGGCGCTCATCACCCCGAACACACCTGTGGTCAGCGCAAAGGCCAGGACGATCGTATTGCCGGTGTAGGCCCAGAAGATGTAGGAGATCATCACCCCGGTGATGGCGGTGAAGACGAGATAGGCCCCTCCCGCCACCGCAGGCGGAACGCGGCTGGCCATGAAGCTGAGACCGAAGATGCAGGCCAGCCAGACGCCCAGCACCACGAAGTACCCGATCATCCCGAAGTTCTCTAGGATGCTCTCCAGGATCCCGGCCTGGTGGCTGATCCAGCCCACCGCGCCGGTGGTGATCACGCCCAGCGCAATCCAGCCGTAAAGCCGGGCCATAGCCCCAGTAAAGATAACGTTGGCGGCCTCCTGCGAGTAGAAGCCACTTCGCGAATCGTCGTAGTACACGTTTGCCATAGGCACCTCCTTTAAAGAAGCAGTGATTGCCGCTTCTTGGCAGCGCACAAAAGTGCCGGGGAAACGTACGCTCCCCGGCACTCTATTTTACTGAAACCGCGTGACTATCGCAGCCCCAACGTAGGCCGTCGGCATTCCTCAGGACTGTTACTCCACGATGGGTAGCTGCATGCGGAGTCGGTAGTCTTCGCCGCCCTACGGCTCGACGCGGATGTTGTCGCCGACCTTGATGGGGCCGCCGTTGATGACCGTGCAGAGCATGCCCCGGCGGTGGTTCAGCTCGGACTGAAGACCCTGGCGGATGGCGTCCATCTTGCCGCAGGGTTCGCACTCCCCCACGATCTCCATGGTCACCTCGTCACCGATGAAGACCACGTTGCCGGCCACGGTCTGGGACAGGTCGAGTCCGGTGACCGTGATGTTCTCCTTGATCTGGCCGGGAACCAGGCCAAACGAGCCCAGGGTCTCGTTATCCATGATCAGCACCTGGCGCATGTTGCCCGTGCGGCAACTTCGGTCCCCCTCGATACCCATCGAGGAGATGGCGGTGGCCTCCTGAACCGGGTCGGAAGGTGTCTCCTTCACGCGGGCGATGTGCAGATTCGTGATGCTTCCTTGCTGCATGGGGGCACTCCTTTAGCCTTCGCCAGCCCAAACCGGCCGGCCTGCGGTCTTGTTGTTTGAATCTTGGGCCGTATGCTAACCTGCAATGTGGGGTTGCCCGATACAGCATCCCCTTTTGTGATGGCGATTATATGGGCTGTCGCGCGGTCGCGCCACCTTGCGGGGCTGCTGGGCAAACCGGTTCCGGCATCACCACTCGAATACCTACGGAGAGATGGCAGATGGCCTACGAATACATCAAGACGGAAAACCTCGACGGCGTTCTGGTGCTGACTATGCACGATCCGCCCACCCGCAATGCCCTGGGCCCCGAGATGGCCTCGGAGGTCCGGGCCGAGCTGGACCGGTTCGAAGACGACCCCGAATGCCGGGTGCTGCTGATTACCGGCACCGACCCATCCTTCAGCTCTGGCGCCAACGTGCGTAACTTCAACCGCAACATCCAGGAGGCGGAAGCCGCCGGGGCCGAGCCGGAACCCCTTCCATGGGGCAAAATGGAGTCCCGCTTCGCCAACCGCGACGACCGCGTGGAATACGCCGGCGGCGCTCCACTGGTGCCGCTGCGCATCCACAAACTCCAGAAGCCGTCCATCGCCGCAGTCAACGGCCATGCCATGGGAGTGGGCATGGGCGTTGCGCTGGCCTGCGACATTCGCATCGCCGCCGAGGGCGCCATCTTCTCCGAGGCCTTCTCCCGCATGGGCCTGATCCCCGGCGACGGATCCTGCTGGCAGCTACCCCGGCTCATCGGCATGAGCAACACCCTGCTCCTCCAATACACCGGCGACCGCATCGATGGCAACGAGGCCTACCGGCTGGGCATCGCCAGCCAGGTGGTGCCAGACGGTGAGATGATGAAGGCGGCCATGGACCTGGCCACTCGCCTGGCCAAGGGACCAACCCAGTCCCACGCATTGATCAAGTACCTGGTACACCGCAGCCTGGACATGAACTTCGAGGAGAGTCTCGACCTGGCCCACGTGGCCCAGGCCCAGGCCCGCAAGACCGAGGATCACAAGGAGGCGGTGCAAGCCTTCCTTGAAAAACGCCCGGCGGTCTTCAAGGGACGGTAGAGCAGCTACCCCTATCAATCGCAGGGGCTCCCTCTGGCTGCCCGCCCTACAACGCGAAAGAGGCAGCGCCAGCCCCTTTTTCACCAATCTGTCGCAGGAGGCAGCAATGAGCACGACCAGGGAACGCCCCGATACTGCTGCCTCCCGCGACCTGCTGGCCGTCGCCGAGGGCATGTTGCCAGAAATCCGCAGCGCCGCCGACGCCATTGACGAGGCCCGCCGAGTCCCGGACTGGCTGGCCGACAAGCTGGCGGGCGCAGGCTTCTTCCACCTGCTGACCGGGCCTGAACACGGCGGACTTGGCACCGACCCCGTCACCGCCGCCAGGGTCATAGAGACACTGTCCACGGCCAGCCCCTCGGTGGGCTGGGTGACCATGATCATCGCCACCGCCTCCTTCTGGACGGTGCGCATCGTGCCCGACCAGGTTCGCCGGGAGATCTTCGTCGACGTAACTCCGGGCCAGATCCAGCCCACGGTTATTGCTGGGACGCTGGTGCCCCACGGGCGGGCCCTGCGTGTTGAGGGCGGCTGGAGACTCACCGGGCAGTGGCCCTTCGGCAGCGGCTGCCACCACGCCACATGGCTGCCCACAGCGGCTTGGCTCCACGATGATAACGGCCCCATCACCGACGAGAACGGTGTGCCCCAGTGGCGCGCCTTCCACCTGCCCGCGTCCGACTGCGCCATCCTCGACACCTGGTACACGTCCGGCCTGCGGGGGACCGGCAGCACCGACTACGCCATCAAGGACGTATTCGTGGCCGACAACTACGTGAAGCGCCACTCATTGGTGGAACCGTCCCTGCTCCCCGATCGCCGCTATGCCTATCCGGCCTTCAATGTCCCCATGCTCTCGGCGGTGGCCCTTGGCGCCGCTCGCGGCGCGGTGGACTCTCTGGTGGAGCTTTTCGGGGGCAAAGTTGACCGGCGGAACCAGCGCCCCGTGGCCGGCGCCCAAGACAAGCAGGCCGACCTGGGAACGGTTGAAGCTCTGGCCGGCTCGGCCCGAGCCTATCTCTATGACACCACCGCCCGTACGTGGGAGAAAGTCATGGCTGGCGAGGAACTGCCCCTGGAGCTCCGGGCCAGCATGCGTCTTGCCTGCACCCACGCAGTAACTGCCTCCGTGCAGGCGGTGGACCGGGCGCACTCGGCGGCAGGGGCCAGCTCAATCTATTCGGCCTCGCCCCTCGACCGGTACTTCCGGGACGCACACAGCGTGGCAGCCCATGCTTTCGTAAGGCAGACGACAATGGCGGACGGCGGCCAATTGCTCCTGGGACAGGAGCCTGCCTTCCACGTTTTCTGAGGGCGACCGTCTTCCACCTGAAATGCCCCGAAAAGCCGGATTTCCCCTTGGCTAACGAATCGGTGAACGAATCCAATGGGCCGGTAGATCGGTCGGATTCTGGGAATTGGGGCAGTTAGCCCCTTGACTAGGGCTAAAGTGGTGTATACAATCCTTGTCTGCAAGAGGTGAGGCATCCATATTGATGGTAACGAACACCTGACATAGGCAAGCACCCTCAAAGGGATACCTGAACAGCGGTTTGGGGTGAGCCCGGACCGTTTTTTCTTGCCCGCACCTTAAAAAGAGAATACGCGACCTGAATAAATCCTGCTAAATACTTCAGGTGTGTCCGGGCGTTGACCGTAGCGTCCCGGGCGCAAATTAAAGTCCGGGCTCGGCCGATGGGGCCGAGGTACCGGAAGGTTTGAAGTTCCTTGCGTGGGTCAAGTTATTAAGAGCTTACGGTGGATGCCTTGGGACCAAGGGCCGATGAAGGGCGCGGCAAGGCTGCGTTAAGCCTCGGTGAGCCGTCTAGCGGGCATAGCCGGGGATACCCGAATGGGGAAACCTTGACCGGTGTTGAGTCGGTCAACCCGATTTATCGGGGGGTAAGTGGGGGAACTGAAACATCTAAGTACCCCGAGGAAAATAAATCAACCGAGATTCCCCTAGTAGTGGCGAACGAACGGGGAACAGCCTAAACCAGTGCGACCTAACGGCATGAGGGCCTATGTCGCACCGGGGTTGTAGGGACCGCCTTGGACCGCCTCATAAGGTCCAGAGGAGTTACAAATCCAGTCTCTAGTCGAAGGAACCTGGGAAGGGCCGCCATAGAGGGTGAAAGCCCCGTAGGCGAAAGGGACCGGACTCCTGGCGCGTTACCTGAGTACCACGGGGCACGGGAAACCTTGTGGGAATCCGGGGGGACCACCCTCCAAGGCTAAATACCCTTGGTCACCGATAGCGTACCAGTACCGTGAGGGAAAGGTGAAAAGAACCCCTAGCGGGGAGTGAAATAGATCTGAAACCGTAAGCTTACAGAAGGTCGTAGTCCCGATTCGTCGGGATGGCGGCGTGCCTATTGAAGAATGATCCGGGGACTTAATGTGTGGAGCGAGGTTAAGGAACTGTAGTTCCGGAGCCGCAGCGAAAGCGAGTCTGAATAGGGCGATTAGTTCCATGTATTAGACCCGAAACCGAGTGAGCTACCCATGGCCAGGTTGAAGGTTCGATAAAACGGACTGGAGGACCGAACTCGTGGCTAGTACAAAAGCTTGGGATGAGCTGTGGGTAGAGGTGAAATGCCAATCGAACTCGGATATAGCTGGTTCTCCCCGAAATGCATTTAGGTGCAGCCTCGGGTTAGGTGGACGGAGGTAGGGCACTGAATGGGCTAGGGGGCGTGAGCTTACCAAACCCAATCAAACCACCAATGCCGTTTATCCGATGCCCGGGAGTGAGACAGTCACAGATAAGTGCGATTGTCGAAAGGGAAACAGCCCAGACCACCGGCTAAGGCCCCCAAGTGCAGACTAAGTGGGAAAGGAAGTTGGGTTCCCCAGACAACCAGGAGGTTGGCTTAGAAGCAGCCACCCTTTAAAGAGTGCGTAATAGCTCACTGGTCGAGGGGTCCGGCGCCGAAAATGTAACGGGGCTTAAGTCTGCCGCCGAAGCCGTGGATGTTCAGGATGCAAAGACAATGGTCCAGCCCGCACCGGGAAGCCGCAAGGCGAGCCGGTGATGGCCGGTCCGGAGTCTTTGTTGACGCCTGGGCGTGGTAGGGGAGCGTTCCTCGGGCGACGAAGGTGAGTCGTGAGGCTTGCTGGAGCGCGGGGAAGTGAGAATCCCGGAATGAGTAGCGTAAATCAGGGTGAAAATCCCTGACGCCGAAAGCCCAAGGTTTCCTACGCAACGTTTATCGGCGTAGGGTTAGTCGGTCCTAAGCCGTAGGCAAGAGCCGAAGGCGATGGACAGCAGGTTAATATTCCTGCACCGCCATTTTTTCGCTTTAAAACCAAGGAGGGATGCGGGAGGCTAGGCAGGGCATGCCCATTGGACATGGTGTGTCCTTTTCCGTAGGCGAGCTGGAGCAGGCAAATCCACTCCGGCGCAAAGCTGAGGGTTGAGGAGATCGGACCTTAGGGTTACGAAATCCTGTTGAAGCCAAACCGACCAGAAAAGCTTCGTGGTTATGGAACTGTGGCGACCGTACCGCAAACCGCCACTGGTGGGCTGGGATAAAAGTCCCGAGGCGTTCGAGATAACCTCCGTTAAGGAACTAGACAAAAGAGCCCTGTAACTTTGGGAGAAAGGGCCCCCTGGGGGGTGAAGCCACTAGCTGGTGGAGCGCTCTGGGGGCGCAGATAAGAAGGCCGGGCGACTGTTTAACAAAAACACAGGTCTGTGCTAAGGGGAAACCCTACGTATACAGGCTGACGCCTGCCCAGTGCCGGAAGGTTAAGGGGAGCGGTGCAAGCTGCGAACTGAAGCCCCGGTGAACGGCGGCCGTAACTCTAACGGTCAACCAGAGAGTCACTACGACTTGGGTAAACCAAGAGGAAGGTGGCACTTGAGGCCGTTGTAAAATCCGGCTATATGCTGGGAACTCCGAGTATCTGGCACTACCAACCTCACCATGAGGTAAGGCTGGTAACAATGTGTCCAGTGCGGACAATCAGCAGGAAAGGCCTGATCGGAGGTATGTGTTTGGAAACATTTTTGGAGTAGATCCCGCTCCCATTACCTTTACCTAGCTACAAGTGCTGGGTCGAAGGGAGCGGGTTATCGAATCCTTGGATGTAACCAACGTGTGCCGAAGTCAGGAGTCCTCAGAGACCATACGCCGGAATCCCTTACGGAGCATGGGATAAGAGATGGTCCGATCTGCATGGCGACATGCAGAGGTCGGCAGAAATGGCCGGCCCCCTCCGCACCTTGCAACGGATTGTGGAGGAGTAACAAAATGCCTAAGGTAGCGAAGTCCCTTGTCGGGTAAGTTCCGACCCGCATGAATGGTTGAACGACTTGGCCATTGTCTCGACGGAGGGCTCGGTGAAATTACGGTGCCCGTGAAGACGCGGGCGACCTGCGGCAGGACAAAAAGACCCCGTGGAGCTTTACTGTAGCCTGGTATTGGGCTGGGAGCTGTCATGTGTAGGATAGGTGGGAGGCTGAGAAGCCCCGACGCCAGTCGGGGTGGAGCCATCGTTGAAATACCACCCTTGTCAGTTTTTGGTTCTAACCTGCAATTGCGGGGACAATGCCTGGTGGGCAGTTTAACTGGGGCGGTTGCCTCCTAAAAAGTAACGGAGGCGCCCAAAGGTCCCCTCAGGACGGATGGAAATCGTCCATAGAACGCATTGGCATAAGGGGGCTTGACTGCAAGACCTACAAGTCGAGCAGGGACGAAAGTCGGGCAAAGTGATCCTACGGCACCGTGTGGAAGGGCCGTGGCTTATCGGATAAAAGCTACCCCGGGGATAACAGGCTTATCTCGCCCAAGAGTTCACATCGACGGCGAGGTTTGGCACCTCGATGTCGGCTCGTCCCATCCTGGGGCTGAAGGCGGTCCCAAGGGTCCGGCTGTTCGCCGGTTAAAGGGGTACGTGAGTTGGGTTCAGAACGTCGTGAGACAGTTCGGTCTCTATCCGCCGCGGGCGCAGGAGGCTTGAGGGAACCTCTTCCTAGTACGAGAGGACCGGAAGGGACAGACCTATGGTGTTCCGGTTGTTCCGCCAGGAGCAGCGCCGGGTAGCCATGTCTGGTATTGATAAGCGCTGAAGGCATCTAAGCGCGAAGCTACCCCCAAGATGAGGCCTCCCTCCCCTATTAGGTTAGGGGGTAAGACTGCAGAGAGATTATCTGCTTGATAGGCCGGATGTGTAAGGTTGGTAACAACTTCAGCAAACCGGTACTAACCAGTCGAGAGGCTTGACCCACGCAAAGAATTTCAAACCACTTTTGAACGTGGCAGGATCAAGGCATTCATTCAGGTCAGTGTTCTCTTGCTACATCGCGGGGTGGAGCAGTGGCAGCTCGTCGGGCTCATAACCCGAAGGTCGTTGGTTCGAGTCCAACCCCCGCTACCAATACGATACCGAAAGGGCCTCAATATTTTGAGGCCCTTATTCTATTGTAGGAGGACAAGATGACCCCTGAGCAACAGCGCCTCGAACGCGCCAGGCAACAGATCACCTCCTCTACCTCATCACCTCCCACCGGTATAGGTCCCGGGGTACCGCGGAATCCCGGCAGCCCACAGCGAGAGTCACCACGACAACCGCTGAGTGCCATTCAGATGTTCTTCGCCGTGTTCTTCGCAGTTTTGCTCGCCTCAATGGTTTGGTCTCTCCTGGTGCGATTGTCTTGGGAGCTGGGATTGGGAGTATTCTTTTGACAAACAGTAATACGATGCTGTTGCCTTGCTTTCGCGACCTCGAGAATGGGTTTGCTGCGGCTCTCCATGCTTAACCCGGAGATAACCTGGAGGCTGATTGGTCCGAGTCCAACTTCCGTTACAAATACCGGAACATAAAGGCCCCGGCATTGCCGCCGGGGCCTTTGCTTTGCTTGTTGACCATGATTACGATCCGGTATGAGATCCGTCCGGCGCCTACTGCCGCCCCCGGGTAACCCTCCGCCTGCGCTGCAGCTGCGAAAGCGCCAGCGAGCCGACCACCAGCACGGCAACGGCGCCGACGATCACGTACATCAGGTTGAAGCCGCTCTCGTTCCTGGCACGGACGTTGAAGCTGTGAGTGGCCTGCCCCGCCGGGCTCTCGATGTCCAGTGTGACTTCCCAGGTGCCCAGGGCGTCGAGGAGCAGGTTGCCCTCGTATAGCTGGGGACTCTGTGGGGAGTTGAACGCCTCTGTCTCGTCGGGAGTGCCCGCCCCGTCCACCCGAACGCGCACGCTGGCGTCCTCCACCCCCGTCAGGTCTTCGGCATTGAGCAGCAGGACGCTGACGTGCAGCGGCCCGGCAATGGGATCCCCGGGAAGCACTCCAACCCGCAACTGGAATGGGCCCGCAACCTCGTCGATCACCACCAGCTTTACGGAGCCGTTGGCCGATGCAGTTCCGGAGTACAGCCCGGCTGCAACCGCTACGACCGCGAGGAGGCTCAGGAAAAGATGGAAGCGCCCCGAGAATAAGGAAAGCATGGCAGCGGCGTTCAACTAAACCGGCGGCAAACCATTGTCGCGGCGGACGTCGTTGATGATGTCGCGCACCCGCGACTGCAGCGGCGGGTATTCCAGCTCGAACTCGCCCAGCAGCCGGCTGTTGTCCACCAGGTAGTTGCCCGAGTCCTCTTTCCCGCCGTCGGAGTCGAAGGAAATGTCGGCGTCGGGGAGAAAGCCTCGCACCATCTCGGCCAGGTCCCCCAGGCTGATGGGGATGCCCCCGGTGTTGTACACCGAGTGGTGAGGACTGTCGGACAAGGTCACCCTCACGAAGGCCTCGGCAACATCCTCAACGTGGACCGGGAGGCGCATGAAACCGCTCTTGGGGAAGCTCACCGGCTCGCCTGACGCGGGCAGGGTGATGCACATCACGTGATCAGTGGAGCCGCGCACCTTGTCGGGGCCGGTGACGTTGGCCGGGCGGATGCCGGTGATGTTCATTCCATAAACGCTGTTGAACTGCTGTGCCTGGAACTCGTTGAACCGCTTGTGCATGGCGTACTGGCTGGTGCCATGCATCGCGTCGTCCTCGTCAACCATCCTGTCGCCGAAGGCGCTCTGCTGACCGCTGACCGCCACCGAACTGGCGTAGACCACGCGGTCTACGCCGCAGATCCGGGCCGCCTCGAAGCAGTTATCCATGCCCAGCACGTTCAGCTTCATGGTGAAGTGGGGCGTGTCGTCGCCGCTGCCGAGCAGGTAAGCAAGGTTCATGATGCGGTCGGGCCTGGAGGCCAGCACCGCCTTGACCACGTCCTCGAACTCGATGATGTCGCCCCGCATCACGGTTACCAGATCGCCGAACTCAGCGAAGGAAACCGCGTTGGGATTGATGTCCATCACCGCCACTCGTTCGCCGCGCTCGGCCAGCCGGCGCACGGCGCGCCTCCCGATGAACCCGGTGCCGCCCAAAACCAGCGTGGTCATTGCCGCCTCCTGAATTCAGACCCAGTATCACAGTGCGATGTCGATAATCGAGTTTGATCGGCGGTTTGTCAAGGTTGAAGGCGTGGGGCAGGTCATTCGCGTTTCAGCAGATTCGGCTATTCAGCGGTAGCTCATCGCCAAAGACAAGGTCATCACGGTTTGATTTCTCTTTCGGGCAGGCTGAGAGTTTTCGAATAATCAGGTCACACCGGTCTGTTGGCCGGGGGGGGGGCGCACGCATAAGCCGGCCCATGGCGTGGGAATTCCTGGGACAGAAAATCCGGTCATCATTCCCATTTTGTCCCATTCCGTCCCATTTTTCCCATTTCCCCCTCTCCGTCAGCTACGAATTTGGCCGCGAGGGCCAAAAAATTCGGATTCCGTCCCATTCTGTCCCATTCTTCCCACCGGGTTTGTCTGGCGGTTTGACGGAGCCGACGGGATGCCGGGAGGGCCGTATTTCGCGGATCATTCACAGGGTTAATGGTAGAGGGGCGTCATGAGGCTTGGCAAGGAGCAAGCGTCATCAAAGCGCGATTGCCCCAGCGCACGGGGCTGGGGACTTTACCTCGCCATCACCATCTGACAGAATCCCAAGGCAATCCGCCAAAAAGTGGGTACGTAAATGGCAGAGACGTCGCTGCAGGAAAAGGTAGCAATAGTAACGGGCGCCAGCCGGGGGATCGGGAAGGCAATGGCCCTGGGGCTGGCAGAAGCCGGGGCCTCGGTGGTGGTGGCGGCCCGCACCGCCGAGCCGCGGGCAGGGCTGCTTGGAACTATTCACGACACCGTCGCCGAGATCGAGGCCGCTGGCGGGAGAGCGCTGGCCGTCGCCTGCAACGTCCGCGAGGAAGAGAGCATCCGGGATATGGTCAACATCACGCTGGACGAGCTCGGCGCTGTAGACGTGCTGGTCAACAACGCGGGCATCGGCGGCTATGCGCCCTTCCTGCAGATGACGCTGCGGGAGTGGGACCTGAACATGGCCATCAACCTGCGCGCGCCTTTCATCGCCTGCCAGGCCACCGTGCCCATCATGATTGAGCAGGGCGGCGGCAGCATAATCAACGTGTCGTCGCACGCCGCCACCAACATTTTCTCGTCCACCCTCGGCGAGGACCACGACGCGGGCATAGCACTGGTCGGGCAGGCCTACGGGACTGCGAAGGCCGGGCTGGAGCGTTTGACGTGGGGTCTGGCCGCCGAGCTGGGGCCGCACAACATCGCGGTAAACGCCCTGAAGCCGCTGCGCCCGGTGGCCACCGAGGGTTTCCGCGTGCAACGCCCCGACGCCGACTTCTCAACCTGGGCCACGCCCGAAGACATGGCCAAGGCCACCGTCTACCTCGCCTCCCAGGACGCCCGCGGCCTGACCGGCGCCATCATCACCGCCGAGGAACTAGTGCGGCGGCTAGGGTTGTGAGCAAACAAAAAACAGGGGCTGCCAAACAGCAGCCCCGACCCTAACGTCGAATCGACAGGGGAAACTGAGAACCCCTGGAAAGCAGAGGCACCTCGCGGCGTCTCGGACCACTACCTACACTGGATAGTGGGGGGTTCATATACAATTTACTGGCATAAATGCATTATGGTCAACGATTTCAATGACAGCAGTACAGATTTGAAAGGAACTAAAGAATGGACTTCGCCTTCACCCTCGAGCAGCAGGACCTGAAAGACAGCACGCGGCGGCTGGCGGAGGAGCGGATCTCGCCCATCGCCGAGGAGGCCGACGAGTCGGCGACGGTGCATCGCGGGCTGATGGCCATCCTGGCTGAATCGGAGCTGCTGCGTTACACCGTGCCCGAGGACTACGGCGGCTTCGGCGTCCGGGTGATGAACCTGTGCATTATCCGCGAGGAGCTGGCCCGGGTCTCGGCCCAGGCGGACACCAATTTCATCATGCAGGGCCTCGGAAGCTACCCGATCACCCTCGGCGGCACCCACGAGCAGAAGACCCGCTACCTGCCGCCCTTGGCGCGGGGCGAGTCAATCGCCGCCTTTGCCCTCACCGAGCCTCTCTCGGGCTCCGACGTCATCAGCATGACCACTGAGGGCGTGCCCGACGGCGACGACTGGGTGCTCAACGGACGCAAGAAGTTCATCAGCCAGGCCGGAGACGCCTCCACCTACACCGTCTTCGCCAAGACAGACCCCGGCCAGGGCAGCCGCAGCCTGTCGGCATTCATCGTGGAGCACGGCACTCCGGGCTTCGACGACTCGAAACGGCTGGACCTGATGGCGGCCCATCCCATCGGGGAGCCGGTGTTCGAGGACTGCCACATCCCGCAGGGCAATCTTATCGGCGAGCGCGGACAGGGGCTGCGTCTGGCCCTCGGCACCCTGGACACCTTCCGCACCACCGTGGCCGCCGCCGCCATCGGCATGGGCCTGGCCGCCTACGAGGCGGCGCTGGATTACGCCCGCAACCGCTCGATGTTCGGGCAGCAACTCAGCGACTTTCAGGCCACCCAGTTCAAGCTGGCCGACATGGCCGTTTCGCTGGACGCCGCCCGACTGCTGGCCCATCGCGCCGCTTGGCTCAAGGACTCCGGGCAGGCTACCATCATCAAAGAGGCCTCTTTTGCCAAGCTGTTTGCCACCGAGGCGGCTTCCCGCATCGTCAACGAGGCGGTTCAGATCCACGGCGGAGCCGGTCTGGAAAAGGGCAACCGCGTTGAGCGGCTCTACCGTGAGGTACGGGCCCTCACCATCTACGAGGGCACCTCGGAAATACAGCGCCAGACCATAGCGCGCCAGCTGCTGCGGGAATAGCCCCAGGGCTAGCCTCGACCCGGTCCCCGACGCGAGGTAAAAGGCATGGATGATTCCAGGGGCGAGTACACGGTATGGGTGAGGCGCAGATCCGGGTGCTTCGGCGTTCCGGTATCGGGAATATGGCTCTTTTTCACCCTGATGTATTTCTTTACCACAGAGGGTGCTTTCCCCACGGGGAAACTGGAATTCCTCTGGCGTTTCCTCGCCGGGCCACTTAACTTCCTGTTCTGAACCAGCACATTAGACACGGAAGGGAGAATGAAACTCACCTACTTTGGCCACTGCGCCTTCCGATGGGAAACTCCCGGCGGCGTGACCGTTATGGCCGACCCCTACCGCAACCAGTCCGGCCGCTACTGGTTCTCCCGCCTGTTCCCTGAGGTGCATTGCGACCTAGGGCTGATTACTCACGCTCACTTCGACCATGACGCCGCCGACCGCCTGCCTGAGCTGGCATCGGTGCTGCGAATGCCAGGGGAACTCGAGGCCGGCGACCTGCAGGTTCGCGGCGTCCGGGACCTGCACTCGGGGGCATCGCGACTTCGCGACTTCCCCAATGTGATGTTCCGGCTGGAGGTGAACGGGGTCAGCTACCTGCACATCGGCGACAATCGCGCCGACTGGCCGCCCGAGGTCGCCCGCGCCGTGGGTGAAGTGGACGTGCTTATGGTGACGGTCGACGACTCCATCCACCTGCTGACCTACGACGAGGTGGACGGTCTGGTGCAGCGTCTGGAGCCCCGGGTGGTGATTCCCATGCACTATTTCATCCCGGGTCTCTCTGCGTCGGGCAACGACCTGCTCCCGCCGGAGGGCTGGTTGCAACGCCAGCAGACGGTTCGGCGACTCGGTTCGCACCACGCTGACTTTTCAGCGGAGAGCCTGCCAAACAGCACCGAGGTCTGGCTTTTCCAGCCAGCCCCCGATTCAATGACCGCCCCAGAAACAGGGCCAGTCCCGGAGTAGGCTTCCAACCCCATTCCCTCTCCGTCCAGGATAGGATCAGGGTAGCGGCGCCTCTCTTCCTTGCCGTTAATGACCCTGCGCCGTAGAATGCCCCAAAGCCGACAGCATCCCCGGGCCAAGTGCCGGGATAGGAGAGGAACATGGCAGGACTGAACCATCCTTTGGAGAACGTCAGAGTCATCGACCTGGGGCGCCACCAGGCAGGGCCCCGGTGCGCCCTGGTCCTGGCACGCATGGGCGCCGAGGTCATCAAGGTGGAGAGACTGGGCGGCGAGGAGACTCGCTACCACGGCCCCTGGGTCAAGAAGCAGTCCTCCTACTGGGTCCAGTACAACTCCGGCAAGAAGTCCCTCTCCATCGACCTCCGCAAGGAGGAGGGCAAGGAGGTCCTCCGGGAGCTGGTCAAGGTCTCCGACGTGGTGGTGCAGAACTTCAGGCCCGGCACCATCGAGAATATGGGCTTCGGCTACGACGTCCTGAAGGAACTGAACCCCCGCATCATCATGGTCAACGTCTCGGCCTACGGGCAGTTCGGGCCGTACAAGGACAACATCGGCTACGACCCCATCGGCCAGACCATGTCGGGGATAACGATGGTCACCGGCGAGGAGGGGATGCCGCCCATCAGGACAGGCGTGCCGATCATCGACCGGATCACGGCATTGCACGCGGCCATCGGGACGCTGGCGGCGCTGCACGAGCGGGAGGTCTCGGGCGAGGGGCAGTCTATGGACGTCTGCCTGGCGGACACGGGGTACTCCATGACCGAGATACCCATCACGGCGTACCACGGCACCAAGATACCGCCCAAGCGTGGCGAGTCGACAGCGCCGCCCTCGGGAATCTACCCGTGCAAGGAGGGCTGGGTCCTGATATCGGCAGGCGACCAGCACCACTGGCACCGGGTGTGCAACGCGCTGGGCAGGCCGGAGTGGCTGGAGGACCCGCGGTTCAACACGAGGCACGAGCGGCTGGCCAATGCTGAGCTGGTGAACGCGGCTATCCGGGAGCTATTGGCCGACCGGACCATGGAGCAGGCCATCGCGCATTTCACGGACCACGACGTGGTGGCGGCGCCGGTGAACACGATACCGCAGGCGGCGGAGGACCCTCACCCGTGGGAGCGTCGGGCGATGGTTGAGGTGCCGGACTTCCTGGCCGGTGAGATCGCGGTGTCGGGCGACTACTGGCACTTCTCGCGCACTCCGGTGAACATAGGGAGTACGCCGCAGGTGGGGGAGCACAACGAGGAGGTGCTGCAGGGCATCCTGGGATACAGCGAGGAAAAGGTCGAGGAGTTCCGCCAAGGCCGCGTCATCTCCGAGGAACACTACTACGACGACATACCCGGATAGCGACGTTGGACGGTTCGACGAAATGAGCGTCACATACGAGAGCGGAGGCGCGGCGACGGCCCTTCGTGGCATCGGCGAGTCGCGGAAGGATGATCGTCCGCATTTGCCGGAGCGCCTGCTCTGGAAGCTGTGGAAGCGTCGGGCCGCCCGTCAGGAAGAGTTCCGCACCGGGGCGGGAGCGCGCATACGGGTGTTGTATCCAGGGCGGTCCGGCACCTCCGCCGGCCCCGACTTCCGGGATGCCCTGATGGATGTGGAGGGCGTCGGTCTGGTGCGTGGGGACGTGGAGATACACCTGCGCCAGCGGGACTGGGACTCACACGGCCACGGGGATGACCCCAACTACAATGGCGTCATACTTCACGGCGCGCTGGATGTGGGTGACCCGGAAACGGAACTCTCCAGCGGGGCAGCAGCGCCCACTGTATCCCTGTCGCCCCTGTTAGAGGGGGCCGATGACGGGGTGGATGATGCGGATCCGGTCGATTCTAACGACCCCCAGGTAACCGCAGAACTCTGGGAAAGGCTGGCCCGCCGCGGCTACCCGCGCCCGATGAGCGTGGAGGAGGCCGCTGGTCTGCTGGAACGCGCCGGAGACGAGCGGTTCCGGCGCAAGGCTGCCGTGCTGGGCCGCTTCGCATCGGAACAGGGGCCGGAGCAGGCGCTCTATGAAGCGCTGCTTGAGGCTCTCGGCTACCGTTATAACCAGCAGCCCTTTGTAAAGCTGGCCCACGCGGCCCCCGTGGCTGCCCTGCGCCGGGCGGCCCTGCCGGTGCTGGCACAGCAGCGCCCGATGGTGCTGCGCCACTGGCTGCTTGCCGTATCGGGGCTAGCGGATGCCGGACCGGCAGCGCCGCCGCGTCTTCCCGAGGGACTGGGCCCCGCAATGGAAAGGAAAGAGTGGCACCTGTTTCGGGTGCGGCCGTCCAATCACCCCGCGCTGCGAATCAATGGTGCGGCGCAACTGGTGGCCCGTTTCCTGGATGGAGGCCTCCTGTCCGGCTTGGCCAGTTCCTCCGTTGCTCCGAGACAACTCGTCGTCGCCCTGACTGTAGATGGGCAGGACGGCGGGACCGCCGCCATCGGCGCGGGCCGGGCGCGGGACCTGGCGGTCAACGTCGTGCTGCCGATGCTGCACAGCCTGGCGGGAGGCGAGGACTCGCCGCACATGGACACCTACCGTCGCTTTCCCAAGCTGCAGGGCAACGAGGTCCTGGGGGAGATGGTGAGGCAATTGCTGCTGGAGGAATGGCGGCCAGCTGTCAACTCCGCGCGCCGCCAGCAGGGGCTGCTCCACCTGGCCGCCCTGTTGCGGGGCGGCGGGTAGCCGCCGCAGGCGCGGAGGGAGTTTGCCAAGGGGATTGGATGATCAGTACAGGGGCGGGTTTCAGACCCGCCCCTGTGGTTTCGATGCCCCTGTCGCGTTCCTGGGGGGTGAGTACGGCCCGGTTAGTCCGGCTCGGCTAGGGGGATGGCCAGGGAGGTGCGCATGCCGGCGAATGGGGAGCGGGCTATGTGACCGTGGCCCGACAGGTCCTCGGCCACCAGGATGTCGCCCGGTTCCATCTGCACCTTTGAGCCATCGGCGCACTCGAACTCGGCGATGCCCTCCAGGTTGACCACGTACTGCCGCCGCGGGGCGATGTGGTAGTCGGAGAAGTTGGGGGCCTCCCGCCGGTTGATGTTGATGTCGCCGGGGCCGACGCGGTCCACGATCCCCTGCATGTCTTCGAAGGAGACTTCCTCGAAGTGGGACTCGCCGTCATCGCCGGCGAACACTCTGATAATCTTCATCTTCTGCTCTCCGTATGTGAATCAGTCAGTCGGCCAGGGGCACGGCCAGCAGGACCCGGGGCTCGTCGCCCAAGCCGCGAGCGATGTGGCCGTGGCCGGTCAGGTCCTCGGCGACCAGTATGTCGCCGACGCCCATCTGGTACTTGGTGCCGTCGGCGCACTCGAACTCCGACAGGCCGCTCAGGCCAACCACGTACTGGCGGCGCGGCGCAGTGTGGTAGTCGGAGAATGAGGGCGACGGGCGGTTGTTCAGCTGCACGTCGCCGCTGCCCTTGCGCTTGGCAATCTCGGCGAACTCCTCGGGAGTCACCACTTGGAAATGGGACTCGCCATCGTCGCCGGAATAGACGCGGACTATGTTCATGGGAGCTGCTCCTCTTTAGACTCGTTCGGCCCAAGGGCCGCTGGATCCACGCTTTCGCGTGAATGCCTGGGGGTTCATGCCGGGAATGCGAGAGTGCCGGGTTCATGTTTGGAACCACCGAGGGTCCGGTTCCCGCTACTGGTCGGCGAGGGGGACGGTGGCGGTGATGCACCTGCCGCCGCCGATGCTGCGGGTGGTGTGGCCCTTGCCGGTGGTGTCCTCCACCAGCCGTGCGTCGCCGGGGCCGAACTGGTGCACCGACCCGTCGCCGATGCCGATCTCGATGCCACCCTGTACGCAGATGACGTACTGGCGGCGCGGCGCCGGGTGCCAGTCGATGAAGTGTCCCGAGTCCCGCTCGGAGAAGCTGATCGTGGTGACGTTCCTTGGGTTGGACAATTCGGGGTGGTCGGCGATGCTCTGTTCCTCGATGTGGGTCTGGCCGTCGTCGCCGGTGTACATTCGGTAGATTCCCATGCTCTGCTCCTGCGAAAAGTTCTCGAAAAGTTCTATGGTTTACGGGGGTCGGCCTGCCCTAGGCCAGCGGGATCACGGCGCTGATGCTGGGGGTGTCCCCCGGCACGCGGGTGATGTGCCCCTTGCCGGTCAGGTCCTCCACCAGCCGGGCGTCGCCGGGGTTGAAGGTGTGCTTCGTGCCGTCGCCCAACTCGATCTCGACGTTGCCCGAAACCGAGATGATGTACTGCCGCCGTGGCGCGGGATGCCAGTCGATGAAATGCCCTGGCTGCCACTCGCGGAAGGTGATGGTCGAGACGGCCATGGCCTCGGACAGGCCGGGGTGATCGGCCATCCTGAGTTCCTCAAGGTGGCTCTGGCCGTCGTCGCCGGAATACAGTCGGTATATGCCCATGACGCCCTCCTGTGCTGGCGCGATGCTGCGGCGTAGCTTAATCGTCGACGCGGCGCGTGGCAACCGGGGGATGGGGGGTGGGTTATGGGCGCGAGGCTACGGCTCCATTGGGTAAGGCGCGTATAACCAGCCCTCCAGCCGGGCAGCATCGAGTTCGGGCATTGCCATGACCTGCGGAGATGCCTGGCGCCTTAGCGGTACGGGGGAAGCCACGTCCGTGTCGCCGGGTCGGTGGAACGTAGACTCGTCCCTGGTCCAGAGGGCGGCTGCCACCGCAGCGACCAGGGAGTCCAGGCAGTCGTGGCTCTCAAGGTACTGTTCCCTGAACTCGTCCAGGTTCTCCAGCACGACCCCCGAGCGCGTGGACAGCCCGGCCAGGATCTGCTGGCGCAGTTCGTGCCGCCGGACACCGTTCTTGTAGCCCTTGTGCGGCAGGCCGAACGAGTTGATCACCGCGCCGGGCATGGATTCCAGCAGCACCGGGCCGGTTCGCCCCGAATCATCCAGCGGCGGCACCCGGCAGCCCTCTCTCCAGAGCCGGTCCAGCATCTGCATGCCCCGGAAGGTCATGGGAACCATGTTGGGGTTGAACTTGTGCAGGCAGGAGTAGCACTCGGGAAAGTACAGGTCGCCGCGGCGCAGCGGCTCACCATGCTGCGAGCAGAACTCGTCGCGCAGGGCTAGGAATTCCTGGTATTCCATGCCTGCGGCTTCCTGCCACAGTATTGGCATTTCGGTGGCCTTCGGCACCCAGAATTCGGCAAACTGCTGGGGGACCGAATACGGAAAGTCCAGGGCCGCCACTGTCTCCGTAGGCAGTGATGCCAGCAGGTCCGCCAATTCCGCCCGTGGCATCGACCGGGACGAGTGGATGCGCAGGCTCTGTCCTTCCAGCCGGCCCTGGGTCACCCAGGTGGCGTTGTCGGCCTTGGCCCCGCTGAAGTCAACGCCTACAATCATTGGGTTAGAATACAGCAAATTTTGGGGCTGGAGGCTGTTTATGGATTTCACGACGCGCCGGGCGAGATACCGGGGGATTCTGGCGGGGGACAAGTGCGTGCACCCCGGGTCGGTGTTCGACCCCATCTCGGCCCGCATTGCCGAGGACCTGGGATTCGAGGTGGGCATGTTCGCCGGGTCCATCGCCTCCTTCACCGTGCTGGGAGCGCCCGACATCGTGGTGCTGACCCTGACCGAGTTCGCCCAGCAGATCCACCGCATCTGCCGCGCCGGCGACCTGTCGTTGATGGTTGACGCCGACCACGGATACGGCAACGCGCTCAGCGTCATGCGCACGGTGGAGGAGCTGGAGACCGCCGGCGTCTCGGCCCTGACCATAGAGGATACGGTGCTGCCCGTCAGCTTCGGCGCGAACGGCGCTCAGTTGCTGTCCGTGGAAGAGGGCATCGGCAAGATGAAGGCGGCGCTGGCGGGCCGCACCGATCCGGCGCTGACCATCGCCGGACGCACCAGCGCCCTGCGAATCTCCGGGCTGGAGGATACCATCAAGCGGGTCAAGGCCTACGAGGCCGCCGGCGTGGATGCCATCTTCCTGGCCGGGGCCAACACCCGCGACGAGGTGGCGGCGGTGGCCGCGGAGGTTTCGGTGCCCCTGCTGCTGGGCGGCACCACCGGCGAGCTGCAGGACAAGGAGTGGCTGGGCGCCAATGGCGTCAAGGTGGCGCTGCAGGGGCACCTCCCCTTCTCGGCGGCGGTCAAGGCAGTCTACGACACCCTGAAGGCCCTGCGTGACGGCGTGGCGCCGGCCGACCTGCGGGATAGCCTGGCCCCGGACGAAATGATGGGCCAGTTCACCCGCCGCTCCAGCTACCAGAAATGGACGGCGGATTACCTGAACTGAATTCCCCGACCCCATACTTTTGCGTTAAACTAATGCCTCATTCACATCAATACAGGAGGGAACCAGTGAACGTTTCCTACAACCATCTGCACTTCCGCAGCGCCGACCCCGACGACGCGGCCAAGTTCTATTGCGACAACTTCGGGGCCAAGATCGTGGCCGAGCGGCCGCTGTCCAACACCAAGTCCATCGAGCTGTCGCTGAACGGCACCTACCTGATGACCATATCGGGGCGGGCCCAGGGCGAAGACCCCGTCGCCGGCTCCACCGAGCCGCGCTACGGCCTGGACCACCTGGGATTCCAGACCGACGACATCATGACCCTGGCCGCCACGTTGAAGTCCAACAGCGTCCACTTCAACTGTGAGCCGTGGGTAATGCCCTCCGGTTCCGCCGTGGCCTTCATCGTCGCCCCCGACGAGGTCAGCGTCGAGATCATCCAGCGCCCCGCCTCCGGGGAAGAGAAGGTAGTGCTGGCCTGACAACCAGACCAGGCAGGGTTGTTTTGCCTGTAGGGGCGCACGGTTGTGCGCCCTTACGCATTTTTCGGATCTACAGCCCCGCGAAGAAGTCGGCGCCGACCGTTTCGCCGTCGGCCACCGACGGGTGGGCGCGGACGTAGAACTCCCGCCCCAGGATGCGGGCGGTTACGTTGCGGGGGACGCGGTGGTAGGGCCAGTCGGGGGCCACCTGCGTCCGGTGGCAGAGGATGCAGGCGATCTTGGCTTCCATGTCGCCGTCTCCCGATACGTCCAGCTCCAGGTGCAGCTCTTCGTCAGGCACGCCCTGGAGCTCCTGCTCCGGGCTGGGCATGGGCCAGTCTATGCCCTCGCCGCGCAGGGCCTCGGCCCACTGGCGGCGGAACCCGCGCGGCCGCACGCTGTAGAACAGCCGCAGCGGCTGGTACGGCTCCAGGCCGCCCGATAGCTGCTGCGGAAAGGCCGCCGGGTCCGCGGCCAGGTGGAAGGCCGTGGTGGCGTGGTTGCTGATGGCGATGTGGTCGGGGTGGCCGTAGAGACCGTCGGGGCCGAAGGACAGCACCACCTGTGGCCGGAAAGTGCGCATCTCCAGCACCAGCCGCTCCACCACCTCGTCCGTGCTGGCCTTGATGAACGCCCTGGGGTGATCGTTGGCCTCCCACCCCTGCATCCCCGAGTCGCGATATCCCCAGACGTCGTTGCTGTTCAGCCGCAGGGCCCGCACGGCGCAGGAAAGCTCCACCTCGCGGATGTTGCCCAGCGTCTCCCGCGTCGCCGACCCCTCCTGGCGTATTTCGCCCTCCTCGCCCAGCGTGGTGGTGATCAGTCGCACGTCCACGCCCCGGCGGGTGTGGGCAGCGAGGGCCCCGCCTACGGGAAAGGCCTCGTCGTCGGGATGGGCAAAGCAGGCCAGCAACCGGTGTTCGGGCATAGCAACCTTCCGTGTCGAAATTTCAGGGTATATTCTACTATTTCAACTCAGAGCACGTCGCAGATAGTTCTTGGCACATCTAATTTGGTAGGTGTGCCTCTTCAAGACCTTACTCGCACTTTGATAGTGGAATCGGCCTTCTTAATCTCAAACAAATCAGGTTTGGTTTCAATTAGCGTTGACAATTTGCTGGGTCCGTATTTGCTGGACTTAAAACCGGGCTTTAGTTGGTGTAGACGACTACCGACCGCAGCCATGTCTGCCCATCCGCCATTCGCTGCGGTCTCTTTGACGGCCTGCTTTACCGTCTTGCTCCATTCGGAGTGTGCCGAATTTTTGACCTTCTTCTTCGCTGGCTTTGCACTTTCCCTCTGAACGGATGAAGTTTCATGTTTTACCTTAGACTCTGACTTCATTTCCTCGCATTCGGATACTACCGGAGGGACACCATGCGGCGTAAGATCGTTCCGGTTGGCTTTGTGTCCTGACTGCGCCAGTAGGTCCTCAGTGTGAACGAAAATGTTGCATGCGTGAGCAAAAGACTTGATGGTATTGGAGCGACCGACTCCCATCACGAACATCCCCTCCTCACGGATCCGAATTGCCAGTCGGGTGTAGTCGCTGTCACTCGAAACGATGCAGAACCCACCCACGGTTCCTGCGTGAAGCAAGTCCATGGCATCGATAATCAAGGCACTGTCGGTCGCGTTCTTGCCGGTTGTATATCGGAATTGCTGTACGGGCTGTATTGCGTGGGTGTGAAGCGATTCTTTCCACCCGGACATATTCGGTGTCGTCCAGTCACCATAAATCCTGCGTGTAGTTACAATTCCGTATTTTGCCGTTTCAGCCAGTACATGCTCAAGCAAGGACGGTTGCGCGTTGTCGCCGTCAAGCAGCATGGCTATCTGGCGAAATTCTGGGGTCATAGATATACGCCTCGTCAGTTAGTGAATTGCAACCTTAGCATGTTATTCGCCTATGTAAGTTGCAGCAAATGTTGATTCCTAGTGAAGGCGTGTATGAGATCACCAGTTGGCGAAATCTTCACTCCTCACTAATATAGTTTCAGACAGCGGGGGTTCCTCTATCAACTGTGGTCCCCAAAACTGCTGACATTTGCCCCTTTACAAGCCTCATGACACATCTTTAGCCTGAATACATCGAAACGCGGGCGGCGGCCCCCGCGGGCCCGGCCCCATCTGGGATTTGTGGGCAACTCCCAATGGGAAAAGGCAGAAATGATCGGAAATGATCGGGAAAAGAAAAATTTTGTGCGCACACGAGTTGAGGATCTTTGGAGGCGCCCGCCCTCCTCCTGAAGTTCTTGTACGAACTTTGCCGGTCTGATATAAGGTCAGTCCTATGGCCTCCGCCCTTTCCTCTCTCCTGAACTGGCGTCCCACCACGCCCTTTTACTATGGCTGGCTGGTCATTGGATTCTCGGCAGCTGGCGCATTCGTGGCCACGGCCATCGCAGGCGTGGTGCTGGGGGGAGTGCAGTCCTACATCCTGGAGGACACCGGCTGGTCGCGCACGAGCATCGGGCTGGCCGCCAGCTGCGGCGTCTGGATGTCGGGATTCTTCGCCCCCTTCGCCGGGCGGCTGGCCGACCGCTACGGGCCCCGCTGGCTGATGCCCGTCGGCGTCATTGTCCTCGGGCTGTCCATGCTGGCCATCGGCGGGGCGCACACCGCCTGGCAGTTCTTCCTCGCCGCGGTCATCGGCCGGGCCGTCAGCCAGCCCTTCCTCATCGGCGTGGTCCCGCGGACGATGGCCGTCAACTTCTTCAACCGCCGACGGAACATTGCCCTGGCGTTGACCGGCATCTACCGCCCCATAAGCGGGGCCCTGATCATTCAGGCCTTCTCAGTCATTGCCTTGCTGGCGGACTGGCGCACGGCCTTCCGCTACCTGGGGTTCTTCAGCCTGGCCCTCGCCGTGCCGACGATCATAATCATGCGGCGGCGGCCGGAGGATATCGGCCTGCTGCCCGACGGCGCTGCCCCGAACTCGTCCGCCACTGGAACATCCCCGGCAAGCGGTGGTTCCGGCCCAGCGGGGCAGGCAGCTCCCCGCAGTGCCGGAGCAGAGGTCAGTTCGACCGCGAGGGAGGCGCTGCGAACCCGGGCATTCTGGGTGATGGCCACCGTCACCTTCCTGAAGGTCGCCGCCACATCCGGCCTCGGGTTCAGCCTGGTGCCCCACCTTCGTGAGTTCGCGGGACTTTCAACCCCGCAGGCAGCGGGCGTGCTCAGCATCAGCACTTTCCTGGCCCTGAGCAGCCTGTTCTGGGGACAGTTGGCGCAAAGGCTGACAGCCAGGTGGTGCATAGTGGGGGCGATGGCGCTGTCGGCAACGGCGGCCTTGGCGCTGCTGCGGGTCGATTCGCTGCTCGGGGCCTACGTGTTCGGAGTGCTGTGGGGCCTGTTCCACAGCGGGCTGGAAGTCCTGATGTACATATTGCTTGCCGACTACTTCGGCAGGAACTCCTACGGCGCCATTGCGGGAACGATGCGGCCATTCGAAGCCGGCGGACTGGGTGTCGGCCAGCTGGTGGGGCCGCTCATCTACGACTTCACCGGCAGCTACACACTGCTCATCCTTTCCTCGTCAGTCCTGCTGTTCTCGTCGTCGGCACTGATGCTGCTCACCCGGCGACCGGTGAGGTCCGAGGCAGCAACCGCGCCGGCCCCCTGAACGGCCTAGGACCGGCGGGTGCCGAATTAGCTGGCAACATAGCCGGGTGGTCATCGATGAGCGGCGTGGTCAGAGCGGTCAGGGAGCGGAAGCACCCAGATCCTCCACCAGCACTTTCAGGTGTCCGGACGCGAAGCCCTCGGCGTCCGATGTGTGGATGATCTCCTGCCACGCGTTCAGGTCGTCGGAGTCCCATCCGGCGGTGAGGGTGATGACTTGGTCTGTGTCCCAGTTGTCCGGCGAGAAGACGAGCTGCTGGGGATTGGCCGTCAGATGCCCCTGCGGACTGACCGAAAGCGAGACGGTGACGTTCTCATCCGGTTGCGACCCCAGCCTCATCGTGTAGGTGCCGCTCCCTCCCTCCTCCATCGTGAGGCTGTGGCTGCTGACCACCGGCCAGACTTCGTAGGCATCGCCGGGGAAGGACGAGTTGTTGGTGGCCGGCTGGGAGGAGAAGGGCGCCAGCGCATTGCCCGCGTCGTCTATGAGCAGGCCTGACACGTCATCCGCGAAGATGTTGTCGTAGGCCACCTCCACGGAGTGTCCCTGCGCGACCGGCGTGTCCATGGTGAAGACCAGCTCGCGGCCGGACACCTCTGCGTCCGTGAAGTAGGGGCGGTGGTCGTCCACAAACACGTCCACCAGTGTCTGCAGGTAGATGCCCACGTCCAGCCCCCCGAATGTGAGCAGGGTCCTGATCTCGGGCCGGACGTGGACGTTCTCACTGAACGTGATGATCACCTCGGTACCGTCCTCGGACGTCCGGGCGCTCGCCAACTCCGGTGGTACCGCCCCCACCATTTGGCCCTCTGCGAACACCTCGGAATGGGTCAGGTCCGGCTCGCTTCCGTTGGGGTCCTCAATCGTGCCTCCGTTCAGGTCCAGCGCGTTCTCGCCGATTGCAATGCCGTCAGTGTCGTCATCTCCTGCAACGACTGTGTAGGCAAAGACCAGCACGTCGCCGGTGTCGGATTCGCCTTCCTCCCCGTCTGCAGCATTGGCCACCTGGAATTCGGCGGCCCTTGTCCACCCGTCGAAGTCCAGCGCAAGCAGCGGGATCCCGGATACGGTCACCTCGTCGTCGAATTGCATAGTGACCTCGATGGCCTCGCCGTTCTCGTAAGTGCCGTCATCGCCCGGGTTAGACGTAACCGAGACTGAGGTGATATGGACTCTGCCCGCCACCGCTTGCGTGGTCTGGGCGTCAAAGCCGGGGATGGCGTCGACTGCCGCCACGTTCATTCCAGAGGCCTTGACGCTCCCGCTGTCTCCGAATGCGCCGCTCTCCCGGGCTGGCAGCGAAATGCCATCGCCGTCCCGGTCTCCGTCCTGGACATCGTATCCGAACACAAGAACATCGGTGCCGCTGCCCCTGATATAGCTGGCGGCCCTTTCGTCGTCGCCCAGCGTGATTTGAACAGCCGGAGTGCCGGCAACGTCAACCGCTTGGTCAAAGGATACGGACAGTTCGATGGTTTCACCCGACCGGTAAATGCCCCGCCTGGCTGGGGACGAAGTGATCGCCGTGCCGGTGACATACGGACGCCCCGCCACCCTGTGGCCCATGTCGCTGTGAATGCCTGGGACCTGGCCCCGTACCTCGTTCTCCGTTCCCGCCTGGTAAACACGGAACGGGCCGTCAATGCCGTCGCTTTCCCGAGCCATCAGGCCCACTCCGTCATCGTCCCTGTCGGCTGCCTGGACCTCGTAGGCAAAGACCAGGGTGCTGGTGCCGTCCCCCCGGGCGTAGGTGGCGTCCCTGCGGCTCTCGCCACCGCCGAGTTCCAGCCGGATTGTGGGCCTGCCGCGCACGTCCACCGCTTGGTCAAACGTCAGTGACGCCTCGATGGCTTCGCCTTTGCGATAGACCTGTCCCTGGGCTGGCGTGGATGTGAAAGCGGAACTCACGACATAGGGAAGCCGCCCGTCGATCCTGTGCCCCTCCTGGTCGGCCAGCCCGGGTATGAAATCGTTGACCAGGCGTCCCCCATCGGGCACACGGACCTCGCCGTTGCCGAGGAACGCCAGCCGCTCCGGGATGGATACGCCGTCGTTGTCCATATCGTCCACTTCCACCCCGTATCTGAAGGTGAGGGTGCTGGTTAAAGATCCCGAGGTGTACTTGGCCAATTCCTGTCTGCCGGTTTCGCCTTCCCCTATCCAGATCGGGATGTCGGGTAGCCCGCTGACGGAGACCACCTGATCGAACGTGATGGAGACCTCTATATGGTCCCTGTACCGGTAGGCGACGCCGTTCGCCGGAGTCGAGGCCATGGCAACGCTGGTTATATACGGGCGGCCGTCGACCATGTGGTCTGCTTGGTCCTCGAGGCCGTCGTATAGAGGGTACATGGCCTGCGAGTCCGTGTTGCCGGAAACGGCTCCGTGAGCGCCAATCCCGTGGATTCCACCCGTGTCATCAACATTACCCCGGCCCAGCCTGATGCCCTCTGGTTCCACATCATCGACTCCAACCTGGTGTGCGAATCGCAGAATGCGCGTCCCGGAGCCGTTCTTGTAATTGGCGTTGACCCACGCATCGTCGCCACCTCCGATCTCCACGCTGACGGCCGCATCCCCATTCACCTGCACCGCGCGGTCGAAGAGGGCCTCGATCTCGATCTCCTCCCCCAGCCGGTATGTTTCGCCGTCAGCCGGCGTGGAGGAAATCGAAAGCTCCTGGACGTAGGGACCACCGTCAACCCTCTGACCGCCGTCCCCCGCGCTGCCAAGGTAGTGATCATTTACCCCTCTGTTGTGCAGCAGGGTCAGGAAGGAGCCGGGCCCGCCATAGTCGGAGTCCGGAATCTCGATCCCGTCCGGATCATAGTCGCTCTCGGAGACCACATATTCGAAGGTCACCGTGTCAGTGCCGCCGCCGCTCACATACGTCGCTGTCTTCCGGACATAGTCCCCGGACGTACCGATCCGAAGCCCGATACTGATCTCTCCCCCTTGGGCGATGACTATTTCCGTAAATTGCTGCTTGATGCGGATAACCTCGCCCGTATGGTACCTGCCGTCGGGCGAGTCGTCCGATGACGCCTCGGTCTGCCTCTCAGGCTCGCTGTCTATCCACGTCATCGCCGCACCGGGGCCGTCGTCATCTGTAATTTGAATGGTGCATGCACCGGCACCGGACCCTCCTGATGAGGCGTTGTCGGCCCCTACCCTGAAAGTCTCGGTAAGCTCCGAGTACACGTCCTCCGTGGTGTAGAAGGTGCGTCCCATCCTGCTGTTCTCGGTCTGGTACCCGTTGCTCGTCTGTCCCACATGGTCCAGCGGGGTGTAGTCGGTCTCGTCCGCAGTGATCGGTGTGGTGGACCAGAACACCTTCATGGTTTCCTTGGCGTCCAGGTATGGCTGTGTGCTTTCGATATGCAGGCTGAACGTATCGCCCTCCTCCACCGGACCTTCGTGACAAGCAATGCCCAGGTAATCGTCGTAGGCCATCGCAGGGGACTGTCCCACCATGATCGCAAGGGCGACAACGGCTGATAGGAGAACTGCCGCCAGGAGAGATAGCCTGGTGCGCCGTAGCAACCGGTCAACTGCGTTCATCTGCAATCTCCCCCCGGACCATGTCACACGTGAATCCGCCAGCTGCGCGGCGACCTGCTGCAAGGCCTGCGACCGGGCGGAAAAACGACAGCCAATGCCGGGCTTGCCTTAATGCGGGTAAGAGGTGGCGGCCCCGCCCTCACCGGAACTGCATCCCACCGACATGCCGCCAGAGAGGGAGTCTAGCGACATAATGTGTAAATTATGTGAAAAAGCACCAATGAATAGTTGAAAATTTGTGAAAAATGGTGCCGTTGTATCCAATAAGCTAAGCCCAACTTGCGCTAGGACAGCCACGCAGCGATGCGAGGGCAAGTTCAGTGCGCATTGGGTTCGCGGTTGCAGATCGGCTGATGAAACTCGGCGCCGCCCGAGATTTGAGCCCTGTACACAGGCCCCAATTGCCCTGCCTCGGGAATTACCACCCGCTCAGCGGTTTGTAGTACAGTACCCGCAAAGGTGATGTCCCTTTTCCGCCCGGTCGACCGGAAAGAGCAGTCTCAGCGGCCGCTCGCGGCTGACCTGCGGGAATGGGCCGCGTCCACCATAAAATCGCCTCAGGGGATCAACTTCCGGTGGCGACTGGCAGCCTACATCTCTACGAGAGGAATCAGATATGAACACTAGCGGAAAGCCGGTAGCGGTCGTAATTGGCGCGACTTCCAAGTGGCAGTCCGACGGCCGCAACACTCACCTGGTCCACGGCGGGGACATCGACGACAGCGACCTGCCCGTGGGTGTTCGCTGGGGCGTGGGTGGGGCCATCTCCCTGAAGTTCGCCCATGAGGGTTTCTTCACAGTACTGACCACCCGCAACGCCGCCAACGCGGCGCCTCTGGAGGCAGCGATTCGGGAGCAGGGCGACGAAGGCATGATCGTCGAGTTGGACCTGGCGCACCGCGACTCCATTTCCGACGCGTTCGCCCGAATCCGGGAAGAGGCTGGTGACCCGCAAGTGCTGGTCTACAACGCCGGGTACCTGGAGGGGCGCGACCTTCCGCCGGAAATGGAACTGATGGAAAACATCCCGTTCGAGATGTACGAGACAGCGCAACATATCGCCAGCAGTGGCCCGTTCTTGGTGGCCAAGGAAGTGCTGCCCGCGATGCGGGAGCAGGGCGAGGGCTCAATTCTGATCTCCAACAACAACTTTTCCCTTCGGGGGCGCAAGCGGCACACCGGGCAGTCGCTGTACTATCCCCGGGTGCTGATGCGCGGGTTTGCGCAGGCGCTGACGGAGGAATACTCCGAGCACGGCGTGCATGTCGCCAACGTGGTTATCGACGGAATGATCGATTCTCCGGGCACGCGGGCAACACCCCGCGCCCAGGAGAACCCCGACCTGCTTATGAATCCGGTCAAGATCGCCGAGGCCTTCTACTACCTGCACACCCAGGACAGGTCCTGCTGGACCCACGAACTCCAGCTGACCCCATTCCCGACGATGCCGAGCTTCTGAGCCGCTCCGCCCGTAAGGGCCGGGCCATTCTGAATGCTACTCACAACTGAAACGAATCAACAAGGAGTCTTTCAATGGATGTAGGAATTATGCTGGTCTGTTCCAGCTACGGTTGGGACGAAGGCTCGGACGCAGAGATGTGGAACGAGGAACTGCGTCTCGTGAAAATTGCCGCCGATGCAGGGTTCGACAGCGTCTGGTCCGCGGAACACCACTTCAACGACTATTCCTTCGTGCCTGATAACCTGCAACTTATGACCCACATCGCGGCCACACACCCGGACATCGACGTTGGCACGGCCGCGGTGATCCTGCCTTGGCACAACCCGCTGCGTGTGGCGGAGAACGCCGCAGTCCTCGACATGCTAAGCGGAGGCCGGCTGCGGCTGGGATTCGGCAGGGGCCTGGCCCGGCGGGAATTCGAAGCCTTCGGCATCAGCATGGACGAATCGCGGGAGCGGTTTGATGAAGCGGCGCCGATGATAGTGGAGGCGCTGAAGACCGGCTTCATCGAGGGCGACGGGAAGTATTACAAGCAGCCCCGCGTTGAAATCCGGCCCAGGCCGCAACATTCCTTCGACGGGCGCATATACGCCGTTGCCGCCAGCGACGAGTCCGTAATGTCGGCGGCCAAGCTCGGCGCCCACATCGTCATGTTCGCCGACCGTCCCTGGGAGATGCGGATGCCGGGGATCGAGCGTGGCCGGGAGTTGCACCGGGAGTTCCACGGGACGGAGCCGCCTCCCCTGATGCTCTCGGAGTTTGTGGTTTGCGGCACCGACCTGGAGCAGACCGAGGAAGAGGCGCGCCAGTACCAGGGCAAGTTTGTCGAGAGCAATTTCCATCACTACGAGTTCCTGAGCGACCACTTCAGCCAGGTCAAGGGCTACAACGCCTACCAGCAGAAGGCAGAGATCGCCCGTTCCGCTGGCCTCGAGGGGGCTGTCGAGGGATTCATGAAGGCGGCCAGCTGGGGCACGCCGGACAAGATCCTGCAGGGGCTGGAAGAACGGCGGGAACTGCTGGGCGAGTTCGAATGGAACGTCTCCTTCCGGTTCGGCGGCATTCCCTACGACATCGCGGAGCGAAGCCTGAAGCTCTTCGCCGAAGAGGTGCTGCCCGTCATAAAGTCCTGGTAGCCGCGGACTGAATCCATAGGGCTGGTACCGCAAAATGGGCCTCGTCAGCGCCGACAACGCTGGCGAGGCTTTTGTCACTCACCGGTGGGTGTGCCCCGGCTCGTCGATTCCTTTTCCGTGCCGGTTTCGGCGGTACCCTGGGCGAGATTCGAAGCTGCGCACACTCCTCTCAATATTTCAGCGAACGCCGGTGTGAGTATGTATCTGGAGTTCCGACCATGCGAGTGATGGTTCTCGTAAAGGCCACCCATGACACCGAGGCGGGAATAATGCCTGCCACAGAATTGCTGGAAGCCATGGGCCAGTTCAACGAGGAATTGGTGAACGCAGGTATCATGCTCTCCGGTGAAGGGCTCTGGCCGTCATCCGAGGGCAAGCGCGTGGCCTTCGACGGCCCGAACCGGACGGTGGAGAACGGTCCCTTTCCAGCCGTCAATGAACTGGTGGCCGGCTTCTGGATCTGGGAAGTGAAGGACATGTACGAGGCGATCGAGTGGGTCAAGCGTTGCCCCAACCCCATGCTCGGCCTCGGCGAAATCGAGATACGTCCCCTGTTCGAGATGTCGGACTTCGGGGACTCTATGAGTCCTGAGCTGAGGGAACGGGAAGACAGGCTCAGAGAGAGCCTGGGCGGTCCCGGCACCTGATCCCACCACCTTTGGGCCGGCGAGGACACTCTCCCCCCGATCTGCTGAAAGAAGCCCCTGGCCAAGCCTCATGACGCTCATCTACCATCGTATGTGGCGCACCCGAAGGCCCGCGATTACAGCACCGCGACCGACGCAGTGAGCAGTTCCGTGTCCATTTCCGACGCCCCGGCCAACCCCGGACCCCGCCGCCCCTCGATCAGCGAATAAGCCCGGAAGTGCACAGAACTGCACACACTTGCCCCCTGAGCTGTCGCAATGCCAGCTTGCGGGACCCCCAATGACTCCGCCCCACTGTCGTAATACACGGCGATCGGAAGTCCAGGGCCGTGCGCCAGGGACGTTCCAAGACTACACCCACGACCTAAAGGGTGGATCGACCTCCTGAATCGGGACGCCGCTTTATGACAGAAGCCGGTTGATCTCCTCCCCGCCGTCTGGTATGTTTGATTCTGGTGTAGCGAACATATGTTCCATAACACCAGCGGTCGCCGACCGCCAACCAAATTACCAGACGAACGAGAGATCCAACACGTATGACCACCACATACCAGTATTCCATGGCGAAAAATGGCAGCCTGCTCTGCACCCGCTCGCAACCGGCCCACGAGCAGACTCGCGGGCTGTTCATCGATGATCGCGACAATGGCTACGGCGCCACGGGTATCACCGATGACTGGGTCCTGCCCGCCAATGCGGTCCAGGGGTTCGGATTCTTCGAGTTCTACCGGGGCGACACTCAGACCTACCACCGCATCCTGATCCTGGATGTCCTGGCCGCAATAGACTCCGGCCAGACGTTGGAAGACCCTGTAGCCCTGGACGTGCGGCACCGTGCATGGCCGGGCATGGACAAGCGGGAGATCGAGCTTGAGATACTGGCGCGACGGCAGCGTGCCGTCGAGGAAGCCCTGCGGCGAGGCCGGGAGAAAAAGGCCCGCGAGGAGCGCGAGAGACGCAGGCGTGAGCAGGAAGCGCAGTGGCGGTCCGAGGTCGAGGCTGTCATCGAGCAGCAGTACGGTCCTCTGGAGGCGCAGATTAACGAGGCCCTGGAGGCCGAGTTCGGCCCCGGGTTCCGGCTCTGATCCATGCGGAATACGCCGGAAGACGACTCCCCGGACTACCTGGCCAACTTCCGCAGGTACTGGCCGGAACACCTGATGCACCTGGCTGTTGGGATGGTCTCGGGTTCGCTGCTCCTCAGCGGTGAGCCTGGGGCCGGCGCGGTCATAATGGCGACGGTCTGGGTGCGGCAGTCCCTGGAGTTCCAGAAACGCCGGGATACACCCGGCATTGACCTGTCCTACCACTTGGCGGGACTCATTTCTGTCGTGGTCATCGGTACCGCTATCGATTCGCTTAAGCTCTACTGGTAGCCCGGCCGGACAGCGCCGACACACTTGTGGCGGCGCTGTTTTCTGCCTCACCATTCGAGAGGGAAGCCGCCCGGTCAGCCCCACAGTCGTTGACGCTCTCAGGTGCTGGTGCTAGATTGGCGCTAAGAAGGATTTGCAAGAGATTGAGACGGAGGGGTGAAATGGATTTTGGACTGTTCAACACGTGGAACGCCTTGTATGAGGGCGACAGGGTTCCCTGGCACCCCGAATACCATGGCGGCAAACTCCTCGAAGAAGACGCATACGTAAAGAACTACGAGGAAATCGATGCCGTGGAGGACATGGGCTGGGACTACATCTGGCTGGGCGGAGGACACTTCTCCAAGCAGGCCAGCATGGACCCCCAGGTGCTCATGCTGGCGGCAGTCATCGCGGAGCGCACCGAGCGCATCAAGATCGGCTCGTCCATTCACCGCCCGGTGATGAAGCAGCCCGACGAAACGCTCTCGGCGGCAGCCCTGCCTCACGAGCGCTACGGCTTCGACAACCTCCTGATGGAAGACCCCATACAGACCGCCGAGCAGGTCGCCATAGTCGACCAGGTCAGCCGGGGACGCTTCATCTACGGCGCGGGCGGGCGCACCCGCGGCTCCGCCACCCGCCGCGAGCAGTTCTTCGAATACCTGGAGGTCATGAAGCAGCTCTGGACCGAGGAGACTTTCACCGGATTCGAGGGTAAGTACTACAACTACCCGGCCTTCTACGAGTCGTACTTGGCCATTCCCAAGCCTTACCAGAAGCCGTACCCGCCCATGCTCCTGCCGGTGGACAGCCAGGAGAGCTTCGTGCCCATGGGTGAGCAGGGCTACCGCATCGCCATCGGCGCGGGCAGCTCCCCCCACAACCCCCGGGGCTCGGCGGTGTTGAAAGAGGACGTACAAGCTTACCGCAAGGCATGGATCGACGCGGGGCACCCCGGAGACCCGACCACCGTCGTCCGCATCCCCACGCTGTTGGCCGAAACCAAGGAAGAGGCCGACCGCCAGACCGAAAACCTGATGAGCCTCGCCCGCCGCTACTACTCCGGCCGGGTGGCCATCGGCAGCACCGACGCCGGCACGGCCAGCCCCGAAGCGACCGAGGAGGTCAACCTGTTCGGAACGCCGGAGGAGGTCTGCGACAAGATCGAGATGCTCCGCGACGACTTCAGCACCGACGAGATCATGTTCGAAGTAAACTGGACATCGTCGGTACCCCGGGAAGTCGTGATGAACACCATGAAGTGTCTAACCGACAAGGTAATTCCCAAGTTCAAGTAATTCCCCCGAACCCGGACAGGGTTTAGTTTCGGTGCAGATCAGATTTCAACGCCCGGGGATGACATCTCGTGTCTCCGGGCGTTTGACTTGTCCCTGTTTGCGGTACAATTGCACCACTCCCCGTGGTGGGGAGCCGTGCTCTCGCGCAACCTGCCGCGGTTCGGTCAAAACGGAGAGGCAGCTCTGACTACGCCAGCTACCAGGAACCCACGATACGAGGTGGACGAGAGCCCGCCTGTCCTCGCGTCGGCGGGCTATGGCGCGCAGTTCAGCCTGATCGCCTCGGCCACTCTGCTGGTCACCCCCGTGATCGTGGCCAGGGAGTCGGGGCTGGGAGACTCCTACCTGATTTGGATGGTCTTTGCCTCTCTGATTGTCGTTGGTCTCTCAACGCTGATCCAGGTGCGGCGCATCGGGCCGGTTGGGGCCAACGCCCTGCTGCCCATGTTTACTGCCGCAGTCTCCATTCCCTTCTGCATCACGGCGGTGGTGGACGGCGGTCCGGGAACGCTGGTGAGCCTGGTCATTCTGACGGCAATCATTCAGCTGGTCATATCCAGGTGGGTGGTGATACTCCGGCGCATCGTAACCCCGACCGTGAGCGGGATCGTAATCATGATCCTGTCCGTCACCCTCGCCTCCGTTGTGTTCGCCCTGATGGATGGCTCGGCGCAGGAGGAGCCGGTGGCGGCACCCCTGACGGCGCTCATCACCCTCGTGGTGGTCGCGGCCCTCAGTCTGCGTCGCTCGGCTGTCATACGCCTGTGGGGGCCGGTGATTGGCATCGTTGCCGGATGTATCGCCGCGGCAGCGCTGGGGATCTTCGACCTCTCTCTGGTTATCGAGGCCCCGTGGGTGGGAGTTCCAACCGACCTGCCGGACCTTTCCCCGGACTTTGGGATCGCATTCTGGGCGCTGCTGCCCTCCTTCCTGTTCCTGGGGATAATCTTTTCCATTCACTCCAACGGCGAGACCATCGCGCAGCAACGGGTGGCGTGGCGGGACGACCGCGCGGTGGACTTCCGACAGGTGCAGGGCGGGATGACCGGGTCCGGCGTGAGCAACCTGCTTGCCGGTTTCTGCGGAGCGGTCCCCAACATCATCAATTCCGGCATTATCTCCTTCAGCCAGACCACGGGAATGGCCTCTCGCCGGGTGGGGTACTGCATTGCCCTGATCTTCATCGCGGTGGCGTTCCTTCCGAAGGTATCCGGCCTTATCGCCTCCATTCCAGCCCCGGTGATGACAGGTTACCTGATGCTGGTGACAGGTACCCTGCTGGTTGACGGTACAAGGTCAGTCATCCAGAACGAACCGAACCGCCAGAAGGTGGTGGTCGCGGGAATCTGTTTCTGGATAGGGGCTTCGTTCCACTTCAACCTGTTCTACCTGCCGTCCTTCGGCGCCGTCTGGGACACTCTGTTCAAGAGCGCGATAACGACTGGGGGCTTGGCGGCAATCATCATGGTCCTATACCTGGAGTTGACCAGCCCCAGGCGGATGCGGTTCCAGTCGCGTCTGCACATCGATTCCCTGCCCGACCTGAACGAGTTCATGGCGCGGTTCGCTGCCAGCAGGGGCTGGAACGATTCCATGAAGGACCGGCTCAGCGCCGTTGCCGAGGAAACTCTTCTGACCCTGTCGCCTCTGGACCTGAGCCTGGATGTCGAGGAGGACGACTCTGAGGACAACGGTCGCACCCTGATTGTGCTGGCGGCCAGCGAAGGGGCCGTTGCCGATCTGGAGTTCATAGGGGGCGGAAACGAGGCGAACCTCGAGGACCGCATCAGGCAGCTGCAGCAGCACGACACACAGGACCCGGTGGAGGAGGAGCTGTCGCTGCGACTGCTCCGGAGCTTCGCCCAGTCGGTTCGGCACCAGCAGTATCACGACACCGACATCATCTCGGTACGGGTCGGCCAGCCGTAGCGACGGTGCTCCGTGTTCGTCAGTGTCCCGACAGCAGTCTCCGGATTCAGCGAAATCCGCTATTGGGCGTTCTGCACTCAAGAAATCGGGAACCCCAGTCTTCTGAATTCCTGCGTGTCAGGCATCGTTATGGCCGGAATGCACACAGGTTAGCCGCCTCTTGGTTCGATTGACGCATACTCCCCGCCAAGCCTAGAATAACCTTGTTCCTACGTGTATAAGCCTCCACGGGAGATCTTGTATGGTTCAGACGAAAACCGACGTTGAATTAATCGCCCATCTCCTGCGGCGGGCCGGTTTCGGGGCAACCCGAGATGAGTTGGCGAACTTCTCGGCCATGGGCTACGAGGCCGCTGTCGATGAATTGCTGGCCCCCAGGGACGAGCGGCGTATCAGCGACTACCTGGTCCGGCGCTTTCACCCCGAGCTGTCGGGGATGATGGGCCCACAGGCCCCCGCCGAGAACTGGCTGTACCGCATGGCGACCACCTCCGCGCCGCTGCAGGAAAAGATGACCCTTTTCTGGCACGGCATCTTCGCCACCGGCTACAACAAGGTGATCCACGGCAAGGCGCTGTCCGACCAGACCCGGATGTTCCGCCACTACGCCATGGGCAGCTTCCGAGACCTGCTGATCGAGCTGTCCAGGGACCCGGCAATGATCATCTGGCTGGACAACCAGGACAACCACAAGGGCGCTATCAACGAGAACTTCGGGCGCGAGCTCTTGGAACTGTTCTCAATGGGTGTGGGTAGCTACTCCGAGGAGGACATCAAGGAGTGCGCCCGCGCCTTCACCGGCTGGACCATTGCCAACAGGGAATACATGGAGATGCGCTCCCAGCGCGACTCCGACTGGCCCTACGGCCGCATCTCGTGGCACTTCGAATTCCACCCCGATGACCACGACTTCGGTGAAAAGACGTTCCTGGGCGAGACGGGCAACTTCAACGGCGAGGACATCGTAGACATCATCTGCAAGCAGCCCGCGACCGCCCGTTTCATCGCCCGCCACCTGTACAGCTTTTTCGTGACCGACGAGCCGCCGGTGCCCGAATGGCCCTACACACCGCCGCGCGACCCCGAGGCCATAGAGACGCTGGTGCAGGCCTACTTCGACAACGACTACAACATCGGCGCCACAGTTGGGGTGCTGTTCAACTCCGACTTCTTCAAGTCGGTAGGCATCCGCTATACCAAGGTCAAGAGCCCCGTGGAGCTGGTTGCCGGCGTACTGCGTCTGACCGGCGAGTTCGACCGGCCCCGCTACGAGATCCTGGACCGGTACAACCAGGCGTCCTACATGGGCCAGATTCTCAACAACCCGCCCAGCGTCGAGGGCTGGCACCAGGGCACCGACTGGCTGGACAGCGGCACGCTGGTGGAGCGGATCAACTTCGCCAGCCAGCAGATCGGCGACGCGGACAAGCCTGGCATCCAGGCCATGATCGGCCGCATTTCCGCTGGCCTGAGCGAGACCACCTCCCCGGAGCGGCTGGTGGACGCCTGCCTGGAGGAAGTCGGATCGCTTGAGGTGGACGAGGACACCCGCCGGACCCTGGTGGAGTTTTCCGCCCAGGGCAGCACGGGGGCCAACACCGACCGCCAGCACATCGCCGACGTGCTCCAGATGGTGGCGGCCACCCAGGAGTTCCAACGGTCGTAGCAATCACCGAGTTGGCAGGATCTCCCCAAGTTGACCACGCAGAGCATAAAACTGAAACAAGATTCAACGCAGGCCAGGCCTTCGGCGGAGCCGCTGGGCCCCATCGTGCTGCGGCTTGATCCCATCGTGCAGCTCACCGACGACGTGTTGGGCAGGCTGAGTTCGCTGAACGACACACTGCGCCTCGAGCGCAACTCCCAAGGAGAGCTGGAAGTCTTGCCCCCAACCCTTCCCACTTCCGGGAACCAGAATTCCCGCATCAACAAAAGCTTGTGGTATTGGGCTGAAGCCGACAGCAAGGGCGAGGTGTTCGACTCATCAACAGGCTTTACCCTGCCCAACGGCGCGGTGCGCTCCCCTGACGCATCCTGGATCCTTAAGTCTCGCTTGGCAGCCTTGACCGACGATCGGAAGGAGGGGTTCTGGCACATCGCTCCCGACTTTGTAATCGAGTTGCGCTCCAGTTCCGACAACCTTCGTGGCCTGCAACGCAAGATGGATGAATACATCGAAAACGGCGTCCGGCTGGGCTGGCTCATAGATCCGCTGGACCCACAGCACCGGGTGTACATTTACCGCCCAGGCGCGGAAGCCGAGATACTGGAATCACCCGAAACCCTCTCAGGCGATCCAGAGTTGACGGGCTTCTTGCTGGACCTGAAGGCCGTCTGGGAACCCGGATTCTGACCGACCCCGCCAAATTCAACGCCGAGGTGCGGCAATGACCACAGCGCAAAAGACAAGGGTCCTGGAATACTCCCACACCATGGGCATGACGGTGATGGAGGGTAAGGGCTTCTACTACCCCGTGGACACTGCGGTCGGCAAGGACGACCGCCTCTATGTCATCAGCCGCAGCAAGGAGGAGACCGCCCGCGGCATCCGTGTCACCATGTGCGACGCGGAGAGCGGGTACTACGGCAACTTCGGCGGCTATGGGCGCGACGGCGGCAGGTTCGTCTGGCCCGCCTGCGGAGCGGTGGACTCACAGGGCCGCTACTTCATCAGCGACGAAAAGCTGAACCGCATCACTGCCTATGACGATGGCGGCAGCTACCTGTTCCACTGGGGCGAGTCCGGCTCCGGCGATGGGCAGCTGGACACGCCGTCGGGTCTCGCCTTCGACAGCCAGGACAACATCTACGTGTCCGACACGTTCAACAACCGCGTGCAGAAATACACTGCCGACGGCCGCCACCTGCTTACCATCAGCGGCGAGGGCGAGCGCGGAGTCAGCCTGCCCTGGGGCTTGACGTGCGACTCGCAGGACAACGTCTACGTTGCGGACTTCGGCAACGACGCCGTCAAGAAGTTCTCACCCGACGGCGAGTTCTTAGCCGCCTTCGGCTGCTCGGGCCGGGGCGAGGGCCAGTTCACCCGCCCCGCTGGTGTTGCCGTCGCCCGCGATGGTTACATCTACGTCGCCGACTGGGGCAACGAGCGGGTGCAGGTGCTGGACGCCCAGGGGAACTTCGTCCAGTTGCTGCGCGGCGAAGGCACAATCTCCGAATGGGCTGCCAACTTCCTCAGCATCAACAGGGAGGAAGCCGCGGCCCGGGCCACCGCCGACCTCGACATGGAGATTGAATACTTCATCGACGACCCCCACGAGGAATCGTCCCACATCGAAAAATATTTCTGGTGCCCCTCCTCGGTCAGGCTGGACAGCCAGGGTCGCCTGTACGTGACCGAAACCAACCGGCACCGCATCCAGATATACCAGAGAGCCCGGTAAGTCACTCCGGCGGTCTTTCCCGGTATCTGGAATCAGTCGCAATAACGAACACAACCCGGAAGGAGCAGGTCAATGGTTTCCACCAGGAAGGAGCGCACGCTGGTCGTCATCGAGCTCAACGGCGGCAACGACGCGCTGAACACGGTAGTACCCTTCAACAACAGCCTGTATTACGACCATCGCCCCGGCATCGGCATTGCCCAGCAGGACGTGCTGCCCCTCGGGACGAAAGGGGAGGCGGGCGAACTCGGCTTCAACCCCAACATGCCTGCGGTCAAGGACCTGTGGGACCGTGGCGAGTTGGCCGTGATCAACGGCATCGGCTACCCGCAGCCCAACCGCTCCCACTTCCGGTCGCGGGACATATGGTACACCGCGGAGCCTGAGACCATCGGCACCGAGGGCTGGCTGGGCGCAGCCATCCGCAACCTCGACGCCAAGGGCGAGAACGTGTTGACCGGTGTCAACTTTGGGCGCGGCCTCCCGCGCGCGCTGGTCGGTAGGGGCGTGCCGGTGGCCTCGGTGGGCAACCTCGAGACCTACGGCCTGCTCCCGGACATCGACGACGACAACGTCCGCCATCACGCCCTGGACGCATTGGGCCGTATGTACGGCCCCTCGGGCGGCAGGGACGTTGTGGCCCAGGCGCTCAGTGAGAACGGCGCCCAGGCCCTGATGGGTGCCGACATCCTGCGCACCGCGCCGGAGCGCTACTCCTCCAGCGTCGAGTACGCCGACGCTCCCATCTCAAACGGCCTGCGGAACGCGTCCCAGGTGATGAGCGCCGGTCTGGGTACCCGCATCCTCTACGCCCAGCACGGCAGCTTCGACACCCACAGCGACGAGCTGAGGGCCCACGGCAAGCTGTGGCAGGACGCCTCCTCCGCCATCGCCTGCTTCACAGACGACCTCAAGGAGCAGGGACTCTGGGAGGACACGCTGGTGCTGGTTTGGTCCGAGTTCGGGCGTCGCGTCAGGGACAATGGCACCGGCTGCGACCACGGGTCCGGCGGCGTCGCTTTCGTGTTCGGCGGATCGGTCCAGGGCGGCCTGTACGGCCAGTACCCATCCCTGCGGGAGGCCGACCTGTCCGAGGGCGACATGGCCTACACCACCGACTTCCGCTCCACCTACGCGACCATCCTCGACCGCTGGCTGGGCCTGGATCCGGACCCCATCGTCCACGGCCAGTTCGAGCAGTTCGACTTCGTCGCCCGCTAGCACCCTACGCTTCAAGAACAGAGACCGCCGGGAACGATAAACCCGGCGGTCTTTTCCTTGGAGAAGGAACGAAACTTGCGGCGTGCGTCTGCTCTGGCCTAGCCCGGCAGCAAGCCCTCGCCCACGAATAGTTCCTCGGCTTCCCGGAGGGTCAGGTCTGGCTCGGGCAGGATAAGGTCGGACTCCACCAGTTCATCCACGGGAACCTCTGTCCCGTTTTCCCGCACCAGGTCCAGCATCCTTTTCAGCAGAACTTCGTAGGCGGCCTGGTTCTCGGCCTCCACCGCCTCGACCAGCTCGTTGTCGATCTCGTTGAGCTGGTCGATGTAGGATCCCGGAAGGTTGTACTGGCCCTCGGAACTGATGCGGACGATCATCAGGAGCTACCGCCGCTGCGACGGGCCTTCAGGGCGGCCAGTTCGCTCTCGGCACTGCTGCTGACCGACATCTTCTCTAGCTCGCGGGTGATGTCGTCCTTGTTGCCGCCGCCGAATTCGTCCAGCACTCCTGTGTTGACCAGCTCGTCGATGGCGCCGGCGCGTGCGCGCATATTCTCCGTTTTGGTCTCGGCCCGCTCCACGGCCAGGCCCACGTCGCCCATCTCCTCGGAGATGCCGGAGAGGGCCGACCCAATGCGCACCTGGGCCTGGGCAGCGGTGAACTGGGCCTTGATGACCTCCTTCTTGGAGCGGAAGGCGGCCACCTTGGCCGAGAGACGGGCCTCCGCCTGGGTCAGCTTTTCCTGCTCGACTTCCATGCCGGCGATCTGCCCATCCAGTCCCTCCAACTCCAGAGCGGAGGTGTTCTTGCGCTCCAGTGCCATCAGGGCCAGGTCCTCGCGGTCCGAGTCCAGGGCCTGCTCGGCCTGCCGCTCCAGGCGGGCAATGTTCTCCCTCACCTTGTCGGCCTGCTGCTGGATCTGCCGCTTGGCCGCAACCATCTCGACCACGCCGCGCTTGACGTTGCGCAGCATTTCCAGCTGTTTCTCGTAGGAGTAGTCCAGCGTTTCCCTCGGGTCCTCCGCATTGTCCAGAATGCGGTTCATCTTTGACTTAACGATGGTGGACATACGCGAGAGCATCCCCATGATGTATCCCTCCCTTCTGTACGTTGAGGTTGGGGGACGAACTCAGTTCAGAATCCGCTCGATCCCCTGTTTCTTCCGCTGAAGGCGGAAATTCCGGCAATGACAACCACCACCACGCCAATGACGATGATGATGACACCCAGTACGTTCAGAAGCCACTCGAATAGATTGGACTGCACGAACCATCCCAGGACAATCAGGACAATTCCCACCACCAGCAGTGCTATGGGACTCATTTGAGGCTCCTCTGCATACGCAATGGGTTCCGGTAAGCTAAAGCATAATCCAAGGGTTCATTGCCCCGCAACAGAATACGGCCTCGTCGAGGGCAATCGCTCTTGGCTGGAGGGGAATTCAGCACATTTGTTGCCCCAAATGGCCGGGCTGCCTGGGGAAGGCGGTGTCCGTGCGGGAAAACGGGACAGAATTTTCCCGATCCAGTCCCATTTTGTCCCATCCTGTCCCATTTCGCCCGAGCGATGTGCCGGATTTAAAGCTGAAACTCCGCTCTTTTGCTGTCGTGGAACAAAAAAATTGCGATTCCCGTCCCATTTTGTCCCACTCGTTTTGTCCGGCCCAGAAAGGGAGCCTCGTGCTGTGTTGATTGACCAAATGTTCGACAATGTGCACGGAGTTCATGATAGTAGGGTGTCATGAGGCTTGGCAAGTACCAAACTTCAGAACACCAGGACGATTGCAAGGGCCCGGCCTGCGGCCCAAAAGATGGCTCCAGCGCCTGGGAAGGTATGGTTGCTGGTCGCAGGCGCAGATTGACCTGCACCCATGGCCTGAGTACACTCAATCCGTGGCCCCGCTTGGCCGCTGGAGATCTGACTATGTTGCGGTCCCTGTTCGGAAAAGGGAAAAAGCGCCGGGAGCCAGTCGGACCTGCCCATGATGAGAGCATCAGGGGAGCCCGCGTGGGCGACGTGCTGACGATCAACGGCTATTCCGTCGAGTACGACGAGCGGCTGTTATTCATCGAACGCATCCACCGTTACTCCAGCAAGGCTGATACCTGGTACGAGTTGCTCTGCGTCGACGGTGACGACCGCCTCTGGATCGACTGGACCGACGGACGCGAGCTTTCGACAACGGTGACGGAGGACACAGGTCCAGTTGGCCTGGGCAGCACCGGCCTGAGCGAAGAGGACCTCATCCAGTTGGACGAGGAGCAATCCATCGACAATTGCGTCACCATCGATGGCGACAACTACTTCTACAGGAACAGCGTCGAGGTGCTCTTTTTCCAGGACAGCAAGGGACCGGGAGATGCCTTTTATCACTGGGACTTCCAGCAGGAACAAGGCCAGCGGACACTGTCTATTATGAAGTGGCCGGAACGGCCCTTCGAGGTCGTATTCAGCGATGTCGTTGACCCCGAGACCATTACCCTCTACCAGGGCGAGCGGCGGATCTCCTGAAGCCGCAGCGCGCAACACATACACCAGCCGGAGCAAGCGATGATTGACGCATTTATCGACGCGCTACAATCTTTCCCCCGGGGGCTGGTGTTCGTCGCCGAGGGTCTGATCATACTGGTGCTGGCCAAGCTGGCCAGGGACGCAGTGACACGCAACTACCGGGTCGATGAGGAAGTGGTTGCCAAGGCCAACATCGCTGTGGCCCTGCGGCTGAGCGGCTACTTCATCGCCGTTATCCTGGTGTTCGTGGGATCCCTGTACGGCCCACCCTCCGGCGGCGGATGGTTCTCGTATGCCGCCCTGGCGGAAGCCGATCTACCCGCAGCGGGCGGGTTCGGGTTCAACCGGGAGCTGGGCGAGGAAGTACTGCGGGTGTTCCTGTACTCGCTTGGGGGAATCGTGGCGCTGAACCTGGTGCGGATGGTTTTCGATCGGCTGATTCTCTACCAGTTCCATCTGGAAAAGGAAGTGGTGGAAGACCGTAACGTCGGGGCCGGGGCCGCCGAGTTCGGGATGTACGTCGCCACCGGACTGCTGATCGCTGGCGCGGTGGCTGGCGATACCGTCACCAATGAGACCCAGGCAGCACTGGTAACACTGGCTTTCTTCGGCATGGGGCTGGTCCTGCTGGTGGCCTTCGCCCTGGCCTATGAGCTCACCACATCGTTCAAGATCCACGACGAAATCGAGGCCAATAACACGGCCGTTGGGGTGGCGCTCGGCGGCAACCTGATAGCCATCGGGTTGGTTACCATGAAAGCCGTGTTCGGGCAGTTCGAGAGTTGGGGAGAGAGCATCGCCGCATTCCTGGTGTTCGGGGTGCTGGGATTCATCCTGCTCTACGTGATGCGCCTGCTGTTCGACCTAGTGCTGCTGCCCACGGTTCGGGTCTCGCAGGCCCTGGCCGGAGACCGCAACGTGGGTGTGGCCTTCGTGGAGAGCGCGGTGGTGATCAGCTCGGCGCTGATCCTGTTCATGGCCGTCTAGGGGGCGTCACCGCCGGCCCGGCGAAGCAACTCGCGATCGGCAGCTTCCCGCCGTGCCTGCTCCTGCTGCTCCTCCAGCCAGGTGTAGCCGTGCTCCATGACTGCTTCCATGGCTTCGGGAGCGATGCCCTCGCGGTTTACGACCGGCTCCAGTACCGCCTCAAAAAACGCCTCGCTTTCCAGCACCTCGGCCCAGTCCCGCAGCCGCGCGTCCAGCGTGCCGTCATACAGGCGCAGCAGGAACACGGTTCGCATGGGGTCGAGCGCCTCAGCCAGGAAAGCCTCCACCCGCAGGTCCAGGCCGCGCCCGGTGCCAAACTCCACAACATCGCCGTCGGCATCGACCAGGGTGTCCTGGTAGTGGTCGTACTGGTCGATGTATGACTCGGTCTCGGACAGCAGACTGGCTATGAACCGCCTGCCCTCGGGCGTGATCGCCAAGGGGCCTGCTTCGTCGGATGCGCCCTCATCTGCGGGCTGCTGCGCGATGTTTCCCTGGGACTGCAGAAATTCCAGCGCTCTGGCGAGGCTCGACGCGGTTCCCGGCAACGGCCCGGGTGCGGCCATCTCGACCTCGTGTTTGTCCAGGAAGTACAGCACGGTCAGGGAGCGCATCCAGTCCAGCAGCTCGTTGCGACTGTTCCACAGGCCATGCCGTGACGCGTATTCCAGCGGGCTGTACTGTTGCTCCAAGTGCAGGGACACGCTGCGGTCGTCCCCGTCAACCTGCAGGAGGCGTGAAACCAGTTCGTCCAACTCCGCCGGGGAACCGGCCGACGACACGGGCAGTGCGCAACGCCAGTCGCGCCACTCCTCGCAGACCGTCAGGAATACGGAGTAGATATCCGGCAGGTCGGGGTTGGCCCGGAGATCGAACCGCGCGGAGATCTCCCCCTGCATATCTTCGTCATCAGAAAAGACCCGGTCCAGCAACTGGGAGACCGAGAACTCCAGAAACTCGGGTGGCAGTTCCACCAGCAGCCGGTCTTCCCGCGACATGCCTGCCAGGGACACTTGGAGGGTGAAGCGTTCGTCCGGACTGGCGATGCCTAGGACCTCAGGCGCACGCGAAAGGCGCCGCCACCGCCAAACCCGCCGCCGAAACTCCGGGATGACGAGCGAACTGAGCTACTGCGGGAGATAGAGTTGCTGGTGCGGAAAGATCCGCTGGTCCTCTGGGTTGACTGGTAGGAGCTGCGGTTGCCGCTGACGTTACCTCTGCTTGACTGGTAGCGCGACCCGGCGAAGGAGGCCTGCCTGGAGTTGTAGCTCGCGTTGCGCGAAGTCTGCCCGCCGTAGGCCGACGAGTTGCGGTAGGTGGTGCGCTGGTTGCGCATCTCCGTACCGCGGGATGGCGGCGTGCTGTAGTAATAGCCGCGCGGCCCGGAGAGAGATGAAATAATCAGGTAGGTGAAGAGAAAATCGCCAGCCCCGAAGTGGCTGTTGTAATACCCGTTGCCGTGGTAGCCGCGCATATCGTATTCATTGTCGCTTCCCCTGACTATGGAGAAGAGCTGATCGTCGGCGTCGTCGTCGATCTCGTTGTCGTTGTTCAGGTCCTCCCAGCCCTCCAGGGTCAGGGTTTGACCGTCCTGACTGGCCCGGATCAGGATGAGGCCGTCGCCCTCGTAGATTTCATTGACCCGCCGCTCGAACTCCGTGGCGCTGTCGGAGTCCTTGAATGCCTGCTGCACGTCGTCGAGGTTGATCCGCCCGGCGGCGCCGTCGGTGGCTGCCCAGTCATCGTACGAAGGGCCCCCGCATGCAGCGATCAGCGGCCCCGCGGCGACGATTCCGCCGAGGGACAGGGCTGTGCCGAGCCTCATCTTTCGCCAAACCATGCCGTTCTTCCCCCAATGAACTGCCGACATTGTACACCGCCGCCTTCGGCAGCCGTCATTCCCTCCCCAGGCAGCGCACGTTATATCAGTGTAATGCTCCCATGACCCTCGTCGACGGGCAGAGGTGCATCCATGGCCAGCAGCCGTTCGGTTGCGCCGCTGACCTTGACCGGCTGCGCGGCTTGTGTACCGGAAGCACCCGTCTGGAGAGTGGCCAATCGCGAAAGGAACTCCTCGTCCACCATATCCCAGAATGCGTTCCACGCCCCGGTGCAGCGCAGGATATATGCGGCGACCGAGGACTTGTGGTTGCTTCCGCTGAGCAGTTGTACGGCCAACAGGTCGCGCAGGGTGGTCAGGTGTCCGGGCCAGAGCTCGCCGCACACCTGCAAGTAGAGCAGGCGCGCCAGCTCCGGGAAGGCGCTCCCGCCGCATCTGCTGGCCAGGCGATCGAGTTGAGCGGTGAGCAGCTCCGCCAGTGACTCCGGCAGCAAGCCCAGATCCATCCCGTACAGGTGCGAGCACTCGACGCCGAAATCCCGCCGCAACTCTGCCTGCATCCGGCCAAACCGGACGGCGTAGTCATTGTCCACGTCAGGACCCAGGTGCTTGGCGGCCAAGCGAGAGGCCACCTTCGCGACTACCTGCTCGCACATGGGCCTGACCCGTTCCGTATCCGAGGCCAGGCCGATCAGCTCCTGGCGGCGCTGGTGGTAGAGGTGGGTCTGGTGGTCCAGCTCGGCGGCGTAGTCTTGTATCAGCGCACGCTGGGACTCACCCTCCCGGTCCGCGGCGTCCTGCAACTGCTGTATGCGCCGGGATACGTCCGGTCCCGTATAGCAAGTTAGCCCTGCCGCATCCATCCGGCGGCAATTGGCGAGCTTCAGGATTGCCTCGGCGTCTAGGTTGACCAGCCGGTCCTCCAGCGACAGGAAGGTCTGGGTCATCCCGAATTGCCCCTGCCTCCCGCTGCGGCCATTCAGCTGCAACGTGATCCGGCTGGAGTCATGCACCTCGGTGCCCATTACGCACAGGCCCGGAGCGAAGTCCAGTGTGGTGGTTCCAGGGCGGCCCGTCGCCTGCCCTAGCCGCCGTATACTGAAGCCGCAACCATCGTCTGATCGGTCGACCTGAAATGCTGCAATTTTGTTCAGCTCGTGTTCAAGCACCGCGGCCTGCTCCGCAGAGGGGCAGCATACCTCAAAAGTCCCAGGGTCCCCTGTCGCGCCGGTCAACACCCGTTCGATCTCGGAGGCACATCGTTGCGCCATCCGGTCATCGAGATTGGGTTCCAGCAGGATGTCCGTCCCGCGCCCTGCCATGTGAGTGGCCACAGTAACCGCGCCGAATGCCCCGGCGTCGCGCACGATCGCGGCTTCGGTGTGGGTGGTGACCGCGTTCAGCACCCGATGGGGAATTCGCCGTTCGCTCAGCAGGCCGGCCAGCTCCTCTGACTGCTCTACCGTGCGCGTGCCCACCAGCACCGGCTGCCCCGTCCGGTGCCGGGCCTCCACCTCGTCCACCACTGCTGCCAGCTTGTCCTCCCGCGACAGGTACACCGCTGGCGGGATGCTGGTCCGCAGGAGCGGATGCGCCGGAGGCACCACGGCGACTACCAGGCCGTACTTGCGTCGGAACTCTCCGGCGGCTGGTTCGGCGGTGCCGGTGATGCCCGCGACCTGGCCGTAGCGGCTGACCAAACCCGAGACCGATATCTGCGCCAGTGTCTCGTTTTCAGGCTGCACGGTCACCCCTTCCCGCGCCTCCACCGCCTGCTGCAGCCCGTGCTGGTAGATGCTGTCCGGTTTGGGCCGCCCCGTGTGCTGGTCGATGAGAACCACGCTGTCGTCATCAACGAGATAGTCCACGTCGCGTTGCTGCAGCAAGTGGGCGTGCAACGCCTGGGAGACCTGGTTGGCCACTCCGTACCGGCGGGCGCCGCGTCCCGCGGGGGGGGACGGGCGTCTGGCTGAACGGAGCGCGCCTCGTCCACGGGAGTCCTCTGACCCATCGTTTGGACCGTCGAAAATTGGGCCCAGCCGCTGCTCCAGGTGGTCCCGACCGGCGTCTGTGAGGCTGACATGCCTCCCGCCGGGAGCGATGGCGTAGAACAGGCCGGTCGTGAGTGCCTGGTATTCGTCCTCCGCCAGTGCCCAGGCCCGCCGCATCCGGTGCGGCAAGGCCGCCAGGTGCTGTCGAAGTGTCTTGTTGTCCGGATTCGCCAGTATCAGTTTGGCCAGCAGGCGCAGGCGTTCCGGGGAGCGGTCGTCATTGGCATCGAGATCCTGGGCCAGTCCCTCTGCAAGGACTCGCTGCTCGGCAATCATGTCTGCCACGGCGCCGTTCACCCGCACCGCCCAGCGTGTGCCGCCCAAGGGATTGCCGGAGATGATCAGCGGCGTGTATGCCTCGTCGATCAGGGCGTGGTCGGCCTCGTCAACGATGGCAACGTCGAGGGGTTGCTGCACACGTTCCTCCGGCGCTGTCCCCAGGTGGTCCCTCAGATGATCGAACCCCAGCTCCCGCATCGCTCCGTATATGATGCCGCGCCTGTAGATGTGGCGGCGTTCCCTCCTCTCCATGTGGCCCAGCACGGCGCCGCAGTCGAGCCCCAGCGAACGGTAGACCGGCCCCAGCAGCGCGGCGTCCCGGTCGGCCAGGTAGTCGTTGGCCGTGATCACATGGACACGTCGGCCCAGCACGGCGTGAAGTGCGGCGGCGAAGGCGATGGCCACGGTCTTGCCCTCGCCCGCGTCCATCTGCACCACCCTGCCCCGGAACAGGTGCCTGCCTGCCAGCAGTTGTTCGTCGGTCGCCCGGAATTGAAGGCGGGCATCGATATCGTGCCGTCGTGCTGCATCATAGAACGCACCGGGCAGCAGGATATCTCCATCGCGCCGAAAGCGCCGCTGGCGGGCCACGTCAGCGACGGTCTCTGCGATGATGGGCACATTGTCGCCGGTGGAATCTGCCGGCAAGTTGTCGCCGAAGAGCCGCCAGGCTCCCAGGCGTCGGTCGATGGCTTCGTTGACGATGGCGAAGCACTCCGGCAGCAGGGCGTCCGCCGGTTCTTCTGCCGTCCGCCCCATCAGGAGTCGAACGGACTCCCGCAACTCGCTGTCCGAGTGCGACGACAGGAGGTAGCTACGAATGAGAGCCAGCAGCCTCGCCGGAGTGTGCCTTCGAGGTCTCATGGGGGCCAGTGTATACCCGGCCCCGCGGGAGGGACAGGGCCCTAGTTCCGCAGACTGATGACGACCAGCCCGGCCTCGTGCCCAGCGCCGTCGCACAGGTCGATGCGGTGCAGCAGGTGGTCGCGGGACGACAATATTTTGGCGGCGACGTCCGGCTCGGCCTCCTGAAAGGCGCGGCCCAGCGGCGTGTCCAGCGTCCAGTCCTCGGTCACGGAGCATTGGAGCCGTCCCCGTCGGCATACCTCCAGGAACTGTTCTCGTTCGCGCTGGAACGCCTGCTCGCTGCGATAGGCGATCGGCGCGATGTGGTAGTCGGCGGAAAGGAAGAGTCCCAACTCGTTGTCGAAAACCTGCATCAAGTCTGAGAATGACATCCATCCCTCCAGGGCGAAGAACAGGTTTTCCGGAATGTCCTGGGGCACCCGGTGGTAGTAGAAATCCTCCTCGGCCTCGATCATCCTGACCGGTATGGGCCGCTTGTCCTCGCAGCGCAGCACGCGGTCGGCATCGCTCCCCTGCAGAAACAGGAAGGGTACGTTGCCGTTGGTGGAGTCCACCAGCACCTCCACGCCGTCGACCCGGTACAGCAGGGCCGTGTGCTGCCAGTAGCGCATGTAACGCTTGGCGAAGCTGGGGTCGAAAGTCCTCAGCAGTTCGCGCAGCTTGTCCACTGGGACCGGGCCCTCAGCGTCCGGACCGGCAATCAGGTACTCCGACTCGAGACCATAATGGTCGGTGAGGAATTTCAGAGCCTGCACCTTCTCCGAGCAGATGCCCCCGCCGCCATCCAGCAAGTTGTCGATGGTCTCGTCGCCCGACTTGTACACCAGCTTCCGGCCTGTGAAGCGAGAGTAGTTCTCGAAGCGGCTGTTCCAGACCCGGCGCGCCAGGGATTCCAGGAATCTCAGTTTCTGTCCAGCGGTGCGAAGCTCAAGCAGGTCATCCGCTTTCGCCTCACCGTGCTCGGTAACCAGGGTGTCTCGGACGAAGGAGGCGTAGTGTTCCGGGGCCCTCTGCCACTTGCGGGCGTGAAACCCGGTCCAGTTGCGGTCGTAGTCGCAGGCGATACGGTCGATCTCAATGTCCAGCAGCGCAATCTCCTGCCCCCCGACCTGAGCCGAATGCACCGTGGGCGAGTCGTTCAGCGCCATGGGTCGAGAGCCATCGGCGAAGGCGATGCCGTCGAACATCTCCCGCAGCTGCCCTGAATTGTCACAGGCGTACACCAGTCCCTGGATGGCGTACAGGGAGTCGGCCGAAGATGGGGTAATGCGCGATTCTTCCAGCATCCGGTCGATGGGCGCGTCCCTGAGGTAACGTTCCAGCAACCGCCCCAGGGGCAGTTCGGCATCGCCAGCTTCGAGGCGCAGTGAGCTTTCGCGGGTGGAGACCGCGTCTCGGATCTGCAAAACGTGTGGCTTAGGGGATGCTTGTTCCGGCAATGCTAGACCTTCGTCCGACCCTTGCAATCGCGGGCGATGAACCGTTCTAGGCCCTCATGGGATCGAGTGCCCAGCGGGCGGCGAATTCCCCGTAGGTCGGCTGGCTCTGGAGGACCAGTTCACTTCCGGTGGTCAGGGAATAGACTGACGGCAGGGCGACGCCATTGAACATGCTGGCCTTGGTCAGAGTGTAGGAGCCTGAGTTGCTGAACACCACCTTGTCCCCGACGCTCAGCGCTTGGTGAAAGCGGTAGGTCCCGAACATGTCGCCCGCCAGGCAGGTGCAGCCCGCCAGCAGGTACTCATAGGGCGCGTCACCATCGTGGCCCACTACCTCCGGCTGGAAACCGTACTCGAACACCTCCGGCATGTGGTTCACCGAGGTGTCCAGCACGGCGATGGTCGCGCCGCCGCTGCTGAACAGGTCGAGCACCGTGGCGACGAAGTACCCGGCGGCCCGTATCAGCCCGGAGCCGGGCTCGATAAAGACCTGAACTCCGAACTCCGACCACAGGCTGTCTATCGTCAGGCACAGGTCGCCAATGTTCTGGGAGGGTTCCCCCTCGTCGTCCTCGAACAGGTAGCCACCACCGAGATTGACCCATTCCACCCGCTCCAGCAGGCCGGGAATGCGGCCCCGCAGTCGTTCCACCGTGGCCCTCAGTTCCGCAAAGTCAGGCGAGTCGCAGTTGGAGTGGATCAACAGCCCTCGCACTCCATCCAGCCGTGCCGGTTCGTCGCGTAGCACGGTCTCCAGGTCGTCCAGCGGCACCCCCAGCTTGGAGTGGGGACGGCAGGGGTCGTAGCGAGAGTCATCGGCGAATGATAGCTGCGGGTTGATCCGCAGGCCGCAATTTGCACGTTCGCGCAGCATCGGAGAGTACATCGCCCACTGGCCCAGGGAGTTGAAGTCCACGTGGTCGCACAGCGATCCGATCTCGTCCATCTCATCGCCACGCAGCCCGGGCGTGGTGATATGCACCGAGCCGGAGTCGCCGAGCACGCTGCGCGCCAGTCGGGCCTCGAACAGCGAGCTTGCCGCAAATCCGTCCAGCCGGGGCGCCATCACCCGCAGCGCCGGGGCGAAGGAGAAGGACTTTATGGCGAACAGCACCCTGCACCGGGCGTCGTCACGTAGCGCCTTGGTGTAATCGAGAAGGCCATGGATGGTACGCTCGTCGTAGACCAACGCCGGGGTACGGATGGTGTAAAACCCGTCAGGGTATTGGTCGGGACAGTCCAGGCTGGCGGTTCGCATTGGCCGATTCTAGCACAGCACCCATCGCCGGGCGCCTGACCTAATCCTGGCTCTTATGCGAGAAGGAAGACTTCTCAACGCTCACTGGGGCCAAGGGGCGCCGCACGGCAGCGGGATTTATCCCTGCCTTCAGGGCAGCCATCAACCCCGCAGCCTCCCAGTAGTTGGCGACCCGGTGGAACTGGCCCCGGCGCCACGGCAGAGCCGAAAGGTCGTTGCGCATCAGGTTGGCGTTCTCCTCAACCTCGATGACCGGGATGCCCTGCTCCAGCGCCGCCAGCGTCGGCAGCCCGAGGCAACCCTGCGGCAGCACCAGGCAGGAAACGTCGCGGGCGGTAAGCACACCCGGCTCCCGCATTGCCTCCCGGTCGGTGACGATGCGCGGACTCCTCTGCAGTCCCTTGAGCACCGACTGGAAAAAGGTCATCGACACCGCCTCGGCTGCCATCCGGGGATCGACAACCCCCACGTCCAGGTCCAGCACCTCCTGCGACTCCAGCATGGGCGAGTGGGCCGAGGGCACGTCGTAGCGGCTGGAGATGGCATGGGTCAGCATCGCCTCCACGCCACCCCAGGGATTGACCATGCCGCCGTCGCTGCTGAAGTAATCGCCGTGGTACTGGAACGGCACGGTTATCACCGACGACAGTGCCAGGGCGTCGTACTCGCCCCGCCGTGCGTCCAGCACATCAAACAGCCGCTCCACGTCCTCCACGCGCCCGGCGGCACGGGTGGAGCCAGTGTAGGTGGAGCGCATCACCAGGGGCGGGTCCAGGGCGACCACCCCGGGGCAGATCAGGCCATAGGAGGCAAGGGCCGCGTTCACTGCGTTTATCGCCAGTTCCGTGAACAACGGGTTGGCGTGAGAGTCCACCACCGCCAGCACCCGGTTGGCCCGGACCGGCTGCAGTCCCGCGGTGCCCATCAGCAGGCGGCATACCACGCTGCCCTCGACGTAGAGCGCGTTGGCGGGCATCTCGTTGATGTCGGAGGCATTCACAACGTTGGGATGCGTGATCAACGCGTCGCAGACGGACGCCAGCAGCCTCGCCACGGGGGTGGCATCCCCGGCATGCCCCCCGATGACCGCGCCGATGCCAGTGGGCACCAGCAGCACCGCGTTGAACTGCGAGGTGTTCTCCGAGAGGCGGGGACGGAACTCGGCAATGCTTTCCTTGGTCAGAGCGTTGGAAGGATCGTTGCCGGACCGTGGCGCGCCGGGGCCATCTTCAACCAGGGTCGTCACCTCGCAGCGGTAGCCCCGCTGGTTGGACTCGGTGACCACCAGCCGCAGGGGACTCTGGCCCTCGGGCAGCCGCTCCGCCATCTGCCGCGCCAGCCACGCCAGCAGTCCTGCGCCAGCCGGGGCCGGCGGTATGTCCAGTTCAGTTTCCGTCAGGTACAAGAGGTTGCTCTCCGCTGGGATTTAACGGGCTCCATGGTAACAGGGGGCATGGAATTGCCGGAATCTGGACTGGCGCACTGCCCGGTTTTATGACACTTGCCCCTTGCCAAGCCTCATGGCGATTCTCTATCGTTATTCTTGAATCCCATGACGGAACAGACCTCGGAGGAAACCGGCTCATCGAGAGCCCTGAACGGGGGGTTCTGGAAGTGACCGACCCAGGCAGTGCAACTGCCACCTGGTCGCGGGCGCATGAAAGGAAATGAGTGGGAATGATCGGAAACGATCGGAAAATAAGGTTTTTTGACGCTCCGTTTATGGTCACGGATGGCGCACGGCCCGCCATCGGCGTCTGCCAGGGGTCATTGTTGCCGTTGCCCGCTGCTTTAAGTAGAGGAGACGCTCAGAGCCTCGATCACCAAGGTTCGAAAGACGCCAGCCACCGCCCGACCTGAAAGCCAGCGCCAAGAGTGCGATCCGGCAACACAGGGAGATCGGTTGGGTCTAGCGGACACAAAATGTACAGCCAGGGTGAATCAGGGACGGCAATCGGATCCTGTTACGTTAGCCGGCACTGAGTTCCACAAGACTCTGGTCCACATCCTCCGCTTCCAGCGACAATCGTTCCCATTCGTCCCAAAGGGTCTGTTCCTCTTCCTTGAGGATCCGGTAGCGTTCGCTCGAGGCCTCCAGCTGGGCCCAATCGTCGAACCTCTCGGGGCTGGCGAACATGGCTTCCAGCTCGGCGCTGAGGGCCTCCCGCTCGCTGATGGCGGTGCCGAGCTCGTCAATCCGGGCGGCAAGTTTGCGTGCCTGCCTGCCCAGGGCTCGCTGATGCTCCTCCTTGGCCGTCAGGATCCGCCCCGGACGTCGGCCGCGCTTCGCACCGCCAGCGGCGTCGGGTTCCTTGGCGTTGCTGCCCGCCGGAGCGGGCTTTGTCTCGGCTTCCTGCTGCTTCCAGAGCAGGTAACCGTCGTAGTCCCCGTGGAAGACCCTGGGCACTCCCCCGTCTATCTCAATGATCTTGTTCGCCACCTGCCTGATTAGGGTGCGGTCGTGTGTAACAAGGCAGATGGTGCCGTGGTAGTCGCCGAGAGCATCGGCCAGGATCTCCCGGGATGCAATGTCCAGGTGGTTGGTTGGCTCATCCATCAGCAGGATATTGCTGGGCTGGAGGAGCAGCTTGGCCAGCGCGACCCGCGCCTTTTCGCCACCGGACAGGACGTCGATACGCTTGAGGATGTCGTCCCCGCTGAACAGAAATCCGCCCAAGGTCGTCCGCAGGTTCTGCTCGGACTCCGCAGGCGCGATCTCCCGCAGTTCCTCGAGGGGATTGTTGCTTGGGTCGAGCAGGTCCAGCACGTGCTGGGCGTAGTAGGCGGGAATGACGTTGTAGCCAAGCTTGCGTTGCCCGTTGTCGATGGGCAGAACGCCGGCAAGAATCTTGAGCATGGTGGATTTGCCGGCTCCGTTGGGACCGACCAGGGCAACCCGGTCGCCCCGCTCCAGCGTCAGGTTCACCCCGCGATATACAACATTGTTGCCGTACGATTTGCCGACGTTGGCCAGCGTGAGTACGTCCAGACCGCTTCGCGGCGGCTCAGGGAATGAGAATCGCACCTTCCTGGTCGCACGAGGCAACTCAATGACTTGGATCTTTTCCAGTTGCTTGATCCGGCTCTGCACCTGGGTGGCCTTGGTCGCCTTGGAGCGGAAGCGGTCGATGAACTTCATCTGCCGCTGTATCTCGCGTTCCTGCCGAGCGGCGGCCGCCTGTTTTATCTCCAGCGCCCTCTCTCGGGCGAGCAGGTAATCGTCGTAGTTGCCCCGGTGATTCACGACCTCCCCGGGTTCGATGGCCAGGATCCGGTTGGCAACCTGGTTCAGAAAAGCCCGGTCGTGGGACGTTATCACCACTCCGCCGGGGAAGGAGGACAGGTACTTCTCGAACCAGAGGTTGGCTTCAAGGTCCAGGTGGTTGGTCGGCTCGTCCAGCAGGAGAAGGTCGGGCTTTCGGAACAGCAGCCGGGCCAGTTCGGCCCGCATTATCCAACCGCCGCTGAACTCGTTCATGCCTCGGGAGAAATCACTCTCCTTGAAGCCGAGGCCCGACAGGATGGCTTTCGCCTCATGGTCGCGGTCGTCACCACCCGCGGCTTCCATATCCTCGTCAAGTCGAGAGAGCAGGTCGGTCAGCTCTTGCTGTTCCAAGGGATCCGTCGCCGACGACAGGGCCTCCCTTGTGGTGGCAATGCGGCTCGCCAGGGCGACCGCCTCCTGGTTGGCGTTCAGCACCTCTTGGAGCAGCGACTGGCCGGCAAAGTGGCCCGGTTCCTGCTTCAGGTAGCCAACCTTGGCGTTGCGCCGCTGGGATATTGTCCCGCCGTCTGGCAGGGACTGACCGGCAAGAATGTCAAGGAGGGTGGTCTTGCCCGAACCGTTGGCGCCAATCAGCGCAATACGGTCGCCGGCTGCCAGGGAGAGGTTCAGCCCGCTGAACAAGGTGCGTTCAGAATAGGCCTTGCTGATGTCAGAAGCGAGTAACATACGTTAGCGTCGGGAAAGCGATTGTATCATCCAACCCGACTACAGACCTGCCTGGGACACGGAATGCACGGATACTAGATTATCGCAAATATCACAATTCGTCATACCTCTAATAACGGCAATTCGGGGAATTCGCCCGCACAGAACGCCGGATTCCTGCCCAGCCAAGCGACTTGGCCGATACCGGCCAGAGGGGCATGTCTCCTCAGAGGCAGGGAAAGGCGATCGGGAATCCGGTGCCGTATGCCAATGGCGCCCTGAAGTGCCGCCGAGGGCCGCAAAGATGCCTCAGCCGCCTGCAACCAAAAGTCGACTGATGGACATTTGCCCCTTGCCAAGCCTCATGACGCACCTCTACCTTCGAATACTGCGGACCCGAAGGCACGCAAATCCAGCGCGGCGACCGACCCACCGAGTGAATCAGTGGCCAACATCACCCCATCAGTCACCCATACGCACAGCCTGCCGCGACCTGCAGGCAAGACCACCCCTTGGGAGCAGGAAACACCCTCACGGAGGCGAGGCAGGGCAGCACCCTCGAATTGCAAATAATGCGCAGAATTGCACACTTCCGACCCCCTTTTTGCGCTTACATGTACCGTGGTAGCGCCCTCCCCATGCACCACCAAACGTCACTTGACTTCACCATTCCTATGGCTGCAAGAGGAAGGAAAACTGAGGTCGAGGAAGGAAGATACGGACCTCTTTTGGTGGCCGCTCTAAAGCCCGGAGATCCGCACAGAAGCTATGCGTTTTTCCGCAATAGCGGATCAGCGGGCGTTGAGGGCGGAGTACTCGGGCTGTCTGCATTGCACAAATTGGAGTCGTGACTTGAGGGACGATAACCGCCGCAGGGACTTCCTGCTCCGGGCAAGGACCCGTTAATCATGGCGCCGCCGACAAGCCCGTGATACGCTGATTTGGACATAACTCATGCTCACAGTACCTTTGGAAAGCAGGCGCAGGCCGAATATGAGCCAGCCACTGGTCGCACCCTATGGCACCTGGAAATCTCCCGTCTCGCTGGAAATGGTGGGGCACGGCACCGCCAGCCTGCTTCGCATAGCCCTGGACGGTCCCGACACTTACTGGGCAGAGGTTCGACCAGCCGAGGATGGCCGGACTGTCATCGTGAAACGCACTCCCGACGGCAAATTGGTGGACATAACTCCACCCGGCTTAAGTTCGGTCTCCCTGGTGAACGAGTACGGCGCCCGCAGCTACACCGTAGCTAATGGGGTCGTGTATTTCTCCAACAATTCTGACCAGCGGGTCTACCGGCAGCGGCCGGGTGAAGCCCCTGTTCCCATTACGACCGAGACCGGTTTCCGGTATGGAACCAGGGTGGTCGATCAGGGACGCGGCCGTATCGTCTGCATTCGGGAAAACCACACCGACCCCGACGAGGATCATCCTCTCAGCGAAATTGTCGCCTTGGACTTTGAAGGTAATCGGGAACCCCAAGTCCTGCTGGCCGACAACGATTTCCACAGTTCGCCCCGTCTCAGTCCCGATGGAAAACAGCTGGCGTGGCTCACCTGGGACCACCCCAATATGCCATGGGACGGCACGGAGCTATGGGCGGCCCCGTTTGAGGAAGACGGAAGCCTGGGAGCAGCGACCTTCGTTGCCGGCGGCGTGGACGAGGCAGTCATACAACCGGAATGGTCCCCGGCAGGCGAGCTTTTCTTCATCTCCGACCGCAGCAATTGGGCCAACCTCTACCGCTGGCGTGATGGAGAGGTGGAACCGGTCTATGAGATGGAGGCCGAGTTCTCCCGGGCAAACTGGTGGGTGGGTATGTCCTCCTACGGGTTCGACTCGCCTGGCAGTCTGGTATGCAGCTACGCTCAGAATGGTTTCTGGAGGCTTGCCCGGATTTTTCCGTACGAGGAGCGGCCCGAAAAGCGCTTTGAGCGCATCGTAACCCCCTACTGGGAAATGGGACAGGGCGATCTCCAGGCCGGTCAGGACCGGGTAGTTCTGGTTGCAGGTTCACCTGACCACCCCATGTCGCTCCTGGAAGTCACCCTCGAGGACAGGCAGCTCAACGTCCTGCGGGTGGAAAGCGACGACGAACTGCCGCCGGGCTACCTGTCCATACCAGAGGCCATCGAATTTCCCACCACCAACGAGCAGACGTCCCATGCCTTCTTTTACCCGCCCACCAACCAGGACTACATCGCTCCCGAAGGCGAGAAGCCACCGTTGCTGGTTACCTGCCACGGCGGCCCCCACAGCGCGGCCTCCGCAGAGTTGAATCTCACCGTTCAGTACTGGACCAGCCGCGGCATAGCCGTTCTGGACGTCAACTACGGCGGCAGCACCGGGTTCGGCAGGGAGTTCCGCGAGCGCCTCATCGGAGAGTGGGGAGTGGTGGACGTGGATGACTGCGTGAACGCCGCCCTCTACGTGGTGGAGCGGGGAGACGCTGACGGCGATCGTACCGCCATCAGCGGAGGCAGCGCTGGCGGCTTCACGGCCCTGGCTGCCCTCACCTTTCGGGACGTCTTCAAGGCCGGCGCCAGTTACTTCGGCGTCAGTGACCTTGAGGCGCTGCTGAGCGGCATCCACAAGTTCGACGCCCACAGCCTGGTGGGACTGGTCGGCCCCTATCCCTTGTATCGCAGGAGATACGTGGAACGCTCACCCATCAACTTTTCCCAGTTCGCCACCTGCCCGGTCATATTCTTCCAGGGCCTGGAGGACACGATAGTTCCGGCCATACAGTCAGAGGAGATGTTCAACACGCTCAGGGATAACGGGGTCCCAACGGCCTATCTCACCTTCGAGGGAGAGCATCACGGCTTTCTCATGGCGGAGACCATCATGCAGTGTCTCTCCGCCGAGTTCTACTTCTACTCTCGTATATTCGGCTTCAACCCCGCCGACCACCTGGAGCCAATTCCAATAGAAAACCTCCCCCTCGGCAGCGGGATCTAGACCAGCAGGCTCAGCGACGCGGTGGCTATACCCAGAAACAGCAGGAAACCAAAGACGTCGGTAAAAGTGGTTACCACGATCGCCGATGCCACAGCCGGGTCAACGCCCACCCGGCGCAGGAAGAGCGGCCCGCCCGCCTCCACGGTTCCGGCGATAATCATGTTACCCAGCATGACGGCGCCCAATACCAGCCCCAGGGCCGGGTTCTGCTGCCAGGCGATAGCTATGACGGCCACCAGCACCCCGAGCCACAAGCCGTTGAGCAGCCCCAGGAAAGCCTCCCTCGCAAGGAGCCGAGCGGAATTTACCCCAACCAGTTCCCCCAAAGCTATGGCTCGGACCAACAGCGTCAAAGTATGCGTTCCACCAATTCCCCCCTGCCCCGCCACGACGGGCAGGAATGCTGCCAGCACCACGACTTTCGCCAGGGTGGACTCGAAGAGGGCAATCATCGCTGCAGCAAGAAAAGTCGTGCCAAGGTTCAAAGTCAGCCACGGAAGGCGGGTGCGCAAGGAGCCCACGATTGGACCGTCGAAGGCCTCGCTGGCCACGCCAGTTGGCTGCAGCATCTGGCGGGTGTCCTGTTCGACCGCAGCGCTCAACAGGGATTCGGCAGGAATCACTCCAATCAACCTGCCTTCATCCACGACAGGCAGTTGCGTCAGGTTGTAGTGCCGCCGCAACCGCGCGCACTCCTCCGCAGACGTGGAGACGGAGACGGATGTCAACACGGGCGCCGCGATTTCCCGCACAGGCGTAACGGCCTCGGCGAGCGCCAGGTCGACCATGTTGATCTGACTGGCGAGCCCGCCTTGGTCGTTGAGAACAAAGACATGGGTGAATTGATAGCGCATCTCGCCCATTTCCTGCAGGCTGCCAATCGCCGACATAGCCATCTCATGCATGCCAACCACCGGGAACTGGTTGACCATGATGGCGCCAGCGGTGTCCGGCTTGTGCTCAAGCAGGGCGGTATCCGGCAATGGCTGTTCCAGGGACTCGATCACCTCTCGAGCCTGGGATTTGGGGAGGCGCAATAGTGTTTCCAGGGCAACTTGCGGGCGTACTTGGTTCAGGACGAAGGAAAGAGCCCGGGACCCGATGCGAGCCGAGAGGCGCCCCGCGTCCATGGGGTTCATCTGCCGCAATATCGACGCAAAGGTTTCGGGAGACATAACTCTCACCAAGACGTCTCGGCTGCCCTTTGGCAGCGAGGCGACGATTACTCCTACGTCCGCCGGATGGAGATGCCTGACCATCTCCCACGCGCTGCGCTTATCACCTGTTCCAATCAGGCGCTGGACATCCCTGGCGATCTGCGTTGCCCTGTCGCGTGATATCACAGGTGGGTTCGGTCGTCTTGAGGATGCCATAATCAGTCCAATCCATTGATGTAATGATGTAAATTGTGGGCAATCCGGAAAGGGAACAGGCAAGCGACCCCCTGCCACAAATACAGCAGGGGTGGGTTTCTACCCCGCCCCTGCACTAGCCCATCGTTGGGTCATTTGGCTCTCAAGCCACTGTTGTTTCAATGCTGATTAGGGCAACGGCAAACCCACAACATCCTGAGCGGACAAACCCGGATTCAGCAGCCGGATATATTACAGAGAGAAAGCTAACCCCGTGCCGCTGCCGCCTGTTCCCTTTGCCGGCGGGCCAGCCAGTTGCGGTCCGCCTCCGACTCGACGAGTTCGTCGTCAAAGAACCCATGTCCCCGCTTGACCATGTGCATAGCCTCGTAGAAGAGCAGCCACACGATGTGGCGCACCACCTCGTCAGGCACGCCGTTGGCATAGAAGGAGCGGGGGTTCATATCGGGGTCGGCGTTCACATAGTCCACGGCGTAGAATTTGCCGTCCTGGTGCAGGCAGATTTCCGACGTGAACTTCTTCATGCGGGAGACTCTGGCAATGCTTCGCATGATTTGCCTCAGGGGTCGAAGGTGATAGGTCCTTATCTCGCCCGGCGTCACCATCTGGTACTCGTGGGTCTCGGGATTCCACCAGCACGGTATTACTTCCCGGCAGACGTGAAACATGCGGAACCACGCCACGTGAATACCGAGATTCTTGGGCTCCAGGCGCTTCTGGATCAGGAAGGAATCAGCGTTTGGCGCCTGTTCCGCCGACCAGAGCAGGGCCTCCTCCGAGTCGGCGTCCACCACTACTCCCACGCCGGAATCGCCCCAAGCGGGCTTGACCACGTATGGCACGCCGATCCTGGCCTTGGATTCATCGTCCAATCGGAAGGTCGCTATTTCCTCCCGCGGCACGATCACCGACTCAGGAACCGGCACCCCGTTTTCTATCAGTCTGTTGTGCAGGCGACCCTTGTGGGCCGACACCGCGGTGATGTCCGGGTCGTCAATGACGTAGCCGCCGTTCCGCTTCACCTCATTGGCCAAGCGGACGTAGGGGTCAGTTGCCAGTGTCTGGTTGGCGGTGAGGTCCAGAAGCACCTTTGCCGACACTTCTCCAGCCACCAGTTTCTGGTAGAACTCGTCGACCCAAGTGTCGTTGCAAAAGAAGAACGTCAGGTTATTCTGCCCGCACAGTTCCCGCATCTTGTGGGCAAAGAAGTTGTAATTGGGGAATGGAGTCGCCAGGACGATATCGTAGGATTCAGCCATTGCGCACCTGCAGTACTATTTCGGGTCGGACTTGAGCGATTGCCGCCAATGGTTCATTTGGACTGCAACACAATGGTAAATCTCACTGGAACCGAATGTCCCCGCATCGGGCTATTACTTTTGACAGAAGTACACACCCCAGCCCAGTTCCTGCCTTTCCACTGCCAGCACCATCTGGTCATAGGCCCGGGAGAGGCCTTCGTAAACCTCCGGGTCCTTCTCTCGCTGGGACATGGCCATCTGAGACAGGCAGCCATAGCTCCTGCCCAGGTGCTCGGAGAGGTCATGGGCCTCCAACACCCGGAATCCAACCTGCCTCAGCGCGTCCTGGTAGCCGGTGAAACTGTAGTCGGTATTGAAGAGCAGCCGGTCGTAGACATAGCGGCGGGCGTCGTCGCTGATGTCGGGCCTGGGCTTGGTGAGGTCGTCGAAGACCAGGAGGCCGCCCGGTGCCAGCACCCGATAGGCCTCCTGCAGGGCCTTCTCCTTATCGTGAACGTGGTAGATGGTGGCCTGGCTCCAGACATGGCTGAAGGCCCCCTCCTTGAACGGCAAGTCCGTGGCCGAGGCTTTCTCGAACTTCAGGCGGCTCCGAACGTCGGCCGGCTCGGCCACCGAGGACTCCATGGCGTTGTTGATGCGTACGCCGCTTAGGTCTATGCCTGTCACTCGGCATCCGGCGCTGCGGCACAACCAGGTAGAGGTGTTTCCGTTGCCGCAGCCCATGTCCAGCACAATGGATTCGGGCTGAATCTTGGCCTTTTCTAGCATCACGCCGTTGAGGTTGGCGCAGGCGGCGAGGAAATCGTCGCCGGTCTGCTCATCGAACCAGCCCCAGTGGAGGCTGCCCTCCCGGTCCCAGAACGATCGGTAAAGGGCGTCCTCCGCGTCGTAAAATGCCTCGGTGTCCTGCTCAGAAAAGCGGCTGCTCATACTTTGCATCTCCAATGTATTCTGGATTTTGCATGCTCCTGCCGGTTGGCGCGCCACAGGACAATATCACCCTAACGCAATGCGCAAACTCCGGTGAACCCTACATTCAAGTATTTGTCGTGGGCAAAGCAAAGTAACATAAGGTACCCAACGGAGTATCCCAGACCTCTTCCATAGCCCGGACAGCCTTGTTGGGCTTGGTGGAAGTCAACTGCACGGGGCTGAGCGGCTTCGCAGATTGGCTAATATGAGGAGTTGCCCCTAATACCTGTTGGCGGTCCCGATCTTCATAGTCAACGGAGCGGAACTTGGCATCGCTGATTATTCCGGTCTTCATGGCATAGGCCGCGGCCTGCTGCTGGTCGCGGAGCTGGAGCTTGCCGAGGATGTTTCGCATGGGCACCTTTACGGTGTTTTCGGCGATCATCAGCGCCCCCGATATCTCCAGGTTGGAAGCGCCTTGGACCACGTGGCCGAGAATCTCCAGTTCCGGTTCAGAAAGGTCGTGGTCTGCCTCGCCTTCTGACTAGTCTGGTTCTCCGGGCACAATGTGAGAGAGGTTGGATACCAGCGGAGAGGAAACGAGCACATGTCCGTCTGAGACCAGGCGCAGGCAGAGCGCCAGTCTTTCCGGGTCGGTTTTCATTGACACAAAGGAGGAGGCTCCGGCGCGGATGGAAGCCTCGAGGTGAGCCAAATCGTCGGACCCCGTCAACACCGCCACGGCAGTGTCGGGAAACGAGTTCCTGATGAGGCCAAGGGTCCCCTTAAGGTCAAGGTCCGGAAACTTAGAGTCAACGACTACAAGATTGGGTTTCTTTATTGTGGTCTCGTATCGTACGCTTCCTCGCCGTGTTGGGAGAGGTCCAGTCCCTCCTCTTCCTGCCGCTCGTCGACTCGCAAACCTATGGTGTACTTCAGCACAACCAGAATTCCCAAAGTTGTGACGAACGCCCAGCCAAAGGACGCGCCGATGGCCATCAATTGCATCAAGACCTGTCTGCCCCTGCTCAGGTCGGTGAGTTCGCCCAAGGTCATGAAGCCGACGCCAATGAATAGGCCGGCGGCCAGCATGCCCCAAATTCCGCCCACCCCGTGAATAGCCCAAACGTCGAGGGAGTCGTCAAGCCTCACGCGGGTCTTGACCCAGACGGCGGTGTAACAAAGGGCCCCAGCGCCCAGCCCAATAACCACCGCGGGCATGGGTCCCACGAAGCCGGAGGCGGGAGTGATAGTGGCCAGACCTGCAACTGCTCCGGTCGCGGCTCCAACGACGCTGGGTCTTCGATTAATCATCCAGTCCAGGGAGACCCACACCACCGCGGCGGTTGACGCCGATATGTGCGTAACTACGAAGGCGGAGGTAGCTCTGCCGGCTGAGCCCAGTTCACTTCCGGCATTGAAGCCAAACCAGCCAAACCACAGGAGCGAGGCACCCAGAACTACGAAGGGCACGTTGTGGGGTGCCATTTCCATTTGACCGAACCCCAAGCGCCTGCCGAAGATGAGGGCCGCCGCGAGGGCCGCTGCCCCGGAACTGACGTGCACGACCGCGCCACCGGCGAAGTCCAGTGCGCCTGCCTCTCCCAGCCACCCTCCCGATCCCCACATCCAGTGGGCCAGCGGCGTGTATACGATGGTTGACCAGGCCACCACGAAGATGACGAAGGTGCTGAACTTGATGCGCTCGGCGAAGGCCCCGGCGATCAGCGCCGGTGTGATGATGGCGAACTTGGCTTGAAACACCATGAAGGCCTGGTGCGGAATCGTCTCGGCGTACGGGCCAGCCTCGGTGGCGGAAACACCGTGAAGCCCCGCCCATTCCAGGTTGCCGATGAAGCCAAAGCCGCCCACGTCGGGGCCAAAGGAGAGGCTGTAACCAAACAGTATCCAGGTCAGTCCCACTATTGCGAGAGCAATAAAGGACTGCAACAGGGTGCTGAGCGCGTTTTTGCCCCGGACAAGTCCGGCGTAAAAGAATGCCAGCCCCGGGACCATGATAAAGACCAGGGCGGACGAAGTGAGCACCCAGGCGGTATCGCCGTTATCTATCATCGAGTGCCTCGGTCCGGTTGAATAGCCCCTTTGGTACTCTGCACACTATAAAGAGAGGGTATCCAATAATTCAATTGCTAAGCTAAAGGCAAGGCAAGGCAAGGCAAGGCAAGGCAAAGTAAGAGGTGCATTTGCTGTGGGTCGGGAATCGGGTGTAGGGGGTGTCGTCAAAATAATCTGCTCCAAATTACCAGTGCCCTGATTTGGCAAATGGCCAGGAAGGACGCTTCGTTCTTGGCATATCTAGTCGCTACTGCCCGCCATTGCTTGAAGTCCAGAAATGAGTTCTCCACTAAATGACGTAGTTTATACAATGCCCGGTCGTAGGACCGGGGTTCCTTGAGGTGACGCCTCGGTGGAATCACCGGTTCCATCCCTCGTGCCTCGGCTTCTGCCACAATGGCGTTGGTATCGTAGCCTCGGTCGGCCAGCAGATATTTGGCTGCGATACCTGCAATCAGCGAATGCGCCTGGGTGCAGTCTGCCACCGTGCCTTCGGTCAGGCTCAAGCGCACCGGCATACCGTGGGAATCCACTGCCTGGTGCAGTTTGCGGTTCAGCCCCCTTTTGTGCGACCGATGACCTGATTGCCTCCCCGTGCTCCAGTCCCATGGGGATGGGCCTTAATGTAGCTGGCGTCGATCATCAGCCACTCAAAGTCCGGATCGTCAATTACCGCATCCAGCATTTGCTCCCAGACACCCCGGTCCCGCCATCGACAAAAGCGGCGATGGGTGTTCTTCCAGTCCCCGTAATCCTGCGGCAAATCCCGCCACGGAGCACCGGTACGCAGAATCCAGAACATCGCGTTCAGAAACAACCGGTTGTCTCGAGCCGGCCTACCCCTTTTGCCTCCGTCTCCAGGCAAAAGGGGTCGCAATCGTTCCCAAACCTGGTCCGAAATATCGTGACGTCGATGCGCTGCTGTCATAGTCCCACCCCGCACTCTCACATTCTCCCCAGAAATCTACCATCATATTACGATTTTGACGACACCCCTAGAAAGAGATCAGCAAGCAACGCTGTTCCTATAGTAAAACTAATCCTCAGACTGACTCGCTCCTCGGAGGGGTTTTCAACGTCGCAACTACACCCTGATGATCGAAGAGTCCCCACCCCACGATTTGCCCGGCCTATCGACGCACCCCCTTACTCTGCTTGAGTGTGCAAAGTCCGTCTTACCTTCGCCTGTTACATTCGAGTCCGCGTCCGTAGCGATTATGGAAGAGTTTCCTGGATAGGGCGCATCCTATAGCTCTCCTTCCAGTTCTCGGCTTGGCGCAGCATCTCGGAAGCGTTGGTGCGGGTTGCGCCGCTATCGGAGCCCAGCATCTGACTGAGTTCCGCCACCCTGGTCTCGCCGTCCAAAACCTCCACCGACGTCACGGTCCTGTCATGCGAGGCAAGTTTCGTAACCTTGGCGTGCTGGTCCGCGTAGCACGCTATCTGCGGGAGGTGAGTAACGCACAGCACCAGGTGGCTTTTGGACAGGCCCCATAGTTTCTGACCCAGGACACTCCCGATTCGACCACCTACACCCGCATCGACCTCGTCGAACACGAGTATTGGGATCTGGTCGGCCGTGGACAGGATGGTCTTTATGGCGAGCATCAGCCTGGAGGCTCTCCCCCCGAGGCGATCCTGGCCAGGGGCCGTGGCGGTTCGCCCGGGTTCAGTGAGATCAAGAATTCCACGGAGTCTATTCCGGTCTCGTTGAATGCGAGGTGCCTGATGGACTCCCCATCCAAAGAAGGTGTTGCGAACGGGACCCCATCCGCGATCCCAACCGGCACACCGTCGGCAGAGTCTGATTGACGGATATCCACAAGCACTTGGGCATACCCGAAGGCCAGCCCAGCGACCTCTTCCTGTATCGCATCAGCCAAGCCCCTGGCTGCGTGTTGCCGGGCTTCGGAGAGCTGACCCGCAAGTCGGCCCACCTGCCTTCGAAGGTCCATCTCACGGGCCCTCAATCCCTCCACACGCTCTTCCCCGTGATCCAGCTCTTCCAGCTCCTGCGAGGCCCTCTCGCCGAAGGCCAGGATTTCTCCGATGGTGCTGCCGTACTTCCTCTTGAGACGGTTGATCAAGTCCAAACGCTCCTCAAGCTCGTGAAGGCGGTCCGGGCTGTATTCGATGTCGTCGCGATAGCTTCGGAGTGCGCGCGCCAACTCGTCCACCTGGTGCATCAGGGCGTCCGCCGACTCAAGGTTTAGTTTCAATGAAGGGTCCAATTGCACCAATTGGGAAAGGTCCTTGGACACCTGCCCGATAAGGTCCATGACCGATTCGCGCCGGTCGAAGCCATCGTACAACGCTCTGTAGGCGTGGTCCGACAGTGTGATAATTCGTTCTGCGTTGGCGACTCGGTCCCTCTCCAGGGTCAGGTCATCATATTCAGTCGGGCGTAGATTTGCTGTGCTGATTTCCTCTACCTGAAACCTCAGAAAGTCCACCCGTTGAGCAACCTCTGCTTCATCCCTCCGCAGCCGGTCCAGCTCTTGGCGCACCTCCGTCAGCTGGCGAGCCCCTTTTGCAACCTCGGTGCGAAGCTGCCATAAGCCACCATACTTGTCCAGGATATCCAGGTGCTCACGCACGCGGAAAAGGGATAAGTGCTGATTCTGGCCATGGATGTCCACCAAGTGTTGGGCCAGTGTGCTTAAGAGTCTGAGAGGTACGATTCGCCCATTCACGCGACAGGTATTGCGCCCATCCAGGTTGACCTCCCGAGCGAGAATCATCTCCTCTTCGCCAACCTCAATATCGTACTCATTGAGAGCGTCATTGATTTGTTGAGAGATATCGTCGCCGAGAAGGAAGATGCCCTCTACCCTGGACTGGCGTGCGCCGGAACGTACCATGCCAACATCGGCGCGTCCCCCAAGCAGAAGGCCCAGCGCATCCACGATGATCGACTTGCCGGCTCCCGTCTCCCCGGTCAGCACACTGAAGCCGGGCGCCAACTCAATGTCGAGCTGTTCTATGGTGGCGAAGTCGGTGACGCTAAGGAGTCTGAGCATGGCTATGTCCGAACCTATACTCCTCCGAGCAGTGCCCCTCGGTCGCAGTACCCTCTGGTCTGCCCAAATTGACGATCATCTTTGGTGCTTATGCAAATACAGCGTCCACATAAGGTGAGGGATAGGACCGCGCTTCCACTGGAATTATGGGGTGATTCCTTGAAAACCGAAAGACCCTGGGTGAGTACCAAGAAGCGCTGTCCCGATTCGATACTTTTGTTGAGACCCTGCCCCGTGGTCGCAAGGCGATGCACGCAATTGAGGCCTTACCGTCGGTAGGCGCACGAGAGGTGAGCTATAGTGACCTGACCCCCGAAATCCGATCCGGAATTAATGTTAGAGGGTGTGTGACAAAGTGCAATCAAGTTGGTTTGAGCCTTTTGAGCATCAGGTGGACCATCGCTATATGAACCCAGGTCTCACCGGTTTCTGGCAGTTCCTCGTAGTCCTTGCTGAGCCGTCGGCATCGGCTGAGCCAGGCCAGCGTCCGTTCAACCACCCATCTGCGAGGCAGCACCTCGAACTGGTGGCTGTCCGGTCTCCGGCGCACCACCTTCAGCAACCATCCTCCAGTCTCCCAAGCCCACGCAACCAGCCGACCGGCATAGGCCGCATCCGCCCAGATGACTTGGAGCCTGGGGAACCGGCCCAGCAGCTTGGCCAGCACCAGTCTGGCCCCGTCCCGGTCTTGGATGTTGGCGGCGTGAATCACCACGGCCAAGAGCAGCCCGGTGGTGTCCACTACGATGTGGCGCTTGCGCCCGGACACCTTTTTGCCGGCGTCGTAGCCGCGAGGCCCCCTTTTTCCGTGGTCCTCACCGATTGGCTGTCGATGATTGCCCCGCTGGGAGTGGCATCCCGTTCCTCGCTCTCCCGGACCATGGGACGCAGTGCGTCCAAAACCCGCTCCCAAGTGCCGTCCCTGCGCCATTTCCGGAAGTACCACCAGACCGTGCCCCAAGGAGGCAGGTCGTGGGGCATCATTCGCCAGGAAATACCGCCACGCAACACGTACAAGATGCCATTCACAACCTCCCGCAGGTGCACGGTTCGGGGATGTCCCCTGGGTGAAACCGGGGGCAACAGGGGTTCCAACAAGCCCCATTGGGCATCGGTCAAATCAGTGGGATACGCTCTTCGATCCATACTCCAAAGTTACAGACTACCCACAAACCACACCAAGCTGTTCCACTGCAAGTTTCGACAATTGTCACACACCCTCTTAGCCGGGACAACCGTCTCTGATCGGCGCGCATAGGTGTAGGCTGACGGTAGCTGGAATATCCCACAGGCCGCAATCCCGTGCCACTCCCTGCTGTTCCCAGCAGCGTCTTTGTCCCTAACCTTGCCGGAGAGTCGGGTCAAGGAGCAGAACAATTTGAGCAGGTTGTGGCCAGCGTACATGAGCAGCCACCCCTGTTTGACCTTCGGCAGAATAGGCCGCAGGACCTGCTGGAAGCCCCGGTTCTGTTTGATCTGCCTGGGCACCGGCTCCGCAGTCTACTTGTGCAGGTCGTAGTGCTGCCGCCCGCGCTTTGTACGCAGATTCGGCCACATCCAATCTCTGGTGATCAGGTATCCGTCTCCGTGCCGGTATCGGCATCATCCCACTGTAGCGGGTCTCGTCCGTCACGACGAACGGGTCGAAATCAGGTGCGTCGAATTCCTCAACCGCCTTTGCCGAGTAGTATCTGGCGTCGTCAGAAAATCTATCTCCCGCGCACGGCCTGCTTTGACTCGCCTATTCCATCAACAGTTGGCAGACGGGTCCGTTTTGCCCCCGTTACGTCCGGCAGTCAGAAGACCGGTTGTGCGAATCACACCGGATATCAAAATGCCCCGCGAAGAGATCTGACATCTAAACTACCGCAAAGGCGGTTCCCTACGGTCCCTCGCCCAACATGTTCAAGACCGCCGTTACACGCGACGTGATGTCCCCTTCGGCGCCCAGCACCTGCGCTAGGTGGACCAGCGCAAGCCCGTAACCCAACACGAGCGGGATAAGCCAAACTGTGAGCTGCGCATAGACCATGCTGTTCCCGCCGCTGCGGAAACCGCCTTGTCCAGACGGAAGCATCAAGCTCTGTGGCGTCGGGTGGTCATACACAGCTAGTATCCCGTTCCTCGATGCGTCGGCCCACACGTCGTCCATACGATCCAGCCGAATTGTCGCCGGCACATACTCCCACACGGCATCCAACTGCTGGTATGCCGCCCGAACCTCTGTCGCCATCACATGTTCGACACCGGCGCCTATTTCCCAACCGTCAATCGCTCTCACGTGAAGGCATATCTTCCGCATGCGACCGATTCAATCCGGTTCATCCGGTTGCATCTTGCGGGTAGGCGCATCGACCGCCAGATGGATACGGGCAAGCTTGCGGAGCTGATCGCGACATCGTACACACCGAACACGCCAGTTGTAGACCTCGTTATCACCCGTTCCCTGACTGCCCGTCCCGTCAACCATTCAGGCTTGCCCCTTTCCAGATGGCTCGCTCAACGCCAAGCGCGCTGCGTCCCGAAATGCAGCAGTCACAGCGCGCACCTCCCGCAGATGCGCCGTGGCAGCTTCCACCCGCGGGTGAGGCATTTCACCGCCTACTGAGGACAGTGCCGCGTACACGTTCATGACGACCACCTGATTCACCAGATAATCCATCAAACCGGCGAACGTGTACTCGTCCTGAACCGTGTCCATTGATCTAACGCCACCCTGCCAAGAAGATCCTCTCCAATCAGCTTTACCATGACAGAAATGTTCGCTCAGCAAGTTGTACCAGTCCTTCCCACCCTGGAGCTGCGCGACCTTATCAGATTGCCTGAGGCTCCTCCCCTTTCCCACCTCCTCTTGCGACAGCTCGTTCAACTTCGAGATGTGCGCGAGCAGTTGTTCGTGACTCACCTCGCCCTTCGCCAGACCGATCATGGTTCGATAGTAGTCCGCGTTCATGTAATTGAGGACTACGCGCACACCGCGCTCCGGTTCTATCAGAAGGTTGTGGAAAACGAGCACAACCTGCCCGGCGCACTCAAGCGCCGGGCGCATCTGCACAGCAAGCGAATGAACGTTGTTTGTTTTGTTGGCGCGCAGCACCGTAATCATGTGTATCTTTGCTTTGCGCAACAACCCAGCGCACATCAAACGATAAATGCCGGCCGGATCTTCTTCGCAAAGGGCTCGCGCTGAAGCCTCGTCCCCTTCAACATCGACATCCAGGTACATTTCAATCTCGCCGACCGCTCCCACCAGTTTCCCCAGCAGGTTCGCCACGCCGATCCGATAGCTGCCCACTTCACTCGCCGATACCATTTAAATGTAGCTCCCGGAAACATTGTGTCCAGGCAGGCGGCTGCGTAACCCCGCCGGTGCCGACGTACGGACGGCGTTGATTATGACGTGAGTAGGAAGCCAGGGATGGGTTGAGCCATTCGTCATTGGACCTACAGGAGTGTATGTACGCCCGCACAAGTGGCGGGTAGGCACAAGGTTCGAGTGGGAATTCGAGTTTCCGATGCCCATCAATCCATTCTATGAGCCCAAACCCAAGACCAAGAAGGCCGGAAAGCCAACAGCAACGCGCGATCTGGCCCGTAAAGCCTCGAAACCCGCGGCCCCTGACAACTGTGGCGGAGTAACAGTGTACCACCGGCCTGATGACTGTCTGCAGCAAATCGGTCAGGGTGGCGACGTTGCAGGAGTAGGAAGGGGCAGTGTTGACGGTGCGTTATGCGTCTCCAGCTTATCTGAAGCCTGCGGGGCAGCGTTCTCCCGGCTGCGCCTGAGCCTGTAGCTCTCGCCGTTCATCTCCGTTCATCTCTAGGATGCGGACGGGTCCTGAGTAGCCGCCGCGACTGCTGTAAGCCGAGCAGTTGCGCAACCATCGGGCCATCGGCTCTCACGCCGCCCGCCGCGACTCCCTCCGGGCATCCCCGGCCACCCCACCGTTAACTGTCGTTGCGATACTGGCCCTCCGGAAGTGCAGGTGCCCCCAAAGCCCACCGTAAGGGACCGCTGAACCCTTGGCGGCAGCCCTCCTGCACCCAGTCTCAGGCCGTGCCATCGAGTCGCGTGTGACCTCAAATGGACGGATGCCGCGCAAATTCCTCCGAAACTCGCCATAACCCTGCCGATACAGGCAATCTTCACAACACTCGGACGTATATTCCCGAGAAATCCTCACGGCAGTCTCACATGACGCTGGCAAAATGGAGTACCAAGGGAAAACGCAGGGGCGCCAGTGTCGCCTTATTTTGAATTCGTCTCAGCCCCGGAGAGAATCAGGCCGGGAGATCTTCCACCAAGTTCGGTTCGCATGTTGCAGGCCCAGTCAGCACCGAGCAAGGGAATTATCCATGACCTTTCCGAGAGCCGTGACATCTCCCCGGTTCGCACTACTCTGGGCCGCGCTCCTTTTGGTTGCCGCGGTTGCCGTACTGCCGTTCTTTGCCTGGCCGGCGTCGGCGCAGAGCGACAGTCCCCGGACAAGCCGGCCCGCCCGACGGCAGGCGCCGTGTCCCACGACTCCATTACCTTCTCGTGTGCTGACCCGGGCGACAGCAGCATCACCGGCTACCAGGTACTGCGGCGCAACCGGGATACCGACGCCGTGGGCGACTTCACCACTATCGAGGACGACACCGGGGCAAACGCCACAACCTACACCGACGACACGGTGGCGCCTTCCACACGGTACGCCTACCGGGTGAAGGCCCGGAATGCTCATGGCCTGAGCCAAAGGTCCAAATCCGTTCGGGCAACCACTCCGGCCGAGGCGGAACCCACGCCAGAGCCCACGCCCGAGACCGCGCCTGCGGAACAGGCCGATGTGCCAACTTGGGCGGCCGAGGCGACCGTCGGTACCTACGAGCCTTACTCCCCGCCGATGATCGGCTATTCCACATGGTCGCAAACGGGCTCTGTATCCGACAGAGACTTCGAACTGGACGGGACCACCTATCGAGTACTGGCGTTGCTCGAGCAGGCCGGCGGCCAGATGCAGACCGGTGGCCTGTAGCTGGTCACCACCCTCGCGCTGCCCGACGAGTTCACGCTGGGGGTCTCGTTCACCGAGGAGGTGGCCCTGTCCGCAACGACGCTGCAAGACAACGCGCTAGCATTACAACGACGCATTGTCAGAAAGGTCAATCCTTGGGGCGGTTTTGAACATTGGGATGAATTCTTCCAAAGCTGAAACGAGCAGTTACTTGACCCTTCAAGAGAGGGCAATCCGCCTTTCGCATAATACTGTCGTAGTAATACTAGCAGTCTGTCTGAGAAACAGGGGTGGTGAGCCGGTGGGGGTATGATGGGGTGGAGCATCAGACGAGCGGAGCGGTCAATGAGCAAGACCTACCTTCCCTACGATCCGGACCAGCAGTTGCTGCTGCCGGCGGCGCTGCAGGAATGGCTGCCGCCGGACCACCTGGCCTACTTCATGTCGGACGTGGTGGACCAGTTGGATCTCTCGGCCATCACCGCCCGCTACGAGGAGGAAAGGCGGGGCGGCCCTCCCTACCATCCACGGATGATGGTCAAGGTGCTGCTCTACGGCTACTGCACCGGCGTGGCATCGTCCCGTCGTATCGCCCGGCGTCTCCACGAGGACATCGCCTTCCGGGTGCTGGCGGCGAACAACACGCCGGACTTCCGCACCATCTCCGACTTCCGAAAGGACCATCTGGAGGCGTTGGGGGAATTGTTCCTGCAGGTGCTGGAGTTGTGCCAGCAGGCAGGACTGGTGAAGCTGGGGCACGTGGCCCTGGACGGCACCAAGGTGAGGGCCAATGCCTCAAAGCACAAGGCGATGAGCTACGGGCGGATGAAGGAGAGAGAGGAGCGGTTGCAGGCCGAGGTGGACGAGTTGCTCCGCAAGGCACAGGAGGTGGACGAGGAGGAGGACCGCAGGTACGGCAAGGACAGGCGTGGGGACGAGTTGCCGGAGGAACTGGCCTTCCGGGAGAGCCGGCTGCGGAGGATAAGGGAGGCCAAGGCGGCGCTGGAGGCTGAGGCACGGGCGGAGGCGGAGCAGGCTGAGTCCGAGGGCCGCAATCATCCCGGGGTGCCTGATGACAAGGCGCAGCGGAACTTCACCGACCCGGACTCCCGCATCATGCCCGGCCCGGGAGGGAGGGACTTCCAGCAGTCCTACAACTGCCAGGCGGTGGTGGACAGCGAGCATCAGGTGATCGTGGCGGCCTGTGCCACCGATCAGCCCTCGGACAAGGGTCAGGCCGTGAGCATGATCGAGGAGACCGTGAGCAACACCGGCGCGGTGCCGAAAGAGGTATCCGCCGACGCCGGATACTACTCGTCCAAAGAGGTGGAGGAACTCTGCGCCCTGGGAGTTGACCCATTCGTCGCGCCGGAGAGGACCCGCCACGGCTGGGTGCCGCCACCGGCGCCCCGCGGCCGCATACCCAAGGGGCTGTCAGCCAGGGACCGGATGCGCCGCAAGCTGCGGACGAAACGGGGCAGGGAACGCTACGCCCTTCGGATGGAAACGGTTGAGCCGGTATTCGGCCAGATCAAGCAGGGCCGGGGATTCCGGCAGTTCCTGCTGCGGGGTCTGGCGAAGGTGAACCGGGAGTGGCTGCTGATCTGCGCTGGCCACAACCTGCTGAAGCTGTTCCGGTACGGGGCTGGGATGTCCGGCAGGGTGGGAGGCAAAGGCACCACTGGGAACAACAGGGAGACGTGCCGGACCATGGGCAGTGGGATTTTCAAGCGACAATCCGCATGTGGCTAACCGCACCACGCAAGAACTGTTGCCGCAGGGTAATCCAGGCTGACCGACACCGCCAGTCGGTCAATCCTCAGACGGGCTGCTAGGGGGAGAGGGCCTGAGCCACAGTCCATCAGACGGGAGGTAATAGCGCCTCGAAAGCAAGGTGTTTGCCTTCGGTTGTCAACAGTTGGCGGGCGGGACCCGTTCTGTCCCCCGGTTGCGTCCGGCGGTCAGAACATCGGTTGTGCGAACCGCCACCTGTTGTCCACCCCAAGTCAGCAGCGCCTCGGCGGGCGGGCCGCAACGGTCGCAGTTCCACCCGGAACCAAGAGACCCAGCTCCACATACTGCGGGAGTTCGAGATACGGGAGGAGCACATCTTTGCCGATGAGACGACCTACAGCTCTACGTCTCGGCCCGCGTGGAACGAATTGATGACCGGGGGAGGCCGAGCGACACCGTCGTAGCCTGGCCGGACCGGTTCAGCCGGAACTTCCACGAGGACGTCAAGATCCATTCGGAACTTACCAAGCAGAATATTGAAATCGTGCCATCAGGGAGGGCATCAACACCGCAGACGACAGCATCGTAACCAAGCTCATCCGCAGGACAATGATCGTCCAGGGTACCCTGACTGGAGTCCACCTGGAAGCGGAAAAGGCGGGTATGGAGCGGGCGAGGGTGGAGGACAGAAGGCCATTGGTCTGCTGGCTCTCACGCTCGACCGGGTGCAGGAAAGCTGACGGGTGTACTTTGAGACACCCCGGGCATTTTCGCCATCCGTCTACATCGCGCCATCAACGAGCTGATGGCGGCCCGGTGCGAAGGACGCCTGGTCAACCTTCAGCGGCAACTCTCCCGGCCGAACCTGCTGAGCATAGACGAGTTGGGCTTCATTCCACTTTCCAGGACTGGCGCCGAGATGCGCTTCGAGATCCTCAGCCAGCTTAGCAAGCGAGGCCGCAACCCTGTCACCGAAATCCATTCTTCTGATAAATGGCCTGAGACGCTCAGCTGAGAGCCTTTTGCGTAGAGTTGCTGGACCAACTCACCCACTGCATTCCCATCCTGTAAATGACAGGCGCGGGCTACCGCCTTACGCACGGCCGGGAGAAGGCCGCACTCCAGCCTCTATAGCACTCTAACGAAGCTCGGCTTGCGCGGACGCCTTCTCGATCCCATCCGCCGCCAATTCCTACCCTTGCCTCCGCCGTGGACATCCTGGCGCGCTTCAGAGCTTCCCACTTTCTCGCTTTCCCGACCACCACCTCTTCCTGCCTGCCAAGGCAAAGGAACTTGCTGCCACAATTCATACACGAATTATGAGAATTTCTATACGAAATACGCACAAACGCCGAGCTTAATTTCACGGGTTTTATACATTCTAAAGGTATGTTCGTAACTGCTAGGTGGGACAAGTCGTCCATTCTGTCCGATCTGAATTCTGCGACGCCTCTGCCTGGAATCCACCCCTGGCACGGTCGATAGCTGACGACAGAGACGCCGGATTCCAGTCGGGGGACTCATGGCTGCTCCACCTGATCGCTAGTTGACAAGTCTTCGAGAGCCATCGTCCTCCGAATATTTTCCCCAGCAGGTTCTCGGAGTCATTTGGACCCGGGAATTCACTGCTGGACCCTGGTGGGTTTTCCCACCTTACCCGCGTCCCCCGCGGCGGCCCGGCCTGAAGGCAATGGGACATAGGCCTGTTCAGGAGATGGTTTGTCCAAATTCGAATCCCACAGCGTGAGAGGGGGCTGTTATAAATGCCATGTTAACCAATATTCGTTCTTCAGGGCCCTGGGTACTAATAGCCGTCGTGGCCGCGATTCTGGTGTTCCTGGTCGTCCATGAAACGGCGAGCGCGACGGTTCCGAAACCGAACCGCGACGTGACCCTGGCAACCCACAACGACCGCCCAATGGGAATGTGGAGCGACGGTACCAACCTCTGGGTGGTTGAGAACGACGCACGCTGGGGGGGCCAGTACCTGCTCCTTTCCTACGACATTGCCGATGGGTCGTTCAATCAGGGAGCGGATATCGAGCTCGACAGCTCCAACGCCGACCCCCAGGGCATCTGGTCCGACGGGACCGTGGTGTGGGTCGGCGACTGGGACGATTCCAAGCTCTACGCCTACACCCTGAGCGACTCCAGCCGTATGGCAGACCGCGACATTGACCTCGCCGGGCCGAACGACGGCCCAAGGGGAATGTGGGGGTTCAACCAAACCATCCTCGTTATCGACAAGGAGGATACCAAGGTCTATGCCTACAGCACAACGGACGGCAGTCGCCAGGAGGACGAGGAGTTCGACCTGCACAGTTACAACGACAACCCATGGGGTATCTGGGGCCAGGGCACAAGGGTTTGGATCAGCGACGTCGCTGATCAAATGCTGTACGTCTACGAAAGGCGCCCCAATAGCAGTTCTCACGGCGACAGCGTTCCGAGTTTAGAAATCAGGTTGCCCAGCGATGTTGATGATGTAAGGAGCATCTGGTCCGACGGGGAAATAATGTGGGCTCTAAGCAACGAGGCGCACCCAAAGCTGTATGCAATGCACTTCCTCGACTTCAGGCACCCAGGGGACGAGATAGACATCACCGACGTGGATACGCCCGCAGGACTGTGGAACGGCGGCGAGACCATGTGGGTCGCCGACAAGGGCAGGTCCGACCACGGTAAGCTGCTTGCCTACTCATTGAGCGACAAATCAAGAGATAGTAGCAAGGACGTACAGTTGGGGTCGTCCAACAAGAAACCCCTTTCAATCTGGTCCGACGGCGAAGTTGTATGGGCAATTGAAGACTCGGGAGGCAACGACTTCCTGTACGCCTATTACCTGGAGCCGGAGGCGGGCGAAATTGGGCTGCTGGCACCTTATAAGTCAGTGACTCTAGGTTCAAACAACTCAGACCCAAGGGGGACGTGGTCCGACGGGGAGATCATATGGGTCTCCGACTCGGGGGACGACAAGCTATTCGCCTACGATCTCTCGGACAGGACCCGCCAGTCCAACCGGGACATGAACTTGCACAGCAACAACGGACATCCCGGGGAGATGTGGTCTGACGGCGAAACAATCTGGGTCTTCGACACCGATGACAAACACGCCTACGCCTACGACCTGTCCGACGGAACCCGTAAGAAAGCCCGCGAGTTCTGGACGGTCCCAGACAACGACGACCCCGACGGCGGACTGACAGGACACGCACTGCGGTTCTGGGTTGTTGACGGCGATGATCAGAAGCTCTACGCCTATGGCGGCAGAAATACAGCGCCATCATTCACCGAGACGTCAATCAGCTTCGAGTTCCACCGTAGCATTGCCGCGGGTGACTACATCGGCTCTGTTCCCGAGGTCGTGGACCCCGACGGGGATACGATAACCTACCTGTTGACGAGCGGGGGATTCGGCGTCTTTCGCCTCGACTACCAGACGGGGGAGATCTTTGTCAGGAATGACGTTTCCGCTTTCGACGGCGGAGAAAACTACACCCTCACGGTATCCATTTCTGACAGCAGGAGAGCGCTGGACGGCCTGGACGGCGGCTCGGACGATGAGATAGACGTAACCATAAATGTCATCAAGAACGACGATCCGGAGTTCAATACGCCGAACAATACGGCCTTTTCAATAGCGGAGGACGCGACCGCAGACGACACCGTTGGCCATTTGGATACCACAGACCTCGACGGTGATTCGTTGTTCGCTGAATACCAAATCAAGCCAAGTAACCAATTCTGGATTCACCTGGACCAGATCAAGCTGTCAAGCTCGGGTGCGCTGGATTACGAGACCCATAGCATGTACTCGGGCACCATTCGAATCCGCGACAACAAGGACGAGTCCGGGCAGACGGATTTCAGTTGGGACGACGAGATCGACTTCACGATCGAGGTTACCAACGTCGATGAGGCTGAGGAGATTGTCCTCAGCAGCTCGCATCCGCAGGTGGGCACTGAGATGATTGCCACCCTGAGAGACCCTGACGGTGTAAATCTGTCTGGTGGTAACCAGATCACCTGGGCGGTGCTGAGAAGCGTAAACGGCAGCCTGAGTGACTGGACCGAGGTTTCCACCACCGACACAGGCAGCACAGATTTCAGCTACACGCCAGTGACGCTTGATACGGGGAAAACTCTGCAATTCCGGGCCACATACAGGGACGTATCAGACGGTACGCAAAGCAAGACCATCTTTGCGAATACCGCAAATGCGGTCCTGTCTCAGTCTCCAACCAACCGACCCCCGGTCTGGACGGAAAGGGGTTCCGTCACGCGTACTGTTGCCGAGAGTGTCGAGTCAGGCAGCAATATCGGCTCCCCAGTTTCAGCAACGGATCCCGACGACGACACTTTGACATACCTGCTACTTGAGTATTACAACGTTGACAATTTTGAGATTGACAGCAGCACCGGACAGATATCTCTGAAGGATGGAAGGACGCTGGACTATGAATCGGTGCCCACCTACTGGGTTCGGGTCGTGGTGATAGATGGCAAAGATCGCTTCGGCAACGATGACTCCAATGCCGAGGCTCCTGACAATTTCGACAGTTCCAAGCTGGTAACCATCAAGGTGGCCAATGTTGAAGAGGAAGGCAACGTGGATCTGTCTACAAACAGCCCTGAGGTGGACTCGGAAATTACCGCGCGGCACAGGGACCCGGACGGCTCAGTCAGCAATCTCGCCTGGCAATGGCAGATCGCTGATAGCAACCCGTCAGATACCTGGAACGATATTTCAGGCGCCGCTTCAGACTCATACACGCCCACGCTTAGCGATGTCGGAAAGTATCTCAGGGCGAAAGCCACTTACGACGACTGGGAAAGCACTGGCAATGAGGCCATCGGTACAGCTGCCAACGCCGTCTCAAGGACCGAAAACGGAACACCCGAGTTCAACGAGGGCGCAACGGCAACCCGCTCGGTGAACGAGAACGCCGTTGCGGGCACCAGGCTGGGCGCAGCCATAACGGCGCTGGACCCGGACATGGACACGCTGACCTACTCGCTGGCCACTGGAACGGACGCGGACAAGTTCGTTGTCGATGCCGGGAACGGCCAGCTGGAGGTGGCGGCCGGAGAGGAATTCGACTACGAGACCGCCCAGGACTTCCAGTTCGAGGTGGTGGTGCAGGTTTCGGACGGCAAGGCCGCCGACCACAGCCAGGACGCCGCCGTTGACGACACCATCACGATGACCATTGAGCTTGTGAATGTCGACGAACCCGGCGAGGTCACGCTCTCCATGATGGAGCCGGTGGTCGGCGAATCGCTCACCGCCACCCTCTCCGACGATGACGGCGGGGTCACCGGCGCAAGCTGGCACTGGGAGAAGTCCCAGGACGGCGCGACCAACTGGGAGACCATCAACAACGCCGAATCGGACACTCACACGCCGGCCACGGAAGACGAGGGCATGTACCTCCGAGCCTTGGTGGACTACACCGATGATGAGGGGGCAGGCAAGAGCGCCGAAGGCATGACTTCCGACACTGTCCAACCGGAATCCGACGAGGATGAAAATGACGATGGTGTCGGTCAGGATTCCGAGGAAGATTCCTCTACCGAAAACACAGATAATAACGGTGGCGGAAATGGCCAGGATTCCCAGCCGGAGACTTTCAAGGACATCTGCCGCCGGGATTACCTCGCTGGGCTGATCGCCCAATGCGCAGCTAACTCATTCGGGACAGCAAGGGTGGAACGCGACGGCAGCTACACAATCGACTGGAGCGAGTGGGATGAGAACCACCCGGAGGTGACCGGCTACAGCATCGTGCTCCAGGAAATACTGTACCTATCGGCCTACGAAAACGGGCAGAAAGTAAGAGTCTATTCCCTGTCTGACGTCTACGAAAGCTGCGAATTCGCCGAAGGGTCCTGGAACTGCGAAAGGCCGTTAAAGAGCAACTACTACGAAGACTGGAACGGGAACCCTGTCGACGTGCGTGTTCTGGTGGAAGACTCCGATCTGACCCAATGGAGCGGCTCTCTCGACTCTCCGGGGCGCCACAGTGCAGACAAGACTTTCCAACGCTGGAACGGAGACGCCTCTGACCCCGACAACGAACCTACGCCCGTCTCCTACACGACTGAAAAGTTTGAGATGGACCTGCACCACTTCGAGGCCCACGGCGTCTCCGCTCGGGCGGGTACTGTAGCGATAAACGGGGCAAACGGGTTCGACTAACGGGAGGAATACCTCCGGCATGGCGGCTATATGGGCAACCTCAAGTGCTGCACCGGCCAACGGACCGCTGTCCTGGAGGGACGTCCCTTGTTGGGCGCCCCTTTAACCCGCTGTTGCGCGTTAAGTGCATTGAACGCGCATTTTTTGAGGTCGGTATTACGCCCGGCGGTCAGAAGAACCGGTTGTGCGAACCGCATTTTCAGCGTTCAACTGCCCCTTCCGGTGTGCGAGTCTGTGTCCAGGACTACGTAGGTGCAGGGATTGTTCCCACGCCGCAACCAGGATACAAGTTGACGCTGAACACCCTGCGCGCATACCCGCCCCCTCCTCCAGCTGTTGTTGTAATATTGGGGAAATACCCAGAAAAGTCTCGCTCAAATGCGCCATCGCTGGCTGCCACTACCAGCGGAAGATGACCCTCGCCGAACGCGAGGAACTGAGGCGGGTGGGACGGGAGAACTACGCCACGGCGGGCCTCGTCTGCCCGGCCCACGTGAGGGCTGCTTTCAACTTCGAATTCGACGATATCGACATTGATGTCCCGCTCGAGGAACTCCTGGTCGAGGCGTCCAAGGAAACTCCCCGTTGGCGCGTGATGCTGACCCCGCTGCCCGGGGCCGCGGATGAACCGGACCGCCAGTCCACGCCAGAGTCAGGAGACAGGGTTATCTAGTCCAGCCACGCCGGTCGATAGCTCCCGGGAGAATTCAGGCGTGTTCCGGAGAGGCTCGAGGGATGGCCAGCTTCCCCTCCCACTGCCGGGGCCGTGTTCATGCTCCTCAGCCCGGGGATGGAGTCCCCCAGAGTGCACGCCATAAACGTGTACGTATCCTCGGCCAGAGCCTTGCTAGTCAGCCCTTTGGCCTGCTTCCTGGTGTCCCGTATTACCTGGCCAGCCGTTTCATGGTGGCCTTCACCAGCGGCCGCGTGGTCGGGTCCTCGTGTCCGCCCAGGCGGTGGGCGGCGGCGATCGCCACCAAGCGCATGCGCGAAGTGGCCATCGTCTTGCCCTCCGTCTCCACCAAGAGCTCCAGGTAACGACCCACGTCGGCGGAGGGCTGCCGGCAATTCCAGGGCACCGGTTCTCGAGACACCAGCTGGTGAAGTCGTTCCAGCCGACGACGTAGGTCCGCCTGGTGTTGGGGGACCAGCTGCGGAGGGCCCTCTTGTCCAACGATCCTGTTCCCATGTTAGTCAGTGAAGCATTGCGGCAAGTACGATTATCGAGGGCAGGTCACCACCATCTTGGATCACCGTGTTCTATAGTAAGAACCACAGCGGAGCCCATTGGACGCCTTGCTAATCCACTCGTACCAAGTCATTCGAGGTGCAATGAGGATGATCCTCGGGCTGATCGCTGTCTCGATGCTGAACGCCCTCTCCGCTTGTCCGATAGTGTTACGGGCAAGGCACGATCTTACCCGTCAGGGACGACTCTCTTTCCCGATCGCCATCTGGGCCGGAGTCAAGGCGGCAGCGCGAACGTCAGCTCCGGTTGGAAGCGGATAAGACCCATGGGTAAAGCTCGTGGCAATTGGGGATTATGTCGAATTCTGACCAAACATAAGCGGCCCAAGGCTCGGAGCACCGGGCCACTCGCATTAGATAGCCATCGATGAATTTTCTATGCCTTCCCTGTGTGTAATCTATCGAAAGCGAGGCGATAGACCAGGCCCTGGCGATGGTGATCGAGGCGCAGGCGCAACTGCCCATGGTCAGCCTCTGAGGCCTGGGCCTTACCGCCTCCAGCTTTCTTCCCGGCCGCACGCCAGGGCGAAGCTATGAACCTCGTCAACGCCCGCTATGGCAGCGAACCGGGCCTCAAGGCCTATACCCATGTCTCGGACCGGTTCGGACCCTTCGCAACGCAGACAATCCCAGCCACGGTCAACGAATCGCCCTAGATTCTCGACGGGTTGCTGATGACCAGGGCTGGGCGGCGCATCCGCGAGCAATACGCCGACTCCGGCGGTTTCACCGACCATGTCTTTGCCGTAACATCCCTGCTCGGCTATCGGTTCATCCCGCGCATCCGGGACCTGCCATCGAAACGGCTGCATGTCCTCGAGCCCGGACGCGTTCCGAAACCCCTGATCGGATTGACCGGCAACAAAACCCGGGAGGACGTGATCGTGCGCAACTGGCCGCACATCCTGCGGGTTGCTGCCACCCTGGCCAGTGGGGTCCTTTCGCCGAGTCAGCTGCTGCGAAAGTTCGCGGCCTATCCGCGCCAACACGAACTGGCTGTCGCTCTCCGCGAAATCGGACGGGTCGAACGCACGCTCTTCATCGTCGACTGGCTGCTCGACGCCGATATGCAGCGCCGGGCCAACACCGGCCCGAACAAGGGCGAGGCTCATCACGCGCTCAAGAACGCGCTCCGGATCGGGCGCCAAGGCGAAATCCGCGACCGCTGGAGCGAGGGCCAGCACTACCGCATTGGCCGGGCTCAACCTGCTCGCCGCCATCGTCATCCACTGGAATACCGCCCATCTCGGCGAAGCGGTCAGACAACGGAAACACGCCGAGCAGACCGTCCAGCCCGAGCTCCTCGCCCACATCTCACCCCTTGGGTGGGCCCACATCCTTCTCACCGGCGAATACCGGTGGCCAAAGCGCCGATAGCGACCTTAGCGTACGATTCTGCCCCCTACCGGAATCGACCCCACTGTCACGACTGAACCTGCTGATCATCGACGAACTGGGCTTCGTGCCCCTTTCCAGAACCGGCGCGGAACTGCTCTTCGAGGTCTTCAGCCAGCGCTACGAGCGGGGATCCACAATGGCGACCACCAACCTGCCTTTTGACGAGTGGACCGAGGTCTTCGGCTCGGAGCCCCTCACCGGCGCGCTGTTGGACCGACTGACGCATCACGTCCACATCCTGCATATGAACGGCGAGAGCTACCGACTCAAGCACAGCCGGGAAAACGCTTCCCCGCAGGCCTCAGAAGAACCCGACGAAGAATAGCCGCACCGTCAACGCTTTCTCGTCCTGCTCTTGTAACGCCGCCGCTCTTCTTCATTTACTGCCGTCTGTCATCACGGCAGTGGTACACGATCACGCCGCCCCAGTTGTTAACGTTCAGCGAAAAAGTCCTGGCTAACAGGCCAGCATAAATGTCACATTCACTCCATGGAGAATGTGACGTTGAAACAGAGAGAATTAGCGAGACTGCACGTGCTCAACAACATCCTGGAATACCAGATCCCTATCGTCCAAGCCGCCGAGATTCTCGGGATGAGTGAGCGCCACACCAGGAGGCTCCTGAATGCCTACCGAAAGGACGGAGCCGCCGCCTTGGCCCATGGCAACCGGGGCCGACGACCCCACAACGCTATCCCGGAGTCCCAATCCTCAGAAGTGGTGAAACTGGCCAGCACTCACTACGCGGGAACAAACCACACTCACCTCACCGAACTCCTGCGAGATCAAGAAGGTATTGATCTGAGCCGTCCCACCGTGCGCCGCATTCTAGTCAGGGCTGGCATCGGCAGCCCGCGCAGCCGTCGGCCTCAACAGCACAGGGTACGCTGGCGGCGTATGCCCCAAGAGGGGATGCTCTTGCAGATCGACGGCAGCCACCACCAGTGGCTGGGTGAGAAATGTTCCAGGTTTACGCTGCTGCTGACAGTGGACGATGCCACCGGTACCGTGCCCGGCGCCCTGTTCTCCCAAGAGGAGGATACCCGGAGCTACCTCCTGCTCATGAGCGGCCTGATCAGAGAATATGGAATACCCTTGGCCCTCTACAGCGACCGCCACGCGGTCTTCAAGTTCACCGGCGATCTCAGCGAGTACCCAGCGGGTCCCACCCAGTTCGCCCGCGCCATGGAGGAACTGGGAATTCAGCATATTTTCGCCAGATCACCCCAGGCCAAGGGCCGGGTCGAACGCGCCGCGGGCACCTTCCAGGACCGTCTGGTAACCGAGTTCAGGCTGTCCGGAGCAGCCACCATCGATGAGGCCAATGAGGTCCTGCGCAGCTTCCTGTCCCGCTTCAATCAGAAATTCGGAGTGCAGGCAGAGGAATCGACTCCAGCCTATCGTCCCCTGGACCCGTCTCTGTCCTTGGAGCATGTCCTTTGCTTCAAGCACTCCCGCAAGGTGGCCAGAGACAACACCGTCAAGTACAACACGCGAACACTCCAATTGCTGCCTGGTACGGACCGCCCCAGCTACGCCGGATTGCAGGTGGAAATACACGAGAACCTGGAAGGCCTGATATCCGTGCAATATTTGGGGCAGGTCATCCCCACCCAGGAGGCACCGCCGCGACCGGGTCTGCTCAGGGCAGTTGCCGCCCGTGCGCAAGGAGGCGACGAGGGCCAATGGGGCATGGCAGTCAACGGCCGCTGGCAAGAGAGCCTGGCAACTCTGGAAACAGGAAATGTCGACCGGCCCCGGAGGACACGCAAATCCAGAGCGAAACTGGACAGACAGCCCACCCCTCGTCAGAGGACCATATGGAAATCCGTTCAGGAGGCTAAACTCAGGGGCCTGTCCCTTCGGGCAATCGCCCGGGAACTGGGCATCCACAGGGAGACCGCCAAAAAGTATGCCCTGGCCGACAGCCCGCCGGAGAGGCGCACAGCCACCGCGACCCTGGCACAGCAGCCCGATCGCGTGCCGACCGCCTAATCGGACATTTTCGCTGACCATTTGGGCGGACATTTTCGCTGGACATCAACACCATTGACAAGCCTGCGGTATTGGTGGGGCTGGGTCCGATCTCTAAGCGCCCCGGCCATTCCATCCTGAGCGAAGCGCCGCTTGATTCGGAACACCGTGCCTTCGGCCACATCCAGGGCTTGCGCCACCCTGGGCGCGGACCAGCCCTCACCGGTCTTGAGCAGGATGCGGGCCCGGGCCGTAACCCTGGCTGAACTCTTGCCCGCCCGGACCATGTGCTCCAGTTGGTCGCGCTCCTCCGGCGTCAGCCGGACGGCGAATTTCTCTCTGACCACACCGCCACCTCACAACAACATCTGCCATGACTCAAAATATAATCGACATCCAAGTCTGTGAGTCTACCTATCAGACCAAGTTTGACCGAGTATTAGTAGTACGAAATCTTTGAACTGATGAGTGGACAGCATCGGCCTGAGCACCCGGTGATACTTGGCCGATGGTGCTCTTTCGACAAGACCCATCCTCTTCAAGCCATCATTTCAAAGCAGTTGGTCTACTAGTACTCGGTCAAACTTGGTCTGATAGGTAGACTCAAAGGCTTGGATGTCGATGATATTCTGAGTCATGGAATCTGAGTCGTGGAAGATGTTGTTGTGAGGTGGCGGTGTGGTCAGAGAGAAATTCGCGGTCCGACTGACGTCGGAGGAACGCGACCAACTGGAGCACATGGTCCGGGCGGGCAAGAGTTCAGCCAGGGTTGCGACCCGGGGCCGCATCCTGCTCAAGACCGACGAGGGCTGGTCGGCTCCCAGAGTAGCCCAAACCCTGGATGTGTCCGAGGGCACGGTGTTCCGCCTCAAGCGGCGTTTTGCCGAGGATGGGTTGGACGGGGCGCTCAGGGACCGGACCCCAGCCCCACCGGTACCGCAAGCTGGATGACCGTGGCGAAGCCCACCTGATTGCCCTGGCCTGCAGCCCGGCCCCCGAAGGCCACGACCACTGGAACCTGCGCCTTTTGGCGGACCGGATGGTTGAACTGGGCGTGGTTGACTCCCTGTCCCACGAGACGGTGCGTCTGCATCTGAAAAAAACATCCTCAAGCCGTGGCAGAAGAAACAGTGGTGCATTCCCAAGGTGAGTGCCGACTTCGTGGCCCACATGGAGGATGTCCTGGACCTCTATGCCGAACCCTACAATCCCGAAAGGCCGGTGGTCTGCTTCGATGAGACATCCACCCAGATGCTGGCCGACGCCCGGCCGCCCATGCCGGCGGCACCCGGACAGCCCAGACGTGAGGACTACGAGTACCGGCGGGAGGGCCCCGCAACCTGTTCTTGGCCTGCGAACCCTTGGCAGGCTGGCGGCACGTAGAGGTAACCCAGCGGCGCACCAAGGAGGACTTTGCCCACCAGATGCGCTGGCTGGTGGATGAGGCCTATCCGGATATCGCGGTGGTTCGAGTGGTCTTGGACAATCTGAACACCCATTGCAAGGCGTCCCTCTATGAGGCGTTCCCAGCTGACGAGGCCCGGCGCATTGCCAAGCGGCTGGAATTTCACTACACGCCCAAGCACGGCAGTTGGCTCAATATGGCGGAGATCGAGTTCAGCATCTTCTCCCGCAGTTGCTTCAGGCAGCGTCTCCCGGACGAGGAATCCCTCTGCCGGGAGGTCCGCGCCCTGGAACTGGAACGAAACGATGCTCAAGCCCGCATCAACTGGCGCTTCAGCATCCAGGACGCCAGAACCAAACTCCATCGCCTCTACCCCATCAATTCCTGACTTGACCGAGTACTAGTGCCTATTTGGTTCCCCGACGAGAATCCAATCTCCCGGCGGACGCCGGTGTCCCGCTTCATTCTTTAGCATTGGATGGGCGGGTCCAGCCCGTAACCATGAGACCATGCCAAGGGCGGCTGCACCGGTCCATCTCTCGCAGTTCTTGCCCCGGATCCAGCATGGCGGCGCAGCTTGCGGCCGGGTACAATTCGGGCCACTCCCAAGCTGCAGGAGGGTAGGCGCCATGACTATGGATTCCGGCCTGTTGTTGGACATGTACCGCAGGATGGTAACCATCCGCACCTTTGACGCCAGGGCCGTCGAGGAGTTTCACGAGGGCAACATTCCCGGCGTCGTCCACGCCTACATCGGCGAGGAGGCCGTCGCCGTGGGCGTGTGCTCCGCTCTCCGCACCACCGACCGCATCACCAGCACCCACCGCGCCACGGACACACCATCGCCAAGGGCGCTGACATCAACCTGATGATGGCCGAGCTGTTCGGCCGCAGCAACGGCTATTGCCACGGCAAGGGCGGCTCGATGCACATCGCCGACTTCAGCGTGGGGATGCTGGGCGCCAACGGCATCGTGGGCGTGGGAATGCCCATAGCCACCGGAGCGGCCCTGGCCGCCAAGCTGGAAGGCGGCGACGGCGTTGCGGTGGCGTTCTTCGGCGACGGCGCCTCCAACGAGGGGGCGTTCCACGGCTCGCTGAACCTGGCGTCCACCTGGAACCTGCCGGTCATCTACGTCTGCGAAAACAATCGCTGGGCCTCGGGCAACTCGGCGGCGGCCACGCTCTCAGTGGAGGACGTATCGGTGCGGGCCGTGAGCTATGGTATGCCCGGAGTGACGGTGGACGGCACCGACGTTCTGGCCGTGTATGAGGCGGCGCAGGCAGCGGTCCTGCGGGCCAGAGAGGGCGGCGGCCCCACCCTGCTGGAATGCAAGACCTTCCGCTGGCGCTCCCACTCCGAGTCCCGCGGCAACCCGCCGGACCCCCGTCCGGCCAGCGAGATCGAACTGAGCCAGTCCTACGATCCGGTAGCGGGGTTCATCGACCGCCTGGTGGAGCAGGGCGTGGCGACTAGTACTACAAGACGGGTTCAGGGTGGAGGGTCCATTCTGCCTTCACAGCGGGCGGAGCGGCGTCTCTCGTGGGAGCGGCGCGCCCGTTCGTTGCGTAGCTGCGTATCCTCCAGCCACAACAGCAATTGATCGGGCCCGAACCGCTCCCGGGGCAGCATCTCACGTACCACCCGGTACACCTGCGGGCGGGTGATCCGGGGCATATTTCCCCCCCCCCCCCAATCCTGCTGCAGGCCCAGCAAGAACGCTCCGCCCAGCAGGCACATGGCTATGTGGTGATGCCAGCCTGCCCAGCTCCGGGTCTCGTATTCGTCCAGCCCAACGTCGCCCTTTTCAGTCTCGAACTCCGTTTCTATGCGCCACCTGGAACCGCCCACGTATGCCAGAGTCTCCAAAGTTGTGTCCTCGGGTGCGTTGGACAGGTAGTAGCGAGGTTCGCTGCCGTCCAGTGATTAACGACAATAAGGAATGCCGGTAGCGTCAACTATTATTGCCGGTCGAGATGAGGTAAACCCTCCGGCACGGAGGTGCCGGATTGCTCAAAGACCGACAAGTCAGGCTACTGAGGCAGAGACTTATGAAAGGAAAAACTCAGGAGACGGCGGCGGCCGTGGCTGGGATGAGCGTGCGATCGGCGCGCAAGTGGCAGAGCGGCCCGTTGCCGTCGGAGACCAGCCAGGATCGCTGGTGGCGCACCCGGCCCGACCCCTTCGACGGGATTTGGGAGGAGGATATTGAGCCCCTGTTGCAAGGTGATCCAGCGGGCAGGCTGAAAGCAACGACAATTATCGAATGGTTGGAGGAGCGGCATCCCGGCCGGTTCAGCGCCTCGCAACTGCGTACCCTGCAACGACGATTACAGGACTGGCGAGCGCTGAACGGTCCCGATCAGGAGGTGTACTTCCCCCAGGAGCATCCGCCGGGTCGGGAAGCCCAATTCGACTTCACTCACTGCAATGCCCTGGGCGTGACCGTTGCTGGCCAGATCTATCCCCACCAGCTGTTCCAGATGATTCTCAGCCACTCGGGGTGGCGTTACGCAGAGGTCGCCACCGGCGAGACCTTCCTGGCATTGCAGCAGGGACTGCAGGCCGCCCTCTGGGCTTTGGGCGGTGTCCCGGAGGTGGTGCGCAGCGACAATACGTCTGCCGCCACCCACGAGATGCGCCGCAGCCGCGGCCGCGCACTAAACGACAATTACGCCGCCCTCCTGGACCACTACGGCCTGCGCTCCACCCGCATCAATCGTGGCCAGAGCCATGAAAACGGCGTCGCCGAGCAGGGACACTATCGCCTCAAGGATGCCGTGGATCAGGCCCTCATCCTGCGTGGCAGCCGCGACTTCCACACCGCCGACGATTACGCCGGCTTCGTCCAGCAGATGGTCGAGAAGCGCAATCGCCTGGTGAGGGGGAAGCTGGAGCAGGAAATGGCTTGCCTACGGCCCCTGCCACCAGCTCCCATGCCGGAATACGTCAACTACCAGTCCAAGGTGCGCAAGTGGAGCACCATCCAGGTAGCGGGACATAGCTACAGCGTCCCCTCCCGTCTCATCGGAAAAGAAGTGCAGATCCGTCTGTACTCCGACTGGATGGAAGTGTACTACAAGGGCCATCTGGTGGAGGGTATGGCGCGGGTGCGTGGCGAAGGGGAGGCCAACGTCAATTACCGCCACGTCATCGGCTCGCTGGTGCGCAAGCCCGGAGCCTTCGCTCGCTACCGCTTCCGGGAGCAGCTGTTTCCCACCATGCCCTTCCGGCTGACCTACGACGCGCTAAAGGAGTGGCGCGGCGAGCGTGCCGACGTGGAGTACGTGCGGATCCTGCACCTTGCGGCCACGACCATGGAGGCCACGGTGGACAGCGCGCTGTCGTTGCTGCTGGAGGCAGGTGAGCCCTTCGACTACACCCAGGTCCGGGACCTGGCCGAGCCCAAGCCTCCCGAGGCCCCGGCGCTGGCTTGGTCTGGGAAGCCGGACCTGAAAATCTACGACGGCCTGCTCACCAGCAGTCTGGCAGTGGCGGCGGTGTGTGGATGACCAACACCGACACCAGAGTCGTGCAGGAACGCATCGGCCAGCTGTGCCACCAATTCAAGCTGCCCACGGTGGCGGCGGAAACCGCTTCGCGTTTCACCGAGGCAGGCCACGGCGACGCCCTGCCCACCCTGCTTGAGGTGCTGGAGCAGGAGGCCGAGGATCGCCGCCAGCGACGCATCATCCGGCTGCTTCGGGAATCCAGGCTGCCTTTGGGCAAGACCTGGGAGACCTTCGAGCACCACCGGATGCCCTTGGCGCTGCGCCAGAAACTGGACCATCTGGCCCAGGGCAGTTAGGTGGAGCACGGCGTCAACGTCCTGGCCTTCGGACTGCCCGGCACTGGCAAAACCCACGCCCTGTGCGCCCTGGGGCACCGGCTGGTGGAATCCGGCCACTCCGTCCTCTTTGCCCCAGCCTACCGCTTGGTGCAGGAACTCCTCGCCGCCAAGCGAGACCTGGACCTGCCCCGCCGGCTCCGCAGGCTGGACAACTTCGACTTCCTGCTCCTGGACGACCTGGGCTATCTGCCCCAGGGGGCTGAGGAGTCCGAGGTGCTCTTCACCCTCATTGCCGAACGCTACGAACGGAGGTCCCTGGGCATAACGTCAAACCTGGTTTTCTCCGAGTGGGAGCGCATCTTTGCCAACCCCATGGCCACCGCCGCGGCCATCGACCGGGTGGTGCACCACTCCGTCATCCTCGAGTTTGACGTCCCCAGCTATCGGACTGATGCTGCCCAGCAACGAGGCCAGGCCGAGGAGGTGAACCGGCAAAACTAATCGACGACTTTCCGGCAAGAATAGTTGACGCGGGACAGTCCAGGTTCCGGCGGTAGACCGCCCAGTGGATTTCGCCGGGCTTGCGCCTCCGCCGGGCTTGCGCCACCTGGTAACCCGCACCCGCTGGGCGCTGAACCGGTAGGTGCGCGGCCCTTGGCTTCCCTCTGCCACCGTTATCTCCCGCCAGGCCTCCTCCGGCAACTCATCACTGCGCTGCTCCTGCCCTGCTCCATGGTCCGGCGCTGCCCATCCCGCAGCCTGGGTTTGCGGGGGCGCCCGAACCCTGGATGTGAATTGCCTGGATATTCCGGACTGGTCCAAGCCGGCTCCAAAGGCCAAGCCGTGGTGCCGCCCGGAACGTCCAGCACGTACCGCATACCCAAGGCCGCCAGTCCCTCCCGGAATGACGGCGACATCCCGAAGGCGTCATCTCCGGCAACCCACCCGGCCTCCAGATGGCCCAGTTCCATGGCCTGCGCCAGCATCTCCAAGGCCAACTCCGTCTTCGAACGGTAGCTGCGTCTCTCCGCCGGCACACCCGCCGCCTGACACCGGGCATCGTCCGAAGCCCAAACCTGGGGCAGGTACAGCCGTTTGTCCACCAACGCCCGGCCCAGCGGGCTGACATAGGCCAGGAACATCCCGGCCTGGCAGTTGGCCACCTTCCCCAGCCTGCCGCAGTACTGCCGGGCCACTCCCACCGATTTCCTCCCCTGCTTGGGAAAGTCGCTGCCGTCGAACACCCACACGGCCTCGGGATGCTCCAGCCTGGGGGCCAGGTATTCCTGCAACCGCCCTATTACTGCGTCATCGGACCACCGGGCCTCGGTGAGAAAACGCTGCATCGCCCGGGCGGAGATGCCCACCGATTCGGAGAGATTCTCGGCGTTGCGCCGCTCCCCGGCCTGCACCAGCAGGGCTTGAAGATAGTTCCGGCTGTGCTCCCGCCACTGCTTGCGTCCGAAGGAGTCCGCAAAAAAGGCGTGAAATTCCTGAAAGCTGTCGTAGACCCGCTTGAAGCTCGCCGCATCCATCACCCAAACCGCCCACCATCATCTGGCCAGCTATCCTACCAAACAACTCGTCGTTGTAGTACTAGGGAGCAGCTTCAGCAGACCGACGAGGAAATCGCCGCTGCCGTCGAGTCCGCCATCGACTTCGCCAAGTCCAGTCCCCTACCCAACCCTGAAGATGCCCTGACGGAGGTATTCGCCCCGTAATCGTTATTCAAAGGTAATCGTCAAACCTATTCAGAGAGATCTCCAAGTCTCCTCCCCCATAGGGAGAGGTTCAGGGTGGGTGCAAATCATGCGGGAGATAACCTACGCCGAGGCGATAATGGAAGCGTTCCGGGAGGAAATGCGCCGGGACGACAGGGTGTTTCACATCTGCGGCAACCTGGGACCGCTGGCCGGATTGGTATCCGAGTTCGGCATCGAGCGGCTGCGGGCCTCGCCCATCTCTGAGGAAGCCTATGTCGGCGCGGGCATCGGCGCGGCAGGCAGCGGCTTCCGGCCCATCATCAGTCCGGGCATGATGACCTTTGCATTCACTGCCATGGACCAGATCGTAAACCAGATGGCCAAGATCCACTATATGTTTGGCGGGCAGGCACCCTTTCCGCTGGTGTTCCGCGCCTCAACCGGCGGCGGGCGTTCGGCGGCGGCGCAGCATTCGCAGAGTCCGCACCCCATGTTTATGAACCTGGCCGGCCTGAAGCTGGTCATGCCCTCCAACCCCTACGACGCCAAGGGCCTTATGAAGAGCGCCATCCGCGACAACAATCCGGTGGTGTTCTTCGATGACCAGATTATCGCGGCCCTCCCCGACCGGTTCCCGGTGCCGGAGGAGGAATACGTGGTCCCCATCGGAGAGGCCGACGTGAAGCGGGAGGGGTCCGACGTGACGGTGGTCGCCATCTCGAAAATGGTCCCGGAGGCTCTGAAGGCCGCGGAAGAGTTGGAGGCGGAAGGCATCTCCTTGGAGGTCGTTGACCCGCGCACGCTGGTGCCGATGGACACTCCGGCCATACGCCGGTCGGTACGAAAGACCGGCCGTGCTGTGATAGTGGACGAAGCCTGCATCACCGGCAGCGCCGCCGCCGAAATCTGCGCACAGATTGCGGAGGACCCGGAGACCTTCCGGGCCTTGAAATCGCCCCCGGTCCGCGTCTGCGCCCCCGATGTCCCGAGCCCCATCATGGAGCAGTACTGCCTCCCCGACAAATACAACGTCATCGCTGGGGTGCGGAAGGCGCTGCAGTGACAACGGCCGCAGCATCTCCCAGCGGAATTCTGCGCCAGAAAGAGTGCCGGCTGTCGTGAGCACTCCTGGGACTGGAGGGACCCCCTCAATCCTGGAAATAACCTGACCGGCTGCGTGCAGCACGCTGGCGACAACGAGTACGGTTCGCTGGTCATCACCGGTGTCAACGAGCAGTAGGAACTGTTGCGATGATTGGGCACGTCCAAAGCGGCCTATCCCTACTATCCCGACCGCTCTTTTCGGCTCAAGTAGGCCGACAACATCGATTCGTTTGTCAAGTTCCAAGGGACCAACAACTGCCAGTATGCCCACCTTGACGCCGACAGTGAGACCAACGTAACAGGCACATTCAAGCTGCGCACGCGACGCATCCTGGCCCCCCAGTTCACCACTGGGTTGTGAAGCTGCCTCGACCGCTATTCAGCCGTCGCCAAACCTGTCCCAGCAGCCGGTCGAGCCCATGACCCACGAGTTGCATGGCTACCTGAACCCAAATCACGAGCAGCAATGAAAATCTAAGAGGGTGTGTGACAATTGTCGAAACTTGCAGTGGAACAGCTTGGTGTGGTTTGTGGGTAGTCTGTAACTTTGGAGTATGGATCGAAGAGCGTATCCCACTGATTTGACCGATGCCCAATGGGGCTTGTTGGAACCCCTGTTGCCCCCGGTTTCGCCCAGGGGACATCCCCGAACCGTGCACCTGCGGGAGGTTGTGAACGGCATCTTGTACGTGTTGCGTGGCGGTATTTCCTGGCGAATGATGCCCCACGACCTGCCTCCTTGGGGCACGGTCTGGTGGTACTTCCGGAAATGGCGCAGGGACGGCACTTGGGAGCGGGTTTTGGACGCACTGCGTCCCATGGTCCGGGAGAGCGAGGAACGGGATGCCACTCCCAGCGGGGCAATCATCGACAGCCAATCGGTGAGGACCACGGAAAAAGGGGGCCTCGCGGCTACGACGCCGGCAAAAAGGTGTCCGGGCGCAAGCGCCACATCGTAGTGGACACCACCGGGCTGCTCTTGGCCGTGGTGATTCACGCCGCCAACATCCAAGACCGGGACGGGGCCAGACTGGTGCTGGCCAAGCTGCTGGGCCGGTTCCCCAGGCTCCAAGTCATCTGGGCGGATGCGGCCTATGCCGGTCGGCTGGTTGCGTGGGCTTGGGAGACTGGAGGATGGTTGCTGAAGGTGGTGCGCCGGAGACCGGACAGCCACCAGTTCGAGGTGCTGCCTCGCAGATGGGTGGTTGAACGGACGCTGGCCTGGCTCAGCCGATGCCGACGGCTCAGCAAGGACTACGAGGAACTGCCAGAAACCGGTGAGACCTGGGTTCATATAGCGATGGTCCACCTGATGCTCAAAAGGCTCAAACCAACTTGATTGCACTTTGTCACACACCCTCTAAGAGGTAGGCAGGCATGCCGCTTATGGCGGACATACACCCGCCATCCCGATCTCGACCGAAAAAGAAGGGCAACCCACGCTCTTACCGCAGCGGCAGATGAGTCATAGTTGTCCAGCCACCCTGAATGCCCCCAGCCAACATGCTGTAAATGACAGGATATCAACATCTATCGGATAGCCAGGCATGGCGAAACTTCTACTGATGATCCTGGTAGCACTACTGGCCCTGGCAGCCTGCTCAGACCCTACTCCCTCACTCAGATAATATGTGGGAATGGAGGGCACCTGTGCGGGATGGGCAACATCCAGGACATGGTCAGGCTGGCCAATGTGATACTGGCCTGGTTCTTCGGGAACGAGGACCCGATTCAAGAGGAGCAGGAGTGAGAGAAATTATAAGACCCGTGTACGTCATCTACCACGACCAGTGCCCGGACGGGTTCGGCGCCGCCTGGGCAGCGTTCCAAGCGCTGGGATACACAACCGGGAACGGTAGCCCGGTTCATTACCTACCCAGCAAGCACGGCCAGAGGCCCCCGGATATGGACCCGGAGGGAGTGGTCTACATATTGGATTTCTCCTACAACCTGGAGACGATGACCAAGCTCTGGCACCACCACGGTGGCAGGGTCACCCTGCTGGACCACCACAAGACCGCCATGGAGGAACTCCAAGGCCAAGTGCCGGGCTGCTACTTCGACATGAACCGCTCAGGCGCGGCCATCGCCTGGGGCTACTTCAAACCCTTCGAGAGAATGCCGGAGCTATTGGCCTACGTTCAGGACCGGGACCTGTGGCGTTGGGAGCTGCCAGACTCCCGCGCCGTGAACGCGGCCATTGAGGCGGCGCCCATGGACTTCGAGGTCTGGTCCAAGCTCGAGATTGATGAACTCAGAACGCAGGGGCAGCTCGTGGTCGACCGGAACAACCGGAGAATAGAAGAGTTGCTGGAGAACGCCTGCGAGGTGCGGATAGGGGATTACACCGTCCCGGCGGTGGAGGCGGACGAGCTCGCGTCGGAGATCGCCGAGCGGCTCCTGGAACTACATCCCCAAGCGCCGTTCGTGGCGGTGTTCCACCACAGCGTCGACCAAGACGGCAACGAAGTCACCAAGTACAGCCTGCGCTCAGGCGGCCGGTCGGACGTAGCCGACATAGCCCGGGAGCAGGGCGGCGGCGGACACGCGGCAGCGGCGGGATTCTCCAGCCCAAGAGCGTGAGCGAGGCGGGACTGTCCATTGACTTAGGAATTTGGGGTGCCCTCATCCAGGGTGGCCCATAGCGCACCATCAACCAACCGCCCTTGTACGGATTTTGGAGCAAGACAGCCCCCTGTCCTTTGCAGCAGGTCATGGTCCGACCGGCTGCGTCGCACCATTGGGCTTCTACGGCTGCATTCCAGCACTGAAATACGCCACCAGGCACCAATTTGTCCGACTTCAACCGCGTTGAATGCCATTAACGACGATAAACCACCGAGGCAGCAGACAAATTGTGCACAGTTCTGGCTCAAATTCCTCCCAATGCCTTAATATTGGGTTTTCCCAGTCAGCCGCATGGAGGCCGCAATGAGTGTACTGATCAAGAACGGGCACATCTTCACTGCAGTGGACAGCTACGTGGCCGACATCCTGGTGGACGAAGGAAAAATCCGCACCATCGGGATTGATCTGTCGGCAGACGCGGAAAAGACCATCGATGCCACTGGCAAGTATGTTATTCCGGGCGGTATCGATCCTCATACCCACTTGGACTTCCCCTTTGGCGGCACCGTCTCTTCCGACGACTTCAGCACCGGCACCATCGCAGCGGCGGTGGGGGGCACCACCAGCATTGTGGACTTTGTCGTGCAGCAACGGGGTCAATCCTTGACCGAGGCTCTGGAAATATGGCACCAGAAGGCCGAAGGCCAGGCCACTGTGGACTACGGCTTCCACATGATCATCCAGGACCTGCCGGATCACCGCTTGTCCGAGATGGACGAGATGGTCAGACAGGGCGTCACCAGCTTCAAGATGTTCATGGCCTACCGCGGCGCCGTGATGGTGGACGACGACACGATCTTCAAAGCCATGGTCCGGGCGGCGGACAACGGAGCGCTCATCTGCCTGCACGCGGAGCACGGACACATGATCGATGTCCTGGTGCAGGGAGCCCTGGCGCAGGGACACACCGCACCCAGGTTTCATGCCAGCACCCGCCCGCCGGTAACCGAGGCGGAGGCCACCCACCGGGCGATACGCATGGCCGAGGTCGCCGGCGCGCCGGTCTACTTTGTCCACCTGAGCTGCGCCGAGGCGCTGCAACAGGTGCAGTCAGCCCGCGCCCGGCAGAAATACGTTTACGCCGAAACCTGCCCCCACTACCTGACCCTGGATAATAGCATGTACGACCAGGATGGTTTTGAGGGCGCCAAGTACGTGCTCACCCCGCCCCTGCGGGACAAGTGGCACCAGGAGGAGCTTTGGAACGGCCTGCGACGCAACGACCTTCAGGTAGTGTCCACAGACCACTGCGCCTTCCGGTTCAGCGACCAGAAGACCCTGGGGGTCAACGACTTTTCCAAGATTCCCAACGGAGGACCCGGAATCGAGAACCGCCTGAGCCTCCTTTATACCCACGGCGTGGCCTCCGGACTGATGGACCTGAACCGGCTGGTGGAGCTGTTCTCCACGACTCCGGCCAAGTTGTTCGGCCTATTCCCCCGCAAGGGCACCATCGCAGTGGGGAGCGACGCGGACATAGTCGTGTTTGACCCGGACGCCGAGACCGTGATCAGCGCCCAGACCCATCACATGAACGTCGACTACAACCTTTACGAGGGCATGAAAGTGAAGGGTGTGCCCGAAGTTGTCATCGCCAACGGGCGCGTGCTGGTGGAGAATGGAAAGTACACCGGTATTTCGGCAGGCGGCCGTTTCCTCAAACGCAGCGCGATGTAGGCGGATGGGACTTTGCTCACCCGGATCATCCGCCACCGCCAGGTTCCAGACACCCGGATGACTTTTGTTCCTCCGCATCTGGATCTTCTGCCGAGAATGAAATTTCGGGCTCACAACGGAACGATCCCTCAGGGGAACGAGGACTTGTTGACCGGGAGGCCCAGCGCTCCTAAACTCCCGGCCAACGAAAATATTCTGACGTTGGCTTCAACTAGGTGGGGTAGATATGTTCCAGCAGAGAATCGGGATGGTGGTAACGGCCGCCGACAGCAACGCCGCCCTGAGAGCGGTGGAAGACCTGGACAATCGCGGCGTTGGCGCGGCTTGGATGACCAGCGGCAGCACCGGCGGGGGAGACAGCCTCAGCGTTTTCGCAGCCGCAGGACCCCGGACCCGCAGCATCATGTTCGGCACAGCCATAACCCAGACCTTTCCCCGCCATCCCATCGCCGTTGCCCAGCAGGTCTTGACCCTGGCCCAACTGGCCCCCGACCGGTTCCGGCTGGGGTTGGGCACCAGCGGTCGGGGAGGCGTGGAGCAGACCCTTGGCATCAACTTCCGAGCGCCCTTGGCCCACCTCAGGGAGTATGTACGCATCCTGAAGGCATTGCTGCAAGAGGGCTCGGTGGATTACTCCGGGCACTATTACCAAGCCCACACCAGTATCCCCGCCCCTGTTGACGTGCCGGTGATGGCCGCCGCCCTGGGTGAGAGCGCATTCGAGATGTGCGGGGCCGAAGCCGACGGCGCGATCAGCTGGGTTTGTCCAGGGGCCTACCTGCGGGATGTTGCCCTGCCGGCCGTTCAGCGCGGGGCCGAGCAGGCCGGTCGCCCTACTCCTCCCCTGATAGCCCATGTGCCGGTGTGCGTCCACGACGACCCCGAGGAGGCCCGAGAAGCCATCGCGGGACAATTCAGTGGTTTTGCCAGGGCGCCCTTCTACCGGAACATGTTCAACAACGCCGGGTTTCCTGAGGTAACCGAGGGCGTATGGAGCCCCGGGATGGTGGACGCCGTGGCGGTGTCAGGGAACGAGGAGCAGGTAACGGAGGGGCTTCGAGGACTGCTGGAAATGGGTGCGGCTGAACTCATGGCCTCTCCTGTGCCTGCAGGACCGGACAAGGAGGAGTCGCTGGAGCGCACCATGGGGCTTCTGGCCCGGCTTTCTCAGTCAGTGGCAGCGTAGTGCGAGAACAGGGACATCCCAAGGAACTCCAACCGAACGGGTGGTGGATGGCAACGAAACATGGATGAAGCAGTGCAACAAGCCTTGGAACGGGACCGCACCATCGACATCACCACCACCGGTCGGAATACCGGGCAGCCCCGACGCAAGGAGATCTGGTTCCACAATATTGAAGGACGACTCTATATCACCGGCTCGCCCGGTAGTCGCGATTGGTACGCCAACCTGGTGGCAAACCCCCAGTTCACTTTTCACCTCAAGCAGAGCGCTCAGGCCGATTTGGCCGCCCGGGCGACGTCAATCAGGGACCCGGACCAGCGGCGGGATATCATTTCTCGAATCCACCAGAAAATTGGCGGCCACCGTGACCTCCAGGCCTGGTTGGAGGGCAGCCCCTTGGTAGAGGTGGAGTTGCTGCCGGATTAACATGGCCGGTGGTACAGCCACCTACTCACCTAACCACCGATTGACTGTTTAAATTCCACCCGTCCTGAATCTGCGGCTGCAGTACTGGGGCTGGTAGAGACATTCTCGGCCTAGGAGCCTATCCGAGAAACAGGGTTGGCGAGATGTTGAGGGCATGATGGGGTGGAGCGTCAGACGAGCGGAGCGGTCAATGAGCAAGACCTTCCTTCTCTACGATCTCTACGATCCCCAACAGCAGTTGCTGCTGCCTTCGGCGCTCCAATAATGGCTGCCCCGGACCACGTGTCCTACATCATCTCCGACGTGGTGGACCAGTTGGACCTCTCGTCCATCACGGCCCCCTACGAAGGAGTGCCCTGTCACGAACCAAAGCGAAACTGGTGGGCCTGGATGGACTCGAACCATCGACTTCGGTCTCATCAGGGGAAAGGTCTCCGGCGTGGAACAAACTGGTGCATCTTGAACTGCTCCCACGGTGGCGGTGGATGCACTCTTCTCCGTTTATCAGGTTCAGTCCCCTTACTGGTTGCTCTCCCGGTCTGCTACATAGTCAGCCCATCTCTGCATCAGCTCGATTCGGGCATTGAAGAAGTCTGTCCTCTTATAGGCCTGCCTAGTCTTGCTTTTCTCCTTGTGGGCCAGGGCGGCGTCTGCCGCCGACGAATACCCTTCCAGAAGTTCCTCAGCCCAGTCCGTGAACGAGCTTCGGAATCCATGAGGAACCGCAGGTATTCCCACCCGTCTCATCATCATGTTGTACGTCATATCGGAGGCCACGCCACCTCCAGGCTCGGAAGGAAATATCAGCCCGTCCGGCCCGGTTACCGGCCATGCTTCGTGCAATATTTCCTTCGCCCTGTCTGAAAGAGGCACCCTGTGTAAACGGCGGGCTTTCATCTTGATGTGGGCGATTTCCCACGTGCGACGGTCCCACAGGATCTCTCCCCAGTTGGCCTTCCTTACTTCTCCCGAACGCGCCGCGGTCAGCACGAGGAACTCGAGGGCCAGCTTGGTCAGAGGGTTGGAGGTTGACTCCCGCACCTTGGTCAGGGCCCAGCCCACCTGGCTGTAGTGCAGAGCCGGATGGTGGTTTGGTTCCCTGTTCACCGGGGGCAGGACCTTGAGGAGGGGCTTTCCTGCCGGGTTATCGAGGCGGTGTCCGTGGGTAACCACCCAGTCCATGACTGTTTCCACTCGCTGCTTGACCCTGCTAGCCGTTTCGGGCTTGGTGGTCCAGATGGGCTCCAGCACTGCCAGCACGTCTTCCGAAGTAATCTCGTCGACTGCCGTCTCACCGATGAACGGGAAGACGTAAGTTGCCAGCGTGCTTTCCCACTGTGCGGCATGTTTCGGGTTGCTCCATGCGGGCCGGCGGAACTCAATCACGCGGACGGCGGCCTCGGCGAAGGTGGGGACGGAGGGTACGGGGTTGCGAGCGGCTTCCTTGACGGCCTGCCTTTCGGCCAAGGGGTCCCGCCCTGCGGAGACGGTGGTACGGTTGGAGGCCGCCATTGTTCGTGCCTGTACCAGGCTGACGGTGGAGTAGGAACCGAGGCCTATGTCACGGCGCCGCCCGTCGATTACTATCCGCTGGACCCAGGACTTGGAGCCCGAGGGGGCGATGTGAAGGTAGAGACCATCGCCGTCGCCGTATCGGCCGGGCTCGCGGAAGGCCTTTGCCGAGAGTACGGTGAGCTTGCCCATTTCCGCACCTTCCCACATATTTTCCCACACGATGTTTGGGACTTGCTGGCATTTTACGATGCCCTATGGGAAGGTTCAAGGAGCGGATATCAGTGAATCAGATACGAAAGTGGCGGAAATGAGACTCTATGGGACTGTGTGGGAAGGTAAAGTGGCGGAGAGGGCGGGATTCGAACCCGCGAGAAGCTTGCGCCCCTACGCGATTTCCAGTCGCGCCCGTTCGTCCACTCCGGCACCTCTCCGCGCGGGGACGATGCATTCCATTATAGGTTCGCCCCTATTTGGCCGCAAGTTGAGTAGGGGTGGTTTGCAGCACAAGGAACGCTGGGGCAAATACTCTCCTCGCGGAAATACTGGTCAGGAATTGCGCGAACAATGCTTTGCGTCATGCGTTGTCCAGTCTGTGGCAATCCACGGGAGCGGTGGCCTATAATTAGCGGCGAAAAATCCACATAGGAGATGCGACACCCATGGCCGATGCCGGCTTTGTCAAAGTTGCCCAGGTTAGCGAAATCAGCCCCGGCGATATGCTTTCGGTGGACTTCAGCGGCGACGCGATCCTGGTCGCCAACGTCGACGGCGTGATCCATGCCTGCGACGATATCTGTTCCCACGCCTACGCATCGTTGTCCGAGGGGGACATCAACGGCGCCGAGGTGGAGTGCCCGCTGCACGGCGCTCTCTTCAACATCACGACCGGTGAAGCTCTTACGCCGCCAGCCGATGCGCCAATCAAGGTTTACAAGGTGCAGGTCGAAGGCGACGACATATACGTTGCTCCCCCCGAGGATTAGCGCCGACAGGCCCGGACCAGACCTTCACGGATGGAACTGTGAAAGCCGGGAACGTGATTGTTCCTGGCTTTTTTGTTCCACATTGCAAGGAGTCGCGGAGACTCTCCAACGGAATCACGCACAGAGTTTCCTCAATGCGACCTCATAATATGCACATCCTCCCAGGGCCAGTAGATGAGCCAGACCCGGCCAACGATATTGGCCTCAGGCACTACTCCCCAAGCCCGCGAGTCGTTGCTGTTGCGCCGATTGTCTCCTATGACGTAGTACTCTTTCTCGCGCAAAGCCAACCGGCGAGCACTGGAACGGTCAACCCGTTCCAGGTACGGTTCGCGCAGGGGCGTTCCGTCTATGTGAACAGTGCCTGAGCGTACCTCAACCGTCTCGCCAGGAAGGCCCACGACTCTCTTCACAAAGTCCTTGGTTGGGTCCTCGGGAAATCGGAAGACGATGATCTCACCCCTGGTGGGTGGATCGAAGGCAAACTTGGGATCAGAGCCAGCAGCGTCCCAGAACGGCACAATCCTGGACAGCCTCTCGACGTCCAATTTGAAATAGGAGACCTGGTCTACAACAAGATACTGTCCGCCCGCAAGGGTGGGCGACATACTCGACCCCTCCACCTTGAAGTTGCGCACCGTACCCTGCAGCACCACCAGCGCTATCAGGGCCAGCAGTACCGCCTCCAGTATTTCTCGTGCCAACCGGGGCATCTAGTGATCCTCAAATTTAATTTCCAACTTCTACCTTATCAGAGCCTGGGTTCGTGTTGGTAGACGATTTCCACCTGCATCCTGGATAGACACCCAATTGCATGCTTCCAGTTGCTATGGCGACAGAGACCATACCCATATTCCCCACACCCATCGTCTTTGTCCGCTTTTAACGGCTCTGCTACAATCAGCGCATTTTCCGGAGGCAGTGTCCGCATTGGGAGATTGCCAAAAATTCGTGCCTTGAGGATCCAATATGAGTTGGAAATTTGAACTGTTGACCAAACCCTTGAGGGGTGTTGCCGAGGGCCCCATCTGGGACGGCGACCAGATGCTCCTCACCCACATACCGGCAAGCCGCATTCTGCGGATCGATCCAAAGACCGACGAGATTACCGTGTGGAGAGAGGGCACAAACCGGACCAACGGCCTTGCCCACGATACTGCCGGCAGGCTGTTCGGATGCTGCTCTGGCGGCCGCGCCATCGTCCGCTTCGATGACGACGGAACCACCGCCGTTGTTGCCGACCGTGTCGACGGCACTCCCCTCAACACTCCCAACGACCTAGCGGTCGACGCTCAGGGCCGCATCTGGTTCACCAACCCCTGGAACGCCGGCAACATCGACGCCACCGAGGTCGAGGCCCCCGGTTGGCGCTGCGTACTGCGGGCCGACCCCCAGTCGGACGGCTCCTATGTAACCACCCGGGTGGAAAACGACAGCACTATGCCAAACGGCGTACTGGTTTCCATCGACGGCAAGACTCTGTACGTTGCGGAGAGCAACAGCGACGACCCGTCCATCGACCGGGAGCTGCGCGCCTATCCCATCAACAACGACGGCTCGCTGGGGCCCTACGCCATGATCCACGCCTTCGGCACCGACGGCACTAACGCGCAGCGCGGTATCGACGGAATGTGCCTGGACCGTGAGGGCAACATCGTGGCCACCGCCGGCTGGCCGCAGTCCGGACCGGGACCGCTGATCTATGTCTTTGATCCCAAGGGCCGGGTGCTGGAGACCCATCGGGTGCCCTGCCTCCGACCGACCAACTGCGCCTTTGGCGGACGCGACCGTTCGGTCCTCTACGTTACCTCGGCCGAAGGCCACATCTTCAAGGCGCAGACCGATATGGAGGGTTGGGCCCTCTTCCCGTAGTTCAGCCTGGCCAATTTAGCCACGAGAGTCGGGAGCACAACGGTGCGCCCCGGCTCGTGGCAATAGTGGCGAGATACGGAGGGCCGGAGAGGCGTTATGAGCTTAAGGAATTTGGGCGGTTTCGGGCGCGACCAGATTCGGCAGGGCGGCGGACGGGGGAACGGCAACGATCACCTTGATGAGTTGTTCGGGGCCACCGAGTTGTTCATCTACCAGACGCCCAATCGCCGGGCCAAGGGCTTCGATGCGCTCAAGCTGTTCCTCGAAGCCAGCGAGTGCGAGGTCATATTCACCACCGACGTCCCCCCCGAACTTCGCAACTACGAGGCCTTCCGCATCACCCACAAGCAAGGCGAGGCCATCCCAGCTCCCGTCCTGCGCCGTTGCCACTCATGGGCCCACAACCGCAACTTTCTGCACAGCTTCTTCAAACCAATGTACCGCTAGCAGCGTGTCCGAGGATTAGATTTTGGAGACGAAAAGCGCCACTGACTAATCTCATTGGTGACTAATGGGCTCTAATAAAACGGTTACCGGAACAATTAACTTTGTAGATGCCGAGATTCGTTTAGAACATTGTTTCTCAGACAGACTGCTAGCGCGGGCCATAGCGCACGGCCTGGTTCGTCCCTCAGCGACTGCCTGTGAGACAAGGGCAATCTGCGTCCCGCTATCCCTCCTCGGACCTGACAGGCCGCCGCGGTGGCCGGGCAAACAGCACCAGCACCGTCGCCAGTCCACCCATGATCGCGAAAGCAATGAAGGCCAGTTGGTAGCTATCCGTCAGGTCAAAGATCACGCCGGCCACCAATGCGCCAATGGCCTGCCCAATGGTGGTCAGCGGTTCAGTTACGCCTCGAATCACCCCCAGCGACCGTCGGCCGTAATAGTCGGCATAGCCGACTGGAGGCACCGACAGCAGGCCGCCAACGCCGAAGCCAAACAGCACAGCGTAAACGAGTATCTCGACCTTGGAATCGGCGATGACAAAGAGGGCTGACGAGATTCCCACGGTGATTGCCACGGCAGCAAGCACGTAGCGGGCCGGGAACTTCTCCGTGAGCCATCCCCAGAAAATGCTGCCCAACCCCAGGAAGGCGGCATTGAGGCTGATCCCGAATCCTGCGAAGGCAGCGTTCAGTCCCTGGTCCCGCAGGTAGGCTGCTAAGTGAGTGTTCACTCCGGCCTGCACCAGGAAGACCATCCCGGTGGCCGTTGCAAACATCCACAGGGCAGGCGTGCTCATCGCCTCCCTGAGCGTCCACACCGGCTCCTCTGCGGTGGGGGTCGGTGCAGGGCCGAAACCCACTACACTCGCCTGATTTTCCTCGCCAAGCTCCTTGCCAAGCTGTTCCGGAACGTCACCGTCCGGTCTGAGTCCGACGTCCTCTGGCTGCTGCACCAGAAGCAGGGTCGTCGGCAGGAGCGCGATCGCCCAAACCAAAATGCCCAGGACAATCCAGGCGTCGCGCCAGCCGCTGGCCCCGATGATGATCGAGGCGATGAGAGGGAACAGCACGAGCCCGATGGAGTGCGAGCCGAACAGAATTCCCGTGGCCCGGCCTCGCATCCGCACAAACCAGCGCGACACCACAACCGAGGAACCGATCTGAACCGGGCTGGAGAATATGACCCGCCCCACACCGTAGGCCGCATAAAAGGCAACGGGGACGGTGGCCCAGGCCAGGGAGATCGTTGACAGACCGAGGATGAAGATACTGGTGGCAAGCACGATGCGCGCCCCGTACCTGTCAACCAGCCATCCAACTGCAGGCGACACTGCCGAGGCGGCCAGACCGCCAAAGCTGGCAGCGCCGGCGATCAGCGTCCGGCTCCAGCCCAGCTCCTCGGACAACGGGAAAATGAACACGGCGATGGTCAGACTGGCCGTGGCGTTTCGCACCACCTGAGTGCTGCCCGCCGTGCAGAGAATGACCCAGCCGTAAAAGAAGGGAGTCCGCGGGGCAAGTCTCGCCCCAAGATTGATAGTTGAGAGCAGGGCTGTCAGCATTTGCTTGTATGCGGAATTACTATTCGAGATACGTGTCCGCTCGGGACAATATACAGGCCGAGGTCAACCCCCTCGTCGCAACTATGACACATTGCCTTACTGGAAAGCGATGGGGGCGGAACCTGGTCCGCCCCCATTAGTTAACCGAGTTGGCCCTGTATTTGCGGAAACTACTCCAGGCTGAAGCCCTTGTAGCCGTTTGATGCAATTTCGGCGCGCTTGGCCCGCATCACCGGGGCAGTGTCCGGAGCAGTGAGCAGGAAGCGAGCCTTTCCAGGAATGTTGGCGCCGACGAACCAGGAATCCGCCTGCGTCCGGAGGATGTTCTGTCCCCCCTCGATCATGTGCTGGGTCCATTCGTTTTCTGATTGCTGGGTCGGCTGAATGCGCTGGTAGCCGTTATCGCGGACGTAGGCCACGCACTCAGTAATCCAGTCGACCAGAGGCTCGGCGGCCCGCACGAAGTTCCCGACCGACGCCGCGTTGATGGTGAACAGGTTCGGGAAATCCACGCTTGATATGCCCATGAAGGTACGCGGGCCCTCGGCAAACTTGTCCTTCAGCGTCCGACCACCCGCGCCCTGGATGTGCATCCGGCTCAGAGAGCCGGTGACGGCATCATAGCCCGTGGCGTAAATGATTACGTCGAGATCATAGTGGGCGTCAGCGGTCTGGATGCCGTTCTCGGTGATGCGCTGGATCGGGGCATTCTTGACGTCGACCAGCAGCACGTTGTCCCGATTGTAGACCTCGTAGTATCCGCTCTCGCAGGGCAGGCGCTTGGAGCCGAACATGTGGTCCTTGGGTGTGAGCATCTCAGCTACCACGGGGTCCTTGACTCGTTCACGGATCTTGTTGCGGAAGAACTCCGCGTAGTGCTCGTTGGCAGGCCCCGGCATCATCACGTCGTAGAAGTTGCTCAGCCACTTGGCAAAGCCCGGCTCGTCCCAAAGCCGCTCGTATTGCTGCACACGTTCCTCTTCCGAAACGCTGAAAGCCGAGCGGGTGTCGAACTCGTGCATGAATGAGCCGGAGGTCTCCAGGCACTTTTCGAATATCTCCGGGTACCGTGCCCTGATCTCCTCTTGCTCTTCCTCTGTGATAGGGCGGTTGCGCAGAGGAGCGCAGTAGTTGGCCGTGCGCTGGAAGACGGTCAAATGACCGACCTCCTTGGCGATCTCGGTGATGAGCTGAACAGCCGTCGCACCGGTGCCGACCACACCCACGCGCTTGCCAGCCAAGTCCATGCCCTCACTGGGCCAGCGTCCGGTGTGGCACCAAGTCCCCTTGAAGTCGTGGATGCCTTCAAAGTCCGGTACGTAGTGGGCCGACAGCAGACCAACGGCGGTGATCAGGAACCGTCCCCGCGCCTTGTGCCCTTCTTCCATCGTCAGCTCCCAGCGGTTGGCGTCCTCGTCATATACGCAGGACACAACGCGGGAGTTGAAGCGAATGTGGCGGCGCAGGTCGAACTTGTCCGCTACATAGTTCAGGTAACGCTCGTTTTCCGGCTGCCCGGAGTACAACTCCTTCCAGTGCCATTCCTTTAGCAGATCCTCGGAAAAGGAGTAGCCGTAGGTGTAGCTCTCGGAGTCAAAGCGCGCGCCTGGATAGCGGTTCCAGAACCATGTCCCGCCGATGCCAGACGCGTCCTCAAAGGAGCGAACCGAAAACCCAAGCTCGCGGAACCGGTACAGCGAATACAGGCCCGTCACACCGGCGCCGATAATGAGAACGTCATGTTCCTCAACATTCCCGTTCTGGGACGTGCCTGATGCAGTAGTTTGCTGCAAAGATGCCATGTGCATTCCCTCCTATATCTATTTCAATTTCCAATCAAATTGGATTATACATGGAAGAGAAAAAATGGGAATGATCAAATCTAATCTGGCTATCCCCTCCCTTACGTGTACAGCGATGCAGGCGGCGTCGAGCCCATAAGCGTGGCCCCGCCGAACTCGAAATTCAGGGGCAGGCCGGAGATGTGCTGACCGTGTACGTGCAGGTCGCGGAAGTAGCGCTCCAGGCCCACTGACCGGTGAATCGAGTTGGTGCCCGCGGCGGTGAACAGTTTGTCGGCTACCGCGATCGACTGTCGGATGGCGTGCGTAATCGCCAGTCGCGTCCGCATCGCGAGCTCCGACAGCTCCGGGTCGCCGCTGACCTGCGCCTCCCACATCGCGCTCACCGTGTCCAGCACGTACCGCCGGGCACTGTCGATCATTGCCTCGCACTCGCCCACAACGATTTTGATGTGCTGACGGTCGCGCAGCAGGGTCGACGAATCAGTGGACCCTGAGTCGGTGGCGAGATCGACAAAGGTGTTCATTGCTCCGCGCGCCATCCCCAGCGTGTTGGCCGCCGACAGCGTCCAGCCAAAGACAATGGCCGACTGCGCCGGCGTATACAGCGCGCCCTCGTAGTGGGCCGGTGCGCCCCTGGTATAGGTGTGGTCGAAGGGAACGAACACCTCGTGAAACTCGGCGTCGTGGCTCGCCGTTCCCCTCATGCCCATGGTGGTCCAGGTTTTCAGCACCTCTCCCTGGTCCACTCGGAGGACCACCGTTCTCATCACCGGGGCGCCGTCGTCGAGCACCGGGCCATTGTCGTCCACTACCCGGCAGGCCACGAAGAGCGCGATGGAGTGGTCAATGCCACTGAGGAAGTTCCACCGGCCCGACACTACGTACCCGCCATCGGTCAGCCTGGCAGTGCCGCCTGCCCGCGCTGAGCCCGAGCCCAATACAACGGGCGGGTCGCCGAATATCTCCGTGGCAGCCTTGGGAGACAGTCGGGCCACCGCTGAAGACACGGCGGCACCATTGAATACGCACCACCCTGCAGAGCCATCGGCCTGGGCGATCTGCTCCACCACATGAAACGCTGTTATCGGGTCGGTTTCCGGGCCCCCCAGCTCTTTGGGCACATACAGCCCAAACAGGCCCTTGTCCGCCATCTCAAATGCCAGTTCGTGCGGCAGTTGGCACTCGACGTCTATCCGATCCCGGTTCGCCACGATTTCCGGGACAAAGCTCTTTGCCGCCTGTACGAGGTCGCTAGCCAAGGTAACGGTCATAGGGCGTTCGGCTCCTGACAATATCCGCCCATTATAGCCAAGGAAATCGCCGCGCCCAACCTAGCAAATGGCGTGACAGTGGCGTGCCGGCATTGTGATCTCGGCAAATCGAACAGCCCCTCCTGCGGCGGGTCTGGCTTATGCGCCATCCCTGGCACATAGCCCCGGACTCCCGCTTCCCGAGGGGAACGGCGGTCTTGCGAAGTGGCTGAGGAAATGGCAGGGGTATGGAAATCCCTGCCATTTCCTGACATTCCCTGCCATTTCCGCGGTTCCGGCCCTTATCAGGCCTGGGCCAGATCGACAGTAGCGCGCTGGTGAGACATACGGCTGTGGGACGGCTTGCGGTGCCTGCCTTGGACATATGCGATCGACCCGTTAGTCAGGGTTGGATTTACCGGCACGCGGGACTGCCGTATTTGATAGTAGAGAGGTGTCATGAGGCTTGGCAAGGGGCATTTGTCAGTAGCCAGGGGAGATAGCCGACAGACGGCACGGGGATGTTGGGCCGGAGGCTCCAGAGTACCGGACTTCGGGTTCCCGTTTCCGGACTCCACGAAGAGGCCACGCATCAGGTCGACACGCTCCACGGGAGCCATCGCTCACGGCCTGGCAGTATACCCAATTCGGAAACGCTGCACCCCGGCTTGCCCAGTCGTTGCCAGGGCAATCGCGTCTTATTGCTCAGCACAAAAATTTGGTCTGAATGGCGGTGGAGATGGGAGTGGCAGTGCATCCTTCGGTTCCGAGTGCGAGAGTAGACGGGGGTTTGGATTCCCGCCTGCGCGGGAATGACGACTCATAGGGCATCCGGCGTATAAGACGCGATTGCCCTGCAGTCATCAAGCAGGGCAATCGCGTCTTATTGCTCAGCACACAAAATTGGTCTGAATGGCGGTGGAGATGGGAGTGGCAGTGCCTCCTTCGGTTCCGAGTGCGAGAGTAGACGGGGGTTTGGATTCCCGCCTGCGCGGGAATGACGACTCATAGGGCATCCGGCGTATAAGACGCGATTGCCCTGCAGCTTCTTGCGGGTTGAATAGTTACCCACAAAATGTTAGTCTACCGTGGATTTTTAGTGCCGCAATCTGGAGGTGGAAAACCCTATGGCAGACCAGGTAACTACACAAGATATGGCCCTTATGGCCCACCTTATGCGGCGGGCCGGTTTCGGCGCTCGATACGACGAATTGGTGGAGCGGGCGCAGAAGGGATATGAAGCGACTGTAGACGAGTTGCTCAATCCCGATAAGAACTCCAACGGACTCGACCTTGATCTGACAGAACGCTGCTTCATAGAGTGGAGCCACTTCACTCGCGGCGTGCCGGAATACTTCGCCTGGCGGCTGATCAATTCCAGGGCACAGCTCGAAGAGAAGATAGTGCTGTTCTGGCACAGCATCTTCTGCACTGCCGACAGCAAGGTGCAGTGCTACCCGACCCACTACGACCAGTTGGAAATGTTCCGCAAGAATGGAATGGGCAGTTTCCGGGACCTGCTGATAGAGATTTCCAAAGACCCCGCGATGATCTTCTTCCTAGACAACTGCCTCAGCCACAAGGAGTCCATCAACGAGAACTATGGACGGGAACTGCTGGAGCTGTTCTCCTTGGGCGTTGGTAAGGACGGCGAATTCAACTACACCGAGGACGACGTCAAGGAGTGTGCCCGAGCCTTTACCGGCTGGACCATCACCAACCCCGTCCCCGGCCAGCCCTATGGCCGTTACTCCGCCAAATTCCTCTATGTGCCTGAAGACCATGACGACGGTGAGAAGACCTTCCTCGGTGAGACCGGCCGCTTCAACGGCGAAGACATCATCGACATCATCGTGAAGCAACCCGCCACCGCCCGGTTCATCTCCCGACACCTGTATAGCTACTTCATCGCCGACGAGCCCGGCGTGCCGTCGTGGATGGAGACGCCGCCCCAGGACCCGGTGACCATCGAGATGCTGGAAGAGGAGTACTACCGCTCCGGATACAACATCGGTGCGATGCTGAAGGTCCTGTTTAGCTCCGACGCCTTCAAGAACGCCCGCTTCCGCCGCATCAAGAGCCCGGTGGAGACGGTCATTGGAACCCTTCGGATGGTGGGCGACTGGACCCAGCCCAAGCCCGGCTTCGAGTTCATCTTCGACGAGATGAAGTACATGGGCCAGGAGCTTCTGAATCCGCCCTCCGTCGAAGGCTGGCACACCGGCAGGGAGTGGATCGACGGCGGCACTTTGGTGCACCGCATCAACTTCACCGCCGATTTCCTGGGCGACACCAAGTTCCCGGGAATCCAGGACATCGTTGAGAAACTGGCAGACACCGGGCCGGCGATCACCCCTGCGGAATTGGTGGACGGATGCCTGCAATACCTAGGGCACTACGAGCTGTCGGATGAAAGCCGGCGCATGCTGATGACACGCGCCGCCAAGGACGATGTCGTCCGCACCGACACGGCCGAATTCCCCCAGGAAGTCGGCGAAATGCTGCAACTCATCGCCTCCACCAAGGAATACCTGTACGCCTAGGTCATTTAGTGGACAAGTGAGGAGCGGGAATCAGGAGGGAAAGCGTTCTCTCTCCTCGGCACGAACCAGTAAAAGAGAAGGAGACGGCAAACGGACATGACGACTAACAAGAAAGATCGGGTCCTGGTGGTCCTCCAGATGACGGGCGCCTACGATGCCCTCAACACCGTCATTCCCTACAATGACCCGCATTACAGCGACTATCGCCAGGCGGTGAGCATTGACCCCGCAGATGTGCTCCACATCAACGACGAGGTTGGCTTCCATCCGTCGATGTATCCGATCAAGGGCCTTTACGACCAGGGCAAAGTTGCGGTAATCCAGGGAATCGGGTACCCAACCCCGAATCGCTCCCACTTCCGCTCCCTGGACATCTGGCACACCGCGGAGCCGACCAAGATAATCACCGAGGGTTGGCTGGGCAAGGCCATCCGAGAGCTTGACCCCAACCGCGAAAACGTTTTGACCGCTGTGAACTTTGGTCGCGGCCTGCCCCGTGCCCTGTCGGCCCCCAACGTCTCGGTCGCCTCCGTCGGTGACCTGAGCTCATACGGCGTGCTGACCGGCATCGATGGCGAAGACCAGCGCATGGAGGCCTTGGACATCTTCTCCAAGATGTACTCTCCTCTGATCGGCACCGGCCCGGCCAACGACTACCTGTCCCAGACCGGTCTGGACGCACTCAAGGGCGCCGACATCCTGAACACCGCTCCCGACAACTACACCTCCACGGTGGAATACGGCGGCGGAATGTTCGCTCAGTGGTGCAAGAGCATCGCCCAGGTGCACCTGGCCGATTTCGGCACCCGCATCATCTACACCGGCGTGAACCCGGGCACCTTTGACACCCACGCCAACCAGAACGCCTCCTTAGCCAAGCTGTGGGAAGATGTCACAACCGCCACCGTCGACCTGTACGATGACCTGAAGGAGCACGACTCCAGCCAGGAAGTCGTAATCCTCATGTTCTCTGAGTTCGGTCGCCGCGTGCAGGACAACGGCTCCGGCACCGACCACGGCTCGGGCAGCGTGGCCTTCGTCATGGGCGACGGCGTCCAGGGCGGCACCTATGGTACGTATCCGTCTCTGGAACCGTCCAAGCTGGACGAGGGCGATCTCCACTGGAACAATGACTTCCGGAGCACCTACGCCGAATTGCTGGACAAGTGGATGGGCCTGGACGACAAGGCCATTCTCGGCAACACCTACGAGCAGTTCAACTTCATCAAGTAAATCACAAGCGCAAGGTCTGAGGGCGCAGAGATAATGGAGAGTCTTGAATTCGGCTCCCTGCTTTCTGCGCCCTTAAAATCGATTCAGGGTTCGACATTCCCGCGTTCGCGGGAATCCACTCTGCTTAAGAGGTAAGCATGGTTACGCAGATTGCTCCGATTACCTTCCAGTACAGCCATACCATCGGGCGCCAGGAAGTTCGCAGCGGAAATGGGTTCTTTATGCCGGTGGCCATCACCCGCGACCCGGAGAACCGCCTCTATGTGCTCAGCCGCGGCTCCGAAACGCCCGCCTTCTTCCCCTGCAAGCGCGTCACCGTTTTCACGGTTGACGAAGAGTTCATCGAGGACTACGGGCAGAAGGTCCCGCCGGAAGAGGCCGACCCCGCCACCACCCCCAACGGTAGCTTCATGTGGCCCACCTCCGTCGCCCTTGACAGCGAGGGCAACACCTACGTGTCCGACGAGTGGCTGCAGCGGGTCTCCATCTACAAGCCCAGCCAGGGCTGGACTGAAATGTGGGGTACCGTGGGCTCCGGCGAAGGCGAGATAAACAAGCCCGCTGGCCTCGCTTTCGACAAGGACGACAACCTCTACCTGGTCGACAGCTACAACCACAGGGTGCAGGTGTTCACCAAGGACGGCAAGTTCCAGTTCTCCTGGGGCTCCGAAGGCAGCGGCCCCGGCGAGTTCAGCTATCCGTGGGGCATCGAGATAGACCGCAACGGCGACGTTTACGTTGCCGACTGGCGCAACGACCGCATCCAGAAGTTCGCTCCCGACGGCACCTTCCTGATGCAGTTCGGCTCCCACGGCGACGGCGACGGCGAGTTCAACCGCCCCACCGGCGTGGCCGTCGACAAGGATGGCATCATCTACGTCGCTGACTACAAGAACGACCGCCTGCAGATTTTCGACGCAGAAGGAGACTTCATCACCAAGTTGCTCGGCGAGGCCACCCTGTCCACCTGGGGCCGCGAGCGGGTCCTCATCGACCCCATCGCCGTCAAGGGGCGTCTGGCCGCCAACATGCTTGAAGAGCGGGAGAAGGCCTTCCAGGGCCCCATCGCCGTCGAAGTAGACGACGATGGCCGCGTTTTTGTCGTGGAAGTCGCCCGCCAACGTGTCCAGGTCTTCAACAAGCAGAGGTCGGTCTACCAGGGCGGCCTCCTGTAGGCAGCCTGCCCGAGGTAACTGCCCAAATCAAGGGCCCCGTCCTTCTATAGACGGGGCCTTCTCCTTTTGCGCATCCGAACGAGAGCCGTTTTCGCGTTCAAGGAAAGCCACAACAGCTACCTCTCCATCGCAAACGCCGTGAACGGGCCGGCGGCCTCTGGTGTTACAATTGTCGGGCTATCTTGCGGAGGTTACTGATGCCACCTAAACAATACTCCAGCCCGCCGCCGACAACTATTGAACAAGACAAGATCTACATCGCCACCATTGATACCAGTGCAGGATCCATGATCGTCGAGCTGTTCTCTGCCGAAGCCCCCCTGACGGTGAACAACTTCGTCCATTTGGCCCGGGACGGTTTCTACGAAAACAGCCAGTTCCATCGTGTAATCAGGGATTTCATGATCCAGGGTGGCTGTCCCAAGGGAGACGGCACCGGTGGGCCGGGCTATCGCTTCCAGGACGAGCCCATCAAGCGCAAATACGTGCGCGGCACACTTGCAATGGCCAATGCTGGCCCCAACACAAACGGCAGTCAGTTCTTCATCGTCCACGGCGTCGACGTGGGACTGCCTCCCAACTACACTATTTTCGGGATGGTCACCGACGGCGAAGACGTGCTTGACACCCTCGCGAACTCCCCCGTAACCCGCAGCAGCGGCGGCGAGCCCTCGCAGCCCACCGAGCGCTTGGTGATCAACAACATCACCATCGACGAGTCCTAAGCCCGCTCAGTCGATTCAGCGGCGAACACCGAGCGGAGGGTTTCACAAAGACTCTCCGCATTTTCATTGCAGCGGAGATGGGCCTTCGCAGCTCCTCCGAACTGAAGCGGGCCACTGCTGTTAACTGGTGACCATCACTCTGTCGCCGGAACCGCTTGCACGGGCGGGGGTCGGACAGGCCGCGGCCGCGCGGAAACCAGGAAGCACAGCGCGCCAACCATGTTCAGGCCCGCCAGTACCAGGAAGGCAAGGTCATAGCTCCCGCGCTGGTCAAACATCCACCCGGCGAAAGGCGACGCAGTCAACAGCAGCAGATTCATAGGCACCGTGGAAAATCCCAGAATCTTGCCGAACGACGCGGTCCCAAAATAGTCGGCGCGGATCGCGACAGTCAGCGGGTTGCGGCCTCCGAATCCGGCACCGAACAGGATTCCAAAGAGGTAGAACATCGGCAGGGTATCCGCCACCACCAGCACCAGCACTCCGCCCGCCTGCAGCGACGTGAAGAACGCCAGGGCCACGCGCTTGGACAGCCGGTCTCCGGAGTACCCGCCCACCAGCTGGAAGACCATCGCGACTCCGGTGTAGACCGAGACCACCCAGCCTGCATCCTGGCCGCTGTAGCCCTTGTCCACCATCAGCAGACCGAGGTGGGTCATTATGGCCAGGATGACCATCGAGGTGAATCCGTGGCCAAAGGCGATGAGCCAGAAGGCGGGAGTGCGAAGGGCCTCGCCAGCGGTCATGTCCTGCTGGCGATTTGCGGCCTGGCTTCCGGCGGACCCAGCGGCCGCGGCGGGACGTATCGGCTCCCCATCCGCCACCTCGCCGTAGTCCTTGGGGTCGTTGCGAATCAAGCCGGCCAGCGGCCCTGCAAGTACCAGGATGCCAATACCCATGATGAGCGCCGTGTTCTGCCATCCGATGCGTCCCGGAGCATCGGCCACGGTCCACGCGATGGCGGGCACCAGCAGCAGGGCCCCGAAGCGGCTGACAACGTTGGCCCAGCCAATGGCCGAGGACCGACGCCGGGAAAACCACTTGTTCAGCATGGTCATCAGGGGAATCCAGCTCCCCAGACCCTGGCCCACCGCCATAAAGACATAGGCCACGTAGAACATCCAGAGGCTTTCGACGCGGGAGAAAAAGATCCAGGCCCCGCCCAGGATGATCAGCCCGATAAGGACCATCCACCGGGTGCCCACGCGGTCGACCAAGTATCCTTCGAGGGGGCCGATAAGACCACTTTCGACGCGGGTCAACGTGAGAGCCAAGCCCAGTTGGGCTCTGCTCCAGCCGAAATGCCGCTCCAGCGCAATGGCCCATACAGCCATAGCATGGAATAGGGGAACGGTAGCTATGACCATTACCAGGCCGGTGATGATGACCAGCCACCAGCCATAGAAGACGCCCTGCCTGCCTTGTCCGCCGGGTGTTTGAGAGCGCGATGCGCTGAAAATCCCGAAAATGTCGCTTTCTCTCTTTAATCGCGATTTCTAATCAAGCAGAAAGTATATCATCGAAATTGACGATAGATCAGTCCGCGAACCAGACCATAAATCGTCGATTCAGTCCCCTTGACTCTCTCCCTTTTCACGAATCTCCAGCCAGAGTCTGTAAGCACGGTTCTTCGGAATGTTGAAGCTCGCAGATGCGTCGGCGACCGCTTCGCGGCCCCGAACTCCGCCGGCAATGCGGTCCAGGAGAAAGCGGCGAACATCACTGTCCTCGCTATCAAGGTCGCGCTCAGAGGCTTGGTCCGGGCCCGCCCCCGCTATCACCACCGCGAACTCGCCGCGTGGCGACGCGAAATGCTCCAGCGCCTCGCTTGCAGTGCCACGAAACACCTCCTCGTGCAGCTTGGTCAATTCGCGGCATACTGCCAATGGCCGTTCGCCCAATACGAGCGCTATGTCCTCCAGCGTCGCCCGCACCCGGTGGGGCGCCTCAAACAGGGTCACCGTGAGCGGGTAGGTGGCCGCCTCCCGCAACCGCTCCTGTCGCTCCCGACGACGGCGTGGCAGAAAGCCGAGAAACAGAAAAGCATCGGCTGGAAGTCCCGATACTGCCAGTGCGGTGGTCACCGCCGATGGCCCAGGAACAGACTCGATCCGCACACCGCGCACTGCCGCTTCGGCCACCAGCTCTCTGCCGGGGTCGCTCACGCCAGGCATGCCGGCGTCCGATACCAACGCAACGTCGCCTTCCTCCAGCGCCCGAAAAACTGGCTCAAGTCGCTCCCGCCAGTTGTGCTCGTTGAAGCTGAGCAGCCGCGGACGCGCGCCCAGGTGGTTCAGCAGACGCCTGGTAACCCTGGTGTCCTCGGCGGCCACCAACGCGACCTCGCGAAACACCCGTGCCGCCCTTGGCGACAAGTCTTCAAGGTTGCCGATGGGCGTGCCCACGACGTAAAGGGTGCCGCCCCTGTCATTCCTTGGATTCAATGCCTCTCCCGCCACGCTGACGCGAATGTTCTACTAAGCGCCTACCCTCCCCAGGTGCCCCGGCTCCATGTATTGGCATCAACTTTCGAGCTCTGTGAACAAGCCTTCGGATATCTCTATGATGAGGATAAAGGCCGGGAAATTTACTGACAGTTGCCCCTTGCCAAGTCTCATGACACATCTCTACCATCTAATACAGCGGACTCAAAACTCCGCGGTCCTGGCATTGCGAACGTCAAGCCGAGTGCACCCATGTCACATGTCCGACCTCCGACATTCGCGTCACTCGGTAGTGGCAGACCTTGGTTCCGATGCGTTCAGGGGCCGGTATTAGCTGCCCATACTGCGCCGGCATCGAAGCTGGAGCTGGGCAATATCCAGAAAACACGTCGCTCTGCTGGTACTGGAGGCCAATGACCGAAAGTGGCCGGAAAAATCAAGAATTTTCCCACCCCGGCCACCCGTCAGGTTACAAGAACACTCGGCTCTGACCAGTCGTCTCAGCGGGGCATTCCCCCGTGAATACCGGGAGCGGGCCTGCCCCCAAACCCCACCGAAAATGAGACCAAATGAGACAGAATGAGACACTAAAAAGCATTCAGTTTTGGCGCGAGACACTCCGCCTCCCTTGATTTGGCAGCGATTCAGCCACCTCCCGGGCACATTCCCCTCTGCACTCGTCACGCGACGAAAGTCAAAGTCCCTGCGCAGTCAGGTAGGCGTGTGGGGTCGTGCCTCCCGTCGAATTCAATGAGTTCATGCCTGCGATTTCTCTCCCACCGCATCCCTTCCTCATAATGGAAGAAAGAGAATTGAAAGACTCTGTACCAACCCGGATCCCGCCTTGCATCGCGAACCCTATCGTATATCATGCGCGGGTTGGATAATTCCCGACGACTCTTTCTGGAGAGCTCCGCCCCGCTCTTGAGAGGCAATTCACGCTCTCCGCAACGTTGGTCCAGGAGGAACCATGGCTAGACTTACCGGGGGGCACCTTTTCATCCGATGCCTGAAGCAGGAAGGCATCGATACGGTGTTCACCATTGTGGGGGACACCATCCTGCCGCTGGTCGACGCGGCCGAGGACGAAGGGATCAGGTTCATAGACACCCGGCACGAGGGCGCGGCCCTGCACATGGCCGACGGCTACGCCCGCATCACCGGCAAGCCGGCAGTGGGCATATTTACCGGTGGACCCGGTTTCTCCAACGCCATCTCGGCGCTGCCAGCAATCTACACCTCGGAGAGTCCGGTTGTATTCGTGGCAGGTTGCGCGGAGCTGCCCGAGAAGGGAATGGCAGCCTTCCAGGAGATCGACCAGGTCAGCATGGCCGCCCCTGTCACCAAGGGTTCATGGCTGATCCACGACAAGACCCGCATCCCCGAGTACGTGGCGACCGCCTTTCGCACTGCAACAACTGGTCGCCCGGGACCCGTGCACCTCACGCTTCCCATCGACCTGCAGGATGCCGACATCAGCGAGGACGATCTGCCCCAGTACCTGCCGCAAGAATACCGGCCGATGGGCCGGCCCCAGGGCGACCCTACCCTTATAGAAGAGGCAGCTGCGCTGCTGCGGGGTGCCCGTCGCCCGGTAATCATTGCCGGAAACCCCGCCCGGTATTCGGTGGCCCCGGAGCAACTGGAAAAGCTGGCCGAAGCCACCGGCATCCCGGTATTCACCGTTGAGCAGGCGCGAGGCTTGCTGGATGACGAACACCCGCTGTGTTTCGGTTATGCCGACGGCGCGCTCAACCCCACGGCCCGTCGCTTCCGGGAGGCCGATGTCGTGCTGCTGCTGGGCAAGCGGCTGGACCATCGCTACCGGTACGGCGGCGTCTTTTCCGACAATGCCAGCCTGATCCAGGTTGACGCGTCAGCTGCAGAGATCGGACGCAACCGGGGAGTGGCCGTGGGGATCCAGGGCGACCTTGGTGCGGTGGTCGATCAGCTCACCTCCGCGTTGTCCTCCCCGGCAGCGTCCAGCGAGTCCAAGACAGCGTGGGTGGAACAATTGAGGCAGGATCGCGATGCTTGGGATGAGGAATTGCGTAGCAAGGCCACCGGCGAATCACCGATGCATCCCCTGGACGTCTACACCGGACTTGAAAAGCACCTCGACGAAGACTCCGTCATCATTTTCGACGGCGGAGATTACGTGCAGTGGGGCCGCGCCTACATGAAGGCACGGAAACCGGGGCACTTCATGCGGCTGGGCCCCCTCAGCCACCTGGGCGCGGGCATCCCCTATGGCATGGCTGCAAAGCTGGCCAATCCCAACGCCAAGGTGCTGGTTTTCATCGGCGACGGGGCGTTCGGTTTCTACACCATGGAGTACGACACCTGCATCCGGCACAATCTGCCCATTACCACGGTGCTGGGCAACGACTCCACATGGGGCATCGACAAGACCTTCCAGGTCGCATACTACGGCCGTGCCGTTGGCACCGACCTGCGGCACATCCGCTACGACCAGGTCGTCGGGGCCATCGGTGGCTACACCGAACACGTGGAAAACCCCAACGATGTGGGCGACGCAGTGGGAAGGGCCCTGGCTTCTGGACAACCATCTTTGGTAGACATTTCCGTCCGATCCGGCGCCAGTCCGCTCGCAACGGCGATGATAGCCCGGCGTACCGGCGGCTGACTGGATTGGGCGATGTGAAGACCACTGGAACTATACGACTTCAGGAAACAATTCAGACCGATTGGAGAATAAATCGTCACGCACCCCTTCTGTAACTAATCTATATGGCACAATCGAATATGAAAATCCATGTGTCATAAGGCTTGACAAGCAATTTGGGTCAGAGTTATCGTTGCGCATAAGGCAAACCCCCGCGTTGCCCGGCGTAACATATTTTGGAGGGAAGGTATGCTAAAGATAGGCCATGAGGTCGTTCGGCCTGGCAAGTACCTGGGTGAAGAGTCCGTCACGATCCAGGTCCCCGAAGAACTGGAATCCGTGCCCGGAATTCCTCTCACCAGCCGCGAGGTTGACTGGTACGCCAGGGAATATCCCATAGAGACCATGAACATCACTGAGCGGGCTTCTCGAGACTGGGCCAACGCCATACGCGACAGTCACGTCGAGATGCGTGAGATCCGCAAGGAGCACGACCGCCTGAACCAGCCGCTGATTCTGGCTGCCCGCATGACTGGCGACCAGGAGCCCACGGCTGAGCCCACCGGCGAAGACGTAACCGAGGCCATCAAGACCAAGGCCCGCGAACTGGGTTACATCGAAGTCGGCATGACTGCCTATGACCACCGGTACACCTACCAGAGCAAGAAGGACTGGGTCAAGTTCCCGCATGCCATCTGTTTGGCCTACGAACAGGACTTTGAGCCCACCCAGACCATTCCCAGCATCGACGCTGAGATCGTCCACTCCAGCACCTATCGCACCGAGGGCGCGGCTGGTCTGGAAATGGCCAAGTTCGTCCAGAGTCTCGGCTACCGGGCGCAGGTCCACAGCCCCAACGACAACACCGGTCCCTACATTCCGATGTTCGTCGCTGCCGGTCTCGGCTCTCTGGGCGCCTGCGGCTACCTGCTCACCCCGCATGTCGGCTCACGCTGCCGCATCATGATCATCACCACCGACGCCAACGTCACCCATGACGAGCCGGTGGACTACGGCATCCACGCCTTCTGTCAGGTCTGCCAGGTCTGCGTGAACCGCTGCCCCGGCCGCGCCCTGATGCGCGACAAGATCTGGTGGCGGGGAATTGAGAAGAACAAGCTCTACTTCAAGCGCTGCCGCCCCGTCATGGCCCGCTACCTGGGCTGCGGTATCTGCATGAAGGTTTGCCCCATCCAGAAGTACGGCATGTCCACCGTAATGGAACATTATGCCGCCACCGGTCAGGTTCTGGGCAAGGGCACCCACGACCTCGAGGGCTACGAGCTCGAGGGCAAGGGCTACTTCGGCCCCGGTGAACTGCCGGTATTCGAGCGCGAGTTCTTCTCGGCCATGCCTCACGGCGACACCGAGGAGTTCGCCTTCGACAACTTCCGCCAGAAGGCCACGGACAATGGCGGCGTCATCACCGACGATATGATCGAACAGCTTCGTGGTGAGGTCGCTCGCGGCCTGCAGCAGTCCCGCGACAACATCGACATGATGCAGGAAGAAGACTACATCTAGCCCTCACTCCTGTATCGTTACCCGCGGAACCAAAGGGGCCGGCAATTTGCCGGCCCCACTCTTTTCCCCAACAGCGTCTCATGCACCAGCCAAGCGCTGCGCCGGGCAGACTAAAGGGGAGGGCGTCGCGCCCTCCCCTTTCGACAACTTCCGCCAGGAGGCCACGGACAATGGCGGCGTCATCACCGACGATATGATTGAAGAGCTTCGTGGTGAGGTCGCTCGCGGCCTGCAGCAGTCCCGCGACAACATCGACATGATGCAGGAAGAAGACTACATCTAGCCCTCCTGTATCGTTACCCGCGGAACCAAAGGGGCCGGCAAATTGCCGGCCCCACTCTCTGCCCTAATAGCGTCTCAAGCACCAGCCAAGCGCTGCGCCGGGCAGACTAAAGGGGAGGGCTCGACGCCCTCCCCTATCCAGTTCCATGTCCCTGCGGTGACTTAAGGTCTACAGTTGGAAATCCACCGCAGGCACACCGGCGCTGGCGGGTTGGTCCTGCTTGAGTGCGTTGGCCAGCTTTGCCACTTCGGCCTCGTATGTGGCGGAGTCCTCGGGGCGCAAGTCAAAGATGACGTTCTCTGCGGCCAAGGTGCGCGCGGCGCGTCCGCCGGGACGCATCAGGCCGTTGTCGGGGGCGACAAAGAAGAGCAGCCAGCGGTCTGCCGATTGCTGCTTATCGCGAGCCGCCGTAATATCGTTGAGGATCAATTCCGTGTCCAGAGCTCGGGAAGAGGCGACTACGATCATCTTGTCGTAGTTACGCAGCCAGCGCTCGATTTCCTCTTGGTCCGACGAACTCAACCGGGAAACCAGGGCGTTGCCGCGCGCATGCTGTGAGAACACCCAGGCCTTCACGCCCAGCGCACCCAAGTCATCGCTCAGCTTCTGGGCAAACTCCTCATCATCGTCCCGGCAAGAAATGTAGTACTCAGACAATTGCAGTGGCTCAGCAGCAATGGCCTCCTGAAACGAGGCAAGCGTTGCCGGAACACCGGCTCCTGCAAGGAAAATGGTTGGGATCAGCCCACCGGAGCGGTAAACCGTATCCACGCCAATGCTGCTTGGCGCATCATGGCGGGCTTGGTCCAGACCGATGGCCTCTCTCAGATCACAATCCTGCACTACTGTGTAGCCGAGAGAAGCACTTGTGAAGTCTGTGCCAGATACGTCGCAGCCCCAAATCTGAGTCTGGAACAGATCAGCACCATTCAGGATGGCTTCGCTCATGTTGGTGCGTACTATATTTGCACCGGAGAAATTCGCTCCCGTCAAGTTGGCTCCGGAGAGGTTCGCCCCGATAAGACTGGCACGCTGTAAGTTCGCGTTGGTGAGATTGGCGCCCGACAGGTTGGCGTCCGAAAGAATAGTGCGATCCAGATCGGCGCCCGTCAGGTCGGCACCCCGCAGATCGACACCTCGCATATTGGAGCCATTGAAGAGGGCAGCGGAGAGATTGGCCTCCCGAAGGTCTGCGTGGTAGAGGTGGCTGGGGTTGAGGAAGCACCCGGACAGGTTGGCCCGCCGCATGACGGCACCCATCAAATCCGAATTACGAAGGTCAGCACCGCTGATATTTACCTGAGGGGCCCTGACGTAACTCATGTAGGCGGCATTCAGGTCGAGCGGCTCCGTGGGATTGGCTTCTCTCCAGCGAGCGACATGGTCACGCCCTCGCCGTACCAGTTGAACATGCTCCATGTTGGCCATAATCGGTGCTCCTGGACAACATTAATGGATATCTGGAACCATGGTTGTCGACGCCAACTGTCCGGCCCAAAGTGACGCCGGAACAATGAAGGTGCGAACGGGATTTTAGCACAAAAGGAAGAGGCGAACTCACCTGACGGGGATCGGGTACCGCTATCCGTTGTTAACCGACGCCGGTCTTCAGGTTGGCGTCTGTATGACGGCCCGCCGGTGGGTGCCCTCACCAATCTTCCGGTCCCCGTGGTGCGCCTCAACTCTGAACGTGAGCCGGTTGCGATCAACCTCGGTAAGCTGGGCGCTGGCAACGATGGTATCACCTATGTCGGCCGGAGCCAGATGCCGCACGTTCACTTCAAACCCTACAGTGGTCTCCCCGGGCAACAGGTGGGCCACCACACTGTCCATCGAGGCCTGTTCCATCAGCTGAATCATCGAGGGGGTACTGAATTTGGGTACGTGGGGCGCGACGTTGGCTTCGCTCACCACCGTTTCCATACGGCCCTGAAGTCCGGCCTTTAAGTCTGGACCTGGCATGTTCTCTAGCCTCGTCTTCGTCCAATTTGTCGGAAGTCCATCGCAACCCGATGCACTATGATAGCAGACGCACACTGCAATGGGGGAGACGTAGCTGGATCAGGCGCAAGGTCGCTGCCGCACCAAGGGCTTTCTGGGCAAGACCGAGATTTCAGGAACGCTCTGAGTCGCGGCTGCAGGCTGAACGGCACTCGCCGAAGACAGGTGTGTATAGAAAGTGGGCAGCCGGTTCCGACAATTTGCCGGACCAGGGACTCTACGCCACGGGATTTCCAGCGACCGAGGGACACAGGGCCATCTTGATGGCGCGCCATACAGGCCTCAAGTAGCTGCGGGCCCCCTGAGAGGCCTTGAGGAGGTCTTCGTAAGCAACCCACTGACACAGGTCAATGTCCTCCTCAAATTGCGGAGTCAGCGGGTCCGAAATCTCCCCTGCATAGTCGAGGAAATACCAGTCTACAGTCTTGTTGACGGGGCCATAGGAGTAATAGGAAATGTAGGTGGAGCGGCAAATAGGTGCACGGATAGAGAGAAGCCTGGGCTGCAGGCCCGTCTCCTCAGAGATTTCCCTCACCGCACATCGCTCCGGTTTCTCGTCACCGGAAAGCTTTCCCTTGGGCAGGTCCCACAGATGGTGTTTTCTAATCAGCAATCCATGGCCGCCGGACAGGACCAAGCCTCCGGCGGCCTTCATCTGGGGCAGCTCATCTCTATTCATGTATTCTAATCCGCTCCAATATCGCCACCTGTTCTCTATTCAGCCCCGTGAAGAGAACCCCATCGACCAGCAGGTCCAGAAATTCCTGCTGATCTTCTGATTCTGCCTGCAATGACGGATGAATCAGCCCGCTGTCTTCATACCCGAACTGCACGAGCACGCAATGGATCGCGTTCAGCAATGCCTGCTGCTTGTTGTCGGAGTCGATAATGAACCAAGGCGCATGCTCAGTGGAGGTTACTGAAAACATTCGCTCCTTGAAATAGGTCAGCAGTTGCCAACGCTCAGCAGCCATTCGATCATTGGCTGAGTACTTCCAATATGTCAAATCGCTGATGCTGCGGAGCTGGAACCGCAGGTCTGGGCCTCTTGGGAAACAGAGAGATAAACCTTGATGAGTGTGATTCCTTCATCGACCAAGGACTTTTCCCACTCATTAACTCGACCCATAAAATAGTGATACTGCCGCATTGTGCAGTAGCCCATCGCAGGCTGGATCATTGCGCGGGAGTACCAGGGCCGGTCAAAAACGACGATGCTGCCCTTGTCAGGCATCATCTTGTAGTGCCGCCCAAGCCAGTTGCGCATAGCCTGGGGTGAGGGCGTGCCCTGGGCGACAATCCTGGCATGCCTGGGATTCAGATAATGTGTAATACCCGCTGACAGCTTGCCCTTCCCGGCAGCATCCCGTCCCTCCAGAACTATAACCAACCGCTTGTCGTTTTCAATCACCCATTCCTGCAAAGAAAGGAGATGCACTCGCAAAGCGCGTAATTCGGCCCTGTAAGCCGGGTAAGACAGGTCGCGGAACTCGGCGACATCATGAGTGTAGGGGGGCGATAACGGCAAGATATCAGCAACGGCTTGCATCGTCCTTACCCGCAATCCCGTTCGTCTGGTGCAGCCTGAAAGCAACTTTGTAGTAAATAATGTTAGATAGTGTCCGGCCGATAGTCAACTTGCTCCCCAATAGTCTTGAGTCATTCATGTGCTGGCAGGGCGATCGCAAAATTGATATGCCTACCAGCTATACAGGTCAGTCCGCCGCCTGTGTCAAACGAAGTCCTCGACGATCGATAGAACCCAATCCGGTTAAACTTCGCCCTTGCCAAGCCTTGTAACACCTCCCTACTATGAATTGCATGTATTGCACATCTCACAGCCAACAGGCTCGACCGTCTCCGGCGCCCTCCCCGCCACGCCCGGCCGGTCAACCAAATGGGACGCAATCGGACGGGAAACTGAAATTTTTGCCCATCACCCGGAACAACTTGAGGCACAGGAAACAGCAACCTGCCATGTCTTGGTGTCCGCTGGTTTCCACTGGGCAGGCTAACATTAGCCTCAAGGCGGCCCGGGCGAACCACCAATGGACTGCACTCTGACAAACCGTTTTTGAACTTGCCGATATGCCCAATTTCAAGGGGCCTTTCGACATTCGGATGACCCTGACCACTTGCCCGGTTGGTTGAAGCCATGAAGGGTTTAAAGTAACATCAGGTTAGGAAAGGTAAGCAGTGTCAACAAAACGGGATTTCATTTCAGTCACTGACCTATCCCCAGACGAGACCCGCCGCCTCATTGAAGACGCCGCTCAAGGAAAATCGCTTCGTGGGCGCAGCCCCCTGGCTGGCAAGTCGGTGGCCCTGTTGTTTGAGAAGCCCTCGCTGCGAACCAAGGTCAGCTTTCAGGTGGCAGTCGAGCAGTTGGGTGGCTACTCGCTATACATGGGTGGCGAGGAGGTCGGGTTGGGCGTCAGGGAGCCGGTCTCCGACGTGGCCCGAGTGCTCTCAGGTTATGTGGATTGCATCGTCGCGAGGGTTTTTCGCCATGAGGACCTGCAAGAACTGGCCACTTACGCATCGGTGCCGGTCATCAACGCGCTGTCTGACTGGGAGCACCCATGCCAGGCCATGGCCGACCTATTGACCATTCACGAACATAAGGGTGGACTCGATGGGCGGACCCTGGCCTACATCGGCGATGGGAACAACGTTGCCAGAAGCCTGTGCCTGGCACTCCCGGCAGTTGGCATGAATTTCAACTGCGCCTCGCCAGTGGGATACGACCTCGACGAGGGATCAGTTGCAGCAGCGACTGGACGGGGCATTGGAGCAGTTCGCACCATGCGCTCGCCGGTGGAGGCGGTCGCAGATGCTGATATTGTCTACACGGACGTCTGGGCCAGCATGGGGCAGGAGGCAGAGGCGGAGCAGCGACGGTTGGAGTTCGCCGGCTACACCGTAGATCCTGCTCTGATGGCACAAGCCCGGCCCGGCGCCCTGTTCATGCACGACATGCCAGCTCACTACGGCGAGGAGGTACCGCCCGGCATGCTGGAGCATCCGCAGTCGGTGGCCTACCCACAGGCTCACAACCGACTCCACGCCCAGAAAGCAGTTCTTGAGTTTCTGCTGGGAGATTACTAACTTCTTTAGTCACCTGATCAATAGGAAACAACTTCTTTCGTAGCAATAGGAACGCCCTCTCATTCACCCTGTGAGTCATAACTGAAAGCCAATGCCACTACCAATCATAGCCATAGTCGGGCGCCCCAACGTAGGAAAATCGTCTCTCTTCAACCGGATTGTCGGCTGGAGGCACGCCATCGTGTCCGACGTGGCCGGAACCACCCGCGACCGTCTAATGGCGGACACTGACTGGGAGGGCAGACGATTCATTCTGTTGGACACCGGGGGGCTGGAAACCGACCCGGAAGGTGCCATTAGGTCAAAGGTGCAGGAACAGGCAGAAATGGCCATGTCCGACGCCGATGTGATCATCCTGATGACCGACGTGGCCGATGGCGTAACACCCACTGATGCCATTGCGGCCAACCGCCTGAGGACCACTGACAAGCCTGTGGTGCTTGCAGTAAACAAGGTCGATAACGACAACCGGGAACTCAATACTCCGGAATTCTACCAACTGGGAATGGGCGACCCGTCACCGGTAAGTGCCTATCACAACTACGGCATATACGAACTAATGCAACGAGTCCTGTCCCATCTGCCACCCATCGAGACTCAGGACGACGGGATCGTAGACGAGTGGGACGAATTCGGAGAAGAGGACGAACCACCGGCCCTGAATGAGCTGGAGGACGCTCCCCCGCAGGCCGAATTGAACCTGGCAATTGTTGGTCGTACCAATGTGGGTAAGTCAGCCATACTGAACGCCATCCTGGGACAGGAACGCTCAATCGTCAGCCCGATCGCCGGTACGACCCGAGATGCCATCGACACGCAGTTCACCTACCGGGCTCGCGAGATAGTGGCGATCGATACGGCAGGAATGCGACGTCGCGGGCAGGTGGAACGCGGCATCGAGAAGTACAGTGTGATACGCGCGGTCGGAGCGGTCGATCGCAGCGACATCTCCCTTATAGTAGTGGGCGCCACGGAACTGGCCACAGCGCAGGACACTCACATAGCGGGATTGGCCTGGGAGATGGGGCGCGGTGTAATCGTGGTGGTCAACAAATGGGACCTTCGGGAGGATCAAGACCGCTATGCTCGGGCCGAGGCGGAAGCGGAGGTGCGGGAACGTCTGCACTTTATGTCATACGTTCCGGTGTGCTTCACATCTGCCCTGCTGCGGCGAGGTATCGGAGGCCTGATGGACACGGCGATGGATCTCTGGGACGAACGCCGACGCATTGTGGCCAACCGCGACCTCCAGTTCATGCTCGCCGACGCGATGTCAGAGCACAACCCTCCTTTGGTCAAGCGAAACAGGGGGGTGCACGCGCGAATCAACCGCATACGCCAAGTCGGGATAAACCCGCCCACATTCCTGTTCACCGTCAACAGTCCCAGGTTGATACACTACACCTATAAGCGCTACCTTGAGAACCGCATCCGGGATGCCTTTGGCTTTGACCGCACTCATCTGAGGCTGGTATTTCGCAGAGAATGAAGCAGCTTCCCACTTCGCTGATTATCCAGATCACGGCGATCCCCCTGCTTGCGGCTGCCGGTGCATTGGGGGCCCTATACCTGACAGATGTTCCCTCGGCATGGCAATACGTTGCAGTGGTTGCCTTTGCCTACCTTACGGGTTCGCTGTCCTGGGGATACATGCTGCTGCGCTGGCGGTTGGGCATGGACGTCCGGGACTTTGGCAGTGGCCGCACCGGGATGTCCAACGTACTCCGCACGGGCGGTGGCAAAGCGGCCGCCGTAGTGCTGGCACTGGACGTTGGCAAGGGCGTAGTTGTGGTCATTTTTGCCCGTGAGCTTGTTGGAACACACGTAGGAGAGGTTGTGGCCGCGCTGATTGCGCTGGTGGGTCACAACTGGCCGGTGTTCCTCGGGTTCCGGGGTGGCCGGGGAATTCTCACCGCTCTGGGCGGGCTGTCGATGATGACCCCCGTGCCCGCTGTGGTGGCAACGGTTATCTTCCTGTTGACTGTCTTCGGAAGCCGCTACATTTCGCTGGGGTCTATCGTTGGCGTGCTCGCGGGCGCGGCCACTCTCATCGGGCTGGCGCTGGTTGGCTGGTATTCGAGCACATACATACTCTTCGCCGGTGTCGCTGCCATCATGATCATCTGGCAGCACCGCGACAACATCCAGCGCCTAATTCACGGCAAAGAACGGCGTATGGGCGCTCCGGCCACTCCGCTGGAATAACTTTCACGTCTATCGTTCCCTTCATTCCGGCCACATTCCGGCCAGCTTATTGGTATGCTCTCCTTTGCATTCTCCCTTGCGGCGGGTATCTTTGACTAACCGAGTGGTCGTGGTCGGGACGACAACGTGGGGTACTACGTTGGGCTTGGTTATGGCCGGCGAGGGGACTCCTGTTACGCTGCTGACCCGCAACGCAGCTGAAACGGAAAGCCTGCAGTTGGCCCGCGAGAATTCCCGGTTCCTTCCCGGCATCAAGTTCCCAGATACACTGGGAGTTGCCGACGACCCGTCCCAAGCGCTGGCTGACGCCGCAATGGTTGTGATCGCTGTGCCATCAGACCGGCTGCGGGAGAATGCGCGCCGTATTGCAGCCCACTTGGCCCCGGGAACAGTGGTCGTCAACGCGACGAAGGGCCTGGAGCTGCCCACCGCCCTGCGCATGAGCCAGGTGCTGGCGGAAGAATTGCCTGCCTCCGTGCGATCCCGTATCTGCTCCCTTTCCGGGCCCAATCTTGCCAAGGAAATTGCTCAGGGTAAGCTGGCAACTACCGTTGTGGCATCGGACTATCAGGATGCAGCGGAGCAGGCGCAGTCAGCCCTGCTGTCCAGCCGCTTCCGCGTATACACCAGCGACGACCTGGTCGGTGTGGAGTTGGGGGGCGCGCTGAAGAACATTGTGGCCCTTGGGGCGGGCATCTGCGACGGCCTGGATTTCGGGGACAACGCAAAGGCCGCATTTGTAACACGTGGACTGGCCGAGATCGCTCGGCTGGGAGTTGCAGCCGGGGCGCAGCCACTGACCTTTGCAGGGCTGGCTGGCCTTGGCGACGTCATAGCCACCTGCGCCAGCCGCCTGAGTCGCAATCGCTACGTAGGGGAGCAACTGGCTTTAGGGAGCTCGTGGCCGCAGATCCGTGCCTCCATGGACAATGTGGCCGAAGGAGTAAATGCCGCGGAGGCGGCGCTCAAGCTGGCCCGGCAATTCGACGTGGAAATGCCCATTACGGAGACGACTTTCCGCATACTGCACGAGGGCCTCTCCCCTCGCGAGGCAGCGACAGAGCTCATGCAGCGTCCCGTCGGCAGCGAGTGGTAGAGGGTCAGCGCAGCCGTCCCAGTGAAAGACTGGGCACCCGCTCCAGCACCCATGCAGCAGCGGAGCGACGGTGGCAGGGAGTGCCGTCGGGCTCGAAACACAGGAGGGTGAAGTGTCCGCCTTCCGGCAGCTGTTCCACGAAAAGCCTGAACTCCTCGTTTCGCTCGTACGTTTTGTCCAGTTCTTCCCGGTAACGAATATCCAGGGTAGGGAAGTCCAGATCGCCTTGGCGGTATTCAGTCAGCAGGGCGCGAGATGGGTAAAGCGCAGGCTGCACCTCCCACTCCGTGCGCCTTCCCCGAGGGTGTGCCCGCGAAATCCGGTAGCGGACTCCTACCCAGTGCCGAGGCTCGTAAAAGCTGGCAGTGTAGAGCATCGTCATTTTTGACAGCGCCCCGATTGAGCGGATTGTTATCCAGGACTTGACTCGTGCAGGCCGTTCGGCTTTACAGCCTGGCGCTGACGAAACACAGGCCTGACAGCAAAGATCAGCGCGCCCACTATAATCACGCTGATGTAAGTGATGAAGCGATCAACGAGTACCAGCGCAGTCGCGGTCTCCTTGGCAAGTGATGCCAGGCGCACTGCAAGGCCCGCCACACCCGACTCGACCGCCCCAACTCCGCCTGGCGTGGGCACCAGCGACAGCAGAGAGTTGGCCAGCGTCAGAAAAATGATGAGGGCCGGGTTCAAGTCTAATCCCAGTGCTAATGCCACAAGGTGCATGCGAGCGACCTCGGCCATCCACCCCAACACCCCCAGAACCGTGGTTTGCGGCAAACTACAAAGACTTCCCATAGCTCCGGCGTGGAACCGCTCGTAACGCGCCCCCAGCCAACTCGGCAGCCGACGCAGCAGCGGGTCACGGGCCCACACCATCGCAACCAGCAGAGCCATCAACACTGCTGCCAAGCCCAGTGCCACCAGCAGTACGGTCCAGATCCCTGCGCCGCTCCCTGAGCCGACCAGGAAGGGAACGGTTACCACCAGCATTAATGCGACAAGGGCTACATCCAGCACCCTTTCCGCCAAGATAGTGCCTATGGCTCCGGAGAAGGAGTCGCCATTTTCGTCCTGGTATAGATAGGCGCGGAAGGCGTCCCCAAGGCGAAGCCAGCCAATGGAGTTTACGAACCATCCCAGCAGCACCAGTTGGCTGCAGTAAAGCACGCTGGGAACGGAGGCCCCAGTCTCGCCCGTCTCTGTTGAGTGCCGCAACAGTATCCGCCACCGCGCACCGCGAAACAGAAAGGTCGTGTAGTGGACAGCAAATGCTGCCACCAAGAGCCAAGGATTTGCGGAGCGGACCTGACTCCATGTGGAATCAAGATCGACATCGAATCTGGTGACCAGGAACAAGAGGAATGCTCCGGCCACAATGAGAGACACCAAAGCCGGGAGGGAGAAAACCCTACGACGCATAGAGTCGAATCGGGGCTGCACTTCAGTAACGGATACGGGTTCAGCGTCCCCTTTGTGACCACCGCCCAATTCCATCAGCGGAGGAGCCCTGCCACTGCGAACACCAAATGTTCAGCCCGGTAACGCCGGGCCATTACTAGCGCAGTTCCTGGGGCATAGTGAACGAGACGTCTTCTTCAACACCACTGAGCATTATTACCCGCTCGGGAGCGAGGGCCTCGATGACACTCTCCACCAGCACTTCCGGCGTTGAGGCGCCAGAAGTCACGCCGACCTTCTCTTTGCCTTCCATCCACTCCGGATCGATTTCCTCGGGTCCGTTGATCAGATAAGCCGGCACACCCTGCGCGGCGGCCACTTCCCGCAGCCGGTTGCAGTTGGAGCTGTTCTGGGCCCCAATGACCAGCACCAAATCCACGCTGTGCGCCATCTTGGTCACCGCCTCCTGGCGGTTGGTGGTGGCGTAGCAGATGTCGTTGCGCACCAGTGCTTGCGGAAAGCGAGCCTTGATGGAGTCGATGGCGTATGCGGTGTCGCGAACCGAGAGAGTTGTTTGCGTCAGAACGGCAATCTCCTCGCCGTCACCCCACTCGGGCAGTTCGCTTGGCACGTTGTCGTCTACCAGTGTCATCTCCACCTGGCCCATCGTGCCGCGCACCTCCTGGTGGCCCCTGTGTCCCACAAGGAGAACCCGACGGCCCTCGCGGCTGTACTTCTTGGCTTCGTTGTGGACGCGGGTGACCAAGGGACAAACGGCGTCGATGACCCGAAGGTTGCGGGCTTTGGCCTTTTCAAAGTCCTCAGGGGGCGAGCCGTGAGCTGAGAAAACCACCAGTGATCCCTCGGGCACCTCATCCACCTCTTCCACGGTAATGGCGCCGCGGGACTCCAGGTCATTGACTACGTACGGGTTGTGGACAATCTGGTGCTTAACGTAGACCGGCGGGCCGTAGCGTCGCAGGCAGACATCAACCACGTCGATGGCCCGCACCACTCCAGCGCAGAACCCTCGGGGCGAACTGAGCAGAACCTCCAAACCGTCCCTCCCTGATCAGAAACCAAGTGTCAATTGCATGCAGACGGGGTTGACACCAGCGGCAGCCGATGCGGCCCCTAATATCATAGCACAGCAAGCCGTTTTCCAGTCTCAATGGCCGCCCATCGTGGCTGGCCTCTGTGCTATACTTCAGCGGCAATTTTCGCCTCTGCCGGCCGTTTTCCGCAGCAACGGCTCTCGCGCACAGACGGCCCTTCCGGTACAGCAATCCCCGCTTTCCAGGAGGCCCCGAATGGTCAGCATTCACGACGACCTGGTGGTGTTTTCAGGCAATTCCCACCCCGAGCTGACCCGTTCCGTCTGCGAATACCTCGGGAACGCAGTGGGGCAGGCCGAGGTCTTCAAGTTCGCCAACGACAACACCTTCGTGCGTATCCTGGAAAACGTGCGGCAGCGCGACGTTTTCATAGTCCAGCCCACCTGCGCTCCTGTCAACGACAACATCATGGAGCTGCTGATAATGATCGACGCCTGCAAGCGGGCGTCGGCCGGGCGCATCACCGCCGTGATGCCCTACTACGGATACGGACGCACCGACAAGAAAGACCAACCGCGGGTGCCCATCACTGCCCGGCTGGTGGCCGACCTTCTGACCGCTGCGGGAGCCGACCGGGTACTCACCGTAGACCTGCACGCTCCCCAAGTCCAGGGCTTCTTCAACATGCCGGTGGACGAACTGACCGCAGTCCCCATTCTGACGCAGTATTTCGCCGACAAGGGAATTGATGACCTGGTGGTGGTGGCCGTGGACATCGGCATCAGCAAGAAGGCCCGCGACGTTGCTGAGCGGCTTTCGGCCCCTCTCGCCATTATCGAAAAGCGGCGCACCGACAACAGCGGGGAGAGCGAGCTTATGAACGTTATCGGTGAGGTGGAAGGCAAGGTGGCTTTGACCTTCGATGACGAAATCGATACTGGTGGCACGGTGGTTAACGCCGCCAAGGCCCTGCTGGACCACGGCGTCAAGGAGGTGTACTGCTGCGCCTCCCACCCGGTTCTGTCGCGCAACGCGCCGGAGACCATGGCGCAAAGTCCATTCACCGAGATCGTGGTGACTGACACCATCCCCATCAGCCCGGATAAGCGCAACGGCAAGATTACCGTGCTGTCGGTGGCCCCCCTTCTCGGAGAGGCAATTTACCGCATCCACTACGGCCAATCCGTCGGAGAGTTGTTCAACACCTGACGGGGCTGGAAATCAGCTACAGGAGCGCACAACCGTGCGCACGGTCCCAGGGAATTTCCGGGAACTCTAGGAGCGAACGACGATGTACGACCTGCTGATTAAAGGCGGAACCGTGGTTGACCCGTCCCAGAACCTTCACGGTGTCAATGACGTCGCCATAGAGGACGGCAAAATTGCCCTCATCGCCCTGGCCATCGACGCCGCCGAGGCCGCGCAGGTGGTGGAGGTCAAGGGCAAGGTGGTGACACCCGGCCTGATCGACCTGCACACCCACGTTTTCGCCGGGGTCAACGCCAGCGGTGTGGACGCCAACATCGGCGGCGTGCGCGCCGGGGTTACTACGATGGTAGACGCCGGCAGCTCCGGTTGCGACACCTTCGGCGGCTTCCCCCGCCACATCCTGCCCAACAGCGACACCGAGATCATCTGCTTCCTTCACATCTGCCGCACCGGATTGGCTACCACGCCCGACATATTCAGCCCGTCCAGCATTGACCTGGACCACACCGTCGAGACCATCATCGCCAACAAGGGCATCATCTCCGGCGTCAAAGCGCGAATGGTCTCACCGGCCCTGGAGATCATGGGGATGGAAATGCCCCGCATGGCCAAGCGCGCTGCCAAGGAGGCAGGTGTCCGCCTGATGGTGCACATCGGCGACACTGAAAAGCGTTACGACGCCAACGTAATCCGAGAGCTGCTGCCCATCCTGGAGGAGGGCGACATCGTCACCCACTACTTCACGGCCAACCCCGGCGGGGTGCTGGACGCCGATGGCAAGCTGGTGCCCGAGGCCCGGGAGGCCCACGAGCGGGGCGTGTGGCTGGACACGGCCCACGGGCGGATGAACTTCAGCTTCAACGTGGGCGAGCGGGTGATCGACCAAGGCGTACTGCCCCACTGCATCAGCACCGACCTGACCTTGCCGGGACGCGCCCGCACGGTGCACAGCATGACCGAGATGATGACTCGATTCCTGACGATGGGTTTCACCTTCGACCAGGTAGTGACAATGTGCACCGAAAACCCGGCGAAGGCCGTGGGCGTGGAAGACCGCCTCGGAACTCTGCACACTGGCAAGCAGGCTGACCTCTCCATCCTCGATATCCGGAGCGGCGACTGGGTGGTGTACGACGTCCTCGGCGACTCCCGCAAATCGGACAAGGCGGTGACGCCGGTAATGTCGGTCAAGAAAGGCCAGGTCTTCGAGGCCGCCTGGGGGCCGAGGCCGTGGGGCTGGGAGCCAGACTCGGCGTAGGGGCAGTGGATGGGACTAGCGATGCCACCCTTAGGCCTGCTACTTGAAAGCGATGCCCTAGCTCAATTGTTTGGGCGTCCCTTTTTTCTTCCGCAGCATCCGCGTCAAGGGCCGTAGCTTGGCCTTTAAGCTGAAGCGGCGGCGGACGTTGTTGGCGATCAGGGGGGCGAGGTGGTGGTTGCCGGCGACCAAGGGGGCCACCCATGCACGCAGTTCCTTCATTGTGGGGGTCTTCTCGTCCCAAGAGGGGACGAAGCTTTCGATGGGGTGCCACTGGCGCTCGCCTCGAAAGCGGGTCATCACGGTGCCACCGGCTTCCTGCACCGCCAGCACTCCGCCTGCCATGTCCCACATGCGAGGGGCGCCAAAGACACCATACTGCATCACCCCGCGGGCGGTCATCGCCAGTTCATAGGCGATGCTGCCGGTGGTGCGCAACTCGCCTGCCTTGTTGGCCAGCCCGCCGGTGAACCGGTTTGCGACGCCGAAGTATCCGGGAAGGCCGATCAGGCGATTGGGGATGGGTTGCTCCGTATCCAGCACCTTGACCGGCTCGTCATCGGCCCCTGTGCCCGCAGTCAGCGGCGCGATCTTAGTGCCGCCTCCTTTGCGGCAGTGCAGGATCAACCCCCCACCATCTGCAGGCCACGGAATGTACAGGGCTGCCGCCACTGGCCTGCCGCGGTGGATCACGCCGATGGATGAGGCAAACACCGGTAGTCCATTGAGGAAGTTGGTCGTGCCATCAAGGGGGTCCAGTACCCAGAGGGTTTCGCGGGCCGGCTCCTCGGACTGCTTTTCCTCCTCCGTTGCTTCCTCGCCGAGGACGCCGTGGTCAGGGAAGTGTCGAAGGATCTCAGCAGTGAGATATGCCTGGGCCTCTTTGTCGGCGGCGGTCACCGGGTCGCGTTGCTTGTCGTCCTTGAACTCGACCTCGATGCGGCGCCCGAAGTGGCCCGCCAGGATGCCCCCGGCGCCGCGGGCAAACTTGACCGCTTGAAGCTCTATTTCGAGTATTAGCGCGTCATCAAGGGACTGAACCATCACCCCTCCGGACGTGTTCTGGGACTGTTGCGGGCTCTTGGGTCGCGAACCATCGGAGCAAGGCAAGCGTAGAGCAGAGGCGTCGGACGGTCAACCGGCGGGTGTCTGTGACTGTGACCGGCTGGTATAATCCGGCGAGTTGAGCCAAAATGGCCGTCCCACGAAGGGGACGACGAGGACATCAGTATGGACCTGGGGTTGAAAGACAAGGTGGCGATCATCGGCGGTGCCAGCAAGGGCCTGGGCCGGGCCTGTGCGCAGGTGCTGGCCGAGGAGGGGGCGAAGGTCGTCATCTGCAGCCGCACTGCCGCGGATCTGGAGCAGGCGGCCGATGAGATCCGGGAGTCGACGGGAGCCGATGTACTGGCATATCCAGCCGATCTGGACAGGCTGGAGAGCATCAACGGCCTGATCGCAGCGGCGCTGGAACAGTTCGGCGGCATCGACATCCTGGTAAACAACTCCGGCGGGCCGCCGCTGGCGCGATCGGCCACCGCCACCGAGGAACAGTGGGAGACAGCCGTACAGCGGTCGCTCATCTTTTTTGGGCGGATGTGCCGCGAGGGCATCCCGCATCTCAAGCAGCGCGGCGGCGGTCGCATCATCAACATCCTCGCCAGCACGGTCTATAACCCCATTCCCAACCTGGCACTGTCGGGCGCGACGCGAATGGGAGTAGTCGCCTACTCCAAGAGCCTTGCCGACGAGGTGGGACGCGATGGCATCCTGGTGAACAACGTGTGCCCCGGCTCCATCCTGAGCGAACGAATGCTGTCCAATGTTACCTCCCGCGCCAACGAGCTGGGCATCAGCGTGGATGAGGCGCTGGCTTTGCGCGCAGCCGACACGGCTGTGGGCCGCGTCGGTCAGCCGGTGGAGCTGGCGAACCTGGTGGCCTTCCTGGCCTCGGACCGATCAACGTACATCACAGGCACTACGATACTGGTGGACGGCGGTCTGGTCCGGTCGGTGATGTAGAACGGGCTGATCCGGTAGTCATGGTGTTTCAGCGCAGACAGGCGGAGGAGCCTACGGACGCGGCGGGTTTCCTGGAGCGTGGCAGTCGCTATGGGCGCAACGGGGTGTATCACCGCGCCATCCAGGACTTTACTACCTCCATCGAGATGGACCCCGAGATTGCGGAGACCTGGTACAACCGGGGCTGCTCGTGGTACGAGGTTGGGGAATTCGAGAAGTCCATCGCCGACTTGACCCGCGCCATCGAACTGGCTCCAACCATCGGCCTCTACTATGGGCAGCGCTCGCTGGTCTATTTTTTCAACGACCAAGTGGAACTGGCCGAGGCCGATCAGGAGCGTTGCGACGAGTTCAGGTTTGGCGCGGAGTAATAAGTTACTTCAGCGATCATTGGACGCCACTGCACACGAACACCCACAGCAATCCGAAGAGAATAACCAAGGTCGGCACCAAGAGTACGCAACCAAACCCGCAACCTACCCTCCTAAATCCGTGTCTTTCCCATGCAGGTCGAGTCCTCTCGTCCGCATCCTCGGGGAATATGGTCCCCTACGCTGCGGGCTTGAAGTAGGGGATGCTTATCTGGTCGGTGGCTCGCTCGAAGGTTACCTCTACGGGCATTCCTATGGCTACTTCGCCGGGGTCGCAGCCCACTATATTGGTGAACATGCGGACGCCCTCCTCGAGCTCGACGAGGGCCAGGACGTAGGGGCCCTGATCGAAGCCGGTGGTGCGGTTCTGGTAGGTGACGGTGTAGGTCCAGACGGTGCCCTTGCCAGTGGACTGCACCCATGTCGGGTTCTCGGACCAACAGTGGGAGCAGATGCCCCGGGGATAGAACTGGTACTCGTCGCACTTGTCGCAGTGCTGGATCAGTAGCTGACCACGGCGACAGGCATCCCAGTAGGCGCGGGTCTCGCCGACCACGGTCGGCAGCGGCTTGTTCCATTCCGGCATGACTAGTCCCTCCCCAAAATGACGGTGCCGCCGCTGTGGCGGGAGCCGAGGGCGCCGCCGGTACCGTGGCACAGGGCTATCTTGCAGTCGGGCACCTGGCGCGGCGTGCCCTCGAACTGGTGGCGAAGCTGTCGGGTGGCCTCCATTAGCAGGAAGATGCCGCGCATCCCCGGGTGATTGGAGGATAGGCCACCACCGTCGGTGTTGATGGGCAGCTTGCCGCCGATCTTGAGTGCGCCGCCGCTGACGAACTGGCCGCCTTCGCCCTTCTCGCAGAAGCCGAGGTCCTCCAGCGTCTCCAGCACGGTGATGGTGAAGGAGTCGTAGATCATGGCCATGTCGATGTCGTCGTGGGTTACTCCGGCGCCAGCGAAGGCGGGCTCGTGGCTCTGCTTGGCGGCGATGTAGATGAGGTCGCGCTTGCCGGCGCCCTGGTGGGCCACGGCTTCGCCGGTACCCAGCACCCAGACGGGCGTTTGGCGGCAGTTTCGGGCGACCTCGGGAGATGCGACCACCACAGCGCCGCCGCCGTCGGTTATGACGCAGCAATCGTTTATGTGCAGCGGCGACGAGATAACGCGGGAGCGCATCACGTCCTCGACGGTAATCTCGTCGCGGAACAGGGCCTCGGGGTTCATGGAGGCGTGGTGGCGTACGGCCACGGCGATCTCAGCGAGCTGCTCCGGGGTGGTGCCGAACTGGTGCATGTGCCGCTGGGCGATCATGGCGTAGAGGCCCACGGTTGTCAGGCCGTAGAGCTCCTCAAAGCTGTCGGGAGACGGATCAAGGCGAGGGTGTCCGAAACGCCCAACGCCACCGGTGCCCACAGAGACGCCACCGGAGCGGGCCAGCGTCGCGTAGGTGATGACGGCAACATTGATGCGACCGGCGTGGATGGCGTTCAGCGCGTGGGCGAGGTGGAACTCGAAGGAGCCGCCGCCGACGGTGGTGTTGTCGACGTGCTTGGGGTACATGTTCAGGTAATCGGCGAGATTCAGGCCGCTGTTGCGCACCGACATGGACGCGGTAAACAGGCCGTCGACATCCTTCTTGGACAGTCCGGCGTCCTCGAGGGCCTTGATGATGCTCTCGCCCTGGATCTGGAGTTCGCTCTTGTCCGGAGCGTAGCGGGTCTGATGTTCGTGGACGCCGACAATAGCGGCCGCCCGTCTGAGGTCAACCATGGGCAGGATACCTCCGGGTTGGTTGGGGTGAGACTGCCGGTCTCAAAAGGCGAAATCATTATCACCGAGGCGGTTCGTCAAAACAAGGCGGGGACGGTTGCGGGCCGAGACTATTGCATTTGGAATCAGCCCATCCCGTCATAGCAGCGAAAGCCGTTGGCCCGCGGCACCGACCCCGCCATTCAAATGCGATAGCCCTAGGTACGAAGCCCGCCTTTTTCGGGTGCCGAGTTCAAACTTCTGGACCGGGGTTTTCCACTGCGGGGCGGGCTCCAGGCTACCCGATCGAGGGGATGGAGTGTCTCACGCTAAAGCTGATTTCTTAAAAAAGTGTCTCATTCTGTCTCATTTCGTCTGGTTCTGGGGTGGGGTCTTCCATTGTGGAGGCGGGCTCCAGCGCTACCCAATCGAGGGGATGGGGTGTCTCATCCCAAAGCTGATTTTTAAAAAAAGTGTCTCATTCTGTCTCGTTTTGGGGTGGGGTTGGGCACAAGCCAGTTCATCGTTTTCATTAGGAATCGCTCCCCAGGAATGAAGGGTGAGAGGCGGGTGGCTCTCCGGCAAGCCAAGAAGGGCAGGTTTCCCCGAGTCCGGACGGCTGCGGCTTCGATACCTTCGCGCGGGGGACGGCGCCGGACTCGTCCGGGGCATTTGACTCTCTGCAGGGAACACATATTTCCATAGTATATTTGTTCTATATATCAAGCCAAGGGATGCAGTGCGAGTTGGCGGGGCCGGGCGGGGAAATTCTGCTGACAGTTGGCCGTTGCGGACTGGCAAGGGGTGTGTTGTATAGTAGGTTCGTTATCAGGAACTACGAAACTACGGGAGGGGCAATGCTTGCGATCTTGGGCGGGACCGGACCGGAGGGCAAGGGGCTGGCGCTGAGGCTCGCACTGGCCGGCGAGGCAGTGACCATTGGCTCACGCAGCACGGAGCGGGGTGCCGCAGCCGCAGCCGAGCTGGCCGAGGGCGCTCCGGGGGCCAACATCGCCGGTACCGACAACGCCGGGGCGGCCGCGGCGGGCGACGTGGTGTTTCTCGCATTTCCCTACGAGGGTCAGCGCCCGGTGCTGGAGGAACTGTCAGCCTCCCTGGACGGCAAGATCGTGGTGAGTGTCATCGCCCCGATGGTCTTCGAGCGGGGCAAGGGAGCACGGGCAGTCGAGGTGGAGGCAGGTTCTGCCGCCCAGGAGGCGCAGGAGATCCTGCCCAATGCGCAGGTGGTCGCGGCCTTCCAGAACGTGAGCGCCGAGGAACTGCAGGACCCGCAGGTGGACATGGAGGGCGACGTGGTGGTCTGCTCGGACCACGCCGACGCCAAGAAACTGGTGATCGGCCTGGCGGGCAAGATCAAGAGCCTGCGGGGCGTCGATGGGGGCGCGCTGGCCAACGCCAAGTACGTGGAGCAGATTACCCCGCTACTGGTCAACATCAACCGCATCTACCGGACGCATTCGGGCGTCAAGATCACCGGCGTGTAGCACTACAAAGCCAAACCGTTCGCTATTCGAAGAATGCAGGGCGAACGGGAATCACCGAATTAGAGCAAACAACCAGAGGAGGAGGGAAATATGCCGCGATTCCCCATTGACATCAACAGCGCCGATGGACAGGCGGCGGTCAAGGGACAATGGAAGTATGCCGAGGGCTATGTCCCGGGCGAGGCCAACTATGGGCTCGCCAATCGTTCCGCGGGGAGCGCGTGTCGCCTGCCGGACTACGATGACTCCTCGTGGGAGGTCTGCGGCGATACCAGCGCGTGGGCGAGGTTCGGCGGCGACTACGTCACCGGGTTCTCCTTTGTCTGGTACCGCATGACGATCACCATACCGGAAACCGTCGGTGGACGCGATCCGAGCCGCACAAGGATGATGTTCGAGACGTGCGTTGACGACTACGGCGAGATCTGGGTCAACGGTGAGTGCAACCGGGAGCGCGGCACGTTCGAAGGCTTCAACCGACCCCAACGTGTCGAGGTCGCCAACAACCCCAATCCCGGCGACCAGCACACCATCGCCATACTGGCGGCCAACGGCCCCATGGGCGCGCCGGGTGGCGGCGTGTTCGTCCGGTACACCAACCTCAGCTTCGAGTGGCGCGACGACGATCCGTAGTCCGGGTCGCAGTCCTGTTCGGAGTCCGCAAGGGATGGGGTGGGGAATTAAATGGCCCGGCTGAGATTTGTTCACGCCGCAGACCTGCACCTGGACAGCCCATTTCGCGGCATTCGCAGCGAGGCGCCACCTGACGTCGCGGATGCGCTCCACCGGGCCACCTTTGAGGCATACGACAACATCGTTGAGCTGTGCCTCAGGGAGCGAGTGGACGCGCTGCTGGTGGCGGGCGATGTCTATGACGGGGCCGAGCGCAGCCTGCGGGCGCAGTTGCGTTTCGTCGACGGCCTGAACCGGCTGGAAACTGCGGGCATACGTTCGTTCGTCTGCCACGGGAACCATGACCCGCTGGACGGCTGGGAGGCGCGGCTGGTCCTACCGCTGGGCTGCGTGCGGTTCGGCCCGGAGGTTTCCGCAGAGCCGGTGTTTCCCGACGACCCGGAGCGGGCGACTGTTTGCGGTGTCAGCTATCCGACCCGGGAGGTTCGCGAGAACCTGTCGCCGCTCTTCAGCCCACAGCGCGTCGAGGGCTACGGAGTGGGACTGCTCCACGCCAACGTGGGTGGGAATCCCGACCACGACTCGTACGCTCCCTGCTCGGTGGCGGACTTGGCTGAGACGGGAATGGACTACTGGGCACTGGGACATGTTCACACGAGGCAGGTGCTGCGGCAGGAGAGGCCCACGGTGGTGTACCCGGGGAACTCCCAAGGGCGCAATCCGCGGGAGACGGGAGCGCGGGGGGTGTACCTGGTCGAGGTTGACGACCAAGGCTCGGCCCGACTCGACTTCCGCGCAGTGGATACAGTGCGGTGGCAAATGCTGGAGATCGGCATTGCCGGACTTGGCTCAGAGCAGGAGTTGCTGGACGCCATAGACTACGCCGTGGCCGGCTGTTCCGAGGCATCGGAGGGACGGCCGGTGGTTTATCGCCTCACGCTCATGGGGCGCGGGCCGCTGAACCGCTGGCTTCGCCGTCCGGAAACAGTGCAGGACCTGCTGGAGCGCATCAACGAACGATACTCGAACGGCCGCGGCTGGCTGTGGTGTGAACGAGTCGAGCTGGAAACGGCGTCGCAGGTGGACCTCGAGCAGGTGGCTCACCGGGAGGACTTCGTTGGCGACCTGGCGCGGCTGAGTGCGGCGCTCAGGGATGACCCGGGCGAGCTGGCCGAGTTGCGGGGGCTGCTACGCCCGCTGTACGGGTCGACCCGGACGCGCGACTACCTGAGGCAACTGATGCCGGACGACGACGAACTTAGGGACCTGATCGCCCTGGCCGAAGAGGAGTGCCTGTCGGAACTGGTTGACGACGAGGACGAAGGGTGAGGCTGACAGACCTATACCTCGACGGATTCGGGCACTTCCACGAGCAGTCCATTGGTCCCGTCGCCACGCCCGTCACCGTCTTCTACGGCCCCAACGAAGCGGGCAAAAGCACACTATTGGCGTTCATCCGGGCCATCCTCTTTGGTTTCCACGCTCAGCACAGGAGACACTACCCTCCCCTGTCGGGCGGGCGCCACGGAGGTCGGATCAGGCTGGCCGACGACTCGGGCGAAGTTTACACGCTGGAGAGGTACGCCGGTCCCAGGGGTGGCACGGCGACCGTCCGCACAGACGCTGGCGAGACGCTGGACGCGGCCGCCTTTCTTCCCAGGATGACCGGAAACGCCACCCCCGACCTATTTCGCAACGTCTTTGCGTTCAGCCTCGATGAACTCCAGAACGAGGGGCTGATGAATGATTCGGGGGTCGCCAACCGTATTTACGGTGCTGGGCTGGGGGTATCACGGCTCCACGAGCTGTCTCAAGCCCTGAACAAAGGCAAGCGCGACCTGTTCCTGCCCACGGGCCAGCAGCAGAAAATCGCCGAGTCTCTGCGGGAAATGGAACGGGTCGACGGGCAGCTGCGTGTCATCGAGGAAAACGCGTCCATTTACGGGAGTCTGACAGCCCGCAATTCCGAAATCGACTCGGAACTGGGGGCTGCCGAACGCGAAATTGGCCGTCTCGAATTGCAGCGGGCGGAGGTTGACCGGCTGCTAAACGGCTGGGAAGACTGGCTGGCGCTTTCGGCCTGCGACGCGAAGCTGCGGGATTTGCCCGAGTACGAAAACTTCCCCGACGACTCCCTCACCCGGCTCGAAAGCCTTGAGGCGCTGGCGAGGCAGTCAAGGGAGGATTTTGGCGAGGCGCAGGCTCAGTTGCATCGCTCCGAGGAAGCCGCATCCGCCGCGGTACCATACGAAGACCTGCTTTACGACCGGAACGAGATAGAGACAATTCGCAGGGGTCGCGGCGGCTTCGATGACTCGGTGAAAGACCTGCCAGAACGCAGGGCGGAGCTGGGTGCTCTCGAGTCCGAGCTGACAGAACGGCTCCGGGACCTCGGGCCTGACTGGGACGAAGAGCAACTCCGGGACTTCGACACCTCGATGGCCCTGCGCCAGGAAGTGGAGTCCGGCAAGGAAACGCAGGCCCAGCACGTAGACACCCTACGCCGGTCGGAACAGCGGCTGGAACAGGAGCAAAGGACTCTCGCGGACTGCCAGGCCGCCGCCAAGGAGGCGCAGGACCGCGTGCCTGCATCACCGCCGCCGCTGGACGCCAACGCGCTGGAAAGGCGGCGAGCGGCGCTTCGTAACGCTCGCGGCAGGCTGAACGAATACGAACGGGCCCGCCAGAGCCGCGAGACGCTGGTGGGTCAACTGAATGCCCTGATCGCCGGGCACGAGTCAAGCGATGCATCCTCGAGCGGTCAGTCGCTGATTTTACCTGCCGTCCTAGCCGTGCTGGGCGTGGCGATGATCGTGGCTGGCTTTTTCCTGGGCGATTCCGCTCTGTCGTTGGGCATCGTTGGTGGACTGGTGCTGCTGGCCGCTGCTGGGTACCTGCTGCTCCGCGGTCGTGCTACACCTGCAGCGGCGCCCAACCCGCTGGCGACGGCAGTTTCTCGACAGGTGTCGGATGCGGAGGCGTTGGAGGCATCGGCCTGGCGGCTACTGGTTGAGGCCGCTGCGCCCCTAGGCATCGACGGGGATCCCACAGGCGCAGCGCTGGACAGCACCGAGGCGCGACTGGAAACCCTCAGGACTGCACTTTCGACCTGGAACGATGCCAAGGAGAAGGTCGATGAGGCCAAACGGCGTCTTGAGGAGCAGGAGCGAAGGGTGGAGGCTGCGGCCGCTTCGCTCACTGACGCGAACAAATCCAGGGAAGCAGCCCGCAGCAACTGGGTGGAGTGGCTGGGACAACACGGACTTCCCACCAGCTTCACGCCGGACACCGTTGTGGAGTTCCTAGGCCACGTCGAAACCACGCGAGTAAAGATGGAGCAGGTCGGGGACAACCGGAGGAGAGTATCGGCAATCGAATTCGACATCCGGCAGTTTCGTGAGAGAGTGGAACCGCTGGCCCTTCGACACGACGTGCAGGTGGACTCTGAGGACTCGAGTAAATTGGCGCTAGCCGCAGACGAGCTCATTCGCAGGCTGGACGAGGCGGAGACCGCCTACCACAGCCGCGAGCGAAACAGGGAACAGGCCGAGGAGGACCGGCAACTGCTGGAGGGAAGGAAGCGGCGACTAGAGTCGGCGGAGGAGGATCTGTCCGCGCTGCTTACGGCAGGAGGGACGGATGACACCGAGGAGTTCCGTCGCCGGGCGCGACTCGACGAGGAGCGAGGGGCGCTTGAGCGACAACGTGACGAGCACCGTCGCAGCCTGGAACGCCTCAGCGGTCCGGGAGAGCGGTACGATGCGTTCCGCAAGGAGCTGAAGGCAGCCGAACCTGACCAGTTGAGGGACGATTCGGCCCGGCTGTGGGAATTCCAGGGCGAGATTGCTGCTCAGCGAGACTCGCTGCGAGAGGAGCGGGGTGGTATCGATGCAGAACTTGCTCGCCTGACCGGTGAGGAGGAATCGTCGGCGTTGCGAGTGCGTCGAAACACGCTGGTTGAGCAACTGCAGGAACACGCGCGGGAATGGTCAAGGCTGACCATTGCCGAGGCGCTGCTAGAGAAAACCAGACAGAAGTTCGAGCGGGAAAGGCAGCCGAGCGTCGTACAGCATGCCCAGGACTTCTTTTACAGGGTAACCGGCCAGCGATACAGCCGCCTGTTTTCTCCGGTGGGAGAACAGAGTGGGCAGCAGACGATAACGGTGATTGATGATTCCGGGGCGAGCAAACAGCCCCACGAACTCAGCCGCGGAACCCGGGAGCAGTTGTACCTCGCGCTGCGGTTCGGGCTGATCAGGGAGTTCGGGGAGCACGCAGAGCGTCTGCCGGTGGTCGTCGATGAGGCGCTGGTGAATTTCGACCCGGAGCGGGCGCGACTGGCAGCAGAGGCCTTTGCCGAACTGGCAGGAACGAACCAAGTGTTGGTATTCACGTGCCACCCGGCGACAGCCGACATGTTCGCGCAAGCCGCGGGCGCGCAAGTGGTGGACATCAGCCACTAGAGGCAAGCGCGTATTTGCCAGACTGCGGCCGCACCTCCTCCGATATGCTCAGGATGCGCGGCCCGCAATCCGGTACTGGGTCGTGTTGCGACGTTAAGCGGTCAACGGATACCAAGCGCCGGGAACCGCTGCTTCTGCTAGTCCTCGGGGGGCCACTTGGTGCCGCCGACCGTGGGTCGCTCAGCGGGCGGGGCCTTCAGGCCTGCATCCACGACATCGCGGAACTCCTGCAGGATGACTTCGGCCCAGTCCTGGGTGTGGGCTACCCGGTGTGCCATGCGGCGTCCACGGCGGGCCTGGCGCTGAGCGGCTTCGTCGAGTCCTTCGGTGTCCCGGTTGATCGCTTCGTCCATGGCGTCAATCTGGGGCACCAGGCCACCGGCCGTCTCGATGAACCGCGCGACCTCGTTCATGTCGTCGTCCAACGCGACGAAGATAGGCACAGTTCCGGCGCGATGCTCCGGCAGGAAAGTGTTGGCCAAAGGAACGTCGTCATCTCGGTTGAACACCTGCAGGTTGACCTTGGCGCTGCTGTCGGCCAGCCGCAGAATCACCGGCGTCGTGCTCACAGCGTCACCGCACCAGTCGGCGGTAATAACGGCCAGGTTAATTGAGTTGCCCAGGCCGTTTACCCATTCGGTGGCTTCGGGGGGGAGTTGCAGGGTGTTGTAGATTTCCACGAACGGGTCCTTGTTGACCTTGATCTGGTCGATGTACTCCTGGGTGCTCATGCCGGACTCGAACCGTTCTTTGCTGATTGGCATAATCAGTCCTCCTGACACTCGCTTTTGCGTCATTATAATTCAGCTTCGCCGTCTGCGTTTGGCCTGCGACCCGTGATAGAATCAAGCGTTACGTCTTTGCTAATTGCGGAGGAATCGGTTGACCACTCCTATCGATGACCCGTACCTGAAATATGCGCTCTTCTGCAATGGAACCGAGGAAAGTGAAGGCGGCGAGCTGAGCCTAAATGGCATAATTGACCTCGTAGACCTCCCGGAGCCATCCCCAGGAGGGGAGGCCGGTCCGGTGCTGGCCGAAGTCGACGTCAACCTTGCTTTCTGCATCGGGGGGGCCTTGCCCGGCGACCATCACCTGTTCGTTACCCTCAAGACCCCAGGCGTGCCGCTGGAAACACCTCCGGCCCAGCGGGTGCAGTGGGACGAAGGCATCCTGTTCCAGCGATGGATTAAGACTTTCCGTATACCGGTGCAGGCTGCGGGCGAGCACTCCGCAGCAATCCTGTTTGACGGTATCCCCTTGGGCGAGGCCAGCTTTCTCGTACGGTTCATGCCGAAATAAAACGTGAGGCAGCAAAGTTGAAAGGGGTATACCATCCGGCTAAAATTGCTGGAAGCTAAATCGGCATCGGGGGGAGAAAATTGGCTAATCAGACCGGCAAGCGCTACATCTGCCCGCAATGCAATGCAGAATTCATAGTTACCAAGGGCGGCAGTGGTAATCTCGGCTGTTGCGGCCAGCCGATGCAGCTGAAATAGGGGTGTCATAGATGGCTAATCAGCTGGGCAAGCGATACACCTGCGAGACCTGCGGAAGCAGTGTCCTTTGCACCAAGAGCGGCGAAGGCGAAATCGAATGCTGCGACGGAAAGATGGAACTTCAGGAACCACGCAAGCTGCCTTCCTCGGATTAGCAGGGCCGATCCTATTCTCCTGAAACCTTAGAGCACACAACTCAGAAAAGCGAACAAGAAATTAGGGGCGCACGATTGTGCGTCCCTAATTTTGTTACCGACGGTACGGCTCTCCGACTACTTGAAGTGGGGGATGACGTGCTTGCCCATCAGCTTGATGGAATCCATGATGCGGGTGTGGGACAGGTTGCCGGGCTGGACGAAGCACAGGACCTGGTCTACGCCAGCCTCCTGGTACTTCTTCATCACTTCGATGACCTCGTCGGGCGTGCCCATGGCAAATGCGCCGGAGTCCAGGTGGTCCTGGGCGGTCTTGTCGACGCGCTCGGTCTGGACAGCGTCGACGGCGAACTTATAGCTGTCGGGCACCTCGCGTCCGGCCCACGGAGCGTACAGGTTCTCGGCCATCTGCACGAACCAAGCCCCCTCCGGGCCACCGACACGGCGAGCTTCCTCACCGTCTTCACCGCAGTGGACGATGCACAGCGCGGCCACCTGGTCGTTTACAAAAGAGCCAACGGGGTCGGCAGTCTTGATCGCCTCGCGGTAGGCGGAAACGCGCTCTTCCATCTGGGCATAGCCACCCAGGTTGAAGCACAGCACGCCCAGACCCTGCTCTCCGGCCCGGCGGAAGCTGTCGGGCTGGCTGCAGGCCACCCACATGGGCGGGTGCGGCTGCTGCACGGGCTTTGGGATGACGGACCGCTCGGGGATGTTGAAGAACTCGCCCTGGTGCGAGTACGGGTCCTCCGTCCACATCTTGGGGATCATGCGGACAGCCTCGTTCCACTGGGCCTGGGTCTGCGCGGGGTCAACTTCGAAGCCGTCCATCTCGATCAGGGTGGTGGAGCGGCCGGTGCCCAGGTCCATCCGGCCGTCGCTGAGAATGTCCAGCACCGCCGCGCGCTCGGCGACGCGGACGGGGTGGTTGTACTGTGACGGCAGCAGGGCCACGGCGTGGCCGATGCGGATGCGCTTGGTGCGCTGGGAGATGGCGCCGTAGAGCACCTCGGGGGCGGAGCAGTGGGAGAACTCCCGGAGGAAGTGGTGCTCCACCGTCCAGAAGTAATCGAAGCCGACGTCGTCGGCCAAGTCCACCTGAGCCAGCACCTGCTTGTAGCGCTCTGCCTCAATGCCGGGGTGATGGGGTTCGGGGATCTGGATTTCGTACATCAGGCCAAATTTCATGCGTCAATCCTCACGTTTGTGCTTTCAGGGGCATTTTAGCATAGGGGGTAAGGGGTCGAACGATCAGGCCCCGGTGCTTATCCGAGGCCACTCGACCTTGGTGGGGCTGCGGTCAGACGACAGACTATTCAACATCCCATCCATCCAAGTACCCGGGGAGATCAGGCCTGGGTATCACCTGCTTCTTGATCCGGTCTCCGGATTTTTGCTGAGCCACCTTCAGGTCATATGATACCTGCAGATTCATCCAGAGCCGCTCCCCCGCCCCCAAATACCTCGAGAGGCGCAAAGCGAAGTCGGCGTCTATCCCTCTTTTTTCGCTGACGATAGCGGCAACAGTTCCTACAGGGATGGCGAGAAACTCATCGAGTTCCTCCGCAGACATTCCAAGTTCTTCCAATTCCTCGGACAAAATCTCCCCTGGATGTATAGGCCTCATCCGGTTCTCTGGAGGTATCTCTCTTTCCTCAGTCATGGTAGTCCACTATCTCCACATCGTGAGGGGCACCATCAATCCAGCGAAAGCAAATTCGCCACTGTTGATTGATTCGTATGCTGTATTCGCCTCTCCGGGATCCGTAAAGCCGTTCCAACCGGTTGCCACGGGTGCTCCGCAATTCCAGCAACGAGGTAGCATCATCCAGAATCTGGAGGCGCCGCGTTGCTTGTTCAGCTATTCCCTGAAATCGCCGAACAGACTCCCGGATATGGAGCCTTTCAGTATCCCTGTCTCTAAAGCTTCTTATCATTGTAACGCTTAGTCGATCGTTCTAAGAAGGAGGCCCCGGAAGTGATCCGGGGCCTTTTCGTATTTCAGGACTGCCCACTTCGTTCCTAACCTACGGGACGAGCATGGCGCGGGTGATCTCGGGTTGGCGCTGGTCCCACTCGCACTGGGGGAAGGCCTCGTTGACCTCGGCGAGGGGGAACTTGTGGGAGACGATGCGCTCGAAGGGCAGGCGATCCTTGTTGCGGACGAGGAAGTTGAGCAGCCGGGGCAGGAGTTCGGGCTTGTACATCAGCGAGCCGACGATGTTCTTGCCCTGCAGCAACTTGGACGGGTCGATGGACACCTCGCGGCCGCGGACGATGTCGCCGATCTCGACGAAAGTGCCGCCGTTGCTGAGCATGTCGATGCCCTCGGCCAACAGTTCGGCGCGGCCCACCAGCTCCATCACCACATCGGCGCCACGGCCGTCGGTCAGCTCCCTGACGCGGCGGAGGCGGGTCTCGGGGGTGTTGAACTCTTCGATGTTGATAGTGTGGTCAGCACCGAAGGCTTCGGCCAGATCCAGCCGGTTCTCGAGGCGGTCGAGGACGATCACGCGGTCGGCGCCCATCTCCTTGGCCATGGCGGTGGCGTGGATGCCCAGACCACCGGCGCCCTGGATGACGACGTAGTCGCCTTCGCCGGCCTCGGCGCGGATCAGGCCGGTGGTGACGGTGCCCATGGCGCAGTTGACTGGGCCGAGCAGATCGTCGTCCAGCTCGTCGGGGACGCGGAAGAAGGGATGGCGGGCGGGCAGGTAGAGGAAGTCGGCGTAGGTGCCAGTGAAGTAGGGCCAGGTCCCGGCAGCGGGGTAGTTGCGGTTCATGCACCAGTTGGTGTTGCCCTTGAGGCACTGGTTGCAGTGGTAGCAGGGGAACACCGCAGCGTAGACCACGCGGTCGCCCTTCTGAATAGGCGCTCCGCCGGAGTCGGTGGTGACGCCATCGCCGAGGATCTCGACGACGCCGGTGCCCTCGTGGCCCATGGCGCGTCCGGTGGGCGGCAGTGGGACGTTGACCTGGTCGCCGCGCCAGACGTGCAGGTCGGAGCCGCAGATGCCCGCCTGGGTCATGCGCAGCACGACGGCACCGGGGGCGGGTTCGGGGACTTCGTATTCCTCGATGGCGAAGGGCTTGCCGTATTCCTTGCAGGCTACAACTCGGCCTATCATCGCATCCTCCTGTTGGTGGTTTCAGGGTGGAGGCAATGTATCACAAGGGCAGGCTGTTTGATACCGGAGGGGACGGTTATCGAAGGCTAACGCGTTTGGATGACCGGATAACGTGGCTAAATCGGCATTCGACTACCAGTAAGGGGGAGTGGAACTCGCAGATTTGAACGAGGTGTTGCGGTGGGACAGGAATTTCCCATGGCTGTCCCATTTTGTCCCATCCTGTCCCATTTACCTCTGAATTTCACGTGGTTTCCTATCTAATTCACCCCTCTTGGGACAGAAAAATTGCAATTCCCGCCCCATTTTGTCCCATTCCTCTTTTTCTGTCGGCAGAGCAGATCAGGCCTCCGCGATTTTGACATGGCTCGAATGCCTGACGCCGCTTGGATTGCACGGGCATTGGTGGCTGTTTGGCGAACATATGAACCCATATTACCGGGCTGTCATGAGGGTTGGCAAGGGGCTTCTGTCAGCAGGGCGATCGCGTCTTATTTGTCAGCTCACAAAATTGGTCTGAATGTCGGTGGAGATGGGAGTGGCAGTGCCTCCTTCGGTTCCGGGTGCGAGGGTAGACGGGAGTTTGGATTCCCGCTTTCGCGGGAATGACGACTTATAGGGCCTTCAGCGTTTAAGCCGCGATTGCCCTGCTTCTGTCAGTAGCCGCGTCCAGAGCCGGGGTTCAGCGATGGCCCTGGTCAACGCTCGTGGGGGGGTGGGCGACGTGTATCACAAGGCCGAGCTGCTTGACGGTGGCGGGTCAAGTTCCACGGCAGCCTCTAGAACATTCTCGGAGCGGCTATGGGTCTAGTCGCTCAGTCCACCCTACTTAGAAATTATCTCAAAAGGCGTTCGACGAGGCCCGCCTGCGGGATAAGCAAGGAAACGGGGGTTTGGATTCCCGCTTTCGCGGGAATGACGGGAGGTCTGCCGTCGGTTTTGAGATAGTTACTTAGAGTCGATCACCCTGGCGAAGATAGCTCCCAAGGTCTCAGGGCCAATGCAGCCGAACATGGGCTGAGCCAGCGCCAGGCTTTCCACGACGGTGGCATCCTGGATGCGCCCCAGCACAGAGGAGTCCACTCTTTCGTGCACGCAAGCGGTCTCCGAGGGGTCCAGCATAGCGATGATGTCTTTTCCCCGGAGGGAGTCCCCTGCACCCAAGAGGACATTCAGCTGGTCAAGGGTGTCCATTGCTTCCTCATCACCCAGGCACTGAAGGGCCAAGAAGCCTGCCTGCAACAGGTGAACAGCTTCCGAATCAACATCTTCCGAGAGGCGACCCAGCCCAAGATTCGTGGCGCCGGGGCTTTCCTGGAGCACTTCCAGGATGCAGGCCGCCGATTCCGTGCTGAGCTGGGCGTCGGCGGCAATCAACGCCAGTCCGACCTTGTTGATACTCTCCTGGGTGATGCAGCTCAACAAAAAGCGCGTGCTGGGGTCGAAGACAAGGCTGCTGGTGATGTTGAGGCCTAGGACCGCGTTGTACAGATCTTCGCCGAATGTCCGCTTGATGCAGTCCGTCTCTTCAGTGGTCAGCATCGCCATCACCTCTCGTCCGCTGAGCCCTTGCACCTCCAGCTGATCCGGCGTTGGAGTCGCGTCGGCGGTGGAAGTCGGTATTGGAGTAGGCGTGGGGTACTCCATCATCTCAGGGGTAGCCGTAGGCAGGGGGACCGGCGTGGCGGTGGGAAGGGGATACGGGAGGGGAGTGGCGGTGGGCACGGGGCCTCGGGTCGACTCAAGTGTTGGTGCGGGCACACCGGTGGGAACAGGGGCTTCCGTGGGTTTCGTATCAGGGGATTCCGCAGACTCCGGAAGCGGAGCAGTTGTGGCGGTTGGTATGGGAGTGTCAGCTGGCTGCGGGGTTGGGGCCTCCAGCGCTCCGCAGGCGGCAAGAACCAGGACTGCAAGCAGCATCAGAAACGAGGCCAAGAACCGGTGGCTTCCCTTGGCGGCAATGCGCCCGATTACCTGAATCAAAGAACAATCTCCGAGAGAGCGATACGTTCACAAGGCGGATGCTACGCAGTGAGGCGATGATACGGCAAGCTACTCTGCTGATACAATCGCGCACAATGAATCGACGACTAATATAGAAGGTTGCCATGCCAGCGAAGACAGGACAGCAGTACATCGACGGCCTGCGGGCCAATCCGGCCGAGGTGTGGATGCGGGGCGAGAGGATCAAGGACGTCACGACGCATCCGGCGCTGAAGGGGGGAGTGAGGTCGGTTGCCACGCTTTATGACAAGCAACACGACGCTGAACTGCGGGATGATATGACGTTCACCTCGCCTTCGTCGGGGGACCCTGTGGGGAGGTCGTTCATTGTGCCGCGCACGGAGGAGGACCTGCTTCGCCGGCGCAAGATGATGACTCACTGGGCGTGGGTGGGCTGCGGGATGATGGCCCGGACGCCCGACTTTATGAACGTGTCCATCGCCGGCTGGGCCGGAGCCGCCGAGTACTTCGGCCAGAACCGGCCTGAGTTCGCCGACAATGTCCGCAACTACTTCGAGTTCATCCGGGAAAAGGACGTCACCCTGACGCATACGCTGGTCAACCTGCAGCCCCGTCGGAGCAGCGGGACGGTGGACGACCTGGACGACCAGGTAGCACTGACGGTAGTCAAGGAGACGGACGCGGGCATAGTCGTCCGGGGCAGCCGGGTGCTGGCGACGCTGGGGCCGATCTCCGACGAGATCGCGGTCTACCCGACTCGGACGCACATGATGGGCCCGGACGCGTGGCGGCAGGCATTTTCCTTTGCCATTCCCTGCGACACACCGGGCGTCAAGTTCATCTGCCGGGAGAGCTTCGACTACGGGCGCTCCGGGTTTGACCACCCGCTGGGCTCCCGGTTCGAGGAGATGGACTGCATCGTATTCTTCGATGACGTGCTGGTGCCGTGGGAGCGAGTGTTCCTGCTGGGCGACGTGGAGATGTGCAACAACTACGGGCTGGCCACGCAGTCGACGACCCACTCCGGGTATCAAGTGGTCAACCGCTGCGTGGTCAAGACGGAGTTCATCCTGGGGCTGGCCCAGATGATGGTGGATACGCTGGGGTCGGGTGGTCAGACCCACATCCAGGAGAGGGTAGCCGAGATCGTCATCCACCTGGAGACGCTGAAGGCCTGCATGCGGGCCTCGGAGGCCGACGCGTGGCTAAACGGCTACGGGGTGATGTGCCCGGCGCAGGGGCCAATCACGGTGGGCCGGGCGCTCTATCCCATGACCATCTACCCGAGGCTGGCGGAGATCGTCCAGCTGCTGGGGTCCGGCAACCTGATGGCGCTGCCGTCGGAGGGCGACTTCGACGCCGCCATCGGCCCCGAGGTGGAGCGGTACCTTACGACCGATACAACCGACGCCCGCGACCGGGTGCGGCTGTTCCGGCTGGCGTGGGACGTGGCCTGCAGCGCCTTCGGCGGGCGGCAGGTGCTGTACGAGCGGTTCTTCGGCGGCGACCCGACTCGCAATGCGCTGCTGCTGTACCGCTCGTACAATCGGGACGGCGCGGTGGAGCGGGTGCGGGAGTTTTTGGGGCGGGAGGGGTGAGGACTACTGGCAAGATAGTGGAGCATTAGTTCATAAGAGTCTTTTTATGATATTCCCTGACTTCCCATAAACTTGTTGTGGAAGGGAACCAAGGAAATGCAATCAAAATCAGCAGCTACAAGACGCATTCAAAGACTTATTGAAGAAATACCCGGAGTTATGGGAGTAACCCCCGCGGCACCCGAATTTATTCGATGGCAGCGTAGTGCGGAAATAGCGATCGAACGCATCTTCGGCGAATATTCGCGCCACGTACGGGAATTCAACGATATTTCCTTTGTCCCATTCGGCGTCGTTCCAGATCTTTCTAATCGGCTAAGGGCTTGTAACAAAGGTTTGGTACATGCGAGAGCCATTCTCGAATCTATGCTGGAGGAAATTAGCGAAGACTGGTCAGACGACAATCCGCCACAAGTGTTCTCTGAACCCGCAGTGATTTCGCAGCAACCGGTCTCAAATCGTGTATTTGTTGTCCACGGGAGGGATGATGGGGCCAAGAATACAGTGGCGAGATTTCTTGAATCGTTTGATCTGGAAGCAGTGATACTTCACGAACGGCCAAATGAGGGTCGCACCATTATTGAGAAGTTCGAAGAATACGCAGACGTCGGTTTCGTGGTTGTCTTGTGTACACCGGACGACATAGGAGCACTGGCATCCGAAGCCGATAAACTGCGCCCGCGCCCCAGACAAAATGTTGTCTTGGAATTGGGGTTTTTCTTGGGCAAGTTGGGGCGAAACAGGGTTTCCGCTCTGTTGGATGGTGACATTGATATGCCCTCCGACTATGGTGGGGTTCTTTACATTCCTTTTGACGACTCGGAAGGCTGGAAGCTGACTTTAGCCAGAGAGTTGCGAGCGGCCGGTATGACTATTGACATGAATCTGATCGTATAGGCTTAATCCGATTGGCGTGAAGCTCACCGCAGTGCAAACAGAGCGATCGGGTCTTATTTGTCAGCACCCAAAATTGGTCTGAATGTCGGTGGATATGGGAGTGGCGTGCCTCCTTCGGTTCCGGGTGCGAGGGTAGACGGGGGTTTGGATTCCCGCCTGCGCGGGAATGACGACTTATAGGACCTTCGGCGTTGAAGACGCGATTGCCCAGAGTGCAAACTCTTGGCAAAAGGCGGGCGCGGCGGTATAGTACGGAATACTAGAAAAGTGGCTCGGCGGGAGTCAGAGCGGAGGGAATTATGGCGAAGCCTAAGAGGATCGGGCATCTGGTTATCAACGTTAAGGACCAGGAAGCCTCGACGAGGTTCTACACCGACGTCCTGGGATTTGAGATCGCCGTAGAGCGGCCGGGCTTCGGCACGTTCCTGACCTGCGGCCGCATCCACCACGACCTGGCCCTGTTCCAGGCCAAGGAAGGCGTCCAGGAGGTGGTCGACGGCGCCCTGGGCCTGAACCACATGGCCATCCAGGTCGAGAACTACGAGGAACTGAAGGACTATTACAGCAAGCTCCAGGAATACTACGAGGTCGACGAGCTGCGCACCGTTGACCACAGCATGACCAAGAGCATCTACATCAAGGACCCGGACGGCAACGGCATCGAGTTGTTCTGCAACTCGTTCAACACCGCCGAAGAGGGCCTGGAAGAAATGCGCCGCCCCGGCCGCCAGAACACCGCGCTGGTATTCGACTAGACAGACCAGTACCGGACGTGATGACATCGTAGGGGCGCACCACAGTGCGCCCCTATACTTTTGTGCGAGACGACTGAATGGAAGCTGATCTGGACGTACGAATCGGCGCGGCGGCCCTGGACCTGGACGGGACGATTATCGGGCCTGACGAACTCATTACGCCACGGGTGCTCGACGCGATCAGGCGGCTGTCGGCGCGGATCCCGGTGTTCATCGCCACGGGCCGGGAGCCGCAGGACGTCTTCAACTACGCAGGGCAGCTTGGCCTGACCGGTCCGCAACTGTCGGACGGGGGCGCGGCCATCCTCGACCCGGTGGCCTGCACCCACGTCTGGAGCGCGAACCTGGGACCCGAGCTGGCGCCGGAGGTGCTGGGGCTGGTCGAGCAGCTGGACGCGCATTTCGTGGCGACGCACGTACAGGGCACCTTCCGCCGGGTGATGGACATTCCCGACTGGGACATCGTGCGGATTTCCGCGCTGGACCTTTCCCGTGAGGCTGCGGAGGAGCTAGTCCAGCGGTTCCAGACTCACCCGCGGATGAGCGTGATACTGGCGTCGCTGCCATACAACGGCCTGTGGGCGGTGGACTTCACGCGGTCAGGGGTGGACAAGGGCAGCGGCATCGGGCGAATGGGCGAGATGCTGGGGGTGGAGCCGGCGACCATCGCCTGCGTGGGCGACAGCTACAACGACCTGCCGATGATGCGAGTCTGCGGACTGCCCATCGCCATGGGCGGCGCGCCCGAGGAGCTGCAGGCGCTGGCCAAGCACGTCGCTCCAACCGTGGGCGAGGACGGGCTGGCGTTCGCCATCGACCACTACATCCTGCCTCTGGTGGGGTGAATGACCCGGCCGGCGTAGCAACCTCCGGCGGCCTAGCGGAGGGCCGGCGCGACCTCGGTGGCGAAACGCTTGACCGAGGCCAGGACCTTGTCCTTGGAGATGCCGCCGCCCACGTTCACCTCGGCGATCACACCCTCAAGTCCCAGCTCGTCGATTATCTCCCGCAGCAGCTTCGTTACTGTGTCGGGGTTGCCGTAGGCAAGGCGGTCGCGCTGCAGGTCTTCGTAGCTGATGGCGGAGATCCGTTGGGCACGCTGAACGAGGTCGTCGTCGGGGGTTGCTCCAGCTACGGCGGCGCTGATGAGAAAACTCTGGGCCAACGTGCGGTAGGCTTGCTTGGTGGAGTCCTCAGCGTCGGCGAAGGCCTGCTCGTCGGTCTCACCCACGTAAACCGGGATGCGCAGGAGGACGCTGGGATCGCCATCATGGCCAGCGTGCTTCCAGGCTGCCCGGTACACGCCCAGGTTCTCGGCCAGCTCGGGACGGCCCATGCCACGCAGGCCTACGAACACAGGGATTCCGGCGCGGCCGACCTGCGGGAACGTTTCCCTGGTTGTGGCGGCGATGCGCAGCGGCGGGTGCGGCTTCTGGAATGGTTTGGGTATAACGCAGACGTCGTTGAACCGGTAATACTTGCCCTCGTAGGAGAAGCGTTCATTGGTCCACGCGGCGAGGATCACGTCGAGGCATTCCCGGAACCGTTCGCGGCTCTCCGCGTAGGATATGCCGTAGAGCTCATAGGCCCGGTGAAAGCCGCTTCGGCCGACGCCGAACTCCACGCGTCCCCGGCTGATATGGTCCAGGGTGGCAATCTCCTCGGCCATGCGGACCGGATGAGCCAAGGGGAGCACGTTGACTGCGACCCCAACTCGGAGGTGCTGGTAGCGGGCGACGATGGCCGACGAGACGATCAGCGGCGCGGATACCACCGAGGGTATGCCAAATCCGCCGGTGTCATGCGCGCTGCGGGGCGCCGCGAAGTGCCGCTCCGCCAGCCATACGCCGTCGAGCCCGCCCATCTCGGCCGCTTCAGCCATGGCGAACGCCTCATCGAAGGCTGCCTCCTCCGTCTCGCCGTAGCGGTAGTCGCATTCCATCACCAGTCCGACGTGCATGAATCCTCCAGAAATGGTGCCTGCCTGACAGTCGATTCTAGGTATCACCCCATGCAGAGTCAAACGAATCCGAGGCGGTCTGGAGTCAACCCGGTGATGGGATTTGGCGACGACGGATGTTGCGAATTCGCGGGCAGCGTTGCTGGATCAGCTGGCCCACAGAATATGATCGCCGCAGGTGCTGAAGGGCATCGCTGCAGTACCCAGGCAGCGTTTCGTTCTGTCCGAATCGCGCAGCAACGCATACTTGGACATCCCCCTTCCCTTTGGCGACGGGCAGTCAACCTCGCCGCCGACCATGGTCCCAGAGATGCAGGCGGCCCTCCGGGTCAACACTCCGAAAGTAGACGCCGGCTCAGGTACCAGGTGGCGTTTCCGGTCTGTGTTCGCAGACCCTGCAGCCTAGCTCAGGGCGGGTGCGACCTCGGTGGCGAAACGCTTGACTGAGGCGAGCACCTTGTCCTTGGGGATGCCGCCGCCCACGTTCACCTCGGCCACTAGGCCATCGAGCTTAAGTTCATCGGCGATATCGCGCAGCTGCGTGGCGACCGTGTCGGGGCTCCCGTAGGCCAAGCGATCGCGCAGCAGGTCCTCGTAGGTGACGGCAGATAGCCGCTGGCCGCGTTGAACGCGCTCCTCGTCGGGTGTTGCACCCGCCACGGTGGCGCTGTTCAAGAAGTTCTGGGCCAGTCTCCGGTAGGACCGCATCGTCGATTCCTCGGCGTCGGCGTGGGCCTGCTCGTCGGTTTCTCCCACGTAGACGGGAATGCGCAGGAAAACGCTGGAATCGGCCTTGTGCCCGGCCTCATTCCACGCCGTGCGGTAGGCGTTCAGGCTGTCGGCGAGGGCCGGGCGGTCCATGCCCCGGAGCCCGACGAACACGGGGATCCCGGCCCGGCCGACCTGGGGGAAGGTCTCCTTGGTGGTGGCGGCAATGCGAAGCGGCGGATGGGGCTTCTGGAAAGGCTTGGGGATTACGCACACGTCGTCGAACTGGTAGTACTTGCCCTGGTAGGAAAACCGGTCGTTGGTCCACGCGGCCAAGACCACGTCGAGGCATTCCTGGAATCGGTCGCGGCTCTCGGCATAGGAGATGCCGTAGCCCTCGTAGGCGCGGGCGAACCCGCTTCGGCCCACACCGAACTCGACGCGGCCACGGCTGATGTGATCGAGGGTCGCCACTTCCTCAGCCACCCGTATGGGATGAGCCAGGGGCAGGACATTCACCGCCACGCCCACTCGTAGATGCTGGTAGCGTGCGACGATGGCAGAGGAGATGATCAGCGGCGACGAGACCACCGAGGGAATGCCGGCGCCGCCGGTGTCCAGCGGGCTGCGGGGCGCGGCGAAGTGTCGCTCAGCCAGCCACACGCCGTCCAATCCGCCCATTTCGGCCGCCTCGGCCATGGCGAATGCCTCGTCAAAGGCGGCTTCCTCGGTCTCACCGTAGCGGTAATCGCATTCCATCACCAGTCCGACGTGCATGAATCCTCCAACTCTGGGAATTGTCTAACACTGGATTCTAGGTTGCCCCTCCAAGGGTGTCAAACGTATTCTAAGGAGGGCAACCGGGCCCATCGTGATAGAATTTATCAATGTCGGAATTGGCCAAATCCAAGGCCGCGCTATTGGAGCGACTGGCCCGTCGCATACGGTCGCCGGAGGTACTGCAGGCCATGGCCGCAGTACCCCGGGAGCGGTTCGTACCGCAGGACTCCCGCGCCAGGTCCTACCAGGACATTCCGTTGCCAATCGGAGATGGCCAGACCATCTCGCAGCCGACCATGGTGGCCGAAATGACGGCTGCCCTCCGGGTGAACGCCAGGGACAAGATACTAGAGGTTGGCACCGGCTCAGGGTACCAGGCAGCATTGCTGGCGCAACTGGCACCGCAGGGGATGGTGGTGACGGTGGAGCGGCTGCCCGAGCTGGCAGCGAGGGCCGATGCAACGCTACGGAGCCTTGACTACCGGAACGTGGTGGTGGAGATGGCTGGGCTGGTGCCCGGCTGTCCGGAGCGGGGCCCGTACGACGCAATACTGGTGGCCGCGGCGGCTCCTGCCATACCACTGTCGTTGATGGCGCAGCTGCGGGTCGGGGGCCGCATGGCCCTGCCCGTGGGCCCGCGTGACGAGCAGCAACTGCTGCTGGTGCTGAAGACCGGCGAGGGCGCGTCCATCAATGCGCTGGGGCCGTGCCGTTTCGTGCCACTGCTGGGGGCGGAGGGGTTCGCGGAGTAATCGGGACGTGCGATCAATCGAGACGCCAGCAGACTCTGGCCGGACTACGGGTGGTAGTTCTTTGAAACCTCGCTGTTGAAGAACAGTGGGTCGTGCCAGTAGCAACCCACGCAGGTACCGTTGTATTTTCCGTCCCCTCTGACCTGGCTTACTGAGTAGCCGAGCCGTCTGGCGTCGAATCGGTTGCCGGTGTCGCGGCATTCCAGGCAATGCTGGCGCTTGGCGTCATTGGCATGTCGCGACAGGGGCTGAAAATCCTCAATGGTGACCTGGCTGGTGTCGCTCAGGCGCGGGTCATCGAGACGGCCGTCCTTATGGTCGCACTGGGGCGATCCTGTGGCCAGCACTACGCAGCGGAGCTTCGTTACGGCCTGTCGGATGCCTTGGGGAATGGGCTTCTGGGTTACGACTTTCCTAAAGCCCTGCAACTCGACGTGGGTGATCTTCCCCTTACCCTCGGGATGGCGCCGGATGTTGTAGTGTTTCGCCAGTGAGCCGTCCTGCCGTATCCAGTCGCCCCCGTTACCGAACTGGAGCTTGGCGTAGTCGCCGGTGAATTCCGCGACCGGCACGGCCCGGCTGAATCCCAAGTCGTCCGGCTGGGCGAGCTCCAGGAACAGCGCGGCCTTGCTGCCCCCCTGGAACTTGGGCTGCCCGGGCTCACTTGCCACTTGCCACCCTATCGCGGGAGACCTGGACGTAGTGTTCGTCGATGTCGCAGCCGGCGAAAGCGCGGTTGTTCTTGATGGCGGCCATTGCGGTGGTGCCAGCGCCCAGGAACGGATCGACCACGAAGTCGCCCGGGTTGCTGTGCTTCTGCACCAGCTCGGCGAACAGGTCCTCGGGCTTCTGGGTCGGATGCTGGCGGTTACCGTTGTGTCGCGGAATGGGCAAGGAATATACACCGCGATGATACTCGTCGTGGAAGGTCGGCTTGCCGCCCTTGACTCCTGCCACTGCCATTTCCCTGGAGTTGGACAGGTAGGTGGCCTTCATGTTCAGGGGAACAGGGTTGGTCTTTTCCCAAATGATCTGACGGAGCATCTTGAACCCGGCCTGCTCCATGGCCTCCTTAATCTCTCCGATCTTCCAGAGGTCGTACCAGACAATTGCCGTGCCGCCCTGGCGGAGTGCGCGGTAGAACTCCTGGGCCATGTCGAACAGGTCTATCTGGCAATGGTCCCAAGCTCCAAAATCCATAGAAACGGCGAATCGCTGAACGCCGTTCACCACCGACGTGAAGCCGGTGTCTTTGCTGATGGTATACGGCGGATCGGTGAGGATCAGGTCGACCGACCCCTTGGGAAGAGACTTCATGAAATCGCTGAAGTCCGCGACCTTTATCTGGGGCTTCTGCTTTGCCGCCTCCACTGTGGCGATGTCAGGGTCGACGGCGGTCATTCCCTCTCCTTGGTGCCAACAACCATTTATGTCAGCCAGAATACGTGGTGCCTGCGGGACGGTCAATCGCGTTATACACGGTTAGTTCATGGGGTCGAACGTCGCCGAAAAGAGGGTGTCGCACGGAAACTTCCTGGGTGGGGGAATTCCTTCGGGGGGCAAAAATGCTTAATTTCCCCTCATTTCCCCTCATTTTCAATCGTTCGATCCTTCGACGGTGGTTGGTCGATTTTTCGAATATCCGGTCAAATCCGTTCATTCTCGCTCGTCCGGGCCTGTTTCAGCCAAGATCTGGCTGGCCTTTTACCGTACACATGTTCGTATGTACTGACATTAATTGTAGCGCTATCGCGTGAATATGCAAGGAAGAAGTGTCAGCAATCCTGAGGCGTCCTTCGCTCTCTTATCCCAGTTGCAAAAGCACCGAGTCGCCACGCAAACACTTTTATGGTGCGACTACGCCGCTTTTGTCACCAGCGGCCCGTGCTAGAATCGCGGCATGACGACTCCAGTTGACTACCTGCAACGGGCTGCCGAGCTAATTCGTGGAGCGGGCTACCTGGTTGCGCTGTCGGGGGCGGGTCTTTCGGCAGGCAGCGGGATCCCCACCTATCGCGGCGCGGGCGGCCTCTGGACGCAGCATGGCACGCCGCCGTTGCTTTCGTACCAAGAATTCGCCAGCGACCCGGCCGCGTGGTGGGCCAAACGCCTGGCGGCAGAAGAGGACCCTTCGCATCCGGTGTACCAGATGAAGAGGGCCGTTGATGGTGCCGTACCCAACGCGGGACACCTGGCGCTGGCGGAGCTGGAGCGGCGGGGGATCCTGCGCTGCGTGATCACGCAGAATGTGGACAACCTGCACGGCGAGGCGGGCAGCCGCGCCCTGCTGGAGATCCACGGCAACCGCAACCGGTTGCGCTGCCTGGATTGCAGCCTGCGATTTCCTCGCGAAGAATTCGACCTCGCAGAAGTGCCGCCGGTGTGCGGCGAGTGCGGCGGGGTGCTCAAGCTGGACACCGTGATGTTCGGAGAGCCCATTCCGCCGGATGTGCTGGAGGCCTGCCGGGACGCTGCGGAGCGATGCGACTGCATGCTGCTGGTGGGGACGTCGGGGACGGTTAACCCGGCGGCCCGGCTGCCGCTGGTGGCAAAAGAGAGAGGGGCCACGCTCATCGAGGTGAACCCCGAGTCGACCCCCCTGACGCGCTGGTGCGACATAGCACTCGGCGGCACCGCCGATGCTATTCTGCCGCAACTGCTCCGTTCGATATAATTGTCACCTAACCTTCAACGCCTTCAACGCAACGATCTACGGTGGCGACCCCCTGGATTGGAGCAGTAGTCCATGCCCTTTGTTTTGGCCCAACTCGGACTGCCAGACGAGCCCTGGGTGGACCCTGTCATATCCATCGCGGTGGTACTGGTCTCCATGCTCGTGGCGGCCGTGGTGCACTTCGCGATGTTTCCCCTGGTAACGCGGCTGACGAATCACACGCCCACGGAGCTCGATGATGTTCTCATCAGGGCCGCACGGTGGCCTGTAAACGTCGGCATTATTGTATTGGGAGTATATCTAAGCCTTACCCTCACCCTTGACCTGCCAGAGAGCTTACAGACGTTCATCAACCTTACAGCCAAGGCTACCGGAGCCCTGCTGCTGGTAGCGCTGTTCGGGCGCCTTGTCTCGGGGGCAATGGGATGGCTCATAGAGGAACAGGACAAAAATGCCCGAAGTACCGTGGATACCCGGCTGCTCCTGATGCTGCGGCGGGTCCTGATGGTGCTGATATACGGGCTGGGGCTTCTCCTGGTGATCAACACACTGGGCATTTCCATCAGCCCGCTCATTGCTGGTCTCGGCCTCGGCGGCGTTGCCGTGGCCCTAGCCATTCAGCCCACGCTGTCGAACCTGTTCGCCGGCACCTACGTGATGACGGAGGGCGTTGTGTCTCCCGGTGACTACATCGAGATGGAGGGTGGCATTGCGGGCTACGTGCTGGAGGTGGGCTGGCGCAGCACCCGCCTGCGGACCTGGAGCAACACGCTGGTGGTGGTGCCCAACTCGCGTTTCGCCGAGACGATCATCACCAACTACTACGAGCCGACTCCGCCGGTCAACGTCTACCTGACCTGTGGTGTCAGCTACAGCAGCGAGCTGGCCCGCGTGGAGGCGGTGTCCATGGACGTCATGAACGGTGTTCTGGAGACCAGCCCTCACGGCGTTAAGGAATACGGGGCTTATTTCGGCTTCGAGAATTTTGGTGATTCAAACGTGGATTTCTGGCTGTTCGTCCAGGCCAAAGACCGACTGGCCAGCTTCGAGCTGCGTTCGGAGCTGATCAACCGGTTGCATCAGCGGTTTGACGAAGAGGGTATCGTCATCAACTACCCGGTGCGCACGCTGCAACTCGCCAACGGTGCCACACCCGGGACCGACGGGGGCCCGGCTGTGCCGATGCCAACGTTCGTGAGGCGCAGGCCGCCGGCTGACACGCCCAACGTGGACGCCGTCGGTGGCGATGGGCCCGACGGTCCGGGTTAGGGGGAGCTCAGGTCACTTGTGTGGCGTGTCACGGGCCGATATAATTGGACTACAGTGCTTGTTCAGCGTCCGCTAGGACGCTTTCCTGCGGGAGAGAGCACTCCCCCCTTGTGGGCCTGTAGCTCAGGCGGTTAGAGCGCGGTCCTGATAAGACCGAGGTCGATGGTTCGAGTCCATCCAGGCCCACCACTTCCGAAATTTCGAGTATGATCAGATACAGAGTGACGGCGTCTTCTCTCAGGTGCCACCAGATGAATGGTCGTCAAGCAGGTTTTTGACCTCAGTCTTCGCGAATCCGGCAAACGCTTCATCAGCAGCCTGAAGGCCTCCGAGGGGTACCTCGCCAGCCTCGAAACCACCGTCGCCATGGCCGCCCTGTACGCCGAGGAACAGGATTGGCCTGTGGTGCGCGAAATCACCACTGAGCACATCGAGGACTACCTCGCCTACCTCCAGGGCCGCACCAGATGGTTCGGGAAGCGGGAGAACCTCGTCCCCAAAAAGCTGTCCAAAGGCCACATCAACGCCCAGTACCGCCGCCTGAACCGGTTCTTCGCTTGGCTCGTGGAACGCGGGTACGTCGAGGAAACCCCCCTACACCTGATCAAGCCCCCAAGCCTGGATGAGAAGACGGTTCCCGTGGTCTCGGAGGACCAGATGCGGGACCTGCTCACGCTCGCTGACCCCTCCCTCGCCAGAACGCCCGCCCACCGCTTTCGGCTGGTTCGCGACCGGGCGATCCTGTACGCGTTTTGAGACACGCCGGGGCGCCTCGCCGAGATCGACAAGTTGCGACTTGATGACGTGGACCTTACCTATGGCACACTACTGGTTATGGGCAAGGGACAGAAAGAACGGAGGATGCCGATCGGCGATGCAGCGAGGTCCATCATGTCGGATTATCTCCAAGAAAGAGAGACCCTCATGCCCCACACCAAGGCGCTGTGGGTGTCTGAGCAGGGCGAGGCCTTGCTGCCCAGCGGATATGCCAGATCTTGAAGCGCTTGGCGAACCGCGCCAATATCGAGGGCATGCATCCCCTTCGTTTCCACCATTCATACGCGATTAATGCCTTGAGGGCCGGGATGCCTGAGCAGGTAGTGGGCGGGTGGAGGAAGATACCCGAGACCTACTTCCGTACATTGGGTGCCGAGGACGCCATGGAGTTCCACCGCCAAGCGAGCCCGGGGCACCGGCTGGGGAGAGCGCCTTAATCACGAAAGGGACGGCAACGGGGGAAGCTATAACGGGATGATCGACACTCGAATAGAAGCGCATTACCGCTTTCTCCAGCGGGCCAGTTCAAAGGTACTTTCTTTTAGCGTTAGCCGCACCCTCAATGAAACGCGGTTATCTCCCCGTTCACCTGGCGTCAGAAATTGAACTGGAAGCCCGAGTCTCAGGGTCAAGAGTAGAGAAAGGCGGGGTAGATTCTTTGTTGAAAGCGAGTAACGTGCCCAAGCTGCTGCTGCCAAATAAAATATACGGCGACGTGTCTCATCTGTGAAAGGCTAAAAGAGCAATTGCTTTAGAATCGCATTTGGCCTCACGGACGGACGCAATTGGTATAATGCGACCCTTGGCGGATTCGCGAATGAGGAATGGTGATGGCGAGTTTCGAACAGGCTTTCAGTGAGATGGAGAGGGCCGCTGCTACAACCGCGAAGTCAGCTGCCAACTTAGCCAGACTGGCCAAGGCACTGGAAAAAGCGGCGAAGGACGGCAACATTGCCGCCGCGAAACGAGCGCAGGCCAGCATGGACGAAGCTGTGAGCGCCCTGCGACAGGAGGTCGCCAACTCCGTAGACTCTTGGCCGTTTGGAGACGATGAGGAGCAGCAGTACCTCAACGAGGGTTACGCACAGGAACTTCGCACAGTAGCAGGTGAAAGGGGGCTTGAAATTTACGAGCGCGACGGTCGGATGATTGCGCATCCTTCCGTAGTTCGAGTACTGCCCTCGGCCCGAGCGGTAAGGATAGATGGGAAGCAGGTTTCCACAATACGTCCGACACGCTTGACGGATATCCTGCTGGATAACCAGAGGAAGCCTCCAAGGTTTCGCGCTGACCGGTTCCTAGAATCGCTTCACCAAGTCTATTCGGAGGTAACCAGAGAGGAAGGGCCGAGCCGAATGATGGCAGGGCGGCAAGGTAAGGTGGTGGAATTGGAACGAGTGTACCGTCTGTTCACCTCGCTGCCCGGCAGTGCCCGCGAATACGACCGCACCGACTTCACCCGTGATCTGTATCTGCTGGACCGCGATGGCCCAAAAGCCACGAGCAAGGGCTTACGGGTGGCTTTCCCTGCGTCTTCGGGGACCCGCGGTAACCGCGGCTTGTTTTCCTTCGTGGGGCCCGATGGCCAAGTCGTGACCTATTATGGAATACAGTTCTCCGAGGTCCGCTGATGGCGAACACAATCCCACTCCTTGACTGGTTGGAAGTCATGGAGTCCGAGTATCTATCCTCTTTCATACCGGATGGAGGTGCCTCGGTTAAGTTCGCCGTAACGTCAGACCAATTGAAAATCGGCCTGCGTGAGGCTTTAAAGGAACGGTGCGGCGAACTCGGAATGGTGTTTGTGTCCATCGACGCAACTTCCCGGCGGGCGCACATGCCACAGGATCTTTTCCATAGCCTGGCCTCATCTGTGGATTGGCGTGAGGCGGCCAGACGTATGATCCTTAAGCTCGCTCGGGAGAGGGTCTATAAAGTCGATGGCATTGACCCTCAAGCCGACCCGAACGTGTTCGAGGCCATCGCCGAGGTCAACGGTCTGGAGCACCAATTTGTGCTGAGTAACCTTCGGCCTCAGATCCAGGAACGGGTGTACCGTGAACCCTCGATGGCCAGGGACTTCAGGGTTGCCATGACTCAGCTCTGCCTTGCAGAGGACACAAGAACAGGCGAAACGTACGGCGGACAGCCAATCGTAGACTGGCTCACAGGAAGCAACACTAGGATCAGCAGTGTGAGGCCGTTCTCGATCCATACCCCCATCAATCGCACCACGGCGCGCCACTTCTTTGAATCGGCCCTGTTCTGGCTGCATCACGTGGAATATTCGGGCACCGTCATCCTGCTGGACAACTCCCGGGTTACGCTGGCCCGGAACCCCAGAGACGGGTTGCGGTACTACACCAGAGCCATGGTGCTGGAGCATTATGAATTGCTCAGAGAGTTCGTGGACACCACCGACCGCCTCACCGCGACCCTTCTGGTAGTCGCTACCTCCAACGATTTTCTTGAAGAGGATGCCGGGTCCAGGAATCGAGGATTCGGTATCTACCAGGCCCTCATGACCAGAGTGATTGACGATGTACGGGACCGCAACCTCGTCAACCCGGTAGCGTCCCTAGTCCGGCTATCCCAGTAAGGAACATGCTTACATGACTGAGTTAAACAACGGACACTCCGTCCTGTCGTGCCGACGTGCATTGGAGGCCCTCCGAAACGGCGTTCCGAACCGGGAGGCGGTGCAACTGCTTGGTTGCACCCAACCCCAGGCAGAAAGCCAATTTCAGGATTTGCTCAAACGAGCCTCCGATCCTGCTGAACCGCGGGCAGGTGCGCTGGGGATGCTCGTCTCAGGGGATTTCGGTACCGGTAAATCGCACCTGCTCGCCCACTTTGAGCATCGGGCTCTCTCGCAGGGTTTTGTGTGCAGTAAGGTCGCCATCAGCAAGGAAACGCCTCTCTACGACTTGAGTAAAGTGTACAAGTCGGCGATAGACAACGGGAGAATACATGGCCACACCGGCCCGTTGATTGAGGAACTCGGACTCCAGCTCAATTACGATTCCGACGCGTATTCCAACTTGTTCAGCTGGGCCAACTCGTCCTCCAGCGGCGTTCATCCCATCTTCCCGGCGAGCCTTCTGGTGCACGAGAGGGCGAACGAACTGGAACTCAACCGTACCATTGAATCTTTTTGGGCCGGGGAGAGGATCAAAGCTAGCGATGTGAAGAACGGTCTTCGGCAGATTGGCCAGTTGCAGAGTCATTCGTTCAAGGCTCCCAAGGCGACGGAACTGCCTCCGCAACGTCTGCGGTTCGCAACGGAACTTATCAAGGGCGCCGGCTACCGGGGTTGGGTCATTCTGCTGGACGAAATCGAACTGGTTGGCCAGTACAGCCTGCTGCAACGTGCCCGTTCCTATTCTGAACTGTCCCGCTGGCTGGGGCAGGCTCAAGGGGAAACGTATCCCGGTTTGGTGGTTGTTGGAACGGTCACAGCCGACTATGCACTGGCGAACATATCGCCCGAGGCCAGCAGCAAAAAGGATCGCGACTATGCGGGGCAGAGACTGCGCTCCCGCGGAGACGACAACGCGGCAGCACGAGCAGAAACGGCGATGAGGATGCTGGAGCGAGATTGCACCCCCCTCAGCGCCCCATCGGAGGCCGACGTGAACGACACTCTGAACACGCTACAACGGATATACAGCGATGCCTATGAATGGGAGGCTCCGGCCCTCGAGGCGAGAACCGGAGCAGCAAGCTTTCAGCAGCGAATGCGATACAGAATCAGATCGGCGATCAACGAGTGGGATCTGACGAGGCTCTATCCTGACTCCAGGCCCGAAACAGAGGAAAGAGAGTTCAGGCACCAGTACCTAGAGAATTCTGACCTGGCAGCGGGGACTACAAGCGACGACGGAAGAGCCAATTAGGCGTACGTTCCCATAAGCCGCGAGCGCAAGATGCCGATTCCTTTCGAAAGCTCCAGGAATAATGACATCCCGGGTGTCGTAGGATTGCTGCGCCTCTTGGACGAGGAGCGTGGGACAGGAATTCGAGCAGCGCTCTTTGCTTCTTCGGCTCTGGACGTACCTCTCGAGTTCTGCTTCACCCGAGTGGACATCGCCGATTCAGCGTTGTGGAGAAAAGGAGAGGCACGCAGGGTCGCCGCAGCTTCTCTGATACAGGCGTTGTTCCGTTCGGCAAACCGCACTCCCGACATAATCTTGGGACTGTCCGAAGAGATTCCACCGCTGATTTTCTCCGAGGACATCAGGGTCGATGTCCCGGCCTGCCGGATCTCAAAGGATCCGGCCCCGAGGAGGGGTATGTCAGAGGAGATTGAACAGCTCGGCTCATCTCTATTCCTAGTCTGGAGCACCACTCCACCTGCCGAAGGTTCGGTTGCCCGCCGGCTGGTAAATGCGCTGGCGGAGCGCCCAAACCCCTTGGAACCGTTTGACCGAGTGGCCGCTGGCATCAAGGAAGCTTACGAGAGTCAGTGAGGGTAGGGCGGCTTGCTGAGAGGTTCGGACCCAATGTACATTTCGGGCCTTCGTATCGAATCGGTGAAGTTCTTGCCGGTGACCGCGCCCGCGCCCCCTGAACAGGCGACGCAGGTAGATCTCGAGAGGCTGTATATCCGCGAGGTGTCTGATTCGCCCCAGCGTACCGGCAACTCAGGCGGCTTACCACGCCCCTCCGGAGACCTTGACCTGGCCCACAGACTGCACAGAGTCCTGTCTCCGCCTGGGACAGAGCCGCCATCCTTAGACAACCTGGATTGGCCTGGCAAGCTGATGCCCTTTCAGGAGGACGGCGTCCGGGCCCTCATGGCCAGCGATCGTCTCCTGCTGGCTGACGATATGGGGCTGGGCAAGACGCTGCAGGTCATTGCCGCCCTGCGAATTCTGCGGCACCGCGGCGACATACGGTCCGCGCTGGTCGCGGCGCCCGCAAGCCTGTTGGACCAATGGCGTGGGGAACTCCGCAAGTGGGCGCCCGAGTTGTCCGCAATGATCATTCGTGGCTCGGCATCGGACAGGGGCTGGCAGTGGCAGGCCGAAACGGATGTTACCCTGGTCAGCTACGAGACATTGCGGTCAGATTTCGATGGCAATACCCAAGCCCCATTAAGGCGCAAGGCCTGGGACGTGGTCGTTGCCGATGAGGCGCAGAGGATCAAGAACCGCAACGATACCAGCAGGTCGCTAAAGGGACTCAATCGCGTCCGTTCATGGGCACTGACCGGAACGCCCATTGAGAACCACGAGGAGGAACTGGCGTCTATACTGGAATTCGTCGATCACGACCGGACCCGACAGCCAAAGCGTTACCAACCCGGTCCCGAACTGTTCAGCCGCCACCGCCAACTCCAGTTACGGCGCAAGAAGGGCGACGTGCTGGAAGACCTGCCGGAGAAGCAGGTTACCCTGTTGCCAATCGAGCTCCATCCCGAACAGCGGGCAAGCTATGACAAGGCCGAAATGGAAGGGGTTGTCTACCTCCGATCGCTGGGTAGGGACATGACCATCCAGCATGTGTTGGAGTTGATCACGCGGTTGAAGCAGATCTGCAACGCGGACCCCAGGAACGCCGAGTCCAGCAAACTGGACGACATCAGGGAACGATTGGATCTATTGGTTGCCCAGGGTCACAAGGCGCTGGTCTTCTCCCAGTACACCAGCGACACTGCCGGAGTAGCGGCGGCGGCAAACCACTTACGGGAATTTAATCCACTGGTCATCACCGGAGACGTGCCGCTACAAGACAGACCTTCGATTATTGAGCGGTTCAAGAGAGATGTTCAGCATCAGGCGCTGATAATCTCACTCCGTGCAGGTGGGTTGGGCCTGAACCTGCAGGAAGCCTCCTACGTCTTTCATCTGGACCGCTGGTGGAACCCTGCGGTGGAACGACAGGCTGAAGACCGAAGTCACAGGATAGGCCAGACAACCAAGGTCAACGTGATCAAGTACTCATGCATCAGTACCATCGAAGAGCGCATTGACGCCATCCTTACCAGGAAGCAGGAACTCTTCGACCGGCTCGTTGATGACGTCTCGCTTGACCTGTCGGCCCGGTTGAACCGCGAAGAACTGTTCGGCCTCTTTGGACTGGAGCGATATGCCTGATCATTCGTCACTGCCAGAGTCCGGGGGTTGACGCATAGATGACCGGCACAACACCCGAACAACGGGCAAGGGCCAACATCGACCGGCTGCTGGAGCAGGCTGGCTGGTCGTTGCAGGGCGTTGTCGCCCTGAACCCCTTTGCCTCGCGCGGCGTGGCGGTGCGGGAGTTTCCGTTGCGGCACGGCCACGGCTTTGCTGATTACCTGCTGTACGTAGACGGCAGGGCGGCTGGAGTGGTCGAGGCCAAGCCTGCGGGGCACACCCTCACCGGAGTGGAGTCGCAGTCGGGGAAGTATGGCGACGGACTGCCTGACACTCTGCCCTATTACGTCCGACCCTGCCGTTCCTGTACGACAGCACTGGCGTTGAGACCCGGTTCACCAACGGCCTCGATCCCCAGCCGGGCAGCAGGAACGTCTTCTCATTCCATACGCCGGAGACTCTTGCGGAGTGGCTGGGAGCATCCATACCGTCGTGGGAACTTGGACAACGGCAAGTCGCCGGTACCCAGGCAGGCTATACGGCGCCTTACAGCCTGCGGCGAAGGCTGGCCACGATGCCGCCGCTGGACGGCTCCAACCTCTGGTCGGTGCAGGCGCAGGCCATACGCTACCCGGAGAACGCTTCCCCGCAGGCTTCAGAATAACCCGACGAAGAATAGCCGCACCGCCAACGCCGTCTCTTCCTACACTTGTAACGCCGCCGCTCTGCTTCATTTACTGCCGTCAGTCATCACATCAGTGGTACACGATCACGCCGCCCCAGTTGTTAACGTTCAGCGAAAAGGTCCTCGCTAACAGGCCAGCATAAATGTCACATTCACTCCATGGAGAATGTGACGTTGAATCCCAAGGAACAGACGAGACTACAGGTTCTCAACAGCCTGATGGCAGAGCACATGACGCTGGACCAGGCGGCCACGCTGATGGGTGTCAGCACTCGGCACACCAGGCGCATCCTGGCGGCCTACCGGGAGAAGGGAGCTGCCTCGGTTGCCCACGGCCGCCGGGGTCGCAGAGCACCCAACGCAACGCCCGAGGCCGTGGCGTACGATGTGGTCCATTTGGCTCGCACCAGGTATTCAGGGGCCAACCACACCCATCTCAGCGAGTTGCTGGATGAGCGCGAGGGAATTGCCGTCGGCAGGACCACGCTCAGACGCATCCTGGTCAACGCCGGGCTGAAGAGCCCGCAGCGAAGGCGTCCGCCCAAGCACCGGGTACGCCGCCAGCGAATGCCCCGACAGGGGATGCTGATCCAGATGGACGGCAGCTTCCACCCGTGGCTGGGGGATCAGGTTCCGCCGTTCACGTTGCTGATCGCAGTGGATGATGCCACCGGCACGGTTGCCCACGCCCTGTTCTGTGAGAAGGAGGAGTCCTACACCTATTTCCTGCTGATCCAGGACCTGCTGCAGAGCGTTGGCATTCCCGTGGCCGTCTACGTCGACCGGCACGGGGTCTTCAGGCACACACCGGGGTCCGGCCTCCCCGGAACGGCGACCCAGTTCAGCCGGGCCATGGACGAGTTGGGGATACAGATGATATTCGCCCTCTCGCCACAAGCCAAGGGCCGTGTGGAGCGGGCTGCGGGAACCTTCCAGGACCGGCTGGTTACCGAACTCCGGTTGGCGGGCGCCAGCAGCATCAGGGAAGCCAACGGGGTGCTGGAGCAGTTTCTGCCACGATACAACCGGCGCTTCCGGGTTCCCTCGCAATGCTCTGAGTCCGCGTACCGGCCTCTGGGCCCTGATCTATCCTTGGAGCAGGTCCTGTGCTTCAAGCACCGCAGGAAGGTGGCCAGGGACAATACGGTGAGGTTCCAGCTGCATACCCTGCAGTTGCTGCCAGAGCCGGAACGCCCCAGCTATGCCGGCGCAGTTGTGGAGGTCCTGGAAGGATTGGACGACCAGCTCAGGGTGCGCCATGAGGGACGCATCATCAATGCCCAGGAGGCGCCGCCCAGCCCGGCATTCCTCCGCAACGGCCAGGGCGATTCGGCCACTCCTCCTGCCTCACCCGCCGGGGCCAAACACTCTGACCAGCGCTGGGCAACGACACTCAAGTCTCTGGACTCAAGGGCAGCGGATGAGGAGGATCAAGCGGGCATAACCGGCGCTGCGTCCGCTGCCTTGACGCCCGCAACTGTCCCCTCGCGCAAACCAACCTTCCTGCAGAAGGAGAGATGGAAGGCAATTCAGAAAGCCATGCGCAAGGGGATGTCGCTGCGGGCGATCGAAAGGGAGTTGGGGATCCACAGAGCAACCATCAAGAAATACATGGATGCCGACGGTCCTCCGGGGCGGCGTTCCCGGCCGGCTCTCACTGCTCAAACATCTGATACAGTGGCGCCATAACAAAGTGACATTTATGCTGAACACCTACCCGGACATTTATGCTGGCCTTCGACACCCCAGTGGTACATGATGTCGGCGCCCTTGACAGGCCTATAGTTCCTGAAATAACGACAAAAACACTTCCCTTGGCCTCCTCTTTCTGGATCGAAAAGGATTGAGGTGGGGGTCGCTGATATGATTCTCCCTATCCCAACCATTTCCGGCAAGGAGAGAAGCGATTGTTTGATACTGGCTCCAAGAGCGGACCATCTTTCTTTTTCGGGAAAGCACAACTGGCAGGGACTGCTCAGGGTATCGACCCATTGTCCAGGGTCACGGCCCTGGGCTGGCAGTGTGCAACCTGGAGTGGTGCTCTTGCCATTGCAGAAAGGTGAAGCAAAGATTCAACTGAAAGACAAAGTCGCTCTGGTAACCGGAGGGGCCCGCGGATTGGGCCGCTCCATGGCTTTGGCCTACGCTCGCGAGGGAGCCGATGTTGCCGTTGTAGCCCGCACTCCTGCGGAGCTGGAAGCCGTGAGCTTGGAAATACGTGCTCTGAGCCGACGCGCCCATACGGTCAACGCTGAATTGACCACAAGCGAAGGTGCCAACCGAGCAGTCCGGGAGACTATCAGCGAGCTGGGGAAGGTCGATATATTGGTCAACAACGCCGGCGGATACCGTCTCTTCACCAAGGGCCTGACCCACTCGGTTTCGGTTATGGACATCACCGAAGAGGAGTGGCGGCGGGTTATGGAGTCGAACCTGTCCACCACTTTCATGGCCTGCAAGGCGGTCCTGCCCCACATGATAGAACGTCGCAGCGGCGTAATCGTCAATCTGACTTCGAAGAACGTGGCCCGCCGAGGCCGGGCCGGACAGGCGTCCTACGCAGCTGCCAAGGCGGCGGTGGAGCGGCTGAGCGAGTCGCTGGCGGACGAAGTGAAGGACTTTGGCATTGCTGTCAACATCCTCGACCCCGGATGGAACCTGACCAAGCCCAACGACGACTACAACGACGAAGTTCACAAGCGCATGAGGCTTCCCGACGACATTGCCGAAGTAGCCGTATACATGGCACTGCAGAGCCCTGAAACCATGACCGGCCAATTGGTCTCAGCCCCGGAATACGATGAAGAGCATGGCATAGAACGGCTTTCAGCTTACGAACGGTTCCGCACTTGAGCTGCCGCCCGGGACCCCCATCCCGACCTTCCTTTCCGGAGGAAACAGCTAGTCGCCGAGATGAATGGTGGCGACGACCCTGGGGACGTCACCCACATCGCGGTTGGCTAAGAATCTTCCACCGGGCGGGTGGCGATGCCGTAGGTGCCGTAGAAGAAGTGGGCGTAGTGCGTGGTGCCGCCGGTCACGAACAGCAGGTATTGCTCCGGGCTTTCCAGCATCGGAATGGTGGCGTCCGGATCGCTCTCCAGTGCCTGCAGTTCCGGGTGATGCAGCCATTTGCCGTTCTCGTCCATGGGTACGGTGCGGCTGCCGATGGCCTCCTGCAGCGGCATACGGCAATGTTCGTGCAGCCATTCCTGGGCGTCGCCCTTGCTGAACCCGGCCTCGGCGAGAATGACCGCGCGGGAAGGGCTGAGCACGACGGGATGGTACGGCCCGGGGTATGACACTCGCTGGCTGGTATGCCCCACCTGCGCCGACTGCCAGCCCTGCAGCCACCCGCCAACGCCGGCGCCGGGATAAGACATCATCGAGGCGATGTTGTTCAGCGTGTCCTTGTGGTTCTTGGAACCCGAGTCCAGGATGTCGCCGGGGCCGGTAACGGTCACCAGCGTAACGGCGCTCTCGTGGGGCTGGAAACCCTGGTCTACGTGGTAGGGCTGCCACGGGCTGAGTTCCTCGTTCTCGGCGATGCACATTCCGAACTTGGTGGGCAGGCCGATAAAGTTGGGGTCGCCTGTCCCAGCCTTGCAGTAGCCGATGTTGATGAGGCACAGCCGCAGCGCACGTCCGATGGCGGTATTGGCGCTGTTGACCACGCCTGGGCCCATGGCCGACGTGCCGCAGTTGATGCCGACGCGCTGTGCGATGGGGCCGTTGACCAGGATCAGCGGGGCCTCGGTGTGGCCCGACACCTGCATATCCCGGTGGTTCAGCTCCGGCTGGGCCAGGCAGTCGATGGCGGCCAGCAGCACCGGGAACTGCTCGGGGCGACAGCCGGCCATGACGGCGTTGATCGCTACCTTCTCCACGTTGGCGACTCCGAAGCCCGGCTCCATGACCATCAGTACATCCTGAGGACTCCGGCTGGTGCCGGCCAGCATTCTCTCCACCAACTCGGGCGTGGGCGGAATCACCGGAAGGCCGTCGCTCCAGTCTCGTTCGTCCAGGAACCGGTTCACCGCACTGAGACCATCTGGCGATGCGTCCATCTCCACGGTAAAGACCTCGGTGGCGCCGCCGGTATTCCGGGCGGTAACCGGCCCACGGCTCACGGGAAAGGTGGTGAGGCCCTGGATTAAGGCGTCAATCTGCCCGTCCACCATGTCGCGGATGAATTCGGGTTGCTGTCCGGTGGTGGCATGGGGGATGACGACGTAGGCCGTGGTGGGCTGCCCCCACCCGTCCACGCACGCCTGCCACGACCGGGCAAAGCTCTGGGCGGCGATGCCCACGGCGGGAACGCCGGCCTTTTCCATGGCAACCATGTCATGGCTAAGCCACGACGTGCAGCCCCCTCAATGCGCCGTCGCGCCCACCATGGCATCGACCTCAGCGGCAATCCGGGCGGCCTCCTCGTCGTCGATGTGGACGCCACGGCTGAGCGTGGGACGGCCTTCGCGCAGGTCCCCGCCGTAACGCTGGAACCTGACGCTGGGATACCGGCGCTGCAGCTGCTCAGCGAAACGGTCGACGGCAACGTCGGCCCCGCCGGTCATATTGTTGTAAAGACCTATGGTCTTGCCCTCAAAGGACGTGAGCCTGGGGGCGGGTGTGACCTTGAAATCCACCCTGTCGGCCGCGGGAGACATTATCTGCACTTTCATGCCGTGATTCCTTTCTGAATCGGGTTGAGTATGGGACCCGGGCTGCTCTTGCGGCATCGTCAACCCGGAACGCCTCTGTTGTCAATGGCACCCTAACGGGCTTGTTGAAAAAGTGGGTTTTAACGGAGGGACAGGGTGCCACAATAAGGCTGGGACGCTCAGCATCAGGAATCCAGTAGACCTGGACCCTTGAGGGCCATCCGTGGGGATCGGCTCCCCACAGGCATTTGGCGTTGCCTGGACCCCATACTCTGCTGCTGCCCTGGGGTTCAATGGAACCGGAGGTCCCGTGCCTTGGCGCAACCGTCGCACGGCCTTGAGCACGTTGTGGGCCAGAGCGGCCATATATCCCTCGCAGTCCACTCTCCACAATCCGCGCAGCCGGGACCTGACCCAACCCAGTCTGTCCAGAGATGCAAAGGTGCCTTCGGAGACGATACGGCTGCCTTTCTGCTCCCGGCGATAGGCGGCGGTCTTGTTCCGTCCCCTGGCTCTCAGGTGCAGCGGGTGATACATGGTCAGGCCGATGTACCGGCGTTTTTGTCCTGGAGGGAGGCAATCCGCCTTGACCGGGCATGCCTGGCAGTCCTTCTGGCGGGCCACGTATTGATAGACGCCGTCCCGGTTGTGAAACCTGCCCCGGTTCAGGATTTTCCCCTGCGGACACACCAGATGATGGCCCCGGTAGTCGAAGCCCCCGGTGGGAACCATGTTGGATTCCTGTAAGGGATGGATGGGAATATAAGCCGTTATATTCCGGCGCTCGAGGAGTTGCCGCAACTCACCCGCGTTGTAGCCGGTGTCTCCCGTCAGCGACACCGGCTGGAGCGGGAGTCGTTCCAGCAGCTGCGGAACCGCTTTATATTCTCCTGTGGAGGCATGGGTGATCCTCTGGGCCAGGATGAAACCGCCCCGGTCTGCGATGGCATTATCCTGGCAATTCAAACCTGAGGGCTTGCCGGGTCTGGTGGTGCGCCAACGGGCGTCAGTATCCACCGGGCTCAGCGGCAGCCTGCCCTTGGCGTCCTGAAAATACCGGACCTCCTCGTGCTCAGCCCCTTCGGCGTCGACGGTTGAGCGAGCCACATCAAAAGCCCGTTTGTCTCGATGACCTGCTCCTTGAACTCCTCCACGGTCATGCCGCTGCGGGAGAGGCCATAACTGTTGACGTTGGCCTTGACCATGCTGGAATCAACATACAGCTCCCGCGACAGCAGCCCCATCCAAAGCAACTCCTGATTCAGGCCGTCAAAGACCTCCGAGAAGCCCTTCCGTCCGATGCGGTTGATGGAGTGGGTGATGGTGGAATGGTCGAACACCGGGTCGTCGATGGTGAGGAGGCAAAACCAGCGATATGCAATATTCTCGGAGATGGCAGAACACAATCCGCGAAGGAGGCGATGTTGTAAATCGAGCAGATGAGCAGAGCCCGCACCATTGTCTCGGGATGAAAGGCGTGCCGGCCAAAGTCGGGGCAGTACTACCGTTCCAAGGGAGCCACCAGCTTGGCAAAGTCCAGCTGCTCATTGATCTGCATCAGAAGATGGTTGGGATCAATGAAGTCCCGCTAGCGTTTGCTGGTGAACTGGAAGAGGGTGGAGTCCCTGCGGCAGCGGTCCAAAGGCTCGAGCATCCCCATTCCTCACAAATGATGGACTGTTCGCCCATTTCAGCCCAAGAGCTGTGTGAACTTGCTATTATGCTGGCTTTTTCAACAAGCCCATCTCGGCGCCATTGACACTATCCCGGCATCCCTGTGATCCGAGTGGTCTTGGACAACTTGAACGCGAACCGGATGGCGTCGCTTTACGAAGACTTTCCCGCTCCAGAGGCCAAGCGCATCGCCCGGAGGCTGGAGTTCCACCACACACCCAAGCACGGGAGTTGGCTAGACATGGCGGAGATCGAGTTCAGCGTGCTGGCTCGTGCCTGCCTCAATGGTAGAAACCCGAGCAAGGAGGCGCTGCAAAAAGCACCAACATCTACGAGGCGGAGCGCAACGCGGCGGCAGCCACCATCAACTGGCGCTTCACCATCAAGGACGCCAGAGCCAAACTCCGCCGTCTCTATCCTGACACGTCAGCTTTGACTTAGCACTAGTACTACAACGACGAGTTGTTTGGTAGGATAGCTGGCCAGATGATGATGGGGTGTTTGGGTGATGGATGCGGCGAGCTTCAAGCGGGTCTACGACAGCTTTCAGGAATTTCACGCCTTTTTTGCGGACTCCTTCGGACGCAAGCAGTGGCGGGAGCACAGCCGGAACTATCTTCAAGCCCTGCTGGTGCAGGCCGGGGAGCGGCGCAACGCCGAGAATCTCTCCGAATCGGTGGGCATCTCCGCCCGGGCGATGCAGCGTTTTCTCACCGAGGCCCGGTGGTCCGATGACGCAGTAATAGGGCGGTTGCAGGAATACCTGGCCCCCAGGCTGGGGCATCCCGAGGCCGTGTGGGTGTTCGACGGCAGCGACTTTCCCAAGCAGGGGAGGAAATCGGTGGGAGTGGCCCGGCAGTACTGCGGCAGGCTGGGGAAGGTGGCCAACTGCCAGGCCGGGATGTTCCTGGCCTATGTCAGCCCGCTGGGCCGGGCGTTGGTGGACAAACGGCTGTACCTGCCCCAGGTTTGGGCTTCGGACGATGCCCGGTGTCAGGCGGCGGGTGTGCCGGCGGAGAGACGCAGCTACCGTTCGAAGACGGAGTTGGCCTTGGAGATGCTGGCGCAGGCCATGGAACTGGGCCATCTGGAGGCCGGGTGGGTTGCCGGAGATGACGCCTTCGGGATGTCGCCGTCCTTCCGGGAGGGACTGGCGGCCTTGGGTATGCGGTACGTGCTGGACGTTCCGGGCGGCACCACGGCTTGGCCTTTGGAGCCGGCTTGGACCAGTCCGGAATATCCAGGCAATTCACATCCAGGGTTCGGGCGCCCCCGCAAACCCAGGCTGCGGGATGGGCAGCGCCGGACCATGGAGCAGGGCAGGAGCAGCGCAGTGATGAGTTGCCGGAGGAGGCCTGGCGGGAGATAACGGTGGCAGAGGGAAGCCAAGGGCCGCGCACCTACCGGTTCAGCGCCCAGCGGGTGCGGGTTACCAGGTGGCGCAAGCCCGGCGGAGGCGCAAGCCCGGCGAAATCCACTGGGCGGTCTACCGCCGGAACCTGGACGGCAGCGAACCTCGCTACTACCTGTCCAACGCACCCGAGGACACAGCTTTGGAGACTCTGGCATACGTGGGCGGTTCCAGGTGGCGCATAGAAACGGAGTTCGAGACTGAAAAGGGCGACGTTGGGCTGGACGAATACGAGACCCGGAGCTGGGCAGGCTGGCATCACCACATAGCCATGTGCCTGCTGGGCGGAGCGTTCCTGCTGGGCCTGCAGCAGGATTGGGGGGAAAAAGATGCCCCGGATCACCCGCCCGCAGGTGTACCGGGTGGTGCGTGAGATGCTGCCCCGGGAGCGGTTCGGGCCCGATCAATTGCTGTTGTGGCTGGAGGATACGCAGCTACGCAACGAACGGGCGCGCCGCTCCCACGAGAGACGCCGCTCCGCCCGCTGTGAAGGCAGAATGGACCCTCCACCCTGAACCCGTCGTTGTAGTACTAGCAGCCCGTCCGAGAAACAGGGTTGGTGAGCCGTTGAGGGTATGATGGGGTGGAGCATCAGACGAGCGGAGCGGTCAATGAGCAAGACCTACCTTCCCTACGATCCGGACCAGCAGTTGCTGCTGCCTGCGGCCCTGCAGGAGTGGCTGCCACCGGACCACCTGGCCTATTTCATCTCCGACGTGGTGGACCAGTTGGACCTCTCGGCCATCACCGCCCGCTACGAGGAGGAAAGGCGGGGCGGCCCTCCCTACCATCCACGGATGATGGTCAAGGTGCTGCTCTACGGCTACTGCACCGGCGTGGCATCGTCCCGTCGTATCGCCCGGCGTCTCCACGAGGACATCGCCTTCCGGGTGCTGGCGGCGAACAACACGCCGGACTTCCGCACCATCTCCGACTTCCGAAAGGACCATCTGGAGGCGTTGGGGGAATTGTTCCTGCAGGTGCTGGAGCTGTGCCAGCAGGCAGGACTGGTGAAGCTGGGGCATGTGGCCCTGGACGGCACCAAGGTGAGGGCCAATGCATCAAAGCACAAGGCGATGAGCTACGGGCGGATGAGGGAGAGAGAGGAGCGGTTGCAGGCCGAGGTGGACGAGTTGCTCCGGAAGGCGCAGGAGGTGGACGAGGAGGAGGACCGCCGCTACGGGAGGGACAGGCGTGGGGATGAGTTGCCGGAGGAACTGGCCTTCCGGGAGAGCCGGCTGCGGAGGATAAGGGAGGCCAAGGCGGCGCTGGAGGCTGAGGCACGGGCGGAGGCGGAGCAGGCTGAGTCCGAGGGACGCAATCATCCCGGGGTGCCTGATGACAAGGCGCAGCGGAACTTCACCGACCCGGACTCCCGCATCATGCCCGGCCCGGGAGGGAGGGACTTCCAGCAGTCCTACAACTGCCAGGCGGTGGTGGACAGCGAGCATCAGGTGATCGTGGCGGCCTGTGCCACGAACCAGCCCTCGGACAAGGGTCAGGCCGTGAGCATGATTGAGGAGGCCATCCTGAACGTGGGCACAGTCCCAAAGGAAGTCTCCGCCGACGCCGGATACTACTCGGCCAAAGAGGTGGATGAACTCTGCGCCTTGGGAGTTGACCCGTTCGTCGCGCCGGAGAAAACCCGCCATGGCTGGGTGCCGCCACCCGCGCCCCGCGGCCGCATACCCAAGGGACTGTCAGCCAGGGACCGGATGCGCCGCAAGCTGCGGACGAAACGGGGCAGGGAACGTTACGCCCTTCGAATGGAGACGGTGGAGCCGGTGTTCGGCCAGATCAAGCAGGGCCGTGGCTTCCGGCAGTTCCTGCTGCGGGGTCTGGCGAAGGTGAACCGGGAGTGGCTGCTGATCTGCGCTGGCCACAACCTGCTGAAGCTGTTCCGGTACGGGGCCGGGATGTCCGGCAAGGTGAGGGGCAAAGGCGCCACCGGGAACAACAGGGAGACGTGCCGGACCATGGCCAGTGGGATTTTCAAGCGACAATCCGCATGTGCACGTCCGCACCAGGCAAGAACTGTTGCCGCAGGGTAATCCCGGCTGACTGACACGGCCAGTTGGTCAATCCTCAGACGAGCTGCTAGGTCATTGGTAGTAGAAAACGGTTGCAGCCAGCGCCTGCCGTCCCCCCAGCAGGCGCTTTCATTTGAAAAAGCCCATCCGGAAGCCGAGCAGGACGCCGCATTGTCCTTAGAACGCCGCCCTCAGCACCTCCATGATCGGGCCGGCATCTGTTACGAGCTTGGGGTTGGTGCTCAGGCTCCGGTCTTGCAGCGTCGCCGCAGCGATGAACTCCAGACCGTCTTCGGGGACGTCGACCTCCCGCAGGGTGCGGGGCAGCCCCAGTTCCCGGCACAGGGCGTCCACGGCATCGGCCGCCGCCAGCCCGGCGGCCTCGTCGGTCATTCGGCTGTTCGCCACCCCGATGGCCTCAGCGATCAGGCGTTGGCGGCCGGCGCTGGCATCCAGGTTGTAGCGCATGGTGTGGGGCAGCAGGATGGCATTTGCCTCCCCATGGGGCACCCCGTACAGGCCGCCCACGTGGTGGCAGGTGGCCGTGTTGAGGCCGAGGCCACCGAAGGACCCCAGGGATGCCATCGCGCAGGCCGTTTTGGTATCCAGAAGGGTATCGATATCCCCATCCCTGCAGCGAGGCAGGTTCTCGAACAGCAACCGGATGGCGTGGAGGGCCATCCCGTCCCCTATGGGATTGTGACCCGTTGAGTAAACAGTTTCAATGGCGATGCGCAGCTGTCCGATGGCCGTGGAGACCAGGATCCGCAGCGGCGTCGTGGCCAATGCCTGCCCGTCGATGATGACCGTGCGGTGCGTCACGCCATCGCCGGCGATGCTGAGTTTACGGCCCAGACGATGGTCGGTTATGCCGCCCCCGCCGCTGCTGAACTCAGCACATCCCATGGTGGTGGGCACGCTCAGTATCGGCACCTTGGGGGATGGGGTCGGCGGCACAGTTATGCGGTCGGGAGGCTCGAAGATAATTGCGTAGTCACGTATGTCGCCGCCCTCGGCCAGCAGGGTCGCCATGGCTTTGGTGGTGTCGTGGGTACTGCCGCCGCCGACGCTGATGAACACGTCGGGCTGCGCCTCCTTGGCCATTTCCACGCCAGCCTCCACGGTCTCCACCGGAGAGTGGGGCAAAACCCCCGAGTAAGTGCCGGCATAGCGTTGACCCAGCGCCTCCTGAACCCTCGGAACCACATTGCACGCCCGCAGGATGGTTGGACCGCAGGTGATCATCGCCCGCCCGCAGCCGAGGCCGTCCAGCGTCCGGGGCAGTTCGTCAATGGCAGTCTCGGCGCAGATGATGTCCTGGTGCAGCGGGTTGTACCGGTAGCTCGTTGTTTTGTCCGCCATTCTCACTGGACCTCCTGTGCAGATTCTCCATCACGTTGGCGGTGATGGGGTCCGGCGGGTTCCGTACGGGGCCCGGCTGCATCTCTGCGGCCCGCATCTGGGCCGCCGGCTTCCTCCAGGGCGCCTGCTGCGATTGTAACAGCCTCCGCGGGAACTGTCGGGGGCGAAGGGAGCGATATAGATGTAACCTGCGCGGATAAAGCAACGGTCCTCACTCACAAGCCCAGTCCGCTGCCACACTGTCCCTTTGACATTTCTCCTGAAAGGCATTTCGCTGACCAGTTAGCAGGTGACGGAATCGTAGAACATCAACCTGCTTCCCCTTTGGCCATGTCTCAACCCCCGTTTTGACCAAAATCCTAACATTGATTCTGGATCGGCTTTCGGGATTCAGGTCAGTCCGGGGGTTGACCTTCCGGCCCCACGATTCTTCCTCGGCGAGTGATCGGCAGCGCCAAGGCGGCAAGCGCCTCAGCTACGACCAACCGGAAAAATGGTTGTTCGCCGGCCTCAGACTGGCCACTGCCGTGTCGTCCATTTATCCACCACGGGATGGCTCAAGCCGCATCGGGTGACCATATTTCCAGCACCGCAACAGTTGCCCCTACGTGGAGGGAATGGGGCATCACCAGTTAGCCTCTGTGCTACGGAACACTTGGCTTTATCGTGATAAACGACTATCCACCCCAGACACACCAGTGTCCCGCCGGTGGTTTCTGAGGCCCCATTGATCAGCCTCTGTTGATCTGCAGAACTAAGTTCGCCTTTTTCCACCTCCCACCCTCCCAGGAGAGTGGGCGTATCGGCGCTTGCCGTTCAATTGACGAATCCCCTTGCTGCCCAATCCTCTTACCCCGGGCTCCACCTCCATCATCATCAACCCTTACGGGTTATGCATCCTCTTTCAAGCCGTTTTGGTGGAAGGGCAGTTTTTTCTCCTCTCGGGTAGCTGTACGCGTAAAGGAACGTTCTTCACGATATTGGTAAACATATATCTGTAATAATCATATATAGGCCATATTATAAATTTATACAGTAATTATAATCCCAGATATGGCTATCATTCGTACCAACTGGGACTCCTTCCCACTGCTCTCTTTTAACGTTGGTGCAAGTTTGACATTCCCAGAAGCCATTTTGTCCGTATCTGTGGAGAGCCGAAATGCCCGCTCCACAAGGCACCGTTCCTGCGCGAAGGGGCTTTTCGACTTTTTTTGCAGTTAGTTTAGAAACACGGGCAACCAATATTCACAAGCAAACAGGCACCACAGAGGAGAAAAATGACCGCGAAACTTGCAGGCCAGCGCCTGATCAGACTGCCGGAGGTGCTTCGGCTAACCGGCCTCAGCCGGTCCACTTTATATCGGAAAATCCACAGCTCGCAGTTTCCTCAGCCCGTCCAGCTGGGGCCGCGCTCTGTGGCGTGGCGAGTGAGTGACATCCTCGCGTGGATAGAAAACCGCCCGTTGGTGTCCAAGGCGAACTGACCAAGCTCAGGGAGCCGTGGTGAAGACCGGTCGAGCATTTCGAACCCTTCGAAACCGTCCCACTATCAAGAGCGCTGGTAGCGGACCTGTCTTCGGAAACCACTCCATATGCAAGCCAGCCCATAGAGGGGGCGTAACAGAATATGACCGATACTCAGCACCAGCGGGACTCCGAGCCTGGAGCAATGACCACGAAGCACGACTCAATCACGACAAACCTCTTTGGTGAAACGGTGTCGGACGGTCAGGGCGGACAGGCCTCGAGGAAACGATCAACCCGGCCAGCCAGAAGGGCTTCACCGGGTTGGTCGATACCAGAGCCAATAGGCCTTGAGCTGGCGCCTGCGGAACCCTATCCTGCCGACTCTTTGGGTCGTCTGCAGCCCGTGATCGAGGTGATACACGAAAGGTCGGGAGTCAGCCCACCCATTGCGACAGCGTCGGTGTTGCCTGCGGCCGCTCTGCTCGCCCAGAGCGACTACCGAACAAGGACTCTGGGGGCGGAAGCTCCGCTCGGGATCTTCCCATACGGTTTGGTTTCCAGCGGGGGCCGCAAGACATCGTCTTTTCGTGATTCCTTCAAGGCACACATGGAGGCGGACGAACTACTCGTAGCCAGGCACGAGGCGGCTTCAGATGAATACAGCCGCCATAACCGTCTGGGGGATGGCGAGGACGGATATTATCGCATTCCAAGGAAGTCACCGCCCATCGCACTGCAGATGGATGCCACTAAGGCGGCGGTGATCCAGGAATTGAGCCAGGGCCGTTCGGACCAATGCCTCGCCTCCAGCGATGCTGGCGCGGTGATGGGCAACTGGAGTGGCAGGGGCCAACAGGCTGTCGAGACATTTCAAACCTTCACCAGCCTGTGGGACGGGCAGACCCATTCGATATCAAGGGCCAACATTACCTACCGCCTCTCTGGCCACACGCTCTCTATAGCGTGGCTGGCTCAACCCGAATTTGGCCGATGGCTTTTCAGCAAGAAGGGGGAGATGGGGCTCAGCTCCCGTTTCCTGGTCTGCAGTGATGACCACTGGAAGGCACCGACGATCACGGACGAGGAGATCGATGCCCTTGTATCAGCAGAAGCGGCCAATCAGGGCATCCCCCCGGTGGGCCCGATCCTCCAAAGGTTCTGGGACATAATTTCGGCAGTGCGCGCAATACAGGACGAGGGACTGGAGTATCGGCCAGATGCCTCCCTCGCTGTCTCGAAACATCATATGTTGATAGATAGAACACTGGAGGCATTTCGGCTCCTCCTTAACTACGGCCGTGAGACCAACGACAGAGCGTTTAGCCAGGAAAATACCCACGTCCGGGGCTTCTGGCGACGAGCGGCCGAGCAGGCGTGCAGGCTATCTGCTGTAATGGTCGCGTGGGAGCGATACGAAGCGGATGCTCCATCTGCGACAAGGACTGCTGGGCCAACGCCTCCCGCTACGATCGACGAGGGGTCGGCGCAACGGGTGGTTACCTTGGTTGATTGGTACGGTGGCGAATTGGCGCGCATTACGGGCCCTTCGGGATACACCGAGGTCGCCTCCCTTGCTCACACCCTGAGCCCCCTCCTGAGCAAAGCCTGTACGGGTGAGATAGTGCAGAATAAAAGGTCGGGCCGGGACTACTTGACCAGTGATGGTCGCCTGCAGGTGAGGACACTGATCGCCCAGCGAATGAAGGGACTCTCGGGGGACCCGGACCTCCAGGAGAGGGTATTGAAGGTCCTCCAGCGCCATGAGCACATCCGCATGCGTGGAGGGACTCAGTGCGAGGTGAATCCTGGACTCAGAGAACTCTATTCGGATGGGTAATAATGACTGCCCAATTCCACGGAAGGCCGGAGGCATAGTCGGCAGACTCATTGGACGGTCGCTCGCTGGTGATGAGGCATTGATGAATCCTGTTCAGGATACGCATGCCCTCCCTGAAACACGTCTAGCATTTCTAGCAAGGGGCCCACTTGGCCATAAACAAATACAATTCCCCAGCTTTTCCAGAATAGGGACCCGCTATGGGCGATGCCCCTGAAGCACATTTCACCCCTGTTTCAACAATTACACCTGTCGGCAATAGTAGGCAATACAGCTAACGCATATCTATGGCTTTGGTTGCTAAACTTGCTGATGTTAACCAAGGGTTGGCTCGAGCCGGCCGTAGAACTGGGGCGCGAGGAGGTGGCTGGATGCTGCGGAACCCGGGGCCGGTGGCGCCGAGGACGGGGACTTCGAGATCGACAGCCTCAAGGAGATGGGGTTTATCCAAAACCAACACACGGAAAAGAACCTGCTGCGGCCCTTTGCGGTGTTGGTAACGGTCCGAAGCGGAAGAACAAGTGCGGCCCTTGTGCCGACGCACATGTCTATGACTGTAGCCGGCATCACCTTGCTAGTACTACAACGACGAGTTGTTTGGTAGGATAGCTGGCCAGATGATGATGGGCGGTTTGGGTGATGGATGCGGCGAGCTTCAAGCGGGTCTACGACAGCTTTCAGGAATTTCACGCCTTTTTTGCGGACTCCTTCGGACGCAAGCAGTGGCGGGAGCACAGCCGGAACTATCTTCAAGCCCTGCTGGTGCAGGCCGGGGAGCGGCGCAACGCCGAGAATCTCTCCGAATCGGTGGGCATCTCCGCCCGGGCGATGCAGCGTTTTCTCACCGAGGCCCGGTGGTCCGATGACGCAGTAATAGGGCGGTTGCAGGAATACCTGGCCCCCAGGCTGGAGCATCCCGAGGCCGTGTGGGTGTTCGACGGCAGCGACTTTCCCAAGCAGGGGAGGAAATCGGTGGGAGTGGCCCGGCAGTACTGCGGCAGGCTGGGGAAGGTGGCCAACTGCCAGGCCGGGATGTTCCTGGCCTATGTCAGCCCGCTGGGCCGGGCGTTGGTGGACAAACGGCTGTACCTGCCCCAGGTTTGGGCTTCGGACGATGCCCGGTGTCAGGCGGCGGGTGTGCCGGCGGAGAGACGCAGCTACCGTTCGAAGACGGAGTTGGCCTTGGAGATGCTGGCGCAGGCCATGGAACTGGGCCATCTGGAGGCCGGGTGGGTTGCCGGAGATGACGCCTTCGGGATGTCGCCGTCCTTCCGGGAGGGACTGGCGGCCTTGGGTATGCGGTACGTGCTGGACGTTCCGGGCGGCACCACGGCTTGGCCTTTGGAGCCGGCTTGGACCAGTCCGGAATATCCAGGCAATTCACATCCAGGGTTCGGGCGCCCCCGCAAACCCAGGCTGCGGGATGGGCAGCGCCGGACCATGGAGCAGGGCAGGAGCAGCGCAGTGATGAGTTGCCGGAGGAGGCCTGGCGGGAGATAACGGTGGCAGAGGGAAGCCAAGGGCCGCGCACCTACCGGTTCAGCGCCCAGCGGGTGCGGGTTACCAGGTGGCGCAAGCCCGGCGGAGGCGCAAGCCCGGCGAAATCCACTGGGCGGTCTACCGCCGCAACCTGGACGGCAGCGAACCTCGCTACTACCTGTCCAACGCACCCGAGGACACAACTTTGGAGACTCTGGCATACGTGGGCGGTTCCAGGTGGCGCATAGAAACGGAGTTCGAGACTGAAAAGGGCGACGTTGGGCTGGACGAATACGAGACCCGGAGCTGGGCAGGCTGGCATCACCACATAGCCATGTGCCTGCTGGGCGGAGCGTTCCTGCTGGGCCTGCAGCAGGATTGGGGGGAAAAAGATGCCCCGGATCACCCGCCCGCAGGTGTACCGGGTGGTGCGTGAGATGCTGCCCCGGGAGCGGTTCGGGCCCGATCAATTGCTGTTGTGGCTGGAGGATACGCAGCTACGCAACGAACGGGCGCGCCGCTCCCACGAGAGACGCCGCTCCGCCCGCTGTGAAGGCAGAATGGACCCTCCACCCTGAACCCGTCGTTGTAGTACTAGTGATGCGCCCCAAACGGCCTGAGTCAGCTAAGGGACACTGGCTGCAGTATTTACTTAACCCGGCCCGCGGTCAGGATGAATCGGCAAACCGGGTCACTGTGAACACGACCTCGTATTCATTGTCCGCAACAAGCCGGTCATAAGCCGAGATTCCTGTACCCACTCCCCGAGTACTTGACTAGATGGCGCGCCTCATCGAGACGACGGGGAGGTATATTCTTCGGGGATGCGGGTTGCTAAAATGCGCCGCGAAGTTCTCCGCAACGCGATTGTGCCAGATACCTTGCAGGCCGTAGAGATCGCCTGAGGAGTGACCATGCCGCTGACCAGCTAGGAACTGCAGAGCAAGCTGTGGCAGGCCGCCGACATTCTGCGGGGGGCAGATCAACTCGGCCGACTACAAGAACTACATCTTCTCCATCCTCTTCCTGAAGCGGTTGTCGGACCGGTTCGATGAGGAAGTGGAGAGCGCCGTAAACGACCGGGGAGTGCCCATGGAGACCGCCCTAACCGACCCCGACGAGCACGAGTTCTTTGTTCGGGAGGACGCCCGCCGGGCGGTCATCACCGGAAAGGCCATGGGGCTGGGAGAGGCGCTGAACGTGGCCAGCCACGCGGTAGAGGGACAACAACGTCGGCCGCCTCGACGGTGTGCTGACCGGAGTCAATTGGAACGACGAGCAGAAGCTTGGCAGCCCGGCCAACCGTGAAAGCCTCATCCGCCAGCTTCTCAACCACTTTGCCGGCCTGGACCTTAGCGACGCCAACCTGCGCGACGGACAGGTGGATGCCGGCAACGTGCTGGGCGACGCCTACGAGTACTTCATCTACCAGTTCGCCGACGACGCGGGCAAGAAGGGCGGTGAGTTCTACACACCCCGCGAGGTCGTCAGGCTCATCGTGGAGCTGCTGGAGCCGCAGGAGCGGATGCGCATCTGCGACCCGACCGCAGGGTCCTGCGGGATGTTGATCTACGCCGCCCAGTACGTTCGGGAGCAGGGCGACGACATCCGCAATCTGGTGCTCCACGGGCAGGAGCGCAACCTGGGGACGCTGGCCATCCGCAAGCTGAACCTGCTGCTCCTCGGCCTGCGGTCGGCGCGGCTGGAGGCCGGCGACGTCATCGCAGAGCCGGGGCTGGTGGACTCGAAGGGTCGGCTGCTGCCCTATGACCGGGTCATCGCCAATCCTCCCTTCAGCCTAAAGAATTGGGGCCACGAGTTCGCACCCGGCGACCCCAACCACCGCTTCCACCGCTGCGGGGCCATCCCGCCCAAGACCCGGGGCGACCTGGCCTTCCTGCTGCACATGTTGGCGGTGACCAACGCCCAGGGCCGGGTGGGCGTGGTGATGCCCCATGGCGTCCTGTTCCGGGGTGGCGCCGAGGGCAAGATCCGGCGGGGCATCGTAGAGGCCGACCTGTTCGAGGTGCTCATCGGCCTGGCCCCCAACCTGTTCTTCGGGGCCAGCATCCCCGTCGCCATCTGCGTGCTGAACCGCGACAAGCCCGCCGAGCGGCGCTGCAGGGTGCTGTTCGTGGACGCGGCCCAGCCGGGCTACTATCGCTCCGAGCGGGCCCATAACTTCCTCGACAAGGAGCACATCGCCGGCATCGTCGCGGCCTACCGCGCCTTCGAGGACGTGGAGCACTTCGCCCATGTGGCCGGCCTGGCCGAGATCGAGAGCAACGACTTCAACCTGAACATCAGCCGCTACGTGGACACTACCGAGCCGGTGGAGACGACGTCGGTGGCCGAGGCGCTGGCCCAACTGCGGGAGGCCGAGCGCCGCCGCGACGAGGCCACTGCCCGTATGGACGCGTTGCTGGCGGAGCTGGGCTATGGCCGGTAGGATGGAAAGTAACTGGCGACGCCGGGAAAACGTGGGGAAGTTTGAAGGGACGGCAAATGACTGTGTTTGACACTGCGATGAATGACCCTAACCCATCGGACCGGGAACTGATAACGATGTATCGGGCGTTTTCCCAAGAGATGTGGTGCGCCGGGTGGCTGGGTGATCCCGAAGATATGGGCGATGATTTCGTCAAGTGGTTGCGGGATGACTATGCCAAGTACCGCAGTCGAATTGAGGAATGGGAGCTGCTTGATTTTGAGGTTGCCGCCTTGCCCGTTTTGCGCCGACTGTACGCAGAGGCCTTTTGTGCCGGGCATCTTGAAGACCGGACCGAAGGAGTGATTGATTCAAATTCTCCGCCTCCATACCGGAGGATGGAAATTCCGGGGGCAATGACCATTCAGGTAACTGACGACACTCTTACCGCCGAACTGCGCGATGGCCGCACCATATCGGTGCCGCTAGCGTGGTATCCGCGACTGACTCACGCTACGGCGGAGGAACGCAATAATTGGGAGCTGATAGGGACTGGCGATGGCATTCATTGGCCTGACCTGGACGAGGACATCAGCGTGGAAATGTTGCTGGCCGGCGTACCGTCAGTGGAGAGTCCGGGCGGTTTCGAACGGTGGCTGGAGGCCAAGGAAGCCGGCCTCCCAGTGAACACCTACGAGATAAAGCCAGCCGTCTCTGAAGATATCTGATGCTACGCACATCCGAGCTTGGAACGATCCCCGACGGCTGGCAGCGGGTGCGGCTGGGTGATGTGGCGGAATTCCAACAGGGTGGAACCCCTGCGAAGGCCAATGCGGCGTACTGGGATGGTTATGTTCCATTCGTGACAGGCGCGGATTTGGGTCAACTGCGCATAGGAAGAAATAGTGCCCGTTCATTTCTCACCGAAGGGGCCCGAAGTCCGGAAGTACCGTTATCTGCAACGCTGGCGACCTGCTCCTTGCCACCAGAACGCGTGTTGGGTTGGTCGGAATTACCAGTGAGGTGCTGGGGGATAGTCAGGACATTACTCTCGTTGAACCCTATGACGCAGCCGAATGTAATTTTCTGCATCGGGTCTTGGATAGTCGGGCTGAGGAACTACAGAGGAAATCTCGAGGGACAACGATCCAAGGGGTAACAAGGGAAGATGTAGAAAGTCTCCCCATTCCCCTCCCACCCCTGCCGGAGCAGCGGGCCATTGCCGCCGTGCTGGATGGCGTGGACACGACGGTAAAAGTTGCGCGATAGGAAGCTGCGAGGCTACGATTGCTGAAGGAGTCGATTGCCGACGTGTTGCTGACGGGGAGGGTGCGTTCACGGAATTCCCCCATCTGAACCAACCCGGAGCGAACAATGTACAAGAGACTATCGGGGTTCGAACAACCATCTCCAGATTCCAAATTATGGCGCTATATGGACTTCATGAAATTCATTGATCTATTGGATCGCCGAGAACTGTTCTTCGCCAGAGGGGATCGGCTCGATGATCCGTTCGAAGGGTCATTACCTAAAGTGAACTCACCCGTGCGCCCACACCTATTTGGACAGGACGCCCCTGATGAAATGATCAAAGAGGCTTCGCAAGCCATCTTGAACATCTTCAAGAAGTCGCGAGCATCAATTATGGTCAATTGCTGGCACGAGCAATGAATATGAGTCTGCGGCAATGTGGAAGTTGTATACCAAGGACAACGGTGGAATCGCGGTCAGTACCAACTATAGAGATTTCACTGAGAGCTTCATATGCGCGGAAGAGGTTTATGTCGGCAAGGTAAAGTATATCGACTTCGATTCCTCATCCTCATCCGACGATGAACATGACCTGCCACTAGGAAATGTTCATCACCCATTTATGTACAAGAGGCCTCTTTTTGAATACGAGCATGAAGTAAGGGCGACAGTGATGAGTACTCTCCAGTTGGTATTAGGAGACGACTCCCCACCTTACTATGTGGGATCTGGAACTTACGTAGAGGTAGACCTGGGTAAATTGGTTAAAGACGTGGTGATATCGCCATATGCCGAAACCTGGCATCATAAACTTGTTAGTACGGTCGCTAAAAAATATGGTTTGAAGGCGTCTATACGTAGTTCTTCCTTGTTCGACACACCCACTTGGGAGTAAAGCTAGTGTCCACTCCCGCCGCGCTCAACGAGTTCAGCCAGGCCGAGGGACTATGAACCGAGATGAAATCCTCGACACTCTCCGGGCCCACAAGCCTGTCCTTGCCGAACGCTTCGGCGTGAGCGGGCTGGCCCTGTTCGGCTCCTTCGCCCGCGGCCAAGCCACCGAGTTGAGCGACGTGGACATCCTGGTAACCTTCGACCGTCCGGCTACTTCCAAGTCCTACTTCGGGGTGCAGTTCTACATCGAAGACCTGCTGGGGCGACGGGTTGACCTGGTGACCGACAAGGCTCTGCGTTCCGAGTTCCGCCCCTACGTGGAGCGGGAATGTATGTATGTGTGAGCATTTCGAAGATGCTCGGAGTTGGATCCTGTATATCGAGGACATGATCGAATTCGGCGAACGGGTCTTGTCCTACAACGAGGGACTGGACCAGCACAATTTCCTTGCAGATAGGCGTACCTACGACGCCACGTTGCGCAACATTGAATTGATTGGAGAGGCGGCGTCGCACGTCCCTGAATATGTGCGCGAAGCGCATCCAGACATTCCGTGGCGTAGAATTGTCGGAACAAGGAACCGCGTAGCTTACGGTTACTTGGGTATAGATGACGACGTTGTATGGGACATCATCCAAACCGATGTCCAGGACCTGTTGCCCCTGTTGCGGACGATGCTGGAGGACGCCCAAAGCGAAGAGCCATGACCACCCCCTCCGCGCTCAACGAATACATCCAGGCCGAGGAGCCGGCCCCCGCGTCCTGCTGGAGCGGCTGGGGTGGACCTACGTGCCGCGGGAGGCGCTGGCGGCGGAGCGCAGCGGCGAGCGCGAGGTACTGCTGAAGGAGCAGTTGCGGGCCGCCCTGCTGCGTCTCAACGAGTGGCTGACCGAGGAGCAGGCGACGCGGGTCATCTTCGAGCTGGAGCACATCAACGCCGTGGGTATGGCCCGCAACCAGGCCGTCCACGAGTACCTGACCTTCGGCCTGCCCCTGACCGTCTACACCCCGCTCGGGCAGGACACCCGCAACATCCGCTTCTTCGACTTCGACCATCCCGAGGGCGGACTCAACTAGTTCGTCGTCACCACCCAGGTCAGGGTGCGGCGCGGCAACGAAAAGAGCGACACCGAGGACGACGAGCGGATGATCAAGCCCGACCTGGTGCTGTTCGTCAACGGCATTCCGCTGGTCGTGATGGAGGCCAAGTCGCCGTCGCTGCTGGACGTGTGGATGCCCCAGGCGGTGCGCCAGCTCCGCCGCTACCAGGAGGCGAGACCGGAGTGGCACGGTACCGGCGCCCCCGAGCTGTTCCACTACAACCTGCTCTGCGGGGCCGCCGCGGCCTACGCCGGCACGGGCGCGCCGGAGAACGCCTACTTCGAGTGGAAGTCTGCGGCGCCCTACACCGAGGATGATGTCCGGGAGCAGTTGGGCGTCGAGCCGCAGGGCCAGGCGCAGCTCATTGTGGGGATGCTGGCCCCGGCGACGCTACTGGACATCCTGAGCGACTTCGTGGTCTACGAGCCGGAGCAGGGCCGGGTGGTCAAGAAGCTGCCCCGCTACCAGCAGTACCGGGCGGTCAAGTCGGCCATGCGGCGCATCCTGTCGGAAACCAAGGCCGAGGAGCGAGACGGCGTGGTCTGGCACACCCAGGGGTCGGGCAAGTCGCTGACCATGCTGTGGCTGGCCACCAAGATCCGCCGCGAGCCGCGCCTGGCCAACGCCGACATCGTGGTGATAACCGACCGCACCCAGCTGGACAAGCAGATTTCCGATACCTTCCGGCGCTGCGGCTTCCCGGCCCCGGAACGCATGGACCGCTCCCACCCCGAGCCAGAGGAACGCCGGGCGCGCAGGCGCCGGGAGACGCCCAACCGCGCTCAACCCCTCGACCTCCAGACCGTCCTGCGCCAGGGCGGCGGCCGCACGGTGATGACCACCATCCAGAAGTTCGAGGAGGCGCTGTCCACGCCCGACGGCAAGCTAGATGTGCTCAACGACTCGGGCAACGGCTTCATCATGGTCGACGAGGCCCAACGCACCCAGTACGGCGTGCTGGGCAGCCTGATGTCGCGGGCGCTGCCCAACGCCGTGATGGTCGGGTTCACTGGCACGCCCATCGACAAGGGCTTCGGCCCGCTCATTGACTCCTACACCATCCCGCAGTCTGTCGAGGACGGCGCCACCGTGCCGATTTGGTACGAGGCCCGCCTGCCGGAGCTGCACATCGAGGGGCCGAACACCCTGGACAAGCTCTTCGACGCCATGTTCGGCGATGAAACGGATAGCGTCCGGGAGGACGCCGCAGGTACGCCAACTGGGGGACGGTGGCCGAGGCGATGGAGCGCATTCAGATGATCGCCCTGGACATTGCCCAGCACTTCAGGGACAAGTGCGTCCCAACGGGTTGAAGGCCCAGGTGGTCGCCCACAGCCAGGCCGCCGCCCTGCGCTACACCGAGCAACTGAAGAGTTTCGGCCTCAGCGCCTACCCTATCATCACCACCGGCCACAACGACGGCCCCGAGTTCCAGGTCGCCAAGAAGTTGGACCACAATCAGATAATCAACGATTTCAAGAATCCAGATGACGATCCGGAGGTGCTGGTGGTCGTTGACATGCTGCTCACCGGCTTCGACGCCCCTGTGGAACAGGTCCTCTACCTGGACCGTCCGCTTCGGGAGCACGGGCTTCTGCAGGCCATCGCCCGCGTCAATCGCCGATTCTCCCACGAGATGGATGGCACGCCAACGGAGAAGACCCACGGCCTGGTGGTGGACTACCGCGGCATCTCCCATGACCTGGAGCAGGCCCTGGCCAGCTTCAAATGGGCCGACGTGCAGGACACCATGCAGGCGCTGGAGGAGGACCCCGCCACTGTTATCGACGCCGCGGCCGTCCGGGCAGAGTCCCACTTCAAGGGGCTGGACCTGAGCGACACCTGGGCATGTGTCCTCCTGTTCGCGCCGGACGCCAGTACCGAGGGCAATTACAAGGCCGATCTGTTCGAGCGGTTCAACTCCGGCTATCGTCAGTTCTCCCGGCTGATGGACCGGCTGCTGCCCGACCCGCGGGCTCTGCCTTACGTCGACCGGCTGGCGCGGCTCACACTGATCCGGTCCTACACCCGCGCCCACTTCCTGCGCGAGGACGCCGACGTGAACTGGACCGACATCGGCGCAAAGGTCAAGCAGCTCATAGACCAGCGAATCAGCGCCGAGGTGCGCGAAATGATGCAGTCGGTCTCCATCCTCGACCAGAACTTCGACGAAAAGGTAGCCCACCTCCCCCACGCTGAGGCCCGAGCCTCGGTGATGGAGCACGCTATCCGCGCCCAGATACACGAGCGGCTGGAGCAGAACCCGGTCCTCTACGAACGGCTTTCCCAGCGCCTGGCCCGCATCATCGAACAGATGCGCTCCAAGCTTATCGAAGCCGCCGAGGCCTACCGGCAGATGGCGGAGCTGCAGAGGGAAGTTCACGGCGAGGCCAACGTCGCCGCCCGGCACGGCCTTTCGACAGTGTCCCTGGCCATCTACGGGATCCTGCAAGGACCGTCCGCAGAGAGCGAGGAGGAGAGGCACGACCGGCACGATGCCCGCTCCTATGTCATCGACGTCGATGACGATATGCGGGATGTCGCGTTAAGGACAGAGGGAGTGCTCGCCGGACACGCCGTCATCGAGTGGCAGTCCAACGATGATGTGCAGCGGCAGATGCGCCGGGACATGAAGGGAAGCCTCCGCGCCACAGGGCGATATGACGAGGACCAGCTGGACGAACTCGCCAACCGGATCGTCCAAGTGGCCAAGAGCAGGGTGTAGTGTGGCTGAACTTGGCCGGGTCCAGTTCGGCGACGCGACCATCGAATACGATGTCCACCGGGGCGGGCGCCGCAGGAAGACAGTGCAGATAACGATGGACGGTGGCCGCGTCCTCGTAGCTGCACCCTCGAACACCCCGCACTCAAAACTCGAAACCATCGTCCGAGAGCGGGCACCCTGGATCCTCCGGCAGGCACCGGACCAGGTCCTTCAAGTGTCCCGGAAACGCTTCGTCAGCGGAGAAACACTGCCCTACCTGGGCCGCAACGTCCGTCTGATTGTCGAGCAGGCAGATGTGCCCTCGCCAGAGGTCCGGTTCGATCACTGGAGCTTTCGAATCACGGTGCCCTTTGGGTTGGACGAATCCAAGCGTTACGAGGAGATCCGGAAGGCGATTGGTCAATGGTACCGACAGCGGGCCGCACAGCGATTACCCTGGACGGTCGAACTGTGGCGGAAACGCATGGGCTGGCCGGAAACGCCCGGAGTGCTGGTCCGCGACCAGCGACAGCGGTGGAGCAGCTGCGCTCCCGATGGCACCCTTCGCTTCAACTGGCGTGTCGTTATGCTGCACCCGGAACTCGCTGAGTATGTGGTCGTCCACGAGCTCTCCCACCTGAAAGTCAGCAGCCATTCCGCGGAATACTGGGCTCAGGTTTCCGACCTGCTTCCTGACGCTCAACAACGCCGACGCAGCCTGTGGGAAGTAGGCAGGTTACTGCCCCTGTAGGAACCGCCTCACGCCTAGCTGAAAGGGAACATCAGGGTGGGGCCTGATCAATATCTACCTCGCTGATGCTGAACCCGGACCCCGCTCACGTTCAAACGGTATTGGAGCATCTGGTGGCTCACTCCGTAATCTTCCTTGGCCTCATCCAAGCTCATTCCCGACATCACGATTCTTCGGGAGGCTTCGTTGGTGACAGAATGCACTCGGCTAGTTTTGAAACGACGTCTAATATGGAGGCGTGATTTTCGCGACCAAATCGAATCTGACAACGTACTGCCATGAACCCACTGCGATAGCTCGCCCGTGTCCAAATACGAGGGGTCAGGCACCCTATTTGGCAATCCGTCGTTTGTAATACTCGGTTGGTGACTTGGTTCTGCTCGCGCTGGAAGCAGCCGATGGGCATGCCGAACTGTATGCGTATGAGACCGCAATCGACGGAGACCTTGTAGACAGCTAGGCTGCTGCCGGCGATGCTACCGCATGGAACCCCGTTATCCACCTGTCCTGAGCCTGTCGAAAGGAAGGCGTCGTTGTCGAAGCGCACTTAGATCGGGTTCCAGACGAAGCCTAGCATCCCGCGGCTGGGATATCGGCGGCATCGGCAGGGACCACGACGAGGCCGACGTCCTCCGTGTCCTCGGGGCGGTCCGCGATCAGAAAGTGGCGGGCATTCCCCCCGTCGAACACATAGGCCCTGGAGCCGTAGAGGCGCAGGCTGTCGCCGTCGACAGCAGCGGTGAGGCGTACGTCGCACTCATCCCAGACGTAGCCGCGCTCAGTGATGGTGAGGACCAGGCGCAGCTCGCTTCTAGCGACTCTCGGGGCAGCCAGTCGGATTTTGCTCCTCGGAGAGGCCCGCCAGCACGGTCAGGGCGGGAAAGACGGCGTAGGTCAGGTGCGGGTCCGGGACCGGCCCAGATCCTCGAAGGCGCGCTGGTATCGGTGAACGAGCCGGGAGACGACAAGCGCCACTGCCTAATCTCATTGGTGACTAATGGGCCCAGATCCTCGAAGAGCGCGCTGGTATCGGTGAACGAGCCTCATTTCTCGCTGTACTGCTTGGGGGTGAAGATACCACCGGGATTGCGTACCAATTTGTAACGAAGGGGACCGTCGAGCGCAAGAAGGCTGTGGGGCCCCTAGCAGCGTGTCCGAGGATTAGATTTTGGAGACGACAAGCGCCACTGCCTAATCTCATTGGTGACTAATGGGCTCTAATAAAACGGTTGCCGGAATAATTAACTTTGTAGATGCCGAGATTCGTTTAGAACATTGTCTCTCAGACAGACTGCTAGGAGCCCCGTGATCCTCATTACCAAAACCGCTAATGCGGAAAAGCTGTTCCAGCGGCTGGGCCGGGGGCTCCCAATGCTGACCACCACTTTGAGCAAGGTGCGGGGCGGAAGGCTGGAGGGTCCGGAAACCGTTTGGTGCCTGGACGGTGTACCTCAGGCGCTGTGGAACCCCCCAGTAATACCTGGCGAATAACTCGAGGAGTACCCCCGATAATTCGGCCATCCGGGCGTACGGTTGAAGACCATCGCCGCAGCTCATCCCGAGCCGCGGCGATGGCTCACGGGGAGGTGCTTGGAGAGGACAATTCGGCGGACGTTCGACGTTGCTTGCGGACAATGGCCGCACACGCGGGGATAGGCCCGCCTGACTGATTCGCACAACCCGTCCTCTGGCTGCCGGATGTAACCGGGGGACAGAGCAGACCCGTCTGCCAACTGTTGACGACCGGCTGCAACAAAGCTGCTTCCCAAGGGCAAATACCCTCCGCCAGATGGACTGTGGATTAGGCCCTGTCCGGGCCGGATGTATTATGCCACCGGCGCTCCCACGGCGCACAGCCAGCCACCGGCACCGGCTGAGTCGAATCGGACGCCAGGCTGGTAAACCGGCCGGGTCATTGACCCCCACCGTGTCGGGTGCGGAGAATCGCACCATGAAATCGTTGTGGGGCAGGCCCACCGGCACGGGGATGGCCTCAACGGTGCTGCTGCCATACCTGCCATCCTTGTCCTGTTTTCCTGTGGTGGGTAGGAGACGCCTCCGGAATCTGCCGCAATCGCCACCGCTCGAGCCACGGCAACGATAGCTATGGTGGCCACGGCCGTACCTACGGCAGCGGGGCTACCGGCGGAGACCCGGGTCCAGGCGGACTCGCCGTCGCCGGAGCCCACGGCCGCTCCCACCCGAAGACTACGCCGAGGGCGACTCCCGCGCCGAACGCATTCCCCACGCCAGAACCGACGCCGGCACTTACGCGAACCGCGACGTCGACGCTCAGCCCCACGCCTACGCCAGCGGTGCATTCATTGGTGCCGGGATATTCGCAGCTGCTGGTCAAGGCGGCGTCGATCCTGCCAGGCAGGTACGGATTCGTCAGCGGCGGCCTCCGTGTTTAGCGGAGAGACATCCGCGACTGGGCTGACAGCAGGCTGTTCAACAATCCGGCGTTCCGTGAAAGCAATTACGGTCCTTACAACTGGCCTTCAGAACTGAAGGTCGCTTCAGCACAGGCAGTCACGCTGATGGTGGGCGCAATAAACATTGGAAGGACATCTAGGAGTGAGGACAAGGGGGTACCGAAGTTCCCCCTGCAGGACAGTGAGGCAAACATGAAAACCCATTCGTCAGCAATCATCGAATCGTTCGGTATCGGGCGGTCCTCCCATCGACATCACCACCAACCCAGGAGATGACGGTACCTACGGGACCTGCACAACATCGAAGTCACCTTGACCTTCGGCGAGAACATGAGCCTTCCCTTGAGCATCAGTTATAGTAGCGAGGTAGTTCACTACGAAGCAAAGCTTGAGCTTGGCGTAGGCGGCACCGGCAGGGCCGCCGACTACCAGACCCGCGGTCGCTCGGAAGTGGCCTATCCCTACACCGTGCGGGCCAGGGACGCTGATGACAACGGCGTCTCCATCGGCGCCAACAAGCTGACGGGTCAGCTGATCAAGGACGTCGTCGGACGGTTCGGGTATGGAATAAATGGCGCTTATATGAGCTACGATGCCGTTGCCGACGACTCAGGCCACAAGGTTCCGGCTGACATCGGGGGTCTCCGGTAATTTATTAGACACACCACTCTGGATGACGCCATCGTCTTTGACGACCGTTATGGTCCTGTTTTTGGAAAAACATCAGGATCCCCATAAAGGGAGCAAGCTATCTGGCTTTCAGAGATTCGCCGAAATTCAGGAGTCACAGGTGTTTGTGGAAGTTGGAAGGGTTAGGCTGGAGCTATTGTCTCAATTTGGAAGAGTTGATTTGTCCTTCACGGTGCAGACTGAGGACGGAACTGAATATACAGCCAGACCAGCAAGGCGCGGGGAACGCTGAATACTGCAAGCAAGGGTTGGTAAACTATCACGAGATACCTCCCCACACCAAGAATGCAGGGCGTGAAGAAGACGGTACAGTCGGGCGTCAAGCCGGAGGTTGCCAGCCCGGAGTTGGAGGCGGTGCAGGCGGTGGACGTGGTGTCGGGTTCAACTGGCTATTGCACGAAGTACGGGATGGGTTCGGGATGTAAACTTGGAGGGGCCGAACATCGGAGGAGAAAGGGCATGAAATCACTGGACAGGATTACCTTCGATCCCGCCGTGATGGGGGGCAAGGCGTGCGTCCGTGGCATGCGCGTAACGGCCGGGACGGTGGTGGGGCTATTGGCGGCCGGCCGCTCACGTGCGGAGATACTTCAAGCATACCCATATCTTGAGGAGGAAGACATCGACCAGTCCCTGGCCTACGCGGCCTGGAGGCTGGAGGAACGCGAAGTTCCGCTTTATGCGCCATGAGGCTGCAATTCCTCGTTGACATGAACCTGTCGCCCCAATGGGTGCCCGTCCTGCGGAAGCACGGGTGGCAGGCAGTGCATTGGTCCACCCTTGGAGATCCAGGGGCCAGAGACAAAGAGATCATGGATTGGGCGAGGAATCACCAATACGTCGTGTTCACCCACGATCTGGACTTCGGCACCATGCTGGCGCTGTCGCACGAAGCAGGGCCGAGTGTGCTACAGGTTCGCGCGGAAGACCCTCTGCCGGACTATCTGGAAGAGCCGGTCATTGCCGCTCTCAATCAGCATGGAGCCGACTTGTCCACTGGGGCCCTGGTCGTGGTTGACGAAGGCCGAAGCCGGGTTCGAGTTTTGCCGATATGAGACCACGTGCCGTGCGTTGCCATTCAAGAAGGACGCCAGCGACGAAAAAGGCGCTGCACAAACGTAAGACGGTACAAGCGGGCGGCAAGGCGGCAATTGCAGTGGTGGTGGAAATCTAATGAGAATCGGCGGCGTGGATTTCCCGGAGCCGCTGCTGAACGCCCTGCGCGACAGGCGGTTGGTGGTCTTCGCTGGCGCTGGCGTCTCCATCGCTGGGTGACAAATGCCATTCAATAGCGACCCTCGCCGCGCCAGGGATCCGTTCAGCCGTACGGCGGAAGCAGTTGTCCGAGCCACGGCGGCTGGCCACACCCGCCAATGGCACCATGGCCAACAATACTAAATGAACTAACGGAAGCTCACTGGCTGCCAACGGCGATAGACCCGCGCACGCAGCCTGGTACCGGGGCAGCGATGCCCGTTGCCTTACCCTTGTCTGACCGGAGGACCCATACTCGGCACACCATGTCGTGGGGCCCAGGTTGTTTGCTGTGGGGAGTCGCCTCTGCCCTAATGCCCAAGAGCGGAGCAAATCCGTGGAAGATGAATCGCGGGCGCACCCTCAAGGCTCTTCACGGTCGTCAAGAGGCCTCCCAAAGCACCATCCACAGAGCACTCGCACATCATCGGCCCTTCCCGGTGAGTGGTGTCAATTTCTCTTCAGAATTGGTGGCTAAGCGCCACGGGTAGCGGCCGGCCGAGATAGGTCTTTGGCCGCCGTGGTTAAGCAACACGGCCGACCCCGCGGAGCAATCCGCCTGCGCAGACAGTGCCCTCGAACTCATCAAGCTCAGTGCGGCCGACTTGACGCCGATTGTGGTGTCGCCGAATAACCTCCTACTTTGGCGGTCCACTGTCGTGGGCCAGATTCAAGTAGGGCGAGGGCTCTGGAGCTTAAAGTGAATGGAATCAGTGCTGGAGTTGAACTTGGCCGGTCGAAACGCTGCAGGCGTCGACTCGATCAACTCACATCGCCGAATTTAAGACATCTGATCGAGTTTGTTCGGCTTCAGGGCTTGAATCTCTTTGGCTTCAACACCTGAGGCCTGGCCGGCTTCGGGACTTGAAGCTGGTCGGGAATCAACACGTGAAACCTCCGAGAGTGGGTACGGAAAAGGTGCGTTTTGGGGGGGTCAAAAAGGGATTAGTTCAGTCGTAACGTGAACGGGAAATTCCGGGATACGGGTGCATTGTTTTCGGCCGCAGAGGGATCAGCAACCCCGAGGGGGGTCTATTAACAGTTTAGGTTCAGTACTAGCGAAAATTTCCGAACCCGGGTGCACCGCCCATGGCGACCGACAAACACGCTATTGGGGCGTGGGCAGGGCGTTTTGTCAGCGCCCCTCTGTCCCAATAGTTTCGGCGTTCGCGTCCACGATATGAGGCCAGCCAACCGGCGTGTCACTGAGCCGATTCGAGCCAAGCATCGCCCTTTCGTTGAAAGGGAGGCGGGTGACCACCAACTCGTAGTGTTGGCTGAAGACCCTGCAGGTCAACTCCACTCAGTTGGGGGGAGGGCGCAGGGCACACCTTGACGAAATTCCCCACGTTGAGCGGTGTCTTTCATGACGGGCCCTCATCAGCCCCGTTTCCATTGATGTTATATTGCCAAAATCCGCCAGGATCCCATTCTTGTTGTCGGCCGGTTCTAGGACCGAGGCAATGTTGGCCTTGTGGATGCCGCCGTTGCTGACGGCGGGGTGGTTTGTAAGCGGCGGCGCTGAAGTGGACCGCGTGGGTCGAAGACTGCTAACAAACGGTAGCCCGAGTGGCCCAATTGGTTGGCGCCAATGGCATCCCGCGGTTTCCCATTGGCGGGATCTATGCGGTGGTCATTTGCCGGATGAAAGTCTATGAGTTCGAGGTCGGCGTCGGCCCTTTATCAGTGTCGAGTCTCCTTCGGACTGGACCGCCACGCGGCCTGGACTCACCCGCACCACCAACTGGTTCAGATGCCCGATTTCGAACAACGGTGGCACGGGCTGGTTTCGGGCTGTACCGAACCGTTGACGTGCCAAGGAGTCCCGGTCCAATTCGGGCCAGCGGGCTGCCCCCTTCCAGATGTCGTTGAACCTGGAGTGGGGCTGGCCGGTGGCGGTCAGCAACAGCAGGTGTCTCGCCCTGGTAAAAGCCACATAGTGGCGACGGGCCTGGTCGAGCTCCGCGACGCGTTCCACAGGCTCCTGTGGACCTTCTCCGAAAAATTCCGTGAGGTTACGGCCCACACGGTCCGTGTCCAGGTCTGCCCCGTTCAGCGACCCCACGGCCACCAGGTCCCACTCACGCCCCTTGGCCTGGTGGATGGTGGTCACCAGCATCTCGTCGCCCGCATGCACGCGGACGTGGCCGGCGGGTTCGCAGCGGGCCGGTACGCCCGCCGTCTCCAGGCCATCCAGGTAGGGGCCGCTCACGGCATCCTTGACACTGTGCAGCCGCAGCGCAGCCTGTCCGTAGCCCGCTATGACTCCGTTGCATTTCAGAAACCTGAGCAACTCGCCCAACCTGAGGCCCTCATCCCGGGCATCGAGACCTTGCACCGCGATGACGGCGGGATAGTCCGGATGGGTGTGCGGGGCGTTGGGCACGATGTCCTTGGCGTAGCGGAAGGGCTGGCTCTCAGCGTTCCAGTCGGCGGCGTTGTCCATCCATCTGCCGACGGCCGCTACTATGCCGCAGTGGGCCCGATAGTTGGTGGTGAGCTCCACCACGAGGCAGCCCGGAAACCGGCGCGGGAACTCCAGCAGGTTGGCGACACTGGCGCCCCTGAAACGGTAAATGGACTGATTATCGTCGCCGACCACGGCGATGTTGCCGTGCGTCTCGGCCAGCCTGCTCAGGATGCGCAGCTGAATCCTTGAGGTGTCCTGGAACTCGTCGACCATCAGATGCCGCACTGCTTCGCCTGCCCGAGCGGCGACGTCGCCGTCCCGCAGCATGCGTTCGGCCCACACCTGCATGTGGGCGAAGTCCAGCGTGTTGGTTTCCAGCAGCAGATCGCGGTAGCGGCGGAGACAACGCCCAAGGGCGGCTATGAAGGGACGTTCGGAACCGGCGAGGACCCCCGGGTCGATCATCTCGTCGCAGATGCGGTCGAAGTATCGTGCAGCCTCGGCCACCGTGTGGACCCCGTCCCGCCACCCGCGCCCGGAGAGAATTTCCCAGTCGGGGCCGAAGATGGCGTCGAACTCCTGGTGAAGGAGCAGGTGTTGCTCCCCCTCGTCCAAGACCCGGGTAACCGGGCCGCAGGCCTGCCAGGCCAGTGTGGGAAGCAGCCAGCAGCCGGTGGCACAGGCTGTGTATGGTGGCGATGCGCACGCCGGAGGCGGGTCCCGCGATACCACAGGCCTGCGCCGACGCGGCGAATCGCTCTCTCAGTTCCACCGCCACGTCCCTGCCGAAGGTGCAGAGCACCAACTCATCGGGAGGGGTCTCTCCCAGGAGCAGCAGGTTGACCGCCCTGCTCTCGATGCAGCGGGTCTTGCCGGAACCGGGTCCCGCCACTACCAGCAGTGGGCCGTCGGTATGGCCGACGACCTCCCTCTGCCCGGTGTCGAGCTCCGGGCGCAGGCGTCGTATCATAGGTGCGATGGTCATGGGTCTCCTTGGTTTCCGGGATGGCTTGGTGAAGATGTGGTACGGGGGACTGGAGTGCGTCTTCAGGCGATGACCGGAATCCCATCCGGAAAGCCTGCGGAGGGACCGGCTGTTGTGTGTCCGGTCCTTGGCGCAGGGATTCAGATGCCCGAAGAATTGGCAATTTCCCTTGCAGGGGTATGGCTAACCTTTGGGCAGATCGATTCTCCCGTCGTCGTCTGTTCCCGCGTGGATGTGCTGCACCACCAGCTTGCCCACGTGCTGGATGTGGAAGGTGGCGGAGCCTAACTGGGACTGCCCATCCACAATGAAGTCCTGTTCCTGGTCTCGGGCGGGGTTCGGCGCCTGAGGGTCGCCGCCGGGCATGCCTCCGGGCGCCCGGTACTGCAGTTCGAAGACTCGCCGGCACTCGTTTTCCGAGTGATAGGGCCTGGGCGGACGCTCGATTCCCACCTGCTTGGCGATGCGCTCCAGGTCCTCCTGCAGGTTGTTCAACCCCCAGATGATGTGCACATGGTGATGGTTGCGGGCCGCCCACTCAATTTGTTCGTTGCGCTCCATGTCAGGGAAGACCAAGACGCCGACCACGAAACCGTAGTAGCCGGTGGCATCTTCGATGGCGTTGTGCATTTCGATGCATCCCTCCTCCGTCTCCTCCAAGGGAGATTGCACCTGGACCCAGCTGCCGTCCGGCTTCAGTAGATACCACTGGCCGTCGCTATCCAGCATGTAGTTTCCGCCCTTGACCTGCAGGGCGAACCGGCCCCGCCGGTCCAGCCAGAGGGCGAAGTCCAGTTGCCTGCCACCTTCGCGGCACCGGAACTCATAGATGGCGTGTCCGTTGTTCGGCGGATTCTACAGAGCCTCGAACACCCGGGCCTCCGCGGCCCTCTTGGGATCCTGTCGGCGGTGTGCCGGAAATTCCCCGGGGTTCATCCTTATTGCCATGATTTCTCCTCGTGTACGTTGAATAAGAAAAATCGCACCTGCGGTGCGGCCTTGACGGTGACCAGTTTCCTTGCTGTCCGCTTGACTAACTACATATGCATTCTCCTCCCAGACCTGTGGCTTTCCTGAAGCTTGTGCCAGTGTTCTGGGTTATGTGGGACGAAGCCACGGTTTCCCTTTGGGAAACCAGACTCCACTACCCACACAAACACCTTCATCTCGTCCTGTTATTCGCGCCTGCACTTTGTACAGGCCTGTTCACACCGGCAGGGCATGACAAATTTCTACTGAATCCCGCTAGCAGTCTGTCTGAGAAACAATGTTCTAAACGAATCTCGGTATCTACAAAGTTAATTATTCCGGTAACCGTTTTATTAGAGCCCATTAGTCACCAATGAGATTAGTCAGTGGCGCTTTTCGTCTCCAAAATCTAATCCTCGGACACGCTGCTAGACAGACCAGCCATCACATTGCCTTTTAAGGAACCAGCCACCGGTATTTCTAGCAGCCCGTCTGAGGATTGACCAACTGGCGGTGTCGGTCAGCCGGGATTACCCTGCGGCAAAAGTTCTTGCGTGGTGCGGTTAGCCACATGCGGATTGTCGCTTGAAAATCCCACTGGCCATGGCCCGGCACGTCTCCCTGTTGTTCCCGGTGGCGCCTTTGCCCCTCACCCTGCCGGACATCCCGGCCCCGTACCGGAACAGCTTCAGCAGGTTGTGGCCAGCGCAGATCAGCAGCCACTCCCGGTTCACCTTCGCCAGACCCCGCAGCAGGAACTGCCGGAAGCCACGGCCCTGCTTGATCTGGCCGAACACCGGCTCCACCGTCTCCATTCGAAGGGCGTAACGTTCCCTGCCCCGTTTCGTCCGCAGCTTGCGGCGCATCCGGTCCCTGGCTGACAGTCCCTTGGGTATGCGGCCGCGGGGCGCGGGTGGCGGCACCCAGCCATGGCGGGTTTTCTCCGGCGCGACGAACGGGTCAACTCCCAAGGCGCAGAGTTCATCCACCTCTTTGGCCGAGTAGTACCCGGCGTCGGCGGAGACTTCCTTTGGGACTGTGCCCACGTTCAGGATGGCCTCCTCAATCATGCTCACGGCCTGACCCTTGTCCGAGGGCTGGTTCGTGGCACAGGCCGCCACGATCACCTGATGCTCGCTGTCCACCACCGCCTGGCAGTTGTAGGACTGCTGGAAGTCCCTCCCTCCCGGGCCGGGCATGATGCGGGAGTCCGGGTCGGTGAAGTTCCGCTGCGCCTTGTCATCAGGCACCCCGGGATGATTGCGGCCCTCGGACTCAGCCTGCTCCGCCTCCGCCCGTGCCTCAGCCTCCAGCGCCGCCTTGGCCTCCCTTATCCTCCGCAGCCGGCTCTCCCGGAAGGCCAGTTCCTCCGGCAACTCATCCCCACGCCTGTCCCTCCCGTAGCGGCGGTCCTCCTCCTCGTCCACCTCCTGCGCCTTCCGGAGCAACTCGTCCACCTCGGCCTGCAACCGCTCCTCTCTCTCCCTCATCCGCCCGTAGCTCATCGCCTTGTGCTTTGATGCATTGGCCCTCACCTTGGTGCCGTCCAGGGCCACATGCCCCAGCTTCACCAGTCCTGCCTGCTGGCACAGCTCCAGCACCTGCAGGAACAATTCCCCCAACGCCTCCAGATGGTCCTTTCGGAAGTCGGAGATGGTGCGGAAGTCCGGCGTGTTGTTCGCCGCCAGCACCCGGAAGGCGATGTCCTCGTGGAGACGCCGGGCGATACGACGGGACGATGCCACGCCGTTGCAGTAGCCGTAGAGCAGCACCTTGACCATCATCCGTGGATGGTAGGGAGGGCCGCCCCGCCTTTCCTCCTCGTAGCGGGCGGTGATGGCCGAGAGGTCCAACTGGTCCACGACGTCGGAGATGAAATAGGCCAGGTGGTCCGGTGGCAGCCACTCCTGCAGGGCCGCAGGCAGCAGCAACTGCTGGTCCGGATCGTAGGGAAGGTAGGTCTTGCTCATTGACCGCTCCGCTCGTCTGATGCTCCGCCCCATCATACCCCCACCGGCTCACCACCCCTGTTTCTCGGACGGGCGGCTAGCGGGGCCGAGCGCCATGGTTACCAAAATGCGCACCATCACACCAGCAGAACGACCCCGAAATGGCCCACACGCTGCGGGACCGTGCGGCGTACTAATCCATCGAACCCCTCCCCAACTTGGCGGACAGGCAGAAGGATGGAGATCCGGGCTCCTTGGCCGTCAGCTGGTTTGCGGTGGCTCGGCAACAGGAATGTGATCCAATATTGCAGGGCCGTACCTGAATAGGAGGACCACTGGAACATTGACGTAGTAGGTGTTACGCATCCTGAAGGGGAATTGAAGCTGGGTGGAAGAGTGTTGGCCGATCAGCGTATTTACCGGAGAGAAGCCCGCCGACAGCTCATCATCGGCGGCGTATGTCCCGCGTCAACTATTCTTGCCGGAAAGTCGTCGATTAGTTTTGCCGGTTCACCTCCTCGGCCTGGCCTCGTTGCTGGGCAGCATCAGTCCGATAGCTGGGGACGTCAAACTCGAGGATGACGGAGTGGTGCACCACCCGGTCGATGGCCGCGGCGGTGGCCATGGGGTTGGCAAAGATGCGCTCCCACTCGGAGAAAACCAGGTTTGACGTTATGCCCAGGGACCTCCGTTCGTAGCGTTCGGCAATGAGGGTGAAGAGCACCTCGGACTCCTCAGCCCCCTGGGGCAGATAGCCCAGGTCGTCCAGGAGCAGGAAGTCGAAGTTGTCCAGCCTGCGGAGCCGGCGGGGCAGGTCCAGGTCTCGCTTGGCGGCGAGGAGTTCCTGCACCAAGCGGTAGGCTGGGGCAAAGAGGACGGAGTGGCCGGATTCCACCAGCCGGTGCCCCAGGGCGCACAGGGCGTGGGTTTTGCCAGTGCCGGGCAGTCCGAAGGCCAGGACGTTGACGCCGTGCTCCACGAAACTGCCCTGGGCCAGATGGTCCAGTTTCTGGCGCAGCGCCAAGGGCATCCGGTGGTGCTCGAAGGTCTCCCAGGTCTTGCCCAAAGGCAGCCTGGATTCCCGAAGCAGCCGGATGATGCGTCGCTGGCGGCGATCCTCGGCCTCCTGCTCCAGCACCTCAAGCAGGGTGGGCAGGGCGTCGCCGTGGCCTGCCTCGGTGAAACGCGAAGCGGTTTCCGCCGCCACCGTGGGCAGCTTGAATTGGTGGCACAGCTGGCCGATGCGTTCCTGCACGACTCTGGTGTCGGTGTTGGTCATCCACACACCGCCGCCACTGCCAGACTGCTGGTGAGCAGGCCGTCGTAGATTTTCAGGTCCGGCTTCCCAGACCAAGCCAGCGCCGGGGCCTCGGGAGGCTTGGGCTCGGCCAGGTCCCGGACCTGGGTGTAGTCGAAGGGCTCACCTGCCTCCAGCAGCAACGACAGCGCGCTGTCCACCGTGGCCTCCATGGTCGTGGCCGCAAGGTGCAGGATCCGCACGTACTCCACGTCGGCACGCTCGCCGCGCCACTCCTTTAGCGCGTCGTAGGTCAGCCGGAAGGGCATGGTGGGAAACAGCTGCTCCCGGAAGCGGTAGCGAGCGAAGGCTCCGGGCTTGCGCACCAGCGAGCCGATGACGTGGCGGTAATTGACGTTGGCCTCCCCTTCGCCACGCACCCGCGCCATACCCTCCACCAGATGGCCCTTGTAGTACACTTCCATCCAGTCGGAGTACAGACGGATCTGCACTTCTTTTCCGATGAGACGGGAGGGGACGCTGTAGCTATGTCCCGCTACCTGGATGGTGCTCCACTTGCGCACCTTGGACTGGTAGTTGACGTATTCCGGCATGGGAGCTGGTGGCAGGGGCCGTAGGCAAGCCATTTCCTGCTCCAGCTTCCCCCTCACCAGGCGATTGCGCTTCTCGACCATCTGCTGGACGAAGCCGGCGTAATCGTCGGCGGTGTGGAAGTCGCGGCTGCCACGCAGGATGAGGGCCTGATCCACGGCATCCTTGAGGCGATAGTGTCCCTGCTCGGCGACGCCGTTTTCATGGCTCTGGCCACGATTGATGCGGGTGGAGCGCAGGCCGTAGTGGTCCAGGAGGGCGGCGTAATTGTCGTTTAGTGCGCGGCCGCGGCTGCGGCGCATCTCGTGGGTGGCGGCAGACGTATTGTCGCTGCGCACCACCTCCGGGACACCGCCCAAAGCCCAGAGGGCGGCCTGCAGTCCCTGCTGCAATGCCAGGAAGGTCTCGCCGGTGGCGACCTCTGCGTAACGCCACCCCGAGTGGCTGAGAATCATCTGGAACAGCTGGTGGGGATAGATCTGGCCAGCAACGGTCACGCCCAGGGCATTGCAGTGAGTGAAGTCGAATTGGGCTTCCCGACCCGGCGGATGCTCCTGGGGGAAGTACACCTCCTGATCGGGACCGTTCAGCGCTCGCCAGTCCTGTAATCGTCGTTGCAGGGTACGCAGTTGCGAGGCGCTGAACCGGCCGGGATGCCGCTCCTCCAACCATTCGATAATTGTCGTTGCTTTCAGCCTGCCCGCTGGATCACCTTGCAACAGGGGCTCAATATCCTCCTCCCAAATCCCGTCGAAGGGGTCGGGCCGGGTGCGCCACCAGCGATCCTGGCTGGTCTCCGACGGCAACGGGCCGCTCTGCCACTTGCGCGCCGATCGCACGCTCATCCCAGCCACGGCCGCCGCCGTCTCCTGAGTTTTTCCTTTCATAAGTCTCTGCCTCAGTAGCCTGACTTGTCGGTCTTTGAGCAATCCGGCACCTCCGTGCCGGAGGGTTTACCTCATCTCGACCGGCAATAATAGTTGACGCTACCGGCATTCCTTATTGTCGTTAATCAGGCGTATTCCAAAACGAGGATTTTGCGAAAGACCAGCATGTCCATAGTACTCGCTGAATCTAAGGAACCAAGATGCCGCCAAGCAGACAGCACGCCGGTTCATGGCCCTCTGGGAGCTTGGGCAATCAGGTGGAGGCTCCGTGTGGGACTGGCAATAAAGTCTTTGATAAGAGGGTCAGGGCACCCCAGAGGGTGGTCCCAAAACGTTCCACATCGACCCGCTCACCGTGTGGGAAAAAATGTGGGAAAATCTAACATTTTGGGCAATATGGAGCCATAATAGCTTTGATAATGGATTTCTTAGAATCCCGCGCTCTCCGCCACTGCCCCCTTTTTCGGAATCCCTCGTGATCAGCCGGAGTCCTCTGCCTGCAATACCCAGGAATTCCAACCCGTGTATTTTCTTCCCGTCACAGGATCTCCCGTCTGCCCCTTTGTGCGTGTCTGATGACGCCGTTGAATTCTCTGATTTGGAAAGACTCGCTCAAGTCATAGGGGTGCCCGGGCCGCACGTCTGGAGTCCATGAGGTTCTGCTGCACCAGGTTGCTGTGCAGTGGGTGGTGTGGTCAATTATATTTCCCTTGCAGATTCTGATAGATCCAATCAACTTTCCTCAATCGTAAGTTTAATAGTACCAAATATTAAGCAAGGCCAGCACCCTGAAGTCGAAGGGTGCGCGTAGCATAGGTGCGGGCTATGGGTCATATCTCTCGAGAAGAAAGTCCCGGTCCTGTCCGGGAAGATCGTACACGGAGAGATAAGACGTTATTGCTTTTTGGGTTTCGAAGTGGTTCTTATCGTACTCATTTGACGAGTTGAATTAGAAATGTTTGTATCATTGAAGAGATGAAATTCCGATGTAATTGAATGGGTAATAGTGGGATATTACTATTCTTGCACAAGACGACATATCAATGGACTATATTTCTTCATGCAGTAAGGAAATTTAATTCGAAGGGAGACTTAGAATGTGAGAGCCCAGCGGGAACATCCCTGTGATAGTGCAAAAGATAAATATGTGTAATTTGTACATAAGAATCTTGAATCAAATATAATATAATGGAATAGAAGCTGTACTATTGAATTTTCGATGGAATTCTCAATAGATTTTTGTTTGTATAATTTGACCGCATAAATATCAAAAATTATGGATTTGCTTGCACACAAAACCTTAGCCTGAGAGAATCATTTCCTTGGTTCATACGTGTCGCTTCGCAATTGAAAGCACCCCTTCTCAACTATCACTATGATGAATATTTCTTTAGATCCTGACTCCAGACGCTTTAGAGCCAAGCAGGTTGGTATGTTGATGCAAGCATACCGACACGCTTATGGAAATGATGGACGTAAGAGCAGACTCTCCCAGGAGGGACTGCTCAAACTCATGGGACAAGTGGACCCCGTATACCTGGAACGGTATAACCATTCGACGGTGGCGAGGTGGGAATCCGGAGCGACTCGACCCTCCAAGGAGCGCCTCGAGGTATTCGGCAAAGCGCTTAACCTATCCGCAGCCGAGGTTGAGGGACTCATCTCGCTGGCTGGCCTTCATGAAATTGCGGAAGGCCCGCAGTCGGATGCGGGAAAGGGCCTGGTGTCTGAGGTCGCTGCAGAGCCCATTGTATCCCCGGTAGAGGCGTCTCCGGAACTTGTCGTTCACTTACCCACCCATACGGTCCGGATCACCCGCTATATCCTGACCAAATTCGGCCTTCCCGGACTGGCAGTAGCTGGCGTTGGCTACATGTTGGCCCGCTTGGGTTGGAACGCCGGCTGGATCATGTCCCTCTACGTGGCTACCGCCGTCTTGCTCGTATTGGTACAGGGGTTTCTGCGGGTGCGTCGCTCCCACGAGATCAGAGAAGTTTATTTCTTAACCGTTTTCTTCCTGATCAGCGGAAATTTGCTTCAGGCTCCGGCCACGAAGATGGACCCGTATGGGTTCTACGCTATGGGAGAGTTTGCGAATACGCCTTATCCGTACCTGCTGGCCACGCTGGTGAATCTGGGGCTGGCGCTGTTGGCAGGCGTGATGTTCGATTTTTTGTGGAGATGGCAGTATTCAAGCAATCGTGGATTTAAGAATGTCTACCACCGAGCCGCAGTAACGGCGTTCCCTCCGCTGCTGTTTGTTTACGTTTTCAGTTTTTTCATCTGCTGCTTCGGAATGTGGATTTTCCTGATGCTGGTTTTCTCGATCACGGGCGGTACCTTTATGGCTATTCTAGCTATGCGTGATAAAGACGTGGTCTTCAGGAAATGGGAAAGGAAGTTGCTGTTACAAGCGGCAATGGGGGTAATCTTGATTCTCACAGCCGTTGGTGCTGCCACAATTTTGATCCTTTACCTGGAACCGAGCCCCTTGGCGATACCCGATCACACCCTTATTAGATCGTGGGAAATTGATTTCGGGGCGTTGGGTTACTCACCTGATGAATTGCTGGAGAGGTACCGCGTCGGCGCGGTATGGTCTTCGCTGGCTACGCTCATTTATATGATCATCGTATTGGGTGGTAGCCTGCTGGTCACCATATATCGATTGGATGAAATAGACTCGAACGGAGCACAGTCGGAGGCTGCAACAACCGGAGCAACGGAGTTGCCCGGGCACCACCCCCAAGTGGATTCGCATCAAGAACTGCTGAATGCCTCCGGCCAATTCCCAACTATCCACAGCAATGTACCGTGATGTTTCGCGTTCATGGCAATTCCTCTTTGAGATTGTCAGATTCGGCGAAGGCTCCTGAGGCGATGCTCACTGAGCAGTGCGGACAATTCGATACATATGAATGGACAGCGCAGCGGACTGGCGGAGTAGGGTGAAACCCCACCGGCTCTGGGAAAGGTGTGGTGAATGTCGTGGGCACAACCCCTCGGACAGGATCGCCACAAAGCCAGCTTTGGGGTTTGACGGGAGATTCGAGGACCTCGAGAAAGAACAGGGCTGTGGTGAACGCACCCCATCCTTGGGGAGTGACGGCTGCAAACAGCGCAAGCAATGACACCCCTCTACCATGGACTGAAATAGCCGGGAAATAACACCTCTTAATCCGCCTCTCTAACTGTACGTACCGGGCCAGCGTAATCGCTTATTGCGCCTCTCGTATTGGCGAGTGCCAGCAAGAATCCCAATCTCTTGGGATTTCCACTAGTCAGGAATTTCCTCATCGCGTTGCAGCTGCTGGGTGCCCATACGCCTGCGACTCCGCCTGCTTGATACGAGGTTTGTATTACAGGCCAAAGTTGCCCGGCCTTTTTGTAAGGGATCCAATTGCTGGGAATTGATATCTATTCAATTACGGCTTTATAGGTCAATCTGGGCTATGATCACATATCTTTAAGAAGGGAAATTACCCATTCAGGTTACCTTTAGCCTCCCTACTAAAGACGCTTACCAGAGAAAACAATCCACGGCGGTCGAGTCATACTTAAACAAAGAGCCCATTAGGTTGAATACAACTAAATTGCTTGTGCTGGATAGTCTCTTAATTTATGAAACCGAAAGAATTAAGTTTAGATTGTGCATCATTCACCATTTAGTTAGGGGTTAATTGCACTTAGAACGGAATTTAATAAGGAAATAAGCACCATTCTGGGCAAATCGGAGCCCGGAATCGCGAGTACCAGCCAAAGCTATCGATACCCGAGTCTCACAACCATCCGACGTAGGAATGGCGTGATAATGCATCATTTGCTGCGTTGGTTCGAATGGCCCACGGACAAGGGTATAGATGTATCCCGAGTTCTACTGCATAATGTTAAACTTCAAACAAGGTGAAGAACCCAGAGTGGCGGCGGCGCTGGCGCCAACCGGTTGGACCGGAACGTCACCTAGGATCGGCCAAGACTCAGTTCTGCACCGGTATTGGGCCCTAGTACTACAACGACGGGTTGTCTGGTAGGATGGCTGGACAGATGATGTTGGGTGGTTTGGGTGATGGATGCGGTGAGCTTCGAGCGGGTCTACGACAGCCTTCAGGAATTCCAGGCCTTCTTTGCGGCCTCCTTCGGCCGCAAGCAGTGGCGGGAGCACAGCGGGAATTACCTTCAGGCGCTGCTGGTGCAGGACCAGGAGCGGCGCAACGCCGAGAATCTCTCGGAATCGGTGGGCATCTCGGCCCGGGCGATGCAGCGCTTTCTCACCGAGGCCCGGTGGTCCGATGAGACAGTCATAGGGCGGTTGCAGGAATACTTGGCCCCCAGGCTGGGACACCCGGAGGCGGTGTGGGTGTTCGATGGCAGCGACTTCCCCAAGCAGGGCAGGAAATCGGCGGGAGTGGCCCGGCAGTACTGCGGCAGGCTGGGCAAGGTGGCCAACTGCCAGGGTGGGATGTTCCTGGCCTACGTCAGCCCGCTGGGCCGGGCGTTGGTGGACAAACGGCTGTATCTGCCCAAGAGTTGGACCTCCGACCAGGACCGGTGTGCTGCGGCGGGTGTGCCGGAGGACCGGCGGAACTACCGGTCAAAGACGGAGTTGGCCCTGGAGCTGCTGGAGCGGGTCCTGGAGCTGGGCTACCTCAGGGCCGAGTGGGTTGCCGGAGACGACGCCTTCGGGATGTCGCCGACCTTCCGGGAGGGACTGGCGGCCCTGGGGATGCGCTACGTGTTGGACGTTCCGGGCGGCACCACGGTCTGGCCATTGGACCCGGCTTGGACCAGTACGGAATATCCAGGTTTCGGGCGCCCCCGCAAACCCAGGCTGCGGGATGGGCAGCGCCGGACCATGGAGCAGCGCGGTGATGAACTGCCGGATGAGGCTTGGCGGGAGATAACGGTGGCCCAGGGAAGCCAGGGGCCGCGCACCTACCGGTTCAGTGCCCAGCGGGTGCGGGCCACCAGGAGGCGCAAGCCCGGCGAGGAGCTGTGGGCCGTCTGGCGCCGGAACCTGGACGGCAGCGAGCCTCGCTACTACCTGTCCAACGCTCCTGAGGACACAACCTTGGAGACTCTGGCCTACGTGGGTGGGTCTAGGTGGCGCATTGAAACGGAGTTCGAGACTGAGAAGGGCGACGTGGGGCTGGACGAATACGAGACCCGCAGCTGGGCAGGGTGGCATCACCACATAGCCATGTGCCTGCTGGGAGGAGCGTTCCTGCTGGGCCTGCAGCAGGATTGGGGGGAAAAAGATGCCCCGGATCACGAGACCGCAGGTGTACCGGGTGGTGCGTGAGATGCTACCCCGGGAGCAGTTCGGGCCCGATCAATTGCTGTTGTGGCTGGAGGATACGCAGCTACGCAACGAACGGGCTCGCCGTTCCCACGAGAGACGCCGCTCCGCCCGCCGCGATGGCAGGATGGAGCCGCCACCCTAAAGCCGTCGTTGTAGTACTAGGGAGGGGGAAATGGCAGGTTTCACTCGCATCATTGTACCGCTGGATGGGTCTAACGAATCAGAGCAGGCCCTCCCATACGTCAACTCGCTGGCTACAAGGCTGTCCATTCCAGTCAGGTTACTCCATTCTGTAGAGCCCGATAGCCCTGCCATTACGCAGTCTCTTTACTCCACCCGCAGGTGGATCGAGCCGGCCAGCGTTAGGGAAGCAAAGGCGATTGAATATCTGAACAGTACCGCTGCTGGTCTGCGGGGCACAGGTCTCGATGTCGATACAACGATACCGCACCGGGATCCTGTCGGTGGGATTGTAGAAGAGGCTGGTAAAGAACCTAGCGCCCTCGTCGCCATGGCAAGCCATGGGCGGTCCGGCCTGGCCCGATGGTGGATGGGCAGTGTGGCCGACAAGGTCCTGCACCTCGCTGACAATCCGTTGCTGATCATTAGGGTTCAGGAGCAGGCTTCGGCCTTGCCTTCAGCCGCGCCACAGGGCCTGATCGTTCCACTGGATGGTTCCGAACTGGCTGAGTTAGCCTTGCCGCATGCCGTTTACCTGGCGTCCGCATTGGGATTGCCTGTGAAGTTGCTTCAAGTAACGCCTGCGGAGGCGGAGTATTACAGCTATATGGCATCCGGCCCAGGCCTCGTGCCCACGTCTCTGCCGTCTTCCCCATCGATTCTTGAGATGGTCGAATTTGCTGCGAGAGAGTCTCGCGGCTACTTGGCTGACGTCAAGGACAGGCTTGCCAGTCAGGGCATCGCATCTGTCGAAACAGTCGTAACCCAAGGTGCGCCGGCGGACTCGATAGTGGACTCGGCGTCTTCTGAAGAAGGCACTGTGGTGGTGATGACTACCCACGGCCGATCGGGTGTGGGGCGCATGTTGCTGGGCAGCGTGGCTGAAAGGGTAGTTCGACAGTCAGGGTGCCCGGTGCTGCTGATAAGACCTGGGAGTGATCTATAAGAGGGTGTCTAAAAAGGGTGTAACTGGGATAGTGGTACGAAGGCAGGAACCTGGGAGTTGGTTGTAGTGTGGAGGCATGGAACGACCTGCTTATGGCAGTGATGTCAGCGACCGGGAGTGGCAGTTTTTGGAACCGTTGTTGCCGCCACCCAAACCTGGAGGGCGGCCGGTCAAGTATCCGAGGCGCGAGATCGTCAACGCCATCCGCTACGTGCTGCGCACTGGCTGCTCTTGGCGGATGCTCCCCCACGACCTGCCGCTGTGGCGCACCGCATTCCATTATTTCCGTACTTGGCGCCGGGATGGAACTTGGCAACGAGCCCACGACACGCTGCATGCCATGTTGCGGCAAGCTCAGGGCCGCCAGGCCACACCCAGTGCGGCCATCATCGACAGCCAATCGGTGAAAACCGCTGAAAAAGGGGGCCCAAAGGGTACGACGCAGGCAAGAAGGTGAAAGGGCGAAAACGCCACATCGTAGTGGATACCCTGGGACTGCTGCTGGCGGTGGCGGTGCATCCGGCCGACATTCAGGATCGAGACGGCGCCCGGCTGGTACTACAACGGCTGGTGGGTCGATGCCCCCGGCTACAGGTGATCTGGGCCGACGGAGCCTACGGAGGCAAACTGGTGGAGTGGGCCCAGGCGACCGCCGGTTGGAGCCTGGAATTAGTGCGCCGTCCCGCTGGGCAGAAGACCTTTCAAATATTGCCCAAGCGTTGGGTGGTGGAACGGACCTTCGGCTGGCTGAACCTGCAACGGCGACTAGGCAAAGATTACGAGGCATTGTGTGAAACCACCGAAACCTGGCTGTACATCTCCATGACCGGGCTCATGCTAAGCAGACTCACCCGCCTTTTACTTTTTTAGACACCCTCTAAGGGATGAGCGGGCGCTTGCTGGGTAACTGAGATTCCCTCCAAGCAGGGAACGCTACTCCCTTTGGGCCTGGCGTATGCGACTCCTCCCCATAGCTAGTGGACCGCCTTCTGGAGAACTGCGAATATCGCCATAGGGCTGGTCGGACGGGCACCACCCTTGGCTGTTGTCAATCCTCTGTCCAATAGAATGGCCCGATCGTCAGGCCCCGATACGCCGGAATCGCTTCCAACTCCACCCTCAACTGCTGTCATCTTCGTGGTCGACAGGTTTACCATCTGACTGTCGATTTCTACTTTTGGCGCTGGTTTATGAGTGTGGTGCCTGCTGCGGCGTACAGCACAGTTGAGGACGCGAGCCCTCATTCCGGGTGGTGGCTGGTGAGGGTGAAGCGCAGGGTTCACGAGATCCTCGAGGTTGGACAGAGCGGCGACCGGGCCAGCCAGGCGGTAGACACGGCCCTGATGCTGCTGATTGTTGCCAACGTGGCGGCGATAATCGCCAGCACTGACAGCAGAGTTCACTCTACTGCTGGTGGATTCTTCCGCTACTTCGAGATGGCGTCTTTCTGCGTTTTTGGCGTCGAGTACCTGTTGCGGATGTGGTCGTGCACTGCCGATCCGGCCTATTCCCACCCCGTTACCGGCCGGCTGCGCTACGCGTTTCGTCCCCTGATGGTGGCGGACGCGACCGCAGTGTTTTCCTACTTCATCATCCTGTTCCTGCCGACGACGCTGGATCTTGGCGCCCTCCGAACGCTGCGCCTGCTGAGCCGCTTGGCCAGCCTGGCGCGCTATTCGGCTGGAATGCAGGCCGTGGTCGCTGTCGCTAAATCCCGTAGGAGCGAACTGCTGGCGGTGGTCTCGGTGGTAGGAGCGCTGATTATCCTCGCCTCGACGCTGATGTACTTCGTAGAGCACGCCGCACAGCCAGAGAAGTTCTCCAGCATCCCGGCAACCATGTGGTGGAGCGTCATCACGGTAACTACCTTGGGCTATGGAGACGTAGTGCCCATCACGCCCGTGGGTCGCCTCCTCGCCGGATTCGTGGCGCTGCTGGGTGTCGGAATTTTCGCCCTGCCCGCAGGGATCCTGGGGTCAGGATTCATGGAGCAAGTGCACCGCAGGCATGCTCACACCGCCGCGACCTGCCCCCACTGCGGTGGGGAGATCGCGCAGAATTCACCCTTAGCCTGACGGAAATTCAGGGGCTGTATTCGAGCACCTCAGACTGATCCTGCCTGTTGCCCGTCTCTTACCCTAAATTCCCAACCGCTCGTAAAGCTCGGGGTTGGCACAATGCACCAGCCGCTGGCCGTTCAGCCCGTTGATCAGGTTCTGGGCCGCCATGATGCTCATGGCCCGTCTCGACAGGACGGATGCGCTCCCGATGTGTGGGGTGATGGTCACGTTGTCCAAGAACAGCAGCGGGTGGTCGTCGGGAATTGGCTCCGGATCGACCACGTCCAAACCAGCCCCTGCGATCCAGCCCTCGCGCAGTGCGGTGCAAATAGCGTCCGTATCCACGACCGGGCCCCTTGAAATGTTGACAAGGATAGCCGTGGACTTCATCTTCCGCAGCGCATCCTGCCCTATCAGGTGGCGCGTCTCCGGGGTAAGAGGGACATGCAGGGATACGAAGTCTGACTGGGTCAGCAGATCGTCCAGCGTTGCGTAGCTCAGGCCGTACTCCTCCTCGGCGTCGGGACGGCGGTTGCGCGAGTGGTACAGGATGCGCATGTCGAACCCCCTGGCGCGCCGGGCCATCTCCAGACCAATCTGTCCGAGCCCGACGATGCCCAGGGTGCTGCTCTGCACCTCACTGCCCAGCCAATAATTGGGGTGAAAGGCCAGCTCCCAATTGTTTCCGCGCACCCACTTGTCGCTTTCGACGACTCGGCGCGCGGCCGAAAGCAGGAGGGCGAATGCGTGGTCGGCGACTGCCTTGGAAAGGATGCCCGGCGTGCTGCCAAGCAGGATGCCCCGCCGGGTGCACTCCGGGATATCAACATTGTCCAGTCCCGCTGCCAACTGGCTGATTACGCGCAGCTTGGGGGCCGCGTCTAATAGCGCAGTGTCCACCCGGTCCATTATGTTGATGAGAACCCCTTCCGTGTCGGCCAGCCTGGACCGCAGCATCTCTGGCGCGGGTGGCGGGTCGTCGGGCCACACTTCCATCTCCGTGGCCTCCCCGATCAGCGCGATGGCGTCGGGGTGCATCATCCGGCTGACAAAGGCCCGCGGCTGGCTCATGGCGGTCTCCTGTAGCTCAGGTTGCCGTGGATACAACTACTGTTCTTCTAGTGTAGCCAATGACCGCATCTCACGCCAGAATCGGGTATGCTAAATGTAGTGCGCTACAAGAAAACTGGTTAAAACCTGGCCCGGTGGAGAGATGTAATGGCATTGTTTCTGAGCGAGCAGGAGGTCGTGCAGCTCCTGCCCATGGATGAGTGCATAGATGCCTTGGACCGGGCCTTTGCTCATGCCGGTGCCGGACAGGTGGACAACAAGCCGCGGTCAAGGATTCGCATGCCCGGTGGCTTCTTTCACTTTATGGCGGCGGCCGACGAAGGGCAGGGCGTCTTCGGGTACAAGGCATATCCGTCGTTTGCTGGGCCTGGCGGCTCAAAGATGATGGTCATGCTCTACGACTACCAGTCTGGAGAGCTGCTGGCCTGCGTGGAGGCGGGGCGCCTGGGCCAGATACGTACCGGCGCGGCCAGCGGCCTCGCCAGCCGCTATATGGCCCGGGAGGCCGCAAAATCAGTGGCTGTGATCGGATCCGGATTCCAGGCTAGGTCCCAGTTGGAGGCGGTCTGCGCCGTACGCCCCATCAGGGAGGCTCGTGTGTTCAGCCGCAGGCAGGAACGGCGCGAGGACTTCGCCAAGCGTAGCAGTGAACGATTGGGAGTTGAAGTGCGTCCGGTTGACAGTGCCCAGGAATGCGTGGAAGGAGCTGACATCGTAATCACGATTACCTCCGCCCGGGAGCCGGTCGCCCTGGGGGAATGGCTCGCCGAAGGAGCGCACATAAACGCCGCTGGTGGAAACCATTGGCTGCGCAGGGAAATAGACGAGGCCGCTGTGCTGCGATCAGAGCTGATAGTGGTCGATGATCTGGAACAGGCCAAGATCGAATGCGGGGACCTGATGTGGCTGGAAGCCAGGGGCAGCTTCCGGTGGGACATGGCCCACGAGCTGCGGGACGTCGTGGCCGGCCGGGTACCCGGCCGCAGGACGGAGGAGGGGGTGACGCTGTTCGAGTCGATGGGCGTCGCACTGGAGGATATCGCCGCCGCGGAGTTGGTGTATCGCAAGGCCAGGGAGCAGGGTATCGGACAGGAACTACCCTTCTAGCCGACTCGCCCGCTCGCGGTAGGTCTTTTACGCAACCGTCGGGAATGAAAGAGGGGCAGATGAATCATCTGCCCCTCTTCGGTTGCTCTGGATTGTGGCCTGACCCGTTCAACGGTAATGCCAGCGGGTCACTTCTTGCTAAATGGGGGTCTGCGGAAAGCGGCGCAGGGGTTCGGTCTCCATAATCCGGAGCTGCATCCGGTCGAGATCGGTCATCGCGGGGCCGGAGATCCAGTTGTAGGCGGCCATGACGCCGAATTCCATCTTGTGGATGAACTTGGACCCTACGTCCCTGACTTCCCTTACGCCCTGGTTCATGGTGACCATTTCTGTTCCTTCCTCCGTGCTCTTGAATTGTTATGTTCTTGATAACATAAGCGCTACTTGATTCAATATAATGATATATGCCCTATATAATTGCGTCAATAGATAATGTATGAAGATTAGTATTCTGAATTGTGAAGAAAATATGGAGTGAGACGAGGAGAGGCAGATGGGTGCTGACAGGGCAAGAAGGGTGTAGCGCGGGCTGGGCTAACGGGAAAAGCTGGGCATCACTCTTGAGGAAAAGAGCCGCATGGAGGCAGAAGCGTCTTCGACAGAGATCCGGTGGAAGTTGACCTGCAGGGACGCGGTATCATATCCACCTACGGCATCGCGGTAATCAGCGATTTGCCCCCCAATGTCGTCGGGCGTCCCTACCCAAATCGTGCCGCTGCCAAGCAGGGAGTCAAAACTGGCTTGGCGCAGCTTGTCCATGTGGCTGTCGTAGTTGGGGTAGTCCCCTGAGGACGTCCCGGCTCCCCAGCCGGAATCCAGCTCCGCAGCAGCGACAAGGGACTTGAAATAGGCTTCGATGTTTGGCCGTGCAATGCGGTAGGCTTCCTCTCGGTCTGTGTGGCAGAACATGTGGAACCCCAGTGCGACCCTGCCCTCCCCTGGATGGCCCGCTTCCCGCCAAGCCTCGCGGTAGACCTGGATGGCCTCGCGCATTTGCGGCCCCGCGAACGGTACCAGCATCAGGTTGAAGCCGCGCTCTCCAGCCCGGCGAAGCGATTCCGCAGTTCCCAGCGCGGCTGTCCAGAAGGGCGGCCGCGGCTGCTGAGTCGGGCGAGGCAGCGATGTGACGTTCCGGAAGCGGTAGAATTGGCCCTCGAAGGTCACATTCTCCCGTTCCAGCAATTGGCGCACCGCCTCCATCCCCTCTTCAAACCGCGTCCGGGATTCGTCCATTGAACGTTCGAAACGCTGGAACTCGTGAGGCAGAAAGGCGCGCCCGAATCCGCAATACAGCCGTCCGCCCGAGATAGCGTCAAGCATCCCTATCTCGCCGGCAACTTTCAGGGGGTGGTTGAATACTGGCAGCACCGCCCCGGTAAGCAGCCGGGCGTTCCGGGTGCGTTGTGAGGCCGCCGTCAGGAAAACGTGGGGCGCTGGGCTGTACCCGCCGTAGGGTTCGAAATAGTGCTCCACCGTGCGGACATGCATGTAGCCAAGCTCATCGCAGAGGTCAACGAGGGTCAGGCACTCAGACCAGTACTGCTGCGCCGATTTTTGCTCTGGGGAAACATCGGGGAAGAATTGCAGTCCGAATTCCAAGTCACAACCCCAGCTTTCCCGGGTTCATAATGTTGTTGGGATCAAGGGTCTTCTTGAGATCGCGAATGGCATCGTGCCCAACTCCAAGCTCTCGTGCGAGGAGGTGATTGAGCTTCACCCCGACGCCGTGGCAATACTCCATTGCACCACCCATGTCCTGTGCCAGCTCGAGCACACGGTCGACCGTACGGGCCAGTCGCTTATGCGCCTCCGCGGGGTCCCCCGATTCGGGAAATATGAGCATGGAAAACAGCTCGGGGCGGCTCCAGATGGCATACTCCGCCACCGCTATGCCCTGCGACGCCAACATCTCCCCAGCCCTGCGGCGATATTCCAGCACGCGTGACGCTGGAAGTGCCAGGTGGAGGTAGTCGAAACCGCGGCGGCGGCGCCAGCGATTCCAGCGCACCTTGCGTGGCTGACCCAGCGCCGTCAACTTGTAGCTTTCCGCTGAGTCGCGCCGAACTGCCCAGTAGTGTTCAGTGGGCTCTGTTCCAAGGGAATAGCCACCCGCTGCGTCACAGACTGCTGCCGCCCGCTGCGCCTGGGCAGCCACACCCTCAGTGAATCCCTCGAACAGCAGGTGCAGCGTTACTTCTTCATCTTCTTCCGTCAGGTCCAGCAGTGAGGGACGAATGCCCAGCGCCAACATCTCCGTCGCGGCAGCGAACCCCTCGTCAAAAGTATCGAATCCTACACTGGCAAATTGGGCAGATTCCGGAACGCGGTAGATGCGGATGGTGGCCCGTGTTATGACGCCGAAGGTGCCCTCGGCACCTATGAACAGATGGTTCAGGTTGGGCCCTGAGGAATACTTGGGTACGTCCCGGGTCTCGATGATTCGGCCGTCCGGAAGCACGGCCTCCAGTCCGACGAGTTGGTCGCCCATCGGTCCGTGGGCGCAGGCCCGGTAACCCACGCCATTGGTGGAGATGGTGCCCGCAACGGTGGCGATGGGAACGCTGTAAGGGTCATGGCCAATCATCAGGCCGTGCTCTGCCAGAACTGTCTCCAGTTCCTCCAGCACGACCCCCGCATCCACCCGGGCTGTGAGGCTCTCAGGGTCGATTTCCAGGACGCGATTCATCCTCTTCACGTCCAGTACTATGCCCCCGCGTTCTGGGACCACTGCTCCCATGACACCCGTTCCGCCGCCGTAAGGAACGATTGGGATCTGGTGTTCGTTGGCCCATCGCACGACCTCGGCCACCTCCGAGGTGCAGCCCGGCCGCACCACCACATCGGCCAGTCGCTCAAAAGCTGCAGCAGCACCGAAGGCACGGCTGGGCGAAAGGGAATCGCCAGTGTAGCGGTCGAGAGAGTCGGCGTCGGCCAGGACGTTCTCGTCCCCCACGATGCTGGCCAGCGAGGCAACACCCGATTCATCCAGCATCGCTATCACTGGTGTCGAAGGATGGAAGGGTCACCGGCGGCAAGGCATCCAGCTCTTCACCCTCAAACTGTGGGCCGTGAGAGTATCTATTTTTCCGGGTTAACATTCGCAGGCGGCGTTGTTGGCCAGCTTGTTCAAGGGGCGACAGATGAGACTGTGCGTTATTGATCTCGGAAAATGCTAGCGCACTGAATTCGCCTACAAAGAATGCCGCGCGATTTACTTCCAGCCTGACTTGGTCGGCTTCTTTTTGATGTTCGTAGTAGTTGACATGCATGGCTTCCAGGAAACCGAAGGCTTCCATCAGGTCTTGGCGATTCAAACCAGACGCAACGTAATTTGCCGCCGCACTGATGTGGTTGTGGGCGTGGTGATTCCAGCCCATTCGCTGGCAGACGGCCTTGACGGCGTGGGCCGTCGCACCCCAGACCTTGTCCGAGGCCTGCAGGATGTCGCCTTTGTCCAGTGCCGCCTGCGCCTGTTCGAGGAGGTGGCGGCTGATTTCCTCGTACCGATCAGGCGGCGACGCTTTCAGATGGTCAGTCATGGGCAATGCTCATTGAATAAAAGCATAGCACAGGGGTAGCAGTCAGCGAGGATTTCCCAGACCTCGAATATTCGAGGGACACTGAGAAATTATGATCGGCGCATATGCCAGACAGACCCGCTGGGACTGTCCTCAACCGAAACTCCCAGTTGTTCCAGGCCGTTGCGGATCCGATCAGCGTGCTCGAACTGGCGCGCTTGGCGCAAAGCTGTCCGTGTTTCCAGGAGCAGTTCAATGAAGGGTCCCGCTCCCGTAGCAGTTCCCTCCGGCGCCTCGAAAGTCAGGCCCAGGATGCCACCAAGATGCCGCAGGCTATCTTGGGCGTCGGACACCTGCTGACCTGCATCGCTGCTGCGATTTATGTCCCGAGCGAGGTCGAAGAGGGCTGCCAGGGCCCGCGGGGTGTTGAGATCCTCGTCCATCGCCTCAAAGAACAGGCGTTGGTAGGGTTCAGGGTCCAGGATATCACTCTCGCTGCCGCCGTCACGCGTCAGCGCATTCCGCAGGCGTTCCAGGCTGCGCTCCATTCCCGCGCATCCGTCGTCGGTGTAGGACAGCGGGCTGCGGTAGTGGGAGCTCAGGAAATACAGGCGGATGGTGTCTGGTGAAAATCGTTGCAGGGCCTCTTCAACTGACACAAGGTTGCCCAGCGACTTGCTCATCTTGTCTTCGCCCAGCCGCAGCAGCCCGTTGTGGACCCAGTATCGGGAGAACGGAATTACACCGGTGGAGGCCTCGCTCTGCGCGATCTCATTCTCGTGGTGAGGGAACACCAGGTCTTGCCCGCCGCCGTGGATGTCCAAACTCTCGCCGAGATAGCTCATGGACATGCTGGTGCACTCAATGTGCCAGCCCGGGCGGCCCGGCCCCCAGGGGCTCTCCCAAGACGGCTCTCCGGGACGAGCGCCCTTCCAGAGAGCGAAATCCATGGGATGTTCCTTGTTTTCGTCGATCTCGATGCGGGAGCCCGCCTGCATCCCTTCAAGAGTGCGGTGGCTAAGTTTTCCGTAATCCTCGCTCCGCTCGACTCGGAAAAATACGTCGCCGCCCGCGGCGTAGGCATAACCCGAATCCACCAGTTTCCCGATGGTCTCTATGATGGGGCCGATCTCCTCCGTGGCTCGCGGGTAAACGTGGGCGCGCTTTATATTCAGCGCATCCATCGTCTGGAAGAAGTCCTCTATGAACTGCTCTGCCAGACCAGTGGGTTCTATACCCTGTTCTTGGGCGCGCTGAATTATCTTGTCGTCCACGTCCGTGAAGTTCTGGACGTGCCGAACCTCAAACCCAAGGTGTTCCACATACCGGCGCAGCACATCGAAGGCGACATAACTGAGGGCATGGCCGATGTGTGTGGAAGAATAAGGAGTGACTCCGCAGACATACATCTTGACGGTCTTTCCGTCCGCGGGAGTGAACTCGGTGGCATCGCCGGTCAGCGTGTTGTACAGCTTCATGAGCCGGAGAATGGCGGGCCGCAGTGGGGCCGGCGCTCACTATCAAGATTTGAATGAGGGCCCTGCGCAAACAGTGCCCAAGGACTAGTTAGCTCCGGGTCCGTTGGACACGATGCAGGCCACGGCGCACACTGCTATACCCTCGCTTCGACCGACAAACCCCAAATGGTCGGTGGTTGTTGCCTTGATGCTTACCCGGTCTGGCGAGATGCCTAGCGCAGTGGCGGATCTTTCCCTCATGGCCTGGATGAACGGCCCGAGCCGGGGCGTTTGCGCCAGCATTGTAGCATCAACGTTTGACACCCGCCAACCAGCATCCTTGACCAGTGTAGCCACCCGCTCCAGCAGCAACAGGCTGGAAATGTCCCTATACCGCGGGTCGGATGACGGGAAGTGAATCCCCTTGTCCCCCAGGTTCGCTGCCCCCAGCAGAGAGTCCATCAGGGCGTGCACCAGAACGTCTCCGTCGCTGTGTCCTTCCAGCCCGTGGTCGTGGGGAATCTCCACTCCACCCAGAACGAGCCGACGATCGGGCACAAGCGGATGGGAATCGAACCCTATCCCGACACGAGTGTCTGGAAAATCAGCCACTGGGGGTCAACTCTAGCCCTGCCGGGATTGAGGTAAACCGAGTTGCTCAAGGAACGCCTCCGCGATAACTAGATCGCTGGCGGTAGTAACCTTGATGTTCTCGTAAGACCCCTCGAACATACGGACCCGGTTCCCCAGGCTTTCCACCATCGCAGCGTCGTCGGTGAAATCTCCCTCAATCACCCTGTGGGCCTCCACTAACAGATCGTAGCCGAACACTTGGGGAGTCTGGGCCTGCCAAAGTAGAGCGCGCTCGGGCGTATCCTCTATCACGAGATCGGCGGCAACCCGCTTGATGGTGTCCTTGACCGGCATCCCCGCCACTGTCGCGCCGTGTTCCCCCGCGGTTCTGGCAGCCCGCTCGAGCATCGCGCTATCCACGCAGGGACGGGCGCCGTCGTGCACCATCACGAGATCGCAGGGGGTCAAAGCGTGCAGGCCATGGCGCACCGAGTCCTGCCGCCGTTCTCCGCCGGCGCACACTTGCGTAACTTTCTTGTACCCGCGCTCTGCTACCAGCGTCCTACCATGCTCCACGGAATCCGGTGCGAGCACCAACACAATTTCGCCGATTACAGGGGAGGATTCGAACCGGCCCAGTGTGTGGGCAATCAGCGGTATTCCCAGCAGCGGCGCAAAGGTCTTGTCCACTCCGCCCATGCGCGTGCTCCTGCCGGCGGCGACAATGACCGCGCCGATTCGAAGCGACGAATTTTCCGCAGAGGAGGTCAATGGGTTGCTCGTCAGTCGGAGGCCGGGATCAGCCTGCGCGTGGCTGTGCAAAGATTATGCGCCCCGCAGCGGTCTGCAGCACTCTGGTCACCTGTACATCGTGGCTGGAGTTGATATAACGGCGCCCGTTTTCGACAACGACCATGGTTCCGTCGTCGAGATAGGCCACGCCCTGGCCCGCCTCCTTGCCCTCCTGGACGATGTCCACCCGCAGGGTCTCCCCGGGCAGGACGATCGACTTGACTGCGTTGGCCAGCTCGTTGACGTTCAGCACCTTGACGCCTTGGATCTCCGCAACGCGGTTGAGGTTGTAGTCCGTAGTGAGAATCGACCCCTTCATGCCGCGAGCCAGCTCGACCAAGCGGGCATCCACCTCTACCCCGGCATCTACGCCCACGTCCAGCACCTGCAACGGCACCGAGCCATCCTTGCGCAGCCTCCCCAGCACTTCCAGCCCCCGGCGGCCTCGATTGCGCCTGAGGGAGTCGCTTGAGTCGGCTATGTGGCGCAGTTCGTCCAGGACGAAGCGTGGCACCACTAGGGAGCCATTCAGGAATCCGGTGACGGTGAGGTCGGCGATGCGCCCGTCGATGATGGCCGAAGTGTCCACCAGTATCGTATTGTCGCGCTGTTGACGCCCGGCCGGAGCGCCTGCAATGGGATCAAGCCCCGGTATGAACGTGTCCTGGTCCGACAGCGGCGCCACCTCGTGATTATCTACGGCCAGCCCCGGCACGATGGCGCGGATGTCCCGCTCTCTTTGAATGCCAAGCCACATCCCCCCGCAGCCAAAAAGCAGGCTTATGGCTACCGGCACTGCCACACCCATGGTTCCACTCATCGCGTAGAAGGGTATCGACACCAGGGAGGCTACTATCAGGCCCACAACCAGTCCCACCACGGCCGCTACAAGGGTCGCGCCGGGCAATTCTGAGATGTACTTGGCAACGCTGCGGCCCGGGCCAGCGATTAGGAAGGGAATTATGCCTCCCCCTACAACCGCACCACACAGGACAAAGACCAATCCCCAGGGCAGAAACTGGCTTTTGGGGGATGCAACCTCAAAGGAAAGGCACAGCCACCAACCCAGCGCCGCGAACACCAATGCACCCAGAGCCCTGAGTGTCCAAAGGACCAGCAAAATCGTCTACAACCCCTGCCGAACGGAGATAATTGGTAACGAATTCCGGCTCAAGTGCCACGAATTCCTATAGATAATAACTGTAGTGTTTGCGAACGACAGTTACAACCAGATTACCATGGGTAAAGTTGGGCGGCTATAAACCGACTTCCGCCTTTCAGTCGCTTTAGATTATGTCTGGTACGGCAGTTTTCAAAAAGTACCAGCGAATGCGTCTTTCAGGGGAAATGACACTCCCGCTGCTTCTTATCTCTTCAAACAGACAGACACCGGGAGGTCATCGAAATTTCAGGGCATATAGCGCGACCGCTGCAGAGGTGGCCAGGTTCAGGCTAGACACTCCGAAACTCATCGGAATGGACAATCGCCGGGATGCGCGGGACAACAGCTCTTCGCTTGCTCCGCGCCGCTCTGTGCCGAAGGCCAGCACTGCGCCGCGAGGGACTTCTCTCCATGGCATGGGCTCCCCTTGCGGATCGATCGCCATGATGGGTCGGGAGCAAACGGGGATCCGGTCGGCACGCCCGACAGGCAGCGCGAACTGCAGTCCTGCGGCAGCAACTATCGCCGCCGGGTGCCAGGGGTCCTGCTGGCCCGTCGTCAGCACGCCCGCTGCGCCGGCAGCAGCGGCTACTCGCACCGCAGCGCCGATGTTGAATGGATTACGCGGGTTTTCAAGAAGCACCACCGGGCTATCGGACGGCCCACGGAGAACCTCATCAATCTCGACAGGGGGACGGCGGGCTATGGCAATGACTCCCGTTTCCGGCGGCACCGGGGAAAGTAGCTGGTAATCGTCAACTGATACGGCCGACAGTTGGTCCGCAAGCTGCGGACATACGTCGGGAGCAACCTGGAACGCTAGCTCTTGGGCAGAGTCTATGTCAGGGCTGACCATTTCCAGCACTTCTGCGCCAAAACGCAGGGCATGCTTCACTGCGTGGAGTCCGTCTAACACCGCAAGCGCGGAATCGCGCCTCGCTTGGCGGAACCGGTCGACCAGGGCATGGTCAGTCATTGAATTATCCGGCCAGTTGTATATCGGTTGGAGTCAACGAATCTTACTTCCGTAGTCTATTATAGGAAAACGAGAACCCCGGGAAATCCCAGGACCTCGTGGCTCAGACAAAATGATAAACGGAGGGCACTGCCATGGTTGAACAGGCACAGCGGGCACCGCATCCTTCGCCGGGTGCACCCCAGTATTTGGAGCAGGCAATGGCTTGGTCCGACGATGTGCGCGCGCAATCCAGGGTGGCCCTCAATTTGCCCTATGGCGCCGATGAGCGCCAGAAACTTGACGTCTACATGCCCGACGACCCGTCCCCACAGCCAGCCCCGGTGCTGCTGTTTATGCACGGCGGCTATTGGGTCATCGGCCACAAGGACTTGATGGGATTCATGGCTCCGGCAATTACGCCGGCCCCGGCGTTGCTGGTGGCAGTTGGGTACCGGCTGGCTCCCGGCGCCAAGTACCCGCAGCAGGTGGATGACTGCCGCGCTGCACTGCGATGGGTCTACGACAACATCGCTGCATACGGCGGCGATCCCGGGCAGATCTACGTCAGCGGACATTCCGCCGGTGGGCACCTTGCAGCGATGCTAACTTTGCAACGGGAGCAGCTAATGTCACTGGCCCTGCCTCATGACGTGATAAAAGCCTGTTTTCCGGTCAGCGGCGTTTTCGACGTCTTCGATACCCTCCCTGACCGCCGCGAGGCGTTCCTGGAGTCGGAAGAGGACGCCCGTGATGCCAGTCCTGTCTACAATACCGATGGCAACACCACGCCATTTCTGCTGGAGATTGGCACCGACGATTTCGACAACCTGCGTGCCCAGCACCCCCGGATGCTGGAGGCCCTTCGTTCACAGCAGGGGTACGTCGAGGAGATGGTGCGGGAGGGACACAACCACTTCCAGATCAGCCTGGACCACGCCGACCCCGACAGCCCCTGGGTGCGCCGCGTGCGGGACTGGATGACCCGCGGAGCCCCCTAGCCGCGACCTCCAGCCGGGTAACGCGAGTCTGCCGTATTCAGCAACTCAGTTATCAGCTCGCGGGGGATCAACCAGACCATTAGCGCGATGACCAGAAAAGCGAAGGCCACGTCGTCAAAGGGAAACAGCGGTAACAGGTCCAGGGGGCTGAGCCAGTAGATCAGCACCGCCAGCGGCAGGGCGCGCACGTACCACGGCAGGCGCCGGTCCAACACCAGCAGGCGCAGGAACGTCACTTTGGCCCGCAGGCCGAGCCGGTAGAAGGTGGCGTAGGGCTCCCGCCGCACCATCCAGATCACTACTGCGACCGCGAGGATCGCCCCCAACAGGAGCCCCGCCCCCGTCCCGATTGCCAAGGTCTTCCAGTCCAAGCCCTACGCTCTTTATCGCCGTATATCAGGCGGTTAGCCTTGTTCCTACCAGCTTACACCTTTACGATTCCAGCCGCGCTGGTACAACATCGTTCCAATTTGATTGGTTTGAAGCCGGTGCGGCCGTCATTCTCGCGAAAGCGGGAATCGAGGGCCCGGTGTTTGCTGACTGGACGTGTAACTCGACCATCGAATTCGGAACCCTATCTTCCGACACTCGCTCCTTCCAAATCAGGTACCGCTCCCATATAATCAAACACATGTTCTTTAACATTGGTTACCTTTACTCGCAACTCCACCATCCGGAGGAGTCCGCAAATGCCGACACAAAAGAGCGGGAAATAGTGGGAATTCAGGAATTTTCATTTCGGCAACCTCTGTCACGGCATCTCCCCAGGGTGCCCTGCGAGGACGGAGAGACCTCTTATTGAGACTCAGGTTCGTGGAGAATGGCACACAATGGCAGGAAATGGCAGGAAATGGCAGACATTTTGTGGGGGGTACCCTGTCTGGTGCCACATTGTATTGAGACACTCCTCCGGCGTCTTGCCGGAGCAGGCCCTGCCCTCGGACTGGTCTGGAGCAATGGCACACGGTTTGGAAATCCGGTGTCCGAACACAATACCGGACAGCGGCATCATCCTGAAACGAGTCGATGATTCGACCACCTGAAACAAAATGCTCCTGCACTGGCACTATTCCCTTGCCAAGCCTCATGACGGACGCGTACCATCGCAATCGGAAATCCACTGCATATCTGCCTGCCCGGCTTGCTTGAGCTTTAGTTCGAGGCGCAAGAGGGATGGCGGGAGAAGGTGACGCAGCAAGCTGGCTGATGCCGCACGCGGGATCGGCGGAGAACTTTGGTGGCCACAGGATGGAGGAGCGAAATGTCGATATTCCGGATTTACGCCACCGATGACGGCGAAAGTCACATGGAGGAACTCAAGCTGGAGGAACACCCTGAGTTGCATTCAATGATGAATATTGCCGAGGTCAAGGTTCAGTGGTGGACCGAACCGCGTACCATGGACTTCCATCCCCTGCCCGACCGGCGGTTCATCATCCACCTGAGCGGCGAGACGGAAATCACCACCTCTGATGGATCATCCCACCTGTTCCGAGCCGGCGACGCCCGACTCATGGAGGATACCTCCGGCAGGGGACACAGCCACGTTGATCGCGGCCCCAACTCCGCAGCCTATGTGTTCCTACAGGACTAGATGAACTAAACCCCTTGTCTGTCACCCGCACAGCACGCGGTGTAACCAGGTGTTAGTAACCACCTCAAAACTGGCCTTTCATCCAAATCGTAATTCCCGCGAAAACGGGAATCCAGGGGCCCAACCTGCACACCCGCTAATCCTGGCGAGGCTGTCGAGACCATTAGTCTTGAGATAGTTTCTTAATGCCGGTGGCCAGTGGAATGCATGATCAGGTTCCCCTTGGCGACCTCGGTCATTACTTCCACAGCCTCGGCCAGCGTGGCGTCGTCCACTCCGAGATGCTTCACGGCATCCAGATGGAACCGCACTCAAACACCGCAGTTGTTCATGGCCGAAACGACGTACGCGATGATTTTCTTGGTTCTCAGGTCCAGTCGCCCAGCGGTCATGGTTTGCTTGTAGTGGGCCCAGTACGACTCGAGATGGCTCGGATTGTGGGCGACCAGCTGGAAGGTCTGGGGGACGAATTCCCAGCCCATCGTTTCCTTGATGTCTTCATAGATTTCCTTGACCCGACCTTCGGCCTGTTGTTCTGTAACAAGCTCTACTCTGGCCAATGCATCCCTCCTTACGTAGCGCGGTTGACCCCGAAAATGCCCTCGGCAAGGGGTATTGCCGCACTGAATTGATTTGCCTATAATTCCGGAAATTCGTTATTACAAGGATATTCTGGACGGATTTGTTGCCCGGAAGACTGGTGGAAATGTAAAATGGTAGCCAGCCCTCTGAGCGATGTTGCTGGAAGGCTACGGAATTCCCCACTGGTATTGATAGTATCTTAGGTAAAGGGACAAGGCGAAAGGTCCCTACGCATATACGGCGCACTACCATGCAGAATGCCGAGCGTCGAACTGAAAACCCTGGGAATGCGGCGGCCCGATCATACCCACACTGGCCCGCCGCTAACGGTCTTTGCCGGGACATAATTGACCCGCATCCCCGGCCCTCGCGCCACGGACTAATCTTGGACAGTTCGGTCCGCCTTGGGCGGCCTGACATAATTGATTCGCATTTCCCCGCGGCAGCGTTGTCCAAGTCCCGCACCCTTGCTCACGCGCCACTATCTTGCGGCGAAGAGAGCGAAGCGCCCCACCTTTCAGTTGGCTGTTGCCAACCACAAATTGTCTCCGCAGAAATAGCGATTCCGCAATAAAGCGGTTCGCGTTTTCTCCCGGGCGGCAAATCTCTCCCCAGTGCTCCGACATCCAGTAGTCTATTACCTTTCAGAATACCTGAGATAAACCGACCATCAATTGGAAACCGCTCCGGGGAGACAGATCGCAAGCAGCTGAAATCGAAGTAGAAGATGAATCAGGTTACAGATATGGCAGGCAGGATTGCTCACTTGAGGAGCCGTAGGGTCCCATAATGCGCGCCGCCAGTACAGCCAGTTTACGTCGCGTTTGGGCACGCTGGGCGTATGCCCGCGAACGTTGGTCGCCCATAGTCGTGGCCTGGGTGCAGCAGTTGCTGTTGACGCTCCTGCAGACCCCCGCGGCCAGGTGGCTGGCGGCCTGTCTGCAGACGCCGACGGCACTCTGGGCATGGGAGTACCGGCGTACCTTCGCGGAGATTTCTCTCTACGTTGGCGCGTATTTGGTGTATGTATTCAGCCGCGGGTTGGTATTCGACAACGTCCGTCAGGTGGGGATCGTTAACGGCGGACGCATCGCCGACCTGCAGCGCGACTTGGGATTTCTATGGGAGCCAGGGTGGCAGGCTTGGGCCCTTGAACACGTTCGCGGAATCGTCGTGTTTCTCAACTGGGCCTACATCCTCACTTACTGGCCGGTAATCCTCGGCCTCGCCATATTCCTGTTCATTCGTAATCGCAGAAAGTACTACTACTATCGCACCGTGGTGTTGCTGAACCTGATCGCCGCCCTCTTGTCGTTCATGCTGTTCCCGGTGGCTTCGCCCTTCGCTATTCCTGGGGTCGGCTTGGTGGACACCATCCAGGCATTCGGTCCGGCGCTTTACGGTTCGGAGACAATGGCCGTCTTCTACAACACGACTGCCGCGATGCCCAGCCTCCATTTCAGCTGGACCGTCATACTTGGCGTGTACTGGTTTCGCTCACTTCCGGGCGGATTTAAAGCCGTGGGTCTCCTCTACCCGGCGATGACCTTTTTTGCCATCACTGTGACCGGAAACCATTTCGTTCTAGACGCTATCGTAGGGGGCGTGTTGGCTGGCCTGTGCTTCGGAATCGTGGAAGGCTACAGGGCCGCGGTTGCGCGCGTAAACGTTGAGGATTTCCGCACCGCCAAGGCTGTTGTTCTGCGAAGAATGCGGCAATTGCAGGAGCAGATGCTCAGGCGCTCCGGTCGCCCGACCACCTGACGCAAGTTGCTATGGCGCGTCGGCTCTCCGCCTGGTCTGCAGGTAGAACGCCCCTAGCAGCCCCAGGACCGAGCCGACTGAAGCCATCCAGAACACCCACTTCATGTTCACGAAGTCGGCCAGCAGGCCGCCGATAGTAGGGGAGATCGTGCTGCCCAGACCGGCGCCCACCGACATTAGGGCGAAGGCCGCCGCCGAGAACCGCACCGGCACGTAATCCCCCGACGAGGCCGCGCATATCGTGTAGGCCGCTCTCAGCGTTATGCCCATCAGTGCGGATGCGATCACAAACGACACGAACACCGGCGCAGCCGCCAGCAGCACAAACGACGCGCCCTGCACCAGGAATGAATAGGCGAAGGCCTGCCCGCGGCCCAGCTTGTCCGACATCCAGCCCCAGCCCACCCCGCTGCCAATGCTCAGAGCCCCGATCAGGATCACCAGTCGCCCGGCTGTGCCTAGCGAGATGTCGTTCTCCTGGGTGAGGTAGAGCCCGAAAAAGGTGGTGAACAGGTTCTGAGACCATCCAGAGGTGAAGGCAAGCAGAGTGATTATCCAGACTGAGGGGTGCTTGAAAGCCTCAATCGGCCAGGAACTGCGCGGTGAGGTCGAACGTCGTTCCGTTTCCAGGGGCTCTGGGGGGCGCTCACGTACAAATATCAGAGAGACCACTCCAATAACCAGGACCATGACGCCAAAGAATTGCCAACTGTGGCGCCAGCCGTCGTCCCAGTTAGAGCCGGTCAGGATGGGAACGGCGACCCCGGCAACGATAAAGGCGATGCTTCCGCCTGATGCGGCCAGCCCTGCGGCCAGCCCCCGGTCTCTAAGCCGGAACCACGCCGAAAGCAGCCCCATGACCGGGGTCAGTGCCGCACCACTGCCAATGCCCATCAGCACGGCCGCGCCCAGCGCCATTCCATAGCTCTGGGCGAACCCCAGAAGAACCATGCTCGCTCCCACTGCCAGCGTGCCTCCCGCGGAAATGGAGCGGCTGCCGTAGCGCGGCGACAGCGTACCCGAGACAAGGGCTCCTCCCATTCGGGTTGCCGCTGTGAGCGTTATGAGTAGTCCCACCTCGGTATGGGAAAGGTGCAGGGCCGCCTCCATGGACGGCAGCGTCAGACTGTAGCCAAACTGGACGAAGCCAGTGGCAAAGTTGACCAGAAAGGCCACCAGCAGCATGACTCCTGAATAGGAGCGAAGCCAGTAAACGGCTGGGGTGTTAGCTGGGATGAGAGGCTCCTGGGTGTGGTGATTCTTTCCAATAGGAGGGCGCGATTGCTGTCCCATGCTTGCCCGGGGAGGACGATGCAATTATAGAGCCCTGCCTTTCACCCCGTGGCGGGAGCTGGGGTGAATGGCAGGGCACAATGGAATGCTAGCTGCGGTTAACGCTAGGCCTGTTGAGACTAACGCAGGGAGCGGAAGTGGTTGCGAACGTCCTCCACCAGTAGCTCCGGCTCCTCGAGGGCCGCAAAGTGGCCCCCGCTGGGCATCACCGTCCACTGCTGCACGTTGTAGGAACGCTCCGCCCATTCCCGTGGAGCGCGGCTGATCTCGGCTGGGAACACCGCGACGCCCACCGGCACGTTGATGCGCTCTCCCTGGGAGAAGTCCCATGGCTTGCGCAGTGTCTCGTAGTACAGGCGGGTGGAGGAGTTGATGGACTGCGTTACCCAGTAGATGGTCACGGTGGTCAGCAGTTCGTCCTTGGTGAACTTGGACTCTACATCGCCGTGGCAGTCGCTCCAGGTGCGGTACTTTTCGACGATCCAGGCGCACAATCCTGCCGGGGAGTCGTTGAGGCCGTAACCCAGCGTCTGCGGTTTGGTGCCCTGGATGTGGGAATATCCCCCCTCCGCGGCCAGCCATTCCTCGCGTTGTCTGAGCAGCCCTTGCTCAGCCTCACTCAGCGGCCGAGAACCTGGTCCCATATATGGAGTGGGGCGGGTGACCGAGGTAGTGTGTATGCCGATGCAGTGATCGGAGTGCGAGTGGCCCAGCCGCGCAGTGACGCTGGCGCCCCAGTCGCCACCCTGTGCACCAAAACGATCATAGCCCAGCTGCTCGTGCATAAGCTTGGCCATGACGTCGCCAACGGCCAGCACATCCAGGCCTCGCTCCTGGGCCGCATCAGAAAAGCCGTATCCGGGCATCGACGGCGCCACCACGTCAAAGGCGTCGGCCGGGTCGCCGCCGTGGGCCGCAGGGTCGGAAAGAAGGGGTATGACCTTGTGCATCTCGAAGAAAGTGCCGGGCCAGCCGTGAGTGATGATCAGCGGCAGCGGGTTCGGCCCTTTCCCCTTTTCGTGGATGAAGTGTACCTGCCGCCCGTCCACCGGCGCCTTGAAGTGGGAGAAGCTGTTGATCAGCTCCTCCTGCTTGCGCCAGTTGAAGTCGTTCTTCCAGTACTCCACCAGTTCCTTGATGTAATCCATGTTGGAGCCGTACTCCCAGCCGACGCCGGGGAGTTCGTCGGGCCACCGCGTGCGCTCCAGCCTTGCCTTGAGATCGTCCAGCACAGAATCAGGAATATCGATCTTGAAGGGTTCCACCGCCATGGTTACATCTCCCGTAAATGCAAATATTCTTAAACGACTGTTTCTTCTCCGGCTTGGGGGAACTTTGCCCTATCCCGGCAGCAGCGGCTCGGTGCGATTGGAGGGCAGGTCGGGGTCGAAAGCGTTGATTACGAAGGCCAGGAAGCTATAGTTGCCAATGACCAGCGTAAGCTCGATCAGACCCTGCTTGCCGAACTGCTCCAGAGCGTCCTGGAAGGCGCCGCGGCCTACCTTGCGATCCTGGAAGAATTCGCGGGCGTAGTTGATGACGGCACGCTCCAGGTCGGTGAGAGGGGGCAGCTCCTTGCCGTCGCGGATGGCGTCCACCACGCCGTCCTGCACGCTGGCGGCACGGGCGGCCCCGGCGTGGGCGTTCCAGATGTGCTGGCAGTCGTATTCCCGCGCAGCCAGCAGCATCGCCAACTCCAGGGCGGCGGCGGGCAGCGAGGACTCGTTGCGGAGGTAGTTGTTGAGCGCAGTGGCGGCCTGGTGCGCCTTGGGCACATGAATCAACACGGAGCCGGGGCCGTAGAGCGGGACTCCGCCCAGGTTCTGCACCATCTGGTCAAATTCGGCCACCTGGTCCTGCGGGATGTTTTCTCTCGTCGCGGCGGGGATTCTCGCCATTTCGAACCTCCTTTCAGGTCGGAAAGACCGACTTAACCCTACGCGCCGCAATCGAGCCTTGTCAATCAATCATCGGAGCAGGGAGATCATATTTGGCTGGAGAGAATCCGTGGGTGTATAGGGAATCGAATACATCTATTCGAGAGCGGCGGACCTGTGAAGGTTAATGGGTCTCCCCGTGGGACTGAAAGTTCTCATTCTTGTCCCATTTTGTCCCATTCAGCCCCATTTTTGGCCCAAATTCCCGTTATTTCCTATCTAAAGCGTGCCCCGAGTGATCGAAATTTTCATTTACGTCCCATTTTGTCCCACTGGTCTTTCCAGCCTGTTCGAGCATAACCTGATGGCCATAGCGTTAGCCGGAAATAAACCGTGGCACTGTGGGAAGCAACAGGCATGAATTTATGGTACGGAGCCATCACAATGCTTGGCAAGCGGCAAATGTGATCAAAATTTACAAAGGCAATTGCCCTAGGCATCGGAGCTCTGTGTGCCCGCGTCTCTTGGCAGGAGGACACCTGCGATCAACAGCGCCCAGCTTGCCACGGCGCAAATGATGAAACCAGGATAGTAGGAGCTGAAAGCGTCATAGAGCCCACCCACGAGGATCGGGAATATGAACATCCCTAGACCCGAGAAGGTCATATATGATCCCCAAACCGCTGCCACCCGCTCCGGAGTCGCTCCCTCCAACCTCATTGGAATCGTGAGCAGAGCCGGGACATAGAACCAGGATCCTATGCCCAGCACCACAACCGAGACATAAATTCCAAGCAAATTTCCTAATAAGAATGTTCCCAGCCCGCCTACAATTGCCAATACCCCTGAGAAAGCCATCACTCCGCGGTAGGAGAAAAGAAAGTCGCCCAGCCCTCCGAAGCGCTGAAATGCTGATCGGTAGGACTCAAACAACAGTGGAACTGCGCCTCCAGCAAGGACCGCGAATATCCCAATGAATGGCAGAATGCTTGTGATGAATCCCGCCTCTTGGGGAGAAATTCCTCGCTCCTCTCCGTAGAATGTTGGCAACCAAGTGGTCAATGCCGTGTATTGAATAAAGATTCCCGCGTCGGCGGCTACGAGAAGCACCACGGCCCTTCCGCGGAGGACCCTCAAGACCTCTCGAATTGAAATACCCTTCGCTTGGTCTGTCCCGTTCTGCCCATCTTTGGGCGCCAGCGGCCACAGCACGGTCCCGATGATTCCGACGCTTGAGAACACCGTCAGGGTCATCTTCCAGCCCAGCAAATCGGCCAGCGGAACGGCACCCGCCAAAGAGACTGCCACACCCGCACTCAGGATGGCAGTATTCAGAGAGTTGATAACCAGCATTTCCTTGGGCTTGAACCACTGCATCACCAGCGGGCCGGTAGCCACCACCACAAACGCCAGACCCACGCCGTATGCCAGGCGCAGCGCCAGCAACACCCAAAAGTTGGGAACGACCGGTGCGAGGGCCAGCAACGCCATGGCCACCCACGCCCACATATAGGCCCGTTTAACACCTATGCGGGCGATGAGGATACCGCCGGGGATCCCGATACCCGCGGCAACCAGCATGGGTAGGGATACCAGCATCCCCGCCGCCCAATGGCTGATCCCGTATTCCTCGATTGCCAGTGGAAGTAGGGGGGACAGAGCAAAGAGGTTCAGCCCGGCTGCCAGATGGGCGGCAAGCGTCATAACCGCCATGAAGAGGCGGGCTCGGCTGGAAACTGGGGCAGACGATTCCGCCGCTACCTGAACAGCCGCACCTCTTCAGTGGGTATGGCCGGTTCTATGCAGCCTGGGTTGTCGTTTCGGACATTGTTGACCGTTGGCGATACCTCGCGGAAATCAAGTAACTCCGACGGTGCCGGCAGAAGCAACGGCTGCAGGTTGTCTGGCGTTTCGGTCAGCGGGTCCAACCAGAGTGGTACGGTCTCTGTCGACAGTATGACCGGCATCCTGTTGTGCACAGGCTCAATGAACGAGTTGGCCGCCGTTGTAAGGATTGTGCAGGAGCATATCCACTCGTCATCAGGGGACTTCCAAGTTTCCCACAACCCGGCAAGGGCCATAGGCTCGCCCGATATCTGGTAGAAATAAAGGGGGATACGCTGCTTGCCCTCTTTCCTCCACTCGTAGAAGCCGTTTGCCAGCACCAGGCAGCGGCGGCGTCGAAAGGCGCTGCGAAATGCAGGCTTGGAAGCCGCAGTCTCGCTCACGGCGTTGATCATCCGGTTGCCGATCTTGATGTCCTTGGCCCAAGACGGCACCAAGCCCCAACGCATCATCTCGCCACGCTTTTCGCCGTCGTTGACGACGGTCAGTACCTGCTGCGTGGGCGCGACGTTATAGCGCGGCCCTACGCCTTTGGCCTCTGTCTCGAACCCGAATCTGAACTGGAGGTCGCTGACGCTGGAAATCAGGGTGAACCTGCCACACAAGATCGCCTACTCCAATGTCATGTTTCAGTCTGGTGGGGACGATGTTGCCGTCGGCTGCCTATCCCACCACCTCACGGAACTGCTGGATGGCGTTGATGTGGTCCTGCGGGGACTGGTAACCGGCGCGCATGGTGTTGATAGAAATGTGACTGGCTCCCAGTCCGCCCCACCGTTCGGACTGCGCCTGCCAGAACTCCGGATCCCCGTCCGCGGAGTTTATGCGTGCCTCCATCAGGATGGCGGACGGATCGCGACCCGCGGCCTCGGCCATACCAGCCAGCCGTTCCAGAACGGCAGGGGCGTCGTCGAGGCCAACCTGGGGAAACCAGCCGTCGGCCAGACGGGCCACGCGGCGAAGCACGCGGTCGCTGGGCGAGGGGCTGGCCCTGCCGCCGGCGCCCAGCCAGATGGGAATGGGCCGCTGTATCGGCAGTGGGTTGATGCCGGCGTTGGTGATGTCGTGGTATTTGCCGTGGAAATCGATGGCATCATTGGTCCAGAGTTGCCGCAGCACCTCGATCTGCTCTGACTGCCGGGCGCCGCGGGTGTGGAAGTCCTCACCCAGGGCCTCGTACTCCACGTGGTTCCAGCCGACGCCCACGCCGAGGCGCAGCCTGCCGTTACTGAGCACGTCGCACTGGGCCGCCTGCTTGGCCACAAGCGCCGTCTGCCGCTGACCGAGGATGAGCACCGCCGTCACCAGCTCAATGGACGTCGTGATTCCTGCCAGATAGCCAAACAGCACGAAGGGCTCGTGGAACATGCTTTCAAGCACGTAGCCGCCGGTCCAGTTGGCGTGCTTGGTGGTGTCGGCGCCCAGAACGTGGTCATAAACTATGAGGTGCGAGAACCCGAGCCCTTCGGCCGCCTGGACGTAATCCCGCACCGCCGCCGGGTCGGCGCCGATCTCGGTCTGGGGGAATACAACGCCTGCCTTCATATATGAACTCCTAAGCGGCCTTTTCCTTGGCCTTGAAATGGGGAATTACGTGCTTGCCAAACATGCGCAGCGTGTTCATGGTTTCTTCGTTGGTGGCCGGACCGATTGCGCTGAGGCAGAAGATCTGCTCGATGCCCATGGCCTCGTAGTTCTCAACGAACCGTATACAGTCATCAGGCGTGCCGACGCAGAAATTTGCGCCGCGGTCTACAACCTCCGACGGCGTGGGGTCGCCTTCATGGGGACCGGCGGCCAGGCGCATGTCCCGCTCGTAGTAGCCCTGGTAGTCGGGCGGCACCGATGCAGGATCCACTCCTCGCCAGACCAGCCGCGCTCGTTCCCTTTGCTGGTCCAGGTACCAGCTGATCAGCTCGGTACCGCGAGACTTGGCGACCTTGGCGTCCTCGTGGCAGAACCCTGCGGTCATCAACGCGTTTTGGCTGTTGATCGTCGGGCCGTGAGCCCCGTTCAGGCTCTTTTGGTACAGCTCCAACGTGCCGGCCACCCGGTCGGGGCCGCCCTCGCTGCCCACCAATGCCCCCAGCCCCAGCTCGCCAGCGCGGCGGGTGGTTTCCTCACTGCCGCAGGCCGACCAGAGGGGCGGATGCGGCTTCTGCAGAGGCTTGGGTAGTACATTCCTTGGTGGAATGTGGAAGAACTCCCCGTCATGGCTGACTTCTTCCTCGGTCCAGATGCGGGGAAGTACCTGGGCGAATTCCTCCCACATCCCCCGCGTGTCCTCCAAGGTGGTGCCGTAGGGGGTAAGCTGGTAAGGGTAGCCAGTACGCCCAAGGCCCACATCAACTCGCCCCTTGCTGAGGATGTCGAGTGTGGCCATGCGGGCCGCTGTGTGCAGCGGGTGGTGAATGGGAGCCAGCACGACGCCGATGCCCATGCGGATTCTGGAGGTGCGCTGGGTGACCGCCGCCAGAGTCAGGTCGGGGGCGCTGTTGTGCGACCAGACCGGGCGGAAATGGTGCTCGGAAAACCAGACGCTGTCATATCCCATTTCCTCGGCGAATGCGATCTGGTCCAAGGCCTCCCAGATGCGCCTCGCCTCGCTCTGCTCGTCCCAAGGCTTGGGCACCTGGATCTGATAGAAAAGTCCGAATTTCATTAACGCAAACCGCCCATATCGAAAGCTGTATGGGCGCCATTATAAGCGCAACGGGAAGCCCAAAGGAACGTGAGGATAATGAGTGCAACGACAATCGCAAACAGGGCGGGAAAATGGGAGAGCGAATGGAGCCGGTGAGGGGATTCGAACCCTTGACCTGCGGTTTACGAAACCGCTGCTCTGCCACTGAGCTACACCGGCTTTAGCTATGGATTTATTTTATTTTCGCATCGAGCCGAGCATTCTGCAAACATCACAGGGCAATCGTGTCTTAGCTGATTGACTTGTGGCAGTGAGGTCAAATCAAGGATCGGGGTGATGAGGCGGAGTCATAGAAAGGAGGCAGGGCACGTCGATTATGGAGCGCGTTCAGGTTTTGGATGACACAAGGATAGACCGCAGGGAGGGCCATAAATTATTCGATACCATCGCTATTGCCATCTGCGGCGCCGATTTGTGAGTCTACGTGGAAATGTTTGGCAAGAGAAGGGAGGAGCGGTTTCGCTCCTTCCCGCATCTGCCCAACGGCATCCCTCTCAAGACACCCCGGTTTCCACGAAGACAGGCTCTGGCCTTGGGGCAGTTCAGTTTTGAGAGGGAGTTCAACGAAATCGCCGCCATACCCAGTTTGCTGGAGATGCTGGAACCGGACGAATGCATTGCTCCCATCGAGGCAATGGGGCTCCGGAAGGAGATCTTTCAAGGCATGGTTGACTGTAGGGCCGGCAACTTGCTGCAGGTCTTACCAATTACGGACGCCTCATCTCGGGCCAGATCCCACGTCCACGTCGGTTAGTCCCGTTCCTTGCCGCCATTCCCGTCCCAGACTGTCATTCCCGCGAAGGCTTCGGCCGGAATTCAAAGCCTCGAGACCGGTCAAGAATCTACAACTTGATCGCTGGCGCATTCTCGAATACGCGAGAATTACAGTTTGAGTGCACACCGCTATTGAAGTGGCTTGGCTTTGCGGACCTGCTTCCAGGGCTTCTTGGTGAACTGCAGGCCCAGGTCCCGCTCGATTTCACGCCATTTCCGCTCATCCCCCTCGGAGATGAACGTCACCGCCTCGCCGGCGCGGCCCATGCGGCCGGTTCTTCCAACGCGATGTGTGAATAGTTGCTCGGAGTCCGGCAGATCATAGTTGATTACCTGGCCGATTCCCTCGAAGTCCAGACCTCTGGCGGCCACGTTGGTTGCCACCAGAATCGGCGCTGCCCCGGAACGGAAGCCCGACATCACCAGTTCGCGCGCTTTCTGGCTTAGATTTCCCTGGAGAGCTCCTACCGGGTAACCCAAGGCATCCAGCTCTCGGGCCAGCTGTTTGACGCCGCGCTTGGTTTTGCCAAAGACAATAACCGGGGCATCTTCCCGTCGATCCAGCAGCGTCCTTAGCGCTTCCAGCTTGTCGCTTTTCCGGATGGTGTAGACCAGGTGCTCCACTGTGGGCGGCGCCTGCAGGCCCGCGTCCACCTCGACCGTTACTGGATTGCGCAGGTGCTTGGAGGCAGTCTTGGACACCCACTCAGGCATCGTAGCGGACAGGAGGGCTGTCTGCCGTTCTTTGGGCGTGCGGCCTATGATGGCTTCCACGTCGTGGGCGAATCCTCTGTCAAGCATTTCGTCTGCTTCGTCCAACACCAGGAATCGCACGGCGCTCAGGTCAAGCGTCCTCTGACGCAGATGGTCCAGTGTCCGGCCCGGAGTGCCGACGACCACTTGGGCACCGTTCCTCAACGCTATGTATTCCGGCTTCAGGGACCGCCCCCCATACAGGAGCGTCACCCGGATTTTCCGCGGGGAAACCAGCGCTTCGATGACTCCTGCCACCTGCATGGCTAGCTCGCGGGTGGGAACTATCACAACGGCCTGCACCTGTCGGAGGGACGGATCGCAAATCTCTGCCATGGGCACTGCGAATGCCAGCGTCTTTCCAGAGCCGGTGCGCGCCTGGCCGATCAGGTCGCGTCCCGCCATGAGGTGAGGAATCGCCTTCTCCTGAATGGGTGTGAGCTTGGATATGTTCATCCGCGAAATTGCAGTCTTGGTAGTGGCGTCCAAGGACATTCCGGAAAATGTGGTTTCGCCGACCGGGGCGCTCTCAACGGGTGGCTTACTTCCGGAACGCGGACGGACGGTTTGGACCGAGTCGGCGCTGGCCGCCGGTGAAGCCCCCTGACGCCGGGCCATAAAGCAAGAGCGGCAATACACCGGCTTCCCCTGGGTTGGCCGGAAGGGAAGGGTGGTTGACATTCTGCAGTCATCGCAAACGGTCTGGTGCGTGGTGCGGACTGGGGTGCGCTTGGGCGAACGCGCGCGGGCGGACGAATATGCAAGAGCCATACAGGAACGGACTCCCTAATTTAGATTGATAACGCAGGTGAATCAGCGGGAGGGCGAACAAGAAGAGAAGGAAAGGGGAGGGGGAAAGGGCCGGCCCGTTCTTGTGTCAAACCTTGGTGCGCCAATCAAGCGTGCGACCACATTATAGCCGAGTGTGACGGATACCGATACGTCGGGTTCGCGTGTAGACGGGACGATCGCAAAGTCGCTACCGCCGAGCCTGTCATTCCTGGGTGAATCGACAATTGAGCGCAACCTGCGTGAAAGCCCGGAGTATCAGCTGGTCGTACCTGGATAGAGTGTAATTCTGATGCAGATGTGTGGTGGAGGTGAAATAGTGCTGCGGCGGTACGAACCGAGCGCATCCCAGCGGCGGCACATAGAGAACTTTCTGCCGGGGCGTCCCGACCACGTGGGCGTAACTGCCTAGGCTCTTTCTGATGAATATATTGGTGGTGTCTGGCAGCAGATGTGAAGAGCCGAGGGCCCTAACGTATAGCCCTCGCACATTGATGAGGACACCGGTCTGAGTAAAGGCAAGCAGTTTGCTGCCGCGAGAGCAATCGGAATTGACTGCGTGCAAGGCGATTCTTCCTTCCTTCCAGTTCAAAGTGAGCGATACGGTGCTTGCAGTGCCTCAGCGGGAGTTATCAGATAGGGTTGCGTTGATAGTAGCTGGCGACGGACGATGCGTCCCTTGCCCATGTGATTTGGCTCAGGTGCCGGGCGGCATCGAATACCGGAACTGCCTCACGCACATATCACAAAAGGTGCTATCCCACACTCCTCCAGTTTCTCCGAGATTGTATCGGTCGCGGTATGGGCAGGGAGCGATCTGAGGTCTCTAAATCGGGGCATACCAAACCGGTTTTGTGCGCATGCACAATGGCCGCACACGCCGCAGTCTGATGCCCGGCGCCGACACGCAGACCAAAATCGAGACGGAAATGAGCATTGGAAACACTGGAGATGCACTGCTGCAGCGTCCATTCAGTGCGCCCACCTCTAATCTGCGCGTTGCCTCTCCCTCCTCAGAGAAAGGGCAATTCAATTCTGACTGTCGCGGGCGACTTGGCACCCCTTTGTTGCCTCGGAATTATCTTGCCGGAAGGCAAACTTCCGGTGACGTCGAAACGGCCTCCAAACGCGGATTGTTGCCGGCGCCACAATTGTTGTTGAACTTGCCGGCTAGGTGACGTTCGATATCTGTCGTCGCGACGGCTCCTGTTTGAGTGAAGCGACTGTCTTGAAAATCAAGACAACATGGTGGTTCCTGCGTACCAACATTCCAGAGTGGTCCCCTTTGTGCGCTGTTGCCAGACAACGCCCGCGACTATCAATTCACTGTAAATTGCAGACATTTTGAGGCTCGCCTGTCCATATTTTGCAAGAGCACAGACTGGCGAAGACTCACCCGTTATCTTTACGTAGCAGTTGGCTGCTGAAGGAAGCCAGCGACCGTATGCGACCACTCGGTGTTATCCGGTGACGTTATCGCTATAGGGCGCTGGTAGCAGGTTCAGTTGCGATTGGCATATCAAGCCGAATCAGGAAAGCAACTGAGAAGCGTGAAGTGCCGAATGCCGTTGGCAACCTCGTCATCACCGGCGGTACTGCCGAATAATTCACCGATTTGGATCTCGTAAGCCATCCGGCGGCACATCCATCACTGGGACCGAAAACCTTCACATCATGGGCGAGGGCGGAGACTTCACCAGACTTACCTGGGACCTGCGCGCAGCAAAGGAATGACCGCTGATCACTGGACACATGTGTCACGGCCTCCGAATTGACAAAGCATTTAGGTTTCTCGGAATGGGATGCGACCCAGAGAAGTTAGCCAAGATTTGAGGCCTGGTACCAGACACCCCCACCCGACTCAATGTGAGGCTCGCAGCGATGCCGGGTCATTGGTCGTCGGGCGCGCGCCGGCGATTGCAGCCTAGAAATCTGGCCGGAAACCCCGATTCTTCCCAAGCAGTCGTTTTCTTGCCGTCGATTATCGGTGAAACAGAGCGTGTTGCAACGTAATATATGCAGTATTGTGCCATATACGACTGTAATACGTCTGCTTGGCATAGCGAAAACCCGGCCGATGGCTTTCCGGCCAGACTTCTAGGACGGCTGTACGCATGGCCGTTCAGCTTTGGCTCAAGGCGGAAAGGGGCGGGTCAGCCTCAACCACTTGGAGTTATAAGAATTGGCTTCAACTCGAACTGGAGGTCAATACCCAGCACAAGATAGCCGTCGAAAGAAGGGCCGCGGCCGGCCGGGGCGGACCCTGTAAAACTGAGGGTTTGGGATGGTCGACAACTACCGAAACTACATCCCGGCGATGCACGCTAACGGAGAAATTCCATGCGGTTCATGATTTCACACCTGCGAACTCGCCGCGTCGCTTGGCTTGCGTTGGTGACCACAATCGTGTCGGCAGTGGCGTTGGTCGCCTCCCTGTGGGTCGGCTCGCCGGAAACAGGCATCCAGGCTTGGGCGCATCCCGCCGCCGGTGATGCCTTGTCGCTCCAAGCTAACCCTGATTCTGGCGACGGAGAGGTCACCACCAAGATCACCTTGGTCAGCAACCTGGGTCGGACGTCGCATCCGGAGAATTGGGAGAGGGTTGGACCTGTTGAAGACGTCGTGTACTTCCAAGCCCAGGGGTTTACCACTGGCAACAACGAAGCCGGATACACGCTTTCAGCAGTCGTGGCTTACCTGAAGGACGTTGGTTCAAACGACGCCCCCAAGGTCAGCATCTATACGTCCGATGCAAATGGCAACCCAGATGACATCCTGTATACACTGACCAACCCAGCGTCGTTTGCCGACGACGACCGCAACACCTTCTCCGCTCCCGCCAATGCCAATCTGGCAGCGGGGACTGACTATTTCGTCGCGTTTGAAAACGACGTTTTCGTCACGAGCACTGAGTACTACCAGGTGGGATTCGTCGTTGGCAACGGCCAGGACGCAGGCGCGGCAGCCGGTTGGACCCTCGCCACCGACCAGTATTATTCCGTCCTCGTGGGCATACAAGGCTCCATCCCCACTGCCTCCGATACCACTAGGAGCGCCAACCCAACGAGGTCCAACAATTCCCTGAACGAGGCGGCCAAGACCCATATCGAGGACGATTTCGTCAAAGAGTACGAGGATGACCATCCCTGGGTGCGCACAGCATGGAGCGATCATCCACTCCAAGTGCGGGTGGGTGATTATAAAAACCCGGGCTTTTATGTGTATTCCATCGGAGGCGTGCAGGGGTTCCGGGGCGTGAACCGCGGCTTACGCCTCGGTTTCACTGTTGGGGGTTACCACTCAAGGGTGGTGGTGCTGCACGAACTGGCTCATCACTTCACCCTGGACCCTCGTGTGCCCGACGCACCGGAAGTGGTTGGCGTCGGATGGCTGTATTTCAACCATCGGGTCAAAGGGGATTGCCCGGTCGGCGAAATCTACCCCGACGTGTTGGGCTATTACACGCACCGGGTAGCCACCACGTCAGTTGGATACCTCGGGAATTGTCGCGAGATTGCCAGAAACGGCAAGCCCGACACGGAAAGCGTGTCCGTGGCCGGCAGCGTTGCCCGCGGGGAAATTCCCGCCTGGTTTCAAGATCACTACGGCCGCGACGACGAAACGATGGATCTGGACGCCATCTGGGCAGATCTCAGGGTCGCCAGCGGCAAGCGCACCGCCGCCTACCTGATGCGCAACATGTTCGGAGGGTTCTGCTCACTGCGCGAAGCCAACTGGGCAATAGGATCCTCGGGCCCGTCCCATGGCAACCCGTGGCAGGACGGCGGCTGCCACTGGCGCAAACCCCAGGACGCCGGCCTGACGATTGGCAATGGTTCCTTGAAAATGTCGTGGGACGCCCATCTCTACGAAACGTCCCCCGCGGTAACCCACTACATCGTGCAGTGGCGCACTGCTGGTCAATCTTACAGTGCTGACCAACAGGCCTTGGTGTCGGAAACCGCGGACCTCACTCACACCATCGAGGGACTAACCGACGGGACCGAGTATTTCGTACGCATCGCAGCCGTGAACAGCAATTCGACTGATACGGTCGTGGACAATGACGGACACAGCCGGTCCGTGGAGCTTGCCGCCGTTCCGGGAAAGCCGACGGCTCCGCGTTCCGTCAGCGCCTCCCCGGACGACGAGGAGATCCAGGTGTCGTGGCGCGAGCCGCAAAACCACGAGATTGAGTTGACCGGCTACGTGGTCGAATGGAAATCGGGCGACGAAGCCTACGACGCGTCTCGTCGCCTGGAGGTGTCCGGCGCGTCGACCCGTTCCGCGACCATTACCGACCTTATCAACGCAGTTCCATACGTGATCCGCGTGTCCGCGGTGGCCGCCGACGGGACTGTCGGTACGCCGTCCGCTGAGCTTACGGCAGCTCCGGCAGGGCGGCCGTTGTCTCCTCTAAATGTATGGGCGGTGGGGGGAAAGAATTCCCTCCTGATCAATTGGGAGCCTCCCCAGAGCGGCACCTCGGCCAATCGTTACATCGTGGAGTGGCGCACTGGGGGTACCTACGAACCCGCCAATCGTGCAACCGTGCAGGACCCGGCAGCCACGTCGCATCTGTTGAAGAAAATGGCTGGCCACGGACGCTATTACGTACGGGTCCGCGGAGCTAACCCGCATGGTTGGAGCACGCCATCAGACGAGTACTTCGTCATGTCCGGCGCGCCCGGCGCTCCTACTGACTTCCACGCCATGGTCCGACCCGAAGGCGGTTTCGAGCTGACCTGGGATCGACCCGACCCCTACTATCCCAACATTCCGGATTTCCGTCCGGTGCGTACCAGCAACCGCGTGCCGATCCGGGACGGCGATGGCAACAAAGTACCGCAGTTCCGCTATGACGTGGAATTCAAGCTGGCGGACGGACAACCCGGGGGATGGTGTTCACAGTCCCGTTACAGGGATATGCACGGCTATAACGAATCATTGGATCCAGCCGACCTTGCCCTGACAGTAACCGGGTTCTGCGATGATGCCGTTCCTGTGGTTGGGGAACATTACAACTTCAGGATCAGGGCGGCCTACGTTTGGTTGAACTCCGGCGACACTAACGTACGAAACGGGCCCTGGCGGTACAGCGGAGGGGTGTCCTACAACCCCAGCGGTAGCGTTCCCGATGTCCCCACCGGTGTCGAGGCGGTGGGCGGCAAGGAGTCGCTGCTGGTGTTTTGGGACCCACCCACCACCGGCACTCCAGCCATCGACTACCTGGTGCAGTGGCGGACCGGTGCCTCTTACGAGTCGGGCGATGAAGCCGTGGTGGAGGATCCAGGGGCCGGTTCGCGTCGTCTTAAGAACATGGCCGGCCATGGACGTTACTATGTGCGTGTGGTGGCCAGGAACCTCCTCGGCGAAAGCGAGCCATCGGACGAGTACTTCGTGATGTCGGGCGCACCCGGTGCCCCCACGGATTTTGACGTGCAGGTGAGGCCGGGCGGCGGGTTCGCGCTGACTTGGGACCGCCCCGATCCGTACTATCCGAACGTTTCCGATTTTCGTCCAGTGCGTACCAGCAACCGCGTGCCGATCCGGGACGGCGATGGCAACACCGTGCCCCAGTTCCGCTACGACGTGGAATACAAGCTGGTGGACGGACAGTCCGGAGGATGGTGCTCGCAGTCGCGTTACAAGGACATGCACGGCTACAACGAATCGCTGGACCCGGCCGATCTCAAACTCACCGTCACCGGGTTCTGCCAAGATGCTGAGCCCATTGTTGGCGAACGTTACAACTTCAGGATCAGGGCGGCCTACGTATGGTTGAACTCCGGGGACACCAACGTACGAAACGGGCCCTGGCGGTCCAGCGGAGGGGTGTCCTACAACCCCAGCGGAAGCGTCCCGGATGTCCCCACCGGCATCGAGGCGGTTGGCGGCAAGGAGTCCCTTCTGGTGTCTTGGGACTCACCTTCGACCGGCACTCCGGCCGACGAATACCTGGTGCAGTGGCGCACCGGCGGCTCTTACAGGGCCCGCGATGAAGTTGTGGTGGAGGACCCGGAGGTCGGTTCGCGTAGTCTTAAGAACATGGCCGGCCACGGACGTTACTATGTGCGTGTGGTGGCCAGGAACCTCCTCGGCGAAAGCGAGCCATCGGACGAGTACTTCGTGATGTCCGGCGCACCGGGTGCCCCCACCGATTTTGCCGTTCAGGTGAGGCCCAGCGGCGGGTTCGACCTGAGTTGGAAGCGGCCGAATCCATACTATCCCAACAATCCCGACTTCCGACCGGTACGTAACAATAACCGCGTGCCGATCCGGGACGGCGACGGCAACACGGTGCCGCAGTTCCGCTACGATGTGGAATATAAGCTGGTCGGTGATCCCGACGCCCTGTGGTGCTCGCAGTCGCGTTACCGGGACATGCACGGGTACAACGAGGACTTGGATCCGGCCCCACTTACGCTGGTGTACGGCCGGTATTGCCAGGGTGCCGCTCCGGTCGACGGGAGTAGCTACAACTTCAGGATCAGGGCGGCGTACGTTTGGCTCAACTCCGGCGACACCAACAGCCGCAACGGGCCCTGGATTAACAGCGGCGGGGTTCTATACGATCCGACAACTTACAATTCGAATTGACCAAGGTGGTGGAATTGTCCCCAGTGCTCATTGACCTGATGTGCGCGTTTGCCCGTTCACCAAGCAACTTGACCGCCGGGTTAGAGCAACATTGTGCGTTCGCGGCGGTTGTGCGTTGGCAATTACCTTGTAGGGCCCTGCATATCGCTGCGCAAATGATGGTTGTCTAACGCACCAATCGGCTCTCTCATCAAATCGGTGTATCACGGCCGATCGTCTCGTGCCGGGAACCTCCGTTGAATCCGATTGCAGGTCCGGCGTATAGTGTCTCGACTTTGGGAGGACACTGATGGCCGAGTCGGAAGTGATTGTAGTTGGCGGCGGTATAGCCGGAGCGTCCGCTGCCTATCATCTGGCGCAGCACGGGCGCAGGGTCACTTTGCTGGAGCGGAGTGAAATCGCCTCTGAGGCCTCTGGCGTAAACGCTGGTGGCATCGGCGCCTATGGCTGGGGACACCTTCCCAACCTGGAGTCGTACCTGACCATGGGGAGCCTCCAGATATTCAGGAGCCTGCAGCTCGACCAGGGCTACGATATAGAGTTCCGGCAGTCCGGGGCCCTCCAGGCTATCCAAACCGTTGAGCAATACGATTACTCCCGTGACAACGTACTGTCCCTCAAGTCTCGCGGCCATACGGTGGAATTGCTGGGCATGGACCAGGCTAGAAGCATTGAGCCGGGGCTGAACCCTGAACTGAAGGGCGCGGTGCATTATACTCTCAGGGCCCAGGCAGACCCGGTTAAGGCCACCCAGGGGTTTGCCGATGCAGCCCGGCATCTCGGCACGAACGTGCTGACCGGGCGAGAAGTCACAGGGATCAGTTCTTCGGCCGACGGTACTTGGCAAGTCGAGTGCAAGGGCGAGGTTCATACGGCCCGGCAAATCGTGCTCGCGGCAGGGGCCTGGAGTCAGCAACTGGGTCAGATGTTGGGCATTGAGATTCCTATCGTCCCGGTACGAGGACAGATGTGGGCAACCGAGCCGCTTCCTCCCCGGGTGTTTCACTCAATATCGGCGGCGGAATCACCACTGCAGTGGAGCGGCAGTCCAAGCAACAACTCCGACACCCCACCCGAACTCACCCACGACGGCCATCGCAGGATGACGAGACACCTGTATGGACGGCAGACAAGGGACGGCGAGATCATTTTTGGCGGCGATAGGCAGGTGGTCGGATACGTCAAATCGGTTGAGCCCGACGGAATAGAGGTGAACTTCGGACACGCCTCCGAAATCCTTCCGTTCCTGCGAGGGCTCTCCATCAGTAGAACATGGGCGGGCCTGATGCCTTTTCCCCTGGATGGCAGGCCGCTTATCGGCAGGATTCCGCAGAAGGAGAACCTGTTCATCGTCGGCGGGCTGGCGTCGTCCGGCTTCGGTCGAGGCCCAATGGCAGGCAAGTTGATCGCCGACTATGTCCACTCCGGCCACCGTCCGCCCGTTCTTTCAGAGTCCGACCCGGCAAGATGCGTGACTTCTCTGATCTAGGTGGTTAGGTAGGCCAAGGGCACGGGGCAATCTCGTCCTGATTCAGCTGCGCAGTGCGTTGCAATTGCGAGGTTGGCTCTGCGGGTCTAAAGGGCTGAGATTTTTCGTTTTTCCCGCTCAATTCCGCTCATTTCCTACCATTTTTGCGATTTCCGGCTGTTCGCGGATCAAGGCATACCCGCCGAGATGGCACGGGAGTTGTGCTTCCCACACTGTTCAAACATAGAACATATGTTAGAGGAAAGCCACGAGGCTTGGCAAGCGCCAAATGTCATCAAAACACCCCAACACGATTCCGAGGCAGACCCAGGGCAATCGCGTCTTGTTTCTCAGCACACAAAATTGGTCTGAATGGCGGTGGAGACGGGAGTGGCAGTGCCTCCTTCGGTTCCGGGTGCGAGGGTAGACGGGGGTTTGGATTCCCGCCTGCGCGGGAAGGACGACCTACGGGGCCTTCGGCGTTTAAGACGCGATTGCTCTGAGGCAGACCGGTTTGACACCAAATGGCCTCTGTTGTAGAGTGGCGAACAGTGCTCTGGCACCTTCGTTCCGGCTCCGCCTTAACAATTGAATCTGCTCTCAAGGTATCATTGGGATTTAATAGGGAAGACGGTGTGATTCCGTCACGGTTGCGCCACTGTTAGTGAGGAGTTGACCGGCGAATTTGCCACTGCCCATGTTGCAGGGCGGGAAGGCGCCGGGCCAATGAGGATCCACGAGTCAGGAGACCTGCCTTAGGAACCGAGACCTGATCTGCGCCAACGGAGCGGGTTCCGGCATGGTTCGGCGAGGCGGAATTCCCACCTCCCCGGTGAAAACCGTTCGCCGGTTTCCCCCGAAACCCTGGCTCGTTAGGCCAGGGCTTTTTTTCGCCATGGTATTTCCATCATCTCGCAGTTGCCTCTCATATGGTTCAGAAGCAATGACTCTGGTCGAAAAATACGCACTTACCCCTGAGGAAATCGACCGCGAAAGCCTGAAGATGGTTCAGGCTTGTTTGCCTTCGGGACTGCAGCTGTCCCCCAGGGAACACTACGTGCTGTGCCGGATCGTTCGCGCTGAAGGCGACGGGGACATCGCCCCCTCGGTCAGGTTGAGTCCTGGGGCCGTCGAGGCTGGCTTGAACGCCCTGAAGGCGGCATCCACGATCGTAACCGATGTGAGAATGGTGGAGATGGGCATCTCCAAGGCCTTGCTCAGGGGAGCAGGAGTGGCCACCACTTGCGCCATCGACCTCCCAGAGGTGGCCGAGCGAGCCCGGAGGGACGGTACTACCCGTTCAGTGGCAGCGATAAGGGAACTGGCTCCCAGTATCTCCGGCTCGGTATGCGCCATTGGCAACGCCCCAACGGCACTACTGGCCCTGCTGGACCTGATAGACGCCGGAGAAGTGAATCCAGCGCTGGTAATCGGAATGCCGGTGGGATTTGTCGCTTGTGCGGAGTCCAAGGACGAGCTGGTAAAGCGCAACATTCCATATATCACAATTCTGGGACGTCGCGGCGGCAGCTCTGCTGCTGCGGCAACTGTAAACGCCCTCCTTGATCTTCTGAAAGCTGAATAGGTACAGAATTGGTCTCGCCTGAATATTCCAGGGATGCAGGACAATTGAACGCCAACGGACGCCGCGGCGTCGTGATGCTGTGCCATGGCAGCCGTCGGGGCGCCAGCCGGGACGAATGCTCCTGCGCATGGGCCGCCCAGGATGGCAACTGGCCCGATTGGTGCCGGCATTGCCCCAGCACCCCCGTGGGTCTTGCGGATACCTCAGCACTGCTGCAGTCTGATCTGGGCGAATCCGAAGCCGACGTGCTGGTGTCATGCCTGGAGTTCATCGAGCCGTTCCCGGTCGATGCGGTTGAAATGCTGGCAGGCCGGGGTTTGAGCGAAGTGGTCATAATGCCGTACCTCCTGGGACACGGCAAACATGCCACTGACGAGTTGGAAGAGGTCTTGGACGACGTTAAGGCGCGGTCGCCGCAGGTGGATGTTCGCTTGGCCGAGGGACTGGGGGCCGACTCCAGGCTCGCGGACCTTGTGGTCGAACGCGTCCGCGACCTTGACGGTACGCCCGGCCTGAAGCCCGGCAACGACGGGCCTGTGGGTGTATTGGTGGTAAAAGCCGGCACCAAGACGCAGTACGACGATTGCCTGTGGCTGAAGGATCTGGGGCAGATGGCCGAGCGGCAGCTTGGTGACGGATACGCGGTCGATGTGGCACAGTCGCATTACGGCGACCCCACCATGGAATCGGCCTTTGCCAATCTCGTGGCAAACCGCAAGGTGTCGGCGCTGCTCTGTGTGCCATACCTGTTCTTCCCCGGCATGATTCTGAAGAGGAACGTGCTGGGTGGAGTTGCAGCTGCCAGGGAACGATACCAGGACATACCCATACACGTGTCGCCACCATTGGGGGTCGACAGCCGGGTGGTGTCGGTGGCCGCAGACCGGATACGCGAAGCCTGGAGCAAGTGAAGTAACAGGCATCCTCGATTCGTACGTCAGCATGCAGGACGTTTGCACGTCAAGAAAATGATATGGCGGAACAACCCGACGAAATAGAATCCACGGAAAGCGATTACAGCCGTCCGACGGTTCGTAACCCGCAGGGTATGCGCACCGGCTACACCACCGGTTCGTGCGCTGCCGCAGCAGCCAAGGCAGCTGCGCTGATGCTACTCATTGGCCGGGAGGTGGACCAGGTAACTATCCGGTTGCCGGTGGGCCAGGATGCCACCTTGCAAATCCACCGATCTGAACGGCTAGATGAACAGCGGGTATTGTGCTCCGTGATAAAGGATGGGGGTGATGACCCCGACGCCACCCACGGCGCCGAAATCTGTGTCACCGTATCCCGCAATCCAGACCTGTCGGGCCTCAAAATAACCGGCGGACCCGGGGTCGGAACAGTGACCCGGCCCGGTACTGGAATAGAGGTGGGAGAGCCCGCCGTAACCCGCGTTCCCAGGCGGATGATGGCGGAGTCGGTCAGCGAGGCCGCCGTTGCCGCTGGCCTCGAGCCGGACGCCGGATTTGTGGCGCAGGTGGCTGTGACCAATGGCGAGGAAATTGCCGAAAAGACCACCAACGCCCGGCTGGGTGTACTGGGAGGCATTTCCATACTGGGCAGTACCGGAGTCGTCCAGCCCTTTTCCACGGCGGCTTGGCGCGCCAGCGTGCACCTGGCGGTGGACGTCGCGGCCGCCAACGGCCTGCCCCACGTCGTGCTGTCAACAGGCACAAGGAGCGAGGAATACTCTCGTCAACTCCTGGATCTGCCGGACATGGCCTATATCGAAGCAGGTATCTTCAGCGGTCCCTCGCTGAAGCGTTGCGTCATGCGCAAAATCGGCCGTGCTACCCACGTGGGGATGATAGGCAAATTCTCGAAGATGGCTGTGGGGCATTTCGTCACGCACGTCGCAGGCAACCAGGTGGACACCGCTTTTCTTGCCCAGTTGGCGGCCCGGTGTGGCGCCACTCCGGAGGTCCAGGAAGAGATTCAGGGCGCCAGCAGCGCTCGGCACTTCCAGGAGATTGCCCAGGCCAACGGGCTGATGCAGGTCATACCTGTTATCTGCCAGATGGTATGCGACGAAAGCCAGAAGCTTCTCGGAGACGACGCCGACTCGGTGATAGTGGATTCGATGTGTTTCGACTTCGACGGTACCCTTCTTGGCTGGGCATCCACCTCTCCCGACGGTATTCCTATGGTGGTGGGCGCGCCCGCAGGCTCCGGTGGTTAGCCAGGATGCGGCAGCCATGGCGCGTTCGCTGGGGCTGTCCGACGATTCCTTTGAGCAGCGCCGCCCGCTGCGAGGTCAGATTACCAAGCGGGAAGTCCGCGCGGTAAGCTTGTACCTCCTTGGCGTCCGCGGAGACAGCACAGTTTGGGACATCGGTGCTGGCACTGGCTCTATTTCCGTCGAGGCCGCGCTCATCGCCAACAGTGGGGCCATATTCGCCATCGAACGCGATGGCGACAGCCTGGACCTGCTGCGACATAACGTTGCGATGTTTGGCGGTCCCAACGTGCACGTAATCCATGGGGAGGCACCGGACGTGCTGGAATCTCTGCCGTCTCCAGACTCGGTATTTGTCGGTGGCAGCGGCGGAAACCTGTCCCGGATTCTCGATGAGTCGGTGCGGCGTCTGAATCCAGGGGGCCGTATCGTGGTCAACCTGGCCGCGTTGGAGCGTACTCTGGAGACCTACCAGGGGCTGAAAAACAAGGGCATGGACGTCGAGCTCACCTCGGTAAGCGCCTCGCGGGGCAAGGAAATGCCCGACGGTGCTGTGCGTCTGGAAGCCCTGAATCCGGTGTTCATAGTTTCCGCGAAAAAGCCGGAGGCTGGAGAGTGACCGGCCCCGCCAGTGGGCAGGGATTAGGCCGCCTGTATGGTGTCGGGGTTGGTCCCGGAGACCCGGAACTCTTGACGCTGAAGGCCCAACGGATCCTGCAGTCGGTTTCTCTTGTTTGCGTGCCACAGGCCGAAACCAGCGAAGAGAGCTATGCGCTCAACATCGTTCAGCAGTTCCTGGACCTGGAAAGCCAGGAGATAATGCGGTTCCGGTTCCCCACGAATAGTGAGAAGAAAGCCGGGGATGTCTGGCGCCTCGCAGCTGACACCCTCGCCGAACGGCTGCGACAAGGCCAGGACGCCGCTTTCATCACCGAGGGCGACCCCATGCTGTTCGGTACATTCTCGTATGTCCTGGAAAGCATACGGATCAAACATCCGGATCTGCCCGTCGAAATAGTACCTGGGGTCACGTCGGTCACAGCCGCAGCCGCGTCTGCCGCAACGCCCCTGGTGACTCACGGGCAGAGCCTCGCTGTCCTGCCCGCCGCCTACGGCATAGACGGCCTCCGGGATGCAATCGCGACCCACGACACCGTGGTTCTGATGAAGGTCAACCGCACCCTGCTAAAGGCGATGTCCGAGCTGGACAACTTGGGGTTGGCGGGCAAGAGCGTTTACGTGAAAAGGGCTAGCACCGACCGTGAAGAGGTGGTGAGGGACTTGGGAAAACTCGCCGGGGAGAAGTTGGACTATTTTTCCCTCTTGATAATAAGGAAGTGAAATCACGTGAGTGAAAAACAGGGCAAAGTCTACTTCGTGGGTAGCGGGCCGGGCGACCCGGAACTCATCACCGTAAAGGCCAGGCGCATCATTGGCGAAGCGGACGTCGTGGTGTATGCCGATTCTCTGGTGCCGTCGGAGATTGCGGATTTCGCGTCTTCCAGCACCGAGGTGCATGGCAGCAAGAGCATGGCGCTTCCTGAAATTATGGAAATCATGCTCAAGGCGGTTGCATCAGGGAAGACAGTGGCCCGCGTCCAGAGCGGGGATCCGGCGGTCTATGGAGCCATACTTGAGCAGATGCGAATCCTGGAGCGCGAAAAGGTCGAGTACGAAATCATACCCGGCGTGAGTGCTGCTTTTGCTGCCGCGGCAGTGCTCAAGACCGAGCTCACTGTGCCCGAGGTGTCTCAGACCATCATCATGACACGGGCCGAGGGCCGGGTTGCCATGCCTCCCAAGGAACAACTGCAGGACTTGGCCGCTCACGGCTGCACGCTCGCCATATTCCTCAGCATTACCCGCATGACCAAGATCGTCCGCGAGTTGACCGGGGCAGGATATTCGCCGGAAACCCCGGTTGCCGTGGTGTACCGGGTCGGTTGGCCGGAGGAGCAGGTGATTCGGGGAACCCTGTCCGACATCGCCCGAAAGGTCCGTGATGCCAAGATTAACCGGCAGGCTCTCGTAATGGTCGGTGAGGCCATGAACCCCAACCTGACGTCTCCTGAGTACGTCGACCAGCAGAAGTCCGCTTCTTCCCACCTGTATTCCCAGGACTACACGCACCTCTTCCGGCACGCCAGCGAAAGCGAGGACGCGGCGGCCGACGCCGCTGTGGGGTGACCGGCAATGCTAAGCATCGCCTTGGTCGCACTGTCCATGCATGGGGCGGTCCTGGCTCGACGCGTTGCCGCAGGTCTGGGTCCTGAAACCACCCTCTACATCGACCGCCGATTTTCGGACCCCTGTACCGAGGAAGAGACGTTCCAGGCAAGGGCATTCGATCTGCCCCTGCGTCCCCTGCTACGGCAGGTTTGGGAGGAGTTCGAGGCGGTGGTGCTCTTTCTTCCCGTTGGCGCCGCCGTCAGGCTGGTGGCACCCATGCTGAATGACAAGCGCACCGACCCAGCGCTTGTATGCGTCGATGACGGCGGGCGGTTCGCCATCAGCGTGGTCTCGGGACACCTTGGGGGCGCGGATTCTCTTGCTGAGAGGGTGGCCGCCGTATTGGGAGCGGAGGCGGTAATCACCTCCGGGTCACACGCAACCCAGACCATTGCCGTTGACCTGTTGGGTCGCGAGTTCGGCTGGACGATCGAGGCAGAGTCAGCGGTTATAACCAGGGCAAGCGCTGCGGTGGTGAATCGGGAGGCAGTGGGGATCTTTCAGACCGCCGGCGAACCCAACTGGTGGCCGGCGAGTTTGCCCTTGTCGCCCAACATCAGGCGCTACGATACCTTGGATGCTCTTAGCGGTTCAGGATGCGCCGCCGCTCTGGTCATAACCGATGAACGAGACCCGTATATCAGCGTTGGGACGACGTTGCAGGACGCCCTGCGCGGTACCCACGTGGTACTCTACCGGCCCCGCAGTCTGGTGGTCGGGATGGGCTGTCGGCGTGGTGTCCCAGTTGAAGAACTGGAACGCCTGCTCGTCGATACTTTCGAAGCGAACAATCTCTCCCTGAGCAGCCTGGAATGTCTGGCGACAGCAACCCTGAAACGGGATGAACTGGGTCTGCTGGCACTGGCCGAAAAGTACTCAGCGTCGTTCTCATGTTACGAAGGCGACGTATTGAATAGCGTGTACGACAGCAATATTGATTTAGCAGGCAACACCAACCCGGCTGAAGTCTCATGCGCGTCCCCAGTGCCGGATGACGTCTCCCGCCCGGGGGAGCTTCACCCATCGTCCAACGCACGGCGTCTGGTGGGCGTCTGGGGCGTCGCCGAACCAGCCGCCCTTCTGGCGTCAGGGGCATCCAGGTTGTTGGTGTCCAAGCAGACCGCAAGCCGGGCGACCATTGCGGTTGCACGCAGAGAATACGCTCAGGGCGCCTTGGCCAAAGTCAAATAGCAAGCATTACGGATCGGTGAAACACGCGATGTCCAATTCTGCTGATGGCAAGCTCCTCTTGATCGGACTCGGTCCGGGAGACACGGACCTGCAGACCCCGGCCGCCCTGAGAGCTCTTACAAACGGCGACGTTATTGTGGGGTACAGGGGCTACATCGACCAGGTTTCTGACCTTGCCGCCGGTAAAGAACTGGTGTCCATGGACCTAGGCCAGGAAATGGAACGGGCCGCACGCGCCGTTGACTTGGCCTACCAGGGCAGGTCGGTGGCGGTCGTTTCCTCCGGGGATGCGGGCATATACGGCATGGCAGGCCCGGTTTTCCGGGTACTGACCGACCGCGGATGGGACGGCGAGTCCCCGGCAGTGGAAGTTGTTCCCGGCATTTCCGCCCTGCAGTCCGCTGCATCGTTGCTGGGTTCCCCCCTGATGCAGGACTTCTGCGCCATCAGCCTCAGCAACCTCCTCACTCCATGGGAGGCCATAAGCCGCCGGCTGGAAGCAGCCGCCTTTGGGGACTTCGTCGTCACGCTCTACAATCCTCGGAGCCAGCGCCGCACATGGCAACTCCCTGAGGCAAGGCGAATCCTGCTGGAGCACCGTCCTGCGGATACCCCGGTTGGTCTCGTCAAGGACGCATATAGGCCGACCCAGCAGGTATCCGTCACCAATCTCGGGGAGTTGGAGTCTTGCCTCGAACTCGTGGACATGTTCACCACTGTCGTTATCGGCAACTCCACGACTTACGTCCATAAGGGCTTCATCATCACCCCGCGGGGATATGAGGCCAAGCAGGTCTCAAGTGCCAGCAATCCGGACTGAGGGTTGATCGGCCGCTGCAGGGGAACATAGCGCTTGCCGATTCTCCAGTCCGATTCCCCTCGGTTCAGCTGCGCGCAGTCGCATATCCTTGCAGTATTATGCTGACCTGAGTCGTCAGGCGCACCGCCGCTCCGCTCCTATGGGTTAGAATGTAGCCAGCTTTTCAGGCGGTGGCCGATGGCCGGAGGCCCGGGAACGACGAACAACTCCGACAACTCCAACGAAAGGGAATCCAGATTCTCTGTCCCGCAATGGGCCAGACCCGGTGACGGCCCGAGCGAACGCATAGGTTGGCGCACCCTGCTGCGACGGCGACGGCTGTTATGGGCTGTAGTGGCCGTGGTGGTGCTGGTCGCGGTTTGGAACAACTATCCATTCATTCCAAACCTGTGGACACTGCTTTTCAGCCAGCCCTCCGGCGTGGCATCGGCCGAATCGGGACCCGGTCAGTGGGCGATGCGTGGGGGCAGCCCCCAGGGTACCAACTTCTCCCCGTTCACATTCGTCCCCGAAGGTATTGTCGAACGCGCAATAGAAGTGGACACGGGAATCCGCTCATCGCCGGTGGCGGCTGATGGCGTCGTCTACATCGGTGGGCAGTCGAGGATGCTGGCCATCGATGCGGACACCGGGCAGCAGATATGGGAACAGCCGGTTAGCGGCCCTGCCCATGGCGTCCCTGCCTTGGCGGACGGATCGTTGTTCCTGGGAACGCTGAACAAGCGCGTGATAGCCCTTGATGCCCGCTCCGGTCGAAGGCTCTGGGAATATGTGGGTGATTCACCCTTTCCGGGAACCGTTGCGGTCCAGGACGGCATCGTCTACGCGGGCTCGCGGGGGGGCGATGTCCACGCCATTGACGCCTCGTCCGGGGATCAGTTGTGGAAGGTGGGGCTGAAGAGCGCCGCGGTCGCCCCTGTGGCCGTACACGACGGGAAAATGTTTGCCGCCTCCAGTGCGGGAATCCTCTTCATACGGCATTCCGGCACAGGCGACAAGCGTGCCCGAATCCGCACTAATTCGGCGCTAGTTAGTCCCCCCACTGTGGCCGACGGACGCGTCTACCTGCTGTTGGACGGCAGCCTCTTGGCCTTCGATTCCAATATTCGCGAACTGCCAGGGCGGTATGCGTCCGAACTCATTTGGGCCCAGCTATGGGTGTGGGGGTTTCCTCTGCCCTCCCCGGCTGAACATTCCGGGTTGCTATGGCGTCTGCAACCGGGGAACGACGTGGGAGCTTTCCTGCATACACCCGCTGTCACCGGGGAGGCCTTGTACCTGGGGACCGGTGCAGGCGAAGTGGTGGCCCTGGACCCGGAGAACGGAGACATTCTGTGGCAGCTATCCTTGGGCGAACCCATTGCAGCCCCTGTCATCGCAGCGGGGAACGTGTTGCTGGTTGCCCAGGAAAACGGCGCCATCCGGGCGATAGATCGCTACAGCCAGGAGGAACTGTGGAAGGTCTCTCTGGAATCTCCCGTGGCCGGGCCGCTGGGTTATGCTGAAGGAAGGGTCTTCGCCCACACCCAGGACGGCAAGATGTACGTAATTCGATAGACGCGAAATTCCGGCAACTGGCATGGCAATTCGAACGGAATCAAAGGGCCCTGAATTCTGCGCCCTTGATAAATGATATGGAATACCTGAAAAAAGCGCAGTCCAGTCGGGCATTTCGGTTGTGGGCCGACACTTTTAGCATCGGCGTGTTTCCAGGTGCCGTCGTCGGGGTGGTAGTCGGTCTGGTGCCGGGGGTGCTGCTGATACTGATCCTGACCGGCGACACCTATAACATAGACGCTTCTGAGGTACTCGGCTTCATCGTAATGAGCACTGCCGCAGGTGCCTTGGTGGGCGCCGCCATTGGCGGTCTCTGTGCCGCGGTCGGCGGCAGTGTGCTGCGGAGGCTGCGCCGGTCCTAGTCCGCCACGACGCCCACCGGGGATGCCACGGGGGATGCTTGTTGCCATTCTTGATGCAGCATCCAGCAATAGGAAGTATGGGCCTCCCCGGCCCGTCCCTCTCTCGGATATTCCCGGATGCAAATGTCGCGGGCGTGGCTGCATCGGTCGGCAAATCGGCAACCGTCTGGCAGGGCGTAGAGGGCCGGGGGCTGCCCATCAATGGCGAAGAGCCTGTCTGTGCGTTCCATCTGTGGAACTGATGCCATCAGGGCCTGAGTGTACGGGTGGCTGGGGTTGTTGAACAGCTGCCGCACGTCCCCCCGTTCCACCACTCGTCCTGCGTACATCACCGCCACCGAATCGCACATCCTCGCCACGATGCCAAAGTCGTGGGTGATGAAGATAATCGCCATTCCGGTCTCAGCCTGGATGTCCTTCAGCAATCGAAGGTACTGGAGTTGAATGGTTGCGTCCAAGGCGGTGGTCGGCTCATCGGCGATGATTACCTTGGGTGTGCTGGAAATGGCTATGGCGCCCAGCACGCGCTGCTTCATTCCTCCGCTCATCTGGTGAGGATAGTCGAACATCCGGCGTTCCGGTGCGGCTACCCGCACGCTCCTCAGGGCGTCGACGGCCCTCTCGGCGAGATTCCTGTTGCGTCCCTTCTGGTGTGTGCCCAGGGCCTCGACCACTTGGTTGCCAATGGTGAAGACCGGGTTCAGCGAGGTCTGGGGGTCTTGGAAGATCATGGCTATCTTGCTACCCCGGACCTGCCTCATCTCCTCGTCAGACAAACTCACAAGGTCTTCGCCGTCGAGAATGACCTCACCGGATACAATCCTTGCGGCCGGCTTTGGAATAATGCGCAACAGCGAGCGGGCCGTCATGGTCTTTCCGCACCCGGACTCGCCCACGATGCCAAGGGTCTCACCCTCGCGGAGGGTGAAGCTGACGCCGTCCACGGCCTTTGTGACGCCTCGCCGGTTGAAGAAATAGGTGTGGAGGTCTTTAACATCCAGGACCACGTCGCCTGCCATATGCGGTACTCTCCTACACCTGCCTCAGTTTCGGGTCCAGCCTGTCCCGCAGCCAGTCTCCCATGAGGTTCATGGAAAGCACCACCAGCATGATAGTTAGGCCGGGGAAGAAGGACACCCACCATCCCGAGGATGCTGCTATCAGATCGCGTCCGTCGGCAACCATGAGGCCCCATGCCGGGTTGGGCTTCGGTATGCCGGCTCCCAGGAAGCTGAGAGTCGATTCGATTACGATGACAAACCCCACCTGTAGCGTCGCCAGCACCACCAGGCTGTTGAACACGTTGGGGAATACGTGCCGCAGCATGATCCGCGCGTTGGATGAACCGGCAACCCTGGCTCGGGATATGTAGTCAGCCGAGCGAATCGACAGGCTGACTCCTCGGGCCATGCGAGCGTAGTGTGCCCACAGCAGCAGCACCAGCACCGTGATCACCGTGGCAAAGCTGGCTCCCAGTGCCGCAACCAGTGCCAGTGCCAGCAGGATGATTGGTATGGACAGGGAAACATCCACTGCCCTCATGATCAAAGCGTCCAGCCATCTGCCGAAGAACCCGGCCCCGATTCCCAGGACCGTGCCGATGGTTCCGGCAATAAAGATGGCGATGCCCGAGACCACTATCGAAATCCGAGAGCCGTAAATGATCCGGCTCAGGATGTCCCTTCCGACCTTGTCGGTGCCGAGAATATGGTTGAGGGATCCGCCGCGCGAGATTACCTCCTCAACCTGCTGGCCTACGGCCAACGTCATCTGACTGCTTTCTTTGACGGTTTCGACCCCAACGATGCGTAACTTGCCGCGTGTGACTAAGTCCCCTGCGTCCTTTAGGGCTACTTCGTATTGAGTGCCGCCACCCGGAGGGGTTTCCTCCACCACGGTCTTCAGCTTGATGATCCGGTCGCCTGGAGATACAGAGGTTCCACCGCCCTCGATGCGGGCATTCCCTTCGTTTACCAGTGCCTTCGCATCGACAACGGTGATTTGATGCGACAGATCAGAACGGTCAATCGCAGTCTCCGCCCTTAGCGACTGCACTTTGTCGCCGATCCAGAAAGGAGGCGCCAGGCGGGCTTCCTTCAGGTCCCCCACCTTGGGAGGGTGTGGCGCAATCAGCGGGGCGAAAACTGCCGGAATGATCATCACCACCATAACGATGGTTATTGGGATGACCGGATACCGGCGAAGCACGGACCATATACCGAACAGTTTCCGCAGTGGGGCCGGGGTGATCCCAGCCGCATATCCGGGCAGGGATTCAATCCGAGGTAACGCCAACGGGACTACCTCCTAGTTCGTGGAACTGCCGACTCGTATTGCAACCCGTGCAAAGTATTGAAAGCTATGAACGCACTCTACATTTGCGGTCAATGAGTGTCAAGAAAAGCCAGAATAAATCGGAGCATAAGTTACGAAAAACGTCGCCATTGCGCCCGGCAACTTCGATAGTGCCATAAAGACGTTGATTGATTCAGGTAGCATTGGAAATGATGTGATTTGCGGGCTTGTGTGCCGTTGTCGACTTGCATTAAGTCCCAGCGGAGCATGTCTCCGCATGAGAAGGAATCCGGGCCCACAATCCAGTACTCCGGAATGTCCACATCAACGCCCCGTCTCTCCTCTTCACACCCTCCCTTGATTCCTGACAGAAGCCCCTTGCCAAGCCTCATGACAAATCTCTGCCATCGAATACAGTGGACCGGAATGCCTGCGATTCCAACGCATCGAGCGCATCCATGGCCAACTACCCCGGTGCAGAGCCTTACCTCGACTGAATCGCGGGCAAGAGCCTGTGCGCCATCTCGGCTTGTTACCTCGGCTGGCACCCCGGCGGAAGCCGAGGCGCTGTTGGGCCGAACGCCCAGCCAGAGAGTTACGGAATTGCACAGAAATGCGCGGAAATGCACACGTTTGACCCCCTCATGCGGCATTTGCCTGAATGGAGACCCTATCCATCCGTCCCCCGGAGAAATCTCGGATGGGGCTCTGGTTCGCCAATACTAACGGAGGTCAGGAATCAAGGCAGGCGCTGCAATGACCTCCAAAAGCGCTGACTGCGGGCCGCACAGGTGGCCCAAGCATGCGGAACAAAACGATGCCATTTGTGCCTGGACTGACGTCTGGCCTATTGACTAATGTTGGGCGACTTTGCTATACAGGCTGGAACTGCGCCAGGCAAAGTCGTGCGCCGAAGGAGGAACCCGCCTATGTCCCTCACCCAGTTACTGATGAGGCCCGTCGCTATCCTTGTAGTTTTGCTGCTGGTAGTAGCCGTGGCCTGCGGTGCGTCGGAGGAGGCAACGACCGCGCCTGATCCCACCGCTGCTCCGGCACCCACAACTGCGCCAGAGCCTACTGATCCCCCCGCTGAACCTACCGAGGCCGCTGCTGCTTCGGATACGGCCGCGCCAGAGGTGATTGTGGTCAAACTGATCCGGGAGCAGCCGGCAGGGCGGCAGGAAGGCGAAGCCAAGGTGGATAGGCTCATAATGGGGCTTATTTCGCCTACCCGCGACTACTTCCGCACCTGGATCCGCGGCAGCGCCGACCAGCTGATCAAGCAGGACCCCATGCAGGAATGGCTCTTTGAGATCAGCCCGGTTACGAATACCATGAGCGGCTGGCTGGCCACCGAGGCCACCTTGGCCGAGGACTCCATGTCCTGGAGCATACAGCTGGCTGAGGGTGTGCCGTGGAACAACAAGAACGGCGACGACTTCGGAATCTTCACGGCTGCGGACGTGGAGCATAGCCACGACATCTGGTGCAACCCAACCTATGAGGGCCGGGAAGACGACCCCAGTTCCGGTTACAAGGTAGGCATGTGCCAGGTCGAGGACGTCGAGGTCATCAGCGCCCACGAAATCATAATGCGATGCAACGTTCCCTGTCCCGACCTCCCCTTCTACTATGCTGAAGCCACCGATATGGTGATGTACAGCAAGCAGCAGTGGGACCAGCAGGGTGAGCGGGCCTACGAGACCCAGATCGCCGGCACAGGCCCATACGTTTTCGAGGAACACAAGCTGGGCGAATCAGTTTTGTACAAGAAGGCCCCGGGAGAACACTGGGTTCACCCTGTGGACTGGAACGAGCTGATCATGACTTGGACCCTGGAAGAGGCTACCAGGCTGGCCCAGTTCGAGACCGGTGAGACCCACTTGACCGAGGTCAACAAAGATCTCACCGACCAGCTCGTCAACAAGGGCTACGGCCTCGTGAAGAGCACCGGCCCAGCTCAGCAGGTGCAGATTAACTTCACCGGTCTGTACTTCGGGACCGAAGACGTGTCCCGGGACAAGTACGTTGGCACCACCGGCAAGCTGGACCCGGAACTGCCTTTCACCGACGCCCGCGTCCGCCAGGCCATCAACAAAGCCATCGACCGCGATACCCTGCGGCTAGAGCTGTACAAGGGCCGGGTAACCCCGTCCTATGTTCATGGTTTCTACGAGGGGCTGCCCGGTTGGGATCCCACTTGGACTAACCGCTTCGATGACCTATACGGCTACGATGTGGATGCAGCCAAGGCTCTGATGGCCGAGGCGGGTTACTCGGACGGCTTCACGGCCAATGCTTGGCTGTTCCCGTTCCCTGGCGCCCCCGAGTTGATACCTGTTATGGAGCAGGTGCAGATATACCTACAGGAAATTGGCATAGACCTGACCCTGCAAGAGACGGACTGGGCCGGGACGGTCATCCCGGCTATGGGCAGCCGGGACTTCCCGGGCTACCTTGCCGCTCTACCACCCTCCAAGAAAGTCGTGGAAACCCAGATTGCCGGTTTCAATGCTGGCTACAACGTCATTCACCAGTATGAGACCGACGAATTGTTCAACCTTTGGGACGAGCTGCGCAACACAGCTGATCTTGACGGCCGCGACGCGCTGCTTCGCCAGATAGGCAACATAAAGTTCGAGAACTTCGAGACCATCCCTCTGTTCGAGGTGTTCATTGAGGTAATCTACGATCCCAACTACGTTCAAACCTGGATCTTCCCCGGTTGGGACGGCGGCGATGTTGGCCACACCTGGTTGGTCTACGCCTGCAAGACCGTGGACCCCTGCAACTAGCTGGGAAAACTGAATCGGCCTGTCAGGCCAGGGAAGTTACTCAGGGCGGCCCACCCGGGCCGCCCATTTTCGTTGTCTCCCGCGGAGTATAATCGGGAGACCCTCATCTCCTGCCCCCTCAACCGGTTGACCGTCTGATATGTTTGCCACCCACCGCAGGAAACAACTGGCCATCGGCCTGATCCTCTTGGCCGTCCTACTCGGTCTTTTCCTCTGGTTCAATCGCATCCCCAAGCTGGACGTGATTGAGGCCGACCTGGCAGGGGTCACCGCCCCCGAGGTGGAGTGCTTCCAGGGTTTCTGCCTAGAAAGCGAACCCGAGTCCACCCTCCTCTCCCGGTGGTGGGACTTCTCTCTCGCCTACCTGAAGCTGATCTCCCTGGGAATGGTCTTCGCCTTCCTGATGGCTGGGTTGACCGAGGCGTTCCTGCTGCCGCCGGGAAGCCTCTACGGGGCACTGTCTCGACAGGGAGTGCGCGGCTCCCTGGCGGGCTTGCTGGTCGGCCCCGCAATGAACCTGTGCTCAGCCTGCATCGTGCCCGTCGCCAACGCCTTCCGGCAGCGTGGCGCCGGCACCGAGGCCGCTTTCGCCATCGTCCACGGGTCCAGCACCATGAACGTCCCGGCCCTGCTGATGGCGGCACTGGTATTCACTCCGATGCTGGCTGGTAGCCGTGTCGGGATCAGTATCATCGCTGCCCTGTTTCTCGGACCCTTGGTGGCTTGGCTCGCAACCAGGGGCCAGCAGGCTCCCGACCAGGTTCTCGTTCCTCCCCCAGACATTCCTCTCGACCCGCTGAACGCAGAGCAGCCAGATACGGCGTCATGGCGGGCTGTTCTGGCCGTTGGACTGAAGGACTGGGCGCGCACCAGCCTGCGATACTTCATCCGTCTGGCGCCTGTAATGGTGCTGGCCGGGTTCGCCAGCGCCCTGGTAATCCAGTGGATCAGCCCCGACACCGTGGGGCAGTATCTAGGCAACAACGCCCAGGGCGTGGCGATAGCCGCCACCCTTGGCCTGCTCATCAACGTTCCCCTGATGTTCGAAATCCCGCTGGTGGCAGCCCTGCTTCTGGTCGGCATGGGAGAGGCTCCAGCGGCCACCCTGCTGTTCGCCGCCGCCGCGGGCGGCCCTGTGACCTTCTGGGGGCTCGCCCGGTCCATGCCCAAGCGCGCTGTGGCCAGCCTGGCCGCTGCAACCTGGGGACTTGGCCTCGTCGCAGGCCTGGGCATACTCGCTGTCGGCCCGCTGGTGGGCGGCTCCGGTATCGGCATTCGCGCCTCGGTAACTGGATCCCCTGCAATTGGTTCAGAGCAGGCCATCCTGGAAGACCGAGAACTTGGCGAGCTCGCGGTCGACAGGTCCGAACCCTCCTTTGTGGGAACAAGCGGCAACGTTCTGGTGACCGTTCACGGCAGCGGCTTTATCGATGGTGCTGGCGTAACCATTGACGGTGTCGAATCGGCCTGGGCCTTCCTGGGCCCAGACCGCCTGGTTGCCCTTACCCCTGCCCACGCTGCCGGGGTGGTGGATATTTCAGTAACAAATCCCGACGGTTCAACGGTGGGTCTGTCTTCTGCCCTCACCTATCAGGCCGAAATTTTCAACGAGGTGAGTGAACAATCCGGGTTTGCCTTCACCCACTACCGCAACCTGCTGGATATCATCCCTCTTAGCGCCGGGGTGGTCGTTTTCGACTACAACGGCGACGGCTTGCAGGACGCCTACATCACAACTGCTCCAGACATCGCCAGCCTGGCACCTGAGGGAGATGACGAGAACGCGCTGTTCCACAACAACGGCGACGGTACTTTTACTAACGTGGCCGCGGAGGCTGGGGTCAGCGATGCTGAGGCCAAAGGAAACGGGGGTTGCGCCGCCGACTATGACAATGACGGCGACCACGACCTGTTCGTAGCCAACTGGGGTGCCAGCAGGCTGTACCGCAACGACGGCGCCGGCAATTTTGCCGACGTCGCCGAAGCAGCCGGATTGTCCGACCCCGATGGCACCTACCGCTCCATGGGTTGCGCTTGGGGCGATTATGACCGCGACGGCTGGCTGGATTTCATCGTCGTGCGGCACATAGACGAGTCAAACCCCGACGCCTTCACCATGCGCATCTACCATTTCGACGTGCGCCCCCTGGCTCTGTTCCACAACGATGGCGACGGCACGTTCACCGAGGTTACCCACCTGCTGGGCGCCACGCCCAATCCGTCCCGCGCGGCCGGAGAGTATGGCCGCGTCTGGGGAGCAGGGTTCCAGCCCGCCTGGGTGGACTTCGACAACGATGGCGACCTGGACCTGTACGTCATCAACGACTTCGGCGAATACATCCACCCCAACGTCCTCTGGCGCAACGATGGCCCCCTCGGCGGCGCTTCCGGCGAGGGACAGGAGTGGGACTTCACCGACATATCGCAGGAGTCCGGGGCAGGAATGGCCATGTTCGGCATGGGAGTGGCCGTGGCCGACTACAACTCCGACGGCTATCTCGATATGTTCGTAACCAACATCGCCGACAACGTTCTGCTCGCTAATTCAGGCGACGGTGCTTTCGAAGAGCGAGCCAACGACGTCGGCGTGGCCTACGGCGAGTTCCGTCGCCAGCAACGTGTCAGCTGGGGCACTGTATTCTTCGACTACGACAACGACGGCTACGAGGACCTGTACGTCGCCAGCGGCTTCCTGGACACCGACGATATCAACCGCCGCGAGCAGCCCAACCTGCTGTTCCGCAACAACGGCGAAGGAGCCTTTGAGGACGTATCGGCCGTCAGCGGGGCCGCCGACTGGGGCACCGGCCGCGGCGTAGCCTACGCTGACTTCGACGGCGACGGCTGCCTCGACCTGTTCCTAGTTAACCTGGGGCGTTCGGCGGCGTTGGGCGAACCGGCCCGCCTGTACCGAAACCGCTGTGACTGGGGAAACAACTGGCTCGTGGTCAAGCCTGTAGGCACCGAGAGCAATCGCGACGGTATCGGCGCACGGATCAGTCTGACCACTGGAGGACGCTCGCAGATCCGCGAAATCTCCGCCGGGGCTAGTAACTCCTCGCAGAATATGCTCCCTGCCCATTTCGGGCTGGGGAAAGCTGATGTTGTCGAGGAGCTTCGGGTGCAGTGGCCCAGCGGTGCTGTCCAGACCCTTCGGAATGTTTCTCCGAACCAGGTGTTAACCGTTGTAGAGCCGTGACTACCAAGAGAAAACCCTCTCCCATTGCTGGAGAGGGTTTATCGCTGCCGGGGCTGAGGCGCCGTCTGCCTACGAGTAGCGGATGCGCGGGTCCAAGTAGGCGTACAACACGTCGATCACCAGGTTGGTGAGGACATAGATCCCCGCGAAGAACACCACAATCGCCTGCATCAGCGGGAAGTCCCGCGCCAGCACTGCCTCGAATGCCAGCAGGCCGATGCCCTTGCAGTTGAACACGGTTTCCGCCGATACAGATCCCACCAGCAGGCCGCCGAAGATGATGCCGAAATAGGTCAACGGTGCAATGGCGGCGTTTCGCACCGCGTGCTTCCATACCACCTTCGATTCCCGCAATCCCTTGGTCCGAGCGAGGTTGATAAACTCGCTGTCCAAGATCTCCAGCATGGACGACCGCATGAGTCGCATAAGGGCGGCAACCAGGAACCAGCCGATGGTTATGGATGGCAATATGTAGGACGTTACCCCCTGGCATTGCGACGTCGGCACAAGCTCCAGCTGGACAGCGAAGATCCACATCATCACCAGGCCCAGCCAGAAGGGTGGGAATGATTGTCCCAGCAGGGCGATGGTCTTTCCTGTCCAGTCGAGAATAGTGTCTTTCTTGACTGCCGAAAGCACACCGATAGGTATGGCCACTGCTATTGAGAAGAGGATGGCCACCACGGCCAGCTTGATGGTGGTTGGGAACCTGACCAGCACTAGCCCCATGGCTTCGTGGTCAGGGTACTTGATGGACTCGCCGAACTGACCCCTGAAGCTGTTGCGCATATAGGTCCCGTACTGGGACCAGATCGGTTCGTTAAAGCCTAGCTGCTCCCTCATCTCCTCCCTTTCCGCGTGGGTGGCATCGATGGGCAGCATAACGTCTACCGGGTCTCCGGTAATTCGTCCCAAGCCGAACACCACGATGCTCACCACCCAGAGGGAGAGGAGAGCTTGCCCCAGTCTCAGTAAGATAAACCGTTGAATCTTCCCATCTCCCGGATTTCGAATTTGTCCGTATTTCGCCGCGTATGCGGCAAATTGCGAATACCGAAATCCCTTTTCAGCAACGAGTTCTTCGGGACATTACAGCAACTCATCACCAAATGCAATAGAGGAGAATCGGGACAGTTTTCTCCGTGTTAACGTCCCTTTCCCGTGGGACGCTCCGCCCTCTCGCCCCGACTTCGCCTCTTCGCCTGGGTCCTCAACGGTCTGTGTCAAGCCGGGTACCGATGCCTGTCCGGCACGGCCGCATGTCAGCCGTTTCTGTCCGGCTGTCCTTGTTTCCAATAGTGCAATGATTCTGAATGAACCCATTCTTATAGTATTAGCGTATCAATATTATCGATACTCAATATTGTTATGAAGGAGGGCAAACCTTGGACTCATTGTCGCAATTCAGTGGTAAATACCATTTTGGCTGGACCAGGTCGCCGCCCATTCGCAAGAAAGCGGCAACCCTTGCGGCTGCACTGGCGGTGCTGTTCATGCTCATTGCCTGCACTCCGTCCGGCAAAAAAGTGACGTTGCTGGTTACCGTGGGTTCCGAGCTCGTGGACTGTGCCGGAGCAGGCCCGGAGGAATGCCTGGTGGTGAATGGAGAGCCTTTCTACGACACCATCGAGGGGTTCGATTTTGAAGAGGGTTTCTACTACCGACTGACAATTGAGCGGGAAGACATGTATCCCGACGAGGAGCCGCCTCAGGACACATCCAGATACCGATACCGGCTGATCGAGGTATTAAGCAAAACGGTCTCACCACGTCGATGACAGAACCGGCAGGGCAAGATTCGTAACAGAGACTAACTGGCGGAGGACACCGCAATGACTAGTCGAAAAGGGACAATCAAGGCACTTCAGGACCGTTCGACAACACCGCGTGACATCCTGGTTTTCCCAATCAACCTGCTTCGGGCGTATCGGGGACGGCCTCCTCCTAGTCCTCGAAATCCGTAACGTACCCCGCTATCCAGCCCAGGTCCACTTGCGCCTCCATTGGTACCTGCGAGGGTGAATTGCCTCCTATGGGTTCTGTGCCGATCACGCTCTGTTCCTCCAGAGACGCCAATCGGGACTGCGGCAGTCCCAACAGCTCCCCTAGGGCGTACTCATTGGCCTCGCCCAGGAGTGGGGCCGGCCCGGAGATCGCTGCCTGGCTTCCTGAAAACTTCCACCCTCGGCCTATGTATTCCTTGGTGCCCAGCTCCGTCTCATCGGGGTGAGTGACTTTCTCGAAAAACCCACGGTGCCGGAACTGAGGGTCCGAGAGGGCCTGCCCCGCTGTCAGCACCGGCCCTGCCGGCACACCGGCCGCCTGCAGGGCCTCCATTACCTCGTACGATGTTCGTTTGCAGGTCCAATTGGACACGATTTCATCCAACTCGTCCTGTCGCCGCAGGCGCTGAGGGACTGTGCCGTATTGGCCGTCTGCGGTCAGTTCCGGCAGGCCTGTCGCCCCACAGAACGCCGCCCAGTCAGTGTCGTCCCGCACCGCTATGGTCACCCACTGATCCTCGCCAACGCAGGGGTAGCAGCCGTGGGGTGCCATGGAGGTATGGCGGTTTCCCATCCGGCGCGTGCGCTCGCCGTTGAACGAATAGGCCAACAGGCCCTCTCCGATGAATGAAGCTCCCGCCTGGTACATTGCCAGATCGATCCATGTGCCCCTTCCGGTCTTGGCCCGGTGTAGCAGGGCTGCCATAACCGACAGAAGCGCCGTCCAAGTCGCCAGGAAATCCGTGTAGGAGTTTCCCATCTTGTTGGGCACGCTGCCGGGTTGAAGACTGCCCGTCCCGTCATCATCCAGGTAGCCCATGAACGCGCCAGTACCGTGGGTTGGCTCCAGTGCCGATGCCATGGCACCGAAATTGCTCCACGGTCCGCTGTGCCCGTAGCCGGTGTTGGATACCATGATCAGGTCTGGCTTCACGGCCCGCAGCGATGCGTAGTCCAGTCCAAAGCGTGCCATCACCCGCGGAGTGAAGTTCTCCAGCACGATGTCGCTGACCGACACCAGCTCCTTCAGGATGGCCTGCGCCTCCTCCGACCGGAGGTCCAGGGTGAGGCTGCGTTTGCCGCGGTTCAGCGTCTGGTAGGTGCCGCCCTGCTCCCACCACAACTCGCCGGGCTGGTTGTTGGGGAACGGGCCCGTGATGGAGCGAGTGGTCTCGATGAACTGGGCCTGGCAGGTGTCGATCTTGATGACCTCCGCCCCCAGGTCGGCCAGGTTGGCCCCGGCGAACGGCATGGCGAAAACGCGGCTCAGATCAACCACGCGGATGTTTTCCAGCGGCTGGCTGCTCATATCACCCCCGCGTACCGCAGGGCGGCAAGCTCGCCAACTTCGTAGCCAAGCTCACCGTAGATCTCAGCGTTGTGCTGTCCCAGCAACGGCCCCGGACTGGGCGCCTGCGGCGGGTGCTCCGACAGCGCGGCGGCCATGCCCGGATAAGTGGCCACACCAGCCACCGGGTGGTCGACCGAGTGATAAAAGTCTCGAGCCTCCAGGTGCGGACAAGCGGCCAAATCGCCAGCGTCCTGGGCCATGCCGAACACCAGCCGTCGCTCCCCTGAGGCGACGAACAGCGGCAACCGGTCCCACTGGGCGAGTCCTTCGATTAGCAGCGCCTTCAGCTCCTCGCCGTTGGCGATTCGTCCGGCTCCCGAGGAGAAGCGCGGGTCGTGCAGCTCCTCCAGGCCTATGAGATCAGCCACCGTCTCCCACGGCTGCGAACCCTGTACCGACGGCACCACGTAGCCGTCGCGGGCCGGCATCAGCTCCTCGAACCCCGAAGCACGTACCGGGCGGCGCCCCTTGGTCGCTCCCATATAGTTGTAGTAAGGCACAGGCTGGACCAGGTGAGCGGCCAGGCACTCGGCCACGGAAACATCCACGTGCTGACCCTCTCCCGACGTCAGCCGGGCGAAGACCGCCACCAGAGTGGCCGCCGCGGCATTGGCCCCGGCCACGTACAGCGACTGGTCCAGGGCGTTGCGGAGGGGCTCCTTGTCCGAGTCGCCGGAGTGGTACATCAACCCGCTCATGGCGCAGGTAATGATGTCGGTGGCCTCGAAGTCGCGGTATGGCCCATCCTGTCCGAATGGAGTTACCGAAGTCACTACCAACCCGGGATGGGTGCGGGACAACTCCGGGTAGCTTATTGCGCTCCCCTCTGTCCAACAGGGCGAAAATCCCTCCACCAGTACGTCGGCATCATCGAGCAGCTTCGACAGTACGGCGCGGCCGGACTGGCTGGAGTAATCAAGCGAAACGCCCCGCTTGCCGGTGTTTACATAAAGAAATGGAATGCTCTTTTCAGCGTGCGGATCGTCGCCAACGAACGGTCCCAGCAGCCGCGCCGGGTCGCCGCCGCCCGGCGGCTCCACCTTGATGACCTCTGCGCCATAGTCGGCCAGCAGCTTGGCGCAAAACGACGGGGCAATCCCTGGTCCCAGGTCCAGAACGCGCAATCCTTCAAGCAAGTTCATTCCTCCTGCGGCTGCACCAGCGCACTAGCCGCTCTGGCATCCGCAACTGCAGTCCACTTCGTCGTCATCTTCCGAATCGCATGAGTGCTCGGGAATGTCCTGCCCAAAATTACGGGCCAGCTTTTCTATGTGCTCGACGTCGTGATAGTCCTCGCCCACCGCAATGGCATTTTCCGTTACAACGTCGACACGGGATTCGCACACAACACCGGGACTATCGCATTTGGCTGGAGAGATTCGGTGGGTACATGGGGAATCGAGAACAGTTTTTCGAGAGGGGCGGAGTTGCGGAGAGGAATGCGGTTTCCCCGTGGGACAATTTTCCCACTCCAGTCCCGTTTTGTCCCATTTTGTCCCAGAATCACGTTCCGTCGTATCTGGGATTTCCCCAAATTAACCAAAAATTCTGATTCCCGTGCCATTTTGTCCCATTCGGTCTTTCCGGCCTGTTCGCGGGTGGCCTGAAAGCCGTGCCGCCAAGCAGGAATCCACAGGGGAACTGTGTGCAGCAACCCGCATACGAAGATATGTTACGGAGTCGCCACAAGGCTTGGCAAGCGGCAAATGTCCCAAATACCCAAATGCTATTGCCCTGCACAGAGCGTCCTTTGCCATTGCCTAGCCGATGCTATCCACTGTTCCAGTGTTGCGAAAGCTCACGGGCAACCGCTATGGGCATCCGCCGTTGGAGGAACTCCGAACGCCATCTCGGCCACCCTCGATCCGTCCAGCGTGCCTACTCCTCCGGCTGCCAGACCAGCGGCAGCTCCTGGCCGCGCCGGGGCAACGCCACGGTGCCCACTCCTGAGGCGGTCTGGTGTCCGCGGCTGTTGGTGAGCGCAACGGTGCAGTCCACATGGCCAACGCCGTCGATCTCTCGCAACCCGGAGACCAGCCCGTTTGCCGTCAGGACGTCGCCGGGGTAGTCCATCCCCCGGTGCTGAACGTAGAACCGCCGCAGCCACCCGCCCGGGCCGGCGAAGTCCACCAGCAACTGGCCCAGGTACTGGTTCTTCAGCGAACCGTTGACCACCACGTTTTCCAGCCCCTGCTGCAACTGCGCGAAGGGCAGGTCCCAGTGAATGCGGGCGTAGTTGCCGTTTGCCGCTGCCCAGCGGACCAGGTGTGTCGTGGTCATGGGGCCCTTGACCACCGGAGAAAGCTCCATCCCCTCGGAGACATCCTCGAAGTACAGCCGTGGGCGGTCAGAAGGGCTGGGCCGGGGCACTTCCTCGCCGGGCCCCGGTGGCGAGAGATTGACGTTCTGCAGGTCATTGGCCACCGTCGCACCTTCCCGCGGAGTGCTGGCGTCCTGGTCCAGCGCGCGGTGTATGCTGACCCGCCGGGCCAGCAGGATGACCTGGTCGTGCTGGTCTGTCTGGGTCTCGAGGCGTTCCACAAAAACCAGGGGCCCGGAGCGGCCCTGCTTCTGGAATATGTCCATAATCTTGAACTGCCGGGTGATCCAGCTATCCACGTATGGGGGCCTCAGGAACTGCCAGTCGCTACCCCCGTTCAGGCCGTAGCTGTTGAAAGGCAGCGGCACTTCGAAGTGCGACTCCTGCCCTGCCCCGAAGTAGCCGATGGGAGGCGCGATGTCCTTCCACGTCGCCAACGGAGGGCAGATGATGCCGCCGAACCGGCTGTCCTCCGCCGCCTTGCGGTCGACGTACAGTGGGTTCGGGTCCTCGGTGGCGTCGGCCACATCGTAGGCCATCTCCTCGCTGATCGCGAAGCGATTCCGCTCCGGTGCCGTCTCCGTGCCAATGAGCGCGCGAACCTCGTCGGTTATCAAGCTGTCGGCCAACCTGCTCCTCCGCAGTCAGAATCGCTGAATTCGACGGCAGTTTACCATATCGCCGCCTTTGATCTGGAAGCCGTAAACGCCGTTACTGGAACAGTTCCCGGCTGGCGATGTCGGCGCCCTCCCGCATCGACCGCAGCTTCAGCCAGACAACTCCCTTGTCGACGCGGTTCGAGCCAGCCGACGTGTCGAAGCCGCAGTCGGTGCCGATCATCACGCGCGTCGGATCGCCGCCCGCGGCCTGCACCGCCAGCCTGACGCGGTCTGCCACCACCTCGGGATGCTCCACGTAGTTGGTCTTCGTGTCGATGACGCCAGCCACCAGCAGCATGTCTTCGGGCAGTGGCAGGTCTCCGTAAACCTTGTACTCGTGGGCGTGGCGCGGGTTTGCCATCTCCATCACCAGTGCCCCCACCTGGGCCCGGTAGATGATCGGCAGAATGTCCTGCAGTGGAACGTCATAGACGTGCGGTCCCTCGCTGTTGCCCCAGCATACGTGCAGCCGCACCTGCTCGCGGGAGATGTTCCGCAGAGCCCGGTTGATGGCCTCGATGTGCAGCTCCACCACCTCCTGGAACGCCTCCAGCGGCTCGTCCTGGTATGAAACATGCCGCTCCATCGCCAGGTCGGGGCAGTCCAACTGCAGGATCAGTCCCTTCGAGACGATCAGCTCGTACTCTTTGCGCATCTCCTCGGCCACTGCGAACACGTAGTCCTCGTACGTTGGGTAATGATCATTCTTCATCGTCAAGGTGATGATCCCCGGCGAGGCCGCAGTCATGAACAGTTCCTCGTGGGCGACGCCCGAGTCCCCGACGGCGACGAACAGGTCGTCGCATTCCCGCTCCGCCACGTCCAGCCGGTCGTAGGACAGCGGCCCCACGCACATCGGCACATCCCGCATGATCTGCACCACCCGGGGCCGCGCGATGGACGGGAACTCGTTCTGGTCGCGGTGTCCCCGCCGCGTCCATCCTCCGCCGAACCCCGACATCCGTTGCGTGACGTAGGTGGAGAAGCTGACGCGTGACTGTTCACCGCCATTGACCACGTCCACGCCTGCCTCGGCCTGCGCCCGCACCACGTCCCCCGTGGCCTCCCGGGCGGCGCTCGCCAGAGCCGCCTCGTCCACCGTATCGCCCCGCGACACGGCGCCCAGCATCTCCACCAGCCCGTCGGGCCGGGGCAGGCTGCCAGCGTGGGTGGTCAGGATCCGCGTGTCACTGCGTTTCATAGCGATGCTCCGATTGGTCGCTGAGTAAGAAAAAGGGCGCACCTTCGTGCGCCCCCAGTATACGTTTGGAATTGTAATCCTGCCTACTTGCCAGCCTTGATGAAGTCGCAGAGCTTCTCGGCGATCATGATCGTCGTGGCGTTGGTGTTGGCTCGGATGCAGTCGGGCATGACCGAAGCGTCGGCCACGCGCAGGCCTTCCACGCCCTTGACTTTCAGGTACTGGTTGACGACCGTCATGGGGTCGCTGTCCGGCCCCATCTTGCAGGTGCCGGAGATGTGGTGCGAGGTGCCGGTGTTCCGGCGCAGCCAGCCGTTCAGGGTCTCGTCCGTGGCCAGCTCCTCGTCGGTGGGCGTGACCCGCTCCTCCAGTATGCCCTGGTACATGGCCTGCTCTGCCACCCGCACTCCCAAGCGGATACCGTCCCGCATCCGGCGGAGGTCCTCCTCCTCCTGGTAGTAGTTGTAGTTGATGAAAGGTTGGACGTGCGGGTCGGTGGACTGGAGGGTCAACTCTCCTTGTCCCATCGCGAGCTGGAGGCTGGCATTCATTCCGATGTAGTTGCTGTCGTCGTCGATTTCCACCTGGGCCGGCCGGTGCTCGCTGGTCAACAGCATCGGCTGGAGCTGCATGTCGTTGCGCAGGGGGGAGTCGGCGGCGGTGTAGCGCATGCCGACCTGGGTCATCGGCGCCTGCACGTCGGGCCGCTCGCCCGTCGCCCGGTACAATACCGCCGCCGACGGGTGGTCCCGCAGGTTCTTGCCCACACCAAGAGACTCATGCACCACATCGATGCCGAAGCTCTGCAGGTGGTCGGCCGGCCCGACACCGGAGAGCATCAGCAGCTGGGGTGACGCCACAGCGCCGCTGCAAACGATGATCTGGTCACCCTCGACGGTGAACATCTCGCCGCCGCTCTCGGCTTCCACTCCGACGGCCCTCTTGCCCTCGAACAGCACCCGGTGGGCGGTGACGCCTCCCCGGATGGTCAGGTTGAGGCGGTGGCGTGCGATGTCCAGGTAGTTGAGGGAGTTGCTCATGCGCACGCCGTCGATGGTGTTGCGGGCGCGGGGCGAAACACCTGTCGAATCGGGGTCGTTCTGGTCTTCGTGGACGGGATATCCCTCGGCAACGCAGGCCTGCTCGAAGGCGACTGCGTGGGGCAGCCATTCCGAGCGGGGGTAGCGCCGCACCGGGACGGGCCCGTTGTTGCCATGGAGGTCGCCGCCGCCGAAGTCGAGGTCGGTCTCCATCTTGTTGAAGTAGGGCAGGCACTGGGTGAAGCCCCACTCGTCATTCCCCCACTCGGACCAGCGGTCGTAGTCCTCGGGGATGCCGCGCAGCAGCACCTGGCCGTTGATGGCGCTGGAACCGCCGGTGGCCCTGCCGCGAGGGATCTCCAGGTCTGGCACCTCGTTCGTCATGTGGCCCCGGTAGGCCCAGCTGTGCGGACCGTAGGCCGACAGCCACACGTTGTTGCCCAGCTTCAGGTCGTCGGGAAGTTGCTCGAAGGTGGGGTAGTCCGGCCCTGCCTCCAATAGCAGCACATTGACCTCGGGGTCCTCGGACAACCGCGATGCCATCACACAACCAGCCGAGCCGCCACCCACGATGATGTAGCTGTATCTCATCGGAACCCTCCAGACGTCTTGAATTGAAAAGAGCGCAGAGGAGAATGAGCGATAATCCTCTGCGCTCCCAATGCTTGAACCAGGGCTGGATCGCGCCTACTTGCCGTCCTTGATGAAGTCGGCGCAGCGCTCGCCGATCATGATGGTGGTGGCGTTGGTGTTGGCGCGGATGCAGTCGGGCATGATCGACGCGTCGGCCACGCGCAGACCCTCGATGCCCTTGACGTGCAGGTGCTGGTCGACCACCGCCAGCGGGTCGCTGTCCGGCCCCATCTTGCAGGTTCCCGAGATGTGATGGGAGGTACCGGAGTTGCGCTTCAGCCACTCATCGAGAGCTGCGTCATCGGCCAACTCGTCGTCGGTGGGCATGACCCGTTCGATGATGATGTCCTCGTAGATACCATGGTTCTCCGCCATGCGGACGCCCAGTCGAATGGCCTCCCGCATCCGGCGGAGGTCTTCCGGTTCCTTGTAGTAGTTGTAGTTGATGAACGGCTGCACGTGCGGGTCGTTGGCCTGCAGGGTCAGCTCACCCTGTCCCAACGCCAACTGCAGGCTGGCGCTCATGCCGACGTAGTTCAGGTCCTCGTCGATGGTAACCTGGGCCGGGCGGTGTTCGCTGGTCATAAGCATGGGCGAAAGCTGCATATCGTTTTCCAGGGGGCTGCCTGGAACCTGGTAACGCAGTCCCACCTGGATCACCGGGGCCTGCACGTCCGGCTTTTCGCCCTCGGCCCGGTAGATGGCGGCGGCGGAGGGATGGTCCCGCAGGTTCTTGCCCACGCCCTGCGAATCGTGAACCACCGAGATTCCGAGGCTCTCCAGGTGGTCCTTAGGGCCGACGCCGGAGAGCATAAGGATCTGGGGCGATGCCACGGCGCCGCTGGACAGGATGATCTCGTTGCCCTCGACGGTGAATACCTCGCCGCCGCTCTCGGCCTCGACGCCGACGGCCTTCTTGCCATCGAACAGGATGCGGCGACAGATAACACTGCCGCGGATGGTGAAGTTCAGGCGGTGCCGGGCCATGTCGAGGTAGTTCAGGGCCATGCTCATGCGCACGCCGCTGCTGCCCTTGAAATTGAGGGTGTTGCGGGCGCGCGGTGACACGCCAGTAGACTCCGGGTCGTTCATATCTTCGGAAATCTCAAAGCCCTCGGCCAGGGCGGCCTTTTCGAAGGCGACGGCATGGGGCAGCCATTCGGTGCGTGGGGCCCGCCGGACCGGCACCGGGCCTTCCGAACCGTGGAAGTCGCTGCCGCTGAAGTCCAGGTCGGTCTCCAGCTTGTTGAAGTAGGGCAGGCAGTTGGTGAAGCCCCACTCGTCGTTGCCCCACTGGGCCCAGCGGTTGTAGTCGTCGGGGACGCCGCGGTACAGCACCTGGCCGTTGATGGCGCTGGAACCGCCGGTTGCCTTGCCCCGCGGGATCTCCAGATCGGGCAGTTCGTCGGTCATGTGGCCCCGGTAAGCCCAGCTGTGATCGCCGTATGCCGAGAACCAGACATTGTTGCCCAGCTTCAGATCATCAGGAAGTGTCTCAAAATCCGGGTAGTCAGGCCCTGCCTCCAGCAATAGCACCGAGATGTTCGGGTCTTCCGAAAGCCGTGTGGCGATGGTGCATCCCGCCGATCCGCCCCCCACAACGATGTAGTCGTACTTCATCCTTGTCCCTCCTTTGAGTCTTTGGGCAATTCCCTGTTTGCTTAATGCTAGACCTTTACGCTTTCGGCCTCTGCAATCCACCGGTGCACTTCGGCGGTCAATTCCTCTAATCGTTCAAGTTGCGCCGGAGTGAATTCCCTCGTGGTGCCTTTGACTGCAGCAACTTGGTCGGCTACGGATCGGAGCAATTCCTTATCGGAAAAATCAAGCTCGGCTTCGCATAGCAGGTCGCACAATTCACTGTTTTCGCGAAGTAATTCTTCCCCGATGACTTGGGAAATCCGGATCTTTACGTCCAACCGCTTGCTGCCCTTGGCGACTAGTTTCCGGTCCTCTTCGGTGAAGTGTTTGGTAAGTTCAGAGTAGGGAATTGTCATGGAATCAGCCCCTGTTCTCGCAATTGGTCGAGATGCCGGTCATAAATGAGGTCTGCTTTAGGCACCATTTCTGCATAAAATCGTCTGTTGCCCGTTTTGTCTCCGCCTATTAGCAGTATCGCGGATCTAACCGGATCAAATGCGTAGAAGATTCGAAGTGGACGCCCTCCGCTCTGCACCCTCAGTTCTCGCATCCTGCTGTGTCGGGACGAGTTAATTTGAGACGTGTATGGAAAATCCAGACTTGGCCCGTATTCCGCGAGTCTGCCGAGCCCTCTGGAAACATCTCTTTGTTGTCTTAGAGTCAGCTCCTCACTCCAACTCTGATACTCATTGGAACCTTTTATCTCCCACGACACAACAGTTCATTTTCTCTGATTCAGGGTAGCTTATTATACACAAACTCCCAATCTAATTGATTTGAATGAAGGTGTTATGATGGCCGCTCGGGCAGAGAATTCCGTAGCCAGTTGGAGTACGCTATTCCAACCGGAAACTCGTTTGACACGCCCCTGTGGCCACACGAGGTCACCGCAGGACAACGAAGCAACCGGCAACCGCGCGGGTTCGCAACCCCCTACTCCAGCTCCATCAGCGGGTCGTTGGTGCGAACGGAGTCCATGGGCTGGACCCGGATCTCCTTGACCACGCCGTTCTGGTGGGAACGGATGCTTTGCTCCATCTTCATCGCCTCGACCACACAGACTTCCTGGCCGACGGATACGCGATCTCCGGGGCGCACCATGATGGAAAGAACTCGGCCAGGCATCGGGGAGCGGATGAAGTTGCCGTCGCCACCCGTCGGGTTCACTCGGCTGGCCGGAGGGGGGACCATTATCCCCGGAGTCTGCGTGCGCCCTCTGCGTGGGCGGGCGGGGGCCCGTCCGGCCGCGCCATCCACCTCGACGCTGAACACCTCGCCATCCACCGTAACCTGGACGGGCGATTGAGTCAGGTCGCCGACCTCGACGCTATACCAGTTGTTCCCAACCCTGACGCGGAGTCTGGTTACCGCCAACCTCGGCTCCCTGTACTCCCAGAGTAGAGCTGCTCACGACGCCGTTGGATCCGCCACGAACTGGGTTTCTCGACTACGGCAGGGTTTTCCATTGCCATCGCCAGGGCCACCCCGATGGCTGCGGCTATTTCCCTCTCGGATCTCTCGGTACCATTCAAGTTGTCTACTCTGGTGTTGGCGTGATGCGGGTGCACCGGAATACGCGCCTGGTGGGCCATGTGCCTCTGGCGCAGATCTTCGACCCAGTGCGGCACCGACCCGGTGTGGTGAGTTGCGTCGGTGAATTCCTTGCTGGCCAGTATGCCGCGCAGCAGTTCCACGTTGTTCTTGACGCCCTCCAGCCGCAGCTCCAATAGCGCCCGTTGCAGAGTTCGGATCGCTCGCTCACGGTTCTCGCCCCAGGCCATCACCTTGGCCAGCAACGGCTCGTAGTCTAACCCAACGGTATACCCGTCGCAAAGGGCAGTGTCGATGCGAACGTTCTCCACAGTGGGCAGGTGCAGGTCTGTTATTTGCCCCGCGTCGGGCAGAAAAGTTTCGGGGTCTTCGGGATAGATGCGGGCCTCTATCGCATGCCCGTTCTGTGAAACATCGTCCTGTGTTATGGGCAGCGGCTCGCCGCATGCCACCCTTAGTTGCAGCTCCACCAGGTCAAGGCCGGTGATGAGCTCGGTGACGCCGTGCTCCACCTGCAGCCTGGTGTTCATTTCCAGGAAGTAGATGCTGCCGTCTCGCGATACCAGGAATTCCACCGTGCCCGCGTTGTTGTATCCGATACGTCGGCCAAGCAGGACCGCCAGCGAGGCAATTCGCCTGCGCAGCTGGGGCGTCAGCTTGCTGGAGGCCGGTGTCTCCTCTATGAGCTTCTGGTTGCGCCGCTGCGCCGAGCAGTCGCGCTCAAACAGGTGGACCAGGTTGCCGTGATTGTCGCCAAGAAGCTGTACTTCGATGTGGGAAGCGTCCTTTAAGTAGCGCTCCAAGTACAGCCGGCCGCTGCCAAAGGCGCTGGATGCCACCTGCTGCGCACGCTCAATCAGCGGAGCCAGCTCCTCGGGAGTCATAACGGCGTGGATGCCGATGCCACCGCCACCCTCCGCGGCCTTCACCATCAGAGGAAATCCCAGGTTCCAGGCCGCCTGCGCCGCCTCGTGATTGGGAACGGCGTCTTCCGTTCCGGGCAGCAGGGGCAGTCCGGCCGTGCGTGCCAGTTTGCGGGCGACCACCTTGTCGCCCATTTGCTCCATGACCTCCGGGCGTGGACCTATAAAGCGGACGCCCGCCTCCTCGCACTGGCGGGCAAAGCGGGCGTTCTCCGAGAGGAAACCATATCCGGGGTGTATGCCCTCCGCGCCGGTGCGACGAGCGGTCTCCAGGATTTTCTCTCCGTTCAGGTAGCTGTGCTGGGGAGCGGCCTCCCCCAGCAGGACTGCTTCGTCCGCCTGCTGCACGTGCAGGGAATCGGCGTCAACATCCGAGTAAACCGCTACCGTCTTGACGCCCAATTTCTGACAGGCTCGAATAACCCTGCATGCGATCTCGCCACGGTTGGCTATCAGTATCTTGGAAAACATCGGCACCCCCTCCCCTTCTTGCCACACTTCCATCGAAATTCGCCATGGGGACATCAGCCGAGAATTTACGATTCGACATAATAACAAAAGTGAAGGAAGTACGCATTGTGTTACGCGATCGGATTTATCCTATTGTCGATGCCCCTGTGACCTCCTCGCCCTGAAGACGTTCCAGGAAAGCGTTGGATCGAATATCCTTGCCCAGCCAGTAGCGCACCGCGCTGGACAGGATGGCCTTGATTTCGACGGCCACCGCCGGGCTCAGGTTGAGCGCGGCAACCTCCGCCAGCCTGCCCCGGTGCATCAGCCGCACCACCTTCATCGCCCGTAGCGACAGCGGCCGCGCCCACGCCTCGGCCGGATCGCAGCTTGGGCACAGCACCCCGCCCAGGTTGACGCTGAACCGGTGGCTGTCGGGCTCCACCTCCCGTCGGCATTCGACGCACTGGTAGAGCTCGGGCAACATCCCGGACAGGCGAAGCAGGTGAAACTCGAAGTACCGCAGGGGCATCTCCGCATCGACCGCATCAGGCATCGCCCGGAGTGTGTTGACCGCCAGCCGTAACAGGCCAGGAGACGAGCTGTCCTCGGGGCCGAAACCGTCCAGGAGCTCGGCGATATAGAGGCCGCGCGTTATGCCGGTAATGTCGGCCTTTATCGCGGCGAAACCGTCCAGCACTTCCGCTTGGGAGACGATGTCCAAATCCCTCCCTTGTGCCATGGAAAAGCGGGAGAGTGTCAGCGGTTCCAGGTGCCCCACCAGCCTGCTGGTAGACCGCCGCGCGCCCTTCCCCACCGCACGCACCTTGCCGCGCTCGGCGGTGAACAGGGTCACCACCAGGTCGGCCTCGCCGATCGACGCCTTCCTCAGCGTCAGCCCCTCGCAGCGGTATGTGCGCGGCGGCGCCAACCTACAGCTCCTGTCGACCCTGCAGGGCCCGGCTCAGCGTCGTTTCGTCCGTGTGCTCCAGCGAGCCGCCCACCGGCAGCCCCCGCGCCAGCCTCGTCACGCGCAGATCGGCCCGGCCCAGGTGCCGCTGGATATACATGGCCGTGGCCTCGCCCTCCATCGTGGGGTTGGTGGCCACCACCAGTTCCGTTACCTCGGGATTGACCAGCCGTGACAGCAGTTCCCGCAGCTTCAGCTGGTCTGGACCGATCCCGTTGATGGGCGAGATGACGCCGTGCAGCACGTGGTACATGCCCTTGAAGCTGCGGGTCCGCTCCAGGGCCAGCACGTCCATGGGGTCTTCCACCACGCAGATGATGGATCGGATGCGGCGGTCGTCGGCGCAGATGTGGCAAGGGGTAGTCTCGGCGAGATTCTGGCATTCGCCGCAGAATATGGTGTTCTGCTTGACTGCCGTTACTGCCTCGGCCAGGGCGTATGCTTCCTCATCGGGCAGTCGAATTATGTGGTATGCCAGCCGTTGCGCGCTCTTTGGCCCGATGCCCGGCAGCCGGTTCAGCTCCTGTACCAGCCGGGCAATCGACGGGGCGGCTGAAGGGAGATTGTCTGGGGTCATCAGGAAGCTCTTAACCCGAAGGCCAATGGCGATTTACGCCACTGCAAAGGGACCAGTCCAGGAATAGACGGTTAAGGTTTGAGGACTCCAATTCCACCATCAGCCCTACGTCAGGCCAGGGATGTTCATGCCGCCGGTGATCACGCTCATCTTGCTGCCCGCCAGTTCCTGCGCCTTGGTGGCGGCGTCGTTGAAAGCGCCGACCAGCATGTCCTGCAGCAGCTCCAGGTCCTCGGCGGCGTCAGGATCAATCTCCACAGACTCCACCGCCTGCTTGCCGGTCATCACAACGCTGACGGCTCCCCCTCCCGCGGTGCCGGTGACGGTTAGGGTCTCTAGCTCTTCCTGTATCTTCTGAAGCTGGGCCAGTTGCTTCTGCGCCTGCCGCATCATGTTGCGGTTCATTCTTCAACCTCTTCTTCCTGGAGTATCCGCCCACCAATCCTCAACGCTTCGCGCACGAGTGGGCTTTGCTGTGACGGACGACTGGTGTTGCCGCCGGCCTGCTGCCCGGTGGCCAGCGTCAGGCGATAATCGTAGCCCTCGCCAAAAAACTCTGTCAAAGCCTCGGATATTTTCTTTTGCGAAACCGGGTTTTCGAGCTCCTCCTGCATCCGTTCCATGTTGGACTGATGCCGGAAGGGTAACACCAGCGTACGTTCTTCGAGGAAGGCCGTGCTGTCGCATTCCCGCAACAGGCCGCCCACAACGTACTTTCCCTTGTACCGTGAAAGCGAACGCACCATGGCCAACCACTGGCTCTTGAATGCGTCCGGCTGCCCACTGCTGCCCGCGGCGGCGGGCTGAGCCGCCGGTTCCTGCGGTCTCGGCGCCGCTGCCGGCTGCCGGGCCGGTGGCCTCTCCGGACGCGGCTCCCGTGGCGATGGAGCCGCCCGTGGCGGTTGCGGCTCGGCCGGCCGTCGGGCGGGCGCGGGCGCTGCCGGGGGTGCCTCCGCTGCCGGCGCGGGGGCCGCCGATTCCTCGCAGATCTCCACTGCCGCCAGCTCCAGTGGCAGCGTTGATGGCGCATCGTACCTCATGTTCACCGCGCCCCAGACCTTCAGCGCGTGAACGATCTTCCACGACGGCTGCTTGCCCACCAGCTCCCTCAGCTGCGCTTGCACGTGTTCCGGCAGGTCGACCGCGTCCTCTGATCCCCACTGAAGGTGCATGAAGCCGCGCAGCAGGTCAGACGTCTGCCGGTGCAGTTGCCGCAGGTCGTTGCCCTCCCAGGCCGCCTGGTTCACCGCCGACAGCGATGCCGTGGTGTTTCCCAGCAGCAGGAACTTGACCAGCTCCAGCGCCGTCTCGTCGCTGCCCATGCCGAGCAGTTTCTCGACCTGTGGCGCGGTAACTCCGTCTGGGCACGAGACCACCAGCTGCTCCAGCAGGTTCTCGGCGTCGCGCAGGCTGCCGGAGGAGTAGCGGGCTATGATCCGCAGCGCCGCAGGTTCCACCGCCACTCCCTCGGCCTCAGCAATCTCGGACAGCCGGCCGAACACCGTTTCCGACGGGATGCGGCGGAAGTCCAGCCGCTGGCAGCGAGAGATGATGGTTGGCAGGATGCGGTGCGCCTCCGTGGTGCAGAGAACGAAGATTACATGGGCGGGTGGTTCCTCCAGCGTCTTCAGGAAGGCGTTTGAGGCCGCGTCGGTGAGCATGTGGGCCTCGTCGATGATGTACACCTTGCGACGCCCCTGCACTGGCGCGAAATTCACCTTGTCGCGGATGTCGCGTATCTCGTCGATCCCGCGGTTGCTGGCCGCGTCCAGCTCGATGATGTCCATGAAGCGGCCCTCATTGATGGCCTCGCAGACCGTACAGGCGTTGCAGGGGTCGCCGTCCTGCAGGTCCAGGCAGTTGGCCGCCTTGGCTATGATTCGGGCCGTGGTGGTCTTGCCGCAACCGCGCGGTCCGCAGAACAGGTAGGAATGCGAGATTCGCCCCAATCGCACCGACTGGCGCAGCGTGGTGGACACGTGCTCCTGTCCCGCCAGCTCGCTGAAGCTGGAGGGGCGCCATTTGCGATAGTAGACCTGCGATGTCATGGCGGCGGACAACTCCCGTTCGTCCTGGGCCTGTCGAGGGGCAGCGACTCTAGCGCTTCGCGTTCGAGAGACTGCATCCGCTCCGTTTCTTCCGGTTCCACGTGGTCATGGCCAACTAGATGCAGCGCCCCGTGGACAACGAGATGGGCCAGCTCGCGCTGCGGACTGACATTGTGCTCAACGGCCTGCCGCTGCGCTTGCGGCCACGAAATGATGATCTCTCCCAGCGGCTCCGGAATGTCGGGCGGCAAAACGAACTCGTTCTGCCAGGTCTGCTGTTCCGGTCCGTCCCCGTCGCCCTCCCAGTGCCCGGGATGCTCGGCGGAAAAGGAAAGGACGTCTGTGTTCTCGTCCAGCCCCCGGTACTCCGCGTTCAGTTCGCGCACCGTCTCGTCATCAGTGATGAGCAGGCTGACCTCCGCGTTCCCCGCGACTCCCGCGGTCGCCAACGCCGCCTTCGTTACGGTTTCAAGCCACTCGGCACTGATTTCGCTTTCATAGGACTCATCAACCGAAACAAGTGCATTCAGGCCTGAAATATCGTCCAAGAGCCGATCTCTCGTGGTGGGTGGAGGGCAATTCGCTTACCCTCGAGGAGGCACCCTTATGATAATCCAAAGAGGGTCCCCATACCACCATGACGGTCGCGGGCTCGCAGTCTGCTGATTTTCACCGGCAGCCTGCCAGTCCGTCCACGGCGAGCCTGTCGAACCACGAACGGACTGCGCATTGACAGGCCTGTCTTGAGCTTTCCAGAAGGCCATTCCTTAACTTGTCCAAATACTCGAATACGGGTGCTCTGCCAAAAGCCAAGGATCCGGATAGTGCCCCCGATTGGCTGGTTTGCCTGCCTGAGGTCCCTCATCCTTTCCCCCTTTCGCCCGCCGTCCCCGCAACACAACCTTCACCCCAGCGGCTCGAATCCAGCACCCATCCGTCACCCCGCCTCTTCCGTCATTCCCGCGAAAGCGGGAATCCAAACCCCCGACAACACCCACAAAAGCAGGGGCGCGGCCGGAATCCACGGTCCCAATACCGTCAGACCCGCCTGCAAAACGTAAAGGCGGGTCTCAAACCCGCACCGCCACCAGCGCCCAATCGTCCTTCCCGCCTCTTCCGTCCTTCCCGCCTGTTCCGTCATTCCCGCGAAAGCGGGAATCCAAACCCCCGTCACCCCCATAAAAGCAGGCGCGCGGCCGGAATCCACGGTCCCAAAACCGTCAGACTCGCCTGCAAAACGTAAAGGCGGGTCTCAAACCCGCACCACCACCAGCGCCCATCCGTCCTTCCCGCCTCTTCCGTCCTTCCCGCCTGTTCCGTCATTCCCGCGAAAGCGGGAATCCAAACCCCCGTCACCCCCATAAAAGCAGGCGCAGGGCCGGAATCCACGGCCCCAACGCCTCTGGATGTGCCTGGAAAAATTGCTGACAGTTGCCCCTTTACAAGCCTCATGACAAATCTCTAGCCTGAATACATAGAAGAACAACCCGCCGCCGCAGGCCGGATCCCAACATGGAGTCGAGCGCAACTCCCAACGGCAAAAGGCAAAAATGATCGGGAATGCTCGGTTTTGATCGGAAATAAGCGGATTATTCAAATTTTTGGGAAGCATCAGGAGACCGAATCATGTCGTCGCGCCATATGTCGTTGCGCCAGATCAGAAACGCCGTCGAAGCCCTCAAACGCAAATTTGCCCCCGAACTCGCCATCATCCGGCTCAGCCGCATCGCCAATGAGATCACCGAGCTCTGGCACATCGCCATTGCAAACAAGCAGCCCAAACCCGACCCCGACCCCTATGCCTGCGTCCGCAAGGTGGCCGACGCCGGCTTCCGACTCCAGACCTATATGGCCTTCGAGAAATACCTCCAGCGCTGTATCGACGACGATAGGCGTCCCGTAATAAGGGGCATCATCACGACCCTGCTCCCCTGGTCCGCCAATGGTCCTTGGCTGAACAACCTGGAACGCAATATCCCCGGCACCGCCTGATCCCTCGCACCCCGCGGCTGATCCAGGGCCGCAAAGTACCGGAAATTACCGGAACCTACCGTGAATAACGAGAATCTCTTGCCCGGAACACCCCACCCCGTGGCAGTCCGGCCTGTACCTTCTCGCATCTGGGTCGGTCGCTTGGTATCATCTCGACAAATTCAGCCGCGAGGATATGAGAAATGCGAGGAGTCACTTTCAAGGGCAACCGTGAGGCCGAGATACAGGAGTTCCCTGACCCCCACGCCGGGCCGGGAGAGGCCGTGCTGCGAATCATGGCCTCCGGGCTGTGCGGCACCGACCTGCACCGGTATCGCGATGCCGAACCGACCCACATGATCACCGGCCACGAACCCTGCGGCGTTATCGAAGAGCTTGGTCCGGGAGCCCCTCCGGGACTGAAGCTCGGTGACCGCGTGATGTGCCACCACTACGAGGGCTGCGGCGTCTGCGAGATTTGCTGCATGGGCTATGAGCAGCTATGCCCCCAGGGCCACGTCACCTTCGGCGGAGGCACCGGCCATGGCGCCAACGCCGACTACATGATCTGTCCGTCCCGAACCCTCGTCCACCTGCCTGACGAGCTCTCCTTCGAGGAGGGCGCGGCCATTTCCTGCGGCACGGGCACTGCATGGAACGGGCTGAACAAGATGGACATCAACGGCAAGGACATCGTCGCCGTGTTTGGTCAGGGCCCGGTGGGGCTCAGTGGCACCTTGTCGGCCAAGGCCATGGGCGCCCGCGTCATCGCCATCGACGTGATGGACGAACGTCTGCGTTTGGCAACCGAGTTGGGGGCCGACCACACCATCAACGCCGCCGTCAGCGATCCGGTGCAGGCCATCCTCGACCTTACTCACGGACAGGGCGCCACCGCCTCGCTGGAAACCTCAGGCAACCCCACGGCACGCCAACAGACCCTATCCTGCCTCCGCCCCTTCGCCCGCGCCTGCTACGTCGGAGTCGGCGGCCCGGCGGAGATCGACTTCAACCGCGACGTGATTTTCAAAGTACTGACGGTCTTTGGGTCGTGGACTTTCAGCAAGGCTGAGCTGATCGAAATTGCCCGCTTCTTCGTCGATACCAAGGCGCCGCTCGACCGGCTGATCACCCACCGCTACAGCCTCGATCAGGCCATTGAGGCCTTCCAGACTTTCGATGGCGCCACCACCGGCAAGTGCGTGTTCGTCTTCGACTGATGCTCCGGAATGCCAGGGTGCAGGGGACGCAGGATTCACTGCGAGGCTTGGACGAAAGTTCCTACTCTCTGAGGGGAGGGTTGCAGCGGAGGCGTCCCTTTGTGCCCGGTATCCTGTGCCTTCAGCTCGTCGTCCAGACCAGTCGGTGAAACTCATCGCCGCGCAGTATCGAGTACGCCGCGCTCTCGATCTCGATGGCAAAGCAGTGGAACTCGGGTTCCTCTGGCCTGAAGCCGTTGGCTGCATAGACAGCATTGCCAAACCGACGGCGCTCCTCCAGGTCGACTACCTCAACGGCTCGTCCATAGACCTTGAACTCACCCTCCGTTCCCGCGCGGTCGGAGACGGTGCTGTGCACCACGCAGCGGGGATCTCGAAGCAGGTCCAGGGCCTTCACCGATCGCCACATCATGCCCAGGTACAGCTTCCCCCCGGCGATGAACGGCTCCACCGGCGAGATGCGAGGCCAGCCGTCCCGGCGCAGCGTCCCCACCAGCGCCAGCCCCGTACGAGCGAACTGGGCCTCGCCCAGCGAAGCCAGCTCAGGATCGGACTCCGCGAACTCCCTCCAGTTAACAGGCAAAAGAAGACCTCAGCCACAGAATAGCCGGCCACATTCGAGCGCCGCTAGGCGGAAGAGAAAATCCACGCCGGAGGTTACTCGGCGCGGATTCAAGGGCTGTCGGAATTTGGTACCCCGGAGGGGCTTCGATCCCCTGATCTCCACCTTGAAAGGGTGGCATCCTAACCTGGCTAGACGACCGGGGCACTACATTACGAGTTTAGCATACCTATCTGGGAGGCGCTACGGATACACCGCCAACTCGTCCAGCGAGGTGTCCTCCGGGAACCCCGACATCAGGTTCATGTTCTGCACCGCCTGGCCCGCGGCTCCCTTGACCAGGTTGTCCAGCACACTGAAGACCATCAACCGGCCCGTCCGGCGGTCGATGACCGGGTGGAGAAGGCACATGTTACTGCCAAGGGTCTGCTTGGTCTGCGGTGGCGCCGAGACAACTCTCACGAAGGGATGGTCCGCATAATACTCGCGGTAAATATCAACTACCCGCTGCTTGCCTTCATCGCCCGTCCATTCTCCCGGGTTTGCCAGCGGAGCGTAGCAGGAGCTGAAAATCCCCCGCGTCATCGGAATCAGGTGCACCTGGAAGGTAACCCTGACCGGCTGCTCGGCCAGCGGGTCCAGCTCCTGTGTGATCTCGGGAAGGTGGCGGTGCCCGTTTACCGCGTAGGCGAAAGCGTTCTCGTTCACTTCCGAGAAGTGATTGGTCATCACGAGGCTGCGCCCACCGCCGGACACCCCCGACAGGCTGCTGACGATGATGTCGGGACTGATAATGCCCGAAGCGACCGCCGGGGCCAGGCCGAGGATGGCGCTGGTCGGGTAGCAGCCGGGATTGGCCACCAGCCGTGCAGACCGAATCTCGTCGCGATGCAACTCGGTCAGGCCGTAGACCGCCTCTTCCAAAAGTGAGGGTTTCTGGTGCTCGACACCGTACCATTCTTCGTACTCGTCGGCGTGCTTCAGTCGGAAATCGGCGCTGATGTCCACCACCTTGACTCCCTGCTCCAGCACCGGGATGCAGGCCTCAGCACTTGCCTTGTGGGGCAGTGCCGAAAAGACCAGATCAAGGCTGCCGCTCAACTCTGGCTCAATGGTCAGGTCGAGGCTGTCCAGATGGGGGAACACTTCGCCCAGCTTCTGCCCGGCGGCGCTCCGGCCCGTTACCGACGATATTTCCACCTCAGGGTGGCGACGCAGGATACGGGCCAATTCCGACCCCGAGTATCCCGTGACATTGATGATTCCTACCTTCACTTTCTTGGCCCTCCTCTGTCGCCGGCCCGGTATCTACGGATACATAAACAGGCCACGCGTTTGCTTACGCAACAAGCGCCTATCTTAATTCACTCGGTCCCCATCAATACAGGGGGAACGTGCGGGAGCAAATCAGGATTTGCCGCAGCGGCCTTAGATTTCCTTTGGGGCTTGGTTCCATTTTCTGATTTGGCCATCGTTGACATCAGCCGTCGGCGGGACGGGCACATTTCGCCAACAACGCATTCGCCGCAGAGAGGCCGCTGTGCCCGGCAGACCCGCCGCCCGTGGTTGATGAAGGCCACATGGAAGTTAAACACCTCGTCTGGAGGCACCTTCGCCTCCATCACGTCGTGGGCCTTGTCTGCATTGGTCTTGGAGTCGATGGCCCGCAGCCGCTGGCAAACGCGGAATATGTGAGTGTCGATCGCCATGGCAGGCATGCCTAGGGAGAAGTTGAGGACGATACCGGCCGATTTGGGCCCGATCCCAGGTAGCTGACGCAACCAGGCCTTCGCCTCCACCAGCGGCATCTCCCGGAGGAACGACAGATCAAGAGAGCCCCCATTCAGTTCCAGCACCTTCTCCAGTACTTCCTTGATCCGAGGGGCCTTTATCTTTGCCAGCCCGCCGGGAGCGATAGCCTTTTCAATCTCTGCGATGTCTCCCCGAGCCACAGCGTCGAGCGTCCCGAACCTTTCCATCAAGCGGGCAAATGCGCGCCCAGAGTTGATATCCGAGGTGTGTTGAGACAGGACGGTGAAAACCATCTCTTCCGTGGGGGGCAGCCGTCGCTCCGAGGGGAACGGCCCATATTGCCGCGTCATCAACTCGACGACCTGCGCGATGCGCGCCGCCGACATCGTTGGGCTGCGACGCTTGGCCTGCTTCTCCGACATGGCGCAGATTCTAGCACCGGCAGGGTGGATTTGGAATGAGGGAATCCAGGCGGACGCCAGTTGCGGTGGTGTCCGACGTTCAGTTCAGAACAGGTGGCAGGCGACTCTGTGGCCTGGGGAGACTTCCTTCACCTGCGGATCTTCCAGGCTGCAGCGGTCCATTACGAACGGACAGCGGGGGTGGAAATGGCAGCCTTCCGGCGGGTTCAGCGGCGACGGCACCTCGCCGGCCAGGATCATCTCCTCCTGAACCGTGTCGGGATGCGACGGCAGGGCCGCCGACATCAACGCTCTGGTGTAGGGGTGGGACGGGTTCTCGAACAGGTCCTTCACCGGCGACATTTCAACTATGCGGCCCAAGTACATCACGGCCACCCAGGTGCACATGTAGCGCACAGTTGCCAGATGGTGGGCGATGAGCATGTAGCTGACGTTGTATTCCCTCTGAAGGTCCTTAAGCAGGTTCATGATCTGGGCCCGGATTGACACGTCCAGCGCGGAGACCGGTTCGTCCAGCACGATAACCTTGGGATGGAGGGCCAGGGCCCGGGCGATGGCCAAGCGCTGCCGCTGCCCGCCGGAGAACTCGTGGGGGTACAGGTTGGCGTGATAGGCGCTGAGGCCCACGTCGTTCAGCAGCTTGAGCACCCGTTCCTGGATCTCTCCGCGGCCCATTTCCCAGTTGATCGTCATCGGTTCGGCGATCAGGTCGCGCACCCGCATACGGGGGTTCAGGGAGCTCCACGGGTCCTGGAACACAGCCTGCACCGACCGGCGATACTCCCGTCGCGCATCCGCATCGGCGGTGTGAATGTCCTTGCCCTCGAAGATGATGGAACCCTCGGTGGGCTCCTCCAGCATCAGCATCATCTTGGCGGTGGTGCTCTTGCCGCAGCCCGATTCTCCGACGATGCCCAGTGTTTCTCCGGGCTTCAACTCGAATGAGACGCCGTCGACCGCCTTGATGTGGCCAATGGTCTTGCTGATGAGCAGTCCCCTGGTCACCGGGAAATGCTTCTTCAGCCCGACGGCCTCCAGCAGGCCTTGGCCGTTCATAGTTTCGTGCATCGTGAGGCCCGGCTCCGGGAATGGGGCGTTTGCAGTCGTCATATCAACTCAGACGCCAGCAGGAGGCGTGGTGGCCTTCGCTGACTGTAACTCGAGTGGGGTATTCCTCCAGGCACTGGTCCATTGCGTACTGGCACCGCGGAGCAAAGGGGCAACCGGAGGGCAGGTTGTGCAGAGTGGGCGGCTGGCCCTCGATGGAATAAAGTCGCTCCACGTCGTCCTCCATCTTCGGCACCGACGCCAGCAGCGCCTCCGTGTAGGGATGGGACGGGTTGTTGAAAATGTCGCGGACGCTGCCCTGTTCCACGATGCGCCCGGCATACATCACGGCGACGCGGTCGCACATCTTGGCCACGATACCGAAATCGTGCGTGATGAATATGAGGGCCACGTTGGAGTCCCGCTGCAGGTCCTTCAGCAGGGCCAGGTACTGCGCCTGGATTGTGACGTCCAGCGACGTGGTCGGTTCATCGGCGATCAGCACCTCAGGCTGGCAGGAGATGCCTATGGCACCCACCACGCGCTGGCGCATGCCGCCGCTCATCTGGTGCGGGTAATCGCGCATCCGCGATTCCGCCGCAGGTATGTTCACCTTTCGCAACACCGAAAGGGCCTGCTCCATTATCGAGCGCTTCGGAATGTCCTGGTGGATCCGTATGGCCTCGGAAACCTGGTTGCCGATGGTAAATACAGGGTTCAGGGAGGTCATGGGGTCCTGGATGATCAGGCCGATCTTGCTCCCCCGGATCCGGTTCATCTCGGATTCGGATAGCTGCAGGATGTCCTGCCCGTCCAACTCGATGCTGCCGGATACTATGCGTCCGGGAGGTATCGGGATCAGTCGCATCAGCGACAGCATGGTCACTGACTTGCCGGAGCCCGACTCGCCGACGATCCCCAGGGTTTCGCCCCGCCGCAGGTCGAAGCTGATGCCGTCCACGGCCTTTACCGTTCCCCACCGTGTCTGGAAGTGGGTGCGCAGGTCGTTCACCCGCAGCACGACGTCCTGTTGCGTTGTCATAATGTCCAATACCCCTGTCTGGGTAGGGTGGTCACTCGATCTGCCGCAGGCGCGGATCCAGCTTGTCGCGAAGCCAGTCGCCGAACAGGTTCAGCGACATCACAGTCAGAACTATGGCGACGCCTGGGAAGGTTGAGATCCACCAGGAGCCAGTGGAGAAGCCTCCGGCCAGATGGTTGCGTCCATCGGAGACCATGCCTCCCCATGTCGCAGTTGGCGGAGGAACACCGGCACCCAGAAAGCTCAACGTCGCCTCCAGCAGGATTACGATGCCCACCTGGAGGGTCGCCACAACGATCAGTGTATTTATGGTTCCCGGAAAGATGTGGACGAACAGTATTCGGGGAGTTGATGCCCCGGCTACCTTGGCTAGCGCCACGTAGTCCATACTTTTCAGTTGAAGTACCTCGCCGCGCAACTGGCGGGCGAACCGTGGCCAGATGAAAATAGTCAGCACCGCTACGATAATGCTTAACGATGTTCCCAGTGTGGCCACCATTGCCAGGGCGATCAAAACCAAGGGTATGGCGAGCAGGATGTCCACGAAGCGCATAATCGCCTCGTCTATCACCCCGCCGTACCAACCTGCTATCAGCCCCAGCAGCACCCCAATGGATCCACCGACGCACAGGGTAACCGCCGCGGCCAGAAGGGATATGCGGGCCCCGTAAATGACGCGGGAAAGGATGTCTCTGCCCAACTGGTCGGTGCCCAGCCAATACTTGCTGCTGCCTCCCTCTCGAATCACGTCCTCTACGTCGATGGAATCGCCGATCTGGACATCAGGGTTTATCGCCTGGGCGTCCGCTAGGGAGATCTGGGCATCCTGCCCAGGCAATTCGCGCTGCACCACCGTCATGGTGAGGAATTCCGTGTTGGCTTCATACCAGAAAGGAGGCGTCCTTCGCTCTGGCAGCGACTGCTTGTCGGGGTCGTGGGGCGCTATCCAAGGCGCGGCGATGCCTGCGAAAAGTACCAGACCCAAGAGTAGCACCGGGATTATCGGCCAGCGCTTGAAGATCCGATAAATCGCGCTTAGCCTAGCTCCAACGCCGGGGCTGCTGGGAGTGAGGATATCGGTTGTTGTGTTGACTGCCATGGTGTCCTATATCCGTCCTATGCGTACCGGATGCGGGGATCAATGTAGGCGTAAAGCACGTCTACCAAGAAAGCGACAAATACATAGAGCAGAGTGAAAACGACCACGACTCCCTGGAGCAGTGGGTAGTCGAAGGCATAGAGCGCATCTATTGCCAGCTTGCCGAGGCCGGGCCAAGCGAACACCGTTTCCACAACCAGGGACCCCGTGACCAGGGCGCCAAGGGTGACCCCCGCAAAAGTGAGAGGCGGAATCAAGGCGTTGCGAAAGGCGTGCTTGAGCACGATACCTCTGTAGGGCACGCCCTTGGCTCGAGCCAGCTTGATGTATTCCGAGTCAAGCACATCCAGCATCGCGGAGCGCACCAGCCGCAGGTTGGCCGCAGCATAAAACCAACCGAGGGTTACGGCGGGGAGGACAATGCTGTTCCAGCTCTCCCGGCCGGAAGTAGGAAATATATTCAGGGAAACCGAAAAGAAAATGACTAGCATTATGCCAAGCCAGAAGGGAGGCGCCGACTGCCCCAGCAACGCGACCACCTTTCCAGTCTGGTCGATCAGGCTCCCACGCTTGATGGATGACAGTATTCCCAGCGGAATGCCCACTAGCAGAGATATGATGAAGGCGGTAACCCCCAGGTACAATGTTGCGGGTGTTCGTTCGATGATGACATCTCTTACCGGGCGGCCTTCCTTGATTGAATCACCAAGGTCTCCCTGTAGCGCATCCCCCAGGAATATGAAGTATTGTTGATAGTAGGGCTTGTCGGTGCCCAGTTTTGCCATCATCCGGTCTATGTCTTGCTGCGTGGAGTATTCGTCCAGCATGAGCGAGACCGGGTCACCCGCAGACCGGCTCAGTATGAAAATAATGAGCGATACAGCCAACAGGGTGACAATAGCGAGAACCAACCGGCGGACTAGGTATCTCTGCATGACAGCCTATAATCGCGAGTAAAAATTTGAGTCGAAGCAATTATGAATCTAAGCTATACGATACTGACGGTGGCTCGGATTTTAGGTGAGCAGCCAATTGTCTGAATCAGAATTTACAGGATTACGAAGATTTCCAGGATTTGGGAATTGGCGCGCTACTGCTGGTTGCCTCTACCCTGCTGTCAATCCTGAAAATCCCGTAATCCGGTGAATCTCGATTCAGACCGAGTGCCCATACAGGGGCGGGCGCAAACCCGCCCCTGTCCGTATTTCCTACTGCCGGTGCTTGATGTACTCGAAGCCGGAGGGCGATGAGACTTCGCTGAAGTCTATGGGCGTCCAATCCGGGTCGAGCCTCTCGCCAACGGGCCAGATGCCGTCCACCGAGTAAATGGCGAAGGCCATGACGTTGTCGTACATCCAGCCGTAGACGTTGCGCTCTTTCTCGGTCACCAAGACGGGGTTGGTCTCGCCCAGCAAGTCGGTGATGTTCTCCTCCATCCACGGGTGCTCCGTGCCGTAGCTGAAGGTGGACAACGCCACGTAGTTGGAGGCTCCGATGCCTGGGGTCAGGCGTCCGCTGAGACTGTGGCAAGTTGCGCCCTGGAACGTGCGGGTAATCAGCTCCGGGCGGATGGTGGCGTAGGGAATGCTCTTGAGATCGACGTTAATGCCCACTTCCTCCCAGTAGCCCGCCACGGCCTGGCAGGCCTCAACCTCACCGGGTCTTCCACGGATGGCGGGAGCCAGGGTGATGCTGAACTCGTTGCCGGGGCCGTAACCGGCCTCCGCCAGCAACTGCCGTGCCATGTCCGGGTCGTACTCAAAGGTCCAGCGCGGGTCGGCCTTGGCCTCATGCCCCATCCAGTCCCTCATGTACAGGGGTGCGCCAAAACCGGAGAAAATGGTATCTACAATCTCCTGCCGGTTGATGGCCACGGCCATGGCTTTCTTGACCTTGACCGTGTTCAGCCATTCTTCGGACGTGGGGTCTTCGTCGCAGGACACCCAGGCGTTGTTGCAGTCCAAGTGTGTATAGGGTACGCCGTCCTTGTCCACGCCGTAGGTCTGGCCGTAGATATTCAGGCCTGCCTGGGTGGCGTAGGGCCAGGCAACGATTTCCGTGCCCTCCACGGCCTCCACGGCGGGCAAGGAGTCGAAGGCCATCTCCATGATGTCCAACTCGCCGGTCTCGAAGGCTGCCACTCGAATGGCCTCCTCGGGGATGGACCGCATATTGAATTCGGCGAAGTAGGGGGTCTGCCGCCAGTGGTCTTCCACGGCATCGAAGCGCCAGACACTGCTGTCGTTGGTGGGCCCGATAATTTCCCACGGCCCGGTGGCGGAGATGTTCTTGCTGGCTTCCTTGGCGGCTTCCTCGTAGGCCTCGGTCACCACGCCGGGTTCACTGTAGCGATCGTCCCAGTTGCCTCCGGCTCCTTCGAAAATTTCCCGGGTCTGTTGCATGCTCACGATTGTGGTACTTACACCACCCAAGTGGCGCATGAACTCAAACGCCCTTTCTCGAAGCCAGGGCTCGCCGGTGTCGATTTCCACAGTGTAATCGTCAATCACCGTCTGGGATCCCCCCTTATTGCCAACCCAGAAGTCGCCAATGATGCCGGCGCGAGCATTCAGGGAACCCTCGTGCCACTCTTTGTAGTTCCAGAGGATGTCGTGGATGTTCAAAGTGCCGCAACTCTGGTCTTGGGAGGGGCCGCACTTGGGATGAAACTCCACGTCATCCCGGACCTTGAAAGTCCAGAACTGGCCGTCGTCGGAAATGTCCCACTCGGAAGCCAGCAGCGGACCAGGCGAAAGGTCGGGCTGGATGGCGACCATCGACTCCCCGAAACTTACGCCGGAGTACTGAACACGAGGGCTGGACATAAACCGCGGGTGCCCTTCGAACACGCCGGTCTCTTTGACCGCGTAGGTCATTACGCCTTGCGGCACATGTGATTGCACTGCCGTCGTGGGCGCAGGGCGCGGCGTCGAGGTAGGCTGCGGCGCAGCCGCCTGCTGAGATGCAGCCGTGGCTTCAGGTGCAGCCGTAGCTTCAGGTGCCGCTGTGGCTTCAGGTGCCGAGGTTGCCACCGGCGCCGCTGTAGCATCTGGTGCTGACGTCGGCTCCTCGGTCGCCGACCCGCCACATGCCACGATCAGAGCCAACGCCATCAGCATTAAGGTGGGAAACCAAAACCTTGAGACAAATTTCCTTCCGTTAAACACTACTTCTCCTTTGAAGATGGGAAGTCTTTTCCCAAACCTGAAATAGGCTTGCCGCCGACCACCCTCAGGGGCTGGCAACAATGCAAACTTGTGGGATTATATGGATTGTGGAATTTTTGTCAATAAGTACTATCGCAATCCCCTTCAATCAACGGTTAATTCTAGTCCAATCGCCTAGCAAATCCGAAGTCTTGGACAGTTCAAGTTCCCAAATTCCGCAGGATATTCACCCCGGAATTCTGAAAAAAGGAACAGGCCAAAGAAAACTGGAGCTACACTATGGGAGGGTAGACCAACGCAGACCCTAGATTCGCCTCCCGGCAATGTCGATCATTGGCAATGCAAGCTTCGTTCCTGGAGGTCACCGCTCCCCGCGCAAGAACCGTTCCACATCGCGGACAAGGTCTTCCGGATCGGGTATGGTGCTGTCGGCCACGCTTTCGTCGTACTGCCCCTCCAGCTTGGCGACATACGAGCCGATCTGTTCGTCGGCCTGCACCGCCTTGGCAACCTCTTCGTCGAATTTTGACGCTGCGCCACGCAACTCTTCCAAGTCCAATGGCAGGTGAAGCAGGCGGGTCATAATCTGCAACAGCGTGTACGCGACTCTATAGTTGGGGGCCGCCTGCAGATAATGGGGAGTGTGTCCCCAGATGGATGAGTACCCCAGCCCCTGCTTGACGCACGCGTCCATAACGGAGGAACTGATGCCCGTAGGGCCCTGATAATTGGACGACCGGATCTCTCTTCCCTCCAGGAATTCAGACAGGTCAGGGCGGGTAGCCGTTCCGCTCAGCTTGACAGGACGGGTATGGGGCACGGCATCAAGGAGCGCCCCCACATGCACGACGGTCTCCACGCCCTGCTCGGCCGCCAGCCGGGCGACGCCCTGAGAGTAGGTGCGCCAACGCAGGTTGGGCTCCACTCCAGTAAACAACATGAGTCCGTCGCCCGTGTCGGGATTCTCGATGTGGAAGAACTCGTTCGCTGGCCAGTGGATGTGTCTCTTGCCGTCACGGGTGCGGGTCGTTGTGGGCCGGGTCTGGGAAAAGTCGTAAAAATCCTCTGGGTCAAACTCCGCGAATTTTTGTGCCTTGAGCTTGCGCTTGAGGAATTTGACCGCGCTGGTGGCGCCCTCGGCAGCGTCTGCCCAGCCACTAAATGCGATCAACAGCGTGCTCAGCTTTCGGCCTGGCTGGTGGTCAACAGAAAGAAAGTCCATCGTGCTCCCGAGCAAGTGTGACTGCTGAAATAGTCTAACACAGCGGGTGCGGCATCGCAGAAAATTTTCGCTTCCGGCCCGCGCCCATCAGCCAGTTTTATTCCCTGTTCCGAGCGCTAATTCAAGATGGTGTTGAACCGGTCCAGCCGGAACAAGTCGAGGTCGTGGGTAGTCTCGCCGAACATGGCCAAGTCGGCCATGATCTCTCCGATTACGCTGGCAAACTTGAACCCGTGTCCCGAGAAGCCAGAGGCCAACGACACTTGGGGATAATCGGGATGCAGGTCGATGATGAAGTGGCCGTCGGGGGAGTTGGTGAACATGCAGGTCTTGAGGGAAAGGGCTGGTCCCGCTGCGGCCGGGAAATAGCGCTCGACGAAATTTCGAAGAATAGCCTCGTCCTCGTCGTATATGTCGCGGTCGAGCAGGTCGGGGTCGACCTCCTGGTGCAGGTGATGGGAGCGTCCCACCTTGAAGCCAGGTACACCATGCACGGGGAAACCGTAAAACCGTCCCTCCTCTGCATATAGGCCGAACACGGGAAAGTTATCAGTTCGGAATAGCTCTGGTCTCTCCGGTTGGAACCACCCCAACACCTGCCGTTCGGCCACGGCGTATTGCCCCAATGCCGACGCAATCTTTGACGCCCAGGCACCGGCGGTGACAACCAGCCTCGCCGCGCGGTAACTGCCACGACTGGTGCGGACCACAACACCTTCTCCAGAGGGTTCCCAGTCCATGACGCGCTCACGGCCGTGAATCTCGGCGCTGGCCTCCAAGGCTGCATTGGCGTGATTCACGATGCAACGCTCCGGCAAGAGAAAGCCCCCATCCGCCTGGTAAACGGAGGCTATGTCGTGGCCAAAGTTGTAGCCAGGGAAACGCCTGCTGGTCTCTGGGCCTGTCAGGACCTCGTAGGGGATATTGTGTTCCTCGCAGGCGGCCACCGCACCCTGGAAATATTCGCTTTCTGCATGTCCAGCGCGAATGGACCCAGTGGTCACGAGGAGGCGCTCGCGGGATGCGTTCTCCAGTTGATGCCACAGCTCATAGGCGCGACGCACCAGTGGGACGTATGAGGGATGCTCCTGCAGGGTGTATCTGATCATCCGGGAATATCCGTGCGACGATCCCATTTCGTGGGGCACGTCGAACTGTTCCAGCCCCAGGACGTTCCAGCCGCGTCTTGCCAGGTGGTACAGCGCCGCGCTGCCCATGCCACCCACTCCGATGACTATGGCGTCGTATTCGTTCATTGTTTCATTCCGCTAAGTTGGATTCCGAGTTCGTCGCCTTCGGCAGCAATCTACTACATAAAGTTCCCTCTCCCGTGAAGGGAGAGGGCAAATTGCGGGGGAATTCGGTAGGCCTGACTTCGCAGCGGATCTGTCTTCTACTGCGTGGGGATGGTTGTGCCGGGCGTCGTCATTCTCAGGGAGTAGACTGATGTGCGGGCGGTGAACAGCATTGTGCGGTTGTCCTCGCCTCCCCATGCGCAGTTGGCCGGAATCTCAGGCAAACGTATGACACCCAGCTGATTGCCAGCCGCGTCGAACACCCAGCACCCGCCCGGACCTGTGCAGTAGACGCGTCCCTCCGCGTCCACTTTCATTCCATCGGGCACTCCGTCTTCGTCGGAATACATGGTGGCAAACACGCGGTTGTTGGACAGGGAGCCGTCTGCGGCTACGTCAAAAGCACGAATGAACTGGTGCTCGCAGACTTCGCCCCGCTCCTTCTCGCCTATGCAGCTGTCGTCCAGCCTGGTGATCGCGACGTACAGCACGCTTTCGTCAGGGGAGAGGGCGATACCGTTTGGGTATTCAGTGTCGCGGGTGGCGATGGTGTGGCTGGCGGTCAGCGAGACCCGGTGCACGCCGCTGAAATCCAACTCCCGCTCCTCCTGCGTCAGCCTCCCGTTTGGGTCGGTGAAGTAGAGCGAGCCATCCGACCGGCCAACCACGTCGTTGGGGCGGTTGATGCGTTTGCCGTCCACGTGTGTGGCGATGGCGGTGTATGAACCGTCGGCATTCCGGCGGGAAATCTGACGGTTGTCTCCCTCGCAAAGGACCAGGTTTCCGGCGGTGTCGAACGTCAGCCCGTTGGAGCCGCCGCTGTTGTCCCGAAAAATCTCGGTCGTGCCTTCGGGCGTCATCCGGTGCACCTGGGACGCTCGAATGTCGACGAAGAGCCAGTATCCGTCCGGGTGCCACAGTGGCCCCTCGGTGAACCCGAACCCCGTGGCCAGTTGCTGCGCTTCCGCGCCCGATTCCACGATACCTGGTAGCAGGTCGGCCATAACAAACTCCTTTCGACTTCAGTATGCGGAACCGCATCGGCCCCGAGACTATTCCAGCGAGAATGTGGCGCTACAAATGAGCCAGGTACTGTTCTTCGAAGTCCATTCCCGCCAGGTCGCTGAAGGCCCGCATCAGGTTGCGGGTGACGGCGCCTGGAGGACGCCCGTCGCCAATGGCCGTGCCGTTGATTGCCGAGACCGGGCAAATGCACAAACTGGTGGACGTCAGGAAGGCCTCGTCAGCTGTGTAGGCGTCAAACAGGTCCAGGTCGCATTCGGATGTTTCCATACCCAAGCCATCGGCGAGGTCCAACACTGTGCTGCGGGTGATGCCTTCCAGTACATACTGCCCCTTGGGAGTGGCCACGGTGCCGTCCTTGACCAGGAAGATGTTGGAACCGCGTCCCTCAGTCAGGTTGCCGGCCTCATCCAGCAGCACGGCCCAGGAACCTGGATCGGTACCCTGCGCCTCAAGGTCGCCCAGCACGAGATTCAGGTAATTGTGGGTCTTGGCTCGCGGACTGATGAACCGGGGCGGTATCCGCGGCACCGAAGGCGTGGTCACCCGAGCCCCGTCGCGGTATAGGGGCGCCCTTGATACAAAGGGGATGGCGTGCGTCTCGATGAGTACGGTTGGGGTGCCATCGCCGGGCGCTCCCTCAACACCGCGGGTAATGCGCTGCATCACCCACATATCCTGCCCGGATGGCAGCAGCGGGTAGTTGTGTTCCACCACCTGGCGCGACCAGTGCTCCATTTCAACCGTGTCGATGCCCGGATCAATCCGGACATATCGCAGGGAGTCGAATAGACGCTTAACGTGCTCCGTGAGCTTGAACGGAACACCGTTGAAGGTGCGGGCGGCATCGAACACTGCGTCCCCGTAAATGAAGCCACGGTCCCGTATCGGAATCCCGGCCTGGGACTCGGGGATCAGTTCACCGTTCAGAAAAACGATGGGTTCGTTCTGAGCCATGGTGCCTCCCGCGCTGGCGTCAATCTCCGCGAATGACCGGCGCTGCTCGGCCAAATGATACCAGCAAGCCATTGGCCCCGCCAGCAGGTTGTCGACCTCGCTGGAATAGGGAGAGCCGGAGGCACTGCCTCCGGCTCTCAGCGAGTCCCGATTTGGGTTTGGGCTAGTTGGCGACTATGGGGATGTTGACTTCGCCGTATTCATCCACGTCGCCGGGGATAGTTACCTCTCCGCCCAACTGGTCAACGCCGTATCCCGTAGCCGAGATGAACAGGGTTTCGGCGTTAGCAGGCAGCAACACCACGTCGCCGGCCACAGCGACCGTCACCACACGCCATTCCCACGTTTCGCCGGGATCCAGGATAGCGTCGTTGTTGGCGTCTCCTGAGACATATTGCTTGGAATCGCGAGTCAGGACCACGCCAGTGGGATCCATTGTTACAGTCACATCAGAGAGCGGGGAGTCGCCATCGTTGGTCTCGGTGACTTTGAGAGTCTGCACCACCAAGCGAATGATCTGCGTGTCGCTTTCTTCGTACGCCAGTCCAATGGCGGTACTAGGGGACAGAATCTTCACAAGAGCGTTAGCAGTATCGGACGGCTCGGTGCTGTTGTCAGAAGCAGTACCTACGGCAACAGCCTCGTAAGACGTTTCTTCCGCGAGAATTGCCGTCGTACAGATGATTGAAATTTCCTGATTGGCGGCAAGGTCTCCGATAGCATCGAGAGCTGTGTCACAGATCTGCAGGTCCAATCCGATAGTGTTGCTGGGATCCGGATCGATCACAGTAACGCCAGTCAGATCAGAGGCGCCGTTAGTTATCGTGAAAGTAAGCTGCGCGGTCGCGCCGCTGCGGATCGTTTGCTCACCAGGTGTGATTGCGATTGAGAGACCAGGAGTAATGGCCTCCACCTGAGTGGAGTCCGTCGCCTGCAGGACGGTTTCAGTTCCCGGCACCGTACCGGACACTGTGGCAGTGATGGTGTTGATACCCTGGAACATTGCCTCTGAACAGGCATAGGGCTCAACCTCGGCGTCAGCCGCAACCGTTTGATAGCTCTTGGAACAGTCCACGGAATCAGTGGACTGGCCTTCGCCAGGCCCGTCTATGCGCACGGCAACAGTTACGTTGTCCAGACCGGTTGCGGTTGGCGTAGTGACCGTGATGTCGAACGTTCCGTTTTGTTCGAGGCGGACTACCGGGGACTGGGCTGTAATGGTGATGCCGACTGCCACCGTACCGTAAAAGACTGTGGTGGTGTCGTCATTGCTTACCTGGATCGCAATTGCCCCGCCTGCGGTGTCAGTGGCCGTTCCGTCGGCGGTAACCTGGACCCGCTGGACAAAACTGGTTTCGGTAGTGGTACCGCAGGTGTAGGCCGCTGTCGATGAGCCCACAGCGAGCGCCTCGAAGCTGTCCGCGGCGCGTGCGCAGTCCGCAATGCTTACCTCTCCGGCTTCCGCATCTTCAAGGGAGGCAACAGCGATGTTTGACAGTTCGAAGCCGCCAGTATTGGTGATAACCACATTGAAGGACGCTACTTGGCCCTGATAGACCGTCTGGGAGTCTGGCACCGCCGCGTCCTGTACCACGCTGGGTGAAATAACGATATCTACCGAGGGGGCTACCATCCGGACCAAGTTAGAGCCGCTCGCTTCGACTTCGGCGCCAAGCAGCGTACCCGTTGAGCTGACCGTATGACCGCCGGAGTACCTGGCGCGGACCGTAAGCTCCACGTTGTCATTTTCCAGATCGTCTGGGTTGGACTGTACACCGTCGTTCTGATTAACGGCGTAGTTCACCGTCGTGGAAAAGAACGGGTTGCCGGTGCTGACAGTTTCAATGGCGGGAGTATCTTCACTACCGGCAACGACAACTTCGTCGCCGCTGGGCAGGGTGATGGTCAAGGTGCCGCCACCAAAATTACAGTAAGTGGTTCCTGGCTCGGGTTCCAAGAGGGAGAGCGTGACCCCGTAATTGATGACGTCTCCGTGGCGTACAGAGGCTACGTTCTGACCGGACTCGTTTCGGGTTTTGATTCCAATACCAACCCCGGTGTCGCAGCTGTCCGTTTCCTGACCGGATGCGAAGGGGCTGCTGGCCGTGAATATCGCCACCCCCACGCCTACCACTGCGAGCAGGACAATAATTGGGATAGCGGTGCGTTGAATCAAGCTCATCTATTTAGGCTCCCAAAAGATGTTGTCATCTCAGTACCGGCACGCTCAAAACCGGCCAGGACATACAACTCAGAGTCCGCGAATTCATCCTCGAGCGGGCAGTTGCAGCGCGGCGCCCACAATGCCCCAATTTTCCCGCAACATCATACATAAGGTCAGCGACGTAATTCAACCATCTGGGGGTTGCGTGCCCCACCAATTCCGGTTGCTGGATGACCCAAAAATTTGGCCCGGCGTAGTCAATCACAGAGGCAGGTATCGGTCAAGTCCCGTCCTCGTGCAGGCAGCGTTCGGTTTCAGGTGGCCCCATTACCGATTTGCCTCAGGATGATGCGACTGTCCGGCTCCGGGCCAGTCCGAGAGTAGGACCTGCGTGGTCAAGGTGCCGGAGGGGTGTCTCAGTACGGGATGGGACCGGCTAGGGTGCACCACAAAAAGTGGGTGATTGTGTGCAATCTTCCAAAGGTCAGTGTCTCAGAAAAGGAGCCTTGCCAACCCCATAAGACGCCCGGGAGAGAGGTTCCGCAGCCAGCGGTTGCCGAAATGAAAATGCAGAATTTCCTCTCGTTCCCGCTCGATTGTATCTCTGTTGTGTAGGCATTTGCGGATTCCGCCGGATGGTGGGGCTGCAAGTAAAGGCAAAGAGATCCAAAGAACATGTGTAGGATTATTTGGGAGCGGAACCTGACTTGGAAGGGGTAAGTGTGAGTAGATAGTGTTCCGAATCAGGTGGTTGAGAATATTTCCAGCCCGAAACCACACAGATCTGGATTCCCATTCCCCGCTTTAGCGAGGACATTTTTCGCGGGAACGACGAATCGTCCAGCCGCAAATCAACCCGATTGGAACGCCACTTGCGGCCGATTGTTATTTCGAGCGCAACGGCCGGAGGGGAGGGGCCTCCGGCCGTTGGTAGGACTGATTACAGTTTTGAACCAGCTTCTGAGCCAAGGAATCGCTCCCAAGCTCCTGTATTCTCGGACACTAACGGAACTGCAACGCAGGGAACAGCCTCAGCCTGGCTGTTGATGCCCGCGTCGTTGTGCGCGAACAGGAGGGGCAGCGCTCAGGAAAGGGCCTTTGCCAGTTCCTCGGCCTCAGCCTTGCTCAGGATCCGGAATACGGACAGGCTGGGATCTTCTTTTGCCACGCCCTTGGCGGCCGGCCGACCGTTCTTCATGGTCACCAGTTCGATCTGATCCATTTCCACTTTTCTGCGCAGTTTCGTGCAGTAAGCTGTCAGTACAGGCATATTGGCCTCCGCCTCGTTGGTTTTCTTGGCTCGGGATTTTCGAGGAGGCATATCCTCACCTCGCACATGGCATCAGGGCACAAGAGAACGTATAGCCACAACGTCAAAATATTGTAGGAAATCCCAGCTACGGTGTCAATATAGAGTAGGCACAAGTTTTAGAGCAGGACGAATTCTGACTGATTGCAGGTACAGGACGACTTTTGGGCAGTGTTCAGCGGAACGTAGCCTTCAATGATGGCGATTTATGGCAGGTTACATGTCCTGGTGGGGAGAGATTTTCGGCTCCGTTTGCGGTGCCGCGTGATAAAATACCGGACGAATTGGATCTACCTTAAAGTTACTGCTGAGAGACATGGGTCAAATCTTTATTGCCAGGCACGGCGAGACTGTTTGGAACCGGGAGGGGCGCATCCAGGGACACACGGATGTGGGACTTTCCGAGCGTGGCATCGAACAAGCCACTAAGCTGGCGAATCGACTGAACTCCGTCAAGTTCGACGCCGCCTACGCCAGTGACCTTTGCCGGGCCTCCGAGACTGCTGCGGTCATCCTGCATGGCCGGGAGGTGCCACTGCATCCAACTTCGAAACTGCGCGAATATCACAAGGGCGCGTTCGAGGGCCTCACAGACGCTGAACTCAAGAGCCGCTTTCCCGGCGAGTATCCCAGCTACATCGCAAAGGACCTGGATTACGCGCCCGATGGCGGCGAATCCACCCGCGAAGTCAGCGCCCGAATGTCCGGGGTTATCAACGAAATCAAGGAGAGGCATCTCGACGACACGGTGCTGGTGGTTGGCCACGGAGGCTCCCTTCGCGCTGCGATGATGGCGCTGCTGGGAATGCCCCTTGATGCCAACTGGCGGTTCGTATTCGGCAACTGCACTCTCTCGATAGTCGACACCCACCACGACAACGCAGTGCTGCGACTCTTCAACGACGGGTCTCACCTTTCCTGAAACACGGTCCCGTGGGGGGAACCTGGTTCAACGCCCCCGGACCCGGAGAAGATTCCTTGACCAGCGGCGACGACAACACACACAGCGAAGACACGAATGCCGACCCCGGCGCCTTGGGGACTGCTACTGTCCGGGCTCCGGGAGTGTGCGGTGTGCTAGCCCAGGGAGTACTGGGCGACATGCCCTTCTCGGTAACCTGCCCGGTTGATTTCTACTCGCGGGTGCGGGTGGAGGTAAGCGGGGATGGACCGGGAGTCGAGGCCACGGAAGACTGCGAGAAGACGGTGGCCGCTGTTCGCCGGACGCTGGCGCACCTTCGCCGGGCCAAGCTGCGGGCCGCGGTCCGCGTCAGCAACCCGATACCGCGTGGCAGAGGACTGGGCAGCAGTTCCGCCGACCTGTCAGCTGCCATCGCCGCCACGGCCCTCGCGCTGGGAGAGGAACTCAGTCCATACGACATAGCGCAGATCGCCCTGTCCATCGAACCCACCGGCGGGGTGATGATGCCGGGCCTGGCTCTGTTTGACCATCGCGCCGGAATGGTGCGGGAGAGCCTGGGCGCTCCGCCTCCCATGGAGATTGTGGCCCTGGATTTTGGCGGTTCTCCCGGGTCGAGCATGGACGACAGGACGCGGAGATGGAGCGCCGTCAACAAACTCACCGACGAGGCCCTTGGACTGATTCGCCGGGGTATAGCGGAGAGAAGCCCCGCCCTGGTCGGGCAGGGCGCCACGGTGGCCGCGGAGGCCGGCCGGCAGATAGAGTCGCGTCCACGACTGGAGGAACTGGTGTCGTTCGCGAGAGAGGTCGGCGCCGTGGGGGTCAACGGCGGCCACCGGGACGGGGTTTCGGGGGTGTTGCTGGACGCAACCCAGAGACGTGGAAAGTCGACTTACATCAAGGCCAGAGAGGCCTTTCCCGAGGCTCAAACGGTCTATCACTTTCGCGTCCTGAGCGGCGGTGTGCAGACGGTCGCTTGAACGGCGGAAGGCAGGGGACGGCAACTGTAACTCGAAGGATGGCGAAACGATGGCGGAATATAACTTGGCAGTAATCGGCGGCGACGGCGTTGGCCCGGAGGTGATCGCCGAGGGACGGAAGGTGCTGGAGGCCCTGGAGTCCTCGGGAGGGCCGTCCTTCCGGTTTACGGATTTCCCTTGGGGCAGCGACTACTACCGGGAGACGGGCCGCCTGATGCCGGAAGACGGGCTGGCGCTGCTATCCGGTTTCGACGCCATTCTGTTCGGCGCGGTGGGAGACCCGAACATTCCCGACCACATCACGCTGCACGGTCTCCTGCTGCCCATGCGGCGGGGGTTCGATCAGGGGATTTGCGTCCGGCCAGCGTACCTGTACCCGGGGGTGACATCGCCGCTGGCCGGCAAGAAGGCTGGCGACATCGACATGGTCATCTTTCGAGAGAACACCGAGGGCGAGTACGCTCCCGTGGGCGGGCGGCTGAACGTCGGGACGCCGCACGAGACGGTGATCCAGAGCAACGTTTTCACCCGCCGGGGCACCGAACGGATCATCCGCGCCGCCTTCGAGCACTGCGTACGCCGCAACAAGCGGATGAAAGTGACGTCGGTCACGAAATCCAACGCCCAGTCCTTCGGCATGGTGTTCTGGGACGAGGTGTTCGAGGATGTGGCCGCCGAGTTCCCGCAGGTGGAGACCGAGTCGCTGCTGGTGGACCGGGCCTGCATGGACTTCGTGCGCTGGCCCGAGGACTTCGACGTCGTGGTGGCCTCCAACCTGTTCGCAGACATACTCTCCGACATTGCGGCGGTGGTGACGGGCAGCATGGGGCTGGCTCCCAGCGCCAACATCAATCCCGACAAGGTGCATCCGTCGCTGTTCGAGCCGGTGCATGGCGCGGCCTTTGACATCATGGGCAAGGGTATCGCCAATCCCATTGCCACTGTCTCCGCCGTGGCGATGATGCTCGATCACCTGGGCGAGGCTGATGCGGCCGCCCGGGTCGATGCCGCCGTGGCCCGCTGCCTGGAGGAGCGCCGCGTTCTAACGGCCGACCTTGGGGGCAGCGCCAGCACGTCGCAGATGGGTGACGAGGCGGCGAGGCTGGTTGTTGCGGGGTAGGGCCGCCCCAAGCTGCGAGAGTGACCTAACAGCGAGTCAAGGCAAGAGGCCGGGATGTCCCCGGCCTCTTGTTCGTTGGTGACTCGATTGTATTCAGGTGGGCGCGCCTTTTGAGGTCCGGAGCCCTACACGCCCAGAACTATTGAGGCCATTCGTTTTTCCAGGGCGCGGCCTATCTGCGTGGTCAGCTCCGGGCGGCCGTGGTCTCCTATGGTTCCGACGAAGGCGACGCCGAGGAGCCGGCCGAGGCGAAAGTCCACGACCGTCGATGAGATCAGGCCGGTGGGGCCGCCCTGCAGGACCCGGAGGGCGACGGACTCGTCGAAGAACCCGCTGGTTTCCAGGCGGGTTGCCGCCACGAGCTGATGGCCCTGCCCGACGCTGTCTCCCACATGGCTCTCGAAGTCTTTGAGGAAGATGTCGTGCATCCAGGTGCTGACGGATTCCGGGGTGTCGAACAGGTGCACGACCGAGGCCGCCATAAAGTCGAAGCCGTCGGACATGGACATGTCCGATGTGGGGCCGAGCTCGCGCATCTGGCCGGTCACCCGGCCCGCCTGCTGGAATCTCTCGGCGGTGCTGCCGGGGAATCCGTTGGTAGCCAGCCGTTCGTTGTCCAGCTCTCCGTCGCGAACCACCTGGTGGCCCTGGAAATCTTCGGGGAACTCGTTCTTGTCGAGGATCATGTCCTCCAGGGTTTCCTGGGTAACACGATAGGTAGCTCTAGTTAAAGCAGTGGTCACCACACCGGCCCTCCGGGAGAATGGAATCAACTCTAGAATTCAGGTAGGCCGAGAATCCAGGCAGGCCGCGTTTTCGCGCTGCCTGGAAAGCGGCACAGAGCGGTGGTCCCGGCAGTTTGCCGGCAACCACCGCTCCGGGTACGAAAGCGCAGTCTAGCCGCAGACCATTGGATAGATGTGCAGCGAGCGGGTGGACTCCACCGGCAGCATGCTCTTCTGCCATGTCTGGCCGCCGTCGCTGCTGCTGTAGATCTCGCCCGAGTAGGAGGCGCAACTGATGCGGGAGGGGGCCGCGGGGTCGATGGCGACCTGCATCATGCGGCCAGGGGGCACTTCGCCGAGGTCGAGGCGCTCCCAGGTCTCGCCCACGTCGCGGCTGCGGAACAGGGCCCCTTCCGGCACTGTGTCGGGAGGAGCGGCACCGCCGCCGGCGCCCGAGGCGAGGTAGATGGTGCTGGGGTCGTCCGGGGCCACCGCGAGGTCGCGGCAGTAGGAGCCGCCCACGAACATGTCATCCACCGTGACGTGCTCCCAGCGCGTGCCGTGGTTCTTTCCCCGGAACATGGCTATCTGGGTGGCGATCTGAACCGTGCCGTGATCGGCAGCGCTCACCTGTGTTGCGTGCAGGTCGAGGGTGTTGTTACGGAGATACGGCCCATCCATCAACTGGGTCCAGGTCTGGCCTCCGTCGCGGCTGCCGAGCAGGCCGCCAACCTCGATGGCTGCGTACATGTTGTTGGGGTCAACGGGGTCGATGGATATGCCGATGACCCGCTTGGCCAGAGGCGGCATGTAGGTGGTGATGTGGGGGAATTTGACGCCGCTGGTGTCCATTTCCTGCCACGTGCTTCCGCCGTCACGGGACCGGGCGATGGCACAAGGCTCATAGCCGGCAAAGATGGTGTCCGGATCCGTCGGGTGGGCCGCAAGCGACCACACCTCGCGACTGTCGGCGGGGTCGGGCAGTCGCTGCCAGCTGTCGCCCCGGTCGTTGCTGCGGTATACGCCGTCCTGGGTCCCTGCGTAGACAACGGCGGGGTTGTCCGGCTTGATCACCAGGGCGCGGACCTGGGGGTTGCCCGGCAGGCCAGCGGAGATGTCCTTCCATTCCTCTTCGCCATCGGCCTGGCGGAAGATGCCGCCCTCACCGATGAAGTCTCCTTCGCCGCCCATGCCGACATAGGTATAGGTGCGATGACTGGTTGCAACCATAGAAAGCTCCTGTCAAGGTCGATTGTTCATAGGATTTTTCGGCCTAACCCCATGGTTGTCAAGGGGTGGTCCCCGCATGAGAGGGTGAATTCAGTCCCTCACCGTCCATGGCCCCAGCCTCTCCAAGGCCCCCGCAGGGGATTGTGGACGGGTGCGGGGACTATCCACTATACGGTAATTTCCGGTACTTTGGCCTCTTTGGGTGGGCTTCAAGGGGACGGCCGTGGGGTTGCCGGATCGAGTTCCTGACAATGCCAGGGGTATGGAAATCACTGACATTCCCTGACATTTACTGACATCTGGTGGCCAAGCGCCTGTTCCGTGGATTCCGCATTCACCGGAATAACGGAGGGTCGCGGAGTGCTTTTCCGAGTGTCTCATGTCACCCACGAATTTTTTTAAGTGTCTCTTTCTGTCTCATTTTTGGAGAGGGGATTTCGCTTGTCCTCGGGATTACCGTGCTCTCGCTCGAGCTTCCTGGATTTTTCGGTACTTTGCGTCCCCGGGGATGTTCAACATGGAGTAGACGGAGGCTTTTGTCTTTGCCTCTGAAGCACTGGGTCCACGCTTTCGCGGGGGGGACGGTTGAATGCCTGTATGGTAATGGGGAAAATATATATAGAACTAATATACTAACATGAGTATGCTACTAGGCATGCCGGAGTTTGGCAACGGGTCAGGGCAATCGCGTCTTATTTCTCGGCACACAAAATTGGTCGGAATGGCGGTGGAGATGGGAGTGGCAGTGGCTCCTTCAGTTCCGGGTGCGAGGGTAGACGGGGGTTTGGATTCCCGCCTGCGCGGGAATGACGACAGATAGGGCCTTCGGCATTTTAGACGCGATTGCCCTGGGCAACGGGTTCGGCGTCAGGAGGTCGGTGCGGGAGATTGAGCCCGGAGGAGTCAGAGTGCCTTGTAATGGAGTTTCGACGCTCGTGCTGACTGTGCCGCCTGCGTGAGACTCCCGCGCCCAACTCACTCCCCCGTCTAACTGTCCCGAGGTGGAGAGAGGATTGAAGGACCCCGCTGGCGGCGGCGAGTAGTGGCGTGACAACCCACTCTGCGCTAGTATTTGTTTCAGATTCCCCGGAGGGTTGTTTCCCTATGAAAAACAAGGTGTACGCCACCATGGACGAAGTGGTGGCCGACATCCCCGATGGCTCGACGATCATGTGCCCGGGGTTCTCCGGTGTGGGCGTTCCCCGCAACCTGCTGGCGGCGGTTAACCGGCAGGGCGCCAAGGAACTGACCTGCATCTCCAACAATGCTGGCACTCTGGACGAACTGGTGGACGTTGGCACCCTGGTGGAGGCGGGACAGGTCAAGAAAATGATCTGCGCCTTCACCGCGCCCACGCATCCCTCGATGGTCACGCCGTTCGTCCAGATGTACAACGAGGGACTTGTGGACGCCGAGCTGGTGCCGCAGGGCACGCTGGCCGAGCGCATCCGCATTGCGGCCGCGGGCATCGGCGGCTTCTTCACGCCCACCTCGGTGGGTACCGAATTGGCCGAGGGGAAGGAGCACCGCGAGATCAACGGACGGACCTACGTGCTGGAGTATCCCATCCACGCCGACTACGCGCTGGTGCGGGCCTGGAAGGCCGACAAGTTCGGGAACCTGCAGTTCCGGCTGTCGCAGCGCAACTTCAACCCGATCATGGCCATGGCCGCCAAGACGACCATCGTTGAGGTCGAGAACGACGTCGTTGAGATCGGAGAGATCGATCCGGACCATGTGCACGTCTCCGGGATATACGTCGACCGCATAGTGAAGATTCCCGAGGACGGCATCTGGTCGGGCGCCAAGCCCGGTCTGTAGACCACGGGACTGCAGGGAACGGGATTGTAAGACAACAGGTCTGTAGACGGGACTCCGAGGAGTAGCGAATATGACTGCCGAAAAGACGAAGCTGACCCGCCAGCAGATGTGCGACCGATTGGCCATGGAGTTCCAGGACGGTTGGATAGTGAACCTGGGCGTTGGGATGCCCACACTATGTTCCAACTACGTCGATGACTCGAGGGAGATTATCAACCACTCGGAGAACGGCGTTGTCGGCTATGGGCCGCTGGCCACCGAGGGGAACGAGGACCGGCACCTAGTGAACGCCGGTGGGCAGCATGTGACGCCGATGGCGGGCATGGGCATCGTGCACCACGCCGACTCGTTCATGATGATCCGGGGCGGAATGATCGATGTCACGGTGATGGGGGCCTACGAGGTTGCCGAGAACGGCGACTTCGCCAACTGGCGCATTCCCAATCGCAAGGGCGGCGGCATCGGGGGCGCGATGGACCTGGCGGCCTGTGCCCAGCGGGTGTTCATCGCGATGGAGCACACCACCCGGGAGGGAGGGTCGCGGCTGCTGAAGCGCTGCAAGCTGCCGATCACCGCCCCAGGCGTGGTCAAGATGCTGGTGACCGACCTGGGCCTGTTCGGCATCAGCCCGGAGGGCTTTGAGCTGCTGGAAAATGCCCCCGGCTGGAACCCGGAGGAGATACAGGAACTTACGGAGGCGAAGATCAAGATCTCGCCCGGCCTGAAGGAGTTCAGGTTCAGGGATTAGGGGCCTAAGGTCGCGTTGATGTACCGTTCTCTCAGCATAGAAAACTTCCGTCTATTTGACCGCCTCAAAGTGGAGCCGCTGTCTCGCATCACCCTGATTGCCGGCGAAAACAACGTGGGCAAGACCGCTTTGCTGGAAGCCTTGTGGTTGCTCAGCCGTCCCTCGCACGCATTGGATGCGCCCCGTGCCATCAGGCGCCGCGGCGTCCGAGGTGGTGAGCAGGAGGGACTGTTCGAAAGCTTGTTTTTCAACTATGAGACCGGCCTGCTAATTGGCTTGGAGGCAGAGAATCAGGCGGGAAATGGTGGCGTGAGCCTTACTATCAAATGCCAGCCAAGAAAGGAGCGGTCCCTTGTTGACTGGTCTAACGAGTCGGATACTGAATTTGAAAACGCGTCCACCAATGTGGTTGATTTCGATAGCGAGTTGGTGTTCCAGCATACAGACGAGTCCGGTCACAATTACCGAACTACCGCCTGGATTGAAGCGGAAACAAAAACGGGGATGCCACAAACCGTTGTAAAGCAAGACACGTTTCCTAGCTCGACTAGCAATCGCCCTTGCGAGTTTGAATCTCCAGGAAAGAGGCACGGCGCCCGCAGCTTGGCCGCCCTCTTTGGCCGAGCACAGATGGGGAATTATGTGCCCCAAATCGAAAAGGCAGTACGTCTACTCGAACCGAGATTGCAGCGACTGGAAGTAATCACCGACCGCCGCGGAACCCCCGAGATTCACGCAGACATTGGCATAGAGAGACCCTTCCCAATTTCGGTCATGGGGGAGGGGACCAAGAGCCTGCTGGCTCTGGTGCTTTCGTTTATGAAGGCCAAGGACGGTCTTTTGCTGGTCGATGAAATCGAAAACGGCATACACTACAGCAAGCTTCCTGAAGTTTGGAACACGATTGAGCGGCTTTCCCGCGAGTTCAATGTGCAGGTATTCGCCACTACCCACAGCTACGAGTGCGTCAAGGCTGCGCATGCTGCATTTAAACATGCCGAACTGGATGATGATTTTTCATTGATGCGATTTTAGCGCAACCGCAGAACCGGACAGATAGAGAGCATCGCTTACGATGACAAGGAGGCGTTGGACTACGCTGTGGAATTCGACTTGGAAGTACGGTAATGACTTCCAGTAATGAATTTCCAACCCCAACAAGACTATTGTTGGTAGAAGGCAAAGACGACAAGCGATTTTTCGAGGCGCTGGCCAGACATTTGGGGGAAACGGGCATCACTGTTGAGATTTATGGCGGCAAACCCAATCTGGGTAATCGCTTGGTGAATCTTGCTGGGCGTCTCAATGACTTCATAGACCCCAGCATCGGAATCGTCCGGGATGCAGACAACAGCTCACAGTCGGCCTTCGATAGTGTTGCCGGCTCGTTGCGAAGGGCCGGGATGCCAACACCTGATGGGCCCATGGCCCTGATAGAACGGGATGGCTTGCGGATTTCGGTGCTTATCCTCCCTCCCGACGATGAGCAGGGCGAGTTGGAGAATGTCTGCCTTCGTTCCGTGGCAGGCTCTCGGGAATTGGAATGTGTCGAAGATTACCTCAACTGCCTGGAGTCCCTGGAACCCGCAATAGCCGCAAATCAAATGGCCAAGGCTAAGCTCCACTCCACTCCTATCTGGCAATAGGCCCAGTTCGTACTACAGATGATGGCAACATCACCAGACGGCGGCCTGCACTGCGCTTGGGAGAGGCCGCCGAAGCCGGTGTGTGGGACTGGACATCTCCTGCTTTTCAGAGGGTCACTGAATTCCTCCTGAATTTGTGAACCAATGCCTCTCCCTCAGAAATAGGCGGTGCCGCCGTTTACGTGGATGGTCTGGCCGGTGATGAAGCCGCAGTCGTCGGTGGCGAGGAATGCGACGGCGCCGGCTATGTCGTCGACGTGGCCGAGGCGGCCCAGAGGGATCTCGGAGGTGTCGGCCATGTTCTGGCCGGGATACCAGGCGAGGTCGCGGCTGGTGTCGATGCGGCCTGGAGAGACCACGTTGACCCTTATGTTGCTGGGAGCGAACTCGGAGGCCAATCCCCGAGCCAGACCCACGACGCCCATCTTGGCGGCGGAGACGTGGGAGCGCTCGGCGGAGCCGTTCCAGGCGCCGTCGCCGGTGAGGAACACGATGCGTCCGAACCCGTTGGCCTGCATGGCCGGGATGGCGTTGCGGGCGCAGTAGAACGCGCCGTCGAGCACCACGCCGCGCACACGCTCCCAGTCTTCCAGGGTCAGTTCGGTGAACGGCTTGTGCGGGCGGATGGCGGCGTTGCTGACCAGCACGTCGACCTTGCCGAACCGCTCGGCGGCGGCGGCGAACATGGCCTCGACCTGCTCGCGATTGGCGACGTCGGCCAGCACGGGCAGGGCATCGACTCCGATGGCCCGGACCTCCTCGGCCACCGACTCGGCCTCCTCGCGGTTGGAGCGGGAGTTGACCACTACGTTGGCGCCTTCGCCAGCGAGCTTGAGGGCGATGGCCCGCCCGATGTTGCGCCCTGATCCGGTGACCAGGGCCGTTCTGCCTTCCAATCGGCTCATACAGCAATCACCTCTTCGGGAATCAGTCCTTGCTATCACGGGACGGAGTGGGCGGACGGAATGACTCCCAACGTTTCTTGTGCCGTAGATTATACTGGCCCCTGCACCCATGCCAGATTACTGGGGATGGGCCAATCCTGATCGAGGAATTGAAATGCTGGTACGCATCTACACCGGCGACGATGGACAGTCGCATTTCGAGGACGTGGGAATGCCGAGCGAGGACGTTCTGCGCATCACCACCAGGTCGGGAGAGGACCTGGTGTTCCGGAAGTCGGCGGAGAACAGCCTGAGCGACTGGCACCATCCCACGCGCCGCCAGTACCTGATCGTGCTGGAGGGGCAGATGGAAGTGACCTGCGGCGACGGCACCACCCGCCAGTTCCAGCCGGGCGACGTGCTGCTGGCCGAGGACATGACCGGCCAGGGCCACCAGACCCGGGCGATTGGGGGAAGCTACCGCAGCGTGAGCATGGGCATCCCGGACTAGTCCCTGCCGTTGGCGTGGCGCGTCGATCGCGCGATGTCGAACAGGACAGAAATTCGATGAGAACGCCCTCTTGGTAGCCGAAGCGCCAGCCTCGTCGACTGCGCCGTCCCACTGGGACCGGATACGAGGTCCGTGGCAGGTGCCCCCCTTCCGCTGGTACTGGGCTGGGTCGCTGGCGCAGGCCATGTCCCAGGGGATGCAGTTCCTGGTCCTGGGGTGGCTGGTGCTGGAGGTCACCGACGACAAGACCCAGCTTGGGCTGACGGTGTCCCTTTACGGCTTGCCCAACATCGCGTTCCTGATGGCTGGCGGAGTCATCGCCGACCGGATGGACCGCAAGCTGCTGCTGATGGTGACGCAGGCATTGGTTGGGGCCTTGATTGGCGTGCTGGCCGTGCTCACCCTCACTGAAAACGTGGCGCTGTGGCACATCTACCTTTCGGCGGCGCTGCTGGGTGTGTTGCAGGCGCTGAATATGCCGGCCAGGCTGGCGATGCTTGCGGACCTGGTGGGCGAGGGCAGGCTGCTGGACGCGGTGGCGCATTTCAACGCGGCGCAGCACGCGGGCAGGATCATCGGCCCGCCCATCGCCGGAGTGATGATCGACCGGTGGGGCATCGGCTTGGTGCTGGTGCTGAACGCTGCGTGCTACGCGGCCAGCGTTCTCCTGCTGGCAATGGTGCGGTGGACCTACAGCCGTTCGGAGACGGCCCGCCAGCCGCTGTTGCGCCACATCGGAGAGGGGCTCTCAGTGATCCGCGATACTCCGATGTTGCTGACAGTTCTGGTGATGACCTGCTTCTTTGGCGGGTTCGGAATGGCGCACCTGCAGGTGATACCCGCTTTTGCCAAGGACCAACTCGGCAGCGGCGCGTCCGAGGTCGGACTGCTGCTGCTGGGTTCAGGCATAGGAGCCCTCGTTGGCAGCATGACGCTGACGTTCATGCACCGGGCCTGGCTGTACCGCTGGCTGCTGTTCTGCCTGGTGACGTTTACGGTGCTGCTGACGCTGTTTGCGTGGAGCGGATCTCTCGATGATCTGACCCGGACATCCTGGGCCGGCTGGTTCTGGGTGACCTGGGTGTTTGCCCTGCTGGTGGGAGTGGTGGCCATCGGCTGGGTGTGGCCGCTGACAACCACAATTACGCAACTGTCGACTCCGGTCGAGCTGCGGGGGCGGGTGATGGGAGTGATCCACCTCGTCCCGGGCTTCCACTTCCTGGGGGCGTGGCCCCTGACCTTGGCTGCCGCAGGGGCCGGCTGGCCGCTGGCTATAACCGGCGCGGCGGGGGTCTGCCTACTGATAACGCTGTCCTACGGCCTGGGGCGCAAGACGGGGCGCGAGCTGGCTGCGCATCCGGCTGCCGCGTGATGGGCCGCCGGTCGCGCACTCGCAGCCCGATGCAGGTACACTGTCAGCGGATTTCCGGTGGGCCGCACAGGTTCGGATACGCCGGATGGCCTGCTTCCACACGATCGACGGAGACGCCCCTGGTGAGAGCCCCGGGTTGGTAGCGAACACATCCCCCACATCTGCGAGGCCATCCTATTGGACCAGGTCAAAGGGGCCGTGGCGCTTCGTCGGGTTCCGATGGTTCTGGCTGGGATCCTTCTCCCAGTCGGTGGCACAGGGGATGCAGTTCCTGGTGCTCGGATGGCTGGTGCTGGAGCTGACCGGGTCCTCCATCCAGCAACTGGGCCTCGTCGTCTTTCTGTACGGAATTCCCAACACCATACTGCTGCCCTTCGGCGGGGTCATAGCCGATCGGGTTGATCGCAAGCTGCTGCTGATGGCCACGCAGTTGGGTGTTGGTGTGCTGATTGCCGTGGTGGCTGTGCTGACCTGGGCGGAGGCTGTCACCCTCTGGCACGTGTACGTCGCCGTGGCACTGCTGGGCGTGCTTCAGGCCCTGAACCAGCCGGCGCGGGTGACGATTCTGTCGGACCTGGTCGGACAGTCCAACCTGCTGGATGCGGTAGCACAGTTCAACGCCGCGGTCCACATCGGCCGGATAATCGGCCCTCCGCTGGCCGGGGTGCTCATCGACGGCCCACCGCTGATCTCGCAGTACGCGGACGTGTGGGGGTTGGGTGCGGGCTTGGCTGCTAACGCCGCCTTTTACGGGTTGAGCGTCCTGTGCATCCTGCCCATCGGCGGCTCATTCAAGGCGGTATCAGCGGCCCGCGAGCCATTGGTGCGGAACTTCGTCAACGGTTTCGCAGCCATCAAGAACACTCCGGTACTGCTGACGGTGATTGTGCTGGCCTGCTCCTTTGGCGGATTCGGGATGTCCCACCTGCAGGTGATTCCTGCCTTCGCCAAGGACCAACTGGGTTCCGATGCCACCCGCGCCGGATTGCTGCTGCTGGCCTCGGGCGTTGGGTCGCTGCTCGGCAACGTGTTCATTACCTTCATGAACCGGGCCTGGCTCTACCGCTGGCTGCTGGTGTGCCTCGTGACCATGGCCGTCTGCCTGATTGCGTTCGGCTGGTCGACATCGTTCTGGGTGGCGTGGGGCCTGTTCGTCGTGGTGGGCGTTGTAAGCCTAGGAACCGTGTGGCCGCTGGCGACAACGATTCTGCAGCTCTCGACGCCGGCGGAGCTTCGCGGGCGGGTGATGGGTGTCTTTCATTTCACCCCAGGTTTCCACTACATAGGCGCACTGCCCCTGTCTTTCGTTGCCGCCCAGATGGGCTGGTCACTGGCCTTGACCATAGCGGCGGGGCTGATGCTGGTGGTGACCTTCTGGTTCGGCTTCGGGCGGCGTGATGGTCGGGAACTGGGGGCGAAACCATCGTCCGCGGCGTAACCGGCAAGCTGGCAACCCGTCCTTGACACCCTGTGGCGCAGTGGGTAGATTGCGGGCAGGCGCGGGTTTGCTGTCGCGAGCCTGCCAGTCCGCTACGCAATCACTCAGGAGCCGCTGACGCATGAAAGACACCATTGAGGTTTTCTGGTTTTCCGAGCAGCCTTATGCTCACATCACCGACGCCGACCTGGAGCAGTACGACTCCGGTCGCCTGGGCTTCCCCAATACATTCTTTGACCCCGAGAAAGCCCACGTGCTGTACAACCAGTACCATGAGCAGTACGCCATGGCCGATGAGGTGGGGTTCGACGGCATCATGTCGAACGAGCACCACGCCTCCTACTGGTGCATGAAGCCAGCGGTGAACCTGGACGCGGCGGTAATCTCCAAGATTACCAAGAACACCAAGATAGCCATCCTCGGCAACGTCATCGCGGTCAATGACCCCATCCGCATGGCCGAGGAAATAGCCATGCTGGACTGCTTCTCCAACGGTCGCATCATCTCCGGCTTCGTTCGCGGCACCGCCGTGGAGAGCCTGGCTGGTGGCATCATCCCGCCCGAGAACCGAGCCCGCTTCGAGGAGGCCCACGACCTGATCATCAAGTGCTGGACGCAGCCTGGGCCCTTCCGCTACGAAGGTCAGTACTATCACTATCGCGCAGTGAACCCGTGGGTGCTGCCGGTGCAGAAACCGCACCCACCCATCTGGTTTCCCGGCCTGTCCAGCGCAGAGAGCGTGGTCTGGGCGGCCCGTCACCAGCATCCGTACATGAACCTGGGCTCGCTGCTGGACTACACCGAAGGCCTGAAGGGCGTCTACATCGACACCGCCAAGGAGGTCGGCTTCGCGCCCGGCCCCGAGCATTTTGGTTACCTGCTGCGGGTGTTCTGCGCCGACACCGACGAGGAAGCCCAGCGGATTGGCGAGACCTTCCTCTGGACGGAGAACCACCGCAACCGTGGGCCGGTGGAGCACAACGACCCGCCCGGGTACCAGTCGCGCGAGGCCGTGCGCATCCAGCGGCAACTCCCCGGCGCTGGCGGTTTCGGACGCCGCATGAGCTACCAAGAGTTGCAGGACGTTGACAACGTAATCGTCGGCAGCCCCGACACCGTTATCCGCAAGCTCTCGCACATCATCGAGCGCCTGAACCCGGGCTACCTGCACATTTACGGGAACGAGGGCAACATGGCCCACGCCGACGTGATGCGCTCGGTGGAGCTGCTGGGGAAGGAAGTCATCCCCGCGCTCCACGAGATACAGCTCCAGCCCTACGAGTAGAGCAAGCCGCTACAAGGCAGCGCAGAGGAGGGTTTCAAAACTTCCCCTGCGAAAGAACAACGCGCAATCAACAGTCAACGGAGGCCCAAATGATCACCAAATTCGACAGCCTTTACGCTGGCCACGTCGATATGACCAACATCGGCTACGGCGGTACCGCGGTCAATGATCGCCTGTTTGACAACGACCATCTGGCCACGGTGTTCGAGAAGACGGAAGCCATCGCCACGACGATGGACAAGAACGGTTACGACACCATGTGGATGGCGGAGCACCACTTCCAGCCCGAGGGCTACGAATGCTTGCCCAACCTGCTGATGGTGAACGTCCACCTAGCCCACATGACCAAGAACCTCAAGTTTGGCTGCGGCTTCAACATCGCTCCGATGTGGAACCCGCTGCGTCTGGCCGAAGACTACGCCACCGCCGACATCCTGACCGGCGGGCGCGTCATATTCGGCGTGGGTCGCGGCTACCACACCCGCGAGGTCGAGAGCTTCGGTTCTCCCCTGCAGGACCAGGACGCCAACCGGGAGCTGTTTGAAGAGCAGGTGGAAATCATCTTCAAGGCGTTCAACGAAGAGTCCTGGTCGCACAAGGGCAAGAACTACACCCTGCCGCCGGAAGTGCCCTATCGCGGCTACACGCTGAAGGAGCTTACCCTGGTGCCCCGCCCGCGCAAGCTGCCCGTCGAGTGCTGGCAGCCAATCCAGGGCGGCACGCAGCGGGCGCTGGACTTCATGGTCAAGCACGGCATAAAGGGCATCATTGGAGGAGGCGTGGCCGAGGGCGGCGCCATGGACAGCGTCATCTACGGCTACAGGGACGCAATGATCCGGGCCGGTCACGAGGACCCACAGCCGGGTGAAGGCATCAGCGTCGGCTTCCACTTCCACCTTGCTCCCAGCGTCGAGCAAGCGATGGAGGAGGCCCAGGGGTTCTTCGAGGAGAATCTCAAGATGTTCGGCCCGCTGCGGCTCAGCCGCCGCCTGTCCGACGAGCAGATTCGCGACATCAGCGATCCGCGCCGCGCTCCCAATGCCGGCTTGCCCACGATCCAGGGAGCCGTCGAGACCGGCGCCTTCCTGGCGGGACCGCCCGACCGGGTCATTGAGCAAATCAAGGCGGTTGAGAAGGAGTATCCGGGCCTGGAACGCGTTGGAGTGAGCCACCCCGTCGGTACGCCGCAGAGCGTGATCACCGAGCAGCTGGAGTGGTTCGCCAAGGAAGTGATGCCGGAGTTCAAGAGATAGGACTCAGGGGTGGTAGTTCCAGTCAGTCGCGGTTGAACAAGGCGGGCGGCGTTGCCCAGCGAAGGAGGGTTAATAGCCTGACGGTTGACGGCCAGTTAACTCCCCTGTAGGATAGATTCTGAACCCCCCTATCGCTTACGGCGACTGGGCGCAAGGCCATCTCTTTATGAGGTGGCCATTGCATTTTTGAGCGTCAATGAAAGCCAACGTCTATATTGATGGATTCAACCTGTACTTCGGTTCGCTCAAAGGAACGCGATTCAAGTGGTTGGATCTCTTGTCTATGTGCCAACGGCTCCTTCCGGACCGAGAGATAAACCGAATTCGATATTTTTCAGCCCGAATCTCTCCCTTGCCTCACAATCCTGAGGCGCCGGACAGACAAGATGTATATTTGAGGGCCTTGGAGACCCTTCCAGGCCTGAGCACCCATCTCGGCAGATTCACATCGCGACCCACACACCTCCCCGTTTTTCCTCTCACTTACCCAAGTCAGAATAGTCCAGCCCAGACTGTTCGCGTTCTCAGGACCGTAGAGAAACGATCTGACGTTAATCTGGCAACATTTCTGATGTTGGACTGTGTGGACGATGAGGTTGACGAGGTTGTGGTGATTTCAAATGATTCCGATCTTGTTTTGCCCATTGAACTGTCCGTTAGACGATTCGGGAAAATAACCGGACTGATTAGCCCGCAACATCGCAGTCAATTCAGCAGGTCGCTGTTTGGAACAGCAACTTGGTCCATCAGGCAGATCAATCGCAGCGTTCTGGCCGCCAGCCAGTTTCCTGATTTGGTCCAGCATCCTCGCGGCCCCATCACCAAGCCAGGGTCTTGGTGAACAGGGTGTCGTCGCGTTGACACCCCTACACCCCCGCCGTACACTCGCAAGCGGCGAGCAAAGGTTAGTCCAGAGACTGTTGCGGGCACTTAACGAATGATATCTACCGAGATTAATGACGCCATTGAGTTGATGTTCGAGGCTGGCTGGACCGACGGGTTGCCCGTGGTGCCGCCGTCGGAAGAGCTGGTGCGACGCTTCGTGGTCCAAACTGGGCGCGGCGGCGATGAGCTCATCGCCGAGCTGCCGCCGCTGGGCGGACGGGCCACCGTGGAGCGCATCGCGGTCAACGCCGTTATGGCCGGGTGCCTCCCCGAGCACATGCCGGTGGTCATCACCGCGCTCGAGGCGATGATGGACGAGCGCTTCAACCTGCGGGGCGTGATGTGCTCCACCGGCATCCACACGCCGCTTCTCATCGTCAACGGGCCGGTTGTGCAGCAGCTTGATATCAATGGCGGCTACAACTGCTTCGGCGCCGGCTGGCGGGCAAACGCCACCATCGGCCGCGCCGTCAAGCTGGCGCTGGTCAACCTCGGCGGCGCCATTCCGGGGGAGACCAACAAGGCCACTTTTGGCCATCCCGGCGCCTACACCTACTGCGTCGCCGAGGACGAGCCGGCCAACCCGTGGATGCCGATGCACGTGGAGATGGGCTACGCCGCAACCGACAGCACGGTAACGGTGTTTCCCGCCGAGGCGCCGCACAACATCATGTATCATGCCTCCAATTCCCGCGACTTCCTGACCGTGCTGGCCGATACCATGTGCACCATGGGCAACGTGCAGATGTACGTTATGGGCGATACGATGGTTGCCATCGGCCCGGAGCACGCCAAGTTCCTGCACGCCGATGGGTGGAACAAGCGGGACATCCGGCAGTTCCTGTTCGAGCATGCCCGCAAGCCGGTGCGGATGCTGAAGCACGGCGGACCGCCCCAGGGCGACTCGCGCCGGGGGCACTTCTGGCCACGGTTCATCGACGCTGAGGACGACGACCAGATGGTGCCGGTGGTGCGTGCGCCCGATCGCATCCACATTTTTGTCGCCGGAGGCGCCGGCGGGCCCCACTCGGTGTATCTGCCGGGCTGGGGTTCCCGGGCTGTGACACGCAAGATCGAGGGTATCTAGGACCGCCCACTTTCGTTGAGTTGGAACAAGGACGGAAGAGATATGACCGTTACCCATGTGGAAGAACGACTGCGACTGATGGGACTTATGAGTCCCATTGATCCCGACGCTGCCAGTCGCTGGCGCCCCGCACCCAGGCTGGACACGCTGCACGGCAAGGTGGGCGGGTTCCTAGGCAACCGCAAGGCCAACGCCAGCCTGCTGCTGTCCAACGTTCGGGAGCTGCTGGACAGGGACCTGGAGCTAGGCGACTCGCTGGCGGTGGACAAATATGTCTACTCCCGCCCCGCTGCTGACGACATCATTGAGGAGCTGGCGACCAGCTGCGACTTTGTGGTGACCGCCATCGCAGATTGAGGGTCCTGCACCGCGTGCAGTGTGCACGACGCGATGACTCTTGAGAACCGGGGAGTTCCGACTGTGGTGCTGTGCACCGACCCGTTCCTGAACTCGGCCTTCCGGCACGCCAACAACTTCGGCCGCCGTGACTTCCGGCCGCTGGGCTTCCCGCACCCGCTGGGCGGCTTGGCGCCCGAGCAGGTGGCGGTTCGGGCCAGCGAGTTGGAGCAGGCGGTCATTGAGACTCTGACAAACTATTAGCGTCCTCCCAGGGAGTCCCCGCTCCTCTTGGAGAGGGCGTTCCTTCTCAATCTGGAACTTACAGGAGGCCCGCCATGGCAACCGTTGGCAAGGGTAAGTATACCTACGAACTGGTGCCAAACTGGGAAAAGCTGCCCGAGGGGTGGGTGCTGGGGCAGACGGCCATCGTGACCGACTCCCAAGACCGGGTGTATCTATTCAATCGTGGCGAGCATCCGCTGATCGTGCTTGACCGCGACGGCAACTTCCTGACGTCCTGGGGCGAGGGGCAGCTTCCCGATGCCCACGGGATGTTCATTGACGCCGACGAGAACCTGTACATGCCGGTGAAGAACAGCCACGTGGTGCTGAAGTACGACCCCAAGGGCAACCTGCTGATGACCATGGGCGAGTGGGACAAGCCTTCGGACACAGGCTGGTCGGGACGGTACAGCGACGTGGTCGAGCGGGCGGCGGGGCCGTTCAACAGCCCCAGCGACATCGCCATCCATCCGTCAGGCGACCTGTACATCTCCGACGGGTACGGCAACGCCCGTGTCCACCGATTCAGCGGCGACGGCAAGCTTATCGAGTCGTGGGGGCAGCCGGGCAAGACCGCTCCTGGCGAGTTCCACGTCCCGCACGGCGTCTGGGTGCACACCGACAGGCGCGTATTCGTGGCGGACCGGGAGAACAACCGCATCCAGATATTTGACGACCGCGGCAATTTCCTGGAGCAGTGGCTGGGCCTCGCCCGCCCCTGCGACATTTACATCGATGCCGACGAGGCTATTTTCGTCCCTGAACTGGACGGGTTCATGGCCATCCTGGACATGGATGGGGACATCCTCGCCCGCTGGGGCAGCCCCGTCGAGGTCGAGCATGGGCAGGGGGCCCACGCTGTGTGGGTGGACTCGCACGGCGACATCTACGCCAACCAGAACCTGGAGGGACACCGGCTGGTCAAGTACCGGCATGTCGGCGAGTAACTTCGTAGCTGGGTTCAATCATCTTGAGGGCGCACTGCTGTGCGCCCTTCTCGTATCATTTTCGTAACCGGGAGAATTCTCATGCGCGTAGGGTACCAGGTCGGGCATGTCGTACAGCGGGACTCCATCGATCACCAGCAGCAGTGGCAGAACCACCTGGCGCAGTTCCGGGCGTCGCGGGACGCCGGGTTTGATATCTACTGCTGGGCCCACCACTACCTGATCGACCCCTTCCAGCACTTCCAACCGTGGCCGGTGCTGGCGCGCCTGGCAGGCGAGGCGGGCGACATGAAGCTGGCGACCTCGGTACTGTTGCTGCCCCTGCTGAACCCGGTGGACGTGGCGGAGCAGGCGGCGACGCTGGACCACATAGCCGAGGGTCGATTCATCATGGGCATCGGCCTGGGCTATCGTCCCGAGGAATGCGAGGCCTTCGGCACCCGTATGTCGGAGCGGGGCGCTCGCTGCACCGAGGCCATGGGCCTGATGCGCCGCCTGTGGAGCGAGGACGAGGTCACCCACCACGGCCGCTACTACAAAGTAACGGAGGCGCGGCCCACGGCCCGTCCCTACCAGCAGCCTTATCCGAAAGTGTGGCAGGCGGCGATGAGCGACCCGGCGGTGCGTCGCGTCGGGCGCGAGGGCGAGATCCTCTACGTTGGCCCGGCCCAGTCCAACGAGTCCATCCGCCACCAGATCGACCTGTATCACCGCACGCTGGAAGAGAACGGGCACGAGAAACCGGACGACATGGTCATTGTGCGCGAGTTCTTCTGCGCTCCGACCCATGAGGAGGCGCTGTCCCGCGCACAAGCCAACTTCGCCAAGAAATACGAGGTCTATGCCCAACACGGCCTGCACGGCTCCGACGGCGAGCTGACCCGCAAGGTGACCGGAGATCTGGAGACGCTGATGGATGATACCTTCCTTGTGGGCAGTCCCGAGGAGTGCGTTGAGCAGATCGCCGCTTATCACGAGATGGGTTTCACCGACGTTGCCATCCGTCTGTTCTACCCGGAGATGGCGCAGTCGGAAGTGCTGGAGCACATCGACCTGGTGGGCAAAGAGGTCATCCCCTCCCTGCACGACCTATAGCCCCAAAGCCTAGAACTGGCCAGGGTTCGAGGGATTGGCTTCGCTCTCCGAGGTTGGGGACTCAGGCCAACCATATTGACTGGTTCGGCTGTTGTACCAATCCAGGGTGGCTTGGTTTACGTGGTACTCCGTTTTGCCATAGCCCCGGGCGTGGATTGGGGGGAACGCGGCTAACGGCTCCAGGTCGACACAAGGCCTGACGAAAAGTTGCAAGTTTCGACCCATATTCGTGCCGATCACGGTAAAAGCTTCGATTAATCTGGCTGTGGCTGTTAGAATTCTCTTTTAGCTTGCTCCAACATTGGTCATTCGATCAGGCGGCGAAGCCGGTTGAGGCTTCTCGCGGCCAAGCCCGCACCAGGCACGTGACGATGCTTGAAATCGCCATCTGGATTGGACTCGTCCTGTGCGGCTTAGCCGTTCTTGGCGCCGTTGAGTACGTTCGCGCCAAGCGGCTGATCAGGATCAATAGCGAGGCAATCAAGTCAGTGCTGCCGGTCGCTGCCCTGATGCTGCTAATGGCCATAGCAGGATCAATGGCGGTCCTGTTCTTTTTCCTCTTCTTCCTCTCTGACCATTGGGAATACGCCCTCGTATTTGGGACTCTTCTATTTGCTTTTCTCGTGGTCAGAATCAGAGGAGAACAGTCCTTCTTCGCCCCCGCTTCGCAGGGTGAAATGGGCAGGCCGGAGCCAGAGGCAAAGAAGGGACCGTTGACCGAAGTCTCCAGCCTGGCGATGCAGGTGGGCACCGCGGCCGCGATACTGGTTATGATGGTGCCGGTCCTGACAGGCGGCTTTCTCGTTTACATGTTTCTGAACTTCATCGCTGGCAAGATTATTGGCGGATGGGTCGTACTTTTTCCGCTGTTGGCTATAATCTCCCTGGCAATTTACTGGAGGATACGCAAGCGTTCATCTCCTCCACCCCTGTAGAAACCTGCCCTGTAGAAACTTGCAAGAGCGAATTCGCCACCCCAATTCACGCGATAGATATCAGGAGAATGCCATGACCACGCCGAGTTCCCTGCTGACCATCGGAGACTACGAAGCCCGCGCCAAGGAGACAATGCCGAAAGCACTGTTCGACCGGCTCTTTGGGGATCTCGACGCGCCGGACTGGACAACGAACACCTCCAACGTCCGGGCCATGGAGGCGGTCAAGCTGCGCCCCCGCGTGCTGGTGGACGTAAGCGAACGGGATATGTCAACGGAGGTGCTGGGCCAGCGCATCAGCCTCCCGGTGATGCTGGCCCCCACCGGCACTCACCAGCGGGCACATCCGGCCGGCGAGCTGGCATCGGCCCGGGCTGCCACTGCTGCCGACACCATCATGGGTCTCAGCACCGCCTCAAGCTACAGCATCGAGGAAGTGGCCCAGGTAGCCAACAATCCCCTGTGGTTCCAGCTCTACTTTTTCCAGGACCGTGAGCTTACCGAGATACTGGTCCGCCGCGCCGAAAACGCCGGTTACACGGCCATGATGCTCACCGTGGACAACCTGGGCGCCAACTCCCGCGAGCGCGAACACCGCTACGCCTACACCCTGGACCAGGAACGTATCCTCAAGAACTTTGACGGTATCGAGTTGCCCAATCTGCCCAACCGGGGAAATTTCGCAGAGAGCTTCGAACACGCTCTCAACTGGCGCGACCTCGAATGGCTGCGGTCGATCAGTTCCATGCCTCTGGTGGTCAAAGGGATCCAGACGGCCGAGGACGCCCGGCTCTGCGTTGAGAACGGCGCCGAGGCTTTGGTGGTTTCCAACCACGGCGGACACGCCCTGCAGGGAACCGATGGTTCCATCGATATGCTGCCCTCCATCGCCGACGCCGTGGGAGACCGGCTGGAGGTCTACTTTGATGGCGGTGTCCGCAAGGGTGCCGACGTACTGAAGGCGCTGGCCCTGGGGGCCAAGGCCACCTTCGTGGGCCGTCCCATTTTCTGGGGACTGTCCGTCGGCGGTGAGGATGGCGTCGCCCACTGCCTGGAGATACTGCGCGAAGAGCTGAGCGTGGCCATGGGACTTTGCGGAGTCACCGACGTCCGCCAGGTCGACCGGTCGGTAGCCCAGGACCCGGCGGCCAACACCACGTCGGTCGTGGGCGACCTGGAGCGCCTCGCTCGCCTGCTGGAGCAGGGCTATCTCACCCGCGAGGAGTTCGAGGCGCAGAAGTCCCGCCTGCTGGAGTAAAATGGTAGCGGGAGGACAGCGATGATCAGGAAAGTGAGGGCCAGGTTTGCCAACGGGGTTTTGACACCCCTGGAGCCGCTGGATCTCGAGGAGGGCGCGGAGGTGGTGCTGAGCCTCGATGCGACTGCCACCTCGGAACAAAAGCATGAGTCAGAAAAAACCAAGTTCCGTGTCATCCCAAACCACAGCGGTTTCCTGCCAGGCATGGACGACCCCAAAAAAATGAAGCAACTGTTGGAAGAAGAGGACATTGAACATTTCCTGAGGGTCCAGGAGTTTGGTAGAGGAACATGATTGTCCCGGACATCAACCTCTTGGTCTATGCCTACAATGACGGAGCCCCACGGTACGAAGTAGCTCGCAATTGGTGGGAAGAATTGCTAAACGGTGATGAAGCCATTGGCTTGCCCTGGGTGGTAACCACCGGCTTTGTTCGATTGATGGCTCACTCTGGATTCGTGATCTCGCCGTTGAGACCGGTTGATGCCGCTGATCACGTCAGGGAGTGGCTTCAATACCATCACGTTGTTCCTCTAGATCCGGGTATTCAACATTTGGCATTTTTTCGGCGATTCCTAAGTGTCCCAGGCAGCGGACCCAATATGGTACCCGACGCGCACATTGCTTCCCTGGCTCTGGAATACGATGCGGAAGTTCATTCTGCTGATTCCGACTTCGGGAGGTTCCCCGGGGTACGCTGGCGCTATCCTTTAGCCTGACTGCAGGCGATCGTAGCTATCTGGCGCAACACATTCCAACACACCGGAGCATACATGGAAATCGGAGTTATATTCCCGCAGACCGAGATTGAGCCCGACGTGGTGGCCATCCGCGATTTCGCGCAGGCTGCCCAGGACATGGGCTACTCCTACCTGTTCATAGCCGACCACGTGCTGGGTGCCGACGCCAGCGCCTACGATCATCCCCTGTTCGGGATGTACAACCACGAGTCGGTGGTGCACGAGTCGCTAACAACCATGGGCTACCTGGCCGCGGTGGCGCCCAATATGGGCCTGATGACTGGCATTCTCATCCTTCCGCAGCGGCAGACAGCGCTGGTTGCCAAGCAGGCCGCCGAGATCGACGTGCTGTGTGGCGGGAAGTTGCGACTTGGCATCGGCGTGGGCTGGAATTTCGTCGAGTTCGAGGCACTGGGCATGAACTTCCAGGACCGTGGTGCCCGCAGCGCCGAGCAGATCGAGGTCATGCGCGAGCTGTGGACCAAGGAGTCGGTGGACTTCCACGGCAAGTGGCATGACATAACCAACGCCGGCATCAACCCGCTGCCGGTGCAGCGGCCCATCCCGGTCTGGCTGGGTGTGGGCAGCCCCCTGGCGCCCATCCCGCCCGACGTGGCCCTGCGCCGTGTGGCGCGCATCGCCGACGGCTGGTGCCCCAACTTTGGGCCAGACGAGTCCGGCTATGCCCTACGGGAGAAGGTCCACAACTATATGGCCGAGTATGGCCGCGACCCCTCTGAATTGGGCTTGGACGGTCGAATGGGTACCGCTGGCTCATCCCCTGAAGATTGGGGCGACAGGGTCGCCGCTTGGCGCGAAATGGGTGCGTCGCACCTATCCATTGAGAACCGCCGCGCGGGCCTGAAGACGGCCGGCGACCACATCGAAATGATGCGCCGGTTCAAAGAGGCCGTCGACTTATAGGCTGTTCATCCCAATGCCCCAGTTTCAGCCTCGAGATCCAGGCTACGCTGACCGCGTTGCCGAGACTTTCCGCAACGAGTCCGCCGCCTCGCGCTGGGGCGGCGAATTCACGTCGGTTTCGCCAGGTGTCGTGGAAATCACTTTGCCTGCCGGAGAAGGGTATTGCAGCTCTGCCGGGTTGATTCACCGCAGCTTTGTCGCGGCCATTCTGGACGACGCCTGCGTTCTTGCAGCCCTCAGCCTCAGCTCCGCTGGCGACACCGTAGGTACCATTGAGTACAAGCTCAATTTCCTGGCGCCAGCATCGGGAGAGAGCTTGGTGGCTCGCGCAGAGGTGGTGCGCCCTGGTCGCAGCGTCAGCGTATGCCGCGCCGACGCCTTCGCTGATGGGCAGCTCGTTGCGAAGATGCTGGCCACGCTGGCGGTATCGCGGCCGGCGTAGCGCAGCCATCAGCGGTTTGCTAAACTCGAACCATCAACGGGTGGGTATCGCCGCCCTGATCAAGCCAAGGAGGCAGCAATGATCGGACAACTTGTTCGCTACGAATTGCAGGAAGGAGTGGCCTTCCTCACGCTAAATAACCCCGGACGCCGTAACGCGCTCTCCACGGAGTTGCTGGGCGAACTGCAGGAGTTGTTCCGCGAATTCGAGGACGATGATGACGTTCGCGTGGTCGTGCTGCGCTCAGAGGGTCCGGTGTTCAGTTCCGGCCACGACCTGAATGAGATGATCGACCGAGACGCCGAGGCCTACACCGCCGTCTTCGCGTTGTGCACCGAGGTAATGGAGGCCATCCGGCTGCTGCCCAAGCCGGTGATCGCGCAGGTGCAGGGCCTCGCCACCGCTGCCGGCTGCCAGCTGGTCGCCACCTGCGACCTGGCTGTCGCCGCCGAGTCAGCGGCCTTTGCCACCCCCGGCGTGCAGATCGGCCTGTTCTGCACCACCCCCGGCGTGGCGCTGGCCCGCTCCGTCGCCACGACCAAGAAGGCCATGGAGATGCTGCTGACCGGGACCCCCGTAAGCGCGTCCGAGGCGCTGGAGATCGGCCTGATCAACCGCGTGGTCCCCGATGGTGAACTGGACGCCAACGTCGCCGCCCTGGCGCGGCAGATAGCCTCCGCCAGCGCCCAGACCCTGGCTGTTGGGAAGCCCGCCTTCTACCGGCAGATCGAACTGGACCGCCCGGCCGCCTACGACATGGCCCAGAAAGTGATGGTCGACAACCTGCTCAAGGAAGACGCCTACGAGGGCATCACCGCCTTCCTCCACAAGCGCGACCCGGAGTGGAAGTACTGAAGGGGGTCAGATAACGACCAAATGGTCTTCGGTTGCTCCCTTCACGGCGATTCGGGGAATGTGAGTATCCAGAGTCACCAGCCGCGCGTCGTGCGTGACCGGCAGGGCGAGCAGGTAGACATCGGTGAGCTGGCGATGTCCCGAAAGCCCCCTGGAGTTTATGCGGGTTCCATCCAGGATGCTGATATCGTCGAGTATAAATTGGTGGTAGTCGTCGGAAACAGCAGTACGTAAATTCCCTATAGCTTCACTGACGCTAAGCGGGTTGGGATAACCAGGTTGTGACAGTAGTCGTATGCACCCGTTTTGCGTGATTGGACAGGTCGCCCACCCGTCAAGAGAATTGGTATCGAACCAATTTGAGGCTATCTCGTGCCTTCCGTGATTTTGGTCTAAAAGAGCGACGAGCACGTTAACATCGAATAGCGAAAGCAAAGATCAAATTCCCAATTGTTCTCGCAATTCGTTCACCATCTCGTTGGTGACCGGGTTTCTCCCTGCTGGTATGGCGAGGAATACTTTTGCGGCCCTTCCCTGAGATGTGCCGGTTTCTTCATCACCGATATTTTGGGGCGAACCGCATAATTCGCGATCAATATGGGTGTTAGGAATGGGCTCCTCAATCGTTCGAATCTCTATCTCCACGCTCTGCCCTTCCTCCAGTCCCAGCGGCTCATCGAACACTATGGTCTGCCCCTTGACTATGCCTCTCTTCTTCATTTCCCCTAACGCTCCTCTCGAAAGCGAATCCGCGGCTATGCCCGGCACCCTTCCCGATGCCTGGTTGCCCAGCGGGAAGGGTGTTCTTCCAGCCACTCCGCGGATCTGTTATTTATCTTACCGCCCCTCGGCGAGTTGCAGAACCCCTAGAACGTGATCACGCTCCGGGCCACGCTGCCCTCTTTCATGTATTCGAAGGCCTCGTTGATGTCTTCGAGGCCAAGGCGGCGGGAGACTAGCTCGTCCAGCTTGAGGCGGCCCTGGAGGTAGAACTCTACGTATTGCGGCATGTCGGTGCGGAAGTGGTTGGAGCCCATGCTGCTGCCCTGGATGCGCTTCTCGCGCAGGAACGAAGGGCCGTCCAGCTCGATCTTGGTGCCCTGGGGGATCATGCCGATGATGGTGGCGGTGCCGCCGGCTCGAAGCATATGGAAGGCCTGCTCGGCGGTCTCCTTCTTGCCAATGGCCTCGAAGGAGTAGTCCACTCCGCCATTGGTCAGGTCCCGCACCTTGCTCACCACGTCGCCGCCGGAGGCGTCGATTACTTCGGTGGCGCCGAATTCCTGGGCCAGGGTCAGCTTGGTCTCCACCGCGTCGATGGCAATGATGCGCAGGGCGCCGGCCAGCGCCGCCCCCTGGATGGCGTTCAGGCCCACGCCGCCGCAACCGATGACCGCCACGGTGCTGCCCGGGCGCACGGCGGCGGTGTTCAGCGCCGCTCCCAAGCCGGTAGTCGCCCCGCAGCCGATGAGGGCCAGTTGCTCGAAGGGCACGTCCCGATCAATCTTGACCACCGCGTTCTCGTGCACCAGCATTTGCTCGGCGTAGGAGGACAGGTTGGCGAACTGGGTGACCTCCTCCCCGTTCTGGCTGAGTCGCGGAGTCTGGTTGGCCGTGCGGTTCAGCCCGGTACGTGAGCACAGCACCGTGCGGCCCTCGGTGCATCGCTCGCAGGTCCCGCAGAACACTGACAGGCAGGTGATGACCCGGTCGCCGGGCCTTACGTATTCAACCTGTTCACCCACCGCCTCGATGGTCCCGGCAGCCTCGTGGCCCAGGATGACGGGCATGGGCGTAGAGTACAGACCCTCGACGAAGTGCAAGTCGCTGTGGCAGACGCCCGATGCGCCGGTGCGTATCAGCACTTCGCGCGGCCCTGGTGACGCAATGTCAATATCCTCGATTTCCAGTGGACGGTTTACTTCCCGCAATACTGCTGCTTTCATAGCTCACCTGTCTCAATAGCCGTTGGGGTGGCTTGCATTTAACCAGCAGTGCAAGTTGGTGTCAAAGCCGAGTGCCAGCTCACAAGTGGAGGGGTCAGGACTTTCCCAGCCCCTCGAGCCAAGGCATCACCAACCTTTCGTTGACGAAAGAGCAGTAGGAGTGGCCCCAGTCCGGCAGTTCCTCATACGTCGCGTTGTAGCCAAGGCGAGTCAACAGCCCGTGCCCGCTGCGTATCGTCTCCACGGAGAAGATGTGGTCCTGGGCCCCGTGGACGATATGGATGGGCAAGTCGATCCCCTGCTTGCGGCGCAGCATGGCGTCCATCATGCCGTGGAAGTCCCCCGCGATGGGCGCGATCCCTGCGAACAGTTCCGGACGGCTCAGTCCCAGCAGGTAAGTGTATGTCCCGCCGTCGGACAGGCCCGAAAGGTACACCCGGCTCCGGCCCACGGCATACTCGTCGCAAACCTCATCCAGCATCGCGGCTACCGACTGAGCGTCCCGCTCCGGCTCAAGGATAGACCAGGTGACATCCAGGGATTTGGGGGCCAGCAAAATATAGCCCCGGCTTTTGGCGGGACGCAGCCACGACCAGATGTAATGGTCCCCGCGCCCGTAGGCTCCATGCAGACTGACGATCAGCGGCCATCTCCGGCTAGGCGAGTAGCCCTCCGGCACGTACAGCGAGTAGTCGGCCAGCGGTGCGGTGCGCCGGCGGTGAATCACCCCGACTGGCGCGTCTGCTTCTTCTGCTAGCGCCTCCCGCGCCTCCCGCTTCACCAACGCATCCGACAGCAGCCAGTACTCCGAAAGCGTTGGGGTGTGCGACCGGATGCTGTACAGCACCTGCAGCCCCCGGCACAGCGACCGGCGCATGTCCATGGCCGTCAGGGAATAGCCGTTTGCGTCGGCGCCGAGAAAGGCAGCGCAGGCGTTGCCGCAATGCCTGGTACCGGCTACGAACAGGTCGTGAAACTGCCGCAGGTCTTCCGCAGGCTCGACCTGCTGGAGCTTGCCGGTCAATTCCGAGAAACCGTCCGGCACCACCTCCCGCAGTTGGGCCTGAAATTCGCCCAACCGCTCGATGCGCATGTCGTTCTGGATCGCCTCGAACGTTCTGAGGAACTCGAGTAGCTGTTGTTCCACCCCTTGAACCAAGAACTGATAATCCTGGCCGGCCATAGTTCCGCCTCTGCCTCGGTTGGCTGTGCTGGAATCGTAGTTGCGGCCATAGATCCGGTCAACCTTTGCCGAGTTCTGGCCCTCACCCCTATAATCGGCATCGACTGGACCCCGAATGCTACGTTCAGGAGGCCCGACCATGGCAACTGCAAAGGTAAATGGCGCGGAACTGTATTACGAGGAGAACGGCAGCGGCCCTCCCATCATCCTGTCGCCCGGCGGGCTGCAGGGCGTGGCCAGCAGCTACTCGCCAGTGGTGGGGGCCCTGTCGCAGGAGCACCGGGTCATCGTCTACGACCGGCGGTTCGGCGGGCAGTCGCGCAGCCCGATGGTCGTGCAGACCTGGGAAATGGTGTGCGACGACGTGTTCGGCCTCATGGACGCGCTGGGTCTCGAGCAGAGTATCCTGGGCGGCGGGTCATTCGGTGCCGCCATCTCCTTCGGCTGCGCCTATCGTCGGCCGGAACGCGTCCGGGCTATCTTCCCGTCCAACATAGCCGGTGGGGTCATCTGCGACGGCTACCTGACGTCCAAGGTGTTCAAGAGCATGGAGATCGCGGCTGCAGATGGCATTGGCGCAGTGATCGACGCTTTCGATGCCGACGACCGCTTCGCCCCCTACAGCCCCGAGATCGCCCAGACCGATGCGGAGTACCGCAAGAACCTGGAGGCGATGGACACCGAGGAGTTCATCCAGGTGATGCGGGACACCGCCCACGCCCTGTTCGGCGGGCCGTTCCCGACGCTGGGCAGCACCAAGGAAATGCTGCGGAGCATCCGTGTCCCCACGATGATCATGCCCGGCTATAACGACGTGCACCCCAGATCCGTGGCCGAGATGGCCCATCGCAATGTCCCCAACAGCCAGTGGGGAGAGTGCAAACCCCACTCCGACGAGCCGGAGAAGTACGCCAAGCGGGTGCTAGAGTTTCTTGCGGAAGTGGAGGCCAACGGGGGTTAGTCGGCGATCTCGCTGACAGGAATTCCTGCGGGTTCAGGAACGAGAGGCTCGATCTGACTCACGTCGGTCGAGCCTCTCGCCTTTTCGAGGTCATACATCTTTTGCAGGTTCATCCAGGACTCCGGCGACATTCGCAAGGCCTTACCAATTCGCAGAGCTGTATCCGCCGAGATTGAGCGCGTACCGTGAACTATCTCGTTGATGCGGCGTGGAGACACCCCAATCGCCGTCGCCAAGCGATATTGGCTAATTTCCAATTCGTCCAGAATCTCAGCCAAGTGTTCGCCGGGATGTATGGGCTGGCTTTCTTCCACGGCCGTTACCTCAAGAGTGGTAGTCAACTACTTCAATTTCCCTGGCGCCCTCGTCAGTCCAAGTGAAGCAAACTCTCCACTGGTTATTGACTCGGAGAGGATTTCGATATTCCCATAAACGCCAACTGGCAAACTCTTATCGTTACGGGATTGCCGAATAACGTAACCAGGAACCTAATACGAAAACCGCCGTGAATTAGTGGTTTCCGCTACGCTTCAGGACCATACCGGAAGCTGTACCTAGCTCCAAGCCGCCTGAACGCAATTCAGACCCCTTGCGAGATGTTCGCAAAACGTCGCCGAAGTTGATATAATGTAGTCATACCGAAGACAGACCACTGCCCTCTGACCACTGCAGGCCACTGCCCTCCACGGTTTACCGCCACAAGCCCCGGCTTCCAGGTATCCGCCCCGGCAACCAAGCCCCGGACAGCTCCGCCCCGGTAAATCCCCACCACGGACCACTACAATTCAAATCCCCTTCCCTCTTCCTATAAGGAATTTCCACCCCTACCAAGGCCCCAGCGCACTTCACAAAACCCCCACAAACCGCGAATCTGCTGACACTCTGCGGTCGCTTCCCAGATACAAGAATGGTACAATAGTTCTAGTTAATCGGGACGGGAAGCCGCCAGAGCTGACGACTCCGGCGGCCTCTGACACCACCAGGAAAGCGACCTTCCTAGTGGCACTGCCGGATAGTAGTACACCGGAACTTTGTGAACAAGCCTCCAAGCTCGGGTATGAAGATGTAAAGTTCATACTCGACTTAGTTGCGCAAAACTCCCGCGCTTTGGCCCAGGAAATCGACTCGGCCCACGCCCGCAGCGGAAAACCGGGATTCGGCGCAACGTCGAAGATCCAGGTGTACTCCCTCCAGTTCCTGATGGACGAAAAACACGCCAACAGATTCCTCGCCAAGGTCAGCAACGACCCACGCCTGCTGAAGATCCTTGGCCTGAACAAAGCCCCCTCCGAATCGGTCTACAGCGATTTCAAGAACTGGAAGCTCACCGACCGCATACCCCAGCTAAAGGAGATCATCGCCAAGGCGGTCGAGGCCTGCCGTCGCCAGATCGAACGCCTGCGAGCCGTGGGCATCGTCCCGGAGAACACCCCACCCTTGGGCGAGAGCGTGGCAATAGACAAGACCGACGTAGAGAGCTACGCCAACCCCGACGCGAAGCATCCCGCCGACCCCGACATGACCAAGGGATACCGCACCCGCAAGAACGGACACCCCAGAGAGGGGAAGGCCAAGGGCAAAAAGCTCCAAAAGAGGAACGAAAGCAGAGAGATAAAACGCACGGAAGACGGTCATGAAATGGAGTCGTACTACGGATATGGCGTCCACACCCTGGCCGACGTCAACTGGGGAATCCCGCTACTGCTGGTCACCCGCACCGCCAAGGAAAGTGAATCCCCCCACTTCAAGGCCGACTTGGAAAACCTTAAGAAGCTGCATCCCCAGTTGCCCTTCAAGAACATCATAGGGGACAAAGGATACGACTCAACGGAAAACCACAAGGCCGCAAGAGCCCTTGGATTCCACGCCATCATCCCTCTAACCAGGCTGCCCGTGGACCAGAAAACCGGGCAAAGACGTCTCCACGACGGCATCTACACCAACGACGGCCTGCCCACTTGCGTCGGCGGCAAGCCCATGAAGTTCCTGGGAACCGACTCCGAGGGTGACCACTGGTTCACCTGCGACTGGGAAGGATGCCACCTGAAGCACAAGATCGACTGGTCCAAGTACTGCGACTTCGAACACTCCGAGAAACCGGAAGGGAAACTCCTGCGCATCATGGGCACCATCCACCGAAACAGCCTTCACTGGAAACGGCTCTACAACATGAGGCCGGTCATAGAGAGATACTTCTCCAGCGCCAAGCGCTCCCGGCTGCTGGACACCCACAAGTGCCTGAACCTGGAGAGGATGACCCTGCATGTCACCATGTCGTGGCTGACCTACGTGTTCAGCGTCCTATGCCACCTGAGGGCGGGCGACACCGAAAACATGCTGCAAATGCCCGTCGAACTGACGCCCGATTAGGAAGACTCGACCAAGGCAGCAGGCAAGAGCCTGGGTCGCCGGTTCGGTCCGAAAAGGCGCCGCCGCCTAGCACTGTCCGGGAGGCCCTACCGCGACTGCGGAATAGACGGGTGGGGTAAACAGAGGAGTCAGATCCACGGTTGACCGCCCACGCAAGTAGGCGGATGTGGCAGGCCATGAGCTCTGGGCGGACGGGATATAAAAGACCCCACCGAATAGGGGTGTTGGAACTCCAACACCCCTTAAATCTCACGTATTTCGCGGGTCTACGCCAAGGATTCCCTTCCAACTACATATCGGTCCACGACCTCTCGCCTTCGGCTAACCTCTCGGTCTGGCTAATTTCATCTTCTTGTTCCTCGGCAGACATTTTCCCAAATGACCTGAGCTTGTGGATGAAGAGCTTCCGCATATCTCCAGAAAACTGGAGCACTGCGTAAGCCATTCTCCAGTAACGACGGTAAAAGTTGGCATCCATTTGTTCTCCTCTTGTTTAACGTCAAATATTTTTGCCGGTTGGCGTCGATTATTCTTGCCGGCTTGAATTCCCACTGCCTCCCCGCCGCAGGAGGAGGACGCAGCGCAACAAGGCCATCGGAAGCGGGAATGCCCACCGGAAACCACCAGGGCCTTTTAATTGTAGCCAATCCGTTGGCTCCGAGCTCGTGGAAGGGCCGTCCGTTCGTGGTTCGACAAGCTCACCATGAACGGACTTGGCGCCTTCACTGCGAAAACTAAAAGACTCTGCGGAAACCACAGGCATCAAAGACCTCGTCCAACAGGGCGAGGTACACTTCGCCTGAGGCCGCCTAAAAGGCGGGCCAACAGTCGCTCTTCTAAGGGACGACCCAAAGCGGCAGCGGGCATGCGCCACAAATTCTACCAAAAGCGCCAGCGACAAGGCGCGTAAAACGATGACTCAAAACAGAATTCACAAATAGCTGACCTGGACAACGGACATCGGCCCCAGCCTCAACCAAAGGCTGGGGCCAACTCTTTTAGACCTCCGAACCGCCAACCAAGGAGCGGCCAGGCGAGAACAGCACTGACAGGCTCAGACCGGGAGAGGCCCCGCCCATTTTGATGACAACAGCCCGTTGACCACAATGACCCCACTACCCGTACACTGGAAGAAAGTCCGTATTCTCCGAGGCATTCTCTCCAGAGACCGCTCACATGCCCCGACTCCGCGAACACCCCTACATCTGGGCCACCTGGCTCGCCAAACTGCTCGCCGGAGAGGCCCACTGCCAGTGGGCCGGGTGGTTCCGCGCCCACTACCAGGACTTGGCCAGGCCGCCCTCGGACTTCGACAACGCCCAGTGGATTCTCAACCACACAGCCCTGGTGAACAGGGAGCGGGAAAGCGGGGAATCACTGGGATACACGGTCTACGTGGAAAACCAGAACTCCTTCCGCCCCAGGGGACGGTACGCCACCCTGGCCGGAAAACCCGACCTCATCGCGGTCAAGAGCGCCGACGCCGTGATCATCGACGCCAAGACCGGCAGGCCCAGCCCTCACCACGCTGTGCAAGTCATGATCTACCAGTACACGGTTCCGCTGGCCCTGGCCCAGTACCAGGGCATTTAGTTCAGCGGCCAAGTGGCGTACCCCGACTCCAGCGTCAGCATCCCTGCCTCAAGAATAGCCCACGAATTCGCACGCAACCTGGGAGCATTGATACGAAGGCTGGTCAACGACGCTCCGGCCCAGAGGGTGCCGAGTTTCGCCGAGTACAGGTTCTGCGACATCACAAGCGCCGATTGCCCGGAACGGGTGGAACAACAGCCGCAGACGGAACTGGCCACAACTGACGACTTCTAGTCTCCCAAGCACCCCACTTCGGGCTTTTACTTGACCACTACCATAGGCAAAGCGACACCCATCGGGAGGCAGCCAAGGCATGTCAACCAGACCCGTGGGAAGGGCTGCCATCTACGTCAAAGAGGCCGCCGGATACCCCGACGGCGAAAACTCCAAATCCGCCACTGCGAGGAGTTCTGCAAGTACCACGACCTCGAAATCGTCAACCGCTACTACGACGGTGTCGGCATAAGACATGACTTCGACTGGATGATGGGCGAAGGCCGGTCATCCAATAGGCCGAATCTTCGAGGCTGAAATCGTCCTGCCGTCCCGGCGCCGGAAGAAGGGCGGACGCTCAGGCCACGGCACGGCCACGGGAACCAACAGGAACCGGACTGACAAGAAGTCGAACCCCAGAGGCTCAAGGCGGATCGCTCCTGAAACCGCAAGGCAGATGGGACAACTTACCCTCTTCTGAAGACCAGCGGAAACCTGATGACTCTGCCGCCGCGATTGTAGTAAACCCAAAACACGGCGGCATCAAGGCAATCCGACCAACAGATATCGCCAATACGACATCATCGCCAGGCAACGGACAGAAGCCCCAGCTTCCCCGAAGGAGGCCGGGGCTTCACTTTGCCAACAGCCGCGCGACCTCCATGGTACGGCAGCCGCCCGGCACCCAACTGCGCGAAGGGACAAAGTCCCAGAGACCCCCGTCCATACAATTAAATGCAAATGCAGGGAAGAACCCCAACGCGAAAAAGGACGGAGGCGAAGGCGCAGATGCACATACTGACATCCACAAAGGCGAAACTGGCAACGGCCACCACCCTGGCAGCAATCGTCATCATGGCGGCCCTGCTCCTGCACGGAGGGGCGGAAGCCAACAGCCAAGGAGGAGGACTGACCACCCAAGTGCCGGAGAACTCGGCCAGCGGCACATCCCTGGGAACGCCCCTCCAGACTACGGCGGAACCGGGAGCCACAACATACTCCCTGTCGGGCCCAGACGCCTCACTGTTCAACATCGACCCGGGAACCGGGGAGATAACGCTGGCCGACGGGACCAGGGCGGACTTTGAGGCCAGGTCCCAATACCGGGTGACCATCACCGCATCGGCGAGTCTGACGGTCGAAGTGACCAATGTGGACGAGCCGGGCAGCGTCGCCCTCAGCACCGGCTCCCCCGAGTCAGGCCAAGCCCTGACCGCCGGCCTCACCGATCCCGATGAGGGAGTGAGCAACGTCAGCTGGCAGTGGCAGCGCCAAGACGGGGACCAGTGGCGCGACATCGCCGGGGCCAACGGCCGAGCTACACCCCCGGCAGCGGCGACATAGGACACCGGCTCCAGGCCGTCGCCACCTACGACGACAACGCCGGGCAGGGCCACATGGCACAGGCCGCCACGGAGAACCCGGTCAGAAACGACCCGCCGGAGTTCGGGGCCGAGGCGGCCACCCGGCAGGTGGATGAGAACTCCCCCGGAGGGACCAGCGCCGGTGACCCCGTGAGCGCCACCGACCCCAACGGGGACACAGTCAGCTACTCGCTCACCGGGAGCAACGACTTCGCCGTTGCCCCGGACAGCGGCCAGATCAGCGTCGCGGACGGTGCGGCACTGGACTTCGAGACCCAGCCCAGCCACAGCCTGACCATCACGGCGGAGGACTCCCACGGGGACTCCGACGCCTTGGAGGTCACCGTCAACCTGAACAACGTGGACGAGCGGGGCTCGGTCAGCCTAGGCCACGACGAACTCAGGGCCGGCACCGTGATCACCGCCGTCCTCGAGGACCCGGACGGAAACGTCTCGGGAGAGACCTGGTCTTGGAGCCGGTCCAGTGACAACATACCGGGAGCAACGAGCAGCACATACACGGCCACTTCCCGGGACGTGGGACACATACTCACCGCCACCGTCTCCTACACCGACGACCACGGCGCAGGGAAGTCGGAGAGCGCCGAAACCGCCACGACGGTCGGCAACGACGCACCGTCGTTCCCGGCGCACGCCGCCAGCAGGAGCATCGACGAGAACCAGCCGGCAGGAACCGCCGCGGGCGCGCCGGTGACGGCCTCCGACCCCAACGGAGACCCGCTGGCCTATTCCCTGAGCGGAAGCGGGGAATTCACCGTGGCACCGGACGGCGCCATCAGTGCCAACCAGGAACTGGACTTCGAAACGGCCGCCAGCCACACATTGGTTATGACGGCAACCGACCCCCACGGGGCCACGGCCCAGACCACCGTGAACATCAACGTCAACAACCTGGACGAGCAGGGCACGGTGAGCCTCAGCAACAACGCCCCCAAGACGGGGGAGACCATCACCGCCGCGCTCTCCGACCCAGACGGGCACACATCGGATGAGACCTGGCAGTGGAGCCGGAGCGGGACAGCCATCTCCGGAGCCACCAACCCGACATACAACGTGGGACCGGACGACCTGGGCCACCGGCTCAGCGTCACCGTGGCCTACACCGACCCGCAGGGGGCCGGGAAGTCGGCCCGGGCCACCACCTCCCAACCCGTGGCCAACGACCCGCCGGTCTTCGCCCTCCAGTCCTACGGCCTGACCGTGGCCGAGGACGCAGTCGTGGGCACCGCAGTGGGCGCACCCCTCCAGGCATCGGACCCCAACGGCGACTCCATAACCTACACCCTCTCTGGAGACGGAGCCGGCGACTTCGCAGTGGGCGCCGACGGCCAGATCAACGTCGCGGCGGCACTGGACCACGAGAGCCGGGACTCCTACGCCCTGGTCAGCACCGCCAGCGACCCGGCGGGCAGGACCGACTCCATGGACGTCACCATCACGGTGACCAACGTCGAGGAGACCGGAACCGTGGAGTTCGACTCCACCGGCCAGCCGGAGGTCAAGAACCCGCTCACGGCAACGCTCACCGACCCCGACGGCAACGTGGCCGGCGAGACCTGGACCTGGGACCGGGGACGCTCGGCCGAAGGCCCGTGGACCGCGATCGAGGGCGCAAACGGACCGTCCCACGCCCCGACCACCCAGGACGTCCACTCCCACCTCAGGGTCACCGTCAGCTACACCGACGGACACGGGGCCGGACAGGACATAGCCAGTGCCGTAACCGGGCTCCCGGTGAAGCCGGAACCCAACCATCCACCCGCCTTCGGCGAAATGGAAGACACCATCAACCTCTCCGTCAACCACCCGGCGGAGGAGAGGATAGGCACCCAGGTGCCGGCGTCGGACCCCAACGGAGACCCGGTCAGCTTCAGCTTGACCGCGAGCCCCCACCGGGACGCCTTCACCATCGAATCCGATACCGGCCACATCAGGCTGGGGGACACGCAGCCTGATGTGGACAGCGTCCACACCCTCACCGTCAGCATCAGCGACGGGTTCGGAGAGGACGGCTACGCCGACACATCGGTCGACGCCTCCACAACCATCACCATCACGATGGTGAACCCCAACACCGAACTGAACGACGTGGTGAACACGAACATAGTTCCCAGAGGACTCTGGGGCGATGAGCACAGCTTCAGCACCACCTACGGGAGCGGAGGCACCTACACAGAAAGCTACGACCGGGAAACCGGAGACCGGCTGCCAGGAACCTTCCGCGTCCACCCGTACAACGGAAACGTTCAGGGAGCAACCTCCCGCGGAGACACCGTCTGGGTGCTACTCGCCTCCTCCCGGGGCAACGGCGAGATACGGGCCTTCTCCTCATCAGGAGAAAGGCAGAGCGGCCTGGACATAACCCTGCACAGCTCCAACTCCGCGGAAAACGGCATCTGGACCGACGGAGTCACAATGTACGTCGGCGACGCCAGGACCCAGAAGCTGTTCGCCTACAACATAGAGAGCGGAGAGCGGGACACCGGCAGGGAAATCGACATAACCAACCTGCCCCGCAGGGGCTACCTGGTGGAGATCTGGTCCGACGGCGACACCGACTGGGTCGCCAGCTGGCTCCAGACCCAGGTGCAGGCCTACAGCCTGGCAAACGGGGACCGGAGGCCGGAACTCGACCTGACACTGGCCTACAACAACCGGGGCCCGGTGGGCATGTGGTCCGACGGCCAGATCATGTACGTCATGAACCAGGTCTACGACACCATCTTCGGCTACACGCTGCCAAGGTAAATCCACCGAATCAGATCAGTCCACGGCCGGTGCCTGCAGGTTCAGACACCGGCCAAACCACACCACACCACGGCAAAGCCCGCCCCACCAGCCACAGAGAACTGACCAAACGCCGCAAACGGCATGACGACAGATAGTCCACCAGGAAGGAAATGAAGAAACCCGCATGGCGGTGAATGACCAGGAAGGCCAGCAGCAGACGGGAAATCCGGAACGGGACTCCACCTGATGCTCAGAGCACTGAAGCAGAGGGGATACCTGAAATTTTGCGAACTGGAACAGTACGGCGGGACCAACGCATTGTCCCAACTGCAGACCCAAGGGAAGGTCACCACCAGCGGTGAACGAACAGGAGGACCGGATTCTTCACCGGACCCACCGTTCGCAACAGGGGCCGGTCCCGGCAGGACACGCCGGGCGGAACAGGGGGAAGGAGAGCGCCAATGTCCAGCAGGGAGTACGCCCCGGAGGAACCGGAAAGAAGGTCGCGAAGCAGTGAAACCATAGCAGGCCAGGTGGCCAGACAGTACCGGGAGGCGAACAAACCCGGAATCATGCCGGTAACGGCCAGGCGCCACCGTGAGACCTTCCAAAACCTCCTCAAACTCCAAATCCAGGAAGGCCGGGGCACGATGGACACGGACGGCGAACCCAGGAAGGTCCTGATCAGAAGATTCTTCGACCTGAGCATGACCGCCCAGACGGACTCGGGAGGCCCAACGGTCGTCAGGCTCAGGGTGGACCAGAAGAGGGCAATGGAAATCATATTCGGGCCTGGTTCCAAGGATTGACAGACCCCAAGGCCAGACCCAGCACCACCAAGAGAGCTGAGCAGACAGAGAGGCCACGGTCCCATGCGGAAGAAACTGATAGCCACCCTACTCATGGTGGCGGCGATAACCACGGCCTGCGGGGCTGGCCCAGCCCAGGCCTCAGACCCGCCCGGCAGGCCCACCGGGGTGAGCGCAGAGGTCCAGTGGGGGCAGGTGGTAATCGAGTGGGACAGCCCCGCCGACCCCGGCGTCACCCACACCGGGTATACCGGCAGACAGAGCGGCAGGAGGAGACGCTGGCCGGGGAAACGGACAGTCCGGAGACGACGTCCTTCACGGACCCGGGAGCGGAAGGGGGAAAAACCCACGCCTACCGGGTGAGCGCGGCCGACCCCGGGGGAGAGTCGGAGAAATCCGTCCCAGCCAGTGTCACCCTACGGCCCGAGCCCATCGAAACGACGGCATGCGTGGTCCAATTCGGCGGCGCGGAGCCGGTGAACCCAAGGAACAGACCCATCATCAGGTACTACGCCGAGCCCATCACGGCCGACGATCCTGCGCCGAAAGGTACGAACATTCACGTCAGGGCGCCGCCCATAACCTGGAACGGCACACTCGACCAACTCCGGAGCGGCAGCTGGCACCCGGTCATCAGACGAATCCTGCTACAGATGAACATGTTCCTCCGGTACATCACGGCCACGGAGCCAGCCCAAGTCCGAGGGACACCCCCAGCCCCGACAGTTCACTGAAAGGACAACGACGATGGAAGGAGCTTGAGCAGCCCGGTGACGATGCAGGGTCGGGAATATGCATACTGACCTCCAATATTGGAGATCTCCTTCCCGTCGACCCGCGCCTCTCCCCTCGGCATCCGGTAGCCGACGCGGATCTCGGTGAAGATGTAGGCGGGGTTTTCGGCGGCGTCGCCCAGCTTGCGGCGGAGACTGCTTATGGCGGTCCGCATCGGGCGAATGTCGGAGTCAGCGGCCAGGCGGGGGCGCGGCACAGCATCCCACCTCTTACCAGGCTTCTTACCAGGATAGCTCCCGTGGTCATTCATCCAGCAGTCCGTTCCGCACGGCCCAGACCACGATCTCCTGCTTCGTGCCAAGACCCAGCTTGCTCTGGATGCTGTAGAGGCCGTTCCTGATGGTCACCGGCTTGACCCCCCTGGCCTCCGCAATCGCGTGGTATGACATGCCTCGGCAGAACGACACGAGCATCTCCTTCTCCCTTCCCGTCAGCTCGTCTTCCTCCGCCTTCGCCCCCCTTCGTATACTGGCGAACACCCGCCTCACCACATCCGGCGGCACCGGCATCTCACCCGCAGCCACCAGCTTCAGCGTGCTCACGAGCCGGTCCATGCCGGACAACTTCTGAAGGTAGCCGGTGGCTCCCGCGGCCACCGCCTCTATCACGGCGTCCTCCTCGATCGAGGCGGTCAGCATGACCACCCGCGTGCCCGGCGCAGACTCCAGGATCTCCCGGCACGCCTCCACCCCGTCCATCCCGGGCATCATGACGTCCATCACGATCACGTCGGGCAACAGCTCGGAGGCCGCCTTCACCGCCTCTAGAAACCGGGCCGGAAAGTCCCGGTTGGGTAGGGGGATTTGGGCAGTAAAGCCGACGTGAGCAGAATCACGGACCACAGTTGTCCGAGCCGGACCGAGCAGAAATTGGACGCAGCATGGGCGGCAACAAAGGGGGACAATGTTGAGGACGGCGCTGCGGCCTGTTGCGCCGCCACCGGTACGGCCCGGCCACCCGAGTTTCCCGGCCACCAGGGTCAGGTTGGCTACCGTGGCAGCCAGATACAGCTGGAACCTGGTCTTGACCCTGCCGAAATAGCGGGACTGGCGAATGCCCAACTGGACCAGTCGGGCCAACCGGTGTTCCACCACCACCCGGCGCGCTCGATATTCGTCATAGTGAGTGCTCTGCTGCAACGCCCGGGCCTGCTGCAACAGGGCTTCTTGGGGATGGATCAGCACCCACCGTCCCTTCCTGCCTTTGGCCGAGATGCACTGGGGCCGCAGTGGACATGTCATACATTCTGACCCGTCGAACTGGAAGGCCCGCAGGTGGTGGACCCGACCCGCGGCATCCGTACGCCGTCCCGCAGGCACGATGTTGTGGGTGACCTGCCCCGCCGGACAGGTGCAACTGCCCGCCGCCAGGTCGATGACAAAGTCATCCTTGGGAAAGCGCTGCCGGTCGGGGCGGCCTGGCACCCAGGCTACCAGCCTGCGGCCCGCATCGGCGAATGCTTGGCGGGTCCCGCCGTCTCCATAGGCGGCGTCGCCCATGGCCTCCTGCACCGGCACACCGGTGTTGGCCTCGCTCTGCTCCACCAGTTCCAGCGCCCCAAGGTTGTCCGGAGCGTTGCCCGGCAACACCTCCACGGCGGTGATCAGCTGGGTGTCGGTGTCCACGACGATGGCCGCCTTGTGTCCGTCGAAGCGTCTCCTGCTGCTCTTGTGCCCTTGGTCCATCTCCAGATCATGCACCGACACCATCCGGTCCTTGCTCACCCCACCCTTGAGGCTCACGCCGTCATCGCCGTCGCCGCTCTTGCGCTCAATGTCCTGGAGCAGCAACTGCCCCAGCAACTCCGCCCCAGCCACTATCCGCTCGACGCTGGAATCCCTCTCCCGCAGCAATCGCAGTTTCAAGGCGGCCCTGGAAGCCTGCTACGTGCCAGTGTGCAGCGTGGCGACCAATCTGCTGACCGGGCAGAACTTCAATGCCGAAGAAGCCCTCGCCATCCTGCAACTGGAAGAAACCAAGCGCAATGGGAAGTACCACTTTTCCGCAACAGACTTCGACGCCGGCCGCTGGATCAGGGACCTTGACGAAGACCATGCCGTGCTGGAGGAACTGGTCAAACGCATAGCGGACATCGGCCCGAAGGACGACGGCAAGCTGGGGAGACTGCGCGAGTTTCTCAAGGCCGCAGCCGACGAGAGGGTGCTGATATTCAGCGAAGCTGAGACCACTGTTGATTACCTGTTCGAGCAGTTGAACACGGACGGACGGAACGGCGCCATCGCCAAACTCAGCGGTAGCAACCGGGACCAACGAACCAGTATCGTCAGCCGTTTCGCGCCACGGGCCAACCTGCCGGGCAAGGGACAACCGCCGGACAGGGAAATCCGGGTGCTGATTGCCACCGACGTGGTGTCGGAAGGCCAGAACATGCAGGACTGCGCTCGCGTCCTGAACTACGATCTGCAAGGGAACCCGGTGCGGCTCATCCAACGCTTCGGGCGGGTGGACCGAATCGGGTCGCCCCATGATGAAATCCACCTCCACAATATGTTGCCAGACGCCCAGCTGGACGAGGGCCTGGGCCTCACTGGAAAGCTGAGCGACCGCATCCAAGCGTTCCACGATCTTATCGGGCTGGATAACAAGCTCCTATCGGAAGAAGAGCAACTGAACGCTCAAGGCATCGGCGTTATCTACGACGACCGCGAACTGCCTGAGCTGGACGACGCCCTAGACGAGGTAGCGGACAACCAGCAGGCCATCACCTTGCTGCAAAACATCCGCGGCAATGACCCCGGACTCTGGTAGAGGATAACCGGTTTGCCGGACGGCATCCGCTCCGCTCTAACCTGCTCCAATAGCAGCGAACTTGGCGATGCTCCGCAATCCGGCGAGACCATGGTGATGTTGAAAGCGTCTGACGCCGTACGCTGCTACGCAGTAGGAGACGGACTGACGCCGCGTCCCATCCGCGCAGCCCAATTCGTGGCCGCCGCCGAATGTGAGCCGGACACACCAGTACGGCCCCTGCCGGAGAACACCAACGCGCGGGTCAACGCGGCAGCCGAGTCCTTCAGCAACGATCTCAGCCGGATGTAGGGACTGGTGCGTAGGCGCACTCCCGGCAACGCGCGCAACCGGAGCTTCGTCAGAAGACAGCTCAACGGCATAGGCGCCGACATCGCCACACCGCAACGGATCGAGACCCTTCGACAAGCCTTCGCCGGAGACCTGCCGACCGTCGTTGAAAACGAGTTGTCGGATCTGCGCCGTCTCAACTTGGGAGGCAGGGAACTGGTACTGCGCCTGGAACTGCTACAAGAGCGATACCGCCTGAACCCCACTGAGCAGAGCCCCTCACCCGCGGCCTCGGAACCAACGCGCGTTGTCTGCTCCGACGGCCTGTTGTGAAGACGGAATCGCGAGAGGTTCCCGCGGAAACGGGAACAGTGGTCCAAAGCCGACCCACCGATTGGGATACGGCAGGCCAGGATGCCCGAAGTGAAACGAGCGGATTGGGAATGACTCCTCGGGCAAAACACCCGATCCACTTGTAAACACGCTCGAGGAACGCGACCATGCCCTTCTCCAACCTCCGTGCCGTTGTATTTCTGGCCGGTCATGGCAGTTGGGCGTTTCTGTTCCAAATGGTGCTGACGCGCAGCACTCGAAGAAGCTTCAGGCTGACCACACGCCTGCCAGGTAGGTTTGCTTGCGTAAGCGGTTTGGTGTACAAAGCCCTGTTTAAAGTCGAGTGTGTCAGAGCGGGGTAATCTGAGGGACTTTGGAAATAGATTATCTGTGAAATTTGAAATCAGTGCTTGACAATTACTAAGCACGGCTGTACTTTGCGCCGGAGTCTCAGGCCACGGGGCATGAGGTACGTCAGGGCGGCTTTTGGATTCGTTATTTGGCTGTTCTGTTTGGAATAAGAACTTTGTTCTTGGAGAAGTGTCATGAAGTTGACTATTCACCATCCTAGGTTGCTGGTTGCGATCTTGTTGCTTTTAGGCGTCATGACCACATCAGCCTTGTTGCTTGCCGATGGTGGGGACGACGAGATTCCAACTCGTTTTATTCCTTATCCCGTTGCTCCGACTCCGGTTCCTCTTACGGATGAGCAGCGCGAGGATATGGTTAACATCGTCAAGACGTCCGGTGTCGTAGAGTTGATAAGCGGCAATCAGGAATGGAATGTGGTTAGGTCCAGACGAGCCAAGGTTGCAGGATATGAGGCAGCCTCTATGATTGTCGCTTGGGATCAACCGGTTGACAGTTCCGGTCCTTGGGTCATAGTTCAATGCGACGGGGCCCGTCAGATGTTTTCCAGTCGGGGATTTACCGGTATCACTCAACTGATGGTGCACGTGGGGTTGGAGCGCCAGGAGGTGCTGGCCTATTCCGTTACAGGAGACCCCGGAAAAGAGGCGGCTATTCAACCTAGGGACCCGAATGCTTCCATGAAGTTCTATGACTTTAAGACCGGAGAATTAGTTTTTGATGGGGAGCCCGGGGAAGTTCCTTCCTTGGATAAAGTTTGCCCGGAAGGTTGGGAACCTCGTTCCAAGTGATTGGGGGGCTTGCGTGAAGTGATCGATGGATTCTTTTGGGAGAGAAGTTCCGTTGTGCTCCTCGGGTCCTCGCGGGGCATCAATCTGGAGGTAAGTGATGAGGTCTCATAGCTGGGTTTCAGTGTCCGTATTGGCCTTACTTGTGGCTGCTGCAGCCGTCTATCTGGCGATTACGCTAGTTGGACTTGGCGCTGGCGCCGTGAGGGTTGGTGCGAGTACGGCACCCTCTGGCACTTTTGGTCAGTTGGAGTTGGGTGATGGTCCTTACGACTTCGACTATGTTTGGAATTGGGATTTCCGCAGCACAGATGCGGAGAGTGACAATGTAGACTGGGGCTTTCGTTTCATTTTTGGCAACGAAGCGAGCGTCGGCTACGTGAAAGATCGCTTGGACGGTGACAATAATGATCCTGACATCACTCCTTTGCTAAATGTGGATCCTTGGGAGCTCTGTGGTGACCCCTGCAACATGTATGCTTATCTGGACGATGGTCCAGAACAGGGCGGGTCATCCAATTGGAATCCCGATAATGGTATCAAGAATAACCCGACGTGTGTGTGGAATGATGGCCATATGCGGGTCTACGGACGGAATGATCATAGCAACTACAGTCTTGGGCTGGGTCATTACGTCATCGCGACGACTCACTTAGATCTCGAGGCATTTAGTTTGGACCCCCAGGAGTGTGTGCACAGGTACAGAAGTGATGAAGTACATGAGGACTGGTGGTTGGATCGAATACAGAATAATTTGACCGGCAGTCCATATGATTGGGTGGTTACGAATAATGCCGTCTACTGGAGCAACGGTGCCGGGACGGCATCTGATCCAGATGATATCGGCGATCACTACGAGCAACTTTATCATAGCGATGGCTGGGGGGCCTACGTTTCAGTTTCAGGTGACCACTAAAGAGGCATCAGGTAAATACTCTGTCGCATTTGCCGTGGTTCAGTCTTTTTCTGCTCTTGGTAGTGATTGGGGCTTCGGCTTGTGCCAACCACGGTCAGGGTGCTCAGGAGCCTCTCGGTATCTCTGATGAGGGGATTTACTCGTTTGAGAAAATGGGATGGAACAGCGATCTGCTTTTGACCTCTGATTCTGGTCCCGCTACCGTACGTTTTTGGTTACCCGAGGACACCGAACAAGGCCACCCCCATCTCTATGGAGTTCGCTTGGAGTTTGATTGGCATGGGAATCCCGGCGATGTGGGAGATGTTGCTTACCTTCGCGGTCGCTGGAACGGCTTGGGGTTTTACCTGTTTGAAATTGAGCGGCTTACTACGTCGGATGAGGGATTTCACTGGGCGACAACAGATTTGGTAAATGGCCATAGTGAAGGCTACGAACTCGGTATGACTTTTAGCGGAGCGTCCACTAATTTTGCGCAACTTAGGGCCGTTCGGCCAGGATGGAATGATATATCCATCTTTCTGGACCTTTTGGATGCTTCCAATAAAGACATTCGGGTAGTTGTCAAGCGGGAGTCGCATATAATTGCAACCTCTCTGCGACCGTCAAATATTGACGTTGGGGCTGAGGCGGAAGTGAAAGGCGAACAGATTCGGTTGAGGCTGGAAGGATGGAACAGGGGCTGGACAGTTCACCAGCTGGAAGTGCGGGCGGTGGTGTACCACGAAGACGGTAGTTATCAGGTTAACCGTTGGCAAGAAGGGCGGGTGGAGCCCTTGGCCGAGTACAATTTTGATGAAACTTTCCAATTGAACGCAACTATCACTGATTCGTCAGTTCATTCTGTTTTTGCAGAGGTGGACTGGGGTTCGGGTCGGCGAGTCCTGCAAGCTTGGCCCTTGGTTTCCGGTACTCGGTTCTATTCTCGTGGGGCTTTCCGCTCTGGCGTCGGCACGATGGCTGCGCTGGTGGTCTTATGGGTCGGAGTTCCTATGCTGGTTCGAGCGGTGCAACAGGTCCGAACACCGTCTTGGTGAGTATAGTGGGGGTTCTGTTGTCGTTCGTCTTGCTGGCCGGGATCGCCTGTTTTGGTCAAGACACCCGGTCTGAAGAAAAAAACCTTCTTCCGCTAACTCCCGAGTTTCCCAAGGCGACTGCTAAAGATGTTGCGTCTTTGCGGGTTGCGGTTGGTGCCTTTCTTGCTGCGCCGGAGTGGGCCGTGACATCTGCTGATCTCGACGGCTGGGATTTCTCTGAAATAGCCTCACTCACTCGCGACGGGGAGCGTGTGGGGGTCTATGGAGACGTGGCTTTTCCTGTACCGGTGTCGCGAGAGGGACCTCTTACCATCATGCGTTGCGGAAGTGCTGAAACTTGGCAACGGGAAGGTGGTTCTTCTTTCCCGCTGGGTGGTCTGCATGTCCGACTCATGGACGGCGATGTAGTCCCTTGGCAGGTATTGCCACTAAACTCCAGGGGGGAAAGGCCGGGCTTTGAAGAAATGCGGACTTATATAATCGGGTTTCAGCCTTGCTGATAGTCGTGATGCCTTCGTGAGGATTCAGTTAGCTAAACCAATACCAAGGTGAAATGCGCATTTCGGGGGCCCTGACTATGACCGATAGGATTCAACGGCACCTTATATGAGCTTCAGGCCCCAACTGGGTAGGCGCCGAAAGTGCGGTTTGGTGATATGTACATCTCACCTTGGCCTTACAGCCTGTCTCAAAATTTGGAGTATACACTTAGCGGAGACGCTGTGAGAGGAGGTCGAAAGAGTGCCGCTTCGACACATGCCCCGTGAGCAGGCCTGGCTGTTGCCGCCGTCCCTTGATGAGTTATTGCCGTTGGATCATCCCGCCCGTTGCGTGGCCGAGTTCGTCGACGCCTTGGATCGTGAGGACTAGAAGGAACTCGGGGTGGAGATAGAAGGCGACCCGCTGGGAGCGCCGGCCTATCATCCCCGGGCACTGCTGAGCATCTGGCTGTATGGCTTCATGAGCGGAATACGCTCCAGCCGCAAGCTGGAAGCAGCCTGCCGAGACCAGATACCCTATCTGTGGCTTACCGGCTGGCAGCACCCGGATCACAACACTCTGTGGCGGTTCTACAAGGATCATCGCCAGGCAATGGGAGGTCTCCTCAAGCGAACGGTGCGAACGGCAGTGGCGATGGAGTTGGTGGACTTGGCGGTACAGGCGGTGGACGGGACCAAGGTATCTGCCAACGCATCGTCTCGTCGAAGTTACGATGCCGAGGGGCTGGCCAGGCTGTTGGAGCGGTTGGACCGAGCCATAGCAGAACTGGAGGATCAGAACGAAGGGGAAACCGACAGAGCCCCAGTTCATCTCCCCGATGGATTGGCCAACAAGAGGGCCCTGCGCGATCAGGCGCGGCGGGCGATGGAGGAACTGGAGGATCTAAAGGGCCGCAAGAACATCAACCTGACCGACCGGGACGCGCGGTTTATGAAAATGAGGCAGGGATTCTTGCCCGCTTACAATGCCCAGGCCATGGTTTCACCAGTAAAGACGGGCGAGGAAACGTCGGGCATGCTGGTCTCTGCCGTTGAACCGGTGGATGAACCGGCAGATTACGCCAGCCTGATCCCGATGCTCCAAGGAGCGGAGGAGAGCACCGGAGTCAAGACGCCATTGACCCTGGCCGATGCTGGATACCATTCGGCAGCGGCGCTATAGGAATGCGCTGACCGAGGTCAGCAGGTGGCGATGCCGGAGTCGCCCAGAGGAATAGCACAGCACCATCCCTACCACAAGGACCGGTTCACCTACGATGCCGACAGCGACCCATACAGGTGTCCCCTAGGCCAGGCGCTGAGCCTGGTGCGCGGGAGGTTCGCCAGGAAAACAAACAAGAGGATGTACCAAGCCCCCAAGCATGTTTGCCAGGCGTGTCCGGTTGCCGGAGATTGCATCACCCATGGTTCGCCCAGTCGGAGCTTGGCAATAAGCCCCTATGACGCTGCCCTGCGCCGTCATCGCGCCTGGATGGCCACAGACGAGGCCCGTTCGGCGTTCAAGAAGAGAAAGCAACTGGTGGAACCCGTCTTCGGGATCATCAAGGAGCAGCAGGGGTTACGGAGGTTCCTGTTGCGAGGTGTTGGCAACGTCGCTGCCGAATGGACCCTGCTGGCCACCGCCTTCAACCTGCGGACTCTGTGGCGCGTGTGGCGTACCCGACGGCAGGATCACCCCGTACCCCGGAAGGCAAACCGTGCTCATCGCATAGTCGCCGACGCGACTGTTAACCGGTTGTCTTGCCTGCCCAATTCCCTTTACGCCCATGGCCAGTGAATTTGCCGCAACGCCAGTCTCCGGCAAGTCCATTTGTGTCCTTATGAGACAGGCTGTTTAGTTTAGGTGTGGGAAACGACACGAGTTCCCCGCCGATGGTGGCCGTGTTGCCGTAGATTTCAGCAATGACCTTGCGGCGTCGGCGGATGAAGATGGGCGTTAGCACTTGGGCCATATCGGCCGGAGGCGTGTCGGGATGCTGGGGTTGGGTTGGGGAAGCGCCGCCGCCGCCGCTTTTCAGGTGTTCGGCCAGAGCCGCTGAGTATTGGTCAACCTCCTTGCGGTACTCCTACCACTGGACGACACTGGCGAAGTAGTCCTCTAGCCCAAGGGGTTCCAACGGCAGGCCGTGATCCGTCTCGTCTAAGAACAGCCGCACTTGGCGGTAGATGTCCCTCGGCCCCAGGTTCTGAGGCGTGGCGCTGAGCAGGATGACTTTGTGGTCGCCCCGCTCTAGGTAGTCGCGCAGCCCCCGCGAGCGATTCACGTCGTTGCGGAAGTTGTGGGCCTCGTCCACCAGCACCGGCCCCCGGTGGCGATACCCGTTGGCCAGCTAGAAACGATTTAAGCACACACCCGTAACCTTGTCCGAACCAAGAAACCCGCTATAATCCTTCCCAACCGAGGACACATAGAAGCCACTGCCGAAGCAGGAGGCACAACCTGTGAAAAGAATGGAAATAGAAATCCGAATACCCGACTGGGCAGCCGTACAACTCGCCGAAAAGATTGAAGGACTCGGAGTCGACATCACCGAGCTCGTGAGTTCCCTTGTCATCCACAACATCGCCACGTATGAACCACAGTCAGGACGCCATTTTCTGATCTCAGCCCCAATGGCCCAGGAAATGGCAGGCGAATTATTCATGGTCGTCGCCCGCCGAAACGGACAAGTTGTCCTGGCACCCACAAGAGAAATCCCATTCACTCAGGCAGCAGAGCAGTTCGCGGCCAACGGACTTACGGAGGAACAAATCTTGGAGGTCATCAAGGCCTGATGCCCCCAAGGGTGATTTTCGACAACAGCGCCATCCTCAACGGATTGACCCCCGTTCCACAACGGGGGTCAATCATTTGGCATTGGATGCAAACAGAAGCAGTCCAAGCAATCACCTCCGACCACCTCGTAATCGAACTGACAAAAACCCTGGCCCATCCAAGGTTTCGCCTCGACGCTGAGGCTCAAGCAACCATAGTCGCCGAATACCTGCAGTATGCAGAGCTATTCGAACTCGTTCCATCCTCGGGAGCATCGTGCAGAGACCCGAAGGACATCCCCGTACTCGACCTTGCGATATGGCAAAGAGTCGACGCCATAGTCTCCACGGATCCGGACCTCCTCGTGCTCGACGGAGAGCTCAAATTCCGCATCCTCAGGGTAGCAGACCTCCATCCCATCCTGAAGGCTTATCAAGTTGAACAGGGTGATCCAGAACAGCCGCCACACAACGTGCCGCCCGACCTTTGACGCTGGCTGGAACCGGATGGTCGAACTCGTCGCCGACGCAGTGCGCTTCCACGCCATCCACGAGAAGACCCTCCGGCTTACCCTCGCCGAGATAGCCGGCCGCTCCTACGGGGACGGCGCCACCGTCAACGAAGCCCTCGAGGAGGGCTGGAAGCAGGGAGTGGCCCACTCCATGGCCGACGGCATCCACACCCAGGCTGAAGAAACCCTGGCCCGGGAATTCAGGAACCGGCTGGTCCTGGACTCCGCCGACATCGACCGGAAGGCTGCCGAGCAGCTCGAACGCGCCTCCACCGACCGGCTTGTGCTCGACGCCCGGCTCGCCGCCATCGCCGTCTTCGACGGCGGCGCCCACCTCGACAGCCTCACCGAGACCCTCCGGCAGTCAACCCTGAGCCACGATGACCAAACCTTGCTGCTGGTCCAAGCCTGGGAGGCCGCGGTAGAGGGAGCACTGAAAAACGGGCTCTTCACCCTGGACGAGGAAAACGCCCTCAACCGGTATATCAGCCACTTCAATCTCAGCCAAGTCCAGATGGACGCCCACGGCGTCCACACCAGCCTGATCAAGGCCGCGGTACTGCGAGAGATTGCCGAGGGCGTGGTCCCGGATCGCCAGAACATCAAGGGCGCCATCCCGTTCAACCTCATGAAGTCAGAAAGGCTGGTCTGGGTCATGGAGGACGTCGACTACATCGAGACCGTAGTCCGCCGGGAACGGCGCGGCTCCTCCCACGGCCTGAGCATCAGGGTTGCATGGGGCCTCTACTACCGGCCCAGCAAGTTCCACAGCAGGGTCATCGAGAGGGAAGAAACAGTCCACCAAGACACTGGCCTCCTCGGATTCACCACCAAGCACATCTACTTCTGAGGAAGTAGTTCGGGGGTGCGCTACGACAAGATCGTGGACTTCGACCCCTACAACGACGGGTGCGAAATCATGGCGGGACGCCCAGACCGCCAAGCTCCAGAGCTTCCGGACCGGCGACGGATGGCTCTCCTACAACCTTGCGTGAACCTCGACCAGATGGAGTAGGAACCCAGGACAGACCGGAGCTGGATTAGTGGATTAAGAAAACTCCTGCACAATAGACCGGAATTGAAAAAACGAGACTGTGCAAAACCACTGTTACCATCATCGTGGTAGACGTCCCTGCGTAACTGCAGGACTGTAACTTCGCCCATAAGAGCGGAATCAGTCCCCAGAAAACAGAATCCAAAGAGACGGAATCATTCAATTTCGCGACGAGACCAGACTCGTGTGGCAATATCGAAATCGTCTCGCCGCACCCTGCAACGCCGATTACAGGACTGGCGAGCACTCAACGGTCCGGATCAGGAGGTCTACTTCCCCCAGGAGCATCCACCTGGCCGGGAGGCGCAACTCGACTTCACCCACGGCAACTCCCTGGGAGTAACCATCGGCGGCCGGCGCTACCGCCACCTGCTGTTCCAGCTGGTGTTGAGCCATTCAGGGTGGCGCTACGCCGAGGTGGTTGCCGGCGAGACCTTTGTGGCCCTGAAGCAGGGACTGCAGAACGCGCTCTGGGAACTGGGCGGCGCGCCCCAGGTCATACGCTCCGACAACAGCTCGGCCCTCACCCATGAGATAAAGCGCAGCCGCGGCCGGGCCCTCAACGACAACTACGCCGAGCTCCTGGAGCACTACGGGCTCGAGGCCACGCTGATCAATTCCGGGGAATCCCACGAGAATGGCGTGGCCGAGCAGGCTCATTACCGGTTGAAGGACGCTTTGGACCAGGCCTTGATGCTGCGGGGCAGCCGCGACTTCGATTCCGCCGAGTCCTACACCGGCTTCGTCAGGAAGGTGGTTGAGCGGCGCAACCGCCTGGTGCAAGGGAAGCTGGAGCAGGAACGCCCACGTCTCCAGTGCCTGCCCCCAGCTCCGGTGCCGGAGTACGTCAACCACCAGGCCCGGGTGCGCAAGTGGAGCACCATCCAGGCAGCCGGCCGCACCTACACTGTGCCCTCCCGGCTCATCGGGAAGGAGGTGCAGATACGCCTGTACGCCGAGCGTCTGGAAGTTTACTACAAGGGCCACTTGGTGGAACGCATGGAGCGGGTGCGCGGTGAAAGGGAGGCCAACGTCAATTACCGCCACGTCATCGGCTCCCTGGTGCGCAAGCCCGGGGCCTTCGCCCGCTACCGGTTCCGGGAGCAGATGTTTCCCACCATGACCTTCCGCTTGGCCTACGACGCCCTCAAGAGGTGGCGAGGCGAACGCGCCGACGTGGAGTACGTGCGGATCCTGCACCTTGCGGCGACAACTATGGAGTCCACGGTGGACAGTGCTCTGGCCCTGCTGCTGGAGGCCGGTGAGCCCTTCGACTACGCCACGGTCAAGGAACTGGCGAACCCGGCTCCGCCGCGGGCGCCGGTGCTGAGCCTGTCCGGGATGCCGGACCTGAGGGTCTATGACAGCCTGCTGGCGGGGGTGGCCTGATGCTGGAGGCCAACGCCATTGAGGTCCGGATCAGTGAACTGTGCCACCAATTCCGGCTGCCCACCATGGGGGCGCAGTCGGTGTCCCGATTCACCGCCGCCGGGCACGGCGACGCCCTGGAGACCCTGCTGGAAGTGCTGGAGCAGGAGGCCGAGGACCGGAGGCAGCGCCGCATCGGCCGGCTGCGCACCGCATCCAGGCTGCCCGCCGGCAAGACTTGGGAGACCTTCGAGCACGACCGTGTGCCCCTGGCTCTGCGGCAGCAACTGGGCGAGCTGTCTGACGGCAGCTTCGTCGACCGCGGCGTCAACGTGCTGGCCTTCGGACTGCCCGGCACCGGCAAGACCCATGCACTGTGCGCCTTGGGCCACAGGCTGGTGGAGTCGGGCAGGTCAGTGCTCTTCGCCCCGGCCTACCGGCTGGTGCAGGACCTGCTCGCCGCCAAGCGCGACCTGGCATTGCCACGACAATTACGAAAGCTCGACAACTACGACTTCCTGCTGCTGGACGACCTGGGGTACCTGCCCCAAGGGGCCGAGGAGTCCGAGGTGCTCTTCACGCTCATCGCCGAACGCTACGAACGCCGGTCCCTGGGCATCACGTCCAACCTGGTCTTCTCCCAGTGGGAGCACATCTTCGCCAACCCAATGGCCACGGCGGCGGCCATCGACCGGGTGGTCCACCACTCGGTCATCCTGGAATTCGACGTCCCCAGCTACCGCACCGGAGTGGCCCAGCAGCGCAGTCAGAAACAGGGGGTGAACCGGCAAGAATAATTGACGGAACCGGCAAAAGTAGTTGACGCTGAACATCGGCTTCCTGGCTCACAATCTGCCGGGCTATCTTCTTCTGGCAGCCCATGGTGTCAATGGTGGCGATGCAACCCGACATGTCCAGCAGGTTGAGCAACTCAGGTATGGCCGTGATTTCATTGGACTTCGCTTCCACCTTGGTCTGACCCAACACCAAGGAGTTCTCCGAAGCCCAAGCGCTGACCATGTGAATGGCCTCCTTCCCCGAGTTACGGTCGTGGGAGCGCCGCAAGGTCTTGCCATCCACGGCAATCACCTGGCCCTGGGTCAACCGGTTGACGCTGCTCACCCAGTCCATGAAGCAGTCCCGGAATTCTTCCGGGTCAATGCGGGCGAACACACTGGCAAAGGTGTCAGGGCAAGGTACCCCGTTGGGCAGGTCCAGAAATCTCTGGAACCATTCGTACTTGCATTGGACGAACAACTCTACGTCGCTCCAACCCTCAGCGCCCCCGATAACCGCGCGGATGGTCATCGCGATGATGTCCAAGAGTTGATGCCGCTTGCCCTGGTCCCTTCTGGGGTCCTCCATATTGCCAAAATGTTCGCCTAAGCTGCCACCTGCATTACTGCTCATCACCACCATCCTTCCCATCACATGCTTGCTCACCACTTAAATCTTAGCTGTCACCTTCCTTTTCTGGAGAATGCGGTTGCCCTGCCCTGGTCAGTAATACCTTGATAATTGACACCGGAATTGGGCTACACTAGTACTGTTTCCATGTAATCATGATGGATAGACATGTTTGAGCTTACTGCGGGCGTCATGGGTGGAGAACCGCCAGTCTATGATGGCGGCGGCCTCGTTGCGCTCGCGTTCGAGCGCCGCGACCTCCCGTCTCAGCAACGCTTCATCGCCGATCCGGCGGTTCAGACACTGCCTGCTCAATACGCTCAACTCGATTTCAGCCATGTTCAGCCAGCTTCCGTGAACGGGTGTGTGGTGAAACTCCAGGCGCTTGGCTATGCGGCGCGCCTCGGACGGCGCAAATGCCTCGTAGAGCGAGCCCAACTTGTGGGTGTTGAGATTGTCCAGCACCAGCCGAACCACTGTCGCGTCAGGATAGGCCTGGTCCACCAGCCACTTCATCCGGTGCGCGAAGTCCACGGCAGTGCGGCGCACGGTCACCTCGACGCGCCTCCAGCCACCCTTCGGTTCACAGAACATGAACAGGTTCCGGGTACCGTTTCGCTGATACTCGGTGTCATAGCGCCCCATCCGTCCGGGAGCGGCCTCAATGGGAGGCCGCACATCCCCGAGCAACTGCTTGGAGGTCTCGTCAAAACACACCACCGGACGCTCCGGGTCGTACTCTTCGTGGTACAGGTCCAGCACATCCTCCATCCGGGCCACGAACTCCCCGCTCACCTTGGGGATGCACCACTCTTTCTTCTTCCACGGCTTGAGTTCGTTTTTTTGAGTATCTGGCGCACCGTCTCCAAGGAGATGCTCCCGGCAAACTCCAGCTCCACCACCTTGTCCGCCAGCAGATGGAGCGTCCAGCTTACATGTCCTTCGGGCGGACTGCTGCACGCGATGGCAACCAGGTGCGCTTCCTGCCTGCCGCTCAGCTTGCGCTCCCGGCCCGGCCGCGGCCGGTCGTTGATGGCGGCTTCGAGTCCCTCATCGACCAACCGTCTCCGCGCTCTGGCGACAGTGAGGGCGCTTACCGAAACCGCCTCAGCCGCCTCGCGGTCCGACAGCCCTTCGTCAGCTTTCAGCAACGCAAGGGCCCGCTTTACCGTGCGGGCCAACGGCTTGCCCCGGCGGGATACCTCAATCAGATCGGACCGTTGGGATGGTGTCAGTTCGACTTTGTACTTTATGGCAGGCATATCCGGGTACGGCCTCCTTGGAAGATCATACCCAAGCCTACTCAGTCTCACATACTATATCAACACTTCATGGAACCAGTACTAGGCTGTCGATTGAGCGGCGCCGGTATCCGGTGTTAGTCCACTCGTGGTTTAATCGGCCCGAGTGGTTTAGTCAGCCCAAAAGGAATACAGGTCTGGAGGTAAATCATGCCCGGAACTCCGTTGCCGATAGGGTCATTCACCTCCCCTCAGGTGAAACGAGTCCACTACGGTGAAGGCTGTCTTTCCGGTCTTACATCGGCGGTGGATGAGCTGGGCGGCGCCCGAGTGTTCATCATCACCGGGCACTCCCTGATGCAGCAGGGAACTATCTTGGGGCGAATTCAAGAGTTGCTTGGCGACCGCTGTGTTGGAGTTTTTGGTGAGACGCGGCAGCACGTTCCCAGAGCCACGGTGTTGGCGGCTACCCGAGCGGCCCAGAGTGCTGATGCAGACCTCCTGATCAGCTTTGGTGGGGGCACTCCCAACGACACCGCCAAGTTGGTAGCGTTGTGCTTGGCTGAAAACGTCACCAATGAGTGCCAACTTGACCGCTACCGTATCCGGTTCCAGTATCCGGATAAAGTAGAAATACCGGCGGTGCACAACCCGTGCTTACCCCACATTTCGGTCTCCACTACCCTATCAGCCGGCGAGTTCACCAACTTTGCCGGGGCCACCGACGAGGAACGCAAGGTAAAGGACCTGTATACCGGCGATGGGCTTTGGGTGTCGGCGGCGTTTCTGGACCCAGTGGTCACCACGGCGACACCGGGATGGCTCTGGGCCTCGACTGGTATTCGAGCGGTGGACCACGCCATTGAAACCATCTGCTCCAAAATCAGCTTTCCCTTTTCCGACGGACTGGCCTTGGAGGCGCTGCGGCTCTTGCAGCAACGCTTACCCCGGTCCACCAGCGACCGTGACGACCTGGAGTCGGCCGGTTACTGCCAAGTAGCCGCCTGGATGTCCATCTATGCCTTGACCAACGTCCAAGTGGGCCTGAGCCACGGCTTGGGCCATCAGCTTGGCGCTAGGAATGATGTTCCCCACGGGGTGACTTCCTGCATCATGCTGCCCCGAGTGATGGAATTCAACCGCTCGGTGACGGCTCCGCAACAACGGCGGATTGCTGAGGCCATGGGTGTCGATACCCGGAACGCCAACGACGACGAGGCCGCCGTAGCGGCGGTCTCGGCCTTGGAGAACCTGATCGACACTCTCGGCATTCCCCGCCGGCTTAGCGATTGGGGTGTTTCAGAGGCTGACTTGGCCCTCATTGCTCAGGACGCCTTGGAAGACTTGGTGGTCGCAACCAATCCTCGCCCCATAGCCACTCAAGAAGAGGTCGTGGAGCTACTGCACCGGGCGCTTTAAGCGTTGCCATGGCCCCGGTGGACTGCAACGCTTGTGCAAAGTCCGTAAAACCACACGCCGTCTCTCCGGCGGAGGCCGGAATCCAGGATCTCTTACTGGAAAACGGTGCAGTTCTCTTAGCATTCCTGGGTCCCGGCTTTCGCCGGGAGGACGGTAGGGTCTACTGAAACCGGCCCTCGCAGACCGTCTTGATCCGACTTGGGACTTTGCACATGCCCTACGGCGGGCTGCTAGGACGATTGCAAAGTCAGAGTGATTCTCCAGATAAGCGGGCGATAGTCTGTTCCGGGTGGAAGGCGCAAGCCTTAGCTCGCAGTGGCATGGACATGGCGGCAGGGAACCACTTTTCCAAGCGCAGGGCATTCAGGCCGACATTCACCAGAGTGGCGAAGACTTCACCTAAACTAAAGCCAAGGTGGGATGTACATTTAAGTGGCGATGGTGATCAGCTGGGTTGCGCGGGTGAATCCCTCTCATCCGTACTTGGAGAATGACCCGGCTCCGTCGTTTGACCCCCACCATCTGCGCATTTCACCTTGGCTTTAGTTTAGAAGTCTGGCCGGAAAGCCATTGGCCGGATTTCTCGCTAGGGAGTGTCGTCATAGGGAGTGTCGTCATATTCACCGTCATTCCCGCGAAAGCGGGAATCCAAAGGCCATTGGCAGCAAATGCGTATTTGCCAGCTACCGGATTCCGGGTTCCCGCTTTCGCGGGGATGACGGAAACCGACGCTTGGAGACCGATATTCTTAAATTGACGACACTCCCTACGCCAAGCAGACGTATTCCAGTCTTATACGGAATGGTAGTGCATGTAATACGTTTCAAGAACCTACTGTTACATCGACAATCGACGTTAAGAAAACGACGGCTTGGGGAGAATTGGGGTTTCCGTCTGAGTTTCTAGGCCAGGACGGCGCAGCGTGTGCCGGTCTTCGTCCCAACTCCGGTCTTTCACATGATGCAGGCTATTCTCAATACCCCAGGGATTGCGGAATAGTCGGAGCAGCTCATTAGGGCGGCACCGACCGGGAGGCAGACTGGTCAGCAGATACCAGCGCTCTTTGGATGCTGCACCAGTGGCTAGCTCCAAGCTCACTTTTTCCACCATGGCGGTCTGCTGCGCCCCGGGAAATCCCGGTTCCTTCCGGATATAGCCGCCTATCTCGGCACTGGCCCAAAGCCTCCGGGTCTCGATTTTGCCCCCTTTTTGTCTACGGTCTCTGCTTGGGTCTCCCCAGTGTCAATGGCGCCGAGATATTGGACCACTGGGGTGTTAACGTTCAGCGAAAAGGTCCTCGCTAACAGGCCAGCATAAATGTCACATCCACCCCATGGAGAATGTGACGTTGAATCCCAAGGAACAGACGAGACTACAGGTTCTCAACAGCTTGCTGGCAGAGCACATGACGCTGGATCAGGCGGCCACGCTGCTGGGTGTCAGCACTCGGCACACCAGACGCCTGCTGGCGACCTACCGGGAAAAGGGAGCTGCCGCAGTTGCCCACGGCCACCGGGGTCGCAGAGCGCCCAATACGACTCCAGAGTCGGTAGCGTACGATGTGGTCCATTTGGCTCGCACCAGGTATTCAGGGGCCAACCACACCCATCTCAGCGAGTTGCTGGATGAGCGCGAGGGCATTGCCATTGGCAGGACCACGCTCAGACGCATCCTGGTCAACGCCGGGCTGAAGAGTCCGCAGCGAAGGCGTCCGCCCAAGCACCGGGTACGCCGCCAGCGAATGCCCCGACAGGGGATGCTGATCCAGATGGACGGCAGCTACCACCCGTGGTTGGGGGACCAAGTTCCGCCGTTCACATTGCTGATCGCAGTCGATGATGCCACCGGCACAGTGGCCAACGCCCTGTTCTGTGAGAAGGAGGAGGCCTACACCTATTTCCTGCTGATCCAAGACCTGGTGCAGAGCGTTGGCATTCCCATCGCCCTCTACGTCGACCGGCACGGGGTCTTCAGGCACACACCGGGGTCCGGCCTCCCCGGAACGGCGACCCAGTTCAGCCGGGCCATGGACGAGCTGGGGATACAGATGATATTCGCCCTCTCGCCACAAGCCAAGGGCCGTGTGGAGCGGGCTGCGGGAACCTTCCAGGACCGGCTGGTTACCGAACTCCCGTTGGCGGGCGCCAGCAGCATCAGGGAAGCCAATGGGGTGCTGGAGCAGTTTCTACCACGATACAACCGGCGCTTCCGGGTTCCCCCGCAATGCTCTGAGTCGTCGTACCGGCCACTGGGCTCTGATTTGTCCCTGGAGCAGGTCCGGTGCTTCAAGCACGGCAGGAAGGTGGCCAGGGACAATACGGTGAAGTTCCAGCTGCATACCCTGCAGTTGCTGCCAGAGCCGGAACGACCCAGCTATGCCAGCGCGGTTGTGGAGGTCCTGGAAGGACTGGACGGCCGGCTCAGGGTGCGCCATGAGGGACGCATCATCAATGCCCAGGAGGCGCCGCCCAGCCCAGCATTCCTCCGCAAGGGCCATGGAGATTCGGCCACTCATCTTGCCTCACCCGCCGGGGCCAACCACTCGGACCAGCGCTGGGCAACGACACTAAAGTCACTGGACTCAAGGGCAGCGGATGAGGAGGATCAAGCGGGCATGACCGGCGGTGCGTCCACTGCCTTGACGCCCGCAACTGTCCCCCCGCGCAAACCAACCTTCCTGCAGAAGGAGAGATGGAAGGCGATTCAGAAAGCCATGCGCAAGGGGATGTCGCTGCGGGCGATCGAGAGGGAGTTGGGGATCCACAGAGCCACCATCAAGAAATACATGGATGCCGACGGTCCTCCAGGGCGGCGGTCCCGGTCTGCTCTCACTGCGTCAACATCCGATACAGTGGCGCCATAACAAAGTGACATTTATGCTGAACACCTAGCCGGACATTTATGCTGGCCTTCGACACCACAGGAGTCCAATTTCTCTGCGCCATTGATATCCGGTAGAGCCAACCATCTGTCCCCGTGATTTTACTTGCTGGTACCCAGATCGACCGCCCACGAATAGCGCAGTTTCCCGTTGCTATTGTGTCTTTCGTATGAAGGTTCTTGATTTTGTCCAGTTCGGTGGTGCTTATAGGGGCGCTCACACATGAGCGCCCCTATAATGTCAAACAGCGTCGCCGGTGGACCAAGCGGACCCAACAAGTACTCCGTAGACGATTCAGGCGTGGAGATTGCAACGGGTGACCCCGCTGCAGGCGGCCTCTACCTTCGCGGACTCGCGCGCGAAGGCGTCGCCCTACGGCGGGAGATCCTGCGATTCCTGACGCATCTGCGCTCGCAATCTGGCCTCGCGCCGGTTGATTTCACTCGCTACACGACGATGCTCAGCTAGGGGCGCGGCCCGGCTGGGCGCCTGGGACCTACAGACGTCCTGGCGCAAGAGGATGCGCTACTCACTTCGCCGCCCGAGCGGACGTACGTAGCTAGAAATCTGGCCGGAAACCCTGATTCTCCCCAAGCAGTCGTTTTCTTAACGTCGATTATCGATGAAACGGTGGGTATTGCAACGTCTTACATGCACTACTGGGCCATATAAGACTGGAATACGTCTGCTTGGCGTAGCGCAAAACCCGGCCGATGGCTTTCCGGCCAGACTTCTAGGCGTGCATCGGCGGTGAGAAACGCCTAGACTCCGTGCAGCCCAGCAACTGCATGGGGAACGGTTCTGCCATGCGTGCGTCGGTTCTATTAAGTCTCACCGGAAAGGACGGCAATGATGGAAACTTACATCGGGAAGACGATTTCCGATTTCACACTTCAGTCCAGCGATGGACAGACGATATCCCTTAGCAGTCTTCGCGGACAAAAGGTCCTGCTGTACTTCTTCACGAGTCCGGGCGGTGGTAACTGAACCCGCATGGCTCTTGGGTACCGAGAGCATGCTGCCGAGTTCACCGAGAAGAACGTCGTGCTGTTCGGAATCCATGACGGAAGCTTGGATGCTGCACGCCAGTGGGTCGAGAAAGAACAGCTTCCGTTCGCGGTCCTGAACGACCCTGATCGACGAGTAGGCATTGAGCTGGGCATGTCCGCTCTCGATGGAGAGAGGTACGTCAAAGACCCGTCAGACGGGAAAAGGCCCGCAGTTGTCATCGACGAACACGGTGTGATCTGCGAGTGGGAACCCGACATGAACCACACCGATCAGATTGCAAAGTTACTGGAGCGTCTGTAGGACGACCTCAACGGTGCGGGCTTTTCGACTGTTGCCCGCCCTTGTGCAGCCGGCAAAACGGGGTTCAGCCCGGACTGTGGCTTAGCAGGCCGATGAAGAACATGTCGAGGGCGGCGAGACCCTAAACTAAAGCCACGGTGGGATCTACATTTCGAGGGTCTTGAAGACTACCGAAAGGACCCTAATACTACAGCCGCAGATCAGTAGCAGGTCTCTTCTTGATCGTCGGCGCTACCTTACCATTCCAGTTTTGGGGCTGTTACAATTAGCCCCGCAACCCCAAACTAACGAAACTTTTGGAGAGCAATCATGGCTGTTTCCGCCGGGATATCAAATGCGCTGGAACGTAACTGGGGTATGGTAGACCGCGCCATAGACGGGCTGAGTGATGAGACACTGGCGCGCCAGATATCCGACAGCGACAATTCCATCGGTTGGCTCCTCTTCCACATGAGCCGGGTGGTGGACGTTTTCATGAATGCCAGGTTCCAAGGCAAGCCTCAGATATGGATAGAGGACGGTTGGTGCGAGAAATTCGGCCTGAGCGACGACCCGGAGACGACCGGCCAAGGCTGGGACAAGGCGCGCGTGGCCGCGTGGCCGCTTCCCTCCAAAGACGTCCTGGTAGGGTACTACGAGGCCATGAAGGCCTGCTGCCAGGACTATATGTCCTCCGTGACCGACGAGGAGTTGAGCGCCACCATGAGCCTGAGTCCCGGTTCGGATCCCGAGCCGAAAGAGACCATCATCGGTGTCCTGGTCTTTGACAACATCGTCCACGGAGGCCAGATAGCCTTCCTGCGCGGCCACTGGGAAGGCATGGGCTGGTTCGTCTAGCCCAAACGCAGGCTTCCCGGACAATTTCTACAGGTTTACCGAAGAGCACGGCGAACTCAAGCCGTGCTCTTCCTTAGCTCGACGCTAAACCAATACCAAGGTGGGATGTGCATTTCCGGGAGATTGACGATGACCGCAAGGACTCCACGGCACCTCATATCACCTTCAGGCCCCAACTGGGAGGGCACCGATAGTGCGGTCTAGCGATATGTACATTTCACCTTGGCTTTAGTTTAGTCATATGTGCCTGAAAGGATAGACGGCTGAACTTTCAATTAGCCCGCCGCCCGGCGTTCTGTGGCCCCCGGGTTACGTCCGGCGGTCAGAAGACCGGTTGTGCGAACCGCACTCTCAACGTCTGGACCTTCGGCGAAGAAACCCCCTCCACGGCCCTAGGCGGGCCCGTCCGCAACATCCCCGTCGGGCGGCGTGGGAGTATGTCAATGGCACCGACATATTGGGCTACTGGGGCGGCGTGATCGTGTACCACTGACGTGATGACCGTTGGGTCGGGGCCGGGCGCTTCTCCTGTTTTGCTCGACTTTACGCAAAATCCAGGAAAAGTAATGGATGACATCACCTTTGTGCGTAGCCACTGGTGGTTGGTGTCGGAGGGTTTTTCACTATCGACCGCCAACTCCGATGTACAGAAACTCCCCGCCACTCTGTACCATCGTATTGCAGATTTCCTCGCTTATGCCGCTTAAAATGCGTAAAGTCCAGTTTTGAACTGTCCTCATTCTCCGTGAAACTGGAACTGGAACTTCAATGTCCGGTCCTCTTAGGGTAGGGGTCCCTTTGACCAGCATTCCCTGCACAGCGTAACGAAACCATCATCCTCAAGGATATGGAAATGGACTTCCTCCGCTTGCATCCCGCTCTCGCACCGGGAGCATCTGGGCTGGCTGTCCGAATGGGCTTCTTCCTGCCGGTAAGGGCAGTCCCCGACTTCGGGCAGACATTCCACCCACGGGACTCCCAGACCCTGCCACCGCTTGCCGTAGAATTCTTCCCTGGACACGTTGGGGTCGGAGTCAAGGAAGTCGATGAGTTCCTGTCCTGTCTGCCACCTGGGGTGTCCCTCGATTGTTGCCAAGGGGTCCACTTCTATGCTGGCCTCCATCGGCCCCAGGATGTCGCCGCCGGAAATTTCGCCGTCCAGATCGATTTCCCTGAGTCCGATGTTGTCGTGGTGGGCTTCGGTCATCTCGAAGGTCACCGACCGCAGGGTGATCGCGTCACTCTGCTCCATTTCAGATAGTGCCTGGTCGTCGGGTGAGTTCACCTGGTATCGGCGGTTTTCGTCGATGCTCGTTTCCAGCGGCATGAGCTCAGGGATTGCGTCTTGCGGGGACAGCGGAGGTGGATGGTCGAACGCGGGTGGGGTTCCGCCCCCTCCGAAGTTGCCCCCTGCCTTCGCCCGGTTCACCTTTCGGCTCTGCGCCCTCTTGCTCTTTCGTTTGTTCTTGCTGACCGGCATTCGTGTTTTACTCACGCTCCCTGCAGAGGGTGACCGTGATTTTACTCCGTGTCCGGCGGTCCGTCTTGGGGGATGCTATTTCCCCTCCGACGGCCCGTAGATGTCTCCTAAACCAAAGCCAAGGTGAAATGCGCAGAAACATGGGGTAAATTGGCGAAGGGGCAGAGTTAGCTTTTCCAAGCGTCAGAGAGGGGTTGGTGATGGGTGCGAGAGAGATACATCGGGATTTGGAACAATGGGAGATGGATGCCAAGGCCTTGCGTCGGCGGATGATCCTGGCGCCCACGCCCCGGGAGCGGGAGCGGTGGTACGCCGTCTGGCTGCTGGCCCAGGGCTGGACGGCAGCGGCGACGGCGGAGGCGCTGGAGCGGGACCCACACACCATCGGCCGGTGGGCGTCGGCCTTCGGCGAGGGAGGGCCTGCGGCCCTGATATTCGAGCAGTCCGGGGGTTCCCCCCCGCGCTTGACGAGAGGCAGCGGGAGGAGTTGAAGGCGGCGGTGCAGGAGTTGCCGGAGCAGGCAGGTATCCAACTGGCCAACTGGTACTGGAAAGGAGTCCGGCAGTTTGTCTGGGAACGATTCGGCACCAGTTTGAGCCGTAGCAGTTGCCTGAACTGGCTGCACCGCTTGGGATTTGCCTTCAAGCGGCCCAAGAAGCGTCTGCTCAAGGCGGATCAGGCTAAACGGGAGTCCTTCGTGGTGGAGTACGCCGCCCTGTGGGAGGAGGCTCAACGGACTGAAGCCAGAATATTCTTTGCTGATGAGGCCCACTTCCGGGCGGACGCGGAACTGCGGGGCAAGTGGGTGCTGAAGGGTGAACCGGCTCTGGTGGAGTCCACCAGCCCGCGGTATGGAGAGAAGGCCAGCTACTACTCGGCGGTGTGCCTGGAGACCGGTGAGGTGGAGTGGATGGAACTGGAGGGCAACAGCAACTCCGGGACCTCGGCGGCCTTCTTGGACCAGTTGAGGAAGGGGCACGCTGGACCGCTGAATGTGATCTGGGACAACGCGCCGGCGCATCGTGGGGAGGCGGTGCGGGAGTACCTCAGGACGCCTGAGCTGGAGCTGAGGCTGGTGAACCTGCCGGGCTACAGCCCGGACTTCAACGGGGATGAGGCCATCTGGGGCTGGGCGAGAGAGGAGGCCACTGGAAATCTGTGTCTGGGGACCAAGGCCTTGGTGCAGCAGAGGGTCGGCAACTTCCTGGCCGGACTGGCCAGCCGGGGAAACGAGGTGAGGCGCCGCTGCCGGACGGTCCTGCAGTCAAGGGCCGAAGCACTCCTGCCAAATTCCCAGGCCGATTCCCCGCCTCAGGCGAATGCACATCCCACCTTGGCCTTGGTTTAGTGCTACAGTCGCAGATTAGACAGGCGCCGTTTGTAATGGCAACGCCGGGCTCTGGCTTGGTGGCGCCGTATACGATAAATATCGTGCATGCTAAAAAACTGGGCCCGTGGGCAGTTTCCGGGCGTCTTTCGAGTTATCGGAGCCCGGGCCGGACCAGCAGGTCGTCCAGGAATATGCGGAGGGGGCAGCGCACAATTGTACGCACGGGTTACTGGAAAAGCCGGTAAGAGCGGAAGGACGCGGAGGGACTGGGCGGCTCCGGACGTAGAGGCTTACCCTAACGTCCGCGGAAAAAGGGGTTGAGGGCCTTGGCCATGATGCCCGCGGCGCACGAGTTGCATTAAGCGCCGACAGCGGCGTGATCACAGGACCGGCACTTCGCGTTCGCCATGACCGGGGCCCTCGTGGGGGGATTGAGGATATGACGATACCTCTTTCGTCCCTTTTCCTACAAGGCCTGACTGTCAGTAATTCCACGCACAACGCCGGTTCGCAAAAGGTCCGTTATGTAATGCGGGGCAACTCACCTGCATTAAACCCTCGCTTCGTATGGCAGTGTTCAGTGGTCACTCATCCCGACACCATTCGACGAATATTATTCAGCGTCTGTTGTGGCGGTCTCGTGCGTTCGATTTATGACCTGGATTGTTGCCTGGGGTCAGAGCCTGGGTGCCGATCTATCCACTCTGCGTCGCCCCTAAGTTCGGTTGAATCACGCCACCTTTCGAATTCCTCTCGTAGGATTTTGGCTCTAGCTGCCACCGAAGAACTTTCGGCGGAAGCCTGGGTGATGCTGCGCTGGAAGTCCGACAGATAATGATACGCGGGATCCATCGACAAACCTTGCCGCACCTGCCAATTCAACGTAAGTACGAACTCTTCCAAGAATGCTGCCATACTGTTCGCCTCCTGTTGAGTCGCCTCCTGTTGAGTTTCTAACTCGAGCTCCCAAGCCAACAAAACGGTGGATACAGTGATTGCCCTATTTTTTAATAGGCTGTGCTCGCCGAAGGCCAAATTCAAGCGATCAAGCAGACTTGACATACGCTTGATTGTTTCCCTCTCACTTTCACTCAGGTCACTTTTCAACTTGAAGAGTCGTTGAAGGTCATTGTGTCTGGTCTTCGTGTATGTTTTAGATTCCGCGAGAGAAAACACCTGCGCCAAGATCTGGGCCGCAACTTGCTCCCGCGCGAAGCGTCTGGTAGGGATTCTCGTTGCTTGGAGAAAACGGTGGTTTCCTAACAAGTCGAAGCAAACGTTCCTGAGGGCCCCGACCATCGCATGGAGTTTTGCCTGAATTTATGATTGTACCTAGATTGAGCCTAGTAAATTGCAGATTGAATTCTTCCGATCGGTTGCTGTCTGACAAGATGACGACGTTCAACTGATATTTGAGCAAACTGTCCACAAATTCCTTCGCAGCAGTTTCGTCAGACTGTTTGGCCAATAAGTCAATATCCGCAAACGTTTTGCCTTCCAACGCGTGGAAACTCGGCGTCTCCTCGTCGTAAATTTCGTTCAAAATCCTAAATCTAAAATCAGAGCCGTCGTCCTGGCCGGAGCCAAGGAACGACATGATGGTGCCTATCCTCTGCCTGCCATCGACGCAATCAAAGGAGCCCATTCCGTGCCTGTAGAGATACAGAGGTGCGATGTCGAAGTGTCGGATAATTGAATCAATCAACCGTTGCTTTTCAGTCGCCGACCACAAATTCGGTTCACGCTGATATTCGGGGAAATCGATCTGTGAGTACATTTCCCGTAATTTTTCGATCGGCCACTTCTCGATGTTCTTTTCCAAAATGCTCTCCCTGTTAGGCGTCCGAAAATGCCTCGACGAATCCTTTGGGAGTTAAAATGTTTCCAAGCTGACTGGAATGATATTCCACCTTTTGGCTCAACCAAAGATCGAACCAATTTTGGTCCCCGACATCCCTCAAGATTTGCTCCTGCTCTTCGTCTTCGAAATCTTGAAATCGTTGTGGTAGTCTCCCAGTAAGTCCCCTGATTATTTCGCGGCCAATCGGTTCCACGTCCAGAATTGATTGGATGTCTAGGTAAGGAAAATCTAATTTGAGTTTGTTCGCATAGGTCGGAGCATCGATAATTTCTATTTGAGGACGATCACCCAAACCAGCGTGACGCATGGTGAACAACAGAGATATCAAATCCCAGTCATTGGGACCAAGTCGACAACCCACCACACGGAGAACGTCGCAAGCAAGCATTTCCCGAGCCGATCCCCAGAGGACATTGAATGGATATGCTTGCTTGGCTTTGTTGATCCCTGGAGGAATCCACAGCGTTGCGTCAGGGGTGTACCCCCGAGAAATAGGCCAAGTGTCCCTCCAGCCAAACGACCCGTGTAGCTTCAAAAGTTTCGTCGTGTTGGCCTGTTGAACGGAAGGATCGACGCGTATCCCGAAGTCGGCAGGAGCATCGAATACGTTTTGTATAGCAGTTTCAATGTATTCGTCGTAATTTATGGTGATTATTCCGTGTAGGTCCTCGGGAAAGTCATTTACGTTGTGCATATCCAAAAGGACTTCGTAGAGGCCGATCGGATCTGATTGATGATCTGCCTTGATGGCTTGGAGTTTCTCGCGCAACACGTCCTCAAAGGCTTTTCTCATTTCCTGAGCGAATTCCCTGTGCCGAACAGATGGGACGTCGTCGAGGAAAGTAATCAAGTGCTCGACATCGGTGTTTTCGTCCACAGAATTGACGAGATCAACTAGGCTTCGCATATCCGCGAATCTGTCATTGACTAGGATTCCTAGCTTTTCCTGCAGTTGTGGCGTCAAGTCGCGCATCAAAATCCCGTAAGGACTCCCGACACGCTTAACGCAAGCGTGGGATGCTCCGGCTCCGAATAAGTAAACGACCCTCATCTGAAGAATTCTCCCAAATGGTTGTCGGCGAGATTGTGAGCGACTCTTTCTTGTAGTACTTAACGACGCTCGCGTACCCACCAATACATGCATTTGCGTTGTTCAGTGCGGCCAAAGCGGCTCATTTGCTGGCTGGGGTTCCCCTTCCCTCGCGGCAGCGTCCAAATTTTTTCACAAACGAAGCCCGCTTGTTCCGCGAAATCTGCCAAGATGAAATCGACGGGTACCTCCTGCCCGTGATATTGAACGTTGTCATTTATCATCACAACAACCCCTCCTGGCGCAACGATCCGCCCCAACTCGCACACTACAACTGCCATTTCGAGAAAGTAGCCTTCGATCATTCGCACGATGTGTGGGTTGCTCAATTGGTCTTGGACGCCGTTCAAAATTTCTAAGAGCCTGTCTACGATCTTTGCAATATGTTAAGTTGAGGCTGTTACCAGAGGGGGTAATCATGTCTCATTCCTATTCCAGCGACATCAGCCGGGAACAATTTGCCCGGATTCTTCCCTGTTTGGAGTCGGCCCGCCGCCGGACTAAGCCCCGCACCGTGGACCTGTACGACGTTTTCTGCGGGGTGCTCTATCTCCTGAAAAGCGGGTGCCAGTGGCGGATGCTGCCTGCGGACTTCCCGGATTGGCGCACCTGCTACAAGTATTTCCGGCAATGGAGCGAGCGACCCGACCCGGCGAAGTATTCCATTCTGGAGCAGGTCTTAAAAAAAATCGGTTGACGCGGCCCGGCGAAGCAATGGTCGGAAAGAACGGACCAGCTTCTGTATCGTGGACTCCCAGAGCGTCAAGAACACCGACAGCGCCGAGAACAAGGGCTATGACTCGGGCAAGAAGGTGTCTGGAATCAAGCGCCACATCGCCGTGGACACTCAGGGGTTGCCCCATGCGATTCACGTGACCACCGCCAACGTTACCGACCGTGCTGGGGCTTTGGCTATGTTTGACCGGCGCCGGGCCAACCTGAGCCAGGTGCAGAATGTGCTGGTGGATGGGGGATACACCGGGAAACCCTTTGCCACGGCGGTGCAGAGCCTGCTGGGAGCCTCGGTGGAAGTGGTGAAACGCAACGAACTGCACACTTTCGTGGTGCTGCCGAAACGATGGGTGGTGGAGCGGTCTTTCGGCTGGCTGGAGCAGTGCCGCCGCCTCTGGAAGAACTGCGAGAGAAAGCTCAATACCAGTCTGCAAATGGTGGTTCTCGCCTTCGCGGTGCTAATCCTGAAGAGATTGTAAACAGGCTCTTAGACTTCCTGCAAAGCTTCTTGGTTTTGGTACATTTCGATGGCTGACTGCACTGTCCGAGGATCGGCGTAGGTATCGAGCAGCCATTGTTGCTTCGATTTATTCTCCACAGTGGACGATAGCATTTTTTGGCGCAACGTTTTGATACCCTCTTGGTCAATGCCCAACCACGCTAACTCAAGGGCGTAAGTCCTAGGTTCTGTTGACATTTGCATTTGTAACCGATGTGCAGGCCCATTTCATGTCATTCCAAGTGCAGGAAAGCACTAATGGCCTTGAATCGGAGTGATAAGTCCAGGATTCTTCGTCGCTATTTCCCCGGAATGACCCGCAACAGCGAAATGTCAACAGAACCTAGTGTAATCGTATCGATTCAAGTACGGAGGAGAAGTGATGACCATGTCGTATGAGTCGCTAGGGAACCGTTTGAGATGATCCAGGCTGGAACCGGCAATAAAATCAGACACGCCCTTTCCGTAGCGCTCTTGGACGTATCCTAAATCCTGGAGCATCACACCTAGCCGACAGTCGAGAGCATCTTTCAATCGCAAGATGCTTTTCTTTTGGAAAGTCGAGGATCTGGACTTACCCGATCGTCGGTCCCAGCGGAGGAATTGTCCATCCTTTTGCGTGAAACTGACTGACTCCAACACGCTCATGCAAGCAAGATTGAGCATAATGGTCGTATCGCGGTCTTTCATCTCGCTTATGAACTCACGAGCCCTGGCGAGATCCGATTCCGTCTCGGATGGGAACGCCCGTCCCGTGATATCGACATGCGGAAAGGCGTGGCCCGCGTCGATTTGGCTATTCGAACTAATGTGGTCCAACAAGCCGGCTGCAGCCTTGGCGAACAATTTGATCTCGAGTGTATTGGCAGCACGCGATATGGCCTGCGCGACCAATAGACCCACAGGGATCAATTCTATTCCAGTGGCTTTTATCCCATAGCCAGACGCTACCAGGGGTGCGGTACCGATCCCAGAAAATGGGTCCAGTAGCGATGACGGACGGACCCTCTGGATTAGCAAGTGGACCAGATCTCGAGAGAATCCTTCCTTGTACCTCATCCATCGAAAGCCCGGAACGCCATAATTTCCTTGGTAAGATACCAATTTATGCGTGACCATCGGGTCGACGGACAATCTCCCCTCGAATCTTTGATGTAGAGAGCGTCTCGATTGCACGCGCTCATGGATGTCAGGTGTGGCGTCCATTGCAGAAATTTTAGCGGTCTTGGCTGGTGTTGCAGATGCGGCCATTTTTGAGAGGGCCGGATATGAGACCTCTTCCAGCTTTGCGCTGACGCTCAACAAAGCTCACAGCCGGCTAACCCATTCGTGGTGCGCCCCGGCCAGCTCGACGTAGCGCTGCGTGTCCTTGAGGGACTGATGGCCCAGCCATTTCTGCAGCACTGGGATCGGCACGCCCCGCAGCACACAGTTGCGGCCGTAGGTGTGCCGGAAAGCGTGCGGGTGGGCCCGCTTCGTGTCGATCCCCACCAGGGCCGCCGTCTCTTTCATAACCTGGCTCAGGCGCCATCTCGACATGTCCAGCATCGGCCGTTGACGGTCCTTGTTGTGGAATGACGCCAGGTCGTGCAGGCTCTCGACCAGGTCGGCCGGCACAGGGACCTCGCGGCCCTTGCGTGCCTTGTTGCCCGGGGAGTCGGCCCGCACCACGATGATCGGCGGGTCCTGATCCAGGCGCAGGTCCATGCGCCTCAGCGCCAGCGCCTCGGACACCCGGAGGCCGGTCTTCAGCATGATCCGGAAGGCCATGCGCGTCGGGTAGCTGGGGGCGGCCTGCACCAGGGCGGCCGCCTCTTCAGGAGTGAAGTAGTCGGGTATCTGCTGTACCTTCCGTGGCACTCAATCGCCTCACGGGGGATTTTCGCAACCTCTGGGCGGAGTATGCCAGCAACGACCGCCGTTCCGCAAGGCTGAACCGGGTCATTATCCCGGCGGGGATTTGCGCTTATCGCGGATAAGCGCAAGCGACGTAATGGGCGTTGGCGTTCCCTGGGAAACATGGGCTCGCGTGCAAAAAAGAGGGTGCTGGGAAGTGGCCCGGGGCTCGTCGTGCCATGCACGATAAGGTTAATTATCGTGCATGGTAAAGGCAAGGCCAGAGAGGCAGTTCCCCGGCAGAGGTTCAGTGAGAAACCGGACTTGGCTACCGGAGCAAGTTTGAGTTCGCCTGAATACACCGAGTACGGTTAAACCGAAGCCGAGGTGAAATGCGCAGGGTGATGCGGTAAATTTGCGGAGGAACTGGGTTAGGCCGATATGGGGTCTGGGAGGGGGTGGGCATTCGGCCGGTCCTGTATGGGCTGGGTTGGTTGTCACCGGGGGCGGTTCCGTTCGGGTGAAAGGTCAGACGTCGAGCTGCCGCACGCTGCGGGCGTAGGTCTGTATGAAACTCTTGCGGGGCGCGACGAGTTCGCCCATCAGTGTATTGATGACGGTGTCGGCGTCAGGTTCGTCCTCGATGGTTACGCGCAGCATGCGGCGGACTGCGGGGTCCATGGTGGTCTCCCAGAGCTGTTCGGGGTTCATTTCGCCCAGGCCTTTGTAGCGCTGAAGGGTCGGCGGACGGGTGTATTTGAGGAGCATCTGGTCCTTCTGCTCGTCGGTGTAGGCGTAGTCGACGCGGCGGTCCTGGCGGATCTGGTAGAGGGGTGGCTGTGCGATGTAGAGGTAGCCTTGGTAGATGAGGTCCTTCATCCGGCGGAAGAAGAAGGTGAGCAGCAGGGTGCGGATGTGGGAGCCGTCGACGTCGGCGTCGGTCATTATGATGATGCGGTGGTAGCGTGCCTTGGTGGGGTCGAACTCCGAGCCCTCGCCGGCGCCGATGGCGGTGACGAGGCAGCGGATCTCCTCGTGGCCGAGGATCTTGTCGGGCCGGTCCAAGACGCGTTCGACGTTGAGGATCTTGCCCTTGAGCGGCAGGATCGCCTGGAAGTGGCGGTCGCGGCCCATCTTTGCGGATCCGCCGGCGGACTCGCCCTCGACGATGTAGAGCTCTGATTTGGCGGGGTCGCGTTCGGAGCAGTCGGAGAGCTTGCCGGGCAGTGAACTGCCGGTGAGGGCGTTCTTGCGCTGCACCAGGTCGCGGGCCTTGCGGGCGGCGTCGCGTGCCTGTTGGGACGTCAGGCATTTGTGGAGTATGCGCTTGGCGGCGTCGGGGTTCTCGTCGAGCCAGAGCTGCAGGTTCTCGCCGAGTATGGTGGTGACGATGCCCTGCATCTCGGGGTTTCCGAGCTTCTGTTTGGTCTGTCCCTCGAACTGGGGGTTGGGCAGCTTGACTGATATGGCGGCCGTCAGCCCCTCGCGGACGTCGGAGCCCTCGAGGTTGGGGTCGGATTCCTTCAGGACGCCGTACTTGATGGCGGCGAGATTCATGGCCCGGGTGAGGGCGGCGCGGAATCCCGCCTGGTGGGTTCCGCCCTCGGGGGTGATGATGCAGTTGGCGTAGGACCGGACGTTTTCGGAATAACCGTCGTTGTACTGGAAGGCTATTTCAACGGTGTTGCCGTCGATCTCGCGTTCGCAGTGGAATGGCATGGGGTTGATGGTGGTGCGGCCGCGGTTCTCCGCTCTGACCATATGGGTGAGGCCGGAGTCGAAAAAGTAGGTGCGTTCGATGTCGCCTTGGCGCTGGTCGGTGTGCCATGGGGATTCGAAGACTATCTCGAGGCCCTTGTTCAGGTAGGCGGTGTCCTTGAAATGGCTGGCGAGGTCGTCGAAGTCGTACTCGATGGTGCCGAATATGTCGGTGTCGGGCAGAAAGGTGATGGATGTGCCGCGCTCGGTGGTCTGGTCGCCCTTGCGGAGGGGGCCGGTGGCGATGCCGCGCTGGTATTCCTGGTGGTGGGCGCGGCCGTCGCGGTGGATCTCGGCGCTGAGGTGGCTGGAGAGCGCGTTGACGACGGACGCTCCGACGCCGTGCAATCCGCCGGAGACCTTGTAGGCGCCGCCGCCGAACTTGCCTCCGGCGTGGAGGACGGTCATCACGGTCTCTAGGGCGGTCTTGCCGGTCTGTGGGTGGATGTCGATGGGAATGCCGCGTCCGTTGTCTTTGACGGTGATGTGGCCGTCTTCGGCGATGGTTACGTTGATGCGGGTGGCGAACCCAGCCATCGCTTCGTCGACGCAGTTGTCGGCGATCTCGACGATCAGGTGGCGGAGGCCTGTTGGACCGGTGGACCCGATGTACATGCTGGGGCGCATCCGGACTGCTTCTAGGTCCTCTAGCACCTGGATCTGGTCGGCGTTGTATTCGTCCTTGTCAGGGGCGTGCTGGGCGCGGCGTTTGGTTGGCTTGGTGGGTGTGGCGGGGGCGGCGGTGGCCGGGGGATGCTCATCGGCTGGCGGTGTGGGGATGGGCCGCGGCGGTGGTTCGGCTATCACGTCGGAGGGGAGGTCGGCGATGGCGACGGGAGCGGTATCGGGTGCAGGCTCGCCATCGGTGGCTGCGGTGGTGACGTCGTTCGGCTGTGTGTCGGTGTCCTGGGGCGGCGAGGGTTCGCCGAAAAGGCTTGCCTGCATTGTGTGGCGCTCCTGGATGTGAGATGGCTGGTTTATGTAAAGTGGGTTGGCGGAATGGTAAGTCATCATATGGCTATGATAGTAACATCGCAGCTTTGGGCGATTGTCGGATTCGTGCGCAGGTTATGGCATGTTGGAGGCGGCGGGAGTGTTTGAGAAAGGGGCTGGGTCAGAGGGGATGCACCCAGAAAACACGCTTGTCGGCGTTGGCGTTTTGGTGGCGGCGGAGTATCTCGCCGGTGAGGTAGCGGCCGAGCTTGTGCAGGTCGTAGCCGCGGGCGTCGCTGGGACGGAAGTATTCGGCCTTGACGCCTGCGGCGCTGATCGGGGCGTTGGCGTTGGCGATGAGCTTGGACTCGAGGACAATCTTGGCCTGGTCGAGGGCCTGCTTGGCCTGCTTGGCCTGCAGCCATTGGGCTGCGGCTTCGAAGGTTTCTTGGTCGTGGTCCAGGGGGTGGCGGCGCCCCGGACTATGGGCCGGAGCTCGTCGAGGAGGCGGTCGGACCAGCATATTTTCCTGAAGGGGCAGTAGGAGCAGGGTTCCTAAACTAAAGCCAAGGTGGGATGTACATTTAAGTGGCGATGATGATCAGCTGGGTTATGCCGGTGAATCCCTCTCATCCGTACTTGGAGAATGACCCGGCTCCGTCGTTTGCCCCCACCATTTGCGCATTTCACCTTGGCTTTAGTTTAGGGTTGGTAAATCTGCCAGGCTACAGCCCAGACTTCAACGCTGACGAAGCGATTTGGGGTTGGGCGAGGGAGCAGGCGACGGGAAATCTGTGTTTGGGAAGCAGGGAGGCGGTGCAGGAGAGGGTCGGCAGCTTCCTCAGCGGGTTGGCCAGCCGGAAGGACGAAGTGAAACGACGTTGCCGGACGGTTCTGCAATCGAGGTCCGAGGCACTCCTGCAAGACCCTTGCCGCGATTCCCAGCACCCGGCAAATTCACATCCCTCCTTGGCCTTGGTTTAGGAATGGAGTTGTAGATTAATGCACCAAAGAATCTTTGGCGAAGCCCGCGACATAGCAAAAAGGCAGATTATGGAATGGCTGGCTCCGAATGTGAGGTGGGCCGCTCATCCGATGTGGTATGGCGATAGGGGGGCGGAGCCACACGTTACCGACTTCCTCAACCACTACGCTGCGGCGATTGGCGTGACCATAGTGGACGGCGGCGATTGCGCGAACCCGGACGCACTGCTTGAGGCCACCTTAGCGTGCCGAGAGCATCTGTTTCTGGACCCCGATACCGGCTTGGGGAAAAGGACAAAGAAAAACCACCTCACCCACGTGGACTATGACCAATTTATTCAGATCGTCCAAGCTCCGTTCCGCCAAGACAGACTCACGCTGATCTATGACGAGGCCAACTCCAGGGACGGAAGGATGGACAGGTTCACCCAAGCCATACAACTTAAGGTGGGTCGCCTGCACCAGAACAGGAAGGTCCACGCGGTCGGGTATCTGGCAGAACTATCAGTGAAGCTGTGTTTTATCTGGGCGTCGACAAACTCTGAAGTCGTTACGGACGCCACCCGGAATGTACAGGACGCATCAGGGTTTCCCAATTGGCGTTTTGTAGACGACGGATGCGGGCACGTGAGATGAGCCGGTCCCGGTCATAGTCGGAGAGGGGTCAGCCCGGCTATCCCGCGGTGGCGCCTGCGTCAGCCCCAGCAACCCTTCTCTCAGCACTTCTTCGGATATACGTAATCAACGCGGAGTACCTCAGGACTCCCGGGCTTGGTCTGAGACCGGTGAATCTGCCGGGCTACAGCCCGGACTTCAACGCCGATGAGGCCGTCTGGGGGGTGAGGAGGCGACGGACAACCTTGTGCCTGGGAAGCAGGAAGGCGGTGCAGGAGAGGGTCGGCAATTTCCTGGCCAGTCGGCTGGCCGGAAAGATGAGGCGAGACGGCGTTGCCGGACGGTCCTGCTATCAAGGTCAGAGGCACTCCTGCAAGACTCCAGGCCCGATTTCCATCACCCGGCAAATGCACATCCCACCTTGGCTTTGGTTTAGGTGAGGTGGATCCTGCTATTTGGACAGAATTGAGGCGAAATTAAGTGAGAGTCCTGCCAGTGATGGTGGCGCTGATTCCAGCAAACACCTTCTATCCTTGGAATGGTTCTACCCAAAAGACTTACTCGGGCAACCCTAACCCCAGGGCCAGTCCAAGTCCGAAAAAGCGAGCTTGCGCTCTAATTTGTCAACGTTGTCTCTCACGTTGAAGATAAGGCACCGGTCATTAAAGGAAACTCCTGGCAGGCTCGCAGCTGAAGGCGAACTGGGTGCTTGCAGCGGGTTGGTGGAGCAGGTGTGGCGGTGGTCCAAGTGATTCCACGGCGGCGACTCCGAGCCTGTTAGGTTGTGTTGACATTTTGGTTATGATGCTTGTATGTCAAATGTTAAGTTGCCAGCAGAACAATGGGACAGGATTCTCGATTTCCTGCGTGGCTGCGCCGGCCTGTATGTCGCTCAGGAAGAAGATTGCCAGCGATTTGTCGAGGCCGTTCTGTGGATTAACCGCTCCGGCGCCCAATGGCGGCTGCTTCCGGCCGAATACGGGAATTGGAACAGTGTCTATAAACGATTCGCCCGTTGGGCTGACAAAGGCGTCTGGGAACAGATGCTTCAACATTTCTCCGGCGACCCGGACCTGGAATACCTGATCATTGACAGCACGGTGGTTCGGGCGCACCCATGCGCGGCGGGGGCGCCCCCAAAAACGGGGGACAGGCTTGCCAGGCCCTGGGCCGCAGCCGGGGCGGGTTCAGCACCAAGATCCACGTGAGCGTGGACGGCTTGGGCAACCCCTTGCGATTCATCCTGACCGGAGGGCAACGGCACGACATCACCCAGGCAGAGGAATTGATCGCCGGTTACGCTGGAGAGCAGGTGCTGGCTGATAAAGGATATGACTCCCAGGAGTTTCGCGAGCACATCCTGGCCTTGGGCATGACTGCGGTCATTCCGCCCCGCTCAAACCGGAAGGAACCCGCCGGCTATGACCGGCATCTGTACCGGGAGCGCCATCTGGTCGAATGCTTCATCAACAAGATAAAGCACTATCGCCGGATATTCTCCCGGTTTGAGAAACTGGACACCAGATACCTGGGCTTTCTGCATTTCACCGCCGCTCTCATCTGGTTACGCTGGAATGTCAACACAACCTAAACCAAAGCCAAGGTGGGATGTACATTTAAGTGGCGATGATGATCAGTTGGGTTGCGCTGGTGGATCCCCTTCCGCCGTCCTTGGAGAATGACCCGGCTCCGTCGTTTGACCCCCACGGTCTGCGCATTTCACCTTGGCTTTAGTTTAGTAGTTGAACGTCATTGAATTGAGGCACAACTGGTGTATTCTGCCGGCATTGGCGAATTGTATCCAAGGAGAGGGGTCGTGCCGGCTAAGAAGTACCGTATCGAACTGACCACGGAAGAGCAACAGGAACTGAAGGCCCTGGTTTCCAAGGGGCGGGCAGCAGCGTACAAGCAGACCCATGCACGCATCCTGTTGCTGAGCGATGAAGCGCGGAAAGACGGAGGCCTGACGGACGAAGAGGTTGCCCGGTCCCTCGAGATCGCCAGCGCCACAGTGGAACGGATACGCCGCCGTTGCGTGGAGGAAGGGATCGAAGCGGTCTTGGGGCGTAAGGAGCAACAACGCCGCCGGCCAAAGAAACTGGATGGCGCTGCGGAAGCCCACTTGATTGTGCTGGCCTGCGGGGAACCGCCGGAAGGCCGGGCCCGTTGGACGCTGAGATTATTGGCGGACCGGCTGGTGGAGTGCGAGATAGTGGAGAGCATCCACCCAGAGACGGTGCGCAAGACGCTGAAAAAAACGAACTCAAGCCTTGGCTGAAAGAGTGTTGGTGCATCCCGCCGGAAGGCAGTTCGGACTTTGTGTGTGCCGGACTTTGTGTGGGCCATGGAAGACGTGCTGGAGGTCTATCACCGTCCCTATGAAGACAATGAAGTCCTGGTGTGCTTGGACGAAACCAGCAAACAGCAGGTGAAGGAAACGCGACTGCCGCGTCCGCCTCGCCCCGGATCGGCAGTCGCGTATGATTACGAATACGAGCGCAACGGGGTGAGCAACCTGTTCATGCTGTTTGCGCCGCTGGAAGGGTGGCGGCGGGTCGGAGTGACGGACCGGCGGACGAAAGTGGACTGGGCGCACCAAGTGAAGAAGTTGGTGGACGAGGACTACCCGGACAAGGACCGGATTGTGCTGGTGATGGACAACCTGAACACCCATCATCCGGCCTCATTATACGAGGCGTTCGAGCCTATGGAAGCGCGGCGTATCGCCGAACGTCTGGAGATTTTATACACCCCCAAGCATGGGAGTTGGCTGAACATGGCTGAAATTGAAATCGGAGTGCTGGCCCGGCAGTGCTTGGACCGCCGGATTCCTGATCAAGAGGTGCTGCGCCGGGAAGTTGACGCCTGGCAGAACCAGCGCAACCGGGACATGGTGCGAGTGGACTGGCGCTTCACCACCGATGACGCGCGCATCAAGCTGAAATCCCTTTACCCAGCAATTCAAAATAGCTGAACTACTAGGGTAAAGACTCCCAGGAAAAGGCGTGGCGTTCTCATCTCGCTCCAGTCCCTGCGTTTGCTGGGCCGCGGTGGGGTGGCGCGTCCGAATGCTAGCACACGTCGGGGGATTACCTGCCACCGCACCCCGTGCGGTGGAGTCAATGACCCGGCCGGTTTATCCGCCTGGCGCCCGGTTCGACTCCGCCGTGCCGGTGGCTGGCCGTACCCCGTGGGAGCGCCGATGGCAAAAACCACCCGCCTGGAGGACAGGGCCTAAGCCACAGTCCAGCGGACGGGTGTAATTACCCTTTGGAAGTAACGTTGTTGCCTTCGGTCGTCAACGGCTGGCAGACAGGGTCCGTTCTGTCCCCCGGGTTACGTCGGCTCACCAGAATAGCCCTTTTGCGAACCGCAATTTCAGCGTCTAAGGGACCGGGTCCACCTCAATCTCCGTATTGCGGGGCTCATGTCGAGCAGCATATCAGAGGGTATGGAAACATCGATCGACACCCCCTTGCCCAGGATCATGCCGGACAGCGCGGGCCTATTCATAGGTCCAGAAATCGAAGTTGAGGTTAACCCATGTACCTTCGGAGTCCACTAGGTTGGAGTCGGAATCGTGAAAGGAGAACCCGGCAATTTGGCTCTCACCCAGGACCAGCGATGGCCTGTCCTCTGCGTCTGCGTCGAAGGTCAGGGTGTCGGTGCCACTCCCGCCGAGAAGAGGAAGTCCCCAGCCTCCGGTTTCAGGGTCCAGAACGTAGAGCTCGACGTCCCCTTCGACAAACACGGGCTCGCTGAACATCACTTCCACATCACCGTCGTCGTTCCGCGTAAGACCCATAACCATGGGCGATCCCGGAGTGCCGGGGTCCATCGCCTCATCTGGAAGGGGCAGATAGTCGGCGGGCGGCTCAATTTCAGCGGCCTCGTTGTAGCCGTGGTAGCTGATGGTTATGAAGTCTCGGGTCTCGCCGTCCAAGCCTTCTGCGGCGACCCTGACCTCCCTGGGCAGGAAGTCTGCGACGCCCACGACCCTGGTGACGGCATTGTCCGAGCCCAAGGGGAACCCGGCCCCGCTTCCCTGCTGGGCGGGCTGATCCGAAACGATGAGGTAAGCCATGGAGCCATCGTCAAGGTCGATAGTGCCATTTAGAGAGATGGCGGGATCGGTCGGCAGCATGAGCATGCCGACCATCTGCAGGGAGGCCAGGAAGTCGGCGTCGGGAGGAGCGCCTTTGAACCACAGGCGGGATTCAGGGTCCTGGACATAGGTGTCGTTGCCGACTATGACCCCGTTAATCTCAATCATTTCTGCGTCGAGGCCCATATTGATCTGGAACCGGAGCCTGCCAGGCTGGACCATAGACCCACTTAACTGAATGGAACCCTCGTCGCCACCGGTCTCCTCCACAGGGAAGAGAGCCAGCAGGTCTATCTCTGCATTAAAGGAAAAGCTATTGACCTGTTGCACTGCCAGGGCACTGCACGATGAAATTGCTACGGCGCTATCAAGGGTTCCGTCGAGGGGGCATTCCACGGAGAGAGCGCCCTCGTCGGAGACTTCGGCATCGGGGCTGATGCTGGCTGCGGGGTCGGGGACTGATGTCGGGACGGCAGTCGGCGTGGCAGTGGGCTCGGCTGTCGAGGTGGCAGTCGGTGTGGCAGTGGGCTCGGCTGTCGAGGTGGCAGTCGGTGTGGCAGTGGGCTCGGCTGTCGAGGTGGCAGTCGGTGTGGCAGTGGGCTCGGCTGTCGAGGTGGCAGTCGGTGTGGCAGTGGGCTCGGCTGTCGGGTGGCAGTCGGTGTGGCAGTGGGCGGCTGTCGAGGTGGCAGTCGGTGTGGCAGTGGGATCGGCTGTCGAGGTGGGAGGTGGAGGCTCGGGAGTTGCCGTTGCCTCGGGGTCGCCGCCACAGGCTGCCAGGAACACCGTTGCCAGGAATATTGCCGCCGCCAGGTAGACTATCTTCTTCAATGTGGACCCTTGCAATGAGGTGGCCAATTTTGTTCACTGTCCTGTTGTCGCTTAAATCGTAACACGTTGTTGGACCGGGCATTTTGACCGGGCATAAGGTTGGGGAGAGGGAGATCCGGGCTAACTCACGGGTCAAGACACGAGCAGCGATTGATGGGGATGGCTGAATGCAGGGGAACCTATTCTTGGCGGTGGCGGTACGAAGCTGTCCAACACTGGACCTACACCACCAGCCTGAACCTTGTGGTGAGGGTTCTTGATTTTGTCCAGTTTGGTGGAGACAGCCGGACAGGAAACATTTTGCTGAAGAAATGATATTTACGATGCCTGCCGGGACCTGCGGGACTACCGGCCGCCGCAGTGGTGAGTGAGCTGCCTCTCGGTTCTGCCCCTTCCTGAAGGGCCGCCAACGTTGGCGTTGACCTGGACTCCCATGGTCTGCAGCGGGTAGGGCTTTGGTGAGGGAATCCATGCTGCGCTGACTGGCTCCCAGTTGCTCCATAGCCTGCTGGTACCGCCACTCGGGGTCCTTCAGCTGTTCCCGGTGGTAGTCGGCCAACCCCTTAAGATTCTTCACCCGCTCCCTCAAGACCGCCAGTTCGTTCGACTCTGACATATCAGCCACGTCAGACATCCCATCAGAGGGCCTGTGGATCCTGCGTAGTGCTCTGCATTTCTCCGCTCACCGTTGGTTGTACCGCATACGAAAGGGGCTTCCTAAAACGGGCTGCCCGTACATGTGTGCGGCCGCTCTCGTTGCCGGGAGCCGTCCCCGGTTCTACGGGGTCACGTTGACGTAATTCGAGCGTTGGCTTTGGCCCGCCGCACTGAGCGCCTGAACCCGGTACACGTGCTGCACTCCGGGCGTGACGTTCGTGTCCGTGAACGTGGCCGCCGTGCTCCGGGTGTTCGCCACGTACTCCAGCAGCGCGTCCTCTCCCAGAGCGGGGCGTCGCCGGAGTATCCGGTAGCCCGTTACCCAGCCGTCGCCCGGGGCCACCCATCTCAACACGATGTGCCCGTCCGGGTTCTCCGTCGCCCTCGGGTTGGCCGGAGCTGGCTAAGCCCGAATCCACCGAAGGAGGGAGTTAGGTTAGCGCCCTGAAGTGGTCAAAGGGTGCTCCTCTGAATCTGGGATAATGGTTTTGTATCAGCAAAACAGTCCCAGAAAAGGAGCACCCAATTGATGCTACCACGCAACCACCTCGACCGCATCCAAGTCGCCTTTGACGACCCCCTGTTCAGCGTCAACTACTTTTGCCGGTTCCGTCAATTATTCTTGCCGGTTCACCCCCTGTTTCTGACTGCGCTGCTGGGCCACTCCGGTGCGGTAGCTGGGGACGTCGAATTCCAGGATGACCGAGTGGTGGACCACCCGGTCGATGGCCGCCGCCGTGGCCATTGGGTTGGCGAAGATGTGCTCCCACTGGGAGAAGACCAGGTTGGACGTGATGCCCAGGGACCGGCGTTCGTAGCGTTCGGCGATGAGCGTGAAGAGCACCTCGGACTCCTCGGCCCCTTGGGGCAGGTACCCCAGGTCGTCCAGCAGCAGGAAGTCGTAGTTGTCGAGCTTTCGTAATTGTCGTGGCAATGCCAGGTCGCGCTTGGCGGCGAGCAGGTCCTGCACCAGCCGGTAGGCCGGGGCGAAGAGCACTGACCTGCCCGACTCCACCAGCCGGTGGCCCAAGGCGCACAGTGCATGGGTCTTGCCGGTGCCGGGCAGTCCGAAGGCCAGCACGTTGACGCCGCGGTCGACGAAGCTGCCGTCAGACAGCTCGCCCAGTTGCTGCCGCAGAGCCAGGGGCACACGGTCGTGCTCGAAGGTCTCCCAAGTCTTGCCGGCGGGCAGCCTGGATGCGGTGCGCAGCCGGCCGATGCGGCGCTGCCTCCGGTCCTCGGCCTCCTGCTCCAGCACTTCCAGCAGGGTCTCCAGGGCGTCGCCGTGCCCGGCGGCGGTGAATCGGGACACCGACTGCGCCCCCATGGTGGGCAGCCGGAATTGGTGGCACAGTTCACTGATCCGGACCTCAATGGCGTTGGCCTCCAGCATCAGGCCACCCCCGCCAGCAGGCTGTCATAGACCCTCAGGTCCGGCATCCCGGACAGGCTCAGCACCGGCGCCCGCGGCGGAGCCGGGTTCGCCAGTTCCTTGACCGTGGCGTAGTCGAAGGGCTCACCGGCCTCCAGCAGCAGGGCCAGAGCACTGTCCACCGTGGACTCCATAGTTGTCGCCGCAAGGTGCAGGATCCGCACGTACTCCACGTCGGCGCGTTCGCCTCGCCACCTCTTGAGGGCGTCGTAGGCCAAGCGGAAGGTCATGGTGGGAAACATCTGCTCCCGGAACCGGTAGCGGGCGAAGGCCCCGGGCTTGCGCACCAGGGAGCCGATGACGTGGCGGTAATTGACGTTGGCCTCCCTTTCACCGCGCACCCGCTCCATGCGTTCCACCAAGTGGCCCTTGTAGTAAACTTCCAGACGCTCGGCGTACAGGCGTATCTGCACCTCCTTCCCGATGAGCCGGGAGGGCACAGTGTAGGTGCGGCCGGCTGCCTGGATGGTGCTCCACTTGCGCACCCGGGCCTGGTGGTTGACGTACTCCGGCACCGGAGCTGGGGGCAGGCACTGGAGACGTGGGCGTTCCTGCTCCAGCTTCCCTTGCACCAGGCGGTTGCGCCGCTCAACCACCTTCCTGACGAAGCCGGTGTAGGACTCGGCGGAATCGAAGTCGCGGCTGCCCCGCAGCATCAAGGCCTGGTCCAAAGCGTCCTTCAACCGGTAATGAGCCTGCTCGGCCACGCCATTCTCGTGGGATTCCCCGGAATTGATCAGCGTGGCCTCGAGCCCGTAGTGCTCCAGGAGCTCGGCGTAGTTGTCGTTGAGGGCCCGGCCGCGGCTGCGCTTTATCTCATGGGTGAGGGCCGAGCTGTTGTCGGAGCGTATGACCTGGGGCGCGCCGCCCAGTTCCCAGAGCGCGTTCTGCAGTCCCTGCTTCAGGGCCACAAAGGTCTCGCCGGCAACCACCTCGGCGTAGCGCCACCCTGAATGGCTCAACACCAGCTGGAACAGCAGGTGGCGGTAGCGCCGGCCGCCGATGGTTACTCCCAGGGAGTTGCCGTGGGTGAAGTCGAGTTGCGCCTCCCGGCCAGGTGGATGCTCCTGGGGGAAGTAGACCTCCTGATCCGGACCGTTGAGTGCTCGCCAGTCCTGTAATCGGCGTTGCAGGGTGCGGAGCTGGGAGGCGCTGAACCGGCCGGGGGATTTCTCCTCCAGCCACTCGATAATTGTCGTTGCCCTGAGCCTGCCGGCGGCCTCGCCCCTGAGCAGGGGCAGGATTTCTTCCTCCCAGACGCCGTCAAAGGGATCGGGACGGGTGCGCCACCGGCGCTCGGTCTTGGTCTCCGAGGGCAACGGGCCACGCTGCCACTTCCGCGCCGACCGCTCGCTCATCCCCGCCATGGCCGCCGCCGTCTGTTGTTTCTTTCCTTCCATCCGTCTTTGCCTCAGTAATGCGACTTGCTGATCCGTAACCAATCCGGCACCTCCTGTACCGGATGATTACCACATGTGACCGGCAAAAATAGTCGTCGCCACCGGCAAGACTAATTGTCGTTGATCACCCCCGCCTGGTGGCCAATGCCGGCCTGCTCCTGACGGCCACTCTCGCCCAGCATCTGGGCCTGGGGGAACTCGTAGACCATCACCTCAATCTCGGCAGCGCGCCGGGGCGGGCCAACACCGGAGACAAGCTGATGACCCTGGTGGCCTCAGCCATGGCCGGCGGCGACTGCATCGACGACGCCGATGCGCTGCGCGCCGGGGGGACGGCCGGTGTTCTCGACTGCATGGTTATCAAGGCGTCCTCGACACTGGGGACGTTCCTGCGCAGCTTCCAGTGGGGCCACGTCCGTCAACTGGACCGGGTGAGCCGGGAGTTGCTGGCCCGGGCCTGGGCCGCCGGGGCGGGACCCGGCGACGCGCCGTTCACCATTGACCTCGATTCCACCATCTGCGAGACCTACGGTCTGGCCAAGGAGGGCGCGCGCCACCACGGCTATACCGGCAAGCGGGGCTATCACCCGCTGTTGGCCATCGCCGCCGGCACCGGGGACGTGCTGATGTCCCGGCTGCGCGAGGGCCGCGCCAACACCGCACGGGGCGCCGCCCACTTCCTGCGCGAGACGGTGGGGCGGGTGCGCTACGCCGGGGCCCGGGGACAACTCACGGTGCGGGCCGACAGCGGCTTCTATGCCCACGCCATCGTCGCCGTCTGCCGCAAGATGGATGTCCGCTTCTCCATCACCATCCGCCAGCACCAAAGCCTGCGCAATCTCATCGAGGCCATACCAGAGGAGGACTGGACTCCCATCCCCTACTGGATGGACGGCGCCGCCGATGTGGCCGAGACCACCTACACTCCCTTTGAGAGTGAGCCCGGCGCCGCGCCGGTGCGGCTCATCGTCCGGCGGGTGAGGCCCACGCCCGGTTCCCAACTGGCGCTCTTCGCCAGCTACAGCTATCACGGCCTCATCACCGACCGGGACGGGGATACCCTGGAGCTGGAGGCCGACCACCGCCGCCACGCCGAGATCGAGAATGCCATACGCGACCTCAAGTACGGCGTCGGGCTGAACCACCTGCCGTCCGGCCGATTCGCCGCCAACGGCGCTTGGCTGGCGGTACAGGTGATGGCCCACAACCTCGCCCGCTGGACGGCCCGCATCGGCTTGGGCGAGCAGATCGTGACCACCAAGACCCTCCGGCGGCGGTTCTTCGCCCTGGCCGGACGGATCACTCGCTCGGCGCGCCGCCTCACTTTGCATCTTCCCAAGCATTGGCCCTGGGGAACCCAGTTCAGCCGCGCCCTGGCCCGGCTGCGAGCCATTCCACTCCCCGCCTGACGGTCGGCCTGCAACCGACCCACCCAGCGGACAACCGAAGGTCCCAGCAAACTCGCGCCAGTCCGGTCCGCGGGAGTCCCCTGCTGCGTATTCTCTCGCCATCCCGCGCATCGCAACCCCCGCAGACGGCCATAGGAACTCTATGCGGCGACTGAAGACCGTCCGCCGACCTCCATACCCCAACGGAGCCCAGGTCATCTCCCCTCCTGTAGCTCCCTCACTCCCCCTCCGCTGTCCTCACGCCGTCCAGCGGTGTCCTTCGGTGGATTCGGGCTAAGGCGCCTGCTAGGGACCGTTGACCGTGAATTGCAGCCGGTTGGAGAGCCGCCTGCCGTCCTCCGTGCAGATGGCGCCGTCGGAGCCGCAGTCCCCGGTCACGGGCAGCACGATGATCAAGGCGCCGTCTGAATCCGGCGTGACGTGGATCTCCCACCCGATATTGCTGGGCGGCCCCAGCCGACGCACATAGGTCACCGAGCCCCCAGCCACGGTCAACACATGGTCCCGCATGGCCACGTAGCTGAAGTCCGACACCAATTCCTCGCTGAAATGCAGCTCGAAGATGAACGTGGCGCTCCCGTCATGGGACGACGGTACGCTCTGGGTGCTGGCCGTCAGCGGCTGGATAACGACTGCCGTCGCCACCGTGCCCGTCGCGGCGCTGGTGACCACCTCGCCGTTTTCGGCGTCGTCGGTGAAGGAGACCCTCACCGTGATGGCCTTGCCCTCGTCGGCATCGGCCAGGGTGTAGGTGGAACCGGTTGCCCCGTTGATCTCAGCGTCGTCGGCCAGCCACTGGTAGGAGAAGGTCGCGTTGTCGAGGCCGTCGTCGTCGGTTATGCCGGTGGTGTCGGCGGTCAGGGTCTCACCCACCTGGGCCGTGCCGCTGATGGTCGGCAACCCGGTGGTCGGGGTGTTGGGAGGCGGCGGAGCCGCCGCCACCGCGCCCGTTGCGGCACTGTTGAGCTGCTCGTCGTTTTCGGCGTCGTCGGTGAAGGACACCCTCACCGTGATGGCCTTGCCCTCGTCGGCATCGGCCAGGGTGTAGGTGGCAGCGTCTGCCCCGTTGATCTCAGCGTCGTCGGCCAGCCACTGGTAGGCGAAGGCAGCGTTGCCGAGGCCATCGCCGTCGGATATGCCAGTGGTGTCGGCGGTCAGGGTCTCACCCACCTGGGCCGTCCCGGCGATGGTGGGCAACCCGGTGGCCGGGGCGTTGGGAGGAGGTGGCGGAGCCGCCGCCACCGCGCCCGTCCCAGCGCTGGTGATCATGCGGCAAAGGCTCCTGGCGGACCGTATGGTTCAGCAGCACGAGCTGGAGGTGGAAGAGGCCAAGGTCATCGTTGTCGTGCCGGAGGACAACCGGGCCTACAGGATCGTTGGCTTCGGCAGAACCATGACATCCCCGCCGCTGGCCCGGCGTTTCCCGCACCTGGAGACGGTCGAGGCGGTGATGCGGGCCTCCCTCAGGGACCCGGACGCTCAGTTCGGCATGGTGGCCCCGTCACTGCTTCTCGACGGGGTGGTGAGGAGCCTCCCGGATGAAACCGTGGAATGGGCCACCTACTGGCGGGACCGGTATGGAGTGTGAGAGTCGCTCCTCGACCTGAGCGCCAGTTCAGCCTTCGGTGTGCCAGAGTCGGCTCCAACACCGGGTCAGGTTCCGTGACCGGGCCCGGGCCGGTATCCTCTGCGGCTGGACAAATATACCACCCCGGTCTGCCGCAGTGAGACAGGGCCCACGGACCACGCTGCAACCGACCTCAACGAGTCAGGTTACTCACCAACCCGGAAACCCAGTCCACCGCCTCGGGGTACTGCTCCAAGTCCAGCACAAATCCCTGCCCCAGCCCCACGCCCTGCAGATAAGCGTAATCCCAGTCGCACTTCCAACGCCCCAAGTCGCCATGGTAGCTCAAGGGGGTCTTGTTCCCATCGGGATAGAACCACTGCGGCAGCCGCCATTCAGACACCCTATTGGCAGGCTCCGTGAGTACAAGCCTGCCATTGAACCGCCGGAAAACCCCATACCCCGGCGCTGAAAGACCATCGCCCAAGTCCAGGTTCTCCGACGCCACATGCACTGTGTTCGTCTCATTGTAGCCACCACGAGCGACTGCGACGGGCAGCTGCAGGAGCTCCTCGGTGAGGATGTGGCGGCGCATCCTCTCCTCACGGGAGAGGGTTACGGAGCGTCCTCGTCTGTGTGCTCCGGTGGCGGCGCAGTGGACCCAGAGATGTGGGCGGTCGCGCAGCGCCGGCACCGCTTTCCGTGGACCGAGCCGGTGGATTCCCCGCAGACCTCGCACTTGGAGCGCTCCGGCCGGAGCTGCGGCAGGTACAGGGCACCAGGCAGCGGACCCCGCTCGTCGTCGCCCGGGTTCGGCCGGTACAGTGGCGTGGTCATCAAAGCCTCCTCAACCTTCTGGTTCCTTGGTTACCTTGCAAAGCCGGGCCGCTACCCCTCGCTCTGCCATCGCCGGTCAACAGGGCCGGCAGGGCCGGGCGGAGTTCTGCATCCCCGGTTTTGACCCGGGCCTGCCGGGGCGGGCATTCCGGTATACGGACCGTCAGTCAATCCGCTCCCTGAAGGGCAGGTGTGCGGCGAATGAGCGCCGCTGGTTCAGGTTGGCCGCTTCAAAGGCTCTGATGGCCGCCTCGGTCTCCGTCGCAAACTGGAGGACTTGGGATCTGGGATTTTGCGCTTGGGGCGCGTAATCGGCTTGGTGCCTTCTTGCCTGCAAGCTGGCGAAGAGAACTGCCATCTCTCTGATTTGGGCCGGGAATCGGGACATGCCGGGGTGCTGGCAGCGCGCTCGTGCTGACCGGTGGTCGATGGTCCGGTAGGCCAACTCCCATGCCGGATCGCTGCGGGCCTGGGAACCGGAGCCGATGAGTGTGTTGGCGTTGTTGTTGGCTAGTACTGGTTCCATGAAGTATTGATATAGTATGTGAGACTGAGTAGGCTTGGGTATGATCTTCCAAGGAGGCCGTACCCGGATCTGGACTTTACGCATTTTAAGCGGCATAAGCGAGGGAATCTGCAATACGATGGTACAGAGTGGCGGGGAGTTTCTGTACATCGGAGTTGGTGGTCGATAGTGAAAAACCCTCCGACACCAACCACCAATGGCTACGCACAAAGGTGATGTCATCCATTACTTTTCCTGGATTTTGCGTAAAGTCGAGCGGATATGCCTGCCATAAAGTACAAAGTCGAACTGACACCATCCCAACGGTCCGATCTGATTGAGGTATCCCGCCGGGGCAAGCCGTTGGCCCGCACGGTAAAGCGGGCCCTTGCGCTGCTGAAAGCTGACGAAGGGCTGTCGGACCGCGAGGCGGCTGAGGCGGTTTCGGTAAGCGCCCTCACTGTCGCCAGAGCGCGGAGACGGTTGGTCGATGAGGGACTCGAAGCCGCCATCAACGACCGGCCGCGGCCGGGCCGGGAGCGCAAGCTGAGCGGCAGGCAGGAAGCGCACCTGGTTGCCATCGCGTGCAGCAGTCCGCCCGAAGGACATGTAAGCTGGACGCTCCATCTGCTGGCGGACAAGGTGGTGGAGCTGGAGTTTGCCGGGAGCATCTCCTTGGAGACGGTGCGCCAGATACTCAAAAAAACGAACTCAAGCCGTGGAAGAAGAAAGAGTGGTGCATCCCCAAGGTGAGCGGGGAGTTCGTGGCCCGGATGGAGGATGTGCTGGACCTGTACCACGAAGAGTACGACCCGGAGCGTCCGGTGGTGTGTTTTGACGAGACCTCCAAGCAGTTGCTCGGGGATGTGCGGCCTCCCATTGAGGCCGCTCCCGGACGGATGGGGCGCTATGACACCGAGTATCAGCGAAACGGTACCCGGAACCTGTTCATGTTCTGTGAACCGAAGGGTGGCTGGAGGCGCGTCGAGGTGACCGTGCGCCGCACTGCCGTGGACTTCGCGCACCGGATGAAGTGGCTGGTGGACCAGGCCTATCCTGACGCGACAGTGGTTCGGCTGGTGCTGGACAATCTCAACACCCACAAGTTGGGCTCGCTCTACGAGGCATTTGCGCCGTCCGAGGCGCGCCGCATAGCCAAGCGCTTGGAGTTTCACCACACACCCGTTCACGGAAGCTGGCTGAACATGGCTGAAATCGAGTTGAGCGTATTGAGCAGGCAGTGTCTGAACCGCCGGATCGGCGATGAAGCGTTGCTGAGACGGGAGGTCGCGGCGCTCGAACGCGAGCGCAACGAGGCCGCCGCCATCATAGACTGGCGGTTCTCCACCCATGACGCCCGCAGTAAGCTCAAACATGTCTATCCATCATGATTACATGGAAACAGTACTAGTCTAGGAGTGGGAGAATGTCCATCAGGACTGTGGAAACTGCGATCCGGCATGCCAGGTCGGTGATAACGGAGTGGGAGGAAGCAGGGTTTGGGTTCGCCGACTGGCTGGAAGTGCACACGCGTTACGCCGTCATCGACCCCGTGATCACAGGCTTGGGTTGGGATACCGCCGACCCCAAGGAGTGCCATCCAGAATACCCCCGTTACAGTGACGGGGAACCCCGGGCTAGGGTGGACTATGCTCTGTTCGGCGAACCCAACCTGATTGCCATCGGCAACTACGAAGTGGCACCCGATGTCATTATCGAGGCCAAAAGCGTGGGCGTGGAGCTGGAGGAGCATATCGGGCAGTTGGAAGGGTACGCTGAGGCGGCGCACAGCATGCGGAACGGCGTGGCGGTGCTGACCAACGGGCGGGAGTGGTGGCTGTACGATCTCGACCGAAGGGGAAACTTTCGCGGGAAGCGTCTGCCACTCATCAATGTCTTGGAGGACAACCTGAGAGAATCAGCTCGAACCTTGAACGAATGGCTTGACCGGCGGAGGTTTGGCTGAACCGAGGAACGGGTCCCGAGGCACAGCAGGTGTCACGGGCTGTCCCGTGGTAGCCCGGGTGCCAGGCCGCCCGGACCGGCAGCGCTTTCCCAAGGATGACTTTATCATCGATCTAGCGGCGGGCAGTTGCACCTGTCCGGCGGGACGGCTTACCCACACCATCGTACCGGCGGGGAAGCGGACTGATGGCATGGGACGGGTCCACCAATTGCGGGCCTTCCAGTTCGACGGGTCCGAATGTATGACCTGTCCACTGCGGTTCCAGTGCGTCTCGGCCAAAGGCAGGAAGGGACGGTGGGTGCTGATCCATCCCCAGGAACCCCTGTTGCAGCAGGCCCGAGCATTGCAACAGGGCACCGGGTATGACCAATATAGAGCGCGCAGAGTGGTGGAGGAACACAGGTTGGCCCGGCTGGTCCATTTAGGCATCTGCCAGTCCCGCCATCTCGGACGCGCCAAGACGAAATTCCAACTGTATCTGGCGGCCACCGTGGCCAACCTGACCCTGGTGGCGGGGAAACTCGGTCGGGCCGGTGGCGGCCCAAATATTCTCTCCTCTATTGTCGTCAATGATAACGCCAGTTTCTCCGCAGTTCGCCTCGGACTACTGTAGCCCATGATCCTGCTCACGCCGGCTTTACTGCCCAAGTATATCTACCCAACGAGAATTTTCCGGTCCGGTTTCTAGGTGAAGAGCGAATGTATGTCGGCACTGAGGCTGGCGTAATCCAGGACGATGCCCAAATTTGACCGACCAGCGCAGGGATGAAATCAACAGATTAATGGATGATCAGGCTTCGGAGGGCATCTCGACCCCAGACACGCTCGACGCAATTCGTGGTGAGGAAGTGAGATATGGCAAGTCTTAGGTACGGCGACCTGATACGCCTGCGACCCGGCGACGGTGAAATTCCGCAGGTGCTGATGCGAGTGCCGTTGGGTGCGGGAGCTGCACAGGGGGGCGTCAGCGAGGATGACCTCCAAAAGCTGTTTTTCCGTTTCCCAGAAACTCTGCCAATCGCCACTATCGACGCGACCTATGCCGGTGCGGTGCCAATTTGTCAAGAGTTGCGCACGCCTGCAGGCTTCGTTGATGCGTTGTACGTCAACCCGCTCGGTCAGATTACCCTGACGGAGTTCAAGCTTTGGCGGAATCCGCAATCACGTCGTGAAGTTATTGGTCAAATATTGGATTACGCCAAGGAACTCGCATCTTGGAGCTACGAAGACCTGCAGCGCCAGGTTTCAATTGCGCTCAATAAGAGCGGCAATATTCTCTACAGCCTGGTTGACGCCCACTCTCCGGGAATCGATGAGGCGGAGTTCGTCGACAATGTTACGCGACACCTGAGACGTGGAGAATTCCTGCTCCTTATAGTGGGCGACGGAATTCAGGAAGGTGTTGCGAACATAGTTGATTTCGTACAGCGCCACAGCGGTCTGCACTTCAACCTGGCGTTGGTGGAAGCCGCCCTTTACCGGGATGCCGACAACCACCTAATCGTCCAGCCCCGCGTACTGGCCCGGACCGAGATCGTGCAGCGTTTCGTTGTAGACGGCAACTTTGTCAGAGAAATCACCGAGAGCGACGCCGAAACCCAGCAGGATACCCTGTCGAACCAGGAGGAGGAAAACTTGCAGTTCTGGAGAGCAGTAGTCCAGGATTACTCGTTCGCGGACCCGACCGTAGCCGTACCTTCTCCCAGCAAGGAGTCAACGTTGTATGTGAAAGTGCGGGGTTCTGGGTACGCGGACTGGGGCCTGTGTTTCGACGGCTACCTGCAACGAAACACTTCACACATAGGCTGCTTTCTGATGGCTCGGAGAGACCAGTCACGGGCCGTCCGGATTTTCGATGACCTCGTGTCATCACTGGACGAACTGAAAACGGAGATCGGCGATGACTTGGAGTTCTGGAATAACGCTCAGGGCCGCCCCCGGTTGGGGTTCCACAGGCAGGGGAGCTTATCTTTCCTTTCTGGTAGCGAGTCCAGTGACGGCTACTCAGAATCTGTATCCTGGATGCGGCACCAACTGAATCGCTTGGTGAGCGGACTTCACCCGCGTATTCAGTCGATGCTTGATGATGACGGATAAGACTCTACCGGAATATAAGGAGGCGGACCTTCAGGAGAAAGCGGACGGGAATTCCGAGGGGAATGGACTTGACTCCAGTGCTGCCCGTTCGTATCAGGACAATAGAGTGACAGCCGATGCAAATATGCATCCCCGCACACGCGGGTAATAGGAGGTACTTTCGAGATCTCCTTCACCCTGCCCAAGGCCGCCAACAGGGGGAATCGAAACGGGCGCAAGAACGTTGTCGCACTCAACGTCGATCACAATCCCAGGCTCGCAATAGGCCAACCCGGGAATGGAAAGCTGACAACGGCTCCGGACCGGGTACGCCCGATAGACTAGCAGCCCTACCCTCATTAGCATATAATCCCGCCCGTCCAGCAACCTTGGTGTATGAAATTCCTGTTGAAATGCTCAAGCAGATATTTGAGTTCTTTCCTCGAACCTGGCGGAAACGGAGCGAAACTGCGGCATCGGAGGCCGCGTCGATTGAGACGAGGCTTCAGCATCTTGGGCCATCAACGGATTCCTTCCTAAGGCTAAACTAAAGCCAAGGTGAAATGCGCAGATGGTGGGGGCAAACGACGGAGCCGGGTCATTCTCCAAGTACGGGTGAGAGGGATTCACCGGCATAACCCAGCTGATCATCATCGCCACTTAAATGTACATCCCACCTTGGCTTTAGTTTAGGTTCTGTTGACATTTCGCTGTTGCGGGTCATTCCGGGGAAATAGCGACGAAGAATCCTGGACTTATCACTCCGATTCAAGGCCATTAGTGCTTTCCTGCACTTGGAATGACATGAAATGGGCCTGCACATCGGTTACAAATGCAAATGTCAACAGAACCTAGCCTCGCTTTCTTAACGTGGTGGATCCCTTTGCTGGGGTGTATAAGAATGCCAGATTGGACAACAATCCTAAAAGAGGTGATTCCCTCCCCTTGCTACGACCAGCGTCCTTTTGTCTGCGATGGCTTTCCCGATACCTGTGAAGTAATCGTTATCGGCGAGAACCCGGCAACCAAGACTAATATTGATTGGTGGACATGGTGGAAGGACGACACAGGATTTGATTACAAGTCCTTTATGGAGTCCTACAATTCCGAACGCGACAAGCCATCCAGCACAAGGCGACGCCTAGATCGGATTCGGAGCAAGGGTATCAATTGTGTTGAAACCAATGCCTATAGTAACGAGCAAAGTGGTGGCGTAAGTCAGAGCATCGAGAACTACGCTGTTCTGGATGTACTGATGAAGAACATGCCATTGTTGAAAGGGATTATTGCTCACGGGGAAAAGGCCCAGCAGTCACTCGAAAACCTTGAAGTCCCGGCTGACATACTAACCTTCAAGCTTGAACATTTCATTAGAGTAAGTTACGCCACCACCGATAGGGTCTGTGAAGAGATTCTCGCAGCCTAGCAGACCGTTGTATTCGGCAACGGGATGGGCGCCGGCGGCGGCCGGCACAGCACGATCAACAGGGTAGTGAGCAAGTACAACGCCATCAGCAGGCCGATCAAAGCACTGTAGCTGCCGGTTACGTCGTAAATGACCGCCCCAATACTGTGTCCGATTCCAAGTCCCGCGGCCTCGAAGGTCCTGAACGTCCCGACGATGGTGGCATACGAAACCCTGCCAAAGTAGTCGGCCAATACCATGTACACCAGAACGTCCAGAGCGCCGACGGCTATTCCCCATACCACGCCGAAAACGTAGGCGGAACGCACGGAGTCGACCTCCGTCAGGTAAACGACCGACCCGGCGGCAGCGAACATCGCCGCCACCAAGCACCACTTAGGCGTAAACCTGTCGGCCAGAAACGCCCAACCCAGGTTGGCCAAGGACAGGAAAGTGCTGAGGCTCAAGACTCCGGCGGCCAAGGCCGTAGACAGCCCCGATACCTCCCGGAAGTAAGGCACCATGTTGAAGGCCAGTCCTGAACTGCCCATAACCCCCAGCAGCGCCGCTATAGCCAACATCCAGAAGGCACGGGTGTGCAGCGCTTCGCGGGTTGTCCAGCTTATCTCTTGGCCGTCAGTGTAAACGACGCCGTTGCCGGTGGACGGTACGGAAGCTTTGGCGGCACGGGACGCTTCGGCGGGACCGCTGGCGGATGGCTGGCCCCCATCAGGCAGTAGTCCGATATCCTCGGGCCGCCGCCGGATGAATAGAAAGAATACGACTGTCAAAGCAAGACTGGCAAACCCAAGGAATCGAAATGCTATCCTCCAGCCGTACGCGAGGGCGACAAGAGAAATGAGCTGAATGTTGAGCGCCGCGCTGATGGGCCTGGAAATGCCGGCCAGAGACAGGGCGAAGTTCCGTCGGCGGCGAAAAAAGTTCACCGCAATGGCCCGCGGCACAACGCCGGTCAGGATGGGTTGGCTGACGGCCCGCCCGATGATTACGATCAAGTAAAATTGCCAGACGGCGCCGACCTTCGAAATGAAGTAAAGGGAGATACCCAGACAAGCGGCTCCGAAGGGCATCAACCACCTTGCGCCGTAGCGGTCGGAGAGACTGCCCACCACTGACGATATCAGCCCCGAGCACCAGACTCCCACCGTCACGGCAAGGCCGATGGTGCTGCGCCGCCACCCATCTGTTCAAGGATGAAGCTCTGGGTGCCTCCCAGCACCAGCCCGCCAACCGAGGTTGAGACAAACGTGCCCAAGGCCGTAATACCAAGGACCAACCAACCGTAGTAGAAGGGGGTTTTGAGTCGCCAACCGGCAATGGGTCCCAGCACGGCTACCCGGCACACTCTGGGTCAGGGACCAAAATCAGGTCCTTTGTCCATCTCACTCATACCGAATCCGCTCGCACTCTTCCACCAGGATACCCGCAATCACCTCCACGCGGTCGCCCCATCCCGTATCCTCCAATAGTTGTTCAGGCGTGTAGGGGCCGTACTGGTTGGTTTCGGGGCCGGGCCTGCCTCCCATAACCAGCGTGGCGATGCCGCTCACCATGATCGCGCCGCAACACATGGGGCACGGCTGAAATGATGTATACAGGGTACAATCGGATAGGTCCGGGGACTGCAACGCGGCTCCGGCTTCGCGCAGCGCGACGGTCTCGGCGTGGGCCGTGGGGTCGTTTGTTGATGTGACGAGGTTCCTGCCAACCGCGACTACTGTATCGCCGCGAACAATCACTGTGCCTACGGCGGAATTGCCTTCCGCGCGCCCCTTGATGCCTTCCTCGATGGCCAGCCTCATAAAGTGTTCATGGTCCAATGACATAACGGCCTCCATTCCCGGAATCGTTGGATTATAGCGGCAGCACAGCCTGTTGGAAAACGCAAACCCCTTGGGCGCAAAGCCTTATCACTCTATCGTCATTCCCACGCAGGTGGGAATGACGATTCCCGTTTTCGAGGGAAAGACGGTGCACCCGTACGCGAGGGCGACAAGAGAAATGGGGAGTGAATTCGCCTTGGGGGTCCCGAACCAAGACCCAACGCAGGGGTACCGGCGGCTGTAATCCAAACCGGGAAATGAACAGGCCCTGCGCATGGGCGTTGAGGGTGCGTTCCAAGACGCTGACCGCGCAAATTAGTGGACATCTGCCGGCTAGTACTGTAGCGTTCCGATGAAGTAAGAAAGAAGGCCCAATTCCAGGGGACATGGCCCAGCCACATCAGGGAAATCCAGCGCTATTGCTGGCGACTGGAACGCACCGCGTCGCGGTAGACGCCCCGAGCCTTGATCTTAGGGCCGCGGCGCCGTTCCAGAGTTTTGGGATGCCGAACACCAACGGACCATCTCCCTGGTCCAGGTGCTGGGAGCATGAGCAGGATGCGAGCGGCTAGGCTTGAGCACCTCATGATAGCGGGCGTAGTCGAGGTGGTCGCTGCGGATGTTGGAGCGCCGCGGCCATACGTTGGCCGCGGCCAGTACACCAGCAGGATTTGCCTTTCAGCCAGGTCGGGTTGCGAAACAGCGTCAAGGGATGGAGTACAAAAATGGCATCGGGCAACATGGCTGGACCTTCCGTGAGAAGTGGGTTTAGGCCAGTCTTTATATTTCTCCTAACTTTTGCGTAAAGTCCAGCTTGGGCGCAAAGCCTTATCACTCTATCGTCATTCCCACGCAGGTGGGAATGACGATTCCCGTTTTCGAGGGAAAGACGGGACCCATGTAATCCAAACCGGGAAATGAACAGGCCCTGCGCATGGGCGTTGTGCGTTCACGCTGACCGCGCTAAATTAGTGGACATAACGGCTAGTACTGTTTCTATGAAGTTTTGCTATAGTACGGGAGATTGAGTAGGCTTGGGTATGATCTTCCAGGGAGCCATACCCGAACATGCCTGCCATCAAGTGCAAAGTCGAACTGACCCAATCCGAACGGTCCGCTCTGATTGAGGTATCCCGCCGGGGCAAGCCGTTAGCCCGCACGCTAAAGCGGGCCCTTGCGCTGTTGAAAGCTGACGAAGGACTGTCAGACCGCGAGGTGGCTGAGGCGGTCTCGATCAGCGCCGCCACTGTTGCCAGAACGCGGAGACGGTTCGTCGAGGAGGGACTCGAAGCCGCAATCAACGACCGGCCACGGCCAGGCCGGGGGCGCAAGCTGAGCGGCATACAGGAAGCGCACCTCGTCGCCATCACCTGCAGCAATGCGCCCGAAGGACACACGAACTGGACGCTCCAGCTACTTGCGGACCAGGTGGTGGCGATGGAATTTGCCGGGAGCATCTCCCTGGAGACGGTGCGCCAGATACTCAAAAAAACGAACTTAAACCATGGAAGAAGAAAGAGTGGTGCATCCCCAAGGTGAGCGGAGAGTTCGTGGCCCGGATGGAGGATGTGCTGGACCTGTACCACGAAGGCTACGACCCAGAGCATCCCGTGGTGTGTTTCGACGAGACCTCCAGGCAGTTGGTCGAGGACGTGAGGCCGCCCATCAAAGCCAAGCCCGGACGGGTGGAACGCTACGACTGCGAGTACAGACGAAACGGTACCCGAAACCTGTTCATGTTCTGTGAACCGAAGGGCGGATGGAGACACGTCGAAGTGACCGGGAGCCGCACTGCGGTGGACTTCGCGCACCAGATGCGCTGGCTGGTTGACGAGGCGTACCCCCACGCCAGGGTGGTCCGGCTGGTGTTGGACAATCTCAATACCCACAAGTTGGGCTCGCTCTACGAAGCATTTGGAGCGTCCGAAGCGCGTCGTATAGCTAAGCGCTTGGAGTTTCACCACACTCCCGTGCATGGAAGCTGGCTGAACATGGCCGAGATCGAGTTGAGCGTCTTCAGCAGACAGTGTCTGAACCGCCGGGTCGGCGATGAAGTGTTGCTGCGGCAGGAGGTCGCCGCCCTCGAACGCGAGCGCAACGATGCTGGCGCCGTCATAGACTGGCGGTTCTCTACTCAGAGCCTGCCCTCGGCCACGACCGGGGGACGCCCGCAGTAAACTCCAACATGTATATCCATCAGAATTACTTTGAAACGGCACTAAACCAATACCAAGGTGGGATGTGCATTTCAGGGAGATTGACGATGACCGCAAGGACTCCACGGCACCTGATATCACCTTCAGGCCCCAACTGGGTGGGCACCCATAGTGCGGTCCAGCGATATATACATTTCACCTTGGCTTTAGTTTAGTACTGTTTCCAGATGGTTTTGTTGATGTTGGAAAGCTGCCTCTAACTCTGGATTCCTGATTGCGCGGGAATTACTACAGGTGAAGCGGATATCCGGTATAAGGCATATTCAAATGGAAACGGTACTAAACTAAAGCCAAGGTGAAATGCGCAGATGGTGGGGGTCAAACGACGGAGCAGGGTCATTCTCCAAGTACGGATGAGAGGGATTCACCGGCGCAACCCAGTTGATCATCATCGCCACTTAAATGTACATCCCACCTTGGCTTTAGTTTAGGTTCTGTTGATCCCACCTTGGCTTTAGTTTAGTCTCGCCCGCCACAAATCTGCGTTGCTTCCCAAGCCTGCCGGATCTCAGGCAAATCGACGAGGCTCGGATGCTGGCCGGATGGCCGGACGCGGTGATGTGGGAACCGGCGAATGCGGTACGCCAAGCACTACGCCGGCCAACGGGTGAGTGTGCCGTCAGCACCGCCAGTGAGATAGCCGCCCGCTCTGGGGGAGGGCGGAGTAACGAAGGACAGCGGCAGGCCCACCGCAAGAGCTACGGGCGCCGGAGGGGATCACGATGACGAAGGCAAGCCGGTGGTGCAACCCTCTGCAGGTGAGCCACGAGCTGCGGACCGCGTACAGTGAGCGCCGCTGCCGCGAGTGCGTGGGAGTGATCGGGCGCAACGACCCGTACTGGCGGTGCTGTGCCGAGTGTCATCCCCTCTGCCCTGCATGCTTCGAGGCGCAGGGCCCTGAGGCGAAGCGCTTGGCGGCTCCGCCACCTCCCCCGCCACCTCTCCCGCCATCCCCGCCGCCGCCAGCGCCGAAGAGGCAGGCCAGGCCAACGTCTCCCGGACAGATGCAGCTCTTCGACCTGGGCGAGTACGAGACCGACCCTTAGCGGCCAATTTCCCGGTTCGCACAACCGGTCTTCTGACCGCCGGACGTAACCCGGGGACAGAAACCTCCCGTCTCAGCAACGCTGCATCGCCGATCCGGCGGTTCAGACACTGCCTGCTCAATACGCTCAACTCGATTTCAGCCATGTTCAGCCAGCTTCCGTGAACGGGTGTGTGGTGAAACTCCAGGCGCTTGGCTATGCGGCGCGCCTCGGACGGCGCAAATGCCTCGTAGAGCGAGCCCAACTTGTGGGTGTTGAGATTGTCCAGCACCAGCCGAACCACTGTCGCGTCAGGATAGGCCTGGTCCACCAGCCACTTCATCCGGTGCGCGAAGTCCACGGCAGTGCGGCGCACGGTCACCTCGACGTGCCTCCAGCCACCCTTCGGTTCACAGAACATGAACAGGTTCCGGGTACCGTTTCGCTGATACTCGGTGTCATAGCGCCCCATCCGTCCGGGAGCGGCCTCAATGGGAGGCCGCACATCCCCGAGCAACTGCTTGGAGGTCTCGTCAAAACACACCACCGGACGCTCCGGGTCGTACTCTTCGTGGTACAGGTCCAGCACATCCTCCATCCGGGCCACGAACTCCCCGCTCACCTTGGGGATGCACCACTCTTTCTTCTTCCACGGCTTGAGTTCGTTTTTTTGAGTATCCGGCGCACCGTCTCCAAGGAGATGCTCCCGGCAAACTCCAGCTCCACCACCTTGTCCGCCAGCAGATGGAGCGTCCAGCTTACATGTCCTTCGGGCGGACTGCTGCACGCGATGGCAACCAGGTGCGCTTCCTGCCTGCCGCTCAGCTTGCGCTCCCGGCCCGGCCGCGGCCGGTCGTTGATGGCGGCTTCGAGTCCCTCATCGACCAACCGTCTCCGCGCTCTGGCGACAGTGAGGGCGCTTACCGAAACCGCCTCAGCCGCCTCGCGGTCCGACAGCCCTTCGTCAGCTTTCAGCAACGCAAGGGCCCGCTTTACCGTGCGGGCCAACGGCTTGCCCCGGCGGGATACCTCAATCAGATCGGACCGTTGGGATGGTGTCAGTTCGACTTTGTACTTTATGGCAGGCATATCCGGGTACGGCCTCCTTGGAAGATCATACCCAAGCCTACTAAGTCTCACATACTATATCAACACTTCATGGAACCAGTACTAGTATTACAACGACGGATTATCCAATGTGGTGTCTGACACTTCGTATTCGGCCACGAGCAAGCTATCACGGTAGGTTCATGGCAGTACATTGTCAGGTCCAAATTGAGCGCGAAATTCACTTGCCGGATAAACCGTCGTTGTCATACTAAACTAAAGCCAAGGTGGGATGTACATTTAAGTGGCGATGATGATCAGCTGGGTTGCGCCGGTGCATCCCTCTCATCCGTACTTGGAGAACGACCCGGCTCCGTCGTTTGCCCCCACCATCTGCGCATTTCACCTTGGCTTTAGTTTAGTCGAGCGTCAGGCGCGACGGCGCTGTCGCTTCCTGCAGATAGTGATGAGAATATTCGTGCGCGAACACCCCAGGGCTATCACATGGCAGCTCCAGAAAAACGAACAGGCTTGTTTCACGGAGTCCGCGTATATTGCCGGGATACCAACCAACAACCTCTGTGTATCTTTCCTGCAGCAACTTTTGGTCATAGGAAACTACCACTGAATCGGGCTCTGGGTTGCCAGCAGCGTAATTTTGAAAGAAATTCCGAATGTCAGCGACGAGAGCGCGGATTTCAGCCTGCTTGGCAGGGGGCACGTCACCGAGGAATTCGATCGTGCGCCTACTCGCCAACCACCACTGATGACGCTACGGTGTGGCATGAGGACGAGACGGACGCCTCGCCAAAGACCTCACGGATCAGGACTGCGATCCTGGGATCGTAAGCCTCCAGCTCATGGCGCGTGTCGATCTGGTTGTGGATTCCGTTGGCTGGCACAGCCCTGTCGTTCAACCCGAACCAGGATTGGACCGCCTCGGCCCAGTACTCACCTGCGTTCTCAGCCGCGTAGGTGTCTGCCCAGAGACCTGCGTCCAGAGCGTCTTCGTAGGCGGCTTCGAGCCGCGTGCGAAAGGCTATACCCTTCGGCTGCTGTTCAACTCCCATTTGCAACACGGTGTGCGCGAATTCGTGGACCAAGATGTCTTCGTTCCGGTAGACATCATCGCCGTAGCACAGGAGATTCTCTTCTGCGGCGCTGGTTGCCGGACGGACGAGTGTCGCGCCCAGGCCACGGGCTGTCGTGTCCCAGTCGGTGCCGGGGAACGCCTCATACAGGTCGCTGTGCTCCGGAATATCCTTAGTCACCTCCGATTCCGCCATGATTGCCACCCGAATTCCCATTGCAGCTATGGTCGCTCGCAGGTCGGGCCGGTTGACAAGCATTTCGACAACTATGTCGCGAGCCCTGAACAGGGCTACGTCGGGCACTTCCGCGGATGAGACTATGGGTAGCCCGTCCGCATCCACGTACTTCTCGTAGAAGGGGTCCAGGCCAAGTGAGTCCGGGGGAGGAGGCAATGGCGTGGGCACAGGTGTCGCTGTCGGAGTGGGAGTCGGGGTTGCGGTAAGCGTTGCCGTTGGAGTGGGTGTCGGCGTGGCTGTGGGTGCTGGCGTAGGGGTAGGCGTGGCCGGTGGAGTTGGTTCTGGCGTCGGGTTAGGCGGTGTGGACGTAGGAGTTAACGTAGCTGTGGGAGTGGTTGTTGGCGTAGGCGTCGGCGTGGCCGTGGGGACGGGCGTAGGCGTCGGTGTTACCGTGGCCTCCGGCGTGGGCATCGTCCCCCCCGATGCCAAGGTCGGCGTGGTCGTACCGCCGCTGGGAACTGAGGTATTCGCCGGGGGAGCGGCTGGCTCCCCGGCGCAGGCTGCCAGGGCAAGAAAGGCTAACGCACAGCAGAGGGCAATGCTCACCGCTGTCCCTATCGGCGAATTCCTGCGTACTTTCTTTATAATCACGGGCATTTTACGCTTGCCGGGTTAATTTGAGGTATTGATTCTCCAATATTAAGCACTCATGCCAACCCGGGACCGCCTGAGAACCCGGGTGCCACTATGGCGGGTTGCCTTGAGCGCTTCGTGATGGTCATAGGGTTTCTTTTGTCAAGGGCGATGGGATGTTGGGCCAGCAGGATGTGGAAGTTCAGGGGAAATGTCACTCGGTTAGGCTTGGATGGTATCAGATGACGGCGCGGCAACAACAACCGCCCGGGTTTGTCGCGGCAGAAATGGGGCGATACCCCAACACACCCGCAGCCGCGAGCCGCCCAACCGGAGGGCGCTGACATGGAACTCAAGGAAGTGGAGCGCGGCGTCCTCCGCTACACCAACATGGAGCGCAAGAAGCGGGGCCTCCGGCCTCTCCTGGGGCATCCGACGCTCATCGAAGCGGCCCGCAGCCACAGCCGGTGGATGGCGAGCCACGGTTTCATCAGCCACCAGGGCAAGCGGAGGTCCGAGCCGACGGACAGGGCCTCCGCCGCAGGCTACCCCACCGGTGCCGGTGAAAACGTCCTGATGATGCCCGCCCGGAAGGGCGACAAGGCGACGGCGAAAGCGGCGGTGCGGATTTGGATGCGAAGCCCAGGCCACAAGGAAAACATACTTTCCGGCGACTATTGGGACATCGGCATCGGCGTTGCTCGGGACAAGAACGGGCAACTGTATATGACCCAGAATTTCGGGCTTGGCCGCAGCCTGTCGCTGGCCGGGGACGGGGCAATACCTCGCGGGCAAATGTACGCGCCGCAGACCAAGGCAAAGCCGTCCTCGAAGCGCGACAGAAAGAGGCGTTCTAAACTTCTGCGCTTTTTGCGGCGTTCGCTGCGACGCTTGTACGGGAAGGTGGCTAAGCGGTTCTACGTGAAACTGGAGGTGAGTAAATGACGTTTTCTATCAAAGGATTCTTGCTGGGCGCGGCCTCTATTGTACTCGTGGCTTGCGGCGGCGTATCCGGTGTTCAGCGTCAACTACTTTTGCCGGTTCCGTCAATTATTCTTGCCGGTTCACCCCCTGTTTCTGACTGCGCTGCTGGGCCACTCCGGTGCGGTAGCTGGGGACGTCGAATTCCAGGATGACCGAGTGGTGGACCACCCGGTCGATGGCCGCCGCCGTGGCCATTGGGTTGGCGAAGATGTGCTCCCACTGGGAGAAGACCAGGTTGGACGTGATGCCCAGGGACCGGCGTTCGTAGCGTTCGGCGATGAGCGTGAAGAGCACCTCGGACTCCTCGGCCCCTTGGGGCAGGTACCCCAGGTCGTCCAGCAGCAGGAAGTCGTAGTTGTCGAGCTTTCGTAATTGTCGCGGCAGCGCCAGGTCGCGCTTGGCGGCGAGCAGGTCCTGCACCAGCCGGTAGGCCGGGGCGAAGAGCACCGAGCGTCCGGCTTCCACCAGCCGGTGGCCCACGGCGCACAGTGCATGGGTCTTGCCGGTGCCGGGCAGTCCGAAGGCCAGCACGTTGACGCCGCGGTCGACGAAGCTGCCGTCAGACAGCTCGCCCAGTTGCTGCCGCAGAGCCAGGGGCACACGGTCGTGCTCGAAGGTCTCCCAGGTCTTGCCGGCGGGCAGCCTGGACGCGGTGCGCAGCCTGCCGATGCGGCGCTGCCTCCGGTCTCCTCGGCCTCCTGCTCCAGCACTTCCAAGAGGGTCTCCAGGGCGTCGCCGTGCTCGGCGGCGGTGAATCGGGACACCGACTGCGCCCCCATGGTGGGCAACCGGAATTGGTGGCACAGCTCCCCGATCCGGACCTGAATGGCGTTGGCCTCCATCATCAGGCCACCCGCGCCAGCAGGGAGTCGTAGACCCTCAGGTCCGGCATCCCGGACAGGGTCAGCACCGGCGCCCGCGGCGGAGCGGGGTTCGCCAGTTCCTTGACCGTGGCATAGTCGAAGGGCTCACCGGCCTCCAGCAGCAGGGACAGGGCGCTGTCCACCGTCGACTCCATGGTTGTCGCCGCAAGGTGCAGGATCCGCACGTACTCCACGTCAGTCCGCTCACCTCGCCACCGCTTGAGGGCGTCGTAGGCCAAGCGGAAGGTCATGGTGGGAAACATCTGCTCCCGGAAGCGGTAGCGGAAGGCCCCGGGCTTGCGCACCAGGGCCTGCCCTCGGCCACGACCGGGGGAGCCGATGACGTGGCGGTAATTGACGTTGGCCTCCCTTTCACCGCGCACCCGCTCCATGCGTTCCACCAAGTGGCCCTTGTAGTACACTTCCAGACGCTCGGCGTACAGGCGTATCTGCACCTCCTTCCCGATGAGGCAGGAGGGGACGGTGTAGGTCCGTCCGGCTGCCTGGATGGTGCTCCACTTGCGCACCCGGGCCTGGTGGTTGACGTACTCCGGCACCGGAGCTGGGGGCAGGCACTGGAGACGTGGGCGTTCCTGCTCCAGCTTCCCTTGCACCAGGCGGTTGCGCCGCTCAACCACCTTCCTGACGAAGCCGGTGTAGGACTCGGCGGAATCGAAGTCCCGGCTGCCCCGCAGCATCAGGGCCTGGTCCAAAACGTCCTTCAACCGGTAATGAGCCTGCTCGGCCACGCCATTCTCGTGGGACTCCCCGGAATTGATCAGCGTGGACTCGAGCCCGTAGTGGTCCAGGAGCTCGGCGTAGTTGTCGTTCAGGGCCCGGCCGCGGCTGCGCTTTATCTCATGGGTGAGGGCCGAGCTGTTGTCGGAGCGTATGACCTGGGGCGCGCCGCCCAGTTCCCAGAGCGCGTTCTGGAGCCCCTGCTTCAGGGACACAAAGGTCTCGCCGGCAACCACCTCGGCGTAGCGCCACCCTGAATGGCTCAACACCAGCTGGAACAGCAGGTGGCGGTAGCGCCGGCCGCCGATGGTTACTCCCAGGGAGTTGCAGTGGGTGAAGTCGAGCTGCGCCTCCCGGCCAGGTGGATGCTCCTGGGGGAAGTAGACCTCCTGATCCGGCCCGTTGAGCGCTCGCCAGTCCTGTAACCGGCGTTGCAGGGTGCGGAGCTGGGAGGCGCTGAACCGGCCGGGAAAACGCTCCTCCAGCCACTCGATAATTGTCGTTGCCCTGAGCCTGCCGGCGGCCTCGCCCCTGAGCAGGGGCAGGATTTCTTCCTCCCAGACGCCGTCAAAGGGATCGGGACGGGTGCGCCACCGGCGCTCGGTCTTGGTCTCCGAGGGCAACGGGCCACACTGCCACTTCCGCGCCGACCGCTCGCTCATCCCCGCCATGGCCGCCGCCGTCGGTTGTTTCTTTCCTTCCATCTGTCTTTGCCTCAGTAATGCGACTTGCTGATCCGTAACCAATCCGGCACCTCCTGTACCGGATGATTACCACATGTGACCGGCAAAAATAGTCGTCGCCAACCGGCAAGACTAATTGTCGTTGATCACTGGCTGAAAGAGTGCTGGTGCATCCCGCCCCACGGCAGTGCCGAATTCGTGTGCGCCATGGAGGACATGCTGGAGGTCTATCATCGCCAATACCGGGACAACGAGGTCCTGGTGTGCTTGGACGAGACCAGCAAACAGCAGGTGAAGGAGACCCGGCTGGGCCGTCCACCCCGTCCCGGAGCGGCAGGTTCCTACGATTATGAATACGAGCGCAACGGCGTGAGCAACCTTTTCATGCTGTTCGCACCATTGGAGGGATGGCGGCGGGTGGAGGTTACAGAGCGCCGCACCCGGACTGATTGGGCTGAGGTGGTGCGTAAACTGGTGGACGAGGACTATGCTGACAAGGAGCGGATAGTGCTGGTGATGGACAACCTGAACACGCATCATCCGTCATCACTGTACGAGGCCTTTGAGCCGGCGGAGGCGAGGCGCATCGCGGAGCGGCTGGAGATACATTACACACCGAAGCACGGCAGTTGGCTCAACATGGCAGAGATAGAGATCGGCGTGATGGCCCGGCAATGCCTGGACCGACGCATCCCGGACCGGAGCGTCCTGCGGAGGGAGGCAGCAGCGTGGCAGGCTCAGCGTAACCGGGACGGCATACGAGTGGACTGGCGATTCACCACCGCAGATGCACGCATCAAACTCAAGTCTCTCTACCCATCAATACGACGCTGACGGACTACTAAACCGAAGCCAAGGTGAAATGCGCAGACGGTGGTAGACAAGCGACGAGGACGGGTCATTCTCCAGGTACGGATGAGAGGAATTAACCCGCGCAACCCGGCTGATCATCATCGCCACTTAAATGTACATCCCACCTTGGCTTTAATTTAGTACTGGTTCCATGAAGTGTTGATATAGTATGTGAGACTGAGTAGGCTTGGGTATGATCTTCCAAGGAGGCCGTACCCGGATATGCCTGCCATAAAGTACAAAGTCGAACTGACACCATCCCAACGGTCCGATCTGATTGAGGTATCCCGCCGGGGCAAGCCGTTGGCCCGCACGGTAAAGCGGGCCCTTGCGTTGCTGAAAGCTGACGAAGGGCTGTCGGACCGCGAGGCGGCTGAGGCGGTTTCGGTAAGCGCCCTCACTGTCGCCAGAGCGCGGAGACGGTTGGTCGATGAGGGACTCGAAGCCGCCATCAACGACCGTCCGCGGCCGGGCCGGGAGCGCAAGCTGAGCGGCAGGCAGGAAGCGCACCTGGTTGCCATCGCGTGCAGCAGTCCGCCCGAAGGACATGTAAGCTGGACGCTCCATCTGCTGGCGGACAAGGTGGTGGAGCTGGAGTTTGCCGGGAGCATCTCCTTGGAGACGGTGCGCCGGATACTCAAAAAAACGAACTCAAGCCGTGGAAGAAGAAAGAGTGGTGCATCCCCAAGGTGAGCGGGGAGTTCGTGGCCCGGATGGAGGATGTGCTGGACCTGTACCACGAAGAGTACGACCCGGAGCGTCCGGTGGTGTGTTTTGACGAGACCTCCAAGCTGGACTTTACGCATTTTAAGCGGCATAAGCGAGGGAATCTGCAATACGATGGTACAGAGTGGCGGGGAGTTTCTGTACATCGGAGTTGGCGGTCGATAGTGAAAAACCCTCCGACACCAACCACCAATGGCTACGCACAAAGGTGATGTCATCCATTACTTTTCCTGGATTTTGCGTAAAGTCGAGCCAAGCAGTTGCTCGGGGATGTGCGGCCTCCCATTGAGGCGGCTCCCGGACGGATGGGGCGCTATGACACCGAGTATCAGCGAAACGGTACCCGGAACCTGTTCATGTTCTGTGAACCGAAGGGTGGCTGGAGGCGCGTCGAGGTGACCGTGCGCCGCACTGCCGTGGACTTCGCGCACCGGATGAAGTGGCTGGTGGACGAGGCATATCCTGACGCCACGGTGATCCGGCTGGTCCTGGACAATCTCAACACCCACAAGTTGGGTTCGCTCTACGAAGCGTTTGCACCGTCCGAGGCGCGCCGCATAGCCAAGCGCCTGGAGTTTCACCACACACCCGTTCACGGAAGCTGGCTGAACATGGCTGAAATCGAGTTGAGCGTATTGAGCAGGCAGTGTCTGAACCGCCGGATCGGCGATGAAGCGTTGCTGAGACGGGAGGTCGCGGCGCTCGAACGCGAGCGCAACGAGGCCGCCGCCATCATAGACTGGCGGTTCTCCACCCATAGCCTGCCCTCGGCCACGACCGGGGGACGCCCGCAGTAAGCTCAAACATGTCTATCCATCATGATTACATGGAAACAGTACTAAACTAAAGCTAAGGTGGGATGAACAGTTGCCGGCTGTTGAGAGTCGGGGCGGGAATTCGGCGGGGGACTTTCTGTTCTCGGCTACAGACAAGCCAGCGGCGGCGTTTCACCTCATCTTTCCGTCCGCTCCCGGGGCGTCGGCTCGACGCACAGCCGAGGCCTCTCATCGTCCACCGGCAACAGTTACTGGTCCAAATCTGAGGTTATCCTTGTGGCGACCAGGGGCATAAGGGGATTCTGCAAGGGAGCCTTTGATACCGAGGGACGAGTTTGCCTGCGTTACATCAAGGAAGTAACGCGGGGAGAAGGTTCTGGCCGCTGCACCGAAGCCGTTCAAATCATATCGCGAGGGTCTTCAATGGTTGGATTGTTTGGAGGCATGATCGGGGGAATCGGGCTGCTCTTTTTCGGCATGTGGCTCTTGTCAGAGAACATGAAGTCGGTAGCAGGTCCCAGGGTCCGAATTCTGGCAACAAGGCTGACCAGCAACCGTTTCGCCGGGTTTGGCTGCGGGGTGCTGGCCGGGGCGGTAACCCAAAGCTCTGTGGCGGTCACGTCCATTACCGTCAGCATGCTGAGAGGAGATCTGATTTCCGCCCGGCAGGGCTTTCTAATGGTCATTGGATCCCAATTGGGCGTCGCGTTTTTGATACTCGTGGTGGCTTTCGATATCAAGGTGCTCGCCCTCTATGGGCTGGGTGTAGCCGGCATCTTGATATTCCGCGCGCGAAGGGTGCACTTGCGAGAGACCGGTGCCATGCTGTTCGGAGCAGCATCTTTGGTGTTTGGCCTGATCCTGATCAAGGAATCTGCCGCGCCGCTTGCCGACCAAACTTGGTTTCAGGCTGCATTGGGAATTTCGGTCCGTTCCCTCCTGTTGTCCCTTCTTATTGGAGCGCTCCTCACTTTCATCGTGCAAGCCGGACTTCCGGTCGTTGCCTTCGGCATTGTAATGGCCACCGCAGGCTTGGTGGAATTCGGGCAGATACTGATGTTCGTCTATGGTGTTTACATCGGCCTCGGATTCAGCATCCTCGCGGTTGCCCTGCAGGTAAGCGGTACTGCTCGCCAAATCGCCGTTTTCTCGGCGGTGCAGACATTCTTCCCAGCAATAATCTTGGTCCCGCTTCTTTATATCGAGTTGTATCTTGATGTGCCGCTGGTAAAAGCCGCCCTACTTTCCACTGACATCGGCCTTGCCGCGGAAATCGCGCTGGTCGTCATCCTCTACGGTACGCCTTCCCGCATCGTCGCCCTGGCCGCTCCAGATTGGACAGTAAGGCTGTTCTCGCGTTTCTGTCCAGCCAGCCAAGCGGAGCAGATGTCAAGACCCAGGTACATCCACGACCGCGCTCTGGACGATGCCGAAACGTCCCTGGACTTGGCGCATCTTGAGCAAAAGCGAGTTCTCTCCATGTTTTCCGGTTATCTCGAGATGGCCAGGACAAGGATTGACTCCGGCGGGATTCGCCAGTCGACAAGGGAGCTTAATGACCGGATCAGAGAATTCTTGGCTGGAGTTGAGCTCCGCCACTCCAGCCGCAGCGTCGAGCGCAGGAACTCGGTGTTGAGCCGTCAGAAGCTGATTGCTTGGTTGGAGGAGCAGTTCTCAGACCTGTGCGACTCACTGTGGGAATTTCCGGAAGGGTCGCCGCTCAGCGAATTGCACGGCTCCCTGATTGAGGGTATCGACAGCGCATTCCTTGTCTTTTTGGATGCAATTGAAAGCGACGATGAAGACGCTTGGTTTTTCGCCGGGCAAATCATCGGAGACCGCAGGGGCGTGATGCAGGAAATCAGGGCGAGATACCTTCAGGCGATGCCAGAGGAGGGCGGCAACCAGCGGCATGATGTCGTGAGGGCGACCAACTGCGTCGAAAACATTTTCTTCCTGTTGGCGCAGCTCACGAGCGAACTCCGAAGTGAACCTGCCGCCTGACGGCGCGAGGTCCTCATCGCCGAAATCGTCCTCTTGCGCAATGAAGCGCAACTCCCTGTTTGGCTCGCCTTGGCCTCGGTTTAGAACCTAAACCAGATGAAATAAAACGGCGCTGCCGGACCGTCCTGCAATCAAGGGTTGAGAGGGTCCCGCGAAACCTGCGGGCCGATTCCCATAAATCTGAAAGTGCACATCCCACCTTGACTTTGGTTTAGGGCTAACCTGACGGCAAACCAGCATTCCGATTGGCGTAGGCAAACGTGGCGCAGGTAAACGAAAACATCCTCTATCAACCGGATGAGCGGCCAAGCCATCCGGCGTCTTTGGCTCACGGATTCCAGAATGTCATGACCCGCATGGCGGCAATGGCTGCCACGACGTCGATCATCGCCGTGGCGGGCGGGCAATCCCAGGGTTATCTGTCCTGGATATTCTTTTCGGCCCTCGTGGTCTGCGGAATAGGCTCAATCCTACAGACCTTTAGATTCTGGAGATTCGGGTCGGGATATTCCCTTAGCATATCTTCTGCATCCGTCTTCATCGCCATCTGCATCTCGGCGCTGTTGGCCGGCGGCCCGGCCTTGCTGTCGAGCCTGATTGTCGCTTCGTCGTTGATACAGTTCGTGTTCATCTCCCGGCTCTCCTGGCTGCGGCGTGTCATCAGCCCGGTGGTCGCCGGAACGGTCCTCATGCTGCTGGCCTCGACAGTAATAGCCGTGGTACTCAGCAGGCTTTCTGATTTGCCGGAGGGCGCTCCCTCGGTGGCGTCGCCCATCCTGGCAGGAATGGCCCTGTCCATCCTTATGATGCTGAGGCTGTTCGCGTCGCCCAAGTGGCAGCAGTGGGCGCCGGTCGTCGCGATAGTGGCAGGTTGCGCAATGGCGGTCCCGTTCGGCGCATACGACTGGCAGTTGGTTGTGGAGGCCCCCTGGATTGGTATTCCCAGCTACTCTTGGCCGGGATTCGACCTCAGCTTTGGCGTGACCTTCTGGGGGCTTTTGCCTGGATTCGTTATAGTGAACCTGGCAACCACCATCAATTCGATCAGCGAAACCGTCGTGATTCAGCAGGTGGCCTGGCGCAGGCCCCGGGCCACTGACTTCCGCGTAGTTCAAGGGGCGCACCACCTTCTGGTATTGACCAATCTTCTGGCCGCCTGCCTGGGTACGCTTCCCAACAGGATTGGCGCGGCCAACTCCGCCCGGGTCATGCTCACCGGCGTCGCAGCGCGCCGCATGGGAATCTACGGAGGCCTGATTCTGATAGCGGTGGCGTTCTCTCCAAAGCTGATAGCACTGGTTGTCGCCACTCCACGCCCTGTGCTGGTGGCTTACATGATCTTTATGATGTCGCTCCTCTTCGTACAGGGCATGCGGACCGTTTTCAGGGACGGCGTAGACGGGCGAAAAGCCGCGGTGATAGGAGTGTCTCTCTGGATAGGTATAGGCTTTCAGAACCAGGTGATTCTGCCCGATCTGTTAACCGGAACTCTGGGGACCTTGCTCAGCAACGGCATGACAACCGGCTCGGTCTGCGTGATCTTGCTCACTCTGTTGATGGAGTTCACTTCCAGGCGTCGAAGGCGGTTGAATGTGGCCATGAACCTTTCGTCGCTACCCGGAATTGACTCCTTCCTCCGGGAATTCGCTGCGAACGCCGGCTGGAATGAGGCGTCAATAAACCGGCTCAGGTCAGCCGGAGAGGAAACCCTGTTGAGCCTGCTATCGCAGGAAGAGGAATCGGAAGGAGATGCCGGCAAGCGCCTCATTGTCGCTGCCCGTCGCGCGGACGATACCATTGAGATGGAATTTGTAGTGACCACCGAGGGCGGCAACCTGGAGGACAAGCTGGCCTATCTGAACGAACAGCCTGAGATACAGGACGAGCGCGAAATCTCCTTCCGCCTCCTGCGTCACTACGCATCTTCGGTCCAGCACCATAAATACCACGACATAGATATTATTACAGTGCAGGTCGCCCCCTCGCCGTAGGGCGGTTGAGAGGGTCGAGCAACAACGGTTGGTGCATAGGAGCAAGTCAGACCTTGAGCGCAAAGCCCCTTTGGCAAAAGGGCTGACCACGGCAACCGTGCTGGCGCTGTTCGGGTTGGGCGTCTACCTGGGGAGCGAGACGCCGGACCTTGACCAGCGTACACACTTGCTCTTGCACCGCTCGGTTCTGACCCATGGCTTACTGGCCCCGCTGGTGATCAGCAAGCTCCTCGGCGGGTCCACTGCGCGGGCGCCCAGGTGGTTCGCGGCAGGGTTCGCTTTGGGAATGGCCATCCATCTGGCAGCCGACCTGTTCCCAAAGGCGTGGACCGGGTTCGCCCTGATCAGTCTGCCGTTCTACGGGTGGCTGTCGCCGTCCGCGTCCATCACTTGGCTGGCGGTCTCCGTCGCGGTGTGCTTGGGCTTGGCAATACGGTCTGCATTGTGGCAACCCAAGGCGAGGTCGTGGCTGGATTGACCAGGCCCACACCTGATAATTTCGAGGGGCGCAGGACGGCCATGCCCATGCCGGCACTCGCCCAAACAGGGGGATACCATGCCTTAGAGCCTGTTTACAATCTCTTCAGGATTAGCACCGCGAAGGCGAGAACCACCATTTGCAGACTGGTATTGAGCTTTCTCTCGCAGTTCTTCCAGAGGCGGCGGCACTGCTCCAGCCAGCCGAAAGACCGCTCCACCACCCATCGTTTCGGCAGCACCACGAAAGTGTGCAGTTCGTTGCGTTTCACCACTTCCACCGAGGCTCCCAGCAGGCTCTGCACCGCCGTGGCAAAGGGTTTCCCGGTGTATCCCCCATCCACCAGCACATTCTGCACCTGGCTCAGGTTGGCCCGGCGCCGGTCAAACATAGCCAAAGCCCCAGCACGGTCGGTAACGTTGGCGGTGGTCACGTGAATCGCATGGGGCAACCCCTGAGTGTCCACGGCGATGTGGCGCTTGATTCCAGACACCTTCTTGCCCGAGTCATAGCCCTTGTTCTCGGCGCTGTCGGTGTTCTTGACGCTCTGGGAGTCCACGATACAGAAGCTGGTCCGTTCTTTCCGACCATTGCTTCGCCGGGCCGCGTCAACCGATTTTTTTTAAGACCTGCTCCAGAATGGAATACTTCGCCGGGTCGGGTCGCTCGCTCCATTGCCGGAAATACTTGTAGCAGGTGCGCCAATCCGGGAAGTCCGCAGGCAGCATCCGCCACTGGCACCCGCTTTTCAGGAGATAGAGCACCCCGCAGAAAACGTCGTACAGGTCCACGGTGCGGGGCTTGGTCCGGCGGCGGGCCGACTCCAAACAGGGAAAAATCCGGGCAAATTGTTCCCGGCTGATGTCGCTGGAAGTCGCTGGAATAGGAATGAGACATGATTACCCCCTCTGGTAACAGCCTCAACTTAACATATTGCAAAGATCGTAGACAGGCTCTAAGAGCCTGTTTACAATCTCTTCAGGATTAGCACCGCGAAGGCGAAAACCACCATTTGCAGACTGGTATTGAGCTTTCTCTCGCAGTTCTTCCAGAGGCGGCGGCACTGCTCCAGCCAGCCGAAAGACCGCTCCACCACCCATCGTTTCGGCAGCACCACGAAAGTGTGCAGTTCGTTGCGTTTCACCACTTCCACCGAGGCTCCCAGCAGGCTCTGCACCGCCGTGGCAAAGGGTTTCCCGGTGTATCCCCCATCCACCAGCACATTCTGCACCTGGCTCAGGTTGGCCCGGCGCCGGTCAAACATAGCCAAAGCCCCAGCACGGTCGGTAACGTTGGCGGTGGTCACGTGAATCGCATGAGGCAACCCCTGAGTGTCCACGGCGATGTGGCGTTTGATTCCAGACACCTTCTTGCCCGAGTCATAGCCCTTGTTCTCGGCGCTGTCGGTGTTCTTGACGCTCTGGGAGTCCACGATACAGAAGCTGGTCCGTTCTTTCCGACCATTCCCCCGTTTTCACGGGGACCGGGCCGCGCCAACCGATTTTTTTAAGACCTGCTCCAGAATGGAATACTTCGCAGGCGTGGGCCAGCATCGCCAGGGTGATGTGCGGGTCGGGTCGCTCGCTCCATTGCCGGAAATACTTGTAGCAGGTGCGCCAATCCGGGAAGTCCGCAGGCAGCATCCGCCACTGGCACCCGCTTTTCAGGAGATAGAGCACCCCGCAGAAAACGTCGTACAGGTCCACGGTGCGGGGCTTAGTCCGGCGGCGGGCCGACTCCAAACAGGGAAGAATCCGGGCAAATTGTTCCCGGCTGATGTCGCTGGAATAGGAATGAGACATGATTACCCCCTCTGGTAACAGCCTCAACTTAACATATTGCAAAGATCGTAGACAGGCTCTAAGAAGCTGGCCTCAAGGAGCCCTCCGGAGAGTCGACTGATGCGCACGATAATTAACCTTATCGTGCATGGTAAAGGCAAGGCCAGAGAGGCAGTTCCCCGGCATCTTCAGAGGTTCAGTGAGAAACCGGACTTGGCTACCGGAGCAAGTTTGAGTTCGCCTGAATACACCGAGTACGGTTAAACCGAAGCCGAGGTGAAATGCGCAGGGTGATGCGGTAAATTTGCGGAGGAACTGGGTTAGGCCGATATGGGGTCTGGGAGGGGGTGGGCATTCGGCCGGTCCTGTATGGGCTGGGTTGGTTGTCACCGGGGGCGGTTCCGTTCGGGTGAAAGGTCAGACGTCGAGCTGCCGCACGCTGCGGGCGTAGGTCTGTATGAAACTCTTGCGGGGCGCGACGAGTTCGCCCATCAGTGTATTGATGACGGTGTCGGCGTCAGGTTCGTCCTCGATGGTTACGCGCAGCATGCGGCGGACTGCGGGGTCCATGGTGGTCTCCCAGAGCTGTTCGGGGTTCATTTCGCCCAGGCCTTTGTAGCGCTGAAGGGTCGGCGGACGGGTGTATTTGAGGAGCATCTGGTCCTTCTGCTCGTCGGTGTAGGCGTAGTCGACGCGGCGGTCCTGGCGGATCTGGTAGAGGGGTGGCTGTGCGATGTAGAGGTAGCCTTGGTAGATGAGGTCCTTCATCCGGCGGAAGAAGAAGGTGAGCAGCAGGGTGCGGATGTGGGAGCCGTCGACGTCGGCGTCGGTCATTATGATGATGCGGTGGTAGCGTGCCTTGGTGGGGTCGAACTCCGAGCCCTCGCCGGCGCCGATGGCGGTGACGAGGCAGCGGATCTCCTCGTGGCCGAGGATCTTGTCGGGCCGGTCCAAGACGCGTTCGACGTTGAGGATCTTGCCCTTGAGCGGCAGGATCGCCTGGAAGTGGCGGTCGCGGCCCATCTTTGCGGATCCGCCGGCGGACTCGCCCTCGACGATGTAGAGCTCTGATTTGGCGGGGTCGCGTTCGGAGCAGTCGGAGAGCTTGCCGGGCAGTGAACTGCCGGTGAGGGCGTTCTTGCGCTGCACCAGGTCGCGGGCCTTGCGGGCGGCGTCGCGTGCCTGTTGGGACGTCAGGCATTTGTGGAGTATGCGCTTGGCGGCATCGGGGTTCTCGTCGAGCCAGAGCTGCAGGTTCTCGCCGAGTATGGTGGTGACGATGCCCTGCATCTCGGGGTTTCCGAGCTTCTGTTTGGTCTGTCCCTCGAACTGGGGGTTGGGCAGCTTGACTGATATGGCGGCCGTCAGCCCCTCGCGGACGTCGGAGCCCTCGAGGTTGGGGTCGGATTCCTTCAGGACGCCGTACTTGATGGCGGCGAGATTCATGGCCCGGGTGAGGGCGGCGCGGAATCCCGCCTGGTGGGTTCCGCCCTCGGGGGTGATGATGCAGTTGGCGTAGGATCGGACGTTTTCGGAATAACCGTCGTTGTACTGGAAGGCTATTTCAACGGTGTTGCCGTCGATCTCGCGTTCGCAGTGGAATGGCATGGGGTTGATGGTGGTGCGGCCGCGGTTCTCCGCTCTGACCATATGGGTGAGGCCGGAGTCGAAAAAGTAGGTGCGTTCGATGTCGCCTTGGCGCTGGTCGGTGTGCCATGGGGATTCGAAGACTATCTCGAGGCCCTTGTTCAGGTAGGCGGTGTCCTTGAAATGGCTGGCGAGGTCGTCGAAGTCGTACTCGATGGTGCCGAATATGTCGGTGTCGGGCAGAAAGGTGATGGATGTGCCGCGCTCGGTGGTCTGGTCGCCCTTGCGGAGGGGGCCGGTGGCGATGCCGCGCTGGTATTCCTGGTGGTGGGCGCGGCCGTCGCGGTGGATCTCGGCGCTGAGGTGGCTGGAGAGCGCGTTGACGACGGACGCTCCGACGCCGTGCAATCCGCCGGAGACCTTGTAGGCGCCGCCGCCGAACTTGCCTCCGGCGTGGAGGACGGTCATCACGGTCTCTAGGGCGGTCTTGCCGGTCTGTGGGTGGATGTCGATGGGAATGCCGCGTCCGTTGTCTTTGACGGTGATGTGGCCGTCTTCGGCGATGGTTACGTTGATGCGGGTGGCGAACCCAGCCATCGCTTCGTCGACGCAGTTGTCGGCGATCTCGACGATCAGGTGGCGGAGGCCTGTGGGACCGGTGGACCCGATGTACATGCTGGGGCGCATCCGGACTGCTTCTAGGTCCTCTAGCACCTGGATCTGGTCGGCGTTGTATTCGTCCTTGTCAGGGGCGTGCTGGGCGCGGCGTTTGGTTGGCTTGGTGGGTGTGGCGGGGGCGGCGGTGGCCGGGGGATGCTCATCGGCTGGCGGTGTGGGTGCGGGCCGCGGCGGTGGTTCGGCTATCACGTCGGAGGGGAGGTCGGCGATGGCGACGGGAGCGGTATCGGGTGCAGGCTCGCCATCGGTGGCTGCGGTGGTGACGTCGTTCGGCTGTGTGTCGGTGTCCTGGGGCGGCGAGGGTTCGCCGAAAAGGCTTGCCTGCATTGTGTGGCGCTCCTGGATGTGAGATGGCTGGTTTATGTAAAGTGGGTTGGCGGAATGGTAAGTCATCATATGGCTATGATAGTACCATCGCGGCTTTGGGCGATTGTCGGATTCGTGCGCAGGTTATGGCATGTTGGAGGCGGCGGGAGTGTTTGAGAAAGGGGCTGGGGCAGAGGGGATGCACCCAGAAAACACGCTTGTCGGCGTTGGCGTTTTGGTGGCGGCGGAGTATCTCGCCGGTGAGGTAGCGGCCGAGCTCGTGCATGTCGTAGCTGCGGGCGTCGCTGGGACGGAAGTATTCGGCCTTGACGCCTGCGGCGCTGATCGGGGCGTTGGCGTTGGCGATGAGCTTGGACTCGAGGACAATCTTGGCCTGGTCGAGGGCCTGCTTGGCCTGCTTGGCCTGCAGCCATTGGGCTGCGGCTTCGAAGGTTTCTTGGTCGTGGTCCAGGGGGTGGCGGCGCCCCGGACTATGGGCCGGAGCTCGTCGAGGAGGCGGTCGGACCAGCATATTTTCCTGAAGGGGCAGTAGGAGCAGGGTTCCTAAACTAAAGCCAAGGTGGGATGTACATTTAAGTGGCGATGATGATCAGCTGGGTTATGCCGGTGAATCCCTCTCATCCGTACTTGGAGAATGACCCGGCTCCGTCGTTTGCCCCCACCATCTGCGCATTTCACCTTGGTTTTAGTTTAGTACCGTTTCCACTTGAATATGCCTTATAGCGGATACCCGTTTCACCTGTCCGTCATTCCCGCCTGCGCGGGAATCCGGAGTTGGAGGTGACTTTCCAGTATCGACAAGACCATCTGGAAACGGTACTAGTAGTTCAGCTATTTTGAATTGCTGGGTAAAGGGATTTCAGCTTGATGCGCGCGTCATCGGTGGTGAAGCGCCAGTCCACTCGCACCATGTCCCGGTTGCGCTGGTTCTGCCAGGCGTCAACTTCCCGGCGCAGCACCTCTTGATCAGGAATCCGGCGGTCCAAGCACTGCCGGGCCAGCACTCCGATTTCAATTTCAGCCATGTTCAGCCAACTCCCATGCTTGGGGGTGTATAAAATCTCCAGACGTTCGGCGATACGCCGCGCTTCCATAGGCTCGAACGCCTCGTATAATGAGGCCGGATGATGGGTGTTCAGGTTGTCCATCACCAGCACAATCCGGTCCTTGTCCGGGTAGTCCTCGTCCACCAACTTCTTCACTTGGTGCGCCCAGTCCACTTTCGTCCGCCGGTCCGTCACTCCGACCCGCCGCCACCCTTCCAGCGGCGCAAACAGCATGAACAGGTTGCTCACCCCGTTGCGCTCGTATTCGTAATCATACGCGACTGCCGATCCGGGGCGAGGCGGACGCGGCAGTCGCGTTTCCTTCACCTGCTGTTTGCTGGTTTCGTCCAAGCACACCAGGACTTCATTGTCTTCATAGGGACGGTGATAGACCTCCAGCACGTCTTCCATGGCCCACACAAAGTCCGGCACACACAAAGTCCGAACTGCCTTCCGGCGGGATGCACCAACACTCTTTCAGCCAAGGCTTGAGTTCGTTTTTTTCAGCGTCTTGCGCACCGTCTCTGGGTGGATGCTCTCCACTATCTCGCACTCCACCAGCCGGTCCGCCAATAATCTCAGCGTCCAACGGGCCCGGCCTTCCGGCGGTTCCCCGCAGGCCAGCGCAATCAAGTGGGCTTCCGCAGCGCCATCCAGTTTCTTTGGCCGGCGGCGTTGTTGCTCCTTACGCCCCAAGGCCGCTTCGATCCCTTCCTCCACGCAACGGCGGCGTATCCGTTCCACTGTGGCGCTGGCGATCTCGAGGGACCGGGCAACCTCTTCGTCCGTCAGGCCTCCGTCTTTCCGCGCTTCATCGCTCAGCAACAGGATGCGTGCATGGGTCTGCTTGTACGCTGCTGCCCGCCCCTTGGAAACCAGGGCCTTCAGTTCCTGTTGCTCTTCCGTGGTCAGTTCGATACGGTACTTCTTAGCCGGCACGACCCCTCTCCTTGGATACAATTCGCCAATGCCGGCAGAATACACCAGTTGTGCCTCAATTCAATGACGTTCAACTACTAAACCAATACCAAGGTGGGATGTGCATTTCAGGGAGATTGACGATGACCGCAAGGACTCCACGGCACCTCATATCACCTTCAGGCCCCAACTGGGTGGGCACCGACAGTGCGGTATTGCGATATGTACATTTCACCTTGGCTTTAGTTTAGGTCATAACCCCGTCCATTCCAACTTTCTAGGAGACCTTGCGCCCGCGCCGTCTAGGTTGTGTTGACATTTCAGCGTAACCAGATGAGAGCGGCGGTGAAATGCAGAAAGCCCAGGTATCTGGTGTCCAGTTTCTCAAACCGGGAGAATATCCGGCGATAGTGCTTTATCTTGTTGATGAAGCATTCGACCAGATGGCGCTCCCGGTACAGATGCCGGTCATAGCCGGCGGGTTCCTTCCGGTTTGAGCGGGGCGGAATGACCGGAGTCATGCCCAAGGCCAGGATGTGCTCGCGAAACTCCTGGGAGTCATATCCTTTATCAGCCAGCACCTGCTCTCCAGCGTAACCGGCGATCAATTCCTCTGCCTGGGTGATGTCGTGCCGTTGCCCTCCGGTCAGGATGAATCGCAAGGGGTTGCCCAAGCCGTCCACGCTCACGTGGATCTTGGTGCTGAACCCGCCCCGGCTGCGGCCCAGGGCCTGGCAAGCCTGTCCCCCGTTTTGGGGGGCGCCCCCGCCGCGCATGGGTGCGCCCGAACCACCGTGCTGTCAATGATCAGGTATTCCAGGTCCGGGTCGCCGGAGAAGTGTTGAAGCATCTGTTCCCAGACGCCTTTGTCAGCCCAACGGGCGAATCGTTTATAGACACTGTTCCAATTCCCGTATTCGGCCGGAAGCAGCCGCCATTGGGCGCCGGAGCGGTTAATCCACAGCACAGCCTCGACAAATCGCTGGCAATCTTCTTCCTGAGCGACATACAGGCCGGCGCAGCCACGCAGGAAATCGAGAATCCTGTCCCACTGTTCTGCTGGCAACTTAACATTTGACATACAAGCAGCATAACCAAAATGTCAACACAACCTAATACTACAGCAGCACTACTGGTGCCAGTAGTGATAGCCGGCGTTGGTAATGACTTCGCTGGGCTCTGGCCTGATGCCTCCGTCTCCATTGGGACCACGACAGAACAAAGTCAGCCGGATGGTGTACCGTCCATACCAGCCGGGTGATCAGCCGGCGTACCTCGGGGACTGTCAGGGGAATCAGCCTTGCATCACTGCCGGGGCGGCCCCCTTTTCCACGGAGCATACTTGTGCCGACGCCTGATGCCTGATCACCGCCAGATAGGCGTGGGCCAGCATCGCCAGGGTAATGTGGCGATACCAGCTATCCCAACGGCGTACCTCGTACTGGTCCAGTCCCACTTGTCCCTTGGCCTCCTCGAAGCATTCCTCTATGGCCCAGCGGCGGCCGGCCACCTTCACCAACTCCGCCATTGCGGTACCGGACGGGCCGAAGCACACGTAGTAGGCCAGCTCATCAGGCTTGGCAATGCTGCGCCGGGCCAGCAGCCAGTAACCCCTGCCCCGCTCCCCCAGGGGCCGTATCGCCACGGTGGCCCAGTCGTAGACCCGGGGACCCTTGGCTCCATCGCCCGCGCTGCACCTGACCCAGTCTGTTTCCTCGACTTGGGCTGCCAACCGGTCCGCTCTCACCTGTTGGGGTCCCTTCTCCGTCAGAGACCACAGTTTCTCGTTGCTCTTGATGGCCAGCACATGGGGAATTCCCTCCTGCTCCAGCCACAACCGCAGGTTGCGGTCGCTGCCGTAGACCTCATCCCCGGTAACCCAGCCGAAGGGGACTCCTGATTCCAGCGCCCGCTCCAGCATCCCTTGCGCCAGTTGGGGCTTGGTCCGGAATACAGCGTCCTCCGGCACCCCGGCCTCCCGGCGGCGTTCCACATCCCCGGCCCACACCTGGGGCAGGTACAGTTCCCGGTCCAACAGGGCCCTGTCCTTGCCGCAGGCGTAGGCCAGGAATACCCCGATCTGACAGTTCTCAATCCGACCCGCCGTGCCGCTGTACTGACGCTGCACCCCTGCGGACTTGTTCCCCTTCTTCAGGAATCCGGTCTCGTCCACCACCAGCACCCCATCGGCATCCGCCAGATGCTCCGCCACATAGCTCGCCAGGTCGTCGCGAACCAGGTCGGCATCCCACCGGTAGCTGGAGAGCAGGCGCTGCACCCCGTCTGGTGTGGAGTCGCCCGCCTGTTCAGCAAGCTGCCAGCCGTTCTTGCGCTCCACCGGGCTGAGCAGCCCTTTCAGATAATCCAATGCCCGCCGGCGCGGCTCCGGACGCCGGAACCGCCCCGCAATGCGTTCGTGTATCCGTTCGATCCCCTCAGACCACCGGGCCACTTCCGCCACTTCATCCTCACGCGCCACAACCACACCTCAACACCGCTGGAATGCCTCAATTCTACCCGCTTTTAATCTGCTGCTGTAGTACTAAACCGAAGCCAAGGTGAAATGCGCAGACGGTGGTAGACAAGCGACGAGGACGGGGTCATTCTCCAAGTACGGATGAGAGGAATTAACCCGCGCAACCCGGCTGATCATCATCGCCACTTAAATGTACATCCCACCTTGGCTTTAGTTTAGTAGTCCAACAGTTTTGAATTGATGGTCTTAGGAGTTCGCAGCCTGAAGGGAGAGTGGCATTGCCCAAGTGTTGCCGGGCAATCAGGCCGACCTCAACTAATCCGCATTTCAAAGATGTTCGCCTACCAGTGCCGGGCAATGAACTCCAGGACCAGGCCGTTCCAGACCTGGGGCCGTTCCCAGAACCCAGCGTGGCCTGCTTCGTGAAGGGAGACGAACCGGGAAGTGGGGATATGCGCCGCCAGCATCCGCATCAGCGCCGGGGGCGACAGCAGGTCAGCCTCTCCTGAGAGAATCAGCGCCGGGACCTGCATGGTCTGCAACCGGGCGTAGGTGATGGGATCGCGGAGCGGCTGGGCGGGCACCGCACCTCCGGGCCTGCTGGCCAGTTCTATCTCCAGCCAGCGACTCGCGCCGTCCGGGTCTGTGCCCCGGTAGGACGGGCCGAGCTCCCGCAACTCCACCGGCAGGTTCTGAATCTCCGACGGACGGAGCCGCCGCTGCACTTCCAGGTAGGCTTCATCCTGCACTCCGCCAATGGTGTTGGCGGCCACCAGGCTGCGGACCCGCTGCGGGTGGGTCAGAGCATAGTCAAGCGCCGTAATTCCGCCTGCCGCCGTAGCCACCAGGTGGACGCGCTCCAGGGACAGACTCTCCAGCAGGGCGTGCAAGTCGTCGCCGGGAAAGCCCGGCTGGTGTTCGGGGTTGGTGGGAACGGACCGGCCCCAGGTGCGCCGGTCGTAGGTGATGCACCGGTAACCGGCGGTCGTGAAGGCGGGCAACTGGTGCACCCAGCTTTCGCAAGTGCCGGAAGCGGCGTGCAGGAAAACCACGGGCGTGCCCGTTCCTCCTGTGTCCTCATACCACAAGTCAACCCCTGGCAGTGCTAGGTAAGGCATAACACTGAGACCTCCCGGAATGTGTACTGACACAGGTGGAACATGGGATTCCTGGCGCAGCGTCATTATGACATAGCAGGCTTCCGGGTCTTCATCCATTCGTGGCGACTGAACCAGATGGAGGCGCGATTATTTCCAACCCCCTTGCCGGGAAGAGACCGTTTGGCAACCGCCCCGGGCCGCTCCGGCACTCCACCAAGCAATGGGCCAAATGATCTCTACGCTCCTTTATTTGATAACGTATTGCGTAGCTGTACTTATGATTAGCTACTGTAATACATATCAAGCAGCTAAATCTTAGTCTGTAATAATTTACACTGTATCCAAGGGTGTGCTATATTCAGCCATCCTTTCGGCAACGGGCGGAAGATTCCGCTACGGGACGGAGAATTTCCGCTCAAGGCCAGCCGGGACGCGGCCCGCTGCGGTTGGCGGGTGGTATTTCAGCAGGTCGAATCGGCGGCCAGACAGGAGGATAAACGCCACTCTTTCGCCGGACTCGTCAGTTCGGGCACAGCCTGCCCGTTGAAACCCGGGACCCGGTTACGTACAGCGTCTTGTTTGGCCGCTTCGGGACTTGCCTAAGCTCAAGAGATCAAGAGGAGGACGCCCAATATGCGTAGACCGTTGTTCCTCGGACTGGCCCTAATTCTGATACTGAGCCTGTTGGCTGCCTGCGGAGGGGCAGCGCAGCCCACAGCGGAACCGGCAACCGTAGCCCCTACGCCCACTGAAGCGATGATCGAAGAGGCAACGGAGGCCCCGGCGTCGATGTCGACGCTGGAACAATACGCCGCCGAATACGCCGGTGGCCCCGGCGCAATCTACTTGGGCGACATAAACCAGTTGGTCGGCCCCGCTCCTTCTGTGGAACAGGGCGACTTCGACGGCAACGTGACCCTGGAGTCGCTGGAGCGCCACCTCTGGATTTACGAAAGCCCATTCTACGAGGAACTTCTGGAGAAGGCCAAGCTCACCGACCCCACACCGTTGGAGTACGACGGAGAAACCATCATCATCCAGCACGCCTGCATCAACCGGGCCCTGCTGCCCTGCGTGTTGCTGGAAACCTACTTCAGGCCCAACCTGCTGGAGCGCACCAACGGGAGGGTGGAATTCATCACCAGCTCTTTCCCTGAGCTGGGGCTGGCCGGGCCCGACACCCTGAGCCTGGTCACCAGTGGCACCCTGGACTCCGCCACCATCTACGGCGGTTACGTTGGCGGGGAAATGCCGCCCATCGAGATTCAGAATCTCTGGGGCATCTACTCCTCCCGCGAGCAGGAGTTCGAGGCCACCCAGGCCATCATCAAGGACATCGAAGAAATGGTGCTGGCCGAGACCGGCGGCGTGATAATGAATCACAACTGGTACGCTGGCAACGACCAGTTCTTCTTTTGCCGGGAGAAAGTCGATTCGCTGGACGGGTTCGAAGGCAAAAAGACCCGCAGCCACAGCGCCGCGCTGTCCGACTGGATAAACGGGATGGGCGCCGAGGCCCAGTTCCTCGCCTTCGCCGAGGTCTACACGGCTATTGAGCGGGGCATCTTGGACTGTGGAGTAACCGGGGCCGACGCCGGATTTGGTCAGCGTTGGTACGAAGTGACCGATTACATCATCGGCCCGCTGCTCAGCTTCCCGTCGAACAACAACGTGATTAACGGCAATAAGTGGGGGCAAATCCCCCAGGATCTGCAAATGATTATTACGGAGGAGGCAGCCAAGTCAGAACTGGAGGCCCTCCGAATAGCAGCCATCCAGAACGAGATGGGGCTGCTCAAGAACACGTCTTCGGATACCCGTGGGGCGGGAATAGATGCAATGGAGTTCGTCCCCTTCTCCGAAGAGATGACCTTCCGTAGCCTGAACACCGCAGTAATGGAACACGTGGTGCCGGCTTGGGTGAACCGGGTGGGAGACACCGACCATCCCATCATCGCCGACTCGTTCAACCAGAAGGTCGGCCCCATCGTCGGTCTGCGGATTGACGACGACGGCTCAGTGGTCAAGATCAACTAAACGCGCCGGTTCGCATCAAGCCTTACACTCGCCCCTTTCTCGTGCCGACGATCCTCGTGGGTCTCGTATTATGGCCGCCCCGGAATGGTGCCCCCTCTAGAAGTCTGGCCGGAAAGCCATCGGCCGGGTTTTGCGCTACGCCAAGCAGACGTATTCCAGTCTTATATGGTTCAGTAGTGCATGAAAGACGTTGCAATACCCACCGTTCCATCGATAATCGACGTTAAGAAACCGACTGCTTGGGGAGAATCAGGGTTTCCGGCCAGATTTCTAGCCCGAGACATGCGAACGGCGGCGATGGAGGCGGTTGCCAGGTACATTACCACGTTGGCCCCGATGGTCGCTCCGAATGCCGTGTAGGTGAAAGGAGTCGTACTAGGTTCTGTTGACATTTCGCTGTTGCGGGTCATTCCGGGGAAATAGCGACGAAGAATCCTGGACTTATCACTCCGATTCAAGGCCATTAGTGCTTTCCTGCACTTGGAATGACATGAAATGGGCCTGCACATCGGTTACAAATGCAAATGTCAACAGAACCTAGTCCGCCGACGACATTTACCTTCCGGGCTACACCGCGTCCGTAGGCGACGCGGAGGCAAGGGACACCGCCCTGCAGGACATGGACCAGGTGGGAGTTTCTGTCCGGCATAGATGACAGCTGGCACGGAAAGGCCAGCAAAGACCTGCTTGAACTCGCGGTAGAGCAGTTGGGGCGGAAGATCACACCCCAAGCATTCGGGCGAAAGCTCAAAGCACATCCGCGATGGACCGCCTACCGAGGGGCGGTCCGAAGTTCGACTGCGAGAAGGGGGATGTTGTGACCACCGCAGATTTCTCGCAGATTTCATGCTTTTCCAGGACTAACCCGGAAACCACCAAATATCTGCGAGTTCTGCGAGTTTGTGAGTAAATCGTACTGCATATAGTGCGAGTAATATCTGCGAGAAATCGTTAACTCGCAGATATTTCCAAGTTTTCAGCTCTGAAAACTTTTGTTGTACCGTAGGTAGGAAATGGGCAAGAAACGGCTGAAAGTTACATGCAGGCGCTGCGGCGAGACCTGGGCCGACGCTGGCGTCTACTGCCGCAAGTGCGCCGAGGAGCTGATGCTCCAGGCACTGCGCCCGCGCCCTGGGAAAAAAGAGGCCCCACGGGGCCGGAAGTAGGTGGGTTGCCCAGGGCGGCGCTGACGGCACCGCCCCGGGTGTTCAGCGTCAACTACTTTTGCCGGTTCCGTCAATTATTCTTGCCGGTTCACCCCCTGTTTCTGACTGCGCTGCTGGGCCACTCCGGTGCGGTAGCTGGGGACGTCGAATTCCAGGATGACCGAGTGGTGGACCACCCGGTCGATGGCCGCCGCCGTGGCCATTGGGTTGGCGAAGATGTGCTCCCACTGGGAGAAGACCAGGTTGGACGTGATGCCCAGGGACCGGCGTTCGTAGCGTTCGGCGATGAGCGTGAAGAGCACCTCGGACTCCTCGGCCCCTTGGGGCAGGTACCCCAGGTCGTCCAGCAGCAGGAAGTCGTAGTTGTCGAGCTTTCGTAATTGTCGTGGCAATGCCAGGTCGCGCTTGGCGGCGAGCAGGTCCTGCACCAGCCGGTAGGCCGGGGCGAAGAGCACTGACCTGCCCGACTCCACCAGCCGGTGGCCCAAGGCGCACAGTGCATGGGTCTTGCCGGTGCCGGGCAGTCCGAAGGCCAGCACGTTGACGCCGCGGTCGACGAAGCTGCCGTCAGACAGCTCGCCCAGTTGCTGCCGCAGAGCCAGGGGCACACGGTCGTGCTCGAAGGTCTCCCAAGTCTTGCCGGCGGGCAGCCTGGACGCGGTGCGCAGCCGGCCGATGCGGCGCTGCCTCCGGTCTCCTCGGCCTCCTGCTCCAGCACTTCCAGCAGGGTCTCCAGGGCGTCGCCGTGCCCGGCGGCGGTGAATCGGGACACCGACTGCGCCCCCATGGTGGGCAGCCGGAATTGGTGGCACAGTTCACTGATCCGGACCTCAATGGCGTTGGCCTCCAGCATCAGGCCACCCCCGCCAGCAGGCTGTCATAGACCCTCAGGTCCGGCATCCCGGACAGGCTCAGCACCGGCGCCCGCGGCGGA